>NZ_CP012640.2:2400000-4800000 GCF_001412595.2 Massilia sp. WG5
GCTGGCGACGCGGCGCGACAGGCCCGGCAGGCCCATGGTGCCCGAACCGCCTTCGGCCGTGTCAGGCAGGTTGACTGCGCTGCTGTTCTGCGAGGCGTTGGCCACCACGCCGAAACCGTCCAGGTAACGGCTGAACACGTTCAGCGGCATCGACGCTGCCAGTTCCACGCCCTTGATGTTGCCGCCATTGCCGTTCACCGGCGAGGAGAACAGGCCGATGTTGGTCGGCGCCTTGACGGTGGTCGGCTGCAGGTACGGCGTGTAGTCGATCGTGCGGCTGGTGGTCACGATGTAAGTGTCCAGCTTCTTGTAGAACACCGCGGCGCTCACGTAGGCCTTGCTGTCCCAGTACTTCTCGTACGACAGGTCGATGCCCTTGGCGCGGAACGGATCCAGTTTCGGGTTGCCGCCGCTGCCGTTGTAGATGCCGCGGGTCGCGTCGTAGCCGAAGTTGCCGCTGGCGCGCATGTCGTTCAGGGTCGGACGGGCCATGATCTTCGACAGCGAGAAGCGCAGTGCCTGCTGGTTGCCCAGGTCGCCGATCAGGTTCAGGCTCGGCAGGAAGTCGTTGTAGCTGGTGCCTGCGGAGACCGGCGAGGTCGGACGGGTCGCGTCGCTGGTGCCGCCGGCGGTGTCCACCGAGTAGGCGGTCGAATCCTGCTTGGTGTGAACCATCTGCAGGCCCAGGGCGCCGCGCAGCGGCATGCTGCCGAGTTGCGAATCGATGCCCAGCTTGGCGAAGGCGGTCGTGACCTTTTCATTCACGATCCAGTCCTTGTTCGTGATGTCCGGGTGCATCTTCTGCTTCAGGTCGTACAGCGCGTTCAGGTTCGCGACCGGATCGAAGGTGATCACGTTGATGCCGGTGCCGGCGGCCATGCCCGAACCGCTGCCGGCCGGGTAAGCCTCGGTGGCGAACGGGCTGCTGCTGCCCTTCACCGACAGCAGGTCTTCGGTGTACTCGCGGGTCTTCGAACGGTTCGAGACGTTCACGCCGGCGGTCAGCTTGCTGAAGAACATGCCTTCCGGCAGGTCACGCGTTGCGTCCAGGCGGATCGCGTCGATCTTGTCGTAGACGTGCGGGAACTTGACGTAGCCAGCCTGGATGTCGGCGCCGCCCCAGCCCTGCGGGTCGGTCAGCTTGACGACGTTCGGGTCGGCGTAGTTCAGGCCCGGCACGAAGTTCTCGCTGCCGGCGGTGAACTTGACGGTGTCGAGGGTGGTCGAGCTGCCGTAGGTTTCGATGTTGGTGCCGGTACGCTCGGCCGAGTTGTACGACAGGTCCAGGTTGGCGGTCCAGTCCTGGGTCACGCGCAGCTTGTTGTTCCAGCCGATCGACTTGGTGGTGTCGCTCCACGACACGGCGTCGTTACGCAGCACGGCGCGCACGTTGTTGAAGGCGCCCGAGGTGACGTTGTTGCCCGACAGGACAGGGTTGATCAGCTGGCCCGGCTGGTCGTAGGCATTGTTGGTGCCGTCGTTCAGCGGCATCTGGATGCCACGGGTGCGGTTGTTGCGGTCGTACTTCGTGTACAGCAGGTCGACGGTCGAGGTGAAGTCCTTGCTCGGACGGTACTGGATCACGCCCATCAGGCCGTTGCGCGACTGCGAATAGCCGTCGGTCCAGGCGTTGAAGCCGTTGTACGGGACGTTGACGTCCTGGCCATTGTACTTGGCGGTGCCGTTGCCCCAGGATTCGAAGCGGGTGGTGTCGCCGCTCTTGCCCTGCAGGCGGGCGAAGCCGAAGGCCACGCCGATCTGGCGGTTCGCGAACTGGTCGATGTACGAGAAGGTGAAGCGGTTGCCGTGGCCCTTGTCGTTATCCATGCCCAGGCCGGTCTTTTCGCGGCGGTAGTTCACGGCCATGGTGCGCTTGGCGAAGTCCAGCGGACGCACGGTCTGCAGGTCGACGGTGCCCGACAGGCCCTGGCCGACCAGGGCGCCGTCCGGGGTCTTGTAGATCACCACGCCCGACAGCAGCTCGGACGGGTACTGGTCGAATTCGACGCCGCGCGAGTCGCCGGTCGAGACTTGCTCGCGGCCGTTCAGCAGGCCGGTCGAGAAGTCCGGCGACATGCCGCGGATCGAGATCACGGCCGCCTGGCCGTTGGTGCGCTGGGCGGTCACGCCCGGCAGACGGGCGATCGATTCGGCGATCGACTGGTCCGGCAGCTTGCCGATGTCTTCGGCCGAAATCGCCTCGACGATGGAGTCGTTGTTCTTCTTGACGGAGATGGCCGCCTCGATACCGCGGCGGATGCCGGTCACCTGGACGGTCTGGATGCTGGAATTGCTTGCGCCGGTCGCCGCGGCGTCCTGGCCGCTGGTCGTTTCTTGCGCGAGCGCGGCGTGGCTGGCCAGCGCCATGAAAACGGCGCAGCCGGCTGCAACCGGGCTGAGCTTGAATGCGATGCTGCCCGGCACAGTGCGCGCCGCGCGCTTATTGATCAGGTTCATGTGTCCCCTCAAATCGTTCATATCTATGTTTTTTCCCGAAAACACTAGCCGGAGAGCCATCACTACGGGAGCCAGAAGAAAAACGTTCTTAGACGTTCTGTCAAGGATTCTGTACTAAAACTAGATGCACTGTCAACGGAACTTGCCTCTGACTACGCCAATGTGGATTTTTTATGTGCTTTTCTTAGAGTGAAGCCGAATATCGTTGTATGCGAGCTACAAAGTCGATATACAGACAATGTAGTCGTACTACAAACCGCTTACTTTGCACCAACATGGCTTGCTTTTGCACCAGCTTGGTGCGAATTTTCGTAGTAGATTTTCAACCTAGATCAAGGAATACGTTCGAAAGGATGTAATTACTCTATTGAAATGCTGTAGCAAAACTAGCGATTCAACGGAGTACTGTCGTTGATGCCATATCTGCGCTGGTGTATTCTCTAGGAAACAATGCAAAGGCGGCATATTTTTCAAGACACTTCTGTCCGCCAGCCTATGTAGTTGCACTACTTATGGAGACACTTCGCATGCCCGGCAGCTTCCGCCACACCCTTTCCAGCATCCTCATCGGCACCGCCCTCCTCGCCACCGGCGCAGCTTGCCCGGCTGCCCCCGCCCAGGCCTCCGCCATCGACCACGTCGATCCGCCGTTCTGGTGGGCCGGCATGCACGACAAGCGGCTGCAGCTGATGGTGCACGGTCCCGGCATCGCCGATCTCGAGCCGGCGCTGGCCTATCCCGGCGTGCGCATCGCCCAGGTGACGCGGGTCGCCAACCGCAACTACCTGTTCATCGACCTGGTCGTCGACGAGCAGGCGGCGCCGGGCAGCTTCCGGATCGACTTCAGCGGCAAGGGCGAAGCGCAGGGACGCAGCGCCAGCTACGCCTACCGCCTGCTGGCGCGCGAGCCGGGGTCGAGCCAGCGCCAGGGTTTCGACACCAAGGATGCGATATACCAGGTCATGCCGGACCGCTTCGCCAACGGCGACCCGCGTAACGACAGCGTCGCCGGCCTGGCCGACAAGCTGGACCGCAAGCTCGGCCACGGCCGCCACGGCGGCGACATCCAGGGCATGATCGAGCACCTCGACTACATCGCCGGCATGGGCTTCACCCAGCTGTGGCCGACGCCGCTGGTGGAGAACGACATGCCGGCTGCTTCCTACCACGGCTACGCCGCCACCGATCACTACAGGATCGACCCGCGCTACGGCAGCAACGAGGATTACCTGCGCCTGTCGAAAGAGGCGCGCAAGCATGGCATCGGCCTGATCCAGGACGTGGTGCTCTCGCACATCGGCAAGAACCACTGGTGGATGAAGGACCTGCCGACGCCGGACTGGCTCAACCATCCCGGCACGTTCGTGGGAACGAAGCACCACCGCACCGCCGTGCAGGACCCCTACGCCTCCAAGGAAGACGCCAGCAACTTCACCACCGGCTGGTTCAGCCCGGGCATGCCGGACATGAACCAGACCAATCCGCTGGTCGCCAATTACCTCATCCAGAACAATATCTGGTGGATCGAGTACGCGGGCCTGAGCGGGCTGCGGATCGACACCTTCGGCTACTCCGACGGCGCCTTCCTGAGCGAGTACACGAAACGCCTGATGGACGAGTACCCGCACCTGAACATGGTGGGCGAGGAATGGAGCAAGCTGCCGGCCGTGGTCTCGCACTGGCAGCGCGGCAAGGTCAACTTCAACGGCTACGTCAGCTCGATGCCCAGCATGATGGATTTCCCGCTGACCGAGGCGATGCGCACCGCGCTGGCCGACCGCAAGGGCCAGAACATCTTCACCGACGTCTACGAGACCCTGTCGCAGGATTACCTGTATCCGGACCCGAGCCGCCTGGTGCTGTTCGAGGCCAACCACGACATGTCGCGCATCTTCAGCGAAGTGCATGAAGACTACGACCGCTACAAGATGGACATCGCCTTCGTGATGACGATGCCGCGCATCCCGCAGTTCTATACCGGCGACGAACTCCTGATGACCAGCGCTACCGGCGAGCGCGACGACAACAGCTACCGCCGCGACTTCCCGGGCGGCTGGGCCGGCGACAAGGTCAATGCCTTCACCGGCGCCGGCCTCAGCGCGCGCCAGCGCGAGGCCCAGGACTTCGTGAAGAAGCTGGTCAACTGGCGCAAGAACAGCCCCGTCATCCACCACGGCAAGCTGATGCACTACGGGCCCGAGGACAACACCTATGTCTACTTCCGCTACGACGACAAGAACAAGGTGATGGTGGCCTTCAACGCGAACGACAAGGAAACCGTGCTGGATGCGGCGCGCTTCCACGAGATGCTGTCGGGAGTGACGTCCGGGCGCGATGTGCTGACCGGCAAAGTCTACGATTTGAAGGACCAGATCCGGCTGCCGGCAAAGTCGACGCTGATTCTGGAAATCTGACGCAGGGTGGGCACCATGTGCCCACGCGAACGCCAACATTACGCAAACGTCACGCGTGGGCACGGGTGCCCACCCTACTATGAAGCCAACTATCCTCGCCATCGCCGCGGCCCTTGTCGCACAATCCATTCCAGCCCTCGCCGCCGAGGCGCCGCCCCTGCGCTTCGACCTCTACGTGCGCGGCGCCTTCAACGGCTGGGGCACCGACAACCAGCTGGCCTGGAAGGGCAAGGGCGTGTACGAGACCGACATCCTGATCAGCCCCGGCAACCACGCCTTCAAGATCGGCAGCAAGGACTGGAACGCCGAGTGGGTCGCGAACCCGTCCGCCAGCGTGGCGGTCAAGCCCGGCGCGGCCTATCCGCTGGCCCTCGAGGCGGGCCCCGAGGACTACCTGTTCACGAAGCAGACCACGACCTTCCGCTTCCGCGTCGACGTCAGCGATCCGGCGAAACCGGTGCTCAGCGTGAACCGCGTCGACACCCCGGCCGCCGGCCCGGCCGTCGATCCGCACGCGAACGCCGGCGCGACCGCCTCCCTGGCGTTCCCGACCTGGGACGGCAAGCAGGAGACGGCGCGGTTCTCGGTGCGCGACCCGCAGGCGCCTCTGCGCAGCTACGCGCACTCGACCACCATGCAGCTGCGGGACCCCGGCCCGCAGTACACCACCTACCAGGAAGACGCGGCCCTGCCCCGGGTCCGCAGCGGCAACCTCGGCTTCGACGCCCTGTTCGCGCTGGCGGCCCACGAGATGCGCCTGGACTCCGTCAAGGAGATCCGCGACGGTAACTACAACGGCAACAACGCGATCCCCTGCGACTGCTTCGAGACCGGGGAAAAGTGGCACTACGTCTGGACCCGCGACCTGTCCTATGCCGCCGACCTCGGCCTGGCCATGCTGGATCCGCAGCGGGTGCGCAATTCGCTGCTGTTCAAGCTTTCCGGCTGGCGCGACGGCATCGCCAGGGCCCCGCAGGTCGCAGGCACGCCGGACGGACTGCAGGTCGTGCAGGACACCGGCAGCGGCGGCAGCTGGCCGGTCAGCACCGACCGCATCACCTGGGCCTTCGCCGCCGAGGAAGTGCTGAAATCCCTGCCCCCTGCCGAGCGCCAGGCCTTCGCCGCCACCGCGCTGAAAGCCCTGTCGAACACCATCGACAACGACCGCCTCGCCGCCTTCGACAAAGCCACCGGCCTGTACACGGGCGAGGAATCCTTCCTCGACTGGCGCGACCAGAGCTATGCGGCATGGATTCCGCAAGACCTGGCCTCGATGGCGAGTTCGAAGGCGCTGTCGACCAACGTCGGCCACTACAAGGCCCTGAGCCTGGCCAGCCAGCTGGCGCGCGAACAGGGAGACGCGGCCCGCGCCGCGCGCTACGCAGGCTGGGCGCGCGAGCTGAAGCGCGCCATCAACGCCCGCCTCTGGCTGCAGGACGCCGGCATGTACAGCAGCCTCACCGCCGCGCACTTCGACGGCGCGCCGATGCACAAGTTCGACTGGCTGGGACAGTCGCTCGCCATCCTCACCGGCGTCGCCGACGCCAGGCAGGCGCGCAGCATCCTGGCCAGCTATCCGCACGGCCCGATGGGCGCGCCCGTGATCTGGCCACAGCAGCTTGACATGCCGGTCTACCACAACCGCGCGATGTGGCCTTTCGTGACGGCCTACGGACTGCGCGCCGCGGTGGCGGGCCGGAACGTGGCGGTGGCCGACGCCGCCTACGATTCGCTGATGCGCGGCGCCGCCCTGAACCTGTCGAACATGGAGAACCTGGAGTGGCTGTCCGGCCAGTCCGTGCTGCTGGACGAAGCCCATCCCGGGCTGATCGGGCCCGTCATCAACTCGAAGCGCCAGCTGTGGTCCGTCGGCGCCTACCTCGGCATGGTGGTGCGCAACGTCTTCGGGGTCTCGACCACCGGCGATGGCGTCAATCTGCAGCCCTTCGTGACCGCGAAACTGCGCAGCGGCGTGTTCGCGGCCGCCGACAGCGTCACGCTGGACAACCTGCGCCTGCAGGGCCACAGGATCGCCGTGACGCTGCGCCTGCCGAAGGCTGCCGGTGCAGGCACGAACGGCGTCTACGCGGTCGAGCGCATCCTCCTGGACGGCAAGCCCGTCGCCGGCGCCATCCCGTGGAGCGCGCTGGCGTCCGAGAACCATATCGAGATCGTGCTTGGCGCGCTGGAGCCGGGCGAGCAGGCGATCCGCCGCGTGAACGCCGACCCGTATCTGGAGACGCCGGCCGTGTTCGGGCCGCACGAGCCGGTCATCGCGGCCATGCGACGCGACGGCGCCGGCCACGCCATCCTCGACATCGCATCGACCGACAAAGGCGAGGTACGCTACAACGTCTACCGCGACGGCAGGCTGGTGGCCACGAAGCTGCCGGCCGGCGCCTGGACCGCCCGCCAGGCCTCGAGCACCGCCTGCTATGCCGTCGAAGCGGAATTTACCGGCTCCGGCAACCGCAGCCATCACAGCCGGCCGCGCTGCGTCGATGCCGGCATCGCCATCGCCGTCACCGACGCGCGCGTGAAGGCGGACGTGCCGCTAGCCCCGCCGAACGCACGCTTCGACGAGCCGCACCTGGCCGGCTGGGGCAAGCCGCAGGACCGCTTCAGCGTCAGGGACATCAGGGCGCCGGCGGCCGGCCGGTACGCCGTGCAGGTCCGCTACCACAACGGCGCCAACCAGGTGAACCTGGGCATCAGCGGTGGCGTAAAATGGCTGGCGGTCAAGGATGAGTCCGGCGCCATCGTCGCGCAGGGCGTGGTGCAGCTGCCGCACGCGCGCCTCGAGAAGGCACATACGCCGATCGTGTATTCGACCCCGCTGACGGTGCGCTTGACAGCGAAGACCGCCTATCGGATCGAGATGAGCGACTTCTATAACATGAGCTACCTGCAGAGCAACAGCAGCTTCAGTGCGGCCGGCGGCGTCGAGGGACCATCGAACCGCTTCGACATCTATGGCGTGCGCCTGCTGCGCGTGCGCTGAACAGGAAACCTATGAAACGACTCATGAAGACGGCCGCGGCGGCGATGCTGCTGGCCCTGGCAGCCGGGCAGGCCGGCGCCACCACGGTCCGCGTGCACTACCCGGCCGGCAAGGAAGGCATCCGCATCGTCGGCGACAAGGGGCCGATGAGCTGGTCGAAAAGCGTGCCGGCGCAGGGGCCGGAGGGTCCGGTGAACATCTGGACCTATACCTGGCCCGACGCGCTGGGCGAGGTGCAGATGAAGCCGACGCTGGGCGAGGACAAGGTCTCGGTCGGCGGCGCCTACAAGCTGGCGGCGGGCAGCACGGTCGACATCTACCCCTTCTTCGGCGCGCCCTTCGGCAAGCTCACCATCGTGAAGGATTTCGCCTCGCCACAGCTGAAGAACAGCCGCGCGCTGCGCATCTGGCTGCCGCCCAGCTATGCCGAGAACCCGGCCAAGCGCTATCCGGTGCTGTACATGCACGACGGCCAGAACCTGTTCGATGCGAAGACCGCGTCCTATGGCGTCGAATGGGGCATCGACGAAACCATGAACCGCCTGGTGGCGATGGGGACGGTGGACGAGGTGATCGTGGTCGGCATCGACAACACGCCGGACCGCATCCCCGAATACACGCCCTGCTGCGACCCGAAATACGGCGGCGGCAAGCTCGATGCCTACGGCGCCTTCATCGTCGAGACGGTAAAGCCATACATCGACCAGCACTACCGCACCCTGCCGGGCAAGGAGACGACCGCGATCATGGGTTCCTCGCTGGGCGGCATCGCCTCGGTCGCGATCGCGCAGCGCTACCCGGACCTGTTCTCGAAGGCGGGCGGCGTGTCCAGCTCGTTCTGGTGGAACAAGGGCGCTTTGATCTCGAAGCTGCCGGCGCACCTGCCGGTCAAGTTCTACCTCGACGCCGGCACCAGCGACGACGGCCTGGAAGACACCAGCAAAATGGTCGAGGCCATGCGCGCCAAGGGCTACCGCGAGAGCGAGGACCTGATGTTCTTCAAGGCCGAAGGCGGCCGCCACAACGAGGCGTCGTGGGCGGCGCGGGTGGAGAAGCCGCTGACGTGGTTCTTCCCGTGGGGGAGCACGAAGCAATAAAGACGGCGCTGCGATTTCGTTCACGCACCGTAAAAACGTCGTTCCCGCGCAGGCGGGAATCCAATTCGGCGTGTACCACCTGCGCGGGGAGTCATTTCGGGCAATGCCCGGAATGACGCTCTACTGTTCCGGCAATTCCATACTATATAAATTCGTCCCCGCATCCCCCGGCGCCAGGTGCGTGAACCGCACGAAGCCCATCCCCAGCTTGCGCAGCAGGCCGTTGGAGGCGATGTTGTTGGGCGAGACGATCGCCAGCAGGCGGCGGATGCCCAGGGTCGGCGCGTAGTCCAGCACGGCCCGCGCGGCCTCGAAGGCATAGCCCTGGCCGCGCCAGTCGGGCAGGTAGGCGTAGCCGAGGTCGATCTCGTCCAGGGTGTCGCGCTTGATCAGGCCGCACATGCCGATCGGTACGCCCGCTTCCTTCAGTTCGACCACGTACAGGGAATGGCCGCGCTCTTCCTGCATGGCGATCGGCCCGATCAGCAAGGCCTGGTGCGCCTGTTCCACCGTGCGGATGCCCTTGTCGCCGATGTGCTCGATGAAGGCCGGGTCGTTGACCAGCGCGCAGAAGAAGGCGGCGTCGTCCGTCCTTGCGGTGCGTACGCGCAAGCGCGCGGTCTCGACAATCTTCATTGCTTCACTCTTTCTCGGGATAGTCCCAGCGCGCCGGGTCTTCCAGTAATTTATACATCACATAGGCGTCGACATAACCCAGGCGGCGGTGCAGGTAAGCCTTGGGCAGGGTGCCGACGATCGAGAAGCCGAGCCGCTTCCACAGGTTGATCGCGGCATTGTTGGTGCTGACGACGTAATTGAACTGCATCGCCAGGTAACGCTGGCGGCGCGCTTCTTCGATGCTGTGCTCGCCCAGCATGCGGCCCACCCCCACGCCCTGGGCGTTCGGGCTCACCATATAGGCGGCATTCGCCACGTGGGCCCCGCGTCCGGCGTGGTTCGGCTGCAGCTTGTACATTCCGAGCACCCTCTCCTCCCCCTTCACCGCCACGAAGGTCGTCGCGCTCGGCGCGAACCAGTACTCATGGCTGTCTTCACGGCTGGTGGCGGGACCGTGGGCGAAGGTTTCGCCGCTGGCGACATGCGCCTGGAAGATGCTCCACATGGCATTGAAGTCGGTGTCATTGGCTGGTCGAATCTGGATGTCTCTCACTGCTGGCCTGCCTACATATAACGAAAGCGCAAGATTCTAAACCGCATTTTATCCGCACGGCTAGGGAAAAATGTAACTGCATTTACAGGAGGAAATTGAATTGCGGTAGGCAACTTTTCCTGCAGATTTAGCACAAACTTCCTGCGGATCGCGCGATTTTCTGCCAAAAATCCCTACTCCTTCCGGGTAAGGCGAAAATCGACGCTGGCCGGCCGGTCTGGCAGGTGCAGGGTGGCACGCGCCGGCGGCGCTTCACTGATGACCCGGCCGCGGCGCAGCACCAGGCGGCGCGCGGCGCGCAGGCGGATCGCCTCGACCGGACCACCGGCGTCGAGCAGCACCAGGTCGGCATTGCAGCCCGGCGCGATGCCGTAGCCCTGCAGGCCGAGGATGCGCGCCGGGGTCTCGGTGACGGCCTGGAAACACTGGCGCATGGCGGCCTGGCCCGTCATCTGGGCTACGTGCAGGCCCATGTGCGCGACTTCCAGCATGTCGCCGGAGCCGAGGCCGTACCACGGATCCATCACGCAGTCGTGGCCGAACGCGACCGGCACCCCGGCGGCCAGCAGTTCCGGCACCCGGGTCATGCCGCGCCGCTTCGGATAGCTGTCGTGGCGGCCCTGCAGGGTGATGTTGATGAGGGGGTTGGCGATCGCCGCCACGCCCGATTCGGCGATCAGCGGAATCAGCTTGCTGGCGTAATAGTTGTCCATCGAATGCATCGACGTCAGGTGCGAGCCCGTCACCCTGCCCTGCAGCCCGAGCCGCTGGGTCTCGCAGGCCAGGGTCTCGATGTGGCGCGACAGCGGGTCGTCGGTCTCGTCGCAATGCATGTCGACCATCAGGCCCTGCTCCGCCGCGAATTCGCACAGCAGGCGCACCGACTCGGCGCCGAGCGCCATGGTGCGCTCAAAATGCGGGATGCCGCCGACCACGTCCACGCCCATCGCGATCGCGCGCTTCAGGTTGCCGAAAGCGCTTGGGCTCCGCAGCAGGCCGTCCTGCGGGAAGGCGACCAGCTGCAGGTCGATGTAGGGCGCCACGCGGCGCTTCACTTCCAGCAGGGCCTCGACCGCCAGCAACCGGTCGTCGCAGACGTCGACGTGGGTGCGGATCGCCAGCAGGCCGCGCGCCACGGCCCAGTCGCAGTACTGCAGCGCGCGTTCGATCAGGGCTTCCTGCGCCAGCTGGGGTTTCAGCTCGCCCCACAGCGCGATCCCCTCCAGCAGGGTGCCGGACTCGTTCACGCGCGGCAGGCCGTAGCTGAGGGTGGCGTCCATGTGGAAGTGGGCGTCCACGAAGGGCGGGCTCACGAGGCTGCCTTCGGCGTCGATCTCGCGCCGGCCCTGCTGCGGCAGCGTCGGCCCGACCGCGGCGATGCGCTCGCCCTCGATGGCGATGTCGATCGAATGGCGGCCGTCGGCCAGGGTGGCGTTGCGGATGACGAGGTCCATGCGCTTTCTCCTGATGAGGTAAGTCATTGTACCGTTAATGATACAAATTAATAAACTATGCTGCGGCGCAAGATTTCCTTGCAAAAACAACACAAATACTTCTTTCCAACACTTACGAACGCCTTTACACTAGATCTTATTGCAGTGCGTCATAACTGAATAAAAAGGGATCCAGATGACTCCATTTTCCGACCAGTTGTCCGCCGTCCGCCAGGCCCAGTTGGAGGCCCAGCTCGACATGTTCCGCAACTTGAGCTCGCGCGCGCTCGACAGCGCCAGCCAGCTCGTCGCGCTGAACATGCGCACCTCGCGTGCCACGATGGAGCAGGCCGCCGGCACCGTGAAGCACCTGCTCGAAGCGCGCGATCCGCGCGACCTGTTCGCCGTCGGTTCCGCCGCCCAGGGCCAATGGCAAACCCTGTTCTCCTATGGCCGCGAGCTGTTCGGCCTGGCCATCGGGGCGCGTGCGCTGCCCACGCCGATGCCGCTGCTGGCCGCACCGGCGCCGACCGCGAACGTCCCGACCACCTATACCCAGGTCATCGAGCAGGCCTCGATCGCCGCCGATGCCGCTGCCACGATCACCAGCGAGATCGCCGCCGCCGCCGTGGACATCGGCGCCGCGCAGGCCGAAGCCGCGATCGATGCCGGGACCGTGCATCCGCAGGCCGAACCGGCAGCCGACGCCCGGCTCGCCCAAGCCGAAGCGCTGATCGACGCCGCCATCGCCGACGAGGTTCCGCCCGCCGAACCCACGCCGCTGGCCAAGGCCCTGCACGAGGTCGCCCCGAAACCGGCCGCCGCCGAGCATCCGATCGCCTCCACCGTGCCGCTGCAGGCCGAAGGCCAGGTCGCGCTGCCGGCCGTCGCCCCGGTCGACAACACGGTGCGGCCGGCCAAGCCGTCGCGCGGCCCGCGCCGCAAGTAAGCGGACAGCGCAAGAGCCTGCCAAACAGGGTACATTAGCGGTCCTCGGAAACGGAACGAAGAACAGGACAGGCAATGGGTTTGGCAAGGCTGATCGGCGGCTTCGTACGCCGGCATTGGCGTTCGTACGCGTCGTCGGCGGTCATGCTGTTCGGCGTCGCCCTGTGCTCGGTGCTGGTGCCGCGCAAGGTCGGCGCCACCATCGACGCCCTGGCGGCGCACCGCCTCCAGGGCCACGAACTCACCATCCAGCTGCTGCAGCTGCTGGGCCTGGGCCTGGCGATCTATGTCTTGCGCGTGGCCTGGCGGCTGCGCCTGTATTCGGCCGCCTACCGTCTCGGGGTCGAGCTGCGCACGAAGCTGTATGCGCGCCTCTCGGCCCAGGGCCCGGCCTTCTACCAGCGCCAGCGCACCGGCGACCTGATGGCGCTGGCCACCAATGACATCGACGCCATCGAGCAGGCCGCCGGCGAGGCGATGCTGGCCGGCTTCGACGGCACGCTTACCCTGGTCATGGTGCTCGGCATCATGTTCCTCGGCGTCGACTGGCGCCTGACCCTGATCGCCCTCCTGCCCTTCCCGCTGATGGCGCTGGCGTTCTGGCGCATTTCCAGCCACATCCACACGGCCTCCGGCGATTCGCTGAGGCGCTTTTCCGCCCTCAACGACCACGTACAGGAGACCCTGAGCGGCGTGCGCACCCTGCGCGCCCTCGGCCTCGAGCAGCGCAGCGCCAGCCAGTTCGCGGAGCTCGCGTCGAACGCGGCCCACGCCAGCCTGACGGCGCAGAAATGGGAAGCGGCCTACGAGCCGGCGGTCGGCCTGACCCTCACCGCCGCCACCGGCCTGACCCTCGGCCTGGGCGGCTACCTGGTGTGGAACGGCCAGCTCACCATCGGTTCGCTGACCAGTTTCACGATGTACCTCGGACAGCTGATCTGGCCGATGTTCGCGGCCGGCTGGGTGCTGTCGCTGATCGAGCGCGGACGCGCCGCGCTGGCGCGCCTGCAGCCGCTGCTGGAGGCGCCGCTGACCGTGGTCGACGAGGGCACCGTCGACACGCTGCAGCGCGGCCCGCTGGTGCTGGACGGGGTGCGCTTTGCCTACGGGGGACAGGAGCGTGCTGCGCTGCAGGATATCTCGCTGCGCCTGGAGCCGGGCCAGACCCTGGGCCTGGTCGGCCCCACCGGCGCCGGCAAGTCGACCCTGCTGCGGGTGCTGCTGCGCCAGGCCGAGCCCCAGCACGGCCATGTCAGCTGGGGCGGGCATGCGCTCGACGAGTACCGGCTGGCCACGCTGCGCGCCGGGATCAGCTGGGTGCCGCAGGAGTCCTTCCTGTTCTCGGCCTCGATCGCCGAGAACATCGCCCTCGGCCGCCCCGGCGCCGCGCGCGCGGAGATCGAGCAGGCGGCGAAGATGGCCGACATCCACGACGATATCCTGCGTTTCCCGGACGCTTACGACACCCCGGTCGGCGAAAAAGGCATCACCCTGTCCGGCGGCCAGCGCCAGCGCGTCGCGATCGCGCGCGCACTGCTGGTGCAAAGCCCGCTGCTGCTGCTCGACGATGCCTTGTCCGCCGTCGATACCGGCACCGAAACCCGCATCCTCGACCACCTCGACGAGCTGCGCGCCAGCCGCCCGGAACTGTCGGCAGTCATCGCCAGCCATCGCCTGTCGGCCGTGGTCAAGGCCGACCTGATCGTCGTGCTGAAGGAAGGCCGGATCCTCGAATCGGGCAGCCACGAAACGCTGCTGGAACGCGATGGATGGTATGCCAGCCAGTGGCGCTATCAACAACTGGAGGCCAGCCTCGATGCAGTCTAAGGAAAAAACCACGCCGGCCCAGGCCAGGCGGGCCGCCGGCCTGCTGCGCCGCGCCGCCCATCCGGACCGGGCCCACCTTGGCCGGGCCACGGCCTGGCTGATCCTGGCCGCCGGCCTCGAAGTGCTCGGCCCCCTGCTCGGCAAGAAGCTGATCGACGAGCACCTGCTGCCGCATCACCTGGACTGGACCCGCATGGGGCTGCTGCTGGCGGGCGTGCTGCTCACCGGCTGGGCCGCTTCCTGGCTGCGCTTCCTGCAGCTGGTGCGCCTGTCGGGCCTGGCGATGCGTTCGGTGCAGCGCCTGCGCGAATGGGTCTACGGCCACGTGCTGCGCCTGCCGATGGCCTTCTTCGACCGCGCCATCACGGGCCAGCTGGTGAGCCGCGTGACCAACGATACCGAGGCCGTGAAGACCCTGTACATCCAGGTGCTGTTCGTGATCCTCGACAGCAGCATCGTCCTGGTCGGCACCTCGATCGCGATGGCCTGGCTCGACTGGCGCCTGATGCTGATCGTGCTGGCCCTGCTGCCGGCCGTCCTCGGCATCATCTGGCTGTACCAGCGCCTGAGCGCGCCGGCCGTCACCCGCGCGCGCGCCCTGCGCAGCGACATCAACGCCCAGATGGCGGAATCGATCGGCGGCATGAGCGTGCTGCAGGCGAACAATGCCCAGCACCGCTTCGGCGAACGTTTCCAAGCCACCAACGACCAGCACTACACGGCGCGCCTGGCCGAGCTGCGCGCCAACGCCTTCCTGCTGCGCCCGGCCCTCGACTTCCTCAACGTGATCCTGCTGGCGGTGGTGATCTTCAGCTTCGGCCGCCAGAGCATGGGCGCGGTCGAGGTCGGGGTGCTGTACGCCTTCATCAGCTATATCGCGCGGGTGGTCGAGCCGCTGATCCAGATCACGATGCAGTTTAGCGGCCTGCAGCAGGCGGTGGTCGCCACCGCGCGCGTGGCCGCGCTGCTCGACGAAGCCAACGCGCCCGAACACGGCAAGCGCAGCGGCAGCGGCGGCCGCCCGGCCGACAATCCCGCCGGGGCCGACCCGGACGCGCCGGCGGTGCGGGTGCGCGACCTGAGCTTCGGCTACGTCGAGGGCGTCAGCGTACTGCACCACCTGTCGCTCGAGATCCCGCAGGGCGCCTTCGTCGGCATCGTCGGCCACACCGGCAGCGGCAAGTCGACCCTGCTGTCGCTGCTGCTGCGCTACTACCCGGCCGGCGCGGGCAGCATCGAGATCCACGGCGAGCCGCTGGCCGGCATCCCCAACGAACGCTTCCGCAACGAGGTCGGGCTGGTGCCCCAGGATCCCTTCCTGCTGGCGGCGTCGGCGCGCGAGAACATCGACATGGGGCGCGGGCTGCCGCCGGACCAGATCGAGACCGCGGCGCGCGCGGCCCACGCGCACGACTTCATCGCCGCGCTGGAACAGGGCTACGACACGCCGCTCGGCGAAGGCGGCTCGCGCCTGTCGTCCGGCCAGAAGCAGCTGATCGCGATCGCGCGCGCCCTGGCCGGAAAACCGCGCATCCTGCTGCTGGACGAAGCGACCTCGCGCATCGACAGCCAGACCGAGCAGATCGTGCAGCAGGCCGTGGTCGGGCTGCGCGGCAAGGTCACCGTGATCGCGATCGCGCACCGCCTGTCGACCATCCGCGACGCCGACCGCATCATCGTGCTGAACCACGGCCGCATCAGCGAAGCCGGCAAGCACGAGGAGCTGATGCGCATCGAAGGAGGCCTGTACCAGCGCCTGTATCTGCTGCAGCAGCTGGCTGTCTGATATATGTATCTTTTTCGCATATCTCCCGGAAAATCTGTATTTCTTTGCAGCAAGCGGCGTAAAATGTCTGGTTGAGTCCCGCGTGGGACATCGACACGTCCCCGGGGAACTATGTTGGCAGGCCTATATCGCGGATCGCATCATCGGCGCAGTCTGGGACTGCTGGCGGCGCTCTTCCTGGCCTCCGGCCTGGCCCTTGCCGACGCCCCGCCGCCGCTCGCCGAGCGCCTGGCGGCGCTCCAGGACGTCAGCCGTTTCACGCCCTTGCGCGCCCTGCCGCAGCTGGCCCGGCTGGAGCAGGAAAGCCGCGCCGCGCCGCTGGCCGAGAAAGCCGCTTTCCTCGACCTGTCCTGCAAGACCCATAAAAGCCTCGGCCATCTCGACCTGGCCGGCAAGCTGTGCGACGAGCTGATCGCGCTCGGCCAGCAGCATGCCGACGACACGATCGTCGCGCGCGGCCTGCTGTCCAAGGCGTATGTGCTGTTCGCGAGGAACGACCTGGCCCAGTCGCACCAACTGGTCTGGCAGGCGGAAAAGCTGGCCGCCGGCAGCCGCGACATGGACTTGCGGGTACGCTCCACGATCTCCTCGGGCGAATCCTTTGCCGAGGAAGGCAACTTCCCGATGGCGCTGGGCAAGCTGCAGGCCGCCGTCACGCTGGCGCGCCAGAGCGGCCAGCCGATGCTGATGACGATCGCGTACAACTCGCTGGCCTACCTGTATAACCAGATGCGCGAGCACGAAAAGGGCTTCGAGGCGCTGACGGAAGCCTACCGCGCCGCGGAGGGCATCGACTCGCCGGGACGCCTGGCGACCCTCAAGAATACCGAATACGCGCTGTCGATCGAAACCGGCCAGGTCCAGCGCGGCCGGAACGCCCTGCTGGCTGCGGTCGAACTGGAACGCAAGATCGGCGCCGGACCGATGGTCGCGACTTCGCTGGTCAACCTGGCGGATTGCTACCTGAAGCTGAAGGATTACCGCAACGCCCTCTCCTACGCCCAACAGGCGCTTGAACAGGCGCGCCTGCTCAACAAAGAGAGCTCGATCGCGACCGCGTACACGAACATCGGCGAAGCCTACCTGGGGCTGGGCCGCATCGACGAGGGCAAGAAGAAACTCGAAGAAGCCCTGGCGTGGTACGAGAAGCAGGGCGACAAGCCGTCGCTGCACGACTTCCTGTCCGAATACGGCGACGCCCTGGAACGCGCCGGCGACCTGGCCGGCGCCCTGAAGGCCTACCATCGCGAGCGGACCCTGTCGAACGAACTGTTCGAAAAGCGCCGCCAGAAGGCGGTCATGGAGCTGCAGGCAAAATACGAGTCCGACGCGCGCCAGCGCCAAATCGAACTGCTGCGCCAGGAAAACCAGGTCAAGAGCACCGAGATCGACAACCGCCGCCTGCAGCAGCGCGTCTGGTGGCTGCTGGCCGTGGTCTTTGCGCTGGCCTCGGTGATCGTCTACTTCCTGTACCGCAAGGTGCGCCAGGCCAATGCCCAGCTCGAAGAAAAGAACCTCGAACTCAAGCAGCAGAGCGCGCGCGACCCGCTGACGGCCCTGTACAACCGCCGCCACTTCCAGGAATTCATGCGCGGCCACCAGGAGATCGCCCAGCGCGGCGCCGGCGCGCACACCGGTTCCGCGGACGAGACGGTCAGCGCCCTCTACCTGATGGACGTCGACCACTTCAAGCACATCAACGACACCTACGGCCACGGCGCCGGCGATGCGGTGCTGCGCGAGATCGCCGACGCCCTGCGCGACATCCTGCGCGAGACCGACATGATCGTGCGCTGGGGCGGCGAGGAATTCCTGGCCTTCCTGCCGGCGGTGCCGCGCAGCAGCCTGGACGACGTTGCGCGCCGCCTGCTGAACGGCATCCCGGCCCGCGCCGTCGTCTACCAGGGCGTCACGCTGTCGGTGAACGTCTCGATCGGCTTCGCGCCCTTCCCGCTGGCGCCGGGCGGCAAGCCGATGTCATGGGAACGCGCCGTCAACCTGGTCGACATGGCGCTCTACCTGGCCAAGGGCCACGGCCGCAACCGCGCCTACGGCGTGCAGGGTTTTGCGCACGATACCAGCATGAGCATGGAAGAGATCGAGCAGGACATCGAAGCCGCCTGGCGCTCGGGCAGCGTCGAGCTGTCGATCGTGCAGGGCAACTGGACGCATCCGCAGTTGCAGGCGCTGTCGGCCTGAACGACGTCGTACCGGCGCCATAAAAACAAGGTCGTCCCCGCGCAGGCGGGGACGACGGTAAATCAGCGCGCCGCCTCCTGCATCTTCTCGCCCGCCTGCTCGACCTTCTCCCCGACCTTCGCCGTCGCCCGGTCCAGGTTGTTCCTGGCCTGGGCGGTCGCTTCCTTGGCCTTCTCGCGCGCCTGCTCGGCCGCGGCGTCGGCCTTGACCACCTGCTGCTGGACCGCATCCTGCACCTTCGCGCCGGCGTCGTCGACGACCTTGCCGGCCTTCTGGGCGGGGCCCATGGCATCGCCCGACGATTGCTCGCAGCCGGTTAGCGGGACGACTGCCGCGGCGGCCAGCACCATGGCTGACATGGCTGATATGGCTGATATGGCTGACATGGGCTTGCGCTTCATTTCCTGCCTCCTTTCTGACTGGACTTACTGGTTTCCGGAACCATCCTGCGGCGCCGCCAGCGGATGCTCGCGGTGCATCATGTCTTCGCGGCGCGCCGCTTCGATCCTGTCCTGCAGCGCGCGCGTGTTGTCGTCCTCGCCCCAGCGGCGGATGAAGGCCTGCAGGCGGATGCGCGCCTTCTCCCAGCCGGCCGCCACCGCCAGCGCCGACTCGGCCGCGGCGCTGGTCTCGTTCCAGGCCTTGGCGCGCAGGCGCCGCCGGGTGCAGATCGCCGCTTCATCGTTGAGGCCCTGCTGCAGGTGCTGCAGCTGCTCCGGCGTGGCGCTGGTCTTGCGCAGGGCGATCAGCTCGGCCTGCGCCTCGCTGCCCTTGCACTGGTGCGCCAGGGCGATCGCGGCGTCGATGCGGCGGTCGATCTTCTTCGCCGAGGGCTTGGCCATCAGCCACACACCCCACAGCACGGCCAGCGCCAGGATCCACCAGCGCAGCCGGATCGGCCGGCGGGCAGGCGGATGCGCGGCCAGCGGCGGACGCGGCACTTCCTGCGGCGGCGGCGCTGCCGGTCCTGCCGTCGATCCTGACGCCGCTGCGCCGGCTGGCCCGGCGGCCTGCGCGGCGGCCTTGCCGCTGCGGCCGAACTCGGTCGCGCTGGGGGCCGCGGCCGTGGTCTCGGGACGCGGCGGATTCGATGGCGCGGCCGGCGGCGGCGCGTCCGACCAGCCGGACAGCGCGGCCGCGGCGCTCGCGCCCGCAGTAGCGGCGGCCGCCGCCGCGGCGGCCCGCGGCGCAGCCGCATCCGGGATGGCCGCAGCCGGCGCCCGCGCGCCCGCGCGCCCCTGCGCGGTCCCGCACCAGGGGCAGAAATTCACGGGCCGCGGCGCCGGACGGCCGCAAGCCTCGTTGATACAGCGGTAGATTGCTTCGTCGGCCACGGCGCTCCCTTATTCCGGATCGGGAATGCCGTCGTCGGGATCCGGAATCGCGGTATCGAAAGTACCCGCCAGTTCCGGGACCTCGCCGATCGTCTTCCACTTGTCCAGGCGCGGATTCCACTGCATGTTCCAGATCCGCGTGGCATGCTCGACCTCGCCGCGCGCCAGCATCTGCGCGACCTCCTCCAGCGCATACGGGCCGCGCTGGGCGCCGTTCACGAACAGCTTGTAGCGCGCCGCCATCGGGGTGGCGCCGACCACGAAAGCCGCCGGACCGACGCTTTCGGGATGCAGGCCGGCCGCCGGCGCCGCCGGCATGGACGGGCTGACGATGGTGGCGCCGGCGTCGCCGTGCTCCATGCCCGGCGCGGACAGTCCCGATGCCGCCAGGCCGGCCGCTGCCGCCACCGGCGACGCTGCGCGCCGCTCCAGCGCCTGCAGCGCCCTGGCCTCGCTGGCCAGGAACTCGGGCCGGATAGTGCGCTTGTCGCTTGGGCGTTCGACTTCCCACTGATAGGCGTCGCCGGCGGAATCCGGCACCGTCTCGGACCACAGGTCGAGCTGGGCCAGCGCCGCCTCGACCTGGGCCGGCGACAACTCGGGATGCAGGGTCGCGGCGCGCCGCATCCACTGCTCGTACAGGCGCCGCGCCGTGATCGTCGGCAGCGAAGGAGACGGCAGCTGGGCGCCGGTCTCGTCCACTTCCAGCCTCGGTTCGTAGACCCGCAGCTGGTAGTAGCGCATCAGGGTCGCCAGCAGCGCCAGCCGGTACGGTCCCATCTGGCCCAGGCGCTGGCGCACGGCGGCGATCACCTGCTCGCGGTAATACGGCGGCAGGCCGTTCGAGCGGATCGCGTACTCGTTGCCGATCTGGAGCCATTCACCGGAACCCGGTTCGACCTCGAACAGGTACTGGCCGCGCGGCTGGAAGGCGGCCTCGCGGTCGCCCGCATCCTGCTTGCGGCGGATCACGCCCAGCGCGACCGCCTGCAGGAACCACTCGTAGTCGTCGGCCAGGCGGTTCAGCTCGTCCATCGAGGGCGAGATCGGGTGGCGGAAGCGGGTCGAGTCGAAGTGCAGGTGGGTCGGGATCTTCGGGTTCTCGATCTGGTAGGAGGCGCGCCAGGTCGGCAGGCCGCGCAGCACCGTCATCGGATAGCCGGACAGCTCGATGTAGCACACCGCCCTGCCTGCCACGCCGGTGTTGACGATGGCCACCGCGTCGCCCTGGAAGAAGCCGGTCGGCACGGCCGCGCGGATCTCGGCCTCCAGCTTGCGCCAGGCGGCCGGGTCGCCGACGCCGATGAAGCACTTGAACTGGTCGGCGCTGGGCGTGAACTCGGCCGAGAAGCGCGCGTTAATCCAGGGCATGGCGCTCCGGATCCATTCGCCGAACACGCGGTGGCGCTCCTGCGGCGACATCGCGCCGAGGCGTTCCAGCAGCGGATCGACGGCCTGGGCCGGCTCCTGCCCTGCCGCCTGCATGCTGGAGAGCTGGGTCTGCGCGCGGCGGAACAGCTTCAGCAACAAGTCGGCCCGCAGCCGCTCGTCGCCCAGTTGCGGGAACAGCTGGGCCGAGCCGCCGAATTCCAGCAGCACTTCCTCGGCCCAGCCGCTGACGTCGCTGGTGAGCCGGACCGGCTGCGGCAACACGTCGCTGGCCAGCTTGATATAGGTGGCGTGCTCGTGGCGGGCGTCGGCGCGCAGCTGGCCGATGCGCTGGTCGCAGGCCGCCAGCATCGCTCCCACGTCCCGCCGGCCTTCCTGGAATTCGCCGGCGATGCCGCTCCACTGGGCCTGGCCCTGCTCGTCGGTGCCCTGCGGATTGCCGAGCCAGGCCGACATGCTGTTCATGACGTCGATCGCCTGCCCGGACGCCACTGCCAACAAGTGGAAGCGCAGGTAGTCGGCGATGTCGCGCTTGAGGTGGTTCATCACCTCGCGCGCCTGGGCGTCCTTGCCGAACAGGCGGCCGGCGGCCTGCGACAGGTTGTTCAGCGATTCCTCGACCTGGCGGGTGCGCAGGGCGTCGCGGATGTCGCGGTAGCGCTTGCCGTTGCGCTGGGCGTTGGCGAGGTCGCGCTGGGCCAGTCTCGCCTTGACCTGTTCCAGCAGCGACAGCACGAATTCCAGCCCGCCCTGCTTGCGGTCGTCGAGCAGCATGTACAGGCGGCCGCGCACGTTCAGGCGCAGGTTGGCCAGCAGCTCTCCGGTATGCCGCTTGATGCGGTCCTCGCTGGTCTCGGCGGTGGCGCCGGCCTCGCGGATGGCGTCGCGCTCGAGGTTCGGCAGCAGCTCGACCACCTTCTCGCGCCACAGCTTGAGGTCGTAGGACGCCATGATGCGGTCGACCTCGACCTGCACCTTGCTCTCGACCCGTTCCAGCAGCGAGCGCTGGTCCTTGTCCATCAGGAGCATGTCGGTCAGCGCGTATTCCTGGAAGGGCGTGACGTCGACCGTGCCCTTGCGGAAGTCGGGGAATTCGGAAAACGGGTGCTCGCCCATGCCCATCTGTTCGCGCATGAAGCTGTCGCGTTCCGCATCGGTGGCGCGGCGCGCGGCGGTGCCGTCTGTCGAGGCCAGCCCGAAGAAGGCCTTCACCATCAGCGCCGCCAGCTCGTAGGCGCGGATGTCGTCGCGCAGGCTTTGCTGGGTGTCGAGCACCGCCTGGCCGAAGGCCGAGTACACCTTCGAGTAGGACAGGCGCATGTCGCCGAAGCGCTGCTCCGGCACGCGCGGGTTGTAGGGCCCGAGCTTGTGCTGCTGCTGGTTGACCGCCACCGAGCGCTTGCGGTTGGCGAAATCGGCCGAGGCAAAGTCTTCGAACAGGGTGTCGGCCACCATCTGGTAGACGTCCTTGATATCCTGGGTCGCCTTGTTCGCCAGGTTGGCGGTGTCGACGAAGTACACGTCGTCGAAGGGCGCGCCGCGGCCGACCACGCTGTCCGGGTCCATCCACTGCACGCGCGCACTCATGTCGCGCATGGTGGTCTCGAGTTCCATCAGGGTCGCGTAGGCATTCGCCTCGGTGCGCTCCTTGTTGGCCTTCGCATAGCCCGAAGGCAGGAACATCACCAGGTCGACCTGGCTGTCCGACACCTCCTGGCGCGCGATCGCCTTCGCGATCCAGCCCAGGTCGATGGCGCTGCCGGCGCCGGTGCCGCCGGCGTTCGAGGCGATCACGACGATGCGGAACTTGGACGTATCCACCTGCAGGCCGAGGCGCTGGTAGTTCTCCTTGCGCTCGATGCCGGCATTCGAGCTGAGGAAATTCAGCGCGCCCTTGATGCGTCCGCGCAGCTTGGGGTATTTGTCGAACAGGTACAGACGCGCCAGCGCGCGGATCTGGCCGGCGCCCTTCGACGGGTCGATGCCGAGCGAGCGCAGCTTCTTGGGCCGCAGCGGCATCCATTGTTCGATGAGGGGGAAGCGCGCCAGGCTGTCGTCGGACTCGTGGTATTGCGGCAGGTCGAGCGGTTCCACCAGCCGCTCTTCGTCGCTCAGCTTGACCAGCTCGAACCACGGGTCGGTGCGCTGCGACTTGCCTTCGTCGATGATGGCCTGGTTGTCGAGGTCGAAGTGCAGGAAGCGCGCCACCGGGAAGTCGGCGATCGACTCCACCCGCGTCGGGTGCTGGCGGTTCCACACCGCCGACAGGATGCGGCGGCGGATCCGCATCATGACTTCCATGCCGGTGCCGCCGGCGCCGATGAACAGCGTCGGGCGCAGGTCGACTTTCAGTTCGGATTTGTTATTCAGGGCCGAGGGATCGGGAAAATCTGCCATGTCATGCTTCCTTTGCTTTTATCGGCGGCCGATCATGAGCGCGGCGATCAGGGCCACCACGCCGATGACGACCAGCGGCCCGGTGATCGCCAGGGTCAGGTATTTGGCGGCGTTGATGATGGCCAGCACCGCCGCGAAGGACAGGAAGGCCAGTCCCACGAACATCAGCCAGCCCGCGCTGCCGGCCGAGGACGGCGCCACGCGCTTGACCACCAGGTGGTGCACGTAGGCGTTCCGCACGAAGAAGTAAATCACCAGCAGCACCACGAACACCGCGGCGCCGATCGCCAGGTCGCGCGCCGAGGTGTCGCGCAGCGGCGCGGCGCTGGTGTTGGTGGCGCCGCCGGGCGCGATCTCGACCGGCTGGTTGGCGGTGTCGGGCGTGGTCTTGGGCAGCGCGCCCGAGGGCGTGGTTTGCGGGCTCTGGTCCGGCAGCTTGAAACCGGGATCGGTGGGTTTCTGGTCTTGCATGGGGTCCTCTCGGTTTTCTTGTTCGATCGTTGTTATCTCATCGTCCCAGCCTGACCTGGGCGCCTTCGCGCAGGTCGATCAGCCGGTGGCCGAACAGCGTCGTCTTCAGGCTGGCGACCTGCTGGCCGGCCTTGTCGTAGATCGGCTGGGTGGCGCCGGGGCGCGTGTGCACGGTGCGCAGCTCGTCTTCCACGGTCAGCTGCACGCGGCGCGGCCGGGCATAGGCCCAGGCCGCGCCGCCGCCCGCCGCCAGCAGGGCCAGCACGCCGCCGATCAGCGCCAGCAGCGGCCCGGAACCGAAGTGCACCCTCACTTCGAGCGGCAGCGTCGCGGTCGAGGCCTGGATCTCGGCGGGCGGCGTGAAGATCTCGGGCAGCGGATCGCCAGGGAACAGCGCCGCCATCCGCTCGCGGAAAGCCTGCGACAGCACCAGGCGCTGGCCGGCCAGGTGCAGCTCGATCTGCCCCGGCAGCACATAGGCCGAGCCGGCCGATTTCAGCGCCGCCATCGACCACTTGCCGGGCAGCTTCGCCACCGGCAGCTGCAGGGTGGACGCCAGCGGCTCGGCCTTGCCGGGCGCCAGCTGCCGCAGCTCGTGGCGCGCCAGTTCGAGCGGGCGGTTTTCGCCGGCCAGCATCGAGCGCGCGCTGAGCGTGGCGTCGGCGATGGTGTAGGGATAGATCGTGTTCTCGAGCTGCCACTGGATGCGGGTGCTGGGGGCCGTGGCGCCGGGTTCGACGTCGGCGTGCAAACGGCCGCCGGCATCCATGGTCAGCGACACGCCGGGCGCGCCCTCGACGCGGCGCGGCACCAGGCGCACGGTATCGCGGTCCAGCGGTTTCAGGCGCGCCGGCGGCTCGGTGATCACACGCTGCACCCGGCCGGCGGCCAGCAGGGCGTCGAGCGCGCGCGAACCCTCCTGCCCGGCCGCGAACACGTAGACCATCAGGCCGTTCGCGCTGTAGTGCGCGCCCTTGACCGGCATCCGCAGCGGGAAGGCCAGCGCCTTGTCGATCGCGGCGCCGCGGTGGATCAGGGCGTAGAACTCGCGGTTGCGGGCGGCGGTCGCCTGGTCGTTGTTCGGACTGTTGCGGTTGTTGGTCACCAGCCAGACCAAGCCCGGCTTGCCTTTCAATACCTGGTTCAGGGCGGCGTTCACGGCCTCGCCGAGGTCGGTGTCGGCCAGGGCCGCGCCGCCGGGCTTGCGCGCCATCTGCAAACCGTTCAGCGCCGCCTGCACGTGTGCATGCAGGGTCTTCGGATCCGCCTGCTCGGACAACAGGCCGCGCGGCGACGGCGCGCCGGGCAGCGACTGGTTGAAGGCGGCCAGCAGCAGCGCATCGCCGGGCTGCACCACGCTGGCGACGAGTTCCGTCACCAGCGGCTTGAAGGCGGAGTTCGGGTCGCTGTAGAAGGGCTCCATCCAGCCCGAGTTCTGCACCAGCACCACCTGCGGGATGGCGCAGGCCGGCGCGGCCACGCCGAGCAGGCCGCCGGCGAGCATCGCCCACCGCGTGGCAAGGAGTGCGAGCGCGCGCCTCACGACGGCTCTTCCAGGTTCCAGCCGCGGATCCGGTTCCAGTCTGGGTGGTGCAGCCACAGACGATTGGCATACACGAAGGGCAGGCACTCGAGCGGACGCGACAGGCGTGCGATCTCGTCGAGGATGACGTTGCGCCGGCCTATCCATTCGACGGTGGTGCGGGCGATCACGCGGTCGGCCAGCGCGTCTTCCGCGCGGCCGGTGTATTTGTGG
Organism: Massilia sp. WG5; assembly: GCF_001412595.2. NCBI lineage: Bacteria > Pseudomonadati > Pseudomonadota > Betaproteobacteria > Burkholderiales > Oxalobacteraceae > Massilia > Massilia sp. WG5. Next base: position 2,425,681 of record NZ_CP012640.2, read on the forward strand.
AAGCGCAGCACCAGCCCGCTGGGCTGGCTGCGGTTGTTGTTGAAGCTGCGCAGCAGCGGCAACACCAGCGAATCGTCTTCGGCCTGGTCTTCGACGTGCTCCCCTAGCCAGGGTTCGTCGATGACAGGATGGCCGCGCCGGAACAGCAGGTTGGCGAAACCCAGGCGCGCGCCGTCGATCGGCTCGCGCTGCGGGCGCTCGACGCCCAGTTCGAGGAAGCAGTAGGACTGGCCGTCATGCCCGATCAGCCACATGCGGCCGTCGCGGCTCAGGGTCGGGCCGCCGAACTGCAAGCGCGCCAGCCAGGTGTCGGGCCAGGGCAGGAAGCGCGGCGCCTCGCCCGGACGCCACAGCAGCTGGCCTTCGTCGTGCAGCCAGGACAGCTGGCCGTCGTAGCCGATCGGCCGGCTCCAGCCGGACAGCGGCAGCGCGCCGCATTCGTATTGCGGGCCGGGGGCCAGGTCGGGGTCGAGCGTGGACAGCAGCAGCACCCCGGCATTCCCGCGCACCAGGCAGGCGAGCTGGCGCCGCATCTGGCCCGGCGCGGCCACGAGCGGGGCGGCCAGCACCGGTTCGAGGCGGTAGGATTCGTTGATCGGGTTGATCCACAGGCGGTACAGGCCCTGGGCGGCCGGCACCAGGCCGACTTCGCCGCGGCGCGGCTCCAGCGCCGGCAGCCAGCCGTAGTCGGAAGCGCCGAAGCGCAGGTCGGCGCTGCCCTCTTCCGGCACCAGCACGTGCCACGCCTCGCCCAGCGGATCCCAGTACTGCAGCACGCCGCGTCCCGGCGCCAGGGCCAGCAGGCGCTGTTCCGGGAAACCGTAGCCGGCGGCGATGAACATGCACTGGGCGTTCGGCGGCGGCGGCATCGACGCGTCGAAGCGGCCGATGTGCGGCGCGGCGGGACGCTCCTCGAGGCTGTCGCCGAGCGGCAGCGAGGTGACCGGCAGGCCGTGCGGCACATGGCGCGGCAACAGCTGGTCGGCATGCGGACCCCACCAGTCGGGCCGGCGCTGCTGGCGCCCGGCCAGGCGGGCCAGGGGACGGCCGCATTCGGGGCAGAAGGAAAAACCTTCGGGGTAGATGGGCGAGTGCTCGCAGCCCTCGCCGGCCTCGCCGTCGCACAGCGGCAGCGAGGCGCCGAGCAGGTGCGCGAAGTCGGCCACCCGTCCGCGCGAGTGGGCGCGCCAGTCGATCCGTCCCAGCCCTTCGCTGGCCGCCAGTTCGAACTGCCCGTTCTCCTCTTCCAGCCAGACGCTGGCCGGCGTTTCCCATCGGTATGCCATTGTCCCCCGCTGTCGGATCGTCAAAAACGCCACGGCCCGCACCCATCATGGTGCCGTTATGCTTTTGGAATCATAGCGCCACCATGGGGGGCACGGCGCGCCGTTCACGAAAGGAGCGCGGGGCTGTCCTTCACGGATCAAATGGCGGGCTGTTCAGCGGAACTTCCGGCCGCGTCGACGGAAACGACCCGGCGGATTTTCCAGCCGCCGTTTTCCAGCACCATCGACAGCGCCAGCACCTGGCGCGCGCCGCCGTCCTCGCTCGCATCGCCGAGCGTGACCAGGACCTCGGCCACCCCGGCGCGCTGGCGCATGGTGGCCGCGTGCACGCCGCGCAGCCAGGCCGGACGATAGCTGGCGGACTGGGTGAAGTAGTCGATGCGCGGCAGCCGCCCGCCCTGCAGGCCTTCGACCAGGCGCGCCGCCAGGTCCTTCGCCACGTAGCGGGTGAAGGTGTCGAAGCGGTCGCTGAGCGGATCCTGGTCGGCGCCCAGGGTCTCCAGGTACCAGCCGTAGAACTCGGCCGCCACCAGGTCCGGCGCGCGCGCCCCGGTCTTGGCTTCCAGCGCCCGGGCAGGCGCGACGGCGGCCAGCAGCAGTGCCAGCAGCACGGCGAACAAGTTAAGCAGAGGAAATTTTCCTTTTAGAATCAACATGATATGACTCCTGACAGCCAAACTGTGCAGCAAAGCCGATGCCCGCTTCGTGAGCTGCCGCAAGCGTCCGGCCGGCTTATAATGTCGGGTTGTTGCCTATTGCCCGACGCCATGAACGCCCCCGAACTTTCCGCCATCGACCTTCCCTCCTCCGCCATCGACGCCGCCGGCGCGCACCTGCGCGACGTGCTCGCGATCGCGCTCGAACACGGGCCGGGACGGCGCGCGCTGGTGGTGTTCGACCGGCGCACGGGCCTGTCGCGCGCGCTGCTCGAGGCCTACCGCCGCAACCTGCCCGACGCCGCCTTCATCGACTTCGACGCCGTCACGCCGGAGGCGGTCCTGGACGCGTTCAAGACCTATGCGCCGGGCGACCTGGTGGTGCTGGTGCAGTCGACCAACTTCCGCCTCGACGGCTTCCGCCTGCGCGTGGAACTGTTCAAGCTGGGACTGAAGGTGATCGAGCACGTGCACCTGTCGCGCATGTCGGGCGCGCAGGGAGAGCACTACATCGAGGCGCTGGCCTACGACCCGCGGTACTTCCGCGGCGTCGGCCATGCGCTCAAGCGCCGCATCGACAGCGCGCAGCGCGCCGAGGTGCACGGCGGCGGCGACGTCCTCGTGTTCGATTCGCCCTTCGAATCGGCCAAGCTGAACGTCGGCGACTACGGCGCGATGAACAACGTCGGCGGCCAGTTCCCGATCGGCGAAGTGTTCACCGAGGCGCGCGAGCTGGAAGCCGTCAGTGGCCGCGCCCAGGTCCACGTGTTCGGCGACACGGCCTACCTCGTGAACCGTCCGGACGCGCCCGTCACGCTGATCATCGAACGCGGGCGTGTGACCGGCGCCGAGAACGCGACGCCCGAATTCCAGCAGGTGCTGGACATCATCCGCCGCGACGAGGGCGAGGTCTGGGTGCGCGAGCTGGGCTTCGGCATGAACCGCGCCTTCTCGCGCGAGCGCCGCGTCGACGACATCGGCACCTACGAGCGCATGTGCGGCATCCACCTGTCGCTGGGCGCCAAGCACGGCGTGTACGCCAAGCCCGGCTTCAAGCGCAAGGACGCGCGCTACCACATCGACGTGTTCGTGGTGACGGACGCGGTGTACCTGGACGGCGAGCGGGTGTATGCCGACGGGGCGTGGACGGTGGCGGCATGATGCAGGTGCTGACCCCGGAACAGCGCGAGCGCTACCGGCGCGACGGCTACATCGTCATCCCCGGCTTCAAGACGCTGGACGAAATCGCGCGCCTGCGCGCCCGCGCCGAAGAGATCGTCGACGCCTTCGACCCGCGCGAGTCGCGCGCCGTGTTCACCACGCGCGACCAGGAAAACGCCAGCGACGCCTGGTTCCTCGGCTCGGACAACACGGTGCGCTGCTTCTTCGAGGAGGAAGCCTTCGACGAACACGGCCGGCTGAAGCAGGCCAAGGCCCTGTCGATCAACAAGATCGGCCACGCCATGCACGACCTCGACCCGGTGTTCGATGCCTTTACGCGCGATCCGAAACTGGCAGCGCTGGCGCGTGAGCTGGGGCTGGAGCAGCCGCAGGTGTGGCAGTCCATGTACATCTTCAAGCAACCCGGCATCGGCGGCGAAGTGCGCTGGCACCAGGACGCCACTTTCTTCGACTCGACCCCGATCAGCGTGACGACCTTCTGGTTCGCGCTGGAAGACGCGAGCATCGCCAACGGCTGCCTGTGGGTCGAGCCGGGCGGCCACCGCGGCCCGCTGCGCGAGCGCTTCCTGCGCGACGGCGACAGGATCGCGATGGAAAAGCTGGACAGCACGCCGTGGCCGGACGACTCGACCGCCGTGCCGCTGGAGGCGAAGGCCGGCAGCCTGGTGTGCTTCCACGGCCTGCTGCCGCACTACAGCGCGCCGAACAGGTCGGCGGTGTCGCGCCATGCCTTCACCCTGCACGCGACGGACGCGCGCACCGCCTATTCGCCGCGCAACTGGATCCAGCGCGACGAGCGCTTCCCGGTGCGCGGCTTCGACTGATTTTTATGCGAGCCTGAACACGCCGACCAGCCGCGCCAGGTTCGCGGCCTGGTCCTGCATCGCCTCCGATGCCGCCGCCGCCTGCTCCACCAGCGCGGCATTCTGCTGGGTCACCGAGTCCATCTGGCCGATCGCCTCGTTGATCTCGACGATGCCCATCGACTGCTCTTCGGTAGCGCGCATGATCTCGCCGATGATGCCGGCCACGCGCTCGACGCTGACGACGATCTCGTCCATCGTCGCGCCCGCGCGGTCCACCAGCTTCGCGCCGGCGTCGACCTTCTCCACCGAGTCGCCGATCAGCACCTTGATCTCCTTGGCCGCAGCCGCGGAGCGTTGCGCCAGGTTGCGCACCTCGGTGGCGACCACCGCGAAGCCGCGGCCCTGCTCGCCCGCCCGCGCCGCCTCCACCGCCGCGTTCAGCGCCAGGATATTGGTCTGGAACGCGATCCCGTCGATCACGGCGATGATGTCGACGATCTTCCGCGATGCTTCGTTGATCGACGCCATCGTGCCGACCACGTCGCCGACCACGCGGCCGCCCTGCGTCGCGACGCCCGATGCCGACTGCGCCAGACGGCTGGCCTCGCGCGCGTTTTCCGCGCTTTGCTTGACGGTCGCGGTCAGTTCCTCCATCGAGGCCGCGGTCTCCTCGATCGAGCTGGCCTGCTGCTCGGTGCGCGAGGACAGGTCGAGGCTGCCCGCCGCGATCTCGCTGGACGCGGTGGCGATCACGTCGGTGCCCTGGCGCACCTCGCCGACGATGCCGGCCAGGCTGTCGCGCATGGTCTTCATCGCGAACAGCAGGCTCGACTCGTCGCCCGGCCGCGTGCGGACCTCGGTTTCCAGGTCGCCCGCGGCGATGCGGCGCGCGACTTGCGCCGCAAACTCCGGCTCGCCGCCGACCGAACGCTCGATGTTACGTGCGATCAGCAGGACCAGCACCGACAGCGCGACGCCGGCCACCGCCAGCATCGACAGCGACACCGTCAGGTCCTTGTAGAAGGCGCTGTTCAGGTCGTCGATGTAGGTGCCGGTCTGGAAGGTCCAGTTCCAGTCCTTGAAGCCGTTGTCGAAGCCGAGCTTGGGCACTGGCTTCTGCTCTCCCGGCTTGGCCCACAGGTATTGGGTGAAGCCTTCGCCGTGATCGCGCACCATCGCCATCGCCTCGACGTACACCCGGGTTCCGTCCGGATCCTTGAACGCGGCCGGGTCGGTGCCGATAAGTTCAGGCTTGAACGGGTGCATCAGCACCGCGGTCTCGCCGAGCACGGTCAGGTAGCCGTTGGCGCCGTAGCGCAGGTCCTTGATCTGTGCCAGCGCCTGCTTCTTGGCGTCGGCGTCCGTCAGCGCGCCGGACGTGGCCAGCGCGGCGTAGTGCCTGGCGACCGACTGCGCCATGTCGCCGGCATTGTGGAGCTGCGTCTTGCGTTCCTCCAGGCGCAGCGAGCGCTGCTGCATGAGGCTGACGACCACCACGGCCAGCAGGCAGACCCAGCTGATAACCAGGGGGAGGAAGAGTTTTGTGCGAAAGCTGAGTTTCATTTGAAGAATTCGAACGATCATTGTGATTGACCGTTCGGTAAACGACAGCGCCAGTCCGGGCTGAATGACGCTTTGTCAGCAATCGGCAATTTATTTTCGTGGCTTACCAAGCAGACAATGCTTTCGGCCAAGCCTGTATGCGGCCGGAAGATCGGCCGGAATATTTGCGCTATGCCTTATGCATGATTCAAGCGGAATCGACGCCGTCAAAGGCTGTGATATAAGGGCAATCCAAGCACCGGAACCGATCCCATGAAACCTGCCTTCTTCGCTATCGTTGGGGCCCAGTTCTTTTCCTCGCTGGCCGACAGCGCGTTGTTCATCCTCTGCGTCTCGCTGATCACGACGCTGTCGTTTCCAGGATGGATGACGCCGATGCTGAAGATGGGTTTTGTCCTCTCCTATATCCTGCTGGCTCCCTTCGCCGGCGCCTTCGCCGACATGTTTCCCAAGGGCCGGGTGATGCTGGTGACAAACACGATCAAGATGCTCGGCTGCTCGCTGATCCTGGCCAAGGCCAATCCCCTGCTCGCCTATGGCATCGTCGGCTTCGGCGCCTCGGCCTATTCGCCGGCCAAGTACGGCATCCTGGCCGAAGTCCTGCCGGCCCGGCGCCTGGTGGCGGCGAACGGCTGGATCGAGGGCACCACGGTGGTCTCGATGATCCTCGGCACCATCCTGGGCGGCCTCATTTCCGCCAACGAACACACGATCGCCTGGCTGCTGCGGGTCGCGCCCGCGCATGACGGCATCGCCGAGACGCCGGTGCGGGCGGCGGTGTTCGTGATCGTGCTGACCTATTTCGTGGCCGGCGTGCTGAACCTCTGCGTCGTGAATGCCGGCAAGCGCTATGAGAACGCGCGCCGTTCCATCCCCGCCCTGCTGCTCGAGTTCTACCGCTGCAACTCGACCTTGTGGCGCGACCGCGAGGGCCGGGTGTCGCTGGGCGTGACCTCGCTGTTCTGGGGCGCCGGCATGGTGCTGCAGATCCTGCTGCTGGCCTGGGCCAAGTCGGCGCTCGGCCTGGGCCTGGACAAGGCGGCCGCGCTGCAGGGCGTGTTCGCGCTCGGCGTGGTGGTCGGCGCCGCGATCGCCGGCAAGACGGTGCCGCTGGTGCGCTCGATGTCGGTGATGCCGGTCGGGATCGTGCTCGGCATCGGGCTGTGCGCGATGGTGTTCGTGCACACGGTGCAGGTCGCGCTGCCGCTGCTGCTCGTGATCGGCGTGCTGGCCGGGCTGTTCGTGGTGCCGATGAACGCCATCCTGCAGCACCGCGGCCACAGCCTGATGAGCGCCGGCCAGTCGATCGCGGTGCAGAACTTCAACGAGAACCTGGCCATCCTGGCGATGACGGCCAGCTATGCGATGGCGCTGCAGGTCAAGCTGGAGATGAATACGGTGCTGCTGTTGCTGGGCATTCTCGTCGCCACCACCACCATCTACCTGCGCGCCGTGGCGAACACGGATCGAGCCGCCTGAGACAGGCCGACCGCAGTAGCCAAAACGCCACATCCCGGCGTTTTTTTATGCTTTGTAACAACCTTGTTACAAATCAAGCGAGCCATTGCCCTAGAGCTAAGAATAGAATATTTTCTTCTTTTCAACCTCTATTGCAGGGTAAATATGATACGTTTGCCGATCAGCTTGGCGGCTCTATGCCTCACCATGTCCGCAATCGCGGCCGAACCTTTTGACGACAAGTTCCGCCAGCTCGACGAACTGCTGCCCACCCCGACCACGATCCGCACCGCTTCCGGCGCCCCGGGCCACGCCTACTGGCAACAGCGCGCCGACTATTCGATCCGCGCCACGCTGGACGAGGCCAAGCGTGCGATCAATGGCTTTGAAACGGTCACGTATCACAACAACTCCCCTGACACGCTGACCTACCTGTGGGTCCAGCTCGACCAGAACATCTACAAACCCAACTCGGATGCGCGCACCGGCGCCACCATCCGCTCGCGCGATGCGTGGGACAAGCCGCGCGGTCCGGACGACGGCATGAAGTTCGACGCGATGCAGTCGCTGATGACCGCACGCAGCTTCGACGGCGGCTTCAACATCAAGTCGGTGAAGGACGCCGGCGGCGCCCCGCTCCATTACGTCATCAACCGCACGATGATGCGCATCGACCTGCCGCAGCCGCTGAAGCCGGGCGCGAAGCTCGCGTTCTCGGTCGAGTGGAGCTACAACATCAACGAACAGAAGGTGCTCGGCGGCCGTTCCGGCTACGAGAAGTTCGACGAAGACAAGAACGACCTGTTCGAGATCGCCCAGTGGTTCCCGCGCATGGCCGCCTACTACGACGTGACCGGCTGGCAGCACAAGCAGTTCCTCGGCACCGGCGAGTTCACGCTGGAATTCGGCGACTACGATGTGTCGGTCACGGTCCCGGCCGACCACATCGTCGCCTCCACCGGCGAGCTGCAGAACCCGGGCGACGTCCTTACCGCCACCCAGCGCCAGCGCCTGGAGCAGGCGCGCACCGCGAAGCAGCCGGTCGTGATCGTGACCCAGGCCGAAGCGGAAGCGAAGGAAAAGACCCGCGCCACCACCACGAAGACCTGGCGCTTCAAGGCCAGGAACGTGCGTGACTTCGCCTGGGCCTCGTCCCGCAAGTTCATCTGGGATGCCCAGGGCTTCAAGAAGGATTCGACCAATGTGCTGGCGATGTCCTACTACCCGAAGGAAGGCAACCCGCTGTGGGAGAAGTACTCGACCCAGGCCATCATCCACACCATCGACCAGTACAACAAGTACTCGTTCGACTACCCGTATCCGGTCGCGATTTCCGTGAACGGCCCGGTGGGCGGCATGGAGTACCCGATGATCTCGTTTAACGGCCCGCGTCCGACCAAGGACAAGAAGACCGGCGAAATCACCTATTCGAAGCGCACCAAGTATGGCCTGATCGGCGTGGTGATCCACGAAGTCGGCCACAACTACTTCCCGATGATCGTCAACTCGGACGAGCGCCAGTGGACCTGGATGGACGAGGGCCTCAACAGCTTCCTGCAGTACCTGGCCGAGAAGGCCTGGGAAGAGGATTATCCGCAGTCGCGCGGCGAGCCGCGCGCGATCGTGGACTACATGAAGAGCGCCGGCCAGCAGCCGATCATGACCAACTCCGAGTCGATCTCGGCGCTGGGCCCGAACGCCTACTCCAAGCCGACCGCCGCCCTGAACGTGCTGCGCGAGACCGTGATGGGCCGCGAACTGTTCGACTTCGCGTTCCGCGAATACGCACGCCGCTGGAAATTCAAGCGCCCGACCCCGTCCGACTTCTTCCGCACCATGGAAGACGCCTCCGGCACGGACCTCGACTGGTTCTGGCGCGGCTGGTTCTACACCACCGACCACGTCGACGTGAGCGTGGACGGCATCAGCGAGTACACGGTCGGCACCAAGGATCCGGAAGTCGAGAAGGCCTGGAAGAAGGCCCGTCACGATGCCGAGCCGATCTCGATCACCGAGCAGCGCAACAAGGGCACCCTGCCGCGCCGCGTCGACAGCCATCCGGAACTGAAGGACTTCTACAACGAGCACGACGACTTCACGGTCACCAACAAGGACCGCAACAAGTACAACGAGGCGATGGAAGGTCTGGAAGACTGGGAAAAGGCGCTGCTGAAGGAAGGCAAGCACATGTACCTGGTCGACTTCACGAACAAGGGCGGCCTGGTGACGCCGCTGATCCTCGAGATCACCCTTGCTTCCGGCAAGAAGTACGTCGAGCGCGTGCCGGCCGAAGTGTGGCGCTACTCGCCGAAGAAGATCACCAAGCTGATCATCACCGACGAGCCGATGACCAGCCTGGTCCAGGACCCGTACTGGGAAACCGCCGACACCGACCAGAGCGACAACGCCTGGCCGCGCAAGGCCACCCCGTCGCGCCTGGAGCTGTTCAAGTCGCAGCGTAACGGCGGCGAGGACCTGATGCGCGACTATAACGAGAAGCTGAAGACCAAGGAGTCGAAAGAGTCCAAGGACGCCAAGCCGGAAGTCAAGGCGGCCGCGGACGCAGGCGCAGCGAAGTAACCCGTCGTCCTTGCGCCACCCCGTCGTCCCCGCGCACGCAGGAACGACGGCATAACACTGCTCGGTAGCCGCACCCTCCAGGTCCGGCTGCCGTTTTCACTTCATACCGAGACATGAAACTGCCCGCCAGCCTCGCCACCCTCACCCTGATCGCCGCCATCACCGGCTCCGCCTTCGCCGCGGAACCGTTCGACGACAAGTTCCGCCAGCTCGACGAACTGCTGCCCACGCCCACCGACACCCGCACCGCGTCGGGCGCGCCGGGCCATGCCTACTGGCAGCAGCGCGCCGACTACCGGATCCGCGCCCGGCTGGACGAAGCCGGACGCGCGGTGAGCGGTTCCGAGACGGTCACCTACCACAACAATTCGCCGGACACGCTGCACTACCTGTGGGTGCAGCTCGACCAGAACATGTTCCGCGCCGACTCGGACAACCGCAACATCTCGAGCTACCCCTCGCGCGAGGCCTGGCGCACGGCGGGCGCGAATGGGCAGACCGGCCTGCAGTACGAGGCCGCGCGCTTCCTGGTCGAGAGCCGCAGCTTCGACGGCGGCTTCAGGCTCGCCGGCGTGACGGGCACGGACGGCAAGCCGCTGCGCTACGTGATCAACAAGACCATGATGCGCATCGACCTCGACCAGCCGCTCAAGCCGGGCGCGCGCTTCTCGTTCGACATGGCGTGGTCCTTCAAGGTGCCGGAGACGAACGTGCTGGGCCGCCGCATGGGCTTCGAGCGTTTCGATAAAGAAGACGGGAACGACCTGTTCGAGATCGCCCAGTGGTACCCGCGCATGGCCGCCTACTACGATGCGCACGGCTGGCAGAACAAGCAGTACCTGGGCGACGGCGAGTTCACGCTGGAATTCGGCGACTACGACGTCGAGCTCACGGTGCCGTCGGACCACATCGTCGCCGCCACCGGCGAACTGCAGAATCCGGGCGATGTCCTGAGCGCCGCCCAGCGCGAGCGCCTGGAGCAGGCGCGCACGGCGAAGCAGCCGGTGATCATCGCCAGCCAGGCGGATGCCGAAGCGCGCGAGAAAGGCCGCGCCACCACGACGAAAACCTGGCGCTTCAAGGCCAGCAACGTGCGCGACTTCGCCTGGGCCACCAGCCGCAAGTTCATCTGGGACGCCCAGGGCTTCAGGAAGGATTCGACCAATGTGCTGGCGATGTCCTACTACCCGAAGGAAGGCAACCCGCTGTGGGAGAAGTACTCGACCCAGGCCATCATCCACACCATCGACCAGTACAACAAGTACTCGTTCGACTACCCGTATCCGGTCGCGATTTCCGTGAACGGCCCGGTGGGCGGCATGGAGTACCCGATGATCTCGTTCAATGGCGGCCGCCCGACCAGGGACAAGAAGACGGGTCAGCTGAGCTACTCGCGCAGCACCAAGTACGGCCTGATCAGCGTGATCATCCACGAAGTCGGCCACAACTACTTCCCGATGATCGTCAACACCGACGAGCGCCAGTGGACCTGGATGGACGAGGGTATCAACTCCTTCATGCAGTTCCTCGCCGAGACCGCGTGGGAAGACAACTACCCGGCCCGCCGCGGCGAAGCGCGCAACATCGTCGACTACATGAAGAGCCGCAACCAGCAGCCGATCATGACCAACTCCGAGTCGATCACTAACCGCGGCAGCAACGCCTATGCCAAGCCGGCCACGGCCCTGAACGTGCTGCGCGAGACGGTGCTGGGCCGCGAACTGTTCGACTTCGCCTTCCGCACCTATGCCGAACGCTGGAAGTTCAAGCGCCCGACCCCGGCCGACTTCTTCCGCACCATGGAAGACGCCTCCGGCACGGACCTCGACTGGTTCTGGCGCGGCTGGTTCTACACCACCGATGCGGTGGACGTGAGCGTGGACGGCATCAGCGAGTACACGGTCGGCACGAAAGACCCGGAAGTCGAGAAGGCCTGGAAGAAGGCCCGTCGCGATGCCGAGCCGATCTCGATCACCGAGCAGCGCAACAAGGGCACCCTGCCGCGCCGCGCCGATGCGCATCCCGAGCTGAAGGACTTCTACAACGAGCACGACGACTTCACGGTCACCAACAAGGACCGCAACAAGTACAATGAAACCGTGGAAGGCCTGGAAGACTGGGAGAAGGCGCTGCTGAAGGAAGGCAGGCACCTGTACCTGGTCGACTTCACGAACAAGGGCGGCCTGGTGACGCCGCTGATCCTCGAGATCACCCTTGCTTCAGGCAAGAAGTACGTCGAGCGCGTGCCGGCCGAAGTGTGGCGCTACTCGCCGAAGAAGATCACCAAGCTGATCATTACCGACGAGCCGATGACCAGCCTGGTCCAGGACCCGTACTGGGAAACCGCCGACATCGACCAGAGCGACAACGCCTGGCCGCGCAAGCCGGTGCAGTCGCGTCTCGAACTGTTCAAGAGCCAGCACGAAGCGGACGACATGATGAAAGACTACAGCGAAAAACTGAAGACGAAGGACAGCAAGGAAGCCGCCAAGGCCGCCGAGCAGTCCATCGAAGCGGGCAGGAAGGTCGAATGAAACTCAAATCCCACCTCGGCTTCATTGCACGGTGCGTTGGCGCCGCCGTCCTGGCGGGCGCCTGCGCGCTGGCGCCCGCGCACAACTTCCACGCCGGGATCACCGACATCAGCCACAACGAGCGCAGCGGCAGCCTCGAAGTCGTGCACACCTATATGGCGCACGACGTCGAAGCCCTGCTGACCAATCTGTTCCAGCGCCAGTTCGACCTGTCGGATCCGGACGACCAGGCGGTATTCCGCAAATACGTCGAGAAGCAGTTCTGGCTGGCGGACAAGGACAAGCGACGCCTGCCGCTGAACTGGGTCGGCATGACGGCCGATGCCCAGAGCGTCATGGTGTACCAGGAAGCGCTGCAGACGCCGGCCGCCAAGGTCGAGTTCATCCACGACGAAGTCATGACCGATTTCATGCCCGACCAGATGAACACCGTGAACCTGACGGTGGCGGGCAGCATCCGCACCTTCGGCTTCAGCAGCGGCCATCCCGAGTTTTCGGTCCACTGAAGCGGCGTTCCCGATGCGTCTCCGAGTCCTGCCCTGCGCGCTGGCCGCGCTGTTTTCCCACGTCGGCGCGCACGCCGACGATTTCGTGATCCAGCGCGTGCTGGTCGAAGGAGCGCGCGCCAGCCAGCTCGGCATCGCCGACTCCGCGAATGCCGGCAGCGTCAGCCAGAAGGAACTGGAGATGCGCACCATCTACCGTCCCGGCGAGCTGCTGGAGGCGGCGCCCGGCCTGATCGCCAGCCAGCACAGCGGCGAAGGCAAGGCCAACCAGTTCTACCTGCGCGGCTTCAATCTCGACCACGGCACCGACCTCGCCACCTGGGTCGACGACATGCCGGTCAACCAGCGCTCGCACGCCCACGGCCAGGGCTGGACCGACCTGAACTTCCTGATCCCGGAACTGACCGCCCGCCTCGACTACCGCAAGGGCCCGTACTCGGCGCGCGACGGCGACTTCGCCTCGGCCGGCAGCGCCTCGGTCGTGTATGCGAACCGGCTGGTGCGCGACGTCGCGACCCTGAGCGTGGGCCAGAACGGCTATGCGCGCACGGCGTTGGCGGCCTCGCGCGATGCGGCCGGCGGCGCCCTCACCTATGCGCTGGAACTGCTGCACAACGACGGCCCCTTCGTGCATCCGGACGATTACCAGAAGCTGAACGGCGTGCTGCGCTACAGCCGCGGCTATGCCAACAACGGCTGGAGCGTCACCGCGATGGCCTATCACGGGCGCTGGAATTCCACCGACCAGATTCCGGAACGCGCCGCCGATGACTCAGTGGACCATAAAGGTATTGGACGCTTCGACGCCATCGACGACAGCGACGGCGGCGAGGCGCGGCGCTACAGCCTCTCCGGCGCGTGGCGCCGCACCGCGTCCGACTCGGCCTCGAAGGTGAACGCCTACATCATCCGCAACCAGCTGGACCTGTGGTCAAACTTCACTTATTTCATGAACGACCCGGTCCACGGCGACCAGTTCGCCCAGCCGGACCGGCGGGTGACTTCCGGCTTCAACGCCCTGCACACCTGGCACGCGTACCACGGCGATACGCTTGCCTCGGACCTGAGCGTCGGCCTGCAGGCCCAGAACGACAACATCTTCAACGGCCTGCTGCACACGCAAGCGCGCCAGCTTCTTTCCGTCACACGCCAGGACCACATCGTCGAGACCAGCCGCGCGGCCTGGATCGAGAGCGCGACGCGCTGGGGCGATTCCTTCCGCAGCATCGCCGGACTGCGCGCCGACAATTACCGCTTCCGCGTCAGGAGCGACCTGGGCGGGGCCGCGGCGAGCGCCGGCGACACCCTGCTCAGCCCGTCGCTGAACCTGGTGTTCGGCCCGTGGAAGAGCAGCGAACTGTACCTGAACTATGGCCAGGGCTTCCACAGCAACGATGCGCGCGGCGCCGTCACCAGCGCCGCGCCCCTGGTGCGCTCGCGCGGCATGGAGGTCGGCCTGCGCACGGAAGCGATTCCGAAGATGCAGACCGCGCTGTCGCTGTACCGCCTGGATTTCGATTCGGAGCTGAGCTACATCGGCGACGAGGGCACGACCGAGGCCGGCGCGCCCAGCCGGCGCATCGGCATCGAGTTCTCGAACTACTACAAGCCGGTGAAATGGCTGTCGATCGATTTCGACGCCGCCTTCGCGCATGCCCGCTCGCGCGAGGTGGCGCCGGGCCAGGACAGGATTCCCGGTGCGGTCGAAGGCGTGGGCCAGCTGGCGCTCACGGCCAGCCAGCTCGGCAAGAACGGCGCCTGGGAAGCCGCGCTGCGCCTGCGCTACTTCGGCCCGCGTCCGCTCATCGAGGACAACAGCGTGCGCTCGCATGCCAGCACCACGCTGAACGGCCGCATCGGCTACCGCATCGCCAGCGACCTGCGGCTGGAGCTGGAAGGCTTCAACCTGGCCGACAAGCGCGTCTCTTCAATCGATTACTACTATGCGTCGCAGCTGGCCGGCGAAGCGGAACCCCGCGCGGACATCCACTTCCACCCGCTCGAATCGCGCTCCTTCCGGCTCACCCTGATCAAGAATTGGTAGGCAAAAAGTGCTACGCTAGCGGGATGACTACACCGCAACCACCCTATACCGACCCGGCGCGCATCGTCGATGCGCTGCGTACCGACGGCTATGCCCTGCTGCGTCCGCAAGACGTGGCAGGCCTGGCCGGCTGCTCCATCGACGACCTGCAGGCCCTGGCGCCGAGCTGGGACCGCCTGGAACTCGACAACTACCTGAAGGACGGCGGCCGCTACCGGCGCCGGCGCCATTCCTGCTTCGTCGACAACGGCGTCGCGCTCGCTCAAAGCCCGCACCGCGCGCACTGGCAACCGGTCGAGTACAACGCCCTGCACGGCGGCATGCACCGCCTGTTCGTGCCGATCGAACCGACGACCATCGAACAGCCCGCCTGGAAGCGCCTGCTGCGCGCACTCGGCGGGGTGTGTTCGAGCGTGAAGGGCCCGCAGACCTGGTATGTCGAGGCGCACCAGTTCCGCATCGATACCGCCGACGGCATCGGCCGCCCGACGCCGGAAGGCGCGCACCGCGACGGCGTCGACTTCGTGGCCGTGATCCTGATCGGGCGCGAGAACATCAAGGGTGGCGAGACGCGCGTGTTCGAGGCCGAGGGACCGAAAGGCCAGCGCTTCACCATGCTCGAACCCTGGACCATGCTGCTGCTCGACGACGCCGCCGTGATCCACGAATCGACGCCGATCCAGCCGCTGGGCGAACACGGCCACCGCGACACGCTGGTGCTGACCTGGCGCGCGGGGGCGTTCCAGGGGGACGAGACCGAGGCGGCCGGCGTCTAGGCAAAAAAAAGCCCGCTGACCTTGCGGCGCGGGCGGAATCCAGGTTTCGGAGAAAACTGGAGGAGACGGTTCTACTATAGCGCCAGTTTTTGTGCACCGCAATACGGTAGAACTACGATAGCGCGTTGGCCTCGCTCCAGGGTGGGATCGATCCTACAGTCAGCTCGAGAACAGGCGGAAGGATGGCGCCCTTTGCGGCATTGCGGGAAAGACCGCGTTGAGCTGCCGATCGGTCAAAAGCAAATGCCGTTCGGCCACCTGCGCCAGCACCGAACGGAAATCGGTCGTGACCGGTAAATCCCTCCCTTCGTTCAGCTTGGCCTCTTCCAGGCCCTGCCAGTCGCCATAGACCCGGCCGCCGTTCACTTTCCCGCCCAGTACCCACATCGCATTGCCATGGCCGTGGTCGGTGCCGCCGGTACCGTTCTCGCGTGCGGTGCGCCCGAATTCCGACATCACCACCACCACGGTATCGTCGAACAGGCTGCCCAAGCGTTCGGCCAGCAGCGCCAGGCCCTGGCCGAGCGGCGCCAGGCGGTTCGCCAGCTGGCCTGTGCCGGCGCCCTGCGCGACATGGGTATCCCAGCCGCCCAGCGCAATGAAGGCCAACTGGATGTTCGGGTCGTTGCGCATCAGCGTCGCCAGGCGCGCGGCATCGTCGGGGAAGCCGTTCGGCAGCGGCGCGCCGCGGTCGGCGGCCTGCATCTGCGGCGTCTCGGCGGTGGCCAGCATCACTTCACGGTGCGCCTTGCGGCCGTCCTCGTAGGCGCGGCCGAAGCGCGGATGGCCGGCGTAGAGCTGGTCGAAGGCGGCGCCGATCGCCGGGCGGTCGAGGACATCGGCCCTGGCGCCGGCGGCCACGTTCGGCAGGTTGACCGCGGCGGCCTGGCCGGCCAGGATGCGCGGCATCACCGGGCCGATGCCCAGCAGGCGGCTCGGCGTCGACGTCCCCGGCAGGGCCGCGACCAGGCGGTTCATCCAGCCGTCCGGCGTGCTCTTGCGGCCGGGCGTCGCCGATTCCATATAGTCCTGGGCGTCGAAGTGCGAGCGGGTGGTGTCCGGCGAACCGCTGGCGTGGACGAAGGCCAGCTTCTTCTGCTGCCACAGCGGCTGCAGGCTGGCGAGGGCCGGGTGCAGGCCGAAGTAGCCGTCCAGGTCGAGCGCGCCGTTCTCCATGCCGGGGCTGGCCAGGCCGATGCCGGGACGCAGGCGCAGGTAATTCTCGTCGCCCACCGGCGCCACCACGTTCAGCCCATCCACCGCGCCGCGCAGCATCACCACCACCAGCTTTTTCCGGGTCGGGCCGTCGCCGCTGCCGCTGCTGCTCAGGGCCCAGGCATGGCGTCCCAGCGGCAGCACGATGCCGGCGCCCAGCGCCAGCGTGTTCAAAAAGTCTCTGCGTCGCATGATCTGTTCCCAGTAGTGTTTAGTCAGCTTATCGGGGGCCGCCCCGTCAGCGCTGCATGAAATCCGGACTGCCCAATAACATCGCGGCGCGCAGATTCTCCGGTTGGCGCGCAACCGTGTCGAGGGTGCGTGGCGACACTGCCCCCGCCAGCGTGGCCTGCAGCAGGGCCGGGTCCAGCGGAACCGATCCCTGCGGCAGCCTGCCCTGGGCGAGCGCGGTGGCGAACGCGATGCGGCGTGTCAGCGCATCCGGGTTCAGCCAGGCATCCTGGGTGTTCTTGTAGCCGTCCGGGGTCTGGCAGCCGTACAGCGGCATGCCGAGCTGGCTCATGGCGCCCACCAGCGGAGTCACGTTCGCCAGCGGCGCGCTGCCGGCGCGCATGGCCGAGACCACGAACTGGTAGGGCGTCTTGAACTTGGCCCCTAGCGCCGCGCTGTCCATGAATTCGCTGCTGGCGAACAGGGTCTTGAGGACGGCGCGGATGTCGCCCTGGCTCGCCAGCCAGGTGCGCGTCATCGCCTCGACCAGGGCCGGCGGGGGCGCATCGCTGACGAAGTACTGGGCCAGCTGGAAGCTGACATGGCGCGCGGTGGCCGGGTGCATGGCCAGCACGTCGAGCGCATGCTCGCCCTCGCCTTGGCCGCCGGGTGCGATCTCATGCCCGAGCCAGGTCTTGGCGCCCTGGTCGTGGCGCCGGGGGTCGAAGCGGAAGGTCTCGCCGTCGCGCACCAGGCGGCGCTGATCGAAGGTCCAGCCGGTCAGCATGCGCGCCAGTTCGGTGACGTCGCGCTGGGTGTAGCCGCCGTCCACGCCCAGCGTGTGCAGCTCCATCAGCTCGCGCGCATAGTTCTCGTTCAGGCCCTGCGCCCTGCCCTTGGCGTTCGGCCGCGGCATCGACGACACGACATTGTCGAGGTAGAACAGCATCGCCGGGTGCTTGGCGGTGGCGCCGAGCAGCGCACGGAAGGAACCCAGCGCGTTCGGGCGGATGGCATCGCGCTCGTAGCTGGCGACCAGGGCGCGGTCGATGCCCTTGCCGGCAAAGACGTTGAAATGGTTGAACCAGAAGTCGACCATCACTTCCTCGAGCTGGCGCGGACTCTCGACCGCACGCACCAGGCGCGCCTCGGCCTCCTCGAGCACGACACGGCGCATCTCGAGGCGGCGGCGCTGCTGCGCGCCCTCGTCCTCGTTGCGCACCTCCTTGCGCAGCTCGACATAGGCGCCCAACGATTCGCCGGCGCTGCGCCTGACCGTTTCCAGCGCGTCCAGGCGCGCGCTCAATGCCGGCGGCATGGGAATGGTCTCGGGATGCAGCTGCTCGTCGATCCATGCCTGCACGCCCATGCGCCGGACGCGCTCGACGTCGCCGGGACGCGGACCGAAGGCCAGGCGGTTCAGCACGTGCACGGCCTGCTGCCCCGGCGCGAGCGGGGCGGCGTGCAGGGCCGGCGCCAGCAGGGCGGCAGCCAGGATGGCGGACGAGACACGACTGAACATGGTGAACGCTCCGAGAATTTATCGAACAATCAGCGAGCCATCAGCTCTGCTGCACAGTCTAGTAAGAGAGCCGCCTTGCAAGAGTAAGCATTTGTAACTGCTGGCGGTACGTACGCGCGGGGTCCGAGACGACCTCTTTGTTACACTATCCGTTGTCACACGCCCACCCACCCAAGCTCTGCGCCATGATCTGGATCCTGACCAAATACCTTGTCACCGCCCTCGTCGTCGTACTGGTGTCGGAAGCCGCGGCGCGCAGCGATCGGCTGGGCGGCCTGGTCGGTGCGCTGCCGCTGGTGACCATCCTGACCCTGGTCTGGCTGTACCTGGAAAAACAGCCGTCCGCGAAGATCGCCAACCATGCCTGGTACACGCTCTGGTACGTGCTGCCGACGCTGCCGATGTTCGCCGCCTTCCCCTTCCTGATGGAGCGCTTCGGTTTCTGGCCGGCGCTGGGCGCGGGCGTGCTGATCACCCTGTGCAGCTTCGGCCTGTTCGCCCTGCTGATGAAGCGTTTCGGTATCCACCTTCTCTGAGCCACCCGATGCAAATCCGTCTCCGCCCTGCCCGTCCCCTCCTTGCGGTGCTGCTTTCCGCCCTGCTGCTGGCCGGCGTCCTTGCCGCGAACAGCCGGGCCGACGACAAGAAAAACACCGCGCAGCCATCGGCAAACAAGCCTGCCCTGACCGTGACCAGCGAGCGCCCCGCCACCGCCCGCCTGCCGCTGCGCCTTGCCGCCAACGGCAACGTCGCCGCCTGGCAGGAAGCCGTGATCGGCAGCGAGTCGAACGGCCTGCGGCTGCGCGAAGTGCGCGTCAACGTCGGCGACGTCGTCAAGAAGGGCCAGGTGCTGGCCGTGTTCGACGCCGACGTGGTGAACGCCGACCTGGCCCAGGCCAGGGCCGGGCTGCAGGAAGCCGAAGCGAATGCCGCCGCCGCCCAGGCCGACGCGCAGCGCGCCCGCGCCCTGCAAAGCTCGGGGGCGATGAGCGAACAGCAGGTCACCCAGTACATCACCGCCGAGCGCACCGCCAGCGCACGGGTGGCGGCCGCGCGCGCCACCTTGTCGCAGCAGCAGCTGCGCCTGAAATATACCCAGGTAGTGGCGCCGGACAGCGGCATCGTATCGAGCCGCAATGCCACCGTGGGCGCGGTCGCGGGCGTGGGCACGGAGCTGTTCCGCATGATCCGCCAGGGCCGCCTGGAGTGGCGGGCCGAAGTCACGGCCGCCGAACTGCCGCGCCTCAGGCCGGGCCTGAAGGCCCAGGTCAAGGCCGCCAGCGGCGCGATCGTGAACGGCACCGTGCGCACCGTGGCCCCGACCGTCGATCCCGCGAGCCGCGTGGCCCTGGTCTACGTCGACCTGCCGCCCAGCCTGGCGCCGGACGCGCCGCTGAAAGCCGGGATGTTCGCCGGCGGCCAGTTCGAACTGGGCGAGTCGAGCGCGCTGACCGTGCCGCAGCAGGCGATCGTGGTGCGCGACGGGTTCGCCTACGTATTCCGCCTCGATCCGGGCAAGGGCGCTGACCAGCGCGTCAGCCAGCTCAAGGTCGCGACCGGGCGCCGGCTCGGCGAGCGCGTCGAGGTGGTGGCGGGACTGCCGGCGGATGCGCTGGTGGTGGTCAGCGGCGCAGGTTTCCTGAACGATGGCGATTTGGTGCGCAATGTCGCCGCGGCGCCAGGCGCCGTCGCCGCGCGCTGAGGAATTGCCATGAATTTCTCGGCCCTCTCGATCCGCAATCCGATCCCGGCGATCATGCTGTTCGTCCTGCTCACGCTGGCGGGCATCCTTGCCTTCCGCGCCAACAAGGTCCAGGACTTCCCGGACATCGAGCTGCCCATCGTGACCGTCACCGCCACGCTCGACGGCGCCGCCCCGGCCCAGCTCGAGACCGAGGTCGCGCGCAAGATCGAGGACTCGGTTGCGACCCTGCAGGGCGTGAAGAACATCTATACACGGGTGCTGGACGGCGTCGCCACCATCACCGTCGAATTCATCCTCGAGAAGGACCTGTCGGACGCCGTCAACGACGTGCGCGACGCGGTCTCGCGCGTGCGCGCCGACCTGCCCGCCGAGATGCGCGACCCCAGCGTCACCAAGACCACCACCGCCGGCCGCGTGGTGCTGACCTTCACCGCCGAGGCGGCGCAGATGAACGGCAAGCCGGCGCTGGATGCGCCCGACCTGAGCTGGTTCGTCGACAACACGGTCTCCAAGCGCCTGCTCAGCGTGCCGGGCGTGGGCGCGGTCAAGCGCGTGGGCGGCGTCTACCGCGAAGTGCGGGTCGAACTCGACGATGCGAAAATGGCGGCGCTGCGGGTGTCGGCGCTGGATGTCTCGCGCATGCTGCGCAACGTGCAGCAGGAAGCGCCCGGCGGGCGCGGCGACGTCGGCGGCGCCGAGCAGTCGGTGCGCACCCTGGCCACCGTGCAGACCGCGCAGGAGCTGTCGCGCATGGAGATCCCGCTGCCGGACGGGCGCCATGTGCGCCTGGACGAGATCGCGACGGTCGCGGACACGGTGGCCGAGCCGCGCGCCGTCGCCGAGCAGGATGGCCGAACGGTGGTCGGCTTCGAGATCTTCCGCACCCGCGGCGCCGGCGAGACCGAGGTGGCGGCCGGCGCGCGCGCGGCCCTGCGCGAGCTGCAGGCGAAACATGCCAACGTGGTGCTGCGCGAAGTGATCGACAATGCCCGGCCGGTCGAGGAAAACTTCGACGCCTCGATGGAGATGCTGTACGAAGGGGCGATCCTGGCGGTGCTGGTGGTGCTGTGGTTCCTGCGCGACTGGCGCGCGACCATCGTCGCCGCCGCCGCCCTGCCGCTGTCGGTGATCCCGGCCTTCCTCGGCCAGTACCTGTTCGGCTACACCCTGAACATGGTGACCCTGCTGTCGCTGGCCCTGGTGGTGGGGGTGCTGGTCGACGACGCGATCGTCGAGATCGAGAACATCTCGCGCCATCTGCGCATGGGCAAGACGCCGATGCAGGCCGCGCTGGAAGCGGCCGACGAGATCGGCATGGCGGTGATCGCGACGACCTTCTCGCTGGTCGCGGTGTTCCTGCCGACCGCCTTCATGAGCGGCATCCCCGGCAAATTCTTCAAGCAGTTCGGCTGGACCGCGGTGCTGGCCATCCTGGCCTCGCTGCTGGTGGCGCGCCTGCTGACGCCGATGATGGCGGCCTACTTCCTGAAACCGGTGAAGCACACCGAGGAAAAGGACGGCCCGCTCATGCGGCGCTACATGCGCACCATGCAGTGGTGCCTGCGCCACCGCGGCCTGACGATGATCGCCGCCGCCCTGTTCTTCGGCGCCTCGATCTCGCTGGTGCCGCTGCTGCCGACCGGCTTCGTGCCGCCCGCGGACCGCGCCCAGACCCAGATCAACGTCGAGCTGCCGCCAGGCTCGACCCTCGCGCAGACGCGCGCCGTGGCCGAGCGCGTGCGCCTGGCGGTGCTGCAGGTCCCGCACATCAAGACCGTGTTCAGCTCGATCGGCGGCGGCTCCAGCGGTGACGCCTTCGCGCCCGGCGCGGCGGCCGAGGCGCGCCGCGCCGTGCTGACCGTCACCACCACGCCGCGCGGCGACCGGAAGGAAAAGCTGGCGGCCATCGAATCCCTGCTCCGCGCGAAGCTGGACGATATCCCCGGCGCGCGCTTCACCGTCGGCCCGCCCGACACCGGCGTCAAGATGCAGCTGGTGCTGCGCAGCGAAGACCCGGTGGCGCTGACCGCCGCCGCGCGCGAAGCCGAGCGCCAGCTGCGCACCCTGCACGGGATCGGCAACGTCAGTTCCAGCGCCTCGCTGGTGCGGCCCGAGATCATCGTGCGCCCCGACTTCGCGCGCGCCGCCGACCAGGGCGTGACCGCGGCCAGCATCGGCGAAACCGTGCGCGTGGCCACCGCCGGCGACTACGACCAGGTGCTGGCGAAGATGAACGTGTCCGAGCGCCAGGTGCCGATCCGCGTGAAGCTGCCGGACTTTGTCCGCGCCGACCTCGACGCCATCGGCCGCCTGACGGTACCGGACAAGAACGGCCCGGTGCTGCTGGCGAACGTGGCCAGCATCACGATGGAAAGCGGCCCGGCCCAGATCGACCGCCTGAACCGCAGCCGCAACGTGACGATGAGCGTGGAGCTGAACGGGCGCTCGCTGGGCGAGGTGAACGCCGAGGCGCGCGCCCTGCCCGCCCTGAAGAACCTGCCGGCCTCGGTACAGATCGCCGAACTGGGCGACGCCCAGGAAATGCAGAACCTGTTCGCCAGCTTCGGCATCGCGATGCTGATCGGCGTGCTGTGCATCTATGGCGTGCTGGTGCTGCTGTTCACCGACTTCCTGCAGCCGGTGACGATCCTGGCGGCGCTGCCGCTGTCGATCGGGGGCGCCTTCGTGGCGCTGCTGCTGACGCACAATGCGCTGTCGATGCCGACCATGATCGGCCTGATCATGCTGATGGGGATCGTGACCAAGAACTCGATCCTGCTGGTCGACTACGCGATCCTGGCGCGGAAAGCCGGCATGAACCGCTTCGACGCCCTGGTCGACGCCTGCCACAAGCGTTCGCGCCCGATCGTCATGACCACGATCGCGATGGGCGCCGGCATGCTGCCGCTGGCCCTCGGCCTGTCCGGCGACCCGAGCTTCCGCTCGCCGATGGCGGTGGCGGTGATCGGCGGCCTGATCACCTCGACGCTGTTGAGCCTGCTGGTGGTGCCGGCGGTGTTCACCTATGTCGACGATGCCGAGCACTTCTTCGGCAGGATGGCGCGGCGCTTCCGCAAGCATCCACGTCATCCGGCGCCGCGCGAGGAAAGCGCCGTCAAATGAACGTCGCCCCCGCACACTAAAGACGTCGCCCCCGCACACCAAAACGTCGCCCCCGCGAAGGCGGGGGCCCAAGTTCTGCATGCGTTTCTTCTGCACCAGAAAACTTGGGACCCGCCTGCGCGGGGGCGACGGTCTTACGGCTAGCTAATTAATAGTCGCGGCGGCTGCCACCCAGCAGCTTGGCCAGCAGGAAGCCGACGCCGGCGGCAATCGCGATCGCCTTTTCCGGATTCTGGCGCACATACTCACGGCCCTGGTCCATGTATTGGCCGTAGGCATCGGTCAGCTGCTCCTTGCGCTGGCCCAGGCTGGCGCCGGTGCCCGACAGCATGCCCTGCAGCTTGTCCACGCCGGCGTGGGCGGTGGTGGCCAGGCGGTCGACCACCGGCTGCACGCTGTTGACGGCCTTGTCGACCATCGGCTTGGCGGCGTCGGCGGCCTGGTCGATCTTCGCGTGCAGGTCCTGCGCCTTCTGATCGGCCATGCCCTGGGCCTTGTTGGCCATGTCCTTCATGTCGCCGCCGGTGCCCGAGCCGGTGCCGGCGCTGGCGCCCATGCCGCTCTGGCTGCTGCCCGACGAACCGGTGGAGCCCATGCTGGAGCCGCCGCGGTTGAGGTTGGACGAGCCGGTCGAGCCGCTGCTTGCGCTGTTGGTGCCGCTGGCGGTCGAGCCGCTGGCGCTCATCGCACCCATCGAGCCCACGCCCTGCGACGAGGACGACGAGGACGAGGACGGCGACGAACCGGCGTTGCTGGTGCCGCCCACGGCGCCGGTGCTCGACGCGGTGGCGCCGCCGGTGCTCGATCCGGTCGAACCGGCCTGGTCCTTGCCTTGATTCAGCTGGCTGCTCTTGTTCAGGCTGCCCGAGCTGTTCGAGCTGCTCGAGTTGTTCGAGCTGCCCTGGTTACCTGCATTGCTGCCTTTTGCTTCGTTGGGCTTCTGATTATCCATGATGAATTCCTTGTAAAAATTATGACCAACGCGGAGTAGACCGATATTCGACCATCAACACATTGACACTGAACACTTTCAGGAGTTCCGCGCATGGGGATGATCCATCTCGCGCTTCGCTGGATGTGCCGCGATGCCGGTTCGACACCGGTACGCGGCGTCGCGATAGAAAAGTTATAACTTTTAGTAGACGGGGACTGTGCGCTGACTAACAGAGCCGTAGGATGGTGGGAAAAGGCGCCGCAGAAAGCAAAAAGGCATCCATGAGGATGCCTTTTTCGCTAAAACCAAACTGGTGCCGCTGACCGGAATCGAACTGGTGACCTTCGCATTACGAATGCGCTGCTCTACCGACTGAGCTACAGCGGCGGGGATTCGTATTCTAACAAACAACTACGCAAACTTGCTAGTCCGACTCGGCAATTTTGCGTGTCATCTGCCAAATCACGCCTGATGGTAGCTCGTCACGCGCTCCACCTCGCTCTTCGAGCCAAGGAAGACCGGCACGCGCTGGTGCAGCTTGGTCGGCGGAATGTCGAGGATGCGCTGGCGGCCGTCGGTGGCGGCGCCGCCGGCCTGCTCGACGATGAAGGCCATCGGATTGGCTTCGTACATCAGGCGCAGCTTGCCCGGCTGGGACGGATCGCGCAGGTCGGCCGGGTACATGAAGATGCCGCCGCGGTTCAGGATGCGGTGCACGTCGGCCACCATCGAGGCGATCCAGCGCATGTTGAAGTCCTTGCCGCGCGGGCCGGTTTTGCCGGCCAGCATTTCATCGACGTAGCGCTGCACCGGCGGATGCCAGTGGCGCTGGTTCGACATATTGATCGCGAATTCCTTGGTCTCTTCCGGGATCTGCATGTCCTTCTGGGTCAGGACCCAGGAGCCCATCTCGCGGTCGAGGGTGAAACAGTTGACGCCGTCGCCGGTGGTCAGCACCAGCATGGTCTGCGGGCCGTAGACCGCATAGCCGGCCGCCACCTGCTTGCTGCCCGGCTGCATGAAGTCGGCTTCGGTCGGGGCGCTCATGCCTTCCGGCGCCTTCAGCACCGAGAAGATGGTGCCGATCGAGACGTTGACGTCGATGTTCGAGGAGCCGTCCAGCGGATCGAACAGCAGCATGTATTCGCCCATCGGATAGCGGTTCGGGATCGGGTGGATCGATTCCATCTCTTCCGAGGCCATGGCCGCCAGGTGGCCGCCCCACTCGTTGGCTTCGAGCAGGATTTCGTTCGAGATCACGTCGAGCTTCTTCTGCACTTCGCCCTGGATGTTCTCGGTGTTGGCGCTGCCCAGGATATCGCCGAGGGCGCCCTTGCCGACCGAGTGGCTGATGGTCTTGCAGGCGCGCGCCACCACTTCGATCAGGAGGCGCAGCGACGCCGGGATGTTGTTGTGGAGGCGCTGCTCCTCAACCAGGTATTGGGTCAGGCTGACACGTTTCATGGACTTCCTTTGGTTTGTTTTAGATTCCGTTGCAGCCAACATTATGCAGGCGTCACGCGTGGGCACATCGTGCCCACCCTACGGTTGTTTGACTTAATTGGCGAGGGCTTTACTCACCACTTCTCTTACGTCGTTCGACAGCTTGGCCTGACCGGCGACCTGCTGCAGCGCCTTCTTCATGTGGGCCTGCAGCGCCGGCAGGTAGCGGCGCCAGCGGTCCATCGCGCGCGCCAGGCGGCTGGCGACCTGCGGGTTCAGGGCGTCGAGCGCGATCACCTGCTCGGCCCAGAAGGCGTAGCCGCTGCCGTCCGGGGCGTGGAACTGCACCGGGTTGTTGACGCAGAAGGCGGCCACCAGGCTGCGTGCACGGTTCGGGTTGCGCAGCGTGAAGGCCGGGTGCCGCATCAGTTCGCGCACGGTGGCCAGGTCGGTGGTCGAGGCGGTCGCCTGCATCATGAACCACTTGTCGACCACCAGGGCCTCGTTCTGGAACTCGTCGTAGAAGCGCTGCAGCGCGTCCCGGGCGCCAGGGGCGCGCGCATGCACCAGCGCGCCCAGGGCGGCGACGCGGTCGGTCATGTTGGACGCCTCGTCGAACTGGCGCTGGGCCAGGGCGATCGACTCCTCGTCCGGGGCCGCGCACAGGTAGGACAGGCACAGGTTCTTCAGCGAACGCTTGCCGACCGAGGCGGCGTCCGGGCTGTACTCGCCCGGCGTCTGGTTGGCCTGGTACTGGGCCAGCAGCTCGCTGCGCAGGCGGACGCCGATGTCGGCGCGCACGAACTGGCGCGCGGTATGGATGGCCAGCGGATCGACCGCGTCCAGCTGGTCGGCGATCATGGTTTCCGAAGGCAGCAGCAGGGCCTGCTCGCGGAAGGCCGGATCGAGGCTTTCGTCGGCCAGCATCTTGCGCATCGCTTCGACGAAGACGTCGTCCAGGTCGAGGCCATCGGCGCCGCCGTTTGCGCCGGCCATGGCGGTCAGCTTGAGCAGGCGGCCCATCGCCAGGCGCTGGCCGGCTTCCCAGCGGTTGACCGGGTCGCTGTCGTGGCTGAACAGGTGGACCAGCTCGGCGTCGCTGTAGCCGTACCGCAGGATCACGGGCGCGGAGAAGTCGCGCAGGATCGACGGCGTCGGCTGTTCGAGCACGTCGGTGAAGACGAAGGTCTGGTCGGCTTCCGTCAGTTCCAGCACGGCCGTCGTGCCCTTCCGCTGGCCATCGATAATCAGCAGCAGGTCGGTGCCGCTCTTGCCCAGCAGGCCGACGGCCACCGGAATGTGGAAAGGCAGCTTTTCCGGCTGGCCCGGGGTCGCCGGGCAGGATTGCGTCAGACGCAGCGTGTAGGTGCGGGCCGCCTTGTCATAGCGGGTCTCGGCCTGCACGATGGGGGTACCGGCCTGGCTGTACCAGCGCTCGAACTGGGTCAGGTCGCGGCCGCCGGCGTCGGCCATCGCCATGCGGAAATCGTCGCAGGTGACGGCCTGGCCGTCATGGCGGGCGAAGTACAGGTCCATGCCCTTGCGGAAGCCTTCGCGGCCCAGCAGGGTTTGATACATGCGGACCACTTCGGCGCCCTTCTCGTACACGGTGACGGTGTAGAAGTTATTGATCTCGACGAAGGAGTCGGGGCGCACCGGGTGGGCCATCGGGCCGGCGTCTTCCGGGAACTGGGCCTGGCGCAGGGTGCGCACCTGGTCGATGCGGGTCACGGCGCGGCCGGTATCGGTGCCGATCATGTCGGCCGAGAATTCCTGGTCGCGGAACACGGTCAGGCCTTCCTTCAGCGACAGTTGGAACCAGTCGCGGCAGGTGACGCGGTTGCCGGTCCAGTTGTGGAAGTATTCGTGGCCGACCACCGCCTCGATGCCCTGGAAGTCGATGTCGGTGGCGACGCGCGGATTCGCCAGCACGAACTTGGTGTTGAAGATGTTCAGGCCCTTGTTCTCCATCGCGCCCATGTTGAAGTCGCCGACGGCGACGATCATGAAGCGGTCGAGGTCGAGCTCGAGGTCCCAGCGCTCTTCATCCCAGCGGATGCTGTGCTTGAGCGACTGCATCGCGTAGTCGGTCTTGTCGAGGTTGCCGTCTTCGACCCAGACCTGCAGCAGGGCCGTGCGGCCGTCCTTCAGCGGGAATTGCTCTTCCTGGCAAACCAGGCGCGCCGCCACCAGGGCGAACAGGTAGGACGGCTTCTTGAACGGGTCTTCCCACAGGGCGTAGTGGCGGCCGTCGGGCAGATCGCCCTCCTCGACCAGGTTGCCGTTCGAGAGCAGCACCGGATACTTGTCCTTGTCGGCGCGCAGCATCACGGTGTACTTCGCCATCACGTCCGGACGGTCCGGGAAATAGGTGATGCGGCGGAAGCCCTCGGCCTCGCACTGGGTGTAGAAATTGCCGTTCGAGACGTAGAGGCCGCTGAGCGTGGTATTGCTCTCAGGAACGCAAATCGTCTCGATTTCCAGCGTGACGGTATCCGGCGCATCCGTGATGCGCAGCACCGTGCCATCGATCGCGTAGGCGCCCTCGCCGAGGGTCTGGCCATTCAGGCGGATCGCTACCAGCTGAATATCCTCGCCGACCAGTTCGATGTCGCGCCGGCTGCTGTCCGGGTTGCGGCGCAGGGTCAGGCGGTTGGCGACGATGGTACGGGCCGGGTCGAGGTCGAAGCCGAGTTCGACAGTGTCGACCAGGTAGCCGGGGGCCGTGTAGTCCTTACGATAGATGGTCTGGGGCGTATCGGTGCGCATGGTTGGGGTCCGCAAACGATGGTGGAATGAATGCTTATTTTACCAATAGCAGCGGCGCGCTTCGATTCGATGTTCGGTTTCGATGCCGATGTATCGCACTGTACATGTCGTAACCTCTAGTAAATGTTGCAGCGAAAATTGAACATCGCGGGTAAGCTATATCCCTGAAGAATTCCGACAGCACGAAAGACCAGTCCATGGAGCACATCATGAAACGCACTATGATCGCCGCGGTAGCGTCGCTGACCCTGCTGCTCGGCGGCTGCGCGACCACGATCCGCAGCGATGTCACCACCTTCCACCAGTGGCCGGCCCAGATGGCCGACAAGAGCTATGCCTTCGAGGCCCCGGCCCCGCAGGACGATACCCTCGAGCTGCAGAATTACGAAAACCTGGTGCGCGGCCAGCTGGCGCGCATGGGCTTCCATGAAGCGCCGCAGTCGCCGGCCCTGAAGGTGGCGGTGCGCTTCACCACGGTCGACGTGCCGACCCAGGTCCTGTACCCGTCGATGGCGCCCTTCTATCCCTACTCGGCGCGCTTCGGCTACGGCGGCTTCCGGCGCCGCTACTGGGGCGGCGGCTGGTACAACCCCTTCTACGATCCGTTCTGGGGTCCGGTGCCGCGCTACGATGTGGAGGAAGAGCACCGCTACCACCGCCAGGTGCAGATCTCGATCTCCTCGGCGGCCGACCACAAGCGCCTGTTCGACGTCACGGTGCGCAACGTCAGCAAGACCATGTCGACCCCGGCCGTGATGCCGGCCCTGGTGCAGAGCGCCTTCGAAGGCTTCCCGGGACCGAACGGCGGGGCGCGGGTGATCGAGCTGAAGCAGGAGCAGAAGGGCTGACCGTTCGACCCTGACCGTCGTTCCCGCCTACGCGGGGACGACGTGGTATTCAAGCCAGATACGCCTCCGACGCCAACGTAATCGCCACAATCAGCAAAATCGCCAGCGCCAGCACCACCAGCAGGCGGCCGAAGTGGGGGGTGTCCTGCTCGATCGGGGCCGGATCGCCGCCCGGATCGTTGTCGTCGCTGAACTCTCTCATGGCTGTCATGGCAGAAGGATGGTCTTGCCGGTGGTGCGCCGCGATTCCAGCGCGATATGGGCCTGGGCTGCGTCCGCCAGCGGGAAGCGCTGGTGGATCTCGATCTTGATCTTGCCGCTGGTGACCATCTGGAACAGGTCGGCCGCCATTGACTCGAGGTCTTCCCGTTTGGCCGCATAGGTCTGCAGCGTCGGCCGCGTGATGTAGAGCGAGCCGCGCGACACCAGCTCGGACAGCGCGAACGGCGGCACCGCGCCGGACGAGTTGCCGAAGCTGACCATCAATCCCAGCGGCTGCAGGCAGTCGAGCGAGCGGCTGAAGGTGTCCTTGCCGACCGAGTCGTAGACCACCGGCACCTTCGCTCCATTCGTGATCTCGAGCACGCGCTGCACCACATCCTCGGTGTTGTAGTTGATGACGTGCGCCGCGCCATGCTGCCTGGCCAACTCCGCTTTCTCGTTTGACCCCACCGTGCCGATCAGGTTCACGCCGAGTGCGCGCGCCCACTGGCAGGCGATCAGGCCGACGCCGCCGGCGGCGGCATGGAACAGGATGGTGTCGCCGGCCTGCAGCGGATAGGTGCGGCGGAACAGGTACTGCACGGTCAGGCCCTGCAGCATCATCGCGGCGCCGGTCTCGAAGTCGATCTCGTCCGGCAGCCTGACCAGGATATCGGCCGGCATCACGCGCAGCTCGCTGTAGGCGCCGTTCGGGCGCGCCGCATAGGCCACCCGGTCGCCGGGCCGCACATGGGTCACGCCGGGCCCCACCGCCTCGACCACGCCCGCGCCCTCCTGCCCCAGGCCGCCCGGCAGCGGCGCCGGATACAGGCCGTTGCGGAAGTAGACGTCGATGAAGTTCAGGCCGATCGCATGGTTGCGCACCCGCGCCTCGCCGGGACCGGGCTCGCCCACTTCGACGTCGACGTATTCCAGCACCTCGGGACCGCCGGTGCGCGCATAACGGATCGCTTTAGCCATTGTCATTCTCCTTTTTGTCAGGACAGTTCCATCAAGCGGGTCAGGACCAGGCGCGCGCTCGACACATTGGTGGCGCACGGGATGTTATGGACGTCGCAGGCGCGCACCAGGGCATTGATGTCGGGCTCGTGCGGCTGCGAGGTCATGGGGTCGCGCAGGAAGATCACGCAATCGATCTCGCCGTTGACGAGGTGGGCGCCGATCTGCAGGTCGCCGCCCAGCGGGCCCGAGTGCATGCGCGTGACGTCGAGGCCGAGCTCGTTGTTCAGGCGGCCGCCGGTGGTGCCGGTGGCGGTCAGCGTGCAGCGGCCCAGGAAGTCCCGGTACTCGGCGGCGAGCGCGATCATGTCGTCTTTCTTCTTGTCGTGGGCAATCAGGGCGATGCGTGGTTTCATGTTTTTCCCGTTAAGTTTTTTTCAGCGACAGCATATAGATCCCCGCCAGCACCAGGCCCGTGCCGGCCATCTGCACGGCCGTGATCGGCTCGCCCAGCAGCGCCCAGCCCAGGAACAGCGTGGACACCGGGCCGATCATACCGGCCTGCGAGGCGGTCGCGGCGCCGATGCGCTGCACCGCGACCATGGTCATGAAGACCGGGAAGATGGTACAGAATATCCCGTTCACGAGCGAGAGTCCGTAGACCTGCCAGGGCTGGACCAGCATCGAGGCCGGGCGCAGGATGAAGAACTGGGCGATGCAGGCCACGCTCGAGACGCACATCGCGTAGGCCACCAGGCGCAGCGAACCGATGCGCCGCACCATCTCGCCGGTGCCCAGCAGGTAGGCCGCATACGCCATCGCCGAGCCCAGCACCAGCAGGGAACCGGTGACGATGCTGCCGGCCCCGCCCCGCAGGTCGTGCACGAACACCAGCACGATGCCGCAGTAGGACAGGCCCAGCGCCAGCCACTCCGCCTTGCCGATGCGGCGCTTCAGGAACACGGCGGTAATCAGGAGCACGAAGGTCGGGGTCAGGAACAGGATCAGGCGCTCCAGCCCGACCGAGATGTACTGCAGCCCCAGGAAGTCGAGGTAGCTGGACAGGTAGTAGCCGACCAGGCCCAGGCCCACCAGGCGCCAGCGGTCGGTGCTGGACAACGGCGGCTGGGTCCGCATCTTCCAGATCGCCACGCCGGCAAATACCGGCAGCGAGAACAGCATCCTGAAGGCGATCAAGGTGACTGCATCGATGTGGTAGCGATACAGCAGTTTGGCGACTACGGCCTTGGTGGAAAACAGAACGGCGCCGGCGATGGCGATGGCGAGTCCGCCGACCAGTGCCGAACGTGGGGCCGGCGCAACGGAAGTGTCGATTGCAATTTTACTCATCGGAAGATTGTAGATCGAATCCGGAATCCCGGCAGAGGACGGCTGCGAACGCCGGCAGGGTGTGGCGGTCCAATTCCCGCTGACCGACTTCACACGAGGATGCCCGATGATTCACCGAAGGAGACCATCCCCATGAGCGACGCGGGCGGCATCGGCCGCAGCGGCGCCGAACGCACCGTCGTCCTGACGCTGCTGGGCGTGCTCGCGGCGCTGTGCTGGGCCTATCTGCTGGTCCGCGTTGGCCGCATGGCCCCGCTCGGCATCGGCGCGGCCGGCAAGGCGACCGCTCCCTACCACGCCCGGGACCTGGGTCTGCTGTTCGCGCTCTGGGTGGTCGTGATCGCGGCCATGCTGCTGCCGGCGGCGGCGCCGTCGGTCCTGCTGTACGCGCGCGTCAAGCGCCTGCGGCGCGAGCGCTGGGTCTATCCCGGCACGCTGGCCTTCATGCTCGGCTACCTGTTCCTGTGGTGCTGCTGCGCCCTGGCCGCCACGCTGGCCGGCTGGGCCCTGCACGACGCCGGCGCGCTCGACGAAAGCATGGCGATCTCCAATTCCACCGCCGGTGCGCTGGCGCTGGCGGCCGCCGGGGTCTACCAGTGGACGCCGGTCAAGCACGTCTGCCTGGACAACTGCCGCACGCCGCTGGCTTTCGTCCTGACCCACTGGCGGCGCGGGGCCTGGGGCGCGTTCCGGATGGGCGTCACCGATGCGCGCTACTGCACCGGCTGCTGCTGGCTGCTGATGGCCCTGGTGCTGCCTGCCGGGGTACTGAACCTGCCCGTGATCTGCGGCCTGATCGCCCTGATCCTGGCCGAAAAACTGCTTCCCGGCGGCCACCTGCTGGCCTGTGCGACCGGGCTCGGACTGCTGGCCTGGAGCACCGCCCTGTTGTTTCCCTGACAGTTTTTGAGTAAGTCCCCTATGCTAAAATGTCGAGGATCATTATATCCAGGGGCCTCGCAAAACCGTCGCGAGCGGCAGCGCAGCAGGTTTGGCGAGGCCCCCTACTAAGGGAATTTCGACATCATGGCTGGACACAGCAAATGGGCCAACATCAAGCATAAGAAAGCCGCTACCGATGCCAAGCGCGGCAAGATCTGGACTCGACTGATCAAGGAAATCACCGTGGCGGCCCGCATGGGCGGCGGCGACGTGAATTCGAACCCGCGCCTGCGCCTGGCCATCGACAAGGCGGCCGACGCGAACATGCCGAAGGATAACGTCACCCGCGCCATCCAGCGCGGCTCGGGCGGCCTGGAAGGCGTGAACTACGAAGAAATCCGCTACGAAGGCTACGGCATCGGCGGCGCCGCGATCATCGTCGACTGCATGACCGACAACCGCGTGCGTACCGTGGCCGAAGTGCGCCACGCCTTCAGCAAATTCGGTGGCAATATGGGTACCGAAGGTTCGGTGTCCTTCATGTTCAAGCACGTCGGCCAGTTCCTGTTCGCGCCGGGCGTCGAAGAAGACAAGCTGATGGAAGCCGCACTCGAAGCCGGCGCCGACGACGTGCTCGCGGACGATGAAGGCGGCTTCGAAGTGCTGTGCGACCCGAACGCCTTTGCCGGCGTCAAGGACGCGCTCGAGTCGGCCGGCTTCAAGGCCGATTCGGCGGAAGTCATCATGAAGCCGGACACGGAAACCGTGTTCACCGGCGAAGACGCGCAGAAGATGCAGAAACTGCTCGACGCCCTGGAAAACCTGGATGACGTGCAGGAAGTGTATACGAACGCCGTCATCGAAGAGTAAGTTTAAAGAAGGTCCCACATGAAAATCCTGGTAGTCGGCTCTGGTGGCCGTGAACACGCCCTGGCCTGGAAACTGGCCCAATCAGACCGCGTCCAGATGGTCTATGTCGCACCGGGCAACGGCGGCACCGCGCGCGATCCGCGCCTGGTCAACATCGACATCACCGATCCAGGCGCGCTGGCCGACTTCGTGGTCGCCGAGCACGTCTCCCTGACCCTGGTCGGACCGGAAGCGCCGCTGGCGGCCGGCATCGTCAACATCTTCCGCGCCCGCGGCCTGAAGGTCTTCGGCCCGACCCGCGAAGCGGCCCAACTGGAAAGCTCGAAGGATTTCGCCAAGGCCTTCATGGAGCGCCACGGCATCCCGACGGCGAAGTACCAGACCTTCTCCGATGCTGCCCAGGCCCACGCCTACATCGACGCCAACGGCGCCCCGATCGTCATCAAGGCCGACGGCCTGGCGGCCGGCAAGGGCGTGGTGGTCGCGATGTCGCTGGAAGAAGCGCACCAGGCGGTCGACCACATGCTGTCGGACAACCGCTTCGGCGACGCCGGCGCGCGCATCGTGATCGAGGAATTCCTGGCCGGCGAGGAAGCCAGCTTCATCGTCATGTGCGACGGCAGGAACGTGCTGGCGCTGGCCACCTCGCAGGACCACAAGCGCCTGAAGGATGGCGACCAGGGCCCGAACACGGGCGGCATGGGCGCCTATTCGCCGGCGCCGATCGTGACGCCGTCGATGCACGCGCGCGTGATGCGCGAGATCATCAACCCGACCATCCAGGGCATGGCCAAGGATGGCATCCCCTACACCGGCTTCCTGTACGCCGGCCTGATGATCGACGCCAACGGTGTCCCGAAGACGCTGGAATTCAACTGCCGCATGGGCGACCCGGAAACCCAGCCCATCATGGCGCGCCTGAAGAGCGACTTCGTGACCGTACTCGAACACGCCTGCAACGGCACGCTCGACACGGTGGAACTGGAATGGGACCGCCGCACGGCGGTGGGCGTGGTGATGGCGGCCGGCGGTTATCCGGACGACCCGGTCAAGGGCGACATCATCGACGGCATCCCGGCCGAGACCCCGGAATGCGTCACCTTCCACGCCGGCACCCGCATCGTCGGCGGCACCCTGCAAACCTCGGGCGGCCGCGTGCTGTGCGTGGTGGGCCTGGGCGACAGCGTCAAGATGGCGCAAAAGCAGGCTTACGACACCGTCGAGAAGATCCACTTCAACGGTGCGCAGTACCGCCGCGATATCGGCTGGCGGGGCCTGAAGCAGTAATTCTTCTGCTTGATTGATAAAAGCGGGACGTTGGCCGAGGGCGACGTCCCGTTTTTGTTTGCAACGGCGCGCGGCCTTACAACGTCATTCCCGCGAAGGCGGGAATCCATACTGAGCGTGCTAACTCGTGATATCGGCATAAAGATCAAGCCACCGCGGATTGCTTTTCTGAATCAATTCAAGCTTCCACCGCCGATCCCACTTCTTGATTTGCTTTTCCCGGCGAATCGCTTCCGCAATTTCGGCATGCACTTCATACCAGACCAGATTCTTGACACCGTATTGTTTTGAGAAGCCATCGGCCAGGCCTTCGCGATGCTGCCAAACGCGCTTGATCAGGTTGCTCGTCACACCAACGTACAAAGTCCCGTTCAGGCCGCTCGCCAAGATATATACGTAACTCGACTTATTCATCCTCGCCCCCAGATATCAACGAAGCATGATCGGGTAGGATGATCGACGTGCCGCTGAGGCACGGCAAAGAAATAAGCTGGCTAAGTATCAGTTCAGCATGGATTCCCGCTTTCGCGGGAATGACGGGGAAGTCGGGAATGACGGCTCAGCTGCCCGGTAATGACGGCGCAAGGGCCGGTGGTGTACAATCCCCGTTCATTTTTTTCAGCTCACCTACCTCATCCCACATGTCCACCCCAAACCCTGACGCCGTCAAGGCCTGGCTGCTCGACCTGCAGACGCGCATCGTGCGGGCGCTGGAGGAGGTCGATGGCAAGCCGTTTTTGCGCGATACCTGGGAACGTGCCGAGGGTGGCGGCGGGATTTCGCGGCTGATCGAAGAAGGCGATGTGTTCGAGCGCGGCGGCGTGAATTTCTCGCACGTGCGCGGCGCCAGCCTGCCGCCGTCGGCGATGGCCGCACGGCCCGAGCTGGCGGGGCGCGCCTGGGAAGCGATGGGCGTGTCGCTGGTGCTGCATCCGCGCAACCCCTATGCCCCGACCGTGCACATGAACGTGCGCTTCTTCGAGGCGACCGCCGAGGGCAAGGAACCGGTGTGGTGGTTCGGCGGCGGCATGGACCTGACGCCCTACTACGGCGACGAAGCGGACGCGCGCCGTTTCCACCAGGTCTGCCGCGATGCATTGCAGCCCTTCGGCGACGATCTGCACCCGCGTTTCAAGCGCTGGTGCGACGATTATTTCTACCTGAAGCACAGGAAGGAGCCGCGCGGCGTCGGCGGCATCTTCTTCGACGACTTCAATGAACTCGGCTTCGACGCATCGTTCGCGATGCTGCAGAAGGTCGGCGACGGTTTCCTCGACGCCTACCTGCCGATGGTGAAGGCGCGCAAGGACCAGCCCTACGGCGAACGCGAACGCGACTTCCAGGCTTACCGCCGCGGACGCTACGTCGAGTTCAACCTGGTCTGGGACCGCGGCACTTTGTTCGGCCTGCAGTCGGGCGGGCGCACCGAAGCCATCCTGATGTCGATGCCGCCGATCGTGAAGTGGCGCTACGACTGGCATCCCGAGGCGGGCAGCCCCGAGGCGAAGCTGTATAGTGACTTCCTCGTCCACCGGGATTGGCTGGCTCCGTGACCATTTGCGTCGCCCTGCTGGGAGGCAGTTTCGACCCGGTG
Source organism: Massilia sp. WG5 (assembly GCF_001412595.2). Lineage (NCBI taxonomy): Bacteria > Pseudomonadati > Pseudomonadota > Betaproteobacteria > Burkholderiales > Oxalobacteraceae > Massilia > Massilia sp. WG5. Next base: position 2,461,946 of record NZ_CP012640.2, read on the forward strand.
CATCACGGCCACGTGGCCCTGGCCGAACTGTTTGCGCGCGAGTTGCATCCCGACGAACTGCGCATCATGCCGGCCGGGCAGCCGTGGCAAAAAAAGGCCGGCCTGCAGGCCAGCGATGCCGACCGCGTCGCGATGCTGGAGCTGGCTTTCGCCGGGGCCGCGTTTCCCGTAACCGTCGATACCCGCGAGATCGAACGCCACACCCCGACCTACACGGTCGAGACCTTGCGCGAGCTGCGCGCCGAACTCGGACCCGATGCCTCGATCGTGTTCCTGATGGGCGCCGACCAGTTGCAGAAGCTGGACAGCTGGATCGACTGGAAGGACCTGTTCGCACTGGCGAATTTCGGCGTCGCCGCCCGTCCCGGCTATGCACTGGACGCCGCCGCCCTGCCGCCCGCGGTGGCGCGGGAATTGACGCCGCGCCTTGCCACGCCTGAGGAAGTGCGTGCAAGCAAGGCGGGAAAAGTATGCCTGGCACACACGCTGGCGGTCGATATATCGGCCACCGAAGTACGTGCGGCTTTGAGGGAAAATGCGCCATCAAAGGTAAGCGCGCTCCTTGCGCCGCAAGTGCTAGACTATATTCAACAACATAACTTATACAAGAGCTAATGGATATCAAGAAACTGCAAGCGGTCGTCGTCGACGCCCTCGAAGACGTCAAAGGCCAGGACATCGCCCTGTTCGACACGACGAACCTGACCAGCCTGTTCGACCGCATCGCAGTCGTGTCGGGCACGTCGAATCGCCAGACCAAGGCGCTGGCCGCCTCGGTGCGCGACAAGGTCAAGGAAGCAGGCGGCGATGTCGTCGGCCTCGAAGGTGAAGACACCGGTGAATGGGTGCTGGTCGACCTGGGCGACATGATCGTGCACATCATGCAGCCGGCGATCCGCCAGTACTACCGCCTCGAGGAAATCTGGGGCGAGAAGCCGGTCAAGCTCGGCGCCGCCAAGCGCAAGTCGAGCGTGGAAGGCCAGGAAGCGGCCGCTGCGCCGAAGACCAAGGGCAAGCACCTGGCGGCCAACCAGGAGCAGCCGGAAGCCAAGCCGGTGAGCGAGCGCAAGCCGGCCGCCAAGCGCGCCACCGCTGCCTCGAAGACCGCCGCCTCGAAGACCGCCGGCGAAGGCGCGGCCAAGAAGCCCGCCGCCAAGATCCCGACCGGCGCCCGCGTGAAGGTTGCCGTGCCGAAGGCCGTCGCCGCCTCCGCCGCCGCCGCGAAAGCCGCCAAGGCCGTCACGCCGAAGCGCGCGACCAAGGCCGCAGCACCGGCCGGCGAAGGCGCAGCGCCGGCCAAGAAGGTCATCCGCCGCATCAAGAAGACCGACGAATAATCGGTTCGGATAAGCTTCGATGCAGTTGATGATAGTCGCGGTCGGCCACAAGATGCCGGCCTGGATCGAGACCGGCTTTGCCGAGTACGCCAAGCGCATGCCGCCCGAGCTGCGCATCGTGCTGAAGGAAATCAAGCCGGTCGAACGTTCGGGCAGCAAGACGGCGGCCACCGCAATGGCGCTCGAACGCGAGCGCATCGAAGCCGTGCTGCCGAAGGGCGTGCGCATCATCGCCCTCGACGAACGCGGCAAGGACCTCACCAGCGTCGGCCTGTCCCAGCAACTGGAAGCCTGGCAGCAGGACGGACGCGATTGCGCCTTCCTGATCGGCGGCGCCGACGGCCTCGACCCCGAGCTGAAAGCGCGCGCCGATGGCCTGATCCGCATTTCCAGCATGACACTGCCCCACGGAATCGTGCGCGTGATGCTGGCGGAACAGTTATATCGTGCCTGGTCGATTACCCAGAACCACCCCTACCATAGGGTTTAGGGATGAAACTCCTCGATAAAAAAATCTACCTCGCCTCGAAAAGCCCGCGCCGGCGCGAACTGCTGCGCCAGGTTGGCGTGGAATTCGAACTGCTCAGCCTGCGTTCCGATCCGGCGCGCGGCGCCGACGTCAGCGAGGACGAGCGTCCCGGCGAATCGCCGCTCGACTATGTGGCGCGGGTAGCGCGCGAGAAAGGCGCATTCGCCTTGAACGTGCTGCACCTGCGCCGCCAGCCGCTGCGTCCGGTGCTGTCGGCCGACACCACCGTCACCATCGACGGCGCGATCCTCGGCAAGCCGGCCGACAAGGACGAAGCCGCCGCCATGCTCGCGCGACTGTCCGGCCGCACCCACCAGGTGCTGACCTCGGTGGCCCTGCACTACACCAACATCGCCGAGCAGGTGACGCAGGTGTCGAACGTGCGCTTCGCTACCCTGTCGCCGGCGACCATCAAGGCCTATTGCGCCACCCCGGAACCTTACGACAAGGCCGGCGCCTACGGCATCCAGGGCCTGGCGGCGCTGTTCATCGAGCATATCGAGGGCAGCCACTCGGGCATCATGGGCCTGCCCGTGTTCGAGACGGCGCAGCTGTTGAAAAAGGCGGGCATTCCGCTTCTGTAGGGTGGGCTCTCCGTTATGCGTGGGCATGGGTGCCCACCCTGCGGTCCCGGCGTGTATCATGTCATCCTGAACAATAAACGCACGGCCGCCCCCTCATGACTGAAGATATCCTGATCAATATCACCCCGCAGGAAACGCGCGTCGCGCTGGTGGTACAGGGAGCCGTGCAGGAGCTGCACATCGAGCGGACGCTCACCCGCGGCCTGGCCGGCAATGTCTATCTCGGCAAGGTCGTGCGGGTGCTGCCGGGCATGCAGTCCGCCTTCATCGACATCGGCCTGGAGCGCGCAGCCTTCCTGCACGTGGCCGACATCTGGGAAGCCCGGCCCCACGACGGCAACAACGGTAATAGCGGCGGCGGCAATGCCGCCCCGACCCCGATCGAGAAAATCCTGTTCGACGGCCAGGTGCTGACCGTGCAGGTGATCAAGGATCCGATCGGCACCAAGGGCGCGCGCCTGTCGACCCAGATCTCGATCGCCGGCCGCATGCTGGTCTACCTGCCGCAGGACAAGCACATCGGCATCTCGCAGAAGATCGAGAAGGAGTCCGAGCGCGAGGCGCTGCGCGCGCGCATGCAGGGCCTGCTGCCGCCGGAAGAAAAAGGCGGCTACATCGTCCGCACCCAGGCCGAAGACGCCTCGGATGCCGACCTGGCGGCCGACATCGACTACCTGCGCAAGACCTGGGGCGCGATCACCACCGGCGCGCGCACCCGCCCCGCCACCAGCCTGCTGTACCAGGACCTGAACCTGGCCCAGCGCGTGCTGCGCGATTTCGTCCACGACGAGACCGCGGCGATCCTGGTCGACTCGCGCGAGAACTACCTGAAGCTGGTCGAGTTCGCCCAGGTCTACACCCCCAGCGTGCTCTCGCGCCTGCAGCACTACACCGGCGAGCGCCCGCTGTTCGACCTGTACGGCGTCGAGGAAGAGATCCTGCGCGCGCTGGGCCGCCGCGTCGACCTGAAGTCGGGCGGCTACCTGATCGTCGACCAGACCGAGGCGATGACGACGATCGACGTCAACACCGGCGGCTTCGTCGGCGGGCGCAATTTTGCCGACACCATCTTCAAGACCAACCTGGAAGCGGCGCACGCGATCGCGCGTCAACTACGCCTGCGCAACCTGGGCGGCATCATCATCCTCGACTTCATCGACATGGAGAACAACGAGCACCGCAACGCCGTGCTGGCGGAGCTCAAGAAGACCCTGTCGCGCGACCGCACCAAGGTCTCGGTGAGCGGCTTCTCGGCGCTCGGCCTGGTCGAGATGACGAGGAAGCGCACGCGCGAGTCGCTGGCCCACATCCTGTGCGAGCCCTGCCCCGCCTGCAGCGGCAAGGGACAGGTGAAAACCTCGCGCACCATCTGCTACGAGATCCTGCGCGAACTGCTGCGCGAAGCCAAGCAGTTCAACCCGCGCGAATTCCGCATCCTGGCCTCGCAGGAAGTGGTCGACCTGTTCCTCGAGGAGGAATCGCAGCACCTGGCGATGCTGGGTGATTTCATCGGCAAGAAAATCTCGCTGCAGGTCGAAAAAGGCTATCACCAGGAACAGTACGACGTGATCCTGATGTGATCGCAGTGTGATGTTTACACGCCAGGTTTGCCAGTTGCGCGACATGCGTTTGTCATCCTGCTCAGTTCCTGTTGCGCCTACAGGACAATACCGTTAAATATCTGGTTGAGGGCAACGCTCTTTCCCAGTTTGGACTACAATTTGTGACAATTTGCTGATATTTCGAGAGTTGGTGGTAGCGCGGTTCCAAGCGATATGCTTGCAGGAGCGACCAGCCGACCGACCGGCGCTGCCGAATCATCATTCATCAAGATGATCGGCAGGCTTTCTGATTGAACACTGGCGGCGTCGGCGACAGCCAAGAGCTGACTGGCGACCCGTAAGAGACAATGAACGACCCACTCATTCCTTCCGATTTGCTGAAGAAGTCGGACAAGATCCTGTTCATCGCCCACCTGGCGCTGGGCGATTACACGTATCTGCAGAACTGCTTCCAGGCGTTCGCGCGGGCCTACCCGCACCTGAAGCTGCACCTGTGGGTCGACGAGGTCCGCCGCACCAGCGATGCGTCGCAGTGGCCGCACCTCAAGAAGAACGTGCTGTACGACTGGCTCGACGCCTGCGACTTCATCGACAAGGTCTACAAGCAGAACTACTCGCCCGAGCTGTTCGAAGCCTCGATCGGGGAAGCGCGCGAAGAGCACTACCCGATCGTGGTCTCGCTGGGCACCCTGCGTCCGCACTTCTACGCCAACCTGGCGCGCCGCATCAGCCCGGACGGCTTCGTGGTCGGCCTGAAGAAGCCGATGCGCCTGTCCGGCCTGCCGCATTACTTCACCTACCGCAAGCTGGACGCCGCCCTGGACCCGGACGTGGCCGACCGCAGCGCTGCACCGCACATCAGCGACGTGCACGCGGAATGGTTCCGCCTGCTGGCGAACGTCGACATCCCGCCGCGCGAACGGATTCCCTTCGTCCATATCCCGGAACGCTACGTCGATGGCGCCAAGGCCCGCCTGCACGAATGGGGCTTCGACAAGCGCTGCGGCAAGCTGGTCTTCATCAATCCCTTCGCCAAGACCCGCAAGCGCTGCTGGCCGGTCGAGCGCGTGGCCGAACTGATCACCACCATGCGCGCCCAGCCGGAATGGCGTGACGCCTGCTTCATCGTCAACGCGGTGCCGCAGGAAGTCGAGCGCGTCAAGACGTTGCTGGCCGAACGCCAGCTGGACCGCACCGAGCTGTTCAGCGCCAACGAGAACTTCTTCCAGCTGCCGGCCATGCTGGCCCAGTGCGACCTGATCGTCTCGGTGGAAACCGCCGTGATGCACCTGGCGAACGCCGTCGGCGTGCCGGTGGTCGCGCTGATGCGCCAGAAGACGCCGGAATGGGCGCCGGTGGACAAGGCCAACAGCACCGTCATCACCGCCCATCAGCGGCGCGATTGGGTCAAGGCGATTCCGGTGCAGGATGTGATGCACGCGCTCGCGTGAGCGCTTTTGCTTACTTGGCAGCCGACGGGAAGAACAGCTGTTCGCCCGCCGGTTTGAAGGCCGCGATCTTCGCCTGCCCCTCCGGCGACGTGATCCACTGGATCAGCTGGGTCGCGCCCTTGTAGTTGATGCCCTTGTGCTTCTCCGGGTTCACCGCGATGATGCCGTAGGGGTTGAACATGCGCTTGTCGCCTTCGACCACGATCGCCAGGCCGGTCTTGGCTTTATAGGCGCCGTAGGTGGCGCGGTCGGTCAGGGTGTAGGCGTTCATCTCGGCCGCCATGTTCAGCACCTCGCCCATGCCCAGGCCGGCCGAGACGTAGCTGGCGCCCTGCGGCCTGGTCCCGACTTCCTTCCAGTAGGCCTTCTCCATCACGTCGGTGCCTGAATTGTCGCCGCGCGAGATGAACTTCACCTTGGCCGAGGCGATCTTCCTGAATGCACCGAGCACGTCGTGCATGCCCTTCACGCCGGCCGGATCCGAGCTCGGGCCGACCACGATGAAGTCGTTGTACATCACGTCGCGGCGGTCGATGCCCCAACCCTCGGCCACGAACTTGTCTTCCAGCTGGCGCGCGTGCACCAGGGTCACGTCGACGTCGCCGTTCTTGCCCAGTTCCAGGGCCTTGCCGGTGCCGACCGAGATCACGTTGACCTTGATGCCGTATTTCTGTTCGAAGCTCGGCAGCAGGTAGGTCAGGAGGCCGGAGTTCTCGGTGCTGGTGGTGGTGGACAGGCGCAGCACCTTGGCATCCTGCGCGTGCGCCGGCGCAGTGGACATCGCGAGGGTAGCGCCCCAGACCAGGGCGAGGCTGAACAGACGACGTTGCATATCTACTCCTTCTTGTTAACGGACTTCGAGACGCCCGTCGCGCAGCTTGAGGCGCTGCACGCCGGGCAGGTTGATCAGGTCGCGGTCATGGCAGGCGATGATGATCGTGCCGCCCGCTTCGACCACGGTGGGGATCAATTCGATCACCTGCTCGCGCGCCGGGCCGTCCAGGTTGGCGGTCGGCTCGTCGAGCAGCAGCAGCTTCGGATTCAGGACCTTGGCGCGCGCCAGCGCCACGCGCTGCTTTTCGCCGCCCGACAGCAGTGCCGGGTTGGTCCCGGTCAGGTGGCTGACGCCGGCCCAGACCATCGCTTCCTCGACCATGCGCGCCACCTCCTCCTTCGGCACGCCGCGCACCTTCAGGCCATAGCCGATGTTGTCGGCGACGCTGGTCGAGAACAGGATCGGATGCTGGTGCACGTAGACGATGGCCTCGCGCAGCGCGCGCGGGTAAGGGTGCACGCGCAGCACCTCCTCGGTCTCGAAGCGCATATCGTCGATCTCGGCGCGCTCCAGGCCGCCCAGCACGCGCAGCAGCGTGCTCTTGCCGGCGCCGTTCATCCCCGTCAGCACATAGGCGCTGTGGGTGGCGATGTCCAGCACGTCGATATCGAACAGCAGGTGCGCGCCATGGCGCTTGCGCAGGCCGCGCACGCCCAGCAGGGCCTTGCGGCGCTCGTCGCGTGGCTGCATGCCCTCGTTCTCGTAGACCGCCGCGCTGATGCTGGTATGGATCGTGAAGCTCATCCGCGCTCCCCTCAGCCTCTTTCGCGTGCCGCATGGGCGTCGCCCTGCAGCAGCATCAGCGCGCCGTTCATCAGCAGCGCCAGCGTGACCAGCACGATGCCCAGCGCGATGCCCTGCGCGAACTCGCCCTTGCTGGTCTCCAGGGCGATGGCGGTGGTGATGGTGCGCGTTTCGCCTTCGATGTTCCCGCCCACCATCAGGGCGCAGCCGACTTCCGAGATCACGCGGCCGAAGCCCGACAGCACCGCCGCCATCACGCCGAAGCGCGCCTCGTGCAGCACGCGCAGCATGGTCTGCCAGCGCGAGGCGCCCAGCGCCACCGCGGTTTCGGCGTAACGCGGATCGATGCCCTGCACCGCCGCCAGCGTGAAGGCCAGCAGCACCGGCAGCGCGACCACGAACTGGCCGGCGACGATGCCGGGCTGCGAGAACAGCCATTGCAGCCCGCCCATCGGTCCATGGCGCGACAGCAGCAGGTAGAGCAGCAGGCCGATCAGCACGGTCGGCAGCGACAGCGCCGCCTGCGCCAGCCAGATCGCGATGCGGCGCCCGCGGAAGCGGTGCATGGCGATCAGGTAGCCCAGCAGCACGGCCAGGGGCGTGGCCAGCAGCAGCCCGACCACGCTGGTCTTCAAGGACACCCAGATGATGCGCCACAGGTCGGGATCGCCCGAGAACAGCAGGGCGAAGGCGCGCAGGGTGGCGTCAAGCATGGCCTACCGTCATCCCCGCGAAGGCGGGGGCGACGCAGGGGATCGCGGGAACGACGTCGTGCTTAGGCATAATGCCGCTGGCGCTCCGCCTCCAGCGCGTCAAGGAACTCGGGCTCGAACACCAGCCGCTCCTCCCCCGCCAGCAGCAGGAAATGCCGCCCGGTACAGCGCGCCAGCAGCGACATGCCGACCTTCTCCGCCACCATATGCCCCATCTGGGTGGTGCCGGAGCGCGACAGCAGGAAGGGGATGCCCATCTGGGCGCCCTTGATCACCATTTCGGAGGTCAGGCGCCCGGTGGTGTAGAACACCTTGTCCTCGCCGCGCACCCCGTCCAGCCACATCAGGCCGGCGATCGCGTCGACCGCGTTGTGGCGGCCGACGTCCTCGACGAAGTACAGCAGCTCGCCCGTGTTCGAGAACAGCGCGCAGCCGTGCACCGAACCGGCCTGCTTGTACACCGACTGCTGGGTGCGGATCGTCTCGACGATGCGGTAGACCACGGACTGGGTCAGGCGCGCATCTTCCGGCAGGTGGATCTGGTCGACCTCGTCCATCAGGCCGCCGAACACCGAACCCTGGCCGCAGCCGGTGGTGACGACCTTCTTCGCGGTGCGCTCCTCGAGGCCGGCGATGCCCTTGCGGGTCACCACCGCCACCGCGTCCACCGACCAGTCGACCTGGATCGAGACCACGTCATGGAGGTCGCGCACCAGGCGCTGGTTGCGCAGGTAGCCCAGGGTCAGCATTTCGGGCGCGCCGCCCAGGGTCATCAGGGTCACCAGCTCGCGCTTGTCGACGTAGACCGTGAGCGGCCGCTCGGCCGGGATGTGCAGCATCGAACGGCGCCCACGCTCGTCGACCGCCGTCACTTCATGGGTCAGGCTGGCGCTTGCGTGAGACAGTCGAGGTCGGTAACGTTGCTCATTCATTATGTGATTGTGCCACGGCTGCCAGAATCTGGCCGCCACCGTAGGAACCCTGGCGCGCCATTTCCCCGCCCAGCGCCACCCGGATCGCGCAATACTTGAACTCGGGGATCTTGCCGAAGGGGTCGAGCGCCGAGTTGGTCAGCCGGTTGATCGCCGCCTCGTAGTAGCAGAAGGGGACGAAGATGGCGCCGCGCGGCGAACTGTCGTCGGCGCGCGCATACAGCGCCACCTCGCCGCGGCGCGAGGTGATCGTGATGACGTCGCCCGGCCGGCCGCCCATCGCTTCGAGGTCGAGCGGATGCACGAGGGCCACCGGATCGGGCTCGATCGCATCCAGCACGCCGGCGCGCCGGGTCATGCTGCCGGTATGCCAGTGCTCGAGCTGGCGGCCGGTGATCAGCACCATCGGATACTCGGCATCGGGACGTTCGTTGGCCGGGATGATGTCGGCCGGGACGAAGCGCGCCCTGCCCTGCTCGTCTCCGGTCCCGCGCGGGAAGCTGTCGTGGAACACCACCGGCTGTCCGGGGTCGCCCTCGACCATGCACGGATAGGTCACGGCGCCGTCGCGCTCGAGGCGCTCCCAGGTGATGCCGGCGATGCTGGGCATCAGCCTGCGCATCTCGTCGAACACCTCGGACACATGACCATAGTTCCACGGCAGGCCGAGCCGCTGGCCCATCTGCTGGATGATCCACAGGTCCTGCTTGGCATCGCCCGGCGGGAGGATGGCCTGGCGGCCCAGCTGGACCAGGCGGTCGGTATTCGTGAAGCTGCCGGCCTTCTCGGCGAAGGCGGAGGCCGGCAGGATCACGTCGGCCAGGTAAGCGGTCTCGGTCAGGAAGATGTCCTGCACCACCAGGCAATCGAGTGCGGCCAGCGCTTCGCGCGCATGGTTGGCGTCGGGGTCGGACATGGCCGGGTTCTCGCCCATGATGTACATGCCCTTGATGCCGCCGGCCAGGATGTCGTCCATGATCTCGACGACCGTCAGGCCGGGCTTGTCGTCCAGCGGCATGCCCCAGGCCTGCTCGAAGCGGGCGCGCGCGGCGGCGTTGTCGACGCGCTGGTAATCCGGGTACATCATCGGGATCAGGCCGGCGTCGGAGGCGCCCTGCACGTTGTTCTGGCCGCGCAGCGGATGCAGGCCGGTGCCGGGGCGGCCGATCTGGCCCGTCATCAGGGCCAGCGCGATCAGGCAGCGCGCATTGTCGGTGCCGTGCACGTGCTGGGATACGCCCATGCCCCACAGGATCATCGAGCCTTTCGAGCTCGCGTACAGGCGGGCCACATAGCGGATGGTCTCCGCATCGATGCCGCAGATCGGGGCCATGGCTTCGGGGCTGTAGCCTTCGACGTTCTTCGCCAGTTCGTCGTAGCCGATGGTGCGGCTCTCGATGAAGCTCTTGTCGACCAGGCCTTCGTTGACGATCACGTGCATCATCGCGTTCAGCAGGGCGACGTCGGTGTCCGGCTTGAACTGCAGGTGGCGGTGCGCATGGCGCGCCAGCTCCGAGCGGCGCGGGTCCATCAGGATCAGCTTGGTGCCGGTGCGCACCGCGTTCTTCATCCAGGTCGCAGCCACCGGGTGGTTCACGGTCGGGTTCGCGCCGATCACGATCACGACCTCGGCGCGGGTCACGTCCATCACCGGGTTCGAGACCGCGCCGGAGCCGATGCCTTCCAGGAGCGCGGCCACCGACGAGGCATGGCACAGGCGGGTGCAGTGGTCGACGTTGTTGCTGCCGAAGCCGGTGCGCACCAGCTTCTGGAACAGGTAAGCCTCTTCGTTGCTGCCCTTGGCCGAGCCGAAGCCCGCCAGCGCGCGCTTGCCATGGCTGTCGCGGATGCGCGCCAGCGAGCCGCCGGCAAGATCCAGCGCCTCTTCCCAGCTCGCTTCGCGGAATACGTCCATCACGGTGCTCGGGTCCATCGTGAAGTCGCCGGTCTTCGGCACGCCGGCGCGGCGGATCAGCGGCTTCGTCAGGCGGTGCGGGTGGTGCGCGTAGTCGAAGCCGTAGCGGCCTTTCACGCACAGGCGGCCGTGGTTGGCCGGGCCGTCGCGGCCCTCCACGTAAAGGATCTTGTTGTCCTTGACGTTGTAGGTCAGCTGGCAGCCGACGCCGCAGTAGGGACAGACCGAGTCGACCTTCTTGTCGGGGACGCTCAGCGCGGCGTCGCGCGCCGGCATCAGGGCGCCGGTCGGGCAGGCCTGCACGCATTCGCCGCAGGCCACGCAGGTCGAAGCGCCCATCGGGTCGTCCTGGTCGAACACGATCTTCGCATCCTGGCCGCGGAAGGCCAGGCCGATCACGTCGTTGACCTGTTCGTCGCGGCAGGCGCGCACGCAGCGCGTGCACTGGATGCAGGCGTCGAGGTTGACGGTGATGGCGGCGTGCGTGGCGTCCTGCTGCGGCTCCCTGCGCGTGGCCGGGAAGCGCGGCTTGCCGACACCGAGCTTCAAGGCCCACTCGTCGACCTCGTTGTGGCGCGTGTAGTCCTTCTCGGGCATGTCCGACGCCAGGAGCTCCAGCACCATCTTCTGCGCCTTCACGGCGCGCTCGCTGTCGGTCGTGACCTTCATGCCCTGGCTCGGATGACGGCAGCAGGACGGCGCCAGCACGCGTTCGCCGTCGATCTCGACCATGCAGGAGCGGCAGTTGCCGACCGCTTCCATGCCTTCGGCGTAGCACAGGCGCGGGATCTCGATGCCCTCGCGGTCCGCGACCTCGATCAGGGTTTCGTGGCGCAGGGCCTGTACTTCCCTGCCGTTGATGGTAAAGGTGACGGTTTGTAGACTCGCGTTCATTGGGCGGCCTCTTTCAGCTCATGCGGGAAGTACTTGATGACGCAGTCGAAGGGATTCGGCGCGGCCTGGCCCAGGCCGCAGATCGAGGCGTCGCGCATCACCTGGGACAGGTCGGCCAGCAGCTCGGTATCCCAGGCCGGCTGTTCCATGATGGCGACGGCCTTGGCGGTGCCGGCGCGGCAGGGCGTGCACTGGCCGCAGGACTCGTCCTTGAAGAAGCGCAGCGTGTTCAGGGCCGCGGCCTTGGCGCTGTCCTGGTTCGACAGCACCACCACCGCGGCCGAACCGATGAAGCAGCCGTAGGCTTGCAGGGTGTCGAAGTCGAGCGGGATGTCGCCCATCGAGGCCGGCAGGATGCCGCCCGAGGCGCCGCCCGGCAGGTAGGCGTAGAACTGGTGGCCGTCCTGCATGCCGCCGCAGTATTCTTCGATCAGCTCGGTGATCGTGATGCCGGCCGGGGCCAGCTTGACGCCCGGCTCGCGCACCCGGCCCGAGACCGAGAACGAGCGCAGCCCGCGCCGAGCGTGGCGGCCGTAGCCGGCGAAGCGCTCCGGCCCCTGCTCGACGATGTCGCGCACCCAGTGCAGGGTCTCGAAGTTGTGTTCGAGGGTCGGGCGGCCGAACAGGCCGACCTGGGCCACGTAGGGCGGGCGCAGGCGCGGCATGCCGCGCTTGCCTTCGATCGACTCGATCATGGCCGACTCTTCGCCGCAGATATAGGCGCCGGCGCCGCGACGCAGGATCAGCTCGGGCATGTTGTCCACCGGCGGGTTTGCGCGGAGCAGCGCCAGTTCGGCTTCCAGCATGGCGCGCAGGCCGTGGTATTCGTCGCGCAGGTAGATGTAGATGGTGTCGATGCCGACCGCCCAGGCGGCGACCAGCGCGCCTTCCAGGAAGCGGTGCGGATCGCGCTCGAGGTAGACGCGGTCCTTGAAGGTGCCGGGCTCGCCCTCGTCGATGTTAATCGCCATCAGGCGCGGACCCGGTTCGGCGCGCACGATGCGCCATTTGCGTCCGGCCGGGAAGCCGGCGCCGCCCAGGCCGCGCAGGCCCGAGGCTTCCAGCGCCGCGATCACGCTGTCGACCTCGCGCCGTCCTTCGACGCAATCGCGCAGCAGCGCGTAACCGCCGCCGGCGCGGTAGGCGGCCAGGTCCGCATGGCCCTGGTGCACATGGGTCCTCTCCCCTGCCCTTACTTTAGCCAGTACGGCATCGAGCGTCGCCTGCGGCACCGGATGCTGGCCGACCAGCGCCGCCGGCGCCTGCTCGCAGCGGCCGACGCAAGGCGCGGCCAGAACGCGCACCTCGGCGCCGAGGATGCCCGGCAGCCTGTCCAGCAGCGATGAAGCGCCCGCCATCTCGCAGGACAGGCCGGCGCAGACGCGCACGGTCAGGCTTGCCGGCGCCGCCTCGCCGTCGCGCAGGACGTCGAAGTGGTGGTAGAAGGTGGCGACCTCGTAGACTTCGGACTGGGCCAGCTTCAGCTCCTGGGCCAGCGCGGCCAGGTGAACGGCGGACAGGGCCCCGAAGGCGTCCTGGATCTTGTGCAGGTATTCGATCAGGAGGTCGCGCCGGCGCGGGCTGTCGCCCAGCAGGTCCTGCACCTCACGCAGGGCCTGCGGATCGGCGCGGCGGCCCTTCGGGGCCTCGCGCTTGCGCTGGCGGCTGGCGCCCTGCACGGCAATGGGGATGACGGGATGGTTCATGATGGAATTCCTGTGTTGCGTATATCGTTGGATCGTTCAGCTGGTTCGAGGTTCGTCGAACGCGTGGGCTTTCGGGCCGTAGGGTGGGCGGCCCCCGCCCACGCGTTCAAGCGATGCCGGTCATTTGAACAGCACGATCGCCTTCTGCAGCGTGATCCACACGCCGATCAGCAGCGGGATGCCGACCGCGGCCCAGGCCAGCAGCGTCACCAGCGTGCCGTTGGACGCCACCGGAGCGGCCGCCATCGCGGCGCCGCCGGACACGCCGGCCACCATCGAGTCGCTGGCCGCGCCGGCACGGCTGCCGGCCGAGGCTGCGATGTCGCGCTCATGGGCGCGGCGCTTTTCCTCCGCCAGTTCGGCGTCGCTCATGAAGTACTTGTCGGCCAGCGGACGCACCAGCAGGTTGCAGATGAAGCCCAGCACCAGCAGGCCGGCCAGCACGTACATCACGGTATCGTAGGCCTGCGCCTTGGCGACGCCGTGGGCGATCTGATACTCGCGGATGTAGTTGATCAGCGAGGTCCCCATCACGCCGGCGGCGGCCCAGGCGGTCAGCAGGCGGCCGTGGATCGCGCCCACCATCTGGGTGCCGAACAGGTCGGCCAGGTAGGCCGGCACGGTCGAGAAGCCGCCGCCGTACATCGACAGGATGATGCAGAAGGACAGCACGAACAGCGGCAGGTGGCCGCCGTGCGCCAGCGACGGGATCGCCGAGTACAGCACGAAGCCCAGCACCAGGAACACGAAGTAGGTCATCTTGCGGCCGATGTAGTCGGAGCAGGTGGCCCAGGCGAAGCGGCCGCCGATGTTAAACAGCGACAGCAGGCCGGTGAAGCTGGCGGCGATGGTGGCGATCTGCGCCTTCTGCGCGGCGCTCAGCTCATTGAACGCGAGGTCGACGCCGATCACCTTGCCGCCGAAGACTTCCTGCAGCAGCGGCGAGGCCATCGCCAGGATGCCGATGCCGGCCGAGACGTTCAGGAACAGCACCAGCCAGACCAGCCAGAACTGCGGGATGCCCCACACGCGGTTGACGTGCACGTGGCGGTTGGTGATCATCGCCTTGCCGCTCTTGGCTGCCGGCGCGGTCCAGCCTTCCGGCTTCCAGCCGTTGGCCGGGACGCGGTAGGCCAGCGCGCCGGCCATCATGAACACGAAATAGATGATGGCCAGGGCCAGGAAGGTTTCCCACACGCCGACCGAGGTGGCGGTGGCGAAGTGCTTCATCAGCTTGTCGGCCAGCGGCGCGCCGATCATGGCGCCGCCGCCGAAGCCCATGATGGCCATGCCGGTCGCCATGCCGCGGCGGTCGGGGAACCATTTGATGAGGGTGGAGACCGGCGAGATATAGCCCAGTCCAAGGCCGATGCCGCCGATGACGCCCGAGCCGAGCCACATCAGCCAGATCTGGTGCGTGTAGATGCCCAGGCTTGATATCACCAGGCCGCCGCACCAGCACAGGGCCGACACCACGCCGGCCTTGCGCGGGCCTGCATGTTCGAGCCAGCCGCCGAACAGCGCGGTCGACAGGCCCAGGAACACGAAGAACAGGGTGAACATCCAGCCCAGCATCGAGATCTTCCAGTCGCAGGTGGTGGACGTGATCTCGGCGAAGAAGCTCATGTCGGCAGGACAGGCCACCGATTCCTTGATGCCGATCGCCTTCGACAGCGGCAGCCAGAACACGGAGAAGCCATAGGCCATGCCGATACACAGGTGAATTGCCAATGCCGCCGGCGGAACCAGCCAGCGGTTGAAGCCGGGTCTGGCGATGGTGTGCTCCTTGTCGAGCATATCGAGTAATGCCATGTCTCCTCCGTATTTTTTGTTTGAACTAATATGTTTTAAAAAGCATATACTTCTGGAATACGTTTACTGCAACGCGGAGGGTATCATGGGCCTTCCCTGTCATAAATAGGCTTTATAAAGCATATACACGATGCTCAAGGTCCATATTCGTCCGCACTGGGAAATCAGCTTCAACAATGAGGCGCCGCTCGACACCGCTACCCTGCTGGCGCTGCTGCTGGCGATCCAGGATCACGGCTCGATCGCCGCGGCGGCCAAGGCGGCCGGGCTGTCCTACCGCTATGCATGGGGCGTGCTGCGCGAAGCCGAGGAGCTGTTCGGCGAGCCCCTGCTCGAGACCGGGCGCGGGCGCGGCACCCGCCTGACCCTGCTCGCGCAAAAGCTGGTCTGGGCCGACCGCCGCATTGCCGCGCGCCTGTCGCCGACGCTGGACAGCCTGGCCTCCGAGCTCGAGTCTGAACTGGGCAAGGTGCGCCTGCGCAGCGTCGGCCTGCGCACGATCCGCATGGACGCCAGCCACGGCTTCGCGGTCGCCGCCCTCACCGGCTACCTCGACAAGCTTGAACTGCCGGTCGAGCTGCGCTACCGCACCAGCCTGGACGCCGTGGCCGCGCTGGCGCGGCGCGAGTGCGACCTGGCCGGCTTTCACGTGCCGGAAGGCGAATTCGAAGAAGCGACGGCGCTGCGCTACCTGCGCTGGCTCGACCCGGAGCGGCACTGCCTGGTCCACATCTGCGCACGCCAGCAGGGCCTGCTGGTCGCGCCCGGCAATCCGCTCGGCATCGAGGGCCTGGCCGACCTGGCGCGCCCGAATGTGCGCTTCGTGAACCGCCAGGCCGGCTCCGGCACCCGCATGCTGCTCGAGATGATGCTCGAGCGGGACGGTATCGACTTCGATGCAATCAATGGCTGGAACAGCGCCGAATTCACCCACTCGGCGGTGGCCGCCTACATCGCCAGCGGCATGGCCGATGTCGGCATCGGCATGCGCACCGCGGCCGAGCAGTTCAAGCTCGGCTTCATCCCGCTGCTGCGCGAACGCTATTTTTTCGCCCTGCACACCGACGCCCTCGAAGACAGCCTGATGGCCCAGCTGCTGGCGGTACTGCGCCAGCCCGGCTATCATCGGCTGGTGAACGCCCTGCCCGGCTACGATGCCAGCCGCACCGGCGCCATCGAATCGATCCACGAAACCTTCCCGAAAAAACCCGCATGATCGACGTGCCTTCCCTGCTGGACGCGCTGCCGGCGCGCATCGACGCCATCGTGCGCGGGCATGCGCACGCCACGCCCGAGGCGCCGGCCTTGCGCGAAGACGGGCGCACGCTCAGCTACCGCGCGCTGCAGGACGAGATCGAGGCCTGCGCCGCCTGGCTGCGCGGCCTCGGGGTGCAGGCCGGCGAGCGCGTGATGCTGGTCAGCGAGAACTGCGCGGCGCAGGTGGGCGCACTGTTCGCCGTCGCCAGCCTGGACGCCTGGTTCGTCAACGTCAACGCGCGCCTGACCGCGCCGGAGCTGGACGCCATCCGCGCGCATTGCGGCGCGCGCGTCGTGCTGTACACGGCGCTGGCTTCGCCCGATGCGGCGGCCCACGCGGCGCGTGCAGGCGCGGGCACGCAGGCGCATGGCGGGCTGCTGGCCAGCCTGCACGGCGACGGCGCCGGGACGGCAGCGGATGCGCCGGAACCGGCGGCCGCCCAGCAGATCGCCGCCCTGGTCTATACCACCGGCACCACCGGCCGTCCCAAGGGCGTGATGCTCAGCCACCGCAACCTGCTGTTCGTGGCCGCCGTCTCGAGCCGCCTGCGCGGCCTCGCGCCTGCCGACCTGGCCTACGGCGTGCTGCCGGTCTCGCACGTCTACGGCCTGACATCCGTGCTGCTGGGGACACTCTACGCCGGCGCCTGCCTGCTGCTGTCGCCGCGCTTCACGCCGCAGGCCATGCTGGACGCGATCCGCAGCGGGGGCCTCACCATCGTGCAGGGCGTGCCGGCGATGTATGCGCGCCTGCTGGAGCTGTGCAGCGCCGGGAAGGTCGCGGCGCCGCTGGACTCGAGGCTGCGCTTCGCCTACGCCGGCGGTTCGCCGCTCGACCCCTTGCTCAAGCGCGAGCTGGAAAGCCTGCTCGGCGTCCCGCTGCACAACGGTTACGGCTTGACCGAGGCCGCGCCCACGGTCAGCCAGACCCGCCTGGATGCGCCGCGCGCGGACACCTCGGTCGGCCATGCGATCCCGGGCGTCGAAGTACGGGTCGAGGGAGCGGACGGGCAGCTGTTCGTGCGCGGCCCGAATGTGATGCAGGGTTATTACCGCGATCCGGACGGGACCGCGGCCGTGCTGAGTGCGGATGGCTGGCTCGACACCGGCGACCTGGCGCGCCAGGATCCGGACGGCGCCCTGTTCATTGCCGGGCGCAGCAAGGAGCTGATCATCCGCTCCGGCTTCAAGGTCTATCCGCTGGAAGTCGAGACGGTGCTGAACGCGCACCCGGCGGTGACGCAGTCGGCGGTGGTCGGCCGCAGCCTGCCGGACGGCAACGAAGAAGTGGTGGCCTTCGTCCAGCCGGCGGCCGGCGGCGCGCTCGCGCTTGACGAGCTCGCGGACTGGGCCGCGGCCCGCCTGGCCCCGTACAAGCGCCCGGCACGGATCGTCTTCATGGACAGCCTGCCGGCGGCGGCCAGCGGCAAGGTGCTCAAGCACCGGCTGAAAAGCTAGCGCCTGCGCTTCTTCCAGTTGTAGTCGGGGCCCGTCACATCGACCCCGGGGTGCCCGACCACGTCCGGATGTTCCGAACACATGGTGATGAAGCACAGCGCCTCGCCCGCGCGCTGGCGCGCGCGCAGCTCTTCCATGAACTTCATCGCCGCCACCATGTCAGTGGTGTCGAAAGGCTGGGCATGCGGCACGCCGGCCGCGTCCTCGATGGTGGTCCAATACACCATGTACATCCATCCCTCCTCGTTCCTCGTCTATTTCCCGGCATTTTCGCATGACCCCCGTAAATTTCCGCGAATGTCTTGGACAACGCTGACTCTACGTAGGACTTGTCCTAAATACGGCTTATATGTTCGGTGACTCACACAAGAAGCTGTGTCTGCCGACTAGGCTACCACCTTGGATCAAAAACGCAGGAAGCACTCATGAATCTGAATAGTCATATCCAGCCAGCAAGCTCGCCGCTCCAGCTCTGGGGCGGCCTCGAATGCACCGTCAACCGCGTACGCGACAACTACTTCTCCCAGATGGACCGCAACGGCCATGCAGAACGCCTGCAGGACCTGGAACGTTTTGCCTCGCTAGGCATCCGCGCGATCCGCTATCCGGTGCTGTGGGAGCGCACGGCTCCCGACGGCATCGACAGCGCCGACTGGTCGTGGCCGGATGAACGCCTGCCCGTGCTGCAGCAGCTGGGCGTCACGCCCATCGTCGGCCTGGTCCACCACGGCAGCGGCCCGCGCCATACCAGCCTGGTGTCCGAAGACTTCCCGGAAAAGCTGGCGGCGTATGCCGGCGCGGTCGCCCGGCGCTACCCCTGGGTCGAGTACTACACCCCGGTCAACGAGATCTGCACCACCGCCCGCTTCTCCGGCCTGAACGGCGTCTGGTACCCGCACGGCAACAGCGAAGCGCTGTTCGTGCGCGCCCTGATCGTCCAGTGCCGCGCGACCGTGCTGGCGATGCGCGAGATCCGCAAGGTCAACCCCGCTGCCAAGCTGGTGCAGACCGACGACCTGTCGCGCACCTACGGCACGCCGGAAATGGCCGAGATCACGAATTTCTTCAACGAGCGCCGCTGGCTCGGCTGGGATATGTTGTGCGGCAAGATCGACGAGCAGCACCCGCTGTGGGATTACCTGCTCGAGTCGGAAGCGAGCGCCGAAGAGCTGCTCTGGTTCAAGGAGAACCCGTGCCCGCCCGACATCATGGGCGTCAACTATTACATCACCAGCGAGCGCTGGCTCGACCATCGCCTGGATCGCTATCCGGAAAGCCATCGCACCCAGTACCGAGGGATCCCGCACGCCGACATGGAGTGCCCGCGCGTGCTGGCCACGCCGACCCCGGGCATCGGCCCGCTGCTGCAGGAAACCTGGGACCGCTACGGCCTGCCGATCGCGGTCACCGAAGCCCATATCGACGCCAACCGCGAAGACCAGCTGCGCTGGCTGGTCGAGATCTGGAACGCCGCCCGCAAGGTGCAGGAGAGCGGCGCCGACATCCGCGCCGTCACGGTCTGGGCCCTGCTCGGCTCCTTCGACTGGAACTGCCTGGTGACCGAATGCCGTGGCTATTACGAGCCGGGCCCCTACGACGTGCGCGGTCCGCAGCCGCGCCCGACCGCGGTGGCGCACCTGATGCGCGAACTGGCGACCGGCCGGCCGCTGTCGCATCCGGTGCTGCAGGGCCAGGGCTGGTGGCGCCGTCCGGGCCGCTTCTGGACCAAGCCGGTCGCGACCCGCACCGCGGTGGCCGACATCAACGACCGCGGCGCCTTCCGCTCGACCTTCCCGCAGCCGATCCTGATTACCGGCGCCACCGGCACCCTGGGCCGCGCCTTCGCCCGCATCTGCGAGCGGCGCAACCTGAGCTGCCACGTGCTGAGCCGCCAGGAGATGGACATCGCCGACCCGGCGTCGGTGGAAGCGGCGATCCTGCGTTATAAACCGTGGGCGATCATCAACGCCAGCGGCTACGTGCGGGTCGACGACGCCGAGCAGGAGCTCGAGCGCTGCATGCGCGAGAACGCCCACGGCCCGACCGTGCTGGCGCTGGCGGCGATCCGCCACGCGGTGCGCTTCCTGACCTTCTCCAGCGACCTGGTGTTCGACGGCGGCCTGGGCCGCGCCTACGTCGAGTCCGACCGGGTATCGCCGCTGAACGCCTACGGCCGCAGCAAGGCCGAGGCCGAGCGCCGCGTGCTGGATTCCGATCCGCAGGCCCTGGTGGTGCGCACCAGCGCCTTCTTCGGCCCCTGGGACCAGCACAACTTCGTGAGCCAGGCGCTGGCGGCGCTGAGCGAAGGCCGGCCGTTCGCAGCGGCCGGCGACATGACGGTGTCGCCGACCTATGTGCCGGACCTGGTGAATGCCTGCCTCGACCTGCTGATCGACAAGGAGTCCGGCATCTGGCACCTGAGCAACGGCGAGGCCATGAGCTGGGCCGAGCTGGCCCGGCGCGCCGCGCTTGCTGCCGGCATCGACCCGGCCGGCATCGAGGAACGTCCGGCCGCCGAACTCGGCATGGCGGCGCCGCGCCCGCTCCACAGCGCCCTGACCAGCGAACGCGGACTGATCCTGCCGTCCTTCGGCGATGCCCTGGCGCGCTACCTGCGCGAACGTGAAGTGGGCGAGCAGCGCAGCGGCGGCGGGGAGGCGCACTACGCCAGCTGATCCGGCAGCTTTGTTTCAGCGAAATCGCAACAGCCGCGCCCTGAAAAGCGCGGCTGTTGTCTTTCTACCCTTAATCAATAGCATTTTATTTACCGTCTACACTTCTTTAGTTACACTGCGTTACACGATGTTACTCTGTGCAACTTGGTGTACTCATGAAGCTCTATCAAGATGAATTTGGCTGGGCCGAACGGCTCGTCGCCACCGCCGCTCCTTCAGTGACCCTGGACTCCGCGGTACCCTCCCACCTGTCGCGCCTGCCGTTGCTGCGCGAGCGGATCAAGATCCGCCTGCGCGCCCTGCTTCATCCGCAGCAGACGCCGGCCTGGCTGCGCCTGCTGAATTCGCATCCGGCCTTTTCGGAATACGTGCGCAACTGTCCACGCTTCCTGTACAAGGTCTACCGCCCCTACATCAGCAATGCCCTGCGCCCCGAGGACAGGCTGGCGGCGATCCAGGCCCACTACGAGTTCATGTTCCGCCGTGGCCTCGGCCAGACGGTGGCGCGCGCCAGCCTGGGGCCGGTGGTGCTGGCGGCCAGCGAGGGCAAGAGCGGCCTGCCCTACGAGATCCAGCTGCGGACGGTGAACATGTTCGACCGCGAGGGCGAACTGGTGCTGCAGCTGGACCAGGACGGCAAGACGATCTACACGATCGCCTTCACGGTGGCGCCGCGCGACGGCCGCCCCGCCCTCAGCATCGGCTGCGTCCAGGGCGGCAAGCTGGATGATGCGCGCGAGGCGATCCGCCTGGCCACCCGCGACCTGCACGGCATCCGCCCGAAGCAGCTGATGGTGAGCCTGGTGCGCCAGCTCGGCCACGAATACGGCTGCGAGCGCCTGCACCTGGTGTCGAACCGCAACCGCGTGATCTACAAGGCGATCCGCCACGGACGCGTGCTGGCCGACTACGACCTGCTGTGGGAAGAGCTGGGTGCGACGAAGAACGCCAGCGGCGACTACGAGCTCGACTGCGCCCCGGTCGCGGCGCCGGACCTGGAGGCGATTCCGTCGAAGAAGCGTTCGGAAGCGAAGAAGCGGTATGAATTGATGTGCCGCCTGGCCGGCGGGGTGTGCGAGAGCTTGCGGGCCCGCGGCTGATCAACATCAAACCGGGGTCAGACTCCCGATTTTGGCAATAACTCGGTGGACATTGCCAAAAATCGGAGTCTGACCCCGGTTTGTTTTTGCTTAAGCCCGCGCCAGGATCGGCCCCAGCTCGCTCCACACCCGATCTACGCTCATCTTGTTCATGCAGTCGTGATGCCCCAGCGGGCATTCGCGCTGACGGCAGGGCGAGCATTCCAGGCGCAGCGAGACCGTGCGCGCCACTTCCGACAGCGGCGGCGCGTAGTTCGGGTCGGTCGAGCCGTACAGCGCCACCACCGGGCGGTTCAGGGCCGAGGCGATGTGCAGCAGGCCGGAGTCGTTCGAGACCACCGCGCGCGCCTGCGCCAGCAGGGCGATGGCGTCGTCGAGCGACGTCTGGCCGGCCAGGTTGCGGATCGTGCCGGCCGCCGCGCCTGCCTGGGCCTGGACCTGTTCGCAGGTTTCCAGGTCGTTCGGCGATCCCATCAGCGCAATCTGCACGTCCGGCATGAGCCCGGCCACGCGTTCGGCGAGCTGCCCGTAGTGGGCCGGCGGCCAGCGCTTGGCGATGCCGAACTCGGCGCCCGGGGCGAAGGCCACCAGCGGACGGTCCAGCGCGATGCCGAGGCGCCGGGCCACGGCTTCGGTTTCTTCGCCGGCCACGACCAGCGAAGGCCGCGCCAGTTGCCCGGGCAGCGGCAGCTCGGGCTCGCGCGCCAGCGCCGCGTAGAACGGCACCATCGAGCGCGGCGGGGTCTCGTCGTGGTGCATCACGTTGACCATCCCGTAGCGCATCTCGCCCTTGTAGCCGACCCGGCGCGGAATCCGCGCCAGCCACGGGATCAGCGCGTATTTCAGGGTGTTCGGCAGCACGTAGGCATCGCTGTAGCCGCGCTGGCGCAGCTGGCTGGCGGTCTTCAGGCGCTCGCCCAGTTGCAGGGCGCGGTGGCGGAACGGCGTCACCATGATGTGGTCCGCTTCCTGGATGCGCTTCCAGACCGGCACCACCTGCGGCGGGGCCAGCACGTCGATGGCGCGCTCCGGGTGGGCCTGCTTGAGCAGGCGCAGCAGGGGCTGGGCCATCACGGCGTCGCCGATCCAGTTCGGCGAAATGACGAGGGTACGCGCCTGGCCGCTCATAGCGCTTCCACCGGGGTCGTGAACTGCAGGCGGTACAGGTTGGCATACGTGCCGCCCTTCGCCAGCAGTTCTTCATGCGTGCCCTTCTCGACGATGCGGCCGCGCTCCATCACGACGATCAGGTCGGCGCGCTCGATGGTCGACAGGCGGTGCGCGACCACGAAGGTGGTGCGGCCGGCCATCAGGGTCTCGAGCGCGGCCTGCACGGCGCGCTCCGATTCGTTGTCCAGCGCCGACGTTGCTTCGTCGAGGATCAGGATCGGCGCGTCCTTGTAGATGGCGCGCGCGATCGCCACGCGCTGGCGCTGCCCGCCCGACAGGCGCAAACCGTTCTCGCCGATATTCGTCTCGACGCCTTCCGGCAGGCGCGCCACCACGTCGTCCAGGTGGGCGGCCTTGATTGCCGCGGCCAGGCGCGCATAGTCGACTTCCTCGACGCCGTAGGCGATGTTGGCCTTCAGCGTGTCGTCGAACAGCACCACGTTCTGGCTCACCAGCGCCATCTGGGCGCGCAGGCTGGGCAGCATGATGTCCTGGTAAGGCACGCCGTCCAGCAGGATGCGGCCGCCTTCCGGCTCGTAGAAGCGGGTGACCAGGTTGACGAAGGTCGACTTGCCGCCGCCCGACATGCCGACCAGGGCCACGGTCTGGCCCGGCTTCACGTCGAGCGAGACGCCGTCCAGCGCCGGCGCGTGCGCGTTCGGGTAGCGGAAGACCACGTTCTCGAAGCGCACCTGGCCCTGGGCGCGGCCCAGCACCCGGGTGCCCGGATCGTGCTCGACCGGCGCGTCGATCATCTCGAACACGGTCTCGGCGGCGGCGATCCCGCGCTGCATCGGGCCGTTCACTTCGGCCAGCGCCTTCAGCGGCGTCAGCAGCATCAGCATCAGGGTCACGAACTGGGTGAATTCGCCGACCGTCATGTCGGCCTGGATCGCCAGCACCACCACCAGCGACAGCGCCAGCGAGGTGGCGATCTGGGTCACCGGGGTGGTGGCGGCGAAGGCCACCGTCATGCGCTGCGAGAAGCCGCGCAGGGCCTCGCTGCGCAGGAAGAAGCGGTGGTTTTCGTAGCGCTCGCCGGCGAACACGCGGATCACCTGGTGGCCGCGCGCGGCTTCCTCGACCACCTGCGTCATCTCGGCGGTGACGCGCTGGTTCTCGCGGTTCAGGTGCCGCAGGCGCTTGCTGGTGGTGCGCACGATCACGGCGGTCAGCGGCACCACCACGATCGCGACCAGGGTCAGCTTCCAGTTCAGCCACAGCAGCGAACCGACCAGGCCGATCACCACCAGGGCGTCGCGCACGAAGGAGATGAACACCGACTGGATCATGTCCACGACCTGGCGCACGTCGCCGACCACGGTGTTGATCACCTTGCCGGTCGACTCTTCCTGGAAGCGCGCCACCGGCAGGCGCAGCAGGCGTTCGAAGGCCTGGGCGCGCAGGTCGTTCAGGACCCGGCTCAGGACCCAGTTGTTGTAGTAGGCGGTGGCGAAGGTGCCGATGCCGCGCAGGACGAAGATCGACACCAGCACGCCCGGGATCCACCACAGGGAGAACGGGACCTTCTGCCTGAAGCCCAGGTCCATCAGCAGTTGCAGCGCCTTGCCCAGCAGCGGCTGGGTGGCGGCCGTCAGCGCCATCGCCAGCAGCGACAGGAAGGCCCGCCCGCGATAGGGTTTGACGATCGCCCAGAGGCGCTTGATGATGATACGGTTATCCAATTTTATCTTTCGCATTCAGGCAGAAGCCCATGAGCATGAACACCATGAGCGCGTAAAAAAGGCTGCCTTTCATAGACCAGAAGATCACCTCGGTCAGGCCGAAGCTCACATAGCTGGTGACCACCAATACGCCGGCCAGCGCAGGCGCGAACTGCGGCCCGCCCGCCCCGGCGCGCAATTCGCGCGCGAAGAACAGCAGCGGCGTCGCCAGGATCGCCGCCCACAGCGCAAATCCCACCACGCCGCCCGTCGCCAGGGACTGCAATGCATCATTATGCAGGTGCGGCAGCGGCAATACCACCGGGTCGAGCCTGCCTTCACGCGCAAATTCGGCCAGGCGCGCGCGGCAGGCCTGGAAATCCCGTCCCAGCAGCGGGTGCTCGGCGATCAGCATGGAAGCGCCCTTCCACAGCTCGAGCCGGGTGCCGACCCGGGTGTTGACGTTGCCGCCGTCGACCCAGGTGCGCACGTCGCCGACGCCTTCGTCGAAACGCGCCTGCATGCCGGTGGCCGGTACGAACCAGGCGACCAGCACCACCGCCGCGCCCGCCGCCAGCAGGGCCCGCACGCGGCGACCGCCCAGCGCGCGCGCATGGCGCAGGAACAGCAGCGCCGCCACGCCCAGGGCCACCCAGCCGCCGCGGCTGCCGGTCAGCAGCGAAGCGCCGAGGCCGGCCAAGGCCCCGATTCCGGCCAGGCCGGCCTGGCGCGCATCGTCCTTCATGTCGATCGCGGCCGTCACCGCCAGCAGCGCCAGCAGCAGGGCCAGGTCGCCGTAGGTGATCGCATTGATCAGGCCGCCCGGACGGTCGATGCCTTCCACCAGCCGCTGCCAGGCCACGAAGGGCAAGGCCGCCAGCGCGCCGCCGATCACGCCCCACCACAGCATGCGCCGCGACGGGCGCACGGCCAGCAC
Organism: Massilia sp. WG5; assembly: GCF_001412595.2. Taxonomy (NCBI): domain Bacteria; kingdom Pseudomonadati; phylum Pseudomonadota; class Betaproteobacteria; order Burkholderiales; family Oxalobacteraceae; genus Massilia; species Massilia sp. WG5. Next base: position 2,487,221 of record NZ_CP012640.2, read on the forward strand.
CGCGGCCAGGCTACTTACCGCAAAGAACATGCGCGCCGGCTTTTCCACCGTGTTCATATTCGCTCCGCGCAGCAGGGCGCAGCCCAGCACGAACAGGAAATGCAGCAGAAAGGCTAGCACGACCCAGCGTACCTGCGGCCAGTGGCGCACCAGCGCGTCACGGCACCGCTTGAACGAGATCAAAGCCGTGACCAGGAACAGGAAGCTGCCAAGACTGACGCCGAACAGGGTGACGAGGCTTAGAAAAGGAAACAGGAAGGCCAGGAATCCGGTCCAGAGTGGTCCCGGATCCCTCGTATTCGTCAGATTACTGTTCATTGATGTTCTTGTGGGATACTCTTGCCCCTGAATACAGCAGTGTACATCGGACCCTATGCGGCATGCACAGACAATCTCGGTCGTGATCACCACCTACAACCGGCCGGATGCGCTGGAGGCGGTGGTGCGGGCATGTTTCATGCAGAACGACAAGAATTTTGAAATCATTATCGCTGATGATGGCTCGACTGCCAACACGCGTGACTGCGTGGAAAGGCTTGCCGAGGGGGCGCCGGTGCCCCTGCGCCATGTCTGGCAGCCCGACCAGGGCTTCCGCGCGGCAATGGCGCGCAACCGCGGCACCCTGGCCGCGCACGGCGAATACATCATCTTCCTGGACGGCGACAGCATCCCGCAGCGCGACTTCATCGCCCGCCACCGGGCGCTGTCCGAGCCGGGCTGCCTGGTGTCGGGCAGCCGTATCCTGATGAGCGAGCGCCTGACGCGCCGCGTCCTTGAACAAGGCATCGCGATTCCCGCCACCGGCGTCGCCACGCGCATGGCCTGGCGCCTGCGCGGCGACCTCAACAAGACGCTGCAACTGGGACTGCGCTGGCCCGACCTGGGACGCGTGCGCAACAGTTTCAGCTGGCGGCGCATCAAGAGCTGCAACCTGGCCGTCTGGCGCAACGACCTGGAGCGCGTGAACGGCTTCGACGAGAGCTTTACGGGATGGGGCCACGAGGACTCGGACCTGGTCGTGCGCCTGTTTCACGCCGGGGTGAAGCGCAAGGACGGGGCCTTCGCCACCGAGGTGTTCCACCTGTGGCACCGGGAGGCGCAGCGGGACCAGGAGTCCAGCAACCGGAAGGTGGTGCTGGAGCGGGCGGAAGCGAAGGTGACGCAGGCCACGATCGGCCTGCGCGAACACGCTCACGAATACGGCGTATAGGCAAAACCCTGGCCGATGACCTTGGCCACGTTCTGTAGGTTTTCGGCGCTTTCGCTGAACTGGACCAGTAGTCCGGCGGCGCTCAGGCCATGGTTGATACCGTCGACCCAGAAAGCCAGGCCCTCGGCATCCGGGTGCCGGTGCAGAACGTTGGAGTATGCGGCGCTCACGAGCGCAACATTGCTCGGATTGGCACCGTACAGGCCCGTAAATTCTGCCGATGCCACGAAATCCCTGGCGATCTGGTCGAGTGAAGTGCCATGGTCCAGGGCATTCATCCAGAAGCTCAGCCCGGCCGGGTCAGGCGTACGGCCCAGCGCTGCCTGGTACAGGCGATAGACTTCGCCTGCCAGCTCCCCTTTCCCCACATCGATTGCAAGCGCCGTGTCGGCAAACTGCAGGCGCTCGACGTTGACCAGATGGTTCACCGAATGATCGGCCTTATTGACCACGTCCCAGGAACCGTCGCTGTTACGGGTAACCGTGAATGCCGACTTCGCGCCCGCATAATTCAACAGGTCGACGCCGCTGCCCAGGTCGTAGCTCGTGCCGGCGACTGCAGTGACGGTGTCGGCCAACGCCGTGCCGGCGTGGCCTGCCTGAAACTCGCCGAGCGCCTTGCTGTTGCCGAGCTCCGCACCGGCGGTGATTTTCCGGATGATCTCGGCGGCGGTCGCATTCGGGTTCTGCTGCCACAGCAGGGCTGTGAGCCCGGCCACATAGGGGCCCGCGAACGAGGTGCCGCCATCGTTCCAGTAGGTATAGCCGCTGTCGGAATTCGGTACCCAGCCGGTCGAACTGGCCATCACCCACGCGAAGGGATTGGCGCCCGGCTGGTTCGACGACTGGAAGGGACTGCCGCTCATGATGTCGTAATTGCCGACGTCGATGAGTTCACCTTTAAGGGCCTGTCCGATCAGCGCGGGGCCGGTTGGCGTGAAGCTGCTGAAGTTACCGCCAATGACCACCGTGACGACATTGTGCTGAAACGCATAGTGAATCGCATCCTGTACGGGCTGGTCGATCTGCGGCGAATTCGATTGCAGCGGCATGCAGATGACCTTGGCCCCATTGTCCACCGCCCAGCGGATGCCGGCCGTCATATTCGTGGAGCTGCTGCCCTGGCTTGAGCCGACACGCACGTTCAGCAGTTGGGCATCCGGGGCCACACCCATGGTGTCGCGGCCGTATTGCGGGTCATGGCTCGCAGCGATGATGGACGCCACGCCCAGCGAGTGGTCGCGATAGGCGCCGTTATCGGGCGAAGGATCGTTGTCACCGTCCTGAAAATCGTAGCCACCCACGATCCTGCCGCTGATCTCGGGATTCGCGGCGATACCGCTATCGACGATGGCCACCTTGACGCCCTTCCCGGTAATCCCCGCCGCCCATGCGGAAGGCGCATGGATGGCATTCAGCGCCGCGTAGTTGTTCTGGCCGTTCATCGGCAGCTCTTTCGTATGGGCGATACCCAGAGAGGCTTCTGCATCGATCAGGCCATAGCCCATGGCTGAGGACCACAGCCCATCCGGCGCCTGGACGATTTTTTCTTCGAAGCTGGTGAAAACCGGTTGGAAGTCCGTGCCCACCTTGATGTCGCCGGGGACGCTCGTGACGAACTTGAAGCCCACCTTGCCATCGTCGCTGGCCAGTTCCCAAACATGGGTGCTGGAAGTATCCTGCATCCGCGTCGCGCCCGGCGGGATGCTGCCGTAGGAGACCAGCTTTCCCGACTGGTCGATCCAGTACAGGTTCAGCGTTTCGCTGGACGTATTCGTGACTTGGAACATCAACTTCCCACTACTGTTCGTGGAGATAACTGGAGAAGACAGCGGGAGAAAGTCGATAGTGGACACAACATTTCCTTTCGGGGGAATGAATAGCAAAAAGGCCAGCCCAGCGATGGACTGACCTTTTTAGTTGAATAAATGCAACTATTTCGAAGCGATATTATCAGAACAATATGCTTCGAACAAGTCACGTGGCTAGGCCATTACCCGGAACACGCTCACCGTCTGCGCCAGCTTCGCCGCCTGCTCCTGCATCGCTTCCGAGGCCGCCGCGGCTTCCTCGACCAGCGCGGCGTTCTGCTGGGTCACCTGGTCCATCTGGGCGATGGCCTGGTTGATATGCTCGATGCCCGAGCCCTGTTCGTGGGTGGCGCTGCTGATCGCGCCGATCATGTCGCTCACGCGGCTCACGCTGGCGACGATGTCCCGCATGGTGGCGCCGGCGTCCAGCACCAGCCGCGCGCCGTCGCCGACCTTCTCCACCGAGTCGCCGATCAGTTCCTTGATCTCCTTCGCCGCCGCGGCCGAACGGTGCGCCAGGTTGCGCACCTCGCCCGCCACCACCGCGAAGCCCCTGCCCTGCTCGCCCGCCCGCGCCGCTTCGACGGCCGCGTTCAGCGCCAGGATGTTGGTCTGGAAGGCGATGCCGTCGATGACGCCGATGATGTCGACGATCTTGTTGGAGGAAGCCTTGATCGCTTCCATGGTGTCGACCACGCGCGCCACCACTTCGCCGCCGCGGCCGGCAACGTCGGCGGCCGATTCGGCCAGTGCACTGGCCTGGCGCGCATTCTCGGCGCTCTGCTTCACGGTGGAGGTCAGTTCTTCCATCGACGCGGCCGTCTCTTCCAGCGAGCTGGCCTGTTCCTCGGTGCGGCTCGACAGGTCCAGGTTGCCGCTGGCGATCTGGCTCGATGCGGTGGCGATCAGGTCGGTGCCGCTGCGCACCTCGGTGACGATGCCTGCCAGTGCGCCGCGCATCGCCTTCATGGCCGCCATCAGGCTGGCCTCGTCGCCCTTGCGCACGCTGACCTCGACGCCGAGGTCGCCGGCGGCGATGCGCTGCGCCACCTCGACCGCGTAGGCCGGGTCGCCGCCCAGCGACGCCTCGACCTTGCGGATGATGAGCACGACCACGATGGAGAGCAGCGCGCCGATCGCCGCCAGCCAGATGCCCGACTGGATCAGCTGCCGGTAGAAGGCCTGGTCGAGGTCGTCGATGTACAGGCCGGTCATGATGTTCCAGCCCCAGGGTTTGTAGGCCAGGGTATAGGTCAGCTTGGGCACCGGCTGCTGCGAGCCCGGCTTGGCCCACAGGTATCGGGTGTAGCCGCCGCCATCCTTGCCGGCGGCCGTGGCGGCGATCGCGTCCAGGTAGACCTGGCGACCTTCCGGATCGCGGGTGACGGCGATCTTCGAGCCGACCAGCTCGGCCTTGATCGGATGCATCAGCACCTGCTCGCCGTCGAACACGACCAGGTAGCCGGTTTCGCCGTAGCGCAGCGCCTTGATGCGGGCCAGCGCCTGCTTCTTTGCCTCATCGTCGGTCAGCGCATGGCTGGCGGCCAGCGCGCCGTATTCCCTGGCGATCGAGGCCGCCATCTGGCCGGCGTCGGCGAGCTGGGTCTTGCGCTCCTCCAGCCGCACCTCGCGGTTGTGCAGGGTGTCGATGACGAACACGGCGAGCAGGCAAAGCAGGCTCAGCAGCAAAGGAAGGAAAAGCTTTTGGCGAAAGGTGAGCTTCATGATGTTGGCGTAGGCGATTGGAATTTCTGCAGACCAACATTTATCGCTCGGCGCCTGATGAAACTCAATGGCAGGAAATTAAGAAGAACGGGAAATTTTGATGTTCAAAAACAAAAACATTCCCGATACAACACTAGGAACGTCACGGTGGGCTCGTTTTGAGGCCCCCCGGCCTCAAAACCCCACCCAGACTGTTTCAATGCTAAAAAGTATAGGAAGCAGCCACGCCAATGATCCACTGGTTCTCGTTGCCGTGCCGTTCGACCACCGGGCTGTCCTTGGCGTCGCCCAGCAGGCGCTCATAACGGCCGCCGAGCGTGACCAGCCAGTTCGGGTCGACCTGTGAGGTCAGCGTGAACGGAATCTTGATCGAGGTCAGCCCACTCTGCGCACGGTAGGGAACGCCGTTACGCTCCGGGTAGAGGGCCAGGTCGCTGCCGTTCACGCCGAAGTACTTGTCGTTGAAATGGTCGCTGGCGAAGAACAGGCCGAAGCCAACCGAACCCAGCAGCGGCTTGCCCCACATGCCCGATGCGAACGGGTGGAAATAGGTCGCGCGGACATTGCCGGTGGCGCCGTCGTAGACATTGTTGGTGTTCCAGGTGATGTCGCCGGTGAAGACCACCTTGTGCAGCGGGTTGCTGTCGAGCGGCATGTGGTAGGCCACGAAGGCGCCCATCTCGGTGGCGCTGGCGATCGGCCGCATGCGCTTGACGGTCTCGTTGTCGACGTCGTCGTCGCGCCGCTGGCGCCAGCGAATCAGCGGGCCGGCGCGGAAGTCCTTGCGCGGCACGACGTTGAGCCGGATCTCGGGGCCGACGATCTGCACGTACATCGGATTGCCCCAGGCATCGAAGTTATAGTGCAGCAGCGGCGCGGCGGCGCCCTTGTTCTTGTCCGAGCCGTAGTAGTCGGGTATCGAGAACACGCCGAGGCCGATCAGGTTGGTGTCTTCGCTGATCTGCAGGGGGATGATCTCCTGCGCAAACGCGCCCTGACCGAACATCATTGCAGCCGTTGCGGCAAGTCCCGCGCCCAAAACCCTGGATTTCGTCATGCTCGCCTCCTGGAAAAATATGACGTGATCGCTTGTCGATATGCTGTGTGGATGCGAACCATCGTACGGGGAGAGGTCATGCCCCCTGTTTGCGCCGCCTCAATGGCGCGGGATGAACTTTAGTCTCAAGGGATCTCAACGTCGGCGCTTCGTGAGGCTGCCTAGAGGGAGAAGAAGGGAGAAGGCAGGCAGCGGCGCGGCGCGGCGCGTGGCGTGTGCACGCGCCGCCGGCGGGTGTGGCAATCCCGCCACAGGCGGGGCTGAATCCAGCGGATTTAGTACTCGACCGCTACTTCTTTCGCGCCCAGCTGCAGTTCGAGCGCGTATTTCAGTTCGTCCGAGGGCGCCACGCGCCAACCGTCGCCCAGCTGCACCACGCAGGAAATGCCCTGTGGCGCCACGCGCAGGCTGACCGGCAGGCCGCCTTCCTGGCGGTAGGGTTGCAGGATCTCCGCCAGCTTGGCCGGGCTCACCGTGCATTCGACATCCATTTCCAGCTTGTGGCCGTACTGGATGCGCGCGCTGGCGATGTCGAAGGCCTTCTCGGCGGTGATGCGCAGGCCGCCATTGAAGCGGTCTTCCGACACCTTGCCGACCACCAGCAGGAATTCGTCTTCGCGGAAGATGTTCTTGTTGGCCTCGAGCAGCTCGTTGTAGATCGTGACTTCGACCACGCCGGTCTTGTCGTCGAGCGTGACGATCAGGATCTTGCCGCGCTGGGTCAGCTGGGTGCGCACGCCGGTGATCACGCCGCACAGCATGCGCGGGTCGCGCGAAGGCTCGAGGTCCTTCAGCTTGGTCTTGGCGAAGCGCCGCACTTCCTGCTGGTAGGAATCGAACATATGGCCCGACAGGTAGTAGCCGAGCGCAGTCTTTTCCTCGGCCAGCTTCTGGCGGTCGGTCCAGGGGGTGGCCTTCACATACTCGGGCGGGGCGACCAGGTCGGAGTCGTCACCGCCGAACAGGCTGACCTGGTTGGCCGCCGCCGCCGCCTGGCCGGCCGCTTCCATCGCGAAGCCGACCGAGGCCAGCAGGATCGCGCGGTCGACGCCGAAGCAGTCCATGGCGCCGGCGCGGATCAGCGACTCGATGGTGCGGCGGTTGATCTGCTTGCGGTCGACGCGCAGGCAGAAGTCGAACAGGTCCTTGAACTTGCCGCCCTCCTCGCGCGCCGCGATGATGGCTTCGATCGCGCCCTGGCCGGCGCCCTTCACGCCGCCCAGGCCATAGCGGATGTTCGACACCTGCTTGCCGGTGACGGAACGCGGCGGGCCTTCCGGGGTGAAGCGGAACTGCGATTCGTTGACGTCCGGCGGCAGGATGGTCAGCTTGCAGACGTCGATCGAGTCCTCGACCAGGATCTTGATCTTGTCCGTGTCTTCCATGGCCAGCGACATGTTAGCTGCCATGAACGCGGCGGTGTGGTGGACCTTCAGGTAGGCCGTGTGGTACGACAGCAGCGCGTATGCGGCGGCGTGCGACTTGTTGAAGCCGTAGCCCGCGAACTTTTCCATCAGGTCGAAGATCTCGTCGGCCTTTTCGGTCGACAGGCCGTCCTTGGCGGCGCCGGCGCGGAAGATCGCGCGGTGCTCCGCCATTTCCTCGGCCTTCTTCTTGCCCATCGCACGGCGCAGCATGTCCGCGCCGCCCAGCGAGTAGCCGCCGACGATCTGCGCCATCTGCATGACCTGCTCCTGGTAGACCATGATGCCGTAGGTCTCGGACAGGATCGACTCGGTGCGCGGGTCGGGGTAGTCGAACTTCTCGCCGTGCTTTCGCTTGCAGAAATCGGGGATCAGGTCCATCGGGCCCGGACGGTACAGCGCCACCAGCGCGATGATGTCCTCGAAGCGGTCGGGACGCGCATCCTTCAGCATGCCCTGCATGCCGCGCGATTCAAGCTGGAACACGGCGACGGTCTTCGCCTCGGTCAGCAGCTTGTACGAGGGCCGGTCGGTCAGCGGCAGCGACTCCAGGTTGAACCCGGCATCCTGCGGATCGAGCGCGCGGATGTAGTTGACGGCGCGGTCGAGGATGGTCAGCGTGGTCAGGCCCAGGAAGTCGAACTTCACCAGGCCGGCCGCCTCCACGTCGTCCTTGTCGTACTGCGAGACCACGCCGGCGTCGCCGCCCTGGGTGTACAGCGGGCAGAAGTCGGTCAGCTTGCCGGGGGCGATCAGCACGCCGCCGGCGTGCATGCCGATGTTACGGGTGATGCCCTCGACCTGCTGGGCGAGGTCGAGCAGCTGCTTGACCTCTTCCTCGTTCTCGAGCCGCTCCTTGAGCATCGGCTCCTCTTCGATCGCTTCCGCAATCGAGACCGGCTTGCCAGGCTTGAAGGGGATGAGCTTCGAGATGCCGTCGCAGAAGTTGTAGCCGAAATCGAGCACGCGGCCGACGTCGCGGATCGCGCCTTTCGCCGCCATGGTGCCGAAGGTGGCGATCTGCGACACCGCGTCGCGGCCGTACAGGTCCTTCACGTGCTGGATCACCAGTTCGCGCTTTTCCTGGCAGAAGTCGATGTCGAAGTCGGGCATCGAGACGCGTTCCGGGTTCAGGAAGCGCTCGAACAGCAGGTTGTATTTCAGCGGATCGAGGTCGGTGATCTTGAGGGCGTAGGCGACCAGCGAGCCCGCGCCCGAGCCGCGGCCCGGGCCGATCGGCACGCCGTTGTTCTTGCCCCACTGGATGAACTCCGCCACGATCAGGAAGTAGCCCGGGAACTTCATCTTGATGATGGTGTTGTTCTCGAACTCCAGGCGCGCCTCGTAGCGCGGACGCTCCTTCTCGCGCTGCGCCGGATCGGGGAACAGCTGGATCAGGCGCTCTTCCAGGCCCTTCTTCGTTTCGGCGACCAGGAATTCGTCGATGGTCATGCCCGGGGTCGGGAAGTTCGGCAGCTGCGGCTTGCCCAGCGTGAGGGTCACGTTGCAGCGCTTGGCGATTTCGACGGAGTTGGCGAGCGCGCCCGGCAGGTCCCTGAACAGCTCGGCCATCTCGTCCTGGGACTTGAAGCACATGTTCTCGTTGAAGCGGCGCACGCGCTTGGCGTTGGCCAGCATCTCGCCCTCGGCGATACAGACGCGCGCTTCGTGGGCGATGAATTCGTCCTTGCTGATGAACTGCACCGGATGGGTCGCCACCACCGGCAGCCCGAGGCGGCCGGCCAGCGCCACCGAATGGCGCACCTGCTGCTCCTGGTTGGGCTGGCCGGCGCGCTGGATCTCGATGTAGAAATGGCCGGGGAAGATGCCGGCCCAGCGGGCGGCGCAGGCCTCGGCCTTGGCGATATCGCCGTTGTCGATGGCCTGGCCGATGTCGCCGAACTGGGCGCCCGACAGGACGATCAGGGCGTTCGACTGCGGCACGTCCGGCTCCAGCGTGGAGACGCTGGTCGCCAGCGCTTCCAGCCACTCGACGCGGATCTCGGCCCTGCCCTTGTACTGGTTGGTGAGCCAGGCCTTGGACAGCAGTTCGCACAGCTGCAGGTAGCCGGTCTTGTTCTTGCAAAGAATCAACAAGCGGAACGGCTTGTCGCGGTTCTCGTCGTTGGTGATCCAGGCGTCGACCCCGACGATGGGCTTGACGCCCTTGCCGCGCGCAGCCTTGTAGAAGCGGACCAGGGCAAACGCGTTGGCCAGGTCGGTCACGGCCACGGCCGGCTGCTGGTCCTTGACGGTAGCCGCCACCAGGTCGTCGATGCGGACCAGGCCGTCGACGATCGAGTATTCGGAGTGTACGCGCAGGTGGGTAAAGGTCGGGGAAGTCATCTCATCATTTTACCGCGCCGGACCGGCGGACGGGAGCGTTGACATTGCTTTTAGGAACGCGCGTGGCGAATCTGCCAAGGCTTTGCCACCGTTGGGACCATACGACCAAGAGACCCATCAGGAGGCTTATAATATCGGGCTAAAGCCTTGATCCAACAGCACTTATGCAACCGACCTCCTACGTTAACATCGCCGCCTACAAATTCATTACCCTCGACAATCTCGAAGAACTGCGCCCGCAATACCAGGCGCTGTGCGAAGAGCTTGGCCTCAAGGGCACGGTACTGCTGACGCCGGAAGGCATCAATATGTTCCTGTCCGGTACCCGCGAACACATCGACCGCTACCTCGACTGGGTGCGCAGCGACGCGCGCCTGGCCGACCTGGAATGGAAGGAAAGCTTGTCGAGCGAGCAATCGCACCGCCGCATGCTGGTGCGGATCAAGAAAGAGATCATCACCATGCGCATGCCGCTCATCCAGCCGGAACTGGGCCGCGCCCCGTCCGTCGCGCCGGCAACGCTCAAGCGCTGGCTCGACCAGGGCCACGACGACGACGGCGTGCCGGTGGTGATGATGGAAACCCGCAATGCCTTCGAAGTCGATGTCGGCACCTTCGAGAATACCCTCGACTACCGCATCGACAAGTTCAGCGAGTTCCCGGACGTCGTCGCCAAGCACAAGGATGAGCTGCAGGGCAAGACCGTGGTCACCTTCTGCACCGGCGGCATCCGTTGCGAAAAGGCTGCGATCCACATGCAGAATATCGGCTACGAGCGCGTATACCAGCTCGACGGCGGCATCCTGAAGTATTTCGAGGAAGTCGGCGGCGACCACTACAACGGCGACTGCTTCGTCTTCGACTACCGCACCGCCCTGAACCCGAAGCTGGAACCGACCGAAACCAGGCAGTGCTTCGCCTGCCGCGCCGTGGTGACGCCGCGCCAGCAGTTGTCGCCGGAGTACGTGGTGGGGGTGTCCTGCCCGCACTGCGCCGGCAAGACCCACCATGAGGCCGCGGCGCCGGACCAGGCCGGACCCGCCGCCTGACAAAAGAAAAACCGCTCCCGACTGCGGCTGCGCAGTGGGGAGCGGAATCTTGACTGTCTATAGCCTGTCGCGCCGCTGGTGCGTCATGCACCGTGCAACGCGCCGCGTGACTCAGGCCATGGCATGCGGCGCATCGACGCCCTGCGGGGTACCGACGATCTGGGCGATCGTGGTATCGATCACGCCCGGATCGCGCGCCGTTGCGGCGCTGGCCAGGTCGTGGATGGAACCGATCAGGCCCTCGGCAATGTCGAACGCCTTCGGATTCAGATAAGCGTTGATCTCCGCCTGGGTGTCGATGTGCTTCGTGAACTCGACGGCAACTGCGACACGTCCGTTGAACACCACGTTGTCGGCCGCTTGCAACTTCGCCGCCGCCGCGACCATCTGCACGACCATGTTATCGATCGTGATCCAGTGCTGGTCAAGCGCACTGGTCCAGAAATTGACGCCCTCCGTATCCCCTGCACGGCCGAAAGTGTTTTCATACACCTTCATGACTGCATCATGATTGCTCAATCCGCCATAGTTTGCCTGGTATTCCGCCGATGCCGCGAAGTCCTTCGCGATTTGCGAAAGAACATCCGGGTTCTGGTTCATAGCGTCCACCCAAAACTTCAATCCGTTCGGATCGGCCGGACGCCCGAAGTATTCGACGTAGAGCTTTTGAATCTCACTGACATTGTCTGCCATCACTGCCTCCTGTCTCAGAAATGTGAATAAATTCTACCTGAATAAAAAAACAAGTGGCGCGACGTGCACATCAATTGAGCGCAACATTCCGATAGACACTATTTCTTATCGGAAGTGCTTACTTACTTTGATAAATAAATTGTTAAATAAAAATAATTCTCGGAATAAAAAAACCCGCTGACATGCAGCGGGCTCTGTCGGGCAGCCGACGGATTAGCGGAAGTAAGCCGCCACCTCGCGCACCGCGCCTTCATCGAGCGTGCCGGCGCCCGCGCGCAGGCGAACCAGGCTGATCAGGTAGTTATAGCGGGCCTGCGCCAGGTCGCGCTGGCTGGTGTACAGCTGCTGCTGGGCGTTGAGCAGGTCGAGGTTGATGCGCACGCCGCCCTTGATGCTCTGCTCGGTTGCGGTCATCAGCAGCTTGCCGGACTCCACGGCTTTCTCCAGCGCAGCGACCTTGGCGATGCTGTTTTGCACCTGGTCGTAGGCCTTGCGCATGTCGGCCAGGATACGGTTGCTGCGCACGTCGAAGTCAGCCCTGGCACGTTCATAAGCTGCGGCCGACTGGCGCGTCGAGGCGCTGATCGCTCCGCCCTGGTAAATGGGAATGTTCACCTGCACGCCGATCGTACGGTTGGTGGTTTCCTGGTTGAGCTGGTTGATCGCCTCGTTATTGCCCTTGCTGTAAGCGGCGACCAGGTCGACACGCGGAAAATGTCCAGCCCTCTGGCGCTGGATGTCCAGGCGCTGGTTTTCGATCGCCAGACGCGCAGCGGCCAGCTCCGGATTATTCGCGATGGCAGTCTGCCGCCAGTCCTCGAAGCTCTTCAGCCCCAAGGCCTGCACATGGAAGTTCGGTCCCAGCTTGTCCAGCGTGCCCGGATCCATGCCGATCACGCCCGCCAGCGTATCGCGCGCGGCGGTTTCGTTGTCCTTCGCTTCGATCAGCTGGGCTTCGGCGAGGTCCAGGCGCGCCTGGGTCTCGATCATGTCGGTCTTGGTGCCCTCGCCTTTTTCGAACAGGTGCTGGTTGACCTTCTGCTGCTCGGCATACATGTCGCGCTGCACCCGCGAGAGCTCGGCCTGGTCTTCAGCGAACAGTGCGTCGGCGTAGGCGCTGATGACGCGGATGATGACGTCACTGGTGTTTGCCTCGAACTGCTTGGCGCCCTGCGCGGCCTGTACCTTGCCCTGGCGGTAGCGCGCGATCCCATCCAGGCTCAGGATCGGCTGGCGCAGCTGGACCACCGACGAGTGGCTGAGATAACGTGGATGGGTCGGGGTTTCGACAATTTTTCCCGTCAGGGGATTTGCCTGAAAATAGGTGACGTCGGCCACGTTCCGGCTGCCGGAATAGCTGGCCGACACCTGCGGCAACAGCGCCGAACGGCCCAGCACGGCATTTTCCTTGGCCGACTCGTTCTCCCAGAAATTCATGCGGTAGGCCGGGTCGTTCTTCAGGGCTGCCTCATAGGCCTGCTGCAGGCTGACCGCGCCGGCACTGCCGGACACGGCCGCCAGCAGCGCAGCCAGGGCGACAGCCTTCCGGCGCAGCACGCCGGTGCTCACGATTGCTTTGGCCACGGTCAATCCTCGCTCATCGAGGAATGGGCACGGTCGAACACCGGCTTGAGCAGGTAGCTCATCATGGTGCGCTCGCCGGTCTTGACGAACAGTTCCGCCGGCATGCCGGGACGGATGTCCATCTTGTGGTGGGCGATCATCTTCGCGCCTTCCGGCGTCACCTTCACGCGCACCTTGTAATAGGGCGCGCCGGTACGCTCGTCGACGGTACGGTCGGCCGAGACAGCTTCCACCACGCCCGGGATGTGCGGGGTACGGTTGGCGTTGAAGGCCGAGAAGATCAGCTCGGTCGGCAGGCCAACATGCACCTTGTCGATCAGGTTGACTTGCAGCTGGCCTTCGACGATCAGCGGATCGTCCGCCGGCACGATGTCCATCATCTTGAAGCCCGGCGACACCACGCCGCCGTTGGTGAACACGGCCAGGTTGACCACGGTGCCGTCGACCGGCGCCTTGACGTCGACGTTGGCCAGTTCGAATTGCTGGGCGCTCATGCGCGCACCCTGCGCTTCGGCTTCCTTCTGTGTCTCGGCCAGCTGCGTGCGCACTTCCTTCTGGTAATCCTGCATGCGCTGCGACTTGCGCAGGTTCAGTTCCAGCACCTGGCGCTGCGAACGACCGATATTGCCGATGTCTTCCGAAATCGCGCCCTGCAGCTGGGCATAGGTACGTTCCAGGTCCAGCAGGCGGTTGCGCGCCACATAGCCTTCCTTGGAGAGGTCACGCATGCCATCCAGCTGCTCCTTCAGGAAGCCGACCTGGGCCTTCTTGCTGTCGCGCGATTCCTGCAGGCCCTGGATCTGTATCTTCAGTCCGGCAATGCTCTCGTCCACACCGCCCAGCTCACTCTGCAGCGAGGCGCGGCGCGAGGCCAGCAGCTGGGTTTGCAGCGTCATCGTCTCGGCCACGCGCGGATCGCTGGCGCGCTTGGTCAGCTCTTCCGGAAAGCGGATGGTCTTGAGTCCATCACGCTCGGCCAGCAGGCGTGCCTCGGTGGCGCGCGCACTCAGGTATTGGGCCTCGGTCATGTCGACGCCGGCACGCGCAGTGACAGGATTCATGCGCACCAGCACCTGGCCGGCCTTCACCACGTCGCCGTCCTTGACCAAAATTTCCTGGATGGTGCCGCCAGTCTGGTGCTGCACGGCCTTGCGATTCGATTCCTTGGCCACGGTGCCGGACATCGGTACGCCCTTGTCGAGCGGCGCGAACGCTGCCCAGACCAGGAAGCCGATCACGCCGACCAGTACGATCAGCCAGCCGGTGCGTGCATAGGCGCGCGCGTCGGTGTTCACGGTCAGCGGCGCGACGTCATGACCGATGACTTCGGTTGCCGCATCCTTGTGCGCATCCTTGTTCTGAATGAGCTTCATTATTTGTTTCCTTGTTCGGTCATTGCGGCTGCTGCGGCCGCCTCTGCTTCGGCCTGCGCCTTGCGGGCCTGGGCCTGTGCCTGTGCCTGTGCCTGTGCCTGTTGTGCGGCCTGTGCCTGCTGCGCGGCCTGTGCCTGTGCCTGCTGCTGGGACAGCGCTTTCTGGTTGGCGTCCTGGATCGCAGCCAGTACCTGGTCGGTCGGACCGAACATCTGAGCCACACCGTCGCGTAGCAGCAGCAGCTTGTTGGTGGCGCCGATGATACTGGTGCGGTGCGTGATCAGCACAATGGTCTTGCCGCGGCGGCGCAGGTCGAGCACTGCCTGCACCAGCGCCTGCTCACCGACTTCGTCGAGGTTCGAGTTCGGTTCATCCAGCACCACCAGCGCCGGGTCGCCGTACATTGCGCGGGCCAGGCCCAGACGCTGCTTCTGACCGCCGGACAGGCCGGCGCCGCCATCCCCCAGCAGCGTATCGTAGCCTTTCGGCAGGTGCAGGATCATATCGTGGACACCAGCGCGCTTTGCGGCCTCCACCACTTTTTCCGCGTCAACCTCGCCGAAGCGGGCAATGTTATCGCTGACGGTGCCGCCAAACAGCTCGATGTCCTGCGGCAGGTAGCCAATATTCGGGCCGAGTTCGCCCTTGTTCCAGCTGTAGATGTCGGCGCCGTCGAGGCGCACCTTGCCGGCCGCGGCCGGCCATACGCCCACCAACAGGCGCGCCAGGGTCGACTTGCCGGAACCGGACGGTCCGATTACACCCAGCGCATCGCCTGGGGCGATGGCGAACGTCAGGGCGCGCACCACCGGCTGGGCGGCCCCTGGCGGCGCCGCAGTGACGCCTTCGACGGTCACGGCCCCCTGTGGCTTCGGCAACTCCATGCCGACGCCACGTTCCGGATTCGTGCTCAGCAGCGCAGTAAGACGCTCGTAGGAGCTACGCGTGCTGGCCCAAGATTTCCACACCGCAATCACTTGCTGCACCGGGGCCAGCGCGCGGCCTACCAGGATCGATGCGGCGATCATCATGCCCGGAGTGATCCGGCCGTCAATCACCAGCAGCGCGCCCAAGCCCAGCACGAGCGACTGCAGCGAAGTCTGGGTAAACTTCGTGATCGCGCTCACGATACCGGCCTTCTGGCTGGCTTCAGCCTGCAAGCTGAGGAAACGGCTGTGCAACTTGTACCAGCGGCGCATCAGGTTGGGCAGCATGCCCATCGATTCGATGACTTCGGCGTTACGCAGATTGTTGGTAGCCAGGGTGCTGGCCGCGATTGCCATGCTGTTGGCTTCGCTCAGCGGTCCTTTCGACACCTTTTCGTTGACGATGGCGAGAATGACGAGCACCACCGTGCCGCACAGTGCGAACAGGCCGAGCCAGGGTTCGAAGAAGAAGATGACGATCAGGTAGATCGGAAACCAGGGAGCGTCAAAGAAGGCGAACAATGCGTTACCCGTGAGGAACTGACGCAAACCGGTCAGGTCGTTCAATGCCTGTCCCGCATTGCCACCGGCCTTCTTGAGGTTTTGCTCGAACGCGGCCGTATAGACACGCTTGTTGAGCATCATGTCGAACTTGGCGCCAATACGCACCAGCACAAAGCTGCGCATCATTTCCAGCGCGGACATTAACACGTAGGCGCCGAGCATCATGAGCGTCAGCATCAGCAGCGTGATCTCGTTGCGGCTCGCCAGGACACGGTCATAAACCTGCAGCATGTACAGGGAGGGTGTCAATGCCAGCAGGTTCGTGATCGCGCTGAACGTACCGACGGTGACGAAAGTACTTTTGAAGCTGCGCAGGATCTGCGCAATCTCGTTCTGGGGTTGGGATAGTTTGTTGTTCATCTTTGCCGTCTTAAGGGTAATGCCCGATAAGTGGGTAGCGGCCACTGTCAAGCAGTCGCGACATTATCGCTTAAAAACGGAACAAAATGTGACGTGGATCACATTTAATGTATTTGACTTGTTGCTTTCCGGCGTATTGCGCGCCGGGGGACAGAACGACAGCGAGTCTAGCAAAGAAATGAAAAAGCCTCCCAGCATGACTGAAGGCTCGTGCACGGCAGCGTCAAGCAATCATTCCATTTGCGCCTACACCCAGCAGCCAGATGGCCGCATTCGAAAGCGCTGCAGAAAAAATCCTCATCGATGCTTACCGCGCTTGATGCAATGAGGCGGAAGGGTTGGATTTGCATCCGCGCCTTCCGCCTAGACCACTCACCTGCCCGAAAGCAGGTGAGTGAACGAGCGATTACACCAGGCCCAGGGTGCCGAAGTCGGCGTTGAAGCTCAGGTTGCTACCGTCGATGCCGGTCAGCTTGACGATCGAATCGACGCCATTGACGAAGGTATCGTGCGGACCACCGTGATCCACGACCACGTAGGTGTCGCCCTTGTAGTTGAACCACACGGCAGCAGCGGCGCCACCTTCCTTCACTGCAGCATTGACGAAGTCCGAGAACTGTGCAGTCGCGTCGTTCAGGGTTGCGCCCAGCTTGGCAACAGTAGCGCCAGCCGTCGTGCCCAGTTGCAGCAGGTCGCCGCCTTTGAAATCCAGGATTTCAGAGTAGGTGTTGGCCTGCTTGTTGCCAACGGTGTTCAGGATGAACAGGTCGTTACCGTCACCGCCGGTCACCTTGGCGCCGTTGCTGCCCAGGCCGATGATGTCGTTACCGGCACCACCGTTGATAACGTCGGCCTTGGCATCCGTACCAACCGAAGCGTACAGGGTGTCAGCAGCCGAACCACCGGTGATGGTCATGGCGACTGCGCCGGTAGCGGCAACAGCCAGTTTGCCGGTCAGGGCAGTAGCGTCGATGGTTGCCAGCAGCGGGGTTGCTGCAGCGGTCAGACCCAGGGTGATGTTCGAGTTACCCGAAACGGTCAACAGGGCTGCCTTATCAGCATTCAGGTTCAGACTAGCGGTGTTGGTCACATTGCCGAACGCATCGGTAGGCGACAGATCACCGGCGTTGAGCGTGATAGTCTCGACGCCCGCCACGTTCACGGTGCCGAAGTTCAGGCTGTCGCCATCCACGGTGGTAACGATGTTGAAGCTATCGGCGGTGCCGGTAGCGTCAGCCATCTTCACGGTCACACCAGCGCCGCCATCAACCAGTTCCAGCGTGCTGTTGT
Source organism: Massilia sp. WG5 (assembly GCF_001412595.2). Taxonomy (NCBI): domain Bacteria; kingdom Pseudomonadati; phylum Pseudomonadota; class Betaproteobacteria; order Burkholderiales; family Oxalobacteraceae; genus Massilia; species Massilia sp. WG5. The sequence continues at coordinate 2,504,633 of NZ_CP012640.2, forward strand.
TGGCCATTTTGTCCAGGGTCAAGGTCGACATCGGATTGCCAACATCTGCGCCATGGGTGGTGACATTGACAGCAACAGCCGGGGCGGTAGCCGTGCTCTTCACGTTGGTGATTGCGAAGTCCGACGCAGCAGCGTCCGCTGCACTGAAATCCTTTGCGGTGAAGTCGACGGTGCTACCGGTGACAGGGTCCACAACAGCGGTCCAATGTGCGAACGTCTTCGCTGCAACTGCGGCAGCGATATCGGCCGGGGTCATGTCGCTCGACAGGGTAATGGTGACGCCATCAAACACGATGGTGTCAGCGTCTTCGATCGCACCCGATCCACCGAATGCGGCTTTGAAGACTTCATTGGTAGTTGCATCGCCAGGAGTAGTGACGGTTACAGCCACGGCAGCAGTGGTAGCATCCGTATCGACGATGGCGAAGTCGGTCGCTTTCACGTCGGGGGCCGAAGCAGCATTCTGGGCCTGGAAGGTCACGACGGAACCGTTGACGCCGGTCACGATGTAATGCGTCGACGACTGGTTAATGAACTTCGCTGCGATCTGAGCTGCAGTTTCGCCGCCAGCCAGGGTGATGGTGAGGCCGTCGAAGGTGATGGTGTCGCCACCGCGGACTGCACCCGACGAAGCGAAGTCAGCATTGAACACTTCCTTGACAGCAGCAGCAGAGCTAGCGGCAGAGTTGTTGCTCACGACGTAATTGATGCCGTCCATATTGGCCATGTTGACCGTAGTGGCGGTAGTCACTTTGTCGGTGATTTCCAGCTTTTCGAAGCCGTCGATCTTCCCGGCGAAGGTAGCGTTGGCCGAGAACGCAGCGGCACTGGCACCATTCATTGCGATGGTGTCGACGCCTGCGCCACCGCTCAGGGTAGCGGTCGGCAGAGCGGCGGCGCCGGTGCTGGTCAGGACCAGTTTGTCGTCGCCTGCCCCCAGGTCGACAGCCTTGCTGATGGCGGTTTCTGCGTTGGCGATGGTCACGGTGTCGCTACCTGCGCCGCCGGTGTAGGTGGTGGTGGTGCCGTCGGCGATAGTGAACTCGGCGGTGCCGGCGGTCATGCCGCTGGTGTTGATCGAGGTGGCAGCAGCCAGGCCGCCAGTCGCGGTGGTACCGGCAACGTTACCGGTGCCTGCGACGTTGACGGCGGTAGCCGTAGCCGAGATCAGGGTCGTCTGGACGTCGTCGCCGTTGATGGTGGCGTTGATGGTCTTCGTCGCGCCAGTTCCGACGCTGACGGTGCCGTCGACTTCGGTCAGGTTCAGTGCCAGGGTCGAAGCTGCGCTGCCGATAGCGAAGTCGCCGCCGTTCGACAGGGTGACGGTGGCCAGAGCCGTGTTGCCGGCGCCGACGCTGGTGATGGCGTCAGCACCGCTGGAGGTGTAACCGTCGATGGTGACGGTCTTCAGTGCAGCGCTGCCATCGATGGTGACGACACCGGTTGCCACGCCCAGGGTGTTCTGCGCGGAGACGGCAGCGAGACCTTGGGTGGTGGTGGTGGCGGTTGCATTGACCGTCGACAGCTCCAGGTCGGCCATGGCGGTGTTGGCCTTGCCGGTGAAGATGACGGTGTCGTCGGTGGCGGTAGTGGTGCTCCAGTTGGCCAGCAGAGCACCAGTGTAAACACCTTTGGCGCTGATGCCCGAACCTTGGGTGTCGCCAGTAGCAGTGATCACGATGGGGGCCAGAGAGAATTCATTTGGCTTGATCGCGCTTGCCGACAGGTTCGTGAACGCTTGTGCAACTTCGGCAGCGGTCAGGTCCTTGGCAGCGGTAAAGGTCAGGCCGCCGACGGTAACGGATTCGGTCGCTTTCAGTGCGGTGAACTTGACGCTGGCCACTTCGGTTGCACCAGCCACGGCTGCGCGGCTCTTAGCGGTAACATCGGCGTCCTGCTTGACGGTGACGTCGGTGGTCACGGCGGTGGCAGTGATGTGCACGTCGCCTTGGGTGACGGTTTCCTTGCCGCCGTCAGCGACCAGGGCGCTGACGCCACTGGTGGCTTTCTGGGTCACGCTGATGACCTTGCCGCCTTCCACGGTGATGTCGCCCATCGCGACATTAGTGGTAGTGGCGGCGGTGGCGTTGTTGACCGCTGCTGCACCGGTTGCGACGATGGTGACGTTGCCCGCTGCATCAGTGCCGTTGCCGGTAACGCCGACGTTGATCGCGCTGTGTGCGTCGCTGACGTTGACGTTGACGTTGTTGCCTCCAACAACGTTGATGGTGTCAGCCGCTACGAGAGTATCGACATTATCAACGGTTACGATGTGAGCCGCCGCACCAGCATCCTTCAGCGTGACGCCGACGTCAGTGGTCGCGCCAGCGGTCGCGGTGACGGTGCCACCTGCCTTGAGGACGTTCAGGTTGGTCACGCCGGTGGTGGCGGTGGTGTCGACGGTGACAGCCTTGGTGCCCGACACTTCGACGACTTCGACGCTGCTCAGGGTCGGCAGAGCGATGGCATTGCCGGTTTCGTCAGCGATGCGGACGGTGTCGATGCCGGCGCCGCCGTTGACGACGTCCAGGCCGCTGACGGTGTTCAGTTCGGCGGAAGCCGAGATCGAACCGCTGAAGATATCGTTACCGCCGGTGCCCGCCAGGGTATCCAGGCCTTTGGTGAACGCAGTAGCGGCGCCCTGGACCGGAGCATTGGTCAGGCCGTTCAGGGTGTCGGTGACGGTGTTCTGGTAAGCGGTGACGTCGGTCGAATTGCTAACGCCGCCCAGCAGCGAACGGCCTGCAGCGGCAGCCTGGTCGCCTGCGTACGCGGTGATTTCAGCCGGGGTGTCGATTGCGGTGGTGAACGAGGTGGCGACGGCCAGCTTGTTCTGCACGGTCAGCGCGTCCAGCTTGCCTTGCGCCGAGGTGTTGTCCAGCGCAGCCTGGGTGATCGAAGCAGCGGCGTTGGCTTTGGTCAGGGTGCCCGAGGTGATGGCGTTGACCCAGAAATTGAAACCGTCGAGGTCGGCGTCGCGGCCCAGGACGTTGTGGTAGATCGCGTTAACGAACTTGCCGATGCCGATCTGGCTGTTGTCGGAGCCGTACAGGGCAACCGATTCTGCCGAGTTGTTGAAGCTGTTGACCAGCTGCGCCAGTGCCGTGGTGCCAGCCGTGTCAGCCTGCACAGCAGCGTTCACTTCAGCGAAGGTCTTCGGTGCGCCCATAGCGTCGAGTGCTGCCGAGAAATTCTGCAGGCCGTAGTAATCGGCCGGACGGCCGAAGTACGAAATGTACAGTTGCTGAACTACGCTGGTGTAGTCTTGTGCTGCCATGATTTGAAATCCTTTAAGATTGTGTGGTTAGAACCAAGTCTGCTTCCGTAAGCTCTACAAACTTCCGGAACACTATTTGCAGAACTGCGAAGTATATTGCCAGATCGCCAGACTTGCGTTGTGACAGCGGTCACAAATCAAATTTTTTTTACCGATTAGCGACAAATTTTTTACAGATTCTCTCAAATACTCTCTTCAGAGCTGATCAATATCTGTACAAACTCTTAATTTCTGTTATCTCCCCCATAACGTTGCACCGCTAACGGTAACGCCGGGAATCGTCAGGGACTTGAATATATAGCCGGCCTGCTCGGCATTGGGGCCGCCAAGATAACCGCGAATGAGCGTACTTGTACCCACATCCTCGTACAGCACGCCTTTATCGGTGACGACACCATGGCCAGCGACGTCGACCTGGATACCAGTGGCTTTCACGGACAGTGAAGTTGCAAAGGTCCTTTTTGAGAAGTCCATATTCAATTGACCGGATTCAATATTGGCAGCACGATCAAGCCCATCGCTGTTGATGATGGCTTCGCCGCTCATCAGCTTGAAAGCCGCAGTGCCTTCTTTCGGCATGACTAGCGCAGAATTTTTCAACCGCGTAATGGCATAAGGTGCGTAATAGGTGGCGATCTCCGTGTCCGCGGAGCCGATGCGGCCCGGCCTGGCAGGCAGCCCGGCAATCGCCTGCCAACGTCCCCAGAAAATCTCCTGGACTACTGGCACATCCGGACGTGACGTGTCGACGATCACCGGTGGGGGCGGCGGCGTAATGACCGGCGGCGGTGTGATGACCGGCGGCGGCGTGACGACCGGCGGTTGCTGGGTTTGTTCGCCGACGGGCTTGGCATTGCTCAGCTGTTCCGATCGCTGCGGATCGAGGTTGACGGTTGCCAGCGGCCCAGGCGGCGCCTGCTTCACGGCAGGCTCGTCGCTGCGCGGCTTTTCAACCTGGTCGGGGAACAGCACCGGATTCTGGAGAAGTTGCGGCACGCGGTTGCCGCGCTCCACCTGGAGCAGCAATCCAGCTTGGCCGGCGAATAGCTCGCGGGTATCGCGGCCTTCGCACGGCCCGGTGCCGGCCGCCGAGCAATTCGCGCCGAAGCCGCTCATCACCACGCCGCCGGACAACACGGTCACGCGGGTAGTCTGCTGGTCGGTATAGACGGTAAAGTCGGTGCCGCGCACGCCGATCGCCGCTACCGGAGTGTTGAAGCGAAAGTTCTGGCGCGCCTGCTTGACGCCCTGCCCAGAAATAGACCGCGCCACGCCCTGCAACAGCTCGAGCTTGACATGGGTTTTCGACGAATCGTTCCTGTCGATCGAATAGGCCACCACCCGCGCCGTGCTGTTCGGGCGAAGGATGAGGAAGCCATTGTCGACGGTCCTCATATATATATAGCCATCTGCGCCGGTCGACAGTTCGTCGCCCTCGCCTACTGCGGCATCCTGCGTTGCCGCATTGCGTCCGACCTGGGCTTGGCCGCTGACAAACACGACGCGGCCGGCCTCCGCCGCATATACCATGTCGGCAAACGACCACAGCAGTCCCACGGCTAAAGCAAGTTTTCGTAGCATATAGTTCTCCTTGTCTAGCATTGTCCCTTCACAACTGCTAAAGTCTGTGACCTTCGTCACAATTTACAATATTACGGTTGAGCCCGCCACAACGTAATTTTTACTTGCCAGCAACACAACCCGTTATACTTCAGCTTTCTATCCCTCAAACTTTGATGAGAATTCCCGGTTTCCTTTGCACCGGCCTGCGTGACATCCGCGCTCAGCGTGGACTCATCACGCTCGTAGCGCTCGCCCTGGGAGCGTGGCTGCAATGGCATGGCGGAGCGACCCCGGTCACCGCTGCGGATGAGTGGCTTCGCGACAAATTCATTCAACTGCAGGCAACGACGGAACCGGAACGGCGTGTGCTGGTAATCGACATCGACGAAAGCAGCCTGGCGCAGCATGCATGGCCCTGGCCGCGCGCGCGCATCGCCGACCTGATCGAACTCGCGCTCGCCGACGGCGCCCTCGGCGTCGGCCTCGACATTCTGTTCGAAAAACCGGCAGATACGGCCGGCGATACGCGCCTAGCGATGCTGGCGGCCCACGGCCCTGTCGTCCTGGCCCAGATGTTCGATTACCTGCAGACCGGCGAACCGCTGGCGGGCGGTCACCTGGTCGGTGGCGCTGCTGCACGCGGCCCGATCGGCGCGACCGCCGCGCAAGGCTACCTCGCCAACCATGAAGGATTCGTGCATGCGCGCCAGGCCGGTAATATCGGCGTGGTGCCCGATGCCGACGGCACGCTGCGCCGCCTGCCGATGCTCACCAGCTACCGGACTCGAGTTTACCCGACCCTGTCGCTGGCCCTGCTTCAATGTTGCGGCGCCGCGACAACGGCCTTGCCGCCGGTTCGCGCGATCGAACGCATTCCCTATTCCCGGGACTGGCCTGCCTACGACGTGGTCAAGGCTGGCGACCTGCTGGCCGGGCAGATGCCGGCCGAAATGGCGCGCGGCCGCCTTGTGCTGATCGGCTCCTCCTCGCTGAGCATCGGTGACCGTGTGTCGACCCCACTGCACGCCTCCAGCGCCGGTCTGCTGGTCCATGCCTCGATGCTGACTTCACTGCTCGACCGCCAGCAGGGACTGGCGCCGGCGCCGCTGCCCGGCAAAGCCATTGCCTTTGGCTTCGTGCTCCTTATCGTACTGCTGACCAGCTACACGCTGCCGCGTCGCTCGGCCGCCGCCAACACCTTGCTGCTCGGCGCCGGCGCCCTGCTATGGCTGGGCATTGCCTGGCTGCTGGCGCCGCACGACCCCGATTTCGCGCCTGCCGGGCCGCTGTTCTGCTGCCTCTACCTGCTGGCGGTGGCCGTACCTTTCCATTGGGAGTTGGCGCAGCGGCGTTCGCGCCAGCTGCTGGGCACGCTGCGTCAGTACGTGGCCGGTGAAGTAGTCGACGAACTGCTGCGAAGCGACCTTAAGGATCCGCTGGCGCCGCGCCATCTGGAAGTGACGACCCTGGTGGCCGACATGGAGGGCTATACCACCCAGGTCGAGTCACTATCGCTGGAAGATGCGTCGCGCTTGACTACCGACTTCCTGGAGTGCCTGACCGGTCCTGTCCTGGCGCATCGCGGCACGCTCGACAAGTATACCGGCGACGGCCTCGTAGCCTTCTGGGGTGCGCCGCTGCCGAACGCCGAGCACGCCGACCTGGCGCTGGACGCGGCGGCGCAGATTGTGCATGAGGTTGCGCGGTTCTCCAGCCTGCGCATCGCCAGCGGCAAGCCTGCGCTCCGGGTTCGCATTGGCATCGAGAGCGGCGCCGCGATGGCCGGCGACTACGGCACCGCGGCGCGCAGCATCTACACGGCCGTCGGCGACAGCGTGAACACGGCCGCGCGCCTGGAACAGGCCGCGCGCGACTATCCGCATGACGTGATCGTCGGCGAAGGCACGGCCGCCCTGGCGCGCCGCCATCGCCTATTGCCGCTGGGCGAACGCCAGCTGCGCGGCAAGGGCCGGCCGATCCGCATCTATACCCTGGAGCGCAGCGAATGAAGCGCTGGCTCGCCCATGCTGCGCTGGCCGCGGCTCTGTCGCCGTGCCTGACCCAGGCCCAGGCGCCCGCGAACGAACCCGCAGCCGAGCAGGAGATGCTATACCAGTCTGCGCTGCGCTTGCTGGCCGAGGGCCGCCTGGAAGATGCCGCCGCGATGCTGCAGCGCGTCGTCTCGCAGGAGCCGCGCCATGCCGGCGCCTGGCTGGATCTGGCGATCAGCCAATGCGAACTCGGCAACGCGGCCGAAGCGGAACGCCTGTTCAGAACGTTCGAGCAGCGCTTTCCTTCACCACCTGGCATCGCCGAAACTATCTCCCGCTACCGCGCGACCGGCTGCGGCAAGCCGGCGTCGACACGCCAGGGCAGCACATGGCTGCTGGCCGCCACCCGGGGGCGCGACGACAACGTCAACCAGGGCGCGAGCGATCCGCGTTTCACTATCGGCACCGGCAGCGCCCACACCGAATACGAACTGGCCCCCGCTTTCCTGCCGAAACCCGACAGTTTCAGCCAACTGGGCGTTTCTTACCTGCGCCCGCTCGGCAATTCTGGCATCAGCCTCATTGCCCAGGCCTATGGCCGCTGGCACGACCACGAGCGCGCACAGGACACGACTTCTGCGCTCGGCGCCCTCGAGCACACCTGGAAGGCTGGCGGCTGGCGGCTACGCGGCACGGCCGCGCTCGGCTATGTAACCCTCGATGGTATCCTCTACCAGCGCCAGCAACAGCTCCAGGCGCGCGTGACACCGCCGCTGAAGCTCCCCCAAAACGCCGAGTTCGCCCTATACGGTAACCTGAACCACGTAAACTATCCGACCCGCTCTGCGTATGACGGCAACACGCTCGAACTGGGCGGTGTCTATGGCTATCGCACCATGCACGGCTTGTCCCAGGCGACCCTGACGGCATTGCGGGACGATAGCACCAATGGCCGGCCGGGCGGCGACCGCAAGGGCTGGTTCGGCAGCCTGCAATGGTATGGCGAAGTCAATGACCGCTTCTCGCTCGAAGCCGGGCTGACCCACCAGTACTGGCGCAGCGACGACATCTATTCCGCCGGACTGATCGAGACGCTCCGCCTGCAGCAGTCAACGACGCTACGCGCGGCTGGCAACTGGCTGCTGCGCCCGCATACCAGCGTGGTGCTGGAGTGGCGTGGTACTTTCAACCACGAAAATATCTCGCTGTTCCAATATAATAGCCGGGCTCTGCAGCTGAGCCTGCGTTGGGATAATTTTTGAGCGGTATGTCTTTTGAATTGATTGTTTTCCTGGCCGCTGCAAGCACGGTCGCCCTCGGCTGCCTGCTGCCGTCGCACTGGCTGCCTCTGCTTCCGCATGACAAGCTGTTGCATTTCATCGCGTTCGCGGGCCTCAGCACGCTCGCGCTGCGCATCGAACCGGCTTGGCCGCTGCGCACCGTATGGCTGCTGGGCCTGCTGCTGGCCGGACTGGCGATCGAACTCCTGCAGAAGCTGGTTCCGGGCCGCAGTTTTTGCTGGCGCGACATGGGCGCCAACGCGGCGGGCATCGCCGCGACGGCCCTGGTTTTCGGACTGTTACAGGTAATCTGAGACGCATGACATCATCGAGCAAACGCAAGAACGAAACAGATATCGAAATCGCTCCGAGCGAACTAGTGCCGGACCCCGCAGCGGTGGCGGCAGACGCGCCGGCGCCGCAGGAAGTCAACCTGCAGATCCACCTGCGCAAGATCCCGCTGCTGGCCAACCTCAGCGAGGAAGACATGGCGCGCGTCAAGTCCGACCTGCGTATCCGCCAGTACGCCAAGCGCGACATCGTCCTGCAGAAGGGCGCGCCCGGCGACAGCCTGCTGTTCCTGCTGACCGGTTCGCTGCAGGTGATTGACGTCACCGAGGATGGCCGCGCGGTCGGCCTGCGCATGCTGCAGCCGGGCGACTTCTTCGGCGAGATCGCCCTCATCAATGGAACGATGCGCTCGGCATCGGTGGTGGCGCTGACGCCGGTGCTGGTGGCGCTGCTGCCGCGGGCCACGGCCATGTACCTGTTCTCGCACGCGCCGTCGGTGGCCAACCACATGCTGCGTTTTCTGGCCGAGAAGATCCAGCGCGATTCGGCTTTCCGCTCCCTGCTCAGCATCCACAACACTTCGCGCCGCATTTACAGCTTCCTCGACCTGCTGAAGGAAAAAAAGGAAGGCGACGTGCAAGTGGTGGAAAACCTGCCGACGCACCAGGACATTGCCAACATGATCAATACCAGCCGCGAGACCGTCACGCGGGCCCTGCTGGCGCTGACCCAGCAGGGTATCATCGAGAAGGGCACGCATCGCATCATCATCATCAAGCCGGATGAGCTGCAAAAACTCATCCAAGGGTGAGCCAGGACTGAATTTGCAACAATTGGTAAAACGTAAATTACTACGTAGCACCATGTTATAATCGCCGACTTGTCATCGGGCGTTTGCCCGATCCGGAAGCGCTCCGCGCTGCTCCGATTCCTGATGTAATGATCGAGTCCGTACACCTATGATTTCCCGCTCAATGCTGGGTGGCGTCTGGCGCTACCGTGGTTTCATCACGGGTAGCGTACGCCGCGAATTCCAGGCCAGATACCGCAATTCCCTGCTCGGCGCCGCGTGGACGATCCTGAATCCGCTCGCGATGATCGTCGTCTATACCGTCATCTTCTCCCAAGTGATGCGCAACCGCCTGCCGGGCAACGCCGGCCAGTTCGCATACAGCATCTACCTGTGCGCGGGCGTGCTGACCTGGGGCTTGTTCGCCGAGATCACCACGCGCGGCCAGAACGTCTTCATCGAAAACGCCAACCTGATCAAGAAACTGCAGTTCCCGCGCATCTGCCTGCCGATTATCGTGCTGCTGAATTCCTTGCTGAATTTCGCCATCATCTTCGGCCTGTTCAGCGTGTTCCTCGTCCTCAGCGGCGCCTTCCCCGGCTGGACCTTCCTGGCGCTGCTGCCCGTGCTCGCCGTGCAGCTCCTGTTCTCGATCGGCCTGGCGATGGTGCTGGGCGTGCTGAACGTATTCTTCCGCGACGTCGGCCAGTTCTTTAACATCGTGCTGCAGTTCTGGTTCTGGTTCACGCCGGTCGTGTATCCGGTGACGGCCCTGCCGAAGGAGATCCGCGCCCTGCTGGTGCTGAATCCGATGGCCGCCGTGGTGCAGTCCTACCAGGACATCCTTCTGAACGGCCAGGCGCCGGCCTGGGGCAGCCTGCTGCCGGTCACGCTGCTGGCATTGCTGCTGTGCGCGTTGGGCATGCACCTGTTCCGCAAGCGTGCGGGTGAAATGGTGGACGAACTGTAATGGGCGCGATCAAAGTCGATAAACTGGGCAAGGCCTACAAGCAGTATGGGAACCGCTGGAGCCGGCTCGCCGAGTGGATCCTGCCGGGCAACCGTCCGCGTCACAAGCTGAAGTGGGTGCTGCAGGACATCAGTTTCCAATTGGCGCCGGGCGACGCCGTGGGCATCATCGGCATCAACGGCGCCGGCAAGAGCACCCTGCTCAAGCTGATTACCGGCACGGCGCAGCCGAGCACGGGCAGCGTGTCGATCATGGGCAGCGTGGCCGCCCTGCTCGAACTGGGCATGGGTTTCCATCCCGACTTCACCGGTCGCCAGAATGTGTACATGGCCGGCCAGCTGCTGGGAATTGCGCTGCACGAGATCGACGAGCTGATGCCGAAGATCGAGTCGTTCGCCGAGATCGGTGACTACATCGACCAGCCGGTGCGCGTGTACTCGTCGGGCATGCAGATGCGCCTGGCCTTCAGCGTGGCCACGGTGCGCCGGCCGGACGTGCTAATCGTCGACGAAGCGCTGTCGGTGGGCGACGCCTATTTCCAGCACAAGAGCTTCGATCGCATCCGCGAATTCCGCAAGCGCGGCACGACGCTGCTGATCGTCAGCCATGACCGCGCCGCCATGCAGTCGATCTGCGACCGCGCGATTCTGCTCGACGGCGGCCGCCTGGCCAAGCAGGGCACGCCCGAGGAAGTCATGGACTATTACAACGCCCTGATCGCGGAACGCGAAGGCAGCACCGTGGAACAGGTCGTGACGCCCGAAGGCAGGGTCCAGACCACTTCCGGCAACGGCCATGCCAATGTGATCGAGGTGGCGCTGGAGAACGAGGAGGGCCGCGTGCTCGAGATGCTCAATGTCGGCGTGCCGGCCACGCTGCGCATCCGCGTGAAGGTCAACCAGGCCTTGCCGCGCCTGGTGCTGGGCTACATGATCAAGGACCGCCTGGGCCAGCAGATCTTCGGCACCAACACGCACTACCTCGACCACCCGCTCACCGAACTCGCCGCGGGCGAAACCATCGACTACCGCTTCCACTTCCCGCTCAACCTCGGGCCCGGCAGCTATTCGATCACGACAGCCCTGACCAGCAACGAAACCCACCTGGCCGACAACTACGAATGGCGAGACCTCGCGGCCATCTTCACGGTCGTGAACATGAACCGCCGCGAGTTCGTTGGCAGCAGCTGGCTGGAACCGCAAGTGGAGATCCGACGTTGAACCAGACCCCGCCGAATCAAGTTTCTTTCTACCGCGCCTTCGAAGACCGCTACCGCGGAGCGCGACACACGATCAAGGACCGGCTGCGCGCCTATACGCCATTCACCGCCCCGCTGCTGCAGCTCGGCCGTCCGGCCGTCGCGCTCGACCTCGGCTGCGGCCGCGGCGAGTGGCTGGAGCTGCTGGGCGAAACCGGCTTCGAAGCCAAGGGTGTGGACCTCGACGAAGGCATGCTGGAAGCCTGCCGTGAACGCGGCCTGGATGCGAGCCACGGCGACGCACTGGCTGCGCTGCGCGCCCAGCCGGACGACAGCCTGGCGCTGGTATCGGCCTTCCACCTGGTCGAGCACCTGCCCTTCAACCTGGTACAAGAACTGATTGCCGAGGCATTGCGCGCGCTGCGGCCGGGCGGCCTGCTGGTCATGGAAACGCCGAACCCGGAAAACCTGACGGTTGGCGCCACCAGCTTCTACCTGGATCCTTCGCACCTTCATCCGCTACCCCCGGGCCTGCTGGGCTTCGCGGCCGAGCATGCGGGTTTCGCGCGCCAGCGCATCGTGCGGCTGCAGGAGGACCCTCACCTGCACGCGGACGCTCAGGTGGGCCTGATCACGGTGCTCGAAGGCGTCAGTCCCGACTACGCCGTGGTTGCGCAGAAGACAGCCGCGCCTGAAGCGCTGGCGCCCTTAGACGCCGCCTTCGCGACGCCATGGGGCATCACGCTCGGCCAGCTGGCGCAGCGCTATGAAGAACGGCTTGCCGCCCAGCACGCCGAGATCCACCGGATCCTGGCGCGCATCGAGCTGCACGGCTCGCAGCTGGCCGGCGAGCAGGCCCGCACTGACCGGCAGCTAGACGTGCTCCACGGGCAGCTGGGCGACACGCACCGTCAGCTGGGCGACGCGTACCGGCAGCTGGGCGAGCTGCACCAGCTGATGGACGAAGTGCGCCAGCATTCCGGTCGGCAGGACGAGCGCATCGCCCACGTCGAGGCGCACGCGGCCGAGATGTCGCAGCGCGTGGTCGACCTGCTGTCGAGCACTTCGTGGCGCATTACCGAGCCCTTGCGACGCGTGATGGCGCTGGTGTACCGCCTGCGCAATGCCCGGCGCGAAGGCCGTCTCGGCAGCGCCGTAAAGTGGCGCGCCAAACACCTGGTGCGGCGGACCGGCGGCGCGGTGCTGCGCCGTCCCGCCATGAAGCGCGCTGCGCGCGTCGTGCTGCGCAAGATGCCCGCTCTGGAAGCGCGCCTATATGCGCTCATGCTGAACAACAGCGAGGCCACGCGCGTGGTGCTGGAACCGGAACCGGACGAACTGTCGCCGCGCGCGGCGCGGGTGTACCGCCAACTGAAAGAGGAACAAGCAAGGATGAACAATGCGGATCGTCATTGACCTTCAGGGCGCGCAGTCCGAAAGCCGCTACCGCGGCATCGGCCGCTATTCGCTCGGGCTGGCGCTCGGCATGGCGCGCAACGCCGGTAGCCACGAGGTATGGCTGGTCCTGAACGCCGCCCTCGGCAATGCCATCGAGGACATCCGCCAGGCCTTTGCAGGCCTGGTGCCGCCGGAGCGTATTTGCGTGTTCGACATCGCCGGCCCGACTGCCGAGGCGAACCGCCACAACGCGCCGCGCGCGCGCGCCGCCGAGCTGGTGCGCGAGTACGCGATTGCCCAGCTGCGGCCGGACGCGGTGGTGATCACCAGCCTGTTCGAAGGCTACGTGGACGATGCCGTGGTATCGGTCGGCCGCTTCGCCGATGGCGCCGCGACCGCCGTGGTGCTGCACGACCTGATCCCCTACCTGAACCCGGAACAGTACCTGGCCCAGCCGGAACAGCGCAGCTACTACGAGCGCAAGATCGCCTCGCTGCGCCGTGCCGGCCTGCTGCTGGCAAACTCCGAGCATTCGCGCCAGGAAGCGATTGGCGCGCTGGACTTCGAGCCGGCGCGGATCGTGACGGTGTCGACGGCCGTGGACGAGCGCTTCCATCCGGCCGCCCTGGAACCTGAGCGGCTGGCTGCGCTGCGCGAGCGCTTCGGCATCGCGCGTCCGTTCGTCATGTGCGCGCCGGGCGGCTTCGATTCGCGCAAGAACATCGACGGCCTGGTCGCGGCCTGGGGCATGCTGCCGGCGCCGCAGCGCGCGGCACACCAGTTACTCATCGCCGGCAAGATCAACGATGGCGAGCGCCAGCGCCTTGCGGAGCTGGCGCGCCGCCATGGACTTGGCGCGAATGAACTGGCGCTGACCGGCTACGTCAGCGATGCCGAACTGATCGACCTGTACCGCAGCGCGGCGCTGTTCGTGTTTCCTTCACTGCACGAAGGCTTCGGTTTGCCGGTGCTGGAAGCGATGGCCTGCGGTGCATTGGTGATCGGCGCCGACAGCACCAGCATCCCTGAAGTCATCGGCAATCCTGAGGCCTTGTTCGATGCCCGCCAGCCGGCTGCGATCGCGGCCAGGATCGCCGAGGTGCTCGGCGCCCCGGCGCTGCAGGCGCGCTTGCGTGAACACGGCGCCAACCAGGCCCGCAAGTTCAGCTGGGACCACAGCGCAAGCCGCGCGATCGCCGCACTGGAAGCGAACGTGGCGGCGCGCGCCGGGGCGGCGGCGCCTGCCGGCGCGTTGGCGCCGGCCCGGCCGCGCATCGCCTTCCTGTCGCCGCTGCCGCCGGAACGCACCGGCGTCGCCGACTATGCGGTGCGCGTGCTGCCGACCCTGCTGCCCCACTTCGACGTCGAACTGATCGTGCACCAGCCCGAGGTGACGCTGCCGCCGGAACTGGCGCACCTACCCCGGCATCCGCTCGACTGGCTCGACCAGCATCCGGACCGCTATGCCCACATCGTCTACCAGTTCGGCAACAGCCCCTTCCACAGCCACATGATCCCGCTGCTGCAGCGCCATCCGGGCGTAGTGGTGCTGCACGATTTTTTCCTGAGCAGCATGCTCTCGTATGAGCAGATCACCGGTGCGATGCCGGGCGCGTGGACCCGCAGCCTGCTGCATTCGCACGGCTATGCCGCGGTGCAGGTCAGTCTGGCGCCAGGCGGCGTCGACCGCGCCAAGGAAGACTACCCATGCAACCTGGAGATCCTGCAGGACGCATCGCACGTGATCGTGCACTCCGAATATGCGCGCCGGCTGGCGCGCGACTGGTATGGCCCGGAGGCCGGCCGCGACTGGAGTCCGGCGCAGCTGCCGCGCGCCGCGCCGCTCGAAAACGACCGCGCCGCGGCCCGTCGCGCGCTCGGCATCGCCGACGACGCCTTCCTGGTCTGTAACTTCGGCTTCGTCGCGCCTACCAAGCACTGCCTGGAGCTGCTGCAGGCCTGGCTCGCATCGAGCTTGCAACACGACGCCCGCTGCCACCTGGTATTCGTCGGCGCCAACCATGGCGGGGATTACGGACGCCTGCTGACCGACACTATCGACGCTGCGGGCGCCGGCAGGAACGTGAAGATCTCGGGTTGGACTTCGGACGACGATTATTTCCGCTACCTGCAGGCGGCCGACATCGGCGTCCAGTTGCGGACCAGTTCGCGCGGCGAAACCTCGGGCACGGTCCTCGACTGCATGATCTACGGCCTGCCGGTCATCATCAATGCCAACGGCGCCATGGCCGAATTCCCGCACGATGCCGTCTGGATGCTGCCGGATGCGTTCAGCCAGCCACAGCTGGTTGAAGCGCTCGAGACGCTGCGCGCCGACGATGCCCGCCGTTTGGCGCTGGGCGCCGCCGGATTCGCGCTGATGGGCACCCGCAACAGCCCGGAACGCGTAGGCCTGATGTACAAGGAGGCCCTGGCCGCGGATGCCTTGAAACAGCGCCAGGGCGGCCCCGCCCTGCTGCGCGCGCTGCTGCGGACCCCCGGCCTCGAATCCGACGACGACATGCTGCAGCGACTGGCACGCTGCGTCGCACGCGCGCCCGACCCGCTGCAGCCGCGCCAGCTGCTGCTGGACGTGACGACGATCGCACGTCATGACCTGAAGACCGGCATCGAGCGCGTGGTGCGCAACCAGCTGCTGGAACTGCTGCAGCTGCGCGCCATCGGCTACCGTGTGGAACCGGTGTACCTCGACACCGCCGGCGGACAGCCGCAGTATCGCTATGCGCGCAACTATGCCGCTCGCCTGCTCGGCATCGAACAGGTGCTGGAGGGCTCGGATCCGGTGGTGGACGTTCTGGCCGGTGACATCTACTACTGTGCCGATCATTCGCCGCATGCGGCGATGGAAGCGGCCCGGAGCGGCCTGTACGCGGCCTGGCGCGCACGCGGCGTGAGCATCAACTTCGTGGTGTACGACCTGTTGCCGGTGCTGCGCCCGGAATTCTTCCCGCCCCGTGCCGACG
Organism: Massilia sp. WG5; assembly: GCF_001412595.2. NCBI lineage: Bacteria > Pseudomonadati > Pseudomonadota > Betaproteobacteria > Burkholderiales > Oxalobacteraceae > Massilia > Massilia sp. WG5. Next base: position 2,520,375 of record NZ_CP012640.2, read on the forward strand.
TCACGCATGCGGCCTTCCTCGACTGCGTGGCAGGTGAAGCCGACCGCTTCATCTGCATCTCGCAGGCGGTATGCGACGACCTGGCCGCCTGGCTCGATACACGTGATGCGCCGCGCCGCGCCGGCCAGCTGCTGACGGCCCTGCACCTAGGCGCCGACCTCGAACTCGAGCAGCCGCACGACACTGTCGAATCGCCGCTGCTGCAGCAGGTTCGCGCCCGCCCCAGTTTCCTGATGGTCGGCACCATCGAACCGCGCAAGGGCCACCTGCAGGCGCTGGAGGCCTTCGAACGGCTCTGGGCTGCGGGCGTAGACGTAAACCTGGTCATTGTCGGCCGCGAGGGCTGGAAACCATTGCCCGATGCCGACCGTCGTACCCTGCCGCGCATCATGGAGCGCCTCCGCGGCAGTACGGAATTGGGCAAGCGCCTGCTGTGGCTGGACGGTATCGACGACGACACCCTGCAGCAGGTTTACCTGGCCAGCACCTGTCTGCTATTCCCGAGCGAAGGCGAAGGTTTCGGCCTGCCGCTGATCGAGGCCGCCCACCACGGCCTGCCGCTGCTGGCGCGCGACCTGCCCGTGTTCCGTGAAGTAGCCGGAGAGCATGCGCATTATTTTGCGGGGCTTGATAGCGAGTCGCTGGCCGCCGCCGTGCGCGAATGGCTTCGTCTGCATGCCGGTGAACGCCATCCCGCGCCCGGTGGGATGACCTGGATGACGTGGGCGGAGCAGGCCCGCGCACTGCTGGCCCTGCTGACCGCGCCGCGCAGCGAGCGCACGACATGAGCCGCCTGTACCGTACCGGCTTGGCAGCGCCCCCAACGCCCCTGGCCCGGCGCGGCGGCGCCCTCCTGCCCTGGCTCGGGGCGGACGGTGTACTGGGACTGGTAGTGGCCGCGTGCCTGGGCCTCGGCTTCGCCTTGTGGCTCTACAAATATCCCATGCTGCGGGGAACGGCGCCATTCTGGTGGCGCGAGGATGCCGACATCACGCAATATCTGGCGGGATTCAATGCCTTTGTCCACGAACCATGGCATTGGCCGCTGCTGCGCATCGATTCACTAAACACGCCGGACGGCACGCTTGCCACCTTCCTCGATACGATTCCGCTGTATGCGATGTTCCTCAAGCTGGTGCACCCCGGCGCCGGCTACTGGAATCCCTATGGCCTGTGGATTGCGCTGTGCTTTGCGCTGCAGGGCGTCGGCGCATGGTGGATCTGTCGCGAAGCAAGGCTGCGCAACTGGGCTGCGCTGGTGGCCCTGGCCCTGCTGCTGGCCGCGTTTCCTGCGCTGACCCGACGCATTCCCCATACCAGCCTGATGTCGCAATGGCTATTGCTGTTCGGTCTGGCGGTCTACCTCCGCAGCGGCCGTCTGGGCCGGATCGCCACGGGATCATGGGTTGTCCTGCTGAACTGCGCCTTCTACATCAACATCTACCTGTTCGCAATGACCTCGGCCTTGTTCGCTGCGGACGTGCTACGTGAACTGCTGCGCACGCCGTACAAGCGCAGCAGCATCGTGCGCGCCTTGCTGGCTCCGCTTGCCGTCTATGGGGTGCTGTTCGCTACCATGCTCGTCACCATGCTGCCGCTGCCGCTCGGCGCGGGCAATGGCGAATGGGGCTTCGGTTACTACTCCATGAATCTGCTGTCCCCGCTGAACGGGGGTCAACTACTGCATTTTGAGCATCCGGAATCCCAGCCCGGCCAGGGTGAGGGACACAATTACCTGGGCATCTTTTTGCTGTCGCTGACGTTCTTCGTGTACAAGCTGCGCCAAGCCCACGACTGCCACTTCCTGCGTCGGCACTGTGCACTGCTGGGCGTGCTTGCAGTGCTGACGCTGTATGCGCTGTCGAATCGTGTCTACCTTGGCGAGACGCTGGTCTACACCTTGCAGCTGCCGCAGCAGCTGGACGGCGTGACCTCGACCTTCCGCTCATCGGGACGGTTCTTCTGGCCGGTGGGATATGCGATCGTCGTCTTCACGGTACTCGGCCTGGTACGCCACTTGAAAGCCGGCCAGGCAGCCGCCGTGCTGATGGTTCTCTTGTTGCTGCATTTCTGGGATCTTCAGCCGCACAACGACCGCGTTCGCGCCGAGATCGCGCAGGCCAGTGGTCACTCCATCAATGCGGCGCAATGGGAAGCGTTCCTGGGCACCAAGGTACGGGCACTGCATTACTATCCGCCTTTCCATTGTGCGCCGACCTCCCCGTCGGCCGCGCTGTTGCCTACGATGGCTTATGCGGTCAGGCACGGTTATTCGATGTCCACCGGGTATATCGCCCGGGCGGTGAAACCCTGCACTGGCTACGCCGCAGATATCATGAACTTGCCGGCAAACACCGCCGTCGTCTTCGACAAACAGGTCTTTACCCGTCAGGATGCCGCAGAGCAGCTCATGGGCGCCAATGCGACCTGCGCCGACATGCAGATCGTGTTTTTATGCCGTCGTGATATCACTAATTTAGACAAAAAAATCCATGAAAAAATTAGTCTCGTTGGTCGCACCTTTTTATAACGAATCGGGCAACGTTCTGGAGTTTTTCAGGCGTGTTGCCAGTATCGCAGACAGCTTGCCGCAGTACCGCTTCGAAGTCATCGCCGTCAATGATGGCAGCCGCGATAACACTTGGGCGGAACTGCTCGAGGCGAAAGAACGCTACCCGTGGACGCACTTGGTCGATTTGTCGCGCAATTTTGGTAAGGAAAATGCCCTGACGGCCGGACTGGATCGCGCCAAGGGCGACGCGGTAGTGCCGATCGACGCCGACCTGCAGCATCCACCAGAACTGCTTGAACAGATGCTGGCCCAATGGGAACAGGGCGCCGAGGTGGTGCTCGCACGCCGGACAGACCGTCAATCTGACGGCAAGCTCCAGAAGCTCTCCGCTGTTTCCTTCTATCGCTTTCATAACAAGATTTCGAATGTGCAGGTGCCGATGGATGTCGGCGATTTTCGCCTGATGGACCGGCGTGTCGTCGAGGCCTTGCACAAACTGCCGGAAAACCACCGTTTCATGAAGGGCTTGTTCGCCTGGGTCGGGTTTCGCACGGTAACGATCCCATATGTCCATGCTAATCGTCATGCAGGAGTGTCCAGCTTCAATGCCTGGAAGCTGTGGAACCTGGCCCTGGAAGGCATTACCAGTTTCTCGACCGCGCCACTGAAGGTCTGGACCTATGTCGGACTAAGTGTCTCGGCCTTGGCGCTACTGTACGGCATCGTGATCGTCGGTCGAACCATGATTCACGGCATCGATGTACCGGGCTATGCTTCATTAATGGCGAGCGGTATGTTCTTGGGCGGTATCCAGTTGATCGGTATTGGGGTGCTTGGGGAATATGTTGGACGCATCTATCACGAGGTCAAGCGCCGGCCAGTCTACCTCGTGCGTGAAGAGCATGCTCATGAAGCTTCTTGAGCAGTTGCTGGCGCGCCACCGCGCACTGATCGTCTTCGGCGCGATCGGCTTGCTGAATACCCTGCTTCATTCATGCACCGTGGTCGGCCTCGTGGAAAATGGAATCGCCGGCCCAGTGCCTGCCAACGTGACTGGCTTTGCCATCGCTAATACCTTTTCCTACTTTGCCAACTGCCGCTTCGCGTTCGGCCAGTCGCCGACCTGGAATCGCTACCGCAAGTTCCTGGCTGTGTCCCTGCTCAGCCTTGCCCTCACTGTCGGCCTGTCAACGCTGGCTGAAGCGATGCACTGGCACTACCTGATGGGTCTGCTGCTGGTATTACTCTTCGGCCCGGTGCTGACGTATGCATTACATAAGGCAGTAACTTTCCACCATGCAACCTAGCGTCATTCAAGCTTCCGCTGCGCAGCGTGACCATGGGCTGGATGGCATGCGCGTGTTCGCAACGCTATTGGTGATCACAATTCATGTTTGCGCCCAAGGATTCTTTCAGATGGGTGAACGGAACTGGTGGGCGGTCAATTGCTATGAGAGTGCGGCACGGGTAGCGGTGCCCCTGTTCTTCATGATCAGCGGCGCATTGCTGCTCCCACGAACGCATACGATCCCGACGATCGGCCGCCGCATTTGGCGCATCGCCTTGCCGTTGCTGGCTTGGTCGGTCCTGTACTTACTATGGTTCCGTCATTCGGGAGAGCATCATCGCGCCTGGCTCAACCTGGTCGCCAACGGTCCTGTTGCGGGCCACCTCTGGTACCTGTACGCTCTGGCAGGCGTGTACGTGTTCCTGCCAGTGCTGGCAGCGTTCCACCAGGCGCTACCGCTACGCGAACAGGTGTTCTGCCTGGTGTTCTGGTTCGTTGCAGCCAGCCTGGTACCGCTTGAAATCTCGTTGACGGGACAGAGGGTGCTCGGCGTCGACTGGGCGGCGCTCCCGCTCTATCCAGGCTACATGGCTCTCGGCGCCATGCTATACCAGCGCCTGCCGCCCGTCCCGCAGCGCACCACGATTCTGCTCGCGTGGACTTCCTGGTTCGTGCTCACAGTAATGATCGCCTTGGCCACATGGTGGCGTAGTCATATCCTCGCGCACGCCGACGAAACTTTCTATGTTTATTCCAGTCCGCTGGTCGTACTGGCTTCCATACCCGCATTCATTGCGTTGCGCGCATTATGCTCAGCGGATACAAAGCCGGGCAGCCCATCGCATATTGCTGTCAAATTTTTCGCCAATGTCAGCTTCGGTGTGTACCTGACCCACGTATGGGTACTGTTCGTGCTGGGCATTTATGGCATTCACTATCGGTTCATCAATCCATGGATCGCCATTCCACTGCTGGTGCTGTTTGCCGCAGGAATTTCAGTCCTGCTTGTGCGCTTGCTACAGGCAATGCCCGTGATTCGCGCCATCGTGCCGCGCTGATACCGGTCGCAGCATGCCACCTTAGTTTGGCCGTGAATCGGTGCGCTCACGAACGGAACACCTGACCTGCTGCTGCCAAACTATGGAAATAAACACGGCTGAAGGAAGCTGAGCCGTCCATTTTCCAAGGAACACATGGCGACCGGTAGCAACAAAGAGGGAAGGCTGGAGAAGCCGCTCGACCAGCAGGGCGGCGGCCAGAGCGCCGGCGTACCCGCCGAGGGCGAAGTCGAAGGCAATGCCTATTCGCCGCTCGGCAATCCCGGCGTCCAGCACTGGCAAGCCACCTTCATCAGCCAGGACGGCCTCCAGGACCGCGGCAACATCTTCTTCGCCGCCGTCGAGATGACGCGCATGCCGATGACCGTCACCGATCCGCGCCAGCCCGACAACCCGATCGTGTTCGCCAACGGCGCCTTCTTCGACCTCACCGGCTACAACAACGACGAAGTCATCGGCCGCAACTGCCGTTTCCTGCAGGGGCCGCAGACCGATCCCCGCACGGTGGACGAGGTGCGCAAGGCCGTCTCGGAAGAACGCGCGGTCGCGGTCGACATCCTGAACTACAAGAAGGACGGCAAGGCCTTCTGGAACGCCCTGTTCATCGGCCCCATCTTCGACAAGGACGGCAAGCTGCTGTACTTTTTCGCGTCCCAGATGGACATCACCGAGCGCCGCACCACGCAGGAAGCCTACCTGCAGGCGCAGAAGATGGAAGCGATCGGCCAGCTCACGGCCGGCATGGCGCACGATTTCAACAACCTGCTGCAGGTCATCAACGGCAACCTCGAAGTCGCCCTGGTCACCCTGGAGCGGCCGGACATGGCGCGCCAGCAGCTCGAGCGCGCCCAGCGCGCCGCCATGCGCGCCGGCAAGCTCACCCAGCAACTGCTGACCTTCGCGCGCAAGCAGCGCCTGGAGCCGAAGCCGGTCAACATCAACAACCTGGTCGTCGATTTTTCCGAGATGCTGGTGCGCACCCTGGGCGGCAAGATCGAGCTGCGCCTCGACCTGCGGCCCGGCCTGCCAGTCTGCATGCTGGACCAGACCCATCTCGAGATGGCCCTGCTTAACGTCCTGATCAATGCGCGCGACGCCATGCCCGCAGGCGGTGAAGTGACGGTCGCCACCTCGATCGTGCGCGGCGAGGATCGCCTGAAAGCGCATGGCCTGCCGCCCGGCACCTATATCTCGCTGTGCGTGATCGACCAGGGCCAGGGGATGTCGCCGGATGTGCTGCGCCGTGCGACCGAACCCTTCTTCACCACCAAGGGCCCCGGCACCGGGCTCGGCCTGGCCATGGTGCACGGCTTCGTGCAGCAGTCACAGGGCCGCCTCGAAATCGCCAGCCATCCAGGCGAAGGCACCAAGGTCACGATGATCTTCCCGGTCGCCGACAACGGCGCCGGCCATGGCGACGCGGCGGCGGGAGCGGGCAACGCGCCATCGGCGGACCAGGCCCGGGCCAACGCAAACAAGCCCTGCGTGCTGGTGGTCGAGGACAACGACGACGTGCGCGAGCTGGCGGAACAGGTGCTGGAGATGGAAGGCTACGCCGTACAGTCGGCGGCCAGCGGCGAACAGGCGATGGAGCTGCTGCGCCAGGACGGCACGGTCGACCTGCTGTTCACGGATGTGATCATGCCGGGCGGGATGAACGGGCTGGACCTGGTCAAGCAGGCCCGCGCCCTGCGCCCCGGCCTGCCGGTGCTGGTCACGACCGGCTACATGGACGAGCTGCCGCGGGGAGGCCGCAGCGGCGGGCTGGAGATCCTGCCCAAGCCCTATCGGCAGGAGAACCTGCTGGAACGGGTGAGGAAGGCGCTGGAGGGAAACCGCTAGCCTGATGCGTCGTTTCCCGGCAGTACCGGGAACGACGCAGCGGCGGATTTACTGCTTCGGCAGGCCGCCCAGCAAGGCCGCCAGCTTCTGCTTGGGCTTGGCCGGCGCCACCGACACGGCTTCGGCCGGGTCCTTGCGCGGCGCGGCGGCCGGCTCGTAGGGCTTGAGGAACCACGGATCGATCTTCTCGCGGCGCGGCGCGCCCGGACCGCGCGGACCGCGTTCGCTGCGCTCGCCACGTTCGCTGCGCTCGGGACGCTCGAAGCTGCGGCCGTCGCCCTCGCGGCGTACGCCGCCACGGCGCTCGCTGCTCGGGCGCTCGCCGGTGCGGCCCGGCGCGAAGCCGGTCAGCTCGCCGCGCGTGATGGTCTGCTTGATCAGCTTCTCGATGTCGACCAGCAGGCGCTCGTCCTTGTCCGAATACACCGACAGCGCATCGCCGGTCGCGCCGGCACGGCCGGTACGGCCAATGCGGTGCACGTAGTCTTCGGCGTTGTACGGCAGGTCGTAGTTGATCACGCACGGCAGGTCGGTGATGTCGAGGCCGCGCGCGGCGACGTCGGTCGCCACCAGCACGTCGATGTCACCGTTCTTGAAGGCGTCCAGCGCGGCGATGCGCTCCTGCTGGGTCTTGTCGCCATGGATGGCCGAGGCCTTGACGCCGGCCTGTTCCAGGTAGCGCGCCAAGCGCGAGGCGCCGATCTTGGTGTTCGAGAACACCAGCACCTGCTTCAGGTCACGCGAGCGGAGCAGGTGCAGCACGACCTCGCGCTTCTGCTCTTCGTCGACCTTGTACAGCACCTGGGTGATCGAGGTGTTGGTCGCATTGCTGCGCGCCACTTCGATGGTCAGCGGGTCGGTCAGGAAGCTGGCGGCCAGCTTCTTGATCTCCGGCGAGAAGGTGGCCGAGAACATCAGGTTCTGGCGCTTCTTCGGCAGCAGGTTGATGATGCGCTGCAGGTCGGGCAGGAAGCCCATGTCGAGCATGCGGTCGGCTTCATCCATCACCAGCATCTGCACCTGGCCGAGGCTGATGTTCTTCTGCTCCACGTGGTCGAGCAGGCGGCCGGGGGTCGCGATCACGATCTCGACGCCGCGGCGCAGGATCTCGGTCTGCGGCTTCATGTCCATGCCGCCGAACACGACGGTGGAACGCAGCGGCGTGTGCTGGGCGTAGGCCTTGACGTTCTCGGCAACCTGGATCGCCAGTTCGCGGGTCGGGGTCAGGACCAGTGCGCGCACGGCGTGACGGGCCGGCGACATGCTGGTATTCGCATGCGGCAGCAGGTTCTGGATGATCGGCAGCGAGAAGCTCGCGGTCTTGCCGGTGCCGGTCTGGGCTGCGCCCATGACGTCGCGGCCCTGCAGCACCACGGGAATGGCCTGGGCCTGGATCGGGGTCGGGTGGACATAGCCCTGGTCCGACAGCGCGCGCTGGATCTCAGGCGCCAGACCGAAATCGGCGAAGCGCACGGTCGGTGCGCCGCCAGCATCATTAATGGTCGATTCAGACATTTCTTCTTTCGGGCGTTACGAACCCTCCCACGGGCCTGCGACGTTTCGCGACGCTTCTGGGAGAAATTCTGCTAAACAATTGCGCTCTACGCCGGGCACGGCCCTGCATAACCAACGCGAGAAACTCCGGGGTAACGGGGACGCGCCTATGCGGCGGTGGCGGCTTGGACGGACGTAGAGATACTAAACCGCGCTCAATTTACCTCAAATCTACCCCACTGTATATGAAATCATGCGTTTTCATCGCCCGATTACCGAGGTTTCATGCACATTTGCCTTTACATTCATTTACTTGGCTTTACCTGTTCCGCCATTCTGCCGACGCAGCTCGCATCCGATAATTGATGCATTGAATCAATAAAGGATCGCACTATGGTCGCAAGCATCAGCAGCAGCACCGTGTCGAACTGGGCCGACTCGGTCTTTTCCAAGCTCGACACCAAGAACCAGGGATACATCGAAAAGTCCGACCTGCAGGCGGCCCTGTCGAAAGCGGGCGCTGCCGGTAACGGCAAGGGCGCGGTGAACGTGGACGACACCTTCAGCGCGCTCGACGGCGACAGCGACGGCAAGGTCACCAAGAGCGAACTCACTGACGCGATGAGCAAGCTGTCCGACCAGCTCAACGCCCAGTTCGATGCGTCCCGCGTCGCCCACGGCGGCCGCGGCGGCCCGCCGCCCGAGGGTCCGCCGCCCGCGGGCCAGGACGGCGGCAACGCCGGCAGCGCCGGCAGCGCCGGCAGCACCAGCAGCACCAGCACCGACTACATCGCGGCCGCCGACACCGACGGCGACGGCACGGTCAGCGACGCCGAACAGGCCGCCTACGACAAGAAGCTGGCGAGTGGCCAGGCTGACGGCAGCAGCAGCAGCAGCAGCAGCAGCAGCAGCGACTCCGCGTCCGGGGGCACCGGGCAGGCGCACCGGAAAGACCCGGCGCGCGAACTGGCGCACGCCCTGAACCTGCTGAAGGCGTATGCGGAGAATGGCGGCGGCGACAGCACCAGCAGCGTCAGCGTCGAGGCCTGAGCCTCAGCGCCCCTGCCATCCCCGGGCGCGCGCCGCGCGCTCGGCGGCGGCATCCAGCGACGCGCCGGCGATGCGCTCGTCGATCGCATCGAGCACCGCAGCCGGCATCCCGCTGCCGGCCTGGCGGTAGGCGCCGGCCGCCGCCTCCCGGTCCTGCGCCAGCACCGGAATCCGCCACGTTCCGGCTTCCCGGCACGCCAGTCCCGCGGTCGATCCCAGCGTGAAGCTGCGGCAGTACTCTCCCCCTTTTGCCACGAAACTGACACCGACCCGTACCGATCCCGCCGGCGCGTCCGCCGCCAGCTGGCGCGACAGCGCATCCGCCAGTTCGCCCCGGGCGACCAGGGCATCGCCCTGCCGGCCGAACGGCGCGGCGCCGCCCTGCAGCTGCTGCCAGCCCAGCGCGCCGGCCAGCACGCCGGCCGCCACTGATGCCGCCATTCCACCCCACTTGCGCCACGACCAGCGCGCCGGCAAGGGCCGCGCGCGCGCCGACGCCAGCACGTCCACGCGCACGTGGCCAGGCAAGCGCGCGGGATCCGCTAGCAGGCGCGCCGGCACCGGCTCGTCGAGCACACCGGCAAAGGCAGCGAAAACGTCGGCGCGCAGGGCGCGATGGCGCGCCACCGCGGCGGCGACCTGCGGATCGTCGCGCATGGCGCGCTCGACCTGCGCACGCAGTTCCGGCGCCAGTTCGCCGTCGGCATAGGCCATCAGGGTTTCGTCATCAAAGCTCATCGTTCCTTCCTTGCCCGGTCGGACAACAGTTCCTGCAGGGCTTCCCGGGCGCGGGCCAGCCGGCTGGTCAGGGTGCCGATCGGGATTTCCAATACCTCGGCCGCCTCCTTGTAGGGCAGGCCGTCCACCAGCACCAAGCCGATGACCAGGCGGTGATCCTCGGACAGCAGGCTCATTGCTTTCTCGATCGCCATCCGCTGCTGGTGCGCCGCCGCAAAGTCGTCGCCCACGTGCTCGCCCTCTTCCTCCGGCGCGAACAGCTGGTCGCGCCGCGCGCGCGAACGCACTTCGTCGATCCACGCGTTCTTCACGATGCGGAACATCCAGCTGTCCAGGCGCGTGCCCGGCTGCCACTGCTCGGCGCGGGTCAGCGCGCGCTCGACGGCAATCTGCACCAGGTCGTCGGCATCTTCACGGTGAAAGCTGATCGAACGTGCAAACCGGCGCAGGCGCGGCAGCAGGCCGGCGATGTCGTTTTCCAGGTTGTCGCTCATGGTCTACAAGACAGAACGCTTGGGGGAGGGATTTTCTTCCCTGCCCCAAGCGTTTTATTGTTCAGGTCAAACATATGCATATTATCATCCACCCATGAAACGTCTTTATGTCCTCCTGCCTATCCTGCTTTTCTGTGGCAGCGCTTCGGCCCAGCTGCGCCTGCCGTCGCTGGGACTGCCGCCCTCCCTCGGCCCGCTCGACAGCCTGCGCCGTCCGGTGCAGCAGCTGGCCGACCGCGTCGACCTGCCCGACTTGCGCGCAGTGCGCCTCGACACGGTCGGCCGGCTGCTGCGCGCGCATCCCGACGTGCTGGAAGCCGATCCGCACGGGGAACCGGTGGTGCGGGCGCAACTGCTGGCCTGGTCGCCCTCCGGCGCCGGCCTCGCGGCGGCGCGCGAAGCCGGCCTGCGCGTGCTGCGTGAAGAACGGTTCGAGGAGCTCGGCCAGAGCCTGGTGGTGCTGGGCGTGCCCGACGGCAGCGCCACTGCCGCCCTGCTGGAGCGCCTGCGCGCGCTCGATCCCGAGGGACAGTACGACTTCAACCACGTGTACACCGGCAGCGGCGTAGCGGCGCCGGCGTCGCCGGAACAGGACGCATCGTCCGCAGCGCCCGGCGCTGCGGACGGGACCGCCGCCAGGATCGGCCTGGTCGACAGCGGCGTCGACGCCGGGCATCCCGCGCTGCACGGCAGCACGATCCGGTCCTGGGGTTGCGACGCGCCCCATCCGGATGCGCACGGCACCGCGGTGGCCGCACTGATGGTCGGGCGCGACGGGCGTTTCCGCGGCGCCCTGCCCGGCGCCAGGCTGTATGCCGCCGACATCTATTGCGCCGATCCCGCGGGCGGCTCGGCCGCCCGGATTGCGGCGGCGCTCGGCTGGCTGGCGCGGGAACGGGTCGCCGTGATCAACCTGAGCCTGGTCGGGCCGCCCAACCAGGCGCTCGAACGCATGGTCGCGGCGATGGTCGCACGCGGATACCTGCTGGTCGCCGCGGTCGGCAACGATGGCCCGGCCGCGCCGCCGCTGTATCCGGCCAGCTATCCGGGGGTGGTCGGCGTCACCGGGGTCGACCGCCGCGGCCAGCCGCTGCCGGAAGCCGCGCGCGGACCGCAGGTGCTGTTCGCGGCCCCGGGCAACAATATGGTCAGCGCCAGTCCCGGCGAGCCCCCCTACCGTGCGGTGCGCGGCACTTCCTACGCCGCACCGCTCGTCGCCGGCCTGCTCGCGCCCATGCTGGCGCGTCCGGACCGCGCACAGGCGCAGGCTGCGGTGGCCGCGCTGGCGCGCCGGGCCGGCGACGGCGCCACCGTCAGCAACACCTTCGGCCACGGCATCGTCGGCGCCGAGCTGCGCATCGATCCTTCACGCCTGCGCTGAAAATTTTTTTAAATTTTTTTTCGAAGCAATGGAATAAACGGCTGAGCAGCATCGTTTTCCCTACAACGGCGGCGGACAGTCCGCGCCAACTCAAGGAGAAACGACATGCACACCAAGACCAAGACCATCGCCCGCCAGATCACCCTGATCGCTGTCCTCGGCCTGAGCGCCTCGGCCCACGCCCAACTGCTCGGCGGCGGCCGGCTTGGCGGCTCGCTCGGTGGCTCCATCGGCGGCTCGCTCGGCGGCGCCGGGCAGTTCGGTTCGATGGGCGTGCCGGTCACGCGCGTCGACGCGCTGGGCGAAGCCCGCCGCGCCACCCGCGCCGCCGACACCGAAACGCTGCGCCGTACTGCGTCGGCCGATGGCACCGCATCCGGCCAGGCGGCCGTCAACGCTGCCGCCGGCGTGACCGGCAACGCTTCCGCCGCCCTGGCGCAGGCCGGCTCGCTCACTGCCGGCGCAGGCAGCGCGGCCGATGCGGCCAGGCGCGTCCCCACCGGCGCACCGGCCGCACCGGCCGCGCCGGATGCGCAGGCAGCAAGCACGAAGCCGGCGGCACTGCCGGCTGCGCCGACCGCGCAGCTCCTGGCCGGCGGTCACGGCAACATCGACGGGAACGGCGATGCAGCGCTGGGCGGATCCGGATCGGGCGCCGGCAGGAGCGCCTCGGGCGCCTCGACGCAGGCAGTGCGCGGCGTCACCGCGCCGGTCGGCCAGGGCGCCAGGACGCAGGCTGCGGCGACCCGCGGCTACGGCGCAGCGAGCGCGGCGAACGTCAGGAACACCGCGCGCGCGACCGGCCAGGGCGCGGCCTCGGGCGCCAGCGGCGCCGGCAGCACCGGCGGCAAGGCAGGGATCAGCGCCAGCCTGGCGCTCGGCGGCAACGCTTCGGCGGACGCAAGCGCCGGCAATTAAGCGGCAAGCAGGGAATCGGGCAGCGAATCGGCGGGTATGTGGCTCAGGAAGTAATCAGCCCGTGCTCGTCGAGCACGTCATGCAGCAGTTCCAGCCGGATCATCGGGTTATCCAGCATCAGCATGTTCTGCTTCTGCTGGTTCGGCAGCGGCAGCAGTTCGCACCAGCGGTTGGCGACCCAGCCGCAATCGTCGAGGCGGAACGGCGGCTGCACCGGCCAGCGGCTTTGCGGCACGTCGTGCAGCGAGGCCAGCACGCGGTCGAGGGCGTCGGCCGCGCCCTTCAGGTCGGACGGGATCCGCACCGCGTGGTCGTCTTCCAGCAGTTCGGCCTCGGCCATCCACAAGCCGTTGCTGCGGCGCTCGCTGCCCAGCACCTGGAAGCGCGCGCCGCCGCGGCATATCACCTGCAGCAGGCCCGGGGTCGAGGCCGTGGTGTCGTGTACCGAAGCCAGCGTGCCCGATCCGACGAAGCGCTCCAGCCCCTGCGGCGTGCGCACTTCCTGTCCGTGGGTCAGCAGCACGACGCCGAATGGCGCATCCTCCGTCAGGCAATGGCTGATCATGTCGAGGTAGCGCACCTCGAAAATCTGCAGCGGCAGCACGCCATCCGGAAACAGGACCGTGCTGAGCGGGAACAGCGGTAAGGAGATCGTGGCCATGCGCGCATCATGACAGATTCGCCGCGCGGGACGGAGCACGATTCAATCGCCCGGCCCCTGCACCGGAAGCTCGCGTACGGCCTCGAACAAGAGCGCCAGGCGCCAGCGCAGACGGCTCCAGCCGGGGTCGGGTTGGGGCAGCACCCGCACCAGTACTTTCGAGGCCGGCGCGGCGTCGCAGGCGAAGGGAAAGTCGCCGGTCTGCTCGAAGGGAAGGCGCACCACGTGCCCCGGCAGCACCAGCACCTGGCCGAACACGTGCGGCGCCAGGTCGCGGTTACGCAGCAGCAGCACGTCGCGCACGCCCAGCGTCAGGCGCACCTCGGCGGGCAGCGGCGCGGGGCCGGCCTGGCCGCGCAGCACCGCCGCCCCGCGCGGGAATTCCAGCACGCGTTCGCGGGTCGGATAGTGCAGCGGCGCCAGGGCGGCCCACAGCAGTACGGCGGCCAGGCCCGCGGCCAGCGACCATTGCAGGCGGCGCAGCAGGCTGGCGGGTGGAGTGGAGTTGGAGGCGTGCATCGGCATGGTGGAATGGGTGTCATAATTGTAGCCGCGGCAACAGTAACGCGCCAATGCCGCCGACTGTTGTGCGCCTTGCCGCACCACGGACGGGTATGCTCTTGCCTACCACCACGCCTTGCCGCGTACGACCTACATGCCCCTTTCCGATCCCGCCACCCATCGCGCTTCGCCACGCAGCCCGGCTGCCGTCCCGCTGCTGCTGGCCGCGCTGATCTTCCTGGTGGCGCTGATCGTGACCTATGTCGTGGCGGACAACGTCGAACGCAGCGCCGAAAACGAACTCGAAGCCACTTTCAATTACCGCGCCCGCGACCTGTCGGCCGTACTGGTGCGCCGCATGGCGGTCTACGAGCAGGTGCTGCAGGGCACGCGCGGCTTCCTGCGCGGCTCGGTCGACGTCAGCCAGGCCGACTTCGCCGACTATTTTGCGGTCCTCAAGCTCACCGACAGCTTCCCCGGCATCGAGGCGCTGGGCATCGCCGCCATCATTCCGCCCGACCGGCTCGCCGCCCACATCGCCGCGATGCGCGCCGCCGGCTTCGCCGAGTACGAGGTCAAGCCGGCCGGCCCGCGCGACTTCTATACCTCGATCACCCACATCCAGCCCTTCGGCGGCCGCAACCTGCGCGCCTTCGGCTACGACATGTTCAGCGAGCCGGTGCGGCGCGCGGCGATGGAGGCGGCGCGCGATACCGGCGCGGCGGTGGCCACCGGCCGGGTCACCCTGGTGCAGGAAGGGGCGCGCAACGTGCAGTCCGGCTTCCTGATGTACGTGCCGGTCTACCGCACCGGCCTGGCGCACGTTAGCGAGCAGGAGCGCCGCGCCGCCATCGCCGGCTGGGTCTTCGCGCCTTTCCGCATGAACGACCTGATGCGCGGCCTGGGCGGCGAGCATGTGAGCGACCTCGAGATCGAGATCTACGACGGCAAGCAGGCGATTGACGCCGCCCTGCTGTACCGCTCGCCCGGCGCCCGGCCTGCCGGCGCCCACGCGATGTTCTCGCACGCCGAGATGATCGATACCGCCGGCCGCACCTGGCTGCTGTCGGTGCGCTCCGCGCCGCAGTTCGAGGCCACCCTCGACAAGCGCCCCACTACCGCGATCGCGGTGACCGGGGTCGGCCTGGGCCTGCTGCTCAGCCTCGTGGTATGGCTGCTGGCGACCGAGCGCCGTCGCGCGCTGCAGCTGGCGAACGGCATGACGCTCGAGCTGCGCGAATCGCACGACCGCATCGACGCCGAGCGCCAGCGCATCCGCCTGATCCTGCAGAACGCCTACGACGCCTTCCTCGCGGTCGGCCCGGACGGCCGCGTCACCGACTGGAACGCCCAGGCCAGCAAGCTGTTCGGCTGGACCGAGGAAGAAGCACTCGGGCGCGAAGCCGCCGAGCTGATCGCCGGGCCGCCATGGCGCGAGCGCTGGCGCGCCCATTTCGCGGCCTTTACCGCGCGCGGCGAATGCGCGCTGCTGGCCGGGCCGACCGAGCTGAAACTGTCGGACCGCCACGGCCGCGCCTTCCCGGTCGAGATCGCGGTCACCGCCCTGCCCTCGGACGGCGGCTTCGGCGCGATCGCCTTCGTGCGCGACATCCGGCCGCGCAAGGAGGCCGAGGAACGCGAGCACCAGCGCCAGCAGCGCCTGGTCGAAGCGCGCCTGGCCCTGCAGCGCTCGCAGAAGCTGGAAGCGGTCGGCAAGCTCACCGGCGGGGTCGCGCACGACTTCAACAACATCCTGCACATCATCAGCGCCAACGTGCAGCTCATGATGCGCAACGAGGAAAGCAGCCGCAAGCGCCTGCTCAACATCATGGACGCGGTCGAACGCGGCAAGAAGCTGGCCGAACAGCTGCTGGCCTTCGCGCGCCGCCAGCCGCTGCACCCCAGCGTGGTCAACCTGGCGCAGCTGATCGAGCGCATGGACAGCCTGCTGCACCGCGCGGCCGGCGACGCGATCCGGATCGAGTTCGCGCTGGCCGCGAAGCTCTGGAATACCCTGGTCGATCCGAACCAGCTGGAGAACGTGCTGCTCAACCTGGTGATCAATGCGCGCGACGCCATGAACAACCAGGGCCGCATCACGATTGCCGCCGACAACGTCAGGGTCGACGAAGGCAGCGAGCTGGCCGACACGCATATCCAGCCGGGCGAGTACGTCCGGGTCGCCGTCAGCGACACCGGCAGCGGGATGCCGCCGGAGGTGATGGAGCGCGCCTTCGAGCCCTTCTTCACCACCAAGCCGGAGGGCAAGGGCACGGGCCTGGGACTGTCGATGGCGCACGGTTTCGTCAAGCAGAGCGGCGGCCATATCCGCCTGGCGAGCACGCCCGGCGAGGGCACCACGGTGACCATCTTCCTGCCGCGCGCCCTGCAGGAGAAGCCGGACCCGATGTACATCCGGACCCCGCATTAAGGAGAACCCGTGGCGCTTCCCAACCGCCCCGTTCCCGCCGACAGCGGCTTCGACCACACGCTGGGGCTGCTGTCCGAAGGCTACCGCTTCCTGACGGGCCGCTTCGAGCGCTTCGGTTCCGACATCTTCACTACCCGCCTCATGCTGCGCAAGGCGCTGTGCGTGCGCGGCGAGGACGCGGCGCGCATGTTCTACCAGCCGGGCCGGTTCACGCGCCGCCACGCGCTGCCGCCGACCACCCTGGCGCTGCTGCAGGACTTCGGCAGCGTGATGGCGCTGGACGGCGAGGCGCACCGCAAGCGCAAGGCGATGTTCATGTCGCTGCTCGGACCGCTGGAGCGCCAGCGCCTGGTGGGGCTGGCGGCGGCGCAGTGGCGCGCGCAGTTCGCGCGCTGGGCCGGCATGCCGTCGGTGGTGGTGCACCAGGAAGCGGAGCTGGTCCTGTGCCGCGCGGTGTGCCAGTGGGCCGGGATCCCGATCAGCGTGGAGGAAGCGCGCGAGCGCACGGCGGAGTTTTCGGCGATGATCGACGGCGCCGCCTCGGCGGGCCCGCGCACCTGGAAGGCGCTGATGCTGCGCCACCGCACCGAACGCTGGGCGCGCGCACTGGTCGACGCCGTGCGCGCCGGCCAGGCCCAGCCGCCTTTCGACAGCGCGCTGAACGCGATCGCGCGCCATCGCGACGCCGACGGCCGGCCGATCGACCGCAAGCACGCGGCGGTGGAACTGATCAACTTCCTGCGCCCGACCGTGGCGGTGGCGCGCTTCATCGCCTGCGCGGTGCTGGCGATGCACGAGCATCCGGCCTGCCGCGAACGGATCGCCGCCGGCGACGACGCCTACCTGACAATGTTCGCGCAGGAAGTGCGGCGCTATTACCCCTTCCTGCCGGCGATCGGCGGACGGGCGCTGCACGATTTCGACTGGCACGGCATGCAGATCGCGAAAGGCACCTGGGTCCTGCTCGACCTGTACGGCACCGACATGCATCCGGCGATATGGGGAGACCCCGAGGTGTTCCGCCCGGAGCGTTTCGAACGCCGCGAGAGCAGCGGCTTCGACCTGGTCCCGCAGGGCGGCGGCGACCCCTATTCGGGACATCGCTGTCCCGGCGAATCGGCGACGATCGACCTGTTGAAATCGGCGGCGAAGCTGTTCGCCACCGGGATCGCCTACGAAGTGCCGCCCCAGGACCTGTCGATCAGCCTGCGCCGCATTCCGACGCTGCCGGCCAGCGGCATGGTGATCGAGAAGGTCAGGGTGCTCGCTTGATCAATCGCGGATCAGGTGGCCCTGCTGCACGCGCACGCGCTCGCCGTTGCCATAGCGCGGACGGCCCTGCTCGGTGAAGGTGCGGTAGCCGCCTTTCGCCATCTTCACGCGCACGTCGGTGTAGGTCACGGATTTCATGTTGCGCTCGACGCGGTTGCCGGCATAGGCGCCGCCGACGGCGCCGGCAATGGTGGCCAGCGTGCGGCCGTTGCCGCTGCCGACCTGGTTGCCCAGCAGGCCGCCGACCACGGCGCCGCCACCGGCGCCCAGGCCGCTGCCGCGCTCGGCCGCGCGTTCATAGGTATGGGTCGAGACCACGGTGCCGCAATTCTGGCATTGCGCATAGTTGCGGTGATGGTCCGGCGCGGCCTGGGCGGCCAGCGGCGCGGCGCCGGCGGCGGCAAAAGCAGCGATCAGGGCAAGGCGGGCGCCGAGTGCGGATACGTTTTTCATGATGTTCCCCTTGGGTGTTGTTGTGTTAAGCATGGACACAGGGTAACTGTGGCGGGCTGTTCCGAAAAGAGCGAATCGGTATCAAATGCAAGTGGTTGTAACTGAGCCATTGCCTCTACACACTAACGGCCGGGGGATGAGGGTTTGGCACGGCTACGGCTCTGATCGATGAACACGCGAATGCCAAATGGTATAGCAGGGTCGTCAACGGTGCCGCCTGTGCGGCACAGAACGGAACATCGGCGCAAGCCGCTCTATCCTCGGGTCTCCTTTCCAATCGATGAAGGACCTGTCCATGGAAAAGCACCCATTCGACGTCGGCGTGGCCTTCGAGCGCATCGAGGAAGCCGTGAAGCCCTGGCCCAAGGCGGCGCTGTTCCAGTTGGCCGAGGAAGGCTATGCCTCCGTCTTCGAGCAACTGCTGGCCTGCATCATCTCGATCCGCACCTATGACGAGGTGACGCTGCCGGTCTCGCGCCGGCTGTTCGCGCGGGCGCGCACGCCGGCGGAGATCGCGCAATGTTCATGGGAAGAGCTGGATGCGTTGATCAGCCCGAGCACTTTTCATGAGCGCAAGGCGAACCAGATCCTGGCCATTGCGCGCGACGTCGAACAAACATTCGGCGGCGCCCTGCCCGGCGAGCGCGAGGTGCTGCTGTCGTTTGCCGGGGTCGGCCCCAAATGCGCGAACCTGGTGCTGGGCGTCGCCTGCGGCACGCCGGTCATCAGCGTCGACATCCACGTGCACCGGGTGACGGGACGCTGGGGCTATGTTGCCGCGCCGACGCCCGAAAAGACCCTGCTGGCGCTCGAGAAAAAGCTGCCGGAACAGTACTGGATCGACATCAATCGCCTGCTGGTGCCCTTCGGGAAGCACATCTGCACCGGCACCCGGCCGCGCTGCTCGACGTGTCCGGTGCTGGACATGTGCCAGCAGGTGGGCGTGACGGAACATCGGTGAACTCGGCAAGTTCCCCTGCCCTCTTACGGGCTTGAGTGGCCTCACGTCAGCCCCCGATGCCGATTCGGATGGCTTATCTCCTGCATAGACTTGAATGACCGATCGCAGGTCTGGCTCATTCATATCAAGAGGAAACGATGAACAGGACATTGAAGGTCATCACCGTGTTGGGGCTTGCGGCCGCTGCGGCCACGGCAGCCTCGGTCTCGGCGCACGACGACGGCAGGGACGATCGCTACGGCGAGCAACTGGTCCGGCTGGGCTACAAGCTGGTACCGCCCGGCGTGAAGCTGAACCTGGAAGGCAAGAACCGGGCCCTGGTCGGCCTGGGCAGCTATATCGTGAACACCAGCGGCTGCATCGACTGCCACAGCCATCCCTCGTATGCGCCGGGCGGCGACCCGTTCCTGGGGCAGCACGAAGTGATCAATGCGCCGGAATACCTGTCCGGAGGACGCCAGTTCGGGCCGACGATCACCGCGCCCAACATCACGCCGGATTACGCCGGCAAACCCGCCGGCCTGACGCGCCAGCAATTCATCCAGACCCTGCGCACCGGGCACAATCCCAAGGATCCGCCGGGCGAGATCCTGCAGGTCATGCCCTGGCCCACCTTCGGCAAGAAGAGCGATGTCGACCTGGCGGCGATGTACGAGTACCTGCGCGCGATTCCTTCGCTACCGGACAATACCCATCCGGGACCGTAGCGCGAATTTCATGCGGCGGCGGCCACGCCCGGGGGCGCAGCCGCATGCGGTCAGGATGATCGGAATTTCAGTATCGCTTCCGGGATGGGGAATGCAAGCAGACAGGGCGGTCAACCCGCTCCGGACCCGGCCGGTATCTGGCTGCCCTGATGGGCCTGCACCACTTTCAGGGTGTCCATCGATTGGCGGAAGGCGGCAATACGCCCGTCCCTGAGGGTGAAGACATGGACCCAGTCGCTGTCGAAGGCTGCGCCGTTGGACTTGACGGTCCACGCATGATGGCCCAGCACGACCACACGGTCGCCGTCGCCGAAGAATTCCTGGGGTTCGAAGGAGCGCAATTGCTGTACCTGGGCCACCATGCCGAAGAATTCGGCAACCTCCCCGCGCCCGCGTCGCCTGCCGGAAAACACCAGCCCGGGCATCTCGGGAATATCCCAGTCGATATCGTCCGCCATGTACGACAGCAGCAGGTCCTTGTCGCCCTCGAGGTAGGCATCGTAGAAGCGCTTCACGAATTCGATATTCTGCTGCGTGCCCATCACCGCTCCTTTCTGGAGAATGGCCGTCGGATCGGCCCGGCCCGGTTCAAGTTCCGGTATTCGCGATGATGGCACAGACCGGGCTTGAACGCCGTCTGTCGTGATTGGTAGGCCTCCCCGGAGTCGAACCGGGCACCAACGGAGTAGGATGGGTAGCCAACCCCTTTCATAGCGCGGCGAAGCTGCGCTATGCAGGAAGTCAACCACCTTCCTCCGAACGCAACGTGCAAGTTTCCAAGCATTACGCTCTCCATCAAGGCACGCTTTTACGCGAACTACGTCTTCCTCACTATCTCGCCGCTGCGATGGGGTCGTGCAAATCCGACAACTTAAGGCCGTCATATATACCCTTGTGAATTTTCACATGACAGGGCGTACATGCTGGAATCTGCTTTCTGTTCAGGATAGCCATGAGTCGATTGAACCCGGTCACCTTTTCCCCCATCTTCTTGACATGGCGTATGTGATGCATCGCCACTTTCTCGTCAGAACCACAAATCACGCAGTTCATCCAGAGTTTGCTTCGGGTACGCAGTGTTATGCTCTTCTGGAGAGCATAATCTGGGCTGGGAACCTCGCCGATCTTGAATCTGGTCGGGTCTCGTTTCCAGTCCACTACCGTCGGGAATGAAATGAAAGCCGTCTTAGCCTTCCGCTTCTTCTCGATCGCCAGCGCGTCACCAAATTTCTGGAAGATTCGTCTAACCGAAGTCCTATGCTTTCCAGCTAAGGTCTTCGCCGCTGAGTATTTCAGGATGTATTGAATCCTGCGTAGATCTGGATAGTTGTCTACGAAGCTATAGAAATTTATTAGCCCTCTCAGCACCGCTCCAGCCATCGAGACGATTTGATCGTCATCGAGGAACATCCATGCAGCCTTTCCGAGCGGGCGCCCGTCAAGGTCGCAGAAGCCTCTGGAATTTAGTCTGGTCACCAGCTTGTCGCACGGTGCAAACATTTGGGGTAACCATCCGGTAACCCGCTTCTGGTAATTGCGGCCGTTCTTATCAACGATACGAACCACCTTCTGCGAATTAGCACCCACCTTAATTCTAGTACCCAAGAAGAAAGCCTCTTCATCTTTGGCATGTCGAATGTGGGTCTTCTCCATGTTCAGAGTAAGTCCGAGTTTGTCCGCCATGAATGCTTTGACCTCATCACGGATTTGCACGGCCAGATGTTTTGGACCATTGATTCCCACACACCAGTCGTCCGCGTATCTTACATACTTCATCCTAATAAACGATCCGTCGTCCCGCATGGGACTGGATTGCTTCTGGGCCGTAAGAAGGGCTTTCAACTCTTTGAGTAGTTCCTTACGTTCGTCGGCGTCTTGTCCGGGCTCGCCTAGTTTCGAGCGTACCCTTTCAATCTGCTTCTGACGGTAGTTGTACTCGGTCGAGGTTCTTTTCTTATCCCCTTTCTCATGTGTCCCAATTAGTCCTGCCACGAACTCATCGAGTTCGTGAAGGAAGATGTTACACAGGATAGGAGATACGATTGAGCCTTGGGGTGTACCGACGACACTGTCTACGGGTGTTTTGAACTCGTAGTAGCCTGCCGTTAGTGCTTTCCTAATCAGGTTTATGAATCTTTCATCCTTGATCCTACGACGCAGGATGTTGATTAGGATGTCGTGGTCAATACAATCGAAGGCAGCCTTAACATCGCCTTCAATGATCCACGTTACTCCGCTCCAGTTGTTGCGGATAGACTTTAACGCTGTGTGGCAGCCTCGCTTGGCTCTGAAGCCATGACTGTCGTCGCTGAAACTGCTCCCATAGGGGCTGTCGTACACAGCTTCGAGGATCATTCTCATGACCTCTTGTACGATCTTGTCCCGAGGAGGAGCGATACCTAGCGGACGGGTTTTACCATTTGCCTTGGGAATGTGAACACGTCGAGCACGGGAGAACTGGAAAGACTCGTCCTTGATGTTCGATATGATCCTCTCAATGGTCCTCAGTGAGAATTCATCGAGTGTAGTCCCGTCGGGACCTGGCGTCATGTTTCCGGGGACGCTTTTGAGCTTCTGATACGCCACGACATACAAGTCGGTTTTGTACATTAGCCTATATAGGTCTCCGTTGACCCAACCGGGTTTGGCGTTGAGTTTACGTAGTGTTTCTAGTCGTTCCAGGTCTTTATTACTCATCCGAGTAAACCTTTCGCTTCTATCGACTTCCTTGCGTCTTCGCTTTCCCTTGCCCCAGAGTTACCTAGGCTGTATTGGGTGTACTTTGGTAGGCCGTGCAGGACTTGAACCTGCGACCCCGGAATTATGAGTTCCTTGCTCTGACCAGCTGAGCTAACGGCCCAACATTTCTACCACAACGGGTACTATCGAATAGTCCGTTGCCGAATCGTTCCACTACGTTGCCGTAACTTCATCGATTCTACCTGAGTTGCATATCTCAACTCAAGCTTCTAGGGATTACTCCCCGTAGGCAATCCCGTAGTTAACACATTCTCGCGGTCCAGTTTTAGGTGTCCCATACATCCTTCTCATCCCTACTTGGGTGCCGGCTGACGAAGAAGCTTGAGAGGTATTCATAATCGCTACCGCTCATTCGTCAAGATGGACGTAAATATGCGTGTCCACCAGTTGCTCGTGATGCTCCGGTCGGATTAGGTTTCAGACAATCAGCCTTCACCATGACTGGCCTAACTGACAGACCTGTTAAGCTTGCATATTAGCTTTCGTCTGCCTTTTGACGGCATGCTGCAGTCCCCTCAAAGTTTCCTTTTCAGGTATCCTAGGGTTTACCTCCCTAGTAAGCCGCTGTTTTACCCACATTGCTTCAGTGGGGTGAAACTATTTTCACAACGAGAATGCGCCCTATCTACGGCGCACTTATGAGTCCGCTGCTCTAACCAGGCATGAGCTAGAGGCCCGAAACTGGTGCATCCTGGGATGTTAAAACTCGCCACTTGCGGGCCGGCGCCGAAGCGGCGAAAACCCGAAGTGGCGAGAGCATATTGCTTTTAGTGCAGGTCCGTCAAGACCAACAAGCTTAGCTGCTCCCCTCGAGGAAACTCTTCAGCTTGTCAGAGCGCGACGGATGGCGCAGCTTGCGCAGGGCCTTGGCTTCGATCTGGCGGATGCGCTCGCGGGTGACGTCGAACTGCTTGCCGACTTCTTCCAGCGTGTGGTCGGTCGACATCTCGATGCCGAAGCGCATGCGCAGGACTTTCGCCTCGCGCGGGGTCAGCGAATCCAGCACGTCCTTCACCACGCCGCGCATCGAGGCATGCAGGGCCGCGTCGGACGGGGCCAGCGTGTTGTTGTCCTCGATGAAGTCGCCGAGATGCGAATCGTCGTCGTCGCCGATCGGGGTTTCCATCGAAATCGGCTCTTTCGCGATCTTCATGATCTTCCGGATTTTGTCTTCCGGCATTTCCATCTTGATCGCGAGGGTCGCCGGATCGGGCTCGGCGCCGGTCTCCTGCAGGATCTGGCGCGAGATCCGGTTCATCTTGTTGATCGTTTCGATCATGTGCACCGGAATACGGATCGTGCGCGCCTGGTCCGCGATCGAACGGGTGATGGCCTGGCGGATCCACCACGTCGCATAGGTCGAGAATTTATAGCCGCGACGGTATTCGAACTTGTCCACCGCCTTCATCAGGCCGATATTGCCTTCCTGGATCAGGTCGAGGAATTGCAGGCCGCGATTGGTGTACTTCTTCGCGATCGAGATCACCAGACGCAGGTTGGCCTCGGTCATTTCGCGCTTGGCCTTGCGCGCCTTCATTTCACCGGCCGCCATCTGGCGGTTGATGTTGCGCAGGTCCGGCAGCGGCAGCACGACGCGCGCTTGCAGGTCGATCAGGCGTTGCTGCAGTTCCTTGATCGTCGGGATGTTGCGGCCGAGGATGGCGCTGTAGGCGTGGCCGGCGTTTACTTCGCCGTCGACCCACTCGAGATTCGTCTCGTTGCCCGGGAAGACCTTGATGAAGTGGGCGCGCGGCATGCCGCAGCGGTTCACGGCCACGTCCAGGATCTGCTTTTCGATGTGGCGCACTTCGTCGACCTGGCCGCGCAGGGTGTCGCACAGCTTCTCGACGACCTTGGCGGTGAAGCGGATGCCCAGCAGTTCGGCGGAGATCGCTTCCTGGGCCTTGACGTAACCGTCCGAGTTATAGCCCTGCTTCTCGTAGGCCTTGCGCATCTTGTCGAACTGCTGTTCGATCGTGTGGAACTTGTCGAGGGCGGAATTCTTCAGCTGCTCGAGCTGCTCGGCGGAATAGCCGGCCGCGCCGGAACTTGCGCTGGCTTCTTCTTCCTCTTCCTCTTCTTCCTCTTCCTCCCCTTCGTCCTCCTCGTCGTCATCGGTGGACGTCGGCGCGACCGCGGTCGGCGAGGTGTCCTCGGATTCGTTCGGATCGACCATGCCGTCGACGATCTCGTCGATCTTGATCTCGTCGCTCTCGATGCGGCGCGAGGCGTCGATGATCTCGGCGATCGTCACCGGACAGGCGGAGATCGCCTGGATCATGTCGCGCAGGCCGTCCTCGATGCGCTTGGCGATCTCGATCTCGCCTTCGCGGGTCAGCAGCTCGACCGACCCCATTTCGCGCATGTACATGCGGACCGGGTCGGTGGTGCGGCCAAAGTCGGAGTCGACGGTCGACAGGGCGGCTTCCGCGGCGGCTTCGGCTTCGTCGTCGCTGGTGACGTTCGGGACGTTGTCGGACAGCAGCAGGGTCTCGGCATCGGGCGCATGCTCGTAGACGGCAATGCCCATGTCGTTGAAGGTGCCGATGATGCCTTCGATCGCTTCCGGATCGACGATATTGTCCGGCAGGTGGTCGTTGATCTCGGAATAGGTCAGGAAGCCACGCTCCTTGCCCGACTTGATCAGGGCCTTGAGCTTGTTGCGGCGAACTTCGATCTCTTCTTCGCTCGCTTCAGTATCCGACGAGAAGGCGTCTTTCAGCAGCGCTTTTTCCTTGGCCTTGCGGTCCTTGGCCTTGGCCTTGTCCGCAGCCTTCAGTTCGGCGCGCTCGACCGCATTCAATGCGGCGACTTCGTCGTTTTCGGGCGTGAATTCCTTGGGCTTGCGACCGCGCCGGCCGGGTACCTTGACGGCCGGCAGCACGTAGCCCGACGTGTCGATCGCGGCAAGTGCTTCCGCGTCGGTCGTCTGGCTCACAGGCGCAACACCCGCGACGCGGGCTTCCGCCTTGTCTTGAGAATTGTCCGCCTTGGCGGACATCCTGGTGGATTTGGTAGCCACTTTGGTTTCGGGTTTCTTGGTTGGCACAGGCGCTTTCGAAGTCACGACGACTACTTTACTAGGTTAAAGATAAAGTTTTGTTACCCGTATTTCTTACCCGCATCTATTACGACACTTTTGCCGCGCTAACTGAAACTCCAGGCCCGCTCTGAGACGAAAAAGCGTTTCAAAGCTTGCAATAGTTAGCGTTTTATTATAGCACGCACCCCCATATTTTCCAGTCAAGAACACCCGTGTCGCCACGGGCACACTTCAGGCAAATTTCGCTGGGGTTTCGTTGGCGGCTTCCCGCATCAAGAGGTCCTGCTGTGCTGTGATTTCGCGATAGCGGGCACTTACCTGATCTGGGGTCAGCCCAGAAGAAAACAACTGGTTCAACTCCTGTTTTAAGACATCCATCTTGATTTGCCGCACAGCACTAGTGAGCCAGACGCGATCCTGTTCAATATCCGATTCGGGTTCCGACGCGATCTCCGCGATCAGGTGGTCATACTCGGTGCTGGACTCCTTCAATTGCTGGGACAACGCGGCGAAGCTGGCGTTCGCGCCCAGGGCCTGGGCTTGTGCGATCAGCCAGCGCAACCGGTCCGCCGGCTCGGCGCCGAAGTGGTCGAAAGCGCGCAGCGCGCCCTCGTCCAGGCCCAGGGCCAGCGAGGGATGGCCCACCAGCATGCGCATGATCTGCAGCTCCAGCCCGACCGGCTCCGGCCGGCCCTGGCGCGGCGGCGCCTTGCGCGCAACCGACACTGGCTTGGACAATTCGAACAAGGCCTCGATCTCCGCCGGCGTCGACTGGGTCATGCTGGCCAGACCGCGCACGATCTGCAGGCGCAGCGCGGTCGGGGCCATCGCCTGCAGCAGCGGCTTGGCCTCGAACTGGGCATGCGCCCTGCCCTCCGGCGTGTCGAGCTCGTGCTCCTGCGTCACTTCGCGCAGCAGGAAGGAGGACAGCGGCATCGCCTCGTCGATCTCGCGGGCGAAGGCGTCGCCGCCGAATTCGCGCACATAGCTGTCCGGGTCATGTTCCTGCGGCAAGAACAGGAACTTGATGGTCTTGTCGTCCGACACCTGCGGCAGGCAGGCTTCGAGCGCGCGGCGGGCGGCGCGGCGGCCGGCCTTGTCGCCGTCGAAGCTGAAGATCACATTGTCGGTCTGGCGCAGCAGCTTTTGCACGTGGGTGCTGGTGCAGGCCGTGCCGAGCGTCGCCACCGCCTGCGGGAAGCCGAGCTGGGCGAGGGCGACCACATCCATATAGCCTTCCGTCACCAGCACATAGCCGGCGTCGCGGATCGGCTGGCGCGCCTCGAACAGGCCGTACAGTTCCTGTCCCTTATTGAACAGCGGGGTTTCCGGCGAGTTCAGGTATTTCGGTTCGCCGCCATCCATCACGCGGCCGCCGAAGCCGATCACCTGGCCCTTGGTGTTCCGGATCGGGAACATCACGCGCTCGCGGAAGCGGTCGTAGCGTTTCTTGTTGCCGCCATCCTCGTCGACCTTGTCGATGACGAGGCCGGACTCGACCAGCGCAAGCGCGTCGTAGTCCTTGAAGACCGAGCGCAGGTTGTCCCAGCCAGGAGGTGCGTAACCCATGCCGAAGCGCGCCGCCACCTCGCCCGTCAGGCCGCGGCCCTTCAGGTAGGCGATCGCATTCGGCGCCTGGCGCAGCTGGGCGCGGTAGAAGTCGCAGGCTTGCTGCAGCGCCTCGGTCAGCGCCATCGACTGGGCCTGCTGGGCGGCGCGCTGGGCCGGCGGGATCTTGTCGTCGTCGTTCGGCACGACCATGCCGACGCCCTGGGCCAGGTCCTTGACCGCGTCGACGAAGCCCATGCCCGAGTATTCGATCAGGAAGCCGATGGCGGTGCCGTGCGCGCCGCAGCCGAAGCAGTGATAGAACTGCTTGGTCGGGCTCACCGTGAAGCTGGGCGACTTTTCATTGTGAAAAGGGCACAGGCCCATGTAGTTGGCGCCGCCCTTCTTCAGCTGGACGTAGCGGCCAACCACATCGACGATATCAATGCGGTTGAGCAGATCGGTAATGAATGATTGCGGAATCACGTTGATAATTACAGTGTTTGTCTAAACTCAGACTATACCGCAGCGCCGGCTAGCAATTGATTTGTAGCAAGGCAACAGGGCATTGCCTTCCTAAATCTGGCTCAAGCGCCCGCCAGCGCTTTCTTCACTTGTGCCGACACGGCCGTCATGTCGGCGCGGCCAGCCAGCTTGGGTTTCAGGATGCCCATGACCTTGCCCATGTCCTGCGGACCGGCGGCGCCGGAAGCGGCGACCGCAGCCTGCACTTCGGCCACGATTTCCTCGTCCGACAGGCCGGCCGGCATGTAGGTCGACAGCACAGCCAGTTCCTTCTTTTCGATATCGGCCAGGTCCTGGCGGCCGCCGGCTTCGAACTGGGTGATCGAATCCTTGCGCTGCTTGATCATCTTCTCGACCACGGCGGTGACCTGGGCATCATCCAGCTCGATGCGCTCGTCCACTTCCTTGCGCTTGATCTCGGCAAGAACGAGGCGGATCGTGGCCAGGCGCTCGCTTTCTTTGGCGCGCATGGCGTTTTTCATGTCATCGGTCAGTTGTGCTTTCAAGCTCATGGATTCTCCGCGATAGGTTTTTGAAAAGGGAAAAAGGCAAAACCCGCTGCGGTATCGACCGGAGCGGGCTTCGACATATTCAGGCCTCGAAAGCCGGGACTGGCACAGGCCGTCACCGGATCAGGCAGCTGAACGGAATTAGTACAGCTTCTTCGGCAGCTGCTGGCTGCGGATACGCTTGTAGTGACGCTTCACGGCGGCGGCCAGCTTGCGCTTGCGCTCTGCAGTCGGCTTCTCGTAGAACTCGCGTGCGCGCAGTTCGGTCAGCAGACCGGTTTTTTCGATAGTGCGCTTGAAGCGACGCATAGCGACTTCGAACGGCTCGTTTTCTTTAAGGCGGATAGTGGTCATGTAAAAATGAAACCGTTGGATTTAGGGAAGAACGAAATTCTAACAGCTTTTCAAGAGCTGTGGTAGGTTTTCTCATCCTGGTCCGGCCATGTGCCGGAATTGCCACAACGAGAAAATCATTCGATGGCGGAGCCTGCCGCAACACCCGAAGCCCAGGCCCACTGGAAGTTATAACCGCCCAGCCAGCCCGTCACGTCGACCGTCTCGCCGATGAAATACAGGCCCGGTACTTTATTCGCCATCATGGTCTGCTGCGACAGCTCGCGCGTGTCCACGCCGCCCATGGTCACCTCGGCCTTTTTATAGCCTTCCGAGCCGGTCGGCACGATGGCCCAGCGGTTGATGGCGTCGCCCAGCTTGCGCAGCCTGGCGTCGGCCATGTCCGGCAGGCGCGCGTCCGGCGCGAAACCGTTCGCGGCCAACAAGCCTTCGGCCAGGCGGGCCGGCAGCCATTGCGACAGGATATTGCCGAGCTGCTTTTTCACGCTGGCCTTGGAAGCGATCAGCTCCTCGGCCACGTCCAGTTCCGGCAGCAGGTTCAGCACGATGGGCGCGCCCGGCTGCCAGTAGCTGGAGATCTGCAGGATCGCCGGACCGGACAGGCCGCGGTGGGTGAACAGCAGGTCTTCACGGAAGTAGCCATACCTGGCCCCCTTCCCTTTCTTCGCCCCCGTCTCGACGTCGACCTCGAGCGCAATCCCCGCCAGCGGCACGAAGGGCTGCCAGCCGGGGCCGTCGAAGGTCAGCGGCACCAGGCCCGGGCGCGGCTCGATCAGGTTCAGGTCGAAGCGCTTGGCGATGCGGTAGCCGAGGTCGGTGGCGCCGATCTTCGGGATCGACAGGCCCCCGGTGGCCACGACCACATTGGCGGCCTCGATGGCGCCGCCGTCGGTGCCGACCACAAAACCGCCGTCCAGCTTTTCCACGCCAGTCACCTTGCACGGCATGCGCCACTCCACGCCCCCGGCATCGCATTCCGCCTTCAGCATGCGAATGATCTGTTCCGAGGAATCGTCGCAGAACAGCTGGCCGCGGTGCTTCTCGTGGTACGCGATGCGGTGTTTCTTCACCAGCGCCAGGAAATCCTGGGCCGTGTAGCGCGACAGCGCGCTGCGGCAGAAGTGCGGGTTCTCCGAGATGAAGTTCTGCCAGCCGGCATTAATGTTGGTGAAGTTGCAGCGGCCGCCGCCGGAGATGCGGATCTTTTCGGCCAGCTTCGCCGCATGGTCGACCAGCACCACGCGCTTGCCGCGCTGGGCCGCTACCGCCGCGCACATCATGCCGGCCGCGCCCGCGCCGATCACCGCTACATCGTATCGTCTTGCCATGCCCATCGTCCCGCCGCGCTTTTGACGCGCACAAAAGACGAGATTGTATCAGTCGCGGATAGCCGGATTCATGCGCAGCCCACGCGCCACCCGCACGCAATGCGCCACCTGGGCCGCGATCGGCGGCGGCACCGGCTGTTCGCCGCGCAGGGCGCGCAGGATCCAGTCGGCGGTGGCGGGCGCGTCGCGCCCTTCCGGGGCCGGGGCCAGCTCGTCGGTCGGGGCGTCGCGCTCGGCCAGCAGGGTCTGTTCGCCGGCGTGGAACCAGTCGATCTGCTGGGCGCGGTTGGCATTCGCCACGGTCTCGCCTTCGGTGCCGCGCATCAGGAAAGCCTCGCCGCGCCCGGCCGGCGCCGCTTTCCTGAAGTACTCGGTGAGCATTGCCAGGTACTCGGGGTGGGTATAGGACACCAGGCGCAGCGCCGGTCCCTCGAAAGGCTGCAGGATCTTGACCAGGGTGTGGGTCGAATTCCGCACCCCGAGGATACGGCGCAGCGACAACTGCCCGGCCAGCTTCGGCGCCAGCGTCTCGATCGGCATGAAGCAGGGCTTGCGATCCGCAAAGGCGTCGAGCATGTCGGCGGTGGAGCCGGTGGGGCCAATGCCCATCTCGGCCAGGATCTCGGCCGTGGTGACGCGCCCCGGATCCTGCTGCACGCCGTGGATCAGCACCGGCACGCCTTCGCGCGCCAGCAGCAGGGCCAGCAGCGGCGTCAGGTTGGCCAGCTTGCGCGAGCCGTTGTAGCTGGGGATGAGCACCGGCGCGTAGTCGCCCGGCGGCGATGGCAGCGGCGCGAACGCGCTTTCCGCGGCATCCATGAAGCCGGCGATCTCGTCCACCGACTCTCCCTTGATGCGCATGGCCAGCAGGATTGCGCCCATCTCGAGGTCGGACACGCGTCCGTCCAGCATGGCTGCGTACAGCGCTCGCGCATCGTCGCGCGTCATGCTGCGTGCGCCCTTCACGCCGCGGCCGATCTCCTTGATGAAGCGGGCCGCCTGGAAGGGTTCGTGATCATGGTCGTGGGGCGTTTGCATGACGACAGCATACCGTCATTTTTTATACATTGCAGTGCAACATCGGCGTTTTCGGGCTAGACTGGTCCTCCCCTTCGGAAAATACGCTGAAAAAAACGTCTAGCCATGCTGATCACGCCCGATATCGAAAACACCAACGTCTCTGCGTTCGCGACCATGCCGTCCCCTAGCGAACTGCATCAGAAACTGCCGCTGACCGACAAGGCCTTCACCACCGTGATGAAAGGCCGCGAAACGCTGCGCAACATCCTCGACCGCAAGGACAAGCGCCTGTTCGTGGTCGTCGGCCCCTGCTCGATCCACGACCCGGTTGCCGGCCTGGATTACGCGCGCCGCCTGAAGGCGCTGCAGGCCGAAGTCGCCGACACCATGGTGCTGGTGATGCGCGTGTACTTCGAGAAGCCGCGCACCACCACCGGCTGGAAGGGCTATATCAATGATCCGTTCATGGACGACTCCTTCCGTGTCGACGTCGGCATGGAGCGCGCGCGCCAGTTCCTGCTCGACGTCTGCGAACTCGGCCTGCCGACCGCTACCGAGGCGCTGGATCCGATCTCGCCGCAATACCTGGGCGATTTGATCGCCTGGACCGCAATCGGCGCCAGGACCACCGAATCGCAGACCCACCGCGAGATGTCGTCCGGCCTGTCGACCCCGGTCGGCTTCAAGAACGGCACCGACGGTGACATCGAGATCGCGATCAACGCCGTGCTGTCCTCGTCCAGCCCGCACTCTTTCCTGGGCATCAACAGCCAGGGGACGGTCTCGATCGTGCGTACCAGCGGCAACGCCTACGGCCACGTGGTGCTGCGCGGCGGCGGCGGCCGTCCGAACTACGATTCGGTGTCGGTCGCGATCGCCGAGCAGGCGCTGAAGAAGGCCAAGCTGCCGGCCAACCTGGTGGTCGACTGCTCGCACGCCAACAGCTACAAGAAGCCGGAACTGCAGCCGCTGGTCATGTCGGACGTGATCCAGCAGATCAGGCACGGCAACAAGTCGCTGGTGGGCGTGATGATCGAATCGAACATCGTCAGCGGCAACCAGCCGATTCCGGCAGACCTGTCGCAGCTGAAGTACGGCTGCTCGGTCACCGACGGCTGCATCGGCTGGGAAGATACGGAAGCGATGCTGCGCAGCGCCCACAAGGAACTGCTGCAGCGGCCGTAGGGTGGGCACCCCGTGCCCACGCGTGACGTTCGCATCACGTTGGCTCCGCGCGTGGGCTCGAAGGGCCCACGCTACGTTACAATGGCGGATTCCGCTTTTCCTGTTCCGCTATTCCCATGATTGTCCTCGGCGTCGAATCCTCCTGCGATGAAACCGGTTTCGCTCTGTACGATACGGAGCGCGGCCTGCTGTCCCATGCCCTGCACTCGCAGGTCGCGATGCACGAGGAGTACGGCGGCGTGGTGCCGGAACTGGCCTCGCGCGACCACATCCGACGCGCCCTGCCGCTGCTCGAGCAGGTGCTGGCCAAGGCCGCGCTGCCGAAGGAGCGCATCGACGCCATCGCCTATACCCAGGGCCCGGGCCTGGCCGGCGCGCTGCTGGTCGGTTCTTCGGTGGCCTGCAGCCTGGCGCTGGCGCTCGACAAGCCGGTGCTCGGCGTGCACCACCTGGAGGGTCACCTGCTGTCGCCGCTGCTCGCCAGCGAGCGCCCGGAATTCCCCTTCGTCGCCCTGCTGGTCTCGGGCGGCCATACCCAGCTGATGCGGGTCGACGGCGTAGGCCGCTACACCTTGCTGGGCGAGACCCTGGACGATGCCGCCGGCGAAGCCTTCGACAAGTCGGCCAAGCTGCTGGGCCTGGGCTATCCGGGCGGGCCGGCCATTTCCCGCCTGGCCGAGTTCGGCGATCCGGACGCGTATAAACTGCCGCGCCCGATGCTGCACTCGAAGGACTTCAACTTCAGCTTCTCGGGCCTGAAGACGGCCGTGCTGACGGTGGTGAAGAACCATGAGGCCGGGATCGCCAACATCTGCGAACAGGACAAGGCCAACATCGCGCGCGGCTTCGTCGATGCGATCGTCGACGTGCTGACCGCCAAGTGCGTGTCCGCGCTCAAGCACACCGGCCTGAAGCGCCTGGTGATCGCCGGCGGCGTCGGCGCGAACCGCCAGCTGCGCGCCTCCCTGAACGCGGCGGCCGCGAAGAAGAAGTTCAAGGTCTACTATCCGGAACTCGAATTCTGCACCGACAACGGCGCCATGATCGCCTTTGCCGGCGCCCTGCGCCTGGAGGCCAATCCGCAGGCCGCGACCCACGATTACGCGTTCAACGTGCGGCCGCGCTGGCCCCTGGACGAGATCGAACCGGCCTGACATCCTGAACTTGCAAGCCTGATATCGATCCTACGGTGTGACCGCTTTCTCCTGAAGGATGGCAAACTCTGTAAGCTGAGTTTTACGGAGGTATCGCATGCGCGTAGTCAGTTGGAATATTCACTGGGGCTGTGGGAAGGACGGGCGCATCCGGATCCACGCCATCATCGATGTGTTGCGAAAGCTGAATCCGGACGTGATCTGCCTGCAGGAAGTGGCGGCCAATCACCCCGAACTCGAAGGCAGCGCCACCGCCTCCCAGTTCAAGCAGCTCGGCGGCGCACTCGGCGGCTACCACATGATCGAACAGGCGCCGAGCGAAATCTACCGTAACAACCTGCCTCGCCAGTTCGGCAATATCCTGCTGTCAAAGTACCGCATCACCCAGGCCCAGCGCCACATGCTGCCATGGCCGGCCGCGCCGGAATATCCGGCCGGCATGCCGCGCGGGATGATCGAAACCGTGCTCGACGCGCCCGGCGGCAAGCTGCGCCTGCTGACCACCCACCTCGAGTACCATTCGCCGCCGCAGCGCCGCGCGCAGCTCATGCGCATTCGCGAACTGCATGCCGAAGCCTGCGCCCGCGCCGCCATCTACCAGCCGGAACCCGAGCTCGAGCCGCCCTTCCAGCTGGGCTTCCGGCCCGGCACCGCGATCTACTGCGGCGACTTCAATTTCACGCCCGACTCCGACGACTACCGCGCGCTGCTGGCGCCGCCCGAGGATGGCGCCTTGGCCCTGGTAGACGCCTGGACGGTTCGCCACGGCGGCATGGCGCGCGCGCCGACCGCCGGGCTGCATGGCTATCCCTGGCCCGACCGCGCCGCGTGTTACGACTACTTTTTCGTGACCGAGGATTTGGCGCCGCGCGTGGCGGAAGTCAAGGTGCAGTCCGAGACTGCCGCCTCGGACCACCAGCCGGTCGTGCTGGATCTGGCTTAGACCGTCTCTTCCTGCCCGGCGAGCTGGCGCAGGGCCTGCTCGAACACCTCGGGTGGCTGGCCGCCCGAGATCAGGTGGCGTTCGTTGATGACGATCGCCGGCACCGAGCGGATGCCGGCGCGCTGCCAGTAGTATTCGCGCTGGCGCACCTCGTCGGCGTAGGTGTTCGAGTCGAGCACGGCGCGCGCCTGCTCCTGGTCGAGCCCGGCCTCGCCGGCGACCCGCACCAGCAGTTCGTGCGAGCTCGGATCTTCGCCCCTGGTGAAATAGGCTTCGAACAGCTTTTCCTTCAGTGCGCGCTGCTGGTCCTGGCCCAGGCCTTCGGCCCAGTGCAGCAGACGGTGCGCGTCGAAGGTGTTGTAGATGCGTCCACGCTTGCTCATGTCGAAGGTGAAGCCGACGTCTTCGCCGCGCTGGCGGATCATCTCGCGCGACTGCTCCTGCTGGGCCGGCGTCGATCCGTATTTTTCGGTGATGTGTTCGAAGATGTCCTGCCCCTCGGGGCTCATGCCCGGGTTCAGTTCGAACGGCTGGAAATGGATGTCCGCCTGCACTTCGCCGGCGACGCGCTCGAGCGCCTGGTCCAGCGATTTCAGGCCGATCGCGCACCAGGGGCACGATACATCCGACACGAAATCAATTCTCATTTTCTTGCTCACGACTCACCACCTTCCTGGAATTGGCGCCGCAACCACGCGGCGTTTGGCATATGGTGACACATCGAGAGAAAGCAGGCAGCGCGGGTACGGAAACCCCGCCCTCTGACCAAAGACAAACCGGGGTCAGACTCCGATTTTTGGAAATGACTAACGAGACATTGCCAAAATTTGGAGTCTGACCCCGGTTTAAGCCAGGTCAGATGGCGGCTTACTTTTTCTTGACCGCCTGCTTGGTGCCGGCGGCCTTGCTGCCGATGCGCGACTCCTTGCCGGCCAGCAGGTTGGCGATGTTCTTGCCGTGGCGGATCAGCAGCAGCGCGCTCATGATGATCACGGCGAACAGGATCTCGTTGGCGCCGAACAGCAGGCCGTAGTAGAACGGCGCGAAGATCGCCGCCACCAGGGCCGCCAGCGAGGAATAGCGGAAGGCATAGGCCACCACCAGCCAGGTCACGAGCGTCGCCAGGCCCAGCCAGACGTTCAGGCCCAGCAGCACGCCGAGCGCGGTGGCCACGCCCTTGCCGCCGACGAAGCGGAAGAATACCGGCCACAGGTGGCCGGCGAACACGGCGATCGCCACCAGGGCGATACCGCCGTCCTCGAGCCCGAAACGGTCGCCGAAGTGCACCGCCAGCCAGACCGGCAGCCAGCCCTTGATGCAGTCGCCCAGCAGGGTGGCGATGGCCGCCTTCTTGCTGCCGCTGCGCAGCACATTGGTCGCGCCCGGGTTTTTCGATCCGTAAGTGCGCGGGTCGGACAGGCCGAAGGCGCGGCTCATCACGACCGCGAAGGAAATCGAGCCGATCAGGTAGGCTGCGATGGTGAAAACAATGGTGTAAATGCTCGAACTGTCCATGCGGTCTCTTTCTATTCATCCCGTGCCGGTCAGGCCGGCGCGTGGAATATACACCATCGGCTGAGCCCGACGCTAATTCAGGGCCTAATTCAGCGCCTAATCGGCCAGCGCGCACTGCACCGGCCGGGCCTTCAGCACGTCGACCAGCACGGCCGGGTCGATGCCGACCAGGAAGCCGCGCCGGCCGCCGTTGATGTAGATCTTCGGCAGGGCCAGGATGCTTTCCTCGACGTACACCGGCATCGCCTTGCGCACCCCGAACGGCGAGGTGCCGCCGACCAGGTAGCCGGAATGGCGCTGCGCCACCTCCGGCTTGCACGGCTCGACCGACTTGCATGGAATGGCGCGCGCCAGATTCTTGGTCGAGACCTTGCAGTCGCCGTGCATCAGGACGATCAGCGGGCGCGCCGCCTCGTCCTGCATCACCAGGGTCTTCACGACCGCATGTTCGGACACGCCCAGTGCGCGCGACGACACCGCCGTGCCGCCATGCTCTTCATACTCGTAGGGATGCTCGGAAAAGACCACGCCGTGCTTGCGCAGGAACTGCGTTGCCGGGGTCTCTGAAATGTGCTCTTTCTTGGCCATGCGTGTTACGCTAAAAGCAAACGGAGGAGTTGCTTATTATGCAGCAAGAAATTCGCTTTGCCACCTTCAACGTCTGCAACCTGGCGCCGCCGGGCGCCAAGCTCTACGAGAACCTGGAACCCAGCACCCCGGAAGAGTACGAAGCGAAGATTGCCTGGACAGCGCACCAGATCGACATGCTCGGCGCCGACGTGATCGGTTTCCAGGAGGTGTTTTCGCAGGCCGCGCTGGCGGAAGCGCTGTCGCGCACCCGCCGCTACCGCGAAGCGATCCACGTCGGCTTCGACCCCGATCCGGGCGCCGACAAGCTGACCCCCAGCGTCTCCCTGGTTTCGCGCCTGCCGCTGGCGGACGCACCCGAATCCTTCCCCTACTTCCCGCCCGGGATCGCGATGCCGCCCGGGAACCGGGACCCGGAACGCTTTACCCGCGCGCCCCTGCACGCGGCGATCGAGGTGCGCCCCGGCCTGACGGTCGACGTCGTGGTCGTGCACCTGAAGTCGCGCCGTCCCGACTACCGCGCCAACGACAGCGGCGACGACCCGCAGCTGTTCGCGCTGGCCTCGCTGCGCTCGCTGATCCGGCGCGGCACCGAGGCCGCCGCCCTGCGCGTGATCCTCTCGAAGATGGGCCGCGAGAACCGCCGCCCGCGGGTGGTGCTGGGCGACTTCAACGACGTCGCCGACGCCGTCACCACCGGCATCGTGCTGGGCATCGGCGGCCCCAGCGGCGAGCGCCTGTACGACGCCTGCCAGCTGCAGCGCCGCCAGGACCGCCTGCGCCACGTCGGTTTTTCCAATCTGCACGAAGGCCAGTACACGACCATCGACCACATCCTGGTGTCCGAGGAGTTCAATGCCGAGCTGCCGGGCGCGCTGGGCGAGATCGCCGACGTGGTCTACCTGAACGACCACCTCGACCTCGGCCTGCCGGAAGCCTCCGACCACGGCCAGGTGCTGGCGCGCCTGCGCCTGTTCGATGCGCCGGGGGAGACCGAATTCTCGGCCACCAAGCCGGGCGGCCCCTATGTTCCGCCCTACGGCGACGCCTGAGGCCGAGCGTTGACGGTATGCATGCCGGTGTCCGGCGTGCTGTCCGCACCGTCCGCGCGTCCTGACGTCCGTCCCGGCTTTTCGACGTTTCAGCGTCCCGATTGCACGGCTCGTCGCATTCCGATAGCTGTTCGTCATCCCCTTCTCTATTCTGCTGCAATCCCCTTGAATAAGAAGAGAGAAGAGCGCCGCCATGAAAATCGAATCCCTGCCGCCCGCCTCCGCCGCCCCCTCGAACCCCGTCAAGGCACGGCGCCGCCACTGGCGCGTCCCCGCCATCGGCGTGGCTGTCCTCGCGCTCGCGGGCGCGGGCGGCTACGCGTACACGCAGGCGGGCAGCGCCAAGCCCGCCCCTGCCGCGGCGGCAAAGAAAGAGCCGGTGCACGAACTGTCGGCGCGCGACGTCGCCCTGGTCGAAGCGCGGCCGCTGGCGCTCACGCTGCCGCTGTCCGGCTCGCTCACCCCGCTGGCCCAGGCCACGGTGCGCTCCAAGGTGTCGGGCGTGGTCAAGCAGACCACAGTACAGGAAGGCATGCAGGTCGCGGCCGGCCAGGTGATCGCCCGCCTGGATGACAGCGAAGCGCGGGCCCGCGTGGCCCAGCAGCAGGCCGCCGTGAACGAGGCCAGCGCGCGCCTGGCGCTGGCGAAGAAGAACCAGGCCAACAGCGCCGCCCTGCTCAAGCAGAACTACATTGCCCAGAACGCCTACGACACCAGCTCGAACGCGGTCGACCTGGCCCAGGCCGCGCTCGACTCGGCACGCGCCCAGCTCGACCTGGCGCGCATCGCCCTGAACGACACCACCATCCGCGCCCCGCTTTCCGGCGTGGTCAGCAAGCGCCATGCCCAGGCCGGCGAAAAACTGTCGCCGGACAGCCCGGTGTTCTCGATCGTCGACCTCAAGCAGCTCACGCTGGACGCCCAGGTCCCGGCGTCCGACATCCCGCGCATCAAGGTCGGCCAGGAAGTCCAATTCAAGGTCGACGGCTTCGGCGAACGCAAATTCGCCGGCAAGGTCCTGCGCATCAACCCGGCCGCCGAAGCCGGCTCGCGCGCGATGCTGGTGTATATCGGCGTCGACAATCCGGACGGCGCGCTGCGCGCCGGCATGTTCGCCAAGGGTATGGTGACGACCGAAAAGACCAGCACCCATCCGCTGTTGCCGCTGCTGGGCGTGCGCCAGGACCACGGCCGCGACATCGTCTACCGCGTCGACAGCGGCAAGGTCGTGGCCCAGCCGGTGAAACTCGGCCTGCGCAACGAGGACGACGGCCTGGTCGAAGCGATCGACGGCATCGCTCCGGGCGCGCTGGTGCTGTCCGTCAAGCTGGACGGCGTCAAGCCCGGCGACAAGGTCAAGCTCCCAAACAATGGATAAGAACTAAGGGATAAGAACATGTGGATGACCCGTATCAGTATCAAGCACCCGGTGTTCGCGACCATGGTGATGGTCGGCCTGATGGTGCTTGGCCTGTTCTCCTACCGCAGCCTGGGCGTGGAGAGCATGCCGAACATCGAAATTCCCGGCGTCTGGATCGAGACCCAGTATCCGGGCGCGTCGCCGGAACAGGTCGAGAACGACGTCACCCGTCCGATCGAGGAAGCGGCGAATACCGTCGGCGGCATCAAGACCATCCGCAGTAACTCCTGGGAGGGCCGTTCCGGCGTCGGCGTCGAATTCCAGCTCAGCGTCGACATGGACCGCGCCGTGCAGGACCTGCGCGACCGCATCGGCACCGTGCGCGGCGGCTTCCCGCGCGAGGTCAAGGAGCCCGTGGTCTACCGCCAGGAAGGCGAGAACTCGCAGCCGGTGCTGCAGGTGGCGCTGCTGTCCAGGGAGCGCAGCCTGCGCGACCTGTCGATGCTGGCCGACCAGGTGATCGTCAAGCGCATCCAGGCCGTGGCCGGGGTCGGCCAGGTACGCATCAACGGCAAGCAGAACCGCCAGGTGCTGGTCGACATCCGCCCCGACCAGCTGCGCAGCCTGAACGTCGGCATCGACGAAGTCATGGCCGCGATCACCGCCACCAACGCCAACCTGCCGGCCGGCCGCATCAGCCATGGCGAGCGCGAAAACCTGGTGCGCATCGAAGGCAAGATGAAGGAAGCGGCCGATTTCCGCCGCATCATCGTGGCCAAACGCGCCAACGGTCCGGTCTACCTGCACCAGGTGGCCGAGATCAGCGACGGCGCCGCCGAAGAGCAATCGATCTCGCGCGTGGACGGCGAGCGCGCCCTCTCGCTGGAGATCTCCAAGGTGCAGGACGCGAATACCGTCGAGGTCGGCGCCAACGTCAAGAAGGCGATCGAGGCGATGAAGCAGACCCTGCCCAAGGACGTGCAGTTCCGCATCCTCGACGACGTGTCAAGCAGGGTCCAGCACCAGGTCGACAACGTCAAGGAGACCATCGTCGAAGGCGCCGTGCTCACCATGGTGATCGTGTTCCTGTTCCTGCATTCCTGGCGCAGCACCGTCATCACCGGCCTGACCCTGCCGATCTCGGTGCTGGCCAGCTTCATCGCGATGAAGTACTTCGGCTTTACGCTGAACTTCCTGACCCTGATGGCGCTGTCGCTGTCGATCGGCCTCCTGATCGACGACGCCATCGTGGTGCGCGAGAATATCGTACGCCACCTCGGCATGGGCAAGAGCCATGTGCGCGCCGCCGAAGACGGCACCAACGAAATCGGCCTGGCGGTGATGGCCACCACCTTCGCGATCGTCGCCGTGTTCGTGCCGATCGCCTTCATGAAGGGCATCATCGGCCGCTTCTTCCTGCAGTTCGGGATCACGGTGGCGGTGGCGGTGCTGGTCTCGCTGTTCGTCAGCTTCACGCTCGACCCGATGCTGTCCTCGGTGTGGCCGGATCCGGTCAAGGACCGCTTCAAGTACCTGCCCTGGCTGGGCCGCCTGATGGCCCGCATCGACCGCGGCATCGAGCATGTGCACGGCTGGTATGCGAAGATCCTGGGCTTTTCGCTGGCCTGGCGCAAGTCCACCCTGGCCTTCGCGTTCGCAGTGTTCGGCGGCAGCCTGCTACTGGTGCCGATGATCGGCGGCGAAT
This sequence comes from Massilia sp. WG5, assembly GCF_001412595.2. Lineage (NCBI taxonomy): Bacteria > Pseudomonadati > Pseudomonadota > Betaproteobacteria > Burkholderiales > Oxalobacteraceae > Massilia > Massilia sp. WG5. The sequence goes on from NZ_CP012640.2 coordinate 2,560,725, forward strand.
TCGTGCCCCAGGTCGACAACGGCTTCATCCAGCTGAACTTCAAGGTGCCGGTCGGCTCCAGCCTCGACTACAACGACGCCAAGGTGCGCCAGATCGAGGCCGCGCTGCGCGAGTTCAAGGAAGTCGAGAACATGCAGACCGTGGTCGGCGCCTGGGACGGCCGCCACACTTCGCAGATCGGCCTCAAGCTGACCGACGTGCGCAAGACCCACCGCCGCTCGCAGCAGGAAATGGAACAGGCGATCCGCGACCGCCTGGCCAGCATTGCCGGCATCGACATGACCGTCGGTAACCGCCCCATCTTCATCGCCATCCTCGGCAGCAACGAGGCCGCGCTCGACCAGGTTGCCCATCGCCTGATCGACAAGATGAAGAAGATCAAGGGCGTGGCCGACATCCAGTACAGCCAGGAAGGGGCGAACCCGGCCACCATCGTCAAGATCAACCAGGAGCTGGCGACCGACCTGGGCCTGTCGGTGCAGCAGATCGGCGCCGCCCTGCGCCCCTTCGTGGGCGGCGACCAGACCAACCGCTGGCTGGCGCCGGATGGCCAGAACTACGAGGTCAACGTGCAGCTGCCGAAATCGGGCCGCCAGAAGGTGGCCGACCTGGCCGACCTGGCGGTGGCCTCGAGCAAGCTGGATGCCAGCGGCAACCCGATCATGGTGCCGCTGCGCCAGGTGGTCGAGTTCGTGCCGTCGACCAGCCCGCAGGTGCTCAAGCGCCAGGCGCTGGAACGCCGCGTGGCCATCATGGCGGGCCTGGACAACCGTCCGCTGGGCGACGTGATGAAAGAGGTCGACCAGGCCATGAAATCGATCGAGCTGCCGGAGGGCGTACGCTTCGACGTCGGCGGCCAGGCCGAACAGATGAACGAGACCATGGGCGGCTTCGCCATCGCGCTGGGGATCGCCGTCATCTTCATCTACCTGGTGCTGGCCTCGCAGTTCGGCAGCTTCCTGCAGCCGATCGCGATCATGACGGCGCTGCCGCTGTCCCTGATCGGCGTGCTGCTGGCGCTGCTGGTCACGAAGAGCACCCTGAACATCTTCTCGGTGATCGGCGTCGTGATGCTGATGGGCCTGGTGACCAAGAACGCCATCCTGCTGGTGGACTTCGCCAACCAGGGCCAGCGGGAAGGCAAGTCGCAATTCGCCGCGCTGATGGAAGCCGGCCAGGTGCGCCTGCGCCCGATCCTGATGACGACCCTGGCGATGATCTTCGGCATGCTGCCGATGGCGCTGGGCCTGGGCGAAGGCGCCGAGAACCAGGCCCCGATGGGCCGCGCGGTGATCGGCGGCGTGATCACCTCGACCCTGCTGACGCTGGTGGTGGTGCCGGTGGCATATACCTACCTGGACAGCTTCGGCAAACGGGCGAAGCGCTGGTTCCAGAAGGGGCATGAGGCCGAAGCCGAAGCGGATTCGGCAGAGGGACAGGCAGTCTGATCCGTCGTTCCCGCAGGCGGGATGGTGCCCCGGCACCATCCCCCAAGTGAAGCCGGCAAACCGCGAACGAACCTGGGTCCCCGCCTGCGCGGGGAGTCGTTTCCGGCAGTGCCGGGAACGACGGCGAGGCTAACTAAGCCGAATCCTGTTCCGGCTCGGCCACTGCCCCCGATTCCTCGTCCGGAGAGGCATCACCCTCCTCCCCCTTGTGCTGCTTGGCTTCCTGCTTGCGCCGCGCCTTTTCTTCGGCTTTTTTCTTTTTCTCCAGCTCCCGCTGCCGCTTTTCGTATTGGAAATTCGTCTTGGCCATGGTGTCCTCGTGCATGTGGGAAGGGTGCTACTAAACCATTATGACTCACCAGACCCGCCAGGTCTTGAGAATTAACCACGCGGGTGGTGCTGGGCATGCAGATGCTTCAGGCGCTCGCGCGCCACGTGCGTGTAGATCTGGGTGGTCGAAATGTCCGAATGGCCCAGGAGTAGTTGCACCACGCGCAGGTCGGCGCCGTGGTTCAGCAGGTGGGTGGCGAAGGCGTGGCGCAGCGTGTGCGGCGACAGCGGCGCCGTGATGCCGGCCTTTGCCGCATGTTTCTTGATCACGATCCAGAACATCTGGCGCGTCATCGGGCCGCCGCGGCCGGTCACGAACAGGGCGTCGTCGCGCTGCCCGTTCAGGATCGCGCCGCGCGCTTCCTTCATGTAGCGCTCCAGCCAGTGGCGCGCCTGTTCGCCGAAAGGCACCAGGCGGGTCTTGCTGCCCTTGCCGGTAATGCGCAGCACGCCGTCGTTCAGGCTCAGTTCGACCATCTTGAGGCCCACCAGTTCCGACACCCGCAGGCCGCTCGCATACATCAGCTCGAGCATGGTGCGCTCGCGCAGGCCGAGCGGGGTCGAGACGTCCGGCGCGTCCAGCAGGGCCTCGACCTGGGCTTCGCTCAAGGTGTGCACGAAGCGGGCCGGCTGCCGCGCCGAAGGCAGGTTCAGGCAGGGGTCGATCTCGATGCGGCGTTCGCGCAGCGCCAGCTGGTAGAAGCGGCGCAGCACCGACAGCCGCCGGTTGGCCGAGCTGGGCTTGGTGTCTTCGTGGCGTTCGGCGAAATAGGCGGCGATGTCCTGCGGCTGCACCGCATGCAGGCTGGCGCGGTCCGGACGCTTGTTCTCGAGCCAGCCGGCGAACAGGCGCAGGTCGCGCCGGTAGGCGTCCAGCGAATTCTTCGCCAGCCCGTGCTCGAGCCAGAGCGCGTCGCAGAAACCGTCGATCAGGGAAAGATTGACTGCTGCTGCCATGGCACGTCGTTAGGAAGCGCGCCTTCGTGGCGCAGCAGCCAGCGCTTGACCGTCAGCGTGAAGCCGTGTTCGTCGTCGCTGCTGGCGAATCCGCCCAGGCCGCCGCTTGCCGTCACGCGGTGGCAGGGAATCACCAGCGGGAACCAGTTGGCGCCGCAGGCCTGGCCGACCGCGCGCGGATGCGATTCCAGCAGCTTGGCGACCTGGCCATAGGTCAGGACCTTGCCGCGCGGGATGGCCTGGATCGCGTCCCAGACGCGGCGCTGGAACACGCTGCCGGCCTCGACCAGCGGCAGCTCGAAACGGAAATCGGCGTCGCCGAAGTAGCGCGTGACCTGCTCGGCGGCCTGTTCGGCGGCGGCGTCCTGCGGCGCTTTTTCGGTGTAATGCGGCGGCAGGTAGACCAGCTCGCGTACCCGCGCCTGTTCGCCCTGCGCTTCCGTGCGGATACCCATCGCGCCGAACGGCGCCGCGACGATGGCGCTGAAGAGTTCGCTGCCCTGTTGTGTGTTCATCGATTCAGTGTAGCAAAAAAAAACGCACCCTCGTGGGGTGCGCTCTTAGTCGGTTCACGTTTGCGGCCACTCGGTCAATGCCGGCGGCATCTATAAAACGTGTGTCTCCTCAACATTTCTCCGGTAGATCCAATGCTGGATTACCGATTTCTTCTGCCTCTCCCCAACTGTATCCGGGCCTTCGAATGCACCACCTTGGTGCTAAAGCTGCGCCATCATAACGCATTCGAATAAGAAAAGCGTAGTTTTTTATATACATTCACGAAATATATTTCAGCTATAAATCATGTGCGGCAGCCACAGGCTGATCGCGGGAATGTAGGTAACCAGCAGCAGGAAGCCGATCATCGTCAGCAGCCAGGGCAGCACCGCCACCGTCAATTCGGAAATCCCCATTTTGGTGACGCCCGAGGCCACGTACAGGTTCAGGCCGACCGGCGGGTGGCACATGCCGACTTCCATGTTCACGACGATGATGATGCCGAAGTGGACCGGGTCGATGCCGAGCTGGGTCGCGACCGGGAACAGGATCGGCGCCATGATCAGCACGATCGAGGACGGCTCCATCACGTTACCGGCCAACAGCAGCAGCACGTTCACGACCAGCAGGAAGCCGATCGGGCCCAGGCCCTGGGTGGTGAGCCAGCCGGCCATCGCCTGCGGCACGTTCTCGCTGGTCATCAGGAAGGAGAACAGCACGGCGTTGGTGATGATGTACAGGAGCATCGCCGACATCGCCGCCGAATCCAGCAGCACCTTGCCGACCTGGACCAGCTTCAGGTCCTTGTAGACGAACACCGCGATCACGAAGGCGTACACGGCGGCGATGCCGGCCGCTTCGGTCGGGGTGAACACGCCGCTGTAGATGCCGCCCATCACGATCACGATCAGGAACAGGCCCCAGGCGCTGCGGCGGAAGGCGGTCAGGCGCTCGGCCCAGGTGGCGCGCTGCATGCGCGGGTAGTCACGCTTGCGGGCGATGACCCAGGTCGTCAGGCCCAGCAGGAAGGCCAGCAGCAGGCCCGGCACCACGCCCGCCATGAACAGCTGGCCGACCGAGGTGTTGGTGGTCACCGAATACATCACCATCACGATCGAGGGCGGGATCAGGATGCCGAGCGCGCCCGAGGTCGTGATCACGCCGGCGCCGAAGCGCTTCGGATAGCCCTGCTTGACCATGGCCGGCAGGATGATCGAGCCGATCGCCACCACCGTCGCCGGGCTCGAGCCCGAGACCGCGGCGAACAGCGCGCAGGCCAGCACGCCGGCCAGCGCGAGGCCGCCGTGCCAGTGGCCGACCATCGAGGTGGCGAAGTTGATCATGCGCCGCGCCACCCCGCCGTGGGTCAGGAAGTTACCGGCCAGGATGAACAGCGGGATCGCCATGATCTCGAAGTTGTCGATGCCGGTGAACAGCTTCATCGCCACCGACTCGATCGGGACGTGCGTCATGGTGAACAGGAAGGTCAGCACCGTCAGGCCGAGCGAGATCGAGACCGGCATGCCGGTCAGCATCAGGACGATCAGCAGCGCGAAAATAATGGCGGCGTTCATGTGGATTTCCTTGCATCTTCGATTTCGTCTTCCAGGCCTTCGACGTAGGCATGGTCATGGCGCGGCAGTTCGCCGTTGCGGACAAAGTGCCAGGTCACTTGCAGGAAGCGGAAGCACATCAAATAGGAGCCCAGCGGCAGCGCCATGTAGACGATCCACATCGGGATTTCCATGTCGGCCGAGGTCTGGTCGGTGCCGGCCAGGCGCAGGATGAAGTTGAGGCCCAGCGTGCCGATGATGCCGGTGAACAGTGCGCCGGCCAGCAGTGCGAACACGATGAGCTTGTTGCGCCAGCGTTCCGACAGGCGGTTGACCAGCACGTCGACGCCGACGTGGATGCCGGTGCGCACGCCGTAGGCGGCGCCGAACTTGGCCATCCACACGAACATGAAGGTGGACAGTTCCTGGGCCCAGCTGGTGTTCAGGCTGATGAGCCAGTCCTGCAGGCCGGGGATCGGCAGGCCGGACAGGTAGCGGTGCAGCACCGCGATGAAGATGATGAGAGTGGCGCCGGCCATCAGGCTGGCGATGATCCACTCTTCGAGGCGATCGAGGAATTTCATGGGAGTTCCTTGGCAAATACGTCGCTCCCGCGGCAGCGGGAACGACGTGCACAAGCTAACGAAAACCGGAGTCCGGTCTTACTTTACCGAAGCGGTGGTCTTGTTGATCGCGTCGATCAACTCCGGACCGACGCGGCCCGCCATCTGCTTCTGCACCGGCACGAGGGCCTTGCGCCACTCTGCCTGCTCCTGAGGCGTCAGGTTGTAGATGGTGGTCTTGCCCGCCTTGCGGATGGCGTCCAGGGCCATGTCGTTGTCCTGCTGGGCGATCGCCTTCTCGTACTTGGTGGCGTCGGCCATGGCCTGCTGCAGCTCGCCGCGCACGTCGGCCGGCAGGCCGTCCCAGAACTTCTTGTTGACGATGACGGCATAGCCCAGGTAGCCATGGTTCGACATGGTCACGTGCTTCTGCACCTCATGCATCTTCTGGGTGTACATGTTCGACGGCGGATTCTCGGTGCCGTCCACCACGCCGGTCTGCAGGGCCTGATAGACTTCCGAGAAGGCCAGCACCTGCGGGTTGGCGCCCAGCGCACGGAACTGCGCGTCCAGCACCTTCGAGCTCTGGATGCGCATCTTCAGGCCGCGGAAGTCGGCCGGCTTGTGCAGCGGCTTGTTGGCCGACATGATCTTGAAGCCATTGTCCCAGTAGGCCAGGCCGGTAATGCCCTTCGGCTCCAGCTTCTGCAGCAGGCTCTTGCCGATCGGGCCTTCGGTCACGGAGTACAGCGCGGCCTTGGTCGGGAAAATGTAGGGCAGGTCGAAAGCTTCGAATTCCTTCACGCCCAGCGGCGCGAACTTGGCCAGCGAGGGCGCCAGCATCTGGACCGCGCCCAGCTGCAGGGCTTCGAGTTCTTCCTTGTCCTTGTACAGCTGGCTGTTCGGGTAGACTTCGACCTTGACGCGGCCCTTGGTGAGCTTTTCAGCCAGTTCCTTGAAACGCTCGGCGGCGCGGCCTTTCGGGGTGTCGGTCGCGACGACGTGGCTGAACTTGATGACGATGGGGGCCTGGGCCGATGCGTTGAGTGCGAAGCTTGCGCCCGCAACCATAGCAAGTGCCGCGACCATGGATTTGATCTGCATGATGTTGTCTCCGTTAAGTATGTTTTTTATATGTGATGCAGTCTGCTGAGCTTTTCATCCGCTCGCTATTGTGGAAAACCACAATAGCTTCTTTTCAGCAAAAGTAACACGTTATTGCATGAGAAACACATTTTCGATCCCACGCCCCGTGCCGGACGGCCCCTGGCGCTGGCTGGTGCCGGTACTGCTGGTGCTGCTGTTCCTGCTGGTGCTGCTGTGGCTGCCCTGGCAGGCGCGCCAGATGGAGGCCAACGAGCGCCAGGAACAGCTGATCGCCGACACCCTGTGGGTCGAGCAGACCCTGCGCTTCGAACTGGCGCGCAGCGAGGAAGCGCTGGCGACCCTGGGCGCCGACCTGGCCGCCGACACCCCGCCCACACCGCAGGCGCTGCAGGCGCGCCTGGCGCAGATGTTCAAGAACGGCCACGAACTGCGCCGCGTGGCCTGGCTGGACGCCGACGGCCGCCTGCTGGCCATGCGCGGCAGCGAGCTGCCGGGCAGCGGGCTGACCCAGTCCTCGCGCGAGGCGCAGGCGATGTCGCGCACCACGCGCAGCGGGCGCTACAGCGATCCCTACGGCGCCACCCGCAACCTGCACGGCTACGTCGACTACCACCTGCCGCTTTACCACCACGGCAAATTCGCCGGCAGCCTGATCGCCACCTACAACCTGCAGACCCTGCTCGACGAGAACGTGCCCTGGTGGTTCGCCCAGGACAACGCCCTGTCCCTGCTCGACCGCGACGACCACGTGGTGGCGCAGCGCGCCGCCGGCGGCCCGGGACGCGGGATCTATACCCACAAGCGCGCGCTCGACCTGCCGGGCGGGCAGATCGTGCTGGCCACCGACAGCGTGAAGGCCGCGCCCAAGCTGCTGCCCAACCTGCTGGTCGGCTCGGTGATCGTGCTGGCGCTGGGGCTGGTGCTGTCCCTGGCCGCGCTGTGGCGCCACATCGCGCGCACCATCGCCGCCGAGAACGCGCTGCGCCAGCAGATGGCCTTCCGTACGGCGATGGAGAATTCGCTGCTGACCGGCCTGCGCGCACGCGACCTGGAAGGGCGCGTCACCTATGTGAATCCGGCCTTCTGCCGCATCGTCGGCCTGCCGGCCGGCGAACTGCTCGGCAAGAAGCCGCCCATGCCCTACTGGGCGCCGGAGGAGACCGTCGAGTACGAGGAGCGCTTCCGCAAGGTCCTGGCGGGCCAGGCCACGCCGCAGTTCGAGACCGTGTTCCTGCGCCCCGACGGCACCCGCGTGCCGGTGCTGGTGTTCGAGGCGCCGCTGGTCGACAGCATTGGGCGCCATACCGGCTGGATGAGCTCCATCCTCGACATCACCGACCGCCGGCGCGCCGAGGAGCTGGCCCGCCAGCAGCAGGAAAAGCTCGAGACCAGCGCGCGCCTGGCGACCATGGGCGAGATCTCGTCGATGCTGGCGCACGAACTGAACCAGCCGCTGGCGGCGATCTCCAGCTACACGGCGGGCGCGCTGAACGTGTTGAACCGGGCAGGCGTGGGCGACGACGCCGGCATGCTGAAGCGCGCGCTGGAGCAGGCGAATACCCAGGCGCGGCGCGCCGGCCAGATCATCCGCAGCGTGCACGAGTTCGTGAAGAAGCGCGAACCGCGCCGCGAGCGGGTCGCCATACCGCAGGTGATCGACGGCATCCGCGCCCTGGTCGACCTGCAGGCGCGCCAGAGCTACGTCACGCTGCAGGTGGAGGTGCCGTCCGACCTGCCGCCGGTACTGGCCGACCGCGTGCTGCTCGAACAGGTGCTGCTGAACCTGACCCGCAACGCGATCGAATCGATGCAGGACATCGACCGCGAACGCCGCGTGCTGCGGATCGCCGCCGCCCACAAGGAGGAGCAGGTGGCGGTATCGGTGATCGACAATGGTCACGGCATCCCGCCCGAGGTGGCCGAGCGCCTGTTCTCGCCCTTCTTCTCGACCAAGGCCGAGGGCATGGGCATGGGCCTGTCGATCTGCCGTACGGCGATCGAATTCCACGGCGGCACCCTCACCCACGCCGACAATCCGGGCGGCGGCACCATATTCACGTTCACGCTGCAGCAGGCGCAGGCTCAGTTGCAGGATAAAATACCGACCTGAAGAACAGGAGCCCCTCTCATGCTGCACATCGTCGACGACGAAGACGTCATCCGCGACGCCCTCGAATGGCTTGCGCAATCGCGCGGACTGGCCGCGCGCGGCTATGCCGGCGGCCAGGCCTTTCTCGACGCCCTGGACACGCAACCCGACCCCCAAGGCGACCGCGGCGAATGCGTGCTGCTGGACGTGCGCATGCCCGGCATGAACGGCATCGCCGTGTTCGACCAGCTGGTCGCGCGCGGCCTGCTGGCGCGCCTGCCCGTGATCTTCCTGACCGGCCACGGCGACGTGCCGATGGCCGTCGACTCCCTCAAGCGCGGCGCCTTCGACTTCTTCGAAAAGCCCTTCAACGACAACCAGCTGATGGACCGCGTCGAAGAAGCCCTGGCCAGGTCGCGCCAGGCCGCCGCCTCCAGCGCCGTGCGCGAACGCCTGTCCACGCTGTCGGCGCGCGAACGCGAAGTCCTCGACCTGATCCTGGCCGGAAACATGAACAAGGTCGTGGCCGACAAGCTGGGCATCAGCATGCGCACGGTCGAGGTGCACCGCGCCCACATCTTCGACAAGATGCAGGTCAAGACCGCGGTCGAGCTGGCCGGCCTACTGAAGTAATTTTCCGTCTGGCACTGGACGTTCCGCCGCTTCAACCCTGGCGCGCCGATGGCGCCGCTTTTGGTTCCGGGACCCGCGCACGGCAGGTTTTCTCCGCAGTTTTTCAGGGGTTCGCTTGTAAAATCAATCTGAACACGCCGTGGCTAAACTGACCACGCCACTCATTTACTTAGGGAACACAGATGAGCGAAAAGACGATTGCAGACAAGATGTTCTTGAGGAACGCGAAATCGATGGTGATCCTGAACGGGAACGTCCATCCCGGGATGGTGTCGCAGATGCCGCCCAACCTGATCAAGAACGACCAGGACAAGGTGGACGTGGTGCTGATGTTCGCGATGAACCGCAAGGAACTCGAACAGTTCTTCCCGACCGCCAAGGAGCGCCTCGGCGAGAAAGGCTCGCTGTGGGTCGCCTACCTGAAGCAGACCGCGTCGAAGGCGACTGATATCAATCGCGACTCGATCAATGCCTATGCGAAGGAAAATGGTATCACCGGCGTCGCCATGATCTCGATCGACGGCGACTGGTCGGCTTTGCGCATGAAGCGCATCGAAATCTAATCGAAGGCGCCGTGGCGCGCCAGCGCCCAGGAAACGTGCTCGCGCACCAGCGCTGACGGATGCACCAAGCGGGCCCGCAACGCCGCCACGATCCGCGGGTCGCCCCTGGCGGACTCCCCAGCCCCGGTTGCCGCATTACCCATCCCCACCGCCAGGTTGCGCAGCCAGCGCTCATGCCCGATCCGGCGGATCGGGCTGCCCTCCATGCGGCGGTTGAATTCCTCTTCTTCCCAGCCGAACAATTCCACCAGTCCGGCCGCGCCCAGGCCGTTGCGCTCGTCGAAATCCGGCAGCGCCGCGCGCTGTGCGAACTTGTTCCAGGGGCAGGCCAGCTGGCAGTCGTCGCAGCCGTAGATGCGGTTGCCGATCAGCGGCCGCAATTCTTCCGGGATGCTGCCCTTCAGCTCGATCGTCAGGTAGGAGATGCAGCGCCGCGCGTCCAGTCGTCCCGGTCCCAGGATCGCATTCGTCGGGCAGGCGCCGATGCAGGCGTCGCACTGGCCGCAATGGGCGCCGGTCGCCTCGTCGACCGGCAGCGGCAGGTCGACCAGGATCTCGCCGATGAAGAAGGTCGAGCCGGCCTCCCGCGACAGCAGCAGCGTGTGCTTGCCGCGCCAGCCCAGCCCCGATTTTTCCGCCAGCGGCAGTTCCATCACCGGCGCCGAATCGGTGAACACGCGAAAGCCGAGCTCGCCGACCGCCGCCTTGACCTTCTCGGCCAGGGCCTGCAGGCGGTTGCGCAGCACCTTGTGGTAGTCGCGGCCGCGCGCATACAGCGAGACCACGGCGGCCTGCGGATCCTGCTGGCGCAGGCGTTCGCGCGCGCGCCAGTCGGCGTCCGACGCCATCGGCAGGTAGTCCATGCGCGCGACGATCGCACGCACCGTGCCCGGCACCAGCTCCGCCGGCCGGGCGCGCTTCATGCCGTGGCTTGCCATATAATCCATCTCGCCGTGGTGGCCGGCATCCAGCCAGGCCTGCAGGCCGGCCTCGTGGCGCGACAGGTCCACGTCCGCGATCCGCACGTCGGCAAAGCCCAGTTCCGCGCCCCAAGTCTTGATGGTGCGCGCGAGTTCGATCAGGTCAGACTGGGATGGGGACATAACTTACTATTTTATTCGATGCAGGATTTTTTGAAAGCTTACCTTCCGGACGAATCGGCGACCCAGGCCCTGGGCGGCGCCCTGGCGCGCGCGCTGGCGCCCGGCCTCGTGATCTACCTGCACGGCGACCTCGGCGCCGGCAAGACCGCCCTCACGCGCGCGCTGCTGCACGCGGCCGGCCACCAGGGCGCGGTGAAAAGCCCGACCTACACGCTGTCCGAGCCCTACCGGATCGTCCTGGATGGGCAGCCGGCCAACCTGATCCACTACGACCTCTATCGCATGTCCAGCCCGGAGGAATTCCTCGATGCGGGCTTCCGCGAAGACTTCGACGGCAGGAATATCTGCATCGTCGAATGGCCCGAAAAAGGCGCGCCGGTGTTGCCGCCACCCGACGTCACGGTATTGCTTACAGTCAGCGGCCTCGGCCGTGAGGTAGAATTGCAGGCGTTGTCTGAATTGGGCCTGCTATGCCTCGAACGCCTGCACTACCCCCCGACGCCCTGATCCCTGGTTCCCCCAAGCGCCGCACTGTCCTGAAAAGCGGCGGTACGCTGCTCCTGTCCGTCCTCGCTCCCGCCCTGCTTCCGTCCTCGGCCATGGCCGCGCAGATCATGGCGGTGCGCGTGTGGCCGGCCGACGAGTACACCCGCGTGACCCTGGAGAACGACGGCGACCTGAAAGCCACCCATTTCATGGTGGCCGATCCGCCGCGCCTGGTGGTCGACATCGACGGCCTGGCGCTGAACGATACCCTGAGGAGCCTGGTCGCCAAGGTCGAATCGAACGACCCCTACATCAAGCAGGTAAGGGTCGGCCAGAACCGCCCGAACGTGGTGCGCCTGGTGTTCGACCTCAAGGAAGAGGTCAAGCCGCAGGTCTTCACGCTCGCTCCGGTGGGCGGCTACCGGCATCGGCTGATCTTCGACCTGTATCCGGTGCGCCAGGTCGATCCCTTGTCCGCCATGATCGCCAGGGAGAACTGGTCCGATGGCGCGGTTCCGGCCACGCCGGCGCCGGCGCCCCAGCCGGGCGACGCCACGGTCGGCCAGGCCGGCCCGGATGCGATCGCCAAGCTGGAAGCCGACGCCGCGCGCGCCGGCAGCACCCCGGCCCAGCCGCAGCCGACCGCGCCGCAAGCCCAGCCGCGGCCGCCCGCCAAGGGCAAGGACGCGGCCGGCAACAACAGCGGCAAGGTGACGCGCATGGTGACCATCGCCCTCGACCCCGGCCATGGCGGCGAAGACCCTGGCGCCACCGGCGCCACCGGCGTGCACGAGAAGGACATCGTGCTGGAGATCGCGAAGCGCCTGAAAGCCAGGCTGGAAGACCTGCCGAACACGCGCGTGATGCTGACCCGCGACGCCGACTTCTTCGTGCCGCTCGGCCAGCGCGTGGAAAAGGCGAGGAAGGTGCAGGCCGACCTGTTCGTCTCGATCCACGCCGACGCCTTCATCCAAGCGTCCGCGCGCGGCTCCTCCGTGTTCGTGCTGTCCGAGAAGGGCGCCAGCTCGAGCGCGGCGCGCTGGCTGGCGAACGACCAGAACAAGGCCGACCTGATCGGCGGCATCAACCTCGGCAGCCAGGACAAGCAGCTCGCCAGCGTGCTGTTCGACCTCTCGACCACGGCCCAGATCAACGACAGCCTCAAGCTGGGCAAGGCGGTGCTGAGCGAGATCGGCGGCATCAACCGCCTGCACAAGGGCTCGGTCGAGCAGGCCGGCTTCGCGGTGCTGAAGGCGCCCGACATCCCCTCGATCCTGGTCGAGACCGCGTTCATTTCGAACCCGGAAGAAGAGGCCAGGCTGAAGGACGACGCCTACCAGAACCAGCTCGCGGACGCGATCACGAAAGGCATCAAGCGCTACTTCGCGTACAATCCGCCGCTGGCGAAGGGACGAACGGCCTGACGCCTGCCGAATCTTAGTCTGAGCCTGGGGAGGATTTGTAATGAGCGCATCTACCATCCAATTCGGGCAACTGCCCGCCCTGCTGCTGCGTGCGCCGGACGGCGCCGAGGCAAGCATCACCCTGTACGGCGCCCACCTGGTGTCCTGGAAATCCGTTTCCGGCACCGGCGCCGCGCCCCAGGAGCGCATGTTCATGAGCCGCCTGTCGGCGCTCGACGGCAGCCGCGCGATCCGCGGCGGCGTGCCGGTGATCTTCCCGCAATTCGCCGAACGCGGCGAGGGCATGCGCCACGGCTTCGCGCGCACCAGCACCTGGCAGGTACTCGACAGCGGCGAGCAGGACGGCGCCGCCTGGGCCCTGCTGGGACTGAACCAGGACGAGCTGTCGCCGCAGGCCTCGAGCGCCTGGGCCTATGCGTTCGAACTGGCGCTGCGGGTATCGGTGCGCGGTGCGGAACTCGACATGGCGCTCGAGGTGCGCAACATCGGCAGCCACCCCTTCTCCTTCGCGGCCGCCCTGCACACCTACCACCTGGTCGAGGACGTCGAAGCCGTGCGCATCGACGGCCTGCAGGCCGAGACCCTGGCCATCACCGACAAGCTCGACCAGGTATTCGAGCGCATCGCCGGCCCGCTCACCTTCGACAACGGCGCCGACAAGCTGCTGCACAGCCAGCGCGGTTTTACCGACGTGGTGGTGTGGAATCCGGGCGCGGCCGATGCCGCCGCGCTGTCGGATCTGGAGGATGAAGAGTACCGGAACTTCGTCTGCATCGAACCGGCCATGCTGGGACCGCAGACGCTGGAGCCGGGCGGGAGCTGGAAGGGCGAGTACCGCCTCAGTTCGATTCCTTGATCATCCGCCCCGCCGTCGACTGCACCGGCCGCGCATTCAGCGGATACAGGCGCGAGAACAGCGCCATCTGCGCCGGCGACGCCTGGCGCGGCTGCTTGAACACCAGCCACAGCACGCCCTCGGTGCAGGGCGGTTCGCTCAGCGAGCCCATGTAGGTGAAGTATTCGCGCTTTTCCGGCAGCGCATCGCTGGGGTCGAGCACGATCGACGGCGACACCACCTCGTTCTTCTCGAGCGGCAGGTTGTCCCAGATGGTCTGCATCAGGCCGTGCGGCTGGCCGCGCTCGAGCAGCACCGCGACGATCGCGATCTTGCCGTCATAGCTCTTGTGCACCAGGTGCATGACCATCTCGGTGCCCTTGCCGTTGATGCGCTCTTCCGACGGGCGGTGGAAGTGGAACTGCTGCAGCTCGTAGGTCTGGTTGCCGACCGTGATGAAGTTGCCGCCGCCAACCGTCACCTGGATCGTGTGGCCGTTGTTCACCTCGTTGAACGAGGACGGGTGGTAGTCGAAGCCGATCTGCTCCAGGTTGACCTTGATGCCGTCGCGCAGGTCGATTGGCGACTGGCGGTTGCCCATGCCGCATTTTGCCCAATCGACATTGATCTTCGACCAGTTGGCGGGGCCGGTTTCGCCCTCGTAGGACCAGACGGTGCCGTGCTTGGGCGCGGCGGCCAGGATCGCGGCCGCGGCCGCTGCCTTCTCTTCATCGCGGCGCTTGGCCTCGGCGGCTTTCTTCACGCGCGCGGACGCGGCGGCGCGCGCCTGCTGGCGCTCGCGCAGCTCGGCCAGGCGCTCGGCGATCTTGGCCGAGAGGGCGACTTCGGCCTCTTGTTCCTTGTCCTCCGCGGCAGCCGGCGCGGGCGCGGCCTTCTTGGGCGGCGCTTCCTTCCTGGCCGGCGCTTCCTTGCTGGCCGATGGCGCTTCCTTGGCGGCCGGCAGGGAGGCGGATGCGGGCCGGGAAATCGAAGCCGCGAGTTTGGCTGCCGCGGCGGGAGCAGGATCGTTCGCGCTCGCGCTCAGGACGACGCAGCTGCAAGCGAACAGGGCGATCAGGTTACGCATGGGATTCCAGTAGTGTTGCTGTCCCCTGCTTTATCGGCGTGACCGACAGTAAACTTGAGCCTTGTAAACGAACAGCGCGCCGTCGATGCGGCGCGCTGGCAAGAATGGCAAGAATGGCAAGAGGCTGGCTCAGCGGCTGAGCATGCGGCGACCGAATTTGTAGATGCCGCCCAGGGCCAGCGGCACGATCGCCGCGCCGACGCCGACCAGCACGATGGCGGTCAGGTGGTCACGCACCACCGGCATGTTGCCGAAGAAGTAACCGGCGGTCACGAGGCCGGCGACCCACAGCACGGCGCCGGTGATGTTGAACATCTGGAAGCGCGTGTGCGTCATCTCCGAGACGCCGGCCACGAACGGCGCGAAGGTACGCACCACCGGCACGAAGCGCGCCAGGATGATGGTCTTGCCGCCGTGCTTTTCGAAGAAGTCGTGGGTGCGCTTCAGGGCGTCCTTGTTCAGCCAGCGGTAATCGTGGGTGAACACGCGGTGGCCGATGGCGCCGCCGATGTAATAGTTCAGGGTATTGCCGGTGACGGCGGCCGTAATCAGCAGCAGCATCAGCAGCGGATAACTCATCTCGCCGGTGGCGCAGAAGGCGCCGGCGATGAACAGCAGGGTGTCGCCGGGGAAGAAAAACAGCACCACGAGACCGGTCTCGCAGAACACGATCGCAAACAGGACCGCGTAGATATACACACCGTACTGGGCCAGCAGGCTGCCCAGCGTCTTATCGACATGCAGGAGCATGCCGAAGAGTTGCATCAGATCCATGATTATCCTAAATGGTAGCGCCGCATCATACCATCAGACCGGTATCGAAAAATGGCCGGCCGATCAACTTTTGGTACAGAATTGACACGGCCCCTGTAAGTTTTCTAAAAGAACAAGGAGAGACGAGATGCAGGCTGTACCGAAAAAGATGGTGGGCGCCCTGGTGCTGGGCATGACGGCGATGCTGGCGGCCGGCGCGAAGGAATTGCCGCCGAAACCCGGCGTCGGCGAGGTGCTGAAGGGCTCGAAGCCGGGCGACTGGCGTCCGCTCGACGCCGAGAACACGCTCTACGTGGAGCTGCCGCAGGGACGCGTGGTCATCGAACTGGCGCCCCGCTTTGCGCCGAACCACGTCAGGAACATCAAGGCCCTGGCGCGCGAGCACTACTACGATGGTTTGGCAATCGTCCGCTCGCAGGACAACTTCGTGGTCCAGTGGGGCGACCCGCACGAAGACGACGAGCAGGCGCGCCAGGTGAAGAGCGCGCAAAAGACCCTGCCGGGCGAGTTCACGGTGCCTTTATCGAATGACAAGCAGTTCGTGCGCATGCGCGACATCGACGGCTTCGCGCCCCAGGTCGGGCACTCCGGCGGCTTCCCGGCCGCGCGCGACCCGAAGGCCGGCCAGACCTGGCTGACGCACTGCTACGGCATGGTCGGCGTGGCCCGCGGCAACGAGTCCGACAGCGGCGGCGGCACCAGCCTGTACGTCGTCACCGGCCAGGCGCCGCGCCAGCTCGACCGCAACATCACCGTGGTCGGCCGCGTCGTGGCCGGCATGCCGCTGCTGTCGACCCTGCCGCGCGGCCCGGCGCCGATGGGCTTCTACGAGCAGCCGGGAATGCAGGTGCCGATTGCCGCCGTGAAGGTCGCGGCCGACGTCCCGGAAGCCGAGCGTGTGCATCTGGAAGTGCTGCGCACCGAAAGCCCCCTCTACCAGGCCGTCCTCGACGCCCAGCGCAATCGCGGCGGGCCATGGAACAAATACTCGCCGAACTACCTGGACCTGTGTAACGCACAAATTCCCGTGCGCGAGCAGAAGCTTTGACTTAGCTAAAACCGGGGTCAGACTCCGTAAGACCGGAGTCTGACCCCGGTTTGGGAAAAATCAAACACCTGCCGTTGGCGCTTGGGCGGCGAGCTATAATTTGCGCATGAACGCCCCGGCCCCCATCCACCGCCCCATCCAGCAGCTCCCTGACCAGCTCATCTCGCAGATCGCCGCCGGCGAAGTCGTCGAGCGGCCCTCGGCCGTGGTCAAGGAGCTATTGGAAAACGCGCTCGACGCCGGCGCCACCCAGGTCACGATCCGCCTCGAGGAAGGCGGGGTCAAGCGCATCGCCATCACCGACAACGGCAAGGGTATCCCGCCGGAAGAGCTGCCGCTCGCGCTGGCCCGCCATGCGACCTCGAAGATCGCCTCGCTGACCGACCTCGAAAACGTCAATACGCTGGGCTTCCGCGGCGAGGCGCTGGCCTCGATCGCTTCGGTGGCGGCCGTTTCAATCACCTCGCGCACGGCGGACGCGCCGCACGCCTGGGAGATCGTCGGCTCGCATCAGGGCACCGTCTCGCCCTCCTCCGGCGCCTTCGGCACCACGATCGACGTGCAGGACCTGTACTTCAACACGCCGGCACGCCGCAAGTTCCTGAAATCCGAGCAGACCGAATACGGCCACTGCGCCGAGGTCGTGCGCCGCATCGCGCTGGCGCGTCCGGACGTCTCGTTCAGCCTGACCCACAACGGCCGCACCATCGACCATTGGAACGTCAGCGAAGCGGCCAAGCGCAGCGCCCAGATCCTCGGCAACGACTTCGCCGAGGCGCGCCTGCAGCTCGACGAAGCTGCCGGCCCGCTGCGCCTGCACGGCTACGTCGGCCTGCCGACCGCCTCGAAGGCGCGCGCCGACGGCCAGTTCTTCTACGTGAACGGCCGCTTCGTGCGCGACAAGCTGCTGGTGCACGCAGTAAAGGCCGCCTACGAGGACGTGCTGCACGGCGACCGCTTCCCCAGCTACGTGCTGGCGCTCGAACTGGACCCGGCGATGGTCGACGTCAACGTGCACCCGTCGAAGATCGAGGTGCGCTTCCGCGACAGCCGCGCGGTCCACCAGTTCGTGTTCCACGCGGTGCAGCGCGCGCTGGCCCAGACCTCCGCCACGGCCCACGGCAACGCGCCGGCCCCGGTCAGCGCGGCCGAGATCACGCCGTCGGGCGGCTCATTGGGCAACTCAGCGGGCGCCTCCTGGGGCGGCGGCTTCGGACGGGACTCCGGCAACGGCGGCACGCCCGCATGGCGCCGTCCGCACGAGCAGACCTCGTTCGGCTCGCAGCTGGCGCCGGCATCCCCCTACGCCTCGTCCTTCCCGGCCGGCAGCCGCTGGGATGCGGCGTCTTCCGGCGGCGGGGTTGCGCAGCGCACCGAGAACTATGGCGCCCTGTTCTCCGCGCCGAAGTCCGGCGATGCCGCGGACGGCAAGCCGGCGCCGTCGGGCTTCGAGATGCCGCTCCCGGGCGCGCCCCAACCGGCCCACGACGACGACTTCCCGCTCGGCTTCGCCCTGGCCCAGCTGCACGGCATCTACATCCTGGCGCAGAACCGCAAGGGCCTGGTGCTGGTCGACATGCACGCGGCCCATGAGCGCATCCTGTACGAGCAGTTGAAGAACGCGCTCGACGCCCAGGCCGGCGGCGAGCAGATGCAGGTGCAGCAGATGCTGATCCCGGTGACCTTCTTCGCCGACGCCGTCGAAGTCGGCACCGCCGAGGAAAACCGCGAGACCCTGCAGTCGCTCGGCTTCGACATCGCCGCCGTCTCGCCGACCACGCTGGCGGTGCGCGCCGTGCCGGTCCTGCTGAAGAACGCCGATGCCCAGACCCTGGCGCGCGACGTGCTGCGCGACGTGCGCGAATACGGCGGCTCGCGCGTGCTGATCGAGCGCCGCAACGAGCTGCTCGGCACCCTCGCCTGCCACACGGCGGTGCGCGCCAACCGCATCCTGTCGCCGCAGGAGATGAACGCCCTGCTGCGCCAGATGGAAGCGACCGAGCGCGCCGACCAGTGCAACCACGGCCGCCCGACCTGGGTGCAGCTCGAAATCGCCGCGCTCGATAAACTCTTCCTGCGCGGGCAGTAAGCCGCATTTATTTATGACTCAGAATCACAAATCGATGGCGGTGGCCATCATGGGCCCGACCGCGTCCGGCAAGACCGCCGCCGCACTGGCGATCGCCAGGGAGATGCCGGTCGAGATCATCTCGGTCGACTCGGCCCTGGTCTACCGCGAGATGGACATCGGCACCGCCAAGCCGACCGCCGACGAACTGGCCAGCGTGCCGCATCACCTGATCGACATCATCGATCCGCTCGAGTCCTACTCCGTCATGCAGTTCCGCGAAGACGCGATCCGGCTGGTGGCCGAGATCCAGGCGCGCGGCAGGCTGCCGCTGCTGGTCGGCGGCACGATGATGTACTTCAAGGGCCTGGTCGACGGCCTCGACGACCTGCCGACCGCCGCCCCCGCTGTCCGCGCCCGCATCGACGAGGAAGCCGCGCGCATCGGCTGGCCCGGCATGCACGCGAAGCTGCGCGATCTCGATCCTGCGACCGCCGACCGGCTGGCGCCGAACGACGCCCAGCGCATCAACCGCGCGCTGGAGATCATCGAGCTGTCGGGCAAGCCGATGTCCGAGCTGCTGGCCAGGCGCGAGAAGACGGCCCTGCCCTTCGAGCTGGTGTCGTTCGCGCTGGAGCCGTCCGACCGCGCCGTGCTGCACAAGCGCATCGCGCTGCGCTTCGACCAGATGCTGGGCGAGCGTGACGACGAAGGTATCGTGCTTGAGGTGGCAAGGCTGCGCGCGCGCGGCGACCTGCATCTGGGCCTGCCCTCGATGCGCTGCGTCGGCTACCGGCAAAGCTGGGAATACCTCGACGGCGCCTACGACCGCCAGCAGCTGCGCGAGAACGGCATCGTCGCCACCCGCCAGCTGGCCAAGCGCCAGCTGACCTGGCTGCGTTCGATGCCGGATCGGATCGCGATCGACTGCCTGGCGCCGGATGCGACCGCACAACTTCTTGCCATGCTGGACAAGCACATTCGAAGCGCGTAACCTTGACAGTTCTGTGTGCGGACGGCATAATGCTCCCCGCTTTGGTGATATAGCTCAGTTGGTTAGAGCACAGCACTCATAATGCTGGGGTCGGTGGTTCAAGTCCACCTATCACCACCAAATTTCAAGCGAGATGGCTTGGCTTGCAAAGGCTGAGCCATTTTGTTTTAGTACCGTTTAGCTGGTGATATAGCTCAGCTGGTTAGAGCACAGCACTCATAATGCTGGGGTCGGTGGTTCAAGTCCACCTATCACCACCAGAATAAAAG
This sequence comes from Massilia sp. WG5, assembly GCF_001412595.2. Classification (NCBI taxonomy): domain Bacteria; kingdom Pseudomonadati; phylum Pseudomonadota; class Betaproteobacteria; order Burkholderiales; family Oxalobacteraceae; genus Massilia; species Massilia sp. WG5. The sequence continues at coordinate 2,580,551 of NZ_CP012640.2, forward strand.
CCGCAGATTCGCAAGGATCTGCGGCTTTTTTCTTTCAAGCGAACCGGCGCCAAGCCTTGGTACAATGACATCACCATGACCAAGACCGCCCTCCCCCTCCTCCTCGGCCTGAGCTTGTGCGCCGCGCTGTCGGCCTGCAACAGCAAGACCTCCGCGAACGAAAAGAATTTCGGCGCCGCCATCACCCAGTACTTCGACAAGAAGGGTGAGATGTGCCTGGACCCCGTGACATGGCCGGTCGACGTGTACGAAACCGACCTGCGCCAGCAGAAGCTGTACCCGGACGGCGTGGCGGGCCAGATGGCGGCGCTGGAATCGGCGGGCCTGGCCAAGGGCGAGGACATGGAAGTAGCCGGCGCCCTGGCCGGCGGGCCGAAGCTGAAGGTGCGGCGCTACACCATGGCCGATGCCGCCAAACCTTTCCTGCACGCGAACGCGGGGCAACCGCCGCGCATGTGCTGGGGCCGCAAGTCGCTGGACAAGGTCCTGCGCTGGGCCGACCCGGCCAAGGTCGGCGACCACGATGAGAGCGCTGTAATCTACACCTACACCCTGTCGAACGTGGCCCCCTGGGCCAGGAAACCCCAGATCAAGGAGGCTTTCCCCATCCTCGGGCGGACCATCGACGGGGAACACAGGCAGAAGGAAAAGCTGTACGTCAAACTCACGCCGCAGGGCTGGGAAGGGCTCGGGCTAAATGACTGAGCGAGTGAGCGACTGAGATCAGCGGCTCTCCGGCACGAAATCCCGGATCCGCCGCACCTCCGCCGCATCCAGCTTCTTCAGCATCGCCACCACCAGGTCCACCATCTGGTCGAAATCGCGCCGGTTCAGGATGCCGTTGTGACTGCAGCGGCAGCTTGCGTTCAAGCGCGGTCTGCTTCACGAAAGCGGTCAGTTTCCGGTTCGGCAGCGCCGACGAGTCGTACAGGCCGCGTGCCGTCGAGTATGCCAATAAAATAGCGGCTTTGACAAACCACCCAGGAGAACCCAGATGAGCGACCATGCCGACGAGGTGACGCGCCGCGAGCACGCCGCGCGCCAGGCCATCAAGAACGGCTTCGACATGGAGGACGAGGAATCCGGCGTCGCCATGTTCGTCGCCTTCCACCTCGAAGAGCTCGCACCCGACTACTGGCAGGCGCGCACCGGCACGCCGCGCCCCGATCCGTCCGCGGTGCTCGACGTCCTCGAACTGCATGGCCATTGGGGCGAAGACGACGAGATGGAATACTTCGACTTCACCCTGCCCGGCGGCGTGACCGACTACGTCATCAGCGTGCACTTCGACGCCAAGGGCAAAGTCGCCGAGATCTCGATGGAGAGCTAGCTTGCCTCCACCGGCTGGCGGAAATGCTCGACCAGGAAATCAATGAACGCCCTGGTCCGCGCCGCCTGGTTCCGCCGGTTCAGGTAGTACACGAACAGGTCCGCCGACGGCAGCCGGTACTGCGGCAGCACGATCTTCAGCCGTCCGCTTTCGACGTAGCGCGCCAGGTCCCACTCCGAGCGCACCAGGATGCCGTGCCCATCCAGCGCCCAGCCCAGCACGATGTCGCCGTCGTTGCTCGACAGCGCGCCATGCACTTTCACCACCTCGCTGTGCTCGTCCCCTTCGCCCGCATAAAAGCGCCAGACGCCGTGCGCCTCGTCGTTCTGGCGATGCACGATGCAGCGGTGCGCGGCCAGGTCCGCAAGCGTGGCCGGTACGCCATGCTGCTGCAGATACAAAGGCGAGGCGCACAGGAAGCGCCGGTTGCTCATCACGCGGCGCGCGTTCAGGCGCTTGTCCGGCAGCGTGCCGAAGCGGATCGCCAGGTCGTAGCCGCTCTCCACCAGGTCGACCGGGCGATCGGTCACTTCCATCTGCACCTCGACCTGCGGGTAGCGCTTCGCGAATCCGGAGACGATGGGCGCGATCGTGGTGCGGCCGAAGCCCAGGGTCGCGTTCACGCGCAGCAGGCCCTTGGGCGCCGCGCGGCCGCTCGACACGGCGTCTTCCATTTCGCGGATCGCGGCCAGGATCCGGCCCGCGTGCGCCAGGTAGGTCTCGCCTTCGCTGGTCAGGCTGATGCGGCGCGTGGTGCGGTTCACCAGCCGCACGCCGAGCCGCGCCTCCAGCTGGGCCAGGCGCTTGGTCGCCGCCGGCGGGGTCAGGTCGAGCGCGCGCGCGGCCGCTGCCAGGCTGCCGTGGCGCGCCACCAGCGTAAAGAATTCCATGTCGGCGCTATGGTCGGGGATCATCTGCCATTCACTTCAGGTTAATAATCAATTCAACTTGAAGAAATTATAGGTCGATTGCCGGGAGCTAAGCTACTGACTCCATCACCACACGGCACCCGAGCAGGCACCTACCATGAAAATCGTCGAGATCCGCGAACAGACCCTCCCCATCAGCTCTCCCATCCGCAACGCCTACATCGACTTCAGCAAGATGACGCTGAGCCTGGTGGCGGTGATCACCGACGTGATCCGCGACGGTAAGCCGGTGGTCGGCTATGGCTTCAATTCGAACGGCCGCTATGGCCAGGGCAAGCTGATGCGCGAGCGCTTCATCCCGCGCATCCTGGAAGCCGACCCGGCCTCGCTGGTCAACGACAAGGGCGACAACCTCGATCCGCACAAGATCTGGGACTGCATGTTCACCAACGAGAAGCCGGGCGGCCACGGCGAGCGCTCGGTGGCGATCGGCACCATCGACATGGCGGTGTGGGACGCGGTCGCCAAGATCGAAGGCGTGCCGCTGTTCCAGCTGCTGGCCGACCGCTACGGCAACGGCCAGCCGGACCGCAAGGTATTCGTGTACGCGGCCGGTGGCTACTACCATCCGGGCCAGGATCATGAAGCGCTGAAGAACGAGATGCGCAGCTACATCGACCGCGGCTACACGGTGGTCAAGAAGAAGATCGGCGGCGCTTCGCTGGACGAAGACCTGCGCCGCATCGATTCCATCCTGTCGGTGCTGCAGGACGGCCAGAAGCTGGCGGTGGACGCCAACGGCCGCTTCGACCTCGACACCGCGATCAAGTACGCGAAAGCGCTGTCGCAGTACGACCTGTTCTGGTACGAGGAAGCCGGCGACCCGCTCGACTTCGAACTGCAGGCGACCCTGCGCAACTACTACGACAAGCCGATGGCGACCGGCGAGAACCTGTTCTCGATGCAGGACGCGCGCAACCTGATCCGCTACGGCGGCATGCGCCCGGACCGCGACTGGCTGCAGTTCGACTGCGCCCTGTCCTATGGCCTGGTGGAGTACCTGCGCACCCTCGACATGCTGCACCAGCACGGCTGGTCGCGTAAGCGCTGCATCCCGCACGGCGGCCACCAGATGTCGCTGAACATCGCGGCCGGCCTGGGCCTGGGCGGCAACGAGTCCTACCCGGACCTGTTCCAGCCTTTCGGCGGCTTCCCGGACGGCGTGAAGGTCGACAACGGCTACCTCACCATGCCGGACCTGCCGGGCATCGGCTTCGAGGGCAAGGCCGACCTGTATCGCGAGATGCAGAAGCTCTCGGCCTGAGCATCACGTAGCGGCCGGCGTCACTCCCCGACGTCGGCATCCTCTCCCAGCGCGAACTCGCCGCGCTGGAAGGCTTCCAGCACCGCCTGGGCCTGCAGCAGGTAATCCTCGGGCACGAGGATGCGCACGCCGCCGAGGGCCGGCGCGAGCAGCAGGTCGGTCTGCATCAGGTGGGCGTCGGCCAGCACCGCCGGGATGCCGGAGGCGGCCAGGCAGCCCTGCACCAGGCTGGCTTCCATCGGAATCAGGTAGCGGGCGACTTCGAACAGGTCGCGCCCGGGCAGCAAGGCTTCATCCGGCGTGCCGGCCAGCAGGGTGCTCGATACGTGTGTCATGACGCCTCCGCGAAGGTGAACCGCTCATGCTCATCTTACCAGCATGGGCAATGCCGACAGCAGATACAGCACCACGCCGATCAGGCCGCCCACCACGGTGCCATTGATGCGGATGAATTGCAGGTCCTTGCCGATGTTGAGCTCGACCTGCTCCGACATCTCGCGGCTGTCCCAGTGCTTGACGGTGTCGGCGATGTGGCTGGTCAGGAAGCCCGCGAACTCGGGCGCCGCGCCGCGCGCCGCCAGTTCCAGGTTCTCGTTGAGGGAAGCGCGCAAGGCCGGATCCTCGGCCAGCATGCGCCCGACCCAGGCGCCGGTCGCTTCCAGGCGCCGCCGCAGCACCGAATCTTCCTGGTCGAGGTCGGCCTTGATCCAGGCCTTCAGGTCGCTCCACAGCGCGCCGAGGTAGCCGTTCAGGGTGTCGTCGCCGATCAGGTAGCGCTTGATGTCCTCGCCCTTTTCCTGGAAGGCCGGGTCGGCCTGCAGGCGCGCGATGAAGTCGGCGGTGAAGGCGTCGAAGCGCTGGCGCAGCGGATGCGCCGGATCCTCGCTGACGCGTTTCAGGATGCCGGCCGCCAGCTTGACCGTGAGGTCCGCGCCTTTCCTGCCGATGAGCTCCGAGGGCAGCATCTTTTCCATGAAAGCGTATTCCTCGCGCAGCCAGTCGACGATGCCCTGGGCGATGAAGGCCTGGGTTTCCTCGTTGGCGAGCAGTTTCGCCAGCTGGACGATGCCTTCGTCCAGCAGCTCCTGGTGGCGGCCGTCGCGGGTGACGCTTTCCAGGATCGTCCCGGCGGTCCTGGACAGGTCGACGCCCTGGATCATGCCGTGCACGGCGCGCCGCACGAAGTTCTGCACGGCGGCGTCCTCGATGAAGTCGAGCGCCCAGCCGGCCGTCTTCACCAGGTAGTGGCCCAGGCGTTCCGTGTTCTCCGGCTTGACCAGCCAGTCCGCCACTTTCTGCGCCGGATCGTGGCGCTGGATCAGGCGCACGATCGAATCGGTGTCGAGGAATTTCTCGTGCACGAAGGCGGCCAGGTTGTCGGCGATGCGGTGCTTGTTGGCGGGGATGATCTCGGTGTGGCGCGAGACGAAGGGAATCGGAATGCGCCGGAACAGCGCGGCGACCGCGAACCAGTCGGCCAGCGCGCCCACCATCGCGGCCTCGGCGAAGGCTTTCAGCAGGCCGCTCCACCAGTTCGGCGGCAGAAACAGGGAAATCACGAACAGCGCGCCGGCGCCGGCGAGGAAGGACAGCGCCAGCCGCTTCGACTGGCGCAATTCGGCTTGCTTGTTGTTCATGCGGCCATGTTAACCCGGCCTAGACGATCCCGGCGCGCTGCAGCGTCTCCACACTGGCCGCGCTCCAGCCCCAGTCCGCCAGCACCGCGGCGCCGTCCCGGCCCGGGCTCGAGGGCGCCGCGCCGAGCTCCGCCGCGGTGCGCGAGAAGCGCGGCGCCGGCGCCGGCTGGGTCACGCCGTCGCGTTCGACAAAGGTGGCGCGCGCCGCATTGTGGGGATGCCGCGGCGCTTCCGCCATGTCGAGCACGGGCGCGAAGCAGACGTCGGTCCCCTCCAGCAGCGCGCACCATTCGGCGCGCGTGCGGGTGGCGAACAGGTCGGCGAACTTGCGCTTCAGCTCGGGCCAGTCGGCCTGGCGCCACTGCTTGCCGAACTGCGGGTCGTCGACGCCGGCCAGCGCCAGCAACTGCGCATAGAACTGCGGTTCGATGGCGCCGATCGAGATGAACCTGCCGTCACGGCAGGCATAGCAGTCGTAGAAGGGCGCGCCGCCGTCGAGCAGGTTGGCTTCCCGTCCATCGCGCCAGGAGCCGAAGGCGCGCAGGCCGTACATCATCGCACCCAGCAGCGCGGAACCGTCCGTCATGGCGGCATCGACCACCTGGCCCTTGCCCGAGCTCTTCGCCTCCCAGGCGGCGCACATCACGCCGAAGGCCAGCATCATGGCGCCCCCGCCGAAGTCGCCGACCAGGTTCAGCGGCGGCGCCGGCGGACCGCCGGCCCGCCCCATCGCGTGCAGCATGCCGGACAGCGCCACGTAGTTCAGGTCGTGGCCGGCGGCCTGCGCCAGCGGCCCGGTCTGGCCCCAGCCGGTCACGCGGCCGTAGACCAGGCGCGGGTTGCGGTCCAGGCAGGGGTCGGGGCCGAGCCCGAGCCGCTCCATCACGCCGGGGCGGAAGCCTTCGACCAGCACGTCGGCCTTCGCCACCAGGTCGAGCAGCACCTGGCGCGCACGCGGGTCCTTCAGGTCCAGCGCCAGCGAACGCCGTCCGCGCGCCATCACGTCGAACTTCGTGCCCAGCATCGGATACGGGTTCGGCGCATTCGGATCGGGCTTGCGGTCGATGCGGATGACGTCCGCGCCCATATCGGCCAGCATCATCGCCGCAAAGGGGCAAGGGCCGATGCCGACCATCTCAATTACCTTCAGTCCGGATAAGGGTCCCGGCATGTATGTCTCCGTTGCGAATGGTGGGCACGGGGTGCCCACCTTCACATGTATCGTCACAAGGAACGGGCGATGATCTCTTTCATGATCTCGTTCGCGCCGCCGTAGATGCGTTGCACGCGGGCGTCGAGATACATCTGCGCGATCGGATACTCCAGCATGTAGCCGTAGCCGCCGAACAGCTGCACGCACTGGTCGACGATCTTGCACTGCAGGTCGGTGATCCAGTACTTGGCCATCGAGGCCTGCACGGTGTCCATGCGGCCCTCGATCAGGTCCTGGATGCAGCGGTCGACGAACACGCGCGCAACGAAAGCCTCGGTCTTCGCCTCGGCCAGCACGAAGCGGGTGTTCTGCATCTCGATCAGGGCCTGGCCGAAGGCCTTGCGCTCCTTCGCGTGCTCGACCGTCAGCTTGATGGCGCGCTCGATCGAGGCCACGCCGCACACGCCGACGATGGTGCGCTCGTAGGGCAGTTCCGTCATCAGCTGGGCAAAACCGCGTCCCGGATCAAAGCCCAGCACGTTCTGCGCCGGCACGTGGACGTCGTCGAAGAACAGCTCGCAGGTGTCCTGGCCCTTCTGCCCGACCTTGTCCAGGATGCGGCCGACCCTGAAGCCGGGATTCTCACGGGTCTCCACCAGCATCAGAGAGACCCCCTTGGCGCCCGCGGCCGGGTCGGTCTTGGCGACCACCAGGACCAGGTCGGCCATGTAGCCGTTCGAGATGAAGGTCTTGGAGCCGTTCAGGCGATAGCCGTCGGCGTCGCGGATGGCGGTGCTGCGGATGCCCTTCAGGTCGGAGCCGGCGCCGGGCTCGGACATGGCGATCGCCGCGATCATCTCGCCGCGCGCCATGCGCGGCAGGTATTTGTATTTCTGTTCTTCGGTGCCCTGGTTCAGCAGGTAATGCGCGACGATGGCGTGCACGTGCAGGCCGAAGGCGGTGTCGCCGGCATAGGAGAGCTCTTCGAACACCACGCACTGGTGGGCGAAGCTGCCGCCCGAGCCGCCGTATTCCTCGGGGATGTCGGCCAGCAGCAGGCCCATCTCGCCGGCCTTGCACCAGACCTCGCGGTCGACGTGCTGCTGTTCGCGCCAGCGCTGCTGGTGCGGATTGACTTCGTGGTCGACGAAGCGGCGCACGGCGTCGCGAAAGCCCTCGAGCTCGGCGTCCATCCAGGGTGAGACGTAGTCCATATCTGCCCTCCCCTCAGACGCGGTACATGGTGACGACGCAGGCGCCGCCCAGGCCCAGGTTGTGCTGCAGCGCGACCCGCGCGCCCTCGACCTGGCGCGCGCCCGCGCTGCCGCGCAGCTGGTGGGTCAGCTCGAAGCATTGCGCCAGGCCGGTAGCGCCCAGCGGGTGGCCCTTCGAGAGCAGGCCGCCGGAGGGATTCGTCACCACCTGGCCGCCGTAGGTGTTGTCGCCTTCGACGATGAATTTGTCGGCGCCGCCTTCCGGGCACAGGCCCAGGGCTTCGTAGGTGATCAGTTCATTGTGGGCGAAGCAGTCGTGCAGTTCGACCACGTCGAGGTCTTCGGGGCCGATGCCGGCCTGGGCGTAGACTTTCTGCGCCGCTTCCCTGCTCATGTCGTAGCCGACCAGGCGCATCATGTCGCCCGCCTCGAAGGTGCCGGGACGGTCGGTGGTCATGGCCTGGGCGGCGATGTGGACGTCGGCGCGCAAGCCATGCCTGCGTGCGAAAGCTTCCGAGACCAGCACCGCGGCCGCGGCGCCGCAGGTCGGCGGGCAGGCCATCAGGCGGGTCATCACGCCGGGCCAGATCGCGGGCGCGTCCAGCACGTCCTGTTCGCTCACCTCCTTGCGGAACAGGGCCAGCGGGTTGTTGACGGCATGGCGGCTGGCCTTGGCGCGGATGCGGGCGAAGGCGGCCAGCGGGGTGCCGTACTTTTCCATGTGCGCCAGGCCGGCGCCGCCGAAGTAGCGCAGGGCCAGCGGGATCTCCGGCTTGCCGACCAGGCGGTCGGTGACGGCGTCGAAGTCGTCGAAAGGCGCGGGGCGGTCGGTGAACACCGAGGCCAGGGCGCCGGGGCTCATCTGCTCGAAGCCCAGCACCAGCACGCACTCCAGAGCGCCGCTGGCTACCGCCTGGCGCGCCAGGTACAGCGCGGTCGAGCCGGTCGAGCAGTTGTTGTTGACGTTGACGATCGGGATGCCGGTCATGCCGACGCCATACAGCGCCTTCTGGCCGCAGGTCGAGTCGCCGTAGACGTAGCCGACGTAGGCCTGCTCGACCTCTTCGTAGGCGATGCCCGCGTCTTCCAGCGCGGCGCGGGCGGCCAGCGCGCCCATCTCGTGGTAAGGGGCGCTCGCGCCCGGCTTGGCGAAGGGGATCATGCCCACGCCGCTGACGAATACTTTCTGGCTCATGCCTGTCTCCTTTGTTTTTCAGGTCACCCGACCTAGTTTCAGACAATTATAGGTCAACTGTACTAGTCGATAAAGTATAATCGCCAACATGGAAACGCTACTCGACAGCACCCTCAGGAACAAGGTCTCCGGCACCACCGAAAAGGGCCTGGGCCGGGCCCAGGACATCCTGCAGGCGGCCCGCGCCCTGCTCGCCGCCGAAGGCTATGCCGGGCTGTCGATGCGGCGCGTGGCCCAGGAGGCCGGCATGAGCCTGTCGAACGTGCAGCACTATTACGGCAGCAAGGACCAGTTGCTGGAAGCCCTGCTGCTGACCACCATGGATGCGTTCCAGGCGAGGATGGACGGCATTGCCGCGGCCATGAGCGAGCGCTCCCAGCTGGAGCGCTTCCTGTCCACGGTCGACATGTTCCTGGAAGAGATCACCGATCCGGTCATCCACGCCCTGTTCTTCGAGATCTGGGCGCTGGCCTCGCGCAATCCCTTTGCCTCGCAGTTGATGGACAGGATGCTGGGGCGCGAGCGCAAGACCGTCTATAACATGATCCGCGGCCTGAACCCGGCCATCTCGGATGAGGAAACCATGCAGCGCGCGATCCTGATGGTGGCGCAGGTAGAGGGCCTGATGCTGTTCCGGCTCGACAAGGACCGCCGCCGCGCCCAGTTCGATGCGGTGCGGGCGTCGCTGCGCAAATCTTTGCTTACTCTGGCAACGATGCCCTGATCCGCCGCTATCTGCCGCGTTCCCGGCAGAAAACCCCGCGATCTGCCGCGATGTCGCTTATACTGGACAGGTTTATCTTGTCAAGGAGGCCACGTCCGCATGCACCACAACATCAGCCTGATCACCACCATCGCCGCCGCCCTCGGCTTCGGCCTGCTGTTCGGCATGCTCGCCGTGCGGCTGCGGCTGCCGGCCCTGGTCGGCTATCTCGCCGCCGGCGTTCTGATCGGTCCGGCCACGCCGGGCTTCGTGGCCGACGTCGCGCTCGCCTCCCAATTGGCCGAGATCGGCGTGATGCTGCTGATGTTCGGGGTCGGCCTGCACTTCTCGCTCGACGACCTGCTGGAGGTGAAAGGCATCGCCCTGCCCGGCGCGGTGCTGCAGATCGCCGTGGCCACGCTGATGGGTATGGGGGTCAGCCACTTGTGGGGCTGGGGCCTGGGCGCGGGCCTGGTGTTCGGCCTGGCGCTGTCGGTGGCCAGCACGGTGGTGCTGCTGCGCGCGCTCGAAGACCGCGGCCAGCTCGACTCCTTCAACGGCCGCATCGCGGTGGGCTGGCTGGTGGTCGAGGACCTGGTCACGGTGCTGGTGCTGGTGCTGCTGCCGGCGCTGGCCGGTCCATTGGGCGGCAATGCGCCCGGCGGCCATGGCGCCGGCGATTCGCTGTGGCTGGCGCTCGGCAAGACCCTGCTGTCGGTGGGCGCCTTCGTCGCCTTCATGCTGCTGGTCGGCCGCAAGCTCTTCCCCTGGTTCCTGTGGCGCGTGGCCAAGACCGGCTCGCGCGAGCTGTTCACGCTGGCGGTGATCGCCGCCGCGGTCGGCATCGCCTACGGCTCGTCGGAACTGTTCGGCGTCTCGTTCGCGCTGGGCGCTTTCTTTGCCGGCATGGTGCTGCGCGAATCGGCGCTCTCGCACCGCGCTGCCGAGGAAACCCTGCCGCTGCGCGACGCGTTCTCGGTGCTGTTCTTCGTCTCGGTCGGCATGCTGTTCGACCCGCGCGTGCTGGTCGAGCATCCGCTCGAGCTGCTGGCGGTGGTCGCGATCATCCTGTTCGGCAAATCGCTGGCCGCCTTCATCCTGGTGCTGGCGCTGCGCTATCCGCTCAACACGGCGATCACGGTGTCGGCCAGCCTGGCCCAGATCGGCGAGTTCTCCTTCATCCTGGCTGCGCTGGGCATGTCGCTGGGCCTGTTGCCGGACCTCGGCCAGAACCTGATCCTGGCCGGCGCCATCATCTCGATCGCGGTGAACCCGCTGATGTTCAAGGCGATCAATCCGCTGCAGGAATGGCTGCGTTCGAAGTCGGACCTGGCGCGCAGGCTGGAGCGCTCCGCCGACCCGCTGGCCGAGCTGCCGATGACGGTCACGCACGAGCGCCTGACCGGCCAGGTGGTGCTGGTCGGCTACGGCCGCGTGGGCAAGCGCATCGCCCTGGAGCTGAGCAGGCAGGGCGTGCACTACGTGGTGGCGGAACAGAACCGCGAGATGGTCGAGGAGCTGCGCCGCCATGACCAGCCGGCCGTGGCCGGCAACGCCGCCGATCCGGCGGTGCTGATCCAGGCCCACATCGCGCGCGCCGCGATGCTGGTGATCGCCACCCCGGACACCTTCCACGTGCGCGCCATGGTCGAGACGGCGAAGGCCCTCAACCCGCACATCCGCATCCTGGTGCGCAGCCACAACGAGGAAGAGGCGCGCCTGCTGCGCGAAGAAACCGGCGGCACCGTCTTCATCGGCGAACACGAACTGGCGGGCAGCATGACCCGCCATGTGCTGGATGGTCTGGCGGAAGCGCCGGCGCACTGAGCGTCCGCGGGCCGCCGTCGCCGGCCCAGGCGTGCGTGGCGGATTCTTGTCGTCTTGTACAGTGGTTCCTCAGCCACTGCCGGGATGTCCGGATCCGACGACATGCAGCATGACCGCCACCTGTTTGCCTACCTGAGCGAGCGCCTGCTCGCCTCCGATCCCGCGCTCGAGCGGCTGCGCGGCGGCCTGCGCGCCGTGCTCACCGCCGGCATCTCCGCCGCCCTGTTCCTGCTCCTGACCCGCCTGCTGGGCCTGAAGTACGAGCTGTCCCTGGGCGGCATCGTGGTGCCGATGATCGCCGCCGTCGCCCTGCCGGATGCCGGGCGCCGCCAGCAGCAGGTGACGATGGCCTGGGTGCCGGTGGTCGCCAGCGCGATGCTGGTGCTGGGCAGCCTGGTGTCCGGCAATCCATGGCTGAGCGGGGGCTGCTTCCTGCTGACCATCTTCGCGGCCTTCCAGGTGCGCCGCTTCGGCCCGCGCGCCGGCGGCCTGGGCACGATCGCCTACCAGTCCTTCTTCTACGCCCTGCTGCTCAAGGTGCCGCCTGCGAAGGCGCAGTGGGTTCCGCTGTTCGTGTTCATCGGCTGCGCCATCGCCTTCGGCATCCGGTTCTGGCTCGTGCCGGAGCATCCCGGCCGCATGCTGCGCAGCGAGCTGCGCGCCTGGCGCGCCCGCATCGCCGTGCTGCTGCATGATCTCGCGCGCCGCCTCGAACATGGCGGCAAGGCTGCGGACAAGCGCATCGAGTCCCACCTGGCGGCCCTGAACGAACAGTCGCTCGGACTGGAATCGCGGCTCGCCGATTTCGCGAAGGCGCCGGAACACGGCGATGCCGCCGCCTTGCGCGATGAGGTGCTGCACGGCGAGCTGGCGGCGGAAGCCGTCGACGCGGCCGCGCGCGGCGCGGGCGGCGCCGCCGAACCGGACCGGCAGCGGCTTGTGGAGGGCTTGCGCGCGCTGGCGCACCAGGTCGGCCACGAGCATGCGATCGATCCTGCCGCCTGGGCTGCGCGGCACGAACCCGGCGCCGGCGCACTGCCCGAGGCGCTGCGCTGGCGGTTGCGCCGGGCGCTCGAGTCGCTGGCCAGCCTGCCCTCGCTGCGCCGACCCTTGCCGGCCATGTGCGACGAGCGCCAGCCTGCGCCTGCCTCCGCACCAGGCGGCGCGGGCAGCACGGACCAGGGCTGGCCGGACGACAGCACCCGGCGCGCCCTGCAGGCTTGCGCGGCCGCGCTGGGCGCGCTGCTGGCCGGACACGCGCTGTCGGCGGACCACTGGTTCTGGGCGGTATTCGCTTCCTTCGTGGTGTTCGCGCGCACGGCCACGGTCGGGCAGACCCTGTCGGGTGCATGGCGGCAGATCCTCGCCACGGTCGGCGGCGTTTGCGTCGGCATCGCGGCGGCGGAACTGGTGCACGGCAACCGCGGCGTCGAGCTGTCGCTGCTGTTCGTCTTCATCGCGGCCGGCTTCTACGCCTTCCACGGGCTGCAGAACGTCTACACGGTGCTGCTGAGCGCCATGCTGGCCATGCTGTACGAACTGATGGGGATGGACAGCGAAGGCCTGCTGCTGCTCAGGCTCGAGGAAACCGCGATCGGCGCGCTCAGCGCCATCCTCGCCGCCCGCCTGGTGTTCCCGGTCCATACCCGCGATGAATCCGCGAGCAAGAGCGCCGGACTGCTGCGGGCGGCGGGCAAGCTGTTGAGCGCCGTCTGGAGCGACCCGCAAGCTGCAAGCTTATCCACGGCGCGACGCGAGGCGATGCGCGAACTGGACCGCAAGCGGGAGGCGCTGCGCAAGGCGCTCGGCCCGGTCACCGGGACGGACTATCCGGGCTCGAAGGACAACCGCCGCGAACACGTGGCGCGGCTGGCGCGCATCGCCTACTGCGTGCGCCATGCCTGCGCGGTAGCGCTCTACCATGCGCCGCGGCTGGCGCAAGCGGCATCCCTGCGCGACGCCGCCGACGTGCTGGCGCCGCGGCTGGAGGACTCGGCCGCGCTGCTCGAATCGCCGGAACGGCGCAAGCAGCCGCAGGCGGCCTTGCCGGCGCTGGCGCCGCCCGCGGTGGACGAGGACGCCGACGCCATCCCGGCCCGGCTCGCCGCCCGCTGGATGCAGGAGACCGACGACGCCCTGCGCGCGCTGCGCGACGAGCTGCCGGCGCCAGGTAAACCATGAAAGCGGCCATAAAAAAACGGCGGACATCGCTGTCCGCCGCTTCATTCATTGCTGCCGTCGATCGCGATCAGGCGACCGCTTCGCCGGTCTCCGCGCACAGTTTCAGGCTGGCGTGGCGCGCCGCCTTCAGGCCTGCCATCAGGGCGTCCTTGTGCTCTTCCAGCAGGGAGAACACGGCGTCCTTGGACAGCACGTACTGCTCGAGCAGGGTGTCCTTGAGGGCGACGATCACCTTTTCGTAGTCGCGGATCGCGTCCAGCGTGTAGCTGTACAGCTCATCGGACTTCTCCTCGACCTGGCGCAGGGTGTGCTCGCCCGAGGCGTCGTTGGCAAGCTGGCTGTAGTCGATCTTGGCGCGCGAGTACATCGACAGGCGGCCCACCATCAGGTTCAGCATCTTGGTGATCTTCTCGATGTCGTTCTGGCTGCCGACCGAGATGCCGCGGGCGCCATAGAACAGCTCTTCCGCCGCCACGCCGCCGTACAGGCCGATCACGTCGCGCTCCAGCTCTTCCAGGGTCCGCAGCGACATGTCGTCGCCCGACTGCAGCACGTAACCCAGGGCGCCGATCTTCGACACGGCTTCGGTGCTGATCTTCAGCAGGTGCGATTTCTCCTTCACTTCGTCCAGGCTCATGCCGGCGCGCAGGAAGGGGTCGATCTGCATGAAGAAGTGGCCCAGTTCGTGCACGGCGATGCGCTCGCGCTGCTTGTGCTTCTCGGCGGTGGTGGCGCGGTCGGTCAGGCCGATGGTCGCACGCTCATACGCACGGAACAGCAAGTCGGTGTTGATGATGACCTTTTCCTGGATCGACAGCATCGATGCGCGCTCGACCACGGATTCCAGCAGCGCCGGGCTCAGGTTCTGGGTGATCTCGGCCACCTGGTCCAGGTCGAGGTCGTCGTAGTCGACCAGGCCTTCCTTCTTACGCGACAGGAAGCTGCGCAGCAGCTCGCGGCGCTCGGCCTTGTTCGGCAGGCGGAAGTTGATCTTCACCGAGAAGCGGCGCAGCATCGCTTCGTCCATCTCGGTCGAGGCGTCGTCGAAGTTCGAGGCGACGACCCAGATCACGCCCTGGCCCTTGTCGCTCTTCACGCCGTCCAGCAGGCCCAGCAGGGTGTTGGCGGTGTCGTCTTCCCATTTCTTTTCGCTGCGGCCGCGCGGCATGAACAGGCTCTGCGCCTCATCCAGGAAGATGATGCAGCGGCCCTTGCTCGAGGCCTTGCGGTACAGGGCGTTCAGCGCCTTCGAACCGCCGCCGACGTAGCCCGATTCCAGCGCCGAGCCGGAGGCCTGGATCAGCGGGATGTCCAGGCGCTTGGCCAGGTAGCCGACCAGTTTGGTCTTGCCGGTACCGGCAGGACCGGTCAGCATGACGTTGAAGGGCTTGTCGATGTTGTGCTCTTTGTACAGCTCGCGGTTGCGGATCATGTCTTCCAGGTGGAGGACTTCCTGCTTGATGTCTTCCATGCCGATCAGGTCGTCCATCGAGCCTTTCAGCTTGTCCGGCGAGATCAGCTGGGCGTTGCCGTTCATGCCCGGGATGCCGAATTTCATGGCGTACAGGATCACCAGCAGCACGGTCAGGTCGAGCGCGTGACGCTTCAGGAAGGACAGCACGTCGGAACCGAAGCCTTCGTTCTCGTCCTGCAGCACAGCCTTGTGCGAGGCCAGGTAGTCGTCCTTGGCGATCGAATACGGGATCGCGTTCTTCAGCAGGACTTCACGCTCCAGCGACAGGTGCGAGGTGCTCGGCACCTTCACCACGTGCAGCTGCGGCGCGCCCTTGAACTTGTAGATGTAGCGCGGTGCGTCGGACAGCGGATGGGCCACCAGCAGGTAATCCAGGCGGTCCTTCTGGGCGGCCAGTTCCGTGATCTCGGAAATATTCTGCGAATGGACCACCGGAGAAGGATCCTGCGGGACGTCGGCCTTGTAGATGAACCAGCCAACCAGCATGCCTAACAATACGGCAGTCGCAATACGGACATAAACATTCTTGAAGGCAATTTGGAGTCGGGCAAAATTGGGCATATATCAGTACTCTTTAATCTGAAAGGTGCTTCACGACATTGATATTGCGTGCCTTCCGAAGTGCCGAGTGGACGCGAAAGGCGGCGGTGCATTGGGACCGCATGGGATGCAAACGTAGTCGTCTGCTATTGTTTTGATGCCCGAAGGCAATGGGGATATGGAGACTATACCCCCAAAGAAAAGATAGGTGTATACCGTGCGCCGAAAAAATTTTGAGACACAACACTGATGATCAAAACGCTACCGGTTTTCTTTATGATTTCAACAAGTTAGCTAGAAAAAACGCAAAACAAACGCATTTATTTGCTTATTAACCAAGTAATAAAGAGATAATAAGTTTTGATTCGGATAAGGCAAAAAAGAATTCATTTTCTAATTGCTGAGTTACTGGTAACAAGACGTAACGCGCGCAATTCAAACTGCATTTTTGTTATGCTGGATCAGAACCCGGATGCGTGATCGGAGGGGGCATTGCCGGGTCATGCCGGTATTGTCGCCAGACATTTAGAAGGAATGACCGTGAAACGATACGTTCTTGCCGCAACACTCAGCCTGCTCTTCGGCAGCGCCGCCCAGGCCGCTGCCATCGACCTCGACGCCCACGCCATCCGCATCCATCGCCTTGCCGATATCTCGGCGGTTGCGCGTACAGAAGTGGTAGCACCGCCCTCGCCTTCCATGTCCGAGCTGCCGGAACCGGAAGTGTTTGCAATGATGCTGGTAGGGCTGGTCCTGATCGGCTACCGCGCGAGCCGCGACAGCAGCGAGAAGTTCAAGAAGGACTGACAGGAAAGGACGGGAAGTGATCGACGGCGCCGATGGCGCCGTTGTCGTTTGTGCGGTCGACGTACCGATGTTTCCCATATGGGGACGGAACCGCCGTTCGCAAGAGGCCGGTCAGGCCGCCTCCATGCACAGCGTGTGGAGCTTGAGCAGGGTCGCCCAGTTGCGCGAGGTGGTGGTATCGCCCAGCTGCTTGCCGAGCGCGGCCGCAGCGGCGCTGTCGAGAATGCCGCCCGGGCACCAGACATAGGCGGCGCGCCCGCCCAGCGCGGCCGCACCCGGATGCCAGTTCTGGCCGCACAGGGCTTCGAGCGACTCCCGTATCTGCGGATCGGCATGCGGGCTCGACAGAACGAACACCAGCAGGCGCGCATGGTCCCCGGCCTGGCCGAGCAAGGGATTGCCGGCAATGACGGCAGCGAGTTCTTCGGCGTCGAGCACCAGCACCCGCGCCGCCACGCCCAGTTTCAGCACCAGCGCGTCTTCGATCTCGCCGGCCACCTCGTCCTGCGGCCGCGCCGGCCCGCTGAACACGAGGTTGCCGCTGTTGAGAACACTGCGCACTTCGGCATAGCCAAGATCACCGACCAGCTTGCGGAGGTCGGCCATGGCGATGCGTTTTGCGCGCCCGACATTCACGCCCCTCAGCAGGGCGACATAGCATTTCCTTGTCATGGCGCGCATGGTACCTTGCCGACGGGCGGATGGCGTAACACACTTATGCCGGCCTTAAACCTGCTCCGACCGGCGGGACAGGTCCTTACTTGAGCAGGCCTTCGGCGCGCAGCGCCTGCTGCACGGCCGGACGGGCCGCGATGCGCTGGGTGTAGGCGGCGAACACCGGCCATTGCGCCAGATCAAACTGGACGAAGTTGGCCCAGCCCAGCACCGTGAACAGGTAGCCGTCGGCCACCGTGAACTGCGAACCCATCAGGTAATCGCGGCCTTCCAGCTGGCTGGCCACCCAGCCCAGGCGGTTGCTCAGGTTGGCGCGCGCCGCTTCCTTCATTTCCTCGGTCGAGGTGGGGCGGAACAGCGGGCTGAAGTTCTTGTGCACCTCGGTCGAGATGAAGTTCAGCCATTCGACCAGGCGATAGCGTTCCAGGGTGCCGTTGACCGGCGCCAGCTGGCGATCCGGGGCCAGGTCGGCGATGAACTGGACGATGGCCGGGCCTTCGGTCAGCACGGCGCCGTCGTTCAGCTCGAGCGCCGGCACATAGCCCTTCGGGTTGATCTTCAGGAAATCGGCGCCGCTGGCGGTCTGCCTGGCGCGGATGTCCACTTTCTCGGTGGTGAACTCCAGGCCTGCCTCGAGCAGGGCGATATGAGGAGAGAGCGAGCAGGCGCCGGGGCTGAAATACAGTTTCATGGTTGTCCTATCAAATAAAAGCACGCCGAGAATACAACAGTTTTCGTCGGCTTGCCGGGCCGGCCGGGGCTTTCACCCTAGCCGGGTGGTAATATAATTCCGTTAACAAAAAGCAAGAGGCAAGTATGAACGGGGCTTATCAGCTGGTACCCCTGGCCGATGCCGAACCGGGCATGGTGCTGGGCGAGATGCTGCGCGACGGGAACGGAAACGTGCTGCTGGCGCAGGGCGTGGTGCTGAGCGAGGGCATGCTGGCCTCGCTGGCGCGCCATGGCGTCGAGCTGTTGCCGATCCTCGCCGCCGGCCGTCCCGAACCCGTGGTCGATCCGGCCCGCGTCCAGGACAGGCTGGACCGGGTATTTCGCAAGCACGAGCGCGGCAACCACGGCGACTGGGCCAGCAACATCCTGCGCCAGTACATCGAGGACTATCGCCTTGGACGCGAGGTGCAGCGATGAGCATGCTGACCCCAGAACAATTGGCCAAGGATGTGCAGGACCTGCCTTCCCTGCCCGCCGTCGTGATGGAACTGCTCAGCAACATCGAACAGGAAAATATCGATATCTCGGTACTGGCGAAAAAAGTGTCTTACGACCAGGCCCTGACGGCCAAGACGCTCCGCCTGGCGAACTCGTCTGCCTTCGGCCTGCAGGTCAAGGTAGCGACGATCCAGCAAGCCATCACCTTCCTGGGCTTCCAGACCACCCGCAACCTGATCACGGCAGCCGCCGTCACCGGCTGTTTCCCGAACGGACGCTGCCCCGGCTTCAACGACAAGGCTTTCTGGCGCCATTCGATCGCGACCGCGGCTTGCGCCCGCTCGCTGGCGCGGCGCCTGCGCTTCAACCAGGATGTCGCCTTCACCGCGGGATTGCTGCACGATATAGGCCGGCTGGTGCTGGTGAGCGGCCATCCGCAGGCCTATGCCGAGGTGCTGGCCTGGCGTAGCCGGCACGATGGCGAAATGCTGGATGCCGAGCGCGCCGTACTGGGCGTCGATCATGTGGAGGCTGGCGTCGCCTTGGCCGAGCACTGGAATTTTTCGGACATGATGCGCCAGGCGATTGCCTGGCACCACGCGCCCGAAACGCCGGGCGCGGGTTTTCTGGCTGCCATCGTCCATGTTGCCAACGCGGTCGTGCATGCGCTCGACCTGGCGGGCGAAGAGGATGAATTGGCGCCGTCGCTGTCCAGTGTGGCCTGGGACGCGATGGGCTTGAACGAAGAGGCGTATCTGGATCTGTTCCGGGAAACGGAACAACAACTGGAAGAAATGTCGGCCATCCTGATGGTGTGAGGTCTTTCAACCTCCAGGCTCAAGATGGCCTAAGTAACGGCAGCAGGCGCGAACCGCCGCCGGGTCTGGCCGAAGGCATGACAGGACCGGCTGTCATGCCCACGGCGTCAGTGCGCATAGTTGCCGGATTTGGAAGCGTCGCTCTGGTCTTGCGGCTGGGCTTGCTGTTGCTGAGCGGCTTGCTGCGCAGCGGCCTCTTTTGCAGCTTTCTCTTCGGGTTTCGGACGGCCTTGTGCGTCCGACAGGCGATACTTGGTGCGGCGGTCGCCCATCAGGTCGCGCAGGTCGCGGATGCTCATGCCGGTCACTTCGTGCATACGGATCAGCAGCGACGCGCCGACCGGCAGGCGATGGTGACGGATCTTGCTGATCACCGGCGGAGCGACTTCCAGCATACGCGACAGTGCTGCGTCGTTCTTCAACTGCATCTTGCCGAGCAGGATGTCCAGCAAGTGGTTCGGGTTGTAGCTTTCCTGTGAAGACAGAGCGTGATGTGCCATGATTACCTCGTGAGTGGTTAAAATAGTTCTCTTACGAACTTTGTTAAAGACTTCGTTTCGTCAACATAAGTTCCCGGATCACGTTACCGAACGATCAATCGACTGTGCGCCGACAACGACCCGGACCCCGTGCGCTCCCTAACTCGCTTCCCCTACGAACTTGTTTTTCGAACAAATTATCAAACTCATACGTCGCGTTCACATTCGACCTGAGCACGAAAATCATTGGTCGAAATCAAGCTATCGTTTGGAAAGCTTGTCATACAGTCATTTCAGCACATGGTGACAGATTGTGGCGCACGCAAGAGTTTTCTTTAACTAAATTTGCACTTGCAGTTCCGTAGGAACTCTTTGATTTACAAGAAGAAATAAATCAAGTCGTGCCAGCAAGAACAAACATAACAGCTTGCAATGCGATTTCAATATTTAACAATGTAACCAACTGTATCAGAGATTTTTCCTTAGAAATTTATCATTCCCAGCAGCACCGAAATCCCGCGCACACGCCCATTTCCTGGGGCGTTTCCGATTTACGGTAAACTGGACTTCACTTGTCAAAGCATCAGCCATGCAGAAAAAAGTATTCATCAAGACCTTCGGTTGCCAAATGAACGAGTACGACTCGGACAAGATGGCGGACGTGCTCGGCGCGTCCGAGGGACTCGTACGCACCGACACTCCGGAAGATGCCGACGTCATCCTCTTCAACACCTGCTCGGTGCGTGAAAAGGCCCAGGAAAAGGTGTTTTCCGACCTCGGTCGCCTGAAGGAACTCAAGCGCGGCAAGCCTGACCTCGTGATCGGCGTCGGCGGCTGCGTCGCCTCCCAAGAGGGCGAGGCGATCGTCAAGCGCGCGCCCCACGTCGACGTGGTATTCGGCCCGCAGACCCTGCACCGCTTGCCGCAGATGCTCCAGGCGCGCCGTGCGAGCGGCGCCGCCCAGGTCGACATCAGCTTCCCGGAAATCGAGAAGTTCGACCACCTGCCGCCCGCCAAGGTCGAGGGTCCGGTCGCCTATGTCTCGATCATGGAAGGCTGCAGCAAGTACTGCAGCTACTGCGTGGTGCCGTATACCCGCGGCGAGGAAGTCTCGCGCCGCTTCGAGGACGTGCTGACCGAGGTCGCCGGCCTGGCCGCCCAGGGCGTGAAGGAGATCATGCTGCTGGGCCAGAACGTGAACGCCTACCGCGGCGCGATGGCCAGCGGCGAGATCGCCGACTTCGCCTTGCTGCTCGAATACGTGGCCGCGATCCCCGGCATCGAGCGCCTGCGCTTCGTCACCAGCCACCCGAAGGAGTTCACCCAGCGCCTGATCGACGCCTATGCGACGATCCCGCAGCTCGTGAACCACCTCTACCTGCCGGTGCAGCACGGTTCCGACCGCATCCTGCAGGCGATGAAGCGCGGCTACACCGGTCTCGAATACAAGTCCATCATCCGCCGCATCAAGGCGGTGCGCCCCGACATCTCGATCTCGTCCGATTTCATCGTCGGTTTCCCCGGCGAGACCGACGCCGATTTCGAAGCGATGATGAAGCTGGTGGAAGACGTCGGCTTCGACAACAGCTTCAGCTTCATCTTCAGCAAGCGCCCCGGCACCCCGGCCGCCAACCTCGAGGACGACACCCCGCACGAGGTCAAGCTGGCGCGCCTGCAGCGCCTGCAGGCGAGAATCGACCTGAACACCCGCAAGACCAGCGCCGCCATGGTCGGCAGCGTCCAGCGCATCCTGGTCGAGGGTCCGGCGAAGAAAGGCCAGGGCGAGCTTGCCGGCCGCACCGAAAACAACCGCATCGTGAACTTCGCCCCGGGCGAACTCGGCGAGGCGCTGGTCGGCCAGCTGGTCGACGTGCGCATCACCGAAAGCCTGGATTACACCCTGCGCGGCGACCTGGTCGCCAGCATTGATACGATTGCCAAAGCCAGTTGAAAACTCAAACGCCTACCCAGCCGTCGTACTTCTTCCCCGAGCCGCTCGATAACACGCGGCTCGCCCATCTCTGCGGCCCGCTCGACGAGAACCTGCGCCAGATTTCGGCCGCGCTCGACGTCACGATTTTCCGGCGCGGCGAGAAATTCATCGTCAGCGGCACCAACGCCGAGCGCGCGGTCGAGCTGCTCGAGCGCTTCTACGCGGTGGCCAACAAGGTCGTGCCGATCGAGGAAGTGCAGCTGGCGCTGGTGGAGCAGCGCGCCGGCCTGAAACCGAGCTTCGAACCGCCCGCCGCCGCCGCCGAGGCGAAGAAGGAGCCGGGCGAAGTGGTCAGCGAGGAAGCCGAAGAACTCGAACGCGACGAGTCCGGCGAGCTGGTCAGCCCGATGCTGAAGACCCGCCGCAGCGACCTGCGTGGCCGCACCCCGCACCAGATCCAGTACCTGAAGGCGGTGCTGGAACACGACATCAGCTTCGGCATCGGCCCGGCCGGCACCGGCAAGACCTATCTCGCGGTCGCCTGTGCGGTCGACGCGCTGGAACGCGACGCCGTCAAGCGCATCATCCTGACCCGCCCCGCCGTCGAAGCCGGCGAGCGCCTCGGCTTCCTGCCGGGCGACTTCGCGCAGAAGGTCGACCCCTACCTGCGCCCGCTGTACGACGCGCTGTACGACCTGCTCGGCTTCGACCGCACCCAGAAGCTGTTCGAAAAGCAGGTCATCGAGATCGCGCCGCTGGCCTTCATGCGCGGGCGCACGCTGAACCACGCCTTCGTGATCCTGGACGAAGCCCAGAACACGACGGTCGAGCAGATGAAGATGTTCCTGACCCGGATCGGCTTCGGCAGCAAGGCCGTGGTCACCGGCGACGTCACCCAGGTCGACCTGCACAAGACCCAGCGCAGCGGCCTGGTCGATGCGATGCACGTATTGAAGGACGTGCGCGGCATCGCCTTCAGCCAGTTCTCCAGCGCCGACGTGGTGCGCCACCCCCTGGTGGGCCGCATCGTGGACGCCTATGAAAAATCCGCGTCGATGCAGGAGCTTGGCGCCCTGCCCGGCGTGGCCAAACCGGTAGCCCGAAATGCAAGAAAAAAAGCATAAGCTGGAACTCGACGTCCAGTATCCCGACACCCGCCTGGAAGCGGAGATCACGCCCGCGATGATCGAACGCTGGGTCCAGGCCTCGCTGCTCGGCCCGGCCGAACTGGCGATCCGCTTCGTCGACGCCGCCGAAGGCCAGCAGCTCAACCGCGACTACCGCGGCAAGGACTACGCGACCAATGTGCTGACCTTCGCCTACAACGAAGGCGCCGAACTGGCCGACGACGAGCCGACCCAGGCCGACATCGTGCTGTGCACCGACGTGCTGCAGCGCGAGGCCGAGGAGCAGAAGAAGACGGTCGAGGAACACACCGCCCACCTGGTGGTGCACGGGGTGCTGCACGCGCAGGGCTTCGACCACGAGAACGACGAGGAAGCCGAGGAGATGGAACAGCTCGAGCGCGACATCATGGAAGCGCTCGAGTATCCGGATCCGTACGCCGAAAATTAGAAACAAACTTGGGTCCCCGCCTGCGCGGGAACGACGTGTCAGGCTTTCTTGAGCTGCTCCCCGATCGGCAGCTTCCTCACCCGCTTGCCCGTCGCCGCGAACACCGCGTTCGCGATCGCCGGCGCAATCCCCGACGTGCCGGGCTCGCCGATCCCGCCCGGCTCGTCGTGGCTGTTGACGATGTAGACCTCGACCGCCGGCGCCTCGTTCATGCGCATCACGCGGTAGTCGCCGAAGTTGGTCTGCTGCACCCGGCCCTTCTCGAAGACGATCTGGTCCCACAGCGCGGCGCTGGCGCCGAACACGATGCCGCCTTCCATCTGGGCGACGATGGTGTCCGGGTTGATGTTCTGGCCGCAGTCGACCGCGCACACCACGCGGTGCACGCGCACGTCGCCGTCCGGGCCGACCGAGACTTCCGCCACCTGCGACATGTAGCTGCCAAAAGCGAATTGCGCCGACACGCCGCGCCCGACCTTGCGTCCCGCCACCGGTTTCAAGGGCCGGCCCCAGCCCGCCTTCTCGGCCGCCAGGTTCAGCACCGCCAGCGTGCGCGGTGATTTTTGCAGCAGCGCGCGCCGGAACGCGACCGGGTCGGTCTTGCCCGCATACGCCAGCTCGTCGATGAAGCTCTCGACCACGAAGACGTTGTGGGTGGGGCCGACCCCGCGCCAGAACGCGGTCGGCACGCCCGGCGGCTCGTGGCGCACGTACTCGACGCGCATGTCGGGAATCGCATACTGGATGTCGGCCGCGGCTTCCACGGCGTCGGGGTCGACGCCGTTCTTGACCATCGGCGGCGCGAAGCGCGACATGATCGAGGAACCGGTCACGCGGTGGAACCAGGCGACCGGCATGCCCTTGTTGTCGAGCTTCGCCGACAGGCGGTCGTAGTAATAAGGGCGGTACATGTCGTGCTGGATGTCCTCCTCGCGGGTCCAGATCACCTTCAGCGGGCCCTTGGCCAGCTTGGCCAGCGCCACCGCCTGGATCACGTAGTCGACTTCCAGGCGGCGCCCGAAGCCGCCGCCCAGGTAATGGTTGTGCACCTTGACCTTCTCGACCGGCAGGCCGGCGACCTTCGCCGCCGCGCCCTGCGCCAGCGCCGGCACCTGGGTGCCGACCCACAGGTCGCAGCCGTCGGCGCGCAGGTCGACCGTGCAGTTCATCGGCTCCATGGTCGCGTGCGCGAGGAAGGGCAGCTCGTAGACCGCGTCGATGCGGCGGCCGCCATCCTGTCCCAGCACCTTCAGGGCATCGCCCTTGTTGGTGGCGACCGCGCCGGCGCCCTCCGACGCCTTGGCCATGTCGGCCACGATGCCGGCGGTGCTGACGCCGGCGTTGGCGCCGTCGTCGAATTGCGGCGCGGCCGCCGCCAGGCCCTGCTTGGCGGTCCAGAAGTTATCGGCCACCACCGCCACCGCGCCTTCGATGCGCAGCACCTGGCGCACGCCCTTGACCGCCATCGCCTTCTGCTCGTCCACCGAGGTCACCTTGCCGCCGGTGACCGGCGAGGCCGCCACCGCCGCGATGCCCATGTTGGGCAGGCGGGCGTCGATCCCGAACAGGGCCTGGCCGTTGACCTTGACCGGCGAATCCAGGCGCTTCATCGACTTGCCGATCAGGGTGAAGTCGGCCGCGTTCTTCAGCGTCACGGTCTGCGGGAAGTGCAGCTTGGAGGCGGCGTCGACGAACTGGCCGAAGTGTCCCGAGCGGTTCGAGGCGTCGTGGCGGATGGTGCCGGCGACCACCTTCAGCTCTTTCGCGTCGACGTTCCAGGTCTGGGCCGCCGCCTGCACCAGCACCGTGCGCACCTTGGCGCCGGCCTCGCGCAGCGGCTTCCAGGCGCCGCGTACCGAGGTCGAGCCGCCCGTCACCTGCCCGCCCAGCATCGGGTCGGCGTACAGGCTGTTGTCGGCCGGGGCCTGCTCCAGCTTCACCTTCGACAGGTCGGCGCCCAGCTCCTCGGCCAGCAGCATCGGCATCGAGGTGAAGGTGCCCTGCCCCATCTCGACCTTGTGAATGATCAGCGTGACCAGGCCGTCGCGATCGATGCGGATGAAGGCGTCGTGGGCCAGGCCCGGCGCCTCGTTGGAAGCGGCGGTGGCGGCCTGGCCGACGGCCTTCTCGGAGGGCGGTTCCTTGCGGTCGTTCTGCCCTTCCTTGCCGCCGCCCGCGCGGCTGCAGCCGAACAGCGAGAAGCCGAACAGCAGGCTGCCGCCGGCCACGGCGCCGGCCTTCATGAAGCCGCGGCGCCCACTCGATACTGTCGATACTTTATCTTTGGTTTCCATGTGCGCTCCTGATCAGGCTTTGCGGGTGGGGGCCGGCTGGGCGGCCGGGGCCACGGCGGGCGACGGGGTCCCCGCCGCGATTTTTATCGCCTTGCGGATCCGGCCATAAGTACCGCAGCGGCAGATATTGCCCGACATCGCGCCGTCGATATCGGCGTCGCTCGGCTTCGGGTTCGCCTGCAGCAGCGCGGTGGCCGACATGATCTGGCCCGACTGGCAATACCCGCACTGCACCACGTCCACCTGGCGCCACGCATCCTGCACCCTGGCGCCGACCGGATCGTTGCCGATCGCCTCGATGGTCGTGATCTTCTTGCCCGCCGCCGCCGAAACGGGAGTGATGCAGGAGCGGATCGGCTGGCCGTCCAGGTGCACGGTGCAGGCCCCGCACAGGGCCACGCCGCAACCGAACTTGGTGCCGGTCAGGCCAAGTACGTCGCGGATCGCCCATAGCAGGGACATGTCGTCGGGGACATCGAGGTTGGTCGTGGTGCCGTTGATATTCAGGGCGGGCATGGCAAAACTCCTTCGGTAGCGAATGAGCAACTATATGGCAAGCACGGCCTCAGATGGCGCACACATCCTCGAGCTACGCGAGCTGCATAAAAAACAGGCATCTCGGGTTTTGGTGTATCCTAATGCCCATTGCAACAACGGCTTCACGCCAACTATGCCCGAGCACCCTGCTGACGTCCGCACGGATGTCAAAACCCACCGGTCCCTCTTCGAACGGTTGACCGCACTGATCTCTCCCGAGCCCGAAAATCGCGCCGAGCTGCTCGAAGTGCTGCACGACGCCCACGAACGCAACCTCATCGACGCCGACGCCCTCTCCATGATCGAGGGCGTGTTCCAGGTATCCGACCTGTCGGTGCGCGACATCATGGTCCCGCGTTCGCAGATGGACGTCGTCGACATCACCAAGCCGATCGAGGAATGGCTGCCGGTCGTGCTGGAAACGGCGCACTCGCGCTTCCCCGCCATCGAGGGCGAACGCGACAAGGTGGTCGGGATCCTGCTCGCCAAGGACCTGCTGCGCTACTACGCCGAGGAATCCTTCGACGTGCGCGACATGCTGCGTCCGGCCATCTTCATCCCCGAATCGAAGCGCCTGAACGTGCTGCTGCGCGACTTCCGCGCCAACCACAACCACATGGCCATCGTGGTCGACGAGTACAGCGGCGTGGCCGGCCTGATCACCATCGAGGACGTGCTCGAACAGATCGTCGGCGACATCGAGGACGAATACGACTTCGACGAGGAAGAGGACAACGTCCTGTCGATCAAGGAAGGCCAGTTCGGCCCGCGCTGGCGCGTCAAGGCGCTGACCGAGATCGAGCAGTTCAACGAAGAGATCGGAGTCGACCTGCCGGAAGACGACGTCGACACCATCGGCGGCCTGGTCGCCAGCCACCTGGGACGCATGCCGCACAAGGGCGAAGTCTTCGACCTGGACAACCTGCGCTTCGAAGTGCTGCGCGCCGACGCCCGCCAGATCCACGTGCTGTTGGTCGAAAAACTGCCGACGCGCGATAGCGACGACGAGCACGACTGATGATTTTGCGCCGCCGTACCCGCCCGGCCGTCGCGCCGGACCCGGCGCTGCGCGGCACCCGCCCCAG
Organism: Massilia sp. WG5; assembly: GCF_001412595.2. Lineage (NCBI taxonomy): Bacteria > Pseudomonadati > Pseudomonadota > Betaproteobacteria > Burkholderiales > Oxalobacteraceae > Massilia > Massilia sp. WG5. The sequence goes on from NZ_CP012640.2 coordinate 2,607,371, forward strand.
CTTCACCGCCCTCGGCTTCGCCATCCTGGCCGGCGCCCTGAGCCTGTTCTCCTTCGAACCCTTCGGCTGGTGGCCGCTGCAACTGCTGTCGCTGGCCTGGCTGTTCTACCAGGTCGGCATGGGCAGCTCGACGCGCCGCGCCACCCTGCTCGGCTGGGCCTTCGGCTTCGGCTGGTCGGTGGCCGGCATGCACTGGCTGTACATCTTCATGACCCGCTTCGCGCACCTGCCGGCCTTCCTCGGCGCGCTCGGCGTGATCCTGCTCGGCCTCTACATGGGCCTGTTCGGCGCGCTCACCGCCGGCGTCGGCACCTGGCTGCGGCGGCGCTGGTCGCTGCCGGTCAGCGCCTTCCTGCTGCTGGTGCTGCCGATCCTGTGGGGCGTGACCGAATGGATGCGCGGCTGGGTCTTCACCGGTTTCCCCTGGGCCGCCTCCGGCTATGCGCATGACGGCGCGCCGCTGGCCGGCTTCGCGCCGCTGGTCGGCGTGTACGGCATCGGCGTGCTGGTGGCGATGTGCGCCGGCTGCCTGGTGATGCTGACCCAGCGCCGCAAGCTGCCGGCGGTCGGGCTGTTCGCCGCGCTGATGCTGGCGGGCGCCGGCCTGCGCACCGTCGAATGGACGCAGGTGACGGGCCAGCCGCTCAGCGTGCGCCTGTTGCAGGGGAATATTCCGCAGGACCGCAAGTTCGACCTGGCCTTCCTGACCAGCATCCTGGACACCTATCAAGGCATGATCACGGCCGCGCCGGCCGACCTGATCGCCACGCCGGAGACGGCGATCCCGGTCTTCGCGAACCAGCTGCCCCAGGCTTACCTGGAAGGCCTGCAGCGCTTCGCCGCCGACTCCGGCAGCACGCTGGCGGTCGGCATGCCGCTGCTGGACGGTCCCGGCAAGTACTCGAACAGCCTGGTCACGATCGCACCGCGGCCCCAGGCCTACCGCTACGACAAGGCGCACCTGGTGCCCTTCGGCGAATTCATTCCGCCCGGCTTCCGCTGGTTCACCGACATGCTGAACATCCCGCTGAGCGACGCCACCCGCGGCGGCGAGCTGCAGGCCCCGTTCGCCGTCAAGGACCAGCTGGTGCTGCCGAATATCTGCTACGAAGACGTGTTCGGCGAAGAGATCGCCTACCAGCTGCGCCATGCGCCGCGCCCGGCGACCATGCTGCTGAACGTGTCGAACCTGGCGTGGTATGGAGAGTCGACCGCGGTTCCGCAGCACCTGCAGATCTCGCGCATGCGCACGCTGGAGACCGGCCGCCCGATGCTGCGCGCGACCAATGACGGCGCCACCGCCGTCATCGACCACCGCGGCAGGATCGCGCAGGTGCTGCCCTTCTACAAGGAGGGCGTGCTGACGGCCACCGTGCAGGGCACGACCGGCATGACGCCCTATATCCGCTTCGGCAATTACCTGTTCCTCGCCCTCGGCGCGCTCGGCCTGGGCGGCGCCTGGCTGAGCGGCAGGATGCGCAATCGTCGCCAGGAATCGTGATTCGAATTCGAGTCAGCCGTCAAAAACCGCTAAAATTGGTGTTTTAGCAAACTCACCGTGTTCGTGGCCCGTGTGCCCGAAGCCGAACCATAGCTCCACGCCCAAAAATGCTCACATTCCAACAAATCATTTTGACCTTGCAAACCTACTGGGACAAGCAAGGTTGCGCCCTGCTCCAGCCGTACGACATGGAAGTCGGCGCGGGCACTTTCCACACCGGCACCTTCCTGCGCGCGATCGGCCCCGAACCCTGGCGCGCCGCCTACGTGCAGCCCTCGCGCCGCCCGAAGGACGGCCGCTACGGCGAGAACCCGAACCGCCTGCAGCACTATTACCAGTACCAGGTGGCGCTCAAGCCGGCCCCGGAAAACATCCTCGACCTCTACCTCGGCTCGCTGGAAGCGCTGGGCCTGGACCTGAAGAAGAACGACGTCCGCTTCGTCGAGGACGACTGGGAAAGCCCGACCCTGGGCGCCTGGGGCCTGGGCTGGGAAGTCTGGCTGAACGGCATGGAAGTGACCCAGTTCACCTACTTCCAGCAGGTCGGCGGCCTGGATTGCAAGCCGGTGCTGGGCGAGATCACCTACGGCATCGAGCGTCTCGCGATGTACCTGCAGGGCGTGGAAAACGTCTACGACCTGGTATGGACCGATTGGGAAGAGAACGGGGTCACCAAGCGCCTGTTGTACGGCGACGTGTTCCACCAGAACGAGGTCGAACAGTCGACCTACAACTTCGAACACTCGAACACCGAACTGCTGTTCCAGGCCTTTAACAACCACGAGTCCGAAGCCAAGCGCCTGATCGAACTGGCGCTGACCCTGCCGGCCTACGAGCAGATCATGAAGGCCTCGCACAGCTTCAACCTGCTGGACGCGCGCGGCGCGATCTCCGTCACCGAGCGCGCCGCCTACATCGGCCGCGTACGCACGCTGTCGCGCCTGGTCGCCCAGGCCTATTACGATTCGCGCGAGAAGCTCGGCTTCCCGATGCTGCCCAAAGCCGTTTAAGAACAGAACACCATGAACCAGACCTTACTTGTCGAACTGCAGACCGAAGAGCTGCCGCCGAAGGCCCTCGTCAAACTGGGCGCCGCATTTGCGAACGGCATCGCCAATGGCCTGAAGGCGCGCGACTTCCTCGAAGCCGACAGCGTCGTCACCGCTTACGCCACCCCGCGCCGCCTGGCGGTATCGATCACCAATGTGCGCGCCACCTCGCCGGACAAGGCGATCCGCGAGAAGGTGCTGCCGGTCGCGGTGGCCCTGGACAAGGACGGCAACCCGACCGCGCCGCTGGCCAAGAAGCTGGCCGCGCTGGGCTTCCCCGACCTGAAGATTTCCGACCTCGAACGCGCCCAGGACGGCAAGGCCGAGAGCTTCTTCTACAGCCATACCGCCCCCGGCGGCGTGCTGGCCGACGGGCTGCAGCCGGTGCTGGAGGAATCCGTCGCCAAGCTGCCGATCCCGAAGCTCATGAGCTACCAGCGGCCAGGCGGCGAGACCGTGCAGTTCGTGCGCCCGGTCCACTCGCTGCTGGCCCTGCACGGCGATGCCGTCGTGCCGCTGTCGCTGCTCGGCCTGTCGAGCGGCCGCGCGACCCTGGGCCACCGCTTCCTGTCGAACGGCCAGCCGTTCGAGATCGCCCATCCCGACCAGTACGCCACCACGCTGAAGGAGCAGGGCAAGGTCGTCGCCAGCGCCGAAGAGCGCAAGGAATCGATCCGCACCCAGCTGCTGGCCAAGGCCGGCGCCGACCAGGTGCTGATGCCGGAAGCGCTGCTGGACGAAGTCGCCGCCCTGGTCGAATGGCCGGTGGTGTACGAGTGCCGGTTCGAGGAAGTGTTCCTGTCGGTGCCGCAGGAATGCCTGATCCTGACCATGCAGACCAACCAGAAGTACTTCGCGCTGACGGACAGCGCCGGCAAGCTGCGCTCGCGCTTCCTGATCGTCTCGAACCTGCAGACCGACGACCCCAGCGCCATCGTCGGCGGCAACGAGCGCGTGGTGCGCCCGCGCCTGTCGGACGCCAAGTTCTTCTTCGAGCAGGACAAGAAGAAGTCGCTGGAGTCGCGCCTGCCGCTGCTGGCCAACGTGGTCTACCACAACAAGCTCGGCACCCAGCTCGAGCGCACCCAGCGCGTGACCCGCCTGGCCGGCGCCATCGCGCGCCGCCTGGGCTACGACATGCTGCTGGCCGAACGCGGCGCCCAGCTGGCCAAGGCCGACCTGCTGACCGACATGGTCGGCGAGTTCCCGGAGCTGCAGGGCATCATGGGCACCTACTATGCCCGCAACGACGGCGAGCACGAAGAAGTGGCGCTGGCCGCTTCCGAACACTACCAGCCGCGCTTCTCGGGCGACGCCCTGCCGTCGACGAATACCGGCCTGGCCGTGGCCCTGGCCGACAAGCTGGAAACCCTGGTCGGCATCTGGTCGATCGGCCTGCAGCCGACCGGCGAGAAGGACCCGTTCGCACTGCGCCGCCATGCGCTGGGCGTGATGCGCATGCTGGTCGAGAAGCGCCTGGCGCTGGGCATTTCCGAATTGCTGCTTGACGCCGCCGGCGTGTTCGACACCATGGCCGCTTTCAAGGATCCGAGCCAGGAAGTGACGGCCTTCATGCTGGACCGCCTGCGCGGCATGCTGCGCGACCGCGGCTTCTCGCCGAACGAGGTGGAAGCGGTGCTGGCCCAGAACCCGGACCGCGTCGACGACGTGGTGCAGCGCCTGGAAGCCGTGCAGTCCTTCGCCGCGCTGCCGGAAAGCGCCTCGCTGGCGGCCGCCAACAAGCGCATCACCAACATCCTCAAGAAGAACGAGGAAGCGCTGGCCCAGGCCGGCTCGGTCGACCCCGCCCTGCTGCAGGACGAGGCCGAGAAGAAGCTGTACGCCAGCATGCAGCGCGTGCAGCCCGAGGTCGACGCCGCCTTCGAGCGCGGCGACTTCAGCGGCACGCTCAAGACCCTGGCCCAGCTGCGCGACGACGTCGACGCCTTCTTCAACGACGTGATGGTGATGGCCGAGGACGTCAAGCTGCGCAACAACCGCCTGGCCCTGCTCGCCATCCTGCACCGCATGATGAACCGCGTGGCCGACATCTCGAAGCTGGCCGCATGAAGCTGGTCATCCTCGACCGGGACGGCGTCATCAACCATGACTCCCCCGAATTCATCAAGTCGCCCGCCGAGTGGATCCCGATCCCGGGATCGCTCGAGGCGATCGCGCGCCTGAACCAGGCCGGCTACCGTGTGGTGGTGGCGTCGAACCAGTCCGGCATCGCGCGCGAGCTGTTCGACATCACCACGCTGAACGCGATCCACCAGAAGATGCACGCGGCGGCCCAGCTGGTCGGGGCCGACATCGACGCCATTTTCTTCTGCCCGCACGCGGCGATCGATAACTGCGATTGCCGCAAGCCGAAGGCCGGGATGTTCGAGGAAATCAGCAAGCGCTTCAAGCTCAGCCTGAAGGGCGTGCCGACCGTCGGCGACTCGCTGCGCGACCTGCAGGCCGGCTTCATCAGCGGCTGCGTGCCCTACCTGGTCCTGACCGGCAAGGGCGAAAAAACCCATGCGACCGGCGGCCTGCCGCCGGGCACCCAGGTCTTCCCCGACCTGGCCGCGATGGTGACGGCCTTCCTCAAGCAATCTGCCGCTAGCCCGCCCTCTGCCTGATCTGCTAAGCTAAAGCTGAGCTAAGATAAGCCGAACCACTCGCCCGATCCACGTTCCGGAGACTATTTCTTTGCGTACTGCCACCCTGTTCCTGCGCTCCCTGCTGTTCACGATCATCATGATCGTCGCCACGGTGGTCTGGGCCTGCGTCTGCTTCCTCGCTGCGCCCTTCAAGTACAACACGCGCTTCTGGATCACCTCGCGCTGGAACGTCTTCATCATCTGGTGTGCCAAGGTCATCTGCGGCATCCGCTACCAGTTCAAGGGCTACGAGAATCTGCCGACCGGCCCGGCGATCCTGCTGTCGAAGCACCAGTCGGCCTGGGAGACCATCTTCCTGCTGCCGAACATGACGCATCCGCTGGTCTTCGTCTTCAAGAAGGAAATCCTATACATCCCCTTCTTCGGCTGGGCCATGGCGCTGCTGCGCATGATCCCGATCGACCGCAAGCGCGGCAAGCGCGCCTTCGCCGACGTGGTCAGGCACGGCAAGCGGCGCCTGGCCGACGGCCAGTGGATCATCATGTTCCCCGAGGGGACCCGCATCCCGGTCGGCCAGAAAGGCCAGTACAAGAGCGGCGGCACGCGCCTGGCGATTGCCGCCGACGCCGTGGTCGTCCCGATCGCGCATAATTCAGGTGAGTGCTGGCCCAAGAACTCCTTCATCAAGAGGCCGGGCCTCATCACCGTCTCGATTGGCAAGCCGATATCGCCAGAAAACCACACTCCCGACAGTCTGATGCAAGAGGTCGAAAATTGGATAGAATCGGAAATGCGCGTCATTTCGCCCCACGCCTACTGAGGTACCTGAATGAGCTGGGCGCGCAGACCAAGGCACCATCCAAAGCACCATCGCTGCAGCCCACCATGACCTCCCATAAGATGGACGCGACACAGCTCGAGCTGTTCGCGCAAGAATTGTTCGCGGCGCTCAAACCCGTCGTCGCGCCGCCGACGCCGACGCCGGCGCCGGCCAGGCCGCCGGCCCCGCTGTTCAAGGCGCCGCCCACGCCAACCCGTAGCCTGCCCGCGCCGCCGGTCGGCCCGAACGACCCGCCGCTGCGGAAGATCCAGCTCGGTTCGCACACCGTCCACTACGCCCTGCGCCGTTCGGCGCGGCGTTCGCACGGCTTCATGATCAGCGACGACGGCCTGCACGTGACCTCGCCGAAGCGCGCGCCGATGGACGATATCGAGCGCGCCATCCGCGCCAAGCAAAGCTGGATCCTGACCAAGCTGTTCGAACGCGCCGAGCGGCGCACGTTGCGCGAGCAGCGCACGCCGGTGGAATGGGTCGACGGCGCGCGCCTGCCCTACCTGGGGGGCGAGATCGTGCTGCGCCTGGAGGAGGCCGCGCGCAGCCACTGCGTGTTCGATGCGGACTCGCGCGAGCTGCGCCTGGGCGTGACGCAGGGGCTGTCGGAGTGGCAGGTCCGCGAACGCGTCAAGCTGTGGTTCCAGGCCGAGGCGAAGCGCACGTTCGGCGAACGCCTGGACCTGTACGCGCCGCGCGTGGGCGTACGCTATCAGGCTTTCGCGCTGTCGTCGGCGGGCACGCGCTGGGGCTCGTGCACGGTCGCCGGCAACATCCGCCTGAACTGGAAGCTGATCCACTACCCGCTGGCGCTGCTGGATTACGTGGTGGTGCACGAACTGGCCCACCTGCGCGAAATGAACCACAGCCCGGCATTCTGGGCCGTGGTCGGCGAAGTCTTCCCAGACTACGACGGCGCCAAGGCGGCGCTCAGGAAGCGGTCGATCGAGATGCCGGTGCTGTTTCCCGATTAAAGGGCGCCGCGCAGCTGCAGTTCACCCGCCGCGCGCGCCGCGGCGATCCCCTTCATCGCATCGACTTCCTTCGCGCTCAGGCAGCGGAAGGGAATCGGCAGCGTGCCGCGCTTGAGCACCATCATGAAGCCATTCGTGTAGGTGCGGATGCGCGCCACATCCTCCCAGCCGATCAGGGTCACGCCGGTGTCGCTGGTGCGCACGATGCCGTGCTGGTCGATGGTGAATTCGTAAGTGCGCCGTCCGCGGCGCAGCAGCGCGAAGTGCACTGCTGCCGCCAGGGTGCTCTTGATGCGCAGGTAGAGGCCCATCGGCCAGCGGATGTGGCGGCGGCGGATCAGGTAGCCGCCATGTTCCCACATGAAGCGGGTGTATTCGGCCAGCGTATAGCGGACCCAGAAATGCAGGCTGTACAGCGCTGCGGGCGGATGCACGATCGGAATCGGGGCCGGCGGCATTGCATCGACTCCCAGATCCGTCATCATTTCAGGCGCGTCCATGAGCGCGGCGTCGCCATCCACGTTGCCGCCCGCTCGCGCACGATTAGACCACAACATGTGCATCCCCTTTCGTTATTCAAGCTAAAGAGAATGGTAACAAAAGCTAACGAATAAATTGTCGCAAGAGTTCAACAGTGCGCACGGTCGCGCCGCGATGGCGGCCGGCGAAGGCCAGCGCCTGTTCGCCCATGCGCGCACGTGCGGCGCCATCGCCCAGCAGCCGGGCCGCCTCGCTCATCAGCGCATCGGCATCGGGCACGCGCAGCGCAGCGCCGGCCTCGACGGCTTCTTCGGTCGCCTGCAGGAAGTTGAAGGTGTGCTGGCCGACCAGCACCGGCTTGCCGACGGCGCAGGCTTCGATCAGGTTCTGGCCGCCCAGCGGCAGCAGGCTGCCGCCGATGAAGGCGCAGTCGCAGGCCGCGTAGTAGGCGAACATCTCGCCCATCGAATCGCCCAGCAGGACCTCGCTGTCCACCTGTTCAGGCAGCGCCGACCTGCGCGCCAGGCCCAGGCCGCGCTCTTCGGCCATGCGCGCAACCTCGTCGAAGCGCTGCGGATGGCGCGGCACCAGCAGGAGCAGCATGCCGGCCGGTTTGTCCGCCAGCGCGCGCCAGGCATCGAGGATCAGCGCTTCTTCGCCCTCGCGGGTCGAGGCGCACAGCAGCACCGGTCGCTGCGCGAAACGCGCGCGCAGCATGGCGCCGGTCTGCAGCGCCGTCTCGGGCGGCACCACGTCGAACTTGATGCTGCCGGTGACGGCCACACGCGGGGCGCCGAGCGAGGCGATGCGGGCCGCGTCCGCCTCGGTCTGGGCCGCCGCCAGCGTGATCCCGCGCGCCGCTTCCATCATCAGTCCGCCAAAGCGCCGGCCACGCCGCAGCGAGCGTTCCGACAGGCGCGCGTTCACCAGCGCCACCGGCACATCGTGGCTGGCGCAGCCGGCAATCAGGTTCGGCCACACCTCGGTCTCCATCAGGATGCAGATCGAGGGCGTGAAATGGCGCAGGAAGCGCCCGACCATGAAGCCGGTATCGTAGGGCAGGAAGGACTGGACCACGCGCTCCCCGTGTTTGCCGAACAACGCCTTGCCGGTGGCGCGGCCGGTCGGCGTCATATGGGTCAGCAGGATCCGGCAGTCCGGCCAGGCGCGCAGCAGGGCCTCGATGAGCGGCTCGGCGGCGCGGGTTTCGCCGACCGATACCGCGTGCACCATGATCGTACGGCGCAGCTGCCGGTCCGGGCCCGGCCTGGGTCCATAGAAGCCCAGCCGTTCGCCCAGGTGGCTGCGGTAGCCCGGTTCCCGGCGCCCGCGCCACCACAGGCGGCCCAGCACCAGCGGCAGCGCCAGCCACCACATGAAGGAGTAGAACAGCCGCATCGGATTTACTCCAGCAGGCGCCTGGCGGCGCCGATGACCTCGTCGCTGGACGGCGGACTGCCGGTATCGCCGAGATTCACGATGCGCGGCGACCAGTTGCCCTCGGTCTTCCAGCGCGGCGAATCGCCGTAGATCTCGACCGTCGGCCGGACAAACGCGGCGGCGATGTGGGTCAGGCCGGTGTCGACGCCGACCGCCAGCGCCGCGTGCCGCGCCAGCTCGACCGCATCCATCATCGACAGCTTCGGCAGCACGGTGGCGTTCGGCAGCGCGGCGGCCAGGCGCTCGGCTTCTTCCTTCTCCTTGGGCGAGCCCCAAGGCAGCAGCACAGGCAGCGGCGCCAGCGCGTGGCCGAGCGCGATCCAGTTCGCGGCCGCCCATTTCTTGGCGTCGCGTGCGGTGCCGTGGAAGAACACGGCATAGTCGCTCGCCGGCATCCAGGCCGGACGCTGCTGCGGATCGGGCGCCGGCAGGCCGAAGTCGGGAGCAGAATCGAGTTGATAACCGAGCGCCTCGGCGGCGACCACGCGGCCGCGTTCCACCGCATGGGTGCGCGGCGCCACCGGGATGCTGCGGCTGTGGAAGATGCGCGAGGCGCCTTCATAGCCCGAATCCTCGGTGCCGTTCGCCATGCCGATTTTCTGGCCGCCCTTGCGCACGCGCGCGGCGGCCATGATCAGGCCGGTCTTGATCAGGCCCTGGGTATCGAACACATAGTCGTATTCTTCGGCGCGCAGGTCGCGGAAGAAGGCGCGGACTTCGGCGCGCACGGCCGCCTGTTTCAGTCCTTTTTTCCAGCGCCGCAGCGCGAAGGGGATCACCTTGCGCACATGCGGGTTCAGGCGCACCAGGCTGACGTAGCCCTCCTCCACCACCCAGTCGATCCGGGCATCGGGATGGTGGCGCAGGATGTCGGCCACCATCGGCAGGTTGTGCAGGACGTCGCCCAGCGACGACACCCGCACCAGCAGGATCTTCATCAGAACGGCAGTTCGGCGTCGGGCTTGGCGGCCAGGATCACGCGGGCGAACTCTTTCTGGATGCGCGCCAAGGCCTCCGGGGTCTCGCCTTCGAAGCGCAGCACCACCACCGGGGTGGTATTCGAACCGCGCGCCAGGCCGAAGCCGTCCGCATATTCGACGCGCAGGCCGTCGATGTCGACCACCCGCTCGGCGCCGGGGAACTTCGCATCCGTGCGCAGTTTTTCGATCAGCGCGAAATTCTCGCCTTCCTGCAGGTGCAGGTGCAGTTCCGGGGTGCTGCTGGCCTTCGGCAGCGCGTTCAGCACGCTCGACGGGTCGCTGCTGCGGGTCAGGATCTCGAGCAGGCGCGCGCCGGTGTACAGGCCGTCGTCGAAGCCGAACCAGCGGTCCTTCCAGAAGATGTGGCCGCTCATCTCGCCGCCCAGCGGGGCGCCGGTTTCCTTCAGCTTGGCCTTCACCAGCGAGTGACCGGTCTTCCACATCAGCGGACGGCCGCCGTGCTGTTCGATCCAGGGGCCGAGGTGGCGCGTGCACTTGACGTCGTACAGGATCTCGGCGCCCGGATTACGCGACAGGACGTCGGCCGCGAACAGCATCATCTGGCGATCCGGGAAGATGATCTGGCCATCCTTGGTTACCACGCCGAGACGGTCGCCGTCGCCGTCGAAAGCCAGGCCAAGTTCGGCGTCGCCGTTTTTCACGGCTTCGATCAGGTCCTGCAGGTTTTCCGGATGCGCCGGATCGGGGTGGTGATTCGGGAAGTGGCCGTCGACTTCGCAGAACAGTTCCGTCACCTCGCAACCCATGGCGCGGTACAACTCGCCGACGAAGGCGCCGGCCACGCCGTTGCCGGCATCGACCGCGATCTTGATCGGACGCGCGATCTTGACGTCGCCGGCGATGCGCTGGATGTAGGCGTCGCGGATGTCGTGGGTGCTGTAGCCGCCCGGGGTGGCGGCCGGCGCGAAGTCGCCGCGCTCGATCGATTGATACAGGGCCTGGATGGCGTCGCCGTAGATCGCTTCGCCGGCCAGCACCATCTTGAAGCCGTTGTAGTCGGGCGGGTTATGGCTGCCGGTGACCATGATGCCGCTGCGCGCGTCCAGCACGTTGGTGCCGAAATACACCATCGGGGTGGCGACCATGCCGAGGTCGATCACGTCCACGCCGGCTTCGCGCAGGCCCTCGGCCAGGCTGGCCGCCAGTTCGGGGCCGGACAGGCGGCCGTCGCGGCCGATCACGACCTTGCGCTCTCCCTTTGCCAATGCCGCCGTGCCGAAGGCCTGGCCGATCTTTTTCGCGATGCCGGCGTCGAGCGTACTACCGAGTACACCGCGGATGTCATATGCCTTGAAGATCGTTTTCGAGAGAGGGACCATTATTTATACCTTGAGGAATTGGCGTGGATCGGCTTGCAATCGCTTGCGAAGCTGACATTGTAATGGCAAGCGCGGGAGCTTGGGAACGAAGCGCTCTTCCGTGCGGAGGGCGGTTCGGCTGGCCTGATGGCCGGAGAAAGGGAGAAGCGGAAAAACGGAATTGCGCGGAGAATGATCGGCGATGCTGCAATCCGCCGCCGCGGATCAGGCGGCGGCGAGCGCGGGAGTATTTTAGACGCGCAGTTTATCCAGCGATTTACCGCCTTCGACCCATTCCTTCACCCATTTCGGCTGGCGGCCGCGGCCGGTCCACTGCTGGGATTCATCGTCGGGATTGCGGAAACGAACGGCGACCGAACCCGATTTGCCGGTGGCCTTGACGCCACGGCCGCCAGCGGCGATCAGGTCTTTCAGGGGAACGCCGACGCTTTGTGCGATCGCCATGATCTGTTCACGCGCTTTTTGCACTTCCTGCTGCTCGCGCTGTTTCATTTCCTGCTTGATCTGCTCTTGCAGGTTGCGCAAATCGCCCAAGGACATATTAGACAGATCCATCATCGTTCCTTTGTAAGTGTTAAGTTGAAACAGATTTCATCGAAATCTCACGAATTGTCGCAATATACACCATCCGCAATAATCCGTTAGTTCTTTTTGTTCCAAATCAGCCAGCGCGGGGACTTGAATCGAACAATACGCGCGTACAACCAAACGTAACTGATAATGAACAACAAACAGAAGAATATCAGGGCTCCGGTATTTCGCCAGAACACGGTGGCCGGGATTACCGCCGTCAGTGAAAACAGCCACAAGTAAGGAGAGGTGCGTGCATTACGTTTCATCAGTGCGCGCGCTTCCTTGCGGCCCACGGTCCATTGCACGATACGCCGGAAAATCAGGCTATGCAGATGAATACCATCCGGCATAGCTGGAGATTTCCCTCGTACAAACATTCGCCTATAGGCAGAAAACAAGGTTTCGAAAGCCGGATAAATCAACAGTAATGCGGCATACCAGGTCGATACGGCGGGATTGCGCATCACCAGCAGCAAGGCCAGTTCGCCCAGCATGAAACCGATGAAGTAGGCGCCGCCGTCGCCGAGGAAAATCAGGCCGACCGGATAATTCCAGATGAGGAAGCCGGCAGTCGCGCCGGCCACCGTCAGGGCCGACACCAGCACGAACATGTCGCCGACCTGCCAGGCCACATAGGCCAGCGATACCAGCATGAAAATGGTGACCACGCTGGCCAGACCATTGAAGCCGTCGATGATATTCACCGCATTCGCGATGCCGGCCACCGCCAGTATCGTCAGCGGCAGCACGACCCACGGCGAGATCAGGTTCCAGCTCATGAACGGCATATCCAGCCGCGCGATTTTCGCATCCAGCACCAGATATCCGAACAGGGCCGCAACCATGGTTAATACCAGGCGCCGCGAGGGCCGCACTTTGCCGGTATAGTCTTCGACGATTCCGCCCGCGAAGGCGATCGACGAACAGACCAGCAGCGCCAGCAGCCAATAACCGAGGGAAGGCTCGCGCCATACCGAAATGCCCGCGCTGATGGCCACCGCCAGGAAAATCGGCAGCCCGCCGATGCGCGCCACGTCGTGCAAATGGACTTTCTGAACGCCGCCGAAATTGTTGTCGAGCGCAGGGCCGTGCAATTTCGAATGCTTGATGACCAGCAGGGTCAACAATGCGGAGGCAACAAAGCTCACGAGGAATGAAAACATTTATTATTCTTCAAATGCAATAGCCGACAAGGCAATCTGCATGCAGGCCGTAGATATATGAAGCGGCCGCCGGTTATTCGATGCACGCTACGGCAAAACGCCATTGTACTGGATTAAGGGCCGCGCCCTTGAAGTCAGCAGTTTACGCGCACACCTCCTGTTCCGATTGAGGAAGTTCGGAATGGTTACATTCATAAATCCTCGAAATACATTAGTATCGCCACATGATGAAAACTTATGTGATTGGCGACCTGCAGGGGTGCGCCCATGAAGCCGGCCTGCTGCTCGAAAGGATTGCCGCCGACGCGCACGCGATGGGCGAAGCGCGCATCCTCTTCGTCGGCGACCTGATCAACCGCGGACCGGCATCGCTGACCGCGCTGCGGCGCATGAAGGCGCTGTCCGAAAGCAGCCAGGGGCGCGTCGAAGCCCTGCTCGGCAACCACGACCTGCATTTACTGGCGGTGGCGGCCGGCGTCCAGAAGCTCAGCCGCTCGGACACCCTGGATGAGATCCTGGCCGCCCCCGACCGCGACGAGCTGGTCGCCTGGCTGCGCCGCCGGCCACTGGCGATGTTCGTCGATGCGCATTTGCTGGTACATGCAGGCGTGCCGCCGCAATGGAGCGCCGAACAGACCATGCTGCTGGCGGCCGAAGTCGAAGCAGTGCTGCGCGGCGACGGCTGGGCCGACTTCCTCGCGCAGATGTATGGCAACGAGCCGGACCGCTGGGACGATTCCCTGACCGGCATCGACAGGCTGCGCTGCATCGTCAACGCCCTCACCCGCATGCGCCTGTGCTGGCCGGACGGCCGCATGGACTTCCTGCACAAGGAAAGCGACAAGGGACCGGAGGGCTCAGGCCTGCTGCCCTGGTTCGACGTGCCGGGCCGCCGCACGGCCGACGTCACGGTGGTGTTCGGGCACTGGTCGGCCCTGGGCCTGGTGCTGCGTCCGAACCTGGTGGGCCTGGACAGCGGCTGCGTGTGGGGTGGGAAGCTGACGGCGGTCTGTCTGGACGACCGGTCGCTGTTGCAGGTGGACTGTCCGGAATACCGCCCGCACAGCGGGAAGAAATAAACGAGGCTTTTACTCTTCGGGCACCGCCACGCCAAGCGCGCCCGCAATCGCATCATGCGCCGCCCTGGCCAGCTCGCGCCGATGCGCGCCATGGGTATCGATCGGTTCCAGGCAGGCCAGCCGTGCAATCACCGGCTCGCCGCCGAGGATGCGCAAGATGCTGTCCACGAAGGTGGTCTCGCCGGTGTAGTCGACCGCCGGGTGCCAGCCGCCGGCGCCGTCGAGATAGGACAGCGCATACGGCTGCACCGGCGCCCCGGCGTCGATCGCCGCTTCGAACAGGTTGGCGTGGAAAGGCAGCAGGCTGCCCTGGCTGGAGGTGGTCCCTTCCGGGAAGAAGGCCACGCGCTGGCGCTGGGCCAGGGCGTCCACCAGGCCCTTGAAGATGTGGCGCAGGTCGCGCCGGCTGCCGCGCGCGATGAACACGGTGCCGGCCTGCGCGACCAGCCAGCCGAGCACCGGCCAGGCGCGGATCTCGGCCTTGGCCACGAAGCGGCAGGGATGCAGGGAATTGATGACGAAGATGTCGAGCCAGGAGACGTGGTTCGACACGATCAGTGCGTGCTGCAGGGGCGCGGCGCCGGCGCCATGTTCGAGGTCCACCCTGCAGATGCGCAGCAGGCGCGCCGACCAGCGCCGCACCAGCCGCTCGCGCAGCCCGACGCCGGCCCAGGGAAAGACCAGCGCGCAGGTCGCCAGGCCTTGCAGCAGGTGCAGGATGAGGCGCGCTAGGCGCGCCGCGAGCCGGACGCTCAACGCTCCCAGGCGAGGTGGCCGGCGACGATGGTCGCCTTCACCTGGCCGGACAGCTCGTAGCCGAGGAAAGGCGTGTGCTTGCCCTGGCTGGCCAGCGCCGACGGCGCCACCTGCCAGCGTGCTTGCGGATCGAACACGACCACGTCGGCATGCGCGCCGACCGACAGCGTGCCCGCCGGCAGGCCCGCCGTGCGGGCCGGATCGCGCGTGACCTTGGCGATCGCATGCGCCAGCGCATCCGCGCCATGCTGCTCTTCCACCCACTTCAGCATCAGCGACAGCAGCAGTTCCAGGCCGGTGGCGCCGGGCGAGGCTTCGCCGAAGGGCAGCAGCTTCTCGTCGTCGTCGACCGGGGTGTGATCCGAGCAGACGGCGTCGATGGTGCCGTCGAGCAGGGCGGCGCGGATCGCTTCGCGGTCGCGCTGGCTGCGCAGCGGCGGCGTCAGGCGCGCGTTCGGGTCGAAGAAGCCGATGTCGGCATCGGTCATGTGCAGGTGGTGCACGCCGACGTCGCAGCTGACCGGCAGGCCTTCCTTCTTGGCGGCGCGGATCAGGTCCAGCGCGGCCGCGGACGAGATGCGGCACAGGTGCACGCGCGCGCCCGATGCGCGCATCAGCTCGAAGATGGTGTGCAGGGCGATGGTCTCGGACATGACCGGCACGCCCGACAGGCCCAGGCGCGACGCCAGCGGGCCGGCATGGGCGACGCCGCCGCGGCCGATGTGCGGATCCTGCGGACGCAGCCAGACCGTGTAGCCGAAGGTCTTCGCATACTGCAGGGCGCGCAGCAGCACGGTGGTGTCCTCGATCGGGTGCTCGGCCTGGGCGAAGCCGATGCAGCCGGACTCGGTCAGCTCGGCCATCTCGGTCAGGGCCTTGCCCTTCAGGCCGACGGTCAGCGCGCCGAGCGGATGGACATTCGCCTGGTTCAGGATGCGCGCGCGATGCCTGAGCATCTCGACCAGGCCCGGCTCGTCGAGCACGGGGTCGGTGTCGGGCGGGCACACCAGCGTGGTCACGCCGCCCTGCACCGCCGCCTGCATCTCCGATTCCAGCGTGGCCTTGTATTCGTAGCCCGGCTCGCGCAGGCGCGCCGAGAGGTCGACCAGGCCGGGCGCCACCACCAGGCCGGCGGCGTCGATGGTGCGCGCGGCGTTGAAGCCTTCCGGCGCGCTGCCGAGGGCGGCGATCTTGCCGTCGGCGATAAAGAGGTCCTGGACGGCGTCGATGCCGTTGGCGGGATCGATCACCCGTCCGTTCTTGATATGTAGATTCATCATGCGTACGAGTTTAGGTGTGGCTACCGGCCAGAATGCTCATCACCGCCATCCGGGTGGCGATACCGAAGGTGACCTGCGGCAGGATCACCGCCTGCGCGCCGTCGGCGACGGCCGAGTCGATCTCGACGCCGCGGTTCATCGGTCCCGGATGCATCACGATCGCGTCCGGCTTGGCCAGCGCCAGCCGTTCCGGCGTCAGGCCGTAGCTCTTGAAGTATTCGCCGGCCGAGGGCAGCAACGCGCCCGACATGCGTTCGTTCTGCAGGCGCAGCATGATGATCACGTCGACGTCCTTCAGGCCCTCTTCCATGCTGGTGAACACGCGCACGCCCATCTGTTCCAGGCCGCCCGGCAGCAGGGTGTGCGGGCCGATCGCGCGCACTTCCGGCACGCCCAGCGTGGTCAGCGCATGGATGTCCGAGCGCGCCACGCGGCTGTGCAAAATATCCCCGACGATCGCCACCCGCAGGTTGGTGAAGTCCTTTTTATAGTGGCGGATGGTGTACATGTCGAGCAGGCCCTGGGTCGGGTGCGCATGGCGCCCGTCGCCGGCATTCACCACGTGCACGTGGTTCTGCTTCGTATCGTTCAGGTGCTTGGCGATCAGGTAGGGGGCGCCCGACTGCGCATGGCGCACCACGAACATGTCGGCATGCATGGCCGCCAGGTTGTCGATGGTGTCGAGCAGGGACTCGCCCTTCGAGGTCGAGGACGCCGCGATGTTCAGGTTGATGACGTCGGCCGACAGGCGCTTCGAGGCGATCTCGAAGGTGGTGCGGGTACGCGTCGAGTTCTCGAAGAACAGGTTGAACACGCTCTTGCCGCGCATGAGCGGCACCTTCTTCACCTCGCGGTCCGAGATGCTGACGAAGCTCGAGGCCGTGTCGAGGATGTGGTTGATGATGGACTTGGGCAGGCCTTCGATGGTCAGAAGGTGCTGCAGCTCGCCGTTCTTGTTGAGTTGCGGGTTATGCATTGTCGTCTTCGATGGAAAGCGAGAGTTGGCCGGCGCTGTCGCGCGACAGGGACAGCGACTGTCCCGGCTGGAGGGTAGCCCGGGCGCCGGTGAAATCGGCGGCGACCGGCAGTTCGCGACCGTCACGCTCGAGCAGCGCCGCCAGCATGATACGCTCGGGACGGCCAAAGTCGAACAGCACGTTGATCGCGGCGCGCACCGTGCGCCCGGTGTACAGCACGTCGTCGACCAGCAGGATGGTGGCGTCGTCGACGTTGAATTCGATGCGGGTCGGCTTCACGTCCGGATGCAGGCCCTTCTTCGCATAGTCGTCGCGGTAGAAGGATACGTCGATGAAGCCCAGGCGGCCCTGCAGGCCGAGGTCGGCGGCGAGGCGCTCGGCCAGCCAGGCGCCGCCGGAATGGATGCCGACGATGGCGGCATCGGGTACGCCGGCAAGCCCGGCGCGGACCTGCTCGAGCAGGGTGCGGTACAAGGCCTCGGCGTCGTAACCCGCGTGATCAGTAGGAGTTGGCATGATCGTCAAAGTATTGTTGCAAAATGATGGCGGCGGCCTTGGCGTCGATGACCTCGCCGCGCTTGGCGGGGATCACGGCGGACGAGTAGCGCTCGTCGACCAGCTCGACAGGGAGATTGAAGCGGCCGTTCAGCTGGTTGGCGAAGCGGCGCGCGCGCAGGGTCATGTCGTGCTCGGCGCCGTCCGGATGGAAGGGCTCGCCGACCACCAGGCGCGCAGGACGCCATTGTTCGATGAGTTCGCCGATGAGCTTGAAGCGGGTCGCGTTGTCGACGGCCTTGATGACGGAAAGCGGCTGTGCCTGCCCGGTCAGCGTGTTGCCCATCGCGATGCCGATGCGCTTCACGCCGAAGTCGAATGCGAAAACGATCTCTACCATTACAGGGACGCGGCCCCTTCACGCATGACCGGCCTCGCTGGCGAGCATGAACGGATCGATGCCCAGCAGTTTGATGGCGGCGTTGTAGCGCTCCTCGATCGGCAGGTCGAACAGCACGTGGGCGTCGGCGCCCACCGTGAGCCAGCCATTGCGGGCGATTTCCTCTTCGAGCTGGCCCGGGCTCCAGCCGGCATAGCCGATCGAGACCAGCATGCGCTGCGGACCGGTGCCGTTGGCGACGGCTTCCAGCACGTCGATCGAGGTGGTGAAGGCGACGTCGTCAGTGACGCTGAGCGAGGAAGAATAGCGGCCGCCCGGCGAATGCAGCACGAAGCCGCGGTCGTCCTGCACCGGGCCGCCGAACATGATGGGCTCGTCGACCACGCTGGGACGCAGGCTGTCGGTCACCTTGAGGTCGATGCGGTCGAACAGCACGTCCATGGTCATGTCGGTCGGTTTGTTGATGACGACGCCGAGCACACCCTTGTCGTTGTGTTCGCAGATATACACCACCGTGCCGCCAAAGATGGGGTCATTCATCGACGGCATGGCGATCAGGAAATGATTTGCCAGGTTCAGCTGGAACTGGACCGAGCTCGAGTGCACCAGACTCGCGGGCGCCTCATGGGGCATCCCGGGCATGGTTAGAGATTTGCCGACCTTACTTTTCTTCATACTCATACTCTCTGTTGGCTCACTCTCTCCGACCGCCGGTGGACCAAACGATAAGCTTGGGCTTTTCGCTAGTTTACACCGTTTTCCTTACGCGGCCATGAAGCCGCGTTGCGCGGGGAGCTGGGTCGAAGAATGGTAGACAGTAAAATTCTGGATTACATTGACTCCGCACACAAAGATGACGTTAAGAAACTCCTTGGTCTGGTTCCGGCGCGATCTTCGCATCGACGACCATGCCGCACTGCACCACGCACTGCGCTCATCCAACCGTGTCGCATGCGTGTTCGTATTCGACACCGACATCCTGGCCGGCCTGCCGCGCGACGACCGCCGCGTGCAGTTCATCCATGCCAGCCTTGGCGAACTCGATGCCCGCCTGCGTGAATGGGGAGCTTACCTGATCGTGCGTCAGGGGCGCGCCGCAGACGAGATCGGGCGCCTGGCAGCCGAACTGGAGGCGGAGTCGGTGTTCGCCAACCACGACTATGAACCGCAGGCCATCGCCCGCGACCGTGAGGTCCAGCAGCGCCTGCGCGCGGCCGGCCGCAGCCTGCAGACCTTCAAGGACCAGGTGATCTTCGAAACGGACGAGGTGCTGACCCAGGCCGGCGGCCCCTTCTCCGTGTTCACGCCCTACAAGAATGCCTGGCTGAAGCGCCTGGCCGCCCATCCGGACGCCCTGCAGGCCTTCGAGACCGCGCCCTGGGCCGGCGCGCTGGCGTCCGCCGCTCCGGGGCCTGCCCTGCCGACGCTGGAACAGCTCGGCTTCGCGCCGAATCCCGCGTCCATCGTCCCGTCCGGCATGTCAGGCGCGCAGGCTTTGCTGGATGCCTTTTTGACACGCATCGACAACTATCATACGGAACGCGATTTTCCTGCTCTCGACAGCACCTCGCGGCTGTCGGTCCACCTGCGCTTCGGCACGCTGTCGATCCGCGCCCTGGTGCGCATGCTGCTCGAACGCAGCGGCGACGGCGCCCGCACCTGGTTGTCCGAGCTGATCTGGCGCGAGTTCTACATGATGATCCTGCAGCGCCATCCGCGCGTGGTCACGCATTCTTTCAAGGCGGCGTTCGACAGGCTGCGCTGGGAAGAAGGAAAAGAGGCCGACGATGCCTTCGCGGCCTGGTGCGAGGGCCGCACCGGCTATCCGCTGGTCGACGCGGCGATGGCGCAGCTGAACCGCACCGGCTTCATGCACAACCGCCTGCGCATGGTGACGGCCAGCTTCCTGACCAAGGACCTCGGCATTTCATGGGTGCGCGGCGAGCGCTATTTCGCAGAGAAGTTGAACGACTACGAGCTGTCGTCGAATAACGGCGGCTGGCAATGGGCGGCATCGACCGGCTGCGACGCCCAGCCCTGGTTCCGCATCTTCAACCCGGTCACGCAATCGAAGCGCTTCGACCCGGACGGCGCCTTCATCCGCCGCTGGCTGCCGGCGCTGGCCGCGCTCGACAAGGCGGCGATCCACGCGCCCTGGCTGGCCAAACCGGTCCTGCTCGAGCGCGCCGGCTTCGTGCTGGGCCGCGATTACCCGGCGCCCATCGTCGACCATGAGCAGGCGCGCGAACGCACCCTGGCCCGCTTCGGCGTACTGAAGGCCGAGGCGGATTAAGAAAGCAGACCGTCGATTGCAGCCAGCAGCACGTCTTCCTGGAAGGGCTTGCCGAAATAGGCGTCCACGCCCAGGCCGATCGCATAGTTGCGGTGCTTGTCGGCCGTGCGCGAGGTGATCATGATGATCGGGATGGCCCGCGTGGCCTCGTTGTCGCGCAGGTTGCGGGTCAGGTCGAAGCCGTCCATGCGCGGCATCTCGATATCGACCAGCATCAGGTCCGGGCGGGTCTCCGGCGCCTGCACCAGCTCCAGGGCCTCGACGCCGTCCTTGGCCTGCAGCACCCGGTAGCCTTCGCGCTCCAGCAGGCGCTGGGTCACGCGGCGCACGGTCAGCGAATCGTCGACCACCATCACGGTGGCGCGGTGCGCCGGCTGGGCCGGCATCGCCGGCTGCGGCGGGCGCTGCGTCTGTTCATGCACCGGCAACAGCAGCGGATTCAGGATCAGCACGATCTCGCCCGAGCCCAGCACGGTGGCGCCGGCGATGCCCGGCATGCGCGCCAGCTGCGGGCCGACATTCTTGACCACGACTTCGCGGTTGCCCAGCACTTCGTCGACCTGCAGCGCCAGGCGGTTGACGCCGGCGCCCAGCACCAGCACAGGCGCGGAACGCTGCGCCGCGACGCCGCCCGGCTCGTCCAGCAGCTCGGGCAGGTAGCGCAGCGGCACCGCCTCGCCCTGCACCTGGATCGCGCCGGCCGCGTGCGCGCCCGACAGCTCGGCCTCGCGCACCTGCAGCACCTGGCCGACCAGGTTGGCCGGCAGCGCATAGGTTTTCTGGCCGCTCCTGACCAGCACGACCTGGTTGACGGCCAGGGTCAGCGGCAGGTGAATGGTAAACGCCGCGCCCTTGCCGGCCTCGCTGGCCACCTCGACGCGGCCGCCCAGCGCGCGCGCCTCGGAACGCACCACGTCCATGCCGACGCCCCGGCCGGCCAGTTCGGTCAGCGCATCGGCGGTCGAGAAGCCCGGTTCGAAGATCAGGTCGGCGACTTCGGGCTCGGAGGCCGACTCGCCGGCGCCCAGCAGGCCGGCCGCCGCGCCTTTCGCGCGGATGCGTTCCAGGTCCAGGCCGGCGCCGTCGTCGGCGAAGCGGATCTGCACCTCGTTGCCCTGCTGGCTGACCTGCACCAGCAGCTCGCCGGTTTCCGGCTTGCCGCTCTCGACGCGGCGCGCGCGCGCTTCGATGCCGTGCACGATGGCGTTGCGCAGCAGGTGTTCGAAGGGCGCCGCCATGCGTTCCAGCACGCTGCGGTCGATCTCGACCGCGCCGCCGCGGATGTCCAGGTTGACGCGCTTGTCGGTTTCCTTGGCGGTCTGGCGCGCGACCCGGAACAGGCGCTCGGACAGGCTGGCGAAGGGCACCATGCGCACCCGCATCAGGTCGCGCTGCAGTTCGCGCGTCAGGCGCGACTGCGCGGCCAGGTCGTCGACGGCGACATCCACCGTGCGGCTCAAGCCCTCGTGGAAGGAAGCGACGTCGTTGACGCTCTCGGCCATCATGCGGGTCAGTTCCTGCAGGCGCGTGAAGCGGTCGAATTCGAGCGGATCGAACTCGCGCTCGCCGGCGATCGACAGGCGCGAGGCGATCTGCGACTCGGCCTGCATCTCGACCTCGCGCAACTGGCGGCGCAGGCGTCCGAGGTTGTCCGAGAAGTCGGCCAGCGCCGACTTCAGCGAGCCGACCTGGGTCTCCAGCTTGGAACGCGTGATCGACACTTCGCCGGCCTGGTTCACCAGGCGGTCGAGGATGTCGGCGCGCACCCGCACCAGCGGCGCGCGCACGTCCTGCTGGCGCCGGTCCTGCTGCGGCGCCTCGGCCGCCGGGGCGTGCGGCGCGGCCGGCATCGCGGCCTGGCCGTCCGGCTGCTGCAGCTGTTCGAACAGCAGCAGCGCCTGGTCGTAGTTGGCCAGCAGCTCGTCGAAGGCGGCCGGGCTGGTGGTGCCGGCGTGCAGCATGTTCTCGATCTGGGTTTCCAGCGCATGCGTGTGCTGGCCCAGGCGCATCGCGCCGGCCATGCGGGCGCTGCCCTTCACCGTGTGCAGGGCGCGCAGCAGGCCGTGCGCGACGGTGTTCTCGGCCGGGTCCTGCTGCCACTGGCGCAGGTCCTTGCCGATCTGCGGCAGCAGGTCGGCCGCCTCTTCCATGAAGACCGGCAGCAGGTCCGGGTCCAGCTCGTCGGTGAAGACGGGCTCGGTGGCCAGCACGGGTTCCGGCGCGGGTTCCAGCGAGGGCTCGGGCTCGGGCTCGGGCGCCGCGACGTCAGGCGCTTCCCGGATCGCCTCGGCGGCCGGCTCCGCGGCGGGTTCCGGCTCGGGCTCCGGTTCCGGCTCCGGTTCCGGCGCCGGCGCCACCGCCTGCTCCAGGCTCGGCGCGTCAAACGGATCGTCGAAATAGCTGTCGAACAGGTCGTCGACGGCGGCCACGGCCGGATCCACCGGCTGCGGCTCGGCCGCGCGCAGGCCGGGCGCGGGCGCGTCCGGCTGCGCCTGCTCGAGGCTCAGCGGCAGCGCGCCGGCCGGCAGCGGCGGGTCGGCCAGGATGCTGTCGTAGGTCGCGGCGAACAAGGCGTCCAGGCGCTGCGCCAGCTCCGCGTCGGCGCCGTCGAACACGCTGTCGGCCTTCTTGCGGCCCAGCTCGTCGCGCAGGGCCTGCAGGCGCGCCAGCAGTTCCGGCTGCGCCGGCGCCAGCTCGCCCAGCGAGAACACCTGGCGCATGATGCGCACCCGCTCCACGGTCTCGTCGAGCAGCTGATGCTGTTCCTCGCCCAGCGGCGGCGTCGCCACCTGCAGCGCCTCCTCCAGCGCGAAGGCAATCTCGCGCAGCGCATGGAAGCCGACCGTGGCCGAGGTGCCGCCCAGCGTATGCGAGGCCTTCAACGCCTGCGCCGACACCCCGCGCAGGGGTTCCTCGCGCCACTGCGCGAAGTCGTTCGCCAGCGCGGCGATCAAGTCCTCGGTCTCGCCCAGGTAGATGTTATACAGCGGCAGCGGGATCTCGAGCCCGCCGATGCGCTTGAGGTTCTCTTCGGCCAGCGGGAAGGCGAGCACATTCGGCGGCAGCGTTTCCTCGCGCGCCGGTTCCGGCGCCGGCGCTGCGGGTTCGGCTTCAACTTCGGCTTCAGCGACAGGCGCGAACGCCCCGCCCTCCTGCACCCTCTCCGCGGCGGCGGCCAGCGCCTCGCCGGTGCGCGCCGGATGCTGTCCCGCGGCCAGTTCGGCCACCCAGGCGGACAGCTCGGCATGCGCATGGTCCAGCAGCGCCAGCAGGTCCGGCGTGGCGGCGCGCGACTCGGCCAGCCACAGGTTCATCGTCTTTTCGATGGCGGCGGCGGCGTGCGCGAACTGCTCCAGGCCGACCATGCGGCCGCTGCCCTTCAGCGTGTGGAAGGAACGGCGCAGGCGGGTCAGGGTTTCCTGGCTGTCCGGGCTGGCGTGCGCGGCCGGCAATGTGGCGGCCACCACCTCCAGCACTTCGTGGGCTTCGGCGATGAAAATCTCCAGCAGCTCGGCTTCGACCGCCGCATCGGCGGCCGCTTCCGGCGCCGCGGCCGGAAGCTCAGCCGCGGGCGGGGCCACGGCATCGGCAGCCGGCATCCCTTGTTCCATCGGCGCTTCGGCAGCCTGCGCCTCGCCAGCCTGCGCATCGAAAGGCAGTTCGCGGAACAGCTGCGCCTCGGCGTCGAAGCGGAAGCGGCTGCGCGCGGTCTCGGGATTCTGCGCCAGCGCGTCGATGAAGAAGCCGAGCGCGCCGACGTTCCTGGCCAGGTTTTCCAGCACCCGGGCACGCGCAGCGTCATCTGCTTCGCCGGCGGCCAGCGCACGCACGCGTTCGCGCACATGCGCGCAGGCGCGCACGGCCTGGTCCTGGTCGAGGATGGCAAGCGCGCCCTGCAGCTGGTGCAGCAGCGGATCGGCCTGTTCCAGCGCCTGCTTGCCTGCCTCATCGTGCGCCGGGTTCGCGTAGTATTCCTCGATCAGCTTCTCGACCTGGCGCAGGCCGGTGCGGATCTCGCCCGCCAGCACGGCCACGGTCTGGCCCTGCTGCAGCTCGCGCGCCAGTTCGCCCTGCCAGACCGGTGTCTCGGGCGGGGTCTCGCCCTGCGCCAGCGCCAGCAGACGCTGGCCGACGGCCTGCGCGTGCTGGCCGAAATCCTCGGGCAGGTGGCGCACCTGGTCGAGTCCGTGCTCGACGAACAGCATGGCCGCCGCCATCTCGACGCTGAAGCGGTCGCTGCCGCCGCCGCTCAAGGCCCGGCGCGCGGCCTCGCCCAGTTCGCGCAGCAGTTGCGCCAGCTGGGGGGCGCCCAGCTTGTCGCTGGCGCCGGCCAGCCTGGCCAGCGAGGCATCGAAACCGGCTTCCAGCACCGGCACGTCCGCACTGGCGATCCGGTCCCAGCCTTCCTTGGTCTGGGCCAGCGCTTCCTTCGCATCCTTCAGCGCTTCGCGGTCGATGCGGCCGTAGCGCCGCTCCAGGTAGTCGCGCGGGACCTGGCCTTCCAGGCCGTAGGCATCGCGCAGCAGGCGCGCATCGTCGGCCGGCACGTCGGCGCCCGGCTCCGCGGCCTGGGCGACGAAGAACAGGGCGTCGCGCAGCATCGCCTCCGGCAGGCTGGTATGACCCTGCACCAAGCGGCGCAGCTGCAGGTTGATCTGGCCGAGCAACTGCTTGAGATAGATGTCGCCGGCCAGCTGGCCGTGCGCGGCCAGGTCGGCGACGGTCTGCATCGCCAGCCAGAAGGCATGCGGGCGCGCCTCGCGCTGGGCCTGCGCGATCGGCGCCAGGGCATTGCGCATTTCAGCGGCGGCGTCCGTGCTGCCGCTCTTCAGGAACGGCAGCAGCGCCTTTTCGAAACGCGCGCGGCAGGCCGCCAGGTCGGGCGCTTCCGCCTCGCCGGCCGGCAGAGGCAGGGCCGCATTTGCATCCAGCACCAGCATCTCGCCGGGATGCACGCGTTCCGCGCCCAGCAGTTCCTGCAATGCGCGGTAATACGGGAACAGGCGCACCGGCTGCTGCCTGGCCTGCCCGGCCAGCAGCTCTTCCAGGTATTCGACCAGCGCCTGGTAGGCCTCGGCCACCACCGCCGCGTTCTCGCTGCTGATCGCCAGCGCGCCGTCCTTGAAACGGTCGAGCGCCTGCTCGGCCGCGCCGGTGAAGCGGTCGACGCCTTCCACGTCCACCATCTGCAGCGCGCCATGGGCCTGGTGCAGATGGGTCTTGGCGTGCAGCAGCAGGGTCGGCTGGGCTTCCACGCTGCGTCCCGCCGCGTCCTGCAGCGCCTTGGCCGAACGCTCGAGGGCGTCGCGGATTTCGCCGATCACCCACGACAGGGGACCGGTATCGAACGGGGCCACGGGCTTGGACGGGATCGGGGGCAAGGACGAAGAGTGGTTCATGGATGGTCTTATGCGGCGGAGACGCGGAAGCGCGACACCGAGTTTTTCAGCTCCTGTGCGAGCATGGCCAGTTCACGGATCGATTGCGCGGTCTGCTGCGTGCCGTCCTGCGCCTGTCCGGTGATCGCCAGGATGTGCTGCATATTGTGCGCCACCCCGTTCGCGGACGTCGCCTGCAAGCCGGTCGCGGTCGAAATCCCCTGGATCAGCTCGGCCAGGCGGTGCGACACCCGCGAGATGTCGGCCAGTGCGGCGCCGGCGGCGTCGGACAGGCGCGCGCCCTCGACCACGCCCTGGGTCGATTTCTCCATCGCCGCCACGGCGTCATGGGTGTCGGTCTGGATGGTGCGCACCAGCGCGCCGATCTGCTTGGCCGCTTCGCCCGAGCGTTCCGCCAGGCGCTGCACTTCCTCGGCCACGACCGAGAAGCCGCGTCCGGCCTCGCCGGCGGAGGCGGCCTGGATCGCCGCGTTCAGCGCCAGCACGTTGGTCTGTTCGGTAATGTCGGAGATCAGCTCGGTGATCTCGCCGATTTCCTGCGAGGATTCGCCCAGGCGCTTGATGCGCTTCGAGGTTTCCTGGATCTGCTCGCGGATCTCGCCCATGCCCTTGATCGCGTTCTGCACCGCGGCCGAGCCTTGCTGGGCTGCGGCCACCGACTGGCGCGCCACCTCGGCCGATTCGTTCGCCGACTGCGACACCCCGGTGATCTCGCCCGCCATCTGCAGCATGGTGGACGAGGTGTCCTGGATCTCGCGGGCCTGCTGGCCGGCCGCGACCAGCAGGTCGCTCGAGATCTTCTGCGCCACGTTCGAAGCCTGCGTCACCTTGCCGGCGGTGTCGATCACGCGCACCACCAGGCCGCGCAGTTCCTCGACCGTGTAGTTGACCGAGTCGGCGATCGCACCGGTGATGTCTTCGGACACGGTGGCGTAGACGGTCAGGTCGCCGTCCGCCACTTCCTGCAGTTCGTTCATCAGGCGCAGGATCGCGGCCTGGTTCTGGTCGTTGGTGGCCTTCGCCTCCTCTTCCTTGGCCTGGGCCAGCAGGCGCATCGCTTCCGCTTCCTGGCGGCGCGCATCGGCGCCGCGGGTGCGGTTGCGCGAATCCTGCAGCATCACGCGCGAGATGCTGCCGGCCATCGCCAGGGTGAAGATCGAGCCCGCCACCAGCAGCCAGAACCAGAGGCCCTTGCTGCCTTCGCCGACGCGGAACTCGCCCTGCAGCGCGGACAGCTGGGCGCGCAAGTCTTCGTTGTCGCGGAAGATGGTCTGCTCGGCGGCCTTGGCGGCGGTCAGGTCGGACAGCTTGTCCAGGAACGAGGCCACGACCTTCTGGCAGATATCGAACTTGGACTGGACTTCCTCCAGCTTCGCGCGCAGGTCCTCCTCGCGCACCGGGGCCAGGCCCAGCTGCGCGTTCCCGTTCAGCAGACCGTCGACGGTGGCGCGGAAGGTGGCGGTATCGCGCCCCATCTGGAACGCGGTTTCCGGGCTGATGCCGCCCGAGGTCAGGAATTCGCTGGCGCTGCGCGACAGGCGCTGGGTCAGCATCATCAGGCGGCCGAGCGCGGCCAGTTCGCGCGCGCTGCCGCCATGGGCCGTGCGCTGGGTCAGGATCTGCTCGGTCAGCGCCAGCATTTCCGGCGACAGGACGTCGAGCTGCTTCAGGCTCTTGTCGAAGCCGACCAGCTCGGGCTTCATCTTGAGGATGCTGGCCGCGGCGGCGTCCGAGACCTTCCACTTGGCGCCGGCCTTGCCCAGCTGGCGCGCGGTGTCGCCGGAGGCGGCCGGGATCTCGTTGCCGTTGAAGCTGCCGCCCTTGGCCAGCAGCTCGAGGTCGCGGCCCAGGGCCAGGCGGCTGTCCTGCAGCTGGGAGAAAGCGTCGGGATTGCCCTGCATCGCATTCGGCGCCGCCTTGCCGACACGCTGCGAGTGCATCAGGGCGTCGCTGGCGATCTGGGTCTGGCTGGATGCCACCGCACCGCTGCCGGCGTTGCGCCACAGCGAGAAGATGGTGACGAGGATGCCGACCGCGAAGGCCACCAGCAGGATGCGCAGCTGGCGCGGCAGCGACAGGTGGCCGATCAGCGGCAGGCGCAAGTCTTCGTCGGCGCCCTGCGCCGCGGCGGCCGCGGCGGCGGCGGCGCGCTTCTTGCGGCCGCCCAGGTTGCCGAGCCGCTGTGCGGCATCGTCGGCGGAGCCGGTCGGCACGGCGGCGCCCGATGCGCCTGCCGGTGCGCTCGCCTCGGGCATCAGGCCGATGCCGAACTGGGTGTCGGGCGAAGCCAGCACGGTGGCGCCGTCGTCCTTGTCCTTGGGGAGAAAATTCATCGAGAGTTTAGATGCGAATCCCATTCCAGCTCCAGTCCGAACCTGTTGTCGTTATTGATGTGTGAGTTAAAGGCCGACCTGCAGGAAGCGTTCGTCCTGCGCCAGCGCCGCCAGCGCCAGCGGGGTCCAGGCATTGCCGTCGGGGTCGACCAGGCGGCCGTCTTGCGGGCGCATGTCGGCGGCCTGGCGCAGGCCGTGCACGCGCGCGGCCAGGAAGCCGCAGGGCAGGCCCAGGCCTGGAGCGAAGGTCACCAGCCGCGCCGCCGGGCCTGCCGGTGCGCCGTCCTGTGCACCCTGCGCGCCGAAAAAACGCGCCAGGTCGACCACGCCGACCAGGCTGCCGCGGATATTCGCCAACCCCAGATACCAGGGCTGGGTCAGCGGCACGGTCGTCAGCGCCGGCACCGGGACGATCTCGCCGGCCTCGAGCAGGTCGAGCAGGTAGCGCTCGCCGCCGATCTCGACGCCCAGCTGGTGCGTGCGCCGGCCGCTGCCGGTGCGCGCGGCCTGCATGCGCTCGAGCAGCTCTTCCTGGTATTGCCGCAGGCGGGCGCGGCGGGCGGCCGGATCGAGGCTGGCCATGGTCAGGCGCCGAGCGCGGCGATCCTGGCCAGCAGCGCGGCCGGGTCGACCGGCTTGACGAAATAATCCTTCGCGCCCTGGCGCATGCCCCAGATCCGGTCGGTTTCCTGGTTCTTGCTGCTGCAGATGATGATCGGCACCGAGGCCAGTTCGGGGTCGCGCGTGATCGAGCGCGTGATCTGGAAGCCGTTCGCGCCCGGCATCACCACGTCCATCAGGATCAGCTGCGGTCGGTCGGCGCGGATCTTTGCCAGCGCCTCCTCGCCGTTCTCGGCGGTGGTCACGGTGAAGCCGTTGCGCACCAGGATGTCGGTCAGGTAGTAGCGCTCGGTCGGGGAATCGTCGACGATCAGAATCTTTTGTATGGCCACGATGGGCTCCGGATGGTTCATGCCGCCGGCGCCGTGTGGTCACGCACGGCCGCCAGCAGGCTGTCTTTGGAAAACGGTTTGGTGAGGTAGGCGATCGAACCGACCATCGCGCCGCGCGCGCGGTCGAACAGGCCGTCCTTCGAGGACAGCATCACCACCGGGGTCGCATGGAATTTCGCGCTCTTCTTGATCAGCGCGCAGGTCTGGTAGCCGTCCAGGCGCGGCATCAGGATGTCGCAGAACACCAGCGCCGGCTGGTGGTCGTTGATCTTGGCCAGCGCATCGAAACCATCCTCCGCCAGCACGACCTGGTACCCGGCCTGGGTCAGGAAGATTTCGGCGGAGCGGCGGATCGTGCTGCTGTCGTCGATCACCATGATCTTCAGGCCTGTCGCTTGGGTCGTCATATAAGTTTCACTTCAGCATGAACCCGCACGATAGCATAGGGCGCCGGGCTTGTGCGTGAAGTGTTGCTATACGTCAACTAGGTGAAAACCAAGGTGATGATGACCTGACAAGAAGCTTGGCAAGAAGGCATCGCCGACGTGGCAAATGCCCGCATTTTGCTGATTAAAACGACAACTCAGATGGCGGTCATTTCGAAATCGTCCTTGCGTGCGCCGCATTCCGGGCAAGTCCAGTTCATCGGCACGTCGGCCCAGCGGGTGCCGGGAGGGATGCCGTCTTCCGGGCTGCCTGCGGCTTCGTCGTAGACCCAACCACAAATCAAGCACATCCAGGTCTGATACACCTGCGTTTCATTACTCACGTCGAATCCTTAAAGATTAATGTTGCAGTAGCGGGAGCTTCCAGAACCGTAGCGAGCGGAAGCCGGCGCGTTCGGGAAGCGCAGCCGTACGTCCGGTACGGCGAGCATCGCAGAACGCGCCGGCGACGCGCAGTAGGTTCTGGAAGATCCCATCATCAAGTAAAATGGGAGGAGAGTATCTTAATCTAACGCCTGTGCAAAACCAACCGTCTCCCCTCATCCTCACCTTCGGTCCGGCCGATCCGGTCGGCGCGATGGGCATCCAGTCCGATGTGGCTGTCTTCGCCATGCACGGCTGCCATGGCCTGTCGGTGGTGACCGGGCTGCTGGTGGCCGATTCCGCGCGCGTCGACGACATCCATCCGGTCGAGTCCAGCAGCGTGGTCGAACAGGCCCGCATGCTGCTCGAGGACATGCCGATTGCCGCGATCAAGGTCGGCACCATGGCCAACCTGGAACAGGTCGCGGCGATCGCCGAAATCGTCTCCGACTACGCCCAGGTGCCGCTGATCCTCGATCCCTTCACCTCCGCTCTGCCCGATTGCGGCGTGCGCGACGACGACATGCTGACCCTGATCCATCAACTGCTGGTGCCGCAGGCACACGTGCTGATGCTGTCGCAGCCCGAGCTGGCGCGCTTCGCCGACTGCTGGCGCGACCCGGGCAGCATCGCCACCGTGGCCGAGGACGCGGCCGAGCTGACCGCCTTCGGCTGCGCCCAGGTGCTGGTCACCGGCATCGGCGGCGGCGACGGCGTCCGCGCCGACAACCTGTACGATGCCGACGGCCTGGCGGTCAGTCTGTCCTGGTCCCAGCACCTGCCCGGCCCCTTCGTCGGCGCCGGCAACACGCTGTCGGCCGCGCTGGCGGCGCGCATGGCGCACGGCATGGACGCGATCGAAGCCCTGACCTACGCCCAGGACTACACCTTCGGCGCCCTGCAGCACGCCTGCCGCTTCGGCATGGGCAGGCTCGTTCCCAACAAACTGTACAAGAAGAACAACCATGACTGAACCTATCTCGAAGAATGACACCCTGTTCGCCCGCGCCCAGCAGACCACGCCGGGCGGCGTGAACTCGCCGGTGCGCGCCTTCCGCTCGGTCGGCGGCACCCCGCGCTTCATCACCCGCGCCGAAGGCCCGTACTTCTGGGACGCGGACGGCAAGCGCTACATCGACTACATCGGCTCCTGGGGCCCGGCCATCGTCGGCCACGCCCATCCGAAGGTGGTGAAGGCGGTACAGGATGCGGCCGCGAACGGCCTGTCGTTCGGTGCGCCGACCGAAGGCGAGATCGAGATCGCCGAAGAGATCTGCCGCCTGGTGCCCTCGATCGAGCAGGTCCGCCTGGTCTCCTCCGGCACCGAAGCGACCATGAGCGCGCTGCGCCTGGCGCGCGGCGCCACCGGCCGCGACAAGATCGTCAAGTTCGAGGGCTGCTACCACGGCCACGCCGACTCGCTGCTGGTCAAGGCCGGTTCCGGCCTGCTCACCTTCGGCAACCCGACCTCGGCCGGCGTGCCGGAAGACTTCGTCAAGCACACCCTGGTCCTCGACTACAACAACATCCCGCAGCTGGAAGACGCCTTCGAATCGATGGGCGACACCATCGCCTGCGTGATCGTCGAAGCGGTGGCCGGCAACATGAACCTGATCCGCGCGACGCCGGAGTTCCTGCGCCGCATGCGCGAGCTGTGCACCGAATACGGCGCCGTGCTGATCTTCGACGAAGTGATGTCGGGCTTCCGGGTCGGCCTCGGCGGCGCCCAGGAACTGTACGGCATCACCCCGGACCTGACCGCGCTGGGCAAGGTCATCGGCGGCGGGCTGCCGGTGGCGGCCTTCGGCGGCCGCGCCGACCTGATGGAAAAGATGGCGCCGGTCGGCCCCGTCTACCAGGCCGGCACCCTGTCCGGCAACCCGGTGGCGGTGGCCGCCGGCATGACCACCCTGAAGCTGGTGCAGGAACCGGGCTTCTACGAGCACCTGTCGGGCCAGGCCAAGCGCCTGGTCGACGGACTCACTGCGGCGGCGAAAGAAGCCGGCGTGGCCTTCTGCGCCGATGCGGTGGGCGGCATGTTCGGCATGTACTTCTCGCACCACGTCCCGTCCAGCTATGGCCAGATGATGGCCGGCGACAAGGAGCGCTTCAACCGCTTCTTCCACGGCATGCTGGACGAAGGCGTGTACTTCGCGCCGGCGATGTTCGAGGCCGGCTTCGTCTCCGCCGCCCACGACGATGCGGTGATCGACGAGACCATCGCGGCGGCGAAACGCGTGTTTGCGCGCATCGCCTGATTGCAGGCCTCATTGCAATCCTCATTGCAATCTTAAGACAGGCTTATTTTTACTGTTTGTTGCACGGCGGAGCGTCTGTATGCGTTTCCGCCGTGCTACACTCCGCGCCGACCATGAACAGTCCCTCTAAAAACTTGAATCCTCCGGCGCGCTGAGCCATTCCCCGGCCGCGCCCGTTTTCACCCGCGCAGGCCGAATATGAAGTCCAAGTTCAAGCTCTTCCGGCGTCTCACCGACCACGCCACCCTCAAGTCCCTCGGCCCCGGCCTGATCACCGGTGCGGCGGACGACGACCCCTCCGGCATCGCCACCTATTCCCAGGCCGGCGCGCAATTCGGCTTCAATACCCTGTGGACCCTGGTCCTGACCTATCCCTTCATGGTCGGCATCCAGCTCGTCTCGGCGCGCATCGGCCGCGTCACCGGGCGCGGCCTGGCGGCGAACATCCGCCGCGCCTATTCGCCCTGGCTGCTGTACGTGATCGTGCTGCTCCTGCTGGTGGCGAACGTGATCAACATCGCGGCCGACATCGCCGCCATGGGCGCGGCCCTGCGCCTCGTGACCGGGGTCGGCTCGCCGCACCTGTATTCGCTCGGCTTCGGGATGCTTTGCCTGTCGCTGCAGGTCTTCCTGCCCTACAGCACCTATGTGCGCTACCTGAAATGGCTGACCCTCGGCCTGCTGGCCTACGTGGCCACCGCCTTCGCCGTGAACATGCCCTGGACCGAGGTGCTGGCGCGCACCGTGTGGCCGCACTTCAGCTTCACGAAGGAGTCGGTGGCCCTGGTCGTGGCCGTGTTCGGCACCACGATTTCTCCCTATCTGTTCTTCTGGCAGGCCTCGCAGGAAGTCGAAGAGATCCGCAACGACCAGTCCACGCGCGCCCTGCGCACCCGGCCGAAGGACGCCAGGGCCCAGATGAAGCGCATCAAGATGGACACCCTGATCGGGATGGGCTTCTCGAACCTGGTCGCCTTCTTCATCATCCTGACCACCGCCGTGACGCTGGGCGCGCACGGCATCACCGACATCCAGTCCTCGGAACAGGCCGCCCAGGCGCTACGCCCGGTGGCCGGCGAGTTCGCCTTCCTGCTGTTCGCGCTGGGGATCATCGGCACCGGCATGCTGGCGGTGCCGGTGCTGGCCGGCTCGGCCGCCTATGCCGTCACCGAGAGCTTCCGCTGGCGTAACGGCCTGGACCTGAAAGTGGTGGAAGCGCGCGAGTTCTACGGCATCATCGCCCTGGCGACGCTGGGCGGCGTGCTGCTGAACTTCGCCCCGATCGCCCCGATCGAAGCCCTGATGCTGGCGGCCCAGATCAACGGCGTGATCGCGGTGCCGATCATGACCGTCATGATGATGCTGGCGCATAACCGCAAGATCATGGGCCAGTACACGCTGACCACCCGTCACACCGTCATCGGCTGGTTCGGCGTGGCGATCATGCTGGTGGCGGTGGTGGCGATGTTCGCGACGATGTAGCGTCTTACAGGCAGCCCTCGGTGTACTGCACCTGGGGCCAGTCGCCGGCGTAGATGCGGTCGATCCGCCCTGCGCGTGTTTCGAAGCGCAAGGCACGGCCGTGGGCGGGACGGGTGCTGAGGTAGCGCTCGCGCTCGTCGTATTTGTTCGGCTCGGACAGCAAGCCCGGGTAAGCACGCTGCGCGCGGCGCACCGGATCGCCCGGCGCGATGCCGCGGCTGGTCCGGATACCCCGCTTGAACACATCGATCCGCCGCAAGGTCCCGTCGACGAACATCAGCGCCACCCCGCGATGGCCGGGCAGCGCCAGCTGATCGCAAGTCTGGCTTGCGAGAAGGCCGGGCGCAGTCGCCTGCAGGCGCGGGCCGGCGATGCGCCTTGCCTGGTCGAAGGACATGCCGATCCTGAATGGGCCGAAACCGTCGGGGCCGAGCGTCCATGCGGGCGCTGCACCTACGGACTGGGCGGCCAGGACCAGGGTCAGTGCCAGCGCTGCGGTTTGCCTGTGCATGCCGCCGCCCCTTCGATGGCTATTTCAGCCAGCCGCGGTGGCGGAAGTACAGGAAGGGCGCGATCGCGCTGATCAGCATCAGGCCCAGCGACCAGCCGTAGCCGAACTGCCACTCCAGCTCCGGCAGGAACTTGAAGTTCATGCCGTAGATGCTGGCGATCAGGGTCGGCGGCAGGAAG
This sequence comes from Massilia sp. WG5, assembly GCF_001412595.2. Lineage (NCBI taxonomy): Bacteria > Pseudomonadati > Pseudomonadota > Betaproteobacteria > Burkholderiales > Oxalobacteraceae > Massilia > Massilia sp. WG5. Next base: position 2,641,516 of record NZ_CP012640.2, read on the forward strand.
GCGACCGAGGCCACCGAGAAGATCTTGATGATCTTGTTCTGGTTGATGTTGATGAAGCCGACGGTGGCGTCCATCAGGAAGTTGATCTTATCGAAGAGGAAAGACGTGTGGCCGTCCAGCGACTCGATGTCGCGCAGGATCTGGCGCGCTTCCTCGAACTGTTCCGCATTGAGGAGCCGGCCGCGCATCAGGAAGCTGACCGCACGCCGGGTATCCATCATGTTGCGGCGGATGCGGCCGTTCAAGTCTTCCTCGTGGGCGATCGCATTCAGCGCCGCGGCCGCGTCCTGGTCGGTGAATTCCTTCTGCAGCACGCGCTGGCTGACGTCTTCCAGGCTCTCGTAGATGCCCTCGAGCGCGTCCGCCGAGTACTCGGCGTCGGTCGCGTACAGGTCGAGCAGCACGTCCATGTAGTCCTCGATCGAACCGGGACGCGAGCGGGCGCGCAGGCGCACCAGGCGGAACACCGGCAGGTCGTCGTTGTGGACCGAGAACAGGATCTTTTTCGCCAGGATGAAGGCCACGGTGACGATGCGCGACGGGCCTTCTTCCTCTTCGAGCAGGAAATCGGTGCGCAGGTGCAGGTCGCCGTTTTCCGCCTCGTAGTAGCGGGCCGAAGCCTCGATATCCGACACCTCGTCCTCACCCGGCAGGATGACGTCGTACATGGCCTTGACGACGGCGCGCTCTTCGTCGGTCGGATCGGTCAGGTCGACCCACACGGGCGAAACCTTCTCCAGATCGGCGCGCGAAGCGATGGGCACCTGGTTCAATCGGCCATTTTGTAGGACAAATACATTGATCATGCGCTGCTTTCTCGGCCGGATTCGGAAACAGCGCAAGTGTATACGTAAGCCCTGAGGCCGGCCACCCCGCAAGAAAGTTTTTTGCTGACTTAACAAGCATCAAACCGGGGTCAGACTCCGGTTTTTGGAAATGTTCTGACGGCTCTTTCCAAAATCGGGAGTCTGACCCCGGTTTGACGCAGATTAAGGGAGATCGGCGGCGTTCATGCGGCGCTGGATGACGCCGGTGCGGCGCGACAGGTAGTTGGTCTGGCGGTGGGCGTCGTAGTAGCGCGGGTTCGGCAGCATCACCGCCAGGCGCGCGGCCTGGGCCGGGTCGAGCCGGGCCGCCGTGCTGCGGTAGTAGTGGCGTGCGGCCGCCTCGGCGCCGAACACGCCGCGGCCGAATTCGACCACGTTCAGGTAGATTTCGAGGATGCGCTGCTTGCTCATCACCGTCTCGAGCATATAGGCAATGACCAGTTCCTGGCCCTTGCGCAGGTAGTTGCGCGAACCGGACAGGAACAGGTTCTTGGCCAGTTGCTGCGTGATGGTGGAGCCGCCGCCGATCACCTTGTGGCGCTTGTTGTTGCGCTCGTAGGCTTTTTCCAGCGCTTCCCAGTCGACGCCGTCATGTTCGGTGAAATTCGCGTCTTCGGAGGCGATCACCGCGCGCTTCAGGTTGTCCGAGATGCGCTCGTAAGGCACCCAGACCTGTTCCAGCTTCGCGTTCGGATTCTTTTCGCGCAGGCTCGAGAGCTGCGCGCGCATCATGCTCGTCGACGAGGGATTGAACTGGGTCCACCAGCAGATCATCGCGAAAAAATACAGCTGCACCAGCAGCACGGCCAGCAGCGGCCCCAGGACGATCCACTTCAGCCAGCGCCGGCGCCCCCTGGCACCGGCCTTGCCGGCAGTCTTGCCACCGGCGGCCGCCATGCCCGCCTTGAGCGCTTTCATCATAGTGTCGACCGCATCCGTTCCAAAAGAGTGGCGGTCTGCGGACGCACCCCGCGCCAGATGGCGAAGGCTTCGGCGGCCTGCTCGACCAGCATGCCGAGGCCGTCGCGCACCGCGGCGCCATGGCTGGCGGCGAACTGCATGAACGGGCTCGGCGTTTTCCCGTACATCATATCCAAAGCCAGCGTGCCCTGGCAAAACGCTATCGCCGGCACCGGCGGCATCGCGCTCGACAGGCTGGCGGAGGTCGCGTTGATCACCACGTCGAAGGGCGCGTCGATGTCCTCGAACCCGCAAGCGGATACCTGCCCCGGCTGGTCGACCTGGCCGGCGAAGTGCGCGACCAGGGCGTCGGCGGTGGCGCGCGTGCGGTTGGCGATCACGATCGCCGCGGGGCCGTGCTGCAGGATCGGCAGCACCACGCCGCGCGCCGCGCCGCCCGCGCCCAGCAGCAGCACGCGCTTGCCTGTCAGCGGCACGCCGGCGTTGCGGACGATGTCGGCCACCAGGCCCGGACCGTCGGTGTTGTCGCCGATGATCTCGCCGCCTTCGAAGCGCAGGGTGTTGACGGCGCCGGCCAGGCGCGCGCGTTCTTCCAGCCGGGTGGCGAGGGCGGCGGCTTCCAGCTTGAAGGGCACGGTGACGTTGGCGCCGCGGTAGCCGCCTTCGATCAGCCCCCGCACGGTGTCAGGGAAGCCGTCCAGCGGCGCCAGGCAGCCTTCGTAGACGATGTCCTGGCCGGTCTGCAGCGCGAAGGCCGCGTGGATGTCGGGGGATTTGCTGTGGGCGATCGGGTTGCCGATCACGCAATATTTGTCGCTCATTCTTCTCCGCCTTCTCAGGCGCCTTTTTCTTCACGCAGTTCTGCCTGCAGCTTGCCTTCCCGGGTAAAGGTGAAGGTCGTGATCACGATCCAGAGATCTTCCTTGTCGGTGGAGCGCATATTTGCCGGGAATTTGCCGAACGGCGCCGCCCGGCGCACGATGCCCAGCGCGGCCTGGTCCAGCGCGCGGTTGCCGGAGCTGCGCTCGATGCGCGGCCCGCCTTCCTTTTCATAGATGCTGCCGTCCTGGAAGACCGGGATGTACATCACCAGTTCGCCATACAGCTTGCGGCCGTTCTGCTGCGGGAAGCTGAGGGTGCCGACCTCCTCCACCCGCTTCTGCATCGCCTTGTAGTACATGGCGTAGCCGACCCCGCGCGTGCTGGGGCTGATGAAGGTCTTCTTCGGGCGCTTGTTCTGGTCGGAGATGCGCTGGGTGATCTCGGCCGCCTGGCGCGCGATGGCGGCCCGGGTATCGAGCATGTCGGCGCCGTTGTGCGCCGGGTCGGGCTTGACCTGTTCGGCGGCCGGCGCGGAAGTGAATCCGGACTGGCGGACCTGGGTCAGGACGTTCTTCTGCTGCTGCTCCAGCTCGGCGATGCGGCGCTGCAGGGCCTTGATGCTGTCGCCGTTCTCGATCTTGCGCAGGTCCGGCAGCGGCGACTGGGCGCGCCCGGCATCGGCATTGCCGCCGCCGTCGAGGTTGGCCTGGGCCAGCGCCTGCGCCTTGACGGGGGCGCGCTCGTGCCTGGCGTTGACCAGGATGACTTCCAGTCCCGGATCGGCCGGCTGCAGCCGGAACGCATCCGGCGCGACGAAGCGGATCGCCAGCAGGGATGCATGCGCCAGCACCGAGAAGGCGACGGCAATCATCAGGGGACGGTTGTATTGAAGGCTCTTCACGTGCTGCGGGATGGGACGGTTGGGAGTACGGAACTACCCATTCTACCGTGCAGGGCGATGAGTTTGTTAGCCCTTGGGACAACAAACAGTCTTGCGAGCAACAAAGGCTTGTTGCTCAGCCAACGGTCGTTGCTGGGCGGGCAAGGGATGCCCACCCAACATGGCGCCCGGCATCTCAGGTCGCCGGCACATCCGTCTGCGAAGCCGGATCGGTCACCGTCACCGAGCCTTCGGCCTCGACCGCTTCCGCAGCCGCCGCCTCGCCGGTATCCGCGGTTTCGGCAGCCGCTTCCTCTTCCTCCTCGAGTTCGAGCGCGGCCGCCGCTTCCGGCGTCGGCTCGGCCACCTCGAGCAGGCGGGCTTCCAGCGACAGGTCGACTTCGTCCCAGCGCACGATGTCCATGCGCACCTGGGCGCCGCGCGCCACCTGCTGCATGCCCGGCAGGCGGATCACCAGCGGGATCTCGACCAGGCGCAGAACCTCGTCCTTCAGCACCACCGCATCGACCTGGCGCGCGTTTTCCTGGCCCAGCCAGCGCAGGCACCAGTAGCGCTCCATGTTCTGCTGGAATTCGTTATACGCCGCGTAGGCCGCGTCGAAGGCTGAGACAATCGAGAACAGGGTCGCGTCGCGGTGCTTGAACGGGGCCACCAGCGGCGCCGTCACGCCGTTCGAGGCGCAGGCCAGGATCTGCCACTGGTTCACCAGGTCGGTATAGCGGCGCAGCGGCGAGGTACTCCAGGCGTACTGGTCGACGCCCAGGCCCTGGTGCGGCGCCGCGTGGGTCACCATGCGCACCTGGATCTTGGCGTTCCAGCCGCCCGCGCCCGGCCCCTGCGAGCGATAGATGCCCGGCACGCCGGAGTCGTGCAGCAGCTTGCCCCAGGTGCTGTTGGCGAAGATCATCAGCTCGGCCACGATCTTGTCCAGCGGCGCGCCGCGCTTGCGGCGCACGATGGTGACCACGTCGTCCTCGACGTAGAAGTTGAAGTCGACGCGATTCGCCTGTTCCGGCTTCAGGCCGAAGGCTTCGCGCTTTTTCATGCGGCCGGCTTCGAGCTGCAGCGCCCACTTCCACAGCAGGCCCAGCTCGTCCTTGTGCGGATAGTCGCCCGCGCCGCTCTCCAGCACTTCCTCGGTCACCAGGGCGTCGAGTTCATTAAGGCGCAGGTTGGTCTTGATCGGCACGCGCTCGGCGCGGGTCTCGGTCGACAGCACCGACCAGTTCTCCGGATTCAGCGTGGCGTACAGCGACAGCGCCGGGCAATCCTTGCCTTCGGCGAGAGTGAAGGCTTCCACGATCTCGTCCGGCAGCATGGTGATCTTATCGCCCGGCATATAGACGGTCGACATGCGCGCGCGCGCGATCTTGTCGATCGCGTCGTCCGGACGGATGCCCAGGCCCGGCGCGGCGATGTGGATGCCGACCCGCACCATGCCGTCGTCCAGGTGCTCGACCGACAGGGCGTCGTCGATCTCGGTGGTGGTCACGTCGTCGATCGAGAACGCCGCCACCCTCGCCAGCGGCAGGTCGGCCGGCGCACCCGGCACCGTCACTTGCGGGAAGCCGGCGCCGCGCGGGAAGTGCTCGAACAGGAAGCGTGCCATGTGCAGTTCCTTGGCCGAGGCGATGCCCCTGGTGGTCAGCATCAGGCGCTGCGGGGTGGTCTGCAGTTCGCTGGCGGCGGTTTCCAGCGCCTTGTACTCGATGCTGTTCTTGTCCGGCTTGAAGAGCAGCTGCTGCACCAGCGGCTGCATCGCCGCCGGCAGGCGGCCGGCCTTCAGTTCCTCGACATAGGAGGCCTGCACGATGGCCTGCTGCTTCTTCTTTTCGATACCGGCCAGGGCCGCGCGCAGCGACTGTTCGGGCGCGGCCTTGTAGCGGCCGCGGCCCTTCTTGTAGAAATAGATGGGCGCATTGTGCAGCGCCAGCACCAGGCCGGCGGCCTCGAACGGCAGCGGCGCGTGGCCGAAGTATTCGGCGCCCAGTTCGGTAAAACCGAACTCTTCCTGGCCTGCGACTTCCCACAGGAATTCGAGGTCGACCTCGAGCGCGATCGCCTTGGCCTGCTCCAGCAGTTCGGCCGGGGACGGCTTGTCGAACTGCAGCAGCACATCGCGCGACTTGACCTTGGTCCGCTTACCGCTCGGCATTTCGACCTGGTAGGCCTCACCTGCCTGCGACAGCACGGCGCCGACCTTGAAATCGCCGGATTCTTCGAAAAATACGTTCATATCACTTCACATTCATATCAGATTTCGCCGCCAGGTTCAGCACCGCCGGCAAGAATACCTCGGTGACCAGCAGCAGGCCTTGACGGCGGCGATAGACGCAGCGCCGCGCATGGTAGACGGTATCGGATCCCGGGCTCCGGCCCTCGCGGGCGAGCGCCGCCTGCACGCGCGCCAGCAGCGGATGGCCCGGGCGGATCCGGGCAAATTCGAGTTGCCCGCGCCTGACGCGCGGATCGTGGAACAGGGTCGTGCCGAGCGAGCGCTCGCCCAGCGCCGAGAACAGCGGCCAGTCCTGCGCGGTCGCGCTCAGCGGCACCACGGTGTGGCCGTAGACCACCGGTTCGCCGTCGCAGCGCAGCAGCACTTCACGTTCCCACACGCGTTCCGGCCGGGCCAGGCCGATCGCCGCGGCCTCGTCGGCCAGGCACAGGTTGCCGGCCTGGCGCAGCTTCTGCACGCGGAACTGGCGGCTGTGCGCGATCAGGCGCGCGGTCAGGGAACCGGGCGTGCAGAGCCAGTCGCGCATGGCGGCGCCGGCGCCCACCCCGTCGGCATGCGCGAGCCAGCGGGCCCGGCGCAGCGAGGCCGGCCTCACGACGCCAGGTCCGATCCGGCCACGGCCCTGGTGGATGCGTCGGCGCCGGGGATGCCGCAGAAAGCCAGCACCTCGTCGACATACTGTTCGAATTCCGACACCGCGTGGTCGCTGCCGTCGATCACGTGCTGGCGCGCCCCCGCATAGTGGGCGACCATGTCGCGGTAGTCCAGCACCTCGTCGCCGGTGGCGGCCAGCAGGAAGTAGCGCTCGGGACGCGTGATCCGCGCCACCCGCAGCGCGGCCAGTTCGTCGATGTATTCGCGCTTGAACTCGAACGGCTCGTCCGAATGCCAGGCGGTGGTGACGCCGACGTGCTGGTCCAGGTCCTTCAGCGGATCGACCGCCGGATTGATCAGCACCGCACGGCAGCCGAAGCGCTCGGCCAGCCAGGTCGCGTAGAAGCCGCCCAGCGAGGAGCCGACGATCGCCAGGTTATCCTTGTGGCGTTCGGCCAGGGTCAGCACCAGTTCCATCGCCGCCTTCGGCGAGGCCGGCAGCTGCGGGCAGATCAGCGCGGCCGCGCGGCCGAGCTCGACCATGCGCCGCTGCACCACGCGCGCCTTGAAGGATTTCGGCGAGGAGCGGAAACCATGCAGATATAAAAGGTGCTGCGCAGCACTCATGCCGTCTCGGTCCCCAATGCCTCCAGCAGCTTCTGGTGCACGCCGCCGAAACCGCCGTTGCTCATCACCAGGATGTGGTCGCCCGGCTGGGCGGCCTGCACGATGGCCTGCACCATATAGTCGAGCTGGTCGAAGCTGTGCGCGATCTTCCCCAGCGGCTGCAGGGCGTCGGCCAGCGACCAGCCCAGCGCCTGCTGGCTGCCGAAGCCGAACACCAGGTCGGCATCCTTCAGGCTGCCCGGCAGCGCATCCTTCATCGCGCCCAGCTTCATGGTGTTCGAACGTGGCTCGAGCACGGCCAGGATGCGGCCATTGGTCCCGATTTTCTGGCGCAGGCCGCCGACGGTGGTGGCGATCGCGGTCGGGTGGTGCGCGAAGTCATCGTAGACGGTCACGCCCTTCACGACCCCGCGCACTTCCATGCGCCGCTTCACGCTCTGGAAGCGGGCCAGCGAGTCGATCGCCTGGGCGGGCGGCACGCCGACATGGCGCGCGGCGGCGATCGCGGCCAGTCCGTTGGTGCGGTTGTGGTGGCCGGTCAGGTCCCAGTGCACGGTGCCCTGCAGCTCGCCATTGAACAGGACGTCGAAGCTGGAACCGCCCGGATGCTCCACCAGGCTCCAGTTCACGCCTTCGGATGCGCCGAAGGCTTCCTTCTCGCTCCAGCAGCCGCGCTTGAGCACGCGCGCCAGCGAGGCTTCGTCGCCGTTCACGATCAGGCGGCCGACGCCGGGCACGGTGCGCACCAGGTGGTGGAACTGGGTCTCGATCGCGCCGATATCGGGGAAGATGTCGGCATGGTCGTATTCCAGGTTGTTCAGCACCGCGGTCTTGGCGTGGTAGTGCACGAACTTGGAACGCTTGTCGAAGAAGGCCGTGTCGTATTCGTCGGCTTCGATCACGAAGAAATCGGACTCCGATTCGCCCGACAGGCGCGCCGAGATGCCGAAGTTCATCGGCACGCCACCGATCAGGAAGCCCGGCGAATAGCCGGCATCTTCGAGGATCCAGGCCAGCATCGAAGTGGTCGTGGTCTTGCCGTGGGTACCGGCAACGGCCAGCACCCATTTATTACGCAGAATATGCTCACCGATCCATTGCGGACCGGACATGTACGGCAGGCCGCGGTTCAGGATTTCCTCGATCAGCGGATTACCACGCGTCATCACATTCCCGATCACATACAGGTCGGGACCGAGGGCCACCTGGTCCGGGCTGTAGCCCTGGATCAGCTCGATGCCCTGGGCTTCGAGCTGGGTGCTCATCGGGGGATAGACGTTGGCGTCGCACCCGGTGACGCGGTGGCCGGCCTCTTTGGCCAGGACTGCCAGGCCGCCCATGAAGGTGCCGCAAATGCCGAGGATGTGGATGTGCATGGTTGTTGGAGCAAAAAAGCGAATACGCGATTCTACCCGACGCGATGCCATTTTCCGTTCAAGAGTATGATCACGGACATGATGCCAACGCCAAATGACGACCTCCAACAGTTGCGCGCGCGTATTGCTGCCACTGCCGCGCGCATGATCGCCCAGGATGGCGCCGACTATGCCACCGCCAAGGCCAAGGCCGCACGCCAGGTGCTGGGTGTCGATCGTCCCTCCCCCAATTATTTGCCGGACAATATCCAGGTCGAGGACGAAGTGCGCCGCTACCAGGCCCTGTTCCAGGGGCCGGCCCAGGCCGAGCGCCTGCAGCACCTGCGCAGCGCCGCCCTCGAGGTGATGGAGCAGCTGGCCGAGTTCCGGCCCTACCTCACCGGCGCCGTGCTGAGCGGCAGCGCGGGCGAGCACGACGACATCCACCTGCAGCTGTTCGCCGACAGCGCCAAGGAAGTCGAAATCTATCTGCTGAACCGCAACGTCGACATCGACATCTCGGAAACGCCGCACTTCAAGGGCGGCCGCCACGAGCCGGTCGAGACCGTCAGCTTCCAGTGGAAGAAAGAGACGGTGCACGCCGAACTGTATGAAATGAACGACCTGCGCGGCGCCCTGAAACCGCGCGCCGATGGCCGCCTGCAACGCGTGGACGCGGCCGGCCTGCGCGCCCTGATGACCAATGAGAGCATTGAACAACCGTAGCGAGCGGCAGCAATGCTGGTCGAGAAGCGCAGCTGTACAAATGTACAGCGAGCATCGCAGACCGGCAGTGCAACGCGCAGCAGGTTGTTCGATGCTCTCAAGACGAAACTCTGGAACATGATGAAAAAGAAGAACCTGGCGGGCTACGCCATCCTGGCCGCCGCCTTTGCCGTGTTCGGCGCCATTGCCGCCGTCAAGCAGGAGGCCAAGGGCCCGCTGACCACGAGCTATGCGCCGACCGACGGCCGCCCGCATACCGCCGTCACCAATCTATATGCGCAATCGCTGAACGACCTGTCCGGCAAGCCGCAGGCGCTGGGCCAATGGAAGGGCAAGCCGCTGCTGGTGAATTTCTGGGCATCCTGGTGCGCGCCCTGCGTGCAGGAGATGCCGGAACTGTCGGAACTGGCGGCCAAGGATGGCGGCAAACACGTCAATGTGATCGGCATCGGCATCGATTCGCCCGCCAATCTCAACGAATTCGTGAAGAAGACGAAGGTGTCCTATCCGCTGTATGTGGGTGGCATGAGCGGCACCGACCTGTCGCGCGAGCTGGGCAATGTGAATGGCGGCCTGCCGTTCACGGTGCTGATCGGCGCCGACGGCCAGGTACGCAAGACTTACCTGGGCCGCCTGAAGTTCGATCAATTGCGCGCAGATCTGGCCAAGCTGTAGTCATTCTGCATTCTGGCGGCGCCTTAGCGAACGGTCGTTCACTTATATTCCAGGCGCTTTATATCGCTTGCCAACACACAACGTTGGCGGCAAAATGCCTGTCTTTCGGGCAAACAGACGATACAACATGGCGAAAAAGCTACTGCTGCTCAACGGTCCCAACCTGAATCTGTTGGGGACGCGCGAGCCTGCGGTGTACGGCGCAACGACGCTGGCCGACATCGAGCAGGCTGCCACTGCCCAGGCAGCAGCTGCTGGCGCAAGCATTGCTTGCTTCCAGAGCAACCATGAAGGAGCGCTGATCGACCGCATCCATGCCGCGAGGCTGGAAGGGGTGAACGCGATCGTCATCAACCCGGCCGGACTGACCCACACCAGCGTCGCGCTGCGCGATGCGCTGGCGGCAGTGGAGATTCCGTTCGTGGAAGTTCATCTCTCCAATATTCATAGGCGTGAGGAGTTCCGGCACCACTCGTTTTTGTCCGCGATTGCACAAGGCGTGATCTGCGGGCTGGGAGCTGATGGATATCGCTTTGCCATCGACTTTGCGCTCAAATAGCGTTAATCTACGTCAACTTCACGCATTCTGTGCGGATTTGCGCAACACCTGACGCGCCGCATACTCAACAACAAATAATTCCAAGGGGTTTCACATGGATCTACGAAAACTCAAGACATTGATCGACCTCGTCGCCGAATCGGATATCGCTGAACTCGAAGTGACCGAAGGCGAAAGCAAGGTTCGCATCGTCAAGTCCTCCGCAATCCCGCAGAATCAGGTGGTCATGGTTCCGCCGCAAGGCGTCCAGCAATACTCCGCACCGGCCGTCGCCGGCGCTCCGGCCCCGGCAGCAGCCCCGGCCCCGGCCGCAGCCGCCGAACCGACCGGTCACGTCGTCAAGTCGCCGATGGTCGGCACCTTCTACCGCTCGTCGGCTCCGGGCGCTCCGGCCTTCGTCGAAGTCGGCGCCACCGTGAAGGAAGGCGACACCCTGTGCATCATCGAAGCGATGAAGCTCCTGAACGAAATCGATGCCGACATCTCCGGCACCGTCACCAAGGTCCTGGTGGAGAACGGCCAGCCCGTCGAATTCGGCCAGCCGCTGTTCGTGATCGGCTAAGCGTCAAGTTATATACAGTACGGGGCCAGTCTGCTTTTCGTGAAGCGGCTGGCCCCTGAAGTCTTTCTTCCTGTTGTATCCGGCTTGCCGCCGGCACTCACAGAAAACACCGCATACCATGTTTGAAAAAATTCTTATCGCCAATCGTGGTGAAATCGCGCTGCGTATCCAGCGCGCGTGCCGCGAGATGGGCATCAAGACGGTCGTCGTGCACTCGGAGGCCGACAAGGACGCCAAGTACGTGAAACTGGCCGACGAATCCGTCTGCATCGGTCCGGCGCCGTCGGCGCAGAGCTACCTGAGCATGCCGGCGATCATCAGCGCGGCCGAAGTCACGGACGCCGAAGCGATCCACCCGGGCTATGGTTTCCTGTCGGAGAACGCCGACTTCGCCGAACGCGTCGAAAAATCGGGCTTTGTCTTCATCGGCCCGCGTCCGGAATCGATCCGCATGATGGGTGACAAGGTGTCGGCCAAGCAGGCGATGATCCGCGCCGGCGTGCCCTGCGTGCCGGGTTCCGAAGGCGCCCTGCCGGACGAGCCGAAGGACATCATCCAGACCGCGCGCAAGATCGGCTACCCGGTCATCATCAAGGCCGCCGGCGGCGGTGGCGGCCGCGGCATGCGCGTCGTGCACACCGAGGCAGCCCTGCTGTCCGCCGTGCAGATGACCAAGACCGAAGCCGGCACTGCCTTCGGCAACCCCGAAGTCTATATGGAGAAGTACCTCGAAAACCCGCGCCACATCGAGATCCAGGTGCTGGCCGACGAGCACAAGCAGGCCGTCTGGCTGGGCGAGCGCGACTGCTCGATGCAGCGCCGCCACCAGAAGGTGATCGAGGAAGCGCCGGCGCCGGGCATCCCGCGCAAGCTGATCGAGAAGATCGGCGAACGCTGCGCCGAAGCCTGCCGCAAGATCGGCTACCGCGGCGCCGGCACCTTCGAATTCCTGTACGAAGACGGCGAGTTCTACTTCATCGAGATGAACACCCGCGTCCAGGTCGAGCATCCGGTCACCGAGATGATCACCGGGATCGACATCGTCCAGGAACAGATCCGCATCGCCTGCGGCGAAAAGCTGCGCTTCCGCCAGCGCGACATCATGCTGTCGGGCCACGCGATCGAGTGCCGCATCAACGCCGAAGACCCGTTCAAGTTCACCCCGTCGCCGGGCCGCATCACCGGCTGGCACCCGCCGGGCGGCCCCGGCATCCGCGTCGATTCGCACTCGTACGCCGGCTACTACGTGCCGCCGCACTACGACTCGATGATCGGCAAAGTGATCGCTTACGGCGCGACCCGCGACCAGGCGATCCGCCGCATGCAGATCGCGTTGTCGGAAATGGTGGTCGAGGGTATCCTGACGAATATCCCGCTGCACCGCGAACTGATGGTCGACGCCCGCTTCATCGAGGGCGGCACCAACATCCACTACCTGGAGCAGAAGCTGGCCCACAAGCCGGACCTGCCGAAGGGCGGTGCGATCGGTTCGAAATCCGAGGCCAAGGCTGCAGACCTTAAAGGCGAATAATGAGCTGGACTGAAGTCATAATCGAGATCGCCCGCGAGCACGCCGAGGGCCTGTCGGACGCCCTGATGGAAGCGGGCGCACTGTCGGTCTCGGTCGAGGATGCCGACGAAGGCACCGCCCAGGAAAAGCCGCTGTTCGGCGAACCGGGCATGGTGCCGACCGAGGCCGCCTGGGACCACAGCCGCGTGGTCGCGCTGACCGAGGTCGACGCCGACCAGGCCGCGATCGTGGCCGAGGCTTCCTCGGCCATCGGCCTGAAGCAGGTCCCCGCCTTCAGCACCCGTGCGGTGGCGGATGCCGACTGGGTGCGCCTGACCCAGTCGCAGTTCGAGCCCATCCACATCGGCAAGAACATCTGGGTCGTGCCGAGCTGGCACGAAGCGCCGGACCCGAACGGCCTGATCCTGGAAGTCGATCCGGGCCTGGCCTTCGGCACCGGCAGCCACCCGACCACCCGCCTGTGCATGGAGTGGCTGGAAGCCCACCCGGCGCCGGGCAAGTCGGTGCTGGATTATGGTTGCGGCTCGGGCATCCTGGCGATGGTCGCCAGGAAGCTCGGCGCGCAGGACGTCGTCGGCGTCGACATCGACCCGCAGGCGATCGAATCGGCCGGCCTGAACGCCGAACGCAACCACTGCGAGATCGCGTTCTTCGTGCCGGACGACTTCGTCGCCTCGAAACATGGCGAAGCCCGTTTCGACATCGTGGTCGCCAACATCCTGTCGAGCCCCCTGAAGCTGATGGCGCCGATGCTGTCCGGCCGCGTCGCGCCCGGCGGTTCGCTGATCCTGTCGGGCGTGCTGGCGCGCCAGGCCGAAGAAGTGGCTGCCGCCTACGCCCCCTTCATCAAGCTGAGCGTCTGGGCCGAGCTGGACGGCTGGGTCGCCCTGCACGGGGCTTTGGGTAGCAACTCGGGCGGCAACTAAGCGCATGGCGCTCGCGACCCAGTGCCCCCACTGCCACACCACGTTCCGGGTCGCCTCGGACCAGCTCAAGCTCCGCGGCGGCATCGTCCGCTGCGGCGCCTGCCAGAGCATCTTTGACGGCAGCGCCCACCTGATCGACCTGGACGCCCTCGCCGCCCGCAAGGGCGAGGCCGCGCCTGCCGAGCCTCCGCCACCTTCCGAACCGCCCGCGGCTCCCGAATCCGCGGCGCCCGCCGCTGAAGAAGCGGCCGTCTACACCCTCGATTTCGACCGCACCTTCGACCCGCTCGGCATCCTGCCGAAAGCGACGCCCGCGCCCGACGAGCCATCGCCCGCGCCGCGCGCACAGGTCTGGCGCAGCGGGAGCGTGACGGCAGCCGCGGCCGAGCCGAAGATGCAGGCGGAAGAGGAAGAGAACGAGGAAGAAGCGCCTGAAGCGCCCGCGGCCAACGACGCGGTCGCCAGCGACGCCGACGCTGACGTTGATACTGACGTTGACGCTGATACTGACGCCATCGTCGACACGGCGCCGCCGGCGGTCGAGGCGGACCTGCCGGAGGACGCAGCGGACCTGCCGCTTGCCGCCGACACGCACGAGGCATCGGACGGCCCGCCGGCTCCGGCCCCCGTTGTTACCACGCCTGCCGCCGCCTACGCGCCGCCTGGCCGCATCGAGCCCAGTTTCGACCTCCCGGTGGACGAGGAGCTGGTCGCCCAGCCGCTGCCCGGCGACGAGCACGCCTACCACGAGGACACGCCGGTCGCCGCGGCCGTGAGTGACGCGCCGGACGCTCCGCCCGCCGCCCTGCCCCTGCGCGCCTCGGTCAGCGGCAATGACACGCTGGTGCCGCCGCCACCCGCAGCGCCGGCGCCGGCGGCGAAATCGGCGCGCGCCAAGGCTGTCGAGGCACGCAACCGCCGCTCCAGGCTCACCCCGACCAGGATCGAAGCGCCCAAGCTGCGCGTGCCGGCCAGCGCCGAGGTCGACGAGCCGGAATTCGTCAAGCGCAGCCGCAAGCAGGAACAGTCGGGCCGGACCCGGCGCCTGCTGATGCTCGGCGGCGCCGTGCTGCTGGCGCTGCTGCTGCTGGCGCAGCTGGTGCTGGGCTTCCGCAACGTGCTGGCGGCGCGCTATCCGGGCGCCAGACCGGCCCTGAGCGCCGCCTGCGCCGTTCTGGGCTGCCGGGTCGGCCTGCCGGCCCAGATCGAGAACCTGTCCATCGAAACCGGCGAACTGACGACCCTCGGCGTCGATACCTATGCGCTCAATACGCTGCTGCGCAACCAGGGCAGCCTGGTGCAGGCCTGGCCCAGCATCCAGCTCGAACTCACCGACGCCAACGACAAGCCGGTGCTGCGGCGCGTGCTCGGCCCCGCCGATTACCTGCCGCCGGGCGTGTCCGCCGCCGCCGGCTTCGCTGCGCGCTCGGAACAGCCGGTCCGCCTGAACTTCGCGCTCGCCGGACTCAAGCCGTCCGGCTACCATATCGCCGTTTTCTATCCCTAGTTTCGTTTCACCCCATCCCCAGGATCCATCATGACCAAGACTGCGCTGATCTGCGGCTCGATCGCTTTCGACAAGATCATGCAATACCACGGCCGCTTCGGCGACACCTTGCTGGCCGACCAGCTGCACCGCGTAAACGTTTCCTTCCTGGTGCCGACCCTGCGCACCGAGTTCGGCGGCTGCTCCGTCAACATCGCCTACAACCTCAAGATGCTGGGCGGCGATCCCCTGATCATGGGCACCATCGGCCAGGACGGCGGCGACTACCTCGAGCGCATGGAAAAGCAGGGCCTGGCCACCAACGCGATCCGCACCGTCGGCCACGCCTACACCGCCCAGTGCTTCGTCACGGCCGACCTGGACAACAACCAGATCAACGCCTTCCACCCGGGCGCGATGCAGTTCTCGCACGAGAACAGCCTGGCCGACTACCTGCCGCTGCGCGTGGCGATCGTCTCGCCGGACGGCCGCGACGGCATGATCAAGCACGCGCGCGACTGCGCGGAGCGCGGCGTTCCCCTGATGTTCGACCCGGGCCAGCAGCTGCCGATGTTCAGCGGCGACGAGCTGCTGACCTTCCTCGACCAGGCCAGCTACCTCGCCTGCAACGACTATGAATTCGAAATGGTGATGGACCGTACCGGCCTGGCGCTGCAGGACATCGCCTCGCGCCTGGACGCGCTGATCGTCACGCGCGGCGAGCAGGGCTCGGACATCTATGCCGGTGGCGAGCACCACAAGATCCCGGCGGTGCCGGCCAGCAGCGTGGTCGACCCGACCGGCTGCGGCGACGCCTACCGCGCCGGCCTGCTGTTCGGTATCGCAAACGACCTGGACTGGCCGACCAGCGGCCGCCTGGCGAGCCTGCTCGGTTCGATCAAGATCGCCCACCAGGGCGGCCAGAACCACAGCTTCACTCCGCAAGAGATCGCGGACAGGTTCGAAGCGGCGTTCGGCTACCGCTTCTGAAGTTGTAATTAGAAGAGCGCCTGGCGCAGGAGGTACTGGACGATCTGCAGCAGGATCAGCGCGACCAGTACCGACAGGTCCAGGCCACCCACCGGCGGGATCACGCGGCGCAACGGGCGCAGCAGCGGGTCGTTAAGCGCGTGCACGAAGGGCGCCAGCGGCGCGTGCGGATTGATCCAGCTGAAGATCACCTCGATGATCAGCAGGCCCATGAAGCCGTAGATGATCCAGTTCAGGAAGCGGAACAAGGCATACAGCACGACCGCCTGGCCGCTCCACCCCGCCAGCAGCATCACTGCACTCGCCAGCAGCACGATCAGGAAGGCCCCGATCAGGCTGGCCCAATCATAGCCCCCCACACCCGGCAGGATGCGACGCAGCGGGCGTACCAGCCAATCGGTCAGCGTGAAGGTGAACTGGCCGATCGATGCCGGCGGCCGCACGCGGATTACCTGCATCCAGAAACGCAGCAACAAGACTCCACCGATGACGCCGGCCACGGTATCAACGATCAACTGAAGAATGGGCAGCACAAGCTCTCCTTAAAAAAAAACCGCTGTGTGAATCTCTCACACAGCGGTATTTTGCCTGAACCAGGCAAGAATGGGATTACGGACGGCTGCTGGTCGGGAAAGGCCATGCTGCCGGTGCAACCACGGTCTTCGGGGACGACTGGGCTGCCGAGGCGCCGCTGTCCTGCTTGGCGTCGGTCTTGGTGTCTGCCTTGGCTTCCGGCTTGGCTTCCGCTTTCGCTTCCGGCTTGGCTTCCGGCTTCGCTTCAGCCTTCGGGGCGGCGGCTTTCTTGGCGGCCGGCTTGGCAGCCGGCTTGGCGGCGGCTTTCACTGCCGGCTTGGACTCGGCGGTCTTGGCGGCAGCGGTTTTGGTTGCAGCAACTTTGGTGGCCGGAGCCTTGGCAGCGGCGGTCTTGGTTGCAGCAGCCTTGGTAGCCGGGGCCTTGGCAGCAGCGGTCTTGGTTGCAGCAGCCTTGGTGGCCGGTGCCTTGGCAGCAGCAGTCTTGGTTGCGGCAGCTTTAGCCGGTGCTTTGGCGGCGGTCTTGCTTGCAGCAGCCTTGGCCGGTGCTTTGGCAGCAGCGGTCTTGGTCGCAGCAGCCTTGGCGCTCGTCTTCGGCATTGCCGAAGTCGAGCCCTTGGCGGCGGTCTTGCTTGCAGCAGCTTTCTTGGCCGGTGCTTTGGCAGCAGTCTTGCTTGCAGCAGCCTTGGCCGGTGCTTTAGCGGCGGTCTTGCTTGCAGCAGCTTTCTTGGCCGGTGCTTTGGCAGCGGTCTTGGTTGCAGCAGCTTTCTTGGCCGGCGCTTTAGCAGCGGTCTTGGTTGCAGCAGCTTTCTTGGCCGGTGCTTTGGCGGCGGTCTTGCTTGCTGCAGCTTTCTTTGCCGGTGCCTTGACGGCGGTTTTGCTTGCAGCGGTCTTGCTTGCTGCAGCTTTCTTTGCCGGTGCCTTGACGGCGGTTTTGCTTGCAGCGGTCTTGCTTGCTGCAGCTTTCTTTGCCGGTGCTTTGGCGGCGGTCTTGGTTGCAGCTGCTTTCTTTGCCGGTGCTTTAGCAGCGGTTTTGGTAGCTGCGGCTTTCTTGGCCGGTGCTTTTGCGGCGGCGGTCTTGCTTGCTGCAGCTTTCTTGGCCGGTGCTTTAGCGGCGGTCTTGGTTGCAGCGGTCTTGCTTGCTGCGGCTTTCTTTGCCGGTGCTTTAGCGGCGGTGGTCTTGGTTGCTGCAGCTTTCTTTGCTGCCGGCTTTGCTGCCGGTTTGGCGGCGGCTTTTGCTGCCGGCTTTGCAGCGGCTTTTGCTGCCGGTTTCGCAGCGGCTTTCGCTGCCGGCTTTGCGGCGGCTTTAGCAGCCGGTTTCGCTGCAGCTTTCGCTGCCGGCTTTGCGGCGGCTTTAGCAGCCGGTTTCGCTGCGGCTTTTGCTGCCGGCTTTGCGGCTACCGCTTTCTTGGCGGCGACGGGTTTTTCTGCTGCGGCCTTTGCGGCCGGCTTTGCTGCGGTTTTCTTAGCGGCTGTTGCCATTTTGTGTTCTCCTTCTCTGCGATGAGAAAATACGCTACAAGGTTTGAACCCGTCCAACCCGGTCTGCTTGGTCGGGCGAATTATTCATCGGCGCACACACGGTGTCTGCGTCAATGAATCCGGCACCAGCTGAACTGCTGCAACTCCTCAAGTCTGCAGCACTTCAGCTATCGTCGTCGCCGACGACCGAAACGACAAAAGTTCGATGGTTCAATTGCTGTTCACACCGCTGCCCGCGCGAAGCGCGAAAAGAAAAAGCCGCCATGCCCGAAATTAATTCAGGCAATGCGGCTTGTTCTTTTCGCGAAGCTTACGTGCATACTGAATGAATCAGCGTCCCATTATTTGATCGGTTTGCCACCGTTTAGCGTGGTAAAAAAATCCACGTTCACGTTTTGACAAATTCAATCACGTAAAGTACACGAAAACCTTGTCAGTGCGCAACCCGCACACAGTATTTTTCATGTCTTTCCGTTGGGGCGAACTGCTATCGGCTGCTTTCAATCGATCGTCGCGATAACGTTTGATCCCATTCGTACTTCAGCTCCCTCAAAAAACAAGCGCGCACCTGCCGCGCATTCGAAAACAATCCTTCATTTATTACTGCTCACCGGCCGCGCTAATGCGCAGCAGGTCCATCTTGCATAACCACGCGAGGCCGCGCAGCAAAGTCTGCCTGTCGCAAGGCCCCAGCGTGTCGAGCAATTCATCGACCTGCGTTGGCCGCGATTCGATCGAGCCGAAGATCTGGCCGAATTCCTCGAGCGTCGGCAAGGACGACCCGGCGAAGCGGTTGATTCCCAGTTCGCGGTATTGGCGCAGCTGCGCGAGCGATGCGTCCGGCGCGAGTTCGACGGTCGATTCCGGCGCCAACTGCGCGCTCGGATAGCTTGCAAACACCGCGAACGGATCGAGCCGGTCCGGCACCGCTTGCGGCAGCGCCGGCGCCAGCACGGCATCGGCGCGGCGCCGCTCATCGAGCTCGCTCCACAGCGCGCGGTAACGCCCGAACACGACCTGCCAATCGAACTCCGCGCGCGCGCGCCGTCGTCCATTCTCGCCCAGCTCGCGGCGCAGCCCGGCGTCCTTGATCAAGCGTTCGTAGGCTTGCGTGAGCTGCGCCCCATCCAGCGCCACCGCCTGGCTGGTATGACCGCAATACTGGTCGTAACTGTCGATGCCATCGTCGTAACGCTGCGCGAGGTCAAGGCCGGCGCCTGCTCCGGGCATCACGGTCGCGATGCGATAGCCGTCGACGCCTTCGCGCACCGTGTCGCGGTAGCCGTTCCAGTCGCTTACCACGCAGGGCAGCCCTGCCGCCATCGCTTCCAGCGGCGTCAGGCCAAAGCTCTCCTGCACGTTGTCGGCGAGCGAGGTGAAGACGTCGGCCGCGGCCCGGGCGCTGGCCTGGTTGGCCGGCGCGCGGCCGTCGAGCAGCGTCAGTCGCACCGATGGGCACAGCTGCGCCGCGGCTTCGCGGAAGGCCTTCTCGATCGCGTCGTTGGCGAACCAGCCGCACAGGATCAGGTGCACCTGGCGGCCGCCCTTGTCGGCGCGCTCGAGCGCACTGAACATCTGCTGCGGATGCGCTTTCGCGTGGAAGGACAGGCGACCGAGGTAGAGAAAAGCGACGTCGTCGGCGCCGATATTCAACTGGCTGCGCACCGCCAGCCGCGCTTCCTCGCCACATGCGAGATCGCGGCTATGCACGCCGAGCGGAATCAGCGGCAGCTGCGGCAGTTCGAAACGCTGCGCACCGAGCCGCGCGCGCAGGTAGTCGGCCTGGCGTTCCAGCACTTCGCGCACGCTGTCGCGCACCACGCGCGAGGTGCAGATCACGGCGTCCCAGCTGCGTACCGGCGCCACCGCCAGGTTGGCGATCGCGCTCATCACCGCGTGGCTGGCGGTGGTGTGGGTGATGCCGCACAGGCTGTAGCGGCGCTCGCCCAGGCCCAGGCGGCGCCAAGCCAGGCGCTCGATCCCGGGCGCCGGATGGTAGAGCGTGCCGAAGCGCGCCAGGTCCTGCGGCCGGCCCTGGCTCACCCATTCGAGCTCGCCCTTGAAACCCTGCTCGCGCAGCCCGCGTTCGCACTCGCCGGCATGGGCTTCGCTGGCGGCGAAGCAGCCGACCCGGGACAGCTCGTCGCTGCGCGCGATGGCGCGCAGCAGTGCGGCGCCGGCCGCCTGGCGTCCCATCAACTTCTGTCCGCGGACCGAATAGTCGTCGGGGACGAAGTGCAGTGCGAAGCTGTCCCTCATGCCTTGTCCTTGCTCCTCTTCTCGCTTGCGAGCGGCTTCAGCAGCTCGAGGTAGGCCGGCAGGCCGACCGATTCGAAATCGTAGTCGCGCAGCACCGTCTCGCGCCCGCGCAATCCGACCGCGGCGATCTCGTCGCGGCGCGCGAGCAGCTCGAGGGCGCGGTCGGCCAGCGCGGCGCTGTCGAAGAAGCCGGTCAGGTAGCCATTTTCGCCATCGCGGATCACTTCCCTCACCGGCCCGGTATCCGAACCGAGCACCGGCACGCCCACCGCCATCGCTTCCAGCATCGACCACGACAGCACGAACGGATAAGTAAGGTAAATGTGCAGGCTCGAGACCTGCAGCACCGTGCGGTAGGTCGCATATGGCAGCTTGCCGAGGAAATGCACGCGCGACCAGTCCACCAGCTTGCCCCCGCTTTCGTCCAATTCGGCCTTGAGCGCCTCGCGGTAGCTGGCGAATCCTGCGGGCGGGCGGCGCCCGTAGCTGACGTCGTCGCCGCCGACCACGAGCACCTGCAGGTCGGCGTTGCCGGCCAGGAGGCGCGGCAGGCTGCGCATGAAGACGTGGAAGCCGCGGTAGGGTTCGAGGTTGCGGGCGACGTAGGTGAGGACCGGCTGCGCGCGCGTGAGCACGCGCCCGTCCGGCAGCGTCAGGCGCGCCTGCGGATCGGGCGCCAGGTAGGCGGTATCGATGCCCTCGTGGATGCGGCGGATCTTGTGGCGCAGCTCGGGCGGATGCACGCCGAGTTGCCAGTCGGTCGGGGTGACGCCGTCGTCGGCCGCCAGCAGCGACTGCATCAGCACCGAGTTCTTGATGCGGATGCGCAGGCGGTCGTCGAAGCTGGCCGGGTACTCGGGATCGAAACCGACGTCGAGGCCGTCCGCGGCCCACCAGAACTCGCAGAACACGACCAGGCGCGCGCGCGGGAACACATCCTTGACGAACAGCCCTTCGCCCCAGCCCGGATGGCAGACCACCACGTCCGGGGTCCAGCCCTCCTTCTTCAGCTCGACGCAAACGCGGGTCACGGCCTGGCCGCGCCGGACGCAGCCCTCGAAATACTTCAGGTAGTGGTGGGTCGTCTCGCCCGGCCCTTCCGGCTTCGGGTAGCCGATCGCGCGCAGCTTCGGTCCTGGTTTCTCGCGCGCGACCGCGGCCTCTTCGCCGATGGCGACGAGTTCGACGTCGGGCCTCGTCTGCAGATAGCGGATCAGGCGCCGGAACTGGCCGGGCAGGTTCTGATGGATGAAGAGGACGCGTAGCATGGCAGGCATGATAGCTTTAGTAGCAAGCCTGTGGCGCAATGGATGATCGACTCCCTTGCGCGAATCGCGATCAGGGCGCTGCGATCGCGATCACCGACCACTGCACATCGACGATCGGGGTGCGCGTTTCGCGGTCGCGGCGGTAGCTGTGATAGCGCCAGCGGCCATCGCCGCTGCCCTCGCACATGGTGCATTCCGCCTGCGCCGACACGCGCGCAAAGCCCGCCTGCGCGAGCTGCCAGCGCACGATCGCCGGCAGGTCGAGCCGGCGCGGCCGCGGCGCGATGGTCTCCCGCGGCAGCCCGGTGCGCTCGCGGAATGCGTCGATCAGCTCCGCCGACACTTCATAACAGCAGGGATGGGCCGCCGGTCCGATCGCCGCGACCCACTCGCCGGGATCGCCGCCGCGCTCGCGCAGCAGGCTGGCAAAGCGCTCGACGATGCCGGCATGGGCGCCGCGCCAGCCGGCGTGCAGGGCCGCGACCTCGCGCCCGTCCTGGCGTGCAAGCAGGATCGGCACGCAGTCGGCGGTGGCGATCGCGAGCAGCAGACCGGGCCTGGCGGTCAGCATGCCGTCGGCTTCGCCGCAGTCCTGGTCCGGCTCGCGCGCGATGGCGATGCGGGTGCCGTGGCGTTCGTGCTGGATCGGGCGCTGCGGCCAGTAGGCGGGCAGGAGCCGGGCCATGTCGTCGTGGCGGCGGCCGAAGCCGTGCACAAGGCCGTCGACCTGATCGAGAAGCGGGCTGCGGAGCATGATTGGACTCAAAAATGAAAAAGGCCCGGCGAGCGGGCCTTCCATTCTAATGCGATGGGTAAAACTCAGTCCCAGCTCAGCGCGCCGCCGGTCTGGTACTCGGTCACGCGGGTCTCGAAGAAGTTGCGCTCCTTCTTCAGGTCGATCATCTCGCTCATCCACGGGAACGGGTTTTCCTCGTTCGGGAACAGCGCTTCCAGGCCGATCTGGACGGCGCGGCGGTTGGCGATGAAGCGCAGGTAGCCCTTGAACATCGGGGCGTTCAGGCCCAGCACGCCGCGCGGCATGGTGTCTTCGGCGTAGCGGTACTCGAGCTCGACGGCCTTCAGGAACAGCTGCTTGATCTCTTCCTTGAACTCGGCGGTCCACAGCTGCGGGTTTTCCATCTTGATCGTGTTGATCAGGTCGATGCCGAAGTTGCAGTGCATCGACTCGTCGCGCAGGATGTACTGGTACTGCTCGGCGGCGCCGGTCATCTTGTTCTGGCGGCCCAGCGCCAGGATCTGGGTGAAGCCGACGTAGAAGAACAGGCCTTCCATCAGGCAGGCGAACACGATGATCGACTTCAGCAGCTTCTGGTCGTTTTCCAGGGTGCCGGTCTGGAACTGCGGATCGTTGATGACCTCGATGAACGGGATCAGGAACTGGTCCTTGTCGCGGATCGACGGGATTTCGTTGTAGGCGTTGAAGATTTCCTTCTCGTCCAGGCCCAGCGACTCGACGATGTACTGGTAGGCGTGGGTGTGGATCGCCTCTTCGAAAGCCTGGCGTAGCAGGTACTGGCGGCATTCCGGCGCCGTGATGTGGCGGTAAGTGCCCAGCACGATGTTGTTGGCGGCCAGCGAGTCGGCGGTCACGAAGAAGCCCAGGTTGCGCTTGACGATGCGGCGCTCGTCTTCGGTCAGGCCGTTCGGGTTCTTCCACAGCTCGATGTCGCGCTGCATGTTCACTTCCTGCGGCATCCAGTGGTTGGCGCAGCCGGCCAGGTACTTGTCCCAGGCCCACTTGTACTTGAACGGCACCAGCTGGTTGACGTCGGTTTTCGCGTTGATGATGCGCTTGTCGTCGGCGTTCACGCGCTTGGCGACGTCGGCGGCGGTAGCGCCTTCCGGTGCGCTTGCTGCGGCCGGTGCGCTGGAGATCGGTTCATCGTCCCATGACAGAGCCATGATCTTTTCCTTCTTTATATAGTTAGCTCGACGTCGCCCCCGCGGAGGCGGGAGCCCAAGTTCTGCTGGCGCTATCGCAACGCGTGCAACTTGGGTCCCCGCCTGCGCGGGGACGACGAATCAAAAATTACTGGCAGGCTTCGCACTCGTCGAAGCCGGCGTCGCCCGGACGCAGGTAGCAGGCTGCGCCTTCCACCACATCCGCCGCTGCCGCCGGTGCTGCCGCCGGGGCCGGAGCCGCCGACGCTGCCGACAGGCCGCCATCGACCGCCACCGCGTTCAGGGCGCCGGTGCGGGTGGTCGACTTCTCCATGTGGGTCGCCGCCACGGTGCGCAGGTAGTAGGTGGTCTTCAGGCCGCGCAGCCAGGCCAGCTTGTAGGTCTCGTCCAGCTTCTTGCCCGAGGCGCCGGCCATGTAGATGTTCAGCGACTGGGCCTGGTCGATCCACTTCTGGCGGCGGGAAGCCGCTTCGACCAGCCACTTCGGCTCGACTTCGAAGGCGGTCGCGTAGATGTCGCGCAGGTCCTGCGGCACGCGGTCGATACGCGACAGCGAGCCGTCGAAGTATTTCAGGTCGTTGATCATGACCTCGTCCCACAGGCCGCGCGCCTTCAGGTCGCGCACCAGGTAGCCGTTGATCTCGGTAAATTCGCCCGACAGGTTCGACTTCACGTACAGGTTCTGGAAGGTCGGCTCGATGCAGGCCGACACGCCGATGATGTTCGAGATGGTCGCGGTCGGGGCGATCGCCACGCAGTTCGAGTTACGCATGCCGAACTGCTTGATGCGGTTGCGAATGAGGGACCAGTCCATGGTCTCGGACGTATCCTGCTCCAGGTAGCCGCCGCGCTCCTCCGCCAGCAGCTTGATCGAATCCTGCGGCAGGATGCCGCGGTCCCACAGCGAACCTTCGTAGGACTGGTAGCGGCCGCGCTCTTCAGCCAGCTCGGTCGAGGCCAGGTAGGCGTAGTAGCAGACGGCTTCCATCGAGCGGTCGGCGAACTCCACCGACTTTTCCGAGGCGAACGGCACGCGCATCATGTGCAGGCAGTCCTGGAAGCCCATGATGCCCAGGCCGACCGGACGGTGGCGCAGGTTCGAGTTCTTCGCCTTGTCGACGGCGTAGTAGTTGATGTCGATGACGTTGTCCAGCATGCGCATCGCGGTGCGGATGGTCTTCTGCAGCTTGACCGCGTCCAGGCCGTCGCCCTTCATGTGGGCCGGCAGGTTGACCGAACCCAGGTTGCAGACGGCGATCTCGTCGGCGTTGGTGTTCAGCGTGATCTCGGTGCACAGGTTCGACGAGTGCACCACGCCCACGTGCTGCTGCGGCGAACGGATGTTGCACGGATCCTTGAAGGTGATCCACGGGTGGCCGGTCTCGAACAGCATCGACAGCATCTTGCGCCACAGGTCGAGCGCTTCGACTTTCTTGTACACGGACATTTCGCCGCGCGCGGCGCGCTCTTCATAGCCCAGGTAGGCTTCCTCGAAGGCACGGCCGACCTTGTCGTGCAGGTCCGGCACTTCGGACGGCGAGAACAGGCTCCAGGAGCCCTTCTCCATCACGCGCTTCATGAACAGGTCCGGAATCCAGTTCGCGGTGTTCATGTCGTGGGTGCGGCGGCGGTCGTCGCCGGTGTTCTTGCGCAGGTCGAGGAATTCCTCGATGTCCAGGTGCCAGGTTTCCAGGTAGCCGCAGACCGCGCCCTTGCGCTTGCCGCCCTGGTTGACCGCCACGGCGGTGTCGTTCGCCACTTTCAGGAACGGAACCACGCCCTGCGACTTGCCGTTGGTGCCCTTGATGCGCGAACCCATCGCGCGGACCGGGGTCCAGTCGTTGCCCAGGCCGCCGGCGAACTTCGACAGCAGCGCGTTTTCCTTGATCGCGTCGTAGATGGCTTCCAGGTCGTCGCCGACGGTGGTCAGGTAGCACGAGGACAGCTGCGAGCGGCGGGTGCCCGAGTTGAACAGGGTCGGGGTCGAGCTCATGAAGTCGAAGCTCGACAGCAGGTTATAGAACTCGATCGCGCGCGCTTCACGGTTTTCTTCGCGCAGGGACAGGCCCATCGCGACGCGCATGTAGAAGGCCTGCGGCATCTCGATGCGGGTTTCGCGGATGTGCAGGAAGTAGCGGTCGTACAGGGTCTGCAGGCCGATGTAGCCGAACTGCAGGTCGCGGTCGGCGACGATGGCCTTGGCCAGCTTCTGCAGGTCGAACTTGCCCAGCTCTTCATCCAGCAGCTCGGCGTCGATGCCCTTGGCGATGTACTGCGGGAAGTAGGTGACGTACTCGGCGGCGGCGCCGGCTTGCGCGACTTCCTTGCCGAAGACTTCCTTGCGGATGGTGTGCAGCAGGATGCGTGCGGTGACCTGGCTGTAGGCCGGATCCTTTTCCATCAGCGCGCGGGCGGCCAGGATGGCCGACTTGTGCAGCTCCTCGACCGGCACGCCGTCGTACAGGTTCTTCACGGTTTCGGCCAGGATGGCGTCGGCGTCGACGTGCTTTTCCAGGCCCACGCAGGCGGCGCCGATCAGGGCCGACACTTCGTTCATGTCCAGCGGGCGGCGCACGCCGCCGTCGACCACGGTGAACTGCGGCGCGGCGACTGCCGTGGCGCCCGACGCTTCCTTGGCGGCGCGGCGCTCGTCCATGCGCTTGGCGCGGTACAGCACGTATTCGCGCGCGACGTCATGCTCGCCCGAGCGCATCAGGGACAACTCCACCTGGTCCTGCACATCCTCGATGTGGAAGGTGCCGCCGTTCGGCTGGCGGCGCACCAGGGCCGCGACCACGTTGTTCGTCAGCTGCTCGACCAGGTCGCGGATGCGCGCCGACTCGCGGCCCTGCTCGCCGTTCACGGCGAGGAAAGCCTTGGTCATCGCAACGGCGATCTTGGAGGGAGCGAACGGCACCACGGCGCCGTTGCGGCGGATGATGCGGTAATCATGGTTGGCGACCAGATCGGCCGCGCTGGTGCCGGCGGCCGCCGTTCCTGGTTGCGGATTGATGGAGATGTCCGAAGATGTTTGCATTGAGCCTCCCAGGATGGCTTGCGCCACCGACTAAAAACGATGAATGCCAACTGTACAAAGTTGGCAGCCTATTAACTTTTTGAAGAATAATAAAGAGGAGAAGCCTGTCCTGAAAAAGCCTGCAACCGGCCCTCCTCTGTTTGGCTGACTCTGTCACTGACCACTAGATCTAGTGTTTGAGCGCCGTATGAACCTAAGTATAGTCGATATTCGGCAATATCAAAGAGTCTGCCCAACGGATTTTTTTGTAGCGCCAAGCTTGACTTTTTCCAAGGCGAATCATTATGGGGCTCGGAATGAAAGTAAGCACTAACATAGCGTTTTAAGGGCGCAACCATGGTGCGGCCTGCTGCTCAAGCGCTCAGCAAAACTCCATGCTGCGATGGCGAAAAGGCAACAGCTACTGAGCCATATCAAGGCTCCGGCGCATGGATGTCCAGCTTCTGCATCTGGTAGCGCAACTGGCGCACGCTGATGCCGAGCAGGCTGGCGGCCTGGGTGCGGTTGAACTGGGTCTGCTGCAGGGCGCGCTGGATGATGTCGCGCTCGACCTGGCTCAGGTAGTCCGGCAGGTTGCTGGGCAGCTCGCCGGCGCCCAGCGCGGGCATGCCCGGCGCCGCCTCGGCCGGCACGGCGGACGGTGGCGCGACGGAGGCGGCAGCCGGCGCGACAGGCGCGGACGCCGGCATCGCCAGCCCGGCCGGTGCCGGTTCGCGCGGCGCGGCGCCGGCGTCGGCCAGGCGCGCGCCCTTCAGCAGCAGATCGCCGGCCTCGATCACGCCATCGTTGGCAAAGGCGAGCGCGCGTTCCAGCACGTTTTCCAGTTCGCGCACGTTGCCGGGAAAGGCATAGCCGCGCAGCGCCTCCTGCACCCCGGCGCCAAGGCGCGCATTGCCCGGGCCCGCCAGGCGCGTCAGGATGGCCTCGGTCAGCAGCGGCAGGTCGTCGAGGCGCTCGCGCAGCGGCGGCAGGGTCAGCTCGATCACGTTCAGGCGGTAGAACAGGTCCTGGCGGAACTGGCCGGTCTCGACCAGCTTCGCCAGGTCCTTGTGCGTGGCGCTGATGATGCGCACGTCCACCGCCTCCTCGGCGGTGGCGCCGATCTTGCGCACGCGCCGCTCCTGGATCGCGCGCAGCAGTTTCACCTGCATCGCCAGCGGCAGGTCGGCCACCTCGTCCAGCATCAGGGTGCCGCCGTTGGCCGCCTGGAAGAAGCCGTCGCGCTCGTCGGTCGCGCCGGTGAAGGCGCCTTTCCGGTAGCCGAAGAACTCGGCCTCCATCAGCGCTTCGGGAATCGCGCCGCAGTTGACCGCGACGAAAGGCTTGCCGGCGCGCGCGCTCTGCGCATGGATCTCGCGCGCCGCCAGTTCCTTGCCGCTGCCGGATTCGCCGTTGATGGCGATCGGCGCCTGCGAGCGCGCCAGGCGCCCGATCTGGGCGCGCAGCGCCTGCATCGCCTGCGAACGGCCGAGCAGGCGTGAGTCGCCGCCCTCGCCCGCCCCTTGGGCCGCCTGGGCCGCCGGCGTCTCGGACAGGCGCAGCGCCGAGCGCACCATCGTACGCAGGTCGTCCAGCACCACCGGCTTGGAGACGTAGTCGAAGGCGCCCGCCTTCAGCGCGATCACCGCATTCTCGGCGCTGCCATAGGCGGTGATGACGGCGATCGGCGTGCCGCGCCCCTGGCCGGCGACCTCGCGCACCAGTTCCAGGCCGGTGCCGTCGGGCAGGCGCATGTCGGTCAGCACCAGCGCATAGCCGTGCTGGCCGAGCAGCGCGCGCGCTTCGCGCACGGTGGAGGCGCTGTCGACGTCCAGGCCCATCTTGACCAGGGTGATCTCGAGCAGCTCGCGCAGGTCAGCTTCGTCGTCGACTACCAGGATGCGGGGTGAGCCCATAGCGCTGTGTTTTCCTTACTCTTATATATAGTGTGTTCAGGCCGCGAAGGTGATCACGAAGCGCCCCGGCGCGTCGAAGCCGCCGGGGCCGTCGACCCGGTATTCGTAGTCGAGCATGGCGCCGTTGTTCAGGCACAGCTCGCGCGCCAGGTAGAGCCCCAGGCCGGTGCCCTTGCTCGAGGTGGTATAGAAGGGCTCGAACAGGTGGGCCCGCACCTCGGGCGTGATGCCGGGGCCGTCGTCCTGCACGTGCAGCTCGACGCGGCCGGTGGCGTCCAGCACCGGGAAGATGCGGATGCTGGCCGGCTTGCGGCTCGCATAGCGTATGGCATTGCCGAGCAGGTTGACCAGCACTTCGCGCAGGTGCAGGCCGTCGAAGCGCACCGTGCGGTGGCCGCTGTCGCCGATGTACACCATATTATCGGGCAGGCCATGGGTTTCCGTGAATTCGGCCTTCAGCTCGGCGAGGAAGGCGCCGAGCGGCACCGGCTCGCCGCCCGGCTGCACCTTGCGCGACAGTTTCAGGATGTCCTCGACCATGCGGTTCACGCGCGCCACGTTGTCGCCGACGATGCGCAGCAGGCGCGTCTCGGCCGGGCCGGTCAGGTCCTCGGCCAGCAGCGAGGTCGCGTGGCCGATCGCCGACAGCGGATTCCTCACCTCGTGCGCGATGCTGGCGGTCAGCCGGCCCATCGAGGCCAGCTTCAGTTGCTGCGCCTGGTTCTCGATGGCGCTCACGTCCTGCATGAAGATCACGCTGCGCTCGGCCTCGCCGTCCGGGGTGTCGACCCGTGCGAAGCGCAGCTTCAGGTGCAGCGGCTGGTCGAGGCGGCCACGCACCGGTCCCGCCTGCTCCTGCCAGCGCTTGACGGTGACGTAGGCCTCGGCCCGGACCCCGCCCAGCCAGTCCGCGAAACCCTGCGCCACCGGTTCCAGCGCGGGGACATCGGCCAGGCGGAAGCCGGCGCCGGACTCGATGCTGTCGTCTTCCAGCCCCAGCATGCGGCGCGCCGCCGGGTTGCCGGCAAAGACGACGCCGTCGTGCCCCGCCACCAGGATGCCGTCGCCGGCGTCGTCGACCACGATGCGGTACACCGCCTGCTGGATCTTGAGGTCGGCGCCGCGCCTGGCCGCCAGCTCTTCCTGGCCGATCAGCCGCGCTGCCAGCCGGCTCACCAGCAGCACCACGGCGAAGAAGGCCGCGCCCATCAGCCCGGCCTGGAACAGCGGCGGGTCCTGGTCGCGCATGAAGATCTGCCAGGTGCTCTCGGCCAGCAGGAACAGGGTCGCGAGCGAGGCCGAGAACAGCGCCAGGAGCAGCGGCGCGAGGATCGCCGCCCCGGCCAGCGGGAACAGGTAGAGCAGTCCAAGCCCGCTGCGCGCGCCGCCGGCGGCCAGGTAGAGCAGCGAGATGACGGCGATGTCGACCAGGATCTGGCAGGAGAGCTGCCACATGAAGCGGTGCTTCCAGCCCTGGGTGACGGTGGCGAACAGCAGGGACGCCAGCACATAGGCGATGCAGGTCTCGGCGTAGGCCGTGCCGCTCAGCTGGTTGCCGATGTGGCTGTGGCGCGTGTCGACCGCGAGGTAGACCAGCAGCACCAGCGCGATCACGATGCGCGTCACGTTGAGCGTCTGCAGCGAGCGCCAGAAGGTCTCCCGCGACGCGGCGGACAAGGTCTGCCAGGGCGACATGCGCCTCAATTCGGGCGCGAAGCGGCTGACTGGTGCGCGTGCGCCTGGCTGCAGTAGTCGCGTCCGCCCTCGTGCACCGCTTCGGAAGCCGGGAAATAGATGCCGCAGTGGGCGCAGCTGGTCATGCGCTCGGATTCCTCGATGCGGGCCGAGGCGCGTGCGGGGCCGGCGCCGGGCATCCCTTCCCCGCCCTGCGGCTGGTAGCTGCGCGCGCTGACCGCCGCCCGTAGTTTGCTGCGTACCGCCATCACCACCAGGATGATGAGCGCAATCCAGAAGAGCAGTCGCGTCATGTGAACCCCCGGTGCAAAACGACTTCAAAGACAAAACGGCTGCCGACATATGCCAGCGCCAAGGTAGCGAATCCCGCCAGCGTGAAGCGCAGCGCGGTCTTGCCGCGCCAGCCGCGCCAGCGGCGTCCGGCCAGCAGCGCGGCGAACAGCAGCCACGACAGCAGCGCGAAGAAATTCTTGTGGTCCCAGCGCAGCGCGCGCCCGAACAGCTGTTCCGAGAACACGATGCCCGACAGGACGGTCAGGCTGAGCAGTACGAAGCCGATGCCGATCATCCGGAACAGCAGCTTTTCCATGGTCAGCAAAGCCGGCAGCTGGTCGATGGCGGCGCCGAGCCAGCCCTTCTTCGCGCTGCGCGTATGCAGGCGGGTCTCCTGCAGCGCCATCAGCACCGCATGAAAGGCGGCGATGGTCAGCGTGCTGTAGGCCATGATGGCAACCGCGACATGCCAGCCGAAGGCCGGGGTCTGCTCCCCCACCGGCATCAGGCTGCCGGGGAACAGCGGCGGCAGCAGCGCCGACACTGCCGCGCATGGCATGATCATGCGGCGCATCCCGTCGAGCGCGATATTCCGGTTTTCGATCCACCAGGCCGCCACCGAGATCCACAGCGCGGATGACAGCATGAAGGCGAAGCCGACCCGCAGCGTGCCGTTGGACAGCATGTCGGGCCAGAGCGCCGCGCCATGCAGGACCCAGGCCAGCAGGGTCACGCCGGAAACGACGCCGCCCCGCTGCGCCGGCAGCAGGACACACACCGCGTACAGGATGGCCGCGGCGATGAAAAAGGTGGTTTGCATAGGGGCGAGTCTACACTATCCGGATGGGCGGAGAACAGCTTGACAACTTACCACGTCGTCCCCGCGGAGGCGGGGACCCGGGTTTGTTCGCGGCCCGCCTGCTGAACTTGGATTCCCGCCTTCGCGGGGACGACGCGCCAACTTAATCCACCGCAGCAGACTTGATTTCTGCTTCGTGATGCCGCTGCTGTTCCTCCATCACCAGTTGCCCCAGCTCGCGCTTGAGCGCGTTGAACTCCGGCGCCGACGGATCGCGCATGCGCGGCAGCTCGACCAGCATGTCGCGCTTGACCGTGCCCGGCCGGTAGGTCATCACGACGATGCGGTCGGCCAGGTAGATCGCTTCCTCGATGCTGTGGGTGACGAAGATCACGGTCTTCTTCAGCTTGGCCCAGATGCGCAGCAGCTCGTCCTGCAGGTTGCGGCGGGTCAGCGCATCCAGCGCGCCGAAGGGCTCGTCCATCAGCATGATCGGCGAGTCCAGCGCCAGCACGCGCGCGATCGCGACCCGCTGGCGCATGCCGCCGGACAGGTCTTTCGGGAAGCGCTTGCCGAAGTCTTCCAGCGACAGCAGTTTCAGGAGCTCGGCCACGCGCGCCGCGACCTGCGCCTTCGGCATGCCCTTGATGTCGAGGCCGAAGCCGACGTTCTGCTCGACCGTCATCCAGGGAAACAGCGCGTATTCCTGGAACACCATCCCGCGCTCCGGCCCCGGTCCGGCGACCGGTGCGCCGTCGGCGGTGATGCTGCCCCGGGTCGGCGGCGCGAAGCCGGCGACGGCGTTCAGCAGGGTCGACTTGCCGCAGCCGGACGGGCCGAGCAGGCAGACGAACTGGCCGCGCGGGATCTCCAGGCTGATGTTCTCGAGCGCGACCATGCGGCGGCCGTCGGTCTCGAACACCTTGCTGACCTGGTCAATGACAATATGCGCGCTCATGCTCAATGCTCCAGGCCGCGGTGCCAGCGCAGCAGATGGTTGTTCAGCCGGTTCATCGCCCAGTCGATCGCCAGGCCCAGCAGGCCGATGGTGATCATGCCGGCGATGATCTTGTCGGACCAGAAGTATTCGCGCGCTTCGGTGATGCGGAAGCCCAGGCCATTGTTCACCGCGATCATCTCGGACACGATCACCACGATGAAGGCGGTGCCGACGCCGATGCGCATGCCGGTCAGGATGTATGGCACGGCGGCCGGCAGGATCACGCGCAGGAACATGGTGGCGCCGCCGGCACCCAGGTTGCGCGCCGCGCGCAGGTAGATGGCGTCGACCTGGCGTACGCCGGCGATGGTGTTCATCAGTACCGGGAAAAAGGCGCCGATCGCGATCAGGAAGATCGCCGGCGGATTACCCAGCCCGAACCACAGGATGGACAGCGGGATGTAGGCGATCGGCGGGATCGGGCGCAGCAGCTGCACCAGCGGATTCATCCAGGCATACACGACGCGGCTCGCGCCCATCGCCAGGCCGAGCGGCAGGGCCAGCACGGCGCCGACCGCGAAGCCGACCACCACCCGGTACAGGCTGCCGAGCGAATCGACGATCAGCTCGCCCGAGAACATCCAGCCCAGCTTGCCGCCGCCGGGGTTGTTCTCGTGCCAGGTCGCATATTCCTGCAGCGGCAGCAGGTAGGCCACCCACTTGCGCCATACCGCCAGCGGCGACGGCAGGATATTCGCATTCACCCATCCCATGCTCGCCGCCAGCTGCCAGATCGCGATCGCGACGATCGGCACCACCAGGCCGACCGCGATGTCCTGTGCCCTTCGTTTCACCATACTGCTCTCCGATGATGACTTGGTGGGCACGGGCGCCCACCCTGCATTATTTGACGTTGAGGCTTTTCTTGGCCTCCTCCAGCAGGTCGGTCTTGACCCATTCCTTCGCCGCCGGCGGCTTGCCCATGCGGCCGACGCCGGTCTTGTGCATGATGTCGGTGGTGATCTGGATGTGCTCCGGGGTGACGTCGTAGGTGTACGCCGCATTGCCCATCGCGTCGCGGAAGTCGTCGCTGGTGATCTGGCCCTTGAACACGACGTCGCGCACGTACTTCTCGGCCAGCGCCGGGTCCTTGATGAAGGTGCTGGTGGCCTGCACGAAACAGCGCATGAACTTCTCGGCCAGCGGACGCTTGGTCGTGTAGAACTTCTCGGTCATCACCATGGTCCGCACCGGCTCGCCGATCGGGGTGTCGTAGGGCTTCAGGACTTCCACGCCGAAGCCCTTGTTGATCGCCTGCGAAGACTGCGGCTCGGACTGCATCATGGCGTCGATGTTCTTGCCCAGCAGCGCCTGGTTCAGGTCGGCATAGGCCAGGTAGATGACCTGCACGTCCTTGCCCGGCGCGGCGTCGGCGCTCAGGCCGGCCTTCTGCAGCTCGGCCATCAGCAGCACTTCCTGGATCCCGCCGCGGGTCACGCCGACCTTCTTGCCCTTCAGGTCCTTGACGCTCTTGATATTGCTGTCCTTCCCTGCCACCAGGCGCACGCCGCCCTTGGCAAAGCCGGCCACCACGTAGATCGGGGCATTGCCGGCGCGGCCGGAGATCGCCGCTTCCGAGGCCGTGGTGCCGACGTCGATCTCGCCGGCGATGATGGCCTGCATCACGTCGAGTCCCTTGGCGAAGACACGTTCCTCGACCTTGAGGCCGCACTTCGGCGCGATTTCCTTGATGTACGACACCGCGCCGTAGTGCGCGAACTTGAGGTTGCCGAGGCGGACCGTCTCCTGGGCCTGGGCGCTGCCCGCGGCCAGCAGGGCGGCGATGATGATGGTCTTGCCAAACGCTTTTGCTGTCATTGCTGTCTCCGTTATAGGTCTGCTTCGAGTTCTGCGTCAATGAGCTGCTGCGGTAATGCAAACTTAATATTTCACTGAGGCTATAACGTTCAGCAACAAATTGTCAAACGGTACCAGTGCATATTTACCAGCCATTATTCATTCGACCTGCTGGTGTGAGATCGATACCGGTGGTGACATTTGATGACTTTTAGCGCGCTCATAATCCGGATAATCACGGTATCGCCGCCCGCCCGAGGCCTCCGAAACACTTTTCCTGGACACCATGCGTACTTTCTCTCCCCTGATCCTCTGTGCCGTCCTGGCCGCCTGCAGCGGTGGCGGCGATTCGACGACAGTTACCCCGCCGACGGCGCCCACGCCGCCGACCTCGTCCACGCCACCGCCACCGCCACCGGCGCCGGCGCCGGCGCCAGCGCCGACGCTCACCCTGTCCAGCCCGACCGTCCGCACCATCGCCGGCGGCAGCGCCATTCCCCTCATTGCCAGGCTTTCCAGCGGCGGCGCCGTGCACTGGCAGCTGGCCACCGGCGCGCCCGGCTCGCTCAGCGCCGACACCGGCGATACCGTGCGCTACCTGCCGCCAGCCGGCGCGCTCGCCGTCCCTGCAGCGGTGGCGATTACCGCCAGCGGCGATGGCGGCGCAAGCGCTACCATGACCTTGGCGGTGACGCCGGATCCGGGCACGCCGGGACTGTATGCAATGGCATGGCGCACCACCACCGATCCCACCATGTTCCAGCCGGTCGGTGTGGCCGCCGACCTTGCCGGCAACGTCTACGTAGAGCTTTTAATTACCAACCAGAGCCCCTCCAGGAGAGGTGCGCCGAGCCTGGTCAAGATCGCGCCAGATGGCTCGATCATGGTACTCATCGGTATGGTAGACGGCGCAGGAAGCTGGTTTGGCCAACCCGACACATTGAACAACGCCAACCGCCTGTATTGGGCGTCGAACATGGTGCTGGATCGCGCCGGCAACCTGTACTTCTCCACCATGCCTGGCGGTTTTGGTATCGGCGTGGGCCAGCAGGCCAGCTCTGGGCCGGCGATCCTGAAGATCACACCAGCCGGTGTCCTCTCGGTACTGGCCGGCAGCGAAGAAGCGCAGGTCGGTGCGATGACTGACGGCACAGGCAGCGCCGCCCGCTTCCTGACACCGCATATCGTCGGCATCGACATCGACGACAATCTGTACGTCCTCGATACCAATGACACACCCCGCAAGGTCACCCCGGCCGGCGTCGTCACGACGCTGTCAGCCCTTCCCACCGGACTGAACTCAGATATGAACGGCAACACCTACGCCTATGACCGGACTTCAAACAAGCTGATGCGCACCGGCCCGGACGGGATCAGCGCCGTGGAAACCAGCGTGCCCTACTGCGCCAACTTCGTTCCCAGCCCGCCGCTCAGCTGCCTGGACGACAAGGGCCTGTACGGCATCAGGCCCATCGGCGGCGCGAGTTTCGTCGGCATCACTGCCG
The DNA here is from genome assembly GCF_001412595.2 of Massilia sp. WG5. Classification (NCBI taxonomy): domain Bacteria; kingdom Pseudomonadati; phylum Pseudomonadota; class Betaproteobacteria; order Burkholderiales; family Oxalobacteraceae; genus Massilia; species Massilia sp. WG5. The sequence continues at coordinate 2,676,718 of NZ_CP012640.2, forward strand.
CAGGCGGTATCCGCCGGCTCGTCCTACGGCACTGAGGTAAAATGACGTATTGCACGCTAACTTTCCCCAAGACGCAGACATGCTAGACAATCTGACTCAACGCCTCGCCAAGGTCGTCAAGACCATGCGCGGCGAGGCTCGCCTGACCGAAGCCAATACCGCCGAAATGCTGCGCGAAGTGCGCCTGGCCCTGCTCGAGGCGGACGTGGCGCTGCCGGCAGTCCGCGAATTCATCGCCAAAGTGAAGGAAAAAGCCCTGGGCGAAGAGGTCATCGGTTCGCTGTCCCCCGGCCAGGCCCTGGTCGGCGTGGTGCAGAAGGAACTGGCGGCCCTGATGGGCGCCGACCTCGGCCCTGAAGCGTCCCAGCTCTCGTTCGCGCAGCAGCCGCCGGCGATCATCCTGATGGCGGGCCTGCAGGGTGTGGGCAAGACCACCACCACCGGCAAGCTGGCCAAGTACCTCAAGGAACAGAAGAAGAAGGTCCTGACCGTTTCCGCCGACGTGTATCGCCCGGCCGCGATCGCCCAGCTCGAATCCGTCACCAAGCAGGTCGGCGCCGACTTCTTCCCGTCCACCGCCAACGACAAGCCGGTCGACATCGCCCTGAATGCGCTGGACTGGGCGAAAAAGCACTACCACGACGTCCTGATCATCGACACCGCCGGCCGCCTGGCGATCGACGAAGCGATGATGCAGGAAATCGCCGCGGTGCACGCCGCCGTGAAGCCGATCGAGACCCTGTTCGTGGTCGACGCGATGGTCGGCCAGGATGCGATCAACACCGCCAAGGCCTTCAACGAAGCGCTGCCGCTGACCGGCGTGATCCTGACCAAGCTCGATGGCGACTCGCGCGGCGGCGCGGCGCTGTCGGTGCGTCACGTGACCGGCAAGCCGATCAAGTTCGCCGGCGTCTCCGAAAAGCTGGACGGCCTCGAAGCCTTCGACCCGGCGCGCATGGCCAACCGCGTGCTGGGCATGGGCGACATCCTGGCCCTGGTCGAAGAAGCGCGCAAGGGCGTGGACATGCAGGCCGCGGCCGACATGGCCAACAAGATCAAGTCGGGCGGCAAGTTCGACATGAACGACTTCAAGGCCCAGCTGACCCAGATGAAGAAGATGGGCGGCATGGCCGGCCTGCTGGATAAGCTTCCGGCCCAGTTCCAGCAGGCAGCCGCCGGCGCCAACATGGACCAGGCCGAGAAGCAGGTACGCCGCATGTGCGGCATCATCGACTCGATGACGCCGCAGGAACGCGCCAAGCCCGACCTGATCAAGGCCAACCGCAAGCGCCGCATCGCGGCCGGCGCGGGCGTGCAGGTGCAGGAAGTGAACCGCATGCTGAATCAGTACGAGCAGATGAACACGATGATGAAGAAGCTCAAAGGCGGCGGCCTGATGAAGATGATGCGCGGGATGAAGGGCATGATGCCCGGCATGCGCTGATCCTTCGATTGGTCCCGGAAAGCCGTGCGTGGCAGCCGCTGCGCACGGCTTTTTCACTCTGGCGCGACGTGGCCGGCACGATCTGCGATTTTGGTGCTTGTTAGAGTGAAAAAATTTCGAAAAAGACTTGCACGAACACTAAAACCCTACCAATATAAGCCGGTGCGAATTATTGCGCAATTTTCCACGTGTTCCGTTTAGGAGGCTCGAAGATGGCAACAGCCAAAAAAACCACCGCAGCGCCGGCAAAGAAGGCCGCTGCAAAACCGGCTGCAGCGGCGAAGCCTGCAGCAAAGAAGGCAGCTCCTGCCAAAGCAGCAGCACCGAAAGCAGCAGCAAAGCCGGCAGCAGCACGCAAGCCCAACGCCGCCTTCATGAAAGAGATGACCCCGTCGGCGACGCTGGCCGCAGTGGTGGGCGACAAGCCGCTGCCGCGTACCGAAGTCACCAAGAAAGTCTGGGACTACATCAAGAAGCAGGACCTGCAGGATGCTGCAAACCGCCGCATGATCAACGCCGACGACAAGCTGAAAGCCGTCTTCGGTGGCAAGGCCCAGGTATCGATGTTCGAAATGACCAAGCTGATCTCCGATCACCTCAAATAATAACGACGACAGGCTGCCCCCGCCGGCCCGATACCAGTCCAAATGAAAAGCCCCGGATTTCCGGGGCTTTTTGTTTTCGCGGTCGTCAGAGGCCGGCGGCCGCCTTCATCAGCTCGAACACCCGCGTATTCTCGATCGTCCCCTTGAACGGCGCCGCGCCCGCGCCCGCCGCGTACAGCTTGACGTCGCCGCCGCCGTGCCCTTCGCCGGACAGGCGCACGCCCGTCTCCTGGTGGTAGTCCAGTGCCTGCGCGCGCGCGTCGTCGACGTCGCTGCGGACATCCGGGCGGTTCGGGCCGCCGCCGTAGACCAGGGTCGTGTAGGTCTTGCCGTCCGCATCGCGCGCCGGTTCGCCGCTCGCATAGTCGTGCACGATGCCGAGGATCGGATTGCCGCGCTTCGGATAGCCGTTCATCACCATCGTGTGGTCATGGTCGGCGGTCACCACGATCAGCGTGTGCTCCAGGCCGGGATCGAGCTGGCGCATGCGGTCCAGCGCGGCCTGGATCGCGTTGTCGAAGTCGACCACCTCCTCCAGCGCGTTCTTCGCGTTCGAGTCGTGCAGCGCATGGTCGATCTTGCCGCCTTCGACCATCAGGAAGAAGCCCTTCGGGTTCTTCGACAGCAGCTCGATCGATTTGTTCGTCATCTCGGCCAGGGTCGGCTGGGTGGGCTTGCGCACGGTGGCGTAGTCGAGGTGGCTGTCGGCGTAGATGCCGACGAACTTCCGGTTCGGCAGGGCCGACGTCATGTCGGCGCGGGTGGCGGCCACGAAGTAGCCGCGCGCCTTGAATTCGGCCAGCAGGTCGCGTCCGTCGGCGCGGCCCTTCGGATTGGCGCTGGCGTCGAAAGGCGTGAAGTGGGGCCGGCCGCCGCCCATCAGGACGTCGACGCCATCCTTCAGCCGCGGGTTGTAGCCTGCGCCGCCGGGCACGATCTGCTGCGCGATCGCGTAGGCCGCGTTGCGGTTGCAGATGTGGGCGAAGGTCGAGGCCGGGGTCGCGTGGGTCAGCTCGGTGGTGGTGATCGCGCCCACCGAACGGCCGGCCGCCTTGGCCAGTTCGAGGATGGTCATCGGCGCGGTCCCGTTGTTCTCGCCGCAGCGGTCCACGGTCGCGTTGCCGTTGGCGTCCTTGCCCGGCGCCTGCGGCGTCGCATCCTTCAGCGAGATCACGTCGTTGTTGATCTTCACGCCGGTCATGTAGGCGCCCATCGAGGGCGCGCTGTCGGTCACCATCGCATTCGCGGAATAGGTCTTGACCCGCGCCGTGCGGTCGAGGCGCTCGAAATTCAGCAGGCCCTCTTCCTTGACCTTGTAGATGCGCGCGGCCGTGATCGTGGTCGGGCCCATGCCGTCGCCGAGGAAGAAGATGATGTTCTTCGCCTGGGCCGGCGGGCCTGGCTGGGCAACAGCCTGGGACTGGAATGCGGCCGCCAGCAGCAGCGCGCAGGGTGGGATGATTTTCATGTCGGTCTCCTTGCGCCTTACCAGCCGGCCGCGTCCTTGATCAGCGTGAATACGCGGGTGTTGTCGATGGTGCCGCGGAAGACCTCGGCGCCGAGGCCGGTCGCGCCGAGGTAGACGTCGGCGCCGCCGTGGGTTTCGGACGGCATGCGCACCGCCGCTTCCTGGTGGTAGTCGTCGGCGCTGACGATGGCGTCGGTGAGGCCGGCTTGCGAAGCGCGGCCGCCCTGCACCCGGTGCTCGCCGGTGCCGAAGCCGAGGATGGTATAGGGCGCGCCGTCCTTGTCCAGCCTGGGTTTGCCGTCCGGGAGGCTGCGCACCAGGCCCAGCACGCCGGGCTTGTCCGCGGTCGTCGGTCCGCTGCGCGGCGAGTAGCCGTTGATCAGCAGGGTGTGGTCGTGGTCGGCGGTGGCGACGATCAGGGTGTGCTTCAGGCCCGGATCGATCTTCTGCGCCTCGACGATGGCGGCTTTCAGCGCCGCGTCGAAGGCCACGGTTTCCTGCAGCGCGCGCTTGGCGCGGGTGCCGTGCAGGGCGTGGTCGATCAGGCCGCCCTCCACCATCAGGAAGAATCCTTTATCTGCGCCACGCTGCCCCAGCAAGGACACCGCCTTGCGCGTCATCTCGGCCAGGCTGGGCTGGCGCGCCGGATCGCGTTCGGCCTCATAGGCCAGGTCATCCTGCGCGAACAGGGCGATGGCCGGCCGGTCCGAGGCCGCCAGGGCATTGAACCCGGCCGCGTCATTCGCCGTACGGTAGCCGCGCGCCTGCAGTTCGGCCAGCAGGTCGCGTCCGTCGAGGCGCTTGCCGCCCGCCGCCGCGGGTTGGAAGTATTGCGCGCCGCCGCCGAACACGAGGTCGATGCCGCTGCCCAGCGCAGGGTTGTAGCCGGCGCCGCCCGGCACCATCATCGCCGCGACCTGGTTCTGCAGCTTGCGGTGGCAGGCGTGCGCATAGGTCGCCGCCGGCGTGGCGTCGGTGACGCTGGTGGTGGTGACGATGCCGGTCGCCAGGCCGCGCGCCTTGGCCAGTTCCAGCAGGGTCGGCATCGGCTGGCCATTGGTACAGCGGCTGCTGCCGTCGGCGGCGGGCGGCGTCGCAGTGGTGTCGCCGGACATCGAGATCACGCCGTTGTTCTGCTTGACGCCGGTCATGTAGGCCGACATCGAGGCCGCGCTGTCGGTCACCTGGGCGTTGTTCGAAAAGGTCTTCACGAAGGCCGATTCGGGCAGCGTATCGATGGTCAGCTCGCCGCTTTCTCCCACCGCGTAGATGCGCGCCGCGGTCAGGGTGTTGATGCCCATGCCGTCGCCGAGGAAGAAGATGACATTCCGGGGGCGCTCGCTCATTAAGTCGATGCTACGTGCAGGCGGCGCGCCGGCGCAGCCGCCGAGCGCCGCGGCGCCGCAGGCCATCAGCACGCCGGCGGCGAAGGTGGTCAATCGCATGTCTGCTCCCTGATGAGGAAAGCAAGCAGTCTAGCCGAGGAAGGGCCGCAGCATCAAATACAGGCCCAGCACCAGCAGGCCAACGAAGACGCCGCGCCGGAACGGCGCGGGCCGGATGCGCCCGCGGACCCGCCGGCCGGCCAGCATGCCGGCCAGCGCCGGAAGCAAGGCATAGCAGGACAGTCCGGCAGCCTCCGCCCCGAACTGCCCGGCCAGCAGCAGGGACGCCGCCAGCGCGAGGGTCGAGGTGGTGAAGGCCAGGCCGAGCGCCGGCGCCAGCATGTCGCGTTCCAGCCGCAGTCCCTGCAGGTAGGGCACGGCCGGGATCGCGATTACCCCGGTGACGGCCGTGACCGCGCCCGTGACCAGCCCGACCACGGCGGACGCCGCGCGTTCACCGCCGGGCGGTACGTGCAGCGTGAACGCGGCCAGGCCGGCCGCCGCAACCATGACCAGGGCGCCGCCCAGCGCCGCGATCGCATCGGCGGCAGCGCTGGCCGTCACCAGCATGCCGCCGGCCAGGGTGCCGACCGTGATCCCGGCCAGCAGCGGCCACAGGCGGCGCGCGAGCGCAGCCGCCGGGGGGCCGGCCGCCAGTTGCCAGGCATTCGTCACCAGCGAAGGCACGACCAGCAAGGCGGCTGCTTCGCGGGGCGCCATCATCATTGCCAGCAGGCTGACCGCGACCGTCGGCAGGCCGAGCCCGACCACGCCCTGGACCAGGCCGGCAACCACGAATACGAGGGAAATCAGGACAAGATCGGCCGCGTCGCGCACGTGTAAGATAGAAAGGAGAGCGTCCATGCCGGAGATTCTGCCGCATCACGGACGCTTCCAGAATGAGGGATAGCCGCAATCAGCCTTCGGATCTAACGAAGGCTCATGGAAGGATGACGATGAGATTCGACCTGGTCGACATGCAGCTCTTCCTGCACGTGGTGGAAGCCGGCAGCATCACCGGCGGCGCGGCGCGCGCCCACCTGTCGCTGGCCTCCTGCAGCGAACGGATCCACAGCATGGAAGAGACGCTGGGCGTGCCGCTGCTGTTGCGCGGACGGCGCGGGGTGACGTCGACGCCGGCCGGCGACGCCCTGGTGCGGCATGCGCGCCTGGTGTTCCAGCAGCTGCAGCGCATGCGCGCCGAGCTGGGCGACCATGCGCAGGGCCTGAAGGGCACGGTGCGCCTGCAGTGCAATACGGCGGCGCTGAGCGAGTACCTGCCGGACGCGCTGGCCGGCTTCTTGGCGCGCCACCCGCATGTCGACGTCGACCTGGGGGAGCGGCCCAGCCACGAGGTGGCGAAGGCGGTGCGCGAAGGCGCCGCCGACCTCGGCATCCTGTCGGACGCGGTCGACCTGTCGCAGCTGGAGAGTTTTGCCTTCCGCACCGACCGCCTGGTGGCGCTGGCCACGCCCGCGCTGGCGCTGCAGCTGGCGCCGGAAGGCCGGCCGGTGCCCTTCGCGCGCCTGGCCGACTTCGACCAGGTCGGCCTGGCCGGCGACAGCGCCCTGTTCAACTACCTGGAGCTGCAGGCCCGGCGCCTCGGGCGCACACTGCACGCGCGTGTGCGCCTGCGCGATTTCGACGCGATCGGGAGGATGGTGGAAGCCGGCGTCGGGATCGGCATCGTGCCCGAGCCGGCGGCGCGGCGCTGCGCGCAGACGATGCAGGTCGCGGTGCTGGAGCTACTCGATGCGTGGGCGCTGCGGCAGCTGGCGATCTGCGTGCGCAGCTTCGACGCCTTGCCGCGGCATGCGCAGCAGCTGGTGGATGCGTTGAGGGCATGACGGTTGAATTCAGTCGTAGGGTGGGCTTCCCGAGCCCACGCGTGACGCCTGATAATCAGTTCAGCGCAATCGCCGTGGAAGCGGACTTGAATTCCCAGTTCTTCCACGCCGCCAGCACCGCATTCGGATACTCCGGCCGGCCGCGGCTGCCGTTGTAGCGGCCCAGCGCCAGGTACAGGTTGCCGCCTTCCATGTCGATGTACATGCGCAGGATCGAGCAGCCGTAGCGCAGGTTGGTCTGCATGTCGAACAGCGCGCGGCGGTTCGAATCGCCGATCACCTTGGTCCAGAACGGCATCACTTGCATGTAGCCGCGTGCGCCGACGATCGACACCGCGTACTTGCGGTAGGCCGACTCCACCTGGATCAGGCCCAGCACCAGTCCCGGATCGAGGCCGGCGCGGGTCGCCTCGTACCAGGCCGATTCGAGGAATTCGGTGCGCACCTGCTCGTCCGGCAGGCGACGCTTCAGGCGCGCCGACATCGCGTCGAACCACTGTTGATAGCGCGCCTGCGCGGCGGCGTCGCGGAACACCGGCCTGGGCGGGCGTCCGTCGCGGATCGTCCGGGCCAAAGCCAGCCGGACCGAATCGGCCAGCGCTTCTTCCTTCTGGTTGCCGGCGTGCGCCGCGCCGCTGCTCAACAGTAAAGCCGCCAGCAGCGCGGAGCCGAGCCAGGCCGACGCCTGGCGCATGAAGCTGGAGGACATCACTTGCCCAGTTTGCCTTTGACGAAGGAGACCATGTCGGCAGCAGGAACGGCGGTCGCTTCGGCATCGCGGCGGCCCTGGTATTCCAGGTTGCCTTCCTTGAGGCCGCGCTCGCCGATCACCACGCGGTGCGGCACGCCGACCAGTTCCCAGTCGGCGAACATGGCGCCCGGACGCAGGCCGCGGTCGTCGACGATGGCGTCCACGCCGGCCGCCTGCAGCTCGGCGTACAGGCGGTCGGTCTCCGCCTTCACCAGCTCGCTGCGGTCGTAACCCATCGGGCACAGCACGATCTCGAACGGCGCGATCGCATCGGGCCAGACGATGCCCTTGTCGTCGAAGTTCTGCTCGATCGCCGCGCCCAGGATACGGGTCACGCCGATGCCGTAGCAGCCCATCTGCATCGGCACGGGCTGGCCCTTCTCGTCCAGGTAGACGCAGTTCATCGCGGCCGAGTAGGCGGTGCCGAGCTGGAACACGTGGCCCACCTCGATCCCGCGCTCGATCGCCAGCACGCCCTTGCCGTCCGGCGAAGCGTCGCCCTCGACCACGTTGCGCAGGTCGGCGACGATCGGTTCGGCCACGTCGCGGCCCCAGTTGGCGCCGGTCAGGTGGTACTCGGCCTCGTTCGCGCCGCAGACGAAATCGGCCATGTTGGCGACGGTGCGGTCGGCCACGACCTTGACCGGCAGCCTGGCGCCGATCGGGCCGAGGTAGCCCGGCACGGTGCCATAGGCTTCCTGGATCTCGGCTTCGGTGGCGAAGCGGAAGTCCTTCAGGCCCGGGACCTTGGAGACCTTGACTTCGTTCAGCTCATGGTCGGCGCGCAGCAGCAGCAGCCAGTTTTCTTTGGTGAGCTTGCCGTCGACTTCCTGTTCGACGGTCAGCGCGATCGACTTGACGTGCTGCTCCAGCGGAATGCCGAGCAGCTTGGCCACGCCTTCGCACTTGGTGGTGTTCGGGGTCGAGACCTTGGTCAGCGGCTGGGTTGCGGGAGCGCGTTCGGCGGTCAGGGGCAGCGCCTCGGCCGCTTCCATGTTCGCCGCGTAATCCGAGCTCGGGCAGTAGACCAGCGCGTCCTCGCCGGTGCTGGCGATCACGTGGAACTCGTGCGAGCCGGTGCCGCCGATCGCGCCGTTGTCGGCCGCCACCGCGCGGAACTTCAGGCCGAAGCGGGTGAAGATCTTCACGTAGGCGTCGAACATGGTCTGGTACGAGACCTGCATGCCCTCGACGTCACGGTCGAAGGAGTAGGCATCCTTCATGGTGAATTCGCGGCCGCGCATCAGACCGAAGCGCGGACGGCGCTCGTCGCGGAACTTGGTCTGGATGTGATAGAAGTTGACGGGCAGCTGGCGGTAGCTCTTGATCTCGTTGCGCACCACGTCGGTGACGACTTCTTCCGAGGTCGGCTGCAGCGCGAAGTCGCGGCCATGGCGGTCCTTGAGGCGCAGCAGTTCCGGTCCCATCTTGTCCCAGCGGCCGGTTTCCTGCCACAGCTCGGCCGGCTGCACCAGCGGCATCAGCAGTTCGATCGCGCCGGCATTGTTCATTTCTTCACGAATGATGGCCTCGACCTTGCGGATGACGCGCAGGCCCAGCGGCATGTAAGTATAAATGCCGGAGCCGAGCCGCTTGATCATCCCGGCCCGCATCATCAGCTTGTGGCTGACGATCTCGGCGTCGGAAGGCGCTTCTTTGAGCGTTGAAATAAAAAATCGTGAGGCGCGCATATCGGTGAATTCTTTTTAAAAAGAGAGGGTTATAATCGACCTAATTTTAAAGGATTAGCTGGCCGATGCATCCAATCTTTATACAAATGGCTCCGAAAGAAGTGGTGCATGCCGTTGTTCCGACGCGAGTTAACGGCAGAGGTACCTGAGATTCAAAGGGGCTGTAAGTAAAAATATAAGCGAGAGGTAGCAAAGACCGGCAGAAAGTTAGAGGTGAATTATGCTCGATCGTGAAGGGTTCCGCCCCAACGTCGGCATCATCCTGCTGAACGCCAACAACGAGGTGTGGTGGGGCAAGCGGGTGCGCGAGCACTCTTGGCAATTTCCGCAAGGGGGTATCAAGTACGGCGAGACGCCGGAACAGGCGATGTACCGCGAGCTCGAGGAAGAGATCGGCCTGCGCCAGGAGCACGTCAAGATCGTGGGCCGCACCCGCGACTGGCTGCGCTACGAAGTGCCGGACCATTTCATCAAGCGTGAAGTGCGCGGCCACTATCGCGGCCAGAAGCAGATCTGGTTCCTGTTGCGCATGGTCGCGCGCGACAACGACGTCAATCTGCGCCTGACCGACCATCCCGAGTTCGATGCCTGGCGCTGGCACGACTACTGGGTGCCGCTGGACGTGGTCATCGAGTTCAAGCGCGATGTCTACCAGCGCGCGCTGCAGGAGCTGTCGCGTTTCCTCACCTGGCCCGCCAACGGCCAGGGCGAGCGCCGCCACAGCTCGCGCTACCTGCGCCAGCCGCACGAGCGGCGCGGCCAGGAGCGCAGCAGCAGCGGCGGCAACGGGAGCAGCAAGGCGGTGGTCGCGGCCACCAAGGCCATTGCGGACGCGGTGGGAAGTTCCAAACTGGTGATGGCGCGCGACAAAGAGTAAGTACAAGTAGCGCAAAAGCAACAACTGGAAAGGCTGGCATGCCGGGATACCCGGCGTGCTGGCCTTTTTGCGCTGTAGAATTATCCACATGACAACCCCGCCACGCTACCGGGCACGCGCGCTGCCCTTCCTTGCCGCTGCGCTGCTCATGAGCCCGCTCGCGCGGGCCGACGATGCGCCGGCGCCGAAATGCCTGTATGTCGAGGTCGCGAAGCTGCCGGTACGCTATGTCGGCGAAGGCCTGCAGCCGGCCGTCGACGGTACGATCGACGGCGCGCCCGCCACCCTGCTGGTCGATACCGGCGCCTTCGACACCCAGCTGACCATGAACGGCGCGGCCAGGCGCGACCTGAACCTGCGCATGACGGGGCGCTATGTCGAAGGCGTCGGCGGCCGTTCGCGGGTGTACTCGACGCGGCTGAAGGATTTCTCGATCGGCCCGGCGCGCAGCACGCGCAGGACCGAACTGCTGGTGATCGGCGAGGCCAACCTGACCCCGGCCTTCGACGGCATCGCCGGCTCGCCCTTCCTGCTGCAGATGGATCTCGAAGTCGACCTGCGCAACAAGCTGGTCAAGATGTTCCGTCCGCACGACTGCAAGGACGACACGGAGCTCAACTACTGGCCGGAAGAAACGGTGGTGCTGCCCTTCGCGCGCAGCCTGGACCGCAGCCCGAACCCGCATTTCAAGGTTTCCATCAACGGCAAGGAACTGGACGCCATGATCGACACCGGCGCCCACCACACGATCCTGATGCTGGATGCGGCCAGGCGGCTGGGCATCGACGTCAAGGGCGCCGAGGTCAAGCGCAGCGGCGACGTGGCCGGCGTCGGTTCGGAGCGGGCGCCGCACTGGACCACCACCGTCAAGACCGTGCAGATCGGCGGCGAGACCATCAACAATGCCGAGATCGGGATCATCGATTCGCAGGGCTCGGCGCCGGCCGACCTGCTGCTGGGCCAGGACTTCCTGCGCACCCACCGCGTGCTGTTCGCGATGAGCCAGGAAAAGATGTACTTCGCCTATCTCGGCGGCCAGCCGTTCTCGCGCAGCGTCGGGGTGCCGGACTGGGTGCGCGCCGAGGCCGACGGCGGCAACGCCGACGCCCAGTATGCGCTGGCCACGGCCTACCGCAACGGCCGCGGCGTGCCGCGCGACCCGGCGCTGGCGGCATCATGGCTGGACAAGGCCGCGGCCGGCGGCGAGCCGCATGCGAACCTGGTGCAGGGCCGCCAGCTGGTGATGAGCAACAAATCCGCCGAGGCGATCCCGAAGCTGCGCGCGGCCCTCGAGCGCCTGCCTGCCGAGCGCTTCGGCCCGCTGTGGCTGTACCTGGCCCGCGTCCACAACGGCGAAGCCGATCTCGCGAAAACCGAACTGCAGGCCACCCTGAAAAAGCAGGACAACGACGAGTGGCCCGAGCCGATCGCCCAGTTCTACCTGGGCAAGCTGGACGCCGCCGGCCTGCTCGACCGCGCCGCCAAGGAAGTGAAGTTCGCCCGCGGCCGCAGCTGCGACGCCAACGCCTACATGGCCCGCTGGCACGCCGCGCAGGGCGACAGGGAGCGCGCCGCCTCGCTGATGGCGACCGTGCGCGCGCATTGCGGCCCGCCGCCGCCGGCGCCGGCCCCGGCGGCGGCGCCATGAAACTGATCGCCGAGCGCCAGGGCCGCAGCGACAAGCTCGACCGCCTGCGCTGCATCCGCCGCGACGGCAGCGAAACCGCGACCGCCATGCCGCGCCAGGGCATCCTGCCGCACGACCTGGTGCATTACGTGGTCGAATCCGGACTCGGCTGGCGCCATGGCTTCCTCGGCATGATCGCGGCCGGCTTCGACATCGGCTGGACCATGGAGCAGACCCACGATCCGGCCAACCAGGCCATCGCCGACCAGGCCATCCACGCCGAAGCGGTGGTCGAGAGCCTGCAGGCGCAGCTCTGGAGCGACGCCTTCGACGAGGTCCTGTTCCTCGACGGCGTGCGCAGCGCCTGCGAGGCGCGCGGCCGCAGCGTGCCGGCGCTCGCGCCGGGCGTGGGAGCGGCATTGTTCGAGCAGGCGCTGGCGCTGAACGGACGCTGGCAGCAGGTCCCCTTCCACGGGACCCTGGCGCTGGAGATGTCGGAAGCATAAGGCCGTACAAGCCGGCCCGGTCAACGCGAAAAAAGCAGGCGCGCTACAATGGCGCATGTTTACCCCCTCCTCCAACGACGTGCGCCGCTTCTTCTGCGAAGCCTGGCGCAAGCGCCGCGCCGGCGACATCCTGACCCCGATGGATGCGATCGCGGCCGACTGGATCGACCAGCACCCCGAATACCACGACGCGCTGATGGATGCCGACGAAGCCGTGGCGCGCGACTATTCGGTCGAAGGCGGCCAGCCGAATCCCTTCCTGCACCTGTCGATGCACCTGTCGATCGCCGAACAGGTATCGATCGACCAGCCGCGCGGCATCAAGGCCGCGCACGACGCCCTGGCCGCCCGCATCGGCGAGCACGACGCCCACCACGAGATCATGGAATGCCTGGGCGAGATGATGTGGACCTCGCAGCGCAGCGGCCTGCCGCCGGATGCGGAGGCCTATATCGACTGCGTCCGCAAACGCGTCCGCTGAGCCCACAAGCTACTGCGCGTTGCATTGCCGTCCTGCGATGCTCGCTGTACTCGCGTACAGCTGCGCTTCTCGAACAGCACTGCCGCCGCTCGCTACGCTCGTGAGCTCAGCGCTGTCTTTTCAATCGAGTTTATTGTCTGCGACCCTGTAGCGCGGGTCCTCGGGCAGGCTCACCTCGATCATGTCCTTGGCCCGATCCAGTAATTCCCGGCAATCGGGACTCAGGTGGCGCAGGTGCAGGCGCTTGCCGGCGCTGCGGTAGCGCTCCGCCAGCGCATCGATGGCCTGGATCGCCGAGTGGTCGGCCACGCGCGCGCGGCGGAACTCGACCACCACGTCCTGCGGATCGTCCTTCGGCGCGAACAGCGCCTGGAAGCCGGCGCTCGAGGCGAAGAACAGCGTGCCTTCCAGCTCATAGACTTTCCAGCCCTGGGCGTCCACGCTGGTCGATACGCGGATCTGCTTGGCGTGCTGCCAGGCGAACACCAGCGCCGAAACGATCACGCCGACCACCACCGCCGTCGCCAGGTTGAAGGCCAGCGTCACGCCGGCCACCAGCACGATCACCAGCGCATCGGCGCGCGGCACCTTGCCGAACAGGCGGAAGGTGCCCCACTCGAAGGTCTTTTCGCAGACCACGAACATCACGCCGATCAGCGCCGCCAGCGGGATCTGCTCGATGACGCTCGCCCCGAACAGGATGAAGGACAGCAGGAACAGCGAGGCCGCGATGCCCGACAGGCGGCCGCGGGCGCCGTTGCCGATGTTGATCATGCTCTGGCCGATCATCGCGCAACCGCCCATGCCGCCGAACAGCGCGGCGACGATGTTGGCCGCGCCCTGGGCCATGCTCTCGCGGTTCGGCTGGCCGCGGGTGTCGGTGATCTCGTCGATCAGGGTCAGCGTCAGCAGGGTCTCGATCAGGCCCACGCCGGCCAGCACCAGCGAGTACGGGAACACGATGCGCAGCGTCTCCATATTGAAGGGCACATCGGGGATGTGGAAGGACGGCAGGCCGCCGGCGATCGAGCCGAGTTCGCCGACGGTCCTGGTCTCGATGTGCAGGAAGTGCGCCAGCAGTGCCACCGCCAGGATGCCGACCAGGGTGGCCGGCACCGCTTTCGTGATCTTCGGCGTGAGGTAGATGATCGCCATCGTCAGCGCGACCAGGCCGAGCATGGTCCACAGCTGCGGCCCGGCCATCCAGCCGCCAGCGGTTTTGAAATGCTCGAACTGGGCCACGAAGATCACGATCGCCAGGCCGTTGACGAAGCCCAGCATGACAGGATGCGGCACCATGCGGATGAATTTGCCGAACCGCGCCAGCGCGAACAGGATCTGCAGCACGCCCATCACGACGATGGCGGCGAACAGGTATTGCGCGCCATGCTGGACGACCAGCGCGACCATGACGACGGCCAGCGCGCCGGCGGCGCCGGAGATCATGCCGGGACGACCGCCGAAGCTCGACGTAATGAAGGACACCAGCACGGCGGCGTACAGGCCGGTCAGCGGCGACACGTGGGCCACCAGCGCAAAGGCGATGGCTTCGGGGACCAGGGCCAGGGCGACCGTCAGGCCGCTCAGCAGGTTGGTCTTGATGTGGGAAGGTGATGCGGTCGTCAAGGCGGACTCCAAAAAAACAAAGTCCGCCGGCGTACCGGCGGACCAGAGAGACCGCTATTGTAGATGACTTGCGCGGATTACTTCCGAACCACCAGCGGCCCTGGCAGGCTTTGCAGGTAGGCCGCGATGTCGGCCTTGTCCTGGTCCGACAGCGGCTGGGCCATGCCGGCCATGATCGGGTTGTTGCGCCCGCTGATGCCCTTGTTGCCGCGCTGGTAGGAGGTCAGCGCATGCACCAGGTAGTCGGCGTGCTGGCCGGCCAGCTTCGGGTAGCTCGGATCGATCGGGCTCTTGTAGTCGACGCCGTGGCAGGAGGCGCAGTTGTACTTCTTCGCCAGTTCGGCGCCGCGCGCGCCATCGCCGCCGGCGAAGGCGGAAGCGGACACCGTCAGGGCCGCGGTGCAGGACAGGGCAAGGATCAGTTTGTTCATGGTCGTCCCCGGCTTATTTGTTGGGCGTGGCAGCCGTCTGCTGCGAATAGTAGGCAGCGATATCGGCGATGTCCTGGTCCGACAGCACGCGGGCGGTCGGCGTCATCTGCGGATGCTTGCGGTCGCCCTTCTTGTAGGCCTGCAGGGCGGCTTCGATGTACTTGGCCGATTGGCCGCCGATCATCGGCACCTGGTAGACCTCGGGGAAGGCGGTTTTATATTCGGGAATGCCGTGGCAGCCGATACATTGTTCGATCTTTTGCGGGGCTGCCTTCGGGTTGGCGACGACGTCCGCTGCTGCCGCTGCGCCGGCGGCAGTTGCCACGCCGGCAAACAACAGTACTGCTAGGGGTTTTCTCATGATTGCACAATCGTATGGTTGAATTGTATACCGCAACTGCTCAAAAACTTAGCATTTGTACTACGAATAGCCGATTCTATATGAAGAACATGGCTCAGTCTACAAAGCAACACTTCTGCGTCTGCGATTCATCTGCCATATACTGAATGTCATTTCTCCATGACTGTGAATGCCCCATGCACGCATCCCAACGTTTCGAAGGCAGCGACAGCTACGTCGCCACCGATGACCTGAAACTGGCCGTGAACGCCGCCCTCACCCTGGCCCGCCCGCTGCTGATCAAGGGCGAGCCCGGCACCGGCAAGACCATGCTGGCCGAGGAAGTCGCGGCCGCGCTCGACATGCCGCTGCTGCAATGGCACATCAAGTCGACCACCAAGGCGCAGCAGGGCCTGTACGAGTACGACGCCGTCTCGCGCCTGCGCGATTCGCAGCTGGGCGACGAGCGCGTGCGCGACATCCACAACTACATCGTCAAGGGCGTGCTGTGGCAGGCCTTCACCGCGCCGGAACCGGTGGTGCTGCTCATCGACGAGATCGACAAGGCCGACATCGAATTCCCGAACGACCTGCTGCGCGAACTGGACCGCATGGAGTTCTATGTCTACGAGACGCGCGAGATGGTGGTGGCCAGGCACCGCCCGCTGGTGATCATCACCTCGAACAACGAGAAGGAGCTGCCGGACGCCTTCCTGCGCCGCTGCTTCTTCCACTACATCAAGTTCCCGGACCGCGACACGATGGCCGAGATCGTGAAGGTCCACTATCCGCACCTGAAGCAGGAGCTGCTTGGCGCCGCGCTGGAGAACTTCTACCAGTTGCGCGACGTGCCGGGCCTGAAGAAGAAGCCCTCGACCTCCGAGTTCCTCGACTGGCTGAAGCTGCTGCTGGCCGAGGACATCCCGCTCGAGGCCCTGCGCAGCCAGGATGCGAAGGCCATCGTGCCCCCGCTGCACGGCGCCCTCCTCAAGAACGAGCAGGACGTGCACCTGTTCGAGCGCCTGGTGGCGATGGCGAGGCACAACCGATGATCCGCGTCGATCCGGTCACCCTCGAATTCAACGGCGTGCGCCTGGAGCCGCTGGCCCTGCACCACGTCGACGGCCTGCGCGCCGCCGCCGACGGCGAGCTGTGGAACCTGCGCATCACCTCGGTGCCGGCGCCGCACGAGACGGAACAATACGTCCGCACCGCACTGGAGATGGACAACCGGCGCGCCTTCGCCGTGGTCGACGTCTCCAGCGGCGCTGTCATCGGCTCGACCAGCTACCACGACATCCTGCCGGCCGTCGACCGCGTCGAGATCGGCTACACCTGGTACGCGAAAAGCCGCCAGCGCAGCCACGTCAACACCAGCTGCAAGCTGCTGCTGCTCTCGCACGCCTTCGATACCCTGGGCTGCGCGGTGGTCGGCCTGCGCACCGATAATTTCAATCACGCCTCGCAGGCCGCGATCGAGCGCCTGGGCGCGAAGAAGGATGGCGTCATCCGCCATCATGCGCTGCGCCGCGACGGCACCGTGCGCGACACCGTCATGTACAGCATCCTGCGCGGCGAGTGGCCCGAGATCAAGTCGCAGCTGCACTATCGACTGAGCCGCCATAGCGAGGCCTGACCCATGCTGATCGGCTTCTTCTTCGCCCTGCGTGACGCCAAGGTCCCGGTCACGATCAAGGAATTCCTGACGCTGCTGGAAGCGCTGCAGAAGAACGTGATCGCGCCCTCGCTCGACGCCTTCTACTACCTCGCGCGCCTGACGCTGGTGAAGGATGAAACCCACTTCGACAAGTTCGACAAGGCGTTCGGGCTCTACTTCAAGGGCATCGAAGCGGTGTTCGACGCCAAGGCCGACATCCCCCTGGACTGGCTGGTCCAGCGCCTCGAACGCGAGCTGACGCCCGAGCAGAAGGCCGAGCTGCAGAAGCTCGGCTACGACAAGCTGATGTCGCGCCTGGCCGAGCTGCTGCAGGAGCAGAAGGAACGCCACGAAGGCGGCAGCAAGTGGATCGGCACCGGCGGCACCTCTCCCTTCGGCCATGGCGGCACGAATCCGGAAGGCATCCGCATTGGCGGAAAAAGCCGCAACCGCAGCGCCGTCAAGGTGTGGGAGCAGCGCGAGTATAAAGACTATGACAGCGAGCGCGAGCTGGGCGTTCGCAACATCAAGGTGGCGCTGCGCCGCCTGCGCCGCTTCGCACGCACCGGCGCGGCCGAGGAACTGGCGCTGGAAGACACGATCCGCTCGACCGCCAACAACGCCGGCTGGCTGGACATCAAGATGCAGCCCGAGCGCCGGAACCGCATCAAGGTGCTGATGCTGCTGGACGTGGGCGGCACCATGGACGACCACATCGAGCGCACCGAGGAACTGTTCTCGGCGGCGAAGACCGAATTCAAGAACATGGAGTTCTTCTACTTCCACAACTGCGTGTATGACTACCTGTGGAAGAACAACCGGCGCCGCAGCACGGAGCGCTTCCCGACCTGGGACGTGCTGCGCAAGTACCCGCCCGACACCCGCGTGATCTTCGTCGGCGACGCCACCATGAGCCCCTACGAGGTGCTGGCGCCGGGCGGCTCGGTCGAGTACAACAACGAGGAAGCCGGCGCCGAATGGCTGGCGCGCTTCTGCAACGCCTTCCCGAAGTTCGCCTGGCTGAATCCGGAGCCGGAAAACCTGTGGCAGTACCGGCAGTCGATCGCCGTGATCAGGCAGATCATGAACAACCGGATGTTTCCGGTGACGATAGACGGGCTGGAGCGGGCGATGCGCCTGCTCAGCAAGTAATCAGGCGCGCGCCTGGATCGCCTGGCGCACGATCAGCAGCCCGACGATATCGATCCACATGTGCACCAGCATGGCCGCCAGCAGGCCGACATGCTCGAACACGAAGCCCAGCACCACGCTCCCGATGAACACGCTGGCCGCCTGCGCCAGCGTGGCCCCGTCCAGCTTGCGGAAGCGGTACACCGGCACGTGCGTGAGCAGGAAGATCAGCGAGACGATCCACACGCCCAGCAGCGGCTGCAGCGCCGCGCGGAACAGCATCTCTTCGCCGATCGCGGCGGCGATGGCGATCCACAGCGGATTCAGGCCGCCCAGGTCGAGCCGCGCATAGCTCTCGATGGTGCGGGCGCTGGAGGCCGACCTGGCGCTCAGGCGGAACAGTCCCCAGGACACGCAGGCCGCGACCAGCGCCAGCACCTGCCCCACCAGCAGCTGGGACAGCGGCCCGACCGGACGGCTGAACAGCGCGACCGGGTGCGGCCGGGAAAACCAGATGATGGGCGCGGCGATCAGGCAGAAGACCACGCAGGTCAGGATCTGGGCGCCAAGGCGGATGGGGGCGCGGGCCGGTGCTTCCGGCGGCGCCTGGGTCTGTTGCGATTGATTCATCCCGCCATTGTATCCGCTCATCCGGCACCGAATCGTGCGCTTCGCCTTATCCCAGCTGGTCCGCGACCGCGCGGTGCGCGCGCCGCGCCAGGGTCCGCCGGTCGGCGCCGCCGCCGTCCAGCGCCGGCAGCACGGCAAGGCGGGCATGGATCGGCGGCCCCGACAGCATCGCGACCATGCTCTCGATCAGCGAGGTCGTACCGATGTATTCGACGGCGCCATGCAAGCGTCCGGCGGCGTCGCGATACGCGATCGACACCGGCTGCACCGGCACGCCGGCGTCGATCGCCGCTTCGAACAGGTTGGCGCGAAACGGCAGCAGGCCGCCTTGCGCAGCCGAGGTCCCTTCCGGGAACACGGCCACGCGCTCGCCATCGCGCAGCGCGGCGACCATGACGGCCATGGTCCGGCGCAGGCTGCGCGGGTTGGCGCGCTGGATGAAGATCGTCCCGGCCCATGCGCACAAGGCCCCTGCCAGCGGCCAGCGCCTGACTTCGGATTTGGCGACGAAGCGGCAGGGGAACAGGGCATTGATGACGAAAATATCGATCCAGGAGACGTGGTTGGCGACCCACAGGCCGTTCGCCGCGGCGGCGCTGCCCGGCGCCAGCTCGACGCTGACGCCGAACAGGCGCAGCAGCTGCCCCGACCAGTGCCGGATCCGCGCCAGGCGCCGCGCGGGGCCCAGCCAGGGAAACAGCAGCGCGCAAATGCCCAGCCCCAGCAGCAGGTGCGCCAGGACGCGCAGCAGACGCGCGGCGATCCGCAGCCTCATCCGGCGTTCGCGCAAGCCGGCTGCCGCGCTGTCGCATGCAGCCAGACCGCGGCGATGCGTTCGACGTCTTCATACCCCGGCGTCCCCACTTCTTCGCCGAAGACGTCGGGGTCGAGCTCCTCGTAACGCCAGGACGAACAATGGCGATCGAGCAGGGGCGCGATCTCGGCCAGGAACTCGTCCTGCTGGTCTGCGATGGCCACGCCGGTGTAGAGGAACAAGGCGCCGCCGGGACGGAGACGGGCCAATGCCGCCTTGACGATCGCCAGCGACAGGCCGGCGCCGCGCTTGCCGCCGCCGTGCCGGTAGGCGCGCTTGCCCGGGTCGAGCAGGTAGGGCGGATTCGACACGATCAGGTCGAAGTCGCCGTCGACACCGTCGAGCAGGTTGCTGTGACGGGCCGAGAGCTTGCCCGCGCCGGCCAGGGCGGCGTTCACGCGGGTCAGGGCCAGGGCGGCTTCGTTGATGTCGAGCGCCAGCACTTCGGCGTCCGGGTACCGGCGCGCGATGGCGATCGCGGCCGGGCCGGCGCCGCAGCCGATGTCGGCGACACGCGACGGCGCCGCCAGCGCCGGCAGGCTGCGCTCGATGGCGGCCACGAAGCGATAGGTGTCCGGCCCGAAGAAGACAGCGCTCTCCTCGACCGTCGGATAGGCCGAATGAAAATACGCCAGCTCGCCCATGGTCGATGCGCGGACCGTGGCGCGCAGCCGGCCGCCCTCTTCCGCCAGCACGCCCGCCTCCTGCATCAATGCGAGCAGGTCCGGCGCCAGGTCATCCCGCGCGAACGCCCGGCTCCAGCCGAACACGTCGCGCAGACTCGTCCCCGCGGCCACATCGCGGCTTGCATTGACGCGCTGGTGCGTCAGCGGGGTGACCGTCGTGAACCGGTAGCCGGCCGTCTTGAGCGCCCGGCCGATCGCGATGAGCGCATCGGGCGCGGTCGATGTCGATGTCGATGTCGATGTCGATGTCGAGGACATTCAGGTTTTCCAATCAAAAATCACGTTGACCATGCCGATGGCCTTGCATCGGCAGCATGGATGCCATCACGAACAGGCCGAAGCCGGTAATGATCGTGACCACCGGGGCCCTGGCCGCGAGCAGCATGCCGTACACCGCCAGCAAGACCAGCGATGCCAGGTTTTCGCTGAAGGCCTGCACCGCGATCGACGCGCCGGGCTTCATCAAGGCGGCGCCGCGTTGCTGCAGCAATGCGTTCATGGGCACCATCAGGATGCCGCCCACGATGCCGGTCGCGCACAGGGCGCCGCACGCGGCCCACAAGCTGCTTGCCTGGCCGGTGAGAACGATGGCCGAGCCGAGCACGATGCCGACCGGCAGGACCCGCAGTGCTTCGGCGGCCGCGACGAAGCGCGCCGCCAGCAGCGAACCGGCGACCACGCCCGCGGCGAGGCAGCACAGCAGGACGGCGGCGCCGCCCAGCGGCAGCTTCAGGACCGTCTCGGCCCAGCGAATGACCAGGAACTGCAGGACCGCGGCAACGGCCCAGAACAGCGTCGTGACCGCGATCGAGACCTTGCCTTGCGGGTCGCGCCATAGCGCCGCCAGCTGCCGGTGGAAGCGCTTCAGGGGATGCGCGCGCGGGGCGGCGCCAGGCGCGGTGGCCGGAATCGCGGCCGCCAGCAGCGCCGCCACCGCACACAGGACCCCGACCACCAGGCTGGCCTGGCGCGGCGCCGTGTGCAGGCCGGCGATCCACAGCGGCGCGTCCAGCAATGCGCTCCCCAGCAGCGGTCCGCCCAGCATCGCGGCGACGGTGGCGATTTCGATCCCGGCATTGGCCCGGACGAGGTCCGCGGCGGGGACCAGTTCGGTGAGGATGCCGTATTTGGCCGGCCCGTAGCAAACGCCGGCCAGCCCGATGGCGCCGAACGCGAACAGCGGATGGGCATGGGCCGCAAGAAGGATGCAGCCGCCGAGCTTGGCCAGGTTGACCAGGACGATCAGGCGCCCCTTCGGCATGGAGTCCGCCAGGGTCCCGGCAAACGGCGCCAGCAGCACATATGACAGGTACAAGGCAATCCGCAGCGAAGGCGCCATCCAGTCCTGCGCGCCGCGCTCCGCCAGCAGGGCCAGGGCGACGATCAGGAGGGCGTTGTCGGCAAGGGCGCCGAGCAGCTGTACGCCGAGCAAGGCGCGCATGGCGCGGCAAGGCAGCCAGGGCCGCGCGCTCATTTTCCTTCCAGGAACTGCTTCCTGTAGCGGGCAGGCAGGTCGTCCAGGCGCAGCATGACCGGCAGGTCTGCGGTATTGAAACGCGGGTCGAGCGACGGCGGGCCCAGCACTTTGGCGCCGCAGCGCAGATAGCCCTTGATCAAGGGCGGCAGATCGCGCATGCCGATCGCGACGTCGACCTCGTCGGGCAGCGGCAAGGGCTGGCGCGGACGGAGCCGCCACTCGGGCGCGGCCAGGTAATCCGCGCTGACCTTGCGCCAGACCCGGCGCGCCTGCCGGCCGCCGTCGGCGACGCCGATGCTGGCGCAGCCGAACATGGTGTCGAGCCCGTGCTGCAGCATATAGGCGCCCAGCGCGCTCCACAGGGCCATGATCACCCCGCCCGAACGCCACTCGGCGTCGACGCAGGCGCGCCCGAGTTCCACCGCCGTGCCCGACAGCGGGCGCAAGGGCGCGAGGTCGAATTCGCTGTCCGAATAATAGCCGCCCGCGCGCCGCGCGCCGTCGGGATTCAGCACCCGGTAGGTGCCGATGAGGCGCGGCGCCAGCACACCGGCGGGATCGATCACGTGGACCAGCAAATGGTCGCAATACGCATCGAAACGATCGGCGTCGCAGCCGGGCGCGGTGCCGGGCGGCGGCGTGAGCCGCGCTCCCAGTTCGTTGGCGAAGATGGCATAACGCAGCCTTTGTGCACTGCGCACCTCGGCATCGGACATGGCCCAACTGGTCGCGAATTGCCAGTCGGCGTGGACAGGCGCGGAGATTGACCGGGTAAGCGAAAGGGGAAGTGGAACGTTCACGCAGACTCAATTCGAAGAAGGGTAAAGATCGATCAGGCGGTTTTGCCGGGTGTTCAGCCGCATCAGTTCGCGCAGCCTGATGGGACGCGCGCCGCGCTGGCGATTGGCGGCGCCGATCTCGAACAGCAGGCGCTGCTTGGCAAAGATCATGCGCAGGCCGGCGATCACGCCGGTGCCGGGATCCCATGCCTGGATCGCCTCCGAACCGGCGCCGTTCACTTCCATGATCGAAAAGCCGCGCCCGGCCTGCAATTCAGCGGCGCTGTCGAAGCGCACGTCGAAACGTCCGAAATGAAAGTCCGGCATCTCGCGCGCAATCCTGTCGATCGCTGCCGTCAATGCGTCGGTGATCAAGTCCCCGCCATCGCGGTACAGCCCGCCGATCCGCGTCGAGCCGATCGTGGCCAGACGCACGGTCTGGCCGGCGGCCGGCACACTGTGCAGGTCGTGCGGGCAGCGATGCGCGCGCGAGCGCAGCATGCGCAGCGCGCGCCGGTCCTGGCGGATCAGCGCATCCAGGGTGGAGTGGCCGTCCCCGCTCACCCGGGGATAATCGCGCAAGGTCAGGCCGATCAGGCGGCCTGCGCCGCTGTCCGGATCGCGGGCATAGAACAGCCCGGCCTCATGTTCCTGCGGCAGATAACGCTGGAGCACCAGTGTCTCGCCCTTCGGAAAATCGGCGATATAGGCGCGCAGGGCATCCATGTCCGCGAGTTTTTGCACGCCGTAGCCGCACAAGCCCAGGTCGGGCTTGGCGATGACCGGGAAAGGGATGCCCGCGGCGCCAAGCGCGGATGCCAGCGCGGCCGCGCACAGGCCTTCGTCGATGCGCAGGCCGAGATAGGGGGCGGTGGCGGCGCGTCCGAGTGGCCCCATCTGTTCGAAGTATTCGATCTTCCCCTCGCCGACCAGGCCGCCGGCGGTGATGTTGGGGTTGGCCGCCGAGGGCAAGGTCAGGCTGCCGTAGCGCAGCCCGAGCCAGAACCATTGGAGTGCCAGCGGAATGCAAATGGCCCATTTGGGCAAGTGTTCGAGATGCAGTCCGGGCTTGGTCGGCATAAATAGTGGTATTTACTTTGTAATTTCCCCCAAGTATCAAATGCACGCTTCAGCCGCTCTGTACGGAAGCGCACACTCCATGAAAGAAGAGCGTGTTAGTGTCGAAATACCCAACCACCACGCGAGGCAAGCATGTCCCATATCGTTCGTCTGATGGCAGCGGTCGCTGCCCTGTCCGCCGCACATATCGCCGGCGCCGCCGACTTGTCCCACAAGGACAGCAAATACATGGAAAAGACTGCGCAAGGATTGATATCCGAAGTCGCGATGGGCGAAATGGCCCAGAAGAACGCCGCCGATGAGCGCGTCAAGCAGTTCGGCAAGCGCATGGTGGACGATCACGGCAAGGACCTGGAAAACCTGAAGCAGCTTGCCAGCCAGAAGAAGGTGACGCTGCCCACCGCCCCGGATCATGGCCAGAAGAAGGAACTGGACAAGCTCGGCAAGCTGAGCGGCAAGGATTTCGACAAGGAATACGTGAAATACGAAGTCAAGGACCACAAGGACGACGTCAAGGAACAAGGCGAAGAGATGCAGAAAACCGCCGATCCCGACCTGAAGAAATTCGCCACCGCCGCCCACGACACCGTGTCGAAGCACAAGGAGATGATCGACGATCTCGATCGGAAACTCAGCGGCAAGTAAAGCGGCAAGTAAAGCGGCGGCAAGCAGGGCGGCATCACCCTGCCACGCCGTCCCCCGCCTGCAGGGCCGCATGCCAGTCCGCGTAGGGCGTGTTGGCGGCGAGCCGGCGGTTGTAGTCCGGCGCCCCATCGCTCCACCAGACGGGGCCGCGTTCGCCCAGGGCGCGCTTGGCCTCGTCGACCGCCGCGCGGGCGCTGCGCTCGGCGTCCGCATCGCCGGCCTTCCTGGCAAGGCCGACCCGGCGGCGCGCCGCCATCAAGCTGTCGACCAGCGCCTGCCTGGCGTCCGGCGCGAGCGCGGGATTGCTCGTGCGCCATAGACGCCCCCTGACGACGAAGTAGCGGCCGTCGGGCGTTACTGGATATTGTCGAGGGACTGGCATGGGCTTACTATGGACCTTCCCTCATCACAGGAGACATACATGCTGAACCACGTCATGGTCGGTGCAAACGACCTGGAACGTTCGAAACGCTTCTACGACGCGGTACTCGGAATACTCGGGGCCGGCGAAGCCTTCCGCGACACCACCCCGGGCGGCCACACCCGGCTGTTCTACAGCCACAACGGCAGCAACTTCTGTATTACCGAGCCCATCAACGGAGAAGACGCCACCGTTGCGAACGGCGGAACCATCGGATTCAAATGCGATTCGCCGGAACAGGTACAGCAGTTCCATGACATCGCGGTCGCGCACGGCGGCAGCTCGATCGAAGATCCGCCAGGCCTGCGCGAGGGCAAGCTCGGCAAGATGGTCCTGGCTTATGTCCGCGATCCCGACGGCCATAAGCTCTGCGCCATTTATCGGCCCAGGTAAATCTCGCCGATTTCCTTTTCCCGGGTCGCGATTTCATAGACGGGTTTCCCGCGCCGCCCGCAGGAACTCATCCAGCACCGGCGTGCAGTCGAGCAGCTCGGTCCCCTTGGCCCGGTGGAATTCCGGATGCCATTGCAGCCCCATCACGAAGGGCGCGCGCTGGTAGCGGATCGCTTCGACGATGCCGTCCGGCTCCGATACGGCTTCGATGTGGATGTCGCGCCCCAGGTCCTTCACGGCCTGGTGATGGATCGAGTTGACGATCGGGCGCTTCTGGTCGGGGAACATCTTGCCCAGCGAGGAGCCGGGCGGGAACACGATCGCGTGGCGGTGGGCGTCGTAGTCTTCGTGCACGTGGGCCTGGGCCTCGGGGACATTGGTCGCCACGTCCTGGTAGAGCGTGCCGCCGAAGGCCACGTTGATCAGCTGGCAACCGCGGCAGATGCCCAGCACCGGCTTGCCGGCGTCGACGAATTCGTGCAGCAGCTCGAGTTCGTAGACGTCGCGCGCGCGGTCGCCGCCCCATTCGGGCCGGGTCGGCGATTCCGAATATGTCATCGGCGAGACGTCCGCCCCGCCCTGCAGCACCAGGCCGTCGAGGTGGCGCGCGTAGTGGCGCATGGTGATGTTGCTAGGATGCAGCAGACCGTTGATGTTTACGGTCGGCACCATGAACACCAGGACGTCGCGCGACATCACCCACTGCGCGATCGACTCTTCGAGGTATTGCAGGTTCTTGCTGCGCAGCCCGACGGCCCCCGGTTCCGGATGGAAGATGCGGGCGGAGACGCCGATGCGCAGCGTACGCCGCATGAAGTCGCGGCCCAGGCGGTCTTGAATGGCGCGCCAGCGCGAGCGCAGGACGCGGCCGGCCAGGGCCAGCGGTGTATCGCCATGACGGAGGTAGCGCGACGATCCTCCGGTGGCGCGGCGGTCCGGCACGCGTGGCGGGCCGGCAGTTTCAAGCTTATCATTGTCCTCTACCATGCAGGCAAATATAGCCCTGCCGTAGCCGCGCACGATTGCATTTGTAGAATCGCTGCACTTGGGACTTGCAAACTTGCGCCCAACAGGCAAAAATACTGTATTTCCATACAGTGCACTGTCGGTTTCTCTTCCCAAAACGCGCATAAGCGCCGACACTGGCGCCTTTTGCCTCGTCGCCGGGCGTCCTTATTGCCGCGCGACAAGATAGAATGCGCAGGCATTCGAGTTAACACATATCCAGCATGGCCACCAAGAAAACTGCAACCGACTACAGCGAATCATCCATCCGGGTCCTGAAGGGACTGGAGCCCGTCAAGCAGCGCCCGGGCATGTACACCCGCACCGAGAACCCGCTGCACATCATCCAGGAAGTGATCGACAACGCCTCGGACGAGGCGCTGGGTGGGCACTGCAAGAACATCGCCGTGACGATGAACGGGGACGGCTCGATCACGGTCGAAGACGACGGCCGCGGCATCCCGGTCGGCATCCACCCGGAAGAAGGCGTCTCGACCGTCGAGATCGTGTTTACGCGCCTGCACGCGGGCGGCAAGTTCGACAAGGGCTCGGGCGGCGCCTACGCGTTCTCGGGCGGCCTGCACGGCGTCGGCGTCTCGGTCACGAATGCACTGTCGAAGCGCCTCGAGATCACCGTCTGGCGCAAGGACGAGCAGGGCAACGGCGTTCACCACCTGGCCTTCGAAGCCGGCGACGTGGTCGAGCCGCTGAGCTCCGCGCCGTTTGATCGCGGCGGCAAGAAGAACGGCACCCGCGTCACCGCCTGGCCGGACGGTAAGTATTTCGACTCGCCGAACATCCCGATGGCCGAGCTGCAGCGCCTGCTGCGCTCGAAGGCCGTGCTGCTGCCGGGCGTGACCGTCACCCTCACCAACGGCAAGACCGGCGACGTGCAGACCTGGCGCTACGACGAAGGCCTGCGCGGCTACCTGACCGAAGCGCTGTCCAATACCGTGGGCCAGGGCCAGACCGTGATCCCGCTGTTCGAGGGCGCGCAGTACGCGGTCGCCGGCGATGAAGGCTTTGCCGAAGGCGAAGGCGCGGCCTGGGTCGTGGCCTGGACCGAGGAAGGCGCCGTGGTGCGCGAATCCTACGTCAACCTGATCCCGACGGTCAGCGGCGGCACCCACGAATCCGGCCTGCGCGACGGCCTGTTCGGCGCCGTGAAGAGCTTCGTCGAAATGCACTCGCTGCTGCCGAAGGGCGTCAAGCTGCTGCCCGAGGACGTGTTCGCGCGCGTTTCCTTCGTGCTGTCGGCAAAGGTGCTGGACCCGCAGTTCCAGGGCCAGACCAAGGAGCGCCTGAACTCGCGCGACGCCGTGAAGCTGGTCTCCACCTTCACCCGTCCGCCGCTCGAACTGTGGCTGAACCAGCACGTCGACTACGGCAAGAAGCTGGCCGAACTGGTCATCAAGCAGGCGCAATCCCGCCTGCGTTCGCTGCAGAAGGTCGAGAAGAAGAAGTCCTCGGGCGTGGCGGTCCTGCCGGGCAAGCTGACCGATTGCGAATCGACCGACATCACCCGCAACGAGCTGTTCCTGGTCGAGGGCGACTCGGCGGGCGGCTCGGCCAAGATGGGCCGCGACAAGGAATTCCAGGCCATCCTGCCGCTGCGCGGCAAGGTGCTGAACACCTGGGAGACCGACCGCGACCGCCTGTTCGCCAACAACGAGATCCACGACATCGCGGTGGCGATCGGCGTCGACCCGCACGGTTCGGATGACAATCCCGACCTGTCCGGCCTGCGCTACGGGAAGATCTGCATCCTCTCCGATGCGGACGTCGACGGCTCGCACATCCAGGTCCTGCTGCTGACCCTGTTTTTCAAGCACTTCCCTGCCCTGTTCCGCAATGGCCACGTGTGCATCGCGCGTCCGCCGCTGTACCGCGTCGACGTGCCGGCGCGCGGCAAGAAGCCGATCCAGAAGCTGTACGCGCTGGACGACGGCGAACTGCTGGCGATCGAGGACAAGCTGAAGAAGGAAGGCCTGAAGGAAGGCGTGTGGAGCATCTCCCGCTTCAAGGGCCTGGGCGAGATGAACGCCGAACAGCTGTGGGAAACCACGATGAACCCCGATACCCGCCGCCTGCTGCCGGTGTCCTTCGGCGACTACAACCTGGCCGAATCGTCGGCGCGCTTCAACATGCTGATGGGGAAAGGCGAAGCCGCCGCCCGCCGCGCATGGCTGGAAGAGCACGGTAACGAGACGGAAGCGGATATCTGATACGAACGACTATGACCCAAGCAAGCCTGTTTGAACAACAAAACGAGCCGGCCGGCGACGACGCCGAGACGCTCACCCTGTCCACCTTCGCCGAACGCGCCTACCTCGACTACGCGGTCTCGGTCGTGAAAGGCCGCGCGCTGCCGGACGTGTCCGACGGCCAGAAGCCGGTCCAGCGCCGCATCCTGTACGCGATGCACGAGCTGGGCCTGGGCCCGACCGCGAAACCGCGCAAATCCGCCGCCGTGGTCGGCGACGTGCTGGGTAAACTGCACCCGCACGGCGACCAGTCCGTGTACGACGCGCTGGTGCGCATGGCCCAGGACTTCTCGCTGCGCTACCCGCTGATCGACGGCCAGGGCAACTTCGGCTCGCGCGACGGCGACGGCGCCGCGGCGATGCGTTACACCGAAGCCCGCCTGACGCCGATGGCGCGCGTCCTGATGGACGAAATCGACATGGGCACGGTCGACTTCCAGCCGAACTACGACGGCTCGGTCGAGGAACCGCGCACCCTGCCGGCGCGCCTGCCGATGGTGCTGCTGAACGGCGCCTCCGGCATCGCCGTGGGCCTGGCCACCGAGATCCCCTCGCACAACCTGCGCGAAGTGGCGTCGGCCGCGGTGGCGATGATCCGCAATCCGAAGATCACCCACGCCGAGCTGATGACCTTGATGCCGGGCCCGGACTATCCGGGCGGCGGCCAGATCATCACCCCGGCCTCGAACATCGCCGACATGTACGTCTCCGGCCGCGGCTCGATGAAGGTGCGTGCGCGCTGGAAGATCGAAGAACTGGCGCGCGGCCAGTGGCAGGCGGTCGTCACCGAACTGCCGCCGGGCTGCTCGTCGCAGCGCGTGCTGGAAGAGATCGAGGAGCTGACCAACCCGAAGGTCAAGGCCGGCAAGAAGACCCTG
Source organism: Massilia sp. WG5 (assembly GCF_001412595.2). Taxonomy (NCBI): domain Bacteria; kingdom Pseudomonadati; phylum Pseudomonadota; class Betaproteobacteria; order Burkholderiales; family Oxalobacteraceae; genus Massilia; species Massilia sp. WG5. The sequence goes on from NZ_CP012640.2 coordinate 2,705,657, forward strand.
CTGCCCGAGCAGCTGGCGCTGAAGCAGACCATCCTCGGCGCGCTGGATGCCGTGCGCGACGAATCCGGCCGCGAGGCCCCGGTGCGCCTCGTGTTCGAGCCGAAGTCCAAGAACCAGGACCAGACCGAGTTCATGCTGATGCTGCTGGCGCATACCTCGCTGGAGAGCTCGGCCCCGATCAACCTGGTGATGATCGGCGGCGACGGCCGCCCGCGCCAGAAGGGCCTGACCGAGATCCTGCAGGAGTGGATCGACTACCGCTTCGTGACGGTCCGCCGCCGCACCGAATTCAGGCTCGGCAAGGTCAACGACCGCATCCACATCCTGGAAGGCCGCGAGACCGTCCTGCTGAACATCGACGAGGTCATCGCCATCATTCGCAATTCGGACGAGCCGAAGGCCGCGCTGATCGAGCGCTTCCGCCTGTCGGACCGCCAGGCCGAAGATATTCTCGAGATCCGCCTGCGCCAGCTGGCGCGCCTGGAAGCGATCAAGATCCAGCAGGAGCTGGCCGAACTGCGTGGCGAGAAGGAAAAGCTGGAGGACATCCTCGAGAATCCGTCCAGCATGAAGCGCCTGATCATCCGCGAGATCGAAGCCGACGCCAAGCAGTTCGGCGACGACCGCCGCACCCTGATCGAAGAAGCGCAGAAGGCCGTGGCCGAGCAGAAGATCGTCGACGAGCCGGTCACCGTGATCGTCTCCGAGAAGGGCTGGGTGCGCGCGCGCACCGGCATCGGCCACGATCCGGCGCAGTTCACCTTCAAGGCCGGCGACTCCCTGGGCTACGTCTTCGAATGCCGCACCGTCGATACCCTGCTGTGCATCGGCGACAACGGCAAGGCCTATTCGGTGCCGGTGGCCGCCCTGCCGGGGTCGCGCGGCGACGGCGTGCCGATCTCGACCCTGGTCGACCTGTCGGGCGGCGGGACTACGCCGTCCGCTCGCATCCTCTACTACTTCGCCGGCAACGCCGACACGCGCCTGCTGCTGTCGACCACCGCGGGCTTCGGCTTCATCGCCAAGGCCGGCGACATGGCGACCCGTCTGAAAGGCGGCAAGTCCTTCATCACGCTGGATGACGGCGCCGTGCCGCTGGCCCCGCGCGTGGTGGCGGACAATGCCGGCGCGGTGGCCTGCCTGTCCGAGAAGGGCCGTGTGCTGGTGTTCGGCATCGACGAGATGAAGGTGCTGACCAATGGCGGCCGCGGCGTGACGCTGATGGAACTGGAGCCGAAGGAAACGCTGCTGGCGGCCCAGCCGATCAGCCCGAAAGGCGTGAACGTGAGCGGCACCTGGGCCGGCGACAAGCCGCGCACCGTGGAGCTGTTCGGGGTCGGCCTGGAGCCGCACTTCGGCAAGCGTGCGCGCAAGGGCAAGCCGCTGTCGGCCAAGCTGAAGGCGAAAGACCTGGGGATGCGCACCACCGGCGACGGCCAATAAAAAACGTGACACCCGCCGGTACCCCCGGCGGGCGTCACGAACAGAATGCATCCGACCACAGGCGGACGCCCCTGCTTACGGACCGTGAGCGAATCAGGTAAACGCCTGAAAACCAGTCTACGAAACAAGCAGCGATGCCGCAACAAGTACACCATTACGGTTTCGTAAGCTTGCGCAGGCGCGCTTCCAGCGTCGCCGCGTCGAAGCCGCTGCCGCTGCGCGATCCATCGGCAAAATAGATCGTCGGCGTGCCCTGCACGTGCAGCTTGCGGCCCAGCGCCAGCACCTGCTCGCCGGGCGCGACGCAGCCGGCCGGCGCGGCCGGCGGCGCCTTCGTTTCCAGCATCCACTGTTGCCAGGCCTGCGAGCGGTCGGCAGCGCACCAGATATTCTTCGACTTGGCCGCCGAATCTTCCGACAGGATGTTCAACAGGAAGGTATAGACGGTTACGTTATCGATGCCGCGCAGCGTCTCGTGCAGCTTGCGGCAGTAAGGGCAGTTCGGATCCTCGAACACCGCCATCACCCGTTCGCCGTTCCCTTTCACGGTCTTGATCGCCATGTCCAGCGGCAGGTCGGCAAAGCGGATCGCCGCCAGCTCGTCGGTGCGCGCGCGCGTCAGGTCCTGCAGCGTCCCCAGGTCGACCACCTTGCCGACGAACATGTAGCGCGCGGTCGCATCGGTATAAAAGATGTCGCCGCCCGTGCGGATCTCGTACAGGCCGCCATACGGCGTCTTCTCCACCGCGTCCACCTTCACGTTATTGCCCATGCGCGGCTCGACCAGCTTGTGGACGCGCGCCTCGTCCGCCGTTTCGGCATGCGGCCGCGCCGCCGCGCTTGCCGCCGCATTTGCCGTCACTGCGGCGAGCGCCATCAGCGCGGCGATTCTCGCCATCGTCATCGTTTTCATTGTCTCCATGTCCTCGTTCTCATCATGTGCCGGCGCCCGGGCTTTCGGCGAGCTGCGCGGCGCAGATCCGCGCGCCCTCCTCGCGGCGCTGTTCCAGCACGGCGCCGTGCAGGCGCCGCGCCTGCAGTTCGTTCGAATCCACTTCCGTCGCCCCGACCGGAGCCTGCATCCTGCGCCAGTCCGCCAGGGCGGCGCTGCACTCGCCATCCTCGGCCGCAAACCAGGCCTGCGCCACGGCCGTGCCCAGCATCCGCTCGCGCAGCTGGGCGCGCTGCTGCAGCCAAGCTTCCATCTGGCCGACCTGGGCGGCATCGAGGGCGCCCTCGCCGGGCGGCGCGATGCGCAGCTGCGCGCGCAAGCCCCGCTCGGCATCCAGGTAGCGCAGATAGTCGCCGACCAGTCCTTCCGCCTGCGCCAGCGCCGGCTGCTTCAGGCGTTGGCGCAGGTAGGCGCGCAGTTCGGCGGCGCCGGCCTGGCGTGTACTGGCGGCCCCGGTCTTCACGATGTAGGACTCGATCAGCTGCCGCAGCGGCAGGCCGATGAGGAGACGGCCGCCGGCATCCACCAGCGTCGGCTCGCCCGGCGCCGCCATGCCGGCGCTGCTGCCGGGCGCGGACGCCGGCGCGGCAAGGGCGCCGGGGCCGATCGCGCCATCCCAGGCGGATGCGGCGGCGGGCGCCGGCCTGGCGGGCGGCGCGGCGCTGTCCTGCAGCCAGAACGCCGCCGTCACCCCGATGGCGATACCGGCCGCGCAGACCATGCCGGCGCCAAGCTTGCTGTCCAGCAGGAAGGCCATGGCGTCACATCTTCTTGCGCAGCGACTGTGCACTGGGCGCGACCGCGCCCGGCACCATCGGGGCCCCGCCGGCGACCGGCGCCGCGTAGCGCACTGTCGCCTTCCATTCGTCGCCGCTGCGCTTCCAGGTATCGACCACGAAGAAAGACTGGGGCGCAGCGCCATCCGCGATCGTCCACAGGAAGCTGACCAGCATCAGGTCGCCGTACTCGTGCACCGCCATCTGGTCGATCGACGACCTGGTCACGGGCGCGCGCAGCGATTCGCGCAAGGCTTCGGCGCGCGCGGTCGGCACGCCCGGCGCGGCGGCGCTGCGGATCTCGAAGTCGTCCGCCAGCAGGCGGCCCAGGGCCTCGGCGTCGCGCCGCTGCACCGCCTCGAGCCAGGCGTTTTCGAGCTTGGTGAAGGTGAGGACGTTGCGCGTCGGCGTCAGCGCGCCACCGCGCCCGTTCGGTGCGACCTGGCCGGCCGCGAGCGCGCCGCCGAAGGTGGCCAGCAGGCCCAGCAAAATCAGGAATCGTTTCATATGCCTCGACAGGAAAATGAAAAAGCTGGCGCCCGCCAATGCCGCGGCGGGCGCCACATCGTCAGGATAGCGTCAGACCAGGTCCGACGCCGCCCTGCTTAGGGATAGTGCTGCACGCACTTCTGGGTGCTGGCGATGAGCCAGTTCTGCTGGATCAGGTACTTCATGGTGCCGAAGGTCTGGTTGTACTTGGCGCCGTTCGATGCCGTCGACGTGGTGCCGAAGTTCCAGGCGCACTTGTCCGCGTTTTCCTTGCCGTCGAAGTTCGAGTACCAGGCGTTCAGGTTCGGATCGGTGACGGCTTCCTCCAGTTCGTGCGCCAGCACGCTGGCGGCGCCGTCCGCGCCCGGGGTGTTGTTCGGGCTCGGGCTGGTTGCGCCGCAGGCCGAGGCGCACTGGGTTTCGGCATTGCCGACGAAGGCGTACTTGATGTCCGTGCCACCCACCGCGGTATGGTCATGCCAGCCGCAGTACTGGGTGCAGAAGCCCGAGGTCGCGGTGGTCGACTTGTCGGTCAGCACGACGTAGACGCCGTTCGGATCGGACGGCAGCTTGCCCGTGGTAATCGCATCGGACACGATCGAGGCGATGTTCGCATCGGTCAGCTGGGTGCCGTAGGTGCCGGTGTTGCTGGTGCTGCCAGCCAGCGTCACGCTGTTCTGCACGTGCACGTTCGAGCCGTTGTAGTAGGTCGTGTTGATGTTGAAGTAGGGCGACCCGCCGATGTGCTGACCCAGGTTGGTCAGCACGGTCTGCGATGCGCTGTCCCACTGCGAGCCGTACCAGATGTAGTACATATTGGTCGGCGCCACCATCACCGGGCCGCCGTGGTAGGTCAGGTTGGAAATGTTGGCGCTGCGCTGCGCGCCGCCTGCCTGCCCGCTCGATTTCTGGGTGGCGACATTGTCCAGCTCGCCCCAGCCCTTGCCGGTCGGCTTGAACTGGGAATTCGGCGTTTCCTTGATGGTTTGTGCGTGCGCAGCGAAAGCACATGCCAGGCCTGCCGCGAGCAGGCTGAGTTTGCGGCTGAATTGCATTTTTTCTCCGTTTCGATCTTATTGAAATAATGGCGTCCCGGTTAGGACGGTCTCCAACCCCGCCAGCCAGGGCTGTTGGCCCTGGCCGTGACGGTTTATCCAAACGACAGGCACGACCTGTGGACGTGCGCCAGCCTGGCGTTCGAATGCCTTGCAAACCCGTCTGGTGAATCCAGGCGGATGCGAATCGTTAGGTGACGGAGGTGCTAGCGCGGCGGCAGCGGAACGTGCGCGCGCGAATGGGACAGCGGAAGGGAAATGCAGTAAGGCCGAGCTGGGGAACGCAACACGATACGACTCCTCCTGTTGAACCGGCGACTGAAATGTTAAAAATCCAGTCTACGAGACAACTGATGGGCTCGCAATAAGCGCAACATTACGGTTTGGTAATGTTACAAAAAACAACATCGGAGCAAAATCTGATTTAAATCAATGTCATAGATCAAGGGCGTGGCGTATCCCGTTCGCGCATGCGCGCAAAGCGGCCGACTTGCACATAGGAAAATGTGAAATTTTGGTGAAGGAGGGGAAGGCCGACGTGATGCGCCGGCCTGGGTGTCGCGCCGCCCGGACGGGCGTCCGGGCGGAATCTGGCGGCAGAATGCAGGATTACTTGGCGGCGTCCTTGTGTGCCTCGGCCACGGCCTTGGCGGTCTTCTCGGCAGCCTTGTTCTGTGCCTTGGCCTTGTCGGCGTTGGCGTCCACGATCTTCTTCTGGGCCTTCTCGTCGGCCTTGATCATGGTCTCGTGCGCATCGGCGTTGGCTTCGGCGATCTTCTTCTCGGCCTTGGCGGATGCCTTGGCCTTGTCTTCCGGATCGGCCTTCGTCACTTTGTCGTTGGCGTCGGCGATCTTCTTGTTGGCCTTGTGCTGAGCCTTGGCTTTCTTCTCGGTGGCCTTGTTGGTGGCTTTCGAGATCTTCTCGTCCTGCTTGGCGATTTCCTTCGATTCCTTCTCGTTCGCCTTGGCGATCTCCTTGTCGGCCTTGGCGTCGCCGGTCGAAGCGGCGGCGGTGCCCGCGGTGCCCGAGGCGCCGCTGGTCTGGTCGGTACCGACCACGGTGGTGCCGGCTGCCGGGGTCATGCCGGTGTTGGCGGCCGGGGCCTGGGTGGTGGCGGTCGATGCCGGGGCGCCGGTCGAGCTGGTGCTGTGGGCCTGGGTCTGGGCATATACCGAGGTGGCGAACAGGCCGGCGATCAGGGTGGCGAGCAGTTTATTCATGGTGGTTCTCCTATTCCGTCTATGGTGGGGAGGCGCTGGGCGCCATGACTTTTTATTAATGAGTTGCCAGAATAGGCCTCAGGCTGTATTGACTCTGTTCGACAACGCACATAGCCTGAGGAAGCCCTTGTTAAAGTTGTGACAAAACTTTTCAACGGTTTTCGGTATCGCCGCCGGCCGCGCGATTGACGGCCTTGCGGTCCGATTTTTCCTTGGCCTCCTGGTACTTCTCGCGCCCCGCCTCGGCCGAATGCTCGGTCTTCAGGCGCGAGCCCGGCGGCGTCTTGACCCGGTGCGTATTCGCCTTGCGGACTTCCTGCTCGGCCTTGGTGCCGGCCTTGCCGCGCCCGCCGGTCGCCTTCGCGTCCGTCGCCGTGCTGTTCGGTGCGGTAGTGTTGGTGGCCTGGGCGTTCACGCTGTCCGCCTTCTGCGGATCGACGCCGACCACGGCGGTGCTCTTGCTGGTGACCTGGCCGGCATCGTTGATGCCGGCCGCCTGCTTGCCGGTGGCGCCGTGTGCGCTGCCGGTGGTGGCCGTGCCGTCGGTATGCAGGCCGGTGCCCGAGACGCCGGCGGCAGTCGAGTTATGTCCCGACACCGCCTGCCCGATCGGGGCCGTGGTGGCGGTGCTGCCGGCCTGCTCGCGCGGCTGGGGTTTGGCTTTGGGTTCGGTGGTCTGGGTCTGGGCCTGGGCCGAAGCGGCCAGCAGGCCGCCGATGAGGATGGTGAGGAGTTTGTTCATGATGATTCCCGTTGCGATAGGTATGCACCGAGAATAGGAGCGGGGCCGCCCGTCATCTGTTCGGCAGCGCACCCTGCGGTGCGTTGCCGTCTGGACCTTTTTATTTCAATGGACGCGCGTACAAATCGATGATCTCGCTGATCCCGTCCTGGCACACGGGACAGAACTGCTCGCTGCGGTCGAACATGATGCACTGCATGGCCGGGCGGTAGTAGCCGCTGGCCTCGTAGTTCGCGCCCTCGAAGGCGCCGATTGCCTTGCGGTACTGCGCCTTCGCGAACAGCGCCTCCGTGTGCGCCAGGTCTTCCCGGAACAGCGCGCTCATCTCCGACTCCGGACGGTTTGCCGCGCGCAGCGCCGCACGCCGTTTCTGGTAAGCGCGCGAGTATTCCTCGTACTCGGCCTTCGGCCACGGCGTCGGCAGCGGCGTGCCCGCATGCACGTGCTGCTTCCATTTCAGCCTGGCCGGATCGCGCAGCGCGGTCACGTTCGGCTCCCACGGCTCCATCCGCGCCCCGCTCGACTGGTAAGCAACCGGCGAGGTGTAGTACTCGTCGGCCAGGCCGGCGAAATGGTGGCCGAACTCGTGCACGAACAGGTAGTTGGCCCAGTCGTTGCCGGCCGCCGCCGTGCTGAACTGGCCGAAGATCCCGCCGCCGCCGTAGGTGTCGTTGTTGACCAGGATCTCGATGAACTCGTAGGGCGCGTACTGGGCGATGTCGCGCAGGGCGCGGTTATCCAGGGTCAGCACGTAGCGCTCGCTGCCGAAGATGTCGTAGCGCGTCCCCAGTGCCGAGGCATGGTGCACGCCGGTCGAGGGCCGGGTGATGCCCGATTCCTGGGTCGGCACCGCCATCGCCCAGACGTTGAAATCGTTCCCCCGCTCCTTGAACGGCGAGACCTCGAACAGGTGTTTGCTCAGGCGCCGTGCATCCTGCTCGAACTTCTTCATGTCCTGTTGCGTGTAGCCGTCCCCCAGGATCAGCAGGTCGACCTTCTGCGGCGAGGGCCCGCTCACCTTGATCGGCATCGGCCTTGCCGGCGCCGGCGGCTGGCTGCGCACGACGTCCTGGGCCTTCGTGTCGACCTCGACGCTCCACGCCACCGAGAACGCGTTGCGCTCGTCGCGCTTCAGGATGCGCACCCGCACCGGCCGGTCCGGCTGGGGGAAGCGCACCGACTCGTGGAAGCCACGGCTGAGCTTGTTCGCTTCCTCGGTCGTCTTCCACTCGCCGAACACGGTCGAGAAATCGCGCGAGTACAGCAGGTCGCCGGTCTTCGCATCCGCCACTTCCAGGCGGTTGTTGCCGCGGTTGGTGTTGTCGAAGGGCTGGCTCATGTCGCCCGGCCAGGGCAGCGGCTCGATCAGCACGCGCTCGATCGCGTATTGCTCGGAGAGGGCGTTGCCGCTGTGAGTGTAGTCGAGGCGGACAGTGGCGGGCTGCTGGGCCTGGGCGGCACCGGCAGACAGGAGCAGTGCGGCGGCAAGCAGTCGAATCGGAGTGACAGGCATATGAGATCTTCGCGAGATGGGATCGCTGTATTTTAATCCTTGCAAGAAGTTGGCAATTAATACGTTGACTTGCCAATGCCCCCTCCGTATTATTTAGACATCCATCTAATTAGATAAAGGTCGAATTGCATGAGAACGCACAGCCTTGCTTTCGAACCGTTCCCGCACGCCCTCCAGCATGGTCGCCTGTCCCTGTTCTGGGCGCTCGCCGGCGCGCTCGCGATTCCCGGCGTGCTGCCTTATGCGTTCGCACTGCATCCCTCGCTGCTCGCGCGCATACCGGTGCCCTTGCCTGTGTTCTTCGCCCTCCAGCTCATCCAGGGATTCGTGCTGCTTCTGCTGTTGAGCTGGATCGGACTACGGCTCGGCCAGGGCAACGGGCTCGATTCTCCGCTCGCGCGTGCTTTCGTTTATCGGGCGCCAATCGCAGCGCCGCTGCGTACGCTGGCGGCCGCCTGCATCGCCGGCGGCGTGACTGGACTGGCGATCATGGTGCTGGACCGGGTCTTTGAGCCCTTCATGCCGCCAGCGCCCCTGCCGGCGCACGGGTATCCCGAACTCTGGAAGCGCCTGCTTGCATCGTTTTATGGCGGGATCACGGAAGAGCTGCTGTGCCGGCTCTTCCTGATGAGCCTGCTCGTCTGGCTTCTTCGAAAGCTCTCGGCGCGCAAGGAAGCGACGCCGGCCGGGTGGATGATCCGGACCGGCATCGTGGGCGCCGCGGTCGTGTTCGGACTCGGGCACCTGCCGGCCGCGGCCGGCGTCTGGCCGCTCAGCTTCGTGGTCGTCGCCCGGACCATGCTGCTGAATGTCCTCGGGGGCATTCCTTTCGGCTTCCTCTATTGGCGCCGAGGACTGGAGCATGCGATGGCGGCGCACTTTTGTGCGGACCTCGTTCTACACGGCATTGGCGGCAGCTGATGCGCGTCAGGGCTGCTGGTACTGGTAGATCGGCCGCCGGATCAGGATCGGACGGATATCGAGGCGCAGGTTGTAGATCGAATAGGCATCGGTCGACGGCGACTCGTAGCCGACGCTGTCGGCGGCGCGGGTGAAACGGAACTCGAAGCCGAGGTCGGGCTGCACGCCGTTCGGGCTGCCGAGGGTGATGCCGATGGCTTCCGGCTGGTCGCTGTCGATCAGCTTGCTCATCAGGTCGACGACCGTGGAGTTGCCGAGGATGTCGGCCGTGAACAGCGGCTCGCGGTAGTACGGCCGCGAGGGATCGAGCTTGCCGTCGGCCTTTTCCTCCGACGGCGTGAACTCGTGGGTGGCGATATTGAAGCGGTCGCCGTTGTCGAGGTAGCTGACGCGCACATTGCTGATATTGAAGGCGCCCTCGCGCACGCTGGCCTTGGCCAGGTCGAGCACCAGCGCGCCCTTGTAGCCGATCACTTCGACGTCGCGGTTGGGCAGCACCACCATGGCGGTGTCCTCGTCGATGCCCAGCCCCAGCTTGTAGCCCTTGGCCAGCATGGCCGGCAGCATGCGTGCGAAGCGGCCGCGCACCAGCAGGTGCTGGTCGACGAAGACGTCGTCGCCGACGAAACCGAGACCGTCGGTGATTTCCTTGCCCTCCTCCACGCCGAGCTTGAGCGTGGCGAGCACCGCGCGCGGGCGGCCGAACATGGTGCTGCTCATGATGGCGGCGCCGGCGCTGGTGCCGGCGATCACGCCGCCGCGCCGGTACATGTCCCAGAGGGCGTCGAGCACGCGGGTATTGCTGCCGTCCTCGTGGCGCAGCGCGCTCGTGATGCGGCTCTGGTCGCCGCCGGCGAAGAAGGCGCCGCCGGCAGTGCGCACCAGCTCGGCGAGCTTGGGATCGTCGGCCGCGGCGTGGTAATCGCTGCCGGCCAGCTTGACGGCCACCGGCACGAAAAAGGCCTTGGCGCCATAGGCGTTGAGGCGGTCGACCAGGAACTTGCCGGATTTTTCGGGATAGCCCGCCGCAGAAGCGAACACGGCAATGCGCGCATCTTTGCCGCCGGCCAATTGCAGGATGCGTTCCCAGACCGGGGCGTTACCCGGACGCAGGTTGCCGCCGATGATGACCAGCGAACCCTTGGGCGGCGCATTGGAGGCGGCGGCGTTTGCGTCGGCAGCCGAGGCAAACTGGACGCTGGCGAACGCCAGCAAGCCGAGGACGACACGCAATGCAATACGGAACATGGACTCCCTTCCCTACCGTGACCGATGGAACAATCCCAAGCGTGCGTAACGCTCCAAGCCTGATTGTAGAGGACTGTCGCCGTGTTGAGCCGAGTCAGGTGAGGTAAATGTTCGGGGAGTAACGCTCCATGATGGTCTCGGGATGCTGCGGCGCCGTGAATCCGAAGCGGGCGTACAGGCTGTGCGAGTCGGTGGTATTCAGGGTAAAGCGGCGCAAGCCCTGCAGGCTAGGGTGCTCCATGACGAAGCGGAGCAACTGCTTGGCATAGCCGCGGCCGCGGTACTCGGGAATGACGAAGACGTCGCACAGGTTGGCGAAGGTGGCGTAGTCGGTGACCACGCGCGCGAAGGCGACCTGGCGCCCATCGAGGTAGCCGCCGAAGCACAGCGAGTTCTCGATCGAGCTCTCGACCACGCTGCGCGAGATGCCCACCGCCCAGGTCGAATTTTCGCTGAGGTAGCGGTAGATCATCGGCACATCCAGGCGCGTACGATCGGTGCTGACCTGGAAACTGGAATCGTTGGTGGTCGGAATCATGGGCGGCGCGACTCGTCAAATCTGGTAAAAAAACCAATTCTAGCGCCGTTCGCGGCGCCAGGGTCGATTACGTCAATCGTGCGCTGCCTGCTTTTTAATGACTCTTCAGGTAGCGCTCGGGCAAAGCCAGGTGTGCGTCCTCGCCACGCCACAATACGTTCACGATCCACCAGCGCTTGCCGTCGTTGTAGAGCTGGATGCTGTTGATGCCGCGCTGGAAAGGCTTGGCATCGTCGGCCGCGTGGCGCGATTCGTAGGTGCTGAACACGTGCGCCACCTGGCCGAAGGTCTCGGCCGTGCGCGCCGCCTCGCGCTCGAAAAAGCCCATGGTCGCGAAGGCCTTGCTGTTGCGCGTGATGTAATCCTCGACGCTCATGGCGCGCAGGCCGAAGCTGCCGTCGGGACGGGCGCCGACCGCCATCAGCCGGCCTTCGGGCGCGAACAGCGAACGCATGCGGTCCCAGTCGCGCGGCTTGCCGGCCGGGCCGGAAATCACGTCGTACAGGGCGGCGACGATGCCATCGACGGTCTCCACGTCGGTGCCGCGGACCTGGTAGCTGGATACCGCCGGGACTGCCGGCGCCGCTCCCGCAGCCGGTGCGGCGGGCGCCGCCGGCGTTGCCGGCGCGGCCGTGGTCTGCGCCCTGGCGCTGCAGATGCCGCCCACGGCCACCGCAATCGCCACCAGGGCCAATGTCATACGCTTCATGCCTGTCTCCTCATCATTATTATTAACAGGCACATCATCCCGTATTTCTTTCCTGAAGTCATCAGCGGGCGTATCCGGTGCACAGTTTATAATCAGGGATCCAAGGATCTCCCTCACTTCCTCCATCATGACCGCACAACTGTCCAAAAAAGCCGAAGCCTGGTCGGCCCGCTTCTCCGAACCCGTTTCCGATCTCGTCAAGCGCTACACCGCCTCCGTCTTCTTCGACAAGCGCCTGGCGCTGTTCGACATCCAGGGCTCGCTCGCCCACGCCGAAATGCTGGCCGCGCAAGGCATCATCAGCGCCGACGACCGCGCCGAGATCGAGCGCGGCATGGCCCAGATCCGCAGCGAGATCGAAGCCGGCCAGTTCGAGTGGCTGCTCGATCTGGAGGACGTGCACCTGAACATCGAAAAGCGCCTGACCGAACTGGTGGGCGACGCCGGCAAGCGTTTGCACACCGGGCGCTCGCGCAATGACCAGGTGGCGACCGACATTCGCCTGTACATGCGCGCCGCCATCGACGACATCCTCGTCCTGCTGAAGGGCTTGCGCAGCGCCCTGACCGACCTGGCGGAACAGAATGCGGATACCATCATGCCGGGCTTTACCCACCTGCAGGTGGCGCAGCCGGTGACCTTCGGCCACCACCTGCTGGCCTATGTCGAGATGTTCGGCCGCGATGCCGAGCGCATGCAGGATACGCGCCGCCGCGTGAACCGCCTGCCGCTGGGCGCCGCCGCCCTGGCGGGCACCACCTTCCCGATCGACCGCCTGCGCGTGGCCAAGACCCTGGGCTTCGAGGACGTGTGCCACAACTCGCTCGATGCTGTGTCTGATCGCGATTTCGCAATCGAGTTCACGGCAGCCGCATCGATTTTGATGATGCACATCTCGCGCATGTCGGAAGAGCTGGTGACCTGGATGAGCCCGCGTGTCGGCTTCATCGACATCGCCGACCGCTTCTGCACCGGCTCCTCGATCATGCCCCAGAAGAAGAACCCGGACGTGCCGGAATTGGCGCGCGGCAAGACCGGCCGCGTCTACGGCCACCTGATGGGCCTGCTGACCCTGATGAAGGGCCAGCCGCTGGCCTACAACAAGGACAACCAGGAAGACAAGGAGCCGCTGTTCGACACCGTCGATACCGTGCTCGACACCCTGCGCATCTTCACCGACATGGCGGCCGGCATCACGGTCAAGGCCGAGAACATGCGCGCCGCCGCCCTGCAGGGCTATGCGACGGCGACCGACCTGGCCGACTACCTGGTCAAGAAGGGCCTGCCCTTCCGCGACGCCCACGAAGCCGTGGCGCATGCGGTGCGCGCCTGCGACGACGCCGGCTGCGACCTGTCCGAGATGGCGCTCGAGCGCCTGCAGGCGTTCTCGCCGCTGATCGAACAGGACGTGTTTGCCGTGCTGACGCTGGAAGGTTCCGTGGCGGCGCGCGACCACGTCGGCGGAACGGCGCCGAAGCAGGTGCGCCAGGCGATTGCGCGCGTGCGCGGGCAGTTAGGTAATTAACGTGATTGGGAGCGTCGAGTAGGTTCTTTTTCTACTCGACAGCTCCCCATCAAGCATGCGGATGAGATTTATAAATAACCCCATTTAATAGAATTTTAACGCATATTAATTTCACTTTTCCCCTATTTGTTTTGGCGAGGCATTCAGTTTAGAAAAATCTAATTCCCCCGTATTTGCCATAGCCTGCAGAAACGGCTGAGCCACCTTTGGATTAGTTAAGACGAGACGGATGAGCTCTATCTGATCGATCTCCTCTCCTTTTTGCTGCCTTATTATTAGATCTAAAAGCTCAGGAGCTTCCATTAATCCCATGATTGCTTGTATCTCGGGAGGAGGGGCTTCCTCCTTTTGGTAATTCGGGAATGGATATGCGGTTAATTTTGCAATCTCTTGAAAATGATTGTCTGGCCGGCCAGGCTCTCGATCAAAATGATCAAAAAAGTAAGCCAGTTGTGTTGCAAGTGCTTTTAAACCAGCAGTTGAGTTTTCATATTCAATATAACGAAGGTGAGCGATATCAAATGGAACTCGAGGACCCGATTTTTCTCGAACAATTATAGTTCCAGTGCGACAGGCATGACGTAAGCCCAACTCATAAAACACATTAGGATTGGGGAAAGTAACGTCTGCAACCACATAATCGGAATGCATGATTCTTGTGATGATATCTGTAGTCATGGTTCCCGGCAGCGCGACATCATCAGCTCGAACAACTTCAAGGCCTGGTCGTGCTTTCAGGATTGCCTCTTTAAGCAAATCATCATATTTATTTTTCAGATCTGCAGAAGTAATTACTCCATTTTCTCCTGGCTGATCACCGATTGCCATTACAACAAAACAAGTCTTCTTAGTCACACATATCTCCGGTCATTGAACTCTACGATAGCTTATCAAATTTCGCTGCTAATTTCTCTGCCTTCGGTGTAAAATTTACAATACACGATTTTCACCAATGTCAAGACAGTCATTGTGGCAAGATTGAAAGTTAGCCTTATCGAGGTAACCAATGCACCGCTATAAAAACCTGGGCGGCGAATCGGGCGTGGTCGCCTACGACATCGACGCCGGCCAGATCATCGTCCAGTTCAGGAACGGCGAGCGCTACCTGTATACCGAGGACAGCGCCGGCGCCGCCAACATCGCCCGGATGCAGGAACTGGCGCAGGCCGGCCGCGGCCTGTCCAGCTTCATCAGCCAGCACGTGCATGACCGCTACGAACGCAAGGTGCATTCGGGGCGGCTCGACTAAGCCCATCAAGAAAGCAGATCAGTGACCCACACTTCCCAGACCCAGCTGCCCGACCGGCCATTTTCCGCCTTCCTGTTCGACATGGACGGCACCATCCTCACCTCGATCAAGGCCGCCGAGCGGGTCTGGGGCCAGTGGGCCAACGGCCACGGCCTGGACGTCGCGGCCTTCCTGCCCACCATCCACGGCAAGCGCACCGAGGAAACCATCCGCGCGCTCGAACTGCCGGGCGTCGACCCGGCCGCCGAGGCGGCATTCATCACGCGCGCCGAGATCGAGGACGTGGCCGGCATCGAAGCCATCGAGGGATCGGCCGCCTTCCTGGCCAGCCTGCCGCGCGCGCGCTGGGCCATCGTCACCTCGGCGCCGCGCAAGCTGGCCGAGGCGCGCATCGCCGCCGCCGGCCTGCCGATCCCGGACGTGCTGGTGGCCGCCGAGGACGTCGAACGCGGCAAGCCGGCGCCCGATCCCTTCCTGCTGGGCGCACGCAAACTAGGCGTGGCGCCCGGCGACTGCCTGGTGTTCGAGGACACGCTGGCCGGGCTGCAGTCCGCGCAGGCGGCCGGCATGGCGAGCATCGTCGTGACCACCACCCACTCGCATCCGCTGGAAACCGACGTCACCGCCGTGCTCGACTACGAAGACCTGCGCGCCGTCGTGGAAGCGGACGGCATGCTGCGGGTGGAACGTCGGAATAGCTGAACGCTGTTCGCTATCGCGCTTCGCCCGGACTGACCGGGCCGCGGCCGGCGCCGTCCTGCTCGCCGTGGTCGGCGCGGTAGACGCGCGGCGCCAGGGTCTCGGTTTCGATCGGCAGCGGCGGCACCGGTTCGGCGCCGTCGCCGTGTGCGCCCGAATGCGCCTGCCCTGCCCGCTTCGGATAAGGCGTGCCGTCGCGCTTCGTATAGCTGTCGGTCCGGCCGTCGTACAGCAGGTCGATGTCCGGATAGCTGGCCTTGTCTTCCTCCTTGCGCGAGCCGACCACCAGGAACAGCGCGGTGCCCCAGCCGCGGTTGACCAGCTGGTGGCCGTTCGGCCGGCCGGCCGGGAAGGCCGCGCAGTCGCCGGCGCGCATCAGGGTCTCGCCCTCGTCGGTGATGAGCGTGGCTTCGCCGGACACGACCATCACGAACTCGTCCTCGTGCGAGTGCCAGTGGCGCTGCGAGGAGGCGGCGCCCGGCTGCAGCTCCACCAGGTTGACGCCGAACTGGGTGATGCCGCCGGCGTCGCCCAGCGCCTGCCGGCTGCGCCCGTTGACGGCTTCGGCAAAGGCTTCGGGATAACCGGTGCCGGTCAGCACGGGGATACTGCTCAGGTCTAGCCTCATGGGCGCTCCTCGGTGAAGTTTTGGACAGATGACAGTGTATAGTAGCCAAAAAGCCGAAAGCACCACGCATGTCCACGCAAGCAAACAGCCAGCAAGCCGCCATCCTCCAATCTCCCAACAAGGTCAAGCTGATCGACGCCGTGGCCGGCGCCGGCAAGACCACCACGCTGGCGATGGAGGCGCGCCAGGCCTGCGCCGACGGGCTGTCCGGGCGCGCCATCCTGGCCCTGTGCTTTTCGCGCGGCGCGCGCCTGCGCTTCCATGAAAAGCTGAAGGAAGAAGTATCGGAGGACAGCGCCACCTTCGTGATGACGGTCGAGGACTTCGCGCGCCAGCTGATCGAGGACCTGGCCGAGAAGGGCCGCATTACCCGGCCTGTCATCCACCAGGACGTCGAGGGCATCCGCGGCGAACTAGTCGCTGCCGCCGACCGCGTCTGGCAGCGCTACCAGGAACGCGGCATCCGCAGCGACTTCAATTTCGGCCTCGACGAGAACAACCAGCACCTGGACGACATCGCGCGCCGCCTGGCCCAGCTGAAGGCCGCGCTGGCGACCGGGGCCTTCGCGCCGAAGGACAATGCCTCCCACGACGACGACGCCCTGGACGACGATGCCGCGGACTATGACGAAAGCGGCGACGGCGACCTGGCCGGCCAGCCCGATCCGGTCGCGGACATCATCCGCGAATACGAGGCGGCGCGCCATCCCTACCCCGAGGAATTCCGCTGGCAGGGCCCGAACGATGCGGTGACCGACCTGGTCTACCTGCTGCAGCGCCAGCCCGCGCTGGCCCAGGACCTGCGCCGCTGGTCGCTCTACCTGGTCGACGAATGGCACGACGTGAACGCGGCCGAGTTCGAACTGCTGGCGCGGCTGCGGCGCGGCGCGCGCCTGGTGGTGGCCGGCGACAAGGACCAGACCATCAACCGCGACCGCGGCGCCGATCCGGTCTTTTCCGGCCAGCGTTTCGCGGACACCTACCGCGCCGACGGCAAACGCTTCCCGCTGGGGATGTCCTACCGCTTCGGCCAGGATGCCGCCGTGCTGGCGGACGGCCTGACCCACAACGGCTGCGAAGGCCGCCCCGACCGCGACACCCTGGTGCGCCGCGTCGCCTACGATCCGTCGCAGCCGGGCGACTGCGCGCGCCTGGTGGCCGACACCATCCGCACCGCGCTGGCGAAGGGCCGGCCCAAGCCGAGCAACCGCGACTTCGCCGTGGTGCTGCGCGACGTCGACCAGAGCATCGAGATCGAGACCGCGCTGATGGAAGCGAAGATCCCGTACAAGTGCGACGGCTTCGAGACCTTCCTGCTGCTGCCGGAGATCCTGCTGCTGCGCGGGATCCTGCACTACGTGGGCAACGACTACAGCGCCCTGCGCGGCCATGCCGAGACCTGCGTGCAGATGGTGCTGGCGCTGTCGCGCTACTTCTATCTCACGCGCGACCCGAAGCACTGGAACCTGCAGTGGGGCGAGCGCCAGTCGGTGCTGGCGTATGCGCAGCAGGAAGTACGGCGCACACCGGAGGTGCTGAAGAGCTTCTTCGACGGCGCCCTGCTGCGCGAGACCGAGTTCGACAGCCCGCAGGCGCGCCAGTCCAAGAACCTGATCCGGCCGGTGATCGCGCGCATGGCCTCGCTGGCCGGCTCCGCGACCGCCTACGAACTGCTGACCATGCTGCGCAAGGAGGTCGACCTGCACGACGCCACCAGCCGCGCCTTCGTCAGCCGCGACCGCGTGGCCTCGGCACGGCGCTCGATCGACGCCTTCCTGCGCTTTGCATCGAGCCACGGCCAGGTGCCGGCGGCCGAGTTCCTGGCCACCCTGACGCACATGGAAAACGACGTCGCGCTGGTGCGCAGGTCGAAGAATGCCAACAGCATCGGCACGCGGCGCAGCCTGGTGCGGGTCACCACCATCCAGGCGGCCAAGGGGCGCGAGTGGCCTTATGTTCTGGTGCCCTTCCTGGCGCAGGACGAGTTCGTGCGGACCAGGGATGCCGCCAATGAGGTGCGGCATCTGTATGTGGGTTTGACGCGGGTGATGAAGGAACTGGTGCTGTTCGAACCGGATGAGGGGCATGCCGACAGGCGCCTGGCTTACCTGAATAGTTAGCCCGTCGTCTGAATAGCTGGCATGTCGTCCCCGCGCAGGCGGGGACGACGGTGCTACTACCCGCGCTTCTGCACCAGCGTCAGAATGTCATAACTCGCCACCAGCTCGTCATGCTGGTTGGTCACCTGCACATCCCACGCCACCACGCCCTGCCCGCGACCCTGTTCGTCCGTGCGGTTGCGGTCCACCTTGCGCTTGCAGGTGAGGCGCGCGCGGATGGTGTCGCCGATCGCCACCGGGGCCACGAAGCGCAGGTTGTCCAGGCCGTAGTTGGCCAGCACCGGGCCCGGGGCCGGCGAGACGAACAGGCCGGCCGCCGCCGACAGCACGAAGTAGCCGTGGGCGATGCGCTTGCCGAATTGCGTGTCCCTGGCCGCGATCTCGTCGAAGTGCATGTAGAAGTAGTCGCCCGAGACGCCGCCGAAGTTGACGATGTCCGCCTCGCTCACGGTGCGGCGGTGGGTCAGCAGCGAATGACCGATTTCCAGGTCTTCGAAGCAGCGGCGGAACGGGTGGACCTCCGTCTCCTTGACCTCGGCGCCGCGCACGTACTCGCCCGTCACCGCGGTCAGCATGGTCGGCGAACCCTGCACCGCGGCGCGCTGCAGGAAGTGCTTGACTGCGCGGATGCCGCCCAGCTCTTCGCCGCCGCCGGCGCGCCCTGGACCGCCGTGCTTCAGTTGCGGCAGCGGCGAGCCGTGGCCGGTCGAATCGACGGCCGCGACACGGTCGAGGATGTGCACGCGGCCGTGCGAGGCGGCCGCCACCGGCACCGCATGCGCCGCGACCGCCGGGTCCTTCGTCACCAGGGTCGTCACCAGGCTGCCCTTGCCGCGCGCCGCCAGCGCCAGGGCCTCGTCGATGTCGCGGTAGCTCATCATGGTGCTGACCGGGCCGAAGGCTTCGACGTCGTGCACCGCGTCGTTGTCCATGCCGTTGCGGCACAGGATCAGGGTCGGCGAGAAGAAGGCGCCATTGCCGCAGCCTTCACCCACCGGCTTGAAGCCGTCGCGGGCGCTGAACAGGACCTCGTTGCCGCGCGCGAGCATCTCGACCCGCTCGCTGACGTCGCGGTGCTGGTCCATCGAGGCCAGCGCGCCCATGCGCACGCCCTCGACCTTCGGATTGCCGACCACGATTTTGGCCAGGCGCGCCCGCAGGCGCTCGCCCACGGCGTCGACATGCTGCTCGGGCACGATGATGCGGCGGATCGCCGTGCACTTCTGGCCGGCCTTGCCGGTCATCTCGCGCGCGACTTCCTTCACGAACAGGTCGAATTCCTCGTCGTCCGGGCTCACGTCCGGCGCCAGGATCGCGCAGTTGAGCGAGTCGGCTTCGGCCGTGAAGGGCACGGCTTCGCGGATCAGGTTCGGGTTGGCGCGCAGCTTGGCGGCGGTGTCGGCCGAGCCGGTGAAGGTGACGGCGTCGAAGCCGCCCAGGCGGTCCAGCAGGTCACCGGTGCTGCCGATCACCAGTTGCAGGCTGCCTTCCGGCACAAGGCCCGATTCCATCATCATCTTCACGGTGGCGTGGGTCAGGTAGCTGGTGGCGGTGGCCGGCTTGACGATGCAGGGCATGGCGGCCAGGAAGCTGGGCGCGAATTTCTCCAGCATGCCCCAGATCGGGAAGTTGAAGGCGTTGATGTGCACCGCCACGCCGCCGCGCGGCACCAGGATGTGGGTGCCGGCGAAGCCGCCGCGCTTGCCCAGCGCCATGGCCGGGCCTTCATGCAGCACGTTCGACGACGGCAGCTCGCGCGAGCCCATGCTGGCATAGGCGAACAGGGTGCCGATGCCGCCTTCGACGTCGACCCAGCTGTCCGGGCGGGTGGCGCCGGTCAGGTGCGAGACTTCGTACAGCTCTTCCTTGCGCTCCATGAGGTACAGCGCCAGGGCCTTCAGGCGCTGGGCGCGCGTCTGGAAGTCCAGCCGCATCAGTTCGGGAACGCCGCTCTTGCGGGCATAGGTGAGCGCCTCGTCGAAGTCGATCTTTTCCGCGTGGGTGTGGAAGACCAGCTGGTTGTCCAGGGCGCTGTGCAGCGGCTGGTGGGCTTCCTGGCCGTGCCAGCGGCCGGCGATGTAGCTTTGCAGGGTCGAAGGGGTGTGCATTTGCTTGTCTCCTTTACTTTTTCGGTTTGTGCGGCTCGTCGAACACCATTCGCCCGCGCCCAGGCTCTACTTCCGTGAACGCCTCGACCTCGCGCAGCGACTGCATCGACCTCACTGCCAGGTCGTGATACTGCCGCGTCCCGTAACTCTTCCACGCAATCTCGTCGTCCGACACCGCGCGCACCACCTTGGCCGGCGCGCCCAGCACCAGGCTGCGCGGCGGGATCGCCATGCCGGCCTTCACGAAGCTCGCTGCGCCGACGATGGATTCCGCGCCGACCACCGCCTTGTCCATCACCACCGCATTCATGCCGACCATCGCATTGCGCCCGACCCGGCAGCCATGCAACACGGCGCCGTGGCCGATGTGGCCGTCCACCTCGACCACCGTGTCGTCTTCCGGGAAGCCGTGCATCACGCAGGTGTCCTGCAGGTTCGCGCCCTCTTCCAGTACCAGGCGGCCGAAGTCGCCGCGCAGCGAGGCCAGCGGGCCGACGTAGCAGCGCGGGCCGACGATCACGTCGCCGATCAGCACCGCGGTCGGGTGCACGTAGGCGGTCGGGTGCACGACCGGGCGGATGCCGTCGATTTCATAGACCGGCATGTCACACCCGCTCGACGATGAGGGCGATGCCCTGCCCCACGCCGATGCACATCGTGCACAGCGCATAGCGGCCGCCCGTGCGGTGCAGCTGGTTCACGGCCGCCGTGACCAGGCGCGCGCCCGAGGCGCCGAGCGGGTGGCCGAGGGCGATCGCGCCGCCGTTCGGGTTGATGCGCGCGTCGTCGTCGGCCAGGCCGAGGTCGCGCAACACCGCCAGGCCCTGCGAGGCGAAGGCTTCGTTCAACTCGATCACATCCATCTGCTCGATGGTGAGGCCGGTCATCTGCAGCAGCTTCTTGGTGGCCGGGGCCGGGCCGAAGCCCATGATGCGCGGCTCCAGGCCGACCGTCGCCATGCCGACCACCCGCGCACGCGGGGTCAGGCCGTACTGGTCGACGGCGGACTGGGAGGCCAGCAGCAGCGCGCAGGCGCCGTCGTTCACGCCCGACGCGTTACCCGCGGTGACCGAGCCGTCCGGCGTCACCACGCCCTTCAGCTTGGCCAGCGCCGCCAGGCTGGCGTCCGGCCGCGGATGCTCGTCGGTGTCGAACACGCGCGATTCGCCCTTTTTACCATGCAAGGTCACCGGCACGATCTCTTCCTTGAACACGCCGGCGGCATGCGCGGCGGCCCATTTCCGCTGGCTGCGCAGCGCGAACGCGTCCTGGTCTTCCCGCGAGACGCCAAACTGCCTGGCCACGTTCTCGGCGGTCTCCGGCATCGAGTCGATGCCATATTCCGCCTTCATCCTCGGGTTCACGAAGCGCCAGCCGATGGTGGTGTCCTCGATCTTCGCGCTGCGCGAGAAGGCGCTGTCGGCCTTGGGCATGACGAAGGGTGCGCGGGTCATGCTCTCGACGCCGCCGGCGATGACCAGCTGCGCCTCGCCGGTGCGGATCGCGCGCGCGGCCAGGCCGACCGCGTCCAGGCTGGAGCCGCACAGGCGGTTGACGGTGCTGCCCGGGACGCTCGGCGGGAGGCCCGCCAGCAGGGCCGCCATGCGCGCCACGTTGCGGTTGTCCTCGCCGGCCTGGTTGGCGCAGCCGTAGTAGACGTCGTCGACCTTGCTCCAGTCCACGCCGGGGTTGCGGCCGATCAGCGCCGCGATCGGCAGCGCGGCCAGGTCGTCGGCGCGCACGCCGGACAGGGCGCCGCCAAAGCGGCCGAAGGGGGTGCGGATGGCGTCGACGATGAATGCGTCAGTCATGGAAAGTCTCCTCAGTTCTGTTGGTTGCGCTGGTCGACCACGCGCCGGGCCTTGCCCGTCAGCGAGCGCTCGATGCCTTTCGCAGGCAGCAGGTTCACGCTGGTCGTCACGCCGATGAAGGTCTTGATGCGGTGCTGCAGCTCGCCGGCGAGCGTCTTCACCATGTCATGCGGAACTTCCTGGTCGCGCAGCTCGCAGCGCACTTCCAGCTTGTCGAGGTGGCCATCCTTCGTCACCACCAGCTGGTAGTGCGGGGCCAGCGCCGGCATCTGCAGCACCTGTTCCTCGACCTGGCTGGGGAACACGTTCACGCCGCGGATGATCAGCATGTCGTCCGAACGCCCGGTGATGCGGCCCATCCGGCGCATCGAACGCGAGGTCGGCGGCAGCAGGCGCGTCAGGTCGCGGGTGCGGTAGCGGACGATCGGCAGGGCTTCCTTGGACAGCGAGGTGAACACCAGCTCGCCCTCGGCGCCGTCGGGCAGCACTTCGCCCGTATCCGGGTCGATGATCTCGGGGTAGAAATGGTCTTCCCAGATCACCGGGCCGTCCTTGCTCTCGATGCATTCGCTGGCCACGCCCGGGCCCATCACTTCCGACAGGCCGTAGATGTCGACCGCATCGATGCCGGCGCCCTCCTCGATCTCGCGGCGCATGGCGTCGGTCCAGGGTTCGGCGCCGAAGATGCCGACCTGCAGCGACGACGAGGCCGGGTCGATCCCCTGGCGCTTGAATTCCTCGACGATGTTCAGCATGTACGAGGGCGTGACCATGATGATCGAAGGCTTGAAGTCCTGGATCAGCTGGACCTGCTTTTCGGTCTGCCCGCCCGACATCGGCACCACGGTGCAGCCCAGGCGCTCGGCGCCGTAGTGGGCGCCCAGTCCGCCCGTGAACAGGCCGTAGCCGTAGGCGATGTGGACCATGTCGCCGGGACGGCCGCCGGCCGCGCGGATCGACCGCGCCACCAGGCCGGCCCAGGTGTCGATGTCGCGCCGGGTGTAGCCGACCACCGTCGGCTTGCCGGTGGTGCCGGAGGATGCATGCACGCGCACCACCTGCTCGCGCGGCACCGCGAACAGGCCGAACGGGTAGTTGTCGCGCAGGGTCTTCTTTTCGGTGAAGGGAAACTTCGCCAGATCGGACAGGGTCTTCAGGTCCTCCGGGTGCACGCCTGCTTCGTCGAAGGCGCGGCGGTAGTGCGCCACGTTCTCGTAGGCGTGCCGCAGCGTTTGCTTCAGGCGCTCGAGCTGCAGGGCCTGCAGTTCGTCGCGGCTGGCGCGCTCGATCGGATCGAGATCGCCGGGTTGGGGAATGCGCTGCACCATGCTATGTCTCCTTTAAACTTCCGCCACCATGCCGTTCACGCGGTGGGACTTGCCGCGGAAGAGCGCCACCTTGCGCCCTTCCTCGTTCGTGACCACGATGTCGTAGACACCGGTCTTGCCGGACAGCGCCTGCTCGACCGCCTCGGCCGTCAGCAGCTCGCCTTCGCGGCCCGGCGCCAGGTAATCGATGCTGCAGCCGGCGCCGACCGTGTTGAAATTGTGCGAGTTGCAGGCGAAGGCGAAGGCGCTGTCGGCCAGCATGAAGATGTAGCCGCCGTGGCAGGTGCCGTGGCCGTTCAGCATGTCGCCGCGCACGCGCATGCTCATGCGCGCATAGCCGGGACGGATCGCATCCAGCGTCATGCCCAGCTGCCGGCTGGCCGGGTCGCGTTCGTACATGGTCCTGCCGGCCAGCTCGGCCAGCGCTTGTGCGCGCTCTTGAACATCAAACTGCATGGAATCGGGCTCCTCTCGGATTGGCTGCGAGCTTGCGGCGCAGCAGCGGCGAGACGCGGTAGCGGTCTTCGCCATAGGTGTCGGCCAGGTTGTGCAGCACCCTGACGATGTGGCACAGGCCGACCGCATCGGCCCAGGCCAGCGGCCCGCGCGGGTAGTTCACGCCCTTCTGCATCGCGATGTCGACGGCGCGTGCGCTGCACACGCCCTGGTTGACGGCGTCGGCCGCCTCGTTGGCCAGCATGGCGACGGTGCGCATCACGGCCATGCCGGGCACGTCGTCGAGGTGGGTGACCGTGAAGCCGGCGGCCTGGAACATGCCGACCGCGGCGCGCCAGGCCTCTTCGCTGCACTGGTCGGCTTTCGCCAGCGCGATGCGGGTGGCCCTGGCCGGGTCCAGCAGCAAATCGAACAGCACCGTGTTCGGGCAGTTGTCGTCCAGCGCACGCTGGGTCGCGCTGCGGCCGTCGGTCATGAAGATGGCGGCGCCGCGCACGTGGAAGGCCGGCGCCTCGATCGCGTCGACGCCATCCAGCAGGCCCGGATGGGTGATCGATACGCCGGCCTCGGCCAGGCGTGCGCTCAGCACCTCGTGCAGGGCTTCGAAGAGCGGCTCCGGATCCTTGTGCGTGCGGGTCACGCGCACGGTCGGCGGCGGCTCCACGGCCGGCTCGGCCTGGGGCACGGGTGCCGCGGCGTTGTCGCCGTAGCGGTAGAAGCCGCGGCCCGACTTGCGGCCGAGGAAGCCGGCGTTCACCAGTTCCTGCTGCAGCACCGACGGCGTGAAGCGCGGGTCGTGGAAGTAGGCCTTGAACACCGACTGCGTGACCGAAAAATTGACGTCGTGGCCGATCAGGTCCATCAGCTCGAAGGGGCCCATGCGGAAACCGCCGCAGTCGCGCATCACCGCGTCCAGGGTGGCGGCATCGGCGGCCTGCTCCTGCAGCAGGCGCAGCGCCTCCGCATAGTAGGGACGGGCCACGCGGTTGACGATGAAGCCGGGCGTGGATTTCGCATGCACCGGGCTCTTGCCCCAGGCTTCGGCGGTGGCGTAGACGGTGTCCGCGACCGCCTTCTCGGTGGCGACGCCTTCGACCACTTCCACCAGCGCCATCAGCGGCACCGGGTTAAAGAAATGCATGCCGACCAGGCGCTCCGGGTGTTTCAGCTGGGCGGCGATGGCGGTCACCGAGATCGACGAGGTGTTGGTGGCCAGGATGCAGGCCGGGTCGACGATGTCTTCCAGTCCGGCGAACAGGGCGCGCTTGAGGTCGAGGTCTTCGACGATGGCTTCGACGACCAGCGCCGCATCCTTCAGTTCCGTTTGCGAGGCGGCCGGCCGCAGGCGCTCGCGCGCGAGGCTGGCCTCGTCGGCGCCCATGCGGCCCTTGGCGACCAGCTTGTCCCAGGCCTTGCCGATGTCGGCGATGGCCTTCTCGACCGCGCCCGGACGGGTATCGTAGAGGCGCACCAGGTGCCCGGCGCCTGCCGCCACCTGGGCGATGCCGGCGCCCATGGCGCCGCTGCCGACCACGGCGACGACGCTGCCCTTGTCCAATGCCTGTGCCATCTCACTCTCCCTTGAAATGGGGCTGGCGCTTTTCGATGAAGGCGGCCACGCCCTCGCGGTAGTCGTGGCTGTAGCCCAGTTCGCGCATCATGCCGGCTTCCAGCTGCAGCTGCTGCTCCAGGGTGTTGGTCGAGCTGGCCAGCATCGCCTTCTTGGTGAAGGCCAGGCCTTTGGTCGGCGCTTTCGCGAAGTGCTCGGCCATCGCCATCGCTTCGATCATCAGGGCTTCGTCCGGCACGCAGCGCCAGATCAGGCCCCATTGCTCGGCCTTC
Source organism: Massilia sp. WG5 (assembly GCF_001412595.2). Lineage (NCBI taxonomy): Bacteria > Pseudomonadati > Pseudomonadota > Betaproteobacteria > Burkholderiales > Oxalobacteraceae > Massilia > Massilia sp. WG5. Next base: position 2,731,030 of record NZ_CP012640.2, read on the forward strand.
TCGGCCGGCAGCTTGTCGCCCAGCAGGGCCAGGCCCATGGCGCGCGCCGGACCGATCAGGCGCGGCAGCACCCAGGTGCCGCCGGTGTCCGGAATCAGGCCCAGCTTGCAGAAGGCTTCGATGAAGCTGGCGGATTTCGCGGCCAGCACGATGTCGCAGGCCAGCGCCAGGTTGGCGCCGGCGCCGGCGGCCACGCCGTTCACCGCGCAGATCACCGGCATCGGCAGCGTGCGCAGGGTCGTGACCAGCGGCGCATAGAATTTTTCGACCGATTCGCCGAGGTCGACGCCCGGCGCCCCCGGCTCGACCGCGCGGTCGTTCAGGTCCTGGCCGGCGCAGAAGCCGCGGCCGGCGCCGGTCAGCACCAGCACGCGCACGGTCTTGTCGGCCTGCAGCCGGTTCAGCGCGTCGCGCACTTCGCCGTGCATGGCCTGGGTGAAGCTGTTCAGGCGCTCGGGGCGGTTGAGGGTGAGGACGGCGATGCCGTCATCGATGGTGAATTTGATGGATGCGTAGGTCATGGTGTCTGCTCCTGTTTTTTATCACCGTGGTCCCCGCCTTCGCGGGGACGACGAGTCTCATTTATTCGTGCACGTCGAAATCGACGACGACCCTGTCCGTCACCGGAAAACTCTGGCAGCTCAGCACGAAGCCGCGCGCCACTTCGTAGTCCTCGAGCGCGTAGTTGACGTCCATCTCGACCTGCCCTTCGAGCACCTTGCAGCGGCAGGTCGAGCACACCCCGCCCTTGCAGGAGTAGCGCATGTCCAGCCCTGCGCGCAGGCCGGCGTCGAGCAGGGATTCCTTGTCCTTGTCCATGGTGAAGCTGGCGTGGACACCGTCCATGACCACCGTGACTTCGGTCTGGTGGCGCGGCTCCGCCGACACCGGGCGCGGCTTGCGCGGGGCCTGGGCGGCGCCGGCGGCGAACAGCTCGATGCGGATGCGTTCCTTCGGCATGCCCGCTTCCTGCAGCGCGTTCGAGACGCCGTGCATCATGTCCTCGGGGCCGCAGATGAAGGCGTAGTCGACGTCCTCCACGCGCAGCCAGTGCCGGAACAGTTCGCGGCACTTGGCTTCGGTGATGCGGCCGTGGAACAGCTCGATGTCCTGGGGCTCGCGGCTCATGATGTAGACCAGGTTCAGGCGCTCCATGTACCGGTCCTTCAGCTCGGCCAGCTCGTCGCGGAAGATCACGGACGAGGAAGCGCGGTTCCCGTACAGCAGGGTGAAGCGGCTGTCCGGCTCGGCCATCAGCGTGGTCTTCACGATCGACAGGATCGGCGTGATGCCGCTGCCGGCCGCGAAGGCCAGGTAGTGGCGGCGGCTCGCGGGTTCGAGCGGCAGGTTGAAGCGGCCTTCGGGCGGCATCACGTCGATCGTCACGCCGGGGCGGATGCATTCGTTGGCCCAGGTCGAGAACAGGCCGCCGTTCACGCGCTTGATGGCGACGCGCAGGCAATCGTCCTGCACCGCCGAGCAGATCGAGTAGGAACGGCGCACGTCCTCGCCGTCGATCATCGCGCGCAGGGTCAGGTGCTGGCCCTGCTGGTATTGGAAGGCCTCGCGCAGCTCGGGCGGCACGTCGAAGGTGACCGCGATCGCGTCGCGCGTTTCATGCTTCACCTTGGCGACAGTCAGGGGATGGAATTTGCTCATCGTCTTAATGGCACTTGAAGTAGTCGAAAGGCTCGCGGCAGTCGAGGCACTGGTACAGCGCCTTGCATGGCGTCGAGCCGAACTGGCTGGTCAGCCGGGTATGCTGCGAGCCGCAATGCGGGCAGGCGACGCTCGGTTGCTGGATCGCGTGGCGTTTCACCCCATGCTGCAGGGCGCTGATGTCGATCACCTGCTGCACCGGCGGTGCGATGCCGTAGCCCTTCAGGGCGGCCTTGCCGGCCTCGCTCATCCAGTCGGTGGTCCAGGCCGGCGACAGGCGGGTGGCGATGCGCACCTTGCCCAGGCCACGCGCGTGCAATGCCTGCTCCACGTCCTCGGCGATCACCTGCATCGCCGGGCAGCCGGAATAGGTCGGGGTGATCGTCACCACGCACTCGTCGCCGTCGAAGGCGACCTCGCGCACGATGCCGAGGTCGACCACCGAGATCACCGGGATCTCCGGGTCGGGCACCTCGCCGAGCCAGGCCCAGACCTGGGCGCTGGCTTGTGCGGTATCGGTCATGGCCTTACCACTCGACGCCGGGATAGGCGCGCTGCAGGAACTGCATCTCGGCCAGGATGTAGCCGAGGCGCTCGCTGTGCCGGCCCTGCTTGCCGCCGCGCTGCATGTAGGCGCCGGGGTCGGGCATGGGCAGGGTCGCTTCGGCGAAGACTTCCGACACGTGCTGCAGGAAGGCTTCGCGCAGCGCTTCCGCGGCGGGGGCGACGCCCTGCTCCACCATGGCCAGCTCGAGCTCGTCGTAGATGAAGACTTCGCCCGTATAGGTCCACAGCTCGTCGATCGCGGCTTGCATCTTCGCGTGGCTGACCGGCGTGCCGTCGCCCAGGCGCACCACCAGGTCGCCGCTGCGGCGCAGGTGGTAGGTGACTTCCTTGACCGATTTTTCCGCGATCTCGGCGATGCGCCTGTCGGTCGAGGACAGCAGCCCGCGCATCAGGAAGTAGTGCCAGGTGTCGAAGAAGAACTGGCGCACCATGGTCTGGGCGTAGTCGCCGTTCGGCTGTTCGACCAGCAGGACATTGCGGAACTCGCGGCTGTCGCGCAGGTAGGCGAGGCGGTCCTCGTCGCGGCCGCGGCCTTCGAGTTCGCCGGCGTAGCCCAGCCACATGCGGGTCTGGCCGAGCAGGTCGAGGGCGACGTTGGTGAGCGCCATGTCCTCTTCCAGCGCCGGACCCTTGCCGCACAGCTGGGACAGCTGCTGGGACAGGATCAGGGCGTTGTCGCCCTGGCGCAGAAGGTATTCGATCTTGGCCAATTCAAGGTTCACGGCCGGCCTCACAGGTTCTTGACTTCTTCCGGCATCGGGAAGAAGGTCGGGTGGCGATACACCTTGCTGTTGGACGGCTCGAACAGCGCGTCCTTGTCGCTCGGGCTGGAGGCGACGATGTCGGCCGCCTTCACGACCCAGATCGAGACGCCTTCGTTACGGCGCGTGTAGACGTCGCGCGCATTGTTGATCGCCATCTCGGCATCCGGTGCGTGCAGGCTGCCGACGTGCTTGTGGGCGAGTCCGTGCTGGCTGCGGATGAAGACTTCCCACAGGGGCCATTCTTTGCTCATTGTTGTCTCCGGGTTTTTACGTGGGCACGGGGTGCCCACCCTACATCAGGCGACCTGCCTGGCAGCCTGCTTGTCCGCATGCGCCACCAGCGCCTCGCGGAACCATGCGCCGTCTTCCCAGGCCTTGACCCGGGTGCGCAGGCGCTCCTTGTTGCAGGGCCCGTTGCCCTTCAGGACGTTGTGGAATTCGTCCCAGTCGATCTCGCCGAAATCGTAGTGGCCGCGTTCTTCGTTCCACTTCAGGTCGGGGTCGGGGACGCTCAGGCCCAGGAATTCGGCCTGCGGCACGGTCTGGTCGACCATGCGCTGGCGCAGTTCGTCGTTCGAGAACAGCTTGATCCGCCACTGCGTCGACTGCGCGCTGTTGACCGACTCGGCGTCCGACGGGCCGAACATCATCAGCGAGGGCCACCACCAGCGGTTCAGGGCGTCCTGGGCCATCGCCTTCTGTTCGGGCGAGCCCTGGGCCAGCTTCATCATGATGTCGTAGCCCTGGCGCGCGTGGAAGGACTCTTCCTTGCACACGCGGATCATGGCGCGCGCATACGGCCCATACGAGCAGCGGCAAAGCGGGATCTGGTTGATGATGGCCGAGCCGTCGACCAGCCAGCCGATCGCGCCGATGTCGGCCCAGGTCAGCGTGGGGTAGTTGAAGATGCTCGAGTACTTGGCCTTGCCCGCGTGCAGGGCCTCCAGCAGCTCGTCGCGCGAGACGCCCAGGGTTTCGGCGGCGCTGTACAGGTAGAGGCCGTGGCCGGCTTCGTCCTGGATCTTGGCCAGCAGGATCGCCTTGCGCTTGAGGGTGGGGGCGCGCGTGACCCAGTTGCCTTCCGGCAGCTGGCCGACGATCTCGGAATGGGCATGTTGGGAAATCTGGCGCACCAGGGTCTTGCGGTAAGCCTCGGGCATCCAGTCCTTCGGCTCGATCTTGACGCCGGCGTCGATGCGGGCCTGGAAAGCCTGTTCATCCGCGCTCATGTCGTCGCGCGTCTGTACCTTCTTGAGGCCGGTTTCTACCAGTTGGGCATACATGGTGGTCTCCGTTTGTGTTCTGTCTGAATCCATAATACGATACAAAAAACTGGATGTACACCAAAATTTTGAATCATATCGATGTGCAACAATCTATCCCATGCATCGTGATTACGGTAAAGTAACTGTATGAAAATGCTCACCAGCAGCGAGTGGATAGCCCGCTTCCTTACCACCGATCCGCCGCGCTCGAAGTCGCTGGTCATGACGATCTTCGGCGACGCCATCGCCCCACACGGCGCCCGCCTGTGGCTGGGCAGCCTGATCGAGCTGGTGGCGCCGATGGGCGTCACCGACCGCCTGGTGCGCACCAGTGTATTCCGCCTGGTGCAGGAAGGCTGGCTGGTCGCGAGCCGCGAGGGGCGGCGCAGCAGCTATGCCCTGCTGCCGGAGGCGCGTCCGCGCTTCGAGCGCGCGAACCGCCGCATCTACGCCCCGCCCGGCCTCGACTGGGATGGCCGCTGGACCGTGGTGATGGCACCGAACGGCAGCATCGACGCCAGCCTGCGCGCGGCCGTGCGCAAGGAGCTCGAGTGGGAAGGTTACGCGATGCTGGCGCCGGGGCTGCTGGCCCATCCGGCGGCCGATCCGGCGCCGCTGGCCGAGATCCTCGATCGCATCAAGGGCGCCGGCAAGGTCTTCGTCTGCAGCGCCGCCGAACTGCCCGGGTCCGGCTCGCGTCCGCTGGGCGAACTGGTGCACGAAGGCTGGAACCTGTCCGGCGTGGTGGCCGGCTACCGCCGCTTCATCGAGGAGTTCTCGCCGCTGCTGGCACTGCTGAAGGAAGAAAAGGAACTCACGCCCGAGGCGGCGTTCGTGATGCGCAGCCTGCTGATCCACGCCTACCGCCGCGTCCAGCTGCACGACCCGATGCTGCCGCTGGAGCTGCTGCCCCAGCCCTGGCCGGGCTCGGAAGCCTACGCGCTGGCGCAGGCGATCTACCGCCTGAGCTGGCAGCAGGCGGAGCGGCACCTGATGGATGTGCTGCGCAGGGAAGATGCGGATGCGCCCGAAGCGGATGCCGGCTTCTATGAGAGGTTCGGCGGATTGCGCTGAGGCGCGCTCATCGACAGCCGGATGCTCTCGACGCTGAGCTCGAGGTCGAGTCCCGGCCAGTACAGGCAGGTATCGCCGAAGCACTCGACCCGGCACAATTGCGCCACCGTCGCATCCTCGAACCAGGGATACATGGCGAAGGGCAGGTACAACTCTTCCCGATGACAGCGCAGCCAGAAACCCTGGCTGTCGATGCTGGTGATTTCGGCCCGTGCCACGCGAATTTCATTCTTCATTGTTTTCCTCCGAAACAGCAACGGTAGCAGCGGAGAGCAGGCCATCATTTGACCGGCAGCAGACGAGCCGATTTGCGCGGCGAAACAAGGTATGGTTATGATGCGTGCCTCACCACTCAAATAACAGGACCTGGTCAAACCGTCGCGAGCGGCCGCAGTTTCGGCTGAGAAGCGCAGCCGTACTTACGGTACGGCGAGCATCGCAAGCCGAAAATGCAACGCGCAGCAGGTTTGCCCAGGCCCCATCCACAACCATGTCTATCAAGATTAGCAGCCAGTTCGACGCTGGCGCCATCGAGGTCGTGAACGCCACAAGCGCGACCGCCATCGATCTGAACATCCGCAAGGATTCGCACGCCGACATCACCCAGTGGTTCTACTTCCGCCTGCAGGGCGCGCAGGCGCAGCCCTGCACGATCCGCCTGCTGAACGCCGGCCAGTCGGCCTACCCGGCGGGATGGGAAGACTACAACGCGATGGCGAGCTATGACCGCATCAACTGGTTCCGCGTGCCGACCAGCTTCGACGGCCAGGTGCTGAGCATCGAGCACACCCCGGCCATGGACAGCGTCTACTACGCCTACTTCGAGCCCTATTCCTGGGAGCGCCACCTGGAGCTGCTGGACCGCGCCCAGCTGTCCGAACACGTGCGCATGCTCGACCTCGGTTCGACCATCGACGGCCGCGACCTGAACCTGCTCGTCATCGGCGAGCCGGCGGAAGGCAAGAAGAAAGTCTGGGTGATCGCACGCCAGCACCCGGGCGAGACGATGGCCGAATGGTTCGTCGAAGGCATGCTCGACGCCCTGCTCGACCCGGCCCATCCCTTCGGGCGTCAGTTATTGAAAGAATCGGTGTTCTACGTGGTGCCGAACATGAACCCGGACGGCTCGGTGCGGGGCAACCTGCGCACGAATGCCGCCGGCGCCAACCTGAACCGCGAGTGGCTGAACCCGAGCATGGAGCGCAGCCCGGAAGTCTTCCTGGTGCTGAAGAAGATGCACGAAACCGGCGTCGACATGTGCCTGGACGTGCACGGCGACGAGGGCCTGCCCTACGTGTTCATCGCCGGCAGCGAATCCCTGCCGAACTTTACCGCCGAACAGGCCGCCGCCCAGAAGGCCTTCTCGGATGCCTTCATGGTCGCCAGCCCGGACTTCCAGGACGTGCACGGCTACGGCGAGACGCCCTACAGCGAAGAGACCCTGACCATGGGCTCGCCGCACATCACCCACGCCTTCGGCTGCCTGTCGCTGACCCTGGAACTGCCGTTCAAGGACAACGCCAACGACCCGGATCCGCTGGTCGGCTGGGACGGCGCGCGCAGCGCCCGCCTCGGCGCCGCGGTGTTGCAGCCGGTGCTGCAGGCGGTCCGCGCGATCAAGTAAGCGTACGAAGGAATACTCCCGGCCCACCCGGGAACCGGCCTGCGCCGCCCTCTGTCAAAAGCATGAGCGGCAGCCAGAGCGGAGAACGGGATGGGCAATGTCGGAGGAAGTGTTTATCGGCCGGGTGAAAGTCCGGACCCGGGGGCGACGCCTCCGGCCGGGCTGGCGCTGGGCGATGCGTGGTTCTGGCATGCCGAACAGACGCTGCTGCAGGCCCTGGTCGAGCATCCGCAGGTCGCGCCCGAGCATGCCGCGATCCGCCTGCTCGGCTTCAACGGCGCCCGTCTCAATGAGTACATCGGCGACGGCGCCTATGCCAGCGTGATCCGCATGCACCTGTCGCCGGAACTCCACTTCAGCGAGTTCTATCTCGGCGGCTTCGCCAACGACGCGCTCGAACACCGGCTGGCGCTGCGCGACGACTGCTCCGCCGCATCTTCCCCGGCCGCCTGCTTTTCGGCGGCGCGCCTCGACCTGCTGCTGTACCACGTCAGCGAAGGCCTGAACGGCATCATCCGCGCGATCCGCTGGGCCTACCGCAAGACGCCCTGGCAGCAGCCGATCTTCCTGAACGGCTACGACTATCCGGTGCCGGACGGCCGCGGCTTCGTCGACAGCCATGGCGGCTGGATCACGACCGTCATGGACGACGCCGGCGTCGATCCCGACCTGGCCTTCCGCACCGAAGTCATGAAGCTGGTGATCGACGCCGTCAACGACGAGGTGCTGGCCGAATTCCACGCGCCGTTGGAACACGTATTCCACGTCGACAGCCGCGGCATCCTGGCCAGCGATGTGCAGCACTACGCCGAGGACTGGGAAAACGAGGGTTACCCGACGCGGGACGGCTTCATGAAGATCCTGGAGCGGGCATGGTTTCCCATGCTCCGCCCCTTCGGCATCATTACAGGAAGGTGAACACCTGCTCTTCGCTCAGGCGCGACTTCGGCAGGCCGGCGTTGAAGTCGGTCTCGGCGTGGTAGCCGAAGCTCAGCATCACCAGGCTGGTCAGGCCGCGCTCGTGCAGGCCGAACTCCGCGTCCAGCGCGGCGACGTCGATGCCTTCCATCGGCGTGGTGTCGATGCCCAGGTTGGCGGCGCCCAGCATCGCGCTGCCGAGGGCGATATACACCTGTTTTTCCAGCCACTGCGGCAGGTCCTTCTGGGTGTAGCGGTGCAGGTTCACGTAGCCCAGGCGGCCCTTGGCCTGGCCGGCCTTCGCGGCCTCGTCGCGAAAGCGGCCGTCGCGCTGCTCCTGCTCCAGCACGGCATCCAGGTGCTGCTGGTCGGCGTCGGCGCGCACGCAGAACAGGATCACGTGCGAGGCCTTGGTGATCTTCGGCTCGTTGTAGATAAAACCGCCCTGCGCGCCCTTGGCCATGCGGGCCTTCGCTTCCGGCGTGCTGGCGACGATGAAGTGCCAGGGCTGCGAGTTCACCGAAGACGGGCTGTTGCGCAGCAGGCCGTAGATCTGCTGCATGAGTTCGTCGGGGACGCGGCGGGTCGGGTCGTAGGCCTTGGTGGTGTGGCGTTTGGTAGCGGCGGCAAGAATACTCATGTGCTTCCTTTCAAGTGCAATGCATAGCCACACATTATTGCAGGAACCAAAAAAACGCGTGCGAGGCGATCTGTCCCATGCTTGAGCGTGGGCATATTTCCACAGCGCATGTCGGTAATGCGGCAGCGCAAATTTCCTACGCGCAAAAACTGATATTGATGGAGATGCTTTTGGGCCACTTCTATCGATTTCTTTTTGCAGAGGATGGGATATGACACTGAAAAAATGGGCCTTCGCCGCAAGCCTGACCGCCGGCACCCTTGCCTCGGGCAGCGCTCTCGCACAGTCGAATACCGATGTCTACGGCATCATCGACGTGCTGCTTGGCCCGACGACCAACATCACCAAGGACAAGGGCACGACCTGGCGCGTCAGTGCGAGCGGCATGAACACCTCGCGTCTCGGCTTTCGCGGCAGCGAGGATCTCGGGGACGGGCTGAAAGCGGTCTATCAGCTCGAGATGGGTATCGCGCCCGATACCGGCACCGCCGACAACCCCTTGTTCAAGCGCCAGGCCAATGTCGGCCTCGAAGGCAGCTTCGGGCGCCTGGTGCTGGGACGCTCCTTCACCTCGGTGTATGACTTCATGCTGGCCTACGATCCGATGGGCTATGCGCCCTTTTACTCCTGGGTTCCGACCGGCAATGCCAGCGGCGCCAGCAAATACGGCATGACCACCGGCTTCGACAATATGGTCAAGTACACCGGCAAGTTCGGCAATTTCTCGATTGGCCTGAACTATGGCGCCGGCGAACAGTCGTCGACGATCGGCGACAGCGCCAAGGGCGCCGTGGCGCTGAACTATGCAAGCGGACCCTATGCGGTCGCGGCCACCTATGAGCGGATCAACGGAAACAAGACGGCGACGGGCGTCCGCGACGAGACGACCGCCTGGCACCTGGGCGCCTTGTACAACAGCGGCGGCCTGAAGCTGCAGGGCGGCGCCCGCGACTACCGGCTCGAGTCGGCAAAACCGCTGACGGCCGACCTGCGCGCGCGCCTGTACTGGGCGGGCGCCAGCTACCTGGTCGCCCCGCGAGTCACGCTGACCGGCGCGGTGTACTACCAGGATGTGCGCAAGGTGCCGGCGAACACCGACGCGGATCCGATCATGGTCGTGCTCCGCGCCCGTTATGCGCTGTCCAAGCGCACCGACCTGTACACGGTGGCGGCCTATGCCAAGGCCCGGCATGAGCAGCTCGTCAGCCTGTCCCGGGACGAAGCCGGCTACGGCAGCAACATGAGCAACCTGTCGGTGGGTATCCAGCACCGTTTCTGAGCTTGCGAAAACAAAAAGGCAGCCAGGGCTGCCTTTTTTATTGCCGTCCGCGATCCCTCAGCTGCCGGCCACCACCATCTTCTCGATCAGGATCGAGCCGGTCGACTTGTTGCCGCGCGTTAGCACGTCATTGCCGATGCCGACGATGGACTGGAACATCTCCTTCATATTGCCGGCGATGGTGATTTCCTCGACCGGGTACTGGATCACGCCGTTCTCGACCCAGTAGCCGGACGCGCCGCGCGAGTAGTCGCCGGTGACGTAGTTGGTGCCCTGTCCCATCAGTTCCGTGACCAGCAGGCCGGTGCCCATCTTGCGCAGCATGCCTTCGAAGGTGTCGGCGATTTTCGTTTCCTTCGACAGCATGTCGAGATTGTGCGAGCCGCCGGCGTTGCCGGTGGTCTGCATGCCCAGCTTGCGCGCCGAGTACGAGGACAGGAAATAGCCTTGCAGCACGCCGTCGCTGACGACCTTGCGGGTCTGGGTGCGCACGCCCTCTTCGTCGAAGGGCGAGGAGCCGACCGCGCCGACGATGTGCGGGTCTTCGACGATCTGGATGTGCGAGGGGAAGATCGACTGGCCGAGGGAATCCAGCAGGAAACTCGACTTGCGGTACAGGGCGCCGCCGGACGTTGCCTGGACGAAGGCGCCGAGCAGGCCGGCGGCCAGCGGGGCTTCGAACAGCACCGGGCAGGTGCGGGTATCGAGCTTGCGCGCGTTCAGGCGCGCCAGGGCGCGCTCGGCGGCATAGCGGCCGACCTTTTCCGGGTCGGCCAGCTTGTTCGGGTCGCGCGCCGAGCTGTACCAGTCGTCGCGCTGCATATGCGCGCCCTTGCCGGCGATCGGCGCGACCGACAGGGTGTGGCGCGAGAACGGGTAGCCGGCGCAGAAGCCGAGGCTGTTGGCGGCCACGAAATGCGACTGCTGGACGTAGACGCTGGCGCCTTCGCTGTTGGTGATGCGCTTGTCGACGCCGAAGGCGGCCGCTTCGCAGCGCTGGGCGATCTGTACCGCTTCCTCGGCGCTGATGTCCCATGGGTAGCACAGGCGCAGGTCGCGCGGATTCATTTCCAGCAGATCCGCGTCCGGCAGGCCGGCGGCGGGGTCTTCGGCGGTGAAGCGGGCGATGTTGTAGGCGGCTTCGACGGCGGCGCGCAGCGAGGCGCTGGAGAAATCGGAGGTGCTGGAATGACCGCGGCGCTGGCCGCAGTAGACGGTCACGCCGATGCCCTTGTCCTTGTTCTGCTCGATGGTCTCGACCTGGCCCTTGCGCACCGTGACCGCCAGCCCGCTACCCTCGCTGATCTCGACCGATGCATCGCTGGCGCCGGTTTCCTTTGCAATCGCCAGCACATCTTGTGCGAGCTGCTTGAGCTGATCCTGGGTATGGGTGAAGACGGAGTCGTTCATGTGCGTTTTTCGTAGCGAGCCCTAAAACAGTTATCATAGCAGCCGTTTACTGTTTTTACCGTCAAGCCGTGCGCTTGGCGAATCTAGATCATCATGCCAAATGCAAACCGCGGCGCTGTCGGCTTCCGCTCCGACGAGTTCGAACCGGAATACGACCGCCCCTCCAAGTCCGAACTGAAGCGGCAGAGTAACGAGTTGCAGAAGCTCGGCGAACAGCTCATCGATGCGCCGCGCGACCGCGTCAAGCGCGTGCCGATGCCGGACGAGGTCAAGGATGCCATCCTCATGGCCCAGACCATCACCAACCACGAAGGCCGCCGCCGCCAGCTGCAGTACGTGGGCAAGATGATGCGCTCCCTCGACGAAGAGGAAGTCGCCGTCATCCAGCGCACCATCGAGAGCTGGAAAGGCACCTCGAAGGCCGAAGCCGCCGCCCTGCACGCGCTGGAACGCCGCCGCGAGAAGCTGCTGGCCGACGACAAGGCGCTCACCCAGCTGCTGGAAGAGCATCCGCAGCTGGACGTGCAGCACCTGCGCACCCTGATCCGCAATGCGCGCAAGGAGCAGGCGGAGAACAAGCCGCCCAAGGCCTACCGCGAGATCTTCCAGATCCTGAAGGACCTGGCCAAGCCGGCCAAGGCTGCCCCGAGCGACGAGGTCGAAGGCGAAGGCGAAGAAGACGATGAGTCTGGAGAATAAGGTGCAGGAGCTGGTCGTGGGCCTGGTCTCGGTCTCGGACCGCGCCAGCGGCGGCGTCTACGAGGACAAGGGCATCCCGGCCTTGCAGGAATGGTTGCAGAAGACGCTGACCACCCCGTTCCGCGTCGAGACCCGCCTGATCCCCGACGACCGCGCCAGCATCGAGCAGACCCTGGTCGAGCTGGTCGACGTGCAGCGCTGCCACCTGGTGCTGACCACCGGCGGCACCGGCCCGGCGCGGCGCGACGTCACGCCCGAGGCCACGCTCGCCATCGGCACCAAGGAAATGCCCGGCTTTGGCGAGCAGATGCGCCAGGTCAGCCTGCATTTCGTGCCGACCGCGATCCTGTCGCGCCAGGTCGCGGTGATCCGCGAGACGCCGGATCACGCGGCCCTGGTCATGAACCTGCCCGGCCAGCCGAAGTCGATCAAGGAAACCCTCGAAGGCCTGAAGGATGCCGAGGGCAAGACCGTCGTCGACGGCATCTTCGCGGCGGTCCCCTACTGCATCGACCTGATCGGCGGTCCGTTCAGCGACACCAACCCGGACGTCTGCGTGGCCTGGCGTCCGAAGAAGAAATAAGGATCAACGCATGAGCGCACTGCTCGAACACGTCATCGTCGACACCAGCGACAACCCGGAAGTCTCCGTCATCTGGCTGCACGGCCTGGGCGCGGACGGCAACGACTTCGTGCCCATCGTGCGCGAACTCGACCTGGCCGGCCTGCCCGGCATCCGCTTCATCTTCCCGCATGCGCGCACGATGCCGGTCACCGTCAACGGCGGCTACGTGATGCGCGCCTGGTACGACATCACCGGCGCCGAACTGACGCGGCGCGAGGACGAGAACGGCCTGCGCGCCTCGCAGCAGGAAGTCGAAGCCTTCATCGCCCGCGAAAAGGCGCGCGGCATCCCGGCCTCGCGCATCGTCCTGGCCGGCTTCTCGCAAGGCTGCGCGATGACCATCCAGGCCGGCCTGCGCCACCCCGAGCCGCTGGCCGGCATGATCTGCCTGTCCGGCTATGTGCCGCTCTCGAGCAAACTGGCCACCGAGCGTACCCAGGAAAGCCTGGCCACGCCGATCTTCATGGCCCACGGCCGCCACGACAACGTGGTGCCCTTCAACCGCGCCGAGATGTCGCGCGACCTGCTGGTCTCGCTGGGCTACCAGGTCGAGTGGCACGAGTATGCGATGCAGCACTCGGTGTGTCTGGAAGAGGTGCAGCATCTCTCCAGCTTCTTCAAGAAAGTGCTGGGCTGAACGATGGCAAAGAAGGAAGAACTCGACGAAGAGACGATGGCGCTGATTAACTGGTGCATCGAGGTCGAAAAACATCTGGTGGCCGGCGGCGCCACCCAGCAGCAGGCGCAGGAGCACATCGAAGAGAACGTCGAGTGGTTCACCGACATGTTCTACGACGAGCTGACGCCGGAACAGGCGGCCAAGGAAGCCCTGGCCTGAGGGCTTATTCCGGCAACGGCGCCGCGCTCGACGGCGGCGCCTCGGTCTGCGCCCCATTCATGATCATCGCCAGGAAGGTGTAGTAGCCGTTCACGCCCATCAGGTCGACCACGCCCTGCGCGCCGAACAGCGCCAGGGCCTTGTCATAAGTGCGGTCCGACACCCGCTTGTCGCGCTGCAGCTCCACGCAAAATTCATACACCGCCTCTTCGTCGGCCGCCATGGCCTGCGGACGCTCCCTGCGCGCGATGGCGCCGATCAGCTCTTCCTTGACGCCGGCCTGGCGCGCGACCGGCGCATGGATCGCCCACTCCACCTGCTGGTTCCATTCACGCGCGGTGACGAGGATCGCCAGCTCGGACAGCCGGGTGCCGATGGCGCTGCGGTAGCGCAGGTATTCGCCGAGGCGCTGCGCGTGGCCCATCAGTTCCGGACTGCGCAACAGCGGCACGAAGGGGCCGTACAGGGCGCCGCGCGGGCCGTTGACGATCTCATGCGCCGCCTCGCGCTGGGCGTCGGTCCATTCGTCGGCGGGGATGGGGCGGAGGCGGTCTGTCATGCGGAGATATTCGCATGCCTTCCGGCAAAAATCAAAAGAATCCCGACGCTTCGCCTTTATTGTCAAGCGTCAACTTTTTGAAGGGGATTCCGATGAGCCGCATCCTTCATCGCAAGCTGGGCGAGACGCCGCCCGTGGCCGTCAAGGGCGACGGCATCTACCTGCAGGACAGCCAGGGCAAGACCTATATCGATGCCAGCGGCGGCGCGGCCGTGTCTTCGCTCGGGCACGGCCATCCGGACGTGATCGCCGCCATGCACGCCCAGATCGACCGCTGCGCCTATGCGCATACGGCCTTCTTCACCACCGAGGCGGCGGAGGACCTGGCCGAGCGCCTGCTGGCGCACGCGCCGGCGGGGATCGGCGGGGTCTGCCTGGTCGCGGGCGGCGCCGAGGCGATGGAGGCGGCCCTGAAGCTCGCGCGCCAGTATTTCGTCGAGGCCGGGGAACACCGGCGCACCCTGTTCATTGCGCGCCGCCAGAGCTGGCACGGCAACACGCCGGGGGCGCTGGCCGACATGCCGCGCGTCTCGCCCTGCTACGAGTACCGCTACCGCGTCGAAGGCCAGGGCACCGAACAGTACACGGCCATGCTGCTGGACGAGCTGGAAGCGGCGATCCTGCAGGCCGGACCGGAACGCGTGATCGGCTTCTGCGCCGAGCCGGTGGCGGGCGCGGCCGGCGGCGCGATCCCGCCGACGCCGGGCTACTTCCACGGCGTGCGGACGCTGTGCGACAAGTACGGCATCCTGTTCATCGCCGACGAAGTCATGTGCGGCATGGGCCGCACCGGCACCATGTTCGCGATCGAGCAGGATGCGGTGGCGCCGGACCTGATCGCGGTCGGCAAGGGCCTGGGGGCCGGCTACCAGCCGATCGGCGCGGTGCTGGTCAACGGCGCGGTCCTCGAGCGCCTGCAGCGCGGCGACGGCGCCTTCCTGCACCGGCACACCTATACCAGCCACCCGGTGGCGGCGGCCGCCGCGCTGGCGGTGCTGCAGGTGATCGAGCGTGACGACCTGCTGGCGCAGGTGAAGAAGCGCGGCGCCACGCTGCGGCGCATGCTGGGCGACGTGTTCGGCGGCCATCCGCACGTCGGCGACATCCGCGGCCGCGGGCTGTTCATGGCGCTCGAACTGGTGCGCGACCGCGCCGGCCGGGAGCCGTTCGCGCCGGAGCTGAAACTGCATGCGGCGATCAGGGCGCAGGCGATGCGGCGCGGGCTGATGGTCTATCCGATGGGCGGCAGCATCGACGGGCGCCGCGGCGACCATGTGCTGCTGGCGCCGCCCTTCATCGTCAGCGCGGCGCAGCTGTCGGAGATCGTCGCGCGGCTGGAGGAGGCGGTGAATGCGGCGGTGCGGGAAATCTCTTGAACGTCGTTCCCGCGCTGGCGGGAACGACGGCTATTATCCCTTCGGAAAAGCGAGCACTTCCTGCTGCTGCTCGCCCAGTCCCGCAATCCCCAACCTCAGCTTGTCGCCCTTCTTCAGGAAGCGCTGCGGCGTGCGGCCCAGGCCCACGCCCGGCGGGGTGCCGGTGCAGATGATGTCGCCCGGCTCCAGGGTCATGAAGCGCGACAGGTAACTGACGATCTGCGCCACGGTGAAGATCATGTTCGAGGTGTTCCCGGTCTGCATGCGCTTGCCGTTCAGTTCCAGGTAAAGGTCGAGGTCCTGGACGTCGAAGATCTCGTCCTTCGTCACCAGGAAGGGGCCGACCGGGCCGAAGGTGTCGCAGCCTTTGCCCTTGTCCCACTGCGAGCCCATCTCGAACTGGAAGGCGCGCTCGGAGACGTCGTTGACCACGCAGTAGCCGGCCACGTAGTCCAGGGCGTCCGCTTCGCTGACGTATTGCGCACGGGTGCCGATGACCACGCCCAGCTCGACTTCCCAGTCGGTCTTCTTCGATCCCTGCGGCAGCTGGATCGGATCGTCCGCGCCCGACAAACAGCTGGTCGCCTTCATGAACATGATCGGTTCCTTCGGGACCGGCGCGCCCACTTCGGCCGCGTGGTCCGAGTAGTTCATGCCGATGCCGATGAACTTGCCGACACCCTTGACCGGCACGCCGAAGCGCGGCTCGCCGCGGACGATCGGCAGGGTCTTCCAGTCGACCTTGGCGAGCTTGCGCAGCGCCTTTTCGGACAGCGCCGAGCCGTCGATGTCGTCGATGATGCCGGCCAGCGAGCGCAGGCGGCCCTCTTCGTCGAACAGGCCGGGCTTTTCCTTACCGGGGCGGCCGTAGCGAACTAACCTCATATTCTTCTTCCTCTGGATAAGCTTGGTGATTGGCCATTTTACCGGACGCCGTCCGGGCGCGTGGCCGCTTCTTGTGACAGCGCAAGCCAGAATCGGCAGGCCCAGCGTACTGTAATCAATGCACGTAAGAAACTTTTGCGCCGCGTTTCCTGATCAAGGGGAAGGATCACCGTGAAACCGCAGTTTGCCGCACTGGCCCTGGCCCTGGTCGCCGCCGCCAGTCCTGCCGCCGGGCCGGCCGCGAAGGATGCGGAGGACCTCGTCGCACAGGGCGCCGTCTTCCTGCGCACCCGGGGCAAGGCCGAGCTGATCAGGCGCATCAATGCCAGGGACCCGATGTTCTACCGCGGCGACCTGTACCTGCACATGCGGGATGCCAGGACCGGCGTCATGCTCGCGCATCCGCTCACCCCGTGGCAGATCGGCCAGGACCTGCTCGACGTGCCGGACGCCACCGGCAGGAAGTACCGGCGCGAGATCATCGAACTGGCGGCGACCCGGGGCAAGGGCTGGGTCGACTACACGTACAAGAACCCGGCCGACGGCCGTGCCCAACCCCGGAGCAACTACATCGCCAGGGTCGGCGACGTGGTGCTGGAGTCAAGCATCGACAAGAAGTAATTCTTTCCAGGAGAAGCCATGCTGAAAAAATTGAGGATCGGTCCCAAACTGCTGCTGGCGCCGTCCATGGTGCTGCTGTTGCTGCTGTCCTTGTCGGGTGCGGCCTACTATGGCATGGTGCGCCAGAACGCATCGCTGGAGAACATGGTCCAGGTCCGCGCCGCGCGCCTGCAGGCGGCCGCCGATATCGCCGGCGAAGCCAAGTATGCGCACGCCAACATCTACCAGTTGCTGGCCTCGATGGCGGGCAGCTTCGCCCAGGACCGCATCAAGGCATTGATCGCCGACATCGGCAAGAAGCACGAGGCGCTGCAGGTCCGGCTCACGGACCTGGCGAAGGTGGCCGAGCCGTCCGAGCGCAAGCTGATCGATGCCTCGATCGAGGCGCTGGCGGCCTACCACAAGAGCGTCGCCGACTGCATCGACCTGGCCCAGCTCGACCAGTCGACGGCGACCGGCGCGATGCAGACCGCGGAGAAGCGCTTCCTCGTGCTGAACGCCAACCTGGCCCAGCTGGCAACGCTGGAGCGCGAATTGAGCGGGCACGCCTATGCCGCCGCCAGGTCCGAGTTCCACGATCTCGGAATGACCATGGCAGGGCTGGTGCTGCTGTCGATCGTGCTGTCGCTGCTTGTCACCATGCTGGTGCGGCGCGCCATGCTGAAGGATATCCACGACATCTCGACCGCGGTCGGCGAGCTGGCCGAGGGACGGCTGGCCAGCGTGGCCGCCAACGACGGCCGCGACGAGATTGCCCAAACCTCGCGCGCGCTCGACCATACGATCGGCACCCTGACCGTCACCCTGCGCAGCATCATGAATGCGGTGCGCTCGATCGACACCGCGTCGAAAGAGATCGCCAGCGGCAACCTGGACCTCTCGGCCCGCACCGAGATGCAGGCCAGTTCGCTCGAAGAGACGTCCAGCGCGATGGAAGCGCTGACCCAGGCCGTCAGGAAGAACGCCGAGAACGCGCGCCAGGCGACCGGCCTCGCGGCCGAGGCCAGCGAGCTGGCCGCCAGCGGCGGCCAGGCGGTCGACCGCGCGGTGACGACCATGGAATCGATCCGCGCCAGCTCGCGCAAGATCGTCGAGATCATCGGCGTCATCGACGGCATCTCGTTCCAGACCAACCTGCTGGCGCTGAACGCGGCGGTGGAAGCCGCGCGCGCCGGCGAACAGGGACGCGGCTTTGCGGTGGTCGCGGCCGAGGTGCGCACACTGGCCCAGCGTTCGGCGTCGGCGGCCAAGGAAATCAAGGCGCTGATCGCCGATTCGGTCGCGATCATCGACAACGGCAGCGCCTCGGTCAACGAGGCCGGCGCCAGCATGGGCAGCGTGGTGGCTTCGGTCCAGCAGGTGAACGACATCATCAAGAGCATCAGCGCCGCCAGCGATCAGCAGGCCGAAGGCATCGGCGAAGTCAACCGCGCGGTCGGCCATATGGACGACATGACGCAGCAGAACGCCGCCCTGGTCGAAGAAGCCGCGGCGGCCGCGGCCAGCCTGCACGAACAGACCGTCAACCTGGCGCGCGCGGTCGCGATCTTCAAGATCGAAGGGACGGAGGCAATCGGCGAAGGCGATACCGAGGCCTTCCCCGCCCTGGCCGCTCCCGTGGACGAGGATCCGGAATTCGCCGAGCCGGCGGAGCGGCGCACCGCCGGCAGCCCGATGCGCAAGGCGCGGCGCACCCTGCCCGCCCAAAGCCAAAGCCAGCGCCAGGACCGTCCCGCGCGGACCCGCAGCGCCAGGGGCTGAGCCTGCGGCAGCGGGCGAAAAAACGGCGCCTCGCGGCGCCGTTTTACGTAGTGCGGGCGATTCAGGCCGTCACCGCATCCAGCTCTCCGCGCGCCGCACGCCGCCGCAGCAGCGCGGCAATCGCGACCACGCACAGTGCGGACACCGCGAGCGCCAGGCTGCTGATCCAGAATAGAACGGCATACGACGCCCGCCCGCCCATGATCGCCACCATCGCGCTCGCGCCGCCGGCCTGGGCCAGCGAGAAGCACAGGTTCATCGCCGTCCAGTTGCGCCGGTGCTGCGCGGCGCCGCCGATCTCGAGGGCATAGCTGGAGGCGGCGCCGACGATCCCCGGCGAGAAGAAGCCGACCAGTACCGACGACACCAGCAATGCCGGCGTACCGCTCGCCACCAGCGGCAAGGCGACGCCGGCAGCCTTCAGGGCGAAGCCCACGCCCAGGGTGCGGGCCAGGCCGAAGCGGTCGGCCAGCACCCCGGTCAGGTAGGGCCCGCAGGCAGCGCCGATTCCGAAGCAGCCCCAGAAGAAGCCGGCCGCGGCCAGGGGCCGGTGCAGCTCGCGCGTGATGAAGTCGGCCCAGAACAGCGTATGCGGCAGGTAGCCGATCGCATTCAGCGTGTAGGCCAGGCACAGCAGCATGACGGGACCGGAAAAGCCCTGCCGGGTGCGCCGCTTGCCGGCTGCGACAGCAGCAGCCGGAGCGGCCGCCGGGGTCGTGGCCGAAGCAGCCCGCCAGTACTGCCAGGCCGCGGCCGTGAGCAGCGCGCAGATGGCGCCCAGTCCCAGCCAGGCCTGCACCAGGCCGTAGGCAGCCAGGGGCGGCACCACCGTGGCGGCGGCGACGATGCCCAGGCCGACGCCCGAGAAGATCAGGCCGGCCACGCGGCCGCGCCGCGCCGCCTCCACGCGCGGCAGGATCAGTACCGGCGCCTGCACCATCAGGATGGCGCCGCAGGCCCCCGCCACCATCCGCCAGAACAGGAACCAGGGCATGCCGCCGCCGCGCCAGGCGCAGGCGAACAGGCTGAGTGCGCACAGCAGCATCGACCAGCGCACCAGCCAGCCCGGCGGATAGCGGCGCGCCAGCAGGGCCGCCAGGCCGATCCCGAGCAGGTAGCCGGTGAGATTGGCGGCGCCGAGATGGCCGGCGGCCTCGCGGCCGAACCAGCCCTGCTGCACCAGCACCGGCAGGATCGCCACGTAGGCGAAGCGCGCGATGCCGACCCCGGTCAGCGTCGCCGCCATGCCGCACAGGCCGGGAATGGCCGCTGCGGCACGATTGGACCATGGCTTCATGGGCTCAAGCCACGGCCAGGTCGTTCGCAGGCAGGCGGGCGCCCGCCTGTTGCGGCCAGGCGTCGAGCGCGCAGGCCTGCGTCACCGGTTCGGCCGCGCTGGACGGCGCCGCCTCGGCCGCCTCCTGCATCTCCCGGCGCCGCCGCTTGCCGCGGGCGATCGACTCCATCATGCAGCCGACGGCGCGCCCGGCATCGACCATGGTGGTCGAATTCGCACCCGGCCGCGGCAGCACGAAGGTGTAGAACTTGCAGCCTTCGACCAGGGTGCCGAGCGCCCACAGCGAGTTCTGCACCGCGCCGTCGGCGCCGATCACGTTCATGTTGCGGTCGACCGTGATCCCGCCCGGATGAAAGCTGCCGTTCATGAAGGGCTTGACGATGCCGCGCTTGACCATCTTGCGCATCAGCGGCGACTTGTCCTCGAGCGGACCGGGCAGCGAAGCGCGGGCCCGCACCAGCACATTCGCCTGCTCGCTCGCCCCGCTCCAGTGGCCATGCACCACGAAGCTGGCGGCTTCCTCGTCGTACACGCCGCGTGCGCCGGGACCGAAGTCGGCGCGTACCACGCCGGCGTCCATCAGCGCCAGCAGTTGGGTGATGCGTTCCTTCGGCGGCCCGACCGCCAGCCGGTTCATGATCGGCAGGAATTCGGCCAGCACCCAGCGATGCGACTGTTCGGTCAGGCCGGCGAAGTCGATCGCGCTGCGGATCACGTCGCGCACGTCGCGCAGCACATCGCAGGCCGATTTCAGCGGGCTGTTCAGATTGCCGAGCAGGGCCTGCTCGACGTCGCGCCACATGAAGCCGCGCAGCCAGTCGTCGTACTGGCGGCGGCTCTGCAGCGCGCGCGCCGGGATCGGGTTGACCAGCGCGTCCCAGGACAACTGGTCGCGGCGCGGCACATGCTTGTCGACCAGGGCCTGGCGCGCTTCCGCGCTGTCGGCGGCGAGGAACTCGTTGCTGAACACCAGTGCGGTGAGCCGGTCGTGGCGCTGGTGCAGGTAGGAGAAGTAGTAGGCGAACTGCATGTCGCACCACAGCAGCGGCATCACCTGCTGCTGGAAGTCGAGCTGGCCGCCGGGCGTCGCGGCGCGCAGCTCCTCGACCTTGGCCAGGGTCAGGAACTTCGCCTTGTACTGGCCGTACACGCCCTTCTGGTTGATCGCACGCGCCGTCAGCGGCAGGCCGGAACGCGCATACAGCAGGATGCGCGGCTCCTTGCCCGAAGGCCGGTAGCGCAGGCGCCCGGCCGGGTCGGTCCTGGCGCCGGCTTCGAACACGCCGCCGCGCGCGCTGGTCAGCTGGGCCAGCAGGTCGAAGGTGGTCAGGCCCATGCCTTCGATCGCAACCGTGTCCCGCTCGGTCACGCCCGACACCGCATTGCGGACCGGGTAGGGTTCCAGCACCAGCTGCAGGCGCGCATTGCGTTCGCGCGCGGCATCGACCTTGCGCGTCAGCTCGCGTTCAGATTCGTTGAGAATCTTGCGCGCGTGGCCGGTGGTCAGGAACACGAAATCGGCCGGATAGGCCTGGCCGTCATAGGACACCTGCCAGCCGTCCCCTTTCCACTCCAGGTCCTCGACGGTGGAAAAATTGTGCAGGTAGATCGTCACGTGCGGCGGCGCCAGTTTTTTCACGTATTCGAAGCACCAGCGCAGGTAATCCCCGAACAGCGCGCGCGAGTAATAGCCGTTGCGGTCGATGTCGACCCGGCCGGCCGGCGCGCCGGGCGCACTGCCGCTCTTGCTGCTGAGCCAATCGGCGAACGAGGGGCCGTACAGCAGCGGACCGCCGCCGCGCACGGTATCGTCGGAAAACTGGGTCATCTGGCACGCCACCGTATTCACCAGCAGATGCGAACCCTGGTCGGTCGTATGGCAGCCCGGACCGAACTCCTTGCCGTCGAAGACATACAACTCGAGCGGCGTGGCGCTCGCATCATTTCTGGCAAAAGCAATGATGCGATCGAACACGGACAGGCCGCGCGGGCCCAATCCGATAATTGCAATCTTATGCATGGTTACCTCATGTTCACGTGACTGGAAGCGCAGACGGGATGTCCGCAAGTCCTTCCCGCTGGGAAACAAAAACCATGGTAGGCACATAGGAAAGCCGCAAAATTGCGCTCACGCAATTTTTAAAACGACGCGGCAACAGTCACCAATTGTTGCTTGCGCTGTGCAGTAGGGAAACGCTCTCTTGCGTTCAGACAAAACCTACACCGTGTAGGGCGCTACAGTTCTTCGGGTCAACAATTTTCCGGAGGAAACTATGAATCGCTTCCGTCATGCCGTTCTGGTGGTCGCCGCGGCCAGCGCCTGCAGCTTTGCTTATGCCAACGAACCGAACGAGAAGGATGCAATCGCCCTGGTCGAAAAAGGCGCGGCCTTCATGAAAGCCAAGGGCAAGGACGAGATGATTAAGGAAATCAATGCCAAAAATCCGGAATACGTGCAGGGACCGCTGTACCTGGTCATGCGCGACAACAAGGGCGTGGTGCTGGCGAATCCGGTCAATCCGGCCATGATCGGCAAGGACCTGATCGATGTGCCCGACGTGGACGGCAAGATGTTCCGCCGCGAGATCCTGGAAGTGGCCAAGGCCAAGGGCAAGGGCTGGGTCGACTACAAGTTCAAGAACCCGTCCAGCGGCAAGGTCGAAGCGAAAACCTCGTACATCTACAAGGTCGGCGACGTCACGCTCGAAGCCGGCATCTACAAGAAATAAATTCTAGCGGAAGGGCTTGCTCACGTAGCGCGAGTGGGCCAGCCCGAAACGCCACGGCACGTCGATCGCCTTCGAGATGCCGATGCGCGGTCCGGTTACCACCTCGATGTCCCTGGGCGCGGCCGCCAGTTCGAACGGCGGCTGCGCCAGCGGGCTGCCGTTCAGCGCCCGTGTCACGCCCAGCGCCTGGCACAGCTTGCCCGGCCCCGAGCACAACAGCCATTTATCGGTCGTGCCGCGCCGCTCCTGCATCAGTTCCAGTCCCTCGACCGGTTCGAGCGCGCGGATCAGCACCCCGGCGCCGTGCCCCTCTTCCCGGCACACGAAGTTCAGGCACCAATGGATGCCGTAGGAGCGGTAGACGTAGGCGTGGGCAGGCGGGCCGAACATGGCGAAGTTGCGCTCGGTCGGACCGGAATAGCTGTGCGAGGCCGGATCCTCGCCGTCGTAGGCTTCGGTCTCGACGATGCGGCCGCCGACGCCGTCGACCAGCACGGTCACGCCGATCAGCTGGCGCGCAACGAGGTGGGATGGTGCGGAAAAATCGATACCTGCAAGAATCGTAGAAGACATGTGAGGATCTTATAACGGCTGCGTCCGGCGAGTCGCACGGCCGGGCAGCAGAGTGACAAGCACCACTGTCGGATTTGCTACACAAAATCAATACTTTGGTGCAACTTCGACCCTGCTGGTTTATAGTGACGAGCTTTGCGCATATTTCTGCGCAGCATCATTTCTCCCCTGCCATGAGTACTGCATCCGCCCTGGCGCGTCCGAGCGCCGCCGAGGATCCTGTCGATACCCTGATCAAGTCGATCCGCATTCCGCCGCGTCCCAGCCTGCTGGCGGACCTGCAGCGCGAGCTTGGCTCGCCGGACCCGAGCCCGGAGACGATCGGCCGCATCGTCGCCAGCGACGTCGGCATGTCGGGCGCCCTGCTGAAGCTGGCCAACTCGGCCATCTACGGCGGACGGCGCAAGGCCAAGTCGATCGAACAGGCGATTCTCTTCCTCGGCATTAACCAGGTCGCTTCGCTGATGACCGGGCTGCTGGCGCGCCAGGCGATTCCCGCCAACAGCGCAGCCCTGGCCAGCTTCTGGGACCTGTCGACCCGCCGCGCGCAGGCGATGGTGTTCCTGTCGCGCCGCCTGCGCATCGGCGAACCGGACGTCGCGCATACCTTCGGCCTGTTTTGCGACATGGGCGTGCCCCTGCTGATGGACCGCTTCGCCGACTATGAAGCGACCTTCGCCGCCGCCTCGCTGGAAGCCGAACGCCCCTTCACGGCGCTCGAACAAGAGCGCCATGCGACCTCGCACGCCGCGATCGGCTGCCTGCTGGCGCGCAACTGGGGCTTGTCCGACAATGTTGCCTGGGCGATCCTGCATCACCACGACTACGCCGTGCTGGACGATGCGAACAGCGCGGGCACGGTGGGCTCGCTGGTGGCGCTGTCGCTGCTGGCCGACAGCGCGATCTGCAAGTACCAGGGCCATGCTGAATCGCTCGAATGGAACAAGGGCGGCGCGCGCGCCTGCGCCTGGCTCGGCCTGTCGGCAGACGAAACCGCCGAGCTGCTCGACGAACTGCACGACGCCTTCCACGACGACCAGTAAGCTTCCGCTCGGGAGCGTCTTTACATCCCCTCCGGACCGGCAGATACTTGAAGCAAAAGTTCGCCGGTAACGGAGGAAGTGATGAGACAGCTCGTAGCGTTCCTGCTGGTACTGCTGGCCGGTTGCGCCAGCGCCCCGTCGACCGTCGTTCCGCCCACGGAGCTGTTCGCCGATGCGTCCTTCGCGCCGCCATCCGGACCGGTGGACGCCGCCGACCTGTTCACCCTCAGCCCGGAAATGCGCGACTACCTGCACAGCGCCGGGTTCAGCAACCTGACGCGCTCGCTGGGCAAGCAGCAAGGCCTGCTCGATGCGCTCTACACCAAGGGTAAACTCAAGCTCGAATATGACGCCACCTACACCCGCACCGCGGCCGAAACCTTCCGCGACCGGGTCGGGAACTGCATGTCGCTGGTGATCATGACGGCGGCCTTCGCCAAGGCGCTCGACATGCCGGTGCGCTACCAGAGCGTCGACATGGAAAGCTGGAGCCGCAGCGGCGACTTTTACCTGCTGAGCGGCCACGTCAACATCATGCTGGGTTCGCGCACGACCATGAGCGACATCCTGCCCGAGCGCGTGCTGGTGGTCGACTTCCTGCCGACGCCCCAGGCCGAAACCCTGGGCTCGCATCTGCTCAGCGAAGACGAGATCGTCTCCATGTTCCAGAACAACCGCGCTGCCGAAGCCCTGGTGGCTGGCCAGCTCGACGATGCCTACTGGTGGGCGCGCGCCGCCGTGACGCGCAATCCGGCCTCGGCGATGCCCTTGAATACGCTGGCCGTCATCTATGACCGCCATGGCGACAAGCCGATGGCGGAACGGGCCTACCGCGCGGCCCTGACGCGCGAGCCGGAAAACCTGACCACGCTGCGCAACCTCGAACCGGTGCTGACGGCGCTCGGCAAGACCGGCGAAGCGCAGGCCATCGCCAGGCGCCTGGCCAGCCTGGAGCCGGTGCCGCCCTTCCAGTTCTTCCACCAGGGCGTGGCCGCCTACAAGGGGCGCGAATACGGCAAGGCGCGCGACCTGTTCCGACGTGAAGTCAAGCGCGCGCCCTACAATGACGAATTCCATGTCTGGCTGGCGGCGACCTACCTGCAGCTCGGCGACCTCGCCGGCGCGCGCGACGAGCTGGCGCTGGCGGTGGAAAACAGTACCCAGAGCGAGGACCGCAAGCGTTATTCGGCCAAACTGGCCCACCTTCGCCAGCTCGGCATGCGTTGACCGAGGGCCGGGATATCAGTGCCGGCGCGGGCGCGGCGCCTGCTTCGGCATGCCGGTCCTGTCGAGGTGACGGAAGGTGATGCGCCCCTTGTTCAGGTCGTACGGCGACATCTCCAGCGTGACGCTGTCGCCGGCGATGATGCGGATGTGGTTCCTCTTCATCCTGCCGGAGGTGTAAGCGACCAGCTGGTGACCATTCTCGAGGTCCACGCGGAAGCGCATTTCCGGCAGCACTTCGGTAACTTTGCCTTTCATTTCAATCAGTTCTTCTTTCATCTCGTGTCCTTTACGTTGTTAACGCCAAATGCCCAGTTCCAGGCAATGCTGGCGCAGCGCCTGGGGCGGTTGACAGGGTCGAAGTCGGGAAAAAGCGGCTCCGGCTGCAGTGTCGAGCCGTATGGAGACTGGGGGGATGAAAGCGATATGGGGACGTTGCGGCGAAAAAAAAGGGCTGACGCCCTTTTTCCTGTCTATCCCTGCTCTTAGCGGCGGCCGCGGAAGCCTGGGCGGGGCGCCGGGGCGCCACGCTTTTCGATGTGGCGGAAGGTGATGCGACCCTTGCTGAGGTCATACGGCGACAGCTCCAGGCTGACCTGGTCGCCGGCGAGGATGCGGATGTGGTTCTTCTTCATCTTGCCGGAGGTGTAGGCGATCAGCTTGTGGCCATTCTCGCAATCGATGCGGAAACGCGAATCGGGCAGGACTTCCGCGACGACGCCGTTCATTTCGATGAGTTCTTCTTTTGCCATGTATCCTCCGGTAGGGCTGAAACGAGATGGATGGAGAAAAAAAAGCCCGCTGCTGCGGGCTTCGTTTCAATGTGACGCCAATGCGTTAATCGCCGCTCCAGCCCCTGCTATCTGCAAGGTGCGGAGCCCGGAGGCCCAGGCTATCTGCCAGGTGCATCCATCGTGTAATCCGACCAATGTATGTGGAATAACATCCCCTCTGGCTGATTCGCGCGCTGCATTACACATGCTGCGCCGCGCGCCTTTCGCGGGGAACGGCAGGACCATCGAGACCTGACCGCAAACGCAGTGTAGCACGCTTCCTTGTGCGGCGCACAAATAGTTTAGAACAGCTGACGAATGGCGCCGGTATCCAGGCCGGGATCGACCAGCCGCCGCCACACCGCCAGCTTCTGCTCGAAGCTCATCGCCATGTGCGCCGGCGACGACGAGGGCAGCACCACGGCCCGGTAGCCAGCCTGTTCGAACTGCGGTGCGAACTTGCCCGATGCCTGGCCGTTGAAGCCGACCGTCTCAAGCACAGGACATAAATGCCGCAGGCGCTCGAAGTCGTTGGCGGCCGGCTTGCGGATGGCGGAATCGAGGCTGCCTTCGCGCTCGCAGGCGGCCAGCACGTCCCACAGGCCGAAGCGGTGCGCCAGCAGGCGCGGCAGGCGCTCGTCGTAAGGGAGTCCGTAGAGGTCTTCGTCGACCAGCGCGCCGACCAGCTTCCAGAACTGGTTGCGCGGATGCGCGTAGTACTGCCGGGCCGCGAGCGAGGCGGCGCCGGGAAAGCTGCCCAGGATCAGGATGCGCGTGTCTGGCGCGATGACCGGGGCGAGGCCGGTGAGCAGCGAGGTGGATTCCAGGTCGGAGGTGCGCATGCCTGGATTGTAGCTGAGCGAAAAAAACGGCGGCACGCTCGCACGTACCGCCGCAAAGGGCATCCCCGGATTACCCACTCACTTCACATCACTTGCCGGCCAGCGCCACGCTGCCGGATGAGGGCAAGGCCGGCGCCGCGTCCCAGCCGCCGCCCAGCGCGCGGATCAGCGCCACCGTGGTGACCGCCCGGTCGCCGCGCAGCTGGACGGCGTTGCGTTCCACCGCCGCCAGGTTGCGCTGGGTGTCCAGCAACTCCAGGTAGCCGGAGCGGCCGGCGTCGTACAGCTTCTGCGCCAGGTCGGCCGAGCGCCGCGCCGACAGGAGGGCCTGGTCGATCTCGGCGCCCTGCCCCGCCAGCACGCGCAGGCCGGCGAGGTTGTCCTCGACCTCGGCGAAGGCCGCCAGCACGCTCTGGCGATAGGCGCCCACCGCCTCTTCGAGCGCGGCCTCGCTGCGTACCACGTTGCTGTGCTTGCGTCCGCCGTCGATCAGCGGCATCGACAGCGCCGCGCCCAGCAGCCAGGAGCGGCTGCTCCACTTGAACACGTCGGCTAAGCTGCCGCCCACGCCGCCGGCGTCGGCGCCGATGCTCAGGGCCGGGAACATCGCGCTTCTCGCCACCCCGATGCGCGCGTTCGCCGCTTCCATCGTGCGCTGGGCGCTGGCGATGTCGGGCCGCCGCTCCAGCAGGCTCGATGGCAGGCCGGCCGGGATCAGCGGCAGGCTGGCGTTGGCGTCGAGCGGATCGACCGCCTCGCCGAAGCTGGACGCCGGCTGGCCCAGCAGCACCGCCAGCGCGTGTTCCGCGGTGGCGCGCCGGCGCTGCAGGCCGATCGCTTCGGCGCGTGCGGTCGACAGTTCCGTCTTCGCCCGCGACAGGTCGAATTCGCCGATATCGCCCAGTTCGAAGCGGCGGCCGGTCACGCGCACGCTCTCCTCGCGCAGGCGCACGGTCTGGTTCACCGTGGCGATCTCCGCGTCCAGGGAACGCAGCCGGAAATAGGTCTGCGCGACATCGGCCTGCAGCGACAGCAGCACCGAACGGTAAGTCGCCTCGCTTGCGCCGGCATCGCCGCGCGCCGCCGCCACATTGCTGGACACGCGGCCGAACAGGTCGACCTCGTAGCTGGCGCTGAGATTCGCGCGGTAGCTGGTGCCGGGCGCCACCGGCGTACCCGGCGCCTGGTTGGCTTCCAGCGGCGACAGGCGGGCGCGCTGGGCGCCGATGCCGACGCCGATCTGCGGAATGCGGTCGGCTTCGGCAATGCCGGCGATCGCCCTCGCCTGTTTCACACGCGCGGCGGCCACCGAGAGATTCTGGTTGCTGGCCGAGGCCTGGGCGATCAGGCTGTCGAGGCGGGCGTCGCCGAAGGCGCGCCACCATTCGCCGCGCGGCTGGCTTTCGGCCGGCTGCGCAGTCTTCCAGGTGGTGCCGTCGGCGGCGCTGCGCACGACGTCCGGCGATGCGGCCGGCGTCGCCGCCTGCGACTCCTTGAACGCGGCCGGCGTCGATACCGCCGGCTGGTGGAAGGCTGGCGCCGCGCAAGCGCTCAGCAGCAGGGCCGCCAGCACGCTGGCGAAACGGGGGGCGAATTTCGCGACGGTCTTCACCACCGGCTGTGCCAGCGTGCGGCGCGAGGGCCGGGCCAGCGCTTCATCGAGCGCCTCATCGAGCGCCTCATCGCGAGCCAAATTTCGGGCTTGATAGGTCGTAGTCATTTGATAGCTCCTTCGAGTTCGGGGGCGTGCGGCGCTGCCGGCGCGCCGTGGACGACGGGCTTGCCGAAGCGCGCCGCCAGGCTGCGCAGCAGGACGTAGAACACCGGCGTCAGGAACAGGCCGAAGAAAGTCACGCCCAGCATGCCGGCGAACACCGCCACGCCCATCGCATGGCGCATTTCCGCGCCGGCGCCGTGCGAGAACACCAGCGGCACCACGCCCATGATGAATGCGATCGAGGTCATCAGGATCGGGCGCAGGCGCAGGCGGCAAGCCTCGAGCGCGGCGGCGACGATGCTGCGGCCGTGGTGCTCCAGCTCGACCGCGAACTCCACGATCAGGATCGCGTTCTTCGAGGCCAGGCCGACCAGCACGAACAGGGCGATCTGCGTGAACACGTTGTTGTCGCCGCCGGTCAGCTTCACGCCGATCAGCGCGCACAGGATCGACATCGGCACGATCAGGATCACGGCCAGCGGCAGCGTCCAGCTCTCGTACTGCGCGGCCAGCACCAGGAACACCAGCAGCACGCACAGCGGGAACACGTAGATCATGGTGTTACCGGCCAGGATGTCCTGGTAGGTCAGGTCGGTCCATTCGTAGGCGATCCCCTTCGGCAGCACTTCGCGGGCGATCTCTTCCATCGCAGCCTGGGCCTGGCCCGAGGACACGCCCGGCGCCGGGCCGCCGTTCATTTCGGCGGCGACGTAGTTGTTGTAGCGCTGGACGCGGTCCGGGCCGTAGGTGTCCTTCACCTTCATGATCGAGGACAGCGGGATCATCTCGCCGCTGCCGGAGCGGACCTTCAGCTGGGCGATCTGCTCGCGCTGCGAACGGAAGGGCGCATCGGCCTGCACGCGCACCTGGTAGGTACGGCCGAACTGGTTGAAGTCGTTCACGTACAGCGAGCCGAGGTTGATCTGCAAGGTCTGGTTGATCTCGGCCAGCGACACGCCCAGCTGTTTTGCCTTGACCCGATCGACGTCGGCGAACAGCTGCGGCACGTTGATCTGGTAGCCCGAGAACACGCCCGCGAGACGCTTGTCGGCCGCGGCCTTGGCCATGAAGGCCTGCACCGCCTTGTTCAGCTCATCGTAGCCGAGGTTGCCGCGGTCTTCGATCATCATCTTGAAGCCGCCCGTGGTGCCGAGGCCGTTTACCGGCGGCGGCGGCAGCACCATCACGAAGGCGTCCTCGATGGCGCCCATGCGCTTGTTGATCTCGCCGGCGATGGCTTCGGCGCTCTGGTCCTTGCCCTTGCGCTGATCGAAGGGCTTCAGGGTGGTGAACACGATGCCGGCGTTCGGCGCATTGGTGAAGCCGTTGATCGACAGGCCCGGGAAGGCGACCGAGGATTCCACGCCCGGGATCTGCTTGGCGACGTCCGACATCTTGCGGATCACGGCGTCGGTGCGGTCCAGCGAAGCGGCATCCGGCAGCTGGGCGAAGCCGATCAGGTAAGCCTTGTCCTGCGCCGGCACGAAGCCCGGCGGCACGGCCTTGAACATGAAAATACCGGCAATCGCGAGCAGCACGTACACGCCCACCGAGGCGCTCTTGCGCTTCAGGACGCCCTTCACGCCGCCTTCATAGGCGTGCGAGGAGCGGTGGAAGAAGCGGTTGAAACCCGCGAAGAAGCGGCCGAAGACCAGGTCCATGCCGCGCGTCAGCGCATCCTTCTTGGCGCCGTGCGGCTGCAGCAGCACCGCGGACAAAGCCGGGGCCAGGGTCAGCGACAGGAAGGCCGAGATCACGGTCGAAATCGCGATGGTCAGCGCGAACTGGCGGTAGAACTGGCCGGTCAGGCCCGACACGAATGCGATCGGCACGAACACGGCGCACAGCACCAGCGCGATCGCGATGATCGGACCGGACACCTCTTTCATGGCCTGCACGGTCGCGTCGTGCGGATTCAGGCCGTTCTCGATATTCCGCTCGACGTTTTCCACCACCACGATGGCGTCGTCGACCACGATGCCGATCGCCAGCACCAGGCCGAACAGCGACAGGGTGTTGATCGAAAAGCCGAAGCCCAGCATCACGGCGAAGGTGCCGACCACCGACACCGGCACCGCCAGCAGCGGGATCACGGAGGCGCGCCAGGTCTGCAGGAACACGATCACGACCAGCGCCACCAGCACCACCGCTTCGATCAGGGTGTGGACGACGGAGTCGATCGACTCGCGCACGAACTGGGTCGGGTCGTACACGATGCTGTAGCTCATCCCCTGCGGGAAGTCCTTCGACAGTTCCTCCATCTTGGCGCGCACGTCGGTCGACAGCTGCAGCGCGTTGGCGGTCGGGGACTGGAAGATCGGGATCGCCACGGCCGACTTGTTGTCGAGCAGCGAGCGCAGGGCGTAGGAGTTCGAGCCCAGTTCCAGGCGCGCCACGTCCTTCAGCAGCGTGGTGGCGCCGTCCTGGCTGGTCTTGACGACGATGTCGCCGAATTCCTCTTCCGACTGCAGGCGGCCCTGGGTATTGACCGTCAACTGGAAGTCGGCGCCCTTGGTCGGGCCCTGGCCGACGACGCCGGCGGCGACCTGCACGTTCTGCTCGCGGATCGCGTTCACGACGTCGCTGGCGGTCAGGTTACGCGCGGCGACCTTCTGCGGGTCGAGCCAGACGCGCATCGCGTAGTCGCCCGAACCGAACAGCTGGACGTCGCCCATGCCCTTGATGCGCGCCAGCTGGTCCTTGACGTTCAGGGTCGCGTAGTTGCGCAGGTACAGGTCGTCGTAGCGGCCGTCCGGCGAATTCAGGTGGACCACCATCGTGATGTTGGGCGAACTCTTGACCGTGGTGACGCCGATCTGGCGCACCTCTTCCGGCAGGCGCGGCAGCGCGCGCTGGACGCGGTTCTGCACGGCCGTCTCGGCCTGCTCGACGTTGGTGCCGATCTTGAAGGTCACGGTCAGCTGCAGCGCGCCGTCCGAGGTGTTCTGCGAGGTCATGTAGAGCATGTCCTCGACGCCGTTGATCTCCTGTTCGATCGGGGTGGCGACGGTTTCCGCGATCACCTTCGGATTCGCGCCAGGGTACTGGGCGCGCACCACCACCGAGGGCGGCACCACTTCCGGATACTCGGAGATCGGCAGCTGGAAGATCGAGATGAGGCCGGCCACGAAGACGATGACCGACAACACCGCCGCGAAGATCGGCTTGTCGACGAAAAAGCGTGAGATGTTCATTGTATTGATTCCTTATTTTGCATCTGCCATGGCCAGCTGCGCGGACTTGTCTTTCGCGGCATTGCCGGTGCCCGTGCTGGCGACCATCGGCACCGTCTGCGCCGTGATCGGCGCACCCGGACGCACGCGCTGCAGGCCGTTGACGACGATTTTCTCGCCCGGCTTCAGGCCGGCCTTCACCACGCGCAGGCCGTCGACCACTGGTCCCAGCTTGACTTCGCGGTACTCGGCCTTGCCGTCGCCGCCCACCACGAACACGAATTTGTGGCTCTGGTCGGTGCCGACCGCGCGGTCGCTGATCAACAGCGCCGGCTTCTCGACGCCGCCGCCGATCTGCACACGGGCAAACAGGCCGGGCGCCATCACGTCGTCCTTGTTGGCGAAGGTGGCGCGCATGCGCACGCTGCCGGCGCGGGTGTCGAGCTGGTTGTCGACGAATTCCAGCTTGCCTTCGTGCGGGAAGCCTTCTTCGTTCGCCAGGCCGACGCGCACCGTCACCGGCTGGCCGCTGTGCGCCTGCGAGCGCACGCGCAGGTAGGTGTCCTCGTCGCCGTCGAAGCTGGCGTAGATGCGGTCCAGCGAGACCACCGAGGTCAGCACGCTCGACGCATCGACCAGGTTGCCCAGCGTGATCTCGGCTTTCGAGACGCGGCCGTCGATCGGCGAGACGACGCGCGCATAGTTCAGGTTCAGCCTGGCGGTCTCGGACTGCGCCTGGGCGGCCCTGGCGTCCGCCTCCAGTTCCTTCTGCGCCGAGGCGCTGGCATCGTATTCGCGCTGGGCGATGGCCTTGTCGCCCAGCAGGCGTTCGGCGCGGGTCAGCTCCAGCTTCGCCAGGTCGGCCTTGGCGCGCGCCGCTTTGGCGGCGGCGTCGGCGCGGTCGGCTTCGGCCTGGAAGGGGCGCGGATCGATCACGAACAGCACGTCGCCCTTCTTCACCGTGGCGCCCGGCTTGAAGTTGACGGCGGTGATGAAGCCCGACACGCGCGGGCGGATCTCGACGTGCTCGACGGCTTCCAGGCGGCCCGAGAATTCCTGGGTATCGGCGACGAGCTTCTCGACCACGACCGCGCTTGAGACCGGCGGACCAGCCTGCGCCCGGGTCTGGGCTTCGGCGGCCTTGCCGGTGGCGTCGGAGCAGCCAGCGAGCGTCGCGGACAAGGCGGCGGCGATGCCGGCGGCGCCGAGCGCGAGTACGACGGGTCGTACGGCGGTACGTAATTGATGAATGGTTTTCATGAGTGAGCCCTCCGATCTTAATGACTTATTAATAATTAGGCGAAAGCGGTCCCTTCCGGTCTTGCATGCGGGATGCAGACAGAAACGCAGGAAAAGACAGGTCTCCCGTGCCCGAAAACGGGCACGTTGTTCTAGGTTTGGATGCTGTTAAGCCTTACCGGCCAGACGTGCCAGCCGGGCGATCCGTGACGGATCAGCTGCCGGGCGGGGCGTTGTCGGATTCGAGCCCGGCGATGAAGTTGGCGATTTCGTGCAGGGCATGGCCCGTACACGCGCATTCGTTGCGGGCGTTCGGTTCCTCGATCCGGGCGGGCGCCATGCGCCGCACGGTGGTGCGCACGCCGGCGTTGATCAGTTTGGCGCCGTAGGCTTCGGCCTCGTCGCGCAACGGGTCGTCGTCGGCCGACAGGATCAGCGCCGGCGCCAGGTTCTTCAGGCGGCTCGACTGCAGCGGCGAGGCATACGGGTGGCCGCGGTCGGCGGCGTGCGGCAGGTAGCCGCGGTAGGCCGCCGCGCATTCGTCGAACACCCTGGCCTTGTCGGGGCAGGTCGGCATTTCGCGCATCGAGCAGGTCGACAGGCCCGGATCGAGCATCGGCATGATCAGGATCTGGCCGGCCAGTTGCGGACCGCCGCGGTCGCGCGACATCATCGCCGCCACCGCCGCCAGGTTGCCGCCGGCCTCGATGCCGGCCACGATCAGGCGCTTGCCGGTCCAGCCCAGCTTGGCCTTGTTCTTCTTCGCCCAGCTCACGACCGCATGGGCATCCTCGGCCGCCGCCGGGAACGGCTTCACGGGCGCCAGCGTATAGGTCGACGACAGCACCACCGGGTAGCCGCTCGCGTCTGCGAGACGGCGCAGGAAGCCGTCGGACTCGTCGAGGTCGCCGTCGTCGAAGCCGCCGCCGTGGAAGAACACGATCAGGATGTCGCGCTTGGCGTCCACCGCGGCGCGGTACAGGCGCGCCGCCAGCGGCCCCTCGAAGCCGGCGACGTCGAGCTCCTTCACCACCAGCTCGTGCCGGTCGGCGGACTGTGGATTGTTCAGCACAGCCGCGTTCATTGCAGCATCCCGCCGGCGGAGACCACGTGGAACAGCGCCTGGTAAGCGGCTGCCTCGGCGCCGGCCGCATGGGCGTAGGCGCCCGAGCCGACCAGCCCCGCCATCAGCGTCACGCTGAGCGCGAACGCCAGGCCTTCAACAATTCCATCGCGATGTTTCATGATCTGCTCCCTTCCATTGGCGGCACTTTTATCAGTGACCGTGCCGATACTATAGACATGAACTAGAATCTGATAAATACCGCAATCGCGAATCCATTATTCAGATCCCTGAACAATCCAAATGAACAATAAGCTGCAAGCGATGGAAGTCTTCGTGCAGGTGGTCGATGCCGGCAGCTTCACGCGCGCGGCCGACACCCTGCAGATGCCCAAGGCCACGGTCTCGACCCTGGTGCAGTCGCTGGAGACCTCGCTGTCGACCAAGCTGCTGCACCGGACCACGCGCCAGGTCACCGTCACCACCGACGGCGCCGCTTATTACGAACGCTGCGTGCGGATCCTGTCCGACGTGCGCGATGCCGAGGAATCGCTGTCGCGCACGCGCCTGTCGCCCAGCGGCCGCCTGCGCGTGGACATGTCGACCGGCCTGGCCAGCGAAGTCCTGATCCCCGCCCTGCCCGACTTCTTCGCGCGCTATCCCGACATCATGATGGAGCTGGGCAGCACCGACCGCCCGGTCGACCTGGTCGAGGAAGGCGTCGACTGCGCGATCCGCGGCGGCGAACTGGTGGACAGCAACCTGATCGCGCGCCGCGTCGGCGTCATCAATTTCGTGACCGCCGCCTCGCCCGCCTACCTCGCGCAGTACGGCACGCCGCAGCATCCGCGCGACCTCGAACGCCACCGCTGCGTGAACTACTTCTCGGCCAAGACCGGCAAGATCTACGACTGGGACTTCCGGCGCGGCGACGAGCGCATCGACATCGCGATGCGCGGGGTGATCGCGCTGAACGACTCGAACGCCTACGTGCGGGCCGGCCTGGCCGGCCTGGGCGTGATCCAGATGACCGACTACCTGCTGCTCGAACACGTGGCGGCCGGGCGCATGGTCCAGATCCTGTCCGACTGGACCAGCGAGGCGCTGCCGGTGCACCTGGTCTATCCGCAGAACCGCCACCTGTCGGCCAAGGTGCGGGTGTTCGTCGAATGGGTGTCGGACCTGTTCGCCAACCATCCGCACATGCACCTGCGCGCCCAGGCACCGGCGGCGATCGGGACCGTGACCGCCGGGGCCGCGGCTGCTACCATGTCTTCATGACACCAGGGAGACCCGCATGCAGCCGCGCACCATCGACATCCTGCTGGAACAGTACAGCGAAAGCCACCGCAACCCGACCAATGAGCTGATCCATTTCGTGTGCGTGCCGGTGATCGTGTTCACCCTGCTGGGCATCCTGTGGAGCATCCACCCGGCGCTCGCGGTGGCGGCCACCCTGGCGGCGCTGGTGTACTACTTCAAGCTGTCGCGCCCCTTCGCCTTCGGCATGCTCCTGATGAGCGCCCTGATGCTGGCCGTGCTGGCCCTGATGCCGCCGATGACGGTGCTGCCGCTGTCGATCGCGATCTTCGTGGTGGCCTGGATCGGCCAGTTCATCGGCCACAAGATCGAAGGCAAGAAACCCTCCTTCCTCGACGATCTGCGCTTCCTGCTGATCGGTCCGCTGTTCGTGCTCGGCTTCCTGTACCGCAGGCTGAATCTGGCCTATTGAATCGGGCCTATTGAGATCGGTGTTCTTCGCCTATGATGGATTTGAGGAGGACATCATGAAACATGTTGCCGCCCTGGCCATCGCCGGCATCCTGGCCGGCTGCGCACCGCCGCCCGAGTCTGGCGGCGTCTACAACAGCTATCAGACGATGCATGAACAGACGGTCCGCTTGGGCACCGTGGAATCCGTGCGCGTCGTCAGCATCGCCAATCCCGAATCCGGGGTCGGCACCATGACCGGCGCCGCGCTGGGCGGACTGGCCGGCTCCGAGGTCGGCGGCGGCAAGGGTGCGGTCGCGGCCGGCATCGTCGGCGCCGTGGCCGGCGGCCTGGCGGGCCAGCACGTCGAGCGCGGCGCCACCGCCCGCAACGGCTTCGAGATCACGGTCCACCTCGACAGCGGCGAGCTGCGCGCCATCGTCCAGCCGGCCGACGAGATGTTCCGCCCGGGCGAGCGGGTGCGGCTGGTGAGCGACGGTTACATGACACGCGTGACGCACTGACGACAGATTTCGCGCTGATGCTCCAATGAAACCCGGAAAGCACGTATACTTTCCGGATGCCTTCCTACGTCCTGTTCACCATCGCGTCCCTGATCTGGGGTTCCACTTTCTGGGCCATTACCCTGCAACTCGGCGACATCCCGCCCGCGGTCTCGGTGGTCTACCGGTTCGCGCTGGCGTCCGGCGCGCTGTTCGCCTGGTGCCTGGTGCGCGGCGACGGCCTGCACCTCTCCTGGCGCACCCAGAAGTGGACGCTGCTGCAGGGCTTCCTTACCTTCGGCCTGTCCTATGTCTGCACCTACAACTCGGAGCAGTACGTGGTGTCGGCGCTGGTGGCGGTGCTGTTCGCGCTGATGGTGTTCTGGACGCCGCTGCTGTCGCGCTTCGTGTTCGGCACGCCGGTCCCGCGCAAGACCTGGACCGCCGGGGTCGGTGCGATGGCCGGCGTCACCCTGCTGTTCTGGCATTCGATCCAGGGCGCCCTGCACGACCTGGGCCAGGGCGGCCAGGGCCATTTCCTGCTCGGCCTGGGCCTCGGCATCGGCGCCTCGATCGCCAGCGCGGCCGGCAGCATCGTGGTCGGCAAGGTCCGTGAACAGTCGAGCAACCTGATCCTGACGACCGCCTGGTCGATGTTCTGGGGCACCTGCATGGTCGCGCTGTGGTGCCTGGCGAGCGGCCAGCAATTCGTCCTGCCGCACACGACCAGCTACGTGCTCGGCCTGCTGCACCTGGCCGTGTTCGGCTCGGTGGTCGCCTTCATCTGCTACTTCACGCTGATCAACCGCATCGGCTCGGCCAAGGCCGTCTATATCGGCGTGATCACGCCGGTGCTGTCGGTGCTCATGTCGATCAAGCTCGAACACTACCGTCCCGGCCCCGTCGAATGGCTGGGCATGGCGGTCTGCCTGGGCAGCGTCGCCTGGGCCATGTACACGCCTAAACGCAAGTCCCCTACTCTCAACCTGAACGATGCGCTCGACGCGCCGCTTGAAACACCATGACCGCTCCTCAACAGCCGAACCTGCAATCCACCTTCGCCATCCGTCCCGCCACCCCGGCCGACGTCACCCACATCATGTCGATGATCGTCGAACTCGCCGTGTTCGAGAAGCTCGAGCACATGGTGGTGGCGACCGAAGACCTGCTGCACGAAGGCCTGTTCGGCGCGCGTCCGTCCTGCGAGGCGATCATCGGCGAGGCCGATGGCGAGGTGGTGACTTTTGCCCTGTTCTTCCATAACTTCTCGACCTTCCTGACCAAGAAAGGCCTGTACCTGGAAGACCTGTACGTGCGCCAGGTCCACCGCGGCAAGGGCTACGGCAGCCGCATGCTCAAGCACCTGGCGCGCCTCGCCGTCGAGCGCGAATGCGGCCGCTTCGAGTGGTCGGTGCTGGACTGGAATATGCCGGCGATTAATTTCTACAAGTCCATGGGCGCCGAGATCCTGCCCGACTGGCGCATCTGCCGCGTGACCGGCGCGCCGCTGACGGCGCTGGCCGAAGGCTGACCAGGAACTGCCCAAGCGTCTGACAGAGCCTTCAGGGCAAGGCGCGCCGGCGAAGACAGTACGCTAGTACGGCGAGACGGTGCAACGCCGCCATGGAGGCTTTGTCAGACGCTCAAAAGAAAAACCCACGGGGCCGAGGCGCCGTGGGCAAACCCAATAGATGGGAGGGGAGACTTGAATCCAACGGTTTCAATATATCTCCCGGCGAACCGGCCCGGGGCTGTCCTTTACAAATGCTTACGCCCGTAACAGAAAGCGCAAACCTCTCGAATTCGCAGGGAACTTAACTGTCGTGCTCGATTGAGTGATCACAAATGCAATAAACCGCCGTGCATGACAATGTGGCCTTCAAACGAGGACACGGACATGAAGCCGAGCGTCAAGACGATTTTCCAGGCGATCAAGAGGATGGTCTACCGGGCCTGGCTGCGCTCCCGGCTCGACAACTACACGCGCAGCCTGCACATCATCGCGGCCCAGCGCGAAAACGATTTCTACGCCGAGCGCATGCTGCACCGCGCGATTTCCGCCACCCGGTCCAAGCTTCAGTCACTGTAACGCCTGCCCAGAAGGCGCTCGGCGAGCTCGAACGCGGCCTGGGTGAGCAAGGCCAGCAGCGCGGCGGGGATCGCCCCTGCCAGCAGCATGTCGTTGTCGTTCAGCGCCAGCCCGGTGGTGATGCGTTCGCCGAAGCCGCCGGCGCCGATGAAGGCGGCGATCGTCGCCGTCCCCACGCTCATCACGGCGGCGGTCTTCACGCCGGCCAGGATCACCGGCGCCGCCAGCGGCAGCTCGACACTCCAGAGCATCTGGCGGCGCGTCAGGCCCAGCGCCAGCGCGGCCTGCCGCAAGCCGGCCGGCACCTGCAGCAGGCCGGTGCAGGTATTACGGACGATCGGCAATAAAGCGTAGGCGCACAGGGCCACCAGCGCGGGCACGGTGCCGATCCGGCCCAGCAGCGGGATCAGGATCGCCAGCAGGGCCAGCGAAGGCACGGTCTGCAGCGTTCCCGCCACCGCCAGCACCGGCTGGCGCAGCCGCGGCGCCAGCGCCGCCAGCACACCCAGCGGAATCCCGGCCAGGCAGCCGAGCAGCACCGCGGCCAGCACCAGCAGGAGGTGCTGGCGGGCCAGCTGGGCAAAACCGTTGCCGAAGGTCTTGGCCAGCAATCCGTCGCGCTGCGCCCTGCCCTCCACCTTGCCGCCCTTGCGGGCCAGCCAGCCGCGCGCAATCTCCGCGAAGGGCCTGCCCTCCAGCTCCGCCTGCGCATTCATGGCGATCATGTCGTCGGCGCGGATGCTGCCTTCCAGCCGCTGCAAGGCCTGCCAGGCCTGCGGAAAACGCTGCGGCAGGTCGAGCCGGTACAGCAGCACGGCGTCGTAGCGCGGGAAATAATGCCTGTCGTCGTCCAGCACGCGCAGGCCGTACTGGCGGATCCTGGCGTCGGTCGAATAGATGTCGATGGCGTCGACCTGCTTCTGCGCCAGCGCCTGGTAGGCGATGCCATGGTCGATCCCGCGCGGCGTCTGGGGCAGGCCGTAGCGTGCGGCCAGGCCCGGCCAGCCGTCGAGCCGGCCGAGGAATTCATGCGTCAGTCCGAGCTTGAACGCCGGCTTCGCGGCCAGGTCGGACAGCGTGGCGATGCCGGCGTCGCCGCGCACCGCCAGCGCATAGCCGTTCGAAAAGCCGAGCGGCACCGCCACCCCGAGGCCGAGCGGGCGCAGGGCTTCGCGCATCGCCGCCAGCGAAGTCGGCCTGGGGTTCTTGAGGATCTCGAGGTCGATCGTGCCCAGGTATTCCGGATACACGTCGATCGCGCCGGTGCGCAGCGCATTCAGGACGATGGCGGTATTGCCGAGCCCCTGGCGGTGCTCGACGCGCGCGAACGGCGCGGCGCTCTGCGCCAGGATCTCGCCCAGGATATAGGACTCGGTGAAGCGTTTGGAGCCGACCCTCAGTACCTGATCGGCTACCTGGTCGGCCGAAGCCGTCCCCGGCAGGAACAGGACCAGGCACAGCACCAGCAAGGCAAACCTGCGCATAAGCCTCCATGTCGTGACGCCGGCGGATGGGTTGGCCCGGCCACGTGCATGATAGCCGGGTTCAGGCCGGGAGGCTCACGTGCGGCGCGCGCAGCACGCCGCCGTTGACCACGGCCCGGCACGGGTTCGCGCCGATCGCGTACGCCAGGTCCGCCGGGCGGGCGATGTCCCACAGGGCGAAGTCGGCGCGCCTGCCCGGCTCGATCGTGCCGATGTCGGCGCGCCCCAGCGCACGCGCCGCGTTGGCGGTAACGCCGCGCAGGGCTTCGAGCGGCGTCATGCGCCACAGGGTGCAGGCCATGTTCATCGCCAGCAGCAGCGAGGTCATGGGCGAGGTGCCGGGATTGCAGTCGGTGGCCAGGGCCAGCGGCACCCCAAGCTCGCGCAGCAGGCCCAGCGGCGGCATCGCCGTCTCGCGCAGGAAGTAGTAGGCGCCGGGCAGCAGCACCGCCACGGTGCCGGCGCGCGCCATCGCCGCCGCCCCTGCCGGCGACAGGTGCTCCAGGTGGTCGGCCGACAGCCCGCCGTACTCGGCCACCAGCGTCGCCCCGCCCTGGTCGGACAGCTGTTCGGCATGCAGCTTGACCGGCAGCCCGAGCCGGCGCGCGGCCTCGAACACGCGCGCCGTCTGCGCATGCGAAAACCCGATCCGCTCGCAGAAGGCGTCGACGGCATCGACCAGTCCTTCGCCCGCCAGCGCCGGCAGCATGCGTTCGCAGACCTCGGTGATGTAGTCGTCGGCGCGGGTCGCGAATTCCGGCGGCAGCGCATGCGCGCCGAGGAAGGTCGTGGCCACGTTCACCGGCAGCAGCCGGCCAACCCTGCGCGCCGTGCGCAGCATCTTCGCTTCGGCATCCAGGTCGAGCCCGTAGCCGGACTTGATCTCGAGCGTGGTCACGCCCTCGGCCAACAAAGCCCGGATGCGCGGGCTGCTTTGCCGCAGCAGCTCGTCCTCGCCGGCCGCGCGGGTGGCGCGCACGGTCGACATGATGCCGCCGCCCTGGCGCGCGATGTCCTCGTAGCTGGCGCCGTTCAGGCGCGCTTCCCATTCGTCGCTGCGATTGCCGGCATGGACGATGTGGGTATGGCAGTCGACCAGGCCGGGCGTGAGCCACAGCCCGCCGCAATCGTGCTCGCGCGCCGCCGGCGGCGCGTCCCCGCGCGCCCCGACCCAGGCGATGCGCCCGTCCCGCACCGCGACGGCGCCATCCTCGACGATGCCGTAGCCGTCCGCCATCGTGGCCATTGTCGCCAGGTGGGCGTTGACGAACAGGAGATCCACCGGCTCACTCATAGCGGCCGTCGTCTTCGTCGAGGTCTTCCTCGCTGTCGTAGTAATGGATGTCGGCGATGAAGATCATCCCCTGCCCCGCCTGCAGCGTCCAGGTCGTGCCCTGGTCGAGCAGCACCGCGTCGTAGCGGACCATATTGATGCGCTGCTGCTCGCTGCACAGTTCCAGGCTGTCGCCCTCGGCCAGGAACAGCACGGTGACGGGCGCGCGCGCGACGAAGCGCGATTCGCCGCTCAGCACGCGCCGGCCGAACTGGTGGTAGCAGCGGTCGAGGCGGGTCATGACGTTGAAGTCGGTGTTCGGCCCGCGGCTCAGCTTCGCCATCACGCGCGACTCGCCGTCGAAGAGGGCGACCGGATCGGCCTTCGACAACATGACCGGCTCGGCGTCGTCGACCTCGAGCGTCATGCCATGCCCATCGACCAGGGCCAGGGTGCGTTCCACGCCCGGGAACTCGGAGAAGGCGCCGTCTTCGGCGATGGTCGCCAGGCTGACCCGCCAGTCGAAATCCTCGAAGCCGGCGTCGGGCGGGAAGACCGCGATCTGGGTCGTGCTGCCGCCGCCGTTCTTCCAGGGCACCGGACTCAGGCTGGCATAAGGAATGAGCATCGTCATGGGTTACCTCACCGATCAGCGATTACATCTCGCGCAGGGCGCGCACGGCAGCAGTGTAACGCTGCGCGATCGCCTCCTGCGCGACGTGGCGCCCGCCGCGCACCACCCACTGGCCGCCGGCCAGCACGTCATGCACCAGGTTGTCGTTACCGCAGAACAGGAAGCGGCCGAGCACTTCGCTGGAGTCTACGCCATCGAGGTTGGGATGGGCGCTGTCCAGCACCAGCACATCCGCGCGCCGCCCCGCTTCGAGGCTGCCGACGGCGCGCCCGGCGGCGCGGGCGCCGCCGTGCAGGGCCTGGCGCCACAGGTAGGTGCCGACGTCGCGGCAGGCATCGGTCACGGCGATGTTGCGCTGCTGCCGCGCCAGGCGCTGGCCGTATTCGAGCCAGCGCAGTTCCTCGACCGGGCTCTGGGAGACATGGCTGTCGCTGCCGATGCCGAACAGGCCGCCGGCGGCGAGGTAGGGCGTGAGCGGGAACAGGCCGTCGCCGAGGTTGGCCTCGGTGGTCGGGCACAGGCCGGCGACCGCGCCGCTGGCCGCCAGCGCGGCCGTTTCGCCTTCCGACAGATGGGTCGCATGCACCAGGCACCAGCGGCCGTCGATCTCGAGCTGGCGCATCAGGTAGTCGACCGGACGGCTGCCCGTCGCCTCCAGGCATTGCTGCACTTCGAGCTGCTGCTCGGCGATATGGATGTGCAGCGGGCGCCCGGCCGGCAGGCCGGCGACCAGTTCGCGCAGCTGGCCACCGGAGACCGCGCGCAGCGAGTGCGGCGCCGCGCCCACTTCGAGCTGCGGCCCGCGCTGCGCGTCGAGCGCCTCGACGAGGCGCAGCACCAGCGCCGGATCGGTGCGGAAGCGCTGCTGGCTGGGTTTGAGCGGCTGTTCGCCAAAGCCGGCGTAGCTGTACATCACCGGCAGCAGAGTCAGGCCGATGCCGGACTGGCGCGCCGCTTCGGCGATGCGCAGCGCGGTCTCGGCCGGATTCGCGTACAGTGCGCCGCCGGGGTCGCGCTGCACGTAATGGAATTCGCAGATCGAGGTGTAGCCGTGGCGCAGGCATTCCACCTGCAGCTGGGCCGCCACCGCCGCCATCTGCTCCGGCGTGATGCGGCCGGCAAAGCGGTACATCAGCTCGCGCCAGGTCCAGAAGCTGTCCTCGCTGCTGCCGGCCCGTTCGGCCAGGCCGGCCATGGCGCGCTGAAAGGCGTGCGAGTGCAGGTTGACCATGCCGGGCAGGACATAGTCCGCCCGCGTGCTGCCTGCCGGCGCCTCGACCCCGGCGCGGACCTCGAGCAGGTCGCCGCGTTCGTCCCACGCCAGCAGCACGTCCTCGCGCCAGCCGTCCGGCAGCAGGGCGTGACGTGCGAACAGGGCGCGGGTCGACATGCTCATGCGCGCACCCACTCCACCGCCGCACCCAGCAGCCCGCGCAGCAGCGGCTGCACCTGCCCCGCCAGGTCGGGACGGTAGTCGAAAGGCGCCGCCTCGTTCATGTACAGGCACTGGGCCATCTCGAGCTGGATGGCGTGCACGCCGCCGGCCGGGTTGCCATAGAAGCGCGTGATATGGCCGCCCTTGAAGCGGCCGTTGAAGACGAAGGAGTACCGGTCCTGGCTGTCGACCAGCTTGATCATCGCGCCTTCCAGCTGCTGCGAGCAGGACTTGCCGTCGGCGGTGCCGAAGTTCAGGTCCGGCAGGCGGCCGTCGAAGAAGCGCGGCACCTGGGACGCGATCGAGTGGGCGTCCCACAGCACCACGCGGCCGTGCAGCGCCAGCAGGCGGTCGAGCTCCGCGCGCAGCTGATCGTGATACGGGCGCCAGTAAAGGTCCAGGCGGCGCCGGACTTCGGCCTCATCCGGCTCCATGCCTTCGCGGTACAGGCGCTCGCGGCCGAAGGTGTCGACCGGGCACAGGCCGGTCGTGTCCTGTCCCGGATACAGGTTGGTGTTCTCGGGCGGGCGGTTCAGATCGATCAGGTAGCGCGACCAGCGCGCCGACAGCACCGAGGCGCCCATCCCCTCGGCGAAGCCGTACAACGCGGGCAGGTGCCAGTCGGTGTCGGCGCGCGCCGCGGCGCAGGGCATCAGGCTTGCCGCCACGTCGTCGGGGATGTCGGTGCCCACGTGGGGCATCGAGACCAGCAGCGGCAAGCTACCCGCCTTGAACCTGAAATCCATCGTATCTCCTGAGCTGACCAAGCCGGGTTAAGGATGCAGCGCGGCGAACAGTTCGCGGCACGACGCGGACAGCTCGCCGGCCATCACCATCTTCTTCGCCAGTTCGATGTCCGGCGCGAAGAAGCGGTCTTCGTCGAAGGCGGCGACGCGCCCGCGCAGCTGGGCGTGCACGTGCTCCAGGTGGCTCGAACTCGTCAGCGGCCGGTGGAACTCGATGCCCTGTGCCGCCGCCAGCAGTTCGATCCCGACGATGACACCCGTATTGTGCGCCATCTGGTCGAGACGGCGCGCCGCGAAGGTGGCCATGCTGACATGGTCTTCCTGGTTGGCCGAGGTCGGCAAGCTGTCGACGCTGGCCGGATGCGCCAGCGACTTGTTTTCCGAAGCCAGCGCGGCGGCGGTCACATGGGCGATCATGAAGCCGGAATTCACGCCCGGCTCCTTGACCAGGAAGGGCGGCAGGCCGGACAGCGTGGAATCGATCAGCAGCGCGATGCGGCGCTCGGCGAGGGCGCCGATCTCGGCGATGGCCAGGGCCAGGGTGTCGGCCGCGAAGGCCACGGGCTCGGCATGGAAGTTGCCGCCTGAAACGACCGTGCCCCCGTTTTCCTCGAAGATCAGCGGATTGTCGGTCACCGCATTCGATTCGATCAGCAGGGTGCGGCCGGCATTCGCAATCAAGTCCATCACGGCGCCCATCACCTGCGGCTGGCAGCGCAGGCTGTAGGGGTCCTGCACGCGTTCGTCGCCGACCAGGTGCGAGGCGCGGATCGCGCTGCCGGCCACCAGTTCGCGGTAGATCTGCGCCGCCGCGATCTGGCCCGGCTGGCCGCGCACCGCGTGCAC
Organism: Massilia sp. WG5; assembly: GCF_001412595.2. Lineage (NCBI taxonomy): Bacteria > Pseudomonadati > Pseudomonadota > Betaproteobacteria > Burkholderiales > Oxalobacteraceae > Massilia > Massilia sp. WG5. Next base: position 2,775,987 of record NZ_CP012640.2, read on the forward strand.
GCGCGGGTCGAAGGGCGCATCGCTGCCGCGCGCGGCGTCCAGCGACAGCGCGCCCGTCACCATCGCCGCCTCCAGCAGGCGCTCGGCCATGAACAGGCCGTGCAGCGCCAGCGCGGTCGAGACCTGGGTACCGTTGATCAGGGCCAGGCCCTCCTTCGCCGCCAGCGTCACCGGCTCGATGCCGGCCGCCTGCAGCGCCGCACGCGCGTCCATCAGCTCGCCCTTCATGCGCACCTGGCCGACGCCCAGCATGGCCAGGGTCATGTGGGCCAGCGGCGCCAGGTCGCCGGACGCGCCGACCGAACCCTGCGACGGGATGGCCGGCATGATGCCGGCGTTGTACAGCGCGACCAGGGTGTCGACGATCAGCGGGCGCACGCCCGAATAGCCGCGCGCCAGGCTGCCGATCTTCGTCAGCAGGATCAGGCGCACGACGTGGTCCGGCAGCAGTTCGCCGGTACCGACCGCGTGCGACAGGATCAGGTTCTGCTGCAGCTGTTCGAGCTGGGCCTGCGGAATGTGGCGCTTGGCCAGGATGCCGAAGCCGGTATTGATGCCGTAGGCCGGATCGCCCTTGGCGACGATGGCCTGCACGGTGGCGGCCGAGGCCTCGATGGCCTGGTAGGCTTCGGGCGCCAGCGCCAGGCTGCCGGCGTTCTGCCAGACGGCGCGCAGGTCGGTCAGGCGCAGGGCGCCGGGCTGCAGGGTCAGGTGGTTCAGTGCGTGGTTCATGGTACTTGCTTGATCATTGGGAGGTTCAGGCCGAAGCGTTTCGCGCATTCGATCGCGAGTTCATAGCCGGCGTCGGCGTGGCGCATCACGCCGGAGGCGCAGTCGTTCACCAGCACGCGCGCCAGGCGTTTATCCGCGGCCTCGCTGCCGTCGGCGACGATGACCACGCCGGCATGCTGGGAGTAGCCCATGCCGACCCCGCCGCCGTGGTGCAGCGAGACCCAGGTCGCGCCGCCGGCCGTGTTCAGCATGGCGTTCAGCAGCGGCCAGTCGGAGACGGCGTCGGTGCCGTCGCGCATGGCTTCGGTCTCGCGGTTCGGGCTGGCGACCGAGCCGGTGTCGAGGTGGTCGCGGCCGATCACGATCGGCGCCTTCAGCTCGCCGGTGCGGACCATCTCGTTGAAGGCCAGGCCGGCGATGTGGCGCTCGCCCAGGCCCAGCCAGCAGATGCGGGCCGGCAGGCCCTGGAAGGCGATGCGCTCGCGCGCCATGTCGAGCCAGCGGTGCACGCGCGCGTGCTGGGGGAACAGTTCCTTGATCTTGGCGTCGGTTTTATGGATGTCTTCCGGGTCGCCGGACAAGGCCACCCAGCGGAAGGGGCCGCGGCCTTCGCAGAACTGCGGGCGGATATAGGCCGGCACGAAGCCGGGGAAGTCGAAGGCGTTCTGCACGCCCTCGTCGAGCGCGACCTGGCGGATGTTGTTGCCGTAGTCGACGGCTTTGGCGCCCATGGCCTGGAAATCGAGGATCGCCTGGACGTGGGCGGCGCAGGATGCAGCCGCGGCCTTCCTGAGACGCGCGTGCTGCGCCGGATCCTGCTGCGCGGCCTGCCATTGTTCGACGGTCCAGCCGCGCGGCAGGTAGCCGTTGATCAGGTCGTGCGCCGAGGTCTGGTCGGTGACCAGGTCCGGCACCAGGCCGCCCTCTTTCGCGCGGCGCACCAGCTCGGGCAGCACCTCGGCGGCATTGCCGAGCAGGCCGATCGACACCGCTTCCTTTTTATCCTTGTACTCGCGGATCATCTGCAGGGCTTCGTCGATGCCGTGGGCCTGCTTGTCGAGGTAGCGGGTGCGCAGGCGGAAGTCGATGCTGCTCTGCTGGCACTCCACCGTGAGCGAGACCGCGCCGGCGAAGGTCGCGGCCAGCGGCTGCGCGCCGCCCATGCCGCCCAGGCCGGCGGTGAGGATCCAGCGCCCCGCCATATCGCCGCCGAAGTGCTGGCGGCCGGCCTCGGCGAAGGTTTCGTAGGTGCCCTGCACGATGCCCTGGGTGCCGATATAGATCCAGCTGCCAGCCGTCATCTGGCCGTACATGAACAGGCCCTTGCGATCGAGCTCGTTGAAGTGCTCCCAGTTGGCCCACTTCGGCACCAGGTTGGAGTTGGCGAGCAGGACCCGCGGCGCGTCGGGATGGGTCTGGAACACGCCGACCGGCTTGCCGGACTGGATCAGCAGGGTCTGGTCATCCTCGAGCGTCTTGAGCGACTCCAGGATCTGGTCGAAGCAGGCCCAGTCGCGCGCGGCGCGGCCGATGCCGCCGTAGACGACCAGGCGCTGCGGATTCTCCGCCACCTCGGCATCGAGGTTGTTCTGCAGCATGCGGTAGGCCGCTTCGGTGAGCCAGCTCTTGCAATGCAGTTCGCTGCCGCGCGGGGCGCGGATGTGACGGCTCGGATCGAAGCGCGGATCGGGCAGGTGGTCGGGACGGGGGGAAGCTTGGGTCATGGCAGGCTCCTGGAATATTTCTGGAAAGTCTAGGTTGTCTATACAACTTCGTCAATCCCCCGCCCCGTCCTTGTTACTTCTTCTGGTAGACCTGGCGGCCGGCAACCCAGGTTTCGAGCACCGTGGTCTTGTAGATATCGTAGGGCGACATCTTGAACAGGTCGCGGTCGATGACGATGAAGTCGGCGTACTTGCCGGCTTCGAGCGAACCTAGCGTCTTTTCCTGGTGGCCGGCATACGCTGCGTCAAGGGTGAAGCAGCGGAAGGCTTCCTTCAGCGACATCTCCTGCTCCGGGTACCAGCCGGCGATCGGCTGGCCGTTCTTGTCCTGGCGGGTGACGGCGGCGTGGATGCCGAAGAAGGGATTCGGCGCCTCGACCGGGAAGTCGGAGCCGCAGGCGATGCGCGAGCCCTGCTGCAGGAAGCTGCGCCAGGCGTAGGCGCCCTTCATGCGCTCGGCCCCGATCCGGGTCTCGGCCATGTTCTTGTCCGAGGTCGCGTGGGTCGGCTGCATCGAGGGGATGATGCCGATGCGCTTGAAGCGCGGGATGTCGGCCAGGGTCACGACCTGGGCGTGCTCGATGCGGTGGCGCCTGTCGCCCGCCTTGTTGGCCGGGATCTCCTTGGCGAAGGTGTCGAGGATCTGCTTGTTGCCGGCGTCGCCGATCGCGTGCACGTTGACCTGATAGCCCTTCTTGATGGCCTTGGTGATCATCGCGTCGATCTCTTTGTTCGTGTGGAACAGCAGGCCGTGCGAATGCGGATCGTCGCTGTAGGGCGCCAGCAGGGCCGCGCCACGGCTGCCCAGGGCGCCGTCGGCATACAGCTTCACGGCGCGCAGCGCGTACATGTCCTTGCCGTAGCTGTTGAGGGGCCCGTTTCTGGCCAGCTGGTCGAAGTCCGCGCCGGTGCCGCCGATCATGGCGTAGATACGGGCGCTCAGCTTGCCGTGGTCGGCGTAGTCGCGGTACAGCCTGTCCTCGCCGATGGTGATGCCGGCATCGTGCACGCTGGTCAGGCCGACGCTGGCCATGTTCTCCAGCGCGCGATCCAGCATCGCGCGGCCTTCCTGTTCGGTCTGCTGCGGCAGCACCTTGGTGACCAGGCCCTGGGCGGCATCGACCAGCACGCCGGTGGCGACGCCGTTCTCGTCGCGCACGATCTTACCGCCGGCCGGGTCCGGGGTGGCATTCGTGATGCCGGCCAGCGCCAGTACGCGGCTGTTGGCCCAGCCGGCATGGCCGTCGACGCGCTCGAGCCAGACCGGGCGGTCCGCCACGGCGCCGTCGAGTTCCTTCGCGGTCGGGAAGCGGCCCAGCTTCCAGATCTCCTGGTTCCAGCCGCGCCCGCGCACCCATGCCTGCTGCGGATTCGCGCGCGCATAGTCGGCGATCGCCTTCAGGGCGCCGTCCAGCGAGGTGGAAGTCGACAGGTCGAGCTGGGTCAGCATCGCGCCCAGGCCGAACACGTGGCCATGCGCATCGATCAGGCCGGGCAGCACGGTGCGGCCCTGCAGGTCCACGTGCTTCGCCTGCGGCGCCCTGGCCGCCACCTCCTGCGCCGTACCGACCGCGAGGATCCTGCCGCTGTCGTCGAAGGCCATCGATGCGAACTGGACGACGTCCCCTTTGGCATTCAGCGTGTAGCCGTTGGCATTGTCGATCACGGTATCGGCATGGGCCGCAGCCATGGCGCCGGCGGCGATCACGGCGAACTGCAGGGGTTTGAGGCGCATCGCGGGGCTCTCCATTCTTCATTCTCGTAAAGAAGCAGAGTTTATAGAAAATTGCGTATTGGTCAATCTGCATCAAACCGGGGTCAGACTCCATTTTTTGGCAATTGCTCAGCAAAATCTTTTCGGGTGTTCGTGCAGTTGCTCTTTCAAGAACATTTCATACGATTGATATCGGTTGAGCGGCAAATTTTTCCTGTCTTTAGTTTCATATGTTTCATCTGCCCGCCGCCGCCATGCCACGTCCACGCCGAATCGTCCTGCCTTCAGCCCCCCTGCATATCATCCAACGCGGAAACAATCGCGTGCCCTGCTTCGTCACCCCGAGCGACTACCTCGCTTATCTCAACATGCTGCAAGAGTGTGCGTTCGATTGTGCTTGCGCCCTGCATGCTTATGTACTGATGACCAACCACGTGCACTTGCTCCTTTCGCCGGACGACGAAAGCGGCGCGAGCACGATGATGCAGCGGCTCGGCCGGCGCTATGTCCACTATTTCAATCGCCGCCATGGCCGTACCGGCACTTTATGGGAAGGGCGATTCCGTTCCAGTCTGATCCAGGACGAGCGCTATCTGATGGTTTGTCATCGCTACATCGAGCTGAACCCGGTGCGGGCGAGAATGGTGGACACGCCGTCAGCCTATCCCTGGTCGAGCCATTCGGCCAACGCCTTTGGCCAGGACAATGCTTTGCTGACGCCCCATCTCAGCTACACCAAGCTTGGGACCGATCCGACAGCACGTCAGGCTGCGTACAGGCACCTCTTCGACGAAGCGCTGTCGGAAGAAGTACTGGATCGGGTCAGACAGGCCGGCAACGGTAATCGGGCATTAGGCGCTGTATGCGACGCGTCGTCGGACGCGAAACTGGTTTTGGAGACATTTCCAAAAATCGGAGTCTGACCCCGGTTTAATTTTGCTCAAGCTCCCGCTCCAGCAGCGCCCGCTTCCGCTCCACACCCCAGCGATAGCCGGAGATCGACCCGTCGTTGCGCACCACGCGGTGGCAGGGTACGGCGATCGCGACCGGATTGGCGGCGCAGGCGCCGGCCACGGCGCGCGCGCCTTGCGGCATGCCGAGTTGCGCGGCCAGTTCGGCATAGCCCACCGTGCGGCCGGCCGGGATCGCGCGCAGCGCCTGCCACACGCGCTGCTGGAAAGCGGTGCCGCGGAGATCCAGCGGCAGCTCGAGGCCAATGCGCGGCGCTTCGACAAACGCCACCACTTGCGCCACCGTGCTTTCGAAAGCCGGCTCGGCGCCGATCAGCTCGGCCTTCGGGAAGCGGTCCTGCAGGTCGCGCACCAGGACCTCGGGATCGTCGCCCAGCAGGATCGAGCAGATGCCCTTGTCCGTGGCGGCCACCAGCAAGGCGCCCAGCGAGCAGGCGGCCACCGCGAAGCGGATCTGTTCCCCGGCGCCACCGCCGCGCCAGCGCCCGGGCGTCATGCCGAGCACGCCCTGGGTGGCGGCATAGAAGCGCCCACTGGAATTGAAGCCGGCGTCATATCCCGCCTGGGTCACGCTGGCCGCCTGCGACAGTTCGCGCTTGAGCCGTTCGGCACGGCGCGCCGCCGCGTAGGCTTTCGGCGTAATCCCGGTATGCGCCTTGAACACGCGATGAAAATGGAAACGGCTCATGCCGCAGGCCTCCGCCAGGCTGGCCAGGTCCGGCTCGTCGATCGCATCGTCGATCAGGCGGCAGGCCCGGGCCACCGCGGCGGCCTGGCGCTCGGCCAGCGGCGGCTGCTCCGGCCTGCAGCGCAGGCAGGGCCGGAAGCCGGCCGCCTCGGCGTCGGCGCGGCTGGCATGAAAGGCGACGTTGACGCGCTTCGCGCCGCGCGAGGGGCACGAGGGCTGGCAATACACGCCGGTCGTGCGCACCGAGTAATAGAAGATGCCGTCGGCCTCGCGCATACGCTGCTGCACCGCGGCCCAGCGCTCGTCGTCGGTGCTGAATGCTGGCTTGTCCATGTCGATCTCCATGATTCGAATGCGGCCATCGTATCGGCATGGCGCGGGCAATGTCTTCCCGGGTCTTGCTTTCAAATCCGCGATGCTAGAATGTGGCGTCACTCGGCCCTGTGGCCCTTCCTGAATCCCGGAGAGTAGTTTGGACGAACAGTTCGCGCAAGACAGCACCCCCATTTTTCAGCGCATCAAGGATTACCTGACGGGGGAAATCGCCTCCGGGCGCTGGAAGGAAGGCGACCTGGTGCCGTCCGAGCAGGCGCTGGTGCGCCAGTTCGGCGTGTCGCGCATGACCGTCAACCGCGCCGTGCGCGAGTTGACCGCCGAACAGGTGCTGACCCGGCGCCAGGGGGCCGGCACCTTCGTCGCGCCGCAGAAATACCAGGCCACGCTGGTCGAGATCCGCAACATCGCCGACGAGGTCCGCGCACGCGGGCACGCCCACAGCAGCCGCCCGCTGCTGCTGGAGCAGGCGCCCGCCAGCGAAGCGCTGGCCCTGCAGTTCGAACTGCCCACCGGCACGCCGCTGTTCCATTCCGTGATCGTGCACCACGAAAACGGCCAGCCGATCCAGGTCGAGGACCGCTGGGTCAACCCGGCCTGTGCGCCTGCCTACCTGGAGCAGGACTATACCCGCGTCACCCCGAACGAACACCTGATGGTGGCCGCGCCGCTGCAGGGCGCCACCTACAGCATCGAGGCGCTGCCGGCGCCGCGCGAGGTCGCCGAGATGCTGGACATCGCCGAGGATGCCGCCTGCCTGGTGCAACGGCGCCGCACCACCTCGCAGGGTCGGGTGGCGACGGTGGCCACCATGTGGCATCCGGGCCAGCTCTACAAGTTCACCGGCAGCGTCGGCTGAAGGACGGCTCTTGCCGCTTGCACCACAGGGCAAAATAAATCCTTCGCCCCATGGTCAGGCGGCGCAATTGTCGGCAATAATAGGCTCAGGTCGAACCGCCCAGAACCTGCCAGCCGCTCCCGGCACAGCCCGGCCAGCCAGCCCGGCAGCTGCCATATTCCGCGGCCTGCATGCAGTGCGCCGCAACGTGTTAAGATTTTGTACAAAGCTTGCGAACACGTTTCAGGAAAATCGGTTATTATTTCAGCTAACCCCCGCCTGACACCCCCTTGCAGCTCTTCCACTATTGAATATTGCACACAGTGTCTCCACCATTGTGCGTTTCAGGCGTTAATTGACCTACCTCTCACTGAGGAAAACATGAGCGAAAACATCAAACACATTAGCGATGCATCTTTCGAAACCGACGTGCTGAAGTCCGAGCGCCCGGTCCTGGTCGACTTCTGGGCCGAGTGGTGCGGCCCCTGCAAGATGATCGCCCCGATCCTCGAAGAAGTCGCTAAAGAATATGACGGCAAGCTCCTGATCGCGAAGATGGACGTCGATGCGAACCAGGCCGTGCCGGCCAAGTTCGGCATCCGCGGCATCCCGACCCTGATCCTGTTCAAGAATGGCGTGGCAGCCGCGCAGAAAGTCGGCGCGATGGCTAAAGGCCAACTGACTGCTTTCATCGAAGAAAACATCCGATAATGACAGCCGGCGGCAGCGCGCCCGCGCTGCCGCCATTCCGGGAAGCTCATCGACTCCGATGCTTCCCTTTTAATCAACCCACGTAGTTCCCTCCCCTACCTTTATTTCCCGTCACGGGACACCCGACACATGCACTTATCTGAACTGAAGGCAATGCACGTCTCCGCCCTTCTGGAGATGGCGATCAGCCTGGATATCGACAACGCAGCCCGCCTGCGCAAACAAGAACTGATGTTCGCGATCCTCAAGAAGCGCGCGAAACAAGGCGAACAGATTTTCGGCGACGGCGCGCTCGAGGTGCTGCCTGACGGTTTCGGTTTCCTGCGTTCGCCGGATGCAAGCTACATGGCGTCGACCGACGACATCTACATCTCGCCGTCGCAGATCCGCCGCTTCAACCTGCATACGGGTGACTCGATCGAAGGGGAAGTGCGTACGCCGAAGGATGGCGAGCGTTATTTTGCGCTGGTCAAGGTCGACAAGGTGAACGGCGAATCGCCGGAAGCCTCGAAGCACCGCATCCTGTTCGAGAACCTGACCCCGCTGCACCCGCAAGTGCCGCTGCGTCTCGAGCGCGACATGAACGGCGCGGAAAACATCACCGGCCGCATCGTCGACCTGATCTCGCCGATCGGCAAGGGCCAGCGCGGCCTGCTGGTGGCCTCGCCGAAGTCCGGCAAGTCGGTCATGCTGCAGCACATCGCCCACGCGATCACCGCGAACCACCCGGACGTCACCCTGATCGTCCTGCTGATCGACGAGCGTCCGGAAGAAGTGACCGAGATGCAGCGTTCGGTGCGCGGCGAAGTGGTCGCCTCGACCTTCGACGAACCGGCCACCCGCCACGTGCAGGTCGCCGAGATGGTGCTGGAAAAGGCCAAGCGCCTGGTCGAGATGAAGAAGGACGTCGTGATCCTGCTGGATTCGATCACCCGCCTGGCGCGCGCCTACAACACCGTGATCCCGGCGTCGGGCAAGGTCCTGACCGGCGGTGTCGACGCCAACGCGCTGCAACGTCCGAAGCGTTTCTTCGGCGCCGCCCGTAACGTCGAGGAAGGCGGTTCGCTGACCATCGTCGCCACCGCGCTGATCGAAACCGGCTCGCGCATGGACGACGTGATCTACGAAGAATTCAAGGGCACCGGCAACATGGAAGTGCACCTCGAGCGCCGCCTGGCCGAGAAGCGCGTCTACCCGGCGATCAATCTGAACAAATCGGGCACCCGCCGCGAAGAGCTGCTGATCAAGCCGGACCAGCTGCAAAAGATCTGGATCCTGCGCAAGCTGCTGTACTCGATGGACGAGATCGAGGCGATGGAGTTCATCCTCGACAAGATGCGTGCGACCAAGAACAACGTCGAGTTCTTCGACATGATGCGTCGCGGCGGCTGATTCCGGCCGGGTTATAACGGAATCCACGAAAAGGCGAGTCGTACTCGCCTTTTTTGTTTTATGCGCTACGATTCGTGCAGATCAAGTCCGGACAGGGCTCAGCCCGGAAAATCGCCCTCATGCCAACCAGGAGCGATGATGACTTCCGACGAACTGCAAGACCTGCCTGTCCAGCGCAACAAGGACCAGCTGCTCGACAGGCGCCTGACCGTCCTCGAAACCCGCTTCGATACGACAATGACCATGCTGCCCAACAAAGCTGACCTGTCGGAACTGAAAGCCGAACTCAAAACGGACATCCACGGCGAATGCGCATGCCTGAATCCCCTCGAGCGTCCAATAAACGCCCAGGGCAAGGCGCATCGGCGATGACAGTACCCTTGCCGCCATGGGCCTTATTGGATGCTCGAGTTGCCTCGCGGCTCCGGTGACGCTATAATCTCCGGTTCATCACCACCACTGGCAAGTGATCGGCAATCGGGTCAAGAAGCAAGGCGACCGACGAAGTGCCTTTTGGCTACCAACTTAACCGAGGCAAAACCATGAAAACCGATATCCATCCGGATTACCGCGAAGTCGTCTTCCACGACCTGTCCTGCGATTTCAAATTCATCACCCGTTCGACCATCGCTACCCGCGAAACCATCGATTTCGAAGGCAAGCAGTACCCGCTGATCAAGATCGAGGTGTCGGCTGAATCGCACCCGTTCTTCACCGGTAAGCACAAGATCGTCGACACCGCTGGCCGCGTTGAGAAATTCCGCCAGAAGTTCGGTTCGGTCGGCTCGAAGACCAGCGTCGCCAACGGCTAATTCCCCGGCGAGCGAACACTCGGAAGCCTTCAGGCTTTCAGGAAAGGAAGCCTCCGGGCTTCCTTTTTTTTTGCCGCTATACTAGCCGGCATTAATCTATTGCATCACGCAACACTATCGATGAAACCAGTCCGCCTCCCCGCCGCCGCCACCCTCGCGCTGCCACGATGGGCCCTGTATGCACTTGGCCTGTTGTACATCCTGCCGGGCCTGATCGGGCGCGATCCGTGGAAGGACGATGCCGCCAGCTTCGGCATCATGTGGACCATGGCCCACGGCGGATTCCGGGACTGGCTGCTGCCCAACATCGCCGGCCTGCCCTCGCCCGAGGAAGGCCCGCTGGCCTTCTGGCTGGGCGCGCTGTGCGTCAAGCTGTTCGGCTGGCTGGTGGGCGACGTGCTGGCGGCGCGCATGTCGACCATCGGCATCTTCGTGCTGGGCACCGTGTCGCTGTGGCAAACGGCGTTCCGCCTGGGCCGGCGCGCCGAAGCCCAGCCGCTGCGGCTCGCGTTCGGCGGCCAGCCCGAACCCGACGACTATGGCCGCACCCTGGCCGACACCGCCGTCCTGATCTACCTGGGCTGCCTGGGCCTGCTGCTGCAAAGCCATGAAACCCTGGCCGTCACCCTGCAGGGCTCGCTGCTGGCCTGGTACCTGTACCGCTCGGTGCGTTATATCGAAGAACCCAGCACGCGCAACGCGGTGTTGACCGGCGTGGTGCTCGGCGCCCTGGCCCTGACCCGCGGCGTCGCCTCGCCGATCGTCCTGCTGGCGGCGCTGTTCCTGTGCAACCGCTTCCTGAAGATGCCGGCCCGCCCTACCCTGCGCAACGTGGGCCTGGCCGCCGGCACCGCCGTGCTGATCATGCTGGTCTGGATCCTGCCCGCCCTGCTGGCGAAGCCGTACGGCATGTCGCCGGTCAGCGAATGGCTGTCCTGGAACGCCAGCCAGCTGGGTATGCCGAGCTGGCATTCGATCAAGGCCTTCTTCCGGGTCGGCATCTGGTTCTGCTGGCCGGCCTGGCCTTTCGCCGCCTGGGCCGCCTGGGCCTGGCGCCGCCAGCACGGCATGCTGCACATCATCCTGCCGACCTGCTTCGTCGGCCTGCTGGTGCTGCTGGTGGTTTGCGATCCGGTGCCGGAAAACGGCGACCTGCTCAAGCTGCTGCCGCCGATGGCGCTGATGGCGGCCTTCGGCCTGCCGACCATGAAGCGCGGCACGATCAACGCGATCGACTGGTTCTCGGTGATGGTCCTGAGCCTGCTGGGCGGCCTGATCTGGCTGTTCTGGGTGGCCAAGCTGAGCGGCTGGCCGGCGCAATTCGCCAAGAATGCGCTCAAGCTGGTGCCGGGCTTCAAGCCCGAATTCGGCATCGTCGCCTTCATCGTCGCCGCCGCCACGACGGTCGGCTGGTTCGTGCTGGTGCACTGGCGCCTGTCGCGCCAGCCCTCGGTGCTGTGGCGCGCCGTGGTGCTGTCGTCGGGCGGACTGATCATGCTGTGGGTGCTCCTGATGACGCTGTTCCTGCCGGACCTCAACTACGGCAAGAGCTACGCCAGCGTGGCCCAGCAGATCGCCGCGCGCCTGCCGTCCGGCGCCGACTGCATCGAGACCAATGTCGGCCCGGCCCAGCGCGCCTCGTTCGCGTATTTCGGCCACCTGCCCTTTGCCGGCGTCGCCGGCGGCAAGTGCAACTACCTGCTGCTGCAGGACAGCATGAAGAAGACCAGCGAGGATGGACGCGCCGACGCCGCGCGCCAGAGCGTGATCCAGACCGGCGACGGTCCGCGCGGCGGCGAAATCGTGCTGGACGAATTCCGCCCCCGCGACTGGACCCTGCTGTGGGAAGGCCGCCGCCCGTCCGACCGCGACGAACGCTTCCGCCTGTACCAGCGCCGCTGACACGACGCCATAAAAGAAAAAGCCACCCGGACAGGTGGCTTTTTTTACGCCATGTGCGATCAGGCGCGAGGCTTCCGGATCCGGCTCGGCACCAGCTGGCGCCGCGCCGCCACGCCGAGCAGGCCCAGGCCGGCCAGCAGCATGCCCCAGGTCTGCGGCTCCGGCACCGGCGAGACCGTCAGGTCGCCGCCGAAGGCGCCGCCGCCCGCCCCCATCACCCGTCCGTCGACCTTCAGCGCGTAATTCCCGCTGGCCAGGCCATAGGCCGACAGCGACCACGAATCGGTCGGGTTCGATCCGAAGCCGGTTTCGTTGATGCCGGCGATGGCCGTGCCCATCACCGCCATCGTCACCGGATCGTAGCGGTACAGACTGAGGCCGGTGATCAGGAGATCCTTGGTCTGCGGGGTGTTCAGGTAGGACGAGGTCACCGAGGAGGCGGCGTCGAAGGGGCTACCGATGTTGAAGGTAAAGATATCGCTGAACGTGCTGCCGACGGTCGAGGCCGTGAAGGTATCGCCGAAATGCGCGTTGAAGCCGCCCACGCCATCGCCCGCTGTCACTAGCGGAACGGATCGGTCGATCGCCTGGGCGGCGACGCCTTGCGAGGCGAGCGCCGCGCCCGCGATGAGGGCGCTCAGAACGAGAGATTTCAGTTTCATGATAGTTCCTGAGATGAGTTATCGAAACTACTATCCGGGAGCCGGCGTACTGACACCGATCCTGAATCACAGCTTAAGTTCGTAGTTACCCCTCAACTGTTAGATTGCGCACAAATCTCAGCCGCTTTTCGCGAAATCGTGGCATTTTCGGCCCCTCGATTTCTTGAGCGAAAACACTTCATTCCTGGCAAGGTCTCGCTTGAGAAAGATCAATCCCTCCACGGCCGGGATTATCAGAATGGTGGATGTGCCTGCCATCCGGCGGCATCGCCAGCCAAGGAGTCCATCATGAAAAGCGTGACGTTTTCCGATATCGAGCGCGTCCGGGAACAGGCGCGTCCTGCCTCTCCCCTGGGTTTGCCGCAGCGTATGACGCGGCTGGCGCTGACCCTGGCGCTGGGCTTGCCGGCGCTGATATTCGCTTTCCAGCAACTGGATCCCAGCGCCCCGCTGGCCTACATCGTGCTGCCGGTCCTGGCCGGCGGCCTGCTGCCGATACTGCACATGATGCCCGGCCGCTTCGAGGTCATGACCCGCTTCGATGCCTGCCACCTGGTCTGCACCCTCGACGATGCGCTGGGCCGGCTCGGCTACGCACCGGCCGAGCGCGCTCCCGGCGCCGTGCGTTACCGCGCGCGCGGCGGCAAGGAGATCGCCGTGACCGTGCGCGCGCATGCACTCGAAGTCACGGGGCCGGTGCCGGCCCTGCGTGCGCTGCGCCGGCAGATGGCTGCCTGACCCCAGTAAAGAACGTCTCACAAATTCTCAGGGCAAGGCGCATCGTCGAAGACAGTACGCCAGTACGGCGAGACGATGCAACGCCGCCATGAGGATTTTTGAGGCGTTCTACACTTTCATCGGCAGGATCACCATCTGCAGTCCCTCGAAGTGCAAGCGGCGCTGCACGGCCAGCGCCGCCTGGTTGTGCAGCAGCCGGGTGAACCAGTTGTCCGAGGCAAAGATCAGCTTGCTGGTGAAGAAGATCGTGTTCGGGTATTCGCGGTTGATCTGCTCGCACATGCGGGTGACCTCCTCCACCGCATCGGTGCCGAAGCCGATGTAGGACGCCGACGCCATCCCGTGGCTCTGGCAGAAATCCACGAAGTATTCCAGGGTCCTGGCCGCATCGATGCGCATCTGTTCCATCGCGCCCTCGCCGCCGTAGGCATGCGCATCCACCGTGCGCGCATTCACGAACAGGAAATTCTTGAAGTGGCCCGGGAACATGCGCAGCACCCACAGCAGCGCATGCAGGCCGCCGCCGCGCGAGGTGCCGACGATGAACACCGCCGTCTGCGCGTCCGGATCGGGATCGATCGATCCCTTTACGGGCCCGAAGGGCTGGTCCTCGAACACCCGGTCCACCGACTGGATGGCGAGCTTGGTCTCGCGGTAGTGGTTACGGATGAACACGCACAGGCCGGCGATCGCGGCGACGATCAGCACGGTCGCCCAGCCTCCCTGCGTAAAACGCTCGACCAGCAGGATCGCCAGGATCCCGGCGCAGATCACGAAACCCACCAGCGACAGCAGGAAGCGGCGCACCCAGCGCGCATTGTCCGTGTCCTTGCGGTGGCGCCACCAGTACAGGCACAGGCCGAACAGCGAAATGGCGAAGGTCAGGAACACCGAGAGCGAATACAGCACCACCAGCAGCGTCACCTCGCCGCCGGTCCAGAACAGGATCGCCAGCGCGGCGATGCCCATCACCAGGATGCCGTTCTGCTTCACCAGCCGCGTCGACAGGTAGCGGAACTGGTGCGGCACCCAGGAATCCGAGGCCATGTTCGACAACACCGAGGGACCGCCGAGGAAGCCGGTATTCGCGGCCACGAACAGCAGCCCCGCCTCGAAGGCCAGCACCACGGCCAGCACCACATGGTTCAGCATGTCGCCGCCCAGCCCCATGCTGGCGATGATGCGGCGGAAGGTGGTGGCGTTCAGGGTCTCGCCGTGCACCGGCCGCGCTTCCCACAGCAGGTACAGCAGGATGATGCCGCCGGCAGTCACGGCCAGCGACAAGGCCATGTAGAACATCGTCATCTTCCCGGTGCGCACGCGCGGCTCGGCCAGCAGGTTGACGTTGTTCGACACCGCTTCCAGGCCGGTATAGGTGCCGCCGCCCTGCGAGTACGCCAGCAGCAGCATCCCGGCCACGCCGGCCCAGCCGATGCCGCCGGCCAGTTCGCGCGTCTCCGCCAGGGTGCCCGGCACCAGCGCCGGCAGGTGCGACGCGTGCGCGACGATGCCGTAGACGATCAGCACCAGGTGGGTGGCGACGAAGCCGAGGAAGATCGGCAGCAGGATCTGGATCGCTTCCTTCAGGCCACGCAGGTTCATCACGATCAGCAGCCCGATGAAGAAGGCTTCGGCGCCCAATTTATAGGGCTGGAAGCCGAGCGGCAGGAAGGACGCCAGCGCGTCGACCCCGGACGCGATCGAGATCGCGATGGTCAGCACGTAGTCGAGGATCAGGGCGCAGCCCGACACCAGCCCCATGTAAGGTCCGACCAGCTTGGTGGCGACGCGGTAGCCGCCGCCGCCGGTCGGGAACAGCTCGATCACCTGGTTGTAGGCGAGCGCGATGATGAAGACGGTGACGGCGGTGGCGACCGCCATGTACAGGCCGAGGTGGGTATGGGCGCCCAGCGCGCGGAAGGTCTCCTCCGGACCGTAGGCCGACGAGGACAGGCCGTCCGCGCCGAGCCCGACCCAGGCCAGGAACGCGACCAGCGCCATCGAATGGCGGGTCTCGCTCTGCATCGGGTCGAGCGCCTTGCCAAGGATGATCTCGCGTATCTTCTTGTTCTTCATCGTGCGCGCCGCACTGCTTGCGGCCGTGTCTCAGGGTAGCGAGATCATACGCTCGAACAGCCGCGCGATGCGTGCCCACTGGTCATTTTTATATCCGATGTGCTAAGATGCGCGCCTGCGCTTGCAGCCTCTGTGGCGGAATTGGTAGACGCACTTGACTCAAAATCAAGCGCCGAAAGGCGTGCCGGTTCGATTCCGGCCGGAGGCACCATCCACCTGTATCACTTCGTGTTACCAAATGCTAGAACCCGCGTACTCATAGAGGACGCGGGTTTTTTGTTGTGTTACGTCGGTTCATGTAATCGCACGACATGCTAAAAAATTGATGGTACTTTTGTTGGTACGCAGTTCATCCCTTCAACTTAGGTACCAACATGCCCTTAACAGATACTCGCGTCCGTCAACTTAAACACACCGGCAAACCTACAGGCGATAAGTACACAGATAGCCGCTCACTTCACCTACTCGTCAAAGAAGCTGGGAAGTACTGGAGAATGAGTTACCGCTTTGATGGCAAACAGCGTACCTTGGCTCTAGGTGTCTACCCGAGTGTTACGCTAGCCAAGGCTCGTCAATTACGAGACCAAGCACGTCAGCTCCTCAGTGAAGGTGTCGACCCAGTTGAAGCGAAGCGACGAGACAAGGTTGCCAAGGAGTCCGCAGCGAAGCATAGCTTCGAAGCGGTGGCGCGGGACTTGCTCAAATTGAGGGCATGCTCCTTGGCGCCGAGCACGATCCGCAAGAACACTGCATGGCTCGAGAAGAACGTGTTCCCAGAGATGGGCATGATGCCAATCTCTAAGATTGAACCAAGGGATGTACTGTTCATGCTCCGGAAGATCGAAGCACGTGGCGCCATTGAGTCTACCCACAAGATCAGGCAGCTTTGCGGTCAGGTGTTTCGATTTGCCGTTGCTAGTGGATTGGCCTCGCGGGATGTCACATTTGACCTACGTGACGCCCTGCCATCTGTACCGGAGGTGCACTATGCCGCTATCACCGAGCCCAAGCAGGCGGCAGCACTCATGAGGTCAATCAGTAACTACAGCGGGCACCCGTACTCACGTGCTGCGCTGAGGCTTGCCCCTCTATTTTTCGTTCGGCCAGGTGTTCTGCGTGCTGCCGAATGGAGTGAGTTCGACCTAGACCGTGGTGTATGGTTTATTCCTGCAACCAAAATGAAGATTAGGCAGCCACACATCGTACCCCTCGCTCGTCAGGCTGTTGGAATCCTACGCTCAATGCACCAGCTTACCGGACATGCTAAGTATGTTTTCCCAAGTATTCGCGCAAAAGACCGCTGCATGAGTGAAAACACCATCAACGCAGCGCTGCGTGCGATGGGGTATAGCAAGGACATGATGACGGGACACGGTTTCCGAGCAATGGCACGTACGATTCTTGACGAGGTGCTTGGCGAGCGTGTCGACCTCATCGAGCATCAGCTTGCTCATGCGGTACGCGATGCAAATGGACGTGCGTATAACCGGACTACTCACCTCCCAGCTCGCATAGAGATGATGCAACGTTGGGCCGACTACTTGGATCAGATCGCCCTACCGCAAGCAACTTCCTAGCCGTCCGACTCTTGTTACAATTTTTCCCCCTCGAATTCTGCGTTTTTCGAAGGGTTTACAACACGACGCATCAAACACAACCCAAAGTACGTCCGGTAACGCAACACTCATACCGAGTGAAGCGTTTTTTCAAAGGACTGTACACGATGCAAAAACTGCTACGAATTTGGGATATTGCCTCCACTAAGGACAAGTCAGGGCAGCTACCAGTTAGCCCTAGCACTGTATGGCGTTGGGTTCGCGAAGGCCGTTTCCCAAAGCCCTTCAAGTTGAGCAATTCGGTAACTGTGTGGGACGCATCCATGGTCGAAGAATTCATCTCAAAGCAGGCAGCCCCTAGCTCTGCAAATGAGGTGAAATCATGAGTCTCACGTTAGCTGACGATTCAATGGACGACAACGGTCGTCGCGTTCCAGAAGTGAAGTACCCATTATGTCAATCATCCCGAGAAGATAGGTTTAGGCTCATCCCTGCCGGCACTTTTGCGAAAGGGCCACTTCCAGTGTCGATCATCAAGGGTGTACTTCCACAGGCTGAGTTAGCGGTGTTTTACGGTGCATCAACTGCAGGTAAATCGTTCATACTTATCGACATGATGGGTGCAATCGCCAGAGGCCACTCATGGCGTGGCATAACGGTCAAGCAGCGTCGAGTAGTTTATATCGTCGCTGAGGGAGTTAAGGGTTTCCGCGCCCGTCTGAGGGCATACTCACAACGCCACGGGATTGACTTGGACACGGTCCCGTTTGTAGTGGTTACGGAACCACCTAACCTACTCCAGCAAGATGATAAGGCCTTGGCAGCTTCGGTTAAAGCATGGGGTGGGGCCGATATCATCATCTTTGATACGTTGGCTCAATCGACGCCAGGTGCAAACGAGAACACAAGCGAAGGCATCGGCAAGGCACTTGCCCACTGCAAGCGCCTTCATCGGGTGACTGGCGCAATGATTGTTCTCGTAGCCCACACTGGCAAAGATGCATCGAAGGGCGTTCGAGGATGGTCTGGCATCAGGGGAGCAGCTGACGTACAGATCGAAGTTGTATGTCATGGTGATCAGCGAGCAATCAAGATCGACAAGCAAAAAGACGGCAAGGATGGGAACGAATTTGGATTCCGACTTGAGGAAGTTGTAATTGGTCAGAACGATGATGGCGACGACGTAACTAGTTGTGTCGTCGAGCACCTTATGACCATGCCTGTGGCGGCACGCAAGAAGGAGCCCCAAAGTCGTAACCAAGCGTTGATTCTCCGCATTGCGAGCGAGCTGCTTAGGTCTGGCAAAGGGCCAGTGTCTGAAAGGGATCTGATCGAGGCATGTGTCAGTCAAATGCCAAGAAAAGAGTCTGCAGGATGCGACAACAGACGCCGCGACTTGGCAAGAGCTTTTATGGGTCTTGTAGCAGCGAACCTGATCGATACTCGTGCCGGACACGTAGAGTTGAAATAGCTCTACGTCGCCCTTCCATCCTTCCACCTGTTGTAAACAGGTGGAAGGATGGAAGGGCAGAGAGTTCATGGTCACACCTACTTGCGACTACTACCTTCCTCTTCGCTAACTCTGTCCCATGCGCGACCGAGACAACGCGGCCGACTCAAACTAATGCATCAATAAGATTGCGGTGCAGCACCAAATCGCTGAAGCCCCCTAAAAAGTCTCTTTTTCCTCAGCACTTGCTCTTTGCCTCCCCAACTAATCGAGTACCCTAGAATTCGGTCAGCCCATGCCTCGACAAATCGAGAATTGCAATCAAAAGTAATGGCTAATGGCAAAGAGCATATAGGCTGCCAGCCGTTTCACCGCTGATTGATTTCGGTACCGAGAACCTTGGCCAGAAGATACTCCGATCGTCGGAGTATATAGGCCCAACCGCCCAAAGCGCGTTCGGGCCACCCCCTCACGGGGGTCGAGAGTGAGCTGCGCGAGCGATCGGGGGGCGGAGTGGCGGTCTTCCGACCAATGGGAGGAATACCGTGCAGTAGCGGCGTAGACCCGGTGACTACCGGGGCGGAGCCGTGCCGTTGCAGCGTAGTCCCGGCGGACTGCCGGGCCGAAGCTGTGCACTTAAGAGTTGAGCTAACGACACCTAAGCGTGGGAGGAAGACATGAGTTTTTTTCTAACAGCCAAAATGCAGTCTCTTGCTTGGCAAGGTGTACACGCCTTCTCGACAAAGGATCTTCGTAAAATTCTGCATCATCTTCATCCAATCAAGTTTTACGAATCGCTCTACCGGTATCAACGTCTTGGAATCCTCGATCAGATCGCTACCGATGTTTTTACATATCCCGAAGTTGCCTCCAATTATCCCGCCAATGATGTGTTGTGCTCAATCGTCAAAGTTTTGAGGCAGGGATCGTATTCCTACGTAACCGGTGAGTCCGCATTGGCTGAGCACAATGATAACCGCCCGCGGCCCGATACCTTGACTATTGCTACAACAGGTGAGTCTGGCGAGTATGAAACCCCATACGGCAGAATTTTGTTTCTTCATACCAACCGTTCAATCTCTGAACTGGTGTCACTAACCTCGAGTTTGCCAGACAAGCCTTTGCGTATTGCCAATAAGTCACTTGCAGAGTTGGATATCCAACGTCGACAGGAGGTTTGTATGTCAAGTCAGTTTAGGCTAGTTCCAGGATGGAGCCCTTTTAGTAACAAACTCGGTCGAGTGCAGATTGTTCCTGCTTATGTTCGCCAGGAGCTTCCTCCGCTTTCGCCAAAGCTTGAGCCATATTCATGTTGGAAGGATTTGTATGCTTCAGACGTTTTTTGGCGCAAACACTTGGGATGGCGTATGTTCAAAGGGCTCGACGGTGCGCTGTATTACCAGTGCGCGCCGACGGGTGATGATCGTACTGAGTTCATGTTTCGGATCCTTCGCGATCGCAACCGCCTCGCCGACTTGGAGTCGATCTCCCACGACCGACGCAATCAGATAGCCATGATCGACAGCATGATGCACGTTTCCGAGGACGCCGAAGATAACTTCATTTCCGAGATGTGGACTGCGGTTGACGCAGCCATGCGCTCTGGCCTACTGCTGGGACTTGAGCTCGCTGGATGTCATCCAACGGTAAGTCTTGATCTGTTCTAGTAGACCTTTACGTTCCAAAAATGCGCAGCACACCTTGAACGAAACAGCCAGCACCGCTTACATGAGCGTTTAGCACTAGCCTAGTGAAAGGAGACCATTATGGAGAACGAAAAGGCCAAAAAGATTGTCAAGACTAAGCGCTCATTCAAATCCAAGATGAAATACCTTACCTCGGATTGGGCGGACGAGATTTGGGAAGGAATGTCAAGGATGAACGATGGCCGGGGTGCCGCTTGGCGCCTTGGCTTAGCTGCGCTTGCCATCACTGGCGCCAGGCCTGCATCGCTAGAGCGCGGTATCACGTTTAGTTGGCATGTCGACAAACAGGGGCTGGTATGGATGCGTGCAGAGATACCTGGTGCGAAAATCATTAAGAACAAAGATGGTTCGCCTTATCGTGGACAGGATTTTGTCAAGTTGGCTTGGATGGTCTCGAACACAGTTGACGCTGTACCGGACATCCCTGAGCGTGCACGTGAATTTCTTGCAATTTTCGAGGAGTTGCGTCACCGACGACCGGGTTTTAAAGGAGCGATTACTGTGTCGTATGGGAAGGACGCGATTGCCACTGCTGTGCGCGACCTCAGCAAGCGTCTTTGGCCCAAGAAGAAGCACCATGTCAGCCCGATCTGCTATCGGGAGCGGTTCTCAGCGCATGCTAAGGCTAGCGGTATGGATCCAGCACATTTGGCCGCTGCAATGGGCCATATTAGTGCCGAGTCTCAAGGAAAATATCAGGCATATCGTGGCAAAGCCAAGGGCAATGTTTCGCCAAGAAGCCTATTCACTGCTGCTTCTGCCCCAACAGCCATAAAAACCGCTCGAAGTCCAATGTCTCGTTTCAGAATGGCCTCTGCGAACAAGACTCGATCAAATTCAAAACACCTCTAACAGGCGAAGGAAATGGCGACCAGACCTCAGTCTGCTGCTGGCACCATCGCCTGTCATTTAATTTGCTGACTTGACGTAGGGTGTTTTACTGCCCAGTGGCAAAGCTCCAGGTCTTGGTCACGGCAACACCGTTGACGGTACCCTTGAAGCTCACGTTGTAGGTCGTGTTGGCCTTGAACGGTGCCTTGCCCACCAAATACGCCGTGTTCTTGCCCAGCAGTTTGGACGGGTCGTTGTCGGCCGTGAGTAAACGAGCATCTAGGGCCACCGTCTGACCGGCCTCGGTCATCGTGAACGACTCCACTTTCAGCGTCGTCGACTCTTCCGAAGCCACATCGATCGGGTACGAGGTCTTGATGGCAAAATCGTTGCCCACTACGTCCGCGAACGGCGTTGGCACCTCCGCCACCATTGACAGCGGTACGCCGGTCTGCTTGTCGGCTGGATAGGCGCCGAAGTAGTCGCTGGCGTTGCGCTGGCGCTTGTCGGCGATGCCGAACGAGAGCGTCGTGGTCTGGTACTTGTCATTGCCGGCGCTGATGCCGAAGTCGTGCGGCGCCTGGAACATCAGGCCTTGGCGGTGATACACCGTTCCCAGCAAGGATGCGAACGCGTTGGCGCCGCCGCGGCCCAGCCCGTACGACACTTCCTCGCCCGTCCAGGTCACAGCGTAGCCGGCAAAGCGTGCGCGGTCGATCGGCGCCACGCCGGTATAGCCAGGCCTAGCTGGGTCTTCCTCGTGCGCATACGGCACACCGGTCTTCGGATCGACGTCGCTGTAGTTGACGTCGCTGTTGGTCAGCATGTACGCCAGGTGGTTCTGGTTCGCCTTGTCCAGCGCCACACTCTGCGCCACCAAGCCGAGGCCATGCAGAGCGCGGAAGACGTTAAGCTGCGTGAAGAATTCCAGTTCTTGCGAGCCGGCTGCGTAGGCCGCTGCAGGCACAGTCAGCTGCAAGTCGGCTGGGGTTATCGACGGCGGCGTGCTCTGTACTGGAGGCGCTGGGTTAGATGCAACTGGAGTAGATCCACCGGTGTTTGAACCACCACCACATGCCGCCAAGGTGACCGCTAAAACGGTCAGAGAAGACAAAGAGCGATATCCCACAATTAACCTATTTTTGTCGAAAGAGTGACGGCTAGAGTACTGACATATCTCGTTCGGAAAAACTACCAAAGTTGGTAGTCGAGTGGAGTTATCACCCTCAAAGCAACTTCAAGATCAGCGCCTTCACAACAGCCTGCGTCTTGTTCACGGCGTTCAGTTTCGTGAGCGTCTGCTTGATATGGAAGTTGACGGTGTTAACGGATATATTGAGGATGCCTGCTGCTTCTTCCGATGTTTTGCCATCGGCAGTCCATTTAAGAACTTCCTTTTCACGCGCGGTAAGCACCACTATAGACTCTGGCAACAAACGCTCGACGGTTTGGGCGAACTTCGTGACGGCAAACATCTCTCCCAAACGAATTACTTCAAGCGAGAACTGCGCAAACTCTCTATGACAAACCTTATCGTGACCACGTGCTAGAGACAACATGCCAAGGGCACCACTATGATGACGCATTGCGATCGATACCCCATGCTCGACTCCATGACCGGCAGCGTCTTCCCAGAACGGCCTTGCCCTACTGTAAGTATGCGACCAGAGGACAGGTCCGCATGTGATTAGTGCATAAGGAATAGTGGGATCATTCGCAAGGTAATTTGAGCGCGCATACTCGGCTTGCCAAGCCGCTGAGTAGTTGTTCTCAAGGACCGTTTTAGGTGCCGAAACTGGTAAAGGCAGTTGGATTCCAGTGGCACAGTAATCAAACCCCAAATCACGACAGCGCTTCAAAAGGTAGCCGAAATCATCCCCTTGGTGACTGCCGACGACTTGGTAGTCGCACTCACGTGCCGCTCGACTCAGCATAAAAACTTCCTTGAATATTTAAATTCTGAACAGCGCTTATTGAAACTATCATTTGCCGGCTAGCAAACGCGACAGCAAAGCTTATGTCGGAAACTTACCACATGTTTGAGCTTATGGGAGCGAAATTCTACACCAGCGGAATTGGGTAGCTAGTAGTAATCGCGGGTGGAACGAATGCAGCGTAGCTGCCGAATATTATTCACAAAGCTTTTTCACCTTCTCATTTGTCTACACGGATAGCTATTTCAGGTGCAAAAAAATCAAATTGCTGCATTAACTTATTGTTATATTTATCGCGCAGGTTGTCCATTATTCCATTCGAGTTTTTAACACTCACGTCTGGGTCAGGCATGTAAGCCTGCCCGTTAGTCTCCTCAACCACAGGATCGATTGCAGCATTCTGCGCCAAGAATTTACTCTCTTTTGCCCTATTATATCTTGGAGAATGTGGGTTCAAATAGATCGTCAAACTTAATGCCGCACTCAAACGCATGCTTATGCCTGAAAAAATCACTATGCCTGAAGAAGTAACATGGCTTCCAGGTTGAGTCCGTCATACTGAAAATATTGGTTCTACCTAACAACGTGTCCTTAGCCTTCTCGCACTTTGCCTTGGAATTTATTCCTCTCGACAAATGAAAAATCATTCTAAGATCATGTTCATGAACTTTCGCAGAAGAGAGAAGCTGATCCCTTGCATTACTAAACGCACCTGAGATTGTTTCATCCCTTCCCAGAACAGCATCCTTCATATATACATCACCTTGCGATAACACCTTTCCGCGCTTAGCAACCTCTTTCTTGTCATCTTGTTTAAGCTTAGCTTCAATAAGAAAAGTCTCACCCTTAAAATAAGCAAGAAAGTCGGATTCTTTCCTCCCGTTAGGCTCTTCTAGCTTTTTAACGCTCAAGCCCAGCAACTCCAAAACAAACTTCGACAATTCGCCTGAACTCATTGACCTGATCTTATCAACAGGATCTACAAATTGAATCATAATTTTAATTTACTCAATTTTCGGCATACAATAATATTAATCGCAATATGATAAATACAAGACCTGGAGGGTTCCATTCGCGCTTACTTAATACTGTCGTAAATGAAATTTCCGGCAATCCCAAGGACTAGACTTGCAATTGTTGAAATTAATAAAATTAGCGCTTTGCGTTTCAATCGTTCAAGAACTTGGGTTCGATTTCTTTCTGCGGCATTAGATAAAACAACAAAAGAAGGGTTTGGCTGAGCCAAGAATATGCCTACAATGTAAATTAGCACTGCAACCAATAATGAATAAATAACAACTTTCAAATTACCTACTCGTCCAGTTGAGTTTCTTTCTGCTTCTAGAATCAAAATGTTAATTTTATCGTGAAGGACTTGTAAACTTGTATCACCCACCTTAATTAACTTCGCGGCTTTATCGCTTATTCCATCATTGCGCTCAGTCCACTGTGTGTAAGCCAGCGATCCGACCAGCATAATCGGGAACGAAAAAGCCGATAATGGACCAAAGGCTTTGCGAAGATAAATTCGCAATTTTGCTTCCGGCACCTGAATATTTGAAATTTCAGTTTCAATTAACCGCAAAATATCATCGGCCCAAGTTCGTTCCGTATGCCGAATTTCAACGCCGATGATCCCTGAGGCCCCGGATATACCAAGAATTGAATCGAAAACACCAAGAGCTTTTCGCCTGTTGTTAGCATCAAATCCTATGATAATCTCTTGGCGCTCCGGCGTTTCTTTGGATGGAAAATGAATTAAGAGAGCAAGATTGAACTGGACTGCGACACTAACAATATTTTGAGTTTCAGTAAAATGTTGGAATGCCTGCCAGCTAGTAATTTTCCGCTCAACTTTGTTCTCATACAAAATTTTTGCCTCGAATGCTAGTGGCTCAGGAGCATTTTGCTGTTGTATCCTTTGGAGAATGAGTGAAAAGAAGTGCACAAACCATTGGTGATCAACTGAAAAAGCTTCTTCA
The DNA here is from genome assembly GCF_001412595.2 of Massilia sp. WG5. Lineage (NCBI taxonomy): Bacteria > Pseudomonadati > Pseudomonadota > Betaproteobacteria > Burkholderiales > Oxalobacteraceae > Massilia > Massilia sp. WG5. The sequence continues at coordinate 2,800,739 of NZ_CP012640.2, forward strand.
AAACGTCGAGATATACTTTGTGGTTGGCCTAGCAGTCCGGAGATGAAATCCCCAAGTTTTTTTTTATCAACTGGCAGTGCTACAGACTGATCAGCGACTTCAATATTGACAATTTCCAAAGCAGATCTCCTCAGGACTTATGCTCAAATTTTCGGCCGGCAGAACAGACCAGATTAATTATGATACCTAACAAAAGGTTGTTTGCACGAATGCCCGCTCTTCGCCGATAGTGGGCGTCGGATGGATCAGTGTAAGACGTTGTTGCTATTTAAGCAAGCAAGGGATTTTGTTAGATGCCCTATACCGGGGATAAGGTTGAATACTTCTTTCTCTTAGCTGGTTGTAGACCTTATAGCCTACCTGAGACATACTATTCTCAAGAAAGGAACATCAGGGCAAGTCCACCTTAGCCCATGCCGCTGCTAGAGCTTTCGCATCGTCCAGAGCATGATGCCGACGAAGGCCGTTGGCAAACGCTTCTTCCTGTGTCTGATTGAAGAACTGCTCGGACGGATGATCTCGAAAGGAGGGAACCGCAAATTTCCAACGTAGATCGCTAGGCAAAAACGGCGTCAGCAGCACGATGTCATAACTGGGCGCATCGCAAAAAAAGGTGACGGAAGGACTGCATGATTCCAGAAATTTAGCTAGCTGCCTGGAGACTTCTATGGGTTCGAGAACAGGACCGCCAAGCAGCGGTAAAACTGTAGTCTGAACAAACGGCGAGCAAATTTCGGGAGACACTCCCGCAAGCTCAAAGTACAGCTCCCTGTCTCCGGCAACTAAGCCAGCCGACACTAGATAAGGCTCCTCAAGACTTGTAAATTCCGTGTCAAGAAAAATCAGCACAAAGTTGCTCCTGCATGAGGGCCCTAATTTAGCCGAAGTTGCATTTATATCAGGTTTGCAAGGTAGACTATGAAGTAGTGCACTACGTTGCATCTTGCCCGGCCGTTGGTCGACTACAAGCAGAGTTATTCGGTAGTGTTGTATAAGTGCGACTACCGATAAGGACTACTCGACAGGCATTACAACCGCATGAGCTGACGTCTACGCTTGCCTCGGCGTCCTTGAACGGTGTTGGTATTTTTGTTGGTATCTCTTCCCACATACTTCCATTTTTCATAGAGGGATGTGATCCCGGCCGGAGGCACCACCCACCCCCAGCACCGGCCCCCTACCTAGCCCTTCTGCTCCCCCTGCTCCACCAACGCAAGACACACCCCGCTCGGATCGATGATCGAGAACTCGCGCGTGCCCCATGGCTTGACGCCGAGGGGGCCGTTCGGATGCGTGCAGCCGGCCGCCTGGCAGCGCTCGTACAGTTCGTCGATACCGTCGACGACGATGCGCAGGCTGGTCTGGTCGGCCAGGTACTTGTCTTCATTGAAAAAGATGTTCAGCCAGGCCGAATCACGGCCGACGATCGCGAACTTGGCCGGTTCGGCGTCGCGGTAGTCCAGCTCGAAGCCGAGCGCGTCGCGGTAGAAGCGGATCGCTTCCTCGACGTCGCGGGCGGGGATCAGGGGAGAGACACGCAAGAAACGGGTGGGCATCGGATCCTCATGAGAAAACGCCGAACGGGATGCCGGCGGATTCCCCACGATACCTCTGAGTTATCGGATCGTCAACAAATCAGATCCCTTCCTGGTAGGGCCGCGCATCCACCGGCACGTCGATCACGAACACCGTTCCCCTGTCCGCATCGCTGAACACCAGCGCGCTGCCGCCATGGCCCTGCGCCACCGTGCGCACATAGGGCAGGCCGAGGCCCCAACTGCCGGTCGTCGATTCGGCGGCGTCCTTCTTCGAGCGCACGAACTGCTGGAAGATGGCCTCGAACTCGCCCGGCGGGATCGGCTCGCCATGGTTGCGCACCGAGATCACGGCGCGCTCGTTGTCGACCCGCAGGTGGACGTCGATCGGCGCGCCGGTGTCGCCGTACTTCTGGGCGTTGTTGAGGAGATTCTCCAGCGCCCGCTCGAGCGCGGCGTGGCTCCACCAGCCGTTCACGGCGACGCCGTCCACGCGCACGTCGGCGCCCTGGTAGTCGCGGGCGCGCTGGGCGACCGATTCGACCAGGGCCAGCATGTCGAACTGGCTGAGGGCCAGCGGGAGGCGGTCGCCGGACTGGATCGCCAGCGCGTCCAGCAGCTCCTTCAGCATCTCCGCCATGCGCTGGCCGTTCTTGACGATGCGGCCGGCCCATTCGGCGATCGCGGGCGGCGGGTTCTGGCGCAGGATCAGCTGCGCGCCCATGGCGATGTTCGACACCGGCTGGCGCAGGTCGTGCGCGAGCGCGCCGGCGAAGCGTTCGCGCATCGAGTCGGCGGCGACGATGAAGGCGCGCACGCTCTCGCGCACCGCCATGTCGATGCTCAGGTGCAGAGCGCGCCGCTCGGGGCCGGTCAGGGCGACCTCGTGCGCATCGAGGGTGTCGAACAGTACGCTGCGGAAGACCTGGAACTCGGCCAGGATGGTTTCGGCGTCGTAGTCGGTCAGGCTGGCCCGCTCGACGCCGTGCTCGGCGCCGACGCTCGCGACGTCGATGCCGTCGCGTGCAAAATAAGCCGGCGTCAGGATCACGCACATGCGTTCGTACAGCACCGGCATGGTGTCGATCAGGACCGGATGGCTCAGCTTGCACGCGCGCGGCAGGCTCTCGCGCAACTGCTCTTCCCAGACGCGCAAGACGAGGTCGCGCAGCGACAGCATGCGCAGGGAGGGGATCGATAAACGGTCGGTCGGGATGAGGGAAGCGGTCACACTTGCACCTTGGAAGCCGGATTGCTGACCGTTCATGATACCCAAACGATCCGCGCCGGGTCGCACGCACATGCTCGCAGGAAGCGGGCAAAAAAAGGGGCAATGCGCTCAGCGCGGCTGCGGCAGCCCGCGATCGTCGTAGCGGCGCAGGATGCCTTGCAGGGTGCCGTCGTGCTCCATGCTCTCGAGGGCAGTCTTCATGCGTGCCGTCAGTGCATCCGGTACCGCGCGGTTGCAGGCGAGGTAGACGCGAACGTTGTTGAAGACCAGGATCGGCACGATCTTGCCGGCATAGCCCATGCGGGCCACGGTGTCGCTGCCGCGGCGGATGCTGGCGGCCCAGAGGTCGATGCGATCGGCCATCAGCTTGCGCGGATTGATCAGGTCGTTCGGCGCGGGATCGACCTCGAAGCCGCGCGACCGCAGGTACTGGTCGCGCGCATCGCCGTTGTAGGTGCCGATGCGGTAGCGACGCGCATCCTCCAGGCTGTCCAGGTGCAGGTGGCGGTCGGCGCGCGCCATCAGGACCCAGTCGGCCTCGCCGATCGGTCCGATCCACTTGAACAGGGCTTCGCGCTCGGGCGTGCGGGTGGTCGAGAACACGCAGGTGTCATGGCGCTCGAGCGCCGCGGTGTAGGCGCGCTTCCAGGGCAGCAGCTCGATCGTGTGGGTGATGTGGGCCCGCATCATGATCTCGCGTACGGTGTCGGCGCCGATACCGACCACGCGCTTTCCCTCCAGCATGCTGTGCGGCGGCGCGGCCTCGGTGGTGAGGTACAAGCGCGGTTCCGGCTGTGCCTGCGATGCGGCGCAGCCGAGGGCGAGCATCGCGGCAAACATCACTGTTTTGATTCGCATCGCACTTCCATTGCCAACGCTGCCAGGCGGCAGCGACCTATGTCCCTAGCATACCAGCAACATCAAACGCGCCGCAATCCATGACAACTCGACAATTTTCGTCAAATTGGTGGCGCTCACGCTACACGAATTGGCGCCGCTCAAACACTATCTGCTTGCACGACAACATTTTCCTGCAAGAAAGTGCCATACTTGCGTGCCCCGCAGAAATTATCGTCATTTTCCTCATTTTTATGTTGTTCTCATTGTTCAATGTCCCAGACGATCCGTCCCTGCTGAGCTACGGGATGTACACGCCCGGACTGGTCATCCTGTCGGTGCTGGTGGCGATCTTCGCCTCCTGGATGGCGCTGCTGATCGCCGGCCAGGCCGCCGTCAACCGCAGCCAGCGCTGGATCGTGCTCGGCAGCGGCAGCCTGGCGCTGGGTACCGGCGTGTGGGCAATGCACTTCATCGGCATGCTGGCCTTCGACCTGTGCACCGACGTCGACTACGACCCGGTCGCCACCCTGATCTCGGGCGTGCCGAGCATCGCCGCCTCCTTCGTCGCGCTGTGGCTGATCGCGCGCGAGCGCCTGGGCGGCTGGAACCTGCTGGTGGGCGGCGTGGTGGTCGGCGCCGGCATCGGCGTGATGCACTACGCCGGCATGGCCGGCATGCGCATGGGCCTCGAACTGCACTACGACCTGCCGACCTTCCTGCTGTCGATCGTGGTCGCGGTGGTGCTGGCGACGCTTGCGCTGTGGGTGCGCTTCGGCCTGTCGAGCCTGTCGCACCGCCTGAGCGAAGGGCGCCGCATCTTCCTGTCGGCCATCGTGATGGGCTGCGCCATCGCCGGCATGCACTACACCGGCATGGAAGCCGCGCGCTTCGTCGGCCGCGCCGCACAGACCGCGCACAAGGCCCAGGCCGACACCTTCCTGGCGCTGGCGATCAGCCTGATCACGGCCGCCTTTGCCGTCTTCGTGCTGGGCGCGAACGGCCTGCTGCGCTACCGCCAGCTGTTCCGCGAGCTGTCGCGCAGCGAAGCCTGGATGCGCGCCCTGCTGACCACCACGGTGGACGGCGTGGTCACCGTCGAGCGCGACGGCACCATCCTCGAATTCAATGCCTCGGCCGAGCGCATCTACGGCTGGAAGCGCGACGAGATCGTCGGCCAGAATATCCGCCTCCTGATCGACAACGAAGAAGCGTCGGCCAAGGCCGGCCTGCTGCGCGCGCTCGATAGCGGCACGATCACGCCGGGCGCCCAGAGCGCCGACGTCAGCGGCCGCCGCAAGGACGGCAGCACCGTGCCGATCCGCCGCGCGGTCGGCCATGCGCGCCTGGACGACAAGGACCTGTTCGTCTGCTTCATCACCGACATCTCCGAGCGCCGCACGATGGAACAGGCGCTGCGCGCCAGCGAGCAGCAGTTCCGCTCCCTGATCGGCAACATCCCCGGGATTTCCTACCGCAGCATGCTGCAGGGCGAGCGCCCGCTGGTCTTCATCAGCGACGCCGTCGAACGCATCACCGGCTATCCCGGCAGCGATTTCGTCACCGCGCAGGCCGGCGTGCCGGCGCGCCGCAGCTTCGACGCCCTGATCCACGCCGCCGACCGCGTGCGCGTGCTGGACGCGATCTCCGACGCGCTGCGCGAAGACCGCCCCTACCTGGTCGAGTACCGCCTGCTGCACGCCGACGGCAGCGTCCACTGGCTGTGGGAAAACGGCACCGGCGTGCGCAACGATGCCGGCGAGCTGACCTGGCTGGACGGCGTGATCCTCGACATCACCGAACGCCGCCAGATGGAAGACGCGCTGCGCGAAGCGAAGGAAAACGCCGAGCAGGCCGCCGCCGCGCGCGCCAGCTTCGTGGCGAACATGAGCCACGAGATCCGCACCCCGATGAATTCGATCCTCGGCTTCACCGACGTGCTGCTCGACGGCGAACTGGCCGCCGAACAGCGCCGCCACCTGGATACGATCCGCAGCGCCGGCCGCGCGCTGCTGCGCCTGCTGAACGAGATCCTCGACACCGCCAAGCTGGAAAAGGGCGCCGTCGAACTCGAGCAGAACGACTACAACCTGCTGTCCCTGATCGACGAACTGTCCTCGACCCTGGCGGCGAACGCGCGCGCCAAGGGCCTGCACGTCGACGTGCACTACGACCCGGCCCTGCCGACCTGCCTGCGCGGCGACGAACTGCGGGTGCGCCAGGTCCTCACCAACCTGCTCGACAACGCGATCAAGTTCACCGGAAAAGGCAGCGTCACCCTGCGCGCCGAGCTGCAGGGCGAACAGCTGCACTTCGAGGTACGCGACACCGGCATCGGCATCGCGCCGGAGCGCCTGCAGGCGATCTTCGATCCATTCACCCAGGCCGACGCCTCGATGACGCGCCGCTTCGGCGGCACCGGCCTGGGCACCACGATCAGCAAGCAGCTGGTCGAGCTCATGGGCGGCAAGATCTGGGCCGAGAGCGAGCCGGGCAAGGGCACCGTGTTCCACGTACTGCTGCCGCTGGTGCTGGCGCGCTTCGCGCCGCAGCAGCCGCGCGTGCGCACCCCCGCCGCCCTGCCCCCGCTGCGCGTGCTGGTGGCCGACGACGTCCCGCAGAACCAGGAGCTGCTGCAGCTGCTGCTGGCGCGCCGTGGCCACACCATGACCGCCGCCAGCGACGGCGCCCAGGTCGTCGAGCTGGCCGCGCGCGAAGCGTTCGACGTGATCCTGATGGACTTCCAGATGCCGATCATCGATGGCCTGACCGCGACCCGCCTGATCCGCCAGCAGGCGGAAGCCGCCGGCCGCGCGCGGGTGCCGGTCATCGCGATGACGGCCAGCGTGCTGGCCGAGCACCGCCGCGCCAGCGCCGAGGCCGGCATGGACGGTTTCGCGTCGAAGCCGGTCGACTGGTTCTCGCTGTCGCACGAGATCGCGCGCGTGCTGGGCCTGGGCAGCGCCCAGCCGGATCCGGAACTGCCGGCCCAGGAGCGCATGCTGCTGAACCGCCCGGCCGGCCTGCGCCGCTGGAGCGACAAGGAAGACGCCTATCTGGAAGCACTGGCCCATTTCGAGACCCAGCACGCCGGCGTGGCGCAGGCGCTGGCCGCCCAGGCGGCGCAGGCCGACTACCGCGCCCTGCGCATGCTGTCGCACAGGGTGCGCGGGGTCGCCGCCAACCTCGGCCTCGAACTGCTGGCCGACGCCCTCGGCAAACTCGAAGGCCTGGTCGACGGCGACAGCGGCAAGCTCTACCCCGGAACCGAAGAAACCCTGCAGGATTTGCTGGCCCACCTGTGCACGCTGCTCGACGGCGCACTGGCGGCGATCCGTGCGGCCCAGCCGGCGCCTTCCGCCAAGCCGGCCCAGGCCGCCCGTCCGGGCGTCGACCTGGAACGCGCCAAGCGTGCCGGCGGGGTGCTGCGCGAGGCCCTGCGGCGCGGCGGGCTGGACGATGCCGCCTCGGCCGGCCTGGCGGCCGCACTGACCGGCCACCCGCTGGCATCGCGCGCGGCCCAGGTGCACGCGGCGATCGCCGATTTTGATTTTGACCTTGCCCTGCAACAGCTGGACGCCGTGCTGGGCGCAATCGACGACATGGCACAGGAGATCACTGAATGAGTACCGTCAACCTTCCGCTGATCCTTGCGGTCGACGACGAAGCAAGCAACCTGCAACTGCTGCGCCAGATCCTGCAGGACCACTACCGCCTGCGTTTTGCCAAGGACGGTCCGCGCGCCCTCGAACTGGTGCGCGAAGAAGCCCCGGACCTGATCCTGCTGGACGTGATGATGCCGGGCATGAGCGGCTACGAAGTCTGCGCCGCCCTGAAGGCCGATCCGCGCACGGCCTCGATCCCGGTCATCTTCGTGACCGCGCTGACCGACACCGACGACGAGCTGGAAGGCTTCGAGGCCGGCGCGGTCGACTACATCACCAAGCCGGTCAGCCCGCCGATCGTGCGCGCCCGCGTACGCACCCACCTGTCGCTGGTGCGCATGGAGGAGCTGCGCGCGACGCGCCTGGAGATCGTCCAGCGCCTCGGCCTGGCCGCCGAGTACAAGGACAACGAGACCGGCCTGCACGTGATCCGCATGAGCCACTTCGCGCGCGTCCTCGGCCTGGCGGCCGGCATGGGCGAGGCGGAAGCCGACGACCTGCTGCACGCGGCGCCGATGCACGACGTCGGCAAGATCGGCATTCCCGACCGCATCCTGCAGAAACCGGGCCCGCTCGACCCGGACGAATGGAAGATCATGCAGAGCCACGCCGCCATCGGCGCCGAGATCATCGGCGAGCACCCGGGCGGCATGCTGGCGCTGGCGCGCAATATCGCCCTCACCCACCATGAGAAATGGGACGGCAGCGGCTATCCGAAGGGCCTGGCCGGCGAGGACATCCCGCTGGAAGGCAGGATCACCGCGATCGCCGACGTGTTCGACGCCCTGACCTCGGTGCGGCCGTACAAGAAGGCCTGGAGCGAAGAGGAAGCGCTGGACTTCCTGGTCGCGCAGAAGGGCAAGCATTTCGACCCGAAGCTGGTCGACCTGTTCATCGCGCAGATGCCGGCGATCCGGGCGATCCGGCAGCGCTGGACGGAGGATACGCAGGAATTGAAAGCGGCGTAATGCCGGCGATGGTGGGCTCGGGGAGCCCACCACAGCGACGTCTTATCCCAGCCGCGTCGCCGGCGTCAAGCCCACCTGCTCCCGCCGCGCCACCAGTTCCTGGTACAGGCCGGCATAGCTGTCGGCCATCTGCTCGGCGGTGAACAGCTGCCAGTAGCGGGCCTCGGCGCGGCGGCCCATCTCCTGGGCCAGCTGCGGATCGTCCCACAGCGTGCGCATCGCGGCGCGCAGGGCTTCGTGGTCGGACGGCGGCACCACCAGGCCGGTCTGCTGGTGGATGTTGATATAAGTGGTGCCGGTGCCGATCTCGCTCGAGATCATCGGCTTGCCGAACATCGCGCCTTCCAGCAGCGAGATGCCGAAGGCTTCCGAGCGAAGGTGCGAAGGGAAAGCCACCGCATAGCAGAGCTTGAGCAGCGCGACCTTGTCCAGATCATCCACCTTCCCGACGAACATCACGTTCTTCAGGCCCAGGCGCTCGGCGTGGGCCTTCAGCTCCGTCTCGATCGGACCGGCGCCCACGATCACCACCGGATAATTCGTGCCCGCCACCGCGTCGAGCAGGATGTGCAGCCCCTTGTAGTAGCGCAGCACGCCGACGAACAGGAAGAATTTCGGTCCAACCTTTTCGCGCCAGTGGTCCAGGCGCGCCTGGTCCGGCTCCGGATAGCTGGATTTGTCCAGGCCGAAGGTGATCACGCGGGTCTTGTCGCGGTAGCGATCCAGCACCGTGGACGAGCCCAGGTAGTTCGGCGAGGTCGCGACGATCGCGTCGACGCTCTGCAGGAAGCGGTGCTGCAGCGGCTGGTACAGGCGCAGCAGGGCCTTCTGGCGCACGATGTCGGAGTGATAGGTGACCACGCTGGGCTTGTTCACGCGCGCCAGGAAGTGGGCCAGGTCCATGAAGGGCCACGGGAAGTGGTAGTGCACGACGTCGGCCTCGAGCGCCATGCGCGCCAGTTCCGGGATGGCCTGCACCGATACGGCGTTCGACGCCAGCTCGAAGTTCTGCGGCACCCGGTGCACCATATGCCCTTCGAATTCGAAAGGTTGCAGGTCGGTCTTGCGCGACAGCGACAGCACCTGGTTGCGCACCCCAAGCCGCCCGGTCCCGACGCACATCTGGCGGATGACCTGCTCGACTCCGCCCACCGAATCGGGATAGTAGGTCTTGTAGAAGTGAAGGATACGCATGACTAAGTTGCCAAATCTTCAGATGAGTGAGCGGTAGACGGCAGCGGTCTGGCGTGCCGTCGCGTTCCAGGTCAGCTGGGCCGCGCGTGCGCGCCCGGCGGTAATGCATTGGGCCCGCAGCGCCGGTTCGCGCACCAGGGCCAGCATGGCGTCGCCGAGCGCGCCGACGTCGAGCGGATCGACTTCCAAGGCCGCGCCGCCCGATACCTCGGGCAGCGAAGTCAGGTTCGACGACACCACCGGCACCCCGGACGCAAAGGCCTCGACCACGGGAATGCCGAAGCCTTCGTACAGCGAAGGAAACACGAACACGCCGGCGCCGGCGTACACGTGGCGCAGCTGCTCGCTGTCGGTCAGGCGGTTCAGCCAGAGCACGCCGGCGCCCTCCGCCACTTCCGCGGCGATGCGGCGCAGCAGCGCTTCCGAGCGCGCACCGGCATTGCCGACGATGACCAGCTGGCGTTCGTCACGCACCGACTGCGGCAGCGCCAGCCAGGCGTCCAGCAGTCGCTCGACGTTCTTGCGCGGCTGCAGCGTGCCGACGAACAGAAAATAACCGGGCCGCAAACCATGGGCTTCCAGCGTGGCCGTGACTTCGCCCGGCGCGGGCGGCGCCAGCCATTCCTCGTCGACGCCGTTCGGCACCACCGAGATGCGGCGCTCGTCGACGCCGAAGCAGTCGACCAGTTCTTCGATCGCATAGTGCGACACGGCGATCACGTGGTCGGCCTTCTGCGCCGCCTTGCGCTGCAGCCAGTTCTTCACCGTCCGCAGGCGCGGGTTGCACCATTCCGGGTGCTTGATCGGCAGCGCATCGTGCAGGGTCGCCACCACCGGGCAATCCATCCGCACCACGCGGTAGTCGGTGGCATGGAAGACGTCGAGCGGCATGTGCATCCGGTGTGCATTCGGCGTCAGCAGGTCGACCACGGTGGCGCGCCCGAAGGATTGCGGCAGCGCCTGGCCCTCGCTGGGCGGCGTCGTGCCGGTCGGCCAGGAGAAGGGGCTTACCTCGCACCCGACGCCCGGCAGGTGGCGCAGCAGGGCGCGGGTGTAGACCCCGATGCCGTCCAGCCGTCCGCCAGTAAAACCCGGTTCGATCATGGTCGTTCCCAGGCCGACTCGTACTCCACTCACGCCGTGTACATCCAGCGCAGCGTGTCGGGCAGCGGGGTCGGCTCGATCCTGCCGATGACCCCGGCCAGCTTGGCGTTGCTGCCGGTCAGCGTGAGCACTTCGTTGGCGCGCACGAAGGCCGGATTGACGTGCACTTCGATGCGGTAGCCGGCGATCTCGCTCATCATGTCGATCAGGCTTTCCAGCGAATGCGGCTGGCCCGAGCAGACGTTGAAGGCTTCGCCGGCGGGCGCTGCCGCCAGCAGCCGGCGGTAGCTCTTCGCCACCATGCGCACGTCGGAAAAGTCGCGCGCGATCGCCAGGTTGCCCAGCTCGATGCGGCGCGCCTCCTTGCGGAAGTGCGACACGATCTTCGGCAGCAGGAAGTTCTCGGCCTGGCCCACGCCGGTGTAGTTGAACGGACGCGCGATCGTGATCGGCAGCTTGTCCATCCACAGGCGCGCCATGTATTCCATCGCCAGCTTGCTGACGGCGTAATCGTTGGCCGGGCTCGGGGCCACGCTTTCGTCGATGACGGCAACGTCGGCGTTGCCGTAGATGTTGGCGGAAGAAGCCAGCAGCACGCTGGACGGCTTGTGCGAGCCGGCCGCCAGCGCTTCCAGCAGGTTGCGGGTGCCGACCACGTTGACGCGGTACATCTGGTCGGCGTCGTTATGGGCCACGAAGGCGATCGCGGCCAGGTGCACGACCACGTCCGGCCGCACCTGTTCGACGGCCGCGGCGACCGAGGCACGGTCGAGCAGGTCGACGGCGAAGATGTCCGGGCCGGTCGGCTCACCCGGCAGCACGGTGCCGTGCACATGGTAGCCGGCGGCGCTCAGTTCGCGCGCCATGTAGTAACCGGTAAAACCGCGCAGTCCGGTGATCAGGGCGCGCTTGCCCTCGCCTTCGCGCGGTTCGACCCGACCGATGATCTCTTCCGTGACCATACGGTTCATGTCAGAAGGAGAAACCCAGTTCGTTGCGGCGCAGGTCGGCGTCGACCATCATCTGGCACAGCTGCTCGAGGGTGGTGGTGGCCTTCCAGCCGAGCTCGCGCAAGGCCTTGCTCGAATCGCCGATCAGCAGGTCGACCTCGGCCGGACGGTAGAACTTCGGCGAAATGCGCACCAGCAGCTTGCCGGTACGGCCGCAGTGGCCGGTCTCTTCCTCGCCCTGGCCCTTCCATTCGATGTCGATGCCGGCGCCGCGGAAGGCCATGGTCACGAAGTCGCGCACGGTCTCGGTACGGTTGGTGGCCAGCACGAAGGTGTCCGGCTGGTCGGCCTGCAGCATGCGCCACATGCCTTCCACGTATTCGCGCGCATAGCCCCAGTCGCGCTTGGCGTCCAGGTTGCCCAGCTCGAGCACGTCGAGCTTGTTGAGCACGATCTTGGCCACCGAATCGGTGATCTTGCGGGTCACGAACTCACGGCCGCGCAGCGGCGACTCGTGGTTGAACAGGATGCCGGAGCTGCCGAAGATGCCATAGGACTCGCGGTAATTGACCGTCATCCAGTGCGCGTACAGCTTGGCGACGCCATAAGGGCTGCGCGGATAGAACGGGGTGCTTTCGATCTGCGGCACGGCCTGGACCTTGCCGAACATCTCGGAAGTCGAGGCCTGGTAGAAGCGCGCCTTCGGATGGACGATGCGGATCGCCTCGAGCAGGTTGACCGCGCCCAGGCCGGTGATCGACGCCGTCGTGACCGGCTGTTCGAAGGACACGCCGACGAAGCTCTGCGCCGCCAGGTTGTAGACTTCGTCCGGACGGGAGGATTCGATCAGGCGGATGCTGGACGACAGGTCGGTCAGGTCGTACTCGACCAGCGACAGATTCGGGTGGTTCTCGATGCCCAGTTCCGCGATGCGCCAGAAGTTGACCGAGCTGGAACGGCGGAAGGTACCGGTGACGTGGTACCCTTTTTCCAGGAGCAGTTGCGCAAGATATGCGCCGTCCTGGCCCGTAATCCCGGTAATCAGGGCTCTTTTCGTTGTATGCATGTTCTAGGTATTCCAGGTGCTGGTCGAGGATGCCGCCGCGGCAGGCGGCCGGCGCTTGGGAGAGTCCGGACCAGATGATTCCGACAAACCCCGCATTGTAACAGAGCCAATGCTTGAAGCCTTGCACGGGAGAAAGCGTGCAAAATATACAATATATGCTTGACTATTATCACCCGAAAGCGCTGAAGAGCGGCGCGTGATTACGCATTGTTACGTCTAACTCAAAAATTATTACAAGTTCTTCAAATGTAGGGAACTTCTACATTTTTACGACAAGCATCGGGAATCCCCATGAAAAAGAGGCCGCAAGCGGCCTCTTTTTTATCGCTGAATTGTTAAGTTTCAGCGTGCCGACACGGCGTCCACCACGCACAGCGCGGTCATGTTGACGATCCGGCGAACGGTCGCCGACGGGGTCAGGATGTGCACCGGACGCGCGCAGCCCAGCAGGATCGGGCCGACTGCGATGCCGTTGCCGGCCGCGGTCTTGACGACGTTGTAGGCGATGTTGGCGGCGTCGATGTTCGGCATCACCAGCAGGTTGGCGTCGCCCTTCAGCGTCGACTGCGGCATGATCTTGGCGCGCAGCTTCGAATCCAGGGCGGCGTCGCCGTGCATTTCGCCGTCGACTTCCAGGTTGGGGGCCTTCTGCTGCACCAGCGCCAGCGCGGCGCGCATCTTCTGCGCCGACTCGCTGTTCGAGGTGCCGAAGTTCGAGTGCGACAGCAGGGCCGCGCGCGGGGTGATGCCGAAACGCTCCAGTTCCTCGGCCGCCATGATCGTGATCTCGGCCAGCTCTTCGGCGGTCGGGTTCTCGTTGACGTGGGTGTCGACCATCGCCAGCTGGCGCTCGTCGGTGATGACGAAGTTCATCGCCGCATACACATTGCTGCCGGCGCGCTTGCCCAGCACCTTGTCGATGAACTCGAGGTGGGTCTGGGTGGTGCCGTAGGTGCCGCAGATCATGCCGTCGGCGTCGCCCTTGTGGACCATCATCGCGCCGATCAGGGTGTGGCGGCGGCGCATCGCCAGCTTGGCCATGTCCTGGGTCACGCCCTTGCGCATCACCATCTGGTGGTAGGTCTGCCAGTAGTCGCGGTAGCGCTCGTCGAAGTCCGGGTTGATGACGTCGAAGTGCAGGCCGGGCTTCAGGCGCAGGCCGAACTTCTCGATGCGCTGTTCCAGCACCGCCGGGCGGCCGACCAGGATCGGGCGCGCCAGCTTCTCGTCGACCACCACCTGCACCGCGCGCAGCACGCGCTCGTCCTCGCCCTCGGCGTAGACGATGCGCTTGAGCTCGGGCGGGGTGCTCTTGGCGACCTGGAACAGCGGCTTCATGAAGGAGCCGCTGCGGTACACGAACTGCTGCAGGCTCTCGGTGTAGGCGGCCAGGTCCTTGATCGGACGGGTGGCGACGCCGCCGTCCATCGCGGCCTTCGCCACCGCCGGCGCGATGTGCGTCAGCAGGCGCGGATCGAAGGGCATCGGGATCAGGTATTCCGGACCGAAGGACAGGTTCGAGATGCCGTAGGTCGTGGCCACCACGTCCGATTGCTCGGCGTGGGCCAGCTCGGCGATCGCATGCACCACCGCGATTTCCATCTCACGGGTGATGGTGGTCGCGCCGCAGTCCAGCGCGCCGCGGAAGATGTAGGGGAAGCACAGGACGTTGTTGACCTGGTTCGGGTAGTCCGAACGGCCGGTCGCGATGATCACGTCGCTGCGCACGGCCTTCGCGTCTTCCGGCAGGATTTCCGGGTTCGGGTTGGCCAGCGCCAGGATCAGCGGGTTCGGCGCCATCGACGCCACCATCTCCGGCTTGAGCACGCCGCCGGCGGACAGGCCCAGGAAGATGTCGGCGCCGGGGACGACCTCGGCCAGCGAACGGTGCGGGGTGTCCTGGGCGAAGCGTTCCTTGTCCGGGTCCATCAGCTCGGTGCGGCCCTTGTAGACCACGCCAGCCAGGTCGGTGACGTAGATGTTCTCGACCGGGAAGCCGAGGTCGACGATCAGGTCGAGGCAGGCCAGCGCCGCCGCGCCCGCGCCCGAGACCACCAGCTTGCAGGTCTTGATATCCTTGTTGACGACCTTCAGGCCGTTCAGGATGGCGGCGCCGACGATGATCGCGGTGCCGTGCTGGTCGTCGTGGAAGACCGGGATCTTCATCCGCTCGCGCAGCTTGCGCTCGATGTAGAAGCACTCCGGCGCCTTGATGTCTTCCAGGTTCACGCCGCCGAAGGTGGGCTCGAGCGCGGCGATCACGTCGATCAGCTTGTCCGGGTCGTTCTCGGCGATCTCGATGTCGAACACGTCGATGCCGGCGAACTTCTTGAACAGCACGCCCTTGCCTTCCATGACCGGCTTCGACGCCAGCGGGCCGATATTGCCCAGGCCGAGGACCGCGGTGCCGTTCGAGATGACGGCGACCAGGTTGCCGCGCGACGTGTATTGATACGCGGTGGCGGGATCCTTGACGATCTCTTCGCAGGGAGCGGCGACGCCCGGGGAATACGCCAGCGCCAGGTCGCGCTGGTTCAGCACCGACTTGGTCGGCACGACGGCGATTTTGCCCGGGCGGGGAATCTGGTGGTATTCGAGCGCCGCAGCACGCAGTTGTTGGCGTAATTCTTCTTTTTTATCGATTGACGAATCCATGCTTTGGCGGCCTTCCTGTGCTGACTGACTGGGGGTCTATGATTTTATCAGAGTGAATCCTCTAATCGTGTAGGTATTTTTACCAACAGCCTTGCTAAAAAGTTGTACATACACACTTTCCCTTTCATGCTAGGCAAATGTCTCCCGGGCTGCCGGGCCGGATTACAATCCGCGCATGCTCTCCGAATTCGACCTCATCAAGCAGTATTTCACCCGCCAGGGACGCCGTGACGCCTCCGGCCGCACGGTGCTCGGCGTCGGCGACGACTGCGCCCTGCTGGCCCCCACGCCCGGCATGCAGCTGGCGGTCTCGTCCGACATGCTGGTCGAGGGCCGCCACTTCCTGGCCGGCGCCGACCCCTTCGACCTCGGCCACAAGTCGCTGGCCGTGAACCTGTCCGACCTTGCGGCGATGGGCGCGGCGCCGCTCGGCTTCACGCTGGCGCTGGCGCTGCCCGGCGCCGATCAGGTCTGGCTGGACGGCTTTTCGCGCGGCCTGTTCGCGCTGGCCGACGCGCACGGCTGCGAACTGGTGGGCGGCGACACCACCAAGGGGCCGCTGAACATCTGCATCACCATCTTCGGCGAACTCGCGCCCGGCACGGCGCTGCGGCGCGACGCCGCCCGCGCGGGCGACGACATCTGGATTTCCGGCACCCTCGGCGACGCCCGCCTGGCGCTGGCCGGCTGCCTTGGCGAACGGCCGCTCCACCCCGCCATCGAAGCGCTGGCCGCGCCGCGCCTGCATGCGCCGACGCCGCGCGTGGCCCTGGGCCGGCTGCTGGCCGAAGAAAGGCTGGCGCACGCGGCGCTGGACATCTCCGACGGCCTGGTCGGCGACCTGGGCCACATCCTGGCGGCCTCGAAGGTGGGCGCCGTGCTGGACGTCGACGCGCTGCCGGCCGGGCCGGCCCTGGCGCGCCAGGAGCGCGAACTGCGCCGGCGCTTCACGGCGGCCGGCGGCGACGACTATGAGCTGTGCTTCACCGCGCCGGCGGCCCGGCGCGAGGCGATCCTGGCGGCCGGCGCGCGCGCCGGGACCGCGGTGACGCGCGTGGGGCGGATCGAGGCCGGGCCGGGATTGCGGCTGGTCGATGGCGACGGCGCGGCGCTGTATTTACAGCTGCACGGCTGGGATCATTTCGCCTAAGTGCAACCCTCACGCGTGGGCACGGGGAGCCCACGCGCAAACTACGCCGCCTCTTCGTCGCGCGGCGTCTTGCGGTCGTCGTACGGCCCGTGCGTCAGCCAGTACTGGCGAAAGGCCAGGCGCACGTTGTCGCGCAGCTCGTTGTCGTTCCACGGCTTGGTATAGAAGCGGTAGATGGCGCCGCGGTTGATCGAATCGAGCACCGTGTCCACGCCGGTGTAGCCGGACAGGATGATGCGGATCGTGTCCGGATACATCTCCTTCACCCTGCTCAGGAACTCGATGCCGCTCATCGCCGGCATGCGCTGGTCGCACAGGATCACCTGCACGTGGTACAGCGCCAGCAGTTCGAAGCCCTCGGCCGGGGTGGCCGCCGTCAGCACCCGGTAGTTATCGCGCCGGAACAGGCGGTGCAGGGCCGCCAGCACGTTGACGTCGTCGTCCACCACCAGCAGGGTCTGGACGTTGCGGTCGTCCGGCGCCGGGCGCTTGGGCTGGGCGCGGTTCTCCAGCACCAGCTTGCCCAGCTCCTCGGCCGGCAGCGCGCGCGAGAAGTGGAAGCCCTGGATCTCGTCGCAGAAGTGGCGGCGCAGCAGCGCCATCTGGGCGCGCGACTCCACCCCTTCGGCGATCACCTGCATGTGCAGGCTGTGCGCCATGCTGATGATGGCCAGCGCGATCGCGGCGTCGTCCGGATTGGTCGTGATGTCGCGCACGAAGGCGATGTCGATCTTCAGCTTGTCGATCGGGAAGCGCTTCAGGTAGGCCAGGCTCGAATAGCCGGTGCCGAAGTCGTCGATCGCGATGCGGATGCCGAGCGCCTTCAGGCTCTCCAGCACCTGGATCGTGTGCTCGAAGTTCGACATCAGCGCGCTCTCGGTCAGCTCCAGCTCGAGCAGGCCCGGCTCCACCTTGTGCTTCTGCAGCGCGCTGCGGATGTCGCCCTCGAGGTCGCCCTCGACGAACTGGCGGCTGGAGACGTTCACCGCCACCCGCACGTCGCGCACGCCCTCCCTGTTCCAGGCGGCGATCTGGCGGCAGGCCTCGTCGACGATCCAGGCGCCGGCCCGCACCACCATCCCGGTCTCCTCCATGACCGGCACGAACTCGGCCGGGTAGACCAGGCCGAAGCCCGGGCGGCGCCAGCGCAGCAGGGCCTCCACGCCGCTGACCCTGCCGGTATTCAGGTCGAGCTTGGGCTGGTAGTGCAGCTCGAACTGTTCGCCGTCGAGGGCGCCGCGCAGCGCCAGCTCGAGGTCCAGGCGCGCCAGCACCTGCACGTTCATGCCGGAGGTGAAGAAGCGGTAGCCGTCGCGTCCCGCCTCGCGGGCCCGCACCATCGCCACGTCGGCGTACTTGACCAGGGTGCCGGGATCGGTGGCGTCGTCCGGGTACATGGCGATGCCGATGCTGGCCGTCAGCGCCGCCCGCTGGCCGTTCAGGTCGAAGGGCGCGCGCAAGGCTTCGCGCACTTCGTTGGCGACGCTGGCCGCCTCCTCTTCCTTCTGCTCGGGCGTGGTGGTGAGGATCAGCGCGAACTCGTCGCCGCCCAGGCGCCCGAAGCTGTCGCGGTGGCGCAGGGAGCGCACCAGGCGCGTGCTGAACTGGCGCAGCAGCTCGTCGCCCAGCGCCGGGCCGAGCGAATCGTTGATGACCTTGAAGCGGTCCAGCGTGATGAACAGCACCGCGATGCGCCAGTTCTTGTCCTGGGCCAGTTCGATGGCGTCGCGCAGGGTCTGGAAGAACAGGGTGCGGTTCGGCAGGCCGGTCAGGCTGTCGTAATTCGAGATGTGCTTCAGGCGCTGGGCCGCGTGGATACGCTCGCTGATGTCGCGCGCCACCGCGATCAGCATGCGCATCTGGTCGAGCTGCTGCAGCTGCCAGCCG
The DNA here is from genome assembly GCF_001412595.2 of Massilia sp. WG5. Taxonomy (NCBI): domain Bacteria; kingdom Pseudomonadati; phylum Pseudomonadota; class Betaproteobacteria; order Burkholderiales; family Oxalobacteraceae; genus Massilia; species Massilia sp. WG5. The sequence continues at coordinate 2,818,981 of NZ_CP012640.2, forward strand.
ATCTCGACCGGCACCGAGCCCTGCCCGTCGGCGCGCAGCAGTTCGGTCTCGACGATGTCGTGCTCGCGCGGCGCCTCGCCCGGATCGGCGTAGCGTTCGAGCTGGGCCCGTTCGGCCAGGCCCAGCGCCACCGGATCGATGCGCAGCAGGGCCTCGCGCGAAAAGCCCAGCATGCGGCAGGCGCCGTCACTGACGTCGAGCATCGCCATGTTCCGCGCGTCGACCAGGAAGATGGCGTCGGCGGTGGCGTCCATCGCGCCGCGGAAGCGCTGCAGCTCGGCGGTGCGTTCGCGTACCTTGCGCTCCATCCGTGCGCCGTACTCGCGCGACTCCTTGTGGAACAGGCGCACTTCCAGGAGGTTGCGGATGCGGGTCAGCATCTCGACCGTGTCGAAGGGCTTGCCGATGAAGTCGCGCGCCCCGGCCTCGAGCACGGCCAGCTTCTTGTCCGGTTCGGCCGTCACGACCAGCACCGGCAGCCAGGATTCGCGTTCCATCGGCTTCAGCGCCTCCATCACCTGGAAGCCGTCCATGGTCGGCATCTGCAGGTCGAGGATGATCAGGTCGAAGCGGTTCTGCAGGTGCAGCGCGGCGACCTGGCGCGGGTCGGTCGTGCTCGACACCTGCTCGTAGCCGGTGGTCTTGAGCAGGAATTCGAGCAGCTGCACGTTCACCGGTTCGTCGTCGACGATCAGGATGCGCGCACGCCGGATATCCGAAGGCGAGATCATAAAGCTAAGCTCATGGAGTGGTCCTTTCTTCCGCGGCGCGCTGGGCCAGCACGCCGTCGATGGCCTCATGGAATTGTTCGATGTCGATCGGCTTGGTCAGGTAGCGGGCGAAGCCGGCCGACAGGCCGCGCTCGATATCGCGCGGCATGGCGTTGGCGGTAAGGGCGATGACCGGGATATGCGCGGTGTCCGGCTCGCGCCGCAGCTGCGCCAGCACCTCGAAGCCGCTCATGCCGGGCAGGTTCAGGTCCATCAGGATGATCGCCGGGTGGTGGGTATGGGCCAGCGCCAGCCCGGCATGGCCGTCCGGCGCCGCCAGCAGGCGCAGGTCGGCGCGGAAGCCCACGATTTCCTGCACCAGGCGCAGGTTGGCCGGATTGTCCTCGATGTACAGGATCAGGCGCGGCACGGCGTCGCGCGTGGCGGACGCGCCATCGCCGTCGCCGGAAGACCCCGGCGCCGCCGGCTGCGCCAGCGCGCCGTTCATCCTTCCCGCGGCCGTCAGCTCGATCCAGAACGTCGAACCGACGCCCGGGCTGCTGGTAACGCCGATCTCGCCCTTCATCAGCTCGACCAGGCGCTTGGTGAACACCAGGCCGATGCCGGTGCCTTCCTGGGCGCCGTTCTCCTGCCCGAGGCGGTTGAAGGGCTGGAACAGCGCGGCCACCTGGTCCGGGCGCAGGCCAGCGCCGGTGTCGCGCACCGCCAGGCGCAGCCGGTCCGGCCCGCAGGCCTCGCATTCGAGCGTCACCGATCCGCCCTCGCGGTTGTACTTGACCGCGTTCGACAGCAGGTTCAGCAGTACCTGCTTCAGGCGGGTACGGTCGGCCTGCACCTGCGCCGCCACGTGTTCGGGGAATGCCACGCGGATGCCGTGCGCCGCCGCCAGCGGTCCGATCATGGTGCGGCACTCGGCCAGGATCTCGGCCAGCTCGACCGGCTCCATCGACAGCGTCAGCGCGCCCGCCTCGACCTTGGCCAGGTCGAGCACCTCGTTGATCAGGGTGAGCAGGTGGCGCCCCGACTTCAGGATATGGCCGGCGAATTCCTTCTTCTGCTCCGGCGTGGTGGGCAGGTTGTCGGCGGCCAGGATCTGGGCGAAGCCGAGGATGGCGTTGAGCGGCGTGCGCAACTCGTGGCTCATCGACGACAGGAACGCCGACTTGGCCTGGTTGGCGCTGCGCGCCTCCTCGATCGCCAGCTCGAGCTCGGAATTGGCCAGCTCCAGCTGCATGGTGCGCTCCTGCACGCGTTGCTCGAGCCCTTCGTTCAGGCGCATCACTTCCTGCTGGGCGAGGGCGCGCTCCAGCGCTTCGCGCGCGATCTCGTGGTTCGAATTTTCCAGCGCCAGGGTGCGCTGCTCGATCTCGGTCAGCATTGCATTGAAGGAATCGACCAGCGCCGCCGCCTCGTCTTCGCTGATGCGCGGCGCGCGGCGAGAGTAGTCGCGCCGCGCCACCACCTCGCGCGCGATGGTGGTGATGGCGTCGATGGGCGTGGTGATCGTGTGGCCCAGCCGCCGCACCAGCAGCCAGGCGATCAGCAGCGCCAGCAGGGTCGTGCCGATGCAGATCAGCAGGTAGTCGCGCACCCGCGCCATCAGCAGGTCCGACGAGCGCAGGTAGACCGTGCCAAGCATATCGCCGTTTTCCCGGATGGGTTTATACAGGACGAGTTCTTCGCCGTCCTTGAGGTGCCCGACCTTGCCCGGATGCGGCGGGAAGGCGCCGCTCTCGCCGGGTGCCAGGTAGGACGCGAACAGCGCACCGGACTGGTCGTAGATGGCGGCCGCGCGCACCGTCGGCCGCGAGCGCAGCATGGCCAGGTTCTCGCGCGCCAGGCGCGGGTCGTCGAAGCTCAGCGCGGCCGAGGTCGCGTGGCCGACCAGTTCGGCCTGGGTCGAGAGGTCGTTCAGCAGCGCACGCTGGTAGCCGCGCAAGTCGTAGGCGACCACCGTGCCGACCGACACCGCCAGCGCCGCCAGCGTGGTCGACATCACGATCGTGACGAGCTTGGTGCGGATCGAGCGCTGACCGATCATGCTGCCTCCGCCGTATGCCGCGCCGGCGACTCCCGGCGCGCCGGCCCCAAGTGGCGTTGCGCGAAACGTTCGAGCGGCATGTCAGTCCTACATCAATGAATGAACACTACCGGAACAGGCCCGGCAGGCGTGCAGGATAGCAGTAGCCTTTCGGACGATGTCGCACGGAACGACATCGGATATTTACACTGTCCACTGCTGCATGGCTTTTCGTTAAGGTTTTTAGCGCGCACCTGACCGAGGCGCGCTAGAATGGTCCGGCGCAGTACAAGAGGCACCTTAAACAAGGGAGAGGACATGGAGAACGATATTCTTGAACTGGCGGCCAGGGTCGGCAAACTGCTCGAATCGAAGCGCCTGCTGCTTGCCACCGCCGAGTCCTGTACCGGCGGCGGCGTGTCCCAGGCCATCACCGAAATCCCCGGCTCGACCGGCTGGTTCGAGTGCGGCTTCGTGACCTATTCGAATGCTTCCAAGACCGAGATGCTGGACGTGTCGGCCGCGCTGATGGCCCAGTTCGGGTCCGTCAGCGTGGAGGTGGCGGGCGCGATGGCCGAAGGCGCGGTCGCCAACAGCAATGCCGATGTGGCCGTGTCCACCACCGGCATCGCCGGCCCGACCGGCGCGGTGCCGGGCAAGCCGGTCGGCACGGTCTGTTTCGGCTGGTCGAAGGGCGGCACCACCTATACCGAACGCCTGGTCTTCCAGGGCGACCGCCGCGCCGTGCGCGAACAGACGGTGGCGCATGCGCTGACCGGACTGCTGCGCTTCCTCGAGTAAGGGGTGCCGGCGTTCGCGATGCGTGCAGGCCTGGCGGCGGGCGGCCTGCTGCTGGCCGCTTCCGCATCGGCCGGCGCTGGCATCACCGTCTATGCGGCCGGCGACATCGCCCGCTGCGCCGGCAGCGATCCGGCCTGGTCGGGCGCGGCCGACACCGCCCGCACCGTCGCCGCCGGCCTTGCCGCCGATCCGCAAGCCGTGGTGCTGACCCTGGGCGACCACACCTACCCGCGCGGCAGGCCCAAGGAATTCACCGACTGCTACGGCCCGACCTGGGGCCGGTTCAAGGACCGCACCTGGCCCGCGCCCGGCAACCACGAGTACTACACGCCGAAGGCCGCGCCCTACTTCGCTTACTTCGGCGCGCGCGCCGGACGGGGTTACTACAGCCTGGAGATGAACGGCTGGCACATCGTCTCCCTCGACAGCAACCTGGCCCCGGCCGAGCATGCCGCCCAGCTGGCGTGGCTGCGCGCCGATCTCGCCAGCCATCCGGCGCGCTGCACGCTGGCGTTCTGGCACCATCCGCTGTACAGCTCGGGCGGACATGGCAGCATCCCGACGATGCGCGATGCGTGGCGCCTGCTGCAGGAGGCCGGCGCCGAGCTGGTGCTGTCCGGCCACGACCACGACTACGAACGCTTCGCGCCCCAGGATGCCGACGGCCGCCTCGACCGCGCACGCGGCATGCGCCAGTTCGTGGTCGGCACCGGCGGCGCCTACCCGACCCCGTTCCTGCTCACGGTCGACAACAGCGAGATGCGCGACAGCGGCCGCACCGGCGTGCTGCGCCTGCGCCTGCTGGACGGCCGCTACGAGTGGGAATTCCTGGAATCCGCCCGCCTCACGCCGCTGGGCCTGCCTCCGCCCGACCGCGGCAGCGACGTCTGCCACTGAACATCGATGAACCATCACTGAACCATCCGAGCCGGAGCCGCGCATGAAGCCACGCTTGCCCACCCTCTTCCGCCTGTCCTGCGCGATGTCCGCCGCGGCCCTGGCCCTGGCCGCCACGCCGGTCGCCGCCCGGCAGCCCGCCCGCGACAGCGCGCCGGGCATCGGCAGTCCGCTGCCCCAGGTCGCCTATACGAAGACCACGCTGCCAAATGGCCTGGAGCTGATCCTGATCGAGGACCACCGCCTGCCCATCGTCGCCGTCAATGTCTGGTACCACGTCGGGCCGGCCAACGAGGCGCCCGGCCTGACCGGCTTCGCCCACCTGTTCGAGCACATGATGTTCGCCGGTTCGCGCCACCTGCCGCGCGGCCTGGCCGACCGCCTGCTGGAAGGCGCCGGCGCCACCGACAGCAACGGCAGTACCGACTACGACCGCACCAACTACTACGACACCGTGCCGTCCAACCAGCTCGAGCTGGCGCTGTGGGTGCACGCCGACCGCATGGGCTACCTGCTCGACGTGCTCGACCAGGCCGCGCTGTCGAACCAGCAGGACGTGGTGCGCAACGAGCGCCGCCAGAGCGTCGAGAACCGCCCCTACGGCATCGTCGAAGAGGCGCTGAACCACGCGCTGTTCCCGAAGAACCACCCCTACTACGCCTCGGTGATCGGCTCGCACGCCGACATCCAGAACGCGAAGCTGGCCGACGTGCGCGACTTCTTCGCCCGCTACTACGGCCCCAACAACGCCAGCATCGTGATCGCCGGCGACATCGACAAGGCCAAGGCGCGCGCCCTGGTGACGAAATACTTCGGCAGCTTCAGGCGCAGCTCGCCGGTGGCGAAACCGACCGTGACGACGCCGCCGATCACGCGCGAACGGCGCCTGACGGTGGCCGACCGGGTCGAACTGCCGCGCGTCTACATGGCCTGGCTGACCCCGCCGGCCTACCAGCCGGGCGACGCCGAGCTGGCCGTCACGGCCCAGATCCTGGCCGGCGGCAAGGCCGGGCGGCTGTACAAATCGCTGGTCTACGAGCGCCAGATCGCCCAGGACACCTCGGCCGCGCAAAACTCGAACGCGCTGACCTCGACCTTCGTGATCGACGTCACCGCCCGCCCCGGCATTGACGCCGGGGAACTCGAAGCGGCGATCGACGCCGAGCTGAAGTCGCTGCGCGACGCCGGCCCATCCGACCAGGAAGTCGAACGCGCGCGCAACACGATCGAGACCGCGATGCTGACCTCGATCGAGAAGCTGGGCGGCGCGGGCCTGGCCAACCAGGTCAACCAGTACAACCAGTACACCGGCGATCCGGGCTACCTGCCGAAGGACATCGCACGCCTGCGCCGCGTCAGCGCCGCCGACGTGCAGCGCGTGGCGCGCAGCTACCTGCAGGCGAATGCGCGGGTGGTGGTGGCGGGCGTGCCGGGCAAGCCGGAACTGGGCCCGGACCCGGCGGCGGCGCCCGCGAAGCCCGGCGCAGGCCCGGCCGACCGTACCGCGGCCGGCATCAACCGCGACGAAGCCTGGCGCCGCCAGCCGCCGAAGCCGGGGCCGGCGCCGAAGTTCACGCTGCCGCAGGGCGAGAGCTTCCAGCTGCCGAACGGCCTGCGCGTGATCCACCACTACAATCCTGCGCTGCCGCTGGTGGCGGCCGAGCTGGTGCTGAAAAGCGGCTCCGACGCCAACCCGGACGACGAGCCGGGCCTGGCCGGCTTCACCGCCCAGATGCTGCAGGAAGGGACCGCCACGCGCAGCGCGCCGCGCATCGCCGACGAGATCGCGCAGCTGGGCGCCTTCCTGGGCAGCGGCAGCAGCACGGATTCGTCGACGGTCTCGCTGCTGTCGCTGCGCTCGACCTTCGCGCAGGCGCTGGACGTGCTGGCGGACGTGGTCCAGCATCCGGCCTTCCCCACCGCCGAAGTCGAACGCCAGCGCGCCGCGCGCATCGGTGCGCTGACCCAGCAGCGCGACAATCCGGACGCCGTGGCGGCAGTTGCCGGCGCCTCGGCGCTGTACGGCGCCCGGCACCCCTACGGCTACGGCCAGCTCGGCACCGAGCAGGCGATCCGCGCCGTCACGCGCGACGACCTGTACCAGTTCTGGCGCCGCCACTACGTGCCCGCCAACGCGGCCCTGATCGTCTCCGGCGACATCGCGCTGGACGACCTGCGCGCGTTGGCGACCAGCCGCTTCGGCGGGTGGCCGCGCGCCGCGCCGGCGCCGGTGCTGCCGGGCGATCCCGGGGGGACGAAAGCGCGCCTGGTCATGGTCGACAAACCGGGCGCGCCGCAGACGGCGCTGCGCGTGACCGAGGTCGCCACGACCCGCAAGACGCCCGACTATCCGGCCATGCAGGTGATGAACGCCGCGCTCGGCGGCCTGTTCTCGAGCCGCCTCAACCTCAATCTTCGTGAAGACAAAGGCTACAGCTACGGCGTGTTCTCGGGCTTCCGCTACGACCGCACGCCGGGTCCCTTCGTCATCGCCGGCAGCGTGCGCACCGACGTGACCGGCGCCTCCATTTCCGAGATCTTCAAGGAAGTGCGCGGCATTCGCGCGAAACCGCTGCCCCCGGACGAGCTGGCCGGCGCGCGCGATTCACAGGTGTATTCGCTGCCGGGCCAGTTCGAGACCAACAGCGCGATCGGCGCCAGCCTGGCCGAGACCTATGTGTTCGACCTGCCGGCCGACTACTGGCGCACGCTGCCGGACCAGTTCCGGCGCGTGAGCGCGGCACAGGTGCAGGCGGCGGCCAACAAGTACCTGGCGCCGGAGCGGATGAAGGTGATTGCGGTGGGAGACAGGGCGAAGGTGCTGCCGCAGCTGAAAGACCTGGGGCTGGGGCAGGTGGAGATGCGGGATGCGGATGGGCAGCTGCCCTAGGCGGAAAACCGGCAGGCCGGGATCGGCCCGCCGGTATCCCTTCTCAGCGTAACTGCAGGTCCCACACCCCGCGGCCATAGGTGGACGCGCGCAGGAAGCTGCCGTCGGTCGGCATGTACAGGTCGCTCACCTCGACGGTCGGCAGGCCGGCGCCGAACTGGCTCCAGTTGGCCCCGCCGTCGGTGGTGCGATACACGCCCAGCCAGGTCGCCGCATAGACCGTATTGCCGCTCAAGTCATTCGGCGCCGCCAGCAGTTTCTGGATCGGCACGTTCGGCAGACCATTGCTCGCCGCGCTCCAGCTCGCGCCGCCGTCGGTCGACTTCACCACCCGGACGCTCTGGCTGGTCGGGTTCTCGGACGACACATACAGCACCGAGTTATTGGCCCAGGCAACGCTGCTGTTGTAGCCCAGGTGGCCCGGCACGATCGTGTTCCGCGTGGCCCAGTGCGCGCCGCCATCGGTCGTCACCAGCAGCCTTCCGCCGGGCCCGACCGCGGCCACGTGGTTCAGGTCGATCGGGCTGACGCCCAGGCTGTGCGAAGCGCCGCGAATGAAGGTGGAGGCCGTGCTGCCGCTGAAGATGGGACGCCACGAGGCGCCGGCATTGTCGGTACGATAGATCAGGCTGGCCGTGTTGGTGAAGTAGGTCTGGCCCGACGGGTCGGCCTGTGCGCTCGGGGTCGCGATCGGCGTCACGAAATAGGCGTTGCAGGCGTTCACGCCGTTGTAGGTGCAGGTCGCAGGGTCGAAGGCGGGATCCGCCCACTTCTTCTGGATGTTCGGATCCTTCTGCGAATAGTAGATGTAGCCGTAGACATAGCTGCCCAGCGCGGTCACCGTGGTCTTCGACTGGCTCCAGCCGACACCGAAGCCGTCGCCGCCGAAGCTCTGGTTGAACACGCCGGTATTGCCCGAGCGGATGCGCGTGCCGTTGTCCTGCAGGCCGACCAGCACGCTCTTCGGATCCGCGCCCGAAGTCGCCATCGAATAGATCAGGTGGTCCGCCAGGCCGACGTTCTTCTGGTCGTCCCAGCTCGCGCCCTCGTCCTTGCTGACGAACAGGCCGCCATCGGTACCGAACATCACGCGCTTCTTGCCGCCGGCGGTCGACACGATCGCGGTATGGTGGTCGGCGTGCACATAAGGCAGGCCGAACTGGCCGAGCCAGTTGCTCAGCAGGCGCCAGGTCTTGCCGCCGTCGGTGGTCTTGCCGGTATTCAGCTGGCCGCCGAGGTAGACCGTATTACGGCCGGGGTCGGTCGGATCGACCGTGATCATGTGGTTGTAGAAGCCCTGGCCGCCCATCAGCTCCATGGTCGGGTTCTCTTCGTTCGGGTTCACCGGCGCCTTGCTGTTCAGGCCCAGCGCGGTCCAGGAATTGCCGCCATCGTCCGTGCGGTACAGGTCCTTCTGGTCGCAGCCGGCGTCGCAGGAGCGCGCGACGTAGGCGTAGGCGACCTTGTCGCCCGGCGCGCCGACGGCCAGCGTGATGCGGCCGGCGCCGGCCGTCACGTTGGGCGCCGACAGCGCGGTCCAGGTCACGCCGTCGCTCGACTGGTAGATCGTGGCCGGGCTGTAGTAGCCGCTGGTGGCGACCGTGGCCAGCCAGCCGATGCTGGTACGCGCCAGGCTCCAGGCTGTGCCGCCGCCCAGCACCTTGGTATAGGTCTTGCCGGCATCCGCCGAGCGGAACACGCCGGAACCGGTGGCGACCAGCACCACGTCGGTGGCGCCGCGGGTATCGACCTTCACGTCCGTGACCGTGCCGGCATTGTCGAGGAAGACGAAGGGCGACCAGGTATTGCCGCCGTCGGTGGTCTTGAGCATGGCGCCGCCGACCAGGGGAATGCCGTCGAACGGGTCGCCGGTGCCGAAATACAGGGTCTGCGGATCGCGTCCGAAAGCGGCCGCGCCGCCGCTGGTGGTGATGACCTTGTCGGTGATCGGGGTCCAGGTCGGATACGGGGCTTCGAAGTTCGAGGTTTTCCAGATGCCGCCCGAGGACGACAGCACGTAGACCGTGTTCGGGTCGGTGGGATGGGGCAGGATGGTGCGCAGGCGTCCGCTGTCGGTCACGCTGAGCTTGATGCCGTTCTCGGTTTTGGTGGCGCGGGTCGGACCGATGGACTGCCATTGCGGCACGCCGGCCGGCGCCGTGGCGCCGGGCGCCAACTGCGGATACATGCTGCGCTGCCTGCTCCATTCCTGCGCCATGCGGCGCGAGAAATCGGCCGGCAGGGTGGCGCCGTAGCGCGCCTTGAGCCATTCGAGGCGGCCCAGCACGGTCGGACGATCTTCCTCGCCGCTGCCCGCTTGCTGGAACGCCCGGAAATCCTGGGCGCTGCGGTAACCGCTGTCATCGGTTGCCGTTTGTGCGTGCGCGATCGAAGCGACGCCGGCCGTGGTGAGGATAGCACCCAGCCATTTTCTTGGGATTAACGAAGCCATTCTGTCTCCATTTATCAGTTGTTGTAATCCGCAGATGCGGAACTGACGAGACTACTGCGGCCGTCCAGGCATGTCATGCATTTCAATAAACTGTTGTGCAAAAAAAGCAACTCAACATTACGAACTTGTAATGTATGCATGCACGATTGACAGGGCGCCGGCACACACAGCGCTTGCGCCGTCCTCGTATTTGCGCTTAACATGTGAACAGTTCTTCACATGTTAAGCATGAGCACACCTCCCGACACCGACCACCTGGTCGACGAACTCGCCGACCTGTTCCACCTGCTGGGCGACCCGACCCGGCTGCGGATCGTATTGGCCTGCCTGGCGCAGCCGATCGCGGTGGGCGACATCGCGACCAGGCTGGAGCTGTCCAGTTCCCTGGTCAGCCACCACCTGCGCCTGCTGCGCGCGGCCCGCATCGTCAAGGCGGAGCGCCAGGGCAAGCAGGTGTTCTACACGGCCGCCGATGCCCACATCAGCGGCCTGCTCGCCAACATGTTCGAACACATCGCCGAACCAGAACCAGCAAACGGATTAGACGCATGAGCCTTCACCACCATCACGACCATGGCCACGGCCACGGACACCATCACCCGGCCCCGGCCGACGCCGGTCGCGCCTTCATGCTGTCGATCATCCTGAACGCGGGCTTCGTCGTCATCGAATTCGCCTATGGCTTCATCGCGAATTCGACCGCGCTGATGGCCGACGCCGGCCACAACCTGTCCGACGTACTGGGCCTGGTCCTGGCCTGGGGCGCGGCGCTGCTGGCCAAGAAGACGCCGACGCGCCGCTTCACCTATGGCCTGCGCGGCTCCTCGATCCTGGCGGCGCTGGGCAATGCCCTGCTGCTGATGGTGGCCTGCGGCGCCATTGCCTGGGAAGCGGTGTTGCGCTTCGCCCATCCGGAACCGGTGGCCGGCACCACGGTGTCGATCGTGGCCGGCATCGGGGTGCTGGTCAACGGCTTCTCGGCCTGGCTGTTCATGGCCGGCAGCAAGGACGACATCAATGTGCGCGGCGCCTACCTGCACATGGCTGCCGACGCCGCGCTGTCGCTGGGTGTGGTGGTGGCGGGCCTGGTGGTGATGAGCACCGGCTGGACCTGGCTCGATCCGGCGGTCAGCCTGGTGATCGTGGTGATCATCGTGGCCGGCACCTGGTCATTGATGAAGGAATCGCTGCAGATGGTGCTGGCGGGGGTGCCGGCCAGCGTGGACGCGACCCAGGTCACGGCCTTCCTCGCCGCCCAAACCGGCGTCACCGAGGTGCACGACGTCCACATCTGGGCGATGAGCACCACCGAAACGGCGCTGACCGCCCACCTGGTGATGCCGGACGGGTACCCGGGCGACCAGGCGATCGACCACATCGTCGAGCACCTGCGCGAGGATTTCTCGATCCACCATTGCACGCTGCAGGTCGAGCAAGGGACGACGAATCACAGCAGCTGCGCGCTGCACGGCGGGCATGAGCACGACCATGACCATGACCACGCCGATGAGCACGGACATGCCCACGCGGGGCACGCCCACTGAACGTGGCCCTTATCCGGCCAGGTTCGCGTACAGCGGCGTGCTCAGGTAACGCTCGCCAAACGAGGGAATGATGGTGACGATCATCTTGCCCGCATTCTCCGGCCGCTGCGCCACCTGGATCGCGGCCCACAGCGCTGCGCCGGACGAGATACCGACCAGCAAGCCCTCCTCGCGGGCGGCCGCGCGCGCGGTCTCGAAGGCGTCGTCGTTCTTGACGGCGATGACCTCGTCGTAGATGTGGGTATTCAGCACTTCGGGGATGAAGCCGGCGCCGATGCCCTGGATCGGGTGCGGGCCCTTGGTGCCCTTCGACAGGATCGGCGACGCTTCCGGCTCCACGGCAATCGCCTGGAAGCCGGGCTTGCGCGCCTTGATCACTTCGGCCACGCCGGTGATGGTGCCGCCGGTGCCGACGCCGGCCACCAGGATGTCGACCTTGCCGTCGGTGTCGCGCCAGATCTCCTCCGCCGTCGTGCGGCGGTGGACTTCCGGGTTGGCGGGATTGTTGAACTGCTGCGGCATGAAGCAGTTCGGATCGCTTGCCACGATTTCCTCGGCGCGGCGGATCGCGCCCAGCATGCCCTCCGGCCCCGGAGTAAGGACTAACTCAGCACCATAGGCGCGCAGCAGCATGCGGCGCTCGTTGCTCATGGTTTCGGGCATGACCAGGCGGCAGCGGTAACCGCGCGCCGCGCACACCATCGCCAGCGCGATGCCGGTGTTGCCGCTGGTGGGTTCGACGATGATGGTATCGGGGCCGATCTTGCCGGCCTGTTCGGCCGCCTCGATCATGGCCCAGCCGATCCGGTCCTTGACGCTGTGGGCGGGATTGTAGAACTCGAGCTTGGCGAGGATGTCCGCGCCGGCTCCCCGGGATAGGCGCCGGATGCGCACCAGTGGAGTATTACCGATCAGTTCAGTAACGTCGTTTGCGATGCGCATTTGCCCCTCCGCGTCAGGTTGTGTTTTGACTTACTTAACGTCCAGCAGTTCCACGTCGAAGATGAGGTCCGAATCCGGCGGAATCCCGCCCGGACCTGGCGAGCCGCGCTTGCCGTAGGCCAGCTCGCTCGGGATGATCAGGGTGCGCTTGCCGCCCACCTTCATGCCGGCCACGCCCTGCTCCCAGCCCTTGATCACCTGGCCGGCGCCGAGGCGGAAATCGAGCGGCGTGCGGCCCGGGTTCAGCGAGGAGTCGAACTTGCGCCCGCGCTGCTTGGCTGCCATCGGTTTGTAGAACCAGCCCGTGTAATTGACCGTGACGTTGCTGCCGAGCGTGGCTTCCTTGCCCTTGCCGACGACGGTGTCGATGATCTGGATCTGCGGTGCGGTGGACTGGACGGTGGGCTGGGCCGGCGTGTCGGTCGCCTGCTGGCTGGCGCCGGGATCGGCGGCCGTGGTCTGGGCCTGGGCGGAGTCCTGTGCGCTGGCGGCAGTCGCCGCCAGTAGCAGGCTTACGAAGGCACTTTTTAAAACAATATGACGGATCATTGGACCTCTTTCATCGTTCAATTCATAAAAAACTGAACCTATGATAACAAGGCCTCTTCCGCTTGCACAGCATCGTTGGCGGCAGGCGCCGGCTCGGCCACGCGCGTCGTGACGCCGGCCGGGACGGCATTCGCCGCGTCGGCCAGCTTGCGCAGGATCTGCCCGGCGGCGACCATCCCGAAGGTGGCCGTGACGACCATGCTGGAGCCGAAGCCCGCGCAGTTCAGGCCGGTGATGCTGTTGGCGTCGATCTCGCAGGCGTCGCCGGCTTCCGGATAGCGCAGCGGTTCCATCGAGAACACGGCGTCGATGTGGTACTTGTTCTTCTCGCCGCGGGCAAACCCGTACTGGGCGCGCAGGACCTTGCGCACTTTCTTCAGCAGCGGCTCCTGCTCGGTGCGGGCGAGGTCGCGCACCTCGATTTTCGTCGGGTCGGTCTGGCCGCCGGCGCCGCCGATCACGATCAGCGGGATCGCCTGGTCGCGGCAATGGGCGATCAGGGCGGCCTTGGCCTTGACGCTGTCGATGGCGTCGACCACATAGTCGAACCTGCCGCTGCCGACCATCTGCGGGATGTTGTCCGGATCGATGAAGTCCTCGACCAGCTCGACTTCGCAGTAGGGATTGATCAGGGCGATGCGTTGTTTCAGCGCCTCGATCTTCGGCATGCCGATGGTCGAGGACAGCGCCTGGATCTGGCGGTTGATGTTCGACTCGGCAACGTTGTCGAGGTCGATCAGGGTCAGGCGGCCGATCGCGCTGCGGGCCAGGGCTTCGACGATCCACGAGCCGACGCCGCCGACGCCGATCACGCAAACGTGCGCCTGACGGAAGCGTTCCAGTGCACGCTCGCCATACAGGCGAGCAATACCGCCGAAACGGCGGCCGAAGTCGACTTCGTCGGCGAATGCGTCGACCTTCCCTTCAGCCGGCGCAAGGAGAGAGGTAAAAATAGTCGTCATGATGGGACTATTCTACCGGACGGAATGACGAGCCTTGCCCTAAAATAACTTTCAGTCAATCAAATTTTCACTCTCATTACGCGTCCGCAACACATACCATGAACGAACTCCTTCCAGACCCCGCTCCCGATTTCGACCAGCCGGTCGCCGTGCTCAAGCATTGCCACGGACGCATCCGCAAGCAGCTGGCCACCCTGGAAAAACTGCTGGCCCACCTGCCCCGGCACGGCGCCGACGAACAGGCGCGCCAGGCCGCCGGCGCGGTCCTGAAATATTTCGAGAAAGCCGCCCACCTTCACCACGAGGACGAAGAGCAGAACCTGATCCCGATGCTGCGCGCGGTGGCCCAGGGCGAGGATGCCGCCACCCTGCAGGCGCTGGCGCCGGTGATCCTGCAGGACCACAAGGACATGGATGCGATGTGGCAAGACCTGCATGAGCAGCTGAGCATGATCGCGGATGGCAGCGGTACGCAACTGTCGAGCGGCACGGTGCAGCGCTTTTCCCAGCGTTACCTGGGGCATATGGAGCGCGAAGAGAGCACGCTGGCGCCGATGGCCCTGCGCCTGTTCGGCCCGCAGCAGATGGCGCAGCTGGCCCAGGCCATGCAGCAGCGCCGCGGCATCGTTCCCGCTGCCGCGGCCGCTCCGGCCCCGGCCCCGGCGGCCGCGGTGGCGGTCGGCGAGCGCGTGGCCGACCTGCGCAAGGATTACGGCCAGGCCAGCCTGGACGAGCGCGATGTCGCCGACGATCCGATCCGGCAGTTCACCCGCTGGTTCGAAGAAGCCCTGAAGGCCGAAGTCAACGAACCGAACGCGATGGGGGTGTCCACCGTGGACGAGCGCGGCCGGCCGAGCTCGCGGATCGTGCTGGTCAAGCAGTTCGACGACCGCGGCTTTACCTGGTACACGAACTACGACAGCCAGAAGGGAACGCAATTGAACGCCAACCCTTTTGCAGCTCTGCTATTCTTTTGGAGCGAGCTTGAACGGCAGGTGCGGATCGAAGGAAGAGTCGAGCGCACCTCGGCCGAAGAAAGCGACAAATACTTCAACAGCCGACCCCTGAAGAGCCGGCTGTCGGCGATCGCCTCTCATCAGAGTGCGCCGATCGTCAGCCGCGCAGCCCTTGAACACAATTACGAGGACGTGGCGCGACAGTTTGGCGAAACCCCGCAGCGGCCACCGAACTGGGGCGGTTTTCGTCTGGTGCCGGAACGCATCGAGTTCTGGCAGGGGCGGCGTTCACGCTTCCACGACCGTATCGTCTATACGCGGCAGGAAGATGGCAGCTGGACGCGGCAACGTTTGCAACCGTAAGGGGCATCGCCCCCTGTAGCCGGCTGCGAAGCCGGCCTATGTCGGAGGGTTTCGCGTGTTCGACCAGTTGAAGCTATCCGCCTGGACATCAGGCATCCGCAACAAGTACAACCTGCCGCTGCGCGTGGAATTATGGAACGGCGAGCAGGTCGACTTGTCCTCTGAACAGCCGCGCGTGAAAATCCGCGTGCCGAGCCCGGGAAGCCTGCGCTACCTGCTGTCGCCCACTCTCGACAACCTGGGCGAAGCCTATGTCGAAGGTGCGCTCGAGATCGAGGGACGGGCGGCAGACATGATCCAGATCGGCAGCTCCCTGGCCGAGTCCACCGGCAAGCCGCCGCGCACCAGCCGGGTCGCCAACGCGCTGCGCCTGGTCTCGCCACACACACGCGAAAAGGACGCCGAGGCGATCCGCTACCACTACGACGTTTCGAACGAGTTCTACCAGGAATTCCTCGACCCGGCGATGGTGTATTCCTGCGCCTACTTCGAGAACGGCGACGAAGACCTCGCCACTGCGCAGACGAAAAAGATCGACCACATCCTGACCAAGATCGGCGTGCAGCCGGGCCATACCCTGCTCGACATCGGCTGCGGCTGGGGCGCGCTGGTGCTGCGTGCGGCGCAGAAGTTCGGTGCCCGTTGCGTCGGCGTGACGCTGTCGCAGAACCAGTTCGAACTGGCGCGCGAACGCGTGGCCCAGGCCGGCCTGCAGGACCGGATCGAAGTCCGCCTGCAGGACTACCGCGACGTCAGCGGCGAGTTCGACCGCATTACCAGCGTCGGCATGTTCGAGCACGTCGGCGTGCAGAACCTGCCCGAGTACTTCGGCCGCATCAACGGGCTGCTGGCGCCGGGCGGCGTGGCCATGAACCACGGCATCACGACCACCGACGTCGAACAGCGCTCCAGCCCCTACGGCTGCGGCGAATTCATCGACCGCTATGTGTTCCCGCATGGCGAACTGGCCCACCTGTCGACCGTGATCCGCACCATGCAGGAAGGCGGGCTCGAAGTGCGCGACGTGGAAAACCTGCGCCGCCACTATGCGCGCACCTGCGCGCTCTGGGCCGAGAATTTCGAGGACAACGCCGGGCGCATCCGCCAGCTGGCCGATCCGAAAACCTTCCGCATCTGGCACGTCTACCTGGCCGGCTGCGCCTATGCCTTCGCGCACGACTGGATCAGCCTGTACCAGATCGTGTGCGGCAAGGCGGGCCAGGACCCGGCCCAGATGCCGTGGTCGCGGCACTATATGTACGAGCCGCATCCAGCTGGGGATGTACTGACCAGACATTAACGTAGGGTGGGCACCCCGTGCCCACCCTACTTGACCCGTTCCGCGAAGGTCTTGCGGAACTTCGCCACCTTGGGCGCCACCACGAAGGCGCAGTAGCCCTGCAGCGGGTGCTGCGCGAAGTAGTTCTGGTGGTAGTCCTCGGCCTTGTGCCAGGTCTCGGCCGGCAGCACCTGGGTAACGATGGGCGCATCCCAGACGGCCGCCATTTCCGCCATCACCTTGCGCGCCGTCGCTTCCTGCTCGGGCGAGGTAAAGAAGATGACCGAGCGGTATTGCGTGCCGACGTCGTTGCCCTGGCGGTTCGGGGTCGTCGGATCGTGGATGGTGAAGAAGATTTCAAGGATGTCGCGGTAGCTGATCACGCTCGGATCGAAGTCCAGGCGCACCACTTCCGCATGTCCGGTCGTACCGCCACACACTTGCTCATAAGTGGGATTGGCAGCGGCGCCGCCCATGTATCCGGATTCGACGCGGGTCACGCCGCGCGCTTCGAGATACACGGCTTCCAGGCACCAGAAACAGCCGCCGCCCAGGATCGCCATTTCGCTTGCTGCTTGCTGGCTCATACACGTTCCTTGGCAAGGTAGTCATTTTTCATGGCTTTACTGTAACCCAAAGCGCAGGCCCGTGCATGCCGGCAGTGGGAGCGGTGCCGGGCCGCGCGGGCCATTGATGGCATAATGGCGAAAATGAACACCAGCTCTCCCCGCGCCACCGAGCGCGGTTTCGATTCCGCGCATTTCCGCCAGGCCCTGTCCCAGTTTGCGACCGGCGTCACCGTCATTACGACCCGCCTGGCCGACGGCACTTTCCGCGGACTGACCGCCAGTTCCTTCAACTCCGTCTCGCTGGAACCGCCGCTGGTACTGTGGAGCCTGTCCGGCAAGGCGAATAGCCTGCCCATCTTCAGCGGCAACTCGCACTACGTGATCAATGTGCTGTCCGCCGAGCAGGAAGACCTGGCGCGGCGCTTTTCGCGCCGCGGCGAAGACCCCTTCGCCAGCACCGACTACGAACTTTCGCGCACCGGCCAACCGATCCTGAAGGGCGTCGCCGCCTGGTTCGAATGCCATAACCGCAGTCGCTACCCGGAAGGCGACCACGTGATCTTCGTCGGCGAAGTCGAGGAATGCGCGGTGCACGCACAGCCGGTGCTGATCTTCCACGGCGGGCAATTCGGCTCTACGTAGAAAAATGAAAATGCCTGTCGCAGTTAGAAAAGCAGCGGCAGGACGGGATTTCTATAATGTCCGGGCACCGATGGCGCAGACCATCCCCACCCCACAAGATTCTTCTGAGACAGGAGTCCCATGAGCCGTTCCGATTCGCCCCGCAAAGCCCAGTTCCACTGGGATGACCCGCTGCTGCTGAACGCGCAGCTGAACGACGAGGAGCGCATGGTGCGCGATGCCGCTAGCGCGTATTGCCAGGACAAGCTGAAACCGCGCATCCTTGAGGCCTTCCGCCACGAGACCATGGACACGTCCATTTTCCGCGAGATGGGCGAACTCGGCCTGCTGGGCCCGACCATTCCCGAACAGTACGGTGGCCCCGGCCTGAACTATGTGTCATACGGCCTGATCGCGCGCGAAGTCGAGCGCGTCGATTCCGGTTACCGCTCAATGATGAGCGTGCAGTCCTCGCTGGTGATGGTGCCGATCTACGAGTTCGGCAATGAGGAAACGAAACAGAAATACCTGCCCAAGCTGGCCACCGGCGAATGGATCGGCTGCTTCGGCCTGACCGAGCCGAACCACGGCTCCGACCCCGGCTCGATGGTCACGCGCGCGCGCAAGGTCGCGGGCGGCTACTCGCTCAGCGGCTCGAAGATGTGGATCACCAACTCGCCGGTCGCCGACGTGTTCGTGGTCTGGGCCAAGGACGACGAAGGCGCGATCCGCGGTTTCGTGCTGGAAAAAGGCTGGAAAGGCCTGTCGGCCCCGGCGATCCACGGCAAGTTCGGCCTGCGCGCCTCGGTCACCGGCGAAATCGTCATGGACGAAGTGTTCTGCCCGGAAGAAAACGCCTTCCCGGAGGTACGCGGCCTGAAGGGCCCGTTCACCTGCCTGAACTCGGCCCGCTACGGCATCGCCTGGGGCGCGCTCGGCGCGGCGGAAGACTGCTGGCATACCGCGCGCCAGTACGTACTCGACCGCAAGCAGTTCGGCAAGCCGCTCGCGGCCAACCAGCTGGTGCAAAAGAAGCTGGCCGACATGCAGACCGAAATCACGCTGGGCCTGCAGGGCTGCCTGCGCCTGGGCCGCATGAAGGACGAGGGCACGGCGGCGGTCGAGATCACCTCGATCATGAAGCGCAATTCCTGCGGCAAGTCGCTGGACATCGCCCGCACCGCGCGTGACATGCTCGGCGGTAACGGCATCTCGGACGAGTTCGGCATCATCCGCCACATGGTCAACCTCGAGGTGGTCAACACCTACGAAGGCACGCACGACATCCACGCCCTGATCCTGGGCCGGGCGCAGACCGGCATCGCGGCGTTCTGATCCGGACGATGCGACGAAAAAAAACCCCGCCGCGGCGGGGTTTTTTCATGCCTGGCAGCGGCTCAGAACTTGTAGCCGACCGACAGGATGAACGAGTCCGGGTCCAGCTTCATGTGCTGATGCTGGTTGGTCGAGAAGTGCACGTCGGTGCGCAGACGGGTCTTGATGTAGGACGCGTTGGCGAACCATTTCTCGTTGACGTTGTACTGCAGGCCGAGCTGGCCGGCATAGGTCCACTTGTTGTCGATGCTGAAGGTGGTCGCCGTGCCGCCGCCCGGATTGGTCAGCGCGGTCATCGCGAACGAGCCGGTTTCCTTCTGGAAGTAGGCATAGGCGAGGCCGATACCGACGTACGGACGGATGCGCGAGCTCGGGGACAGGAAGCGGTACTGCAGCAGGGCGATGGCCGGCATGGCCTCGACGGTGCCAAGCTGGCCGGTGCCGGCGATCGCGCCCGCGCCGTAGATCTTGTGCTTGTACGGAGTACCAACCGCGGACTCGACCGAGATGTTGTCGGTCAGGCCGTAGGTAATGACCGCCACCGGCTGGGTGTCCTTGCCGACGTCGCCCAGCGAGTTCGGCAGCGCCGGCGCCGAGATCGGACCGCTTTCGACGTCCGGCTTCAGCTGGTTGACGCCAACCGACACGGTGAACTGGCCCTTCGACTGCGCCGCCGCGCCGGTCGCCACAGCCAGCGCGCCCGCAGCGACCAGCAATTTCACGACATTCTTGCTTACTTTCATAAATTCTCCTGATTCTTTTAAGATCGCCCCGCCTCCTCGGGCGGGGTTCTGCCGTGAATTACAGCCAGCCCTTGACGGTCATCTGCTCCAGCACGTAGCGCGCGATCAGCGCGTACTCGAACGGGGTCGGGTGCACGGAGTCGGCGAACATGTAGTGGCTGACGTCGCCAGCGATCAGGTTGTTCTTGTTGCAGACCAGCGAGGAACCGAGCGGGTTCTTGGCAGGGCTCAGGTCGCAAGCCGGGGTCGTGGTGTTGGTCAGGCCGTACGGCGCCGGATTGGTCGCCTGGTCGCGGCTGACGGCGGCCAGGTCGACGTACAGGACCTTCGGCTCGCCCGCGACGGCTGCTTTCAGCGTGTCGTTGAAGGCGGCAACCATGGCCTGGATCAGCTTCTGGGTGTCGGCCGACTGCGCCTTGGCCGACGGCGAGATCGACACGTCCGGCAGGTTGTTCACGACCACGTAGCCTGCGCCATTCGCCACGATCTGGGTCTTGACCAGGGCGCCCAGCTCGGCGCCGGCAGTGCCGAGGGCCTTGACCAGGTCCGCACCGTGGGCGGCCGAGTAGGCCAGGCCGGCCGCTTGCGCGTCGGCGCCTGCCTTGGCGCCGATGGCGGCGGCATTCGCGACGGCGGCGGTGTTGCCGTTCTGGGCGGCGGCGGTGATGGCGGCCGTGATGATCGCCGGGGCAGCGCTGCCCTTGGCGGCTTCAGCCTGGATCGCTGCGCCGATCGCGGCGGCGCCGGTCTGCGGGTTGGTGGTGCCCGGGGCCAGCTGGGCCACCAGGCTCTGCGCCAGTGCCTGGCCGCCGGCAGTGGTGGCGCCGGCCGACAGTTCGCCGAGCTGTTCCAGCACGTCGTTGCCGCCCGCCATGACGATGACCAGTTCATCGCTCTTGAACTTGCCACCGGTTTTCTTCAGGTGGTTGGCGATCTGGGTGACGACCGGCACGGTCATCTGGCCCAGGGATACCGCCGCGCCCGGCTTGTCGAGGGCCTTGTTGCCCGGGCCGATCGGGTTGGTCACGCGGGCGCCGCCCTGGGCGTAGTTGAAGCATTCCGGATGGTCGGTCACCGGCACCGAGAAGCCGGCGGACGCGGTGCCCAGCAAGCCGGTCTGGGCCGCGCATGGCGCCGGCAGGCCGAGCTGGGCAGCGATCAGCGTGGTGTAGTTCTTGCCGGTCAGCTCAGGGCTGACCGACGTATTGTTGCCGTTGATGGTGTACTGGCCGCCACCCAGGGCTGCGACAGCGCCGACGGCATAGGTGCCGACGTCGGAGAGGCTGTCGCCGAAGGTGATCTGGTTGCTGAACTTGGTCTTGGGCGTCTGGTCGCCGCCGCTGGGGCCGTTGCCACCGCAGGCGGTCAGTACGGCTGCGGTCAGCAGCGCGAGCGCGAAAGAGGTCTTACGCATTGTGTCTCCTAGATGAGGTTTTTCTTTGCTTTGAAACGAACGCCCGTGCTATTCGTATCACAACTAATATGCCAGTGTTCAGCTTGGTTGTATAGCGGAAAAGACTGTGTGTCGTACCTGGGCAATACTATTTGCAACACGGTATGGATGAAGCCGGCAGCGCTGGCGATTATAGCAACGCCGCCGAGCTTGTCATATGGAAAAACTGTATCCAGGCCGATCCTCAGCGCGCCAGCACGGACTGGAAGTAATCGCGTGTCGCCGCCATGCAGAAAGGCGCCACCAGCCCCGCGTGATAGCTGGCCGCCACGGCGTCGCCGCCGTTCGCTGCGCGCAGGATCGTGCGGGCAGCGACAAAGCCGGCTTTCGCGCTGCGGAAGGGGTCGTTCAGGCTGGGCGTATCGTCGATGTCGAGCTCGGTGATCGCCGCGCCGCGCGCCCGGAAATAAGCGGATGCCGAAGTGGTATTGAAGTACGGCACCGTCGGGTCATCATGGCCGCCGCACAACAGGGTCGGTGCGGTCGGCAGGTAACTGCGCAAATCGTTGCGCACCAGCCATCTACGCAGATTGTTCGCGGGGGCGCAGCTCAGCGGTGCGGTCGCGCTCTGGTCGCAGGGATGCAGCGCCATGTCCGCCAGGTAGGCGGCGCGGTAATCGCTGCGGATCAGGTTGTTGGCGCCGAAGTACTGGGTATAGCCCGGCGCCTGCGGCATCGAGCCGGCCGCGAACAGGGCGGTCGCCGGCAGCTTGCCCTGGCTGACCAGATCGCTGCCGCCCAGCGTGCCCGGCACCAGGTCGACGATGCTCGCGGCGTACTGCGCCTCGTAGACGTCGGCAGGCGTGCCGTAGATCGCCGCGCTGGCGTGCTGGGCCGCGTTGATGATGGTCGGCACGATGACGGTTGCGCCATCGCGCGGCGCGCCGCCGAACAGGTCGTCGCCGAAGCGGGCGATCGCATACGGGCCGGACATGCCGGCCGCGGCGGTGAGCGTGAACTCGGCGTTGCCCAGTTCCTGCATCGCGCGCTGGGTCGCCAGCGCCACATAACCGCCCTGCGAATAGCCGGTGACCATCAGCTTGCCGGAATCGCGCACGCCGATCGCGCCGAAACTGCTGCGCGCTGCGCGCAGGCCGTCGATCATGTCGGCTGCTTCCTGCACCCGGTCGAGATAGGGGTGATAGCCCAGCGAGGAACCGCCATAGCCGGCATAGTTGGGCGCGACCACGATGAAGCCCTGGGCCGCGAACACGGCGGCGGCCAGGCGCGCCTCGGTGTTGTTGGCGATGTCGGCCATGTCGTAGGACTTCTGCAGCGAGGTGCCGTGGGCGTACAACAGCACCGGCCGTGAATTGCTGCACGAGTTGCCGCCGCCGGTGGGCACGAAGATGGCTGCGCTGGCATCGGTCGCCTCGCCGGCGCCGCCGATGGTGTTGTAGTGCACGCGGTAGACCGAGACCGAGCACTGCGGCTGGCCGGCCACCGCCAGCGTGCCCTGCTGGGCCGACTCGAGGAAGCCGGCCAGCACGGTCGGCGACAGCGTCGTCAGGCTGGCGCCGCCGACGTTGACGGCGATCGAGGCGGCCTGGCCGAGCAGGCTGCCGCGGGACAGGCCGGGCAAGGGATCGGGGTTGGCGACGCCGACCGGCGTGCCGCCGGTCGTGGTGCCGCCGCTGCAGGCGGCGAGCAGGAGACCCAGGCCGAGGCTGAGGCCCAGGGTGTGAAGCGGACGGATGGATTTCATTCTGATTTGCTAACTTCGGGATCTCAAATGCGTCGTCCCCGCGCAGGCGGGGACCCAGGTTCTGTTTGCGTTTCGATAGCGCAAGCAGATTGGATCCCCGCCTGCGCGGGGACGACGTTGGGAAAACGCGGGGACGACCTTGGAAAGCGCACTTTACGCGCGCTGTTCGATTTCCCGAAAGCATGCCTTGCGCATGCGTTTTTGAGAAGCCCTGGTTTGTATCAGAGCTCGGTAGTGTTGTTTATCAGTCCGTGCACGATGCCGGTCGAGCCATGCGCGGCGCGGCGCAGGCGGTCGTTGACGCCCAGCCAGGCGCCGTCCTGCGGCGGGGCCTCGACCAGGATCAGGTCGGCGCCGGCGCCGTCCATCGTGCGCAGCGCCGCGTACAGCGCGTGCGCAAAACCTGCCGGCGTGGCCGGCAGCGCGACCTCGGCGTGCGTGGATGGCAGGGGCGAGTAGTGGATCAGCGCGACCTTGCGGCCGGCGCCATGCAGGCGCTCCAGGGTCGCGGCCAGGGTGGCCGTGTCCTGCATCGCCACCGGCGTGTGCGGTGCGTAATGCGATTCGAGGGTGCCGGAAGCGCGCGGCGCGGCGGCGTCCGGACGGGCCGGCATCTGGTCGATCACCGCGGCAATGCTCTCCGCCGAGATATGGCCGGGGCGCAGCAGCACCGGACCGTGGGTGGCCAGGCGCGACAGGTCGACGATGGTCGATTCGATCCCGACCTCGCTCTGCCCGCCGTCCAGCACCGCGGCGATGCGCGCGTCGCTACCGAATTCGTCGCGCACATGCTGGGCCGTGGTCGGGCTGACGTGGCCGAATTTGTTCGCCGACGGTGCCGCCACCCCGCCCTTGCCTCCCTTGAAAGCTTGCAGCAGGCGGATCGCGACCGGATGCGAGGGACAGCGGATACCGACCGTGTCCTGGCCGCCGGAGACGGCGTCGGGAATGTTCGGCGCGCGCTTCAGGATCATGGTCAGCGGACCGGGCCAGAAGGCCTCGGCCAGCTGGTATGCCTCGGACGGAATGTCGGCGCACCAGTAATCGAGCGCCGCCCGCATATCGGGCGCGGGCGCCACGTGCACGATCACCGGGTGATCCTGCGGACGCCCCTTGGCGGCATAGATGGCGGCGACGGCCGCCGGGTTCTCGGCGTCCGCGCCCAGGCCGTACACGGTCTCGGTGGGAAAGGCGACCAGGCTGCCGGCTTCGAGCGCGCGCGCGGCGGCGTCGATCGCTGCCTGGCCGGCTTCGCCCTGCTGGTCCTGCTGCTGGGTCACGGTGCGATCCCCAGGATCGCGCAGGCAGCCGCGAACTGGCGCTGCGCCTCGTCCAGCGTCGGCGCGACGAAAGTCACGTGGCCCATCTTGCGGCCGCGGCGCGGGTCGTCCTTGCCGTACAGGTGCAGGTTGGCGCCCGGCAGGGCCAGCACTTTGTCCCATGCCGGCTCACGCACAGGATCAGCTTCACCCGCGCCGTCGAACCAGACGTCGCCCAGGATATTCAGCATCACGGCCGGGGAATGCTGGCGCACGTCGCCCAGCGGCAGGCGCGCCATCGCCCTCACCTGCTGCGCGAACTGGCTGGTGATGCAGGCATCGATGGTGTAGTGGCCGCTGTTGTGCGGACGCGGCGCCATCTCGTTGACGACCAGCGAACCGTCCTCCAGCACGAAGAACTCGATGCACAGCACGCCGACATAAGCGAGTTCGGCGACGATCGCGCGGGCGGCGTCCTGCGCCTTGCGTGCGCAGTCGGCGGAGACGTTCGGGCCCGGCACGGTGGTCGTGAACAGGATGCCGTCGCGGTGCACGTTCTCGGCGATCGGATACACGACGGAGGCGCCGTCATGGCCGCGCGCGGTCAGCACCGAGACCTCGTAGGCCAGCGGCAGCATTTTTTCCAATAGGCAGGTCACCTTGCCCATCGATTCGAAGGCGGCGCGCACATCCTCGCGCGAACGCACGCGCACCTGGCCCTTGCCGTCGTAGCCCATGCGCACGGTCTTCAAAATACCGGGCAGCAGCTCGTCGGCGATGGCGTCGATGTCTTCCTGGGATGCGATGACCTTGTGCGGCGCCGGCATCACGCCGGATTTGTCCGCGCAGGCGACGAAGAAGGATTTCTCGGCGATGCGGTCCTGGGCCACCGACACGCCGTGGGCGTCCGGGGCCACGAAGACCTGTTGCGCCAGCCTGCTCAGGCTGGCGGCCGGGACGTTCTCGAACTCGGTGGTGACGGCCGCGCAGCGGCTCGCCAGCGCATCGAGGCCGGCGGCGTCCGTGTAGCCGGCTTCGACCAGGTCTTCGGCGACCTGCCCGGCCGGGCAATCGGCGCTGGGCTCCAGCACGGCGACCTTGTAGCCCATGGCTTGCGCGGCCTGGGCGAACATGCGGCCGAGCTGGCCGCCGCCCATCACGCCCAGCCAGGTGGACGGGTTGGCAGCGGGCAGCAGAGGGTGCAGTTTCTGATCACTCATTGACGATCACTTCTCATTCCTGCGGCAGGACCATGGCCTTGGCGGCCGCGGTCTGCCTGGCGCGGAAGTCTTCCAGTTGCGCCGCCAGTGCGTCGTCGGTGGCGGCCAGCAGGGCGACCGCCGTCAGGGCCGCGTTGGCGGCGCCAGCCTCGCCGATGGCGAAAGTCGACACCGGCACGCCCTTCGGCATCTGCACGATGGACAGCAGGGAGTCCTCGCCGCGCAGGTAGCGCGACGGCACCGGCACGCCCAGCACTGGCACGATGGTCTTGGCGGCCACCATGCCCGGCAGGTGGGCGGCACCGCCGGCGCCGGCGATGATGGCGCGCAGGCCGCGGCGACGCGCGCTCTCGGCGTAGGCGAACATCTCGTCCGGCATGCGGTGGGCCGAGATCACCTGCGCTTCGTGCGGCACGCCGAACTGCTTGAGGATGGCGACCGCATGCTGCATCACGTCCCAATCGGAATTGGAACCCATGATCACGCCGACCAGCGGTTTCTGGTCCTGGTTCTGGTCGGCCATCTCAGACCTTCAGCTTTTCGCCGGTCAGGCGTTCCAGGGCCTCGACGTACTTGCCCTGGGTCCTGTCGATGACATCCTGCGGCAGCGGCGGGGCCGGCGGCGCTTTCTTCCAGTCGGTCAGGGTTTCGAGGTAGTCGCGCACGAACTGCTTGTCGAAGGACGGCGGCGACATGTCCGGGGCGTAGGAATCGGCCGGCCAGAAGCGCGAGGAATCGGCGGTCAGGACTTCGTCCATCAGGTGCAGCACGCCGTTCTCGTCGAGACCGAATTCGAACTTGGTGTCGGCGATGATGATGCCGCGCGTGGCCGCGTAGTCGGCGGCGGTCTTGTACAGCTGGATGCTGATGTCGCGCATCTTGTTGGCCAGCTCGCTGCCGATGCGCTGCTCCATGTCCTCGAAACTGATGTTCTCGTCATGCTCGCCGAGGTCGGCCTTGGCGGCCGGGGTGAACAGCGGCTCGGGCAGCTTGTCGGCCTGGCGCAGGCCGGGCGGGAGCTGGATGCCGCAGATGGCGCCGGTGGCCTGGTAATCCTTCCAGCCGGAACCGATGATGTAACCGCGCACCACGGCCTCGACCAGGATCGGCTTCAGGCGCTTGGCGACGACGGCGCGCCCCTTGACCTGCTCCACTTCCTCGGGCGCCACCACGGATTCCGGCGCCACGCCGGTCAGGTGGTTCGGCACGATATCGCCGAGTTTTTCGAACCAGAAATCGCTCATCTGGTTCAGCACCATGCCCTTGCCAGGGATCGGCTCGTTCATGACGACGTCAAAGGCCGACAGGCGGTCGGTGGTGACGATCAGGATCTTGTCGTCGCCGACGGCATAGTTGTCGCGGACCTTGCCGCGGCCGAGCAGTGGCAGGGAGGAAATAGTGGATTGGTAGAGGCTTTTCATAGAGGGGATATCTTGATAAAGCGAAACCGGCGGGGGTTCCCGCCGGTGAGGAAGTGCATAATTTTACGTCATTTTTGACGCGCTGCCGCATTTACGGCTTCATCGTCGCTCCCGCGAAGGCGGGAACCCAAGTTCGTGAGGTATCAATCAAACCTGGATCCCCGCCTGCGCGGGGACGACGGTATTTCTTCTTACTGGACGATCTGCGCCAGTTCGCCAGCCTTGTAGCGCTCGGCCATCTTCTCCAGCGGAATCGGCTTGATCTTCGACGCCATGCCTTCGCAGCCGAAGGAGACATAACGCGCCTTGCAGATCAGGGTGGCGGCTTCGCGGGCCGGCTTCAGGTAGTCGCGCGGGTCGAACTTCGACGGGTTCTCGAACAGGTACTTGCGGATCGCGGCCGTCATCGCCAGGCGGATGTCGGTGTCGATGTTGATCTTGCGGACGCCGTGCTTGATGCCTTCCTGGATCTCTTCGACCGGCACGCCATAGGTTTCCTTCATGTCGCCGCCGAATTCGCGGATGATCGCCAGCAGCTCCTGCGGCACCGAGGACGAACCGTGCATCACCAGGTGGGTGTTCGGGATGCGGGTGTGGATTTCCTTGATGCGGTCGATGGCCAGGATGTCGCCGGTCGGCTTGCGGGTGAATTTGTAGGCGCCGTGCGAGGTGCCGATGGCGATGGCCAGCGCGTCGCACTGGGTGCGCGCGACGAAGTCGGCGGCCTGCGCGACGTCGGTCAGCAGCTCTTCGCGGGTCATGGTGCGGTCCGCGCCGTGGCCGTCTTCCTTGTCGCCCTTCATGGTTTCCAGCGAACCCAGCACGCCCAGTTCGGCTTCGACGGTCACGCCGATCGAGTGCGCGAACTTCACGACTTCCTTCGACACCTCGACGTTGTAGTCATACGAGGCGACCGACTTGCCGTCGGCTTCCAGCGAGCCGTCCATCATCACCGAGGTGAAGCCCGAACGGATCGCGGCCATGCAGACTGCCGGCGACTGGCCGTGGTCCTGGTGCATCACGACCGGGATGTGCGGATAGGCTTCGACGGCGGCGTCGATCAGGTGGCGCAGGAAGGCTTCGCCGGCATACTTGCGGGCGCCGGCCGATGCCTGCATGATCACCGGGCTGTTGGTGGCGTCGGCCGCGGCCATGATGGCCTGGACCTGCTCCAGGTTGTTGACGTTAAAAGCCGGCAGGCCATAGCCGTTTTCGGCGGCGTGGTCCAGCAGTTGACGCATTGATACGAGTGCCATGTTTAGCTCCAAACAATAAAAAAACCGGTGTGGAACCTCGCCCGCCATCGTCGCCTCGGCAAAATTGCTACCGTCATCCCCGCGAAAGCGGGGATCCATGCTGAGTA
The DNA here is from genome assembly GCF_001412595.2 of Massilia sp. WG5. Taxonomy (NCBI): domain Bacteria; kingdom Pseudomonadati; phylum Pseudomonadota; class Betaproteobacteria; order Burkholderiales; family Oxalobacteraceae; genus Massilia; species Massilia sp. WG5. The sequence continues at coordinate 2,847,056 of NZ_CP012640.2, forward strand.
TCTTCGTTCAGCTCAGTATGGGTTCCCGCTTTCGCGGGAACGACGGTCAATTACGGAAGCAACGGGTTATTTACGAGGATTCCTTCAAAAAATTTTCCGCATCGCCAACGCGCACGATCTTGAGCGCATTGGTGCCGCCAGCCTGCCCCATCGGCGAACCCCAGGTCACAACGATCAGGTCGCCCTTGCGTACGACGCCTTCACGCATGAGGAGTTCCTCGGCCTTGCGCAGCACGGCGTGGCTGCCGCCTTCCTGCATCAGGTGGAAGGAACGCACATTGCGGTACAGCGAAGCCTTGCGCTGGGTCGTCTGCGACGGGGTCAGCGCGAAGATCGGGGTGTCGATCGAGTGACGCGACATCCACAGCGCGGTCGAGCCCGACTCGGTCAGGGCCACGATCGCCTTCACGCGCAGGTGGTGGGCGGTGAACAGGGTGCCGTAGGCGATCGACTGGTCGATGCGGGTGAACTGCACGTTCAGGAAGTCGGCTTCCAGCTTGTTGTACTCCGACTGCTCGGCTTCCACGCAGATCGCCGACATCATTTCGACGGTCTCGACCGGGTACTTGCCCGATGCGGTCTCGGCCGAGGTCATCACGGCGTCGGTGCCGTCCAGCACGGCGTTCGCCACGTCCGACACTTCGGCGCGGGTCGGCACGGCGTTGACGATCATCGACTCCATCATCTGGGTCGCGGTGATCGCCAGCTTGTTCGATTCGCGTGCCATGCGGATCATGCGCTTCTGCAGCGCCGGCACCGCGGCGTTGCCGACTTCGACCGCCAGGTCGCCACGCGCGACCATGATGCCGTCGGACGCGTCGAGGATCTCCTGCAGTACCGGAATCGCCTCGGCGCGCTCGATCTTCGCGATCATCATCGGCTTGTGGCCGAAAGGCTCGCCGGCGATATTCGCCAGCTGGCGCGCCATTTCCATGTCGGTGGCGCTCTTCGGGAAGGAAATCGCCAGGTAGTCGGCCTGGAAGCTCATCGCGGTCTTGATGTCTTCCATGTCCTTCGAGGTCAGGGCCGGCGCGGTCAGGCCGCCGCCCTGGCGGTTGATGCCCTTGTTGTTCGACAGTTCGCCGCCGACCTTGGTCGTGGTGTAGATCTCGTTGCCGACCACCTTGTCGACGACCAGCACGATCAGGCCGTCGTTCAGCAGCAGCTTGTCGCCCGGCTTGACGTCGCGCGGCAGCGCCTTGTAGTCGAGGCCGACGCGGTCCTGGTTGCCCAGCTCGCCGTTCTCGCCCCATTTCGCATCCAGGATGAAGGGATCGCCATTGTTCAGGAAGATCTTGCCGTTCTCGAACTTACCGACACGGATCTTCGGACCCTGCATGTCGGCCATGATCGCCACTTCGCGGCCGCACTCGGCGGCGGCACGGCGTACCAGGGCAGCGCGATCGATGTGGTCCTGCGCCCGGCCATGCGAGAAGTTCAGGCGCACGACGTCGACGCCGGCGCGGATCATCTTGACGAGAATGTCGAAATCGGTCGACGCAGGGCCGATGGTTGCTACGATCTTGGTGCCACGGTACATGGTTATCCTTCAATGAAAAGCGCAGCCTGCGGCTGCGCTGGGTCTCACTCAGTTTTTATTGGCGCTGCGTTGCAGCAGGATCTCCACCGCCGGCAGCGTCTTCCCTTCGAGGAACTCAAGGAAGGCGCCGCCGCCGGTCGAGATATAGCCGATCTGGTCGGCAATATTGTATTTTGCGATGGCAGCCAGGGTGTCGCCGCCGCCGGCGATCGAGAAGCCCTTCGACTGCGCGATGGCGGTGGCGAGGGTCTTGGTGCCTTCGGCGAACTGGTCGAACTCGAACACGCCGACCGGGCCGTTCCAGACGATGGTGCCGGCCTTGGCGATCTGCGCCGCCAGCTGGGCGGCCGTCTTCGGGCCGATGTCCAGGATCATGTCGTCGTCGGCCACGTCAGCCACGTCCTTGACGGTGGCGGCGGCAGTCGGCGAGAACTCTTTCGCGCACACCACGTCCATCGGAATCGGCACGGTCGCGCCGCGCGCCGCCATCTTGTCGATGATGGTTTTCGCTTCGTTCACCAGGTCCGCTTCCATCAGCGACTTGCCGACGTTCAGGCCGACCGCCTTCATGAAGGTGTTGGCGATGCCGCCGCCGACGACCAGGTTGTCGACCTTGTCGGCCAGGCTCTGCAGGATGGTCAGCTTGCTCGACACCTTCGAACCGGCGACGATGGCCAGCAGCGGACGCTGCGGCGCGTGCAGCGCCTTGCCCAGCGCATCCAGTTCGGCGGCCAGCAGCGGGCCGGCGGCAACCACGGGCGCGAACTTCGCGATGCCGTGGGTGGTCGCTTCGGCGCGGTGCGCGGTGCCGAAGGCGTCGTTCACGTAGACGTCGCACAGCTTGGCCATCTTCCGGGCCAATTCATCATCGTTTTTCTTTTCGCCCTTGTTGACGCGGCAGTTTTCCAGCAGCACGACCTGGCCCGGCGCCACCTCCACGCCATCGACCCAGTTCTGCTTCAGCTCGACCGGCTGGCCCAGCAGCTCGGACAGGCGCCTGGCGACCGGCGCCAGGCTGTCTTCCGGCTTGAATTCGCCCTCGGTGGGGCGGCCCAGGTGGGAGGTCACCATCACGGCCGCGCCAGCCTGCAGGGCGTCGCGGATCGCGGGCACGGAGGCGCGCACGCGGGTATCTTCGGTGATGTTGCCGGCGTCGTCCTGGGGAACGTTCAGGTCGGCGCGAATGAAGACGCGCTTGCCTTTCAGCGCGCCTTGGTCGATCAGGTCTTGCAAGCGGGTGAAATTGAGGACGGCCATGTCAGCGTGGATCCGGGGAATAGTGGAAAAAACGTTATTTTACCTTAGCCGATGTTGCCGAAAACATGAAACACACGCAACAGTGTCAGCACCAGCATCCCGAATACGATGGTCTGCAGCATGGCGCGCCGCCACAGGTAGAACAGCAGGGCGGCAATACCGGCGATCAGTTTCGGGTTCGCCAGCGCCAGCGCCAGCTCGCCCTGCGGCCCCAGCACCATGTCGGGGAAGACGATCGCGGCCAGGGCGCAGGCTGGCGCATAGCGCAGCATTTCCTGCACCCGCGGCGGAATCGTCACCTTGTGGCCGACCAGCCAGAATGCGCTGCGGGTGCAGGCCGTGGCCACGCCCAGCACCAGGATCACGACCCAGATTTCCCAGTCAGCCATGGCCGATCCTGCCCCTGCGATTGCGTTTTTCCATCGTCTCTTCGTAGACCATCGCGGTAAGCATGCCGGCCAGCACCGCCGCCAGCAGGCCCAGTTTATAGGGCAGCCCGTGCGCCAGCACCGCCGTCACCCCGGCCACGGCCACGCCGCACAGGGCGGCGCTGTTGATGATCAGGGGCACCATGATGCACAGGATCGCCAGCGTGCCGGCGAAGCCGAGCTGCCATTCGGTGGGGACCGCGCTGCCGAGGAAGATGCCGATCAGCGAACCGGTCTGCCAGGCGATCCAGTTCGGATACATCAATCCCTTCAGGAAGGCCAGCTTGCCGGGCTCGGGCGCCGGGCTCGGATAGCGCTGCAGGAACAGGGCGATCGAGACGTCGCCGGAGATATAGCCCAGGTAAAAACGCTGCCACAGCGGCAGGCGCGAGAAATGTGGCCCCAGCAGGGCGGAAAAGATCACGAAGCGCAGGTTGACGACCAGCGCGGTGAGGAAGATCACCCAGATCGGCGCGTGGGCGGCGATCAGCGGCAGCGATGCCAGTTGCGCGGAACCTGCGAACGCCACCAGGGTCATACCGCTGGCCTGGGCCACGGTCAGGCCACTCTTGACCATCGCGACCCCGACCACCATGCCCCAGGCGCCGATCCCGAACAGGGTCGGGAAGCCGGTCTGGACACCTTCGCGCCAGCCGCGCGCGTCGGCTTGCGGATCGACCGGCAGGTCCAGATGCGGCTGGCTCATGTCGCGTTCCTGCAACATTCAAGGGGAACCAAGGGCACGGCGGACAAAAGACGGTCGGGCATGAACTGAATCTGTGACAGTGCGAGAGAATTTCTTAAAAGTAAATCTACTCGACAGTAATCGGCCAGCTATTCTACCGGACCATTCCGGCAATCAGTGCGAATCCGTTAAAATCATGGCTTCACATCATTCGCAATGACGGAGCTAGCTAAACATGAACGAGAAGACCATTCCTGTGGTGGAACTGGAAGCCAAGGACCTGCCGGCCTACTGCCCGAACCCGGCGATGCCGCTGTGGTCGTCCCACCCGCGCGTCTTCCTGGATTTCGACCACCACGGCCACGCCAAGTGCCCTTACTGCGGCACCCAGTACCAGCTGAAGCCGGGCACCGTCCTGTCGCATCACTGATCGAGCAGCAAACCTGGCCGTGAGCCGCTACTGCGCCGAATGCAGCGACCTGTTCGCCGGCATGCCCGGCTACCGTGCCCCCTTCTGGCTGCCCGGCGGCCACCTGCAGACGATCTACCCGGCCGTCGCCATCCGCAAGCCGGAGCTCGCGTTCCGGCGTGAGCGCTGGGACACGCCCTGCGGCCAGGACTTCATCGACGTCGATTTCGTCGACGGCGCAGAGGATACGCCCGGCAACGGCGCCGCGCGTCCTTTCGTCCTCCTCTTCCACGGCCTCGAAGGCTCGTCGAACAGCCATTACGCGCGCGGCCTGATGGCGGCGGTCCGGGCGCGCGGCTGGCATGGCGCGATCCCGCATTTCCGCGGCTGCTCGGGCGAAGCCAACCTGGCGCCGCGCTTCTATCACTCGGGCGACGCCGAGGAACTGGACTGGATCATCCGGCGCCTGCTGCCGCGCTGCGCCGGCCCCTTCTACGTGGCCGGCGTCTCGCTGGGCGGCAATGCCCTGCTGCGCTGGCTCGGCGAGCAGCAGCACGGCGCCGGGATCGTCGACGCCGCGGTCAGCGTCTCCGCCCCGCTCGACCTGGCGGCCGGCGGCGCGGCATTGTCGACGGGTTTCAACCGCCTCTACACGCGGATGTTCCTGGAAACGCTGAAGCCCAAGGCGCTGGCCAAGCTGGAGCGCTTCCCCGGCCTGTTCGACCGCGCCGCCCTGCTCGCCGCGAAGGACCTGTACAGCTTCGACAACGTCGTCACCGCGCCCTTGCACGGCTACCGCGACACCGACGACTACTGGCACCGCGCCAGCGCCAAGCACGTGCTGCACGACATCACCGTGCCGACCCTGGTGCTGAACGCGCGCAACGATCCCTTCCTGCCGGGCCGGCACCTGCCGGTATCGGCTGCGGCCCCGGTGACGCTCGAGTATCCGGATACCGGCGGCCACGTCGGCTTCCCGACCGGCCCCTTCCCCGGCCGCATCGACTGGCTGCCCCACCGCATCCTGCACTTCTTCGACGAGGTCGCGGGCGCTGGCACGCGCGCGCCGGCGGCTTCCCAACTATGCCAAGCTTGAAGACATGGACGACATCGTAATACAGGCCATGGCCAAGTGGCCGAACGTGCCCCACTGCTATGGCTGGCTGGCACTCGACGCGCGCGGCGCCTGGCGCATGCGCGACGAGGCCGCCCAGCGCGCCGGCGCCCCGGGCGACAAGCTGACGAACGCCACCCTGGTCGGCTTCATCAAGCGCAATTACCAGCATGACGAGCGCGGCTGCTGGTATTTCCAGAACGGCCCGCAGCGGGTCTATGTGAACCTGGAAGCCACGCCCTTCATCGCCCGCACCGACCCGGGCCAGGGCTTCATCCTGCACACCGGCGAAGCGATGCCGGCGCCCGAACAGGTGTTCATGCTGGAAGCCGGCAACATCGTGCTGCGCGCCGGCGACCGCCTGGCGCAGGTGGACGACCGCGACGTGGCGCAATTGCTGCAGGCGATGGAACTGGACGGCAAGCCGGTCGGGGATGACGCATTGCTGGCCTGGCTGGAAGGCGGCCCGGGACGGCTGGCTCTGCGCTGGCAGGGTCGGGAGATCGCGGTGGAACGCCTGGCGGCGGACGAAGCGCCGCAGCGCTTCGGCTTCGTGCAGGCGCCTACTTCCGCCACCACAAGGGATCGGTAAGCCCGCCCGGATCGCGACTGGCCGGCGCCCCGGCCGTGCCTGACCCGGAAACCGCACCCGGGCGCGGACTGGCGCCGAATCCCGGCATCGCGCCGAAGCCGGCCGCCGGCGTGGTCTCGCTGCTGGTCTCGATCCTGAGCTTCGGCCCGCCGTCCGGCGCGGCCGCCCACTTGTCCTTGTCCTTCTTGTCCTGTTTCTCGTCTTTCTGGCGCTGCTGCAGGTCGCGCTCGCGGGCGTCGATCACGGCCTGGTCGTAGAAGGACACGTCCTGGGCCTTGCGCGCCAGGTTCAGCTGGTCGACCGCGGCCGGCACGGCGCCGCTCAGGACATAGGATTCGGCCAGCGCCATGTGCTGCAGCGCGATCTTGCCCTGCGCCGCATAGGTCTTGGCCAGCTGGTCGTAGAGCTTGGGCTCTTCGCGGTACTGCTGGACCTGGTCGCGCAGGAAAGAAGCGGCCTGGTCCAGCTTGCCGGCGCCGATCATCGCATCGGCGTACTGTCGCGCCAGCATGCGCGACAGCGGGAACTTCTGGTGCGCCTGCTCGGCTTCCTGCACCGCCTGCGCCAGCACCTCCGGCGGCTGGCCGGGCGCCAGCTTGATCTCGACGTCGAGGCTGGCGAACATGGCCGAGCCATCGGTGCCGGTGCGCTCGGCCGACAGCACGCCCGGGCGCGGCTTCATCGAACCCTTCGCCTTGTCGAGCCAGCCCTGCGCCGTCTTCAGCTCACCCTGCCTCAGGGCGAGGACGGACAGGCCGTACATGGCGGCGGTCTGCTGCTGGGTGTTGTCCTGCTTCAGCTGGGTTTCGAAGGCGGCCTTGGCGTCCTCGCGGCCCTTCGCGCTCTCGTCCTGCAGCACGCGGGCGCGGGCGCGCACGAGGTGGAATTCGATCGCGTCCGGCTTGATGCGGCCGGGCTTGGGCGCCTCGCGGATCCGGTTCTGGATGTCGGCGATGCGCTCGCCGGTCAGCGGGTGGCTGGACAACCAGGCCGGCGCTTCGCCGTACAGGCGGGTCGTGCCCTGCAGGCGCTTGAAGAAGGACACCATGCCGGAAGTGTCGTAGCCGGCGGCGCGCATGGTCTGGAAACCGACGCGGTCGGCCTCGCGCTCGGCGTCGCGGCTGAAATTCAGCTGGCGCTGGATGGCCAGGCCCTGCCCGCCCATCACCACGCCCATCGCCGCATCGGCGCCGCCGCCGGCCTTGCCGACCAGGGCCGCCAGGATCAGCGCCGCCAGCGGCAGCAGCGCATCCTGTTTCTGCTGCCCCAGCATGCGCGCGATGTGGCGCTGCTGCACGTGGCCGATCTCGTGCGAGAGCACCGAGGCCAGCTCGGACTCGTTCTGCGCCGCGATCAGGAGCTGCGAGTGCACGCCGATGAAGCCGCCGGGCAGCGCGAAGGCGTTGATCATCGGATCGCGCACCGCAAAGAAGAAGAAATCGGCATTCGTCTCGCCGCGCGCGCCCGGCGCGAAGGAGACCAGGTTTTCGCCGAAATTGTTCAGGTACTCGATGATGGGATCGTCGTCGAGGTAGTCGCGGTCGCGCCGGATGTCGTTCATGATCTCTTCGCCGAGCTTGCGCTCGATGACCGGAGACAGGTCGACCCGCGCGGCGTCGCCGAGCGTGGGCAAGGTGGCGTCAGGGGTGCGCAGGGTCGGTGCGGCCGGTGCCGTGGGCGCCGCCAGGGCAAAGGAAGCGGACGCGCCGAGGCAGGCGGCCGTGAGCAGGGAGCGCCAGCGCGGGCGGCGACGTTCCGGAAGTGAAAGCTGCAACATCGCTGGATTCGGGTTCGGTTTCACGATGCTATGATACCGCGTCCCGGGGCCATGTCACTGTCCCGCCACGCTCCGGTTAACTTTCCCTTAATAAACGATTACAACAATATGTCGAGCCAGGATTCGCCGCTGACCCACTTCGATGCCACCGGCCAGGCCCATATGGTCGACGTCGGCGCCAAGCAGGACACCCACCGCATCGCCGTCGCCGCCGGCACGATCCGCATGAAACCGGAGACCCTGGAGCTGATCCGCTCCGGCTCCGCCAAGAAAGGCGACGTACTCGGCATCGCGCGGATTGCCGCGATCATGGGCGCGAAGCGGACCAGCGACCTGGTGCCTTTGTGCCATCCGCTGCCGATCACGCGGGTGGCGGTGGAGTTCGAGGTCGATGGCGCGGCGAACAGCGTGCATTGCCGCGCGCAGGTCGAAACCGTCGGCAAGACCGGGGTCGAGATGGAGGCGCTGACCGCCGTACAGGTCGGGCTGTTGACGATTTACGACATGTGCAAGGCGGCCGATCGGGGCATGGTGATGACCAATGTACGGGTGCTGGAGAAGCATGGCGGCAAGTCGGGAGACTGGACGGCGGACCTCGCCTGAGCGAAAGGGCAAGATTGCTATTTTATTTCTTTTGCGCAACATATTGGCGCAAAACTGTTAAACTGGCTGTTCAAACATAGCGTCTCCCGACACAAGTGAACAACCAGCAGTTTTCTACACGTTTTACCCGATTGGTACGCGACTGGCCGGCGCTCGCAGCGGCAATTTTCGGCATGGTGGTGACCGTCGCCAGTTACCTGGCCTTCCAATGGCAGGAACAGCAACGGATCGCCGCCCACGCGCGCTTCGATGCCGGCGTGTATTCGCGCATGCTGCAGGAAGGGGCGCAATCCTATGTGCACCTGAACCGGGATGTGGCGGGTTTCTTTTCCGCGTCCATCGAAGTGACGCCTGGTGAATTCAGGTCCTACATCGACAACATCCGCTCCCGCGAAACCCATCCGGGGCTCAGCTATATAGGCTATCTGCCGCGCGTCGCAACAAGCCAGGTCGCGCGATTCGAAGCCGAGGCGCGCAAGCGCATGCCGTCTTATTCGATCCGCAGCAATCATCCGGGCGGCGACGCGGTTTTCCCCTTGCTGTACGCCGCTCCCTTCGATGAAACGGTGAAGGGCTTCCTTGGCTTCGACTATGCGATGATTACCGAGCGCCGCGAGGCGATGCAGGCCGCGGCCGATCTCGGGAGATCCGTCGCCACCCGAAAACTGGCTTATCTCTCCTCGCCGGCGGGCGCGGACTATGTTTTCATCTTCACGCCGGTCTTCGACATGTCGAAGCCGATCGGCTCGCCGGCGCAACGCCGCGCCGCGCTGTCCGGTTACATCTTCTCCGTGTTTCTGCTCGACGATGTCATAGAAGGCATCATGGGCCACCGATTCAAGCAGCAGTTCGATCTCGAAATCTACGATGGCACGCTCGATCGCCAGCACCTGCTTTACGACGGCGACAGTTACCCGCATGCGCTCGATGAGACCGCGGCCTTCTATAAGGAAACCGTCGATTTCGCGGGCCGGAAGTGGATACTGCATTTCCAGCCCAAGGCAAGCTATACGGACCGCTATGCATTGCGCCACAGCTGGCTGATCCTGCTGTCCGGCGGCCTGGCCTCGATGGTCTTCGCATGGTTGACCTGGAAATGGCTGCATCGACGTCGCGCGCAGCGCCAGCAGGCCGAACATGCGCAACGCTTCCATGCCGTTTTCGAACATCACCCTTCCGCGGTATTTTCGCTGGATGCCCAGTGGCGCATCACCAATGCGAACTCGCAGACGATTCAGCAACTGGACAGCACCAGGAGCAAGCTGGTCGGTGCGTCGATGCTGAAGCTCGTCGCAGGCGACGATATGCAGCGGGTCGAGGCCTTGTTGAACGATGCCCTGTCGGGCGAGTCGGCCCGGTTCGACTGCACCCTCGTCACCAGCGAGCAGAGGCGTATCGAAGTCAGCATCGTGCTGATCCCCGTCACGACCGCAGGCAAGGTCAGCGGCGTGCTGGCCATTGCCGATAACATCACCGAGCGGCGGCAGTCCGAATGGCGGCTGCAGGAATCCAGGCAGATGCTGCAGCTCGTCATCGACAATATTCCCCAGCGCGTGTTCTGGAAGGACACCGAGCTGTATTTCCTGGGCTGCAACAAGGCTTTCTGCGCAGACGCCGGGCTGGACGATCCACAGCAAATCGTCGGCAAGACCGACAGCGACTTCGCCTGGAAGGAAGAAGCCGAGGCTTACCGGCAGGACGACCTGCGTACGATACAAAACGGTATTGCGCGCATCAATTACGAGGAAGCCCAGCACCGCGCGGATGGCAGCGTAGGCTGGCTCAGGACCAGCAAGATTCCGCTGACGGATGGGCAAGGACTCAAGGTCGGCGTGCTCGGCGTGTACGAAGACATCACCGAGCGCAAGCGCCTGGAGCAGGGGCTGGAGCACATGGCGCTGTACGACAGCCTGACCGGCTTGCCGAACCGGGCCCATTTCCTTGCGCGCCTGGAACAGGCTGTCGACAAGGCGAAATGGCATGGTACGCTGGTCGGGCTGATGTATTTCGATATCGACAAGTTCAAGCGAATCAACGATACCTACGGCCATGACGTCGGCGACGAAGTCATCGTCCAGTTCGCTACCCGGGTGAAAAACGCGATCCGGGAGAGCGACGTGGTGGGCCGTCTGGGCGGCGATGAATTCTGCCTCCTGATCGACATGCCCAACCGGCAGGCGGTGCACAAGCTGGCTGCCAAGCTCATCGACATTATGCGGCCGCTCATGCAGGCCGGCGGGAACGCCCTGCAGGTCGGCACCAGCATCGGCATCGCTTTCCACGAGCCGGGAATCATGGCCGATGAATTGATCCGTCGTGCCGATCAGGCGATGTACCTTGCCAAGCAGGCAGGCGGAAATCAATTCACAATAGCGTAAGATAGCGCACAGCCCGCTTAAAGGACACGATGGCACGACAGCATAGTCTCAGGACCTACCTGGCAGTGTTCGCCGTCGTGCTCACGGTCGCAACGGCGGCCGTCCTCGCCCTGGTCACGGAAGACGCCGCCACCCGCCAGCTGGAGCAGCATATTGGCGACAGCCTGGCCTTGCGTGCCCGGGAAATGGCTGACAAACTTGATCGCGGCATGTACGAGCGTCGCCAGGATATCCAGGTCGAGACGCGCGCCCTGACCGATCTCGGCCTGCACAATGGCCCCGCCTTCCTGCGCAAGCGGCTCGACGCCTTGCGCAAGGCGTCCGCCAGCTATGCGTGGATCGGCTACGCCGACACGGTGGGTACGGTGCGCGCCGCCACCGACGGCCTGCTGGAAGGACAGAATGTCGCGCAGCGCCCCTGGTTCAGCGGCGCGGTCAACACTGCCTTCACCGGCGACGTGCATCAGGCCCTGCTGCTCGAGAAGCACCTGAATCCGGGCGGCCGCGAGCCGCTGCGCTTCATGGACGTCGCGATGCCGGTGTTCGACGACAAAGGGACTTTCGCCGGCGTGCTGGGCGCGCACATCGACTGGCGCTGGGTTCGGGACGCGACATCGACGTCGGACGACGGCCAGCCCACCGAAACCTTGATATTGAGCGCGGCCGGCACGGTGTTGCTCGGCCCACGCGAGCTGCAGGACAAGCCGCTTGCCCTGGCTGGCATCAAGGCGGCGCAACAGGGTTTCCACGGCTACCGCATCGAACGCTGGCCGGACGGCCGGACCTACCTTGCGGGCTATAGTCTCAGCCGCGGCTACCAGAACTATCCGGGCCTGGGCTGGGTCGTGATCGTGCGCGAACAGCTCGACAACGCGTATGCGCCGGTGAAGGTGCTGAGCAAAAAGTTCCTCATCGTCGGCACCGCCATCGCCCTGCTGTTCGCGGCCCTGGGCTGGTTCCTGGCGGTGACCATCTCGCGGCCGCTGATCACCATTACGAATGCCGCCCTATCGCTGCAGCAAGACCAATCCAAGGTGGCATTCCCAATCAACAATGGCTTCCGTGAAGTGGCTGTACTGTCGCGTTCGCTGGCCAGCCTGGTCGACACGCTGCGGCAACGTGAAACGCAGCTGCAGGACCAGGCCATGCACCAGAGCGTTACCGGCCTGCCGAACCGCCTGTATTTCACGGCGATGCTGGACGAGGCCATCGGCGCGGCCGCCGCCGGCAATAAACAACTGGCGATCGTGGCGTTTTGCCTGGACCGCTTCAATACGATCACGGATGCGCTGGACAATGCCGCGGGCAACACGGCCCTGCTGCAGATGCTGGAACGGATCAAGACCTGCATCGATGGCGCCGGCGTGCTGGGCCACCTCGACAAGGAAGAATTCGTCCTCCTCCTCCAGGGACGCGAGACCCTGCTGTCGCGCGCCACCGCGCTTGCGTCCCGGCTCCAGCAGGCGCTGGCCGCGCCGGTGCACATTCGCGGTCTCGATTTCACGCTTGGCGCCAGCGCCGGCATCAGCGTCTATCCGGACAACGGCGTGGATGCCGAAACCCTGCTGCGGCACAGCGAAGCGGCGCTGCAGCAGACCAGGGCGCGTGGCGGCAATGGCATCCAGATCTTCGAGCGGGAGGCGCACGCGCGCATTCTCGAGCGCCTGGCAATGGAGCGCGACCTGCGCCATGCGCTGAAGCACAAGGAATTCGAGCTGTTCTACCAGCCCCAGTTTTCCTTCAGCCGCAATGCCATCGTCGGCGTCGAGGCGCTCATCCGGTGGCGCCATCCGGCGCGCGGTATGGTCTCCCCCGCCCTCTTCATTCCGGCGGCCGAAGCGTGCGGCCTGATCTCGCCCATCGGCGACTGGGTTCTCGAGCAGGCCTGCGCACAGGCGCGGGCCTGGCGCGAGCAGGGCCTGCCCGAGCTGACGATCAGCGTGAACGTCTCGGCTCCGCAATTCATCGGCGGGGAACTCGCCCGCAAGGTGGGCGCCACACTGGCCGCGCACGGGATCGATCCGCGGCAGCTGAAACTCGAGATCACCGAAAGCATGGTGATGCAGGACGCCGAGCTCGGCATTGCAGTCATGCGGGAGCTGGTGGCGCTTGGGCTGAGGGTGTCCCTGGACGACTTCGGCACCGGTTACTCGAGCCTGAGCAACCTGAAGCGTTTCCCCTTGTCCGAATTGAAGATCGACCAGGCTTTCGTCCGCGAGCTGGCGCCGCGCACCCAGGACGCCGCAATCGTCAGGGCCATCATTGCAATCGGCCACGACCTGGGGCTGTCCGTGATCGCCGAAGGCGTGGAAACGGCCGCGCAGCTGGACTTCCTGCTCGAGAGCGGCTGCAATGCGGTACAGGGCTACCATATCGGCAAGCCGGTGAGCGCGGCGGACCTGGCTGCGCGACTGCGCGAGCAAGCATGATCCCTGCCTGACGCGTGCCGGCAGATAGTGGCAGAATAGCCCTGCCATCGCTGCCGGGAGGCCGCCATGCAAGGCACCGAACCGCTCGACGTTCTTCCGCTCTGGGTCCTCCTGATCGGGATCATGTGCGTCGTCCTGCTGTCGGTCGAGGGCGGCTACCGGGTGGGACAGGCCCGGGCGCGCCGGGCGCATGAGATGGAAACGCCGGTCGGCGAAATGGTCGCCTCCACGCTCGGCCTGCTGGCCTTCATTCTCGGCTTTACCTTCGGTTTGGCGGCCTCGCGCTTCGATGCCAAGCGCCAGTTGCTTGTCGACGAGGCCAACGCCATCGGCACCACCTATCTGCGCGCCGAGATGCTGCCCGAGCGGCGCGACGAGATCCGGACCCTGCTGCGCGACTACGTGGACATCCGCATCGACGCGATCACGCCCGACAAGCTGGCGCAAGGCGTCCGCCGCTCGGAAGACATCCAGAACCGGTTGTGGGCGCTGACGGTGCCGATCGCGGTGAAGCACCCCGATTCGGTCATCGTCGGCCTGTTCGTGCAGACGCTCAACGATGTGATCGACCTGCACACGAAACGGCTGAACGCGGCCGTGCGCAACCGGATTCCCTTTGCCATCTGGGCGGCGCTGTACGGGATTTCCGTGTTTTCCTTCGCCGCCATGGGGTACCACTCGGGGCTGACCGGGACCAGCCGCTCGCTCGTCATCATCGTGGTCGCCTTCACGTTTTCCGTGGTGATCGTGCTGATCGCCGACCTCGACCGGTCGCAGGAAGGCGTCTTGCGGGTCAGCCCGCAGGCGCTCATCGACTTGCGGCAGTCGATGAAATGACGCGCGCCCACGCTGCCGGATCGACGCCCCTGAACAGCAGCCACAGGCAGAACGCGCTCTCCCCCACCAGCGAGGGCAGCAGGATGAAGGGGAACAGCACGCCCTGCAGCGGCGGCGACAGCACCATGCTGAAGCTGTTCACCAGGTAGCACAGGCCGGCGAGCTGCATCAGCCAGCCGATCGCCGCCGGGAAGTAGGTGGATTTACGGATCAGGTAGCCCAGGATCAGGCACTCGACGCCGAAGAAGATCAGGGCGATGCCGAAGGCATTGTTGTGCGCGAGGATGGCCAGGTAGGCCTGCGCATGGAGCGGCTGCGGGTTTGCGGCCTGGGCATACAGGGAACTCGTGAGCGGCGCCAGCGCCTGCTGCAGGAACAGGGCGCTGACGCTCTCGACGGCGAGCGAGACCAGGCCGAAATACACCGCCGCCAGCGCCAGGGTGCGGCTCACCGGGCGCAACAGCAAGTAGAAGACCAGCATCAGCGCGATGGCGCAGATCAGCAACAGCAGCTGTCCCGCCACCCCGAGACGCCAGAGGAATTCCGACGCAAGGATGCGCTGCGCGGTGGCGGCCGCGTCGCCGGGGACGATGAGGCTGCCCCTGACGACGGCTTCGCCCAGCAGTCCGATCACGATGATGACCAGGTACAGCGCGCCGCCGATGCGCGCCACCGGCTGGATGGGAATCTGCTCGTCCTGCGTGCGGTCCCGTCTTTCCGTCATGTTCGCCCCTTGATGAGTCAGGGCGAGGCTACGCTGGAAATAGCAGTCAGTCAACATTTCTAGCGGGCCGGGCGCAGCGCTCCCGTCCACGCCTCCAGGGACTGGCCACCCATCATCCCCATGGCCTGCCTGCTCGCTTCCGCGAACCATTCCAGGTACTGCCGCTGCAGGTTCATCATGTTCGTCATGAAGGCTTCCGCAGACCCCTGCCATGCCGTCATGAAAGCGTGCATGCCCTGTTCCTGGACATTACTGGCCGGGCCGAGCATCAGCTTTTGGGTGTTCGCCTGCATGGCTTGCTGGTACTGCGTGACGGCGCGGAACCAGCTGTCGAGAAAGGCGCCGGCCGGGTTGAAACTGATCGTCGTCGTCGTGGTCGTCACCATGCTCTCCTGTGTGCGATGAACCATCGAGTGTAATGCCACCCACCCCGCATATCCTGTGGGAGCACAAGCTAACGCATCATCCTTTCCACATGTTAAATTGCATCTTTTCACTGACTCACGAGGACAGGATGAAAGTACGTTTGCTAGCGCTGGCAGCCGCGGTTGCCGCGACCTTCGCCACGACCGCCGTCGCCATGGCGCCCTCAGCCATGGCCGCGGCGCGCGGTTTCACGGTCGAGGACCTGGTGGCGATGGAACGCGTCGGCACGCCGGCGGTGTCGCCCGACGGCAACCGCATCGTCTACACGGTGCGCAACACCGACCTGGCAAAGAACAAGGGCCATACCGACCTGTACATGGTCGACCTGCGCGCCGCCAAGCCGACGCCACAGCGCCTGACCGCGGACGCCGCCAGCAGCACCGATCCGGAATGGTCGGCCGCCGGTGACGCGATCTACTTCCTGTCCGCCCGCTCGGGCTCGTCCCAGGTCTGGCGCATGCCGGCCGACGGCGGCGCTCAGTTGGCTGAACCCAGCCAGGTGACGAGCATGCCGGTCGATGTCGACGCCTACCGCGTCTCGCCCACCGGCGACCGCATCGCACTCAGCATGTCGGTGTTCCGCGACTGCCCGGACCTTGCCTGCACCAAGGCCAAGGCCGATGCAAAAGAAAAGGACAAGGCCACCGGCCAGGTCTACGACCGCCTGTTCGTGCGCCACTGGGATACCTGGGCCGACGGCCGCAATGCCGTGCTGTATTCGGCACCGCTCGACGCCAACGGCCGCGTCAGCGCCGCCCCTGTCAGCCTGTCCGGCTCGCTGGACGGCGACGTGCCCTCGAAGCCGTTCGGCGACCGCGAGGAATTCAACTTCAGCCCGGACGGCAAGACCGTCGTGTTCTCGGTGCGCATCGCCGGCAAGACCGAAGCCTGGTCGACCAACTTCGACCTGTACGCGGTCCCGGCCAGCGGCGGCCAGCCGCGCAACCTGACTGCGGATAACAAGGCCTGGGACACCAAGGGCGTGTTCTCGCCGGACGGCCGCACCCTTGCCTACCTGTCGATGACGCGTCCGGGCTTCGAAGCCGACCGCTACCATATCGTGCTGCTCGACCTGGCAAGCGGCAAGAAGCGAAACCTCGCCGAGAGCTGGGACCGCTCGCCGGGCAGCCTGCAGTGGACCCGCGACGGCAAGGCCCTGGTCGTCGACGCCGAAGACATCGGCCAGCACAAGCTGTTCTCGATCGACGTCGCCAGCGGCAAGGTCACGCCGCTGACGAACAAGGGCTCGATCGGCGGCTTCGACGTGCACGGCGACACCGTCGCCTTCACCCAGGCCAGCCTGGCCGCCGGCGCCCAGCTGTACGCGATGAAGCTGGGAGCGAACGAGCCGGTCAAGCTGACCGACGTGAACACCGACAAGCTCGGCGACGTGCGCTGGGGCGAGTACGAGCAGTTCTCGTTCAAGGGCGCGAACGGCGACACCGTGCACGGCTACGTGATGAAGCCGTGGAACTACGAGCCGGGCAAGAAATATCCGATCGCCTTCCTGGTGCATGGCGGCCCGCAGGGCAGCTTCGGCAATGCCTGGAGCTACCGCTGGAATCCGCAGGTGTATGCCGGCGCCGGCTATGCCGCCGTGTTCATCGACTTCCACGGTTCGACCGGCTACGGCCAGAAGTTCACCGACGCCATCAGCGGCGACTGGGGCGGCAAGCCGCTCGAGGACCTCAAGAAGGGCCTGGCGGCGGCGGTGTCCAGGTATCCGTGGCTGGACCGCTCGAAGGCCTGTGCACTGGGCGCGTCCTACGGCGGCTACATGATGAACTGGATCGAGGGTAACTGGTCCGATGGCTTCAAGTGCATCGTCAACCACGACGGTGTGTTCGACACCCGCGGCATGGCCTACTCGACCGAGGAACAGTGGTTCACCGACTGGGAAAACGGCGGCCCCTATTTCACGGTGCCGGAAAAGCACGAGCGCTTCAACCCGGTCCTGCACGTGAACAAGTGGAAGACCCCGATGCTGGTGGTGCAAGGCGACAAGGACTTCCGCATCCCGACCACCCAGGGCCTGTCGACCTTCACCGCCCTGCAGCGCCGCGGCATCGAAAGCAAGCTGCTGGTGTTCCCGGATGAGAATCACTGGGTCCTGAAGCCCGCCAACTCGTTGCTGTGGCACCACACCGTGATCGACTGGCTGGATCAGCACATCAAGCCCTGATTCGTCTTTCGCACCACAAATGCCCGCCTTCGCGCGGGCATTTTTTTCGTATGCCGTGCGCATAAGTTGCTGTGATGCTATGATTCCCGGCTTTCCCGCGTGCGGTCCGTCCCCACCGCCGCCGGGCGTGAAACGGGACACGGAAGATCATCATGAGCAGCATGCAGACGGACCGGGACCTCGCCCCGCGGGAATTCACTTTCGAGTCGATGAACCTGCAGGTGGGCGTCCGGCTCCAGTTCATCACCTACCGGCGCATCAAGCCGGTGCAGTATTTTTCGACGCTCATCGGCTACGTCAAGGATGAGTACCTGATCGTCAGGATCCCGGTCGAAAACGGTACGCCGGTCGGCCTGGTGGAAGGCGAGCGGATCACGATCCGCGTCTTCTCCGGCGTGAACGTGTGCTCCTTCGCCTGCACGGTCGAGCGCGTCTTCGACCGTCCCCTGCTCTACGTCCACCTTTCTTTCCCCGACGCCATCCAGGGCACCAGCCTGCGCGCGGCGATGCGGGTCAAGGTCGAGATCCCGGCCCAGGTCCTGCGCGCGGGTGCGGCCGTGGCCGGCTGTACGCTCACCAACGTCAGCGTCAACGGCGCGCGCATCGAATCGGCGTCCAGCCTGCCGGAAGACGGCGGCGACATCACGGTGGAGTTCAGCCTGCCCTCGCCGGTCGGCGAGCAGGAAGTGCGGATCAAGGCGCGGGCGGCGGTCCGCAACGTCAGCGCGCAGCGTCGCGAGTCGGACGGGAGCGAGTTCTTCGCTTACGGCGTGCAGTTCCTGGACCTCGATCCGGTCCATTACACCATGCTGCAGAACCTGACCTACGAGGTGCTGCTGGCGGATCGGCAGAATATCGTCTGAGCGCTGCGGCGCTTTCTTCCGTAAGCCAAAAAGCAAAAAAGCCGCCCGAGGGCGGCTTTTCAGTGGACTACCGGAGATTATTACGGGGTAGTCGTGCCGGTGCCGGTCGAGCCGGTGCCGGTCGAGCCGGTGCCGGTCGTAGCAGCAGCAACGCTGTTCTTGGTCAGGGTCTGCTTGGCGGTCTCGTTGGAGATGTCGTCTGCCTTGACTTCCCAGGTAATGGTGGTCTGGTCGGTAGCGGTCGACGGGTTCATGGTGAAGCTCAGGCCATCAACGCCGGTGCCGATACCGGTATTGAATTTTGCGGTGATCTTGCCGGCAGCGACGGCGGTTTCCGCGCTCAGCTCTTTGGTCGCGGTGAAGCTCGGGACGCCGTTCGAACCGGTGGTGCAATCGGTTGCGACGCCGCCAGCTTCCTGGATGCAGTTAGCAACTGCGGTCTGCAGCGAAGCCAGCGAGCTCATGGCGGCGCCAACCTTGGCCTTGATGGTGTAGTTGCTGTAAGCCGGGATCGCGACGGCTGCCAGGATACCGATGATCGCGACGACGATCATCAGTTCGATCAGGGTGAAGCCGCCTTCGGCTTTCTTCATCATTTTCGGTGCTTTCATGGTATTTCTCCAGTTTTGGTACGACGATTGAGGGTTACTGCTTGTCCGGGTACGGCTTGCTTCTGCCCTTTACTATATGCAACCGCCGTGCCAGGTCGTTTCCATGCGGAATCGTTATACCGGAGACATCAAAACACGATGCCAGTACCATTTTTTGTCAGTATTACCCTTTCCGTATGACAATTTTTGTCAGCCGGGCATGGCAAAAATTGTCGCCTGCCAGAATTTGTTCGCGTCAGGCGGCTTGCGCCTTGCCAGCCATCCCGGCCGTGTCGATCGTACCGACCGCTTGCGGCAGGTAGTCGTAGACGTGGTAGTTACGCCAGGTTTCGCGCAGCCGGAATCCTTGCAGACTGCTCAGCCAATGCTCGTCGGGCAGATATAAATAGATGAGGATGACCGGACGCGGCTGTTCGGCCACCGATGCGGCGATATTCGCGAGCACCTTGTCCAATACTGGACGGCTGAAAGGATTGAAGAAGTACAAAACCAGCGCACCGGCCGGCAGGCTGAACGTGGTGGCGTCGGCATGCACGGATTCGACATGCGCCGCTCTGCGCTGCGGGTAACGGCCGATGTTCTGCGCTGTCTTCCGGTGCAGCTCCTCGCTGAATTCAACCCCGAGTACTTGCCTGAAAGGCAGTTCGCCGGCGACCAGCAGCGTGCGCCCCTTGCCCGAGCCAAAGTCGACGAAGGCGTAGTCCGGATAGTGGATGCCGAGCCGCCGCAGCAGCCGACGCAGCGAGTAGACGGGGGAAGGTTGGTAGCGCTCGCCATGGCGCTTGTTGTCGCCGGCGACATCCAGTTCCTTCAACTCGACGAAACTGCTGGTGTCCGTGCTATGGCGCCTGTCGAAGGCAAAGGCCATCCACTTTTCGAGGATCTGGCTTGGCGAGAACTTCCACCAGAGTCTGCGTGCGAAACGGTTCATGGCATCGGTCCTGTCGGGTTAACGCATGCCACCAATAGTAAGGCATGCGCATGACCCGGGAATCTTGCCAAAGAAAAAAAAACGGAGAGCCGAGGCTCTCCGTTTTCATGAAACCGACAGAACTGGCGAATTACAGCATGGCCTTCAGCAGGCGAGCCATTTCCGACGGGTTCTTGGTGACCTTGATGCCGCAGGCTTCCATGATTTCCAGCTTGGCTTGCGCGGTGTCGGCGCCGCCCGAGATCAGCGCGCCGGCGTGGCCCATGCGCTTGCCCGGAGGAGCGGTAACACCGGCGATGAAGCCGACCACCGGCTTCTTCATGTTGTCCTTGATCCAGTAAGCAGCGTTCGCCTCGTCCGGGCCGCCGATCTCGCCGATCATGATGACTGCGTCGGTATCCGGATCGTCATTGAACATCTTCATCACGTCGATGTGCTTCAGACCGTTGATCGGGTCGCCGCCGATGCCGACTGCCGACGACTGGCCCAGGCCCAGCGCGGTCAGCTGGCCGACTGCTTCATAGGTCAGGGTGCCCGAGCGCGACACGACGCCGATGCGGCCCTTCTTGTGGATGTGACCCGGCATGATGCCGATCTTGATCTCGTCCGGGGTGATCAGACCCGGGCAGTTCGGGCCCAGCAGCAGGGTCTTCGAACCGGCCTTGGCCATACGATCCTTGACTTCCATCATGTCGCGGACCGGGATGCCTTCGGTGATGCAGATTGCCAGGTCGAGTTCGGCTTCGACGGCTTCCCAGATCGCGGCGGCGGCGCCTGCCGGCGGCACGTAGATCACGGAAACGTTGGCGCCGGTGTTCTGCTTGGCTTCCTTGACGCTTGCGAAGATGGGAATGCCTTCGAAGTCTTCACCGGCTTTCTTCGGGTTCACGCCAGCCACGAAGGCTTCACGGCCGTTCGCGTAGTCGCGGCACATGCGGGTGTGGAACTGGCCGGTCTTGCCGGTGATACCTTGGGTGATGACTTTGGTGTCTTTGTTAATCAGAATCGACATGTTATTTCCTTTGCGAATTAGGCTTGGCCAGCAGCAGCGGCGACGACCGACTTCGCTGCGTCTTCCATCGTGTCTGCGGCGATGATCGGCAGGCCCGAGTCGGCCAGCATCTTCTTGCCCAGGTCTTCGTTGGTGCCCTTCATGCGGACGACCAGCGGCACTTTCAGGGACACGGCCTTCGATGCGGTGATCACGCCTTCGGCGATCACGTCGCAACGCATGATGCCGCCGAAGATGTTGACCAGGATGGCCTTCAGGCCCGGGTTCTTCAGCATGATCTTGAATGCTTCGGTGACTTTCTCAGCCGTCGCACCGCCGCCGACGTCCAGGAAGTTGGCCGGCTCGCCGCCGAACAGCTTGATGGTGTCCATGGTGGCCATCGCCAGGCCGGCGCCGTTCACCAGGCAGCCGATATTGCCGTCGAGCGAGATGTAAGCCAGGTCGAATTTCGAGGCTTCGACTTCGGCCGGATCTTCTTCGTCCAGGTCGCGGTAGGCGACGATTTCCGGATGACGGAACAGGGCGTTCGGGTCGAAGTTGAACTTGGCGTCCAGGGCGATGACTTTACCGTCACCGGTCACGATCAGCGGGTTGATCTCGGCCAGCGAGCAGTCGGTTTCCCAGTAGGCTTTGTACAGGCCTTGCAGGTTGGCGCGGGCAGCGGCGATCGACCCTTCCGGCACGCCGATCTTGCGGGCGACGTCGTCAGCTTGGGCATCGGTCAGGCCGACCGACGGCTCGATCACGACGTTGTGGATCTTTTCCGGGTGGCTGTGTGCGACTTCTTCGATGTCCATGCCGCCTTCCGACGAGGCCATCAGCACGATCTTCTGGGTGACGCGGTCGGTGACCAGCGAGACATACAGTTCCTGCTTGATGTCGGCGCCTTCTTCGATCAGCAGGCGGCGGACTTTCTGGCCTTCCGGGCCGGTCTGGTGGGTCACCAGCTGCATGCCCATGATCTGGTTCGCGTATTCGCGGACCTGGTCGATCGACTTGGCAACTTTCACGCCGCCGCCCTTGCCGCGGCCGCCAGCATGGATCTGCGCCTTGACTACCCAGACCGGGCCGCCCAGCTCTTCAGCTGCCTTGACGGCTTCGTCCACCGACATGCACGGAATGCCGCGCGGAACGGTCACTCCGAACTTTCGGAGGATCTCTTTGCCTTGATACTCATGGATTTTCATGCTGGCTTCCCTTCTTCTGTTACTGATTTAGAAATGCGGTTAAATAAATAGAGCTACAAGAACCGAATATTAACCCGTCACCACCTTCAAAACCCAGCGCGGGTAGTACCTGGCGACGGCGGGACCGTCGGTGCGCAGCGCGTGGCAGCGGTCGAGTTCATACGGACGCTCGGGCGCTAATGCATTCGTATTAGCGGCCTCGCGGTTTTCCATGGCGTCGTCGGCAAAGGCCTGGATTGCCGCGGTGGGCAGGACCTGTGCCAGCTCGGTCAAATGGGTGCATCCAAGGACGCCGGACAGGCGATCCTTCAAGTGCAACCGGAAATGTTTCAGCAGCGACAAGCCAATCAACTTCTTGTAGGCGGGCGCGATGGTGTCGCAATAACCGGGATAGGGTACGGCATCCGAAGAAGCTTCGGCGTCCGTGATAACCATGTCGCGATCGATGGTCACCCGCAGCTTGAGGTCGTGCACAGGCAGGCCGCCCGGGCGGGACCCGGAGGGCAACTCGATATCGTGGGTCTTGATGTCGCGGATGCAGGCGTCGAGGTCCCACAGGCCATCGTCGCGCGCGTACGCTTCGACCGTAATGGCGCGCGTGTGCCGTAGCTTACGCGGAGCGGGGGATGACAGGGGCATAAACACCAATGCCGGAATGCGGCGAAAAAAGTATGCAGCCGTTGTGCCTGATGCACGTTGCCGCAGCTTCTACGGCAACAACCGCTCTTGCGGCGCTGCTTAAACCACGAAAGTTTAGCACAGCGCGCTTGCAGATGCACCCGGCCAGCGGTTTGGCAAGGCCATTTGCGGGGAAGATGAAGGAAATTGTTGCAAAGATGATGAGGCAAAAGTGCAAGGGCACAGCGTCATTCCGCCGTTGAGGAGTTGTGCCCTTATTATCGGGACACATCGGCAGATGGCGCTGTGCACTTGCGCCTTGCCCTGAAGGCTTTGTTAAACGCGGTTTAGAAGTCGTCGTCCTCGTCCTCGCGTCCCTGCAGCGCGCTGCGGATTGCGCCCTGCGAAAAACCGCGCGCCATGAGGAAGCGCATTTGCTTGCTGCGATCTTCGGCGTCCTGCGGAACCCGGTTGAACTTGCGGCGCCAGACTTCGCGGGCGCGGGCAACTTCGGTTTCCTTCAAGCCGGACTTGAGCTCGTCGAGCTCTTCGCCCTTCAAGCCGTGCTGCTGGAGTTCCGCCAGCACGCGGCTGTTGCCGTAGCGGCCGGCACGGCGGTGTACCAGGGATTCGGCAAAGCGTTCCTGCGACAGCCAGTTGTTCTTTTCAAGGAAATCGAGGAGGGCTTCGACGTCGTCGCCCTCCTCGGCATAACGAGACAGCTTGCGCCCCAGTTCGATCCGGCTGTGCTCGCGCATCGAAAGATATTTCAATGCGCGAGCCTTGAGACTCAGGACCTGTTTCACCGGGGCGCTATCGACGATTACTCTGCGTCGCCGACAGCCGACAGCTCGGCCGCGCCGGCGTTGTCACCGGCGGCGACCGGTGCCAGTTCACGCACGCCCAGGGCGGCGCGGACCTTGTTTTCGATCTCGCGGGCCAGGGCCGGGCGGTCTTTCAGGTACTGGCGTGCATTGTCCTTGCCCTGACCGATGCGTTCGCCACCGTAGCTGTACCACGAGCCCGACTTCTCGACGATCTTGTTGTCCACGCCCAGGTCGATGATCTCGCCTTCGCGGGAAGTGCCTTCGCCATACAGGATGTCGAAGTGGGCTTCCTTGAACGGCGGCGCGATCTTGTTCTTGACGACCTTGACCTTGGTTTCGTTACCGATCACCTCATCGCCCGACTTGATCGAACCGGTACGGCGGATGTCCATGCGCACGGAGGCGTAGAACTTCAGCGCGTTACCGCCGGTCGTGGTTTCCGGGCTGCCGAACATCACGCCGATCTTCATACGAATCTGGTTAATGAAGATCACCAGGGTATTCGTACGGTTGATCGAACCGGTCAGCTTGCGCAGCGCCTGCGACATCAGACGGGCTTGCAGGCCCGGCAGGGAGTCGCCCATGTCGCCTTCGATCTCGGCGCGCGGGGTCAGTGCCGCCACCGAGTCGATGACCACCAGGTCGACGCTGCCCGAGCGCACCAGCGCGTCGGTGATTTCGAGCGCCTGCTCGCCGGTATCCGGCTGCGAGATCAGCAGCTCGTCCAGCTTGATGCCCAGCTTCTGCGCATAGCCGACGTCCAGCGCGTGCTCGGCGTCGATGAAGGCGCAGGTGCCGCCCAGTTTCTGCATCTGGGCAATGGTCTGCAGGGTCAGCGTGGTTTTACCCGACGATTCCGGACCGTAGATCTCGACGATACGGCCGCGCGGCAGGCCGCCGACGCCCAGCGCGATGTCCAGGCCCAGCGAGCCGGTGGACACGGTTTGCACTTCCTCGACCGGCGCATTGGCATCCATGCGCATGACCGAGCCTTTACCGAATTGCTTTTCGATCTGCGCGAGGGCTGCTGCCAGCGCCTTGCCCTTCTCTGCTGCGTTTACTGCGGATTTTTTGTCGTCCATGATTTTCTTTCAGTCCTAGAGTGAACCAAGATAGGGACCGCTCGCGCGATTTCAATAGGAAGTACTGTATAAAATCCCAGTGGTTTTGGCAAGCGATATTTACCGCTGCCTGATCGATTCGACATGTTGCGAGATATCAAACACAATATGCGGGTAAGCTAGGGTCAAACGACAAAACCAGGGGGAGATCATGCGTATTTTACTAGCGGAGGATGATAGCGTACTTGCCGACGGGCTGACGCGCTCCCTGCGCCAGTCCGGTTACGCGATCGACTGCGTGAAGAACGGCCAGGATGCGGACACCGCGCTGTCGACCCAGGAGTTCGACCTCCTGATCCTCGACCTCGGCCTGCCGAAGCTGTCCGGGCTCGACGTGCTGCGCCGCCTGCGTGCGCGCGGCTCGCTGCTGCCGGTGCTGATCCTGACCGCGGCCGACTCGATCGAGCAGCGCGTGGGCGGCCTCGACGCCGGCGCCGACGACTACATGGCCAAGCCCTTCGCCCTGTCCGAGCTGGAAGCGCGGGTGCGCGCCCTGACCCGGCGCGGCCAGGGCGGCGGCTCGACCGTGATCCGCCACGGCCCGCTGGTGTACGACCAGGTCGGCCGCAGCGCCTACATCGACGACCAGATGCTCGATCTGTCGGCGCGCGAGCTCGGCCTGCTCGAGATCCTGCTGGCGCGCACCGGGCGCCTGGTGTCCAAGGAACAGCTGGTCGACCACCTGTGCGAGTGGGGCGAAGAAGTGTCGAACAACGCCATCGAGGTCTATGTGCACCGCCTGCGCAAGAAGATCGAGACCGGCGGCATCCGCATCGCCACCGTGCGCGGCCTGGGCTACTGCCTGGAGCGGTATGCCGACAGCGCCCGCAAGGCCCCGTCCGCGGGCAGCGGCAAGTAAGGCGCGGGCAAGGCCGGCATGAAGTCCCTGAAGCGGCGCAGCGCCGGCCTCCTTGCGCCCGAATTTGCGCCGGAAAGCGAGCCCGGAACCGGCTACGACCCGGCGCTGGAAACGGCGCAGGAACCGCTGTATGCGCCGCCGCGGCCCGAGCCGGAGGAAAGCATCCAGCACTCGCTGTTCGGCGAGATCCTCGACTGGATGCTGGCCCCGCTGCTGCTGTTGTGGCCGATGAGCATCGCGATCACCTACCTGGTGGCGAAATCGATCGCCAACCAGCCGTTCGACCACGCGCTCGAAGACAGCGTCACCGTGCTGGCCCAGCAGGTCAAGGAAGTCGACGGCAAGGTGGTGGCGCGGCTGCCCGGCAGCGCGCGCGACATCCTGCGCGCCGACGACGTCGACAGCGTCTACTTCCAGATCACGGGACCGCGCAACGAGGTCGTCGACGGCGACCGCGAGCTGCCGCTGCCGGCGGCCGACGATGCCGAGCGCAGCGGGCGGGTGCACTTCCGCAACGAGAGCCTGCACGGCGCCCCGGTCCGGGTCGCCTATGCCTGGGTCAACCTGCAGCCGCTGCTGGACCCGGCCACCAGTGGCGGCGCCGAGCCGCGCCTGGCCCTGGTGCAGGTCGCGGAAACCCTGGAAAAGCGCGCCCAGCTCGCCAACGAGATCATCAAGGGCGTGATCCTGCCCCAGTTCATCATCCTGCCGGTGATCCTGGCCCTGGTCTGGTTCGCCCTGTCGCGCGGGCTGTCGCCGCTGGCCCAGCTGCAGGAACGGATCCGCGCCCGGCCGCCGGACGACCTGTCGCCGATCGATTCGCGCCAGGTGCCGGAAGAGATCTCGCCGCTGGTGGGTTCGCTGAACGACATGCTGGCGCGGCTGGCGCACACGATCGACGCCCAGAAGCGTTTCATCGCCGACGCCGCGCACCAGATGAAGACCCCGCTGGCCGGCATGCGCATGCAGTCCGAACTGGCGCTGCGCCAGCTCGATCCGGACGAGATCCACCGCTCGCTCGAGCAGCTGGCGAAGAGTTCGGAGTCGGCGACCCGCCTGGTCAACCAGCTGCTGGCGCTGGCGCGCGCCGAGAACCAGCCGCACGCCGGCCTGGCGCTCGAGCCGCTCGACCTGTCGCTGCTGGCGCGCGCCGTGGTGCAGGACTGGGTGCCGGCCTCGTTCTCGCACGAGATCGACCTCGGCTACGAAGACCCGGACGGCGCGCTGGAGATCCTGGGGAACGGCATGATGCTGCGCGAGCTGCTGTCGAACCTGATCGACAATGCGCTGCGCTACACGCCTTCCGGCGGCAGCGTCACCGTGCGCGTGCGCAGCGACGCCGGCCAGGCCCTGCTGGAAGTCGAGGACACCGGCCCCGGCATCGCGCCGGGCGAGCGTCCGCGCGTGTTCGAACGCTTCTACCGCATCCTCGGTTCCAGCGCTTCCGGCTCCGGCCTCGGGCTGGCCATCGTGCGCGAAATCGCGCGCCAGCACGGCGCCGAAATCGAGATCTTCAACAACCCGCGCAGCATCCAGAAGAAATACCCGGGCAGCCTGTTCCGGCTGACCTTCCCGCCACCCTCCGCCCCGCCCGATCCAGATGCCGACTGAGCCCGCTTCCGCTTCCTCTCCACCGTCCCGCGAGCGCATCGTCGCCGCGCGCGCACTGCACTGGCGGCGCGCGCGGCGGCTGATCCTGGTCCTGCTGGGACTGTGGCTGGCGACCGGCTTCGGCACCGTGTTCTTCGCGCGCGACCTGGCCCACATGTCGGTGTTCGGCTGGCCGCTGTCCTTCTACCTGGCGGCCCAGGGCGCCTCGCTGATCTACCTGGCGATCATCGGCGTCTACGCCTGGCGCATGCGGATCCTCGACCGCGCGTACCGCAGCATGCTGGGGGATGGGGCTTGAACAAGACGCGCAGCTACTTCCGCCGCCTGGCCCGCTACTACCTGTGGTTCACGGCCTGCCTCGGCATGTTCCTGGTGGCGCTGGGGATCCTGGAAAACGAGGGCATGCCGCGCCAGTGGATCGGCCACCTCTACATGTTCGCCACCATCGTGCTGTACGCCACCATCGGCGTGGTGGCGCGCACCTCCAACGTGGCCGAGTACTACGTGGCCGGACGGCGCGTGCCGGCCCTGTTCAACGGCATGGCGATGGCGGCCGACTGGATCTCGGCGGCCAGTTTCATCAGCCTGGCCGGCACGCTCTACCTGCACGGCTTCGACGCCCTGGCCTACGTGATGGGCTGGACCGGCGGCTTCTGCCTGGTGGCGCTGCTGATCGCGCCCTACCTGCGCAGGTTCGCCCAGTACACCGTGCCCGACTTCCTGGAGGCGCGCTACGGCGGCGCTGCCGGCAGGCGTAGCAACCTGGTGCGCGCGCTGGCGGTCAGCGCCACCATCGTGGTCTCCTTCACCTACGTGGTGGCGCAGATCTACGCGGTCGGCCTGATCGCCTCGCGCTTCACCGGCGTCGACTTCTCGGTCGGGATCTTCCTCGGCCTGGCGTCGATCCTCGTCTGCTCCTTCCTGGGCGGGATGCGCGCGATCACCTGGACCCAGGTCGCGCAGTACATCATCATCCTGGTCGCCTTCCTGATCCCGACCATGTGGCTGTCGGTGAAGTTCGCCGGCAACCCGGTGCCGCAGGTCGCCTACGGCTCGGTGCTGCCCAAGCTGGCCAAGCGCGAGGCCCAGCTCGCCAACGATCCGCGCGAGCAGGAGGTGCGGGCCGCCTTCAAGGCCAGGGCCGACGAATACGGCGCGCGCCTGGCCGGCCTGCCGCAATCCTGGGAAGCGGGCCGCATCGAGGCCCAGCGCCTGCTCGACACCGCGCGCGGCCGCAACGCCTCGCTCGGCGAGATCCGCAACGCCGAGCGCGAGCTGATCGCCTATCCGCGCACCGCCGACGAAGCCGCGCGCATCTGGGCCGAGCAGCGCGCCGCCAACCTGGAGCGCGCCCAGCCGCCCGAACCGCATGCCGAGCCCTTCCCCGGCAAGACGCCCGAGGAATCGAACCAGCGCCGCAACAACTTCCTCGCGCTGGTGTTCTGCCTGATGTTCGGCACCGCCGCCCTGCCCCACATCCTGATGCGCGCCTACACCACGCCCTCGGTGCACGAGACCCGGGTCTCGGTGTTCTGGGCCCTGTTCTTCATCCTGCTGATCTACCTGACCATGCCGGCCCTCGCGGTGCTGGCCAAGTTCGACATCTATACCGCGCTGGTCGGCACCGATTATGCTTCGCTGCCGACCTGGGTCTCGTACTGGGCCAACGTCGACAAGGCCAATCCCCTGATCAGCATCGCCGACATCAACGGCGACGGCATCGTGCAGCTGGCCGAGATCGGGATCGACGGCGACGTGCTGACCCTGGCCACGCCCGAGATCGGCGGCCTGCCCTACGTGATCTCGGGCCTGGTCGCGGCCGGCGGCCTGGCGGCCGCGCTGTCGACCGCCGACGGCCTGCTGCTGGCGATCTCGAACGCGCTGTCGCACGACATCTACTTCAAGATGGTCGATCCGGGCGCCTCGACCCAGAAGCGGGTCACGATCTCCAAGCTGCTGCTGCTGGCGGTCGCCTTCATCGCGGCCTACGTCGCCTCGCAGAAGCCGGCCGACATCCTGTCGCTGGTCGGCGCCGCCTTCTCGCTGGCCGGCTCGACCATGTTCCCGGCGCTGGTGGCCGGCGTGTTCTGGAAACGCGCCAACCACCAGGGCGCGATCGCCGGGATGCTGGCCGGCTTCCTGGTCTGCCTCTACTACATGCTGCACACCAATCCGATCCTGGGCGGGAGCGTGGACAGCGCCTGGTTCCACATCGCGCCGATCTCGGCCGGCGTGTTCGGGGTGCCGGCGGGCGCCGCCGTGCTGGTCGTGGTCAGCCTCTTGAGCCCGGCGCCGCCGCGCGAGAGCGCCAGCCTGGTCGACCATATCCGGGCACCGGAAGAGACGGAGGCATAAACGACAATGGGCGCCGGGTCTGGAACCCGGCGCCCATGCATCGGTCTATCGTTGCAATCAGACGACGATGGTCTGCGCCTCGCCCTCGTTGCGGGCGCGGATCTCGCCGATGCGGTAGACGGTCTCGCCGGCAGCCTGCAGCTGGGCAAAGGCGGCGTCCGCGTTCTCTTTCGAGACGATCACCGTCATGCCGATGCCGCAGTTGAACACGCGGTGCATCTCGGAATCGGCCACGCCGCCGTGCTGCTGCAGCCACTGGAACAGCGGCGGCAGGGTCCACGACTTGCTGTCCAGCACAGCGGTCAGGCCATCCTGCAGCACGCGCGGGATGTTCTCGACCAGGCCGCCGCCGGTGATGTGCACCAGGCCCTTCACTTCCATCGATTGCATCAGGGCCAGCAGCGGCTTGACGTAGAGGCGGGTCGGCGCCATCAGGACGTCGGCCAGCTTGCGGCCGTGGAAGTCGGCTTCCAGGTCGGGCTTGGAGACTTCGATGATCTTGCGCACCAGCGAGTAGCCGTTCGAGTGGATGCCCGACGAGGCCAGGCCCAGCACGACGTCGCCCGGGACGATCTTGCTGCCGTCGATGATCTGCGACTTTTCCACGGCGCCGACGGCGAAGCCGGCCAGGTCGTATTCGCCGTCCGGATACATGCCCGGCATCTCGGCGGTCTCGCCGCCCAGCAGGGCGCAGCCGGACTGTTCGCAGCCCAGCGCGATGCCCTTCACCACGGCGGTGGCGGTCGCCACGTCCAGCTTGCCGCAGGCAAAGTAGTCGAGGAAGAACAGCGGCTCGGCGCCCTGGACCAGGATATCGTTGACGCTCATGGCGACCAGGTCGATGCCGACCGTGTCGTGGCGGTTCAGCTCGAAAGCCAGCTTGAGCTTGGTGCCGACGCCATCGGTGCCGGAGACGAGCACCGGCTCTTTGAACTTCTTGCTGATCTCGAACAGCCCGCCGAAACCGCCGATTCCACCCAGTACGCCTTCGCGCATGGTGCGCTTGGCAAAGGGCTTGATCGCTTCGACCAGGGCGTCGCCGGCATCGATATCGACACCGGCATCGCGGTAGGAGAGAGAAACATTAGACGGTTGGCTCATGATATTTGGCAGCGGAGGCGGTAAAATAGATAGCGGTAGATCAACTGAACGCACCCGCGTCACTGCCGGGAACGGCCAACTGGTCAATCCGCTATTCTAGCAAAACGGCCCTGCCACGACGCGAAAACAAGAACAATATGCCTTTTTCCCCTCTGCCCGGATGAGATGCAAGCCATGAAACAGCTGGTGCTCGATTTAGGCGCAGCCGAACCGGCGCAAAGCCTCGACACCTTCCAGATAGGAGCGAATGCCGAAATGGCGCACCTGATGCACCAGTTCGCGCAACGCGCCTCGCGCGAGCATTTCTGCTACCTCTGGGCCGAAACCGGCGCCGGCAAGACCCACATCCTGCACGGCCTGGCCGCCACGCCCGGCGCGCGCTACATCGCCTGCGATGCCGATACGGAACAATTCACCTACGCGCCCGACGTCAGCCTCTACCTGGTGGACGACATCGACCGCCTGAGCCCGGAACGCCAGATCGACGCCTTCGCCCTGTTCAACCAGGTGCGCGAGCACGGCGCCTACATGGTCTGCGCCGGTCCGGTGCCGCCGGCCGTGCTGCCGGTGCGCGAAGACTTGCGCACCCGCATGGGCTGGGGCCTGGTGTACCAGATCCACGGCCTGTCCGACGACGAGAAGATCGCCGCCCTCACCCAGGCGGCCGAGGCGCGCGGTTTGACGCTGTCGGCCAGCGTGTTACCCTATTTGCTGTCCCATTTCAAGCGCGACATGCGCTCCCTGTCGACCATGCTGGATGCGCTCGACCAATATTCGCTCGAGACCCAGCGTCCGGTCACCCTGCCGCTGCTGCGTGACCTGCTGCTTCAGGGAAACCCGCAAACCGATTTAAAAGAATGAGCAACCTCGCGCTGTTTGACCTCGACCATACCCTGCTGCCCATCGATTCCGACTTCGAATGGGGCCAGTTCCTGGTGCGGAACAAGGTGGTCGACTGCGACGCCTACCAGCGCCGCAACGAAGAATTCTTCGCCCAATACAATGCCGGCACCCTCGACCCGGTCGAATACCTGGAGTTCGCGCTCGGCACCCTGGCCAACTTCGAGCCGGGCCACCTGAACGCGCTGCACGCGCAATACATGCGCGAGGTGATCGAACCGGCGATCCGCCCGAAGGCGGTGGAACTGCTGCAGCGCCACCTCGACGCCGGCGACCTGGTGGCCATCATCACCGCCACCAACGGCTGGCTGACGGCGCCGATCGCGCGCGCGCTGAAGGTCGAGCACCTGATCGCGGCGCGTCCGGAACTCGACGAACGCGGCCACCCGACCGGCAAGCTGCTCGGCAGCCCGACCCAGGGCCACGGCAAGGTCACCCACATGCACGCCTGGCTCGACGGGCTGGGCAGGCCGTTCACCACATTCGAGCGCAGCTGGTTCTACAGCGATTCGCACAACGACATCCCGCTGCTGTCGGTCGTCTCGCACCCGGTGGCGACGAACCCGAGCGCCAAGTTGGCCCAACATGCAAGCACCCTCGGCTGGCCTTTACTCCACCTGTTCAATGATTAAAAAATTCATCCGCAAGATCCTCGGCGTGAAAGACGAGCGCGACCCCACCCAGCCGGTCATCCTCGGCCCGGAAGAACACGGCATCGACCCGAAGCTGCTGTCGCCCAATGCGGTGCGCGTCACCCAGACCCTGCAGGAAGCCGGCTTCAAGGCTTTCGTGGTCGGCGGCGCCGTGCGCGACCTGCTGCTGGGCGTGAAGCCGAAGGACTTCGACATCGCCACCGACGCTACCCCGGAAGAGGTCAAGAAGCTGTTCCGGCGCGCCTTCATCATCGGCCGCCGCTTCCAGATCGTGCACGTGATGTTCGGCCAGGAACTGCTGGAGGTGACCACCTTCCGCGGCAACGCCGCCGTCAACGCGCCGAAGGACGAGCATGGCCGGGTGCTGCGCGACAATAACTTCGGTCCGCAGCACGAGGATGCCGAGCGGCGCGACTTCACCATCAACGCCATGTACTACGACCCGGCGACCCAGTCGGTGCTCGACTACCACGGCGGCATCCAGGACATCCGCGACAAGGTCCTGCGCATCATCGGCCAGCCGGAAGCGCGCTACCGCGAAGACCCGGTGCGCATGCTGCGCGTGGTGCGCTTCGCCGCCAAGCTGCAGTTCACGATCGAGCCGGCCACCCGCGCGCCGATCCCGGTGATGGCGCCCCTGATCAACAACGTGCCGGCCGCGCGCGTGTTCGACGAGATGCTCAAGCTGCTGCAGTCCGGCCACTCGCTGGCCTGCCTGAAGGAGCTGCGCGCTTCCGGCCTGCACCACGGCCTGCTGCCGCTGCTGGACGTGGTGCTGGAGCAGCCGATCGGCATGAAGTTCGTGACCCTGGCGTTGGAATCGACCGACGCCCGCGTCAAGGCCGGCAAGGGCGTCTCGGCCGGTTTCCTGTTCGCCTCGCTGCTGTGGCACCAGGTGCTGGAAAAGTGGAATGCCTACCGCGCCGCCGGCGAAGCGCCGATCCCGGCCCTGCACCTGGCCGCCGACGACGTGCTGGACAACCAGACCGACAGCCTGGCCCTGCAGCGCCGCATCGCCACCGACATGCGCGACATCTGGGCCATGCAGCCGCGCTTCGAGCGCCGCACCGGCAAGTCGCCCTATAAACTGCTGGAGCATCCGCGCTTCCGCGCCGGTTTCGACTTCCTGCTGCTGCGCTGCGAATCGGGCGAGCTCGATGCGGAGCTGGGCAACTGGTGGGCCACCTTCTACGGCGCCGACGTGAACGAGCGCGAGCGCCTGATCAACTCCGCGCGCGAGCCGCAGGGCGCCGCCGCCCAGAAGAAGCGCCCGCGCCGCCGCGGTCCGCGCAAGGCCGAAGGGGACGGCGCCTTCCAGCCCGATGCCGGCGCGCCGCAGTCCGCGGCCCCCGACGGCGAATGAGCGCCTGGGTCGGCATCGGCGCCAACCTGGGCGACGCGCAGGCCAACGTGCTCGATGCGCTGGAGCGCCTGACGTGGACGCCGGGCGTGCGCCTGCTGCGCGCTTCCTCGCTGTACCGCACCGCCCCCATCGATTCCTCCGGCGACGACTACATCAACGCCGTGGCCGAAGTCGATACCTCGCTGAGCGCCCGGGCGCTGCTGGCCGCGCTGCACGGGATCGAACAGGCCCACGGCCGCGAGCGCCCCTACCGTAACGCTCCGCGCACCCTCGACCTCGACCTGCTGCTGTATGACGACGAAGTCATCGAGGACGCGCCGACCCTGATGGTCCCGCACCCGCGCATGCACGAGCGCGCCTTCGTGCTGGCGCCGCTGGCCGAACTTGCGCCCGGCCTGAGCATTCCCGGCCGCGGCCGCGTGGCGGACCTGCTGCCGCGCGTGGCGGACCAGGCCATCGAGCGCCTGGAATAAGAACCGATCCCGGCAGCCAGGGCCCGGCTAGCCGCCGATGTTCCGGAAGGGGTCGAGCGCGAGGTCGATCAGCCGCCGCTCGCGCACGACGATTTCCGCCACCGCCGTCATACCGTAGCGCAGCGGATACACCATGTCTCCCACCTTGTAGTGGTCCTGTTCCAGCGCCACGCGGCCTTCGTACACCGGCTGCTTGGTCAGCGGCGAAGGCTTGGTCGCCGGGGCGATGAATTGCAGGGTGCCGCGTACGAGGCCATAGCGCTGGTAGGGAAAGGCATTGAATTTCAATTGCACCGGCAAGCCCTCGCGCAGGAAACCGCGGTCGTGCTCGGCGATTTCGATCTTCAGGATCGGTTTCGCGTTCTTCGGCGCGATGCCGCCCAGGGGTGAATTGGCCTGGATCTTGTCGCCGGGCTGGGTCGAGGTGACGTCGGTGATCACGCCGTCGACGGGTGCGACGATGAGCAGGAAATTTTCCTTGTCGATGTTCTCGAACTTGATGCGGGCGGCGGCGTCGGCCACCAGGCGCGCCGTCTGCACCTGCAGGCGCATCTTGTCCTCGGCATTGTCCATCTCGCGCTCGGCCGCTTCCAGTTGCAGGCGCAGCTTGGACAATTCCTGGCCGCTGGTTTCGAGTTCCGACCGCGCCTGGGTCGCTTCCACGCTTTGCCGGGCCGCGAGTTCGGAAATCCGCGACTGCGCCACGCGCATGGCGTTTTCGGCCGCCAGCAAGGCATTCCTCTTGCCCTCGACCTGCAGCTGCGAGACACCGCCGCCGCCGGGCATGGCGAACAGGCGCGCGTATTTGTCGGCTTCGTCCTTGGCCGCATCGCGCGCGCGCCGGGCTTCGTCGAGATTGGTGCGCGCTTCCTGCTGCTGGGCCGCCTGCCCCTGCGCCAGCTTGCTGGTGCCCTGGGCCAGGCGCTGCTGGTGCTGGCGCTCTTCGACGGCCACCGCCTCCTTCAGGGCCGCCACGCGGTGCTCCATCAGCGCTTTCTTTTCGGGAAATTCCTTCCAGTCGCGTTCGGCATCCTCCAGCTTCAGGCGCGCCTCCAGCGCGTTCTTGGCCGCCTCGATGGCGCCGCGGGCATACAGCCGGGCGACGACGTCGCCCTTGTTCACCGGCTGGCCCTCGGCGATGTAGATGTTGCTGAGCTCACCGTCGATGGGCGCATACAGGCGCCGGACCTCGGACGCGGGCGCGAGCGCGCCGCCGGCCGTCACCAGCACGTCGGCATGGCCGAAGAAGGACCAGACCAGCGCCGTCAGCACCAGCGCCACCATGGCGTAGACGAGCGCCTGCGTGAAACGCCAGGGCACGGCGGTAAGGATGCCGATCCCTTCCGCGCTATGGTCCTCGAGCGCCTCGCTCAGGGGCGCCATCGGTTTCGGCTTCAGGGACGGTAACTTCAGGGCTGGGAACTTCACGATTGGCCTCCTGCAATGCGAGCTTGCGGATATCGCTGAGGGCGGCGGCATAGGCGTCGCGGTACGCCGGCACGTGGGCGGACATGATCACGAAGGCGCGCTGGTGCGCGTCGCCCTGGTCTTCCCATTGCTTGAGAAACTGGCGGATCCGGGCGGCGTCGGCGGCGTCGCGCACCGGCGCCTGCGCCCCGCCGCGGGCGGCCGCGAAGGCGCGCAGCTGGCCGATCCAGTCGAGCTCGGTCAACAGTGGTGCGAGTTCGGGATTGGCGCGGTCCTGGCGGCGCATGGCCGCCACCTGCGCCGCCGCACGCTGGAACTGGCCCTTGTCGAGCGCGGCAATCCACGGCGGCAATCCGGCCTTGAGCTGCGCTTCGGTGTCGAGGGCGCGCAGGCGGGCGTTTTCGGGATCGCGTTCCAGCGCCGCCGAGGTGACGGCCGCCGCTTTCGCGTAATTGCCGCCGGACATGAGCTCGCCAGCCTCGCGCTCGGCCCCGCCGCCGCGCAGCAGCGCCCATCCCAGCAGGACCAGCAACATCAGCAGCACCGGCGCGCCGATAAGCCATGCCGGCCGGCGCCGGCCGCCCTGCGCCGCGGGCGGACCCACTCCAGCGTCCGTGGCGGGCGTGGCAGCTTCATTCTCCTGCGCGGGCGCGGGCTCGGCACAGAAGATGTCGAGGAAGGAATCGGCGACGGCGACGAAGGTCGTGCGCTCGGCATCCGCCACGGCCGGCGCCTGGGTCACGCCAAGGCGGGTCGGCGCGGCGTCGGGCGCGACCTCCTCCCATTGCAAGGCCACGCGGTAGACAAAATAGCGGCCGCCAAACGCGAGCGTGCCGCCGTCGTGCAGCGGCACCGCCTGTTCGTCGATGCGGTGGCCGTCGACGAAGCTGCCGTTGGTACTGCCGAGGTCCTCGATATACGGCTCGCCGCCCTTGAGGAAGATGTGCGCATGGCGGCGCGACAGGTAGTTCACCTGTGCCGGCTCGCTGTCGCGGTAACGCGCAAAGCTCTCTTCGGCCTTGCTGACCAGGAAGGGAAATTCCGTGACCACGATCGTCTGCAGCACCGTGCCGTCCTGCTTCGGCGTCAGCGTCAGGCTGGCCAGGCGCCTGCGCGGCGCCGGCGCCGGTCCCTGCTCCAGGCGCACGCGGAAAGTCAGCGTCTTGCCAAGGCCCAGGACGTCACCGCTGTGGAGCGTGGCGATCGCCGTCCTGACCGGCACGCCATTCACGCTGGTGCCGTTCGTGCTGCCGAGATCGGCAATGTAGACGGCATCCCGTTCGCAGAAGATGCGTGCATGGCGGCGCGACAGTTCGGAAGCGAGCTCGGGCGGATAGGCGTCGAACGGCGCTTCGGCGCGGCCGATCGCGAAGAGGCTGTCCTGGATCCGTATCGGCGCCAGCTCCGGATGGGACACCGGTTCGAGCACGATCCGTACCCCGGTCGCCGTCGCGGACGGGGAAGCGGCGATCGTCAGGTCGGGCAGCATGGCCAGCCGCTCCTCAATCGCGCGCCGCGTGGCGCACGTCCACCGCCGGCCAGCCGCCGCCCAGGGCCTTGTACAGGGTCACGGTATCGGACAGGATCTGCTGGTGGTTGGCCAGCAGCGCCAGCTGCGCGGCCAGCAGGGAACGCTCGGCTTCGAACACGTCCAGTTGCGACACCATCCCTTCCTTCAGCTGCGCCTCCACTTGCGCGGCGACGATGCCCAGGCGCTCGGCCTGCTGCTGCAGCTCGCCGCGCTGACGGCGGTGCGCGTCGAGGTTGACGAGCGCGTTCTCGACCTCCTCGAACGCATCCATGACGACCTTGCGGTACTGCTGCTCGGCCACCTCGTTGCTGGCCTGGCTCGTTTTCAGGCGCGCCTTGACGGCCGGGTCGAAGATCGGGAAATTGATGCTCGGAAGGAGACCGAAGGTGAAGGACTTGAGAAGCGAGCCGAGCGCGAAGCTGGAGGTGCCGCCGCGGCCGGTCAGGCTGACCGACGGCAGCTGGGCCAGCTTCGCCTGCCCGACCAGGTCATAGGATTCGAGCACGCGGTATTCGGCCGCCACGATGTCGGGCCGGCGCTTGAGCAGGTCCGACGGCAGGCCCTCGGGCACGGCGGGCAACTGGACGCGCGCCTGCAGCGAGCCCGTGGGCAGGGTGAAGTTCCCGGCCGGCACGCCGAGCAGGGTTGCCAGCGCATTCCCGGACAGGGACCGCAGGCGATTCAGCTCGATCAGGTCGGTGCTCAGGCGGTTGATCTCCGCACGCTGCTGCAGCACGCGCGTCAGCGGCAGCAGGCCCTGTTGCTGCATCGCTTCGTAGGTCGCCAGGATCTGCCGGTTCTTTTCCAGGGTCCGTGTCTGCTGGCCGATCTGCTCGTCGAACTGCAGGATCTGGAAATAGGTCGAAGCGACGCTCGATGCCAGCGTCAGGTAGCCGGCCCGCCAATCGGCCTCGGTGGCATGGAATTCGGCGGTCTGCGCCTCGGCGCCCTTGGCCACCTTGCCCCAGATATCGATGTCCCAGTTGACCTGCGTGCCGAGGCTGTACTGCTTGGTGAACTTCTGTCCGGTCGTCTTCTCGAAGCTGGCCCCGGCGCCGGCGTCGAGCGTGGGCAGGGAGCCGGCCCGCGCCTCCTCGATCTGTGCGCCGGCGACCCGGGTGCGCGCCGCCAGGATCTTGAGGTCGACGTTGCCGCGCACCGCGCGCTCGACCAGGCCATCCAGGTCGGGGTCGCCGAATCCCTTCCACCAGTCCTGCTCGATCATCGTTGCCGGCGCCACCGGCAGCGCCCCGCCGCCCGCCCAGGCCGTCTTGGCGGGGGTGTCCGGGCGCTGGTAGGGCTTCATGCTGACGTCGGCGCATGCGCCCAGCAGTACGAGGACGGCGCCGGCGGCGGCCGGCACCCGGTGCATCCTGATCGGACCGAATCGCGCGCTCATCGTTCACCCCGCTTGCCAGGCCTGGGAATCGACGAACACCTTGAGCAGGCGCTCGTCCAGGTGGCCGGCCCGGCATTCCTCGGCCATCAGGTCGAGCGCACGTTCGGCCGGGATCGCCTGCTTGTACGGCCGGTCGCGCGCCGTCAGCGCGTCGTAGATATCGCTGATCGTCAGGATCCGCGTCTGCATGCTGATCTCGCTTCCGCGCAAGCCCATCGGATAGCCGGACCCGTCCAGTTTCTCGTGGTGGCCGTGTGCAATCGCCGGCACGCCCGCCAGCTCGCGTGTCCAGGGAATCAGGATCAGGAAGGAATACGAATCGGCCACGTGGGCCTCGATCTGGCGCCGCTCGTCCGGGGTCAGGCAGCCCTTGCCGATGCTGAGCGCAGTGAATTCCTCGTCGCCGAGCAGGCGGAACCCGGGGTCGTCGGCGCCCGCGCACACGTGGTCGCGGATCGCGCACAGTCCCTCCGGCGCGGCCACGTGCGAGATCGAGGGTTCGTTGGCCTGCACGATGAGCTCGAGGAAGTCGTCGAGGCGCGTCCCTTCCTCCGCCAGGCAGGTTTCGATACGGTCGCGCTCGCGGCGCAGGTCGGCCGCGTCCAGCTCGCCGCTCAGCTGACGCTCCGTCAGGCTGCGCCAGGCATGCCGTTCGAGGCAGGCGCGGGCGTAGCGGAAGCGCTGTTCCAGCAGCCGCATGTCGGCATGGTGCAGCTTCTTTTCCTTGCGCAGCACGTGTTCGCGCACGCCGACCTTGCCGAAATCGTGCAGCAGTGCGGCATAGCGGATCTCGCGCAGCTGTTGCGGGGTGAAACTGGCCTTGCGCAAGGCGGGATCGTCCGCATGTTCGATCGCCATCGCCAGGTGCTCGGCATAGGTCGCCACGCGGAAGGAATGGCCGGCCGTGACCGGATCGCGCTCCTCGATCGCCTGCACGGAGGCGCACACGAAGCCGTCGAGCAGGCCCTTGATGTCCGAATACAGCTGAAAATTCTTCAGCGTGACTGCCGTTTCCGCGCACACCCCGCTGAGGATCTCGAGGTCGGCCTCCTTGAACGCATACGGGTCGGACGAGGTATCGACCTGGATCAGGCCAAGAACTTCGCCATCGAGGATCAGCGGCACGCACATGACGCTCAGGATCGCCTGGGCGACGATCGACTCGTGCGCGCCGTAGTGCCGGTCCGCCAGCGTATCCACGGACAGGACCGCGCGCTTGCGGCCCAGCACTTCGTCGACGATGGTGCGCGAAATCCTGACCTGGCCCGGGTCTTCCACGACCCCATCGCGGCGGCGCGCGGCGACGGGCTGCGGCAAGTCGCGCTCGCCACTGCGCAGCATGATGAAGGCGCGCTCGGCCAGCGGGAACAGGTCGAAGATGAAATTCATCAGCTTTTCGATCAGGGTGTCCCGGTCGGTGACGGCGCCCAGCGCAATGCCCACCTGGGCCATCGCATGCAGGCGGTGCACCGTGCTCTCGAGATCGCTGCGGCCGGCGTTGCGGGTGTCCACCACCGGGGCGAAACAGGTGGCATCCACCGAGCGCGTGATCACCGCGGGCGCGGCCCCGCGCTCGGGCAACAGCAGCGAATGGAACACGAGGCGGGCGGACGCCAGCGCCAGCTCGTCGCCTTCGGCCAGCACGTGCCAGGAGCCGGGCGCAAGGCGCTCGCCGGACACGAAGGTGCCGTTACGCGAATGCAAGTCTTCGACGAAATAGCTGGCGCCGCTGCGCCGGATGCGCGCGTGGCGGCGGCTGACGGTCTGCTCCGGGATGCAGACGTACCTGTCGCTGCTCAGTGCATCCTGCGGGTTGCGTCCGAGTACCGCTTCCTCATGCAGCGGAAACACGGCCGGCTTGCCCGGCTCCGCCCCCATCCATTCCAGATAGGCCCGGACTGGTCCGCTCGATGCGGAAAATGCTGCGTTGGGTTCCATATCGCCTCATCCGTGCCTCACCTGACGCTGACCGTGATCTTCTTTGAAACCACCGGCGGCGTGTGGACCCGATGGTTTTCGTCGCCCATCACCAGCTGTAGGGTGTGCTTTCCCGGCGGTAGTTCGAGCATCGTTTCGGTTTCGCCGGCGCCGAAATGCAGGTGGTTGCGGTCCGACGGGATCTGCTCTCCCGGCGCCGGCGGATCGGCATCGATCAGCAGGTGGTGGTGGCCGGTATTCTTGACCGCGACGCCTTTCGGTGCGACCCCCATGTTGCGCAGCCCGAACCAGACGCGGAAGGGCTTGCCCGACGCCAGCACCTCGCCGTCGGAGGGCCAGCCGATGTAGCAGTAGGCATTGGGTGGCGCGTCGGTCGAACCGGCGGGACCGCCGGCCAGGAGGGCCGCCAGGGCGACGGCGGGAAACAGCTTGCGCATGATGGTCTCCGGTTCCCTTGGCAGCTATCGCACGGTAATGGTGATCTTTTTCGACATGATGGGCGGCGCGTGCGGCACATGGTCCTTGTCGCCCATCAGCAGCTGCAGGGTGTGCTTCCCGGGCGGCAGCTCGATCCGGGCCTCGGTTTCGCCAGCGCCGAAATGCAGGTGGTTACGGTCGTTGGGTATCGGTTCCGTCATCGGCGGCAGTTCGGTATCGATCAGCAGATGGTGGTGGCCGGTGTTCGGCACCGCGGTCCCTTTCGGCGCGATGCCCATGTTGCGCAGACCCATCCGCACCCAGAACCTGCCGCCGTTGATGACCGTGCCGTCGTGCGGCCAGATGAAGTAGACCTGGGCGTTTTCAGGCGCCGCCGTCGGTTCCGCAACGGCCGTGGCGACCTGGAGGGACGCCGCCAGAAGAACAGGAAACACAAAAGGAAAGCGCATGATCGATAGCTCCTGCTTAGGCCCGACTGAGGTGCGCGTCAATACTTCTAAATCTGGCACACTCTGGGTCAGATCGCAAGGCACTTCTGTCGAACACATGCGAACCGGAGAGCGCTCATGGGTCAAAAAACCTGGATGGTTTGTGTACTGGCCGGGCTCTCCTGCACAGGCATTGCCGCAGCTTACGATCGCTTGCCTCCGCTCCAGCTCGCCGGTGTCGTTCCCAAGAACAGCGCCGAGCAGTTCGAGCTGGCGTTCTGGGAGTCGATCAAGGACAGCAAGCAGGTCAGCGATTACGAGGCCTACCTGAAGGCCTATCCGAAGGGACGCTTCGCGGCGCTGGCGCAGGCGCGCATCGCCACCCTGCGCGCGGCCCAATCGCATGGCGCGCCCGCCGCCGCGCCGCCGCCGAAGGAGATCGCCGCTGCGCCGCCGCCCCCGGCATCCAGGACGCCAGCCGCCAAGGCAGGCAACGCAGCCGCCGCCAAGGCGGCACCGGCCGCACCGGCCGCAGCTGCCCTGCCCGCCAGGGCCACCGCACCCGGCGCCGAGATCAAGGATTGTCCGGCCTGCCCGTCCCTCCTGTCCGTGCCCGGCGGCGTCTTCACCATGGGGAACAATGCG
This sequence comes from Massilia sp. WG5, assembly GCF_001412595.2. NCBI lineage: Bacteria > Pseudomonadati > Pseudomonadota > Betaproteobacteria > Burkholderiales > Oxalobacteraceae > Massilia > Massilia sp. WG5. Next base: position 2,888,729 of record NZ_CP012640.2, read on the forward strand.
AGCGACCCCAGCGAGAAGCCTGCGCACCAGGTCAGCATCGAGGCGCCGTTCGCGATCGGACGCTACGAAGTCACCGTGCAGGAATGGAACGCGTGCGTCGCCGCAGGCGGCTGCCAGAAGATCGACACGGCCGCCGGCGCGCCGCCGAACGCGCCGATGCGCGACGTCAGCTGGGACGACGCCCAACAGTACGTCAAGTGGCTCGGCAGCGTCAGCGGCAAGCCGTATCGCCTGCCGACCGAGGCCGAATGGGAGTTCGCGGCGCGGGGTGGCACCACGACACGCTACTGGTGGGGCGAGCAAATGGTACAGGGCAAGGCCAACTGCAAGGAATGCGGCAAGCCCTGGCAAAACGAAGCCCCGGCCAATGTCGGCAGTTTCGCCGCCAATCCTTTCGGGCTGTACGACACCAGCGGCGGGGTCTGGGAGTGGGTGGCGGACTGCTGGCACAACAATTTCAAGGGGGCCCCGGCTGACGCCCGCGCCTGGGATGCGCCGGATTGCCGTGTGCGCGTCATCCGCGGCGGCTCGTGGCGCGAAGGCGCGTCCTACATGGTCACCTCCACGCGCTTCAAATACGATGCGGACGTGCGCCATTCGCAGAACGGCTTCCGGGTGGCGCGCAGTCTCAGGTGACTCGTCGTCGGCGCGGCCGGGAGCACGTCAGGGCTTGCGCGGGCTGGTGTGTATTTCCAGGAACTCGACCGCGACCTTGCCGGCGCCGCTGCGTGCGCGGATCTGCGCCAGGCGTTTGGCGGCGTCGGCCAGGTAAGCCGCGGCCGGTTCGGACACCGCCCGCGGGCCATCGAACAGCGCCACCGGCGTCGTCACCAGCACGACCAGCTCCACACCGAAGGGCTTGCCGATTCCCCACTCGCCCAGGCTGCCGATGGTCGCCGTATAGTGCGGCGGCGCCCGGTTGTCGCGGGCGCGCGCGTTCGGCAGCAGGTGGGTGACGCTGCCGTCCAACGCATAATAGTCGACCGTGACGAAGGACTCGGCGCCCGCCGTCGTCACGTCGACCATCAGCGAATCGCCTTCGGTCAGCCGGGCGTCCGGACCGTGCCCGTTACCTGCGAGCCGGATCGCCGCGCCGCCGCCGGCCTGGCGGTAGGCCGACCAGTACGGTCCGAAGACCGAGATCACGGGACACTTGGCGCGATCCACCTGGCGCACGTCGAGGTTCACGCTCGACACGCCAGGCAGCGCGGCCATCTCGTCCTTCAGGCCCGTGGCTCCCGGTGGCGTCGACAGCCAGCCCTGTACCGTCAGCGCATGGCCGTCGACCCTGCCGACCAGGGCCGCGCACGGGACGCGGTCCAAGGCCGCCGCGATCGCGGCCGCCGTCGGTGCGGGTGGCGCGGCGGGCGCCGGTGCGGGTGCTTGTATGGAGGCTTGCGGGGGCGCCGGGGTGGGCGCCGATGCCTGGGCCGGCGCCTGCGTGCGCGATTTCCCGCCCAGGTAGTGCCATCCGGCCACGCCAAGCACAGCGGCAACGAGGATGCCCGCTGCCGTCGCGGCCGCCGCGCCGAAGCGCAGGGTCTGCCCACCCGCGCTGAAATCGTGCAGGAAGCGCTCGGCGGATGGCGTGCGTGCGTTGCGCTCCAGGGCCAGACCGCTCCTCAGCGCCTGCCACGGGCCGCGCGCCAGCCCGGCCGGCCGCTGCGGCTTCATGCCGCCGCCGCGGGCCTGCAGGGCCGAGACGTTGTTGAACGGATGCCGGCCCGTCAGCAGCTCATAGGCGATGCAGGCCAGCGCATAGATATCGTCGCGGGGATCGGGGTCGAGGTGTTCCAGCATCTCCGGGCTCGCATAGGCCGGCGTCAGCGCCCCCAGGCTGCCGGGATCGAACACTGTGACGTCGGCGTCCTCTTCGGTTTTCTGGAACACGCGCGCGATCCCGAAGTCGATCACCTTGACCTTGCCGGCGTCGGTCAGGAATACGTTGCCGGGTTTGAAATCGCAATGGACGAAGCCGCGTCCGTGCGCATAAGTCAGTGCGTTGGCCATGCCGGTCACGATGGGCAGCGCGTCCGCGTACGGCATGCCGGCGAAACCCGGCGCGCGCAGCACCTGGCTGAGCGACTTGCCCTTCAGGTATTCCATGGTCAGGTACACCATCGGACCGTCACGGTCGAAATCGTAGACCGACACGATGTTCGGATGCGCCAGCGCCTGCGCCTTGCGCGCCTCGCGCTGCAGGGCGATCAGCGACTTCGGGTGGCCCCGGAACTGGACGTTCAGCAGCTTGATGGCGATATACGGCTTGCGGTCGGCCGCCTCCAGCTTGCGCAGGTCGAGCGCCTTGTACACGATACCCATGCCGCCGAAGCCGATGCATTCCTCCAGCACGAAGCGGTTGTTCAGCGTATCGCCGACGCCTTTCATGCGCGCGGGCTCGGTATCGACATCGCCGTCGTCATCGCGCGGCGGCGGTTCGTCATGCATGGTGTTCGCGCCGGGCCGGGTCTGGACGAAGGTATCGTCGCCGTCCTTGCGTTGCCGCGCGAGGATCAGACGCTCGATGCGATGCTGGATTTCCGTATAGACCTCAGCCGGGAGCGGCTTGCGCGCATGCTCTTCGCTCAGGACCTCGAGCAGCCGGCCCGCGCTCCCGGGGGCGTTCTCGAGCACGCGATCGACCTGGGCAAAGAATTCGGTACGCGGCAAGGCGCCGGTCTGCAATTGCCGGATCGCGTGGGCGAGGCTATCCATGATGTTGTTCTGTATAGATCCCGGGGCATTCTATTGAGACTAGCACGAAAGACGGGATGATCAAGCCCTCCCCGCAGCCGGATGCCGGGGCTGTCGGTTCGCGACAAACAGTGCATAAAACATGTTCGGTCCGGACCACCACCGCAGCCCATGCCGCTTGCCTCGTTCTGCGCCCTCGCCGCTGAGCAAATAAGCAAAAAATTCCTTTGTTTTCAATGGCTTGTACAAATCTCGCAGCGCACCTGGAGGACCTGGCACGCATCCTGCTGATAGTCCATCGAGCGCAGATCAAATGCCTCAACCAACCAAACCGACCTTCAAGGAGATTCACCATGAAAACCCTGATCATCACCGACCTGGCCCACACCGACAAACTGGACCGCACCGCCATGGCGGCCGTGCGCGGCGGCTTCAAGTTCGTCGCCCCGTCCTACTCGTTCGGCGACCTCACCTACGCGCCGAGCTACGACTCTTCGATCAACGCCAGCCAGAGCCTGGGCCAGGTCCAGAACGTGATGACCGCCACCGCCAACGGCTCGGCCTTCGTCGACGGCGTGGACGTCCACAACAAGGTCTCGCAGAACGGCCAGAACACCATCGAGCGCCGCTGATCGCCCACCCATCCGATTCCATTGATCCATCAATCCATCCTCGAGGAGCATTGCCATGAAAACCCTGACCATCAAAGACCTGGACCGTACCGAACAACTGGACCGCACTGCCATGGCGGCCGTGCGCGGCGGCTGGAGCATGTATGCGCCGTCCTTCAAGACCGGCGACCTGACTTACAAGCCGAGCTACGACTCGTCGATCAACGCCTTGCAGAACCTCGGCCAGGAACAGAACGTGATGACGGCCACCGCCAACGGCTCGGCCTTCCTGGACGGCGTCAGCGTGCACAGCAATGTGCACCAGAACGGCCAGAACAAGATCGTCGGTTGAACCCCCGTCGCAGCCATCGTTGACTATACTTTCAAGGAGCATTGCCATGAACACCCTGACCATCAAAGACCTGGACCGTACCGAGCAACTGGACCGCACCGCCATGGCGGCCGTGCGGGGCGGCTGGAGCGTGTACATGCCGTCGGTCAAAACCGGCGACCTCACCTACGCACCGAGCTACGATTCGTCGATCAATGCGGCGCAGAATCTCGGCCAGGTGCAGAATGTGATGACGGCCACCGCCAACGGCTCGGCCTTCCTGGACGGCGTCAGCGTGCACAGCAACGTGCATCAGAACGGCCAGAACAAGATCGTCGGCTGAACGGGAGAGACCCATGTCATCCATCGTCATCCACGACCTGGCGCACAGCGCCGCAATCGACGACCGCGCCATGACGGCGGTCCGCGGCGGCTACGCCTTCGGCAAGGACGTCAACGTCAATGTGAACGTGAACCAGCAGCTTGCACAGTTCCAGCAGATTGGCGTGAATGTTCTCAACAACAACGGCGTGATCGGCGCCGGGTTCGTCGGCCCCAATATCGATGTGGCCGCCGCAATGAGGGGCGAAAACAAGGCAGTGTTCTGAAACCGCCCGCCCTCGCCTCATCCCACTGCCGGGCCTGGTCCCGGCAGTGGGCTTGCAGTCCGTTTACTTGCCATTCCGAGGAGGCACCATGGCTACCATCGTCATCAAGGATCTGTCCGAAAACACCGAGCTGGATCGCCAGGCAATGCTGGCAATCGCCGGCGGCGCGCGCCTGCGCACCGCCGGCCGCTTCGTCCGGCCGGCCCCGCCACGGGTCCGCCTGTTCGATCCTGCGCGGGTCGGCAGCGCCAGGCCCGATGCGAACAAGGCGCCGCCACGCTGAGCGTTCGCAGTCCCGATACCAAGCCGTCCGGTGCGCAGCCGGACGGCTTTTTCTTTGGCGCTGTCCGCCTCGCCCCAAGCGCCGTTCGCACGCTGTCGGTTCGCGACAAACAGTGCGTAAAACATGTTCGGTCCGGAGCACCACCGCAGCCCATGCCGCTTGTCTCGTTCTGCGCCCTCGCTGCTGAGTGAATCATAAAAAAATACCTTTGTTTTCAATGGCTTGCACAAATCTCGCAGCGCACTTGGAGGACCTGGCACGCATCCTGCTGATAGTCCATCGAGCGCAGATCAAATGCCTCAACCAACCAAACCGACCTTCAAGGAGATTCACCATGAAAACCCTGATCATCACCGACCTGGCCCACACCGACAAACTGGACCGCAGCGCCATGGCGGCCGTGCGCGGCGGCTTCAAATATGTCGCCCCGTCCTACTCGTTCGGCGACATTACCTACGCGCCGTCCTCGGACTCCTCGATCAACGCAGCGCAAAACCTGAGCCAGCTCCAGAACGTGATGACCGCCACCGCCAACGGCTCGGCCTTCGTCGACGGCGTGGACGTCCACAACAAGGTCTCGCAGAACGGCCAGAACACCATCGAGCGCCGCTGATCGCCCTCCCATCCGATTCCATTGATCCATCAATCCATCCTCGAGGAGCATTGCCATGAAAACCCTGACCATCAAAGACCTGGACCGCACCGAACAACTGGACCGCACTGCCATGGCGGCCGTGCGCGGCGGCTGGAGCATGTATGCGCCGTCGTTCAAGACCGGCGACCTGACTTACAAGCCGAGCTACGACTCGTCGATCAACGCCTTGCAGAACCTCGGCCAGGAACAGAACGTGATGACGGCCACCGCCAACGGCTCGGCCTTCCTGGACGGCGTCAGCGTGCACAGCAATGTGCACCAGAACGGCCAGAACAAGATCATCGGCTGACTTGCCGCTGCGCGGGACCGGCACCGCTCCCGCGCAGCACTTACCCACTCAAGGAGAACATCATGTCCAGCATTACCATCCGCGACCTGGCGCACAGCGCCGCCCTCGACAACCAGGCCATGACGGCCGTGCGGGGCGGCATGGCCGCCCTCGGCAAGGACATCAACGTCAACGTCAACGTCAACCAGCAGCTCGGCCAGTTCCAGCAGATCGGTGTGAACGTCCTCAACAACAATGGCGTGATCGGCGCCGGTTTCGTTGCTCCCGACGTCCAGCTCGCCGCTTCGCTCTGGGGTGCGAACCACGCCGTCCTTTGAGGCGCACGGGAGACCCACGATGAAAAGCCTCGCCATCGACGACCTCGCCCGCAGCGAGCACCTCGACCGCCCGACCATGTCCGCCGTGCGCGGCGGCTGGCGCGTGAATGCGCCGGGCTACGCGTTCGGGAACCTGAGCCATGGCGGCGTCGACAATGCATCGATCTCCGCGGTCCAGCACCTGGGCCAGCAGCAGAACGTCCTGACGGCAACGGCCAACGGGCCGGCCTTCGGCGGCGGCGCGCACGTCGACAGCAAGCTCCCCCAGCGCGGCGACAAGGGCATCGTCCGACCTTGAGCACCAACGCAGCAAGATCGGAAAACCGACAAATTTGGACTACACTGGGGAGACCGGCTTCCGGTCTCCCTTCTTCCAGTACGGAGAAGCAGCATGGCTACCATTACCGTCAACGATCTTTCCGCCGATACGGCATTGGACCGCAAGGCGATGTCGACCATCCGCGGCGGCGATGGCGCGCCCTGGGTCTTCGGCTGGATCCAACCGTATATCGACGCCTCTGCGCGCCAGGTGCCGGTAATCAATTTTTACCAGATCAATAATTTCGCCGACCAGATGATCAACCAGTACCAGACGGTCTCGGTCAACAATACGGGCGCGAACGCCACCCTGAACGTGAGCGTGGACGAAAGCAGCCTGAACAAGGCGCTGCACCAGCCCTGACATGAGCGGCAACCCCACCTTCCTCTGGACGTCCGCCGCGCAGACGGACGTGGGCCGGGTGCGCAGCCGCAACGAGGATGCCTACCTGGACCAGCCCCAACGCGGCCTGTGGGCCGTGGCGGATGGGATGGGCGGCCACGCCTTCGGCGACGTAGCGAGCCGGACCGTCGTCGATGCGCTCGACAACCTGCCTGCGTACGCCGACATCGGGCAGTGCATCGCCGGCGCGCGCGAGCGGATCGGGCAAGTCAACGCATCCCTGCGCGCCGAGGCACGCGTGCGGCAGGTGCCGGTAATGGGCAGCACGGTCGTCACCCTGCTCGCCTGCGGCGCGGAAGCCGCCTGCCTGTGGGCGGGAGACAGCCGCATCTACCTGTACCGCCAGGGCCGCCTGCAGCAGCTCACGCGCGATCACAGCCAGGCCGCGGCGCTGCGCGCCCGGGGCGCGGATGCCGCGGCGGCCGCGGTTGGCGCCAACATGATCACCCGGGCCGTGGGTGCAAGCGATACGCTGGAGGTCGACGTGACGACCCTGGCCACGCACGATGGCGACATCTTCCTGCTCTGCAGCGACGGCCTCAGCACCCCCGTGCCCGAGCAGGCGATCCGCGAAACGCTGGCCTGCGGCGATTGCACCCATGCGGCGCAGGCCCTGGTCGGGCTGGCGCTGGCCAATGGCGGCAGCGACAACGTCACGGTGGTCGTCGTGCGCGCCTGCGACATGTCCGCCGACAAAACCCTGATGAATCCCGCGCTGGAGTGAGGCGAGTGTCCCTCAGTGCGCTCAATGCGTCTTGCGGAAGTCCTTCGAGTGCAGGCCGTGCTTCTTCAGCAGGATCTGCAGGTGCGAGCGGTTCATGTCCCAGCGCCGCGCCAGCTCCGCCACCGTGCCGCCGACTTCCTGCAAGCCCCGCTCCAGGCAATGGCGCTCCGCCTCGTCGCTGGCAGCCCGCTTGGCTTCGGCCAGCGAAACGCCGGCTGCCTCGCCCGCGTTGAGGGCCAGGCCAGCGCCCACCCCGGCCGCCGGCGGCCGGATATCTTCCGGCAAATGGGCCAGATCGGCCGTCTCGCCGGCCAGGCAGGCGAGGCGGTACATGATGTTGCGCAGCTCGCGGATATTGCCTGGATAGCCGTAGCGCAGCAGGAAATCGCGCAGGCGCGCCGTCAGGGCCACCGGGCGCCGCTTCAAGGCCTCCGCCGCTTCGTCGCCGTAGTAGGCGAGCAGCAGCGGGATCTCATCCTTGCGCTCGCGCAGCGGCGGCAGGGTCAGGTGGATCACGCTAAGGCGGTAGAACAGATCTTCCCGGAAGCTGCCCTGCTCGATCAGCTTGCGCAGGTTCTTGTTGGTCGCGGCGACGATGCGGGCGTCGACGGAAATCGTCTCGTCCGAGCCGACGCGCTGGATCTCGTGCGACTGCAGCACGCGCAGCAGCTTGACCTGGCCGGGCAAGGGCAGCTCGCCGATTTCGTCGAGGAAGATGGTGCCCTTGTGCGCACTCTCGAACTTGCCTTTCCTGTCGTTGGCGGCGCCCGTGAACGCCCCCTTCTTGTGGCCGAACAGTTCGGACTCGAGCAGGCTGTCGGGAATCGCGCCGCAGTTGACGGAAACATAGGGCTTGTCGGCCCGCGTGCCGTTGGCGTGGATCACCTTGGCCATCAATTCCTTGCCGGTGCCGCTTTCGCCGTCGACCAGCACGGGCAAGTCGGTGGGGGCGGCTTTCTCCGCGATCTCGAGGGCGTCGAGCAGTTTGGGGTTGTCGCCGAAGGTGCCTTCGAACACGAAGCTGCGCGCCAGCAGGGCGCGACGCCGTTCGCCGGCCGGCGGCTCCGCGACCGGTTCATCCGTGGTCCGACGTTCGGCGTCCACGCTGACGGCCTGCACGAAGCGTTCCTTGTGCGACAGCTGCATGACTTCGTCGCGCAGCGTATTCGCCTGGCGCAGCAGTTTTTCGATGTCGGGCCGTTCGAGCCGGGCCGTCCAGCGCAGGGTCGAGCGCATGATCTCGATCTTTTCCAGCAAGGCCGCATACGACATCGCCGATCCGCGCTCGCCGCCGGGATTGAACAGTTTCATGCCATCTCCGTGCCCAGCTGCTTCTGGACCAGTTCGTAGTACATGCCGCGCCGCGCCAGCAATTCGTCGTGACGCCCCTGCTCGACGATCTTGCCCTCGTACAGCACGACGATCTTGTCGGCCCGCATGATCGTACTGAGGCGGTGGGCGATGATGACGGCGGTGCGTCCCGCCAGGATCGCTTCCATGTTCGCCATGATGTTGCTCTCGGACTGGGTATCGAGCGCCGAGGTCGCCTCATCGAACACCAACAGGCGCGGATCGTGGTACAGGGCGCGCGCAATGCACAGGCGCTGCACCTGGCCGCCGGACAGGCCCACGCCCCGCTCCCCCACCACCTGCTCGTAGCCGAGCGGCAGCTTGCTGATGAAGGCATGGGCATCGGCCATCTTCGCCACCTCCTCGACGCGGCGGCGGTCCGGGCTGTCGTCGCCGCTGGCGATATTCTCGGCGATGGTGCCGGAAAACAGCAGGTTGCTCTGCATGACATATCCCACCTGGGCCCGGTAGTAATTCCGGTCGATGACGCTCATGTCGTAGCCGTCGACGATAATCTTGCCCTCGCTGGGCGGGTAGAAACCCACCAGCAGTTTTGCCAGCGTCGTCTTGCCCGAGCCGCTGCGCCCGACGATGGCCACGAGCTGGCCCGGCTTGATATCGATGTCGATATCCTCGAGCACGTAGGGCGTATCCTCGCCGCCGTAGCGGAAATACATGTGCTCGAGCCTGAGCTCGCCCTGCAGGTCCGGCAGCACGACGCGGGCCGCGACGTCGCTGGGTTTCTGCTCCGGCTCGACATCCAGCACGTCGCCGAGGCGCTCCATCGCGACGGTGGCGTCGCCCATCCGGCTCCACAGGCCGACCAGCCCCATCAGCGGTCCTAGTACGCTGCCCATCAGGGCATTGAACGCCATCAGCTGCCCAATGGTCAGCTCGCGCTCCAGCACCAGGCTGGCGCCGGCCCACAGGATCACGATGGTGGTCGCTGAATTCAGCACCTGGCTGCCGAGGCCGACGAGGATGCTGAACGACTGCGCGCGGTATTGCGTCTCGAGCGACTTCACGTATTTCTTTTCCCACTTCAGGCGCACGGGCCGCTCGCTGCCCATCCCCTTGATGGTCTCGATGCCTCCCAGTGCTTCCATCAGGAAGGATTGCGCATCGGTCGAGGCGGAGAACACCTCGCGCGCGTACGCCTTGATGCGGGGCGTCGCCAGCACCGTCAGCGCGACGATCGGGATGACGAAGCCGATCAGCAGCAGGGTCAGCTTCACGTTGTAGAAGAACAGCAGGGTGAAGTACATGAACACCATCAGCAGGTTCAGCAGTGTGGTCACGGTCGATTCGGTGAGGAAGGCGCGGATCGTCTGGTTTTCCGAAAAGCGCGCGAGGATGTCGCCGGTCTTGCGCTTGGCAAAGAAGGAATACGGCAAGGACATCGTGTGCTTGAAGAACTGCGCCATCATCGAAAAATCGAGGTTGCGCACCATGTAGTTGGACAGGTAGGCGCGCAGGGTCGACATGATCTGGGTAAACACGGTAGAGATGACGAAGCCCAGGATCAGCAGGTGCAGCAGGCCGACGTTCTGGTGCACCAGCACACCGTCGAGGATGTTCTGGATGATGAGCGGCGGTACGATCCCCAGCATCTGGATCACGAAGGTGGCGAGAAACAGATGCAGCAGGATCTTCCTGTATGGCCGCAGGTAGCCGACGAAGCGCAGCCATGGCGAGCGGGCCGCCGTCAGCTGCTGCAGCTGCTCGCCCGGCGTGAACACGAGGCAGGTGCCGCTCCAGCCGCGCTCGAACTCTTCCACGCTCAGCTTCTTGAAGCCGACCGCCGGGTCGGCCACCCATACCTGGCCGGGCGAGACGCCGTACACGACCACGTAGTGATAGCCTTCCCAGTGCACGATGAACGGCAGTTCGAAGCCGAGCAGCGCGTCGTAGGTGCATTGCACGCCGCGCGTGCCGAAGCCCAGGGCCTCGCCGGCGCGCGCGAGGCTGTCCAGGGTGGCGCCTTGCGTCGTCACGTTCGCCAGCTCCCGCAGCTTCCCGAGCGTCATGTTGATGCCGTAATGGCGGCACAGCATCGCGAGACAGGCCGCACCGCAATCCATTTCCTCGGCCTGCTCGACCCAGGCGAAGCGCTTGATGAGGTTTTCGCCGTGTTCCGGATGGGAAGCCAGGTCGAGCACGACGGGGCGCTTGCGCCGCTCCGCCAGCTTTTTCTGGCGGTGCAGTTCGCGCTCGAAAAAGCGGATGCGGTCCTCGACGGCTTCCCGAAACTTGGCATTGCGCTCCAGGATGAAATGCGCGGACTTTTCCGGAATCACCAGCACGGTGGCATCCGTGACGGCCACCACCGTGGCGGGCTGTTCCTGGCGCATCAGGGAGGCGCGCTCGCCGAAGATCTCGCCCGGCCCCAGCGTGGCGACCACGAATTCGTCGGTACTGTCGTGGACCACGACCCGCACTTTGCCCTGGCGGACGACGTACAGGCGGCGATCGTCGCGCGAGCCCTGCTTCAGGATTTCCTTGCCGGCGCCCACGCGCTTGACGCCGACGCTGCGCACGAAATCGTCCAGTTCCGGCTTGCTGACCTTGCCGCGCAGGTCGAACAGGCGCGCAACCAAACCGCCGGCCGCGCTGACCGCCACGTAGTTGTTGATGAAGTCGAGGGCGGCGGGATTGCGGGCGACCACCGGTTCGATCGCCGTGCGCGGGATGAACCAGACTTCCGTCTTCAGCGCAGCGCGCGCCGACAACTCGTGCCGGTAGCTGCGCAGCATGGCGATCTCGGCGAATACCTCGCCCGTCTTGCGCACGCCCATGCTGGTTTCCTTGCCGTGCTCCTCGCTGAACACGCGCACGGAGCCGGTGCGGATGACGTACAGCCCGTCGGCGGCGTCGCCGGCGCTGCAGATGGTGTCGCCGAAGGCATACGCGCGCGTCTCGATCGCGGCGGCGAGCTGCTCCAGCTCCTCCGCGGTGAACACGGACAGGATTTCGACGGCCGCCAGGAATTCAGCGGGGGATTGCTGTTGTTGCGCCACTGAGTCCATGTCGGTGCCCCGCGAACCCGTCCGTCACGTTGCGGCCAGACAGCCGCGTCCCGCCTCCGCCTTCTCAGCGCGCGGGACAGGCCTCGATGATGTGTTCCTGCGCCCGCGCCGCCAGCCATTCCTCGCGCAGAAGCCGGCGTACCTCCACCGTCGTGTCCTCGTCCAGCGTTGCCGGATGCCTGGCGTTGACCATGTAGATTTCGAACAGCGTCCGGTCGGCCGTGGGAAACGGCCCGAGCAAATCGCCGGCCGCGGCGCTGAACACGCGCGCCTCGATGTCGGGTTTCAACGAACCGCGCAGCACTCTGCCGATCACCCCGCCATTCTCGCGCGCCTCGCCCACCGAATGCTCGCTTACCATCTCGGCAAAGCTGTCCGGATCGTCGGTCAATGCGGACAGCATTTCCTTGGCCTTGCCTTCGGAATCGAGCACGATATGGCTGATCTCGACGCTGTCGAACTTCGGCGAATTGAGTTTGAAATAGTGCTCGACGGCTTGCTGGCTGCACACCTTTTCCATCATCTTTTCCTGGAGCAGGCCGTCGACGATGAAATCCTCGAACTCGTCGAGGCTGACGCCCAGTACGTCGAGGTAGTGGTTCATGTCGGTCGCCCGGTGCAGTCCCAGGATGCGCCGGAACTGGTCGGCACGCTCCTGCACCGCTTCCGGCGCGGGCTGCAGCCCCTGCTTCCTGGCCGCCAGCACGGTCAGCCTGTCGCGCACCATCTGCTCGACGAGCCCTTCGAACTGCCCGCTCAGCTTGAGTGTCCGGATGAAGTCTTCGGTATCGATGACGGTATCGTCGATGCGCACAATCCCGGCCATGGTCTCTCCCTCGTCGATACCTTCATCCTATCCGTTGTAGCAGGCCGACGGGTAAAGTCAATGTCGGCGGGACCGCCATGGCCAGCAGCCCTCCGGGCAGGAATTCTGTCTTGGCATTACACTACGCCGTCGGTATCATCCCGACAGCTTTTTTATGAATTGCAAAGGAAAAACATGAGCGGATATTTGCAGGGCAAGGACATGGCGGCGCCGGGCGCGGACCAGGCTGCGCAGGCGCCGGTGGCCGCACCGGCCAAACCGGTGCCGATGGCCGTGACCATCCCGTCGCTGCGCGCGATGCGCGCGGCCGGCCAGAAGATTGCCATGCTCACCTGCTACGACGCCAGCTTTGCCGCGCTGATGGACCGCTGCGGCGTCGAGATCCTGCTGATCGGCGACTCGCTGGGCATGGTCTGCGCCGGCTACGACTCGACCCTGCCGGTGACGGTGGCCGATGTCGCCTACCACACCGCCTCCGTGGTGCGCGGCCGCAAGAACGCGCTGGTACTGGCCGACCTGCCCTTCGGCAGCTACGGCACCAGGGAACAGGCCTACGACAGCTGCGCCACCCTGATGCGCGCCGGCGCCCAGATGGTCAAGATCGAAGGCGGCGCCTGGCTGGCCGAGACCGTACGCTTCCTGGTCGAGCGCGGCATCCCGGTATGCGCCCACATCGGCCTGACCCCGCAATTCGTGCACCAGCTGGGCGGCTACAAGGTGCAGGGCAAGACCAGCGAAGGCGCCGACCAGCTCAAGCGCGACGCCCAGGCCCTGCAGGACGCCGGCGCGGCCATCGTGCTGCTCGAAGCGGTGCCGGCGGCGCTGGGCAAGGAAGTGACCGAAATGCTGCAGGTGCCGACCATCGGCATCGGCGCCGGTCCCGACTGCTCGGGCCAGGTGCTGGTGATGCACGACCTGCTGGGCGTCTTCCCGGGCCGCAAGGCGCGCTTCGTGAAGAACTTCATGGACGGGCAGACCAGCATCGACGCCGCCGTGCAGGCCTATGTGGCGGCGGTCAAGGACGGCAGCTTCCCGGCGCCGGAACACTGCTTCTGACATGGCCGGCGCCACCCGCCTGTTCCTCGCGCTCTGGCCGGACCCTGCCGTGCGCGAGCAGTTGCGCGAGTGGCGTGAGCTGTGGGCCTGGCCGCGCGGCGCCACGCCCGTCCACACCGATAAACTGCACCTGACGCTGCACTTCCTCGGCAACCAGCCGAGCGACAGCCTGCCGGCGCTGCTCGACGGCCTGGCGGTGCCCATGTCGCCGTTCCGGCTGCAGCTGGGCGTTGCGGAGCTGTGGCATAAGGGGATCGCGGTGCTGTCGCCGTCGTCGGTCCCCCAGGAGCTGCTGGACCTGCATGCGGCGCTGGCAAGGGCCCTGACCGGCGTCGGCCTGCCGCTGGAGCCGCGCGCCTACCGGCCGCACGTGACCATGGCGCGGCGGGCGACGGGCGCCGCGGTCCCGCCGCAGGGGCCGGCGATCGACTGGTTGGCCGACCATTACGCGCTGGTGGAATCGAAGACCGGGGATGGCAGCGGCTATACCGTGCTGCGCGAATACCGATAATGGCTGCGTGGGCTCGGGGAGCCCACCCTGCGGTCGTGCCGCTACCGTTTTACTGCCCGCGCATTCGCGGCGATCACGATTCCCGCCAGGGAAAGCATCCCCAGCGCGACCGCGATATTCGTGTGCGCGGCAAGCGAACCGATCAGCGGCGGCGCCAGCAGCAGTCCGGCATAGCCCAGCGTGGCGACAGTCGCCAGTCCGCCGCCGGCCGACATGCCGGGCGTGCGCGCGGCGGCCGAGAACAGCAGCGGCACCACGTTCGCGGCGCCCAGCCCGATCAGCGCCAGGCCGCAGGCCGACAGCAGGGCCCGGGTACTGAGCACGGCCAGCAGCAGGCCGCAGAACATGCCGAGGCCGCCGATCACCATCACCCGCACCGCCCCGAAGCGCAGCACCAGGCGGTCGCCCGCGAAGCGGCAGGCCGCCATCGCGATCGAGAACGCCGAATAGCCGAGGGCCGCCGATGCCGGTTCGGCCCTGGCGCGCTCGGTCAGCAGCAGCGCGCTCCAGTCGACCAGCGCGCCCTCGACCGCGAAGCACAGCAGGGCGAGCAGGCCGAGGAACAGCGCCGGCCCGCGCGGCAGGGCGAAGTGGCTTTCGTGCTTCGATGGCGCCGTCCGCAGCACGAAGGGCGTACACAGCGCGGCGCCGGCGCCGATCGCCACGGCCGCCATCAGCGCGCCGCGGCCATCGCCGAGACCGGCGCCGATCAGGACGCCGCCCAGGGCCGCGCCCAGCAGCCCGCCCAGGCTGTAAAAGCCGTGGAAGGAAGACATGGTCGGGATGCCGCGCGCCGTCTCGACCTCGCTGGCGTTGGCGTTCATCGAGACGTCCATCACGCCGTTGCTGGCGCCGAAGGCATAGGCGGCCAGGAACAGCGGCGCCAGGCCCGCCACGTTCATCAGCAGCGCGGCGGTGAGGGCCAGCAGCCAGGCCGCGCCCAGCACCACCGGACGCGTGCCCCAGCGCCCCGCCATCCAGCCGGACAAGGGCATGGCGGAGAGCGCGCCGCCGGCGATCGTCAGCAGCAGCAGGCCCAGGGTGCCGGTATCGATGCCGGCGCGCGCCTGCACGACCGGCACGTGCGCGGCCCACAGGCCGATCGCGCTGCCGTTCAGCAGGAACAGGGCGGAGATGGCCCAGCGCGCCGCCGCGCTTCCATTGGCGATCGCGGCGGTGGCGGTGGCGGTGGTGCTGGGAGTGAGGTGGTCGGCGGATTTCATCCGCTGGATTATTTCACACCAGCAGCATCAAGTGTTCCCGCTCCCAGGAACTGATCACCCGCGAGAAGGTCGCGAACTCCAGCTCCTTCACCTCGCAGAAGGCTTCCACGAACAGCGGCCCCAGCATGGCGCTGAGCGCCGGGCAGCCGCGCAGCTGCTGGATCGCATCTTCGAGGTTGCGCGGCAGTTCGCCGTGGATGTGCTCGGCGCTGTCCACGGTCGGCGCGGCCGGCTGCAGGCCGCCGGTCATGCCGAGCCAGCCGCAGGCCAGGGTCGCCGCCATCGCCAGGTAGGGATTCACGTCGACGCCCGGCACGCGGTTCTCGACCCGGCGGTTGAGCGGCGTGGAATTCGGCACGCGGATGCCGCAGGTGCGGTTGTCGTAGCCCCAGTGCACGTTCATCGGCGCCGACTGGAAGCGCGACAGGCGCCGGTAGGAATTGACATGGGGCGCGAACAATAAGGTGCTTGGAGGCACGTATTTTTCCAGTCCGCCGATGAATTGACGGAACAGCGTGCTTTCGCTGCCATCCTCGTTCGAAAAGATGTTCCGGCCGGTAGCAAGCTCGACCACGCTCTGGTGCACGTGCATGGCGCTGCCCGGCTCGGTTTCCATCGGCTTGGCCATGAAGGTGGCGAAGATGCCGTGCCGCAGCGCCGTCTCGCGCACCGCGCGCTTGAACAGGAACACGCGGTCGGCCAGCTCGAGCGCGTCGCCATGCGTAAAATTGATCTCCATCTGGCCGGCGCCGGCTTCGTGGATCAGGGTTTCGACGCCCAGCTCGTGCTGCTTGCAGAAGGCGGACAGTTCCAGGAAGAAGGGATCGAAGTCGTTGACGGCGTCGATCGAATACGACTGCCGTCCCTGCTCCGTGAAGCCGCTGCGCCCGGTCGGCGGACTCAGGGGTTCGTGCGGATTGGTGTTGCGCGCCACCAGGTAGAACTCCATCTCGGGCGCCACCACCGGTTGCCAGCCGCGCTCGCGGTATTTGTCCAGCACGCGCCGCAGCACCGAACGCGGCGCCAGTTCGACCAGGCTGCCGTCGAAGTTCCGGCAATCGTGGATCACGCAGGCGACCCGCTCGGTAGCCCAGGGCACGACCCGCATGGTGGCCGGATCGGGCACGCAGACCATGTCCGGATCGATCGAGCCGACATAGGGCGTGTTGTTCGGCTGCTCGCCGTGGACGGTGTTCAGCAGCACGCTCTTGGGCAGGCGCATGTGCTCGCCGGACAGGAACAGGTCTTTCGGGAGGATCTTGCCGCGGGCGATGCCGGTCATGTCCGCGATGACGCACTCCACCTCGTGGATATTGTGGTCACGCAGAAAGTCCCGCATCGAACCGCCGCCCGCCTCGCTCATCATCGGTCCTGCCTTGCTTCGATGCGGATGAATATAGCACCGGCCTGCCGGCTGCCGCGCGCCGCTGCCGCTGTTACTTCCGCCCGCGTCACGATCCTGCGATTCGTTGCAAGGAATCCGCAGTTGGCGTCATCGCCGCCCCCTCGTCCGCATTCTGCGCCATACTTTCTGTTATGGAACACACCACCCAGCACGACATCCCGACCGCCCGCATGTGGCGCCTGTACGCCATCGGCTGGATCGTCTATCTGTGCATCCTGTTCTTTGCGGTGCAGGTGGACGACTTGCGTCATGGTCATTTCAACTGGCGTAACAGCGGCGACATCCTCTGGAGTTGGCCGCAAGCCTTCGTCCTGGCCCTGGTCTGGCCGCTGAGCGGCTGGATCGAGCGCAGGCGCCTGGCCGTGCCGCTGCTGTTCCTGGTCCACCTGCTCAGCGCTGCCATCTACGGCATCGGCTCCTACTGGCTGCTGTCGACGATGCTCGACACCGCGCGACCCCTGTCCTGGTATATCTGGCCGGTGCTGTACAGCATGATGACCTATGTCGTGATCGCCGCGATCTTCCAGACGGTCCGCATGGGTCACGCGCGACAGCGCCAGGCCATCGCCATCCAGCAGGCCCATACCCTGCTGGTGGCGTCCGAGCTGAACGCGCTGCGCAACAAGCTGAATCCGCACTTCCTGTTCAACACCCTGCATTCCATCATCGCACTGACCCGCAGGAACCCGGAGGCCGCGGAGACCGCGCTCTTCCAGTTCTCCGACATGCTGCGCTACGTGCTCGACACGGAAAAGAGCGGCAGCGACCGCGTGACGCTGGAGGACGAGCTGCGCTTCGTGCGCGACTACCTCGAACTGGAGAGCCTGCGCCTGGGCCCGCGCCTGAAGATCGAATGGGAAATCGACGCCGACGCCGCCGGCCTGCCGCTGCCGGCGCTGTCGCTGCAGCCGCTGGTCGAGAACAGCATCAAGCATGCGTTCAATCCGCACAGCCGGCCGGGCCTGCTGCGCATCCGCACCCGCGTCGACGAGGCGGCCCGGCTTCTCACCATGAGCGTGGGCGACGATGGCCCCGGCGCCGACCTCGCCGCCGTCAGGCAGTCGAACGGCCTGGGTATCCGCACCGTCGAACGGCGCCTGCAGCTCGAGTACGGCCCGGCCGGTGCGCTGCGGATCGAGACCGCACCCGGATCCGGCTTCATGGTGACGATGTCGATCCCCCTCGAAGCGGCCTGACCGAAGGAGACTTGATTGGACACGAAAACCGTATTCATTGCCGAGGACGAGCCGCTGGCCCGCGAGGTCCTGCGCGACGCCATCTACGCGCACCAGGGGCTGCGCCTGGTCGGCGAGGCCGGCGACGGCGCCACGGCGCTCGAACAGATCGACCGGATCCGTCCCGACGTCGTCTTCATGGACATCCAGATGCCGGAGATGACCGGACTGGAAGTGCTGCGCCGCCTGCGCTGCACGCCCGACATCGTGTTCACCACCGCCTACGACCAGTACGCGGTGACGGCCTTCGAACTGAACGCGATCGATTATTTGCTCAAGCCGTTCACCCGCGCCCGCTTCGACGCCGCCGTGGCGCGCCTGCTGGAGTCGCCCGCGCCGCCGCGCGCGATCGTCGACGCGGCCCTGGCGCAGGCGGTCCAGCGTGCGCCGGGCCGGCTGGAGCGCATCCTGGTGCGCGACCGCGGCCGCATCTTCCCGCTGTCGCTGAACGAGATCGAATACCTGAAGGCCGATTCCAAGTACACGGCGATCGCCGCGCGCGGCCAGACCTTCCTGGTCCGCATCGGCATCTCCGAACTCGAAGTCCAGCTCGACCCGGCCCGCTTCATCCGCGTGCACCGCTCGGCGCTGGTAAACCTGGACTTCGTCGATTCGATGCGGGCGGACGAGCAGTCGCAGCTGGTGATCCAGATGCGCGACGGGACGGTGCTGACGGCGAGCAGGGAGGCCTCGAAGGTGCTGCGCGAGATGGCCATCTAGACCCGGATCCAGGTCGTCTTCAACTCCGTGTACTTGTCGAACGCGTGCAGCGACTTGTCGCGCCCGTTGCCCGACTGTTTATAACCGCCGAAGGGCACGGTGATGTCGTCGTTGTCGTACTGGTTCACGTGTACGGTGCCGGCGCGCAGCTTGCGCGCCGTGCGGATCGCCTTGCTCATGTCCGCCGTCCACACCGCCGCCGCCAGGCCGTAGGATGTGCTGTTGGCCTGGCGTACCGCTTCGTCGAGGTCGGTGAAGGACAGCACCGACAGCACCGGCCCGAAGATCTCTTCGCGCGCGATGCGCATCGTGTGGTCGACGCCGTCGAACAGGGTCGGCTCGATGTACAGGCCGCCGGTTTCCGCGCGGGTGGCGGCCCCGCCCGCGAGCAGGCGCGCGCCCGAGGCCTTGCCGTCCTCGATATAGCCGAGCACGGTCTTCATCTGGGCCGCATCGACGATGGCGCCCATCACGGTCTCCGGGTCGAGCGGATCGCCCGGCGCGTACTTCGGCATCAGGGCCATGGCCTTGTCGAGGAAGGCTTCGCGGATCGGTTCTTCGACGAACAGGCGCGAGGGCGCGTTGCAGCTCTCCCCCTGGTTGAAGTAGATCGCGCCGATCGCACCAAGCACCGCGGCGTCCAGGTCGGGGCAGTCGGCGCACACGATGTTGGCCGACTTGCCGCCCAGCTCCGTCCAGGCGCGCTTCAGGTTCGACTGCCCCGCCATCTGCAGGATCTGCCTGCCGACGCGCGTCGATCCCGTGAAGGCGATGCAGTCGACGTCCATGTGCAGGCCGAGCGCCTTGCCCGCTTCGTCGCCGAAACCGGGCAGGACGTTGAACACGCCTTCCGGCACGCCGGCTTCGAGCGCCAGTTCGGCCAGGCGCAAGGAGGTGAGCGGCGCTTTTTCCGACGGTTTCAGGACCAGGCTGTTGCCGGCGGCCAGGGCCGGGCCGATCTTCCAGGCCGCCATCAGCATCGGGTAGTTCCAGGGGATGATGGCCGCCACCACGCCGACCGGCTCGCGCTGAATCAGGGCCAGGCTGTCCTGCGCGGTCGGCGCGACCTGGTCGTAGATCTTGTCGATCGCCTCGCCGTACCAGCGGATGCAGTTCTGGGCCAGCGGCACGTCCACGCTGCGGCTGTAGCGGATCGGCTTGCCCATGTCGAGGGTTTCCAGCAGCGCCAGCTCGTCCTTGTGCGCCAGCATCAGGTCAGCGAAGCGGATCAATACGCGCTTGCGCTCGGCGGGCGCCTTGCCGGACCAGCGGCCGTCCTCGAAGGCGGCGCGGGCGCCGGCGACGGCAGCATCGACGTCTTCGGCGCCGCAGCGCGCGACTTCGCCGAGCTTGCGTCCGTCGATCGGTGAGATACAGTCGAAACGGGCGCCGGCGATGGCGTCGATACGCTTGCCGCCAATGAGCGCGCGGCCATCGATCCGCACCGTTTTGGAACGTTCATGCCATGAGTTCGACGTCATCTTGTCTCCTTCTGGATGCATTGCTGTTGTCTGGTCGATACTAGCAAACAAAATCGATCCAATTGCCGATTTATGCCGCTATAATCGCGAATTTTTCCCGCCCGAAATTACTCTTTCGCCCGGAGCACAAGTGCAATGAACACCATCCTGATTTCGTCTGTCGTGCTCTACCTGCTGGGCACGCTCGGCCTGGGCGTCTGGGCCGGTTCGAGGATCAAGAATACCGCCGACTTCGCCGTGGCCGGCCGCAGCCTGCCGCTGATCATGGTGATCACCACCACCTTCGCCACCTGGTTCGGCGCCGAGACCGTGATGGGCATTCCGGCCAAGTTCGTGCAGGGCGGCCTGGGCGCGCTGGTCGAAGACCCGTTCGGCGCCGGCACCTGCCTGATCCTGGTCGGCCTGTTCTTCGCCGCCCGCCTGTACAAACTGAACCTCTTGACCATCGGCGACTACTACCGCGCGCGCTACGGCAAGGGCATCGAGGTGTTCTGCTCGGCCGCGATCATCCTGTCCTACCTCGGCTGGGTGGCGGCGCAGATCACCGCGCTGGGCCTGGTGTTCTCGGTGCTGACCGGCGGCGCGATGTCGGAGACCGCCGGCATGATCGTCGGCACCCTCGCCGTGCTGATCTACGTGGTGGTGGGCGGCTTCCTGGCGGTGGCGATCACCGACTTCATCCAGATGATCGTGCTGGTGGTGGGCCTGTCCATCATCGCCTACTTCTCCTCGCAACTGGCGGGCGGCAGCGACAATGTGCTGCACATGGTCCAGCAGAAGGACCTGTGGACTTTCCTGCCGCAGGCGAAGTTCACCGACGTCGCCTTCTTCGTCGGCTCGGCCGTGACGATGATGCTGGGGTCGATCCCGCAGCAGGACGTCTACCAGCGCGTGATGTCGGCCAAGAACGCCCCGACCGCGCGCGCCGGCGCCGTGATCGGCGGCGCCAGCTACATCCTGTTCGCCGCGGTGCCGATGTTCATCGTCGCCTGCGCCGTGATCGTGATGGGCAACGAGGCGATGGAGCTGGCCAAGAACGACTACCAGCGCGTGCTGCCGACCTTCGTGATGACCCGCATGCCGCTCGTCATGCAGATCCTGTTCTTCGGCGCCCTGCTGTCGGCGATCAAGAGCACCTCTTCGGCCACCCTGCTGGCGCCCTCGACCAGCTTTACCGAGAACATCCTCAAGAACCTGCGTCCGGGCATGAGCGACCGCCAGCAGCTGCTGGCCATGCGCGTCACCATCGTCGTGTTCGCGGCCATGGTGCTGGCGTACGCGATCGCGATGAAGGGCACCTCGATCTACGACCTCGTGTCCTCGGCCTACCAGGTGACCCTGGTCGGCGCCTTCGTGCCGCTGGTGATGGGGCTGTACTGGAAGCGCGCCACCACCCAGGGCGCGATCCTGTCGATCGCGGCCGGTATCGCCACCTGGATCCTGTATTTCCCGCAGATCTCCAAGCTGGGCGAGGCCTTCCCGGGCCAGCTGGCCGGCCTGATCGCGGCCTTCGCAGGCATGTTCGCCGGCTCGCTGGCGCCGCAGGTACTCAAGAACCGGCATGAGCCGCACAAGACGGCGGTCAGTGTTTAAACGATGAACTTGGGTCCCCGCCTGTGCGGGGACCCAAGTTTTTCATCGGCGTCAGTCCAGCCATCCCCTTCCCCGCACATCGTCCAGCGTCAGGTCCAGGCAGTAGCGGATCCGCTCCACCATCTCATCGATCTGCGCCGTGCTCATCGCCAGCGGCGGCGCCACGATCATCCGGTCGCCCACCGCGCGCATGATCACGCCGTTGTCGAACATGTGCCCGCGGCACACCATCCCGACCGCCAGCTCGGGCGCGAACGCTTCGCCGTCGTGCATGCTCGTCCCCTTGCGCCGCACCAGGTTCAGCGCGGCCGCCATGCCGATGCTCTCGGCATGGCCGACCAGCGGGTGCGCGGCCAGCGCCGCGAACGCGGCCTTCAGGTGCGGCCCGGTCTCCAGCGCCACCCGCTCGACCAGCTTTTCCTCTTCCATGATGCGCAGGTTCTCGAGCGCCGCCGCGCAGGCGACCGGGTGGCCGGAATACGTGAAGCCGTGGTTGAAGTCGCCGCCCTTCTCGACCAGCGCGTGCGCGACCCGGGCGCCGACCAGCACCCCGCCCAGCGGCACATAGCCCGAGCTCACGCCCTTGGCGAAGGCGATCAGGTCGGGCCGGAAGCCCATCAGCTGGCAGCCGAACCAGGTGCCCAGGCGGCCGAAGCCGCAGATCACTTCGTCGGACACCAGCAGCACGCCGTACTTGTCGCAGATGCGCTGGATTTCGGGCCAGTAGGTGGGCGGCGGGATGATCACGCCGCCAGCGCCCTGTACCGGCTCGCCGATGAAGGCGGCGACGTTTTCCGGCCCGAGTTCGAGGATCTTCTCTTCCAGCCAGCCGGCCGCGCGCAGGCCGAACTCCGCCTCGCTCATGCCCTGTCCGTGCTGGGCGAAATGCGGCTGTTCGATGTGGTGGATGCCCGGGATCGGCAGCGCGCCCTGCGCGTGCATGCCGGCCATGCCGCCCAGCGACGCCCCCGCCACGGTGCTGCCGTGGTAGGCGTTGCGGCGGCTGATGATCGCCTGGCGCCGAGGCTGGCCCATCACCTGCCAGTAGCGCCACACCATGCGCACGATGGTGTCGTTGGCTTCCGAGCCGGAGCCGGTGAAGAACACGTGCTTGATGCCGCCGACGCCCTGCGCCAGTTCGGCCAGGCGCGCCGCCAGCATCACCGCCGGCACGTTGGTCGTGTTGAAGAAGCTGTTATAGAAAGGCAGCGTGTCCATCTGCCGGGCCACGGCGGCCGTGATGCTGGCGCGGCCGTAGCCGACGTTCACGCACCACAGGCCCGACATGCCGTCGATCAGCTTGCGGCCCTCGGAATCCCACAGGTAGATGCCGTCGCCGCGCACCATCACGCGCGCGCCGCGATCGCGCAGCGCACCATGGTCGGTGAAGGGGTGCAGGTAATGCGCGCTGTCGAGCGCCTGCAGCGCGCGCGTGTCAAAACCCGGGCTGTCGACCTCCCGGACCGGCGCGAGCACGTCGGTGCCCGCAATGATGTCGCTTGCCATGATGGACTCCCATTGTTATCCGTCTTTTACACATGGAGCAGCAGGTGTTCCCGTTCCCACGGGCTGATCACGGTCATGAACTCCTGGTGCTCGAGTTCCTTGACCGCGGAATACACATCGATGAAGCGCTCGCCCAGGATGTCGCGCAGGCGGTCGTCGCCGCGCAGCAGGGTCAGGGCTTCCGGCAGGCCCTGCGGCAGTTCGACCGCCATCTTGTAGGCGCTGCCCTCGACCATCGGGGTCGGTTCGAGCTGGTCCTGGATGCCGAGGTAGCCGCAGGCCAGGGTCACGGCCAGCGCCAGGTAGGGGTTGGCGTCGGCGCCGATCACGCGGTTCTCGACGCGGCGGTCCTGCGAGCCCGATACCGGCACCCGGATGCCGACGGTGCGGTTGTCCACGCCCCACTGCAGGTTGATCGGCGCGGCAGTGCGGCGCACGATGCGGCGGTAGGAGTTCACGTAGGGAGCGACGATCGCCATCGCCGACGGCATGTACTTCTGCAGGCCGCCGACATACCAGCGGAACAGGTCCGAAGGCGCGCCGTCCTCGGTGCTGAAGATGTTGCGGCCGGTGTCGCCGTCGACCACGCTCTGGTGCACGTGCATCGCCGAGCCGGGTTCGCCGGCCATCGGCTTGGCCATGAAGGTGGCGTACATGTCGTGCTTCAGTGCGGCCTCGCGCAGGGTGCGCTTGAAATAGAAGACCTTGTCGGCCAGGCCGAGCGGCTCGCCGTGCTGGAAGTTGATCTCCATCTGGCCGGCGCCGATCTCGTGGATCAGGGTGTCGACGTCCAGGCCCATCATGTCGCAGTAGTCGTAGATGTCCTCGAACAGCGGATCGAACTCGTTGACGGCGTCGATGCTGTAGACCTGGCGGCTGGTCTCGGAACGGCCGCTGCGGCCGATCGGCGCGGCCAGCGGCAGGTCGGGATCGATGTTCTTGGCGGTGAGGTAGAACTCGAGTTCCGGCGCCACCAGCGGCTTCCAGCCCTTCTGCTCGTACAGCTTGAGCACGCGGCGCAGCACGCTGCGCGGGGCGAAGTCGACCAGGCGGCCGTCGGCGAAATAGCAGTCGTGGATGACTTGCGCGGTCGGGTCGACGGCCCACGGCACCATCGTGATCGTGCCGGGGTCGGCCTTCAGGATCATGTCGCGGTCGGTGGTCGAGATCGCGCGGTCGAAGGCGTCGTCGTTCTCGGGCGAGTTGCCGGTGACGGTCATGCCCAGCACGATTTCCGGCAGGCGCATGCCGCGGTCTTCGGTAAATTTTACACGTGGCAAAATCTTTCCACGGGCAACACCGGTCAGGTCAGGGACCAGGCATTCGATTTCGGTGACTCGCTTGCCGTTGAGCCACTCGTCCATGTCGTTATAAGAAAAATTGTCGCGGATAGCCATGATGATGCCTCTGTTCGTTGAAAGGTCGCGGGCGCGCAAGCGCGGCCCGCAGGGCGCGGGCTTGTCTGAACAGGGAAGCTATGGAACGGAGCGGGCCGCCCATTTTTCATAGGCGGTCATAGACTCTTCCGTTTCTTGGATTGAAAGCGGGCGCGGCAGGCATCGCCGAAGGCGCCGAACATCTTCATCGAGTGCGGGTTCTGGGCAATGCGCCATTCCGGATGCCATTGGACGGCCAGGGTAAAGCCCGGCGAGATCGAGACCGAAAATGCCTCGACCAGGCCGTCCTCCGCCACCGCTTCGACCGTCAGGCCCGGCGCGAGCCCGTTGACGCCCTGGCCATGCAGGGAATTGACGGGGATTTCGTCCTTGCCCAGGATGCCGTGCAGCATCCCGCCTTCGATGATGCGGATCTTGTGCGCGTCGCCGTACTGCTCGTCCATCCCCAGCTCGGGATTCTCGCGGTGGTCGAAATGCCCCGGCACCGCCTGCACCGCCTGGAACAGGCTGCCGCCCAGCGCCACGTTCATTTCCTGGAAGCCGCGGCAGATCGCGATGATCGGAATGCCGCGCTTGACCGCCTCGCGGATCAGCGGCAGCGTGGTCTGGTCGCGCGCCGGATCCTGCGGCAGGGTCGGGTCGAGAACTTCTTCGGAGTAATAACTGGGATGAACGTTCGATGCCGAGCCAGTCAGCATGATGCCGTCGCACAGGTCGAGCATGGTTTCCAGATCGAGCGCCTCGCCCAGCGACGGCAGGATCATGGGGGCGCAATCGGCGCCGATCACGACTGCGTCGACATA
The DNA here is from genome assembly GCF_001412595.2 of Massilia sp. WG5. Classification (NCBI taxonomy): domain Bacteria; kingdom Pseudomonadati; phylum Pseudomonadota; class Betaproteobacteria; order Burkholderiales; family Oxalobacteraceae; genus Massilia; species Massilia sp. WG5. Next base: position 2,914,094 of record NZ_CP012640.2, read on the forward strand.
TTTGTGCTGGGCCGCGTGATACGGATGTTCTCCAAAATCACGGGTACAAGCGGGGACGATAACGATCGGGCGCATGTTCTCTACCTTGAAGTGAGGCGCACACGGACCATCATACTGCAATCTGATCCGAGTGCGAGTGGCCGTTGATCCAAATCAATTAGATCTGATGACGGGATGGGTCCCTGTTCAGAAACCGATAGCAAAATCTTATCGTCAACTGAAGAAGCATGCCAACACGAACCGGCAATGGCAGCGGGCGTATCACCCGGGATGGCCGCCGTGAAGCCCGAGATAGCGCCCTTCCTCGTCGACGTGCGCCGGATCGACGTCCATTTCGCTGTCCGGCATGGCCGTCAACTTGTTGAGGATGATGAAGGCCATCGTTGCGTAAGCGTGCGACAAGGATTCGTCATGGTCGAGCGGGTATTGCGCGTAGCGATAAACTTTGATGGTCATCGATACCTCCAGTACAGTCTGCGTGTCTTTCTAGACTATCACCGAACTTCCGTATTCAGCGGCAAGCCGCAATCGTCAGGTCTTTTCGGACACTGGTTTTCGGCACGACGATCTGCGTTTCCTGCTCCTTGCTCGTCTGCACCTCCGTGGCCCGGATACCGTTGATCGTGAAGCAGGCCGGCGCGGGCACGCCATGCAGCGTGATGCGATACGACCGTTGCGCCGGCGCCCCCGCATAATCGCCGCGCGCGGCGCCGATATGCAGTACGCCGGCGGCGGCGCGGTAGCTGATCGCTGTCGTCATTTGCCTGCCGTGCAGCCGGTAATCCTCGGTGGTGTCGTCGTCCTCGATGAGCTGGCTGTCGCCGTCGGCGCCGCCGTACACGTCGAGTCGCAGCATCGACTTGTCGGCGAACCGGGTGCTGAGTGCGAATGCCTGCCCAGGAATGATCGAGCCCGCTTTCACGAACAGCGCGATTTCATTGGCATCCGGCTTGATGGGAATGACCGTGTCGCCTTGCAGGACATGCTGCGGTCGCCAATAGTCGAACCACTGTCCCGGGGGTAGCCAGACATCCTGCACCTGGTCGGCGCTGGTGAACGGCGCCACCAGCAGACTTGGCCCCCACATGTATTGCAGATCGTATTGCCAGGCTTTTTCCTGCTCCGGGTAGGCGAGCAGCATCGCGCGGGCGATCGGCATGCCGGTGCTGGCGGCTTCGTGCGCGGCCGAATACATGTAAGGCATCAGTTCATAGCGCAGCCTGGCGAACCGGTGGGCGACCGCCTGTTCTTCGCCGCTACGATCGAGCGGCCATCGCGATGGGCCGGCGCCGTGCGGTTTCCAGATCGGCGCGAAGCTGCCGAAGGCCATCGACCATTTCATGTACAGCTCGGCGTCCGGGCCGGTTTTCGCCGTCCAGTCGTAGAAACCGCCGGCATCGTGGCCCCAGTACGGGAATCCCGACAGGCCGGCAAGCTGCATGCCGCGGATCTGCATCTTCATTTCGTCGAAGTTCGGCTTGATATCGCCGCTCCACAAGGTAGCGTAACGCTGCGCGCCGGCGGTCATGCCGCGTACCCAGACATAGGGCCTCTCCTTGATGGCCGATGTATCCCAGCCCTGCTGGACCAGGGCTTTCGAAATCAGGAAGAACCAGTAATTGCGCATTTCGGCCGAACTCAGTCCATTGGCGAGGATCATCGTTTCCGGCGCAGCACCCTGTTCGTCGAATTCGTCGATCCATAATGCGTCGCCCGGATAGTGCAAGGCAGGATCCAGGGACTTCTTGTACAGGATGTCCCAGAACCACTTCCTGAATGCGGGATTGGTCAGGTCCGGCGCGCTCTGGGCGAAATCGATCTTGCCGGGTTCGGGCAGGTTGAAACTCCTGCGCCAGCCTTCGCTGTATTGCGCCACGCAGCGGTTGAAATCGAGCGTCGACACCAGGCCATTGGCCTTCAGCCAGCGCTGGTATTCGCGCGGGTCGGGATACCGGCCCTTGTCCCATTCGATATACGATTCGCAGCGCTTGCCGCCGCCGGCGCGCCAGCGGTTGTCGTTGACGACGTGGTCGAGCGGGAAGCCGGCCGCCCGGTGCGCCATGATCTTCTGCTTCCACCAGGCTTCGTCGGACGGCGTCGGCGAATCGTGGTCGTGGCTCTTGTCCGACAGGGCCAGGCCGAACATCGCTTTGGCCGGCAGGCGCGGCTTGCCGGTCAGTTCGACGTAGTGGGCCAGCACGTCCTTCGGCTGCGGTCCGGCGATGAAGAAATAATCCATGCGGCCATCGAAGCCCAGGGTATCGATGCCGAACTCGTAGTCTCCGTCCTTGCCGAAGTTGAAGAAGTTCTTGAAGGTGCTGTTCAGGAAGACCCCGTAGCCCTTGCTGGAAATATAGAAGGGCACCAGCAGCGGGGCCTGGTCGATCTGGGCGGCGCCGTAATTGCGTGTCAGCGATTGGCCTTTCAGGTCGATCGACTGCGAACGCCCGAAATAACTGTGCCCCAGGGCCGTGAAGTGTTCATGGTCGTCGAATGCAAAGCGCCGCCTGATCACCTGCCCTTGCCATTCGACGCCGCCGCGTTCCTGCAGGACCGGCGCCGGCCGGCCATCGATGAAATAACGGATCGCCAGCGTGTCCTGGTCGATATCGAGTTCGATGGCATTCGGTCCGTCGAGCCTGAGGATCGTCATGCCGTCGCGTCGGCTGACACGGAATGCATTCTTGTAATCGTGCGAGGCCACCATCTCGTAATGATGGTCGTCGAAATATTTTTCGCCGGCGCGCACGCTTTGGATCCGCACGATATTCTGTCCATAAGCAGTCAGGCGCAGCTGCTCGCCGTGCGCGCCGTTCACCAGTACGGTATGCCTGGACGGTGCGTTCTCCCTGGCCGGGGCCGCGCCGGCAGCGGCGGCCGCAACGATCAACATCCCCAGGCTTGCGGCACGGGCGATCGCGCGCATGCGCGTCACGCCGGCGCGCGGAAATGCGGTACGGCCCCTGGTCTTCAAGCTTTTCATCCCTGTCCGCCTTTTTTTCGGTTCGTTCCTGATGCCGCAAGTGCACAACCTGCGCCAGCCCGGCTGAATTGTACAGATCAGCTCGCGAATTGCGGTTCGCAACGCGGACCTGGGAAGCTTCCGCATGCAAGACAGTTGCGTGGGGACGGCCACGGCGTACCCAAAACGGGCCGGCGGATTGCGTGGTATCTTTGTCTTCTAACACGAACAAGCACGAGGAACCCATGCTGAACCTGAAAGATCCTTCCCTGCTGCGCCAGCAAGCGTATATCGATGGCGAATGGTGCGATGCCGTCGAAGGCCAGACCGTGACGGTGACCAATCCGGCCACCGGCGAATCGCTGGGCACCGTACCCCACATGGGCGCGCAGGAAACCCGCCGCGCGATCGAGGCCGCGAACGCCGCCTGGCCGGCATGGCGCAAGAAGACCGCGCGCGAGCGCGCCCTCATCCTGCGCAAGTGGAATGACCTGATGCTGGAAAACGCGGACGACCTGGCGGCCATCATGACCGCCGAACAGGGCAAGCCGCTGGCGGAGGCCAAGGGCGAGGTCGGCTATGCAGCCTCGTTCTTCGAATGGTTCGGCGAGCAGGCCAAGCGCATCGAAGGCGACGTGCTGGAATCGCCGGCGCGCGACCGCCGCCTGATCGTGACCAAGGAGCCGATCGGCGTCTGCGCCGCGATCACCCCGTGGAACTTCCCGTCCGCGATGATTACCCGCAAGGTCGCGCCGGCCCTGGCCGCCGGCTGCCCGATCGTCCTGAAGCCTGCCGAACTGACCCCGTTCTCAGCCCTGGCCCTGGCCGTGCTGGCCGAACGCGCCGGCGTACCGAAAGGCGTGTTCTCGATCGTCATCGGCGATGCGAAAGCAATTGGCGCCGAAATGTGCGCGAATCCGACCGTGCGCAAGCTGAGCTTCACGGGCTCGACCCCGGTCGGCCGCGTGCTGATGGAACAGTGCGCGCCGACGATCAAGAAGCTGTCGCTGGAACTGGGCGGCAACGCCTCCTTCATCGTGTTCGACGATGCCGACCTCGACGCCGCGGTCGAGGGCGCGATCGCCTCCAAATACCGCAACGCCGGCCAGACCTGCGTCTGCGCCAACCGCATCTACGTGCAGGACGGCGTGTACGACGAATTCGCGCGCCGCTTCACCGAGAAGGTCAAGGGACTGAAGGTCGGCAACGGCATGGAGCCGGGCGTGAACCAGGGTCCGCTGATCGAGGACAAGGCCATCGTCAAGGTCGAGAAGCATATCGCCGACGCGCTGGGCAAAGGCGCTCGCCTGCTGCTGGGTGGCAAGCGCCATGAGCTCGGTCACAGCTTCTTCCAGCCGACCGTGCTGGCCGACGTGACGCCCGACATGCTGGTGTCGGACGAGGAAACCTTCGGCCCGGTGGCGCCGCTGTTCCGCTTCAAGACCGAGGAGGAAGTGATCGCCCTGGCCAACAACACCGAATACGGCCTGGCCTCCTACTTCTACTCGCGCGACATCGGCCGCGTATGGCGCGTGGCCGAACAGATCGAGACCGGCATGGTGGGCGTGAACACCGGCCTGATCTCGAACGAGATCGCGCCCTTCGGCGGCGTGAAGCAGTCCGGCCTGGGCCGCGAAGGCTCGAAGTACGGCATGGACGACTACCTGGTCATCAAGTACATCTGCCTCGGCGGCGTATAAAGCCATGGCCCGCGATCCCATGGCCGAGGTCAAGGATGCGCCGCTGTTCGTCGTGCCGCGCACGCTCGAGCAGTTGCGCGCCTACCGCGACGGCCCCAAGCTGGCCGACCTGCCGGGCGAGAACCCGTCGGCGGAACGCGAGCGCCTGGCGGTGATGCTGGATGACCTGGCCACCCGCCTGCTCGCCGGGATCGCGGGACATCCGACCAAGTTCTGGGTGCTCAAGCAGTTCCAGCAATCGCTGGAGCTGGTGCAGGAAGAAGACACCGAGGCGCGCGAGCACGTCGGTGTCGAACTGGAGAGGCTGATGGAGATCCTCGGCGTCGACAGTTCGGATGGGGTGCTGAGCCACTACCTGGGCGGTATTTGATATTCGTAGTACTTGCGCGCATCGCCGCGCACCTGCTCGGCCGGGTACTTGGCCCGGTTGAGCACCATCTTCTCCTGCACGGCCGCCAGCAGGTCGACGTCGAGCTTGTCGGCCAGCCGCACCAGGTAGACCAGCACATCGGCCATCTCGTGCCGCACTTCCCGCAGCTTGTCCGGGCCGAGCTCCTCGGCGCGGCCGTGCTGCAGCCACTGGAAGTGCTCGAGCAGCTCGGCCGCCTCCACCGTCAGCGCGGACGCCAGGTTCTTCGGCGAATGGAACTGGTCCCAGTCGCGCTCGTCGACGAATTCGCGCACGATCTCCCGTAGCCGGGCGAGGTCGCCAAATGCCGAATCATTTGCCATAATCGTGCTCCAATACAAGTGTCCCTTGTGGGACGGCCATGATACAGCGGTCGCCTCCCCGAAGGCGCTGATAACGCTACCAAACCAGACGATGAACAAACCAGAAACCCTTCGCAACCGTGGCAGCGGCCGCGTCACCCTGTCCGAGGTGGCGGCGCGGGCCGGCGTCGGGACCATGACGGTGTCGCGCGCGATCAACCAGCCGGAACTGGTGTCGGCCGCACTGCGCGCGCGCGTCGAGGAGGCCGTGGCGGCGCTGGGCTACGTGCCCAACCGCGCCGCCCGCGCGCTGGCCTCGAGCCAGTCGAAGGTGATCGTGGTGCTGGTGCCGTCGCTGTCGAACGCCGTGTTCACCGAGGTCCTCGCCGGCATCCAGGATGCCCTGGAAAAGGATGACTACCAGATCCTGATCGGCAATACCCGCTACTCGGATGCCGAGGAAGAAAAGCTTCTCAATATTTACCTGCAGTCGAACCCGGACGGCGTACTGCTGTCGGGCCTCACGCACAGCAAGCAGGTGACGAAGATCCTGGCCTCGTCGAAACTGCCGGTGGTGTCGATGATGGATCTCGGCAGTTCGCCGGACGCGCTGTCGGTCGGCTTCTCCCAGCTCGAGGCCGGCTACACCATGACCCGCTACCTCATCGACAAGGGGTACAAGCGCATCGGCTTCATGGGCGCCCAACGCGACGAGCGTACGCTGAAGCGGGCCGAGGGCTACCGCCGCGCCTTGCAGGAAGCCGGCCTGTACGACCCGCAGCTCGAGACCATGGTGGCCGACCCGTCCACCATCGCGCTCGGCGCCGAACTGCTGGGGCGCATGCTGTCCGTGACACCCGACTGCGACGCCATCTTCTGCTGTAACGATGACCTGGCCCAGGGCGCGATCTTCCAGTGCCAGCGGCGCGGCATCGCCGTACCCGGCCGACTCGCCATCTGCGGCTTCAATGACCTGCCGGTGTCGGCCTGGATGAATCCGTCCCTGTCCACCATCGCCACGCCGCGCTACCGCGTCGGTTTCGAAGCGGCGCAGCTGCTGCGCGCCGTCATCCGCGGCGAGACCCCCGCCCTTACCCGCGTCGACCTCGGCTTCACCCTGATGGCGCGCGAGAGCGCCTGATCTTCCTTCCCGGCCGCTTCCCACGGGAGCGGCCGCGGCATCGCCCACTCCCTGTGCTGCGCCGCAGCATGGAAACTGCTTTACAAAACCATCGATCGGCGTAGACTCGCCACGTCTGATAGCGCTACCAAATTTATCATGATCTATCATCAGCCCGTCAATCAAATCATCGCCCCATCCCCGTCCGCCGAACCGGCCCGCTGGGTCGTCATGGGCGTCTCCGGCTGCGGCAAGAGCGAAGTCGGACAACGGCTGGCGCAGGCGCTGGGCGTGCGCTTCCTCGAAGGCGACGCCTACCACAGCGCATCGAACGTGGCCAAGATGGCTTCCGGGATTCCCCTCGACGACAACGACCGCGCCGACTGGCTGCATACCCTGCAGGCCGAGATCGCCGCTGCCCGTACGCGCGGCGAAGGCCTGGTGCTGGCCTGTTCGGCCCTCAAGCGCCGTTACCGCGACCTGCTGCGCGCCGCCGACCCCGGCCTGCGCTTTGCCCACCTGAGCGGCCCGCGCGAGCTGATCGCCCAGCGCATGCTGGCGCGGACTGCCCACTACATGCCGGCCTCGCTGCTCGACAGCCAGCTGCGCGACCTCGAACCCCTGCAGCAGGACGAAGCCGGCCTGCTGCTCGACATCAGCAAGCCGCTCGCGGCGCTCACCGAAGAGATTCTTCACCCCGAGGGTCGCTAGAACCCATTCATCAACACAACAAAGGAGACAAGCATGGCATCAACCAGAAACCAAGGGATTCCCCGGCGCCGCTGGGGCATCGGCGCGCTGCTCGGCGTAGGCGTCCTCATCAACTACATCGACCGCATCGGCCTGTCGGTCGCGGCGCCCCAGATCAAGGACGTGTTCCATCTGAGCGCCGTCGAACTGGGCTTGCTGTTCTCCGCCTTCGCGTGGTCGTATTCGCTGCTGCAGATTCCGGTGGGGATGGTGCTGGACCGCTTCGGTCCGACCCGGGTCGGACGCTGGGGCGCCTTCCTGTGGGGCATCGCCTCGGTCATCACAGCGTTCTCGAGCGGCTTCGCCGGCATCTTCGTCGCGCGTATCCTGCTGGGCGTGGCCGAAGCACCAGCTTTCCCGGTCAGCTCGAAGGCCACCGGTTACTGGTTCCCGCGCAATGAGCGCGGCCTGGCCACCGCCATCTTCGATGCCGCCGCCAAGTTCTCGAACGTGATCGGCGTGCCGCTGGTGGCGGTCACGGTGGTCACCTTCGGCTGGCGCTCGGGCTTCGCCCTGACGGCGACCCTGAGCTTCCTGTACTTCATCGCCTTCTATGTGCTGTACCGCGACCCGAGCGCGGACAAGAACCTGGCGAAGGCCGAATACGACTACATCCAGCGCGGCGGCGCCGCTCCCGAAGGCCCGGCCGATGCCGGCGCCCTGAATATGCTGGGCTACCTGCTGACCAAGGCCAAGGTCTGGGGCCTGACGCTCGGTTTCGCCGCCTACGGCTACACCTTCTACCTGCTCCTGACCTGGCTGCCCGGCTACCTGGTCGAATCGATGCACATGAGCATCCTGAAGTCGGCCGGCTTCGCCGCCATCCCCTGGGCTTTCGCCACCCTGACCGACCTGTTCGTCGGCGGCTGGCTGATCGACCACCTGATCTCGCGCGGCAAGAACGAATCGAAGGTGCGCAAGGCCGTGCTGATCGTCGGCATGACCTTCGGCCTGGCCGTGTTCGGCGCCACCCAGACCACCGACCCGGCCTGGGCCATCTTCTGGATCTCGATCGCGCTGGGCGGCCTGGCCTCGGCGGCGCCGGTCGGCTGGTCGCTGCCTTCGCTGATCGCGCCGAAGGGCGGCGCCGGCACCATCGGCGGCATCATGAACTTCGCGAACAACTTGATGGGGGCGGCCGCACCGATCGTGACCGGCATGATCGTCGGCGCCACCGCCTCGTTCACCAACGCTTTCTTCGTTGCCGGCGTCATCCTGATCGTCGGGATCATCTGCTTCGTGTTCGTGCTCGGGAAGATCGAGCCGATCCCGGATCCGGAACCCGTACGTGCACCGGTCACTGCCGCTTAAAACAATAACGAAGAAAGTAGAAAAAAATAATGAAAGCTAAGTTTTCCGCACGGCGCATGGCCGTGCTGTGCGCAGCGATGCTGTGCAGTGGCGCAGCGCTGGCCGACGGTTCTTCGGTCGCCTTCTATGGCGTGATGGATGTGGGCGTATCGGTCGACCAGGGCGGCATCGCCGGCACCTCGACCCGCGTGACCAGCGGCATGGCGACCCAGAGCCGCTGGGGCTTCCGCGGCACCGAAGACCTGGGCCAGGGCATGTCCGCGTTCTTCGTGATCGAGGGTGGCATCCACGCCGACAACGGCACCTCGACCCAGAACAACACGTTGTTCGGCCGTACCTCGATCGTCGGCCTGCGCGGCAGCCTGGGCTCGGTCTCCGCCGGCCTGCAGGACACGCCGCTGTTCACCACGCTCAACGTGGTGGTCGACCCGCTGCGCAACGGCGTGATCCGTTCCAACAACCTGATGGCCCCGACCGGCTTCCGGGCCTCGAATTCGGTGCTGTACCGTAGTCCCGACATCAACGGCTTCAGCGGCGACCTGATGTATGTAGCCGGCGAAGTCGCCGGCGACAGCGCCGCCAACCGCGCCTTCGGCGGCTCCTTCGGCTACAGCAAGGGCCCGCTCGCCGCCCGCATTGCCTACCACCGCAAGAACAACGACAGCGCCACCCTGAGCGGCACCGATCCGGCGCGCAACCTGCTGCTCGGCGCCAACTACGACTTCGGGCCTGTGCGCGGCTACTTCGGCTACGAGGTCAACAAGGGCCGCAACAGCACGCCCCTGAACAATGGCGCGGCGGTGTTCGGCGGCGCGCCGCCGATCGCGTCGACCGACACCCGCGACCTGCTGCTGGGGGCGTCCGTGCCCTTCGGCGTCAGCACCGTGGTGCTGACCTATGTGCGGCTGGACGACCGTACCATCCACAACCAGGATGCGCAGCAGCTGGGGGCCGCCTACATGTATGCGTTTTCGAAACGCAGCGATGTCTACGCTTCCTACGGTGTAATCCACAACCACAATGGCGGGGCTTACACCGAAGGCAATAGCGAAGAGCCGGGTACGGGCAACCGCCAGCTCGCGGTGGGCTTGCGCCACCGCTTCTGACGGCGCTCGTCGACGAACTGACGCACGAGCTCGCGCAACTGCAGCAGAGCGCTTACGCCGGGGTCCAGCCGTCCGCGTAGCGCGTCAGCAGCGCGTCGTATCTCTGCGTCAGTTCCTCGGCGCTGGACACGGTCATGCCGAGGTCGCGCAGCAGGCCATCCTTCAGGCCGTACACCCAGCTGTGGAGCGTCAGTTCCTGGCCGCGATCCCAGGCGTCCTGCACCACCGTGGTTTGGGCGCAGTTGATCACCTGCTCGGCCACGTTCAGCTCGACCAGGCGGTCGTGGGCGGCGGTAGGTTGCACGATCTCGCCCAGGTAGCGGCCGTGCTTGTGCTTGACGTCTTGCACGTGGCGCAGCCAGTTGTCGGTCAGGCCGACCCGGCGTCCGGTGAGGGCCGCATGCACGCCACCGCAGCCGTAATGGCCGCAGACGATGACGTGCTTCACCTTGAGCACATCAATGGCGAACTGGAGCACCGACAGGCAGTTCAGGTCAGAGTGCACCACCACGTTCGCCACGTTGCGATGGACGAACATCTCGCCCGGCATCATGCCCAGCAGTTCGTTGGCGGGCACGCGGCTGTCCGAGCAGCCGATCCACATGTATTCCGGGGCCTGCTGCGAGGCCAGCGATTTGAAAAAGTCGGGCTGCTTGGCGACGACCGATTCCGCCCAGGCACGGTTTTTGGCGAACAGCTCCCTGGTGATGGGTTTTGAATTAGGCATCTGATTCGACCTTGCGTTTAAGTCAATTGTTCATGCAAAAAAAACCGCTGGGACTCGCGCCATCCAGCGGTTGTCGACCTCTTACTCGAAGAAGTCCTTTACTTTATCCATCCAGCCCTTGCTTTGCGGGCTGTGCTTCGCGCCGCCTTCCTTGGTCAGGCGCTCGAATTCCTTCAGCAGGTCTTTCTGCTTGTCGGTCAGCTTGACCGGCGTCTCGACCAGCACGTGGCAGAACAGGTCGCCCGAATAGCCCGAGCGCACGCCCTTGATGCCCTTGCCCTTCAGGCGGAAGGTCTTGCCGGTCTGGGTGCCTTCGGGGATGGTGAAGGACACCTTGCCGCCCAGGGTAGGCACCTCGATCTCGCCGCCCAATGCCGCCTTGCTGAACGAGATCGGCATTTCGCAATGCAGGTCGTCGCCTTCGCGCTGGAACACCTCGTGCGGCTTGATGTGGATTTCCACGTACAGGTCGCCCGGCGGCCCGCCGTTGGTGCCCGGCTCGCCATTGCCCGAGGAGCGGATCCGCATGCCGTTGTCGATACCGGCCGGGATCTTCACTTCCAGGGTCTTGTTGCGCTTGATGCGTCCGGCGCCGCCGCAGGCCGCGCACGGTTCCGGAATGATCTTGCCGCTGCCGTGGCACTTCGGGCAGGTCTGCTGGATCGAGAAGAAGCCCTGCTGCATGCGCACCTGGCCGTGGCCGTGGCAGGTCGAGCAGGTGACGGGCTGGGTGCCCGGCTTGGCGCCGCTGCCGTGGCAGGTGTCGCACTTGTCCCAGCTCGGCACGCGGATCGTGGTATCGAAGCCGGCGGCCGCCTGTTCCAGCGTGATCTCGAGGTTGTAGCGCAGGTCGGCGCCGCGGTACACCTGGGGGCCGGAACTGCGTCCGCGTCCGCCGCCGAAGATATCGCCGAAGATGTCGCCGAATGCATCGCCAAAGCCGCCGGCGCCGAAGCCGCCGCCCATGCCGCTGTTCGGATCGACGCCAGCGTGACCATAACGGTCATAGGCCTCGCGCTTCTCCGGATTGGTCAGCATCTCGTAGGCTTCCTTGACCTCCTTGAACTTCTCCTCCGCTTCCTTGTTATCCGGATTGCGGTCGGGGTGGTACTTCATCGCAAGCTTGCGATAAGACTTCTTGATCTCGTCTTCCGACGCAGTCTTGGCGACCCCGAGGATCTCGTAAAAATCACGCTTTGCCATTTGTCGGCACCTTGCTGTTGTCTATCTACTCAAACTGTCTGTGCAAAAAAACCGAGCCGGGCACCAGAAGGCTGCATCGGCTCGGGATATTCCGCGAGGAAGGGCGGGAGGCCACCGGCCATCCCGCAACCCCCTATTGTGACATTACTTGGCGTCCTTGACTTCCTTGAAGTCGGCGTCGACCACGTCATCGTCGGCCTTGGCACCCGAATCGGCGCCCGGCTGTTGCGCGCCAGCCGCACCCGCAGCGCCAGCCTGCTGGCCCTGCATGTCGGCGTACATCTTCTCGCCCAGCTTTTGCGCGGCGGTGTTCAGGGCAGCGATCTTCGATTCGATCTCGGCCTTGTCACCCGACTTCAGCACGCCTTCGAGGGCGGCAATCGCCGACTCGATGTTCGACTTGTCGCCGGCGTCCAGCTTGTCGCCGTACTCGGTCAGGGACTTCCTGGTCTGGTGGACCAGCGCGTCGCCCTGGTTGCGGGCTTCGGCCAGTTCCTTGACCTTCTTGTCTTCTTCCGCGTTCAGCTCGGCGTCCTTCACCATCTTCTGGATCTCGTCTTCCGACAGACCCGAGTTGGCCTTGATGGTGATCTTGTTTTCTTTACCGGTGGCCTTGTCCTTCGCGCCCACGTGCAGGATGCCGTTGGCGTCGATGTCGAAGGTCACTTCGATCTGCGGCGTGCCGCGCGGCGCCGGCGGGATGCCTTCCAGGTTGAATTCGCCCAGGCCCTTGTTGCCCGCTGCGATTTCACGCTCGCCCTGGAAGACCTTGATGGTCACGGCCGGCTGGTTGTCGTCGGCGGTCGAGAACACCTGCGAGAACTTGGTCGGGATCGTGGTGTTCTTGTGGATCATCTTGGTCATCACGCCGCCCAGGGTTTCGATACCCAGCGACAGCGGGGTCACGTCCAGCAGCAGCAGGTCCTTGCGGTCGCCGGCCAGCACCGAGCCCTGGATCGCAGCGCCGACTGCCACTGCCTCGTCCGGGTTGACGTCCTTGCGCGGATCCTTGCCGAAGAACTCCTTCACCTTTTCCTGCACCTTCGGCATACGGGTCATGCCGCCGACCAGGATGATGTCGTCGATGTCCGAAACCTTCACGCCGGCGTCCTTGATGGCGACGCGGCACGGCTCGATGGTCTTGTTGATCAGTTCCTCGACCAGCGACTCCAGCTTGGCGCGGGTCATCTTCAGGTTCAGGTGGACCGGCGCGCCGTTCGCCATGGCGATGTACGGCTCGTTGATCTCGGTCTGCTGCGAGGACGACAGCTCGATCTTCGCGCGCTCGGCCGAAGCCTTGATGCGCTGCAGGGCGATCGGGTCCTTCGACAGGTCGAGGCCGTTGATCTTCTTGAACTCGTCGATGATGTAGTCGATGATGCGCTGGTCGAAGTCTTCGCCGCCCAGGAAGGTGTCGCCGTTGGTCGACAGCACTTCGAACTGCTTCTCGCCATCGACGTCCGCGATCTCGATGATCGAGACGTCGAAGGTGCCGCCGCCGAGGTCATACACGGCGATCTTGCGGTCGCCCTTGTCGGTCTTGTCCAGGCCGAATGCCAGCGCGGCCGCGGTCGGCTCGTTGATGATGCGCTTGACGTCCAGGCCCGCGATGCGGCCGGCGTCCTTGGTCGCCTGGCGCTGCGAGTCGTTGAAGTAGGCCGGCACGGTAATCACGGCTTCGGTGACTTCTTCGCCCAGGTAGTCCTCGGCGGTTTTCTTCATCTTGCGCAGGACTTCAGCGGAGATCTGCGGCGGCGCCAGCTTCTTGTCGCGCACCTGCACCCAGGCGTCGCCGTTGTCGGCCTTGATGATCGTGTACGGCATCAGCGAGATGTCCTTCTGGACTTCCTTCTCGTCGAATTTACGGCCGATCAGGCGCTTGACTGCGAACAGGGTGTTCTTCGGGTTGGTCACGGCCTGGCGTTTCGCCGGCGCGCCGACGAGGATCTCGCCGTCTTCCTGGTAGGCAATGATCGAAGGCGTAGTACGAGCGCCTTCGGCATTTTCGATGACCTTGGGCTGGCCATTTTCCATGATGGCTACGCAGGAATTGGTAGTGCCCAGGTCGATACCGATGATTTTGCCCATAATATTTTCCTTTTTAGTACTTAGTTTTCAGATGTGTCGAATATAGGGAAAAACTGCGTGCTTTCAAGAGCTTGGAAGCAGTCTCAGCAATATTTATTTCGGCTGAGCAGCAGTTACGATGGCCGGACGCAGCAGGCGATCGGCAATCATGTAACCTTTTTGCAACACTGCCACGACGGTATTCGCTTCCTGCTCCGACGGCACGACGGCCACGGCCTGGTGCTTGTTCGGGTCGAGCTTGTCGCCCGGCTGCGGCATCACTTCGACCAGGCGATTCTTCTCGAACGCGGCGGTGAGCTGCTTGAGGGTCATCTCGACGCCTTCCTTGATCGATTCCACGGTGGGGGCTTCGACCTTCAGCGCCATTTCCAGGCTGTCGCGCACCGGGACCATGGCCTCGGCAAAGCTTTCGATCGCAAATTTATGGGCCTTGCTCACATCTTCCTGGGCGCGGCGGCGGATATTGTCCGCTTCGGCCTTGGCGCGCATGAAGGCATCGTGCATCTCGGCCAGCTTGGCTTCGGTAGCGCTCAGCTGTTCTTCGAGGCTGGTCTCCTGCGACTGGGCCGCCTGCTTCTCTGCAGGATTGGCCGCATTCGCCGCAGTATCGGCTTCCGGTTGATTGGACACCTCTTGGTTTTCTTGGTCTTGCATCGAAAAAACTCCTAGAATCAAGGACTTGGCTGATCGGTTGACTTGTCCTGCTTATCACACGGGCCCCATATGAGGCGATCCCCTACGTTTTCAAGGGGAATTGCAGGGCTAACATGTGCATATCGCGTAGTTTTTTGTTACAGGATTTACGCAATAGCAGAACTCATCACCAGCCAGGCGTTTTACCATGTTTCCTAATAGGAACAGGGGAAGGATCATGAGACTGCATCTGATCAGCGGCGCCGTGGTGGTCTGGACCGCCCTTGCGCTGGCAGCGATCTGCCTGGCGGAACTCGGGGCGACGCCGCAAAACGTGCCATTTTAACAGCTCCGTTGCGTGGGCACGCCTTGCGGCCCCCAGCCCCGAGGGCCCCGCCCTAGGCGCCCAGCTTCAGCGCGTGCTCGCGCGCGGCTTCCGCATCCTTGCGCCGGGCCTCGTGCTGTGACGGACTCATCATGGTGGGCCAGCCGATCAGGTGCTGTTCGGCGATCTCCGCCAGCCCCGTGATCCAGGATGGATTGTCGTTCAGACAAGGGATGTAGTGGTATTCCTGGCCGCCGTTCGATTCGAACTCGTGCCGCACTTCCATATTGATTTCCTCCAGCGTCTCCAGGCAGTCGCTGGTAAAGCCGGGGCACATCACGTCGATGCGTTTCACGCCCTCGCGCGCGAGCTGCTGCACGGTCGGCGCGGTATATGGCTGCAGCCACTCGGCGCGTCCGAAGCGCGACTGGAAGGTGACCAGGTACTGCTCGGGCGCCAGGCGCAGGCGCGCCGCCAGCAGGCGCGCGGTGCGATGGCATTCGCAGTGGTACGGGTCGCCCAGCATCAGCGTCCGTTTCGGTACGCCATGGAAGCTCATCACGAGCTTTTCGCCGCGGCCGTGCTGTTCCCAGTACGCCAGCACCGAGTCGGCGAGCGCCTCGATATAGCCTTCATGGTCGTGGTAATGCTTGACCAGGCGCAGCTCGGGGATGTTACGCACCTGGCCGTAGTGGGCGTAGACGGCGTCCCAGATCGAGGCCGTGGTGGTGCCCGAATACTGCGGATAGGCCGGCAGCACCACGATGCGGTCGACGCCCCTGGCCTTCAGCTCGTCCAGCACCTCGGGCAGCGCGGGCGAACCGTAGCGCATCGCCATCGCCACCTCGACGTCCTCGTGGCCGCGCTCGTCGAGCAGTTCCGCCAGCTTCGCCGCCTGCCTGGCCGTGTAGACCTTCAGCGGCGAACCTTCGCGGGTCCAGATCATCGCGTACTTCTGCGCCGATTTACCCGAGCGGAAAGGCAGGATGATCAGATTCAGGATCAGGTTCCAGAGCGCGCGCGGGATCTCCACCACGCGCGGATCGGACAGGAACTGCTTCAGGTAACGCCGCACCGCCTTGCGCGTCGGCGCGTCGGGCGTGCCGAGGTTGACCAGCACGATGGCGCTCTTGGCGATCGTGCCGTGGGAGTGCGGCGGTTCTTTTCTGAAGGGCATGGTCTGGGAAAGGGCAAATTTGGCTGGTCATTATGCCATTCGTCGTCCCCGCGAAGGCGGGCGACGGATGGGTCAGGATGCCAGCAGCTCGCGCGCGTGCTTGCGGGTGGTCTCGGTGATCTCGATACCGCCCAGCATGCGCGCCACCTCTTCGACCCGTTCCTTCTTGTCCAGCACGTCGATGCGCGACACCGTCTTGCCTTCGCCGGTCGTGCCCTTGGCCACCTGGAAGTGCTGGTTGGCCTGGCTCGCCACCTGCGGCAGGTGGGTCACGCACAGCACCTGGCGGCTGTGGCCAAGGCGCTTCAGCAGGCGTCCCACCACTTCCGCGACGCCGCCGCCGATGCCGGTATCGACCTCATCGAAGATCAGGGTCGGCACCGTGGTCGCGTGCGAGGTGATGACGGCGATCGCCAGCGAGATGCGGGCCAGTTCGCCGCCCGAGGCCACCTTGGCCAGCGGCCGCGGCGCGACGCCGGCGTGGCCGGCCACCAGGAACTCGACCTGCTCCAGGCCGTACACGGCCGGTTCGCACGGATTCAGCGAGACCACGAAGCGGCCGCCGCTCATCGACAGTTCCTGCATCGCTTCCGACACCTGTTCGCCGAGGCGCTGCGCGGCTTCCCGGCGCGTGACGGACAGCTTGCCCGCCGCCTCCATGTAGACCGCCCTCGCCTTCTCTTCCTGGCGGCGCAGGCCTTCGACGTCGCTGGCGTCGGACAGCTGGCGCAGCTTGGCTTTCAGGGTGGCGTGTTCGTCCGGCAGCTCGTCCGGCGTGACGCGGAACTTGCGCGCGGTGCTGTGGATCGCCTCCAGGCGCGCATCGACCTGCGACAGGCGCTCCGGATCGAGCTCGACCTTGTCGATGTAGTTGTTCAGCGCGTACACCGCTTCCTGCAGCTGGATGCGGGCCGGCTCCATGCAGTCGAGCACGGCCTGCAGGCCGGCGTCGACATCGACCAGCTTGCCCAGCTTCTGGTTCAGCGAGGACAGTTGCGACAGGATAGGGTGATCGTCGGATTCCGACAGCGCATTCAGCGCTTCCTGCGCGCCCTCGAGCAGGCTGGCCGCGTGCGACAGGCGGCTGTGCTCGTTGCTGATCTCGGCCCACTCGCCCGGCTTCACGGCCAGCTTGTCGAGCTCGCCAACCTGCCATTCGAGCCGCTCGCGTTCGAGCAGCACGTTCTTCGCGTTGGTCTCGAATTCCTCGCGCTGGCGGGCCAGCGCGCGCCAGGCCTTGTAGCAGCCGGCGACGGCCTGCACCTGGGCGGTGGACTCGGGATTGCGCACCGCGATCTGGTTGTCCAGCAGGGCGCGCTGGGCGTCCTGCTTGAGCAGCGACTGGTGCGCGTGCTGGCCGTGGATGTCGACCAGCAGCTCGCCCAGCTCGCGCAACTGGCCGGCGGTGGCGGAGATGCCGTTGATGTAGGCCTTCGAGCGGCCGGCGTTGTCGATCACCCGGCGCAGCAGCGCGCCGCCATCCTCGATGCCGAACTCGTGCTGGTCGAGCCAGGCGCTGGCGGCCGGCGTGAGGGCGAAGTCGGCGCTGATATCGGCCTTGGCCGCGCCCTCGCGCACCATGCTGGCTTCGCCGCGCCCGCCCAGGGCCAGCTGCAGCGCATCGATCAGGATCGATTTGCCGGCGCCGGTCTCTCCGGTGAAGACCGTGAAGCCATTCGAGAACTCGAGCTCGATCGTGTCGACGATGACGAAGTCGCGGATGGAAAGTAGGCGCAACATGAAGTAACGGGTCTCCTGAGGATCGGAATGGGGTTTGTTACTTGAGCTTGCCGTCGCTGGACGGGTACTCGTTCCAGTGCAGTTTCTCGCGCAGGGTGTGGTAGTAGCTCCACCCCTCGGGATGCAGGAAGGTGATGGTGTTGGGCGAACGCGAGATCATGATCTGGTCGCCGTGCTGCAGGCTCGTGAAAGTCTGCATGTCGAAGTTCACGCTGATGTCGCGGCCATTCATGATCTCGACCACGATCTCGCTGGTGTCCGGCACCACGATCGGACGGTTCGACAGCGCATGCGGCGCGATCGGCACCAGCACGATGCCGGCCAGGGTCGGATGCAGCAGCGGGCCGCCGGCCGACAGCGCGTAGGCGGTCGAACCGGTGGGCGTGGAGACGATCAGGCCGTCCGAACGCTGGTTGTACATGAAGGCGCCGTCCACCGTGACCTTCAGCTCGGCCATGCCGGCGCCGGAGCCGCGCGCCACCACCACGTCGTTCACCGCCATCGAGCAGTGGATCTCCTTGCCGTCGCGCACCAGGCGCGCTTCCAGCAGGGTGCGCTCCTCGGCCTTGGACTTGCCGCTGAGGATCTCGGCCAGCGCGGGCAGCATGCGGCCGATCGGGATATCGGTCATGAAGCCGAGGCGGCCCTGGTTGATGCCGATGAGCGGCACCTTGTAGCGGGCCAGCTGGCGCGCCACGCCCAGCATGGTGCCGTCGCCGCCGACCACGATGGCGGTGCTGGCCTGTTTGCCGATCTCGTCGATCGTCATCGCGGCCACGCCGGCGACCTTGACGTGGCCGGCCGTCTCGAGCTCGAGCACGGGCTGGTAGCCGGCGCCGCGCAGGAAATCGACGATGGCTTGCACCGGCTCGTCGATCCCGGCTGTGTTGTGCCGCACGACCAGCGCGATGGTTTGTTGCGGTTCGGGCAAAGCGGACATACAACTCTCGACGGCAGGACTAGGGAGACAGAAGATTAACCGATTCGTCCGGCTTCTGCTATATCGCAACTCAGCAAATACTGTACAAACACACAGTATAGTTGGGCCGACGCCCTTCCCGCAAGAGACTCGACGGGCCGCTCAATGAAGAATACCGAACGCCAGCGCCGCGACGATCGCCAGGCCAACCGTCACCAGGTGCAGCAACATCAGGAAGATCCAGCGCAGGCCGGTGAGCTTGCGCGAACCACCATACACCCGCCGCATCGCGGTCGGCAAATAAAATGCCAGCCACAGGCCGAGCAGCCATTCGACCAGCCCGAAGCCCGACGGCACCAGCAACATCAGGGCCATCGTCAGGAAGGCGAAGCCGTTCGTATGCAGCGCGAACAGCAGATGCTCGCCGTAGCGCCGCCCCGAGCCGAGGTACAGCACCTTCAGGTAGAAGGCGAAGAGCGGCATCATGAAGAAGATCGCGTAGGGCGCGTAGCCGTAGAATGCGGTGCTCAGCAACTTTTTTTGTTCTTCGCCGGGCAGGTCGCCGAAGTGTTCGAGCTTCGCGACCAGGCTGTCGGCCAGGCCCTGGTTGATGCGCCCGACCGCGTCGTGCACTTCCTTCGTGCCCTTGCGGATTTCACCCGGGCGGTCTTCATTGAGCGGCTTGGCCTGCTTGCCGTGCCGCGCCGGTTCCTCGTCCTCGTCCTGCTGCGCGGCCGGCGCCGACTGGCTCTGGCCGATCTTGATCTGGTCGTGTCCGTTCTCGTGGATGCTGAGCTTCAGCACCGCGAAAAAGATCAGGCTGAAGCTCAGGTACAGCCGCAGCGGCTGGACATAACGCACCCGCCGCCCCTTGATGTATTCGAGGGTCAGGCGCCCCGGCCGGAACAAAAGCAGGCCCAGCGACTTCCAAAGCTTGCCCTCCAGCGCGACGTAGTGGCCGATGAATTCGTGCAGGAACTCGCGCGTGCTGGGCGGATGCAGCACGGTCTCCTGGCCGCATGCGTGGCAAAAGTTCCCGGACACGTTGACGCCGCAGTTCGGGCAGTCGGTGGCGGCATGATGGAGGATGGCTTCAGAATTCACGGCAATTCCCTGCATTGGCACAGAAACCAGCATGTTAAACAGTTAATTTCAAAAAAGCATCATCCAATTGCGCGACCCACTTCAGTGCTGCGCGTTAGGATTTAAGCAATTTGAGCAATGCCTGAGGAGAATGCCATGGTGGAAGAAGCCAAAGACCGCGTCGTCAACACCGACCGCAAGATCGAGGAGCAGGACTACAAGCGCGAGCCGCACGAGCGCGACGAATCGCCGGACGGCCAGGGCGTCAAGCCGCGCGGGATCATGAAACAGGCAGCCTCCGACCTGGAGCAGGGCCTGGTCGATACCGAAAACTACGAAGGCCGCGGCACGCCCGGGATCGAACAGGCGGTCGAGCCGAAGCCGGGCGCCACCGGCCAGGCCGTTCCGCAACCGGATCGCCATCGCGACATGCGCGACCACGATTCCGTGGCGCCTGTCGACGGCGGAAAGAACCGATGAGCAGGCGTGGCCTGCCGATCGTTCTGCTGGTTGCCGCAAGCCTCAGCGCATGCGCCGGGCCGGGTCTTTCGCAGCAGGCGCTTTCGCAGCAGGCCGCGACCGGCTACCTGCCCGGCTTCGGTCCGAATCCGGCGCTGCCGGCCCCTGAACATTCCCTGATCCCGACGCTGAACATCGCGCCGGCCGAGCCCTGGCCGCAGGGCACGCATCCGACACCCGCCGCCGGGCTGGCGGCCACCGCCTACGCCAGCGGCCTGGAGCATCCGCGCTGGCTGTACGTGCTGCCGAACGGCGACGTGCTCGTCGCGGAAAGCAACAAGCCGGTCAATGCGCCGAAGGAAAAAGGCATTCGCGCCAAGGTCCAGGGCATCGAGCAGAAGCGCGCCGGCGCGGGCGTCGAGTCGCCCAACAAGATCGTCCTGCTGCGCGGCGTGAAGGCCGACGGGACTGCGGAAATGAAAACCTTGTTTGCGCAGGACCTGAATTCGCCCTTCGGCATGGCCCTGGTCGGCAATGCGCTGTACATCGCGAACGCCGACGCGCTGTGGCGATTCCCGTACAAGACCGGCGACACCGCCCTCGGCGGACAGGGGACGAAGGTGCTGGACCTGCCGGCCGGGATCAATCACCACTGGACCAAGAACGTCGTCGCCTCCCCCGACGGCAAGAAGCTGTACATCACCGTCGGCTCGAACAGCAACGCGGCCGAGAACGGCATGGACATCGAGCAGGGCCGCGCCGCGATCTGGGAATATGACATCGCCAGCGGCGGGCATCGCATCTATGCGTCCGGCCTGCGCAACCCGAACGGCCTGGATTTCCAGCCGCAAACCAAGGCCCTGTGGACCGCCGTCAACGAACGCGACGAGCTGGGCAATGACCTGGTGCCGGACTATATGACGGCGGTGAAGGACGGCGCCTTCTACGGCTGGCCCTACAGCTATTACGGCCAGCACGTCGACACCCGCGTCGAGCCGCAAAAACCGGCGCTGGTCGCCACGGCGATCCCGCCCGACTATGCGCTGGGCGCGCACACGGCCTCGCTGGGCCTGGCCTTCTACGATGCCAGGCTGCTGCCGCAATTCAGGAACGGCGCGCTGATCGGCCAGCACGGCTCGTGGAACCGCAAGCCGCATTCGGGCTACAAACTGGTCTACGTGCCCTTCACCGACGGCAAGCCGAGCGGCCCGCCGCAGGACGTGCTGACCGGCTTCCTGAGCCGCGACGGCAAGGCCTACGGGCGCCCGGTCGGTGTCGCGGTCGACAGGCAGGGCGCCATCCTGCTGGCGGATGACGTCGGCAATATCGTCTGGCGGATCACGCCGGCGGCAAAGTAATCACTCACGAGGAGAACATCATGATCAAGCGTAAGGGAAGCGCCGTCTGGAGCGGCGGCCTGAAAGACGGCAAGGGCACGGTCTCGACCCAGAGCGGCGTGCTGAACCAGAGCCAGTACGGCTTCAACACCCGCTTCGAGGACGGCGCCGGCACCAATCCGGAAGAGCTGCTCGCGGCGGCCCACGCCGGCTGTTTCACGATGGCGCTGTCGGCCCAGCTCGGCGAAGCCGGCATGACCGCGCAAAAGCTGGAAACCACGGCCACCGTTTCGCTCGACAAGGTCGACGGCGGCTTCGCGATCCCGGCCGTCCACCTCGAGCTGGTCGCCACCATCCCGGGCGCCGACGAACAGGCCTTCCAGGAAGCGGCGCGCAAGGCCAAGGAAGGCTGCCCGGTTTCTAAACTGTTCAACGCCAACATCACGCTCGACGCCAAGCTGCAGGCCTGACCCGCAGGATGGGCATTTCAGGCCACCTGCCTGGAATGCCCCACCCTACGTCGGCGGTGCCAGCAAAGATTCGCCCGAGCGCATAAAATCCCCGCTTTACGTTCACCTATCACAGGAACAAGAATGCGCATCCTGCACACCATGTTACGCGTCGGCGACCTGCAGCGCTCCATCGACTTTTACACCACCGTGCTCGGCATGAAACTGCTGCGCACCAGCGAGAACCCGGAATACAAGTACACCCTGGCCTTCGTCGGCTACGGCAACAACCCGGACCACGCAGAACTCGAGCTGACCTACAACTGGGGCACCGACAAGTACGAGATGGGCACGGCCTATGGCCATATCGCGATCTCGACCGAAGACATCTATAAAACCTGCGACCAGGTGCGCGCAGCCGGCGGCAACATCACCCGCGAGCCGGGCCCGGTCAAGGGCGGCAGCACCGTGATCGCCTTCATCACCGATCCGGACGGCTACAAGGTCGAGCTGATCGAACGCGCCGACAATGCGGGCGGTGGCGGCCTGAGCAACTAAGAGCAACTTAGAGCAACTTAGAGCAACCAAGAGCGGCTAAATCGGCCGGGGCCGGCAAGCTTTTGCCGACCCTGCTACAATTTCCGCGCCTGTCCAAGCAGGCAAACAATTCAATTAAATACGTCTTCGGGGCGGGGTGAAATTCCCCACCGGCGGTATGGCCATCATGGCCGAGCCCGCGAGCGCCTGCCATGCAGGGTCAGCAGACCTGGTGAGAAGCCAGGGCCGACGGTATAGTCCGGATGAAAGAAGATGTGCGTTATTACGTGTCCTGCCGCCGTACTGGCATGCAGCGCCGCGCCGTTTCGCTTTGCCCTGATGCGTTCCTTTACCTTTTGCAAGGAGCGTCTCAATGACCAGCAACACCATCATCAACACCTTCACGCTCGACAGCGAGGACCTGGAAGGCCGCATCGCCGCCGCCCTCGAGGCCACGCGTCGCGGCATTCCCGTGATCCTGCTCGACGACTTCGACCGCGAGAACGAGGCCGACCTGATCGTCGCCGCCGAAAAGCTCACGGTGGAAACCATGGCCGTGATGATCCGCGAATGCAGCGGCATCGTTTGCCTGTGCCTGTCCGACAGCAAAGTACGCGCGCTCGAGCTGCCGCCGATGGCGCCGGAAAACGGCAGCCGCTACGGCACCCCGTTCACCGTCTCGATCGAGGCGCGCGAGGGCGTCACCACCGGCGTCTCGGCCCAGGACCGGGTGACCACGATCCGCGCCGCCATCGCCCCGGATGCGAAACCCGGCGACCTCGTGCGCCCGGGCCACGTGTTCCCGCTGCGCGCCAACCCGGCGGGCGTGCTGGGCCGCAAAGGTCATACCGAAGGCTCGGTCGACCTGGCCATCCTGGCCGGCCTGCAGCCGTCCGCCGTGCTGTGCGAGCTGATGAACGAAGACGGCACCATGATGCGCGGCGCGGCGATCGAACGCTTTGCGCGCGAGCGCGGCTATCCGATCCTGACGATTGCCGAGCTGATCGAATGGCGCACGCGGGTGGAGCAGAAGGCCGCTTAGTAAAACCTGGATTCCCGCCTGCGCGGGGACGACGGTATCAAGCGCTGACACGTCGTTCCCGCCCAGGCGGGAATCCCAGTTCGTCGCCAACTGCTACGGCAACAAAAAACGGCGCCGCAGCGCCGTTTTTCGTTCAAGCCATCAAGCCTTACGGCTGCGACAGCAGCGCATTGATCGGCTGCAGGTCTTCCTCGCGCAGCGAGCCGGCGGCCGCCTTCAGCTTCAGGCCGGCCAGGATGGTGTTGTAGCGCGCCTTGGCCAGGTCGGTGCGGGTCTGGTACAGCTGGCGCTGGGCGTTCAGCACGTCGATGTTGATACGCACGCCGACCTGGTAACCCAGCTTGTTCGATTCCAGCGCCGAGTTGCTCGACACTTCGGCCGCTTCCAGCGCCTTCACCTGGGCCAGGCCCGAGTTCACGCCGAGGAAGGACTGGCGCGCCAGCAGCGCGGCGTTGCGGCGATTCGCTTCCAGGTCATTGCGCGCCTTGTCTTCCAGGGCGATCGATTCGCGCACGCGGCTGGTGACGGCGAAGCCGCTGAAGATCGGGATGGTGTAGGACACGCCGATCGCGTTGTTGGTGGTGCGGCCCGACTGGTTGGTCTGGCCGCTCAGGTTGGTGTGCTGCGAGCTCGCTACCAGGTCCAGGGTCGGATAGTGGCCGGCGCGGTTCCTCGAGATGTCGCGCTTGGCCGATTCCAGCTGCAGCTGGGCCACCGACACGGCGTAGTTCTGGTTCTCGGCGGCCGAGACCCACTGGTCGACGTTGATCGGTTGCGGCGCGGTCAGGTTGACGCCGGTGCGCAGGGTCGCCAACGCGCTGGGAGGCGTGCCGATGATGGCCTGCAGCGCGGTCTTCTTGGTCTCCAGGTCGTTGACCGCGGCGATCTCCTGCGAAATCACCAGGTCGTAGGCGGCCTGGGCTTCGTGGGTGTCGGTGATGGTCTGGGTGCCGACTTCGAAGTTGCGCTTTGCCGAGGCCAGCTGCTCGGTCACGGCTTCCTTCTGGGCGCGGGTCGAGGCCAGGGTGTCCTGGGCCGCCAGCACGTCGAAGTAGGCCTGGGCCACGCGGGTGATCAGGTCCTGCTGTGCCTGGGCGAACTGGGCTTCCGAGATCGCCTGCTGCAGCTTGCTCTGCTGGTAGGTTTCCCAGCGGTCCCAGCGGAACAGCGGCTGCGCCAGCTGGACCGTGTACTGCTTCTGGGTCGTGGTGGCCGAGCCGCCTTGCACGATCTGGGTGACGCCGTCCTGGTCGGTGATGCGGGTTCCCTCGTTCCACGGCGTACTTTCGCCCTTGGCGCGGGTCACGTTACCGGTGACGCCGACGGTCGGCAGCAACCCCGCACGCCCCTGGGGGACGCGTTCCCGCCCCGCAGCCGCGGACGCGCGCGCACTCGCATAGGTGGCGTCGTTCGCCAGCGCCTGCTGGTACACCTGGAGCAGATCGGCTGCCTGGGCGTTGAGCGAGAAGAACGCGCCGGCCAGCAGCACGGCGATGAGGGGTTTCTGCATTACTTTCTCCATCGGAGTCATCAATAGTCAAAGGACACAGGCCGCCGATGCGTCAGTACTTCGGCATCGATGGATCGACCTGCACGGCCCAGGCGTGTATGCCGCCTGTCAAATTCGTAATCTTTTCAAATCCGTTACGTTCCAGGAAAGCCGCCACCTGCATGCTGCGCGCGCCGTGGTGGCACACGCAGACGATCTCCTGGTCATCCTCGAGCTCGCCAACGCGGATCGGGATCAGGTTCATCGGGATCTGGGTCGAGCCCGCGATGTTGCAGGTCTCGAATTCCCAGTTTTCCCGCACGTCGAGCAGCAGCGGTTTCGGACGCGACGGGTCGGCCAGCCAGGCGGCCAACTCGGGAGCGGTAATGTGCTGCATCGTCTGCCTCTTTCCTTCAGAACTCGAAGTGCGACACTGCCGGCGCGCCGCTCAGGTACTTCACATTGGTTTCGAACACTTTCACGGTGCTCCAGCTGGACTCGCCGGTGCGGGTCACGATGCAGAATTCCATGCTGGGAGGCTCGCCGACGATGGCGGCGATGCGGCCGCCCACCTTCACCTGCTGCAGGAAGGCTTCCGGCAGCACTTCCAGCGCGCCCGAGATCACGATCACGTCGTACGGCGCGCCCTTGTCCCAGCCTGCGGCGCCATTGCCCAGTTCCACGGACACGTTGCCGATGCCGGCCTTGGCCAAGTTCTTCTCGGCCAGTTCCTTGATTGCCGGATTCACTTCCACGGTGGTGACCTTGGCCGCGCGGTGCGCCATCAGGGCCGCCATATACCCCGAGCCGGTGCCGATTTCGAGCACGGTCTCATGCTTCTTCAGGCCGATCTCCTGCAGGACGCGCGCTTCGATCTTCGGCGCCAGCATCGCCTCGCCGCCCGGCAGCGGGATCTCGACGTCGGCAAAGGCCAGGTTCTGGTATGCGGCCGGCACGAACTGTTCGCGCTTGACCACGTGCAGCAGGTCGAGGATGTCGGTGTCCAGCACGTTCCAGGGGCGGATCTGCTGTTCGATCATGTTGAAGCGGGCTTGTTCGATATTCATCTAGGTACTCGGCGGAAAAAGAAATAATCCGATATTTTATCGTTGAACGGCCTCGGGAACACATCTTAGCGATATGGCGCCCAAGACCACGGGAAATTGCGACAGTCTGCAGTTTAAAGGGGATGAACGCCGGAAAATGGCGTCCTGACGCGACAAGTCACTCACGCGGCGCGCGGCAGCAGGCCGTTCAGCGCCATGTCGAGGAAGGTGTCGAGGAAGGCTTGCGGATCCAGTTCCGCACGCGGGCAAGGGCCGACCGAGTGCTTCCAGGTGATCAGCATGAGCATGGGTGCAATCAGCACCTGGGTCATCAGGTTGACGTCCAGCGGACGGAATTCGCCGCGCTCGATGCCTCGCTCGAGCATGCCGGCCATGGTCCTGGTGCCGCGGTTGATGACTTCTTCCTGGTAGAACCTGGCCAGTTCCGGGAAATTGTCGGCCTCGGCGGTGACGAGCTTGATGATGCCGGAGGCCTTGGTGGCGCCCAGGCGCTGCCACCAGGAATGGATCAGGTGGCGCAGCAGGTCGGCGCTGTGGCCCTCGAATTCGGCGACCGAGACTTCGGCCTCGCCGATGACGGGCACGATGCTGCTGCGGACCACGGCCTTGAACAGCTCTTCCTTGTTCTCGTAGTACAGGTAGAGCGTGCCTTTAGAGACCCCGGCACGGCGCGCGACGTCTTCCAGGCGTGTGGCGGCGTAGCCACGTTCGACGAACAGGTCGATGGCTGCCTCCAGCAACTCCTGGGGCCGTGCGTCCTTACGGCGCTCCCAGCGTGGCTTGGCTTCGAATGGGCATGGCATGCTTCTGTCCGACAACTAACTGTTGAGTCAGGAAATATAGACCCGGGCCTTGGGCCAGTCAAGCTTGGCGGGTAGTATACTGGCCTGCTGCCAACACCCGTATGTACGCCATGCCTCCCCCGCCCGTCCCTTTCGCCTGCCGCCCCGGCTGCGGCGCCTGCTGCATTGCGCCCTCGATCAGCTCGCCGATCCCCGGCATGCCGAACGGTAAACCTGCCGGCCTGCGCTGCGTGCAACTGGACCAGCATAACGCTTGCAAGATCTTCGGGCAGCCGGAACGGCCCAAGGTCTGCGGCGGCCTGCAGCCCTCGGGCGAGATGTGCGGCGACTCGAACGCGCAGGCGATGTTTTTCCTGAGCGAGCTGGAGCGGCTGACCGCGTGAAGCCGGCGATCGCAGCGGACTCTTGCCTGCAGCAAAAAAGCCACCACCTATTGCGGGTAACTCGACGGTAGGCGCCCCGGCCGTGGTAAGCTTGCGCCCTGCCTGCGGCACCAGGTAATACCGCGCAGCGCCCCTTCCCCGTTCCGATCACAATAACATCCTGACCAAAACTTCATGGACATCATTCTCGCCCTGAAAGCGATCATCATGGGCCTCGTCGAGGGCTTTACCGAGTTCCTGCCGATTTCCTCCACCGGCCACCTGATCCTGGCCGGCAGCCTGATCAACTTCACGGGCGAAGTCGCCAAGGTGTTCGAGATCGCGATCCAGGCCGGCGCCATCCTGGCCGTGATGTGGGAATACCGCGCGCGCATCGGCACCGTGCTTGGCGGCCTCGGATCGGATCCGCGCCAGCGCAAGTTCGTGCTCAACCTGATCGTCGCCTTCCTGCCGGCGGCCGTGCTGGGCCTGCTGTTCAGCAAGGCGATCAAGGCCCACCTGTTCGCCCCGGTGCCAGTGGCCCTGGCCTTCATCGTCGGCGCCTTCGTGATCCTGTGGGCGGAACGCCGCCACAAGATGCTGCCGGGCGCGCACCGCGTCGACACCGTGGACGACATGAGCATGCTCGACGCCTTCAAGGTCGGCTGCGCACAATGCTTCGCCCTGGTCCCGGGCACCAGCCGTTCGGGCGCCACCATCATCGGCGGCATGCTGTTCGGCCTGTCGCGCAAGGCAGCCACCGAATTCTCCTTCTTCCTCGCGATCCCGACCCTGCTGGCGGCCACCGTGTACTCGGTGTTCAAGGCGCGCCACGACCTGCATGCGTCCGACCTGCCGCTGTTCCTGATCGGCGGCGTGGCGGCCTTCGTTTCCGCCTTCCTGTGCGTGCGTTGGCTCTTGCGCTTCATCAGCACGCACGACTTCACGGGCTTCGCCTGGTACCGTATCGTATTCGGCATCCTCATCCTGGTCACGGCGCACTTCGGCTGGGTGATCTGGGCGGACTGACACCATGACGAGCGACATCCCGCAACGCGCGCTGCACATCCTGCAGACGGTCTTCGGCTATCCCGCCTTCCGCGGGCAGCAGGCGGAGATCGTCGAGCACGTGGCCAGCGGCGGCGACGCGCTCGTCCTGATGCCCACCGGCGGCGGCAAGTCGCTGTGCTACCAGATTCCGGCGCTGGTGCGCGACGGGGTCGGCGTGGTCGTCTCGCCGCTGATCGCGCTGATGCAGGACCAGGTCGACGCGCTGGCCGAAGTCGGCGTGCGCGCGGCCTTCCTGAATTCGACCCAGACCTTCGAAGAGACCCTGCGCATCGAAAAGCTGGTGCGCACGGGCGAGATCGACCTGGTCTACGTGGCGCCCGAGCGCCTGATGACGCAGCGCTGCCTGGACCTGTTCGAGGACTCGCACATCGCGCTGTTCGCGATCGACGAGGCGCACTGCGTCTCGCAATGGGGCCACGACTTCCGTCCCGAATACATCCGCCTGTCGATCCTGCACGAGCGCTTCCCGCACGTGCCGCGTATCGCGCTGACCGCCACCGCCGACCAGCTCACCCGCGCCGAGATCGCCCAGCGCCTGCAGCTCGACGAAGCGCGCCAGTTCGTCTCGTCGTTCGACCGCCCCAACATCCGCTACGCGATCGTGGAGAAGACCAACGGCCGCAAGCAGTTGCTGGACTTCATCGGCACCGAGCACACCGGCGACGCCGGCATCGTGTACTGCCTGTCGCGGAAAAAGGTCGAGGAGACCGCCGACTTCCTGAACGAGAACGGCATCCGCGCCCTGCCCTATCACGCCGGCATGGACTACGCGCTGCGCGCCGATAACCAGGCCCGCTTCCTGCGCGAAGACGGCATCGTGATGGTGGCGACGATCGCCTTCGGCATGGGCATCGACAAGCCGGACGTGCGCTTCGTCTGCCACCTCGACCTGCCGAAATCCCTCGAAGGCTATTACCAGGAGACCGGCCGCGCCGGCCGCGACGGCCTGCCCTCGAACGCCTGGATGGCCTACGGCTTGCAGGACGTGGTGCTGCAGCGCCGGATGATCGACGAGTCCGAAGCCGACGAGAATTTCAAGCGCGTGCTGTCGTCCAAGCTCGACGCGATGCTGGGCCTGTGCGAGACGCTGTCCTGCCGCCGCATGCGCCTGCTCGAATACTTTGGCGAGCGCTCCGGCCCCTGCGGCAACTGCGACACCTGCCTGCTGCCGCCGGTCTCGTTCGACGCCACGGTGCCGGTGCAGAAGCTGCTCTCGGCCATCTACCGCGTCGACCAGCGCTTCGCCGCCGGCCATGTGATCGACGTGCTGCGCGGAGTGCAGACCGAGCGTATCGGCCAGTGGCACCACGACAAGCTGACCGTGTACGGCGTGGGCGCCGACCGCAGCGAGCAGGAATGGCGCGCCATCGTGCGCCAGGTGATCGCGCTGGGCCTGGTGACGGTCGACCACGACGCCTTCAGCTCCCTGAAGCTGACGGAAGCGGCGCGCCCGGTGCTGAAGGGCGAACAGAAGGTGCAGCTGCGCCAGTACCAGAAGCCGGTCAAGCCGAAGCGCGCATCCACGCCGCGCGGCGGCTACGAAGAGATGGAACTGTCGAAGTCGGAACAGGCGATCTTCGAGAAGCTGCGCTGGTGGCGCGTCGAGACCGCCCGCACGCACGGCGTGCCGGCCTATGTCGTGTTCCAGGATGCAACCCTGCGCGAGATCGCCAAGGTCAAGCCGACCTCGCTCGACCAGCTGCGCGGGGTGTCCGGCGTCGGCGCGAAAAAACTCACTTCCTACGGCGACGAGATCGTCGCCATGATCAGCGACCTGGTCTGATCATTCCCGGAACAGGTGCACGAAGGTACGGCTCACCGCCAGCTTTTCGTCACAGCCCTTTACCAGCACCTGCATGCGCTCGGCGTCGATGCGTTCGGCCGCCAGGATCGCATTCGCGTTGACCACGGTGGCGCGGTGGATCTGCCAGAAGCGGTCCGGATCGAGCCCGCTCAGGAGGTCCTTCAGCGGCGTGCGCACCAGGGCTTCGTAATCGCGCAGCACGATCCGCGTGTAGCGGGTGTCGGACTGGAAGAACAGCACCTCGTCGACGTCGATCACGCGCACCTGGCGGCCGACACTGGCCTTGATCCACTTGATGCGCTCCTGGCGCACGCCCGGCAGCGCCGTCTTCAGCTGGCGCAGCAGCGCGCCCATCTCGGCGCCATCCGCGGGCGGCCGCGCCAGCTTGGCCTGCAGGCGCGCCACCGCCTTGTCGAGACGGTCGGCCTGCAGCGGCTTGAGCAGGTAGTCGACGGCGCCGGCATCGAAGGCATCCACGGCGTACTGGTCGTAGGCGGTGACGAACACCACGTGGGCCAGGCCGCCGATGCGCTCGGCCACTTCCAGGCCGGACAGGCCGGGCATGCGGATATCGAGGAAGACCACGTCCGGCTCGTGCTCCAGGAAACCGTCCCAGGCATCGTTGCCGTTTTCCGCCACGGCCAGCACCCGCGCTGCGGGCCAGCATGCCGCCAGCAGTTCCAGCAGGCGTTCGCGCATCAGGGGTTCGTCTTCGGCGATCAGCAGCGTCGGATTCGGATTCATGTTGTCCGCGGATAGGGAATCGTGAGGTCGGCGACCAGGCCCGGGTCGGCGTCGTGCAGGCGCAGGCCGGCGGCGTCGCCGTGGAGCAGGCGCAGGCGGCGACGTACGTTGTCCAGGCCGGCGCCGCCGTTTTCCGCCGCGAACAGGGTGCTCATGCCCACGCCGCTGTCCTGCACGCGGACCCGCAGCGCATCGCCGAGTACTTCGGCCGAGACCTTGACCTCGCCGCCGCGCAGGGCCGGTTCGATGCCGTGCTTGATCGCGTTCTCGACCAGGGTCAGCAGGATCATGCTGGGCAGCTGCACCTGTTCCAGCGCACGCGGGAGCTGCAGGCTGAAGCGCAGGCGCTCGCCCAGGCGCACCTGCATCACCTTCAAATAGGACTCGACCAGGCCGAACTCGGTGGCCAGGCTCACCTGTTCGCTGCGCATGTCGCGCATGCTGGAGCGCAGGAAGTCGATCAGGTTGCTTGTCAATTCGGCGGCGCGCGGCGCGCCATGCTGGGCCAGCTGCTGCACCGCGCCCAGGGTGTTGAACAGGAAGTGCGGCTCGATCTGGGCGCGCAGCAGGCGCAGCTGGGATTCGGACAGTTCGCGCGCCAGGCGCTCGCGTTCGGCGTCGCGCTGCAGCTGCGCGACCAGCGCTTCATGCTTGCGGTAGCGCCAGGCGCCGATGGCCAGCATCGGCACCGCCAGCGCCAGTCCGGCGCCGAGGATCATGGCCAGCATGCGCGGCAGCTTGTCAAGCACCGCGGCCGGCGACTGGTCGCTGATCCACAGGGTGGCGCCGGAGGTGGCCACGGCCGTCAGCAAGGCATACATGAGCATCGTCAGCACCAGCCTGAACTTGCGCCGGACCAGCTCGCGGTAGTTGAACCAGGCGCCGAGCAGAGCGACCATCAGCGCGATGCCGCAAACGTTGGCGGTGGCGACCGCCGCCGCCCAGCCGATGCCTGGCGAGAGCAGGTGCAGCCCCGCCCCGCACAGCGTGAACACGGCCAGCAGCGCAGCCGTGACGAGCCAGCCGCGCCAGCCTTTCAGGGCGATGCAGAAGTCACGCAGCTGCTGCCGCTCCACCGGCGAGCGTTGCGCGAAGCGGCAGTACACCAGGCGGCGATAGCCGTCCTCCGCCTGGGACGCGAGCTCCGGCCGCTCGAGCACCGCGATCTGCTCGTCCTCCCATTTCCCATACCAGTCCGCAAGCTTGCGCCACATGATGCCCCCCTGTGATCGTTAATATATAGCAACGATTACAGTCTAGGCACCCCGGACGCCGGTGGACAGCGGCGCGGGACGAAGCACGAATCCCGATGGATGAACGACGAGGCGCCTGGTGTCCGGCTTACTTCCTGGCGAAGACCAGGTCCCACACGCCGTGGCCCAGCTTCAGGCCGCGGTTCTCGAACTTGGTCAGCGGGCGGTAGGACGGCTTCTCGGCATAGCCGTCGGCGGTGTTCTGGAGCAGCGGCTCGGCGTTCAACACTTCCAGCATCTGCACCGCGTAGTCTTCCCAGTCGGTGGCGCAGTGGATGTAGCCGCCCGGCGCCAGTTTTTCGCACAGCAGCTTGACGAAAGGCGGCTGGATCAGGCGGCGCTTGTTGTGGCGCGCCTTGTGCCAGGGGTCCGGGAAGAAGATGTGCACGCCGGCCAGCGAACCGTCGGCGATCATGTTGTTCAGCACCTCGACCGCATCGTGCTGGATCAGGCGCAGGTTCTGGATGTCCTGTTCGCCGATCTGCTTGAGCAGGCTGCCCACGCCCGGGGTGTGCACTTCGACGCCGATGAAGTCGGTGTCCGGCATGGCCTTGGCGATGTGGGCCGTGGTGTCGCCCATGCCGAAGCCGATTTCCAGCACCAGCGGCGCGTTGCGGCCGAAGGGCGCGTGGAAGTCGAAGGTCTCCTTGCGGTACTCGATCAGGAACTTCGGCCCGAATTCCTCGAGCGCCCTGGCCTGCCCGGTCGACAACCGTCCCGCACGGGTGACGAAGCTGCGGATGCGGTGCTCGGTCGGGTCGTAGAGCATCGGGCGGCCTTGGCTGTTGGTGGGCGTATCGGAAGACATGATCGATCGGAGACAAGAGAAAGGGGTCGATATTATAGCCCCAACGGGACGGAGCCAGCCGCCAAGTTCGGACATAATGGCGTTTCGCAAAATGCAGAATTAAAGAGACAACCATCATGCAGTCCACCTCCCACCCGATCGCGACCGAAGACAACATCGCCTGCTTCCAGCTGACTTCCTACAGCTTCGGCACGCCGGGGACAGGCAAGAAGGCGTACATCCAGGCCTCGCTGCACGCCGACGAGGTGCCGGCGATGCTGGTTGCCCACGTGCTGCGGCGCGAGCTGGCGCGCCTCGAGCTCGATGGTCGCATCAGGGGCGAGATCGTGCTGGTGCCGGCCGCCAATCCGATCGGCCTGTCGCAGGTCGTGCACGGCGCGCCCTTCGGCCGCTTCGACCTCGCCAGCGGTCTCAATTTCAACCGCTTCTACAAGCACGTCGCCGCCGATCTGAAGGCCTCGCTGAAGGGCGAACTGGGGCCGGACCCGCAGGCCAACGTCGCCCTCGTGCGCGAACATGCGCGCCGTTCGATCGCCGACTGGAAGACCGACAACCCGGTCCAGGACCTGAAGAAAACCCTGCTGTCGATGGCGATCGACGCCGACATCATGCTCGACCTGCACTGCGATAACGAGGCCGTGCTGCATCTCTACACCGGGACCCCGCTGGCGGCGCAGGTCAAGCCGCTGGCCGCGCTGCTGGGCGCGCACGCGACCCTGCTGGCGCGCGAGTCCGGCGGCGAACCCTTCGACGAAGCCTGCAGCCGCCTGTGGTGGGAGCTGAGCGACCACTTCGGTCCCGAAACGCCGATCCCGATGGCCTGCATCGGCGTCACCGTCGAACTGCGCGGCGAGATGGACGTGCGCTACGACCTGGCCGAGAAGGACGCGCACGGGCTGCTGCAGTACCTGGGCTACCAGGGCGTGCTCGACATCGACCTGGATCCGCTGCCGCCGCTGGTCGCCGAGCCGACCCCGCTGGAAGGCGTCGAGCCGCTGTCGGCGCCGCACTCGGGCGTGCTGGTGTTCCACAAGCGCCTGGGCGACCGCGTGCAGGAGAACGAGGCGGTGGCCGACATCGTCAACCCGGTCAGCGGCCAGGTGACGACCCTGCGCGCGAGCCGGGCCGGCATCCTGTTCGCCAGCACCGCGCACCGGCACCTGCTGCGCGGGATGCATGTCTGCAAGATCGCCGGGGATGCGGCGTTCCGCAGCGGCAGCCTGCTGGGCAGCTAGGCCGCCAGCTTGTCGTCGAACAGGTAGCGCTGCGCCAGCAGCGCCGCCATGTCGTCCGCCGGCATCGGCCGCGCGACCAGGTAGCCCTGCACCTCGTTGCAGCCCAGCGTGCGCAGGATCGCCAGCTGCTCGGCGTTCTCGACGCCTTCCGCCACCACCTCCATGCCGAGCGCGTGCGCCATCGAGACGATCGCCTGGAAGAACACGGTGCCTTCCTTCGAGCGCCCCAGCTCGGCGGTGAAGGAGCGGTCCACCTTCAGCACGTCCATCTTCATGCGCTGCAATTGCGAGAGCGAGGAATAGCCGGTGCCGAAATCGTCGACGTGCAGCTTGACGCCGAGCGCGCGGATCGCCGCCAGCTCGGCCAGGATCTCGTCCTGGTCGCCCATCATGGCCGACTCGGTGATCTCGACCTCCAGCAGCGCCGGCGCGACCCCGTGGCGGCCGAGGGCCTCGGCCAGCTCGCGCCGCACGCCGCCGCGCAGGAACTGCTTGGGCGAGACGTTGATCGAGACCGGCGCCACCGGCGCGCCGCCGGCCGACCACGCGGCCAGCTGGGCGCAGGCGCGGTCGATCACGATCGCGCCGATCGGCACGATCAGGCCGCTCGATTCGGCCAGTGGAATGAATTCATCGGGGCGGATCATGCCCAGCTGCGGATGCTCCCAGCGCAGCAGCGCCTCCATGCTCAGCAGCTCGCCGCTGCGGGTGTCGACGCGCGGCTGGTAGTGCAGCACGAACTGGCGCTTGTCGATCGCTTCCAGCAGGCGCTGGCGCAGCTGGGCGCGGGTCTTCAGGGTGCTGGACTGGGCCGGGTCGAAGAAGCGGTACTGGCCCTTGCCTTCGTTCTTGCCGGCGTACATGGCGATGTCGCTGTGGCGGATCAGCGTCGCGGCGTCCTGGCCGTCGCGCGGGAACACGCTGATGCCGACCGAGGCGCCGATCACGTGCTGCTCCTCGGCGATCTCGAAAGGCTTGCCGAAGGCCTGGATGATCCGCTGCGCCACCATGCCGACCTGCTCGTCGTTGTCGAAGGGGCTGAGCAGGACGATGAATTCATCGCCGCCGAAGCGCGCCACGCGGTCGCTCGGGCGCAGCTGCGACAGCAGGCGCGTGGCGGCCGCCTTCAGCAGGCGATCGCCGACCGCGTGGCCGTGCGAGTCGTTGACCTGCTTGAATTCATCGAGGTCGATGAACAGCAGCGCCACGCCCTTCCCCGTGAGCTCGGCATGCGCCAGCGCCCCGGGCACGAAGTGCAGGAACCAGTGACGGTTCGGCAAACCGGTCAGGCTGTCCTCGTTGGCCAGGCGCGCCAGCTGGGCCTCGTGCTCCTTGCGCTCGCTGATGTCCTGCAGGGTGACGGCGAGACCGTCGCCGACCCGCACCAGGCGCCGGTGGCCCCAGCGGATGTTGAGCCGGTTATCGTCCGGCATGCGCCGGTCTTCCTGATAAAAGCCGGTCGCCAGCGCCTGGCGGTAGTGGGCGATCAGCTCCGCCGCACCGAGGTCGCGGTGGAGCTCGGAGATCAGGCTGCCGACCAGGCTGTCGCGTGTCATCCCGTAGAAGAAGGCGCCGCGCTCGTTGCAGTCGACGATGCGGAAGTCCTGCACCTGTTTCTTGCGGTCGCGCAGCGGCGACACCATGTAGAAGCCGTCGTTGCCGCTCTCGGTTGCGGTGCGGTAGGCGCGCGCCACCTCGTCCTGCTCGCGCGCCCGTGCGGCCGCCCGCAGCGACAGCATGCTGGCGATCCCCGATGCCAGCAGCAGCACCACGGTCGCCATCGACGTATAGGTGCGGCTGTCGCGCCAGTAGGCATCGGCGCCGGCCAGCGCCGCCTCGTGCGACAGCGCGACCAGCGCCACCACCGGATAGGCATTCGCCCGGCTCCAGCCCAGCACGCGCGCGCGGCCGTCGCCGAAGCTGGCCGGCCCGGCGCCGGCGTCGACCAGCTGGACGCCGCGCGCCACCGGCCAGCGCTCGGCATTCGCCGGCAGCAGGGAAGCGCGCGCATCCAGCCGCACGATGCCGCTGCTGTCCTGCTCGATGCGCAGGTTGCCGTCGACGCCCACCAGCGCCAGCAGGCTGTGCGCGCCCAGCGTGGCCGCGCTGACGAAGGAAGTGAAATAGGCGGCATCGACCGCCATCAGCAGCACGCCGCCGAACTCGTCGTCCGCGGTGTCGAGGCGCCGCGTGAACAGCACCGTGCCACGCAGCGCAGCCAGTTCCGGCGGCGGCATCGCGATCCGCAAGGCGGACGAGTTGTTGTCGCGGTGATGGACGAAGAAGCCGGCCGCAGCGAGGCTGGCGCCCTCGGCCAGCCGGAGCCCGCTCGACGACGCCAGCCTGCCGCCGCGCCCGATCACGCTCACCGCCACGAAGGCGCTGTCGGTGAACATGCCGTCGCGCCGCATGTCCTCGACCAGGGCGCGGTTGTGCGAATGCTCCCAGCTGTGCTTGAGCTGCATCGTGATCTGGTCCATCTGGGCCAGCGAGCGTGTGACGTACTGTTCGTAGGCTTCGGCGTAGGCGTCGGCCTCCTTGAAGGCCTGCTCGTCGGCGCGCCGGTGCTCGGCGTTCGCGCGCAGCACGGCGGCGGTCCACAGCGCGGCGCAGGCCAGCAGGGCCAGCGCGGGCCACAGCAACGCAAGGAATCGGTGGGTGCGCGGGGCGGTATGCGTGCTGGGCTTGCTCATGCCGCCGAGTCTAGCCAGCCCAGGTTACCGCTTGATGACAGCGGCGTGCCGCCCTGCTCAGCGGCCCCGCGCCCGCGCCGCTTCGGCCAGCACCTCGTTGACCTGGTCCAGGTCGGCCGGCTTGACGAGGTAATGGTCGAAGCCGGCCTGCTCGGCCTCCTTGCGGTCCTGGCTCTGGCCGTAGCCGGTCAGGGCGACCAGGGTGGCGTCCGCGCTCTCGGGCTGGGCGCGCAAGCGCCTGGCCAATTCGTAGCCGTCCAGGTCGGGCAGGCCGATGTCGAGCAGCAGCACTTCGGGACGCTCACGGCGCGCGCGTTCGAGCGCGCCCATGGCATCGTATTCGACGCAGACCGCATGGCCCTGCACTTCGAGCAGCGCGGCCAGCATCTGGGCGGCGTCGACGTTGTCGTCGACCACCATCACGCGCAGTCCGCCCGGCTCCTGCATGACGGCGCCGGCGGCGTCTTCGTCCGCCGCGTCGGCCGGCGTCGCCAGGCGCGGCAGGCAGATACAGAATTCGCTGCCCTGCCCGAGGCCGTCGCTATCGGCATGCACGGTGCCGCCATGCAGGGTGATGAGGCTCTTGACCAGGGCCAGGCCGATCCCGAGCCCGCCCTGGGAACGGTCGGGGGTGCGCTCGGCCTGGGTGAACAGGTCGAAGATGTAGGGCAGGATGTCGGGCGCGATGCCGACCCCGTTGTCGCGCACCGCGACCAGCACGCGCTGATCGTCGACCGTCACCGACAGCGTGATGCGGCCGCCCGGCGCGGTGTACTTGGCGGCGTTGTTGAGGATGTTCGAGATCACCTGCACCAGGCGGGTGCGGTCGCCGATCACGTGGGCGCTGCGGCCCGACAGCTGCAGCGTGAGCGAGTGGCGGCGCGCATCGACCAGCGGGCGCACCTGCTCCACCGCGGCGGCCACGATCACGTTCAGGTCGAGCTCTTCCTTCTCGAGCGTGACCAGGCCGCGGGTGACGCGCGAGACGTCCAGCAGGTCGTTCACCAGGTCGGTCATGTGCGAGGCCTGGCGCACGATGATCTCGCTGGCGTTGGCGATGTTCCTGGCATCGAGGCTGCCGATCTTCAGCAGCTGGGCCGCGGTCATGATCGGCGCCAGCGGATTGCGCAGCTCGTGGGCCAGCATGGCCAGGAACTGGTCCTTCTGGCGGTTCGCCGCGCGCAGCTCGTCCTCGACCTGCTTGCGCTGGGAGACGTCGCTGCCCTCGACGAAGATGCCGGAGACGGCGCCGTTGGCGTCGCGGATCGGCTGGTACACGAAGTCGATGTAGCGCTCCTCCAGCGGACCGTCCGGCTCGCGCTGCAGGCGCACCGGCAGGGCATGGCCGACGAAGGGTTCGCCCGTGCTGTAGACGCGGTCGAGCAGCTCGAAGAAGCCCTGCCCGACCACTTCCGGCAAGGCCTGGCGCGCCGCCTTGCCGACGATCTGGCGGTGGCCGATCAGCTGCAGGTAGGACTGGTTGGTCAGCTCGAACACGTGCTCGGGCCCGCGCAGCACGGCCATGATGCCGGGCGCCTGCTCGAACAGGGTGCGGAAGCGCTCGTTTTCCTCGTTGCGGTATTTCTCGGCCAGCACCTGGTCGGTGACCTCGACGCAGGCGCAGTGCATGCCCTGGATGACGCCATGTTCGTCGCGTACCGGCGAATACGAGAAGGTGAACCAGGTCGGCTCGTCGTAGCCGTGCCGGTTCATCACCAGCAGCAGGCGGTCGACGTAGGTGGCCTCGCCGTTCAGCGCGCGCTCGATGAAGGGCTCGATGTCGCTCCAGATCTCGGACCAGATGTCGTGGAAGCGCGCGCCCATCGCGCGCGGATGCTTGTCGCCGAGGATCTCGCGGTAGGGATCGTTGTACAGGAAACCGAGTTCCCCGCCCCAGGCGACGAACATCGGAAACTTCGAGTTCAGCATCAGCCCGACCACGGTGCGCAGCGCCTGCGGCCAGGTGCGTGGATGCCCCAGCAACGAGTCGCTCCAGTCCCGCGTGCGCATCAGGGCGCCGGCCTCGCCTCCACCGCTCAGGAACATGAGCGAGCCGGCAAGGCTATCGGTGTCGTGCGAAGGGATGTCAGGCCGCGGAGCGTGTTGTTGCATGGTCAAGACTGGTGGGACGAATATCCCAAGTTTGCCATATTTTCAAGAGGCGAGCCGCACATACCGCTGCCGCCGGGTTCCACGCTCCCGGCGGCAAGGACCGTCAACGGCACTGGCACCCGTTCAGCCGGTCCGGCGGCACCAGGCCGTGGTCGAAGACGTAATTGGCAATCCCGTTACCCTGCTCGATGCCCTCCAGGTTGAACTGCCAGTGCACGCCGAGGTAGACACGGCTGGTGCCGTTTTCCAGCTCGGCCTGCGACAGCGACGAAAAGGTGCGCGGCTTCCATGGCCGTACCCAGCCCTCGTTGTCGCGGGTCACGCCGTTCCACTCGTCCGATACGAGGGTAAAACTGATCTTGTCGGTGCCGTAGAAGCGGCGCAGTGTCTGGAACATCGCGCCGCCGAAGCTGGCATGGCCCGAGGGATAGGCCGGGAACGGTGGGGTGAAATCCGGGTTGCGGGTGTTGCTTGCCTGCGCGCCCAGCGGCGTCCAGCGTGGGTCGGCATGCGTGTCCGGATTACCGTCGCCCTTGCCGGTCGGCCCGGTGCCCGGATCGGCCTCGCGGATGCCGGTTACCGGACGCCAGAAGTCATAACGCCACTTGTCCTTCCAAGCTGCAATGCCGGCATCGGCCATGGCCACGTTGGCGAGCGCGAACAGGCGCGCCAGCTCGACCGGATCGGTGGTGCGGCCCTGCGCAACGCGCTGGAGGATCAGGTTGTACATGCACGGCGGCGTGCCGAGCCAGGGACTGCCGTCGTAGCTCCAGTAGATCCCGATCCAGGTCTGCTCGGGCGTGCGCACGGCAGGTGTGATCCTGCCGTCGCCACCGAGCCGCTTGACCTGTTTGAAGGCGCGAGTGTAGGCGTCGCTCGTCAGCGAAGGCGGCGGCGGTACGCTGAACTTGTCGACGGACGGCACCGCGAACGGGCGCACCTCGCCCCAGGTGACGCCGACCGCAGCCCTGCTCATGCTGACCGGATCGGGCCGCCACTTGCCCGGCTCGTTGCTCGGGAAATAGTCGACCCCGACGGTCCGGTTGGTATTCGCGGAATTGTCAGCGGCGCGCAATGCCAGGATGGCGGCCGCGGCCCGGCGCCCGAGGTCGATGCCGTTCCATTTCGCCCGCCCCGCCGGGATGCGGGCCAGGTCGTCCGCCAGCCATTTGTCGAAACCCGCCTTCTGCGCCGGCCACAGCGCGGCCAGGGCGTCGTGTGCGGCCTGGGCGACGGCGGCGTCGGGCGAGGTATCCGAGGGCGCGCGCGGCAGGCCGGCATAGCTCGGGTAGCGTCCTGCGATCGCGTTAATGGCGTCGAACATCGCCAGCTGGACGATGGCCATCGCGCGGCTGCCGTAGGTGGGTCCGGGCTGCTCGAGATAGGCGCGGTTCTCGCCGGCGGCCGGCGGCACGTAATCGAGCTGGACTGCCTTGACGGTGGCATTGTTCCAGAACATCACGCGACGGGTGGTTCCCGCGTCGCCGACGCGGACCGTAGCCAGCGCCGCGCCCTGCTGCTCGGCCGCGGCCAGGTTCGCGCCCGCGCTGGGCATGTCCTGCGCTTGCGCAGCCAATCCCGCGGCCAGCAAGCCGGCCAGGCAGGCATATCTTCTCCACAGCAGTTTCATGGCGCCTCTCCTTGAAGTTCATGCACGATGGATGAGTCCGAGGATGAGCATAAGGATGCGGCCGCCGTCATACAACGGCGTCCAAGCCGGAGCTTGAGGCAGCTAAAGGTCGTTGACGGCCAACAATGGCTCTGGGGAAGCGTTCCAGAGTCGCCAGCTGCAGACGGCGCAGGCTATCGGCCCGCACATGCCGCTGCGCAGCCAAAGGGCGGGCGCCAGGAGGCGCATCTCGCCAACCCCGGGCTGCTGAACCGGCAGGTCGACCAGCACGCCCTTCGACCATCCGCCGCCGGGCAACTGATGCGATAAGGTCGGGTTGCTTACGACCATCGCACTCCACGGACAGAGCGCTGCGGGCGATTGCCTGGTCTAGTGTATCGAGATCGGTTTGAGAGAGGGCCATGCTGCCGAGGTAACGTGGTGGCCGTCTCATTTCTCGGAAAGTGAGACTACTTCCTGCCGCCATTCTCAGCGGCACGCAAAGTCAATCCATGCCTTCATGGCTATCCCCACTGTCGGTATTTCTTACATATCGAGCAGGATTTAACGATTAAGCATCCAACAATTATAATTTCCTTTTAGAAATCATATAGTTGCGTTTTTGGCACGTTTATTGCTGATTAACAGTTTCCCAAATATAAAGGTTGAATATGAAAATTTCTGCCCTCATCGCAATTTCCCTTGCATCTCTTGCAATCAATGCAAGCGCTGCACCTATTACCTACACCTCAACGCTCAACGGTTGGTACTCTAGTTCGGGCGATCATGCCAATTTCAATACCAATACCTTCACGGGCGTTATCTATGGGAATTCTTACAACAGTTTCTATAATTTCCAATTGGCCCCCGTTCCAAAAGACAAAAAGGTAGTAAGTGCATCCATCACTTTCTTTGGGGGTAACGGCCAGTATTATTCAGAGGACTCGTCCGAAACGGTAGAAATCTGGGATGCCACCTCCCAGCCGGGCAGTAATGCTTCTAACATGACCGTTTATAATGATCTGATGTCCGGCATTAAATTTGGTGAGTACACGCTCAAAGGAACAAACTACCAATTGATGCCCGAGTTTACAGTCAATCTTAGCGATGCCGCTTTTGCTGCTATCTCAGCTGGTGACTTCTTTAGTGTCGGGGCACATCTTTCGACTTCGAATCCTTCCAGGATTGAAGGTCTGTGGGCGGGGTCTGACGCTATGCCAGCAGCCATGCTTTCCGTGCAAGTTGATGACATTCCGAATGCAGTCCCGGAACCCTCCTCTATTGCATTGATCGGTCTCTCTCTAGCCGGTCTCGCAGCCGTATTGCGTAAACGTCGTGCTTCCTAACCAAATAAAATCCGGCACATCGAACTTCGTACGCAGTTTTTAGTCATCGAGATATTAGCGATGAGAAGTCAAGCTTGTCCATGTCATTCGACGGCACCTCTACCGGAGCGCTGATTAAACACTTTTTCTTTCTTCTTGTTTAATGATCCGGTAGACCGTCGCCCGACCGATGCCGAGCTTGCGAGCTACCTCGGATGCATTCCGGCCGTTGAATAGGTAAGCACCTCGGCCCTTAGCTGTCTGCGCCACGCCGACGAGCGCCGGGAATGTAGATGTCAATCCCGCTCAATTTGTGGCGCACCTCTTCCTTCAGCAGGATCAGGCCGCCCTTCGGCACTGTACCGAGCTTGTAGCCCCTCGGCGCGCAGACAGCTCGCCGGCCTGGTCTGTTCTTTCTTCCGTTCCAGCAGCGCGGTACTCGCGCAGCAGCGCAATCCAGGCAGCCAGCCCTAGGGAGCAAACAGGGCGTTGATCGTGAAGCTGACCGTCTCGCCATCAGCACGCACGCCATCCGACGGAAGCCGCGGACAAACATGCGGTTCTTGTCGGTCTCGTAGTGCACGTTTAGGATGAGCAGATCCGAGACTTGCTACCAGGAATGGATAGATCCGGAGGCAGAAATTCGGCCTCAGCATCAGGAGAATTTGTGGAGCGACCTAGGGATTGTGGAGCAAATGACCAGTGTTCAGCGTACGGCTTCCACGATGGAGCGGGTGAAGGGAATCGAACCCTCGTCGTAAGCTTGGGAAGCTTCTGCTCTACCATTGAGCTACACCCGCGTTGCCTGCATTCTACGCGGCTTCTGACCCTTTTGACAAATTCCGACTGCCGCTCGCGTGATGCTGCTTAAGATGAGCAAACCGGGTAAATCCGCTATATTCATTCTTTCATTCAGGAAGACACTGATGGCTCACTTCGACATCGGCAACATCGTGCGCGAGCTGCACGACGCCCGCCAGCAATGGCGCCAGGCCCACCGTCCCGCCGGCGAGGTGCGCGGCATCGAATTCCCCTCGCGCGACGCGCTGGTGGAAATCGTCACTCAGCTCAAGGGCGCCCTGTTCCCCCTGCGCCTGGGGCCGCCCGGCCTGCGCCGCGACAGCGAGGATTTCCACGTCGCCCATGCCCTCGACTCCGCCCTGCACGCGCTGCTGCGCCAGGTCGAGATCGAGCTGCACTACAGCGCCGCCCTCGAGCAGCGCACCGACGGCGACATCGCCAGCCAGGCCCTGGAAGCCACCCGCGCCTTCGCCGCCGCCCTGCCCGAGGTCCGCATGCAGGTCGACAGCGACGTACTGGCCGCCTACCAGGGCGACCCGGCGGCGCGCAGCGTCGACGAAGTGCTGCTGTGCTACCCCGGCGTGCTGGCGATGATCCACTACCGCCTGGCGCACCGCCTGTACCAGCTCGGCCTGCCGCTGCTGGCGCGCATCATCTCCGAAAGGGCGCACGCGGCCACCGGGATCGACATTCACCCCGGCGCCAGGATCGG
The DNA here is from genome assembly GCF_001412595.2 of Massilia sp. WG5. NCBI lineage: Bacteria > Pseudomonadati > Pseudomonadota > Betaproteobacteria > Burkholderiales > Oxalobacteraceae > Massilia > Massilia sp. WG5. The sequence goes on from NZ_CP012640.2 coordinate 2,957,361, forward strand.
CACCGGCTTCTTCATCGACCACGGCACCGGCGTGGTGATCGGCGAGACCGCCGTCATCGGCCAGCGCGTGCGCCTGTACCAGGCCGTCACCCTGGGCGCCAAGCGCTTCCCGACGAATGCCGACGGCAGCCTGCAGAAAGGCCTGCCGCGCCATCCGATCGTGGAGGACGACGTCGTCATCTACGCCGGCGCTACCGTGCTGGGCCGCATCACGATCGGCAAGGGCGCCGTCATCGGCGGCAACGTCTGGCTGACCCACGACGTCGCGCCGGGCGCGCGTGTCGCGCAGGCGGCGTCGCGCGAGGAGGTGTTCGAGACCTTCGGCAGCCCCGACGCCCCCGCGTAAGAGCCGCTTACCTGGGACTCTCGACCGTATAACCTTTGGCCTGCAGCACCGCTAGGTAGCTCTTCGGTCCCAGGATATCGCTCATCGACAGCATGGCGACGGTGGAGGTGTTGTTGTCCAGCGCGTGCTCGGCCGCCTTCAGCCAGGACGCCAGGCGCTGTTCGCGCAGGTTCTGGAAGGCCGGATGCTTCCTGGCGGCCGGGCTGTTCAGCACGGCGTCGTGGCAGGCGTCCTCGCGCTCGGCGTAATCGAGGTTGCTGATCTCGGCGATGTTGCCATTGGCCCAGGCATTGGCGCGCATCCGCATCGCTTCCATGTCGCCCTCGAAGCGTTCGAGCGTCTTGGTAAAGCAGACCGTGTCTTCCATCTGCGAATTCTTGAAGTCTTTTAGCACGGGCCCCGGATTGTCGAGATCGACCATGAAGTTGGTCTGCGTGACTTTCACGCCGCGCTTTTGCGCGATGCCCTCGACCTGCGCGCGCACCTCCATGCCGCCGGACAAACCGCTCTTCTTGAGCCCCGCCTCCGTCAGCTTCTGGGCCGCGAAGAAAGGCCGGTAGCGTTCGACGCCATCGTCGTCGCCGATGTATTTCTGCTTCAGCACGCCCCAGCGTGCGTAGACGTCGGCCGGCAGCACGTCGTGCAGTTGGGCGCCGTCGGGGTTCTTCGTGATGCCGATGATCGACGGCAGCGCAGTCAGCGCCTTCAGGCCGCCCAGCCAGCCGACCCTGACACCCGTGCCGGGCGGTCCCAGCACTTCCTGCGACTGCCCGATCAAACGATCGACCCGGCTCTCATCCCATTCCATCTTCGACGGCAGCGGCGCATACATGCCGAACACCCACATCACGTGGCCATCCTTCGACACTTTCCACAAACCGGGACCGGGGCGGCGTCCCTCGACCACGACCGTGGTCGGCGGGGCCGCGTCTGCCTGCTCGGCGGGCGCGGATGGCGGCTCGCTCTGCGCCAGCGCCGCAGCGCTCAGCAGACCCAGGGAAAAAACACAGGCAAGACGTGCAGCAAGCATCGAGGCCCCCTTTATTGTTGTGTTGCCAAAGATTACCTAAATGGCACTGGCAAGGATAGGGGTACAACAAGATGTTACAAGCTGTGTATATATAAGAGGCCCTAGGCCGGCGGCTCCTCCGGTTGCCGGTTCAGGAGCTCGTGCGCCAGCTTCAGGCTGTCCACCATGGTCTGGAAGGCCTCGCGCTTGGCCTCCTCGCTCGGCACCCGCAGCACGTAGGAAGGGTGGTAAGTCGTGACGATCCAGTGTCCTTCATGGAAGACCGGATGGCCGATCGAATTCTTCAGCGTCACGTTCGCGGTGCGCATCACGGACTTCAGTGCGGTCGCGCCCAGCGCCACGATCACGGTCGGCTTCACGTGGGCCAGTTCCTTCTCGAGCCAGTAGTGGCAGGCCTCGATTTCCTTCTGCGCCGGCGTCTTGTGCAGACGGCGCTTGCCGCGCGGCTCCCACTTGAAGTGCTTGACGGCGTTGGTCACGTAGATACTTTCGCGGTCGACGCCGGCCGCCTCGCAGACGCGGTCGAGCAGTTTGCCGGCCGGGCCGACGAAGGGCTGGCCGGCCAGGTCTTCCTGGTCGCCCGGCTGCTCGCCAACAAACATGATTTTCGCCTTTTTCGGACCCTCGCCGCCGACCGCCTGGGTGGCGAACTGCCACAGCTCGCAGCGCCGGCATTCGTCGAGCTTCGATGGCTGCTGGCGTTCCGGCTGGGCGTCCTCGGGCGCGATCGGGATGGTCGTGCCCTTGCGCTGGCCGACGGCTTCGTACTGGCCGATCTTGCGCGCGCCGACCGAGGCTTCGGAGATCATTTGCGGCACGATTTTCCCCTCCGGCAGGTTCTTCCAGCGATGCGACGGAATATGCTGCTGCATCACCGACTGGTTCAGGCGCGCCGGGTTGAACACGCTGCGGTAATAGGTCAGCCACAGGGCCTCGCCGGTGTCTTCGAGGTCTTCGGAATTCTTCACCAGCGGACCGGTGTTGTGCAGGGTCTGGCCGTCCCACAGCACGCTGGCCTCGGGCGTGGCGATCATCCAGCTGACCTTGCCCATGCGGGAAATAAAATGCTCGGCGACCTGGGGCAGCACGTCGTGCTGCGGCTCGTACCAGGCGACGAAGCGCGGCGGCCCGGCCTCGGGCGGGCGTTCGCGGAATCGGATATAGGCATGCATGTCGTGCTCCTCGCGTCGCACCGCCTTTACCATGGCGTTCAGGCGCGCGCCATCCTCGTCGGCCGGGGACTGCACCTCGTGTTCGCCCTGCTGCCAGCGCCAGATCACGCGGTACAGGAAGGCCCAGCGGTCCGGCACGCGGCAGCAGGCGGCGCTTTGCAGCATGTCCATCAACGACCGGGGAACATGCGGCGGCGGATGGCGCGGCGGCGCATCCGGCGCTGGCGACGGCGGCTTGGAGGAATTATGCGGCTGCTCGGCCGTGGACGGCGCACCCGAGAACAGGTCGCCGCCCGCGGTCGGCGTACTCCAGGTGACCGCTTCCGGCGGCACGTCGTGGACCAGCAGCTCGCGCGCCGCCTCGCGCCATTCGGCGAAGGTCTCGACCAGCAGCGGCTGGCCCGCACGCTGCTGGTCGATCGCGCTCATGCTGCCTGCAGCTCCGGCCACAGGTTCATCTGCTGCGGGGCATCGGCCATGGTCCGCCGCAGCAGTTCGGAGGAGGCCGCGCCTTGCGCCGGTTTATAGTCGGCGGTGACCACGAAGGGGGCCAGCTTTTTCAGGCTGCAGCGCAGGCGCGACAGATCTTCCCAGCGGATGCGGCGCAGCCGGCGCAGGTCGATCAGGCGCTTGGCCGAACGCAGGCCGATGCCGGGCACGCGCGCGATCATGCCCTCGTCGGCGCGGTTCAGGTCGAGCGGGAAGTGATCGCGGTTACCGAGCGCCCAGGCCAGCTTGGGGTCGATGTCGAGCGCCAGGTTGCCTGCATTCGGCATCAGTTCGCCGGCCGTGAAGCCATAGCCGCGCAACAGGAAATCGGCCTGGTACAGGCGGTGCTCGCGCAGCAGCGGCGGCGGCGCCGAAGGCACGCTGGACGGACTCTGCGGAATCGGGCTGAAGGCCGAGTAGTACACCCGCTTGAGTTTATAGCTGCCGTACAGGGTCTGCGCCGTATTGAGGATGGTCTGGTCGTCGCTGGCGTCGGCGCCGACGATCATCTGGGTGCTCTGCCCGGCCGGCGCGAACACCGGCGCCTTCGGATGCTCGTCCTTCTCGTCCAGCTTCGTGCGGATGGAACCCATCGCCAGCTTGATCGTGTGGACGTTCTTTTCGGGCGCCAGGCGGCTCACGCTGTCCTGGGTCGGCAGTTCGATGTTCACCGACAGCCGGTCGGCGTACTTGCCGGCCAGCTCGATCAGGCGCGGATCGGCGTCCGGGATGGTCTTCAGATGGATGTAGCCGCGGAACTGGTGCTCTTCGCGCAGGCGCCGCGCGACCTCGACCAGTTGCTCCATCGTGTAGTCGCTGGACTGGATGATGCCCGAGCTGAGGAACAGTCCGTCGATGTAGTTGCGGAGATAAAAATCCTGGGTCAGCTTGACCACTTCGTCGACCGAGAAGCGGGCGCGCGGCACGTTCGAGGTGCGGCGGTTTACGCAGTACTGGCAGTCGTAGACGCAGAAGTTGGTCAGCAGGATCTTCAGCAGCGACACGCAGCGCCCGTCCGGCGTATAGCTGTGGCAGATGCCCATGCCATTGGTGGCGCCCAGGCCATCCTTGTCGACCGAGTCGCGCTTGGGCGCCCCGCTGCTGGCGCAGGAGGCGTCGTATTTGGCGGCGTCGGCCAGGATCTCGAGCTTGTCTTTGAGTTCCATTGTGCAGTAAATACTGTATGGATGCACAGTATACCGCAGTTCGGGCCGCCCCGGCGGTGCGCGGACACACGTTTGCAACATCCCGCAATTGTGATATTTTGCAATTATATGTCCTTACAATTTCGTAATAAGGTCCGGATCGCCGGCGCAGGCCACGCGACGATGGTGTTTGCCCATGGCTTCGGCTGCGACCAGAGCATGTGGCGCTTCCTGGCGCCGGCCTACCAGGACCGCTTCCGCACCGTCCTGTTCGACCTCTCCGGCTGCGGCGATTCCGACCGCTCGGCCTACGACCGTAGCAGGCATGGCAGCCTGCACGGCCATGCCGACGACCTGCTGGAGATCCTGGCAGCCTGCTCGGCCGGGCCGGTGGTCTTCGTCGGCCATTCGGTCGGCGCCACGATCGGCCTGCTGGCCGCGATCAAGGCGCCCGAGCGTTTTGCAGCCCAGGTGATGGTGGGACCGTCGCCCTGCTATATCAACGACGGCGACTATGTCGGCGGCTTCAACCGCGACGACATGGAGGGGCTGCTGGCCTCGATGGACGAGGATTTCCAGGGCTGGTCGCGGCGCATGGCGCCGGTGCTGATGGGCGCCGGGCGGGCCGCGCTGACGGAAGAACTGGTCGATACCTTCATGCGCAACGACCAGGGCATCGCCCGCCATTTCGCGCGCGTGACCTTCCTGTCCGACCACCGCGCCGACCTGGCGCACTCACGGGTGCCGTCCCTGATCCTGCAATGCAGCGACGACCTGGTCGTGCCGCGCGAGGTCGGCGACTACATGCTGCGCCACCTGCCGCACAGCAGCCTGCACGTGATCGACGAAGAAGGCCACTGCCCGCATCTCAGCGCCCCGGGCGCCAGTTCGCACGCGATCGACGCCTTCCTTGCGCATACCCTGCGCTGAAGCGGATCAGGCGATACCGATGTAGCCGTTGGCCTGCGCCAGCAGGGTCGGGTCCATCCGCGCCGCGATGCGCTGGATGTAGCTGGTGGCCGGGATGACGCCGGCGGCGCCGGCGCGGTGCAGCCAGGCATAGGCCTCGACCAGGTCCTGGTGCACACCCTGGCCGCTGGCGTACATGACCCCGAGATTGAACTGGGCGCGCGCATGCCCCTGGCGGGCAGCGCACAGGTACCAGAAATGCGCGGCTTCGTAGTCGCGCTCGACACCGTGGCCGCTGTCGTAGCGCAGGCCGAGCGCGAACTGGGCCAGGGCGTGGCCCTGGTCGGCGGCCTTGCGGTACCACTCGTAGGCCTGGCGCGGATCGGCGGCGCCGGAATCGTCGCGGTCGAGCAGCTGGCCCAGCATGTACTGGGCCGGCGCGTAGTCCTGGTCGGCGGCCTTGCGGTACCAGTGCATCGCCTCGTCCTCCAGGCGCATGGCGAGGTCGAACTGGGCGCGCAGGTGGCCTTGCTCGGCGGCCTTGCGGTACCAGCCGATCGCCTCTTCGCTGTTTTGCGGCAGCCCATGGCCGGCGTCGACCAGCTGGCCGAGATGGTACTGGGCGCCGGCCGAACCCTGCTCGGCGGCCTTGCGGTACCAGTGCGCCGCGGTCGCAAAATCCTGGTCGACGCCCTGGCCGTGCTCGTAGCGCAGGCCGAGATTGTCCTGGGCGCCGGCATGGCCCTGCTCGGCCGCCTTGCGGAACCAGTGCAGCGCCAGCGCCGGGTCGCGCTCGACACCGTGGCCGCTGTCGTGGATCAGCGCCAGGTTGAACTGCGAGCTGGCGTGGCCCTGCTCGCCGGCGCGGCCGTACCAGAGGATCGCCTTCTCGCTGTCCTGCGGCAGGTCCTGGCCCTTGTCATAGCGCAGGCCGAGGTTGAACTGGGCCGGGGCATAGCCCTGCTCGGCCGCCTTGCGGAACCAGTGGATGGCCTGCTGCACGTCGCGTTCCCGCAGTTCTCCCGTCATCTGTCCGCTGTCATAGCGCAACGCCAGGGCGAACTGGGAGCGCGCGTAATTCTGTTCGGCGGCGCGGCGATACCATTCGATGGCGCGCTCGATGTCCTGGGCCACGCCCTTGCCGCCCTCGTACATCATGCCGAGATTGTGCTGGGCGCCCGGGTCGCCCTGCTCGGCGGCCTTGCTGAACCAGTGCTGGGCCTGCTGCACGTCGGCCTCTATGCCCTGGCCCCTGGCATACAGCCAGCCCAGGTTGTACTGGGCCGCCGCGTAGCCCTGCTCGGCCGCCTGGGTGTACCAGTGCACGGCCTGCGCCAGGTCCTGGGGCACGCCCTGGCCCTTCTGGTACATCACGCCGAGGTTGTACTGGGCCTGCTCGAGGCCGGCGCTGGCCGCCATCCGGTACCAGGCCACCGCCAGTTCGTGGTTCTTCGGCACGCCCTGGCCGTTCACGTACATGAAGCCCAGGCTGTGCTGGGCGCTGGCGACGCCGCGCTCGGCCAATGCCTTCACCCGCAGGAATTCCGCGGTGTAATGGGCAGCGCTCTGGTTGGCGGTATCCGGCATGGCGCAGTCCCGCCCTTATGCCTGGAAGGCGAGCACGTTGCCGGCGCCGGCCGGCATTCCCTGCGAGCGCAGCACGTCGACGAAGCGCGGCAGCGCCATCGGACGGTGGTAGAGGTAGCCCTGCATCGTCATGCAACCGTTCGCGCGCAGGTAGCGCGCCTGCGGCTCGGTCTCGACGCCCTCGGCGATCAGGTTCAGGCCCAGCCCGCGCGCGATCGAGATAATCGCCAGCACCACCGGATAGTGACCGTACTCGTCGTGGATCTCCTTGACGAAGGACTGGTCGATCTTGATCGTGTGGACCGGGAAGCGGTGCAGGTAGGCCAGCGAGGAATAGCCGGTGCCGAAGTCGTCGATCGCCACCGAGACGCCGAGCTGGCCCAGCTTGTTGAGCTGTTCGATCGCATGCTGCGGGTTGCGGATGCAGATGTTCTCGGTGATCTCGACTTCGATCTGGCTCGGCGCGATCCCGTAGCGCACCAGGGCGCCGCGCATCTTCTCGAAGAAGTCGCCGCGGTCCAGGTACTGCGGCGACACGTTCAGCGACAGCCGCACCTGGTTGGCGCAGATGTTCCTCCACTGCAGCATGTCGCGGCACAGGGCGCCGATCATCCAGTCCGAGATCGGGATCATCAATCCGTTCTCTTCGGCGAAAGGCAGGAACTCGCCCGGCGAGACGATGCCGCGGGTCGGGTGGTTCCAGCGCATCAGCGCCTCGGCGCCGACGATGCGGCCGCTGGCGGCGTCGATCTGCGGCTGGTAGTACATCTCCAGCTCATCGTTCTCGAGGGCGCGGCGCAGGCTCTGGCCGAGCGCGATCTTCTGATGCGAGATGTCCTGCATCGAGGCGTCGTAGAAGGCGTGGCCGTTCTTGCCTTGTCCCTTGACCTGGTACATGGCGATGTCGGCGTGGCGCAGCAGCTCGTCGATCGACTCGCCGTGCCCCGGATAGATCGCGATGCCGATCGAGGCCGAGATGTGGACCTGGTGGCCGTCGAGGTCGAACGGCAGCTGCAGGCATTCGAGGAATTTGTCGGCGACCATGCGGGCGTCGTCGCGGTCGCGCAGCTCGGGCAGCACGATGGTGAACTCGTCGCCGCCCTGGCGCGCCAGGGTGTCGCCCTTGCGCAGGCACTCCTTCAGGCGCACCGCGACCTGCTGCAGCAGCTCGTCGCCCTTGACGTGGCCGAGGGTGTCGTTGACCAGCTTGAAGCGGTCCAGGTCGATGAACATCACCGCGAGCTCGGTCTGCTTGCGCTTGGCCTGGATCACCGCCAGGCCGAGCCGGTCCTTGAACAGGATGCGGTTCGGCAGGTCGGTCAGGATGTCGTGGTAGGCCTGGTAGGAGATGACCTCTTCGGCGCGCTTGCGGTCGGTGATGTCGCGCGCCACGCCATAGGTGCCGAAGAATTCCAGCTTCTTCACCTCCTGGTCGGGCACGTGCATGCCGATCGCGTTCAGCGAGATCGTCATCAGGGTGTTGTTGAAGGTGCGTTCCTGGTTCGAGCCCGCATGGCACTTCAGGCGCAGCTCGACGTTGCGCGAGGCGCGCTCGTCGACGCGGCGCTCGTTGAAGGAATAGCGTGCGCGCTCAAGGTCTTCGTCATGCACCAGCACCGAGTAGTGCTGGCCGATCAGCTCCTCGCGCTTGTAGCCGAGCAGCTGGTAGGCACGGTCGTTGACGAAGGTGAATTTGCCTTCATGGTTCAGGGTATAGATGATGTCCGGCGAGGAGTCCACCAGGTAGCGGTACATCTTCTCCGAGTTTTCCAGCTGGTTCGCGATGCGGCGGTTGGCTTCCTCCAGACGGCGCGCCTTGAGGGCATTGCCCACGGTCTTGAGCAGCTCTTCGCGGCTGTAGGGCTTGCGCAGGTAGTCGTAGGCGCCGCGCTTCAGGGCGCCGATCGCGGCGTCGATCCCGACTTCGCCGCTCATCACGATGACGTCGGCGTCGATGCCCTTCGCGTTGATGAAGTCCATGATCTGGTGGCCGCCGATGTCGGGCAGGCGCAGGTCGAGCAGGACCAGGTCGAAGCGCAATTTCGACAGGTGGCTCAGGGCTTCGTTGCCGGTGGACGCGGTGACGAGCTGGTAGCCACGGCCCTGCAGCAGGTCGTACAGCGAGGACAGCAGGCGCGGCTCGTCGTCGACCAGCAGCAATCTGGGTTGCTCCAGTCCAGCCGGGAATGCAGCTTGCGGCACGAGCGTGTCGTGGGGCGTGGGCGACGGGGCGCCGGCGGAGATGGGATTCATTGTTACCTTATACGGATCCGAGCGCGCGCACCGGCGATCCGGCCGGGGCGCTGGCGCCGGCATGCGCCGGCAGCAGAATTTCGAAACTGGTGCCGGTCTTGCCGCTGCGGCAGGCGATATGCCCGTTCAGCTTCTTGACCAGGCTGTGCACGATCGACAGGCCGAGCCCGTGGTGCGGACCTTCCTTGGTGCTCTTCACGGCGGAGAACAGGTTGGCCAGCACCTCGCGCGACAGGCCCGGACCGGTGTCGGAGACGACCAGCTCCAGGTACAGCCTGCGCTCGCGGTTGACGTGGCCGCGGTTCGCGATCTCGATGCGTCCGCCGGTGGCGGCCAGCGCCTCGATCGCGTTCTTGACCAGGTTGACCAGGATTTGCTTGAGGATGTCGGGGTCGCCTTCGATGCGGCCGGCTTCCTGCGACATGCTGACCACGATCTCGACGTTCGGCGGCACGAAGTCGGTCGCGCGGAACAGGCGCAGCACGTCCTCGACCACTTTCGCCACGTCGGCGCTGGCGCCGCTTTCGACACGCGGTTGGACTTCCGTGAGGCTGTTGACCAGCTGGCCGACGCGGTCGATCTCTTCATGCAGGATCGACAGCTCGCCGCTCACCGGCTCTTGGCGTTCCAGCTTGCTGTCCAGGACCGACAGATAGTTCTTGATGATCGACAGCGGGTTGTTCACCTCGTGCACCACGCGGCGCGACGCTTCCCGGTATTCCTCGGCCACGTGGGCCAGCTGGCGCCGTGCGTGGCCGCGCTCGGACATCGCGTTTTCCAGCGCGCTCGCGGCCTGGGCGCCGAAGGACTGCATGAAGCGCTCGCGCTTCTGGCAGGCCGGCACCTGCCAGCTCGCGATACCGCCGATCAGCACGCCGATGCAGCGTGCGCCGCTCACCAGCGGCACGCAGACCAGCGACTCGGTGCCCAGCATGCGCAGCAGCTGTTCCTCGGACAGGCCGAGCGGCGCGCCGTCGCGGCGCACGAAGGCCAGGCGGCGTTCCAGCGCGGCCTTGGCCACGGCGCCGCCCTTGGACAGCGGGATCGAGAATTCGGCGATGCGCTGCTGGTTGGCGGTGGGCGCGCCGATCAATGCGTGGCCGGTCGGGTTCTCGAGCAGCACGGCGGCATTTTCGAAGTCGAACAGCACGCGCGCCGAGCGCGCCACCGATTCCAGCAGGCCGCTCTCGCCGCCCTTGCCCTGCTGGCGCGCGAAGGCCTGGCCGATTTCCGAAACCAGCACCAGGTTGCGCATCTCTTCGGTCAGGCGTTGCTGCACCGGATCGACGGGCGGCGGCGGCGCGAAGGCCGGCAGGGCCGGGATGTCGTCGGCGCCGGCCAGGTCGATGCCGAGATGGACGGCGGCGCGCTCGACCTGGCGCGCGGCCTGGGCCAGCAGCTGGTCGGCCGCTTCCGGCTCGAGGTCGCACAGGCCGGCCGCCTCGACCATCAGATTCGGGTCGTCGGCGTGGCCAGCCAGCAGGTGCGCGGCGCGCACGATGCGGATCAGGGGGTGGGCGCCCTCCAGGCGCTCGCCCGGCTCATGGTGGTAGAGCACCGAGTCGGCCAGGAAGGAATCGAGCTGCCAGCGTTCGATCAGCCAGGCGCCGGCTTCGGCGTGGGTGATCTGGAGCGTGCGCTGCTCGACCGCGCACAGGTCTTCGTCGTCGCGCGCGGTGAAGTTGAAGCCGTATTCCTTGGGGGCGGTGGCCAGCAGGGCCAGGCGACCGACGTTGTGCAGTAGGCCGGCCAGGTAGGCTTCCTCGGGCTGCGAGTAATTTACGTGGCGGGCCAGCTCGCGCGCCAGCACCGCGGCGGTCAGCGAGTTCTTCCAGAATGCGCGCAGATCGGTGGCGCCGGAATTCGGGAAGCTGTTAAAGGTCTGGAACACCGAATCGCTGATCACCAGGATCTTGATCATGTCGGTGCCGAGCGTCACCATGGCCTGCTCGAGATTGGGCAGGCGCCCGCCCCGGAAATAGGCCGAGCTGTTGGCGACGGTCAGGATCTTGCCCGTCATGCCCGCATCCTTGGCCACCAGCGCAGCCAGCTCGGGCATGCCGAGGTCGTCCGCCTGCAGGTGGGCCAGCAGCTTGATGAGAATCTGCGGCATGGCCGGCAGCCGCGCGATCAGCAAGCGGTTGCGGATATCCTGGTCTGGTTGGTGTATGGTTTCAAGCACGGCCGCCACTGCTGTTCTGGAAAATGGGTGGCGGCCTCAAGGGCTAAGCTGCCACGATTATTCTTCTTGTGTTCCCCGGAACAGAGCAGTGTTTGGGCCTCTGTTCCGAAACGTGAAACTTATCTTAGCATATATACATTTCTGACCGGGAACAACATTTTCCAGAAAAAGTGATGTGTTTTAGAGTCAGAACTCAGCCGGGCGTATTGACGCATCGCAATAATCTGTAGGGTGGGGTGATCCAAGCCCCCGGCTTGGATCACCCCACCCTACGCCATCGCCAGTTTGCGCCGGTAATGGCGCGACACCATCCAGCACGTCAACGAGGCCAGCGCAAACCCGGCCTGGCCCAGCGCCATCGCCAGCACGGAATAGGTCAGCGCCGGCGCGATGACGCCGGCCACGATGGCGCCCATCAGGGTGGTGACGAAGGATTGGCAGGACGCCACCGTGCCGCGGATGTGCGGGAACAGGTCGAGCGTCAGCAGGGTCGCGCTGGGGTTGATGATCGAGCTGCCGAAGTTATAGAAGAACATCGGCAGCAAGGTCCAGGGGACCGCTGGCGGCAGGAAGGCGTGGTACAGCACGCTGCCGGTCACTGCAGCCAGCATGAGGGCGTAGCCGATCCCGATCTGGCGCCCGTAATGCATCTTGCCGGCCAGGCGGTTGGCGACCAGCGCGCCCAGGAAGATGCCGGCCACCGCCGGCACGAACAGCCAGGCGAACTCCGACGGTCCCAGGTGCAGGTGCACCGGCAGCAGCACCGGCGCGCCGGCGATGAACAGGAACATGCCGCCGAAGTTGAAGGCGACCACCGACGACTTCATCTGGAACAGCACCGAGGTGAAGATGTCCCAGTAGCTGCGCGCCAGGAAGCGCGGGTTGAAGGGCTGGCGCCGCTCTTTCGGCATGGTCTCCGGCAGGTGCTGCCAGCAGACCCACCACAACCCGAGGCTGAACACCAGCAGGCCAAGGAAGATCGCGCGCCAGTCCAGCAGCGTGACGATCCAGCCGCCCAGCACCGGCGCGATCGCCGGCGCGATCGAGAAGATCATCGTCACCATCGACAGCAGGCGCGCCGCCGGCGCGTCCGAGTACAGGTCGCGGATGATCGCCCGCCCCACCACCACCCCGGCCCCGGCCGAGATGCCCTGCATGATGCGGAAGATCCACAGGTAGTGCACCGAATGCGCCGAGGCGCAGCCGAGGGTGCCGACCGCGAACACGATCAGCCCGACCAGCACCACGTTGCGGCGTCCGAAGGCGTCCGACATCGCGCCATGCCACAGCGACATGACGGCGAAGGCCAGCATATAGGCCGTCAGGGTCTGCTGGACCTCGAGCGGGGTCGCATGCAGGGTCTCCTGGATGCGCGGGAAGGCCGGCAGGTAGGCATCGACCGAGAACGGTCCCAGCATCGCCAGCGCGGCCAGCAGGGCCGCCAGGCCGCCGGCCGACAGCATGGTGACCTTGTGCGGTTCGGGCAGCGGGACCGGGATGACGGGGTCTTTGGGCAGGTTGTCCGGTTCGGGTTCGGGCAGCATCGTCAGTCTTGTTGGGGTTTGAGGTCGAACTTCACTGCGCCTGCGGCTTTGCTGCGTCCCTGCGGTTGAAGCCGGCGACCATGTCGAAGCGGAACAGGCGGCATTCGAGCGCGCCGTTGAAGAACGGGGTCTTGCGCGATTCCTTCAGGCGCAGCATCTTCGGCAACGAGAGGTCGGCGGTGAACAGGTACACGGTCCAGCCGGCGAAGCGCTGCTTCAGGGTGCCGGACAGGGCCTGGTAGAAGCCGACCGCCATCTCGTCCTGCGGGATGGTGGAGTCGCCGCGCACGCCGATGCGCTCGCCGTACGGCGGATTGGTCAGCAGGATGCCCGGCTGGCTGGTGGGCGGCTGCACCTGCTGCGCCTCGATCTGCTTGAGCGGCACCTCGAACAGCACGCCGGCCACGCGCAGGTTATGGCGCGTCATCGCCACCATGTCGCCCGAGATGTCGGAGCCGAAGATGGTCGGTTCGAGCGGCAGCGGGTTCGGCTTGATCGACGCCTTCATGTCCTGCCAGGCCTTGCTGTCGAAGTTGTGGAATTTTTCGAAGGCGAAGCGACGGCGCGCGCCCGGCGGGATGCCCTGCACCATCTGGGCCGCCTCGATCAGGATCGTGCCCGAACCGCACATCGGGTCGAACAGCGGCACGCCGGGCTTCCAGCCGGCCACGCGCAGCAGGCCGGCGGCCAGGTTCTCGCGCAGCGGCGCATCGCCGGTTTCCTCGCGCCAGCCGCGCTTGAACAGCGCTTCGCCGGAGGTGTCGAGGTAGACCGTGAAATTGCGCTGGTCGAGGAAGCCGAGGATGCGCATGTCCGGCTCGCGCGTGTTGACCGAGGGACGCTTGCCGAACTGGTCGCGGAAGCGGTCGCAGACGGCGTCCTTGATCTTCAGCGTGGTGAACTCGAGGCTCTTCAGCGGCGACTTCACGGCCGTGATGTCGACCCGGATCGTGTGGTCGACGTCGAACCAGTCTTCCCAGGGCTGCTCGAGCACCAGGTCGTAGATGTCGTTCTCGTTGTTGTAGGTGCGGTTCGCGATGCGCATCAGCACGCGCGAGGCGATGCGCGAATGCAGGTTGATGCGGTAGGCGTCCTGCATGCTGCCCGAGCAGTGCACGCCGCCCGGCACCTGGTTGTGCACCTTCAGCGTGGCGCTGCTGGTGGTCTGCGCGATCTCGGCGAGTTCTTCGGCAAGCGCCGCTTCCATGCCGCGCGGGCAGGGGCAAAAATATGAGGTCATCAGGTGTACCCTTTATCCGTTGTGGTGGGGGACTCGCAAACCTGCTGCGCGTTGCAGATTCGGCCTGCGATGCTCGCGACGGTTTGCGAGACCCCTGTTGCTGTGTTAAAAAAACAAAACGGCCGGAACCGATCCGGCCGCACTTACATCCCGATCACTCGGGTTAAACCTGGAGCAGCCGTTCGACAAAATCGAGCCGGTCCTGGCCCCAGAAGCCCTGGCCGTCGACGACATACCAGGGCGCGCCGAACACGCCGGCGGCCAGTGCTTCCTGCGTGAATGCGTCGTACTTCCGCTGCGTTTCCGGCGCGCGCGAAGCGTCCAGCAGGGCCGCAGCGTCGTAGCCGGCGTCGCCCGCCAGCTGCTCGAGCGTGGCCGGGTCCGCGATATTTTTCTCTTCCGCCCAGACCGCGCGCACGATGGCGGTGGCCAGTTCCAGGGCCTGGTCGGCCCCTTTCTCGTCGCGGGCGGCCACCAGCAGCAGCGATGCCGGCTTCTGGTCGACCGGGAAGAACTTCGGCTGCAGGTTCATCGGCAGGCCGAGGTGGCGCGACCAGCGCTCGAGTTCCTGCAGGCGATAAGCCTGGCGCTGCGGCGCACGCTTGGCCAGCGGCAGGCCGCCGGTTTCTGCAAACACCGCGCCGATGTCGAAAGGCTTGGGTTCGATCATCGCGCCGTACTGGGCGCCCAGCTTGAGCAGGCGCTCATGCCCCAGATAGACATAGGGCGACTGCGGCGCGAAGAAATAATGGATGGTTTTGCTCATCGGACGCCTTTAGAAAGGTTTGACGACGACCAGGATCACGATCGCAATCAGCAGCAGAACGGGCACTTCGTTGAACACGCGGAACCATTTATGGCTGCGCGTGTTGACGCCGCGCTCGAACTTCTTCAGCAGCGATCCGCACGCATGATGGTAGCCGATCACGAGGAGAACCAGCGCCAGCTTCGCATGCAGCCAGCCGCCGCGGATGCCGAAGCCCAGCCACAGCCAGAGACCCAGCAGCAGCGCCGGCACCATCAGCATCGTGGTGAAACGGTACAGGCGCCGGCCCATGCCCAGCAGGCGTTCGGTCACCGCCGGGTTGGTTTCCTGCGCCAGGTTGACGAAGATGCGCGGCAGGTAGAACAGGCCGGCGAACCAGGAGGCGATGAAGACGATGTGGAAGGCTTTGATCCAGAGGTACATGTTTTCCTTATTGTTGACCCGTCGTTCCGGTAGTCAGTCGGGGTCGGAGTCCACCCGAGAAAACCGGGGTCCGACCCCGATCAGTTACGCACTTCGCCGTGACCGAACACGATGTATTTCAGCGAGGTCAGCCCCTCCAGCCCCACCGGGCCGCGCGCATGCAGCTTGTCGTTCGAGATGCCGATCTCGGCGCCGAGGCCGTACTCGAAGCCGTCGGCGAAGCGCGTCGAGGCGTTCACCATCACGGATGCGGAGTCGACTTCGCGCAGGAAGCGCATGGCGTCCGTATAGTCCTCGGTGACGATGGCTTCGGTGTGCTTCGACGAGTACCGGTTGATGTGCTCGATGGCGGCGTCGATGTCGTCCACGATCTTCACGGCCAGGATCGGCGCCAGGTATTCGGTGCGCCAGTCTTCTTCCGTCGCGGCGGCCAGGTGCGGATAGCCCTGCAGGATGGCGAAGGCTTCCGGATCGGCGCGCAGCTCGACTTCCTTGGTCGCATACAGTTCGGCCAGCCGCGGCAGCACGGTGGGCGCGATGGCGCGCGCCACCAGCAGGGTTTCCATCGTGTTGCAGGTGCCGTAGCGGTGGGTCTTGGCGTTCATCGCGATCGGCAGCGCCTTCGCGATGTCGGCCTTGGCGTCGATGTAGACGTGGCAGATGCCGTCCAGGTGCTTGATCATCGGGACCGTCGCTTCCTGCATCAGGCGCGCGATCAGGCCCTTGCCGCCGCGCGGCACGATCACGTCCACGAATTCCGGCATGGTGATCAGGGCGCCCACCGCGGCGCGGTCGGTGGTCTCGACCACCTGCACGCCGTGCTCCGGCAGGCCGGCGCCGCGCAGTCCCTCCGCCACCAGCTCGGCCAGCGCGCGGTTGCAGTGGATGGCTTCCGAGCCGCCGCGCAGGATGGCGGCATTGCCGCTCTTGATGCACAGGCCTGCCGCGTCCACCGTCACGTTCGGGCGCGCTTCGTAGATGATGCCGATCACGCCCAGCGGCACGCGCATCTGGCCCACCTGGATGCCGCTCGGGCGGAACTTCATGTTCGAGATTTCGCCGATCGGGTCCGGCAGCGCGACGATCTGGCGCAGGCCCTCGACCATGGTGGCGATCGCTTTGTCGGACAGGGCCAGGCGGTCCAGCAGGGCGGGTTCCAGGCCGGCGGCGGCCGCCGCTTCCATGTCGCGCGCATTGGCGTCGCGCAGGCAGGCAGCGTCGCGCTCGATGGCGTCGGCGATCAGGAGCAGCGCCCGGTTGCGGGTGGCGCTGTCCGCGCGCGCCATCGCGCGCGAGGCCGCACGCGCCTGGCGGCCGGTTTGCTGCATGTAGTCGGTGATATTCATGATGCGTCCTTAGCGGTATTACGAAGCGACCCGCAGCGCCAGCTGCAGCATCGCATCCCATGCATCGCCCGCGAACCGTTTCGCGCGCAGGCCCTTGACCATGCGGTCGACCTGGGCCGCCTCCTGCATGGCCGCTTCCAGGGTCGGCAGCGCGATGCGGCGCAGCGCCGGTTCCATCATGCGCTCGCGCGGACCCCAGATCCGGTATTCCTTCAGCAGCGCGCCCAAGGGCCGCCCCTGCGCCATCCCGGATTTCAATTTTAGCAGCGTGCGGATCTCCTCGGAGACCGCCCACAGCACCAGCGGCAGCGCCTCGCCCTCGCCTTTCAGGCCTTCCAGCATGCGCACCAGGCGCGCCGGATCGCCGGCCAGCATCGCTTCGGACAGCTTGAACACGTCGTAGCGCGCCACGTTCAGCACGGCGTCCTGCACCTGTTCGAAGCTGAGCTTGCCCGGCTCGTACAGCAGCCCCAGCTTCTGGATTTCCTGGTGCGCGGCCAGCAGGTTGCCTTCCACGCGGTCCGCGATGAAGTCCAGGCCCTGGCGCTCGACGCTCTGCTGCTGGCTGGCCAAACGCATGCCGATCCAGGCCGGCAATGCGGGACGCTCCACGTTCGGGATCTCGACGTAGACCGCCGCCTGCTGCAGGCCGGCGACCCAGGCCGCCTTCGCCGTCTGCCAGTCCAGCTTCGGCAGGGTGATCAGGGTCAGGTTGTCCGGGTTCAGGTCTTTCGCGTAGTTCTGCAGGGCCGCGCTGCCGTCCTTGCCGGGCTTGCCGCCGGGGATGCGCAGCTCGATCAGCTTTTTGTCGCCGAACAGCGACATGGCCTGGTTGGCGGCCAGCAGTTCGCCCCACTTGAAGTTGCGCTCGACCGTGAGCACGTCGCGCTCGGAATAGCCGTGCGCACGCGCGGCGCGGCGGATCTTGTCCGCCGCCTCCAGCGCCAGCAGGTGTTCGTCGCTGGTGATCACGTACAGGGGCGCCAGCCCCTTGGCGAGGTGCCCGTCGAGCGCCTCAGGCCGCAACTGCATGGTGTTCTCTCTTCCTTACTTTGCCGGCGGCTTCAGCGCCGCCAGGCGGCGCATGATCTGCTGCACCAGGTCGGCCTGCATGTCGCGGTACAGCAGCGCTGCCTCGGATTCCTTGGCCAGCACCTGGGTCTCGTCGAAGGCCATGTTCCGGCGCAGCGTGATCTCGGTGGCCGGCAGCAGCTCCACGCCTTTCGCATCGCGCACCGTGAAGGTCAGCGTGTAGGTCAGCAGGTATTCGCGCACCCGGCCCAGGCTGTTCAGCGACAGGATCGACTTGCCGCGGCTCTCGCTCAGCACCACGAACTGCGCTTCCGCTTCGTCCGCCTTGTCCGCGATGGCCACGTCGCCCGCGCGCAGGTTGCGCTTGAGCTCCGTGCCGAGCGGCGAGGTGTCGTCGAAGGTCAGGTACAGGCTGTGGAAGGGCAGCGTGTAGCTGCCGTTCGAGCCGCGCAACTGGAAGCCGCAGGCCGTCAGCGACGCTGCAACTGCCAGCGCCGCGACCGTGCGCACCACTACTTTCTTGTAGGAGGCGCGCATCGATTACACCACGATGTTGATGAGTTTACCGGGGACGACGATGATCTTCTTCGGCGTGCCTTCGATGAACTTCTGGGCCGCTTCCGAGGCCAGGGCGGCGGCTTCGATGGCGGCCTTGTCGGCGGTCTTCGGCACCTTGACGGAGCCGCGCAGCTTGCCGTTCACCTGGATCATCAGCTCGATCTCGGACTGCTCCAGCGCGGCAGGGTCGACTTCCGGCCACTGCACGTTCAGGATGTCGCCATACACCGTGGCGTAGCCGAGTTCCTGCCACAGCGCGTGGGTAATGTGCGGCGCCACCGGATTCAGCATGCGCAGGAAGATCGACAGGCCTTCGGCGATCACCGCATTGCTGGCCACCGCAGTTACATCTCCATCTCCGGCCAGCTTGGCCGACTCCAGGGTATTCAGCATCTTCATGCAGGCCGACACCACGGTGTTGTACTGGATGCGCTTGAAGTCGTAATCTGCCTGCTGCAGGATCTTGTGCACTTCGCGGCGCAGGGTCTTCTGGTCGTCATTCAGCGTACCTTGCTGCTGGCCGCCGAGCGCCGAAGCGATGCGCTCGCGCTGGGCGTAGGCGAAAGCCCAGACGCGACGCAGGAAGCGGCTCGCGCCTTCCACGCCCGACTCCGACCACTCCAGGGTCTGCTCCGGCGGGGCCGCGAACATGGTGAACAGGCGGGCGGTATCGGCGCCGTACTGCTCGATCTGGGCTTGCGGGTCGATGCCGTTGTTCTTCGACTTCGACATCTTCTCGGTGCCGCCGATGATGACCGGCGCGCCGTCCAGCTTCGAAGCCGCCGCCTGCGGGCGGCCGCGGTCGTCGAACACGAGGTCGACGTCGGCCGGGTTGAACCAGGTTTTTTTACCGGATTCGTCTTCGCGATAATAGGTCTCGTTCAGCACCATGCCCTGGGTCAGCAGGTTGACGAAGGGCTCGTCGAACTTCACCAGGCCGAAGTCGCGCATCACCTTGGTCCAGAAGCGCGCGTACAGCAGGTGCAGCACGGCGTGCTCGATGCCGCCGATGTACTGGTCCATCGGCATCCAGTAATCGTTGCGGGCCGGGTCGACCATCGCGTCGTTCGAGCCCGGCGAGGTATAGCGCATGTAGTACCAGGACGAGTCGATGAAGGTGTCCATGGTGTCGGTCTCGCGGCGTGCGGGCGCGCCGCAGCACGGGCAGTCGACCTTCAGGAAGGCTTCGTGCTTCTTCAGCGGGTTGCCGGTGCCGTCCGGGACGCAGTCTTCCGGCAGCACGACCGGCAGGTCCTTTTCAGGAACCGGCACCGTGCCGCACTTTTCGCAGTGGATCATCGGGATCGGCGTGCCCCAGTAGCGCTGGCGCGAGATGCCCCAGTCGCGCAGGCGGAAGGTGACCTTCTTGTCGCCCAGCTCCTTCTCGGCCAGGTCGCCGGCGACCGCGTTGACGGCGGACGTGTAGTCCAGGCCATCGTACTTGCCGGAGTTGATGATCTCGATGTTGTCCTTGGCGCCGTACCATTCCTGCCAGCCGTCCAGCGAGAAGGTCTCGCCTTCGACTTGCACCACCTGCTTGATCGGCAGCTCGTATTTTTTCGCGAACGCGAAGTCGCGCTCGTCGTGGCCCGGCACCCCCATCACGGCGCCATCGCCGTAAGTCATCAGCACATAGTTGCCGACCCAGACCGGCACCTGCTCGCCGGTGATCGGGTGGGTCACGAACAGGCCGGTCGGCATGCCCTTCTTTTCCATCGTCGCCATGTCGGCTTCGATCACGGAACCCTGCTTGCACTCGGCGATGAAGGCCTGCAGTTCCGGGTTGTTCTTCGCTGCTTGCGTGGCCAGCGGGTGCTCGGCGGCGACCGCGCAGAAGGTCACACCCATGATGGTGTCGGCGCGAGTGGTGAAGACGTAGAGCTTGCCGTCGTTGATCAGCTCACCCTGCTCGTCCATGATCACGTGCGGGAAGGCGAAGCGCACGCCGGTCGACTTGCCGATCCAGTTGGCCTGCATGATGCGCACGCGCTCCGGCCAGCCCGGCAGCTTGTTGTCGACGTAGTCCAGCAGCTCGTCGGCGTAGTCCGTGATGCGCACGTAGTACATCGGGATTTCGCGCTTTTCGACCAGCGCGCCCGAACGCCAGCCGCGGCCGTCGACGACCTGCTCGTTGGCCAGCACGGTCTGGTCGACCGGGTCCCAGTTCACGGTGCCGGTCTTCTGGTAGATGATGCCCTTCTCGAGCATCTTCAGGAACATCCACTGGTTCCACTTGTAGTAGTCCGGCTTGCAGGCGGTCATCTCGCGCGACCAGTCGATGGCCAGGCCCATCGACTCCATCTGGCCGCGCATGTGGGCGATGTTCGAATAGGTCCACTCGGCCGGCGGCACGTTGTTGGCCATCGCCGCATTCTCGGCCGGCATGCCGAATGCGTCCCAGCCCATCGGCATCAGCACGTTGTAGCCGTTCATCCGCAGATAGCGGTACATCACGTCGTTGATCGTATAGTTGCGCACGTGCCCCATGTGCAGCTTGCCGGACGGGTAAGGCAGCATCGAGCAGGCGTAATACTTGCCTTTGGGGAAACGCGGGTCATTTTCGACCGCTTTATAGGCGTCGATCGACTTCCAGTAGGCCTGGGCGGCCTGTTCGACTTCGGCGGGACTATATTTATCTTGCATGATGTTCTGCGGACTAAAGGGAGGTGAGCAGAACATTATACTGGGAACTTCATGACGGGCACGGAGTGCCCACCCCAGCTTTTAACGCAATTCGAGCTCCAGGGCCGGCTTTTCGCCGTAGTCCTCGTAGCGCTCGTTGATGCCGATGATGCAGAAGGCCATCTCCTCGAGCACCTCTTCCGCGCGCTCGCGCATGGCGTCCGAGTGCAGCACGACGATGTGCAGGGTCTCGTCCGGCCCGAGGCGGACCTGGCTCATGCCGTCCTCGTCACGCAGGTAGCTCAGGCAATCGACCCAGGAATCCATGGTGTGCGGATAGGAATCCGGGAAGCCGAAGGCGCGCTGGCTCTCGGCATGGAAGCTTTCGGTGTCGACGATTGCGGCGCCGTTCAGTTCGACGGTGGCCATGGTGTTTCTCCTAATGCGAACGGATATGACACCGTCGTCCCCGCGAAGGCGGGGATCCAAGTTCGAGGCGGACTGCACAACTTGGGTTCCCGCCGGCGCGGGAACGACGGTTTTTCGTGGTGTGGCCAGTATGCCAGCAGTCTGCCGGCCAAGCCGTACAGTTCGGCTTCAGGCCTTCAGGCCCAGCACATCCTGCATGTCGTACAGCCCGGTCTGCTTGTCGGCCAGGAAGCGCGCGGCGCGCAGCGAACCCTGGGCGTAGCTGACGCGGCTGCTCGATTTGTGGCTGATCTCGATGCGCTCGCCGATGCCGGCGAACAGCACGGTGTGGTCGCCGACGATGTCGCCGCCGCGCACGGTGGCGAAGCCGATGGTCGACGGATCGCGCTCGCCGGTCACGCCTTCGCGGCCGTAGACGGCGCAATCCTTCAAATCGCGGCCCAGGGCGTCGGCGATGACCTCGCCCATCTTCAGCGCGGTGCCGGACGGGGCGTCGACCTTGTGGCGGTGGTGGGCTTCGATGATCTCGATGTCATAGCCTTCCGAGAAATTCTTCGCCGCCAGTTCCAGCAGCTTCAGCGTGACGTTCACGCCGATGCTCATGTTCGGCGCGAACACGATCGCGGTCTTCTCGGCGGCGGCGCGGATCGCGGCCTTGCCGGCTTCATCGAAACCGGTGGTGCCGATGATCATCTTGATGCCGTGCTCGGCGCAGTACGCGAGGTGCTGCAGCGTGCCTTCCGGGCGGGTGAAGTCGATCAGGTACTGGGCGCCGGCCAGGCCCTGGGCCAGGTCGGAGCGGATCGTCACGCCGGTCAGCTGGCCCGAGAAGGCGCCGGCATCGGAATTGATGAAGGGATTGCCTTCGCGGTCGAGCGCGCCGGCGAGCGTGGCGTCGGGCGCGGCGGCAATGGTTTCGATCAGCATGCGGCCCATGCGGCCGCTGGCGCCGGCGACGGCGATGAGCAAGGGAGTAATGCGTTGCGTCATGGTCTTACTCCCCGCCGCGCTTGGCCGCTTCTTCGCGCTTGCGCTTCAGTTCGTCGAGCGATTCCTGCTCGGTCTTGGTCTCGTACTTCGAGATGCCGATCAGGCGCGAGATGTATTCGCGTTCGGTCGGCAGGTTGCCGCCGTCGATCTTGGCCAGCAGGTTGTCCTTGAAGTAGACGGTGACGCGGCTGGTGGTCAGCTCGCCGTTGCCGCGCGCGAGGTAGAACGGGTAGTCCCAGCGGTCGGCGTGGAAGACGTCGGTCAGCAGCGGGGTGCCGAGGATGAACTTGACCTGGTCGCGGGTCTGGCCGAGCTTCAGCTGGCTCAGCATTTCCTCGGATACGAAATTACCCTGCTGAATGTCCGGACGATAGGGCGAGAAGAACCACAGGAATTTATGCAGCTTGGTGACGGTGGTCGTCTGCGCGCCCGAATTCGCGATCGCCGCGGACTTGTCGGCATCGGCGGCGACCGCGGCCGGCGCGGTGCTCACCGGTGCTGCCGGCTTGGTCTGGTTACGCCAGGATGCGCAACCGGAGACCGCCATGGTCGTGACGGCGAGACCGGCCACGAGCGCGGCCCGGGCGTGGGAACGATGGAAAACGGCATTCATGACGCGCATATCTAACCTTAAAATCGAACGACTTTTGATTGGGTGGAGCTGCAAAACGCTATATCATAAAGCACTCCGCACATCTCAGCCCATCTAAGAGTAACAAAACATGAGCAACAACCCAACCGACCTGAAGGCCAGCGGCCTCAAAGCGACACTGCCGCGGCTGAAAATCCTGGAGATCTTCCAGAACAGTACGGTGCGGCATTTGACGGCGGAAGATGTCTATAAAACCCTGCTGAACGAGAGCATGGACGTGGGCCTGGCGACGGTGTACCGCGTGCTGACCCAGTTCGAGCAGGCCGGCCTCCTGAATCGCAATCACTTTGAAACCGGCAAGGCCATCTACGAGCTGAACGCCGGCTCGCACCACGACCACCTGGTCTGCCTGGACTGCGGCCACGTCGAAGAGTTCTACGACGAAGAAATCGAAAGCCGCCAGCAGAAGATCGCCCTGGAACGCGGCTTCAAGATCGCCGAGCACGCCCTGGCCATCTACGGCAACTGCCAGAAGACCGACTGCCCCCACCGCCACTGAGGGGGAGCCTCGCAAACCCGCAGCCGCTCGCGACGGTTTTCGAGCCTCCGATACGCTAACTGATTTAATGTTTCACTTACGAGTGGCTGAGCGCGTTCGACAGCAGCTTGGCCGTGATGTCGACGATCGGGATCACACGCTCGTAGGCCATGCGGGTCGGGCCGATCACGCCCAGGGTGCCGACGATCTTGCCGTTCACCTCGTAGGGCGCGGTGACCACGCTCATCTCGTCCATCGGCACCAGCTTGGATTCGCCGCCGATGAAGATCTGCACCCCGCCGGCCTTGCTGGAGACGTCCAGCAGCTGCATCAGGCCGGTTTTCTGCTCGAACATCTCGAACATCTGGCGCAGCGAGCTCATATTCGAGGAGAGGTCGCTCACCGACAGCAGGTTGCGCTCGCCGGCGATGACCATGTCGTCGGTTTCCTGCAGCGCCTCGCTGCCGGCGTCCACTGCGGATTGCATCAGGCGCGCCATGTTGTCGCTCAGCTGGCGCAGTTCGCCGGTCAGGCGCGCCCGCACCTGGTCGAAAGACAGGCCGGCAAAATTCTGGTTCAGGTAATTGGCCGACTGGGTCAGCTGGGACGGGCTGTAGTCGACGTCGGTCAGCAGCAGGCGGTTCTGGACATCGCCGCGCGGGTCGACGATCACCAGCAGGATGCGCTTTTCCGACAGGCGCAGGAATTCGATCTGCTGGAACGCCGATTCGCGGCGCGGGCTCTGCACCACGCCGGCGAACTGCGACAGCGACGACAGCATCTGCGCGGCGTTGGCGATTACCTTCTGCGGCTGGTGCGCGGGCAGGCGCATGCCGGCTTCGACGGCGTTCTCGTCGATCTGCCGCACGGTGAGCAGGGTGTCGACGAAGATGCGATAGCCGCGCGGCGTCGGGATCCGGCCGGCCGAGGTGTGCGGGCTGGCGACATAGCCCATTTCTTCGAGGTCGGCCATGATGTTGCGGATCGTGGCCGGCGACAGGTCGAGGCCGGAAATCTTCGACAGCGCACGCGAGCCGACAGGCTGGCCGTCGGCGATATAGCGCTCGACGAGGGCTTTCAGCAGGGTTTGTGCACGGTTATCGAGTTGCATGGTTCACATTATGCACGTTAGCTTGCTGCATGGGGAGTCGGGCACTTTGCAGAGTCACTCTGTCAGTCGTGGGTGCGCTTGAGCCAATCCAGCAGCTCGTCGAAATTGCGCACGGTCGCGTCCGGCACGACGCCGTGCTCGACATCTTTCTGGCTGCCGTTCCGGTTCATCCACACGCCGCGCATGCCGATGTCCTGGGCGCCCTGCACGTCGAGCAGCACGTCGTCGCCGACATAGACCGCGTCCCATGGCGCCACGCCCAGCGTCTGGCAGGCGGCCAGGAAGATCGCCGGCTCGGGCTTGGCCACGCCCAGCTCGGGCGCCGACACGGAGGCCTTGAAATGGTGAGCCAGGCCGATCGTCTGCAGGTCGGCGTTGCCGTTCGTAATCGTCCCGAGCAATACCTTGCCCTTCAGGCGCAGCAGGCCCGGCACCACATCGTCGTAGGGCACCACGGCATTGCGCGCGGCAAAGAACTCTCCCATCGCCAGCTCCACCTTGGCGCCATCCTCGCCAGCCTGCTGGAAGGCGGCGAGCAGGCCGGCGCGGCGCAGCTTGCCCAGGTCGAGCTGAAATGCCGGCTGTTGCGCCAGCAGTTCCAGGCGCGCCTGGCGCAGGCTGTCGATGGTGAACTGCTGGGCGACGCGCGGCGCGTGCTCGCGCAGCCAGGCAAACATGTTCTGCTCGGCCTGCAGGATCGCCGGGGCAATCGGCCACAGCGTATCGTCCAGGTCGAACAGGATGGCCTTGGGCCATTCGCGTCGGGTCGTGGTCATATTGGAAATAGAGGGAGGCCATTCAAGCATAGCGAGGCCGGCCGTGAAAAGCAACGCACAGACGTCGTTACACCGTGATACAAAGGCAAATGAGGCTGCGGCTTGGCAAATGCTCTAAAATGTCGGGCAATATTCTACTCAGCGGTGCCGCCGGTCTTCCGTGCGCCATCTCGTCCAACGGAGATTCTATGAAGAGTTCGACCCTGTATGCCGGCGCCGCGCTGGCATGCGCTCTTGGCCTGTCCGCCTGCGGCGGCGGTAGCGGCGACCTGCCCCTGACCGTAACGATCGCCGGCGGCGTGACCAAGGACGGCCTGGTTCTGGTTAACAAGAGCAATGGCGACGAGAAGGCCGTGCCGGCCGGCACCGCCAGCGTCCAGTTCAGCAAATTCCTGTCGACTGACGACGAATTCAACATCGACACCAAGAGCCTGCCGTCGAACGTCAGCGGCTGCACGATCACCAACGGCAAGGCGCGCGCCAACTATTACACGGTCTACACCGTCGTGCCGACGGTCTTCTGCACGATCAAGACCCATCCGCTGTCGGTCGCGGTGAATGGCCTGACCGGCGCCGGCCTGGTGCTGGTGAACGGTTCGGATCGCAAGCCGGTGACCGCGGTCGATACCAACGGCGCGCAAGTAAACGTCGCGATGGCGGAAATTCCGGAAGACGGCCCGTACGGCGTGACTGTCCTGACGCAGCCGGATACCCAGACCTGCACGATCAACGGCGGCAGCGGCACCATGACCGCGACCGGTCCGAGCACCACGCCCGTGGTCGCCTGCGGTCCCAAGACCCAATAATCTGGAGAGTAAAGTATGAAGTTCCACCTCGTGCGCCCGGCCCTGGTCCTGGCTTCGTCCCTGCTTCTGGCCTCCTGCGGCGGCGGCGGCGGCAGTGAGAGCTATCAGGTCAAGGTGACGGTCTCGAACCTCCTGTATCCGGGCCTGGTCCTGACGACCAACGGCATGGAGCTCTCCGTGCCCGTGCCCGCCAAGGCCGGCGATCAGCAAGTCGCGTATTTCCCGAAAGGCCTCGACTACGGCACCTACTACGACGTCGTGCCGAAGGGCGGCACCGCCGCCGCCGGCACCGGCGCGCAGCCAGCGCACCAGACTTGCGTCACCGCCGGTTATCCGCGCGAATACGGCACGGCCGGCCAGACCGCCTCGCTCGAGTCGGCGCGCACGCCGGCGATCGAAGTGTTCTACACCTGCTCCGTGAAAACCTATCCGCTGAAAGGCACGATCACCGGCCTGACTGCCGGTAACCTGACCCTGATTAACGGCAGCAACAGCCAGGTCACCATCGCCGGCAGCACGACCACCAGCCCGCTGCCGTTCTCGCTGCCGAATAACGTTCCCTACAACACGAGCTTCGGCGTAACCGTGCTGACCCAGCCGGATGGCTTCACCTGCACCGTCGCAAACGGCGTCGGCGTGATGCTGGACGCTCAGGAAGCGGCGGGCGGTGTCACCGATATCGCCGTGACCTGCACTCCGAACACCTGATCCAGGCGGAGGTAGTTTCGGAGGAGATATTTCTGTTTTGTATGTCGAGCATATGAAACAAAAATTGGACGAATATGCTGTAGTGCAGCATACTGCTCCTGTCTCCTCCAACTCTCCTCAGAAAAGAATTGGATTTAAGCCCGCCTCAACAGCGGGCTTTTTTTTGTGCCGCGCAGGGAGTTTTGAACTGCCGCACCCTCCCCTGCCCGTCGGGCCACCCCTACGTCACTGCCGATGAGCGGTTCGCCCTTCGCGCCTTTACCAGTGTCGGATAATGCCTAGGCGGCTTGACAGCTTTCAGAAGACAGCTTCCTTTTCGACGCGCCGTGAAACCGCATGTCATTCCTGTGCTCCACCGGTTCATTACGTCAGCGAATCCCTTCTCTTACTGCAGTGGCAACGATCGCAGCAGCCACTTGCACGCCACTTCAGGCAGCGCAAGCAGGTCACGAAGCGCCAAAAAACTTGGCCTGCCTAATCCAGTCACTGTCATTGACATAGGTTGCACTCAAGTCTTTATCAAAGGACCGCGTCAAGCGGTAATTTCTGGAATGGATTCTTCTTCAACGCCGCAAGAACGCAATCTGCAAAAAACCATAGCGTTGAGCGGCCTTGGGACAAGCGTCAAAAATGCTGGAGTCCGTAAGCGACGAAAAATGTTGCAGATATCGCCGAACCACTAGCGATCAGGACAAAGAAACCAAGGCTTACATTACTGCGTTAATTTCTTGATAAACATGTTTGTTTCTTATATCAAATATTCGAAACGAAAATTGGACGATTATGCTGTAGCGCAGCATACTGCTTCCTGTCTCCTCCAACTCTCCTCAGAAAAGAATTGGATTTAAGCCCGCCTCAACAGCGGGCTTTTTTTTTCGTCTCTTTCATCAGGCAGGCATTACAGCGCGGCTTTCTCTGCGGCCGTCAGGCGCTTGGCCGTCACCTTCACCACCGCCATCGGCGCGCCCTCGACCGACACCCGGACCTGGGCCTCATGACGCACGCGGGCGGTCTCGCCGGCGGCGCTGGCCACGCTGGTGATACAGGTCAGGAAGGCGGCTGCCAGGAAGATCGCTTCCATGTTTTTCATGATGTTCATGTCGGTTCTCCGTCGGGTGATTGCGTTGCGTTTTGTCTTTCGATGGTGTCACTGTAGGCGCCTGCGTCCTCACCTTCCAGCGGACTGCGACGAACTGCGGAAAACGCGGGATGGACGCCCAAAAACCGGGACTATGCGTTGCGCCGGCCGCCCTTTACGCATGAGAACGCTCAACAGCGCATCCGCCTGTGCTCGCCATACTCGACGGCGGCACACATGCGGAGGCGGAATGAGGCGGGAGAACTTTCTAAAACTGGATTCCGGTGCGGCGACCGGCGTGGCCGGCACGGTCCTCGGCTGGAACCGGCTGGCCCTGCAGGCGCTCCGCAGGGCGCAGCCCAGCCCGCCGATGGCGGCGCGTGCGCTTGCGCTGCTGCACACCTACATGTACAACGCCTGGGCGGCCTACGACGACGATGCGCGCCAGACCGTCCACGGGGTGGCGGTGCGGCTGCCCCGCGCCGAACGCAGCGCGGCCAGCAAGGCCAGCGCCATGAGCCACGCGGCCCACCACTTGCTGGCTGGCCGCTTGCCGGCGCAGCAAGCCATCTTCGATGCGTGGATGCGCGGGCTGGACCTGGACCCGGCGGCGCCGGGCGATGCCTTGACGCCGACCGGCATCGGCCGCGCCCAGGCCCTTGCCATGCTCGACTTCTGCCGCCGCAGCGGCCCCGGCCGGCAGGGCGGCCTGCTTGCCGAACGCCTGGCCGGCGCCGCGGCCGCGGCGCCGCAAGACCTGCCGCCGGTGGTCGAGCCGGCGCCCGGCCGCTGGTGCCTGCCGGCCCACCTGCTGTCCGAACACGACGGCTACAGCGACGACCAGGACGTGCGCCTGTTCTTCGCGCTCGCCAATGCGCTGGCCGATGCCGCCACGCTCACGCTGCAGGGGAGCGTCGGCGCGGCCGCAGTCGAAGTGATCAGGCGATTTTCCGGCGACAGCCGCTTCAGGGCCGCCGATTCGGCAGGCCAGGAACTGGGGAGGAAGGCCGGCGCGCACGCCTTCGAGCGCGCGCGCCGCTACTGGGAAGGCGCCTTATGAAACCGGCTTGAGGATGTTGGACAGGGCCACGTACTGCTCCAGCCCGACCGCTTCCGGGCGCGCGCCCGGATCGATGCCGGCATCGACCAGCTGCTGCTCGGTGAACATGCCGGCCACGCAGTTCTTGATGACCTTGCGCCGTTGCGAAAAGGCCTTGGCCACCACCGCTTCGAGCGTGGCGGCATCGGCCGGCAGTTGCCGCTTGGTCGGCGCCATGCGCACGATCGCCGACTCCACCTGCGGCGGCGGATCGAAGGCGGTGGGCGGCACCACGAACAGCATCGCCATGTCGTAACGCCATTGCAGCATCACGGACAGGCGGCTGTAGGCCTTGGTGCCGGGCTCGGCCACCATGCGCTCCACCACTTCCTTCTGCAGCATGAAGTGCTGGTCCTCGATCAGGTGGGCATACTCGGCCAGGTGGAACAGCAGCGGGCTCGAGATGTTGTACGGCAGGTTGCCGACCACGCGCAGCTTCTTTCCTTCCGGGACCGGGATCGATCCAAAATCGAATTTCAGGGCGTCGCCGGAGTGGATCGTCAGGCGTTCGCGCGGCCAGGCTTTTTCCAGGCGCGCCACCAGGTCGCGGTCCAGTTCGACCACGTGCATGTGGTCGAGTTCCTTCAGCAGCAGCGAGGTCATCGCCGCCAGGCCGGGGCCGATCTCGACCATGGTGTCGCCTTTGCGGGGACCGATCGCGTCGATGATGTTATAGAGGACTTGGTCGTCGGTCAGGAAGTTCTGGCCGAAGCGCTTGCGGGCTACGTGTTTCATAAGATTCTTAGTGTGTTGCTTGGGCGCGCACCATGGACAGGGCGACGCGGATCGCCTCCTCCATGCTGCCGCAATCGGCGAGGCCCAGGCCCTGGGCGGCCAGGTCCAGCGCCGTGCCGTGGTCGACCGAAGTGCGGATCAGTGGCAGGCCCAGCGTGATGTTGACGCCGCGCCCGAAGGTGGCGTGCTTGAGCACCGGCAGGCCCTGGTCGTGGTACATGGCCAGCACCGCGTCGGCATCCTGCAGGTACTTCGGCTGGAACAGGGTATCGGCCGGATACGGGCCGCGGGCGTCGATGCCGCGTGCGCGCGCGGCCTCCAGCGCCGGCGTGATCACGTCGATCTCCTCGCGCCCCAGGTAGCCGTTCTCGCCGGCGTGCGGATTCAGGCCGGTGACCAGGATCCGTGGCGCAGCGATGCCGAACTTGCCGCGCAAATCGGCGTGCAGGATGTCCAGCACCTGGTCCAGGGTCTCGCGCGTGAGCGCGGCCGGCACGTCTTTCAAGGGAAGGTGGGTGGTGGCCAGCGCCACCCGCAGGTAGGCTTGATCCTTACCCGGCGAGCCGGCCAGCATCATCACCACCTTCGGCGTGCCGGTCTTCTCGGCCAGGTATTCTGTATGGCCGGAAAAGGCGATGCCGGCGTCGTTGATGGTGCTCTTCTGCAGCGGCGCGGTGACGATCGCGTCGAACCAGCCCGCCTGCACGCCCTCGACGGCCAGGTCGAGCGTGGCCAGCACCGCGCGCCCGTTATTCGCGTCGAGCTGGCCCGGCACCACGTGGGCGTCGAGCGGCACGTCGATCACCGGGATCGTCGTCGGCCCGAAATGCGGCACCCCGCTATGCCGCACCGCCATCGTGGACAGCGCCGACAGACGGATGGCCGGATCGATCAGGCTGGCCGTCAGCGAAAGGAAGGCGGCATCGCCGACCAGCACGCAGCGCACCTGCTCGCGCAGGGCCCAGGCGGCGCGGATCGCGATTTCCGGACCGATCCCGGCCGGCTCGCCGACCGTGACCGCCAGCGTGGGACGTGGGCCCGGGCTCGTCATGGCTTACTTGTCCTCTCGGAACTCGACGTAGGCGCGGTCGCGGATCTGGCGGGTCCAGTCTTCCAGCGCTTCCTGGCGCTTGCGTTCGGTCAGCACCTGGCGGGCCGTCGCGCGCTCCTTGTCCTTCGAGGTGTCCTGGCTCTTGCGCTCGACCACCTGGATGATGTGCATGCCGAACGGGGTCTTGACCGGGTCCGAGATCTGGCCCGGCTGCAGCGACTTCATCGCGCTCTCGAATTCGGCCGGGACGTCGCCGCTTTCGATCCAGCCCATGTCGCCGCCCTTCGAGGCGAAGCTGTCCTGCGAATTCTGGCGCGCCAGGTCTTCGAAGGTGGCCTGCTTGCTCTCGATCTTGGCCTTGAAGTCGAGCAGCTTCTTGCGGTCTTCTTCCTCGGTCTGGGTCGGGCTCAGCTTCAGCATGATGTGGCGGGCGTGGGTCTGCTGCACCGCGGCCTGCTCCTGCTGCTGTTGCTGGGCTTCCGGCTTGCGCTCGTTGGCCAGTTTCAGGATCAGGAAGCCGAAGTTGGTGCGCAGCACCGGCGTGACCTGGCCCGGCTTCAGCTTGCGCAGCTCGCTGGCGAAGGTCTGCGGCAGGCGGTCCGGATCGCGCCAGCCGATCGCGCCGCCCTGCAGGGCATCCGGGGCGTCCGAATAGGTGGCGGCCATCTTGGCGAAATCGGCGCCGGTGCGCAGCTGGCGCGCGACTTCTTCGGCGCGCGCCTTGCGCGCGGCGATCTGCTCGGGCGAAGCGTTTTCCGGGATGCGCACCAGGATCTGCGCGATGTCCATCTCGACGCGGTCGGCGGCGGCGGCCTTCTCGGCGGCCAGGTAGGTGTCGATCTCCGCGTCCGACACCTGGATCTTGGCGTCGACTTCGTGGTCGATCAGGCGCTGCATGACGATCTCGTTGCGGATCTGCTCGCGGAACTGGGCGAAGGTCATGCCCTCCTTCTCCATCTGGTTGCGCATCTCCTGCACGCTCATCTTCTGGGATTCGGCGATGCGGCCGATGGCGCGGTCGAGCTCGAGATCCGAGACGCGGATGCCGTATTCCTTGCCGAGCTGGAGCTGGGCGCGTTCGGCGATCATGGCCTCGACCACCTGGCGGCGCAGGTCTTCCGGATCGGGCAATTGCGCATTCTGGGCGCGCAGGCGCGCGGTAATCTCGGCCACGCGGTTGTCGACTTCGCGCCGGGTGATGACTTCATCGTTGACGATGACATACACGGAATCGATGACCTTGGCGCTGCTCGCCGCCGGCGGCAGAAAGCCCGTGCTCGGCTTCGCCGCGGCGGGCGCTGCGGCGGGGGCGGCCGGCTTTGCAGCCTGGGCCAGAACATCACCGGCTGCGATGGCGCACAGCAGCACTGCGGCCAGCTTGACTTGATGCAAACGGGTAGTACGCATATTCAGGGAAGCACTCATTTCAGGGGTTTCTAGTTGTCCAAGGCCCGGTCGCTCAAGGGCGGCCGATGTTGGTATTCAGCCGGGTGTAGCCCGGGATGCTCTTGTTAAAGGATTCCAGCGGATTGCCGAAGCCAAGGCGCGACAGGCCATTGAGCTCGAGCTGGAAGAAGATCGGCGTCGAGGTCGTCTGCAGCGCGGTCACGAAGCGCTGCGCGCCCAGCCGGAACACCCAGCAGTCCGCCTTGTACTCGAGCCCGATGAGGCTCTCGAGCAGCTTGCGGTCGCGCGTCGAGTAGCTGACCCGTCCCACGCCATACCAGCGCCGCGACAGCGGCCACTGGCCCGACATGTCGACGTTCCGGAAACCGCTGGCAACGCCCAGGGTGTCACGCTGGAAACGGTACTCGAGGTTCAGCACCTTCATCGGCGCCGGATTCCATTGCACACCATAGTTCTGGCTGTACAGGCTGCGGCTCTGCGCATCGTATTGTACGCCGCTGTCGAAGCTCCAGGACTCGGAAATGCGGCCGGAGGCGGCCAGCAGGGCGTCCGAGCGGGTCACGTTCAGGGTCTCTGCATTGTTCAGGCGCACGCGCGGGTCGCTGAAGTAGTAGCGGCTGCCCACCACCATGCGCAGGCGCTCCACCCCGCTCGACTCGATGAAGCGCGACACCACCGCCGCCGTCAGCTGGTTGGCGTCCGAGACCTTGTCGGCGCCGACGAAGCGGTTTTCCGTGAACAGCTGGGCGTAGTTGAAACCGGCCACCGCGGTGTCGAAGTTCGGCACCGCGCTCTGGTCCCGGAATGGCGTGCGCACGTAGAACAGGCGCGGCTCCATGGTCTGGGTCGAGCCTTCGCCGAACAGCGAGGTCGGGCGCTCGAAGATCAGGCCGGTGTCCAGCGAGGCCGTCGGCAGCACGCGCGAAATATTGTTGCGCGGGTCCTTGGTGGCCGGATCGACATTGTTCTCGAGGGCGTACTGGGTCGCGTGCAGGGTCAGCTTGGGCGTGACGAACCAGCCCGGGCGCACCACGGGATAGCTGACCTGGGTCACCAGGTTGGCGCGGTTGCCCTGCACCAGGGTGCCGTCCGGATGCGAGAAGCGCACCAGTTCGGCGTCCGCCGACCAGTCGAAGCCGCCCAGCACATCGAAGCGGCCGGCATGGAAATTAATCTGCGGCAGGCGGTCATACGGACGCGGCACCGTCAGCGCCGCCGCGTTCGGATTGTTCGGGTCGCGCGAGGCCGGATCCTGCAGCACCTGGTAGCTCTGGGCGCGCACGTTCAGGCTCCAGTAATGGCCCGAGTAATCGGTGCGCAGCTCGCGCAGCAGCTGGCGCTCGGCGCTGGCGGCCACCGTGCGCGAAAAGTCGGACGGGTATTCGTCGTCGGACGCGGCGTGCGCGTTCCAGCCGAAGGACCAGCCCGGCGCCAGCACCTGGTTGTGCAGGGTGTCGACCCACCAGCGGTCGCGGTGCGCGACGCGGTCGTTCGGCAGCATCTCGATGTGGGTCTCGCCGCTGTACGGGCCGCGCGAGGTCTCGCCCAGGTAGCGTCCGGTGGCGCCCATCTGCAGGCCGCGGTTGAAGATATAGCGCGGGTACAGCGTCAGGTCGCGGTTCGGCGCGATGTTGACGTAGTACGGCACCATGATCTCGGCCGCGCCCTTGGAGCCGGTGCCGATCGAGGGAGGCAGCCAGCCCGAGCGGCGCGCGCCGGACAGCGAGAACGACAGCGCCGGGGTGCCGAGGATGGGCACGTCCTTGAAATAAATGATGGTCTTGCCGGCGGTGCCGACGTCGCGGCCGCTGTCCAGGTTCAGGGTGCTGGACTTCAGGTACCAGTCCGGATCCGGGCCCTCGCAGGTGCTGTAGGTGCCGTCGACCACCACGGCCTGGTTTTCCCCCAGGAAATCGATGCGTGCAGCCTTGCCCTGGGCGTTATTCGTCTGTAAATGGTAGGTCGGGTTCAGCACCCAGCCCTTGCCGGTTTCCAGGTTCAGCTGCAGCGCGTCGCCCTTGTAGCGGTCGCCGAAGCGCCACATCGAGATGTGGCCCTGGGCTGTCACCTCGTCTTCCACCTGCCGGAAGCAGGCGGTGTCCGCGGTGATGCCGGTGGCGCCGCGCGTGACTTCGACGTTGCGATACATGTTCAGCTCGCGGTCGGGACGACCGGTGAACTCCTCGGCGCGCATGGTCGTCGGCTGGTCGTCGTCGCCGCGCGAAGCCGCCGGCGCAGTCTGCGCATACAGCGGTCCCGTGGCCACGGCGACAAGGGCGGACAAGGCAGCGGCGCGCCGCGGCGGGAATGGGAGGGCCGTAATCCAGCTCATGAAAGATCGCGTTGCACCATAGAGGGCGATTTTTTGGATTGAATCCCTTATTATATGGGAATTCCTATCACCAACCGGATTCACCGGGACGCTTCATGTCTTCTCTGTCTCAACACTCTCCCACACCCGCCGACAAGGACGCCCGGCTGGCCCAGCTGACCGCATGGCTGGGCACCCTGGACCTGGTCGACGTCGGGAGCCTGCGCCCTGCTTCGGCCGATGCCAGCTTCCGCCGCTACTTCCGGCTGGATGTTGTGCCGGCGCTACGCGCCAAGCTGGGCGACACCCTGGTCGCCATGGATGCCCCGCCCGAGCGCGAGAACGTGCCGGCCTTCATCCACGTCGACGGCCTGCTGTTCGATGCCGGCGTGACCGTGCCCGCCATCGTCGCCCGCAAGGTCGAAGACGGCTTCCTGCTGCTGTCCGACCTCGGCACCACGACCTACCTGCAGCGCCTGGATGTCGACAACGCGGCCTTCATGTACTCGGACGCGATCGACGCCCTGCTCAAGTTCCAGCTCGCCAGCCAGCCCGGCGTGCTGCCGGAATTCGACCGCGCCTTCGTGCTGCGCGAGATGAGCCTGTTCCCGGAATGGTTCATCGGCCGCCACCTGGGCATCGAGATGACCGACATCCAGAAGGCCCAGCTCGATAAAGTGTTCGAGGCGATCACCGCCAACGTGCTGTCCCAGCAGCAGGTGTTCATGCACCGCGATTTCCACTCCCGTAACCTGATGTTCCTCGACCAGGGCAACCCGGGCGTGCTGGACTTCCAGGACGCCGTGTTCGGCCCCATCACCTACGACCTGGGCTCGCTGATGCGCGACGCCTATATCCAGTGGGACGAGGAATTCGTGCTCGACTGGGTAGTGCGCTACTGGCAAAGCGCGAAGCAGGTCGGGCTGCCGGTCAATCCGGACATCGACGCCTTCTACCGCGACTTCGAATACATGGCCCTGCAGCGCCACCTGAAGATCCTCGGCATCTTCTGCCGCCTGAACTACCGCGACGGCAAGCCGCACTACCTGGGCGACCTGCCGACCGTGATGGACTACGTGCGCAAGACCGCCAACCGCTATACCGAACTCAAACCGCTGCTGCGCCTCCTCGATTCCTTCGAGGACAAGGCGCCGCAAGTCGGCTACACCTTCTGATTCCCGGACCGAACGCATGAAAGCCATGATCTTCGCCGCCGGCCGCGGCGAGCGGATGCGTCCGCTGACGGACAGCTGCCCGAAACCCCTGCTGAAGGTGCGCGGCCGCCCGCTCATCACCTACCACGTGGTCAATTTGGTCCGCGCCGGCATCAGGGACATCGTCATCAACCACTCCCACCTCGGCCACATGATCGAGGAGGAGCTCGGTGACGGCAGCCGCTACGGCGCACGCATCGTGTACTCCCACGAGCCGACGCCGCTGGAAACCGCCGGCGGCATCGCCAACGCCCTGCACCTGCTGGGCGACGAACCCTTCCTGGCCGTGTCGGGCGACATTTACGCACCCTACTTCGACTTCGAACAGGCGCTGGACGCGCTGCCGGACCTCGATGCCGTCGGCCAGCCGATCCCCCCGGAGAAACGCGATATCGCCTGGCTGTACCTGACGCCGAACCCCTGGCACAACCCGGAGGGCGACTTCGGCCTGACCATGTACACGCTGTCGAACGAAGGTTCGCCCAAGTGGAACTTCGCCGGCATCGGCGTCTACCGTCCTGAAATGTTCGACGGCATCAAGGCCGGCGAGTTCCTGAAATTCGGCCCGCTCATGCGCAAGTTCATCGATGAGAAACGGGTCGGCGGGGAGATCTACGATGGCGAATGGGTCAACGTCGGCACCATGCGCCAGCTGGAAGAACTCAACGCCCCCTACACCGCAAGAGCGAAGAAACCATGACGAATCATGCAGCACGCCGTGCGCGCCTGGCCGCGCAGATGCTGCCGGGCGCGGTGGCCGTGCTGCCCACCGCGCCGGAAGTCCTGCGCAACGGCGACAGCGACTATCCCTACCGGCACGACAGCTATTTCTATTACCTGAGCGGCTACACGGAGCCGGAGAGCGTGCTGGTGCTGGTCGCCGGGACCAAGGACCGGCCCGCGCGTTCGATCCTGTTCTGCCGCGAGAAGAACCTCGAGCGCGAAATCTGGGACGGCTACCGCCATGGCCCCGAAGCCGCGCGTGCAGCCTTCGGAATGGACGAAGCCTGGCCGATTTCCGAACTCGATACCCGCCTGCCCGACCTGCTGGCCGATGCGCCGGCGCTGTACTACGCCACCGCCTCCAGCGCCGCCCTGGACGCGCAGGTGCAAGGCTGGATCAAGGCGGTGCGGGCTCGCTCGCGCAGCGGCGTCAGCGCGCCGGCCGCCCTGCACGACCTGCTGCCGCTGCTGGACGAGATGCGCCTCATCAAGGACGCGGACGAACAGGCGACTATGCTGCGCGCCGGCCAGATTTCGGGCGACGCCCACGCACGCGCGATGCGCGCCGCCCGCCCCGGCCTGCACGAATACGCGCTGGAAGCGGAGCTGCTGTACGCATTCCGCCGCAATGGCGCGCAGTTCCCGGCCTACACGCCGATCGTCGCTTCCGGCCCGAACGCCTGCGTCCTGCACTACAACGTCAACGACCGCCTGATGCAGGACGGCGACCTGGTGCTGATCGACGCCGGCTGCGAGCTCGATGGCTACGCCGCGGACATCACCCGCACCTTTCCGGTGAACGGCCGTTTCACGCCCGCCCAGCGGCGCCTGTATGAGCTGGTGCTGGCGGCCCAGGACGCGGCCTTCGCGGCGATCGCACCGGGCCGTCCCTACAGCGCCTTCCACGAAGCGGCCCTGCGCGTGCTGGTGCAAGGCATGCTGGACCTCGGCCTGATCGCGGCCGGCAGCTTCGCCAGCGTGGACGAGGCCATCGCCGCCAAAGCCCATGTCCCCTTCTACATGCACGGCACCGGCCACTGGCTGGGCATGGACGTGCACGACGTCGGCGCCTACCGCGACCTCACGCATCCCGACAAGCCCTCGCGGCCCCTGCGTCCGGGCATGGCAGTGACGGTGGAACCGGGCATCTACGTGCGCCCGGCGGAAGGCGTGCCGGAGGAATACTGGCACATCGGCATCCGCATCGAGGACGACGTCATCGTCACCGAAGACGGCTACCGTATCCTGACTTCGTCTGCACCGAAGTCTGTGGATGAGATCGAAGCATTGGTTGGAAAGGGAATATGAGCGATATCGAGACGACTGGCGAATCGATCGACGCCGACGTCGCCATCTGCGGCGCCGGCCCGGTCGGCATGGCGCTGGCGGCCCTGCTGGCGCGGCGCGGCGTAGCGGGCAATCGCATCGTCCTCATCGACGGCAAGTCGCTGGGCCAGGCGATCTCGGATCCGCGCTCGATCGCGCTGGCCTGGGGCAGCCGCCTGCTGCTGGAAGAGGTGGGAGCGTGGCCGCTGCCTGCGACTGCCATCCACCAGATCCACGTCTCGCGCCGCGGCCACCTGGGCCGCAGCCTGATGGACCGCGACGAGCACGATCTCGACGCCTTGGGCTATGTGGCGCGCTACGGCGACGTGGTCGACGCCCTCGCGCGCGTCTGCGAGCGCGCCGGCGTGCAGGTGCTGCGTCCGCTGCGCGTGAGCGGCATCGACGAGCACGCGGATGGCGTGCAGCTGCGGCTGGACGACGGCCGCACGCTGCAGGCGAAGGTGGCGGTGCAGGCCGAAGGCGGCGTGTTCGGCGAACAGACGGACAAGACCACTACCCGCGACTACGGCCAGACCGCCGTGATCGCGCGCGTTGCGGCCGACGCACCGATCGCGCACCGCGCCTTCGAGCGCTTTACGGACGAGGGCCCGCTGGCCCTGCTGCCGCAGGATGGCGCGGATGGCCACCAGTACGCGCTGGTCTGGTGCGTGCGCCCCGAGCGCGCCCAGCACCTGCTGGACCTGGGCGAGAGTGAATTCCTGCGCGAGCTGGGCGAGGCTTTCGGCGAGCGCCTCGGCCGCTTTACGCGCACCTCGGCGCGCGTGGCCTTCCCGCTCGGCCTGAACGCCGACCCGCGCGCCACCGCCCGCACGGTCGCCATCGGCAATGCGGCCCAGACCCTGCACCCGGTGGCCGGCCAGGGCCTGAACCTGGGCCTGCGCGACGCCGCCGTGCTGGCGCGCCTGCTCGCGCGCGAGATGGCGCCGGCCGCGCTGGAGCGTTTCAGGAGCGAGCGCGAAGGCGACCGCGGCATGGTGATCCGCGCCACCGATACGATGGCGCGCGCGTTTGCCGGCAAGGGGCCGCAGCAAGCGCTGTTCGGACTGGGACTGGCAGCCCTGGACACGCTGAAACCGGCGCGCACGCTGCTGGCCGAGCTGATGATGTTCGGCCGGCGCTGAGGACCTCGTTAGACGCCCTGGCTGCCTGGCTGCCTGGCTGATTCAGAGCGGATCAACTCGACCAGCTCCTGCGCATAGGCCGGCAGCCTTTCCAGTTCCTGCACCAGCACGCTGCGTTCGCGCACCGCCCACAAATCCGTCAGCTCCACCAGCGCCAGCCGCATGCTGCGGCTGTGGCGCAGCGCCGCCGACTGCGGCAGGATGCCGATCCCGACGTCCGCTTCCACCATCCGGCACATCGCATCGAAGCCGCGCACCTGGATCCGCAGCTGCAGGCGGTGGCCGCTGTCGACCACGACCTTGTTCAGGAAATGCTGCAGGGTGCTGCCCTCGTGCAGGCCGATGTGCGGATAGTCCAGGGTCTCGGCAAAACTGATGCTGCCCGCCCTGGCCAGCGGATGATCGACGGCGGTGGCCAGCACCAGCCGGTCGGTCGAGAAGTTGATGATCTCCAGGCCCTGGCCCTGCACCGGCCCGGCCGCGATGCCGATATCGGCCGTGCCTTCCTGCACGCCGCGCACGATGTCGTGGTTGAGCCGCTCTTCCAGCGCCACGTTCACGTGCGGGTGGGACGCCAGGAACAGGCCCAGCACCTGCGGCATGAATTCGGTGACGGCGGTGGTGTTCGCGAAGATGCGGATATGGCCCTTGATGCCATTGTTGTACTGCTGCATCTCGCTCTTCAGGCGCTCGACCTGCTGCATGAACTGCTGGGCATGCGCCAGCAGGGTCTCGCCGGCCGGCGACAGCAGCACGCCCTTGTTCTCGCGGTACAGCAGGCGCATGCCGAAGCGCGACTCCAGTTCCTTCATCCGGTTGCTGGCGGCCGCCAGCGACAGGTGCATGCGCTCGGCGGCGCGGGTCAGGCTCTTCGTTTCCGCAACCAGGATGAAGAGGCGCAGGTCGGTCAGGTCAAACAGCATGGGGGATTCCTTGTCTCATGCAGGGATTCTAGCCCAGCCAGGCGCGCGCCTGCCAATTCGATAGTTGCATAAAATGCATCAACATGAAGGCAGATAGGAGCGAGGTCATGCACATGCCGACACGCCAGCGCGGTTTCACGCTGCTGGAGACCACCGCCGTGATCGCGATCGTCGGCACGCTGTCGGCCGTCGCCTTGCCGCGGTATGCCGACCTGATGCGCAGCGCGCGCGTCGCCAAGATGGAGCTCGCGCGCGACGCCGTGAGCAAGTCGGCGCAGCTGTATCACATGAAGTGGATGCTGGCCGGCTCGCCGGCGGCGCCGACCGTGCTCG
The DNA here is from genome assembly GCF_001412595.2 of Massilia sp. WG5. NCBI lineage: Bacteria > Pseudomonadati > Pseudomonadota > Betaproteobacteria > Burkholderiales > Oxalobacteraceae > Massilia > Massilia sp. WG5. Next base: position 2,997,297 of record NZ_CP012640.2, read on the forward strand.
ACCAGGTGCAGATGAACGGGGCCGGCTATCCGACCGCGGCCGGGATCCTCGTCGCCGCGGGGATTTCGGAGAGCTACGATACGCGCGTGGCGGGAGTGATTGCCGTGGATGCGCGGCATCCGGGGTGCAGCCTGACGTATGTGGGCGAGATGGGAACCAGTGTCATCAACTATGCTGATGATGCGAACTGCTGAGTTGCGATCGATAGCAGTTACCCGGGCGGCCGCTCAGCTAAACACTTTAATCAGGCCAACAACAAGCGCCCGAAGCGGACCTTGTCGAGCGCTGACACGAGGTAGCCGCCAATCCCGCTACGACCCAAAGTGTTTCTACCAAATTAACCTCAGAGCAATAATAGTTGCGATTTATGCTGTCGAAAAAATTTACATAATGCACTTTTGAATGACATAGAGAAATAATAAGTTCATGATTTGCAAGTGTAATTTACCCTTGGCATGATTTCTGCTCTTAACTGCCATGTCAATATTACCTTGGAGTATTCATGAAAAACCTCATCAAGACCATGCTCGCTGCCATTGCCCTGCTCAACGGCGCCGGCGCATACGCCGGAGTCATCAGCGACACGGGTACTGGTGCTTACTGGGGTGGCGATTCGCACGGCTATGGCGATGTGATCGGCGACAGCACCTACTACATTCATGGCGCCACCATCACCCGCGCCGGAGACGTGCTGACGATTGGAATTACCACTAACTTCGCGGGCCATGCCGGCATTGATGCCGCGCTGACCTCAGGCGGTATCGGTTATGGTGACGTGTTCCTGGCCCCGGCTTGGACGCCCTACGGCAGCGATGCCAACCATATCAGCGACAACGCCAGCAATGGCACCCGTTGGTCGTATGGCTTCAGCCTCGACAACCGCTACAGTAATACCGGAGGCAGCTTTAAACTCTACCAGCTCAACGGCCCGACCAACAGCGCCGACATCAGGATGAGCGAATCGTTCATGAGCTGCGGCCTGGGCAGCGCCTGCTACTACCGCGATGGCCAGGCGACGGCGGTAGACACCGGTTCCGGGAGCGCGGTGGACACCGGCGTGGTCGGCACCTGGACAGTAACGCCCGACGAGGCGCTGGAATTCAAGATCGCGGTGTCGTCGACGGACCTGCTGAACTATTCGTCCATCGCCATGCACTGGGGCGAGACCTGCCAGAACGACGTAATCGAAGGACAGGTCAACATGGTGCCGGCGCCGGGCCCGCTGTCGCTGATGGCCCTGGGGCTGGTTGCACTAGGTGCGACTCGGCGCCGCGTGCGACGCAGTTGATTTTTTGTCGCCAGCAAGTTTCCGGTCGTGGAGGCGGCGTAGCAAGTGAAGAACTGGTCGTGTTCAGCATGCGTCGCTCTACCCCGATATCAGCGTCGCCATATATCTCAGAGTCGTGCGGACCTTGGAAATCGCAATGCAAGAGCCAGCACGGCTGATACCCATGTGGCCCAACTGAAACGCAAAGACAGTTCTTACTTCACGAAATAACCAGGCACCTTCCAGCTACCATCTTGATCGCGCACGCCGACGACCGTCTCCACTGCGTGCTCCTTACGCTCGAACTGAGTGTCGTAGCGTCTCGCGACGTATTCATCATCGGATGCACCAGGCAGTGCATGCTCCGACATTGCCAGCCAGCGATCGGCGGTGCCGACCGCATTTCCTGCAGCGTCAAGTACCAGCTCCACATTAACCGAGCCTTCACCAAAACCGTAGCCCCCCTTCCAAAAGCAGCGATTGTGTCTTTCTGCTACCAGGTCCAGACTGGGCGTTCGTCAACCAAGGGGCCTGTTCCACCATGACTTCCGAAGCTTTCGATGAAACCCTGCTCCAGCAGTGGGTCGGCAGGACCGAGACCGTGGGCGCGCGCGTCAACGCCGTCACCGCCAACGCCATGGCCGCCACCCTCGATCGCCCGGACCATTTCGGCGCGGGCGCCGGCCTGCCGCCGCTCTGGCACTGGGCCTATTTCTGGCACGCCGCGCCGCAGGCCGAGCTCGGCCCCGATGGCCACCCGCAGCGCGGCGGCTTCCTGCCGCCGGTGCCGCTGCCGCGCCGCATGTGGGCCGGCGGCCGCCTCACGTTCAATCAGCCTTTGACAGTCGAAGGCGAAGCCACCCGCAGCTCGCAAGTGAAAAGCGTGGGCGCCAAGCAGGGGACGACCGGACCGCTGGTGTTCGTCACCGTGCGCCACGAGCTGGCGCAGGACGGCGCGGTCTGCGTCACCGAGGAGCACGACATCGTCTACCGCGAGATGCCGCAGCCGGGCGCGCCCGCCCCTGCGTCGAAGATGGCGCCGGCGGAATCCGCCTGGGAGCGCAGCATCACGCCCGATCCGGTGCTGCTGTTCCGCTACTCGGCGCTGACCTTCAACGGCCACCGCATCCATTACGACCGCAGCTATGTCACCGAAGTCGAAGGCTACCCCGGCCTGATCGTGCACGGTCCGCTGATCGCGACCCTGCTGGTCGACCTCCTGCAGCGCAACATGCCGCAGGCGCGCATCGCCTCCTTCTCCTTCCGCGCCGTCGGCCCGCTGTTCGACATCGAGCCGTTCACGGTCTGCGGCACGCCCGATCCCGACGGACGCACGGTGCGCCTGTGGGCCAGGAACATCCGCGGCGAACTCGCGATGCAGGCCGAGGCCGTGCTGGGCTGAGCCCATCTAATTAGAACTGGAGACACCATGTCGATTCAACAGAACCACGATTACCAGGACATCCGCGAAGCGGTGCGCGCCCTGTGCGCTGAATTCCCTTCCGAGTATTTCCGCAAGGTCGACGAGGCGCGCGCCTATCCGGAAGAATTCGTCACCGCGCTGACCCAGGCCGGCTGGCTGGCGGCATTGATCCCCGAGGAGTATGGCGGTTCGGGCCTGGGCCTGACCGAGGCGTCGGTGATCATGGAAGAGATCAACCGCGCCGGCGGCAATTCGGGCGCCTGCCACGGCCAGATGTACAACATGGGCACCCTGCTGCGCCACGGCTCGAAGCAGCAGAAGGAGCTGTACCTGCCGAAGATCGCCAGCGGCGAGCTGCGCCTGCAGTCGATGGCCGTGACCGAGCCGACCACCGGCACCGACACCACCAAGATCAAGACCACCGCCGTGCGCAAGGGCGACAAGTACGTGATCAACGGCCAGAAGGTGTGGATCTCGCGCATCCAGCACTCCGACCTGATGATCCTGCTGGCCCGCACCACCCCGCTGTCGGAAGTGAAGAAGAAGTCGGAAGGCATGTCGATCTTCGTGGTCGACCTGCGCGAGGCGATCGGCAAGGGCCTGTCGGTGCAGCCGATCCTGAACATGGTCAACCACGAGACCAACGAGCTGTTCTTCGAAAACCTGGAAATCCCGGCCGAGAACCTGATCGGCGAAGAAGGCAAGGGTTTCAAATACATCCTCGACGGCCTGAACGCCGAGCGCACCCTGATTGCCGCCGAGTGCATCGGCGACGGCTACTGGTTCATCGACAAGGTCACCAAATACGTGAACGAGCGCGAAGTGTTCGGCCGTCCGATCGGCCAGAACCAGGGCGTGCAGTTCCCGATCGCCAAGGCCTATGTGAACATCGAAGCGGCCAACCTGATGCGCTACAAGGCCTGCGCCCTGTTCGACGCCCACCAGGCCTGCGGCGCCGAAGCGAACATGGCCAAGATGCTGGCCGCCGACGCCTCCTGGGAAGCGGCCAACGCCTGCCTGCAGTTCCACGGCGGCTTCGGCTTCGCCGCAGAGTACGACGTCGAGCGCAAGTTCCGCGAGACCCGCCTGTACCAGGTGGCGCCGATCTCGACCAACCTGATCCTCGCCTACATCGGCGAGCACGTGCTCGGCATGCCGCGTTCGTTCTGAGGAGACCGTTCATGAATCCCTCCATGCGCCCACTCGACGGCATCACCGTCGTCACCCTCGAACACGCGATCGCCGCACCCTTCTGCACGCGCCAGCTGGCCGACCTCGGCGCCCGCGTCATCAAGGTCGAGCGCCCCGGCGTGGGCGACTTCGCGCGCGCCTATGACACCCGCGCGCGCGGCCTGGCTTCGCACTTCGTCTGGACCAACCGCTCCAAGGAAAGCCTGACGCTCGACGTCAAGCACGAGGAAGCCCACGCCATCCTCGACAAGCTGCTGGAAAGCGCCGACGTGCTGGTGCAGAACCTGGCGCCCGGCGCGGCGGCCCGTCTCGGCCTGTCCTGGGAGGCGCTGTCCGAGCGCTTCCCGCGCCTGATCGTGTGCGACATCTCCGGCTACGGCGACAACGGTCCCTACCGCGACAAGAAAGCCTACGACCTGCTGATCCAGAGCGAATCCGGCTTCCTGTCGATTACCGGCACCCCGGACGAGCCGGCCAAGGCAGGCTGCTCGATCGCCGACATCTCGGCCGGGATGTACGCCTATTCGAACATCCTGGCGGCGCTGATCCAGCGCGGCCGCACCGGCAAGGGCAGCCACATCGAAGTCGCCATGCTGGAGTCCATGATGGAGTGGATGAGCTACCCGCTGTACTACGCGATGGACGGCGCTTCGCCGCCGCCGCGCGCCGGCGCCGCCCACGCCACCATCTATCCCTACGGTCCCTTCCCGGCCGGCGATGGCCGCGTGATCATGCTGGGCCTGCAGAACGAGCGCGAATGGGCGCTGTTCTGCTCGAAGGTGCTGCAAAAGCCGGAACTGGCAACCGATCCGCGCTTCAACTCGAACGCCGCGCGCACGGTCGCGCGCGAGGAACTGCGCGCCATCATCGTCGACGTGTTCTCGACCCTGACGGCCGAGCAGGTGATCGAGCGCCTGGAAGCGGCGCCGATCGCGAATGCGCACGTGAACACCATGCACGACATGTGGGAACACCCGCAGCTGAAGGCGCGCGACCGCTGGCTCGAAGTGGCGACCCCCGCCGGCCCCCTGCCCGCCCTGAAACCGCCCGGCGTGCCCGAGGAGTGGAATGCGCGCATGGACCCGATCCCTGCGCTGGGGGCGCATACCGATGCTATCCTGGCCGAGCTGGGTTACGACGAAGGGCGCATCGGGGCGTTGCGGGAACAGCAGGCAATCTAAAACAACGTCGTTCCCGCGCAGGAAAAACGTCATTCCGCGAAGGCGGGAATCCAGGTTCGTGGTGACGCGTAAAACTTGGGTCCCCACCTGCGCGGGGACGACGGGAAATGCGCGGGAACGACGACATATACAGGAGACGCTTCAATGAATAACGATCACCCTAGTCAGGTCCTGGCCACCTTCGCCGCCACCCTGCGTTTCGAAGACATCCCTGACACCGTGATGCGGCGCGCCGAAGACCTCTTTCTCGACTGGTTCGGCTCGGCCCTGGCCGGCAAGACTGGCCGTCCGGTCCAGGCCATCGAATCCTTCGCCCGCCAGATGGGCCCGCAGGACGGTCCCAGCGAAGTGCTGATCTCGCGCCGCCGCACCACGCCGCTGTTCGCGGCGATGGTCAACGCCGCGTCCTCCCACTTCGCCGAACAGGACGACGTCCACAACGGCTCGGTGTTCCACCCGGCTGCCGTGGTGTTCCCGGCCGCGCTGGCCGTCGCCCAGTCGATCGGGGCCAGCGGCCGCGACCTCTTGAGCGCCTCCGTGGCCGGCTACGAGGTCGGGATCCGGGTCGGCGAGTTCCTGGGCCGCTCGCACTACAAGATTTTCCACACCACCGGCACCGCCGGCACGCTGGCCGCCGCCGCCGCGGTCGGCCACCTGCTGCGCCTGAATCCGGAACAGATGCTGCACGCCTTCGGCTCGGCCGGCACCCAGGCCGCCGGCCTGTGGGAGTTCCTGCGCGACGCCGCCGATTCCAAGCAGCTGCACACGGCCCATGCGGCCGCCGGCGGCTTGACCGCGGCCTACCTGGCGCAGGAAGGCTTTACGGGCGCGCGCCGCATCCTCGAAGGCGCACAGGGCATGGCCGCCGGCATGTCGCGCGACGCCGATCCGGCCAAGCTGACCGCCGGCCTGGGACAGCGCTGGACCCTGGCCGAAACCTCGTTCAAGTTCCACGCTTCCTGCCGCCACACCCATCCGGCAGCCGACGCGCTGCTGCAGGTCGTGCAGGCGCATGGCCTGCGGCCGGACGACGTCGCGCATGTGACGGCGCGCGTGCACCAGGGCGCGATCGACGTGCTCGGGCCGGTCGTCGATCCGCGCACGGTGCACCAGGCGAAATTCTCGATGGGCACGGTGCTGGGCCTGATCGCCGAATTCGGCAACGCCGGCCTGCAGGAATTCGAAAGCTTCTACAACGATCCGCGCATCGCGGCCTTCCGGGGCAAGGTCGAGATGGTGCTGGACGAGGAAGTCGACCAGGCCTATCCGGCGCGCTGGATCGGCAAGGTGAGCGTGCAGACCCGTGACGGCCGTACGCTGGAAGGCCGGGTCGACGAGCCGAAGGGCGATCCGGGCAATACCCTGTCGCGCGAAGAACTCGAAAGCAAGGCCCTGCGCCTGGCCGAGTTCGCCGATGCCGCCAGCCCGGCCGAGATGCGCGACGCGTTTGCCCGCATCTGGGCGCTGGCCGATGCCGAACGGGTCGGCATCCTGCTCGCCAAACAGGCCTGAGCCATGGTGGCGCGCTCCTACCTGTTCGTGCCCGGCAACCGGCCCGAACGCTTCGACAAGGCCTGCGCCGCCGGCGCCGACGCGGTGATCGTCGACCTCGAGGACGCCGTGCCGCTCGCCGACAAGGCGGCCGCACGCGAGGCGCTGGCCGCCTGGCTGTCGCCCCGGCAGCCGGTGCTGGTGCGCGTCAACGGCTTCGATACCGAATGGTTCGAGGATGACCTCGCCCTGTGCGCCCGTCCCGGCGTGGCCGGCATCGTGCTGCCCAAGGCCGAACACGAAGCCGCCATCGCCAGGCTCGCCGCCGCCGGCGCCCCCGCCATCCTGCCCCTGATCGAATCGGGCCTGGGACTGTGGAACGCCGCCGCCCTGGCGCGCCTTCCGCGCGTCGAGCGGCTGGTGTTCGGCTCCATCGATTTCAGTTTCGACATGGGCATCCAGGAAGGCCACGAAACCCTGCTCTACGCGCGCTCCCAGCTGGTGCTGGCCTCGCGCGTGGCCGGCATCGCGGCCCCGGTGGATGGCGTGACCACCACCTTCGACGAAGCCGATCGCGTGCACGCTGACACATTGCGCGCCCGCGCACTCGGCTTTGGCGGTAAATTATGCATTCATCCCAAACAGGTCGCTCCAGTGCATGAAGCCTTCGCACCGACGGCGGAACAAGTGGCCTGGGCCGGACGTGTAGTCGCCGCGGCCGAGGCGGCGCAAGGGGGCGCGGTGGCCCTCGACGGCAAGATGGTCGACCGACCAGTCATTCTCATCGCACAGCAAATGCTCGAAGAAGCAAAGCGACGCAAGTAACAAGGCAGTTCCACCTTAAACCACAAAGGAGACAACAATGAAATTCAAGATCATGCACGCGGTACTCGCCGCCGCCGCCTTCGCCAGCACGGGCGCGTACGCCCAGGCGCCCATCGTCATCAAGTTCAGCCACGTGGTCGCCAACGACACGCCGAAGGGCAAGGGCGCGCTGCGCTTCAAGGAACTGGCGGAAAAGGCCACCAACGGCCGGGTGAAGGTCGAGGTCTATCCGAACAGCACGCTGTACAAGGACAAGGAAGAGATGGAAGCACTGCAGCTGGGCTCGGTCCAGATGCTGGCCCCGTCCCTGGCCAAGTTCGGCCCGCTGGGCGTGAAGGAATTCGAAGCCTTCGACATGCCCTTCATCTTCCCGGACAAGGAGGCGCTGTACCGCGTCACCACCGGCCCGCTGGGCAAGTGGTTCTTCGCCAAGCTTGAGCCGAAGGGCGTCAAGGGCCTGGCCTACTGGGATAACGGCTTCAAGGACATGACCGCCAACAAGCCGTTGCACACCCCGGCCGACTTCCGCGGCCTCAAGATGCGCATCCAGAGCTCGAAGGTGCTGGACGCCCAGTTCCGCGCGCTCGGCGCCAACCCGCAGGTGATGGCCTTCTCCGAGGTCTACCAGGCGATGCAGACCGGTGTCGTGGACGGTAACGAGAACACCCCGTCGAACATCTACACCCAGAAGATGCACGAGGTGCAGAAAGACATGACGATTTCCAACCACGGCTATATCGGCTACGCGGTGATCGTCAACAAGAAGTTCTGGGACGGCCTGCCGGCTGACATCCGCACCAAGCTGGAAGGCGCGATGGCGGAAGCGACCAAGTACACCAACGATATCGCCCAGGAAGAAAACGACAAGGCGGTCGCAGCGATCAAGGCGACCGGCAAGACCACGGTCTACACCCTGACGCCGGCCGAGCGCGAAACCTGGCGCAAGGCGATGGCGCCGGTGTACAAGCAGATGGAAAGCCGCGTCGGCAAGGAAACCCTGGACGCGATGGAAAAAGCGACCCACGGAAAATGATGACGCCGATGCGCTTGCGTGACGCCGACGGCGGCCCCGTGCTGGACGAACGGGTGCTGCTCGACGCATTGCCGCTGGCGTCGACGCCGGCGCGGGCGCTGGAACTGGGGTGCGGCACCGCACGCCAGACCCGGCTGCTCGCCGCCGGCGGCAGGTTCTCTTCCATCCTCGCGCTGGAGGTCGACCGCCGCCAGCACGAGAAGAACCTGGGCATCGACGACCTGCCCGGCGTGCAGTTCGCGCTGGGTGGGGCGCAGGAGATTCCGGCGCCCGATGCCAGCGTGGATGCGGTGTTCCTGTTCAAGTCCCTGCACCACGTGCCCGTCGACCTGCTGGGCCAGGCCTTCGAGGAAATGCACCGGGTGCTGGCTCCCGGCGGCCTGGTCTACGTCTCGGAACCGGTATTCGGCGGCGACTACAACGAGATCCTGCGCCTGTTCCACGACGAGGAGCGGGTGCGCGAGGCCGCCTTCGAGGCGACCCGCAAGGCGGTCGACGCCGGACTGTTCGAGCTGGTGTCGCAGACCTTCTTCCTGTCGCCGGTCCGCTACAAGAGCTTTGCCGACTTCGAGCAGAAGGTGATCCAGGTGACGCATACCGAGCACCGCCTGTCGCCCGAGCTGCTCGAGCGGGTGCGGGCGAAGTTCGAGTCGCACCTGGGCGAAGACGGCGCCCGTTTCCTGGCGCCGTTCCGGGTCGACCTGCTGCGCAAGGCCTGAAGCCGGCCTTGCCTACTCTACCGCCTTGACCATCGACTCGATGACCTTCTTGGCGTCGCCGAACACCATCATGGTGTTCGGCTGGTAGAACAAGTCGTTGTCCAGGCCCGCGTAGCCGGATGCCATCGAACGCTTGTTGACGATGATGCTCTTGGCCTTGTAGGCCTCCAGGATCGGCATGCCGGCGATCGGCGATTTCGGGTCCTTGGCGGCCGGGTTCACCACGTCGTTCGCGCCCAGCACCAGCACCACGTCGGTCTGGCCGAACTCGCCGTTGATGTCTTCCATCTCCACCACCTGGTCGTAGGGCACCTCGGCCTCGGCCAGCAGCACGTTCATGTGGCCCGGCATGCGGCCCGCCACCGGGTGGATCGCGTAGCGCACCGTCACGCCGTGTTCGGTCAGCTTGTCGACCAGTTCCTTCACCGTATGCTGGGCGCGCGCCACCGCCAGGCCGTAGCCCGGGACGATGATCACGGATTCCGCATTCTGCAGGATGAAGGCGGCGTCTTCCGGCGAGCCGGCCTTGACGGGACGCTGTTCCTTCGCGCCGCCCGTGTCCGCTGCCGCCGCCTCGCCGCCGAAGCCGCCCAGGATCACGTTGAAGAAGGAGCGGTTCATCGCCTTGCACATGATGTACGAGAGGATCGCGCCGCTCGAGCCGACCAGCGAGCCGGCGATGATCAGCATCGAGTTGTTCAGCGAGAAGCCGATGCCGGCCGCCGCCCAGCCCGAGTAGGAGTTCAGCATCGACACCACCACCGGCATGTCGGCGCCGCCGATCGGGATGATGATCAACACGCCTAATACGAAGGACAGCGCCGCCATCACGATGTAGGGCGTCCACGCAGGCGCGGCGCCATCCGAGAAGCAGAACACCAGGCCCAGCGCGATGATGGCGATCGCCACCAGCAGGTTGATCAGGTGCTGGCCCGGGTAGCGCACCGGCGCGCCCTGGAACAGGCGGAACTTGTACTTGCCGGCCAGCTTGCCGAAGGCGATGACGGAACCCGAGAAGGTCACGGCGCCGACGAAGGTGCCGATGAACAGCTCCAGCCGGTTACCGAAAGGGAGCGCGGCGCCGCGGGCGGCGATGTTGAAGGCCCAGGGTTCGGACACGGCGGCGATCGCGATGCACACCGCCGCCAGGCCGATCAGGGAGTGCATGGCCGCCACCAGCTCCGGCATCTTGGTCATCTCGACCCGGCGCGCGGCGATGGCGCCGATTGCGCCCCCCACCACGACGCCCAGCAGCACCAGTCCGAAACCCATGCCGCCGGTCCGGATCTGTTCCTGCAGCTTGAGCATCAGGGCGATCGTCGTGAGCACCGCGATCGCCATCCCGCTCATGCCGAACACGTTGCCCATGCGCGCACTCGACGGCGAGGACAAGCCTTTCAGGGCCTGGATGAAGCAGACCGAGGCCACCAGGTAGAGCAGCGTGACCACATTCATGCTGATCATGTTCATGCGGTCTCCTTCGCGCCGATACCGTTCCCGGTCTTTTCGCCCGCGACGGCCTTGTTCGCCTTCGGCTCCTTCTTCTTGAACATCTCCAGCATGCGCTGGGTGACCAGGAAGCCGCCGAACACGTTGACGGCCGCCAGCGCGACGGCGATGGTGCCCGCGACCTGGCCGGTGATGCCCTCGGTCAGGCCGGCCGCCAGCATGGCGCCGACGATGATGATGGCCGACACCGCATTCGTCACCGCCATCAGCGGCGTGTGCAGGGCCGGGGTGACGGTCCACACCACGTGGTAGCCGACGTAGATCGCCAGCACGAAGATGATCAGGTTGATGATCGTGTGACTGATTTCCATGTTTTCGCTCCTATTTGCGCAATACTTCGCCGTCGGTGCAGACCAGCACCGCGCGCACGATCTCGTCCTCGCGGTCGATCGCCAGCTTGCCTTCCTTGTCGACGATGAGCTTGAGGAAATCGAGCACGTTGCGGGCGTACAGGGCCGAGGCGTCGGCCGCGACCAGGGCCGGCAGGTTGGGCTCGCCGATGATGGTGACGCCATGCCTGTTCACGGTCTTGCCCAGTTCCGTCAGCGGGCAGTTGCCGCCCTGCTCGATCGCCATGTCGACGATCACCGAACCCGGCTTCATGGCGCGCACGGTGTCTTCCGAGATCAGTACCGGCGCCTTGCGGCCTGGGATCAGCGCGGTGGTGATGACGATGTCGGCGAGTCTGGCGCGCTCGTGCACCAGCTCGGCCTGGCGGCGCATCCAGTCGGCCGGCATCGGCCGCGCATAGCCGCCCGCGCCTTGCGCGATTTCCTTTTCCTCGTCGGTCAGGAAAGGCACGTCGATGAACTTGGCGCCCAGCGATTCGACCTGCTCCTTGACCGGCGGACGCACGTCGGAGGCCTCGATCACGGCGCCCAGGCGCTTGGCGGTGGCGATCGCCTGCAGGCCGGCCACGCCGACCCCCATGATCAGCACGCGCGCGGCCTTCACGGTGCCGGCGGCCGTCATCAGCATCGGCATGAAGCGCTGATAGGCGTTTGCGGCCAGCATCACGGCTTTATACCCGGCGATGTTCGCCTGCGAGGACAGCACGTCCATCGACTGCGCGCGGGTGATGCGCGGCGCGGCTTCCAGGGCGAAGGCGACGAGGCGCTTGTCGGCCATCGCGGCGTTGTTCTCGAGATCGAAGGGGTTCAGCATGCCGACCAGGACGGCGCCGGGCTGCATCAGGTAGCGCTCGTCGGCGTTCGGGGCACGCACCTTCAGCACCATCTCGGCGCCAAAGGCGTCCTGGGCGCTGCCGATGCGGGCGCCGGCGGCCACGTAGGCCTCATCCGGCACGGACGCATGCAGGCCGGCGCCGGACTGCACGATCACGTCGTGCTGGACGGCCAGCTTCTTGACGGTTTCGGGCGTTGCGGCGACGCGTGTTTCACCGGGCCGCGATTCGGCCGGCACACCAATCTTCATGATTCCCCCATTGGATTGATAAACTGTCTACAATCTAGCATGCAAATTTAGACAAAGCCCGTTGTCAATACCGACTAGTGGTATTTCGTAAACAGATCGGCAATTTTCCTGCTCAAGCTGCTACGGACCTAGGGATATCCCACGATTATTTGTATCAAATCAAGCGAAAAGCCTGGCCAGAACTGTTGCAATGCAGCGTGCGTGCAAGCAACGACCTTTTCATCAAGGTAGAATATCGGCACATTTTCAAGGACGCGCATGACCCATACCTTCAGACCATCAGTGACTGTCGCTGCGATCATCGAGCGCGATGGCCGCTTCCTGCTGATCGAAGAGGAAACCAGCGACGGCATCCGCCTGAACCAGCCGGCCGGGCACCTCGACCCATTCGAATCGCTCGAACAGGCGGTCATCCGCGAAGCCATGGAAGAAACCGCGCACGAATTCATTCCCGAGGCGCTGGTCGGCATGTACATCTCGCGCTATCACTCGAAATCGCGCGGCACCGACGTCACTTACCTGCGCTTCACCTTCTGCGGCAAGCCGGGCAGGCAGTACGACCAGCCGCTCGACCATGGCATCCTGCGCACCTTGTGGATGACGCGCGACGAACTGGCGGCCTGCCAGGAGCGCCACCGCAGCCCGATCGTGCTGAAATGCGTGGACGACTACCTGGCCGGCCAGCGCACCTCGCTGGACCTGCTATATACCGACCACTCAGTGTTTGATGGCGGCCTTTCCATTCAACCGGACGTAATGTAACGAAATGACCAAGAAAAAAGTCGTGATCGGGATGTCGGGCGGCGTCGACTCCTCGGTCGCGGCCTGGATGCTGAAAGAACAGGGCTACGAAGTCGTCGGCCTGTTCATGAAGAACTGGGAAGACGACGACGATTCCGAATACTGCTCCACGCGCCAGGACTGGATCGACGCGGCCAGCGTGGCCGACGTGGTCGGGGTGGACATCGAGGCGGTCAACTTCGCCGCCGAATACAAGGACCGCGTGTTCGCGGAATTCCTGCGCGAATACCAGGCCGGCCGCACGCCGAATCCGGACGTGCTGTGCAACGCCGAGATCAAGTTCAAGGCCTTCCTCGACCACGCCATGAAGCTGGGCGCCGACCTGATCGCGACCGGCCACTACGCGCGCGTGCGCCACAACCAGGCGAGCGACCGCTTCGAGCTGCTGAAGGCGCTGGATTCGACCAAGGACCAGAGCTACTTCCTGCACCGCCTGAACCAGGCGCAGCTGTCGAAAGCCCTGTTCCCGCTGGGCGAGATCGCCAAGACCGAGGTGCGCAAGATCGCCGAAAAGCTGAACCTGCCGAACGCGGCGAAGAAGGACTCGACCGGCATCTGCTTCATCGGCGAGCGCCCTTTCCGCGAATTCCTGGGCCGCTACCTGCAGCACAAGCCGGGCCCGATCAAGCTGGACAACGGCCAGACGGTCGGCGAGCACGTCGGCCTGTCCTTCTACACCCTGGGCCAGCGCAAGGGCATCGGCATCGGCGGCCTGAAATCGCACAAGAACGCGGACGGCACCAGCGAGCCCTGGTTCGTGGCGCGCAAGGACATCGCCAACAACACCCTGTACATCGTGCAGGGCCACGACCACCCGTGGCTGCTGTCGGCCGAACTGGGCGCCGGCCAGGCGAGCTGGGTCGCCGGCGAACCGCCCGCCCCGCGCTCCTTGTCCGCCAAGACCCGCTACCGCCAGGCCGACGTCGCCTGCACGGTGGCGCCGGAAGGCCAGGACCGCTTCCTGCTGCGCTTCGACGAGCCGCAGTGGGCCGTCACGCCGGGACAATCGGCCGTGCTGTACGACGGCGATGTGTGCCTGGGCGGCGGGATCATCGATTCGGCCAGCGCGGCCTGAGTCTTACCGCGTTCCCGCGTTCTGTCGTCGCCCCCCGCTCTTCCGTCGCCCCCGCGCAGGCGGGGGCCCAGGTTCTGTACGCGCTAAGTAGACGCCAGCAAACTTGGGTCCCCGCCTGTGCGGGGACGACGTTTATAGGCCCGCAGCCCTGTATTGACTGTTGCATATCCCCCTAAGAATTTCACGATTTTTGCCCGCGCTTGCCATTTCTCCATCGAACTGCGCGCCGAAATGTCGTAACCTTCAGCAAAGTTGCCGCACGGCAAAATATTTGCAGACAGGGAGCATCAGTGATTGACATTAACAACACGACAGAAGTGCTGTCGTTCCGCCTGGGCGGCGAAGAGTACGCCCTCAGCATCCTCAAGGTCCAGGAAATCCGCGGCTACGACGCCGTCACCCGCATCGCGAGCGCGCCCGAGTACCTGAAGGGCGTGATCAACCTGCGCGGCATCATCGTGCCGATCGTGGACATGCGCATCAAGTTCGGCGTCGGGAATCCGAGCTACGACGCCTTCACCGTGGTGATCGTCCTGAACATCAACGGCCACACGATCGGCGTGGTGGTCGACAGCGTGTCCGACGTCGTGACCCTGACGCCCGAGCAGATCAAGCCGGCGCCGGACCTCGGCTCCAGCGTCGCCGCCGAGTACCTGCAGGGCCTGGGCACCGTGGGCGAGCGCATGCTGATCCTGCTCGACATCGACAAGCTGCTCAGCTCCGAAGACATGGGCCTGCTGGCCGCCGCGCGCAGCGCCGCCTGACCCGCCGCACCGTCCTCCGGCCGCGGCATGTGCCGCGGCCTTTCGTTTTATTCGCTTTACCTCCATATTATGAATCTCCGTAATTTCAAACTGCGCACGCGGCTTGCGCTGGGCTTTGGCGTGATGTGCGCCATGTTGATCGTCGTACTCATGCTGGGCATGACCATGCTCGGCCGCGTCAACCAGGGCACGCGAGAGATCGTGCAGCAACGCATGCCGAAGATCGAAGCCGCGACCTCGATCCTCGACCAGACCAACAACATCTCGGTCGCATTGCGCAACATGATGCTCAACGACGATCCGGCCGACCGCAAGCTGCAGACCGCGAACGTCATGAAGGCGCGCGGCGCGATCCAGTCCATCCTGGACGGCTATCACGCCGAAGCCACCGCGGGCGCGGAGCGCGACCTGGCAAACCAGAGCGCCGAGCACAACACCAAGTTCGTCAAGGACCAGGACGAGCTGCTCAAGCGCATCGGCGCCGGCGACATCGACGGCGCCAAGGCCTACCTGACCGCCGAATTCCGTCCCCTGCTGCTGGCCTACAAGAAGGTCCTGAACGAACAGATCAAGCTGCAGAAGGCGGCGGTGGCGGAAGCCAGCGAGCAGGCCGAGAGCACCTACAAGGAAACCCGCCTGCTGATGGGCGGCCTGGGCGCCGCGATCCTGGCGTTGGCCGCCGCCATCGCCTGGCGCATCTCGGCCTCGATCACCGGTCCGGTGGCGAAGGCCCTGGAAGTGGCGAATACCGTCGCCGCCGGCGACCTGACCAGCCGCATCGACGTCACCACCCGCGACGAGATGGGCCAGCTGCTGAATGCCCTGAAGGCGATGAACGAGAGCCTGGCGCGCACCGTGCAGACCGTGCGCAGCGGCACCGAGACCATCGCCACCGCGTCCGCCGAAGTGGCGGCCGGCAGCATGGACCTGTCCGCACGCACCGAGCAGCAGGCCGGTTCGCTGGAAGAAACCGCGTCGTCGATGGAAGAGCTGACCTCGACCGTCAAGCAGAACGCCGACAACGCGCGCCAGGCCAACGCCCTGGCGGAATCGGCCTCCAACGTGGCGGCGCGCGGTGGCGCCGTGATCGAGGAAGTGGTCGGCACCATGCGCGAGATCCACGAGGCCTCCGGCAAGATGGCGGACATCATCGGCGTGATCGACGGGATCGCCTTCCAGACCAATATCCTGGCGCTGAATGCGGCGGTGGAAGCGGCGCGCGCCGGCGAACAGGGCCGCGGCTTCGCGGTCGTCGCCGGCGAGGTGCGCAACCTGGCCCAGCGCTCGGCCGCGGCGGCGCGCGAGATCAAGACCCTGATCGTCGATTCGACCGGCAAGGTCGAGAACGGCAGCAAGCTGGTCGGCGATGCCGGCAGCACCATGCGCGAGATCGTCGACAGCGTGCGCCGCGTGACCGACATCATGAGCGAGATCACCGCCGCCAGCGCCGAGCAGAGCGGCGGCATCGAGCAGATCAACCAGGCGATCACCCAGATGGACGAAGTCACCCAGCAGAACGCCGCGCTGGTCGAGCAGACCTCGGCGGCGGCGGAAGCGATGCAGGACCAGGCGGCGCGCCTCGCGCAGGCGGTCAGCGTGTTCCGCCTGGATGGCGTCGCGCAGGCCGCGGCGCCGGCGCCCGTCAAACCGCGCAGGCGCGTCGAAGCGCCGAAGCTGGCGCAGGCGGCCAAGCCGGTACGGGTAGCGCAACCGCAGCCGCAACCGGTCCGGCGCAAGGAGCCGGTGGTGGCGGGCGGCGACTGGGAAGAGTTCTGATCGGGTTCCAGCCCGCGGCCCCGGCGGCAGTGCCGGCGTGTCAGGCGCCGCGATGCTGCTTGACGATGGCCAGTACCGTGTTGCGGATCGTGCGCAGCACGGCGTCCGCCTTGAAGGGCTTGACGATGAAGCCCTGCACGCCGCGGCCGAGCGCGGCCTGCACGGTGGGTGCGTCGAGGGTGCCGGACACCATGAAGACCAGGGTCTTGGGCAGGCTGGCGCGCAGCTGCTCGACCACGTCGTTGCCGTCCTCGACCTGTTCGCGCGCGATGCAGAAGATGTGCGGGTGGTGTTTCAGGGCCTGCACGTAGCCGAGGTGGCTGGTATGCACCTGGGCCACCACTTCGTAGCCGCCGTCCGTCAGCACGGTGTTGAGCAGGCCGCGCGAAATCGCGTTCGAGTCGACAATCACTGCCTTGAGCATCGTTCGTTCCTTGTGTCCAGAGGGTCCGGCCGGCTCAGTGGGCGTCCCATGCCAGCATCTTCCAGCTCACCCCGAGCTTCACGTCGGTCTTCAGCTCCACCAGCTTGCGCGAGATCTCGAGGATCTCGCGCTCGGCGCGCAGGCGCTCGCCCAGCGGCGTCTTGAGGATGCCGGCGCCGGCCATCACGGCCGGCAGGTCGCCGTAGGCGTTGAGCAGGCGCGCCGCGGTCTTCATGCCGATCTTGGAGACGCCCGGTACGCCGTCGGTCGGGTCGCCCATCAGCGCCAGCAGGTCGTGCAGGCGCTCGGGCGCAACCCCGAATTTGTTGCGCACCCAGGCGTCATCGTGCCACTCGCCCTTGAAATGGTCCCACACCAGAGCGCCGTACGCGATCAGGGCATGCAGGTCCTTGTCGGTGGTGGCCACCACCGCCTCGCCGCGTCCTTCCGACAGCCAGCGCATGACGCCGGTGGCGATCACGTCGTCGGCCTCGACCTCGGGCACCATCAGCACGTGCATGCCGGCCGCGCGCAGGCGCTCGTGGAACTCCGGCAGGGCATTGCGCAGGTCGGAGGGCATCGGCGCGCGGCCCTCGCGGTAGCGCGGATACAGCGCGTGGCGCCAGGTCTGGCCGCCATAGTCGAAGGCCGCCAGCACATGGGTCGGCGCATGCGCTTCCAGCAGCTTGCGGAAGGACGAGAAGGCATGGCGCAGGGCGATGCTGGCCTTCAGGTCGGAGTCCGGTTCGGGACTGGCTTCATAGACCCGGCGGACGATGTTCAGGCCGTCGATGGCCAGCAGTTTCGCCATGCTCTTTACTTCACGAAGTCGTACTTGCCGCCCCGTTCGAGCGCGCGCCGGTAGGCCGGGCGCGCATGGATGCGTTCGAGGAAGGCGCTCAGTTTCGGATATTTGCCATCCAGTCCACCGCGCGCGGCGGCCGCCTCCAGCGGGAAGCTGAGCTGGATGTCGGCGGCCGAGAATGCGTCGCCGGCGAACCAGGCGCGGTCGGCGAGTTCGCCCTCGAGGAAGGCCAGGTGCTGGCGGATCTGCGGCAGCACGAAACCGTCCTTCACCTTGTTCGCGATGGCGCGCGCGATCGGGCGCACGAAGAAGGGCGCGGGGGTGCTCTCGACGCGGTCGAACACCAGCTTCAGGAGCAGCGGCGGCATCGCCGAGCCTTCGGCGTAGTGCAGGAAGTAGGTCCAGCGCAGGCGCTCCGGCGTACCGGGCGCGGGCGCCAGGCGGCCGTCGCCGTAGCGCCCCACCAGGTACTCGATGATGGCGCCGGATTCGGCCACGATGGTGTCGCCGTCCTGGACCACCGGCGACTTGCCGAGCGGATGCACGGCGCGCAGCTCCGGCGGCGCCAGCATCGTCTTCGGGTCGCGCTGGTACTTCTTGATCTCGTAGTCCAGGCCGAGTTCCTCCAGCAGCCACAGGATGCGCTGGGAACGGGAGTTGTTGAGGTGATGGACGATGATCATGGAAGCCTGGGCGGGTGAAGTGGCGCTAGCTTAGCACTGTTGCTTGTTTACCTAAAGCTTGGGTAATATGCCTGAATGCAACTTTTAACAATGTTGCAGCTCATCTAATTAGTCAAGTGGAGAACCCGATGCCGCGTCCCAGCCTGCCGTCCCTGTCCGCCCTTCCCCTGCTGCTCGCCGCACTCGGCGGCACGGCCCTGGCCCAGACGCTGCCGATGGCGCCCGACATCCCGGCCGCGACATTCTCCACGACGGTGCCGAATGCCGACTACGTCAAGCAGGACGTGATGATCCCGATGCGCGACGGCGTCAAGCTGCACACCGTCATCGTGATCCCGAAGGGGGCGTCGCACGCCCCGATCATGCTGACCCGCACGCCCTACAACGCGGCGGGCCGCACCGCGCGCATGAAGAGCCCGCACATCGCCTCGATCCTGGGCGACGGCGACGACGCCTTCATCGAGAACGGCTACATCCGCGTGTTCCAGGACGTGCGCGGCAAGTACGGCTCGGAAGGCGACTACGTGATGACGCGCCCGGTGCGCGGCCCGCTGAACCACACCCAGGTCGACCACAGCACCGACGCCTGGGACACCATCGACTGGCTGGTCAAGAACGTCAAGGAATCGAACGGCAAGGTCGGCATGGTCGGCTCGTCCTACGAGGGCTTTACCGTGCTGATGGCGCTGGTCGAGCCGCACCCTGCCCTGAAGGCCGCGGTGCCGATGAGCCCCATGGTCGACGGCTGGCGCGGCGACGACTGGTTCCACAACGGCGCCTTCCGCAACACCAACCTCGACTACATCGCCGGCCAGAACGCGGCGCGCGGCGCGGGCGAACGCATCGTCACCGGCATCCACGACGACTACGACGCGTTCCTGCGCGCCGGCTCGACCGCCGACTTTGCCCACATCTACGGCGTCGACCAGCTGAACTTCACGAAGAAGATCTTCGAACATCCTGCCTACGACAGCTACTGGCAGGAGCAGGCGCTGGACCGCATCCTGGCGAACAAGCCCTTGACGGTACCGACCATGACCGTGGTCGGCCGCTGGGACCAGGAAGACATCTACGGCGCCTATGCGACCTATGCGGCGGTCGAGCCGAAGGACAAGGACAACCGCATGAACTCGCTGGTGGTCGGCCCCTGGCGCCACAGCGGCGTGAACTACGAGGGTTCCTCGCTGGGCGCGCTGAAGTTCACCGGCGACACCGCCCAGCAGTTCCGCCGCGAGGTCATGCTGCCCTTCTTTAACCAGTACCTGAAGGATGGCGCGCCGAAGTTCGACACGCCGCCCGTGTGGTCCTACCAGACCGGCGTGAACCGCTGGCGTAGGCTGGAGCAGTGGCCGCTGGCGCCGAGCGCCACCACGCTGTACCTGAAGCCCGGCCTCGCGCTCGGTTTCGCGCTCGGTTTCGACAAAGGCGACAGCAAGGGCGCGGCTTTCGACGAATATGTGTCCGACCCGGCGAAACCGGTGCCCTTCGTGCCGCGCCCCGTGCGCATGAGCGAGGGCACGGTCTGGAAGCCCTGGCTGGTGACCGACCAGCGCTCGTATTCGGACCGCCCGGACGTGCTGACCTATGTGAGCGAACCCTTGAGCAAGCCGCTCGAACTGGCCGGCGCGCCGATGGTCAACCTGTTCGCCTCCACCAGCGGCACCGACAGCGACTGGGTCGTGAAGCTGATCGACGTCTATCCGGACGAAGTCGCGGCCCAGCCGGAACTGGGCGGCTACCAGCTGCCGATCTCGATGGACATCCTGCGCGGCCGCTACCGCCAGGGCTTCGACAAGCCGGCGGCGATCCCGGCCAACAAGGCCGAGCGCTACCGCTTCGCCCTGCCGAACGTGGATCACGTGTTCCTGCCGGGCCACCGCATCATGGTGCAGATCCAGTCGAGCTGGTTCCCGCTGTACGACCGCAATCCGCAGACCTTCGTGCCCAACATTTTCTACGCCAAGCCGGGCGACTACCGCAAGGCGACCCAGCGTATTTACCACGCGCCGGGCATGGAAAGCACGATCGAGCTGCCGGTGGTGCGCTAGCCGCAGGCTGTGGCCGGTCGGCGACAAATGTTAAAAATGGGCAGGACTTTCGACACAGACAGGTGTAGGCTGAACCCAGCATTTCATTGACCGCGGGTTCGCCCGCATCCATGCGAGGTCCACCATGAAGCACCTGTTCACCGCCACCGCGCTGCTGCTCGGCAGTGCGCTCGCCCAAGCCCAAACCGCCCACTGGACCTTCACCTACACCGGCTTCTACGATCACGAAGCCGCGGTGTTCCTGCCCGACATGCAGATCGCCGGTTCCTTCACCGGCACCGACCTGAACGCCGACGGCGTCCTCGACCTCCAGGAACTGAGCTCGCTGACCATCGGCTCGATGGACTACATCGCCTGCGCCTCGGGCAGCAACGCCTGGTACCACTGCGGCGCCGACAGCTTCATGTTCTCGGCCGACAAAGGCCTGTCGTTCAGCCTCGGCGAATACGGCAGCGACCCGGAAGGCTGGCGCGGCGGCGGCCACCTGATCGAGTCCGGCAAGCTGAGCTATGAGTACCAGTTCGACCCGCGCGCCACCACCGAGCACCACCTGTACTGGACCGAGAACACGACCCTGACCATGCTGTCGGCCTCGCCGGTGTCGCCGGTGCCGGAAGCGCCGGGCTGGGCGATGCTGGCGGTGGGGCTGGGGACGGTCGGGTTGTGGCGCAGGCGGTCCGGGAAGGCCGTGCGCTTCGCCCGTCGGTAATGGTAGCGGCAGGCGGTCCCTTCACTGCCCACGGTTCGTCAACGCACCGAGCCCTGCCCGCGCCCGGCCTACCATCACAGGCATGGGCGCAATCCACATCGGCATCTCGGGCTGGCGGTACGAACCCTGGCGCGGGGTGTTCTATCCACCGGGGCTGGTGCAGGCGCGCGAGCTGGACTATGCCTCGCGCTACCTGCCCACCATCGAAATCAACGGTTCCTTCTATGCGCTGCAGCGGCCCGCGAGCTACGCGGCCTGGTATGCCGCCACGCCGCCCGGCTTCGTCTTCGCCGTGAAGGGCAACCGCTTCATCACCCACATGCTCAAGCTGCGCAACATCGAGACGCCGCTGGCGAATGTGCTGGCCTCGGGCGTGTTCGCGCTGCGCGAGAAGCTCGGACCCATCCTGTGGCAGTTCCCGCCCCAGCTGCGCTTCGACGCGGAAAAGGTGGAACGCTTCCTTTCCCTGCTGCCGCGCGACACCGGCCAGGCGCTGGCCATCGCCCGCGGCCACGACGAGAAGATGGCGGGCAGGAGCCTGCTGGAGATCGACGCCGTGCGCCCCTTGCGGCATGCGGTGGAGGTGCGCCACGAGAGCTTCCGCGACGAGGCCTTCATCGCGATGCTAAGGCGGCACAATGTGGCGCTGGTGGTGGCCGACACCGCCGGCAAGTGGCCGGACTGGGAAGACGTGACCGCGGATTTCATCTACATCCGCCTGCACGGCGAGCATGAGCTGTACGCCAGCGGCTACGAGGACGATTCGCTGGCGCGCTGGGCGTCGCGGATCCGTTTGTGGAGCGCGGGAAAGCAGCCGGAAGATGCGCGGCTGGTGTCTGCCGTTCCGCCCTTGAAGACGAACAGCCGGGATGTGTACTGCTACTTCGACAACGACATCAAGGTGCGCGCGCCCTTCGATGCGAAGCGCCTGATGGCGCTGGTGGGACCTAACGCTTCACGTGCACCTGGATGATCTTCCTGCCCTTCTCGTCCTTCTCCGGCATCGGCTCCGGCGCGCAGGTGCCGCAGGTATCGCAGCCGCTGCCGCAGCCGGCGTCCTTGTCGAGCCAGCGCGCCAGCAGGCCCTTGCCGGAGCCGTCCGAGAATTGGTAGACGATGCGGCGGCGCCAGGCCAGCGGCAGGTATTTGCCGGCGGCGTACAGCGCCGCCAGCAGCACGATCAGGCCCACCACCAGGTACTGGATCATCTCAGCTCCCCAGCACGTAGCGCGCGACGTGGTAGGTGATGAAGGAAGCGGTATACGCCAGCGCGAACATGTAGCCGGCCATCAGGAAGGCGTAGCGGATGCTGCCGGTCTCGCGGCGCACCACCGACAGGGTCGACAGGCACTGCGGCGCGAACACGTACCAGGCCAGCAGCGACAGCGCGGTGGCCATGCTCCAGGAATGCGAGATCAGCGGCGCCAGCGAACCTGCCACGTCGTCGCCCGCGGACGACAGTGCGTACACGGTGCCGAGCGCGCCGACCGCCACTTCGCGCGCGGCCATGCCGGGCACCAGGGCGATGCAGATCTGCCAGCCGAAGCCGATCGGCTCGAACACCACCGACAGGGCGCGGCCCAGCATGCCGGCCACGCTGTAGTAGATCGGCGGGTGGGTCGCACCTTCCGGCGCGCCCGGGAAGCTCGACAGGAACCAGACCAGCACCATCAGGGTCAGGATCACGGTACCGACCCGGGTCAGGAAGATCTTCGCGCGTTCCCACAGGCCCAGCGCCAGGTTCTGCAGGTGCGGCCAGTGGTAGGCCGGCAGTTCCAGCATCAGCGGGTGCTGGCCCTTGGCGCGCGCCGCGCGCTTGAAGAACCAGGCCACGCCCATCGCGCTGACGATGCCGGCCGCGTACAGCAGGAACAGCACCAGGCCCTGCAGATTGATGCCGGCGCCGAGCTGGCGGTTCGGAATGAAGGCCGCGATCACCAGCGCGTACACCGGCAGGCGCGCCGAGCAGGTCATCAGCGGCGCGATCATGATCGTCACCAGGCGGTCGCGCGGATTCTGGATCGTGCGCGCCGCCATCACGCCGGGAATCGCGCAGGCGAACGAGGACAGCAGCGGAATGAAGGCGCGTCCGGACAGGCCGACGCTGCCCATCATGCGGTCGAGCAGGAAGGCCGCGCGCGGCAGGTAGCCGCAGTCTTCCAGCACCAGGATGAAGAAGAACAGGATCAGGATCTGCGGCAGGAATACCAGCACGCTGCCGACGCCGCCGAAGATGCCGTCGACGATCAGGCCGCGCAGCGGACCTTCGGCCATGTTCGAACCGACCCAGGTGCCCAGCCCTTCGACGCCGCTCTTGATCAGGTCCATCGGCGCCGCGGCCCAGCTGAACACGGCCTGGAATACCAGGAACATCAGCGCGGCCAGGATCAGCGGGCCCAGCACCGGGTGCAGCACGACCTGGTCGATCTGCTCGGAGAAGTTGCCGGTGTCCTTGTCGAAGCTGACGCAGGCGTCGATGATGCGGCGCACTTCGCGCTGGGTCTCCTCGACCGGCACGGCGTCGATCGCGGCAAGTTGGCGCGGCTTGGCGGCCGTGTCGAAGGACATGGCGCCGAGCTGGGCCAGCAGGGCCTTTTCGCCGCCGGACTGCACGGCGACGGTCTCGACCACCGGCATGCCCAGCTCCTGCGACAGTTTCCGGGTATCGATCTCGATGCCGCGCTTGTTGGCGACGTCGACCATGTTGAGGGCAAGCACCATCGGCAGGCCGAGGCGCTGGATCTCGAGCACCAGGCGCAGGTTCAGGCGCAGGTTGGTGGCGTTGACGACGCAGACCACGGCGTCCGGCGCCTGTTCGCCCGCGCGCAGGCCGGCCACCACGTCGCGCGTGATGGCTTCGTCAGGGGTGTGGGCCGACAGGCTGTAGGCGCCGGGCAGGTCGAGCACGCGCATGGCGCGGCCGCCCGGCAGCGTGAAGCTGCCTTCCTTGCGTTCGATGGTGACGCCGGCATAGTTCGCGACCTTCTGGCGCGCGCCGGTGAGGCGGTTGAACAGCGCAGTCTTGCCGCAGTTCGGATTGCCCAGCAGGGCGATCAGCGGCGCCTTGTTGGCCGCGGCTGCCTGCACCTGCTGTTCTACTGCACCCATATTGAGCTTCCGTTATTCCGGCTGAATCGAGATCAACGCCGCTTCGAAACGGCGCAGGGCAAACGTGGACTGGCCGACCTTGACCGCAACCGGGCCGCCCGGCAGGCCGCGCTTGAGCATGCGGATCCGTTCGCCCGGCACGAAACCGAGCTCCATCAGGCGGCGCGAGACGTCGGCGCCGTCGTCGCCATGGCCATGGCTGGGCGCAAGGTGGATCACGGTGGCGCTCTGGCCGGCCTTCAGGGATTCGAGCGTGGTGAGGGTAGTTGCAAGAGTCATGGTGTCGCTTCCAATCGAGTTCGGATGCAGCGCTGATGAGACATGTGAGCATCATAAACCTAAATGCGAATTATTTCTATTTGCGCTTTGTCTACTTCTGCCCAGTTCAGTCAAAAGGCCACAACATTGCGCAACAAAAACGCTTGCATTCAGCTGCCGACTTCTGGAGAATACAAAACTTAATGAGAATGATTCGCATTATAGACTATTTGGAAACCACATGATCGTCTGCGTCTGCAATAACATCTCCGACCGTGAAATCCGCCAGGCCGTCGACCTCGGCCTGAGCTCGATGGCCGAGCTGCACAAGGAACTCGGCGTCGGTACCTGCTGCGGCAAATGCGTCAGCTATGCGCGCCAGGTCATGCACGAACACCTCGAATCGGCCACCACGGTCACGGAGCTGCGCCGCAGCCCGCACAGCCTGGCCACCTGAGCCTGCCCCGAATCGTCCCGGCCGTCGCCGCGCCTGCGGCGCCAGCGACGCCGGTCAGTTTTATGCGCAATAGCCCTTGCGCAAACCGTGGATTGCTGCGCACATATCGATGCGCGAACCGGCCGATGCGTGGCGCGTCCTGATAACATGGAGCTTCCAAAGTAGCCATCCCGTCCGTCCTATGCCCGTCATCCCGTTCCGCCCTCCGAGGACGCCGCCGCATCCCTTCACGGTCCAACCGCCTCCCACGCCATCCCGCCGCGCCGTCGCCGTCAAGTGGCTGCGCAAGATGCATGGCTGGATCGGCCTGTGGGGCGCGGTGCTCGGCCTCCTGTTCGGCAGCACCGGCATCCTGCTGAACCACCGCGCAGTGCTCAAGATCCCGGCCGTGCAGAGCCAGGAAAGCACGGTCCAGGTCCCCCTGCCCGATCCGGCCCCGGCCGATCCACAGGCGCTCGCCGCCTGGCTGAAGCGTTCGCTGAAGCTCGAGCCCGATCCGGCGCGCGTGAAGCTCGAACCCGCCCGGCCCGTCGCCTGGGGCGACCGCGCCCTGGTCCAGCCGGCGCGCTGGAGCGCCAGCTTCACGTCGCCCTCCGGCGGGGTGCAGGCCGAGTACTGGGTCGGCAACAACTACGTGACCCTCAAGCGTAACGAGAACAATGTCTTCGCCACCCTGACCAACCTGCACAAGGGCGTCGGCATGGGCGTGGGCTGGATCCTGCTGGTGGATACACTGGCCGGTTCGATCATCCTGCTGTCGCTGTCCGGGATCGTGCTGTGGACGCTTACCAACCGCAAGCGCACGGTCGGGATCGCGATTGCCTCGGTCTCGCTGCTGCTGGTCGGGGGTGTCGCACTGGCGTCGATCTGAGTGCGAACTACGCTATGATGTCGAAGAGTTAACAATAAACAAGGGCATTCCATGAAAGGCGATCCGAACATCATCCGCGCGCTCAACGCGCAGCTGACCAACGAGCTCACCGCGGTCAACCAGTACTTCCTGCATGCGCGCATGTACAGGCACTGGGGCTTCACCCGCCTCGGCAAGAAGGAGTACGACGAGTCGATCGGCGAGATGAAGCATGCGGACCGGCTGATCGACCGCATCCTGATGCTGGACGGCCTGCCCAACCTGCAGGCGCTGCACAAGCTGCTGATCGGCGAGTCGACGCAGGAAATGCTGGAATGCGACCTCAAGCTGGAGCGCGGCGCCCAGCAGACCGTCAAGGACGGCATCGCCGCCTGCGAGGCGGCGCGCGATTACGTGTCGCGCGACCTGCTGCTGGAGATCCTCGAAGACACCGAGGAACACATCGAATGGCTGGAAACCCAGCTCGACCTGATCGTCAAGGTGGGCATCCAGAATTACCTGCAGTCCCAGATGGGGGATGTCAGCGAGATGTGAACGCTGACGGCATCGCCGGCGCCCCTTCGCGCCAGCGATTGACCCACTTGTCGTAGAAATTCAGGTCGCGCGGCACCGCGCCGGCGACCGCGCAGATCGCGCCGGCGAACTCGTTGGCGCGCGCCAGGGTCAGCTCGAGCGGCCAGCCGCGCGCGCGGCCCAGCAGGAAGATCGCCGAAAAGGCGTCGCCCGCCCCCACCGTATCGATCACGAAAGGCGGCGCCGGGTTGTCGCGGTGCGCGACCAGGCTGCCGTCGGCGCAGAACACCACCGAACCGCGATGGCCCAGGGTCACGATCAGGGTTTCCAGCGAGAAGCGATCCATCAGCGCGCGGCAGGCCGCGTGCACTTCCTCGGTGGACAGGGCCGCATCGTCGGGGCCGATCTGGAAATACCACTGGAACAGCGCCTGCAATTCTTCTTCGTTGACCTTGACGATGTCGGCCGCCGTCAGCGCGCGCGTGACCGTGCCTTCCTCGTACTGGCCGGGACGCAGGTTCAGGTCGAGATAGCGCCTGGCGTCCGGCAAGGCGTCGAGCACGGCGCCGAGCGCCCGGCGCGAGCGTTGCTCCCGCTGCGCCAGGGTGCCGAAGTAGACGACGCCGGCATCCACCTTCGCCAGGCTGGCGGTGGCGGCGCCGGCGTCGATGAAGTCGTAGGCCTGGCGCGGCAGGATCCGGAAGCGGTGCTCCTGGCCGTTGCGCTCGACCACCACGCGGCCGGTTTCTTCCATCGGGTCGAACTGCAGGCCGGCCTCGCTCATCGCGAAGCGCTCGAACTCGCCGCGCACGGCCTGGCCGTTGCGGTCCTTGCCGATGCGGGTGATCATCAGGGCGGGCGCCATGAAGGCGGCCAGGTGGCGGGCGACGTTGAAGGGCGCGCCCCCGACCACCTGCTCGGTCGGAAATTCATCGACCAGTGCTTCGCCGAACACGATGGTGGTCGACGCGGGCCTGCTCACTGTCGTGCTCACACCGGGATCACCGGCACGGTGTCCTTGAACGAGGGGCGCTCGGACAGCTTGTCGAACAGGCGCGCCAGGTTCGGGTGTGCGCCGCGCCAGTCGACATCGGGGAAGCGCAAGGACAGCCAGCCCAGCACGCAGCCGACGGCGACATCGGCCAGGGTGTAGTGGATCCCCATGCAGAACGCCTGCTCGCCGAGGTTGTCGGACATGACCTGCAGGCCGTTGCGCACCTTGCCCATCTGGCGTTCGATCCAGGCCGGGCTCTGCAGTTCGGCGGGACGCTGGGTGCGTTCCAGGTAGGCCAGCACGGCAGCGTCGCCGACGCCGTCGGCCAGCGCCTCCCAGACCTTGACGTTGGCGCGGTCGCGGCTGTTGGCCGGCAGCAGCTTGCATACCGGCGTCAGCGTATCGAGGTACTCGACGATCACGCGCGAATCGTACATCGAGCTGCCGTCTTCCATGACCAGGCAGGGCACCTTGCCGAGCGGGTTCGACGCCGAAATTCTGGTATCCGGCGACCAGACGTTTTCCAGCTCGAATACATAGTCGAGCTTCTTCTCTGCCAACACGACGCGCACCTTGCGCACATAGGGACTGGTGACAGAACCGATGAGTTTCATAAATGCTCAGATTAGGGGAGTGGCTGACAGTATAGCATCGGGTCACGGCTGCAATCGCGGCCCGGTTCGCGGCCCGGGAAAGCATGCAACGCTGTCCAAATGTGGCTTGACAAACCAGGGACGGGCAGGCTCCAGGTGGTAAAATCGCGCTTTTGCACCCATCCCCGCCTGCCATGACCTCTACTGCATCCTCTCCTACCCTGTCGGCCCTGTCCCCGCTGGACGGCCGCTATGCTGCCAAGACCGACAAGCTGCGCCCGATCCTGTCGGAAGCCGGTTTCATGCACCACCGCGTGAAGGTGGAGATCGCCTGGCTGCAGGCGCTGTCGCAGGCAGGCTTCGCCGAGCTGAAGCCATTCTCGGCCGGCGCCGGCGCCCTGCTCGACAAGCTGGCCGCCGAGTTCTCCGAGCTTGATGCCGCCCGCATCAAGGAAATCGAAGCCGTCACCAACCACGACGTCAAGGCCGTCGAATACTGGCTGAAGGAGAAGGTCAAGGACGTGCCGGAACTGGTCGCGGCCAGCGAGTTCATCCACTTCGCCTGCACCTCGGAAGACATCAACAACACCTCGCACGGCATGATGCTGAAAGCGGCGCGCGACGGCGTGATGCTGCCGGCCCTGAACGCCATCATCGCGAAGCTGACCGAAATCGCGCACGTCAACGCCGAGCTGCCGATGCTGTCGCGCACCCACGGCCAGACCGCCAGCCCGACCACCCTCGGCAAGGAATTCGCCAACGTGGTCGCGCGCCTGCAGCGCGCCGTCAAGCGCATCGAAGGCGTCGAGATCCTCGGCAAGATGAACGGCGCGGTCGGCAACTACAATGCCCACCTGTCGGCCTATCCGGGCTTCGACTGGCAGGCGTTCTCGAAGAACGTGATCGAGCAGCGCCTCGGCCTGAGCTTCAACCCCTACACCATCCAGATCGAGCCGCACGACTACATGGCCGAGCTGTTCGATGCGATTTCGCGTACCAACACCATCCTGCTGGACCTGAACCGCGACATCTGGACCTATGTCTCCCTCGGCTACTTCAAGCAGAAGCTGAAGGCCGGCGAGATCGGCTCCTCGACCATGCCGCACAAGGTCAACCCGATCGACTTCGAGAACTCGGAAGGCAACCTGGGCCTGGCCAACGCCATGCTGCGCCACATGGCGGACAAGCTGCCGGTCTCGCGCATGCAGCGCGACCTGACCGACTCCACGGTCCTGCGCAATATCGGCGTCGGCTTCGGCTACGCCCTGCTGGCCTACGACAGCTGCCTGCGCGGCCTGAACAAGCTGGAAGTGAACCCGCTGCGCCTGGAGCAGGACCTGGACGCGAACTGGGAAGTGCTGGCCGAGCCGGTGCAGACCGTGATGCGCCGCTTCGGCATCGAGAACCCGTACGAGCAGCTGAAGGAACTCACCCGCGGCAAGGGCATCACCCGCGACGCGCTGCAGGAGTTCATCGGCAAGCTGGCGATCCCGCAGGACGCGAAAGACCTGCTGCTGGCGATGACGCCGGCGAACTACACGGGCCTGGCGGCCCAGCTGGCGAAGGCGATCTGAGTCGCAAACCTACGAACGTCGCCCCCGCGCAGGCGGGGGCCCTGAATTACCTCTGCCACACCAGCTTCAGCCCGAGCGTCCTCCCGACCTCGCTGCTGAACTGCTCCACGCCATACTCCCGGTGGCCGCCGTTCAGGTTGGTCCCGATCACCGACAATTCCATGCCCGGCGTAAAACGCCAGCCGAAACGCAGGTCGAGCGCCGAGTAGCCTGGCACCGCCGGGCGTCCGGTAGCGCCGACGCGGCGCACCGCCACTTCCAGTTCGCGCGTGCTGTCGAAGGCGTAGTTGGAGCGCAGCTGGGCGGTGTAGGCCGGATCGGCGCCGGTCGTCGCCACGCTGCCGGCGTCGCTGCTGCCCGGCTTCAGGTTGAAGCGTTCCCGCAGCGCCGTCAGGCCGGCGCTCACGCGCCAGGCGTCGCTCATCTGGTAGCTGCCCCAGGCTTCGATGCCCTTGGCCTGCCCTTCCATCAGGTTGCCGAACACGATGTTGCGGCCGTCGCTGCTGAGGTCCTGGGTGCGCAGGTGGTCATACAGGTTGCGGAAGGCCGTGACGGAATACGACATCCTCTGCCCGGCCTGGCCGCGATAGCCCAGCTCGAACACGCGCGCCACTTCCGAGCGCGTGCGCGGGCCGCCAGCCAGCAGGTAAGGCGGCGCGCCGGGGATGAAGGCGTCGACGTCCAGGCGCGACGGTGCGCGCACGGTGCGCGAGTAGCCGCCCCACAGCGAGTGTTCGGGCGACACGCGCCACGACAGGCGCAGGGTCGGCAGGAACTCGGTGCCGGTATACGGATTGCGCTCGTAGCGCGCGCCGGCCGTCAGGCGCAGGTTGTCGCGCAGTGTGATCTCGTCCTGGCCGAACAGGCTGGCCCAGGCCTGGCGGTCGCTGGCCGGCAGGAAAGCGACGAAAGGGCTGTTGCTGACGTGATCCCAGCTGTAGCGGTACTCGCCGCCCCACACGATGCTGTGCGCACCGAGGCGTGGGAGCGAGTGCTGGACCTGGATGTCGGCGAGATCGACCGCGTCCGTGAAGGTCGGCGGCACCTGGCGGTAGCGGTAGTCGTAATAGGCCTGGGCGCTGACGTTGCCGCCGCCGGCCAGGGCATGTTCCCAGCGCCCGGTCAGGTTGGCGCCGCGCGTGGTGATGTCGTCGATGCCGGCGCTGGCGCCCGGCGCGGAGATGAGTCCCGGCGCCGGCTGGCCCTGGGTGCCGCGCCAGGCATTGCCGTTCACGCTGAAGCGGTCGTCGCCGCGCTCCCAGTCGGAACGGAAGCCGATCTGGTCCTGCGTCCAGGCGTCGTCGATCGGCTTGCCGGAGGCGAGTTCGCTGCGCCCCAGGCCGAACACCTTGCCGTAGACGCGCCAGCTGTGCTCCGGGCCGCCCGCGCCATGGCGGAAGGCGGCCTGGGCGCCGTCCTGGTCGCCACGCACGACCAGCATGTCGCCGTGCGTGTCGGCGCTGTGGCGGGTAATGATGTTGATGACGCCGTTGACCGCGTTCACACCCCACAGCGTACCGCCCGGGCCGCTGATTACCTCGATGCGCTCGACGTCTTCCAGCATGACGTCGGGCTCGTCCCAGAACACCCCCGAGAACAGCGGCGAATACACGGAGCGGCCGTCGATCATCACCAGCAGCTTGTTGGCCGGGCTGTTGCTGGTGCCGTTCATGCCGCGTGCGGAGATGTAGTAGCCGGTGTTGGTGGCGCGCGCCACGTCCAGGTTGGGGGCCAGGCGCAGGGCTTCGGGCAGGCTGCGGCTGCCGGAACGGCGGATGTCGTCGGCCGTGATCACGAACACCGAGGCGGGTGCATCCTGCAGGCGCTCGGGCCGCTTGGACACCGAGGTGACTTCGATGTTCGCCAGTTCTTCGATCGACAGGTCGGCGAAATCCGTCTGGCGTTCGGCGCCCGTATGCTGGTCATCCGCGTGCGCGCAGGTGGCCAGAGCCATGCCCAGCAAAAGAACGGACAGGCGGGGCGCCGGGGGGACGCGGCAGGAAACGGGCACACTCATTGGTTATTAACGGAAATCATCATGTCGGACCATTATTATTGATAAATCGACTCGGGCAGCATTTTACCTTCGACCGGATGCTACAGGTTGCTCGAACGAAGCTTCGAGGACGAGTTCGCCCTTATTATCCCGCCAGCTGAACAATGTTATCCGTTTACCGGCCTTCCTTGCATAAGGTGGAACCGTTAAAGTAGCAGAATCAATACACCAGCTATTTGTTAAGATCTTGTTCCGACAAGAATGAATTCCGGAGAGACCATGCACGACCAGCAGCGGCAGCAGCAGGAACGCTACACCACGACCGCGATCGCGCTTCACTGGCTGATCGCGGTGCTGATCGTGGGCGCTTTCACGCTCGGGCTGGTGATGACGGACATCCCCGGCTTTTCGCCGACCAAGCTGCGCTACTACTCCTGGCACAAGTGGGCCGGCGTGACCGTCATGCTGCTGGCAGTCCTGCGCCTTCTGTGGCGCCTGAAGAACCGCCCACCGGCCCTGCCCGCCGCGATGCCGGCCTGGCAGAAAAGCGCCGCCCACGGCCTGCACCACCTGCTGTACCTGCTGATCTTCGCGGTGCCGATTTCGGGTTACCTGTACACCCTGGCGGCCGGCGTGCCGGTGGTGTATTTCGGCCTGTTCCAGCTGCCGGTGTTCTACGCCAAGAATCCGGCGCTGGCCGAGATTCTGAAGCCGGTGCACTACTGGCTGAACATGCTGCTCGCCGCACTGGTGGTCCTGCACGTGCTGGCCGCCCTCAAGCACCAGCTCATCGACCGTGACGGCACCATGCGCCGCATGCTGCCCGGCCGTTCCCTCTGAAGGAGAAAAAATGAAATTTACCCGTGCCAATGTCGGCCGTTCCCTGGCGGGCGTCCTTCTCGGCGTCGCGCTGATCGCGAACGCCGCCCCGCTCAAGACCGATGTCGCCCACAGCAGCGTCTCGGCCGTGTTCAAGCAGATGAACGTGCCGGTCGAGTCGAACTTCAAGCGCTTCAATGCGCAAATCGACTACGACCCCGCGCATCCCGAAAAAGCGACGGCGCGGGTCGACATCGATACCGCCAGCTTCGACATGGGCCAGGCCGACTACAACAAGGAAATCGCGAAGAAGGAATGGTTCAACTCGGCCCAGTTCCCGAAGGCGAGTTTCGTGTCGTCGTCGATCAAGCCGGCCGGCGCGGGCAAGCTGAACGTCACCGGCAAGCTGAGCATCAAGGGCAAGACTCTAGAGGTCAGCTTCCCGCTCAGCGTCAAGCCTGAAGGCGGCAAGCAGGTATTCGAAGGCCAGCTGCCGATCAAGCGCCTGGCGTTCAACGTCGGCGAAGGCGAGTGGCAGGACACCGGCATGGTCGCCGACGAAGTCGTCATCAAATTCCGCGTTGCAGCGGGACAGTAAGCAGCATCACCTCAACCAAGGAAAGCCGTCCACATGAAACTGAAGAACCTGAGCATCGCCCTGTTCGCAGCCGTCTGCGCAAGCAGCGCCTTCGCCGCCGACACCTACGCGATCGACCCGTCGCACACCTACCCGAGCTTCGAGGCCGATCACTTCGGCGGCCTGTCGGTCTGGCGCGGCAAGTTCAACAAGACCGAAGGCAATATCGTGGTGGACCGCGCGGCCAAGAGCGGCAGCGTCGACATCACCATCGACGCCACCACCATCGACTTCGGCAACGACAAGCTGAACGAGCACGCCAAGAAGGCGGAGATGTTCGACGTCGCCAAGTTCCCCACCGCGAGCTACAAGGGCAAGCTGGTGTTCAAGGGCGATGTGCCGACCAGCGTCGACGGCCAGCTGACCCTGCACGGCGTGACCAAGCCGGTCACCCTGAACATCGACAAGTTCAAGTGCATCCAGCACCCGATGCTCAAGCGTGAAGTGTGCGGCGCCGACGCCACCGCCACCTTCAACCGCAGCGACTTCGGCGTTGCCTACGGCACCCAGATGGGCTTCAATCCGGAAGTCAAGCTGGCGATCCAGGTGGAAGCGGTCAAGCAGTAAGAACGCAGGGTGGGGCAAATCAGTCCGGGCGACTGATTTGCGCGCCCACCATTGAAAAAGCCCCGGGGCCGCAAGGCGCCGGGGCTTTTTTTACGTCACGCGGGGCACGGGGTGCCCCCTACGTCGATTAACGGCCGTCGCGATCCAGGTCGCCCGGCATCGTGCGCTCGACCTTGTCCCAGGCCGCGCGGCTGGCCGACTTGGCCTGCTCCCACGACAGGCGCGAATGGCCCTTCACGCGATCCCATTCATCGGCCATGTGCGGCTCGGCCAGGTCGTAGTTCGGGTAGCGGCGGGCATTGTTGTAGCCCAGTGCATACGCCGGCGAGTAGTCGTCGTAGGTGTAGCCCGGCGAGTAGTACGGCTGGGTCTGGTAGTTGGTGCGCCAGTAGTTGTCTTCCTCGGTCGGGTTGACCAGGTGGCCGGCGCCCTTGCCGACCATGCCGCCGGCGATGCCGCCGATCGCGGCGCCGGCAGCCATGCCGATCGGACCGCCGACCGCGCCCAGCGCCGCACCGGTGGCTGCGCCGCCGCCCGCGCCGACGCCGCCGGCCAGGTTATGCTCGTGCAGCTGGTCGCCCGGTTTCGGGTTCACGACTTCGCCCGCGCCCTTGCCGGCCATGTCGCCGGCGATGCCGCCCGCCACCGCGCCAGCGACGGCGCCGATCGGGCCGCCGACTGCACCGAGGGCCGCACCAGCCATCGCGCCGCCGGCTGCGCCGGTGCCCTGGGCCAGGTTGTGCTCATGCAGGCGGTCGTCCGAGTGCGGATTCACGACTTCGCCCGCACCGCGGCCGGCAGCGCCGCCGGCCAGGCCGCCGATCGCAGCGCCGGCAGCCATGCCGAGCGGACCGGCCACGGCGCCTGCAGCAGCGCCCATCGCAGCGCCGGTGCCTGCACCGACGCCCTTGGCCATGTAGTGTTCACCCAGGTCGTCGCCCGCTTTCGGGTTCACGACTTCGCCGGCGCCCTTGCCGGCCATGCCGCCGGCGATGCCGCCGATCGCGGCGCCCGCCAGGGTGCCGACCGGACCGGCAGCGGAGCCGATCGCGGCGCCGGTGGCGGCGCCCGCGGCGGCGCCGATGCCGGTGCCGATCACGTGCGAACCGCCGTGCTTGGTGAAGGAGCTCTGCAGGTACTCGACGTCATCGTCGGAACGCGGGTTCACGCCCATCACGATGCCGCCCTGGTTGATGCCTTCTTCGTAGTGCTTGACGCGCTCTTCCGGAATGCCGGCGCCGATCAGTGCGCCGATCAGGCCGCCGGTGATGCCGCCCGCGCCGGCGCCCGCCAGCGCTGCGGCCAGCGGACCTGCGATCACCAGGCCCGCGCCCGGGATCACCAGGCTGGTGCCCAGTGCGGCCACGCCGGCCAGCACGGCGCCGATGGTGCCGCCGATACCGGCGCCGACGCCGGCGCCTTCAGCCGCTTTGCTGCCCAGTTCGGTCTCGGTGTCACTGAAGTGGGTCTTGCGGGTCGAGTCCGACATCATCAGGTTGACGTCGTCCTTGGTGTAGCCACGCGACGAGATGTCGCTGTAGGCGCGTTCTGCGCTGGCGCGGTCCGGGAACAGGCCGGTAACCATACGATTCTGGTTGGTCTTGGTGGTGTCGAAGCTGCTCATGGTGTGTCCTCTCAAGGTCGGTGTGCAGAAGCACGTGTTGCGTTGTATTTTGAAAATCAGGCAATGCAAGTAGGACAACGGTACGCCTGCCCAACAGTGCGCTTCTGTTCGCTGACGCACCGTACCCCGGACATTCCATCGATCAAAGAACGTCGCCGGTCTTTGCGCGTCTAACGTTCGTTGCCGCACCGACCCGGGGACGTACGCATCACTAGACTTTGCCCATGGCCTCGGCAATCAATCAATTGGCCTGGAGTATGTTTTTCCAACTTGAGGAGGAATCAACATGTTATTCATTATCTGGATCGTCGTCGGTGGTATTCTCGGCTGGCTTGCCAGCATGGTCATGAAAACGGACGCTGAACAAGGCATGATCCTGAATGTCGTGGTCGGTATCGTTGGCGCCTTCCTGGGTGGCTGGCTGCTGTCGCCGCTGTTTGGCTCCGGCACCATCAACTCCGATGACTTCAGTGTTTCGTCGCTGCTGGTTTCCTTCCTGGGCGCCGTCATCCTGCTGGCCATCGTCAATCTGCTGCGTCGCGGCCGCGCCCGCTAAGCAGTGCGGTACTTTCGCTAAAACCAACGCTTTCCGGCGTTGGTTTTTTTTTGCCTGATAAACGCCCATGCGCATAAAACGTCCTATGGTTGCATTCCTCGCCTGCATCGCTACCGTGATCGTGGGCCTGCTGGCATTGAATTTCATGCCCACCGAAAAGAAAATCGAAACCCAGCTCACGCGGCTGTACGACACGGATGATCCGCAATTCCGCCGTTCCCTCGGCGTGCTGCTCGGCCCGCCATTGGTCGAAGGCAACAAGGTCGAAGTCCTGCTCAACGGCGACCAGATCTTCCCCGCCATGCTGAAGGCGATCCGCGAAGCGAAGAAGACGATCACCTTCGAAACCTATATCTACTGGTCCGGCGCGATCGGCCGCGAATTCACGGAAGCCCTGTCGGAGCGCGCGCGCGCCGGCGTCAAGGTGCACGTACTGCTCGACTGGATCGGCAGCATGAAAATCAGCGACACGGAAATGGACCAGATGCGCCAGGCCGGCGTGCAGCTGCACCGCTACCACAAGCCGGTCTGGTGGAAGCTGGCCCGGCTGAACAATCGCACCCACCGCAAGCTCCTGATCGTCGATGGCCGCATCGGCTTCACGGGCGGGGTCGGCATCGCCGACAAATGGCGCGGCCATGCCCAGGACGAAGACCACTGGCGCGACAGTCATTTCCGCGTCGAGGGCCCGGTAGTCGGCCAGATGCAGGCGGTGTTCAACGACAACTGGACCAAGGCGACCGGCAAGGTGCTCGACGGCGAGGCATACTTCCCGGCCCTGACAGCCAAGGGCGACATGCCGGCGCAGATGTTCTCGAGCTCCATCACCGGCGGCGGCGAAAGCATGCACCTGATGTACCTGATGGCGATCACCGCCGCACGCCGCACGATCCACCTGTCGAACTCCTACTTCGTGCCGGACGAACTGGCGGTGAAGGCCCTGGTCGCGGCGGCGAAACGCGGGGTCGACGTACGCATCATTACGCCCGGCAAGATCATCGATTCGGACGTGGTGCGCGCCGCCTCGCGCGAGCGCTGGGGCGAGCTGCTGGCCGCCGGCGTCAAGATGGCCGAATTCCAGCCGACCATGTACCACGTGAAGGCGCTGGTGGTCGATTCGCTGCTGGTGTCGGTCGGCTCGACCAACTTCGACAACCGCTCCTTCAGCCTGAACGATGAAGCCAACCTGAACGTCCTCGACCCGGCCTTCGCCAAGGAGCAGGAAGCAGTCTTCGAACAGGACTGGCTGCGCGCCAAACCGATCTCGCTGCAGCAGTGGGAAAACCGCCCCCTGCATGACAAGGCGGCGGGCAAGCTGGCCGACCTGATCGGCGCGCAGCTGTAATTACAGGTGGCAAATATTGGTTGACGGTGATTTTTCACCTGAGCATACTGTGACGGCTCCCAGAGCCATGAGTCCACTCAACCAACGTATCAGGGGCCGCCAAAACCGGCACGCAACAGGTTTTCGCGGCCCCCACCACAAAATGAAAAAATCCTTGATCTCGCTCGCCGTCCTGGCCAGCTTCGCGGCACAAGCCGACGAAGGCATGTGGATGCCGCAGCAGCTGCCACAAGTAGCCAAGCAACTGAAAGCCGATGGCCTCAAGCTCGACCCGGCCACCCTGACCAAGCTGACCGAATTTCCGGCCGGCGCCATCGTGAGCCTGGGCGGTTGCTCGGCTTCCTTCGTCTCGCCGCAGGGCCTGGTGATCACCAACCACCACTGCGTCTACAACAGCGTGGCGATCAATTCGACCCCGCAGCGCGACCTGCTGAACGACGGCTTCCTGGCCAAGAGCATGGCCGAGGAACTGCCGGCCGCGCCGGGCAGCCGCGTGTTCGTGACCGAGGAAGTGGCCAACGTCAGCAATCGCGTGATCACCCCGGAAGTCGCCAAGCTGACCGGCAAGGCGCGCGTCGAAGCGATCGAGAAGAACCAGAAAGCCCTGGTGGCCGAGTGCGAAAAGGACGCCGGCTACCGCTGCACGGTGCCGAGCTTCTACGGCGGCCTCGAGTTCTACCGTATCAAGCAGCTGGAAATCCGCGACGTGCGCCTGGTGCACGCCCCGCCGTCGGGCGTGGGTAAATTCGGCGGCGACACCGACAACTGGATGTGGCCGCGCCACACCGGCGACTATGGTTTCTACCGCGCCTACGTCAGCAAGGACGGCAAGGCCGCCGACTTCTCGAAGGACAACGTGCCCTACCAGCCGAAGCACTTCCTCAAGATCGCCAAGGAAGGCGTGAAGGAAGGCGACTTCATCATGGCGCTGGGCTATCCGGGCCGCACCAACCGCCACCGCCTGCCGTCGGAAGTGGCCTTCACCTTCGACTGGAACTACCCGGCCTTCGTGAAGGCATCGGGCGAGACCCTGGCCGTCATTGAGCGCGAGACCAAGAACGATCCGGCCGCCAAGCTGAAATACGCGGGCCAGATCGCCGGCGTCAACAACTACTACAAGAACCGCAAGGGCATGATCGCCAGCTACGAAGGCAGCGACATCCTGGCGCGCAAGACCGCCGAGCACAATGCGCTGAAGGCCTGGGTCAACGCCAATCCGCAGCGCAAGGCCGAATTCGGCGCCGACATCGAGGCCGTCGAGAAGCTGATCGCCGAGCGCGACGCCAACGTCAAGCGTGAATTCTTCCTGAGCTACTCGACCCCGCGCTTCCTGAACTCGGCGCGTACCCTGTACCGCCTGGCCAACGAGCGCAGCAAGCCGGACGCCGACCGCAAGTCGGGCTACCAGGAACGCGACATGCCGCGCCTGAACGCCGTCATCGCCGGCCAGGACCGCACCTACGACGAGAAGGTCGACAAGGCGCTGGTGCTGAATTTCCTGAAACAATACAACGCGCAACCGGCCAACGAGCATAAGCTCGCCTTCGACAACGCCCTCGGCATCAAGCCGGGCATGAGCGAAGCCGAGCTGAAGACCGCGCTCGACAAGCTGTACGCCGGTTCGCAGCTGCAGAACAAGGACGTCCGCAGCGCGTGGCTGAGCAAGTCGCCGGCTGAGTTCCAGGCCAGCAACGACGCCTTCATCAAGGCCGCCGTTGCCCTGTACGACGCCGACCGCAAGGACGAAGCCGACGAAGAAGAACTGGGCGGCAACATCCAGAAGGCCTACGCCAGCTACATGAAGGCCAAGATCGCCTACATGAACAGCAAGGGCCAGGCGGTCTATCCGGACGCCAACTCGACCCTGCGCGTCACCTTCGGCAACATCAAGGGCCGCAACTACGGCGCCGACGGCACCGGTTCCTGGACCGCCTTCACCACCGTGAAGGGCGTGCTCGCCAAGCACACCGGCGAAGGCGAGTTCAATGCGCCGGAGCGCCAGCTGGCCGCGATCCGCGCCAAGGACTTCGGCAAGTATGCCGATCCGAAGCTGAAGACCGTGCCGGTCGACTACCTGGCGACGCTCGACATCACCGGCGGCAATTCCGGTTCGGCCGCGCTGAACGCCAGGGGCGAGCTGATCGGCCTGGCCTTCGACGGCACCCTGGATTCGATCATCTCGGACTGGGACTTCAACAAGGAAGCCACGCGCGACATCCAAGTCGACATCCGCTACATCCTGTGGAACATGGACAAGGTCGATCACGCCGACAACCTGCTGAAGGAGATGGGCGTCAAGTAATCGCCCGCACGGGCGCCGTCCGGCCCCCGTCCCAAAAAGCCACGCTGCCTTCGGGCGCGTGGCTTTTTTTATTACAAAGAGTATTTAGTTTGATATCATTTTGCGATTAATCAGCGATCCTTCTGCCGCCCTATGAAGCTGCTCGTCAAAATCAATCTGGGTCTGGTCGCCGTGTTCGGAGTCGGCTTTCTCGCCACTGGCTTCTTTACGCGCCAGGTGCTGCAGCAGCACGCGGAGCAGGAAGTGATCGGCCATGCGCGGCTGATGATGGAGGCGGCGATGGCGGCGCGCGGCTACACCACCAGCGAAATCAAGCCCCTCCTCACCCCGCAGCTGCTCAAGACCTTCCTGCCGCAGACCGTCCCCTCGTATGCGGCGACCCAGAGCTTCGCGGCC
Source organism: Massilia sp. WG5 (assembly GCF_001412595.2). NCBI lineage: Bacteria > Pseudomonadati > Pseudomonadota > Betaproteobacteria > Burkholderiales > Oxalobacteraceae > Massilia > Massilia sp. WG5. The sequence continues at coordinate 3,037,065 of NZ_CP012640.2, forward strand.
CTGCACAAATCGAATCCCGACTACTCGTACAAGGAAGCGACGCTGAACCCGACCAATCCGCGCGACCGCGTGGTCGACTGGGAAGCGGACGTGGTGCAGCGCCTGCGCGATCATCCGGACACCAGGGAATTCATCGGCCAGCGCAACAGCGAAACCGGTCCTTCGCTGTACCTGGCGCGCCCGATCCGCATCAACGACGAGCAGTGCCTGAGCTGCCACAGCACCCCGGCCGCGGCGCCGGCCAGCATGCTGGCCCTGTACGGATCGAACAACGGCTTCGGCTGGAAGCTGGGCGAGGTGGTCGGCAGCCAGATCGTCTCGGTGCCGCTGGACGTGGCCATGCGCCAGGCCGACCGCACCGTGAAAGGAATCATGACCGGCTTCGCCCTGTCCTTCGCCGCGCTGCTGGTGTTCGTGAACGCGGTAATGTACTGGCTGGTGCTGCGCCCGATGCAGCGCATCGCGCGCATCGCCGACGCGGTGAGCGAAGGCCGCGCCGGCGTCGAACCCTTCCCGAAAGGCGGCAGCGACGAACTGGCGGTGCTCAGTACCGCCTTCACGCGCATGCGCCGCAGTATGGAAAAAGCCCTCGCGCTGCTGGATTGAACCATGCCCTACGACGTTTTCCTCAGCCACTCCCATGTCGACAAAAGCCATGCCGACGCGATCTGCCACTGCCTCGAAAACGCCGGGGTGCGCTGCTGGGTCGCGCCGCGCGACATCCGCCCCAGCGAAGACTGGGCGGAGGCCATCATCAACGGCATGGACCAGTGCCGCATCCTGCTGCTGATCTTCTCGTCCAGCTCCAACAACTCGCCGCAGGTGCGGCGCGAAGTCGAGCGCGCGGTCAACAAGGGGCTGACGATCCTGCCGTTCCGGATCGAAGCGGTGGCGCCGTCCAAGAGCCTCGAATACTTCATCAGCACCCAGCACTGGCTCGACGCCTTCGACCGCGACCTCGATCTCAGCCTGGCCGAGCTCCGGCAAAGCGTGAGCGCCGTGCTGGGAACGCGCCGGCATGCGGAACCCGCGCCGGCCTTCATCCCTGCGCCCGCGCCGCCGATCATTCCCGCGCCTTCCCTGGCGCCCGCCGACCAGGAACCGCTCGCCCTCGAACTGGCGCGCGTCCTCGGTCCGATCGCGCGCCAGCTGGTCAAGCGCGCGGCACTGCCCGGCCGCAGCCGCCAGGACGTGATCGCGGCGGTGGCGCAGGAAATCGACGACGCCGCGGAACGCAAGCAGTTCCTGAGCCGCTGCGGCGCCCAGTCCACCTGAGCCAGGCCTCCCATGTCCCGTTTCGATATCCGCTGCCGCAGCGCCGGCCGTATCCGCAATTTCTTCCGCCGGCATTTCCTGCTGGCCGGCTGGGAGGCGCACGACCTGCCCGCCGCGCCCAGCCAGGACAGCAGCCAGGCCCTGCTCGAACGGCTGACCGGTCCGGTCCTGCTGCAGCGCGTGACCGGCGCCCTGCACGAGTCGGATGCGCAGGCCCAGCGGATCGGCGGCTGCGCACGCGACGCCTACACAGTGCTCTACGGCTGCTCGGCGCTGGCGGTGCTGCTGGCCGCATGGGGCGTGGCCTCGGAATCGGACGGCCTGCGTCTTGCGCTGGCGGTGGCGGAACTGGCGACGCTGCTGGTGCTGTTCCTTACCTTCCGCAGCGCGCACAAGGTCAACTGGCACGAGCACTGGCTCGGGCTGCGCTTTCATGCGGAATTCCTGCGCTGCCTGCCGCTCGTGGTGGCGCTGGACCGGGAACGCGCGCCGCTGTGGCTGCACGGCCGCGCGCAGCACGGGATCGATGCGGAAGACGCGCCCCTGCCGCCTCACCTGGCCGCGCTGTCCGGCCATCGCCACGCCAGCCAGGATGCGCGCGCCGCCGCCCACGAGCGCGAACGGCACGAGATGCGCGCCGGCCTGCTGGCGAAACTGGGCGCCCTCTGCAGCGCCGACCAGTGGACCTACACCCGGACCGCGCTGGCCTATGCGCTCCAGCTCGCGCGCCAGCAGCTGCGCTACCACTGCCGGCGCGCGCAGGAGGAGCAGATCATCGTCCACCGCGTCCATGCGATTTCGCTGGCCAGCTTTGCGGTCACCATCGCGGCGGTGATGGCGCACCTGGTCTGGCATGAGCCGGTCCTGACCATGATCTCGACCGGGGTCCCGGCCTTCGCCGCTTCCCTGCAGGGTTTCACCGCGCAGGAAGAGTCGGAGCGCCTGACGGCATCGTACGGGGCGATGGCGCACCGGCTGGATGCCTGGCTGAACACCGCGCTGGAAGACGGCGCGGGCGTTGGCGACGTGCAGGAGCATCTGTCGACGCTGGTGGAGTTGCTGATGTCCGAAGTCCACGACTGGCACCGCCTGTTCGGCGAAAAAGGCATGTACCACCTCGGCTGACGATGACTGCGCCCGACGCTTCCACCTTCGCGATCGCGGTCAGCGGTCACCGCGCGCTGGATGCGGACGACTGCGTGCGGGCGCGTGCGCAGCTGTCCGCGCTGCTGGCCGCGCTGGTGGCCGGGACTGCGCAGGCGGCCCCGCGGACGCGGCTGGATTGCCTGTCCGCGCTGGCGGCGGGCGCGGACCAGCTGTTCGCCGAGCAGGTGCTGGCCCTGCAGGCGCAGTGCGGCGCCGGGCGGGTACGGCTGCTGGTGCCGCTGCCGATGCCCGAAGCGGACTACATCGAGAGCCAGGAGGCGCCGGGGTCGCACGCATTCCGCGACAGCTATCTTGCCCTGCGCGCCCGCGCGCAGGACGTGTTCGAGGTGCCGGCGGACGGCGGCCCGCTCACCGGCAGCGCACCCTACGAAAGGCTGGGGGATTATCTCGCGCAGAAGGCGGACCTGCTGGTCGCGCTGTGGGACGGCGACACCAATGCGGCGCGCCAGCCCGGCGGCACTTTCGACGTGGTGATGCGTTATCTCGCCACGCCGGGGCGCGCGGTGCTGCACCTGCCGGCGCGCCGTGCGGGCGCCGCCGCCGCGGGGGCGCACACGCTGCCGGCCGTGCTGACGATGGACGGCGCCGGCGGATTGCGGCGCAACGAGGACCCGGCGGCGCTCGCATCCTGCTGCCCAGCCCGGAGGAATGGATGAACAAGAGATGGATCGCATGCTGGGCCCTGGCTGGCTTGCTGGGGATGGGGACGGCCGCGGCGCAGGACGCCGGTGCGCTGGCGCTGGCGAAGGACTGGCGCGACGCGCGCGCGGCGGTGGCGGACCTGGAAAGGATCGCCGCGCCGGAAGGCGTGCAGGAGTCGTACAGGAGCAGCATCGGCGGCATCGACCAGTGGATCAATGTGCGCGGCCAGGACCGCGCCAATCCGATGATCCTGTTCGTGCATGGCGGTCCGGCCTCGCCGATCACCCCGACCATGTGGCAGTTCCAGCGTCCGATCGAGGAATACTTCACGGTCGCCAACTACGACCAGCGAGGGGCGGGCAAGACCTACGGCGAGACCGATCCGGACACGGTGGCGGGCACGATCCGCATCGACCGCTACGTCGACGACGCGATCGAGGTGGCCGAGCACCTGCGCCGGCGCTACGGCAAGCGCAAGCTCATCCTGATGGGACACAGCTGGGGCACCATCGTCGGCATGAAGGCGGCGCTCAAGCGCCCCGACCTGTTCTATGCCTACGTCGGCATCGGCCAGGTGATCAATGTGCGGGAGAACGAACGCATCAGCTTCGACTACGCGCTGGCGCAGGCGAAGGCACACGCCAACCGGGAGGCGCTGAAGGAAATGGCCACGATCGCGCCCTACCCCGGCGACCAGCCGATCACGCGCGAGCGCATCGTCGTGGCGCGCAAGTGGCCGCAGTACTACGGCGGCCTGAGCGCCTTCCGCAGCAGCTCGGGCTATTTCTTCGACGGCCCGCTGCTTTCGCCCGAATACGACCGCAAGCAGGTGCGCGACATCGACCAGGGCAGCCTGCTGACGCTGGGACGGGTGCTGCCCGAATTCGTGCAGGTCGACTTCTCAAGCGTGAAGCGCTTCCCGATCCCGGTCGTGATGTTCCTCGGCCGGCACGACTACACCACGCCCACCGCGCCGCTCGAGGCCTGGCTGGCGCAGGTGAAGGCGCCGTCCAAGCAGGCCGTCTGGTTCGAGCACTCGGCGCACATGATCCCGTGGGAAGAGCCGGGCAAGACCCTGGTCAGCCTGCTGACCTATGTGCTTCCGCTGACCCGGCCGGCGCAGTAAGGCCAGCGCGCGTCAAGCCTGCACGATGGGCCACGCGGTCTCGGGCGCGCGCAGGCACTCGGCGAGGTAATCCACCATCGATCCGATCTTGGCCGATACCGCCGAATGCCGGTAGAACACGGCGTTGATCGGCCGCGTCGTCTCGACATTCAGGTGCGGCAAGACTTCCACCAGCCGGCCGCCGGCGATGTCCGCCGCTGTCATGAAATCCGAAATGCAGGCGATGCCCATGCCTTGCAGCGCAAGCTGGCGCAGCGTCTCTCCGCTCGACCCGGTGAGCGTCGGGACGATGTTCACCGGCCTGCCGTCGGCATGGCGCAGCGGCCACTGGTTCAGGCTCTCGGGTTCGCTAAAGCCCAGCAATTCGTGGCGGAGCAGCGCCGGGACGTCTTCCGGCACGCCGTTGCTGGCCAGGTAGGCGGGGCTCGCAACCAGGCGGATACGGGTGTGGCCGAGCAACCTGCCGTGCAAGGTGGAGTCCTTCAGCTCGCCGATCCGGATCGCCAGGTCGACGCGGCGCTCCAGCAGGTCGATGAAACCCTCATTGCTGCAGAGGCTCAATTCCACACCCGGGTGGCGTGCGCGGTAACCGGGCATCAGCGGCACCACCACGTGCAGCATGAAGGGCGTGGCGGCATCCACCCGCAGCTTCCCGGCGAGCCGTCCATGGCGTTCCACCAGCCGGTCCTGCGCGGCCTGCACGGACGCCAGGATGGCGCGCGCATCGGCGACGAAGTCGTTGCCGTCATCGGTCAGGTCGAGGCGCCGGGTCGTGCGGCGCATCAGGGTCGTGTTCAGCTTCGTTTCCAGCCGGGCCAGCAGGCGGCTGATTGCCGATACCGGCTGTCGCATGCGTTCGGCGGCAGCCGTCATGGACCCGGTGTCCACGATGGCGAGGAAGATCTCCAATTCATCGAGCGTCAGCTTCATTTTTTCATCTCAAGCAAAAGTATTTTGAATATTAGCCCCTTTATCTGAGAAAGTGCCGGAGACATACTTTCTCCCTTTTCTCCAGTCGAGTTGCCCGGTCCCAGCCCATGCAAGTTTCCACAAGCTCTACAAGCAAGGCGGCATTCCCCCTGCTGGCCCTGGCCATCGGCGCCTTCGGCATCGGTACGACGGAATTCGGTCCGATGGGCATGCTGTCGACCATTGCCAAAGGCGTCGATGTCTCGATTCCGTCGGCCGGGCTGCTGGTGTCCGCCTACGCGATCGGCGTGACCGTCGGGGCACCGGTCATGACCCTGCTGCTGGCGCGCTGGCCGCGCCGCAAGGCCCTGGTCGCCCTGATGGCGCTGTTTGCACTCGGCAATACGCTGTCGGCGATCGCCCCCGACTATGCCGGCCTGATGGCGGCGCGGATCGTCACCAGCCTGACCCATGGCGCCTTCTTCGGGATCGGCTCGGTCGTCGCCGCCAGCCTGGTGCCGCGCGCGCGCCAGGCAAGCGCCGTCGCCATGATGTTCATGGGGCTGACCGTCGCCAACATCGGCGGCGTACCGGCCGCTGCCTGGCTCAGCGATCACATCGGCTGGCGCCAGTCCTTCGGCGCGATCGGCGCCCTGGGCCTGCTGGCGATGGCATCCCTGCTGATGTTCCTGCCGCAGGGAAGCCGGGGGCAGGCGCCGGACGTGCGCAGCGAGCTGAAGGTCCTGATGCGTCCGGTCGTGCTGCAGGCACTCCTGACGACCGTGCTGGCATCGGGCGCCATGTTCGCGCTGTACACCTACATTAATCCAGCGCTGCAGTCCTTTACCAGCGCATCGCCCACCTTCATCACGCTGATGCTGGCCCTGGTGGGAATCGGCTTCACGATCGGCAATTCGCTCGGCGGGAAGATGGCGGACCGTTCGATCGACAGGACCCTGATCGTGTTCCTGCTGGTGGAATCGGCAATGATGCTTGCCTTTCCCTGGCTGGCCGCGACCCGGGCCGGCGCGGCCATCGGACTGCTGGTCTGGGGCATCGCCTCGTTCGCGCTGGTGCCGCCGGTGCAGATGCGCGTGATGCGCGCCGCGGCGCAGGCCCCGGGTCTGGCGTCCTCGGTCAACATCGGCGCTTTCAACCTGGGCAACGCGATCGGCGCGATGCTCGGCGCCGTCGTCCTGAACGCCGGCCTGGGCTACGCGGCGGTCATGGTCTGCGGCGCCGGCCTGACCGTGCTTGCCCTCGTGCTGGTCGTCCGTTCCGCCCGCCGCGGCGCGCGCCAGACGGCCAAGCAGGGCGCCAGCCACGAAGCGCATTGCAGCTGAGGCTGCCGCTCACCCGTCTCATTCACTCTACCTATCTTAGCTCTAACAACAGGAAGCACATGTCAGCCTTATTCTCCCCTTTCACACTCAAGGATCTCACCCTGCGTAACCGCATCGCGGTGCCGCCGATGTGCCAGTACCGCGCCAATGACGGCTTCGTCAACGAATGGCACCAGGTCCACTATGCCGGCATCGCACGCGGCGGCGCCGGCCTGGTGATCGTCGAAGCGACGGCGGTGTCGCCGGAAGGCCGCATCACCCCGGGTTGCACCGGCCTGTGGAACGACGCCCAGGTCGAGGGCATGGCCCATGTCGCGGCGCGTATCAAGGCCGCCGGCGCGGTCGCCGGCATCCAGATCGGCCATGCCGGCCGCAAGGCCAGCGCCAACCGCCCGTGGGAAGGCGACGACCACATCCCGTCCGACGCGCCCTACGGCTGGGACACCATCGCGCCGTCCGCGATCGCGTTCGGCGGCGGCCTGCCGAAGGTGCCGAAGGAAATGAGCATCGACGACATCGCGCGCGTCAAAGCCGATTTCGTGGCGGCGGCCAAGCGTGCACTCGCCGCCGGCTTCGAATGGCTGGAACTGCACTTCGCACACGGCTACCTCGGCCAGAGCTTCTTCTCGCCGCATTCGAACCAGCGCACCGACCAGTACGGCGGCGATTTCACCGGCCGCAGCCGCTTCCTGCTCGAGACCCTGGAAGCCGTGCGCGAAGTCTGGCCGCAGAACCTGCCGCTGACCGCGCGCTTCGGCGTCATCGAGTACGACGGCAAGGACGAGCAGACCCTGGACGAGTCGATCGAACTCGTGCGCATGATGCGCGCGCGCGGCCTGGACATGCTGAGCGTCAGCGTCGGCTTCACCATCGCCGACGTGAACATCCCCTGGGGTCCGGCCTTCCTGGGACCGGTGGCCGAACGCGTGCGCCGCGAAGCCGGCCTGCCGGTGGCCTCGGCCTGGGGCTTCGACGGCCCGCAGCTGGCCGAACGCGCGGTGGCGGACGGCCAGCTGGACCTGGTGATGGTCGGCCGCGCCCACCTGGCCAACCCGCACTACCCGTTGCAGGCCGCGCAGGAACTCGGCGTCGAGCGCCCGACCTGGGTGCTGCCGGCGCCGTATGCGCACTGGCTGGAGCGTTACAGGATGCAGAAATAACCCAGCACGTCGCCCCGCGAACGCGGGGCCCATGCCGAGGTTCAGAAATCCGAATACAAAAAAGCCGCGTACCTTTATAAGTACGCGGCTTTTTGCTTTTCGCCGACTTCACGCGCTTAAGCTAGCGCATCGTTCTATTAGTGCATCAGCTCCGCCTGCCCCGCATCCGCCTTGTTCAGGCGGCTGTTCCGCAAGCCGTAGCCGAAATAGGTCAGGACCGCCACCGTCATCCACACCGCGAACACGGTATAGGTGACCCGCGACAGGCCGAACACGAGATACAGGCAGGCCAGGATCGACAGGCCCGGCACCAGGTAGGGACCGAACGGCACGCGGAATCCCTTGCGCCCCGTCTCGCCCTGCTTGCGGCGGATGACCGGCACCGCGATCGACACCACGATGAAGGCGACCAGGGTACCCATGCTGACCATGTCCCACAGGAAGGTGGCGTCGACCGAGCCCGCCACTGCTCCCACCACCACCGAGACGATCATGGTGTTCGCCACCGGCGACTGGGTGCGTGGGTTGACGGTCTGGAAGGTCTTCGGAATCAGGCCGTCGCGCGAGATCGCGTACAGGATGCGCGTCTGGCCATAGATCGTCACCAGGGTCACCGAGAACACCGAGATCACGGCGCCGGCCGACAGCACCAGCGCCGGCCAGGCCTTGCCGGTGACGTTCTGCAGGATCACGGCCAGGCCGGCCTCCTGACCTTCGAACAGATGGGCCGGCTGGGCGCCCATGGCGGCGATCGCCACCAGCATGTAGAACACGGTCACGATGATCAGGGCCGCCAGGATCCCGAGCGGCACGTCGCGGGTCGGGTTGCGGGTCTCCTCGCCGGCGGTGGCGATGGTGTCGATGCCGATAAAGGAGAAGAACACGGTGCCGGCCGCCGCCGTCACGCCGGCGAGTCCGCCTGCGCTGTGGCCATCCTTGGCGGCGAAGAAGGGGTGGAAGTTGTTGATGTCGAAGCCGGTCAGGGCGATCGCCGCGAAGAACACCAGGATGGCCAGCTTGATGACCACCATGATGGCGTTGGTGGTCGCCGATTCCTTGGTGCCGCGGATCAGCAGGACACAGCACAGCACCACCAGCAGGATCGGCGGCAGGTTGATGTGGCCCGCGTGGAATTCGACCCCGTTCTTGCCCGAGACAATCATCGGCGAACGCAGGGCGTCCGGGATCTGCCAGCCGATCGCGTTCTGCAGGAAGTTGTTCAGGTAGTCGGACCAGCCGATCGCGGTGGCGCTGGCGGCCAGGCCGTATTCCAGCAGCAGGCAGGCGGCCACGATGAAGGCGCCGAACTCGCCGACGGTGGCATACGCAAAGGAATAGGACGAGCCGGACGCCGGCACGCGGTTCGCCAGCTCGGCATAGCACAGCGCGGTCAGGCCGGCGGTAATCGCCGCCAACAGGAACGACAGCACGACCGCCGGGCCGGCCTTCGGCACCGCTTCGACCATGGTGAAGAAAATACCGGTACCGATGGTGGCGCCGACGCCGATCATGGTCAGCGGGAACAGGCCGAGGGTACGGCCGAGGCCTCCACCGTGGGCGGAGCCGTCATCGAGCTTGCGCTCCGACGTCTTGGTTCTAAAGAGCTTTTGGCCCAATGTCTGGTTCACGGCGTTTCCTCTGGTCGCACTTCCAAAGCCTGCGATTATAGGGCAGTTGCGATGCACGGAAAAAATAGTTTCCTTAAATCTGCATTTTTTATGCAGGTTTAGGTAGAATACGCCTGTAACCACGAGATCGAAGCGATGCGCCTCACCCGTTTTTCCGATATTGGCCTGCGTGTGCTCATTTACCTGGAGCGGGCCGGCGAACGTCCGCAGCCGGTGACGGTGGCCGAGATCAGCGCGCAGTTCGATATTCCGCTGAACCACCTGGTGAAGGTGGTCGGGCAACTGGCCAAGCTGGGCTGGATCACGGCGACGCGCGGACGCAACGGCGGCCTGCGCCTGGCGGCCGATCCGGCGCTGCTCACCATCGGCCAGGTGCTGCGCAAGCTGGAAGGCGAAGAAGACGAACTGGTCGATTGCGAGGGCACGGACTGCGCCCTCAAGCTCGACTGCCAGTTGCGCGGCATGCTGCGCGCCGGGATGCGCGCCTTCTACGAGGCGATGGACCGCTACACCCTGTCCATGGCGACCTCGGGCGCGACCGGCGAACAGGTCGTGCGCATGCACCGAATGTTCTGGAGCGGCGCGCAGTCCAGTGTGGAACAGAAGTAAGTACTAGCTTTAGCAAGCCCATCCGGGCATTTTTTTGAACTTTAAATCTGCATATTAAATGCATCAATAAGGAACGAATCATGATTTCCGACGCTTCCCGCCCCTACATCGACGCCAGCGTACCGGTCCTGCGCCAACACGGCCTGGCCATTACCAAGCTGTTCTACGAGAACATGCTGGGCGCGCATCCTGAACTGACCCGCATCTTCAACATGGGCAACCAGGCGAGTGGGGCGCAGCAGCAGTCGCTGGCGTCGGCGGTGTTCGCCTACGCGGCGAACATCGGCAATCCGGGCGCGTTGGGACCGGTGGTCAAGCGCATCGTCCACAAGCACGTCTCGATCGGCATCCGCGCCGAACACTATCCGATCGTCGGCCAGCACCTGCTGGGCGCGATCGCCGCCACCCTCGGCGACGCCGCCACGGTGCCGCTGCTGGACGCCTGGAAGGAAGCGTATAACGCACTGGCCAGACTGCTGATCGAAGCCGAAGCCGAGATGTACAGCACCGCCGGCATCGAGCCGGGCGAGACCCGCCCGATGCGCGTGACCGAGGTGACCCGCGAAAGCGAGAACGTGATGTCCTTCCGTTTCGTGCCGGCGGACGGGAAGCCGCTGCCGGCCTTCCAGTCGGGCCAGTACGTCAGCGTCGCGGTCGACCTGCCGGACGGCCACCACCAGCTGCGCCAGTACAGCCTGTCCGACGCGCCGGGCCTGGACAGCTGGCGCATCTCGGTCAAGCGTGAAGACGGCGTCGCCGAGACCCCGGCCGGCATGGTCTCGAACTGGCTGCACCAGAACGTGCAGGTCGGCTCGACCCTGCAGGTCTCGCATCCGTTCGGCGAGTTCACTCCGGACACCGAAGGCGAGCAGCCGATCGTGCTGCTGTCGGCCGGCGTCGGCATCACCCCGATGATCTCGGCGCTCAAGCGCATCGCCGCGGTGAACCCGCAGCGCCGCGTGATCTTCGCCCATGCCGCGCGCGACGCGACCCACCACCCGCTGCGTGCCGAAGTGGGCGCCCTGAAGGACGCGATGCCGAACCTGTCGGTGGCGACCTTCTACGAAGACGCGCAAGGCCGGATGGAGGTGACCAGGCTGCCGGCCTGGCCGCGCGAGGAAGCGGAAGTCTGGATGTGCGGCCCGCACAAGTTCATGCAGACCCAGTGGCTGGCGCTGCTGCACCTGGGCGTGCCGCCGGCGCGCCTGCACCGCGAGGTGTTCGGGCCGGAGCTGCTGGACCACCTGCTGTAAACGACAAAGCGGCCCGCGGGCCGCTTTTTTTTAATTCAGCACCTGGATGTGGTTGCCGCTCACCGAACGCTGTCCCGGATTGCCGAGCACGCGGATGCCGCCCGAGCCGCCGTTCTGCGCGATCAGCGATTGCCGGACGTTGGCGGTGATACCGCCCGAGCCCGAGGACGAGAGGTCGGCCTGGTCGCTGGACAGCCCGCCCAGGTCGAGGTGGCCGGTGCCGTTCGCGCGCGCCGTCAGCGAACGCACCGCGCCGCCGACGCGCACATGGCCCGAGCCGTTCAGGTTGACGATCGCATAGTCGCCGGCTACCCGCCCGACTTCGAGGCGGCCGGAGCCGCTCATGGCCAGCTTGGCGCTGGCGCTCTGCAGCCGGCCGGCGTCGAGGGTGCCGGAACCGTTGTTGTCGGCTTCCAGGCTGGCCACCTGGCCGGCCACGGACACCGAACCCGAACCGTTGCGGCGCAGGCTCAACGGCGAACCGGCCAGCCCTTCCACCGTGACGCGGCCGGAGCCGTTCTGGCGCAGGTCGGTCAGGCGCGGCACCGTGTAGATCACGTGCACCGGATTGCGGCTGCGGTAGGAGCGCTCGGCATAGATGTTGAGGGTGTCGCCGCGGACGTCGGTGCGGATCAGCGGCAGCAGGTTGCCGTCGGCTTCCACCACCAGCGAGGTGGCCGGGCCGACGCGCACGTCGACCACGAAGGCACCGTCGACGTCCAGGCCGTTCACGGTGCCGACCATGCGCTGGTCGCGCCCGGCGATGCCGTCGCCCTCGACCGCATTGCCGTTGAAGGGAGTCCGGACCTGGTAGTCGCCGTCGGCGCCGGGAGCGACGACGATGGCGCAGCCGCCGAGGGCGGCAAGGCAGGCGATGGCAATCAGGGTACGCATGGGAGGCCTTTCTGTTTGAGATGATTCCACTCTAACAAGAGGGCGCCTGGCCGGCCCGGCCCATGCGACAAACTGCAAAAAACGCGGAACGAACGGTTTTTACAGCGGATCAGCGCTGCCCGAGCCGGGTATCGCCGAACAGGTTCTTGTACTCGTGCGGCTGCGAACGCCAGTACTGCGGCGGCGCGCTCACGCTGGCGCCCAGCTCGGCCGCTGCATGCCATGGCCAGCGCGGGTCGTACAGCATCGCGCGCGCCAGCGCCACCATGTCGGCCTGGCCGGTCTGGACGATGGTCTCGGCCTGCTTGGCCTCGGTAATCAGGCCGACGCCGATGACCGGCATGGCGGTCTGCTGCTTGATGCGGGCCGCGAATTCGATCTGGTAGCCCGGCCCCACCGGGATCTTCTGCAGCGGCGACAGACCGCCGCTGGAGACGTGGATGAACTGGCAGCCGCGCTTTTCCAGCTCGCCGGCCAGGACGATGCTCTGCTCCAGGTCCCAGCCGCCCTCGACCCAGTCGGTGGCCGAGATGCGCATGCCGACCACCATCTCCGGCGACACCGCCGCGCGGATCGCATCGAAGACTTCCAGCGGGAAGCGCATGCGGTTCTCGAGCGAGCCGCCATAGTCGTCGGTGCGCCGGTTGGACAGCGGCGACAGGAACTGGTGCAGCAGATAGCCGTGGGCGCCGTGGATCTCGATCGCATCCAGGCCCAGGGCATCGGCGCGGCGCGCGGCGGCCACAAAGCCGTCCTTCACGCGCTGCAGCCCGGCTGCATCCAGCGCCAGCGGCACCGTTTCTCCTTCCGCATGCGGGACCGCGGACGGCGCGACGGTCTGCCAGCCGCGCTGGTGGTCCGGCGGAATGTTCGCGCCGCCCTGCCACGGCACTTCGCTGGACGCCTTGCGGCCGGCATGGCCGAGCTGGATCGCGATCTTGATGGGGGAATGCCTGCGCATGGCGTTGACGATCGGCTCCAGCGCCGCCGCATGCTCGTCGGACCACAGGCCGAGGTCCTCGGGCGAGATGCGCCCTTCCGGCGTCACCGCGGTCGCTTCGATGATCAGGAGGCCGGCCCCGGACAGCGCCAGGTGGCCCAGGTGGATCATATGCCAGTCGGTCGGCAGGCCTTCCTCGGCCGAGTACTGGCACATCGGCGCAATGGCGATGCGGTTGGCCAGTTCGAGCGGACCCAGCTTGATCGGAGAAAACAACATGCTCATGGAAAAGACTCCCCTTTCGGTCGAAAGGGGTAGTCTAGCGCGCACGATTGGATCGTGCTGGCCGCCTCACGCCGCGCGCACCACCATGATCCCGGCGCGCAGGCCCACACGCACGTCCGGGTTCGGGAACACGACGAATTCCTCGTCATGCTGGACGGTGTAGACGGTGTCGCCGTCGGTGGCGATCGTCTCGCCCTTCTTGAGGGGCGTGAAGTTCTCGGTGTCGCGCCCGAAGCTCATGCTGAAAGCGTCGGACAGCTTGGTGATCGACTGCGCGGTGTCGAACACCAGCGGCATCGTTCCGTCAGGCGCCGGCAAGCCGCGCAGCAGGGCGTGCAGGGCCGCGCTCATCGCCGCAAACTGCGACAGGTCGTTCTGCCCCAGCGTGCCGATGCGGCCCAGTTCCACCGTGCTGGCGGCGGCGCCATGCTGCTCCGCCGTCCAGTACGAATAGGTGCCGGCCGACTTCGGGTTCATGATGACCGCCTCGATGCCGCCCTGCCCCAGCCATTCGATCAGGCGCCCACGCGGCTGCGCGGCGATCAGCTCCGGCACGATCGCGAACTTCGGATAGCGCGAAGCGCGGATCGCCGTGTGCAGGTCGAGGTGCCAGCGCTGCGGGCCGGCGCCGTCGAAGAACGCGCGCGTCGCGTCGATCAGGGCGTCCGCCCTGCCCGCCTCGAAGGCGCCGGCCAGGTCGCCGCGCTCCAGGCGGAACATGCGATTCAGGTCGGCGTCGATAAAGCGCTTGCCGCTTGCGATCGCATCGATGTTCCCGACGCACAACATCAGGTCCACCCTCAGCTCGCGCGGCGCGCGCGACAGCGCATCGACCGCGTGCGCGACCATCTCGATCGGCCCGGTCTCGTCGCCGTGCACGCCTACCGACAGCAGCACGGCCGGGCGTCTCCGCTCCTGATCGGCCTCCGACTGCCCAGCCTTCACGGTCAGCACGCCCCTGGCGGGCAGGCCGACCGTGAAGCCGGCGGCACGGAACAGCGCCGCCACCTGGCCGAAATCGGCCTGGGCCAGGGCCCGTACCGATTCCGGCAGCGCTTCGAAGGAAGCTTTGCCCATCACGTCAAGCCGCCAGGCGTTCCGGGCTCGAGCCTTCCGACAGCGACCAGACGTTCAGCATCGCCTGTTCGAGGTCGGTCGGCTGGGCGAAGCCCGTCAAGCCCATGGCGCTGGTGGTTTCCTGCACCGCGGCCTGCATGTCGCCGGTCTGCTTGGCGCGTTCGAGCACGGTCAACAGCATGCGCTGCTGGGTGCGGCGCAGGGCCTGCATCGCGTAATTGCGCAGCTGTTCCTGCGACTTGCTGGTGGCCGGCAGCTTCAGGCCGCGCTCCAGCGTATCGATGCCGGAGGCTGCACGCAGCACCATGCCGACCTGCAGGAACTCGGCCAGCGACATGCCGCTCGGCCGCTGCACCGACACCGCGGCGAACAGGAAAGCCGCCAGCGATTCGACCGTGTCGACCGCCTTCCAGGCCTGCGCGAAGGACGGCGGCAGGCCGGCGTGGGCATCGGCATCCGACTTGGACGTGTTCAGCTGGAGCAGCTGCTCCGGCTCCGAGAACAGCTGCGACAGCTCGGCCATGCCGCCGGCGCCGGCCTGTTCAAGCGGCAGCGACAGCACGCCTTCGGTCACGGTGCGCAGCATCGTGCGGGTACGGGCGTCGACCGTCTGCGAGACGTCGCGCGGCACCGTCAGGGCATCGGCGTCGAGCGCCTCGAACACCGGCGCCAGGTGCAGGGCCGACCAGGCCTGGCCCCAGGCCTTGACCACTTCGGCGTCGTCGATGCGGTGTTCCAGGGCGAGGTCGCGCAGCATCAGCGGACCGCAGCGGTTGACCGACTCGTTGGCCAGCATGGTCGCCAGGATGGTGTTGGCCAGCGGATGCGCCAGCGGATCGCGGGTGGCGACCAGTTGCTGCGGGAAGTAAGGACGCAGCACGGTCTCGGCCCACGGCAGTTCCGTCAGCGGCAGGGCCGCCAGGATGCGCTTGAAGCGGTTCTTGACGGCGGCGATGACGACAGCGAGCTCCGGCGTGGTCAGGCCCTGGCCGAGCGCCTTGCGGCGCGCCAGTTCGGAATCAAGCGGCAGCTGTTCGAGCTCGCGCGAGATGGCGCCCTCAAGCTCCAGGCTTGCGATCAGGGCGGCGTAGCCGTCCACCACCGCGCTGTTCGACTGGGCCTGGGCTTCGCGCACCAGCAGGTGGGTCTGCAGGGTGTTGTTGCGCAGGACCAGATGCTCGATGTCGCCGGTCATCGCGGTCAGCAGATGGTTACGGTCGGCTTCGGGCAGCTGGCCGGCGTTGACTTCGGTGTCCAGCCAGACCTTGACGTTGACTTCGTGGTCGGAGCAGTCGACGCCG
Organism: Massilia sp. WG5; assembly: GCF_001412595.2. Lineage (NCBI taxonomy): Bacteria > Pseudomonadati > Pseudomonadota > Betaproteobacteria > Burkholderiales > Oxalobacteraceae > Massilia > Massilia sp. WG5. The sequence continues at coordinate 3,052,674 of NZ_CP012640.2, forward strand.
GCCGAGTTGTCGATCGCATCGGTGAAGATGCGGCCGCCGGCCAGTGCGAACTCGATGCGGCCGGCCTGGGTCGCGCCCAGGTTGCCGCCTTCGGTCACGACCTTGCAGCGCAGTTCGCTGCCATTGACGCGGATATTGTCGTTGGCGCGGTCCTTCACCTGGGCGTGGGTCTCGGTCGAGGCCTTGATGTAGGTGCCGATGCCGCCGTTGTAGAACAGGTCGACCGGCGCCAGCAGGATGCGGTGCATCAGCTCTTCCGGCGTGAGCGAGGTCTCGGCGATGTCGAGCGCGGCGCGCACCTGCGGGGTGAGTTCGATGTGGCGGGCGCTCCTCGGGAACACGCCGCCGCCTTCCGAGATCAGCTTCTTGTCGTAGTCTTCCCACGAGGAGCGCGGCAGGGCGAACATGCGCTGGCGCTCCGTGAACGAGACCGCGACGTCCGGATTCGGATCGAGGAAGATGTGGCGGTGGTCGAAGGCGGCCAGCACCTTCAGCTGGCGCGACAGCAGCACGCCGTTGCCGAACACGTCGCCCGACATGTCGCCCACGCCGACCATGGTGATCGGGGTGGTGTTCATGTCATGGCCCATCTCGTAGAAGTGGCGCTTGACGGCTTCGAAGGCGCCCTTCGCGGTGATGCCCATCTTCTTGTGGTCGTAGCCGTTCGAGCCGCCCGAGGCGAAGGCGTCGCCCAGCCAGAAGCCGCGCGAGACGGCGATGCTGTTGGCGATGTCGGAGAAGGTCGCGGTGCCCTTGTCGGCGGCGACCACCAGGTAGGGGTCGTCCTGGTCGTAGCGGACCGTATCCGCCGGCGCGACGATCTCGCCGCGCACGCGGTTGTCGGTCAGTTCCAGCAGGCTGGCGATGAACAGGCGGTAGACTGCTTCGCCCTCGGCCGCCACGACTTCACGCGCCGCGTCCTTCGGCATCTGCTTGCAGACGAAGCCGCCCTTCGAGCCGGTCGGTACGATCACGGCGTTCTTGGCGATCTGCGCCTTCACCAGGCCCAGCACTTCGGTGCGGTAGTCTTCCATGCGGTCCGACCAGCGCAGGCCGCCGCGGGCGACCGGGCCGCCGCGCAGGTGCACGCCTTCGAAGCGGCGCGAGAACACGTAGATCTCGCGGAACGGACGCGGTTCCGGCACCAGCGCCAGGCTGCTGGTGTCGAACTTGAAGATGACTTTATCGCCGCGGTTTTGCTCATCCCCCTGGAAGTAGTTGGTGCGCACGGTCGCCATCACCAGGTCGACCAGGGCCGCCAGGATTTCCTCGGTGTCGGCGTGGTTGACCTGGGCCAGGCCGGTCTTCAGCGCGGCCAGCTTGGCGTTGCCGGAGGCGCGCTCGTCCTCGCCCAGCGCCGGATCGAAGCGCAGCTTGAAGCCTTCCACCAGTTCGCGCACCAGGGCGGCGCGGTCGCGCAGGGTCTCGGCCATGTAGCGGGTGGTGAACTTGCTGCCGGCCTGGCGCCAGTAGCTGATGTAGGCGCGCACCAGCTGCACTTCACGGGTGGACAGGCCGCCTTCGATGGTCAGGCCGTTCAGGCGGCCGTCTTCTGCTTCATCGTTGAACAGGGCGGCGAACAGTTCTTCCGCCACCTCGGAGATGCCCGGCCTGGCCAGCTTGGCCGCGGACTCCTGGTCGACGATCAGGCTGGTCACGAAGTGGCGCGCGCCGTCCTTGGTGGTGATCGCGAAGGCCTGCTCGCGGTCGATCGCCACGCCGGCGTTCTGCAGGGCCGGCAGGATGCGCGACAGCGAAGGCACGCTGCCGGTCGAGTACAGCCGGATCGAAGCGCCGGTTGCGGCATCGTTCTCGATGCGCACCGAGACGTGGTTCGGCTTGCCGTTGTTCAGCAGCGCGCACAGGTCGCGGAAGGCGACTTCCGGATCGGTCGCGGCGACGTAGTTGACCGGCAGGGTCGGCATGAGCTTACGCAGCGCGTTGCGGGTCGGGACGTCGGCGATGTCCTCGGTCAGCACGGTGTAGCGGTCATGCCAGCCGTCCAGCACGGACAGCAGCGGCTTCTGGATGTCGGTTTCCAGGTCGAGCGGATAGCGCGCGGCCTGGGCGATCAGGTAGACGCGGGCCAGCGGGCCATCGGCCACCAGGGTCTGGGTACGCACGTCGACCGCGCCCGAGCTGTCCTTCAGGGCCTGGGCCAGCGAGGCCACCACGGCGGCGCTGTAGCGCTCGCGCGGCAGGTAGACCAGTACGTTCAGGTGGCGGTTGTAGACGTCGCGGCGGGCGAAGACTTTCGCGCGCGGCTGCTTGTACAGCGAGACCACGGCGCTGCAGACCTGGGCCAGCCATTCCGGATCGGCTTCCAGCGCTTCGGTGCGCGGCAGCGACTCCAGGATTTCCAGGAATTTCTCGGCACGGAAGCCTTCCTGGCGCACGCCGGCGATGCCGAGCACCTTGGCCACGCGGCCGCGTGCGAACGGCAGGCGCGCCAGCGGGGTCGAGGTGGCGGCGCGGGTGAACAGGCCGATGAAGCAGTGCTCGCCGATGGTGTTGCCCTGGGCGTCGGTGGCGCGTACGCCGATGAAGTCGAGCGGCTGGTCGCGGTGCAGGGTGCCGGCCACGTCGGCCTTCACGATCGACAGGGTCTCTTCGCGCTTGGAGAGGATCTCGAAGTCGCCCGGGATGTTCTGGATGCTGGTCGCGTAGACCGGGTGCGAGGTGTCCTGCAGCACGCCGATGCGGCTCGGGATATCGCGTTCGAGTTCGCGCACGCCCGGCTTCACGAAGTAGTAGGCATAGCCGAAGGGCTCGAAGCCTTCGTTCTTCGCCCATTCGAGGAAGGCGGCGACTTCCTGGCCGCCCGGGGTGCCCTGGGCGGCGGCGTCGGCGGCGACCGCGCTCATGCGGTCACCCATGGCGACGGCGTCGCGGTGCACGACGGCGGCGTCGCGCGCCACCATCTGCAGGCGCTCGACCAGCGCGTTCAGTTCGTCCTGCGGCAGGTCCTCGCCGAGCAGGCACAACACATACGATTCCAGCGGCGCACCGGCTGCGCCCACGTCGACCACGGCGCCATTCTCGTCACGCTGTACCGGCAGCACGGCGTTCATCACGCCCGAGGCGACCACGCGCTGGCGGCGCAGCGCCATCACGAAGGAGTCGACCAGGTAGGACATGTCTTCGTTCAGGATCAGGAGAGCTGTCGACATGCCGCAGCGCCCGTCGGTGTAACGCATCTGGGCGATCTGGCAGCCCGGTCCGGTGCGTTGCGCGACCTGGGCGAAACCGTCCTGCAGGATCGCCGCCAGGCTGTCCGGCGACACCCCCGCCAGGTCCTCGTCGTCGAGGGAGGCGAGCCAGGCGCCGATCAGCGCGTTCACTTGGCCCTTGCCCTGCTCGGCAGGCTTGTTTTCGTTCACCAGGGCCAGCGTACGGGTACGCAGGTCTTGCGGCATGTCTTTATTCATTTGCTTCTCCAAAGCTGAGTGTTGTGCCAGGTCCGCAGCGGCTTGTGGCCACGCGCTCGCCGGCTTTTATACGGACGGGGTTGTCCCATCCAGATTCTTGCTTCCTTATCCCGAAAGCTGATTCGCTATTAGAACACGCCAGATTCTTGATACGACAGGTGTTCAGTATCCAAGCGGCAACAGTCGGAGCGTTTTCATATCAGGTCAGGTCATACAGTCCGGGCAGGCCGAGGATGCGCTCCAGCGCTTCCAGCGCGGCGGCGCATTCGAGCGCCAGCTGCGGGTCGGCCAGGTCCTTCGGCTCGACGCGGTCGCGGTAGTGGCGCTCGACCCAGGGCACCAGTTTCGCGTACAGCTCTTCGGTCATGATCACGCCCTGGTGCATGGCGGAAGCCTCGATGTCGGTCAGCGCCACGCGCAGGCGCAGGCATGCCGGGCCGCCGCCATTGCGCATGCTCTGGCGCAGGTCGAATTCGATCAGCTCGTCGATCGGGCCACCGGAGCCCACCAGCGCCTCCAGGTAGCGCGACACCGCGGCGTTCTCGCGGCATTCGTGCGGCACCACCAGCGCCATGCCGCCGTCCGGTTTCGACAGGAGCTGGCTGTTGAACAGGTAGCTGGCCACCGCATCGGCGACCGGCACCATGCCGGTATCGACGCGCACCGCCTGCAGACCCGCGCCGACGCCGGCCAGCGCACGCTGCAGCGCGTCCAGGGTGGCCGCCTCGTTGGCGAAGGCCTGCTCGTGGTAGAACAGCACGTTGCCGTTGCCGACCGCGATCACGTCGTTGTGGAACACGCCCTGGTCGATCACGTCCGGATTCTGCGAAGCGAACACGGTGCGCGCGCCGTCCAGGCCGTGCAGGCGCGCGATCGCCTGCGAGGCTTCGAGCGTCTGGCGCGCCGGGTATTTCTTCGGGCTTTGCGCGGACGGATCGAACTCGACGCGGCCGTAGACGAAGAATTCGATCCCTTGCGCGCCGTGGCTGCTGGCGAAGCGCGTGTGGTTGGCCGCGCCTTCGTCGCCGAAGGCCGGGGTCGAGGGCAGCGGATCGTGCACCACGAAATGGTCCGGGTTGGCGAACAGCGCGCGCAGGGTGCGGGTCGACTGGATGTGCTCCTCGGCGCGGTGCAGCTTGTTGTTCAGGTTGGCGGCGGTGAAGTGCACGCGGCCGTCCGCGGTGTCGGCCGAGGGGCTGACGGTGGCGGCGTTCGCGGTCCACATCGGCGACGCCGACCAGGCGCAGGCCAGGATCACCGGCGCTTCCCGATAGGCCTGGGCCAGCACGTCGCCGTCGGTGCCGGAAAAGCCGAGGCGGCGCAGCAGGCGGAAGTTCGGGCGCGCCTGCGGCGGCAGCACGGCCTGCGCGAAGCCGCGCGCTGCCAGCTCGCGCATCTTGGCCAGGCCCTGCAGGGCCGCCTGGCGCGGGTTCGACGCGCTCTTCACATTGTTGAAAGAGGCGACGTTGCCGAACGAGAGGCCGGCATAGTTGTGCGACGGGCCTACCAGGCCGTCGAAGTTGAATTCACGGGCGTTATGCATGGTGGTCGCTTAAAAACTCAGGCCGGGGGACAGTTTGGCCGGCATCTCCAGCTCGGCCGTTTCGATCGAGGCGACCGGGTAGGCGCAGTAGTCGGCCGCGTAGTAGGCGCTCGGGCGATGGTTGCCCGACTTGCCCACGCCGCCGAACGGCGCCGAGCTGGCCGCGCCGGTGGTCGGGCGGTTCCAGTTGACCACCCCGGCCCGGGCCTTGATCGCGAAGCGCTTCCACAGCTCTTCGGACGGCGACAGCAGGGCCGCCGCCAGGCCGAACTCGGTGGCGTTCGCGACCTTGATGGCGGTGTCGAAGTCGGGCACGCGGATGATCTGCAACAGGGGGCCGAACCACTCCTCGTCCGGGATGCCCTGGACGCCGGTGACGTCGACGATGCCGGCGGTGACGAAGCCGGCATTCGGGTCCGGCTGGCGCATGCGCAGCAGCACCTTGCCGCCCTTCTCTTCCATCATCTCCTGGGCCTGCACCAGGCGCCTGGCGACCGGCGCCGAGACGACCGGGCCCATGAAGGGTTGCGGCTCGGCGTTCGAAGGGCCGACCACCAGCTTGCCCGCCACGTCGACCAGGCGCTCGATGAAGGCCTGGCCTTCCGGGGTATCGTGCACGATCAGGCGGCGCGCGCAGGTGCAGCGCTGGCCGGCCGAGATGAAGGCCGACATCACGGCGTGGTGGACCGCCGGATCGATGTCCTTCACGTCCCACACCACCAGCGGGTTGTTGCCGCCCATTTCCAGCGCCAGCATCTTGCCCGGCATGCCGCCGAACTGCTTGTGCAGGGCGGCGCCAGTCTGGCTGCTGCCGGTGAACAGGATGCCGTCGACGTCCGGGTTGGCGCCCAGCGCCACGCCGGTTTCGCGGCCACCGTTGACCAGGTTCAGCACGCCCTTCGGCAGGCCGGCCTGCTCCCACAACTGGACCGTGCGCAGCGCCGTGCGCGGCGCGAACTCGCTGGGCTTGAAGACCAGGGTGTTCCCGGCGATCAGGGCCGGCACGATGTGGCCGTTCGGCAGGTGGCCGGGGAAGTTGTAAGGGCCGAACACGGCGAACACGCCATGCGGACGGTGGCGCAGCACGGCGTTGCCGTCGGCGACTTTCGCGCTGGTCTCGCCGGTGCGTGCGCCGTGCGACTGTACCGAGATGTCGACCTTGTTGGCCATGGTCGTGACTTCGGTGCGGGCTTCCCACAGGGGCTTGCCGACTTCCTCGGCGATGATCGCGGCCAGTTCCTCCGTATGTTCCTTCAACAGGTCGCGGAAGCGCTGGCAGATGGCGATGCGCTGCTCGAGCGGCGCCAGGGCCCAGTCTTCGAATGCATCGCGCGCCGCCTGCACCGCGTGCGCCACGTCGTCCGCCGTGGATTCCTTGCTGGCCCAGGTCTGGCGGCCGGTGGACGGGTCGATCGTGACCAGTTCCTGGCCGCTGCCGGCGAGCCATTCGCCGTTGATGTAGTTCGACAGATTAGACATGCGAATTTTTCCTTACATTGAGTGACAGCGTGCGCACCGGGTCGCCCGCCTGGCAATGCAGCAGTTGCAGTTCGCGGACCGACAGCGCCACCTTGGCGCCCCCGTTACAAGCCTGCGTGAGAATCATGCGGAAGTCGTCGAGCCGGGTGTTCGAGACCAGCGTGGTGTCGCACTCGCCTTCCGGCACGCCTTCCTCGGCCACGGTCAGCACGCTGTCGCGCACGGCGCGCAGTTCGGACACGCGGCCCTGCAGCACCGGGCCGGCGTCGAAGATGTCGACGTAGCCTTCGTAATGCATGCCTTCCTGCTCGAGCAGCTTGCGGGCCGGGAGCGTGGAGCGGTGCACTTGGCCGATCACGGCCTGGGCGTCTTCCGGCAGGTAAGCCACATACAGCGGCTGGCGCGGCATCAGCTCGGCGATGAAGGATTTCTTGCCGATCGCGGTCAGGCCGTCGACGTGGTCGAAATCCATCTTGAAGAAGTGGCGGCCCAGGCCCTCGTAGAACGGCGAGGTGCCGTCCTCGGCCTGGTAGCCGCGCATCTCGGCGATGATCTTTTCGGTGAACAGCTGCTGGAACTGGGCGATGAACAGGAAGCGGCTCTTCGACAGCCATTTGCCGTTGGGGCCGGTGCGGTATTCCGGCATCAGGAACAGCGAGCACAGTTCGCTCGAACCGGTCAGGTCGTTCGACAGGTACAGGGTGTCCATGCGCGTGAACACGCCCAGCTCGCGGCTGGAGTGGACCAGGGTGCCGATCCGGTAGTTGTAGAAGGGCTCGGTCAGGCCGACCGCCGCCTTGATGGCGCAGACGCCGGCCAGGCGGTGGTTCGCGGTGTCCTCCATCACGAACATGTAGTCGCGCTCTTCCGGCGGGATGGCCTGGGCGAAGGAGGCGACCGCGGTGTTCACGCGTTCGCCGAGCATGGCGCGGTCGGGCTTCAGCGTGGTCATGCCGCTGCCGACCTGGCGCGCCATCTCGATCAGCGGATCGATGTCGTCCAGGGTGATTGCGCGAATCAAGAGCATGGGTCGGTTTCCTTTAAATGCGCACGCAGATGACGTTGTCGCCCGGGGCGACGCCGAGCGCTCCCTGGGCCCAGGCGGGCAGGCACAGGGCCTCGCTGCTTTCGGCCGGGGCGCAGGACACGACGATCGCACGGAACTTGCGCTCGCTGCTGGCCACCGCGTAGCTGACCATGGCGTCCGGCGCGCCGGATGGCTGGTCCTGGGTCGCCACCTTGCGCACCATCGAGCCGCGGAAGCAGCGCAGCGCGTTCTTGTGCGCCTGCAGGATCGGGCCGCCGTCGAAGATGTCGATGTACTCGTCGGCCTCGAAGCCTTCCTCGGTCAACAGGTCGAACGCCAGCTGGCCGCTCGGGTGGATCTGGCCCATCGCGGCCTGCGCCGGTCCGGGCAGCAGCGGCACATACACCGGGTAGTGCGGCATCAGCTCGACGATCAGGGTGCGGTTGCGGGCGCCGCCGATGGTGCGTTCGGCGTCCAGGAAGTCCATCTTGAAGAACTTGCGGCCCAGCGCATCCCAGAACGGCGACTGGCCGTCGTCGTCGGTGACGCCGGCCAGCGGCACGAAGAAGCGGTCGCCGAAACGATGCGGCGCCAGCACCGAATACAGCAGGCGCGCACGCGACAGCAGGGCCGCTTCATGGCCGCCCCTGTCGTCGGCCTTGCTGCGGTGGCGGACGCTCTGGCTGATGAAGAAGCCGGACAGCTGCGAATACGCGGTCAGCTCCGAGCACAGGGTCAGCGCATGCACGCTGTGGCTGATGTTCAGGTCGCGCGAGACCTGCTGGATCACGTCGTTGCGGAACGCGAAATAGGTGCCGTTCGAGCCGGCCGAAGCGTGGATCGCCGCGGTGCCGACCAGTTCATGGTGCTCGATATCCTCCAGCACGAACAGGTAGGTTTCCTCGCTGGGGATGTCGACGTGGGCCGTGAACGAAGCGCATGAGCGCTCGACCAGGGCGGCGATCTTCTCGCGCGTGCGCGGCAGGGTATGCACTCCCGGCATGGAGGCGGCCAGCAGCGTCTCGAGGGCGCCGACATCCGCGGGCTCTACCGGACGGACAACATACATGGGAACTCCCGATCAAGAGTCAGCGTACAGGACAGGGCCGGCGGCCGGCGGAGGTGCATCCCGCCGGCCGCCGAAAGGCATCGATCAGCCGGCGACGAAGGCCTCGGCGGCGTCGCGCATGATGCGGTCGGCTTCGATCAGCTGGGCGTCGGTGACGACCAGCGCCGGCGCCAGGCGCACCACGTCGGGGCCGGCGATCAGCAGCATCAGGCCCAGCTTCTCGGCGGCCTTGGTGTAGTCCTTGGCGCGGCCCTTGAAGCCTTCGGCCATCGGCAGGCCGATCAGCAGGCCCTTGCCGCGCGGTTTGCCGAACAGCTGCGGGAAGTCGCCCGAGAGTTTTTCGAGCTGGGCGAACAGCATGGCGCTGGCTTCGTTCACGCGCGCCAGGAAGGACGGCTGGTTGATCTGATCGAGCACGTTCAGGGCGACGGTCGCGGCCAGCGGGTTGCCGCCGTAGGTGGTGCCGTGCGAGCCGACGTTGAAGTGCTGGGCGATCTCCTCGGTGGTCAGCATCGCGCCGATCGGGTAGCCGTTGCCCAGGGCCTTGGCCGAGGTCAGGATGTCCGGGGTCACGCCGACGTTCATGTAGTCGTACAGGGTGCCGGTGCGGCCCACGCCCGACTGCACTTCGTCGAACACCAGCAGGGCGCCGGTCTGGTCGCACAGTTCGCGCAGGGCTTTCAGGTACGCGATGTCGCCCGGGATCACGCCGCCCTCGCCCTGGATCGGTTCGACGATCACGGCGGCGACGTCATCGGTGATCGCGGCGCGCGCCGACTCGATGTCGTTGTAGACGATGTGGTTGATTTCCTGCGGCAGCGGCTCGAAGCCTTCGGTGTACTTCGGCTGGCCGCCGACCGAGACGGTGAACAGGGTGCGGCCGTGGAAGGACGACAGGCAGGACACGATGCGCGACTTGTGCGGGCCGAACTTGGTGTGCGCGTACTTGCGCGCCAGCTTCAGGGCCGCTTCGTTGGCTTCGGCGCCCGAGTTGCAGAAGAAGGCGCGGTCGGCGAAGGTCGCTTCGGTCAGGGCGCTGCCCAGGCGCAGGACCGGCTCGTTGGTGTAGCCGTTACCGAGGTGCCACAGGGTGTTGATCTGGCGCGTGACGGCGTCGACCAGCACCGGGTTGCAGTGACCGAGGCTCGAGACGGCGATGCCGGAGGTGAAGTCGAGGTAATGCTTGCCTTCCTGGTCCCACACGTCCAGGCCGGAAGCGCGCACCGGGACCATCGCGGCCGGGGCGTAGGTCGGGACGAGGACCTCGTCGAAAGTCTGGCGTGTGACAGGCCGCGTGGTGACCGATTCGAGCTTAGCATTCATGACGTTCTTCCTCATCCAAATAAAGGGTCGCGCGAACTCCAGCAGCCGCGCCGAGCGACCCATTATAGAAAGCCCACCCTTGCAGTTCTTTTCAAACTGCGACAGGCATTTTCATTTTTGGACGAGCAACATTTGCGCAACCCCAAACCGGGGTCAGACTCCGCATTTTGGCAATGTCATTTTGGCAATTTCCAAAAACGGGAGTCTGACCCCGGTTTGAGCGAAGTCATTACTCGGCGAGCTTGCGCTGGCGCTCTTCACGCGGGGTCTTGCCGAACAGGGCGCCGAAGGCGGTGGAGAAGTGGGAGCCGGACGAGAAACCGCACATCAGGCCGACCTGCACGATCGAGTGGTTGGTGTCGCGCAGCAGCTGGCGGGCGCGCTTCAGGCGCAGTTCGAGGTAGTAGCGCGACGGCAGGCTGCCCAGGTATTGCTTGAACAGGCGCTCCAGCTGGCGCCGCGAAACGCCGGCCAGCTGGGCGATCTCGTCGGTCGAGAGCGGTTCCTCGATGTTCGCTTCCATCAGGGTCACGGCCTCGGTCAGCTTGGGCTGCAGCACGCCGAAGCGGGCCTGCAGCGCGACCCGCTGGCGCTCTTCCTGGCCGCGCACGCGGTCCACGCACAGCACTTCCTTGACCTGGGCCTGCACGGTGGCGCCGAACAGCATGTCGACCAGGTTCAGGGCGAAGTCGATGCTCGCGCCGCCGCCGCAGCAGCTCAGGCGCGGGCCGTCGATCTCGAACAGGTGGGGGCTGAGCAGCGCCTGCTCGGCGATGGCGTCGGCATCCGGGTACAGCGACCAGGGCAGCGCGGTGCGCACGCCGTTGAAGGCGCCCGTCTCGGCCAGCCACAGCACGCCGGCGCCCACCCCGCCCCAGCAGGCGGCGGCGCGGCAGCGCTGGGCCAGCAGGCGCATGTTGGCCGGGCGCAGGCCGGCTTCGGCTTCGTCGGCGACCAGCAGCACCAGATGCCAGTGGCGCTGGCTGTCGCCGGCAAACTTGTCCGGGCTGCGCACGTCGACGATCAGGCGCTGCGGCCCTACCATCTTGGCCGCCAGGCGCAGCGGCTGCACGATCCCGGACCAGGTCAGCGAATCCGGCTCGCCGGCATTCACGAGCAGGACACGCAGCGGCGCTTCCCTGGCCAGGTGGGACAGGTCAGCGTGCGACATCAAAAAGGGGCGGGAGGTGGATCAGGGTCATCACTCGGGGGCGAGCGCGGCGGCCGGCCGGCTCTCGGCATTCCATTGGCTGACAATCATACCGGAGATCAACAGGGCCGCGCCCAGCCAGCCGCGGGCCGTCATCGCCTCTCCCAGCCAGAAATAGCCGAAGAAGGCCGCCGCGCCCGGCTCGAAGGCATAGATCACGGCCGCCTCGTTGGCGCTGGTGCGCGACTGGCCCCAGGTCTGCAGCGAGATGATGGCGGCGGTGCAGACCGCGCCCAGGTAGGCGAAATTCGGCCAGTAGGCAAGCAGGTTGCCGCCGATGTAGCGCCAGTAGTTGTTGGCGTCTTCCAGCACGCCGACGCCGCGCGGGACCTCGCGCAACAGCAGCCACAGCGCGGCGCATACAGCCACGGTGCCGATCTGGGCCGCCGTCACGCTGAGCAGGCGCCTGGCGGTGCGGGTGCGGATTTCCATGATCTTGACGTAGGCGCCAAAGCAGAAAGCGCCCAGCAGCGCCAGCGTGTCGCCGGTTCCCCAGGCGCCGCCGTCCCAGCACAGCGCCGCCAGGCCGGCCAGCGCCAGCACCAGGGCGAACACAATGCGGCGCTCCGGCAGGCGTCCGCCGAGGATGCCCAGCAGCGGCACCACCAGGACGTTCAGGCCGGTAATGAAGGCGTTGCGGTTCGAGCTGGTCAGGGCCAGGCCTTCGACCTGGAACAGGTAGCAGAAGAACAGGACCAGGCCCAGCAGCACGCCGGAAGCCAGGTCGTCGCGATGGGCGCGCCACAGGAAGGGAGACAGGATCAGCACCGCCAGTGCGAAACGCGTGAAAATGATCCACACCGGCGAGAAGGTCACGGTGAGGTCTTTCATGGCCGGGAAGGTCGTGCCCCACACGAGGACGACGAGGATGAGGGCGGCGATACCGCGCAGCTGCTGGGTCATGACGCTATGGTAACCGTCCCGGCCGTAAAATGCGAATGCCCGGGCGCCGCGCCGCAGGGCGCGCGGCCCGCTATAATCGCCCCACTGGAGGAACGCCATCCGACGCGTTTCCGCCAGCGCTCAAGGAAAGGAAACCCCACTCGTGAAAACCGCCCTGCTCGAAGGTAAGAAACCCGCCCATTTCGACAAGCACATCATCGGCAACATCCTGCTCGACGTCGCGCCGCCCGACGAAGTGCTCAAGGAAAAGATGCTGATCGGTGTGCGCAACGAGGCCGGCGAGATCTATCGCCTGATCGGCGCCACCAAGGTCAACAGCTTCATGAACGCGGTCGAGGAACTGATCGACCTCGGCCTGGCCGATGAGCTGCAGGACACGGAAGAGCCGAAAGACGGCTTCGACGCCATTTTCAGCGAGCCGTGACGCCCGCCTCCCGCCATGGATAGACTCGACGCCCTCAAGAGCATCGCCGCGCAGGCCGGGCGCGGTGAACTGGCCTTCCCGACCCACGTCAACGCCACGCTCAAGCTGCAGCGCGCGCTGGGCGATCCCGACTGCCATGTCGAGGAAGCCGCGCGCCTGGTGCAGGCCGAACCGCTGCTGGCCGCGCGCACCGTCGCCATCGCCAACTCGGCCGCCTACAACCGGGCCGGCAATGACGTCACCAACGTCCGCGCCGCGGTGCAGCGGGTCGGCTTCCGCACCCTGGGCGCATTGACCGCCGCCGTCATCGTGCGCCAGCTGGCGAGCGGCGTCACCGACCCGCTGCTGCGCGCCAAGGCCGACCAGCTGTGGCAGCACTCGGCCAACGTCGCCGCACTGGCGCTGGTGATCGCGCGCCGGGTGTCCTTCGTCGATCCGGACACGGCGATGTTCGCCGGCATCGTGCATGAAGTCGGCGGCTTCTATCTGCTGTCGAGAGCAAGCGAGTTCCCCGGCCTGCTGGACGGCGGCGCCGACGAATGGATCGAACATGGACAGGTCGAGATCGGCCGCGGCGTGCTGCACAAGCTGGGCGTGCCGGCGCCGGTCATGGATGCGATCGAGGCCCTGTGGAACGGCATGCGCGCCCTGCCGCCGGAAACCCTGGGCGACACCCTGATGCTGGCCAAGGACCTGGCGCCAGTCCCCTCTCCCCTGCTCGAGCGCCCGGGCTTCAGCCCGACACAGGCCAGCGCCACCATCGACTTCGCGGTCGGCGACGGCACGCTGGCGCTGGTGCTGCAGGAATCGGAAGAGGAAGTGCGCAGCCTCGTCACCGCGCTGGACTAACCGAGCGTTTCACAAAACCCTCAGGGCAAGGCACATCGTCGAAGACAGTACGCTCGTACGGCGAGACGATGCAACGCCGTCATGAGGGTTTTTGAAATGCTAAAAAAAAACCCGCTCGGTTGGGAGCGGGTAAAGTCCAAAACTAGGGATGTCCTGAAAGAGACGAGTCCATCTTAGTTCCCTGAACATTCACACTCTGTGCGCTGACTCACATTTTTTTACATTTAATTTGACAATTTCGTAAAAAAAAGCGCCACCCCAAGGTGGCGCAAACGGGCAAGGTCATACGCGCAGAGCGACATTGCCACGAGCAGAAGCCAAGTTCCAGGACGCTCAGGGCGCCGGCAGGATCACCTTGTCAATGACATGAATCACGCCGTTGGCGGTGAAAATGTCGGCGGCGCCGATATTCGCCTTGCGCCCACGCTGGTCCGTGATGACCAGGGCCGCGCTGATGGAGAAGGTTTCACCCTCGACGGTCTTGATGGGCGTATCGACCGGCACCTCCGCCTTCAATACCCGTGCGGGCAGTACATGGTAGGTCAGCACTTTGGTCAACAAGGCCTTGTCGGCCAACAGCTGTTCCTTTGTCACGCCCAATTCGGCCAGCAAGGCAGCAAAGGCCGCGTTGGTCGGCGCGAACACCGTGAATGGCCCCGGGGCGCTGAGCGTATCGGCCAGGCCGGCGGCGCCGACTGCTTCGACCAGGATGCTGAAGTCGGGATTCGCCGCAGCGGTCTGCACGATATTCTTATCGGCAGGCAAGAGCACCTTGTCGGCTGCGTGGATGATGCCATTCGATGCGGCAATATCTACCTGAACGATCTTGCTGCTGCGGTTGCGCCCATCGTGGATCACCAGATCGTTGCCGACCTTGTCCACCTTGAAGAATCCACCGTCCAGCGGCACGATCGCTTTGCCAAGCGGCACCTCGGCGCTCGGTACCCGGCCCTGGATCACGTGGTATTTCAATACCGTCGTGAGCAGTGGCTTGTTGCCGAGCAGTTGATCCTTCGTGAGTCCGAGCTCGGCCAGCAGCGCCGCGAACGCGTCGTTCGTTGGCGCCAGCACGGTGTACGGGCCCGGACCGGACAGAGTATCCGCCAGGCCTGCCGCCTGGACCGCTTCCGCCAGGATGCTGAACCGGCTGTCGTTCTGGGCGACCTGCACGATATTGTCATTGCGGTGCTCGTCGTTACCGCCACCGCCGCAGGCAGCGACCGATGCGAGCAGCAGGATGCCGACGGCGCTTTTCATCCAACGAAACATGAGGCACCTCCGTTCCAGTTGTTCACTTCGGCATCATGACGGTGTCGATGGCGTGGATAACGCCATTGTCCGCAGGAACATCGGCGCTGACCACGGTGGCTGTTTCGACATGGACTTTTCCGCCTTTCATGGTGAAATGCAAGGAACTGCCTTCGACTGACTTGACGGCGCCCGGCTTGACGTCGGCCGCCATGATCTTGCCCGGCACCACGTGGTAGGTCAGCACCTTGGTCAGCGCCGCCTTGTCCTTGAGAAGGGCATCCAGCTTTGCTTGCGGCAGCTTCGCAAAAGCGGCGTCGGTCGGTGCGAACACGGTGAACGGCCCCGGTCCTTTCAGGGTATCGACCAGGCCGGCTGCCTCCACTGCTTTCACCAGTGTCGTGAAGTTGCCCGCGGATTTAGCGGTGTCAACGATATCGGCTGCGTGTGCCAGTCCGCAGGACAAGCTGAACATCGTGAGGACCCAGAATTTTTTCATCATCGCTTCCTTCATTGAATATCGATCGAACGGGAAGCCGGCGGCGCCGGCAACAGGTGATCCCGCCGTCGAATATAAAATCGCACGATACGCATGTCCATAATTTGAACCTGTATAATCCAAGTATCACGGTTCAAATACGGTTCATCATGACAAACCAGTCGACACAGCTTTCGGACCTGCCCGCCGACGCAGCGGGCGCCATCACCTACCGCAGCGGCGTGGCGGCGCGCCTGGCGGGCTTGCCGGTGGAAACCCTGCGCGTATGGGAACGCCGCTACGACCTGTCCGAAACGCGCCGTTCGGCGCACGGGCAGCGTCTGTATACGGCCGCCCAGGTACAGCGCCTGGGCCTGCTGAAACAGCTGGTCGACCAGGGCCATCCGATCGGCCAGCTGGCCCATCTTTCGATCGAGGAGCTGCGCCTGCTCGGCGGCGGCAACCAGGCCGGCAATGCTGCGCCGCTGAGGCCGATCGGCGTGGTCGTGATCGGCCCCGGCCTGGCGCGCCGGATCGATGCCAGCCCGCGCGACACCGCGCCGCTGCAGGTCCTGGACAGCTGCGCGCGCCTCGACACGCCAGGCTTCCCGCGTCCCGGCCTGCATGCCGACCTGCTGCTGGTGGAACTGGCGGAACTCGACGAGCGGGCCGTCCCGGCCATCGCCGCGGCCAGCGCTGCCCTGCAGGCCGCGGCCACCGTCGTGCTCTATCGCTTCTGCGCGAATGCGACCATCCGCGCCTTGCGCTCGCAGGGCTGGCTGGTGGCGCGCGTGCCCTCCGAGATGGGCGAACTGGTGCCTCTTTGCCGCCAGGCCCTGGAAGGCCAGCACCTGCCGGCGAAGCCTGCCGAGCAGAGCTTGCCGGGACCGCGTTTCGACGAAGAGTCGCTGGCCAACCTCACGGCCGCGAGCACCAAGCTGGCCTGCGAATGCCCGCGCCATATGGCGGAGCTGTTGCTCATGATCGGCAGCTTCGAGCGCTACAGCCAGCAATGCGCCTCCCGCAACAGCCTGGACGCGCAATTGCACCAGGATCTCGGCCATGCCGCCGGCCAGGCACGGGTGATCCTGGAAGCGGCGCTGGAACGGCTGGCGCGCGCCGAGGGCCTGTCGCTGCCCCGGCAAGATCCTTAAGGTAACAATGAACCCGGTTTGACCCGCGATTCGGCGCCGGCATGAACCGACTATGCCGGGCGAACGCTATACTCGTCCCGGTTCGATATCTTGTACCGCTTTTCCGGAATCAAGCACCATATGCCAAACGATCTTCTCCCTCCCTTCGATGCCGGCAACCTGGCACAGGACACGCCGCCCGTATCCCAGCGCATTCGCGCGCGACTGAAAGCCGGCGGCGCCCGCTTCTTTGCGAACGACAATATTGCGGACTTCCTTGCGCCGGGAGAGCTCGACGAGCTGGTGGAGGAAGTCAGCCGCAAGATGCAGGAGGTGCTGGACAGCCTCGTCATCGATACCTCAGCCGACCACAATACGCGCGACACCGGCCGCCGCGTTGCCAGCATGTTCGTCCGCGAGGTCTTCGCCGGCCGCTATGAAGCCATGCCGGCGGCAACCGCTTTTCCAAACGTTACCCATTCCGACGAACTGATGGTGGTCGGCCCGATCACCGTCCGCAGCGCCTGCTCGCACCACCTGTGCCCGGTGATCGGCAAGATCTGGGTCGGGCTGTTGCCGAACCCGGATGCCGAATTGATCGGCCTGTCGAAATATGCACGCCTTAGCAACTGGATCATGAGCAGGCCGCAGATCCAGGAAGAAGCGGTGATCCAGCTGGCCGATGCGTTGGAGGCCCTGATGGCGCCGCGTGGATTGGCCCTCCTGATGGAAGCCGATCACTTCTGCATGCAATGGCGTGGCGTCATGGATATGGATGCCAGCATGGGCAGCACCGTCATGCGCGGCGCCTTCCGCCAGGATCCCGCCCTGCGCGCCGAATTCCACGCCCTCCTGCGGCGCTCCCGCGGCGCATGAACCGGCGCAGCTGTTCCCGCGCCATCTACCGGGCAGGCGACTGCCGTCGTATGCCGGGAATGCAGAACCGGCATTGTCTCGCCAACATCGGCGGCAAAAAAAAACCCGCTCGGTTGGGAGCGGGTGAAGTCCAAAACTAGGGATGTCCTGAAAGAGACGAGTCCATCTTAAGGCCGGCCTGAGGGGTACTCTGTGCGTTGTTTCACACAAACGAAGAAATTGTTCGCATCCAAAGAAAAAGCCGCCGCGGCTATGCCGGGCGGCTTTTATTTTCTTGAGGAAAATCAGACGACGGCGCCGTCGGTTTCGTCACGTTCCTTGATCGGCTTGATCAGGTCTTCGCGCTTCACGCCCAGCCACATGGCGATGGCCGCCGCCACGAACACCGACGAGTAGATACCGAACAGGATACCGATGGTCAGCGCCACGGCGAAGTAATGCAGGGCCTGGCCGCCGAAGAACAGCATCGACAGGACCATCATCTCGGTACAGCCGTGGGTGATGATGGTACGCGAGATGGTGCTGGTGATCGCGTGGTCGATGACCTCGGTCACGCTCATCTTGCGCTGTTTGCGGAAGGTTTCGCGGATCCGGTCGAAGATCACGACCGACTCGTTGACGGAGTAGCCCAGCACCGCCAGCACCGCCGCCAGCACGGTCAGCGAGAATTCCCACTGGAAGAAGGCGAAGAAGCCGAGGATGATCACGACGTCGTGCAGGTTGGCGATGATCGCCGCCACCGCGAACTTCCATTCGAAGCGCACGGCCAGGTAGATCACCACGCCGATCACCACCATGACCAGCGCGTTCAGGCCGTTCTGCGCCAGCTCTTCGCCGACCGAGGGGCCGACGAACTCGACGCGCTGCAGGTGCACCGCTTCGGCCCCGGCCGCATTCACGCAGCTGGTGCGGGTGACGCTTTCGCCCTTCTCGGTGGTCTGCTGGACCTGTTTCGGCGTGCCGTTATCGGCCGCGCACAGGGCGTTGAAGACCGTGGTCGACGCGCTCGCGCCCGGCAGGTCCTTGCGCAGCGGCAGGCGCATGATGACGTCCTGGGCGGTGCCGAAGCTGGTCACTTCCGGCTGCTCGTAGCCCAGCTTTTCCAGGTTACGGCGAATCTTCTCCAGCTCGGCCGCATGGGAGTAGCGCAGCTCCATGGTGGTGCCGCCGGTGAATTCCACCGAGTAGTGCAGGTTCTTGGTCACCAGGAAGAACACCGCGGCGACGAAAGTCAGCGCCGAAATCACGTTGAAGATCAACGCGTGGCGCATGAACGGGATGTCCCGTTTAATCTTGAAAAATTCCATGTCTTTCCTCGCTGCTTATTTCTTGGCCGCGGACTTGGCGCCCGCCGCCGTGATGCCCGGTTCCCAGACGGTACCGATGGCGATCTTGCCCAGCTTCTTCTTGCGGCCGTACCACAGGTTCACGACGCCGCGCGAGAGGAACACGGCCGAGAACATCGAAGTCAGGATGCCCAGGCAGTGCACGACCGCGAAGCCGCGCACCGCGCCCGAGCCGAACACCAGCAGGGCCAGGCCGACGATCAGGGTGGTCACGTTCGAGTCCAGGATGGTGGCCCAGGCGTGGCTGAAGCCCGCCGAGATCGCCGCCTGCGGCGTATTGCCGGCACGCAGTTCCTCACGGATGCGCTCGTTGATCAGCACGTTCGCGTCGATTGCCATACCCAGCGCCAGCGCGATTGCGGCGATGCCGGGCAGGGTCAGCGTGACTTGCAGCATCGACAGCAAGCTCAGCAGGAACAGCAGGTTGCAGGCCAGTGCCACCACGCTGAAAAAGCCGAACAGCTGGTAGTAGATGATCATGAAGATCGCGATCGCCACGAAGCCCCACAGGGTCGAGTGCAGGCCCTTGGCGATGTTCTCGGCGCCCAGCTGCGGGCCGACCACGCGTTCTTCGACGAAATCCGTCGGCGCCGCCATCGCGCCGGCGCGCAGCAGCAGGGCCAGCTCGGCGGCTTCCGCCGGGCTGCGCATGCCGGTGGTCTGGAAGTTCGAACCGAATTCGCCCTGGATGGTGGCGACCTGCAGCACGGTGTACTTGCCCTTTTCCATCAGCAGCGTGGCCATGCGCTTGCCGACCCGCTCGCGGGTCATGGCGCGCATCTTGCGGCCGCCTTCGGCGTTCAGCTCGATGTTCACGGCCGGACGCTGGTTCTGGTCGAAGCCCGGCACGGCGCTGATGATCGACCCACCGGTCACCACCGCGTCCTTCGAGACCACCACCGGCACGTCGCGGCCCTGGGTGAACAGTTCCGAGTTCAGCGGAATGGCGGCGGTCAGCTCGGTGCCCGGGGTGATGCTGTCGTCGGTGATGCGGTATTCGAGCGTTGCGGTACGGCCAATGATGTCCTTCGCATGGGCAACGTCCTGCACGCCCGGCAGCTGCACCACGATGCGGTCGCGGCCCTGCTGCTGGATCACCGGCTCGCTCACGCCCAGCTCGTTGATACGCTTGCTCAGGGTGGCGATGTTCTGCTTCACGCCGTCGTCCACCGCTTTCTGCAGCGCTTCCGGCTTCAGGCTCACGTTCAGCTTCAGGTCGGTGCCGTCGGCAGTCTCGGTGAAGGCCAGGTCGGGGTTCTGGCTGGCCAGCACGGAACGTGCCTTGGCGCGGGTTTCGGCGTCGCGGAAGCGGATCTCGACGTGGTTGCCGACGCGGTCGATGCCGGCATGGCGCACGTTCTGGTCACGCAGCAGGCCGCGCGCGGAAGACACGATGCTCTTGACGCGGGTGTCCTCGACCGCCTTGGTGTCGACCTGCAGCAGGAAGTGCACGCCGCCGCGCAGGTCCAGGCCCAGGTTCATCGCCTGCGCGCCCAGCTTCTGCATCCACATCGGGGTGTTCTTCGCCAGGTTGACGGTGACGATGTAGTCCGGGTCGGCCGGGTCGCGGTTCAGGTCGCGCTCGAGGGCCAGCTTGGCCTTGAACTGGGCGTCGGTGCTGGCGAAGCGCGCACGCACGGCGCTGGTATCGCCGGAACCTTCCAGGCTCACGGCCTCGGCAGGGACGCCGTCGCGCTTGAGCGCGTCGGTGACCGTGCGGACGGTGTCGCTGTTGACCTTGACCGTCGCTTTCGAGGTCGTGACCTGCAGCGCCGGCGAATCGACGAAGTAGTTCGGCGCCGTGTACAGGAGGCCAAGCAGCACCGCCACGAGGATCAGTATGTATTTCCAGAGGGGATAGCGATTCATGATGTGCGCCGTGCGGCTGGTTACGGTTTACAGGGCCTTCAGGGTGCCCTTCGGCAGCAGGGTGGTGACGGCATTCTTCTGCACCACGATTTCGGTGCCGGCCGCCACCTCGATGGTGACGTAGGCATCGGCAACTTTCGACACGCGGCCCAGCACGCCGCCGACGGTGATCACTTCATCGCCCTTGGCCAGCGCGTCCATCATCGTCTTCATTTCTTTCTGGCGCTTCTGCTGCGGACGGATCATGATGAAATACATGACCACGAACATGATGATGATCGGGGCGAACGTCGTCAGGCTGCCCATCAGACCAGGATCGGCGGCGCCGGCGGCGGTTTGGGCGTAAGCGTTGGAAATGAACACAAGAACTCCGATTTATAAGAATGTGAAAAAACAAGCGCTGTATTCTAGCACCCGCAAACTGTCAACAACCAATTTCAGCGCATGTGGGAGCGCGATGCCTGATTGCAAGACGTTGTTTGAAAATTAATACCAAGCAGCTTATAGAGCGCCTACAAGCCCGCAGGGCAAGACGCCCCGGCGAAGGCAGTCCGCTAGTACGGCGAGCCGGGGCAACGCCGCCATGCGGGTTTTAGGCGCTCTACACCCCGCGGGCGCGGTCGGCGTTGAACTGCAGGCGGAACTCATGGAAGCGGTCGGCATCGATCGCATCGCGGATTTCCTGCATCAGGTTCAGGTAGTAATGCAGGTTGTGGATGGTGTTCAGGCGGGCGCCCAGGATCTCTTTCGAGCGGTGCAGGTGGTGCAGGTAGGCGCGCGAGAAATTCTTGCAGCAGTAGCAAGTACAGGATTCGTCGAGCGGCGCCTGCTCGTCCTTGTAGCGCGCGTTCTTGATCTTCAGGTCGCCAAAGCGGGTGAACAGCCAGCCGTTGCGCGCGTTCCGGGTCGGCATCACGCAGTCGAACATGTCGACGCCGTTGGCCACGCCGGCCACCAGGTCTTCCGGGGTGCCGACGCCCATCAGGTAGTGCGGCTTGTTCTCGGGCAGGCGCGGGCCGACGTGCTCGAGGATGCGCATCATGTCTTCCTTCGGCTCGCCCACCGACAGGCCGCCGATGGCGAGGCCCGGGAAATCGATGTCTTCCAGGCCGGCCAGCGACTCGTCGCGCAGGCGCTCGTACATACCGCCCTGCACGATACCGAACAGCGCGTTCGGGTTCTCGCCGCGATTGAACTCGTTCATCGAACGCTGGGCCCAGCGCAGCGACATGCGCATCGACTTGGCCGCTTCCTCGGCGGTGGCCGGGCGGCCGTCGATCTCGTAGGGCGTGCATTCGTCGAACTGCATCACGATGTCCGAGTTCAGCGAGCGCTGGATCTGCATCGAGATTTCCGGCGACAGGAACTGGCGCGAACCGTCGATCGGCGAGGCGAACTTCACGCCCTCTTCCGTGATCTTGCGCATCGCGCCCAGCGAGAACACCTGGAAGCCGCCGGAGTCGGTCAGGATCGGCTTGTCCCAGCCCATGAAGCCGTGCAGGCCGCCAAACTTGTCCATGACTTCCGTGCCCGGGCGCAGCCACAGGTGGAAGGTGTTACCCAGGATGATCTGGGAGCCGACTTCCTTCAGTTCGAGCGGGTCCATCGCCTTCACGGAACCATAGGTCCCGACCGGCATGAAGATCGGGGTCTCGATGGTGCCGTGGTTGAGTTTCAGGCGGCCGCGGCGCGCGTGCGACAGGCCGCTGGTGTCTTTTTTAAGAAGGGTAAATTCCAGCATGGGTCTTAATCTTTACGGGTGAGCAGCATCGCGTCGCCATAGCTGAAGAAGCGGTATTCGCTGGCGATCGCGTGCGCGTAGGCCTTGCGGATCTCGTCGTAGCCGGCAAAGGCCGAGACCAGCATCATCAGGGTCGACTTGGGCAGGTGGAAGTTGGTGATCAGGCGGGTGACCGTCTTGAACCGGTAACCCGGGGTGATGAACAGCCTGGTATCGGCGCTGCCGGCCTCCAGCTGGCCGGATTGCGAGGCCGATTCCAGCGCGCGCAGCGAGGTCGTGCCGACCGCCACCACATCGCGGCCCGCGGCCTGGGCGGCGCGCACGGCATCCACCGTCTCTTGCGGGATCGTGTACCACTCGCTGTGCATATTGTGCTCGGCCAGGTTCTCGACGCGCACCGGCTGGAAGGTGCCGGCGCCCACGTGCAGGGTCACGTAGGCGATGCCGACGCCCTTCGCGGCCAGCCTGTCCAGCAGCGGCTGGTCGAAGTGCAGGCCGGCGGTCGGCGCGGCGACGGCGCCCGGCTCCTTCGAATAGACGGTCTGGTAACGCTGCTCGTCGAAATCGTCGGCGTCGTGCTCGATGTAGGGCGGCAGCGGCAGGCGGCCGTGGGCCTCGATCAGCTCGAACACGTCGCCGCCGTTTTCAGGGAAATGCAGGGTGAAGAACTCGCCGGCGCGCTCGCCCGCGGTGACGTCGAAGGCGTCGGCCAGGCGGATGCGGGTGCCCGGCTTGGGCGACTTCGACGCGCGGACCTGCGCCAGCACGGTACGGCTGTCGAGCACGCGCTCGACCAGCACCTCGACCTGGCCGCCGGAGTCCTTCTGGCCGAAGAAGCGCGCCTTCAGCACTCGCGTATTGTTCATCACCAGCACGTCGCCGGCCTGGAGCTGGTCGACGATGTCGGCAAAGTGGCGGTCGGTGATGCGGTCGCCGTCGAGCTGCAGCAGGCGCGAAGCGCTGCGGTCCGGCAGCGGCACCTGGGCGATGCGCCCGGGCGGCAGGTCGAAATCGAAATCGGAGAGGGAGTACATTCTGCTCATGATGGGAAAACAGGGCGAGGAGCCTTACAATATAAGCTCAAGCGTATGCGGCGAACCTTCTATTTTACACCTTTATGCCCGCAACCAATGCAAACACTGCGGCCAAAGCCGCCACCAAGCCTGACGCGAAGCCGGCCCAGAAAAGCATCGAAAGCAAGCTCGCCAAGCTCGGCCTGCGCACCGACATGGACCTGGTGCTGCACCTGCCGATGCGCTACGAGGACGAAACCGAGATCGTGCCGATTCGCGAGGCCTGCCTGCGCGGCGGCCACGTGTCGCAGGTCGAAGGCGTCGTGGTCAAGAATGAAATCACCTACAAGCCGCGCAAGCAGCTGCTGGTGTCGATCGCCGACGAGACCTCCGACATCCAGCTGCGCTTCATGAACTTCTACGGCAGCCAGGTCAAGCAGCTGGCCGAGGGCACGCGCGTGCGTGCGCGCGCCGAAGTCCGGCACGGCTTCTTCGGCGCCGAGATGGTCCATCCGGTCTATAAAGTCGTCAACGAGGGCGCGCCGCTGCCGGCCTCGCTGACCCCGGTCTATCCGGCCGGCGAAGGGCTGTCGCAGACCGTGCTGCGGCGCGCGATCGCCGACGCCATGAAGCGCGTCGACTGGACCGACACGGTGCCGCGCGCGGTGCGCGAAAAACTGTCGCTGGCCGAATTCCAGCCGGCCGTGCGCCTGCTGCACTACCCGCCGCCGGACGTCGACGAGAATGCGCTGATCGAAAAAACCCACCCGGCCTGGACCCGCGTGAAATTCGACGAGCTGCTGGCGCAGCAGCTCTCGCTGAAACGCGCCCAGCAGGCGCGCCGCGAAAAAGGCGCACCGCAGCTGACCAGTGTGGGGGCGCTGTCCTCGAGCTTCCTGGAAGCGCTGCCGTTCAAGCTGACCAATGCCCAGCAGCGCGTGGTGCAGGAGATCAGCAAGGACCTGCGCGAGGGCTATCCGATGCAGCGCCTGCTGCAGGGCGACGTCGGCAGCGGCAAGACCGTGGTCGCCGCGCTGGCGGCCGCCCAGGCCATCGACAGCGGCTACCAGGCGGCCCTGATGGCGCCGACCGAGATCCTGGCCGAGCAGCACTTCCGCAAGATCGCGGCCTGGATGGAGCCGCTGGGCGTGAAAGTCGCCTGGCTGACCGGCAGCCTGAAAAAGAAGGAGAAGCAGGCCGCCAGCGAGATGGCCGAATCGGGAGAAGCGAACCTGGTGATCGGCACCCACGCGCTCATTCAGGACACCGTGCAGTTCGCGAAGCTGGGCCTGGTGCTGGTCGACGAACAGCACCGCTTCGGCGTCGGCCAGCGCCTCCTGCTCCGCAACAAGGGCAGCGACGGCCTGGTGCCGCACCAGCTCATGATGTCCGCGACGCCAATCCCGCGCACGCTGGCGATGACGTATTACGCCGACCTGGAAGTGTCGGTCATCGACGAGCTGCCGCCGGGCCGCACGCCGATTGTCACGCGTGCGATCGACCAGAACCGGCGCGACGAAGTCATCGAGCGCGTGCACGCCGCCGCGCTGGAGGGCCGCCAGGTCTACTGGGTGTGCCCGCTGATCGAAGAGTCGGAAGCGCTGCAGCTGCAGACCGCCACCGACACCTACGAGACCCTAGCCGCGTCCCTGCCCGACCTGGTCGTCGGCCTGGTGCACGGCCGCATGAAGCCGGCCGAGAAGCAGGTGGTCATGGATGCCTTCTCGGCCGGCGAGGTGCACGTGCTGGTGGCGACCACCGTGATCGAGGTCGGGGTCGACGTGCCGAACGCCTCGCTGATGGTGATCGAGCATGCGGAGCGCTTCGGCCTGTCGCAGCTGCACCAGCTGCGCGGCCGCGTGGGGCGCGGCTCGGCGGCCAGTGTGTGCCTGCTGCTGTATCAGAGCCCGCTCGGCCAGGTCGCCAAGCAGCGTTTGATGACGATGCGCGAGACCACCGACGGCTTCGAGATCGCACGCCGCGACCTCGAGATCCGCGGCCCCGGCGAATTCCTCGGCGCGCGCCAGTCCGGCGAGGCCATGCTGCGCTTCGCCAACCTGGAAACCGACCAGTGGATCGTCGAACAGGCGCGCGACGTGGCAGCCTGGCTGCTCGGCTCCGATCGTCCGGAGGCGGAGGCGATCGTGGATGCGCACCTGCTGCGCTGGCTGGGTGGGCGGGAGGAATTCCTGAAGGTGTAAACGCGTCGTCCCCGCGAAGGCGGGGACCCAAGTCTGCTTGCGCTAGCTTGACGCTGGCAAAGCTTGGATCCCCGCCTTCGCGGGGACGACGTGTACGCGGGAATTACTTGGCCGGAGTCGCCGGGGTAGCCGCGCTTGCCGGAGCGGCCGGGGTGGCAGCCGTGGCCGGCGCAGCGGCGCTTGCCGGAGTGGCAGGGGTGGCCGGGGTAGCCGGAGTAGCCGCCGCGGTCATGTTTTCCTTGCTGGCAGCGCCGGCCTCGGTCTTCGACTTGTGCGAGGACTTCTTGGCGTGCTTGGCCTTGACCGTCTTCTTGGTGCTCTTCGCAGCCTGCTTCTCATGCGTGGCCGCGGCCTTGGCGACAGCCGGCGTGGTGCTCGAATCCGGCGTGGTGGTCGGGGCCGGGGTCTGGGCGAATGCAACGGTGGCGAACAGACCGGCGATCAGGGCAGCGATGGTGTTTTTCATGATGAAGGGTCCTCAGTAGTTGTTGGGTTCAGTGCACATTCGCATGTCACTTGTCTCCTTAACGAGGCCACGCACCTGGCTGTTGACCGGCCTTACAAATGCTTACTCTGCTGACAGCTGCTTACAAGCCTGCAGCACGACCGATCATTCCGCGATTTCTGCCGCCTGTCGCAAACGGATGGCCCGCCGCATCGATGCTCCCTATAGTGCGCTCGCCAATACAACAACAGCGAGACCAGCCATGCATACCGTCGACGACACCGAGTCCCCCATCCCCTTCGCCATCGCCTGCGCCGCCGGCCAGTTCCTGCTGACGATCCTGATCCTGAAATTCGGCTTCAGTTTCGCCCCGCCTGAAGCCTACGGCAAGGTCAAGCTGCTCGCCTTCGCCTCGACCATCGTGTATCCGCTGGTGCTGGCCCATGCCTTCGGGCTGTGGAAGCGGCTGGCGCTCGGCCTGGGCCGCATCCGTCCGCAGCCGGTCTTCCTCGCCGGCCTGGCGGCCGCCGCGCTGTTCCTGCCCTGGGGCCTGCGCAGCGCCGACGGCGGCAAGCTGGCCTCCGACTTCACGCTCCAGTTCTTCAATGCCTTTGGCGAGGAACTGCTGTTCCGCGGCGTGATCTTCGCGCTGCTGCTGTCGCTGCCGGCCTGGCGCGGCATCGTGCTGAACGGCCTGCTGTTCGGCGCCATGCACCTGATCCACGGTTTCATGGATACCGACTGGAAGACTGCCTGCTCGAAGATGCTGGTGACGTCCATCGCCGGCATGATGTTCACCGCCGTGCGCTACCGCAGCGGCAGCCTGTGGCTCTGCGTGATCCTGCACATGGCGCTGAACCTCTGCATGATCTACTCGAAGGTCCAGGATGCCGCCGAATCGACGGTATTCCTGGTGGAGCGCGCCGCCAACCTCATCGAGATCGCGGTGGCGGCCTGGGTGATCTTCGGCGCGCGCCGGACGTCCGCGGCGCCCGTCGCGGCCTGAGCGTCATTCGGTCCTGGTCAACTCGACGCCGCCGACGGTCATCTTCCATTTGCCGCCTTCCTTGTGGGGCGGCTTGCTGACCACGAAGGTGGAGCGCACCAGGCTGAAACCGATGTCAAACACATATCCATATGCATGCCTGCCCGCGCCAAAAAATAAAGCCCGCATCGCGCGGGCTTCATCGGGTGCTGCAGGACCGCTTACTTGGCCTGGGTTGCGACGGCAACCGTGGTGTCCTTGTGGGCTTCGGCTTTCACGGCCGCCTTGTGCCCGGCCTTGGCGTGCTTGGCGTTCGCCTTGGCGACCTTCACCTCGGTCTTGGCGGCTTCCTTGGTGTCCTTGGCGTCGGCCTTGGCTTCCTTGACCTCGGCCTTGGCGTCGAGCTTGGCTTCCTTCACGTCGGCGTTCGCGGTTTTCTTGGCTTCCTTGACCTCGGCCTTGGCCGCAGCTTTGGTCTCTTTCACTTCAGCCTTCGCAGCCTGCTTCTCTTGCTTGGCTTCTGCCTTCGCCACTGCCGGCGTAGCGGTCGCGGTCGGGGTGGTGGCAGGCGTTTGCGCTGCGAATGCTGCGGTAGCGAACAGGCCGGCGATCAGGGTAGCGATGGTCTTTTTCATGATGTGGTCCTTAGTGTTTGACTCGGGGTTCAGTGCACGTTTGCGTGTCACTTGTCCCTAAAACGAGGAGCCCCGCTACCCTGTTGACGGCCTTTACAAAGGCTTACCGCGCTGACAAATGCTTACAACTCGGCAGTATTCGCGCAGACCTCAGAAACCGTAGCCGTGCCACGCATCCTTGAAGTCCCTGGCGCGCGCATCGACCACTTCCGGACGGGCGCGCAGCCACTGCACCACCGCCTCGCGGTCTTCTTCGCTCGGCGAGCCGCGCTCGATGTTGGCGATCACGCCCTCGGTCTCGCTGAACGGCTCCTTGCCGCCGAAGCCGCCGCCCAGCAGGCCGCGCTGCTCGAGGAAGCCGAAGAAGTCGTTGATGAAGTCGTGGTAGGGCTCACCGCGCATCGGGCTGTTGAATACCAGTTCGATGTCGAAGCAGTGCTCCTTGAATTCGCCGACGCGCATCTTCTTGCGCTGGCGGGCGTTCAGGCGGCGCGTGCGGCCGGTCGAGCGGGGATCGCGTTTCATGTCTGTTCTCCTTGTTGATTATTCGTTCGGTGCAGCCGGTTCGGCCGCGAGGTCAGCTGTATAGCGCAGGCCGATCTGGCGCCGCACCTCGTCCATCACGCCCATCAGGGCCAGCGTGTCCTCGTGGGTCATGCCCGGGCTTTCGATCAGGCCCGCCCGCCAGCAGCGCTGCGCCTCGATCGCCTCGTGCACATAGCCGTTGCCGATGTAGGGCGTGGGCACGGTGCGCGCGATGCCGTCGGCGCGCGCTACCGTCACGGTCTGGGCGCGGTGGAACATGCTGTTCATGCGCACGTGGCCCTGCTCGCCGGCGATCGTCAGCTCGCTCGGCAGGCGCGCGCGCAGCGAGCAGCTGCACACCGACATGCCGCCGTCACGGTGGCGCAGCACGAAGCCGGTCTGCTCGTCGACGCCGGTCGGGCCGAGCTCGGCCTGCGCCGCCACCGAGGCCACGGGGCCCAGCAGCGCCACCGCGATCGACAGCGGATAGATGCCCAGGTCGAGCAGCGCGCCGCCGCCCAGCACCGGGTTGAACACACGGTGCTCGTGGCCGAAGTCCGCCTTGAAGCCGAGGTCGGCGATCACCTGGGTGACCTTGCCGATCTCGCCGGACTCCACCACGCGCCGCACTTCCGCCAGCGCCGGCATGAAGCGCGTCCACATCGCCTCCATCAGGAACAGCTTTCTGGAGCGCGCCAGCGCCACCAGCTCTTCGGCCTCGGCGCGGTTCATGGTGAAGGGCTTCTCGCACAGCACACCCTTGCCGGCGTTCAGGGCCAGGCGCACGTTGTCGACGTGGGCCGGGTGCGGCGTACCGACGTAGATCAGGTCGACGTCGCCGGCCTGGGCCAGTTCTTCGTACGAGCCATAGGCCTTGGTGGCAAATTCCGCGCCGAATTCATTCGCAAACGCCTGCGCGCTCTCGATCGTGCGCGAGCCGACGCCGGCCAGCCTTGCCCCCGGCGTGTCCTTCAATGCCCTGGCGAAGGCCTTGGCGATCTTGCCGGTGCCGAAGATGCCCCATCGAACCTCATCAGTCATGCGTCCTCCTATGTCTGGTCTTTGGCCGGCCGCTTGGGCCGGAATACGGTCTGGTCGAGATAAAACGCTTCATCCTGCCCGGGCCACCAGCCCGGCACGCCCAGCACCGGCAGCGGCGTGAAGCCGGAGGTGGCAAGGCCTTCGGTGCACAGCTGGCCGGCCACCTGCATGTCGATCCAGGCGCGCCGGTCCTCCCAATCGAGGCCGAACCAGGCGTCGGGCGCGAACAGCACCCGCGTATGCGCCGTGATCGCCTTGCGCGGCGCCACCAGCTTTTCCATCAGGGCGTGGCCGAACAGCCAGACTTGGGCGTCGGCGCCGAACATGGCGCGTCGTTCGACCAGCGCGCCGTGCCACTGGTGGGCGCGCAGGCCCTCGACCAGCGCGCGCCCGGCGGCGCTGTCGCGCACCAGCAGCAGGGCGGCGTTCTCGTCGAAGATGGTGGCGGCGTCGCGCGCCGGTCCGCGCGACTGCTTGATGCCGGCTTGCGCGATCTGGGCCGCCTGCAGCGCGTTCAGCTCGCGCTTGATGAGCGGGAAGGTTTGCCACACCAGGCCATTGAAGAAATCGTGCAGGTTCTCGCGCGTCGGCACGCAGCCGGTGGCGCCGATGAATTCTTCGTAGGCGGTGTTCACAGGCAGCGCGGCCTGGGGCACGAAGCGGATCGGCTGGCCGCGGTGGTTCTGCAGCGCGAGCCGGGCCGCGTTCGCATTGAATCGATCAATGAAGCCGCCTTCCGGCGCCAGGCTGTCGAAGGCGGGACGCACCGCGTCGTACCACGGATGCGTCCACTCGATCTCTTCGAACATTCCTTTTTTACAGCATCTTCCAGTGGAGCTGCTGGCCGGCGTCGAGCGGCACCAGCTGCTGCTCGCCCATCGGCACGCTGGCCGGGATGGTCCAGGATTCGCGCTTCAGGGTAACCGTGCCCTCGTTGACCGGCAGGCCGTAGAAGTTCGGGCCGTTCAGGCTGGCGAAGGCTTCCAGTTTATCCAGCGCGCCGGCCTGTTCGAAGGCGGTGGCGTACAGCTCGAGCGCGTGCAGGGCCGTGTAGCAGCCGGCGCAGCCGCAGGCGCTCTCCTTGGCGTGCACGGCGTGCGGCGCGGAGTCGGTGCCGAGGAAGAAGCGCTCGTCGCCGCTGGTCGCCGCGGTCACCAGCGCCAGGCGGTGTTCCTCGCGCTTGAGCACCGGCAGGCAGTAGTAGTGCGGGTTGATCCCGCCCTTGAAGATCTCGTTGCGGTTGTACAGCAGGTGGTGCGCCGTGATGGTGGCGGCGATCGGGCCTTCGGCCTCGGCCACGTACTGGGCGGCGTCGCGGGTGGTGATGTGCTCGAACACGATCTTCAGTTCCGGGAAGTCGCGGCGCAGCGGGCGCATCACGCGCTCGATGAACACGGCTTCGCGGTCGAACAGGTCGATGTCGTGATTCGTGACTTCGCCGTGCACCAGCAGCGGCATGTCGACTTCCTGCATCACTTCCAGCGTCTTGTAGCACTTGCGCAGGTCGGTCACGCCGGCCGCCGAATTGGTGGTGGCGCCGGCCGGGTACAGTTTTACCGCGTGGATGAAGCCGGTGTCCTGGGCGCGGCGAATCTCGTCCGGGTCCGTGTTGTCGGTCAGGTACAGCGTCATCAGCGGCTCGAATTGCATCCCCTGCGGCAGCGCGGCCAGGATGCGGTCGCGGTAGGCGGATGCATCGGCGGCGGTGGTCACCGGCGGTTTCAGGTTCGGCATGACGATCGCGCGGGCGAACTGGCGCGCGGTGTGCGGCAGCACGCTGGCCATGGACGCGCCGTCGCGCAGGTGCAGGTGCCAGTCGTCGGGGCGGATGAGGGTAATGGTGTCGGGGGATTCGATGGTGGACATGGCGGCTCTCGGATTACGGACCCCGACATTTTACCCGCAGGGATAGAAGCCGGCACGCACAGCCACATACACACGATTCATTTCCAAAAAGAATCAAAATTGCCACAAACGTTAGAATTGCATATCAGTTCATCAGAGCGCCTGACAAAGCCTTCAGAGCAAGGCGCAGCGCTGAAGACAGTACGCGCGTACGGCGAGGCGCTGCAACGCAGCTATGAAGGTTTTGTTAGGGGCTCAAACGCATATGGTTTTCGACGTAGATACCTTCGTACCGCTGGCCTTCATCATCGCCTTTGCCTATACGGTGTTCGGCCTGACCGGCTTCGGCTCGTCGATCACCGCGATGCCGCTGCTGGTGCAGCTGATCCCGCTGCGCACGGCGGTGCCGCTGATGCTGGTGTTCGACCTGAGCGCGGGCCTGCTGCTGGGGCTGAAGAACCTGCGCCTGATCGAACGCCGTGAAGTGCTGCGCATCCTGCCCTTCATGCTGGCCGGGATGGGCATCGGCGTGTTCGCCCTGATGAAGGCGCCGGAACGCAGCCTGCTGGTCGTACTGGGCCTGTTCATCCTCGGTTTTGCGGGCTGGAGCCTGCTGCGGCGCGGTGTTCCGAAGCCGCTGGGCGCCGGCTGGGTCCTGCCTTTCGGCCTGGTCGGCGGCATGTTCACCGCCATGTTCGGCACCGGCGGGCCGTTCTACACGATCTACCTGACCCGGCGCCTGGCCGACAAGCTGGCGCTGCGCGCCACCATCAGCGGCACGATCTTCTTCAGCGGCCTGGCGCGCCTGGCGCTGTTCTCGAGCGCCGGCCTGTACCACGACCACAAGCTGCTGGTGCTGGCCGCGATGCTGCTGCCATGCGCGCTGGGCGGCCTGTGGCTGGGCAGCCGGCTGCATGCGATCCTGCCGGCGGAACGCGTGGTGCAGGCCATCTGGGGTGTGCTGATCCTCGGCGGCATCAGCCTCATCCTGCGCAATATCTGACCGGGACGCTTGCAGCGGCAAGGCCGGCCCGGTACATCGCCGCAGCCGCCGCCAGGTACCAGGCCGCGTGCACGCCGACAATCA
The DNA here is from genome assembly GCF_001412595.2 of Massilia sp. WG5. Classification (NCBI taxonomy): domain Bacteria; kingdom Pseudomonadati; phylum Pseudomonadota; class Betaproteobacteria; order Burkholderiales; family Oxalobacteraceae; genus Massilia; species Massilia sp. WG5. The sequence continues at coordinate 3,084,397 of NZ_CP012640.2, forward strand.
GGACCAGGCTGTGCGGCGTCAGCACCACATCGCCGGCCAGGATGCCCGCCGCCGGCAGCAATCCTGCCGCGGCTCCCAGCACGGCGCACCAGCGCCAGCCCGGCAACACCGGGCGGTGAACGACGGCCGCGTACGCCCAGGCCAGCATGGCGGCGCATTGGCACAGCAGGCCCGCCTTGCTGAATTCCTGGATCACGATGCCGACCGCGCGCATGATCAGTTGGACGAGCGCGGCCTCGGAGGGCGGCGCATGCAGGAATGCGGTGGCCATGGCCGGCAGGAAGAAACCGTCGAACAGCATCGCGACGCCGAGCAGCACGCAGCCGAGCCGGTACAGGCCGCCCGCGCCGCCCGAGAACGGACGCGGCAAGCCGAACGCGCTGTCGAATACCGCCAGGGCGCCCGCCATCAAGGCCAGGATGGCGGTCAGCGCCCCGTGGACCAGCCGGTCTTTCGCGCCGAGCCGGACCATCTCTGCGTGGATCTCCTGCGCTCCCGCCGCACCACTTACCGTGGGATGATGGGACAACAGCACCAGGATCGAGACGACGGTGCACGCAAGCGCCAGGGCGGCGATGCGCAGGGTGCGCGCGGGGATGGATGGCGACGGATTCATGGCACTCCTTTACTTGATTATTGAAGTGACATTAATATCAGCCCGTGCGCGGCGGTTGGCGGCCTCCGGCGCCGCTTGTTCCGCTAGCGGACAAACCACCTCGATCGTCCACCAGGAGAGCCATGAGCGAAGCGCCGGACCGAAGGCAGCAAAAGACCCGCGTGGCATTGCATGCGGCGTTTCGCGACCTCCTGCTCGAGCATGGCTACGAGGGGCTCAGGATCGGCGACGTGACGGCAAGGGCGAATGTCGGACGCTCCACCTTCTACGAGCATTACCGCAGCATGGACGACCTGCTGCGCGCCAGTCTCCAGCGGCCTTTCCTGGCCTTTGCACAGCTGGTGGACAGGCCCGCCACCCCGGAGACCATGGACGCCCTGGCCGCGCAGCTGCGCCACTTCCGCGAAAACCGGCAGGTGGGGCGCGTGCTGCTGACCTGGCCGACCAGGCCGGTGATGGCATCGTCCCTGGCCGGGCAGATCGCCGACCGCCTGCGCGGCAGGTGCCTGCCGCAGGCCCTGCTTCCGGCGGACCTGATCGCGCGCCAGGTCGCCGAGATGCAGCTTGCGCTGCTGGACAGCTGGATCGCCGGCCGGCCCGCCGTCGAGCTGGACGCTGCGGTCGCCGCGCTGGACCGCGGCACCCGCGCCCTGGTCAAGGCACTGTCGGCTAGTGAATGATCCGCGCCAGGAACTCGCGCGCCCGCTCCGATTTCGGCGCCTCGAAGAACGCCTCCTTGGCGCTCTCCTCGACGATGCGGCCCTGGTCCATGAACAGGATGCGGTCGGCCACCCTGCGCGCGAAGCCCATCTCGTGGGTCACCACCATCATGGTCATGCCGTCCGCGGCCAGGCCGGTCATCACGTCCAGCACCTCCCCTACCATCTCCGGGTCGAGCGCCGAGGTCGGCTCGTCGAACAGCATCGCCACCGGATCCATGGCCAGCGCGCGCGCGATCGCCACCCGCTGCTGCTGGCCGCCCGACAGCTGGCTCGGGAACTTGTCCTGGTGCGCCAGCAGGCCGACCCGCTCCAGGTAGGTCAGGCCGTTCGCGGTCGCCTCGTCGCGCGAGCGTTTCAGGACCTTCATCTGGGCCAGGTTCAGGTTGTCGCGCACCGACAGGTGGGGGAACAGCTCGAAGTTCTGGAACACCATGCCGATCCGGGCGCGCAGCGCCGGCAGGCGGGTGGCCGGATCGCCGACCGAGGTGCCGTCGACGTGGATGCTGCCCTGCTGGAAAGGTTCGAGGCCGTTGACGGTCTTGATGAGGGTCGACTTGCCGGAACCGGAGGGCCCGCAGACCACCACCACATCGCCGCGCGCCACCTGCGTACTGCATTCGCTGAGCACCTGGAAGCTGCCGTACCACTTGCTGACCTTGTCTATTTCAATCATGTGTCTGGTATGTGATTCGAGGCATTTGAGCGTGCTTGACAGCACCACCGGCCCCTAGGATACTGCGGATCTTGTCAATATCATCAGTATCAATCCGCACGTCGGGTAAAAGCCACCTTATTTTGCCTGATAATGTTGCCGGCCTTGCGCTGCCATCACCAGAGGAAGCCCTATGAACAATCGAAACCGCCTGACCACTTACATCATCGTGGGGCTGGTGCTCGGCATCGTCGCCGGCTATATCGCGCACACCTACCTGGCCAACGCCGCCGGCTTCGCCGACACGCTGTCGCTGGTGACCACGCTGTTCCTCCGCCTGATCAAGATGATCATCGCGCCGCTGGTGTTCTCGACCCTGGTGGTCGGCATCGCCAAGATGGGCGACGCCTCGGAAGTCGGCCGCATCGGCGTCAAGGCGCTGGGCTGGTTCATCATCGCCTCGATCCTGTCGCTGACCCTGGGCCTGGTCCTGGTCAACCTGTTCCGTCCGGGCGATGCAATGGCCGCCGCCGGCCACCTGCCGGCCGTGACGGAATCCTCGGGCATCGCCGTGACCGGCCTGACGCTCAAGGAATTCATCACCCACCTGGTGCCGACCTCGATCGCGGACGGCATGGCCAAGAACGAGATCCTGCAGATCGTGATCTTCTCGATCTTCTTCGGCACCGGCGCCGCCGCCGTCGGTGCGCGCGCCACCCCGCTGATCGACGCCATCGACGGCGCCGCCCACGTGATGCTGAAAGTGACCAGCTACGTCATGAACTTCGCCCCGGTGGCGGTGTTCGCGGCGGTCGCCAGCGTGATCGCCAAGAGCGGTGTCGGCGTGCTGTCGACCTACGGCGTGTTCATGGGCGAGTTCTACCTCGGCATCGCCCTGCTCTGGATCGTGCTGATCGGGATCGGCATCCTGTTCGTCGGCCCGCGCATCCTGCAGCTGCTGCGCGAACTGCGCGAGCCGACCATCCTGGCCTTCACCTGCGCCTCGTCGGAAGCGGCGTTCCCGAAGACCCTGGAAGGCCTGGAGCGCTTCGGCGTGAAGAACCGCCTGGCCGCCTTCGTGCTGCCGATCGGCTACTCGTTCAATCTCGATGGTTCGATGATGTACTGCACCTTCGCGACCCTGTTCATCGCCCAGGCCTACGGCATCGACGTGCCGCTGTCGACCCAGCTGACCATGATGCTGGTGCTGATGCTGACCTCGAAAGGCATGGCCGGCGTGCCGCGCGCTTCGCTGGTGGTGATCGCCGCGACCCTGAACCAGTTCCATATCCCGGAAGCCGGCCTGCTGCTCCTGCTGGGCATCGACCACTTCCTGGACATGGCGCGCTCGGCCACCAACGTGATCGGCAACGGCATCGCCACCGCGGTGGTCGCGAAATGGGAAGGCGAACTGACCGACCCGAAAGCGGCCGGCAAGGACATCGCGACCGCGCCGCTGCGCTGATATTTTTAGTACCCCGTCGTCCCCGTGAAAGCGAAAAAAGCGCCAGTGGCGCTTTTTTCGCTTTCGCGGGGGTGACGTATTTATGGAGATAGCATGACCTACCTGAAACCCGTGCGCGCCCTGTTCGCGCTGTTCCTCTGCCTGTTCGTCCTGGCCGCACAAGCCCAGACCGCGCCGGCCCGACTGCCGAACGTCGTGATCCTGGCCACCGGCGGCACCATCGCCGGCACCGGCGCGACCAGCACCACCACGGTCGGCTACACCGCCGCCACGGTCGGCGTCGACGCCCTGATCAAGGCCGTGCCGGAGCTGCAGAAGGTGGCCCACGTCAGCGGCGAGCAGGTGTTCCAGATCGCCAGCGAAAACATGGGCAACGAACAGTGGCTGGTGCTGGCCAAGCGCGTCAACGCCCTGCTGGCCCAGCCGAACGTGGACGGCATCGTGATCACCCACGGCACCGACACGATCGAGGAAACCGCCTACTTCCTGGACCTGGTGGTCAAGAGCCGCAAGCCGGTGGTGGTGGTCGGTGCGATGCGTCCGTCGACCGCGATCTCGGCCGACGGCCCGATCAACCTGTACAACGCGGTGCTGACCGCCGGCAGCCAGGAAGCCGTCGGCAAGGGCGTGCTGGTGGTGATGAACGACCAGATCAACGCCGCACGCGAGGTCACCAAGACCAACACCGTCACCACCGACACCTTCAAGTCGCCGGAACTGGGCATGCTCGGCTACGTGGTCGGCAACCAGCCGCACTTCTACCGCGCCTCGACCCGTAAGCACACGCTCGACACCGAGTTCGACGTCAGCAAACTGAATGAACTGCCGGCCGTGGACATCGCCTACACCTACGCCAACGTCGGCCCGACCGCGGTCAACGCCTTGGTTGCCGCCGGCGCCAAAGGCCTGGTCCATGCCGGCGTCGGCGACGGCAGCCTGCCGGTCAAGGTGCGTCCCGCCCTCTCCGCCGCGCGCGAGAAGGGCGTGATCATCGTGCGTTCGAGCCGCGTCGGCCAGGGCATCGTGGCGCGCAACGGCGAAGCCAACGACGACCAGCTCGACTTCGTGGTGTCGGACACGCTGAACCCGCAGAAGGCGCGCATCCTGCTGATGCTGGCGCTGACCAAAACCACGAACACCAAGGAGATCCAGCGGATGTTCTACACCTACTAAATGTCGATGGTTATGGAACGTTCTTGACACCATTGACAGGATCTGTGACCATACCTGCACCACTCCTCCCTTGCGGTGTCATTTAGTTGACTCTCGTTTGGGACGAAAAAGCCGCTCTCTCGGGCGGCTTTTTCACATCTGAAGAGCGCACGACGTGACGTCGAATTCCAATACCCCAAGAAGCACCGCCGTCTATGTCGACGGCTACAACCTCTACTATGGCCGCTTGCGCGGTACGCCATTCAAATGGCTGGATCTCGTCAAGCTCTTCACAGCACCGGCACTTGCCACGTTCGCCAGCCACGGCAGTGCATCGGTCGAGGCACAGTCTGCTTATCATCGGGCACTGCAGACGAAGTATGGCGACCGCTTCGAAACGGTTTACGGCACTCATTCATTCGACAAAAGCGGTACGTTATTACCCGTTTATGTAGCGGATCAGCCATTTGACCGGACGAACCGAACGCGGGTTTGGAAGCTGGAAGAGAAGAAGACCGACGTGAATCTTGCATTGCGCATGTATCGCGATGCATGCAGGGGGCTTTACGATCGCATTATTCTGGTGTCGAACGATAGTGACGCCGAGCCCGCTCTCGAAGCATTGCGCGCCGACTTTCCACATATCATGCTGGGCGTTGTCATGCCGATTCGTCCAGTAATCTCTGGAGCCCCAGCACATCGCCGACCTAGCGGTTCATTAGCCAAGCAGGCGGATTGGACGCTTACACATTTGAGTGATGAGGTGCTTGGCGCAGCACAGTTACCGGAGATTGTCCCTACCAAGAAGAAACCGATTCGCAAGCCGGGCCACTGGTAAAGTGCGCCTGGTGCTGACGAAGACGACCAGCACCAGGGCGACATAGAAGATGTTCTACACCTGCTGATTTATTTCGCAAACAGCTGCGCCGGATCCTCGAAGGCCTTGATCTCGATGGCGTTGCCCGACGGGTCGAGGAAGAACATGGTGGCCTGTTCCCCGACCTTGCCCTTGAAGCGCACCTGGGGCTCGATGATGAATTTCATGCCCAGCGTGCGCAGGCGTTCGGCCAGCGCTTCCCATTCCCGCATCGGCAGCACGGCGCCGAAGTGCCGGACCGGCACCTGGTGCCCGTCCACCTCGCTGGTGCTGCGCGATGCGCATTCCTCCGGCGCCAGGTGGGCGACGATCTGGTGTCCGTAGAAATTGAAGTCGATCCATTCGGGGGAACTCCGTCCCTCGCTGCAGCCGAGGATCGTTCCATAGAACTTCCGCGTTTCTTCCAGTTCGCGGACCGGGAAGGCCAGGTGGAATGGGTGGAAAGCCGCTGTCATGAAAAACCCTTTCAGAACATTTTCATCAGGCCCAGCTGTACACCGCGCTGGGAAGTCTGCTTCGTCGACGGAACCAGGGCTCCATCATAATGGTTGAAGTCGACTTCCGCATACAGGTTGGTCAGTTTTGAAAAGTGGTAGGCGGCGCCCACCAGGCTCAGGTCGCGCCGGCCGCCGCCGGTGCGGCTGTCGTAGTCCGAGCGATAGAAGGCCGCGGTGACTTCGAGGGGCTTGTTGACCTGGTAGTTGACGCCGCCGAAGCGCGTCTCGACCTGGTAGGTGCCCGCGCTGGCGGTCTCCTGGCGTTCGCGCGACAGGCCTGCCTTGGCGGTGAAGGCGCTGACCTTGACGCCGCCGCCCACCACGAAGGCATGGTTGTCGAAGCCGGTCGTGGTCTGCTTGTCGATGTAAGAGCCGGCGGCCAGCACCATCCCTTTGGCATAGCTGAAGGCCACGCCTTTCGCCGTGCCCTTGCTGCTGTCGCCCGCGACTTCGCCCGGCGCATATTCGGCGCGCAGGGTCAGGCCGTCGAAGGTGCCGGTGTACTGGATGTCGTTGTTGAAGCGCGTGCCCGAGTTCGACGAGGCGCTGAGTCCGGCCGTTTTCGCCGCTGCCGGCAGGCTGGTGCCGGCGCCCGAGGACAGCGGCACGATCGGGGTGTAGTGGTGGTCGAAGGGATCGAGGAATTTCTCGGTCCGGAAGCCAACCGTGTACTGGCGGCCCACGTCGACCGAGCCCCAGGCGCCACCCAGCCCGACCGCGGCGGTACGGTTGAACAGCACGTTGTTGGTGTTGTCCAGTTCTCCGGTATCGCTCTTGAAGCCAGTCTCGAGCTGGAAGTGGGCGTTCAGGCCATTGCCGAGCTGCTCCACGCCGCGAAAGCCGAGCCGGTTCGAATAGTAATTACCGGAGGACACGCTCATTTGGCCATGGCCTTCGGCGTCGACATTGGTCTGGTAACGCACGCCGGCATCGATGGAGCCATAGACGGTCACGCTGGACTGGGCGAATGCGGCGGCCGGGAACAGGGCCGCGAGGGCCAGCATCAGGGTAGCTTGGGTTTTCATTGTCTCGTTATTTGTGGATGTTGTGAGGACGGCCGGGACGTGACGGGTCCCCGGCCAAGACCCGGTGAAAATGAACAGGGAATGACTTGGCGGCGGCCTGTCACGGCCGCCGCGGGATGCTGCCGGGATCAGGCGGCCGCTTTGGTCGCCGCGTTGCGGGTCGCCTTGTGGGCGTCGTTGCTCAGGACGAGCAGGGTGACGATGCTGGCCAGCGCCAGGATGGCGATCGGCAGCAGCGCCAGGGAGTGGCTGCCGGCGCCTTCCTTGATCCAGCCGTAGACATTGACCATCAGGCCGCCGCCGATCAGGTTCGAGGCCGCGTTGATCGCCGCCAGGCCGGCCGCGGCCGAACCGGACGCGAGCCAGCTCGAGCTCAGGGCCCAGAACGGTCCCTTGAAGGAGTAGGCGCCGATCAGCACGCAGGACAGCAGGACCACGGTCGGCGCCAGCGAGGTGATGAACAGGGAGCTCAGCATGCCGCCGGAGATCAGGGCCAGCGGGATCGCGGTATGCCAGCGGCGCTCGCCCTTGCGGTCGGAATGGCGGCCCCACCAGACCATCAGGACCGCGGCGATCACGTAGGGAATCGAGTTGACCATACCGGTCTGCATGATGGTCAGGCCGAAGGACTTCAACAACTGCGGCTGCCACACGCCGAGCACCGAGCCGGCCGCCGAGGCGGTGGAGCACACCAGCGCCATGCCCAGCACTTCCTTGCTGCGCAACAGCTGCCAGATCGAAGGACGCGGTCCTGCTTCCTTCTTCTCGTTACGCTCCTTCTCGATGCGCGCAGACAGCCAGTTGCGCTGTTCCTCGCTCAGCCATTTCGCCTGTTCCGGACGGTCGGTCAGGAAGACCAGGCAGGCAAAGCCCATCAGCACGGTGGGGATCCCCTCGAGAATGAACAGCCAGTGCCAGCCGCGCAGGCCGAACAGGCCGTCGGCCTGGAGCAGCAGCGCCGACAGCGGCGAACCGACGAAACTGGCCATCGGCACGGCCACCATGAAGATGGCGACGATGCGGGCGCGATAGGCAGCCGGGAACCAGTAGGTGAGGTAGAGCACGACGCCGGGGAAGAAGCCGGCTTCGGCCGCGCCCAGCAGGAAGCGCATCACGTACAGCGAGTTCGCGCCCTGCACCAGCGCCATGCCGGCCGAGACCAGGCCCCAGGTGATCATGATGCGGGCAATCCACTTGCGCGCGCCGAACTTCTGCAGCGCCAGATTGCTGGGCACCTCGAACAGGAAATAGGAGATGAAGAACAGGCTGCCGGCGAAGCCGAACATCTTCTTGGTGAGGCCCAGGTCGTCGTTCATCTGCAGGGCCGCCATGCCGATGTTGCCGCGGTCGATGAAGGCCAGCAGGTAGCACAGCATCAGGAAGGGGATCAGGCGCCAGGTCACCTTGCGAATGGTGTCCGCCTCCAGGCGCGCGTTGTGGTTAATGTCGCTCATTGTCGTCCTCTAATAATAGTTCTTGGAAGCGCGTCTTGGGTGCGCGCTTGTGGTTTTTGTGTGACGTCAGGCTTGTTGTTCCAGCACCGCCAGCACATTGCTCGCCGCCGCCGTGCCCATGCCGACATAGGCGTCGCCGGTCACGCCGCCGATGTGCGGCGACAGGATGGCGTTGGGGATCGCCGTGAACGGGTGGCCGGGCGTGAACGGTTCGACCTGGAAGCTGTCCAGGCCGGCCGCCAGCAGGGCGCCGCTGCGCAGGGCCTCGGCCAGCGCGGCTTCGTCGATCAGGCCGCCGCGCGCCGTGTTGACGACGATCGCGCCCGGGCGCATGGTCGCCAGGGTCTGCGCGTTGAGCATGTTGGCGTTGTCCTTGGTGAGCGGGCAATGCAGCGACAGCACGTCCGACTGCGCGATGACGTCCGCCAGCGGCAGCAGCTCGACACCTTCCGGTGCCGCCTTGGCGAACGGGTCGTGCGCGATGACGCGCATGCCCAGCGCGCTGCCGACCGTGGCGACGCGCGCGCCGATCGCGCCCAGGCCGACCAGGCCGAGCGTGCGGTCCTTCAGTTCCAGGCTCTTGTGCGTGGCCTTGTCCCAGTGGCCCTCGTGCATGCGGCGGTCGAGCGCCGGGACGCTCTTGGCGCAGGCGAAGATCAGCGCCCACGCATGTTCGGCCACGGCCGCGGCATTCGCGCCAACCGCCGCCCTGACGGCGACGCCCTGCTTTGCGGCTGCGTCCTTGTCGATGGTGTCGGTGCCGGAACCGTGCTTCGAGATCACGCGCAGGCGGGTGCAGGCGCCGATCACGCGCTCGCTGATGCGGCCGTAGCGCACGATCATCGCGACCGGCTGGTGCTGGCGGCACAGGGCGACCAGGTCGTCCTCGCTCGGCGTCTTGCCGGCGTAGACCAGCTCGTAGGCCGACAGCAGCGCGACCGCCTTGTCGGCCAGGTCGGCGCCGGTCACCAGGACCACGTCGCGCTTCGGCGCTTCCTTCAGGATGGCGCTCACAGCGTTTCTCCTTCGGCCAGCACGCCGGCTTTGCGCAGGGCAGCGTCGAGCCAGGTCGGACGCAGCTGGCTGCCGTTGCGGATGCCTTCGATACGCGCGGTTTCATCCGCCAGCTTCTTCTTGGCCGCGTCCAGGACGGCAGGCACCTTGTTCGGCTCGACGATGACCACGCCATCGCCATCGCCTACCACCAGGTCGCCCGGCCGCACGCTCACGCCGCCCACCGACACCGGCCAGTTGATCCGGCCCGGCACCTGCTTGGTCGGGCCGTTCGGGTTGGCGCCGGTGGCGTACAGCGGGAAGCCCAGCGCGCGGATCGCTTCGGTGTCGCGCACGGCGCCGTAGACGACGATGCCGGCGATGCCGATCGCCATGCACTGGCTGACCATGATCTCGCCCAGCAGGGCGCTGGTTTCGTCGCCCTTGCCGTCGATGACCAGCACGTCGCCCGGTTTCGCGATCGCCATCGCGGCGTGGATCATCAGGTTGTCGCCGGGGCGCACTTCGACGGTCACGGCCGGTCCGGCCAGGCGCATGCTCGGCGCCAGCGGGGCAATGCGGCTGCTCAGGGCGCCGCGGCGGCCGGCGACGTCGGCCAGGATCGAAGACGGGTACTGGGCGGCGCGCGCCACCAGTTCAGGGTCGATGCGCTCGATGTCGCGAATCACGTCGGGTGGGGTGGTATGGCTCATGGAAGGTCCTCGTCGTTAGTGAGAAGCAGCCACGAAAAGAGACGTGCGCAGGACGGCGCGTGGAACGCGGGCGCCATCGATGTCTCCTCCGTTGCGGCTGCTTATTTGGTCAGCAGGTTCTTGTATGAGCCGAGTATAGGAAGGACAATCTATAATGTATATTCACTTATTTTTCGAATTTCCAAACTTTTAGGAATGTATCGATGGACTTCCGCGACCTGAAATACTTCGAAGTGATCGCCGAGGAAGGCAACCTGGGGCGGGCCGCCGAGCGCCTGCACCGCACCCAGCCTGCGCTGACCAAATGCATCGACCGCCTGGAAGACGACCTGGGGGCGAAACTGTTCGAAAAGGACGGGCGCGGCATGCGCTTGACCGCTGCCGGCGAAGTGCTCGTGCGGCGCACGCGGCAGATGGCGATCATGGTGGAAGAGACGGCGCGCGAGATGCAGGAATACGCCGGCGGCCTGCAGGGCAAGGTGCGCATCGGCTGCGTGCCGACGCTGGCCGAGCACCTGATGCCCAGCGTGTTCCAGCAATTGCTGCTCGAGGCGCCTGGCATCACCGTCAACCTGGCCGTGGGGATGAACGCCAACCTGATGGCCAGCCTGCGCGATGGCGAGCTGGACCTGGTGCTGGGCCCGATGCAGGAAACCGATCCGGAGATCGTCTGGGAGCAGATTGCCGAAGATACGGTGGTCGTGATGGCGAGCGAGGACCATCCCGTGTTCGACGCGCCTTGCACGCTCGCCAGCCTGCTGGACTATAAATGGATGCTGCCGGCGACGACGGTCGCCTCGCGTCAATGGCTGGACCAGACCTTCGAACGCCATGGTCTGCCGCGTCCGCAGGTACAGATCGAATCGAACGTGCTGAACGCGATCCTGCCTATCCTCGACAAGACGCCGTTACTGGGTTTCGTTACGCGCTTCAATCTCGTCTCGGCCAGGGCCCGGGTGCGCGAAGTGGTGCTGGCCGAGACCCAGATGCAGCGCCGCCTGAGCCTGGCCTACCGGAAGAGCGGCTACCTGTCGCCGGTAGCCACGCGCGTTGCGGACATCCTGCGCGCGCGTGGCAAGGACTTGCTGCTGATTTGATGGCATGCACGTGGGCACGGGGCGCCCACGCGGCGGTTCGATTACACGAGCGCGTGCCCGCGCAGCCGCGTGAGGATCGCCAGCGGGCTGGATTCCTTGTCGTACTGCTGCATCGGCGACAGCTGCAGCGTATGCTCCAGCATGTACTGGCCCGACATCACCGAGTGCGACGCCTGGTCCGAGAAGCACACCCAGGCGCAGCCGGGCGGGAAGCCGAAGGTGACCTGCGGCGCGTTCTTCTGGTAGTCGAGGTCGGCCTTCATGCTGTCGTGCAGCTGCAGCATCAGGTGGTCGTATTCGCTGCGCAGCGACTTGGTGACGTGCAGCGCGTTGAGCAGGCTGGCCTGCCAGGCCACATAGGGTTTCACGCGCGGCAGGAAGCGCCGGGCGACGTCTTCGAAGGGTTCGCCGACGCGCCACACGCGCGGCTGGCCTTCCAGGTTCACGTTGGTGAACACGCGCAGCAGGCGCTCGCCGCGGTTCGGCCGCGAAGGAAAGGCGTCGACGTGCAGGCGGCGGTCGTCGGCGCGCCAGGACTGCACCCGGGTCTCGACCTTCGACGGACGGAAGCTGACGGAACCGCGGCGCAGGTGCTCGCTGTAGCGCGGCACCAGGTTGCCCAGCAGTCCCTCGGCCTGGGCGCGGAAGCGGCCGATCATGCCGGCCGCCAGCGCCTGGGTGGCGTCGTCGCCGATCACGCCTTTCAGCTTGCCGGTCGGGTCGAGGCTGATGTTGCGGGTCTTGGGGTCGCGGATGTCTTCGCGGAACAGCGCCAGCTCTTCCTTCTGCGGCGCGAAGCCGTGCTCGGCGAAGTTCGGGAAGTACAGCACCTTCCCCGCTTCCAGCGCGGCGATCCAGGCCGGATTGCCGTGGCCGACCTCCTTCATGTCGATCTCGACGATCTGGTTTTCCATCTTGTTCTTCCTGATTCCTAGTCTTGTTCGAGGGCCAGGGGCGGCGAGGCCAGGTCTTCGTCCTGCCTTGCCAGCTGCCGGTCCCACATCTGTTTGTACAGCCCGTTCTGCGCGATCAGTTGTCCGTGCGTGCCGCGTTCGACGATGCGCCCATGGTCGAGCACCAGGATCTGGTGGGCGTCGGCGATGGTCGACAGGCGGTGCGCGATCACCAGCGTGGTGCGCTGCTTCGCGATCTCCTTCAGCTGCGCCTGGATCGCCTGCTCCGACTTCGAATCCAGCGCCGACGTCGCTTCGTCGAAGATCAGGATCGCCGGATTCTTCAGCAGCGTGCGCGCGATCGCCACCCGCTGCTTTTCGCCGCCGGACAGTTTCAGGCCGCGCTCACCCACCATTGTCGCATAGCCGTCGGGCAGGCTTTCGATGAAATCGTGGATCGAGGCCGCGCGCGCCGCCTTCACGATATCCTCGCGGCTGGCGCCGGGACGGCCGTAGGCGATGTTGTATTCGATGGTATCGTTGAACAGCACCGTATCCTGCGGCACGATGCCGATCGCGTGGCGCAGCGAGTCCTGGGTCACGTGGCGGATGTCCTGGCCGTCGATGCAGATCGAGCCCTGCTGTACATCGTAGAAGCGGAACAGCAGGCGCGACAGCGTCGATTTGCCGGAGCCGCTGTGGCCGACCACGGCGGTGGTGGTGCCGGCCGGGATCGCGAAGTCGACGTCGAACAGGATCTGGCGCTTGGGGTCGTAATTGAACTCGACGTGCGAGAACTCGACCCGGGCGCCGCGCGTGACCAGCGGCTTCGCATCGGGCGCATCGGCCACTTCGCGGTGCTGCTCCAGCAGGCCGAACAGGCGTTCCATGTCGGCCAGGCTCTGCTTGATCTCGCGGTAGATCACGCCCAGGAAGTTGAGCGGAATGTAGAGCTGCAGCATGAAGGAATTCACCAGCACCAGGTCGCCCAGGGTCATGGTCTTGTCGATCACGCCCTGGGTCGCGCGCCACAGGATGGCGGTGACGGCGGCGGCGATGATCAGGGACTGGCCGCTGTTCAGGAAGGACAGCGAGGTCTGCGAGCGCACGGCGGCGCGCTCGTAGCTCTGCAGGCCTTCGTCGTAGCGCCTGGCTTCGTAGTCTTCGTTGCCGAAGTACTTCACGGTCTCGAAATTGATCAGCGAGTCGATGGCCTTGGTATTGGCCTTCGAGTCGAGCTCGTTCATCGTGCGCCGGAAATGGGTGCGCCATTCGGTGACGACGATGGTGAAGGTGATGTAGGTGACCAGTGCCACACCGGTGATGATCGAGAACCACTTATCGTAGTGCAGCACCAGGTAGCCCAGCACCAGCGAGATCTCGACCAGGGTCGGCAGGATCGAGAACAGCGAATACGAGACCAGGGAATTCACGCCGCGCGTGCCGCGCTCGATATCGCGCGTCATGCCGCCGGTCTGGCGGTTCAGGTGGAAGCGCAGCGACAGCGCGTGCAGGTGGCGGAATACTTTCAGCGCGATGGTGCGCACCGCGCGCTGGGTCACGCGCGCGAACATGAACTCGCGCAGCTCGGTGAACAGCGTGGTCGAAAAGCGTAGCGCACCGTAGGCGACCAGGGCGCCGAGCGGCAGCACCAGCAGCGCGTAGGGATGCGATGGCGTGATGCTGAGACTGTCGACGATCTTCTTGAGCACCAGCGGCACGCCGATGTTCGCCACCTTCGCGCCGATCAAGCACAGCAGCGCGGCCATCACGCGCCATTTGTAGACCCACAGGTAGGGCAGCAGCGTGCCGATGGTGGCCCAGTCGTTGCGGCGGGCAGCCGGATCGCCGGGCGGCGGCAGGGATGAGCTTGGAGGAGAGCGTCGCATGACAGGGATTCTTTATTTATGGTTCAATTCGGGACGATTGTAGCTTTTACCGAGATTTCAAGATGACCCAGCCAGAAAACCAGATCCCGTCGACCACCCGCCTGCCTGAAGGAAAGATGCCAGTGCTGCGGATGATGCCGGCGCCGTCCGACGCGAATGTCTACGGGGACGTGTTCGGCGGCTGGATCATGGCCCAGGTCGACGTGGCCGGTTCGCTGCCGGCCGTGCGCCGCGCGAATGGCCGCGTAGCCACTATCGCCGTGAACTCCTTCCTGTTCAAGAACCCGGTGTTCGTCGGCGACCTGCTGTCCTTCTACGCCGACATCGTCAAGGTCGGCAACACCTCGATCACCGTCTACGTCGAGGTCTACGCCGAGCGTAACCGCCTGCAGACCAATGTGGTCAAGGTGACCGAAGCCACCCTTACCTACGTCGCAACGGGGCCGGACCGCAAGCCGCGCCAGTTGCCGCCGCTCGAGTCCCTGATCGAACACTGAGCGGATGGAAGCGCGCCGCCGCCTGTTCCTGCTGGATGCGGCGCAGATTGCCACTGCGGCCGCCGCCATCACCGCCGCCGGCCCGTCCGTACTGCGGGCGGCGCCATCGAACGCGGCCGGCTATCCCTTCAGCCTGGGCGTCGCTTCCGGCTCGCCGCTGCCGGATTCCGTGGTCCTGTGGACGCGCATCCTGCCGGATCCGCTCGACGCCGGCTCCGCGCCCAGGCTGGCCGTGCCGCTGCGCTGGGAAGTCGCGCAGGACGAGGCCTTCCGCAACATCGCCGCGCGCGGCAGCGCCATTGCCACGCCGGAGCTGGCGCACAGCGTGCGCGTGAACGTGACCGGCCTGCAGCCGGGGCGCTGGTACTTCTACCGCTTCATGCTGGGCGACGCCGTCAGCCCGGTCGGACGCACCCGCACCGCACCAGCCGCGAACGCCATGCCGGGCCTGCTCAAGCTGGCCGTGGCCTCCTGCCAGCACTGGGAATTCGGCAGCTATGCGGCGCACCGCTACATCGCCCAGGCCGCGCCCGATCTGATTGCCTTCATCGGCGACTACATCTACGAATGGGGCGCCTTCCGGCTCCAGCATCCGCAGCCGGGAGAGCGTATCGTGCGCCAGAACGAGTCGTTCGACTTGCAGAGTTATCGCCAGCGCTACGCCCAGTACAAGACCGATCCGGACCTGCAGGCCGCCCACCTGGCCGCGCCCTGGATCGTGACCTGGGACGACCACGAGGTCGCCAACGACTACGCCGACGAGCGCGACGAACGGCTGTCGCCCGATTTCGCGGCGCGCCGCGCGGCCGCCTACCAGGCCTTCTACGAGCACATGCCGCTGCGCCTGCCGCCGCCGCAGAATTTCGCGAATGTGCGCATGTTCCAGCGCTACGACTGGGGCCGGCTGGCGCGCTTCCACGTGCTGGACGACCGCCAGTACCGCGCGGTGCAGGCCTGCCCGCACCCAGGCCGGGGCGGCTCGAAATCGGTGGGGCCGCGCGCCTGCCCTGCCCTGCTGGATCCGGCGCGCAGCATGCTCGGACAGGAACAGGAAGCCTGGCTGGAGGACGGCCTCGCCTCCTCGAAAGCGCGCTGGAACATCCTCGCCCAGCAGACCTTGATGGCGCAGTCGACCCAGGTGCCGACCGTCGAGCCGGACGGCGGCCGCTTCTGGACCGATGGCTGGGACGGTTATCCGATGGCGCGCAAGCGCCTGCTCGACACCCTGCTCAAGACCGGCGCCGGCAATCCGCTGGTGCTGGGCGGCGACGTCCATACCTTCTATGCGACCGAGCTGCGGGCCGACTTCGGCCGGCCGGCATCGAAGGACAATCCGGTGATCGCCAGCGAATTCGTCGGCACCTCGGTCACCTCGAGCTCGCGCCCGCAGCAACGCACAGCGCAATACGTGGCGATGAACCCGCACATCAAATATGGCCGCAGCGACAGGCGCGGCTACATGCTGATGGAAGTGACGCCGAAGGAGACTCGGACCCGCTTCATGGGCCTGGACGATGTGCGCGACCCGAAGACCGTCCAGCGCGAGCTGGCGGCCTTCAGGGTGGCGGATGGGAAGGCGGGCGTGGAGATGACGACTAGTTGACCGTCCGTACCGCGAACAAACCTGGATCCCCGCCTGCGCGGGGACGACGGTGGCAGAGCTTTACGCTGTCTGCTTCTCGTCCCGCAGCTCGCGCCGCAGGATCTTGCCGACGTTGGTCTTCGGCAGCGCGTCGCGGAATTCGATGAACTTCGGCCGCTTGTAGCCGGTCAGCTGCTCCTTGCAGTACTCGAGCAGGTCCTCCTTGCTCAGCGCCTTGTCCTTCTTCACCACGTACAGCTTCACGGCCTCGCCCGAATGCTGGTCCGGCACGCCGACGCAGGCCACTTCCAGCACGCCCGGGTGGCTCGCCACGACTTCCTCGACCTCGTTCGGATACACGTTGAAGCCCGAGACCAGGATCATGTCCTTCTTGCGGTCGACGATCTTGATGTAGCCCTGCTCGTTCATGATGCCGATGTCGCCGGTCTTGAAGAAGCCGTCCGCGGTCATGACCTTGGCGGTTTCGTCCGGGCGCTGCCAGTAGCCGGCCATCACCTGCGGGCCGCGCACCGCGATTTCGCCGGCGGTGCCGAACGGGACCTCGTTGCCGCCTTCGTCGAGGATGCGGATCTCGGTGGACGGCAGCGGCAGGCCGATGGTGCCGGTGAAGTCGGTGATGTCGCAGCGGTTGGCGGACACCACCGGCGAGGTCTCGGACAGGCCGTAGCCTTCGACGATCGGAATGCCGGTGACCGCGAGCCACTTGTCGGCCACCGGCTTCTGCACCGCCATGCCGCCGCCCGGGCAGACCAGCAGGCCGGAGAAGTCGAGGTCCTTGAATTCCGGATGGTTCAGCAGGCCGTTGTACAGGGTGTTCACGGCCGGGAACACGTTGATGCGGTAGTTGCGCAGCTCCTTGATGAAGCCGCCAATGTCGCGCGGGTTCGGGATCAGGAGATTCATGCCGCCCGTGCGCATGCCCAGCAGGGCGCAGACGGTCAGCGCATAGATGTGGTACAGCGGCAGCGCGCACACGAACTGCAGGTTGGCGCCGGCCTTGGCCAGGGTCGGCGCGAACCAGGCTTCGTTCTGCAGCACGTTGGCGAGTACCTGCTTGTGCAGCAGGACCGCGCCCTTCGACACGCCGGTGGTGCCGCCGGTGTACTGCAGGAAGGCGACGTCGTCATGGCCGGCCTGGACCGGCTTGAGGCTGAGGCGCGCGCCTTCCGCCAGCACGCGCTTGAACGGCACCGCGTTCGGGATCGACCACGCCGGCACCATCTTCTTGACGGTGCGGACCACGAAGTTGACGATCATCCCCTTGGCGCCCAGCAGGTCGCCCATGCTGCCGACGATCACGTGCTTCAGCCTGGTCTGGCCGAGCACTTCGGCGACCGTGTGCGCGAAGTTCTCCAGCACCACGATGGCTTCGGCGCCCGAGTCGTTCAGCTGGTGCTGCAGTTCGCGCGCGGTGTACAGCGGATTCACGTTGACGATGGTGTAGCCGGCGCGCAGGATGGCCGCCATCGTCACCGGATACTGCAGCACGTTCGGCAGCATGATGGCCACCCGCGCGCCCGGCTGCAGGCCGCGGCTCTGCAGCCACGCGCCCATCTGGGCGGACAGGCGATCGAGTTCGGCGAAGCTCATGGACTTGCCCATGCAGGCATAGGCCGGGCGGTCCGCGTACTTGCGGAAGGCCTCTTCCAGCAGGTGCGTGAGGGAGCGGTATTGGGTCCAGTCGATCTCCGCCGGTACGCCCGCCTGGTACGACTGCAGCCAGAATTTGTCCATGTTATTGCCTCTTTCAGTATACAAACGTCGTCCCCGCGCAGGCGGGGACCCAAGACAGAACTTGGATCCCCGCCTGCGCGGGGACGACGGGTTCATGCTTTTACGCTGCCTGCTTTTCCTCGCGCAGCGCGCGACGCAGG
This sequence comes from Massilia sp. WG5, assembly GCF_001412595.2. Lineage (NCBI taxonomy): Bacteria > Pseudomonadati > Pseudomonadota > Betaproteobacteria > Burkholderiales > Oxalobacteraceae > Massilia > Massilia sp. WG5. The sequence goes on from NZ_CP012640.2 coordinate 3,102,416, forward strand.
ATCTTGCCGACGTTGGTCTTCGGCAGCTCGCTGCGGAATTCGATGTACTTCGGTTTCTTGTAGCCGGTGAACTCGCGCTTGCAGTAGTCCATCAGCTGTTCGGCCGTCAGGCTCGGGTCCTTCTTGACCACGAATACCTTGACCGCTTCGCCGGAATGCTCGTCCGGCACGCCGATCACCGCGCACTCCAGCACGCCGGGGTGCGCCGCGATCACGCCTTCCAGTTCGTTCGGGTAGACGTTGAAGCCCGAGACCAGGATCATGTCCTTCTTGCGGTCGACGATCTTCACGTAGCCCTTCTCGTCCATGATGCCGATGTCGCCCGACTTGAAGAAGCCGTCGGGCGTCATGACCTTGGCCGTTTCGTCCGGACGGTTCCAGTAGCCGGCCATCACCTGCGGTCCGCGGATCGCGATCTCGCCGACGCTGCCGATCGGCAGTTCCTTGCCGTCGTCATCCAGGATCGCTACCTCGGTCGACGGGACCGGCAGGCCGATCGTGCCGGTGAAGGACGAGATGTCGCAGCGGTTCGCGGTGGCCACCGGCGAGGTCTCCGACAGGCCGTAGCCTTCGATGATGTGCGATCCGGTGATCGCCTTCCACTGGTCGTTGACGGCCTGCTGCACCGCCATCCCGCCGCCGTTCGACAGCTTCAGGCCCGAGAAGTCGAGGTGCCGGAAATCCGGATGGTTCACCAGCGCGTTGTACAGCGTGTTCACCGCCGGCAGCGCATTGAACTTGTACTTGCCTAGCTCCTTGATGAAGCCCGGGATGTCGCGCGGGTTCGGGATCAGGATGTTCAGCCCGCCCACCCGCATGCCCCACAGCGCGCAGACCGTCAGCGCGAAGATGTGGTACAGCGGCAGCGCGCACACGATGGTCGGGTGCTCGACCACCGGCGGCCGGTTCATCGCCACCGAGGACCAGGCCTCCGATTGCAGCAGGTTGGCGATCACGTTCCGGTGCGTCAGGGTCGCGCCCTTCGACACGCCGGTGGTGCCGCCGGTGTACTGCAGGAAGGCGACGTCGGTGTTCTTCAGCTCGGCCTTCTGGAACGGCATCTTCGCGCCCTGCGTCAGCGCATCCTTGAAGCGCACGCTGCTCGGCAGCGAAAACTCCGGCACCATCTTCTTGACGCTGCGGACCACGAAGTTCACCAGCATCCCTTTGGGGCCGCCCAGCATTTCGCCCATGCTCGCCACCACCACATGGCGCACCGGGGTCTTGCCCATCACCTGCTGCAGCGTGTGCGCGAAGTTCTCGAGCACGATGATGGCCTCGCTGCCCGAGTCCTTCAGCTGGTGCTCCAGCTCGCGCGGCGTGTACAGCGGGTTCACGTTCACGACCGTGTAGCCGGCGCGCAGGATGGCGGCCAGCGCCACCGGATACTGCAGCACGTTCGGCATCATCACCGCCACGCGCGCGCCCTTGGCCATGCCGCGGCTCTGCAGCCAGGCCGCCAAGCGCTTCGACATGCTGTCCAGTTCCGCATAGGTGAGGAACTTGTCCATGCAGACGAAGGCGTTGTTCGCTGCGTACTTCTGGAACGATTCCTCCAGCAGCTGCACCAGGGACCCGTACTGGTCGGGATCGATTTCCGCCGGAACGCCGGGTGGGTACGACTTGAGCCAAATCTTGTCCATCGGGTGCCTCTGTCTCCAGTGTCATTATTCTGTGGCGGCGGCCCGACCGAAAAAAAACGCACGGTCGTGCTTACTTATTTCATGATGCTATCGGGCAGTGAGCCCGATAGCAAGCATTTTTAAAGCAATTCGAACATGAATTCTAGTGTCCGCCAACCCTGGAGACGTCGCTGCGCTGCACCATCAGCGGCGCCGCGGGAACCGGCGGCGCCAGCGCCTTCAGGATGCGGTGGCGGTCCTTGCGGTCCAGCTCGGCCAGCTGCCTGACCGACTTGTAGAAGCGCGGGAAGCTGCCGTCGCGCCGGAGCATGGCCTGGAAGGCCGGCACGAAGTCTTCGTAGGTCGCGATCGAGGCCAGGTGGGCGTTCGACAGCGGCTGCTCGAAGAAGCGGTCGTAGCCGGCATAGCCGCCCCAGTTGCCCTTCAGGACCTGGTACTCGTCCTTCAGCTCCTGGAACAGGCGCGCCTTGACCGCGCGCTTCTCGCTGTCGCTGCGGTCGACCAGGGCATAGTTCTGCTCGAGGGCCTTGCGGTACTTGAGCAGCAGCACCAGGAAATCGTGCTTGCGGCTCTTGTAGCGGGCATAGCTGTCGCGCATGGCCTGGTTGCCGAAGCGGTCCATCCAGCGTTCCACCCCCACCTCTTCCACCGTGCTGGCGAAGGATTCGTTGAACTGCGAATCGCCTTGCGCGTACACGATCTGGTGCGCCAGTTCGTGGAAGATCATGCGCGCCAGTTCGGCATCCGGGTAGTTGATGAAGGTCGAGATCAAGGGATCGCTGAACCAGCCCAGGGTCGAGTAGGCCGGCACGCCGCCCACTTCGACGTCGTCACCCTCGTTCTTCAGCTCGCGGGCATAGGATTCGGCCGCCTCCTTGCTGTAGTAGCCGCGGTAATTCACGCAGCCGGCCACCGGGAAGCACCATTGCAGCGGCTTGAGCGAGAGTTCGGGCGTGGCGACCACGTTCCACAGCACGTATTTGCGCTTGAGGGAGGTGTAGTTCTTGTAGCTGTTGTTATCTGGTAATGCCATTTCGCTAACAGCGAAGCGGCGGATCTGGCGCGCCGTTTCCAGTCGGAGGCGCAGTTTGGTACTGGTGCCGGGGTCGGCGATCCAGTCGTCGATCGGACGGGCGTCCGACAGGAGTTCAAGCTGGCCCTGGGCGGCCTGCGTGTAGTAGTTCAGCGTGGAGCAGCTGGCCAGCAGCCCCGCCGCCGCGCCCGCCAGGAGCACGGCGCGGAGCCGCGCGTTGATTCGCAAAGGTTTCATAAATAAATTTCATGGCGCTGCTTCGCGGCGTCTTGAGAAACCGTAGCGAGCGGAAGGAGTTTCGTCCGAGAAGCGCAGCCGTACATCCGGTACGGTGAGCATCGCAGGGCGAAAATCCGACGCGCAGTAGGTTTATCAAGATGCCCTCTCCACCTGCACCAGGGTGTCATAGAAAGTCGGCGCCCGGCCCATATCGGTCAGGCGCTGGCTGGTTACTTCGTTGGCGTTCTTGCCGTCGCGGGCGAGCTTTTTCCACCAGATCGACAGGCCGACCACGAGGCCGGCCCGTGCCTTGGGGGTGACCCGGGCGCGCGCGACGAACGAGCCCCGGTCATTGAAGATGCGCACCATCTCGCCGTGCTCGATGCCGCGCGAAGCGGCGTCGACGGGATGGATGTCCAGGTGCGGTTCACCCTCGGTGGCGCGAAGGCTCTGAACATTGACAAAGCTTGAGTTGAGGAAGTTCCTGGCCGGCGGAGAAATCATCGCCAACGGATATTTCTGCGCCAGTTCGGGGTTGGATGCCACGGATTCGTAATTCGCAATGTAGGCCGGCAGCGGATCGAGACCGTCGGCCAGCATCGATGCGGAATAAAACTCGCACTTGCCGGACGGGGTCGGGAAGCCGCCTTCCGCGAAGGGCGCGGCCGGCATGTTCAGCTTGCTCCAGCCGCTGCGCTTCAGCGATTCCCAGTCGAAGTGCACGGCGCGCACATCCTGCTTGTTGAAGGCCTGCGAGGCGAGCTCGTCGTCGGTTTCAATGAACGCCGGGTCGTCGAAGCCCATGGCCTTGGCCAGCAGGCGGAAGATCTCGGTGTTCGGCTTCGATGCGCCCAGCGGCGCAATCGCCGCGTTATTCGCCATCATGTACAGGTGGCCGTAGGCCAGGTGGGCGTCGACGTGCTCGAGCTGGGTCGTGGCCGGCAGCAGGATGTCCGCGTAGTCGGCGGTGTCGGTCTGGAAGTGTTCCAGCACCACGGTAAACAAGTCTTCGCGCTCGAAGCCGCGCGCTACCCGCGACGAATCGGGGGCGATCGCCACCGGGTTCGCGTTGTAGACGATGACCGCCTCGATCTTCGGGCCGAATTCCGGCGACGCCTCCTTCAGCAGGTCGTCGCCGATGGTGTTCATGTTGATGGTGCGCGGCAGGCGGCCGCGCAGCAGGTCGGGGCGCTGCAGCGCCAGCTTGTTGGCCGGGAAGGAGCCCGAGGTCGAGAGCTGGACGCCGCCGGCCGGGTGGCGCCAGGCGCCCACCAGGGCCGGCAGGCAGGCGATGTTGCGCACCGCCATGCCGCCGCCGCGCACGCGCTGCAGGCCGTAGTTCATGCGGATCGCCACCGGCTCGCCGCGCATCGCGGCCTGGCCGTATTCGCGCGCCAGGTCGAGCACTTCCTCGGCCGTGATGCCGCAGGTTTCGGCGGTGCGCTCCGGCGTCCATTCGGCCACGCGGTCCTTCAGCTGGGCGAAGCCGAGCGTGTGGCGGGCGATGTAATCGTGGTCCAGCAGGTTTTCCTTGACCAGCACATGCATCATGCCCAGCGCCAGCGCGCTGTCCGTGCCCGGCATGACGGCAATGTGCTGATGGCACTTCTCGGCCGTCAGCGAGCGGTAGGGGTCGATCGCGATCAGCTTTGCGCCGCGGCGCTTGGCTTCCTGCACGCGCATCCAGAAATGCAGGTTCGAGGCGATCGGATTGCCGCCCCAGATCAGGATCAGCTTCGCGTCCTGGAACTGTTCGATGTCGGTGCCGATCGACGCGCCGATCGTGTATTTGTAGCCGGTGAAGCCGGCCGTCGCGCACACCGTGCGGTCGAGGAAGGAAGCGCCCAGCTTGTTGAAGAAGCGCATGGCCATCGCCTCGCCCTGCACCAGGCCCATGGTGCCGCAATAGCTGTAGGGCAGGATGGCCTGCGGATCGCGTTCGGCGATCGGGGTCAATCGCGCCGCGATCTCTTCGAGGGCCTGTTCCCAGCTGATGGGCTCGAACTTCCCTTCCCCCTTCCGGCCGACCCGGCGCATGGGCGTCAACAGGCGGTCCGGATGATAGGTGCGCTCGACGTAGCGAGAGACCTTGGTGCACAGCACCCCGGCCGTCGTCGGATGATCCGGATCGCCCTTGACCTCCGTCGCGACGCCGTCCTCCACGGTGACGAGGATGGCGCAGGTATCGGGGCAGTCATGCGGGCAGGTCGCCCTGACGAGGGTCTTGGTCATCGAATCAGATCCGGGAAAAACGTCGAGAAACCAATAGTTTAGACGATTCCAGCGGCCCTGGCGCCAGTACTGGCAATGGCTGCGGCGGAAGGGCTACAATAGTTGAAAACATATATAGGGAGAATGGTATGAGACTTGTCGAACCTATCCTCGCGCACCAGGCCGAACTCGAAACGATCCGCCGCGACATCCATGCGCACCCCGAACTCTGCTACGAAGAACAGCGCACCAGCGACGTGGTGGCCAAGCGCCTGAGCGACTGGGGCATCCCGGTCGTGCGTGGCCTCGGCATCACCGGCGTGGTCGGCATCATCAAGAACGGCACGTCCGAGCGCGCGATCGGCTTGCGCGCCGACATGGATGCGCTGCCGATGCAGGAACTCAACACATTTGAGCATGCGTCGCGCCACGCGGGCAAGATGCATGCTTGCGGCCATGACGGTCATACAACGATGCTGTTGGGCGCAGCCCACTATTTGTCGCAGAACCGCAACTTCGACGGCACCGTCTACCTGATTTTCCAGCCGGCCGAGGAAGGCGGCGCCGGCGCCCGCCGCATGATCGAAGATGGCCTGTTCGAACGCTTCCCGATGGATGCGGTGTACGGCCTGCATAACTGGCCGGGTATGGCGGCCGGCAAGTTCGGCGTGGTCGCCGGGCCGATGATGGCGTCCAGTAACGAGTTCCGCGTGGTCGTGAAGGGCAAGGGCGCCCACGCCGCGCAGCCGCACCGCGGCATCGACCCGGTGATGGTGGCGGTGCAGATCGCGCAAGCCTGGCAGACCATCGTCTCGCGCGAAAAGAATCCGCTGGAAACGGCGGTGCTGTCGATTACCCAGATCCACGCCGGCAGCGCCACCAATGTGATCCCCGACGAAGCGGTGCTGGTCGGCACCGTGCGCACCTTCACCACCGAGGTGCTGGACCTGGTCGAGCGCCGCATGCAGGAAATGGCGCAGGGCGTGGCCGGCGCCTTCAATGCGGGCGTCGACTTCGCGTTCAAGCGCAATTACCCGCCGCTGGTGAACCACGCCGCGCAGACCGCGTTTGCGGTCGAGGCGATGAAGGCGGTGGTCGGCGAAGACAATGTCGACGCCAATGTCGAGCCAACCATGGGCGCCGAGGACTTCGCCTTCATGCTGCAGGCCAAGCCGGGCTGCTATGTCTTCCTCGGCAATGGCGACGGCGAACACCGCCTCGGCGGCCACGGCCTCGGCCCTTGCCAGCTGCACAATGGCAGTTACGACTTCAACGACCAGCTGCTGCCGATCGGCGCCAGCTACTGGGTGCGGCTGGCCGAGATGAGCCTGCCGAAGACCTGAGCCTCACCGCAACGCAGGAACCTCGCCCCCGACCTGGCCGGCCGCCTTGGCGGGGGTCGAGGTTTACGTAGCGGGCAAGATATCGTCGCGTTCACCGACACGCTTGCCCGGATTCATCCTCTCCAGCGCAATCAGCGCCGCCGCATGGTCGGCCGTCGGCAAATCGGCCTCGATGGTTTCGTACTGGCGCGTCACCAGTTCCGTCACCGGCAGCGTGACGCCCGCCTCCCTGGCCGTCGACAGGATATTGCGCTGGTCCTTCAGCTGAATCCTGACGTGCGCACCCGGCACGAAATTCCGCTCCAGCATGCGCTGGCCATGCACTTCCAGCACGCGACTGCCGGCAAAGCCGCCGCGGATGGCCTCGCGCACGGCGGCCGGGTCGGCGCCCGCGGCCTGGGCCAGCAGCAGGGCCTCGGCCACGACATTGATCGTCGCGCCGACGATCAATTGATTGCACAACTTGGCGACCTGGCCGCTGCCGGCCGGGCCCACCAGGGTCGGCGATCCCATCTTTTCCAGCACGGGCCGGGCGTCCTCGACGTCGGCCGCCTCGCCGCCCGCCATGATGGCCAGCTTGCCCGCCTCCGCGCCCACCACGCCGCCGGACACCGGGGCATCGACGAAGCGGCAGCCCGCCTGCGCCAGCTGCGCATGGAAGGCCAGGGCTTCGTCCTGGCGGGTGGAACTCATGTCGATCCAGAGCGCGCCCTGCTTCAAGGCCGGCAGCGCGGCGGCAATGACCTCGCCGACGGCCCGTCCATCGCCCAGGATCGAGATGACGATGTCGGCGCCGCGCACCGCGTCCTGCAGGTCGTGCCGGGGAAGCGCGCCGGCGGCGCGCAGCGCCTCGGCCTTGTCCGGCGTGCGGTTCCAGGCGCGCAGCGGATAGCCGGCCTGCGCCAGCCGGGTTGCCATCGGCTTGCCCATCAAGCCGATGCCGAGAAATGCCAGGGTTGGAAGTGTCATGGTGGTCCCGTTATCGATATCGTTCGATTCTAACAATTGATGGACCGGCCACGCCAAATCACAGACCTCGTTAAAATATCGGGATTCGTCACTCGAAAGGAACAAGATGTTCTCTATCTCCAGCAAGAAAATTGCCGCCACGCTGGCGGCAGCCGCCTCCCTGTTTGCGGTGCAGGCGGCCCAGGCCCAGAACGGCCTGGTCGATTCCTACTCCGTCGAAGCCGGCGGCGGCGAACACGTCCAGGTGCTGCGCCTGGCGGCCCAGAAGGACTGGAACAAGAACTGGTTCCCCACCAGCGGTTACCACCTGTCGGGCTACTGGGACGCCAACATCGCCTACTGGCGCGCCAACCAGTGGCTGGACGTGCTGGGCAACCACCACAACCTGGCCGTGATCGGCATCACCCCGGTGTTCCGCTGGGAAGCCGATAACAAGCTGGGCTTCTATGCCGACGCCGGCATCGGCGCCGCGCTGTTCTCGGACGTCTACCGCAACACCCACCGCCAGCTGTCGACCGCCTATGAATTCGCCGACCATGTCGGCGTCGGCTATGTGTTCGACAACAAGTGGGAACTGGGCGCGCGCCTGCAGCACTATTCGAACGGCGGCATCAAGCATCCGAACGGCGGCGTGAACCTGTTCATGGTGAAGGCCAGTTATCATTATTGATTCGCGTTTCGGCTAACACCCGGGGTCAGAGTCCAAGCAAGCAACACCGGACTCTGACCCCTCCGCTGACCCCTCCGTTAGCAAAACTTCGGCCTTGGGCGATTTGTGTAAGAATCATCCAATGACCGATACCAGCACCGCCAAACGTTATCTCCCCTGGCTGGTGGCAACTGCCCTGTTCATGGAGCAGCTCGACGCCACCATCGTCAACACCGCCGTTCCCAGCATCGCGGCCAGCCTGCAGGTCACGCCGCTGAGCCTGAAATCCGTCGTCACCTGTTATATCCTGAGCCTCGCCGTCGGCATCCCGGTGAGCGGCTGGATGGCCGACCGTTTCGGCACCAGGCGCGTGTTCTTCATTGCGATCAGTATCTTCACGGTGGCCTCGGTGCTGTGCGGCCTGTCGGTGAATCTCCAGATGATGGTGGTGGCGCGCCTGCTGCAGGGACTCGGCGGGGCGATGATGATGCCGGTCGGGCGCCTGGCCATCATCCGCACCTTCCCCAAGAACGAACTGCTGGGCGCGATGAACTTCGTGATCCTGCCGGCCCTGATCGGGCCCCTGCTCGGCCCCACGGTCGGCGGCCTGATCGTGCACTGGACTTCATGGCGCGCGATCTTCTTCGTCAACGTGCCGGTCGGCCTGCTGGCGCTGTTCCTGGTGCACCGCTACATGCCGGATTACAAGGGCGCCGAACCGCGCCCGCTGGACGTCATCGGCCTGATCCTGTTCGGCTCGGGCACGGCGCTGCTGTCCTGGCTGCTGGAGATCTTCGGCGAACACACGCTGGACATGGTCACGATGGCGCTGATGCTGGGCCTGTCGGTGGCGCTGCTGGCCGCCTATGCCTGGCATGCGAGCGAGCGCGAACATCCGCTGCTGCGCCTGTCCCTGCTGCGGGTCCGTACCTTCCGCATCTCGGTGCTGGGCGGCTTCATCACGCGCCTGGGGATCGGCGGCCTGCCCTTCCTGCTGCCGCTGCTGTACCAGCTGGGCCTGAAGCTGCCGGCCTGGCAGTCGGGCCTCCTGATGATGCCGACCGCCGCCGCGGCGATGGGCATGAAGCTGATCGCCAAGAAGGTCCTGGCGCGCTTCGGCTACCGCCAAGTGCTGGTCGTGAACACGATCTGCATCGGCGTGACGATCGCGCTGTTCGCGCTGGTGGGACCGGGGACGCCCTGGTATGCGATCGCCGGCATCGGCCTGCTGCAGGGCTTCTTCAATTCGCTGCAATTCTCCAGCATGAATACCCTGGCCTATGCCGACGTCCCGCAGAAGGACTCGAGCATGGCCAGCACCATCGCCAGCTCCTTCCAGCAGCTGTCGATGAGTTTCGGCCTGGCCAGCGGCTCGCTGGTGACGGGCTGGTTTCTCGGCCGCGTACCGCAGACCGACCAGCTGATGGTGACCTCGGCCCTGCACCACGCCTTCCTGACCCTGGCCATTACCACCGCGCTGTCCTCCTTCGTGTTCTGGCGCCTGCGCCGCAGCGACGGCGAAAGCATCAGCCGCGGCAAGCCGGCGCCGCAGGAAGCCAGTGCGCAGGATTCGGCGCCGCTGTCCCAAGCCTGATACCGCAAGCCTGAACAAGGTCGAGTGACCAGTAGTAAAACTACGATCACACAATTGACTGTACATATCTCTGAGCGTAGATTTCTCCGCAGACCCGGCCGTATATGTAGTCGGGCTACATAAATCGATAACGACATCGGAGACAAGCATGCAGTTTCAGAAATGCCTGATCGCGGCAATGCTCGCGTTCGCCTTTACCGGGGCGCCGGCCTCGGCCGCCATCAATCCCAACAAGCTCGGCGCCAGTTACGACAGCACCAAATCGAATCTCACCTTCAAGGTCTATTCGGGCCGCGCCACCCGCATCGAGCTCTACCTGTACAGCGCCGCCACCGGCACCGCCGAGAAGGCGCGCTACGTCATGACCCTGGGCTCGGGCGGGATCTGGAGCGTGAGCATCCCGGCCACCACCCTGAGCAGCCTGGGCCTCACCGGCACCATCTACTACGGCTACCGCGCCTGGGGCCCGAACTGGCCCTACAGCAGCAGCTGGACCAAGGGCTCGGCAACCGGCTTCATCAGCGACGTCGACGCCAACGGCAACCGCTTCAATCCGAATAAGCTGCTGCTCGACCCCTACGCGCTCGAGATGAGCCACGACCCGACCACGCCGACCATGAGCAACGGCACCATCTACGCCAGCGGCGCCAGCTACCGCAATATCGACAGCGGTTCCTCGGCGCCGAAAGGCATCGTCCTGAACGGCGACACGCAATCGATCGGCACCAAGCCGACCCGCGCGCTGAAGGACGACGTGGTCTACGAGACCCATGTGCGCGGCCTGACCATGAACGATACCGGCATCACGGCGGCCTACCGCGGCACCTACAAGGGCGCCGGCCTGAAGGCGGCTGCCCTCGCCAGCCTGGGGGTGACGGCGGTGGAGTTCCTGCCGGTGCAGGAAACCCAGAACGACACCAACGACGTCGATCCGAACAGCGACAGCGGCGACAACTACTGGGGCTACAGCACCCTGAACTATTTCGCCCCCGACCGCCGCTATGCCTACGACCGGACGCCGGGCGGCCCGACGCGCGAATTCAAGGAAATGATCAAGGCCTTCCACGACCAGGGCATCAAGGTGTTGATCGACGTGGTCTACAACCACACCGGCGAAGGCTACGCCTGGTCCTCGACCGACAAGACCACCTACAACATCATGGGCATGCGCGGGCTGGACAATCCGACCTATTACAGCCTGACCTCGGACTTCCAGAACTCCTGGGACAACACCGGCGTCGGCGGCAACTACAACACGCACAACCCGGTGGCCCAGAACCTGATCGTCGATTCCCTGGCCTACTGGCGCGACACGCTGGGCGTGGACGGCTACCGCTTCGACCTGGCCTCGGTGCTCGGCAACACCTGCGAGCATGGCTGCTACAACTTCGACAAGATGGATTCGGCCAATGCGCTGAACCGCATCGTGGCCGAGCTGCCGCCGCGCCCGGCCGGGGGCGGCAGCGGGGTCGACCTGATCGCCGAACCCTGGGCCATCGGCGGCAATTCCTACCAGGTCGGCGGCTTCCCGAGCGGCTGGGCGGAATGGAACGGCGCCTACCGCGACGCGGTGCGCCAGGCGCAGAACAAGCTGGGCTCGGTGACGGTCACGACCGGCACCCTGGCGACGCGCTTCTCCGGATCGAGCGACCTGTACGGCGACGATGGCCGCAAGCCCTGGCACTCCGTCAATTTCATCACGGCGCACGACGGCTTCACGCTGAAGGACCTGTACAGCTGCAACAGCAAGAACAACAGCCAGGCCTGGCCCTACGGTCCGAGCGACGGCGGCGAGGACAATAACAACAGCTGGGACCAGGGTGGCATCGCGGCCGACCAGCGCAAGGCGGCGCGCAACGGCCTGGCGCTGATGATGGTGTCCGCCGGCGTGCCGATGATGGTCGGCGGCGACGAAGCGCTGCGCAGCCTGAACTGCAACAACAATCCCTACAACCTCGATTCCAGCGCCAACTGGCTGAGCTGGACCCGCAGCACGGACCAGAGCAATTTCGAGGCCTTCGCCAAGGGCATGATCGCCTTCCGCAAGGCCCATCCGGCGCTGCGTCCGGCGAATTTCTATTCGAGCGTCGACAACAACGGCAACGTGATGGAACAGCTGCGCTGGTTCAAGCCGGACGGCAGCGTGGCCGACTCGACCTATTTTAACGACGGCAACAACCACGCGATCGCCTGGCGCATCGACGGCAGCGAATTCGGCGATACGGCCTCGGCGATCTACGTCGCCCACAATGCCTGGAGTGCGCAGGTGAACTTCGTGCTACCGTGGCCGGGTAGCGGCAAGACCTGGTATCGGGTCACCGATACCTGCGGCTGGGCCGAGGGAACGACGCAGGTGCGCTCGCCCGGATCGGAAGACCTGGTCGGCGGCGAGAACACGAGCTACGGGGTGTGCGGGCGCGGCACCCTGGTGCTGATCGCCAAGTAAGCGCAGTGTGCAACCCGGCTCGCCGGGTGCTGTCGAAGTGCCGGGGGAAGGCGTCTTCCTCCGGTATTTTTTCTGGAGGAGCTCGCCATGAGCCTGTCCCTTGTCTCGGCCGACTTCGATGCCGGCGGCAATATCCCGGCGGTACATACCTGCGATGGATCCGACACCTCGCCCGCGCTGTCCTGGTCGGGCGCGCCGCCGGGCACGAAGAGTTTTGTGCTGATCGTCGACGATCCGGACGCACCGGATCCCGCCGCTCCCAAGATGACCTGGGTACATTGGGTGCTGTACAACATCCCGCTTTCCGCGGCCAAGCTGCCCGCCAGCGTGCGCGGCACCGACCTGCCGCCGGGCACGCGCACGGGCCTGAACGACTGGAAGAAAAGCGCCTACGGTGGGCCCTGTCCGCCGGTGGGACGGCACCGTTACGTCCACAAGCTGTATGCGCTGGACGTGGTGCTGCCGGACCTCGGCCATCCGACCAAGGCCGAGCTGGAAAAGGCGATGCGCAGCCACGTTCTCGCACAGGGTGAGCTGACGGGCACCTACCAGAAGGCGCACTGACAGGCTGCGCCGTCAGCGGATGGTGGGCCGGTGCGCCATCGCTGCCGGTTCGGCCGCCACGCCAGCCTGGCGGGCGCCGCGGTACAGCGTGCACGTGGCGACCAGGCCGCACACCGCTGCAAAGGTCAGCCAGTAACCCGGCGCGGCCTTGTCGCCGGTCAGCTGGATCAGGTAGGTCGAGATCGCGGGCGTAAAGCCGCCGAACACGGCCGTGGCCAGGCTGAAGGCGAGCGAGAATCCCGCGACCCGGATATTCGCGGGCATGACTTCGGTGAGCGCCGCGACCATTGCGCCGTTGTACATGCCGAAGAAGAAGGAGAACCAGAGCAGTACGATCAGCATGCGGCCGAAGCTGGGCGCCGCAGCCAGCCACGAAAGCGCCGGGTAGGCCGTGAAGATGGCGAGCACGGTAATGGCGATCATGATGGGACGGCGGCCGGTCCGGTCCGACAGGGCGCCGCCGATCGGCAGCCAGAAGAAATTCGACAGCCCGACGCACAGGGTCACCACCAGGCTGTCCGCCGTCGACAGGTGAAGGACGGATTTACCGAAGGTCGGGGTATACACCGTGATCAGGTAAAAGGTCGTGGTGGTCATGGCGACCAGCAGCATGCCGGCCAGGACAGTCTTCCAGTGGTCGAGCATGGTCCGCACCACCTCCCCGACGGAGGGATGATGGACGCGCGCCTTGAACTCGTCCGTCTCCTGCAGCGAACGGCGCAGCAGGAAGATGAACGGCACGATCAGGCAGCCGATGAAGAAAGGAATGCGCCAGCCCCAGGCGGCGATCTCCTTGACGCTCAGCCATTCGTTCAGCCAGAAGCCGAGCGTGGCCGCGACCACGATGGCGATTTGCTGGCTGGCGGACTGCCAGCTGGTGTAGAAGCCCTTGTTGCCGGGCGTAGCCATTTCGGCGAGATAGACGGACACGCCGCCAAGCTCGGCGCCGGCCGAAAAGCCCTGCAGCAGCCGTCCCGCGAGAACCAGCAGCGGGGCCAGCAGGCCGATGGTCTGGTAGCCGGGGATGCAGGCAATCAGGATAGTGCCGCTGGCCATGATGGAGAGCGTGACGATCAGCCCCTTGCGGCGCCCGACCCTGTCGATATACGCGCCGAGCACGATCGCACCAAGTGGACGCATCAGGAAACCGGCGCCGAACACGGCGAAGGTCAGCATCAACGACGCAAATTCGCTGCCGGCGGGGAAAAACACTTTCGAGATATAAGTCGCATAAAAACCGAACAGGAAAAAGTCGAACTGTTCGAGGAAGTTCCCGCTCGTGACGCGCAGGACAGCGCCTGCGTTCGCGCCACGGCCCGCCTTGCGGTGCGTGCTTGCTGCCGATGAATGCATGTTGATGTCTCCTTGATGTTTTTGTGGAAGCGCTTAATCCGAACCGAGATGCAGTCCCTTCGCCTGCCGCTTCTCGATGGCGGCTTTGAGCAGCGATGCCGAACGGTAAATGCCATGAGCGAATTTTCCATACGGGAGGGTTGCGAACAGCGCCATCACGGCGCCGAGGTGCAGGGCCAGCAGCATCGCCATGGCAGCGCTGTCGCGCCATGCCAGCAGCGCCAGTCCGCTGATGCTTATGAGCAGCAACAGGGCGATGAAGCCGCGATCCATCGGCCGCTGCGCCGGATCGCCGTGCTTCGGATCGCGGCGCAGGTTCAGCCAGAGCAGGCCGGCCGGGCCGACCAGGAGACCGATGCCGCCTGCGGTGCCGAGCAGTACCGGCAGGCTGAAAAACGGATACGGCGCTTCCAGGCCGAACACATAGTGGTAGAGCGTGGCCACCGAGGTAGCGGCAAAACACAGCATGAAGCCGTAGAACGTGAAGTGGTGGAAGCGGCGCCGCGCCAGGGTGAAGGCATCGTCGGATTCGTTGCAACCTTCGCCGTGCCCGCCGTCCAGGTAGGTCAGCGTCAGGACATGTTTCGCCGCCTCGGCAACTGCAGGCGCACTGGCGGTGCCCGCGGAGACATCCCGCCAGAACCGGACCACGCCGATGCCGAGCGCAAGCATCGCAAAGCCGAATACCGCGCCGAACATGGCGGCGAGTTGCTTGTGCGGGAAGATCGCGTAGAAATCAGCGCCCGGGGCAGCGCGGGAGAGCGCGCCGTTGGCGGCGATCGAGAGCACCAGGAACAGGGCCAGGCTTGCAGCCAGGGCCAGGGCCACCGTCAGGCCGTTGCGTTTGTACAGGGCGCCGGCGGCGGACGGCCAGGCATACGTCGAATAGGTCTCGAGACGCAGCTCGGCCATTGCCTTGGGAACGTTCACGGCAAACTCGTGCGGAGGCGCGTACTGGCAGGAGTGGTAGCACGCGCCGCAGTTGTGGCACAGGTTGGCCAGGTAGTGCACATCGGCCTGGCCGAATTCCAGCCGGCGCGTCATCGCGGGAAACACTGCACAAAAGCCTTCGCAGTAGCGGCAGGCATTACAGATCTGCATCTGCCGCGCGACCTCGGATTCCTTGTCGGTCATGCGGGCGATGGGAATGACGCGGGAAGGCCGGCGCGCGGCCGGCGCCGGGGCTGCGCTGTCGCGCGCGTCCCGCATGAGGACTTCAAGCTTCTGCATACTGGACTCCAGATTGACCTTGTGCCGCGTGTGCGGCGTGTGCCGCCTTGGCCGCCTCGGCGCCGGCGATCCGGCCGAAAGCCGTGCCGATCGACATGCCGACGCCTGCCGTGTATCCCTTGCCGAGCACGTTCCCGGCCATCATTTCACCGGCAACGAACAGGTTCCCGCTGGGACGTCCGTCGAAGTGGACTTGCGCCTTGTCGTTGACCTTCAGGCCGAGGTAGGTGAACGTCACGCCCGGCCGCAGGGCATAGCCGTAGAAAGGCGCGGTGTCGAGCGGACGCGCCCAATGGGTTTTGGGCGGGACCAGATTCGTGGTGTGGCAGTCGTCCAGCGTCGTATGATCGAAATTGCCGGCGCTGCAGGCGGCGTTGTACGCGCTGATCGTGTCGACGAATTCCGCTTCCGGCAATCCCAGCTTGCGGGCCAGTTCGGGCAGGGTGTCCGCCTTTTCGCCGGCAAACACCGGCGGCATGAAGCGGCCCACCGCCTTGGCGTCGATGATGGAATAGGCCACCTGCCCGGGCTGTTGCGCGACCAGGCGGCCCCAGATCGCATAGCGCTTCGGCCAGAAATCCTCGCCCTCGTCATAAAAGCGGTGGCCGTCACGGTTGACGACCACGCCCAACGATACGCAGTCGATGCGCGTGCAGATGCCGCCGTCATACAGCGGCGCGCGGGCATCGATGGCGACCATGTGCGCCTGCGTCGGGTCGCCGATCTTGTCGGCCCCGGCGTCGATCATGAATTTGAGCAGCGTGCCTTCGTTGAAGCGGGTACCCCGGATCAGGAAATTATCGGCGGGCCATTCACCGCGCTCGTTCTGCCCCCATGCTTCGCGCAACCAGTCCCGGTTCGATTCGAAGCCGCCGGCAGCCAGTACGCAGGCGCGCGCCGCGAAGCGACGGCTACCGCTGCGCGCTGCGATAAACCTGTCTCCGTCGAGTTCGATTGCGTCGACCGGGGTGTCGTAAAGCACCTGTACCCCGAGCGCCTCTGCGCTGCGGTAATAGGCGTTCACCAGCGCCTTGCCGCCGCCCATGAAAAAGGCATTGGTCCGCGCAACGTGCAAGGCGCCGGACAGCGGCGGCTGAAAGCGCACACCGTGCTTCTGCATCCATGGGCGGCAGGTGGCGGATGCGCGAATGGTCATGCGCGCCAGGTGTTCGTTCGTGAGGCCGCCTGTCACCTTGAGCAGGTCTTGCCAGTATTCTTCTTCGGGATACGCGTCCACCAGCACATCCTGCGGCGCGTCATGCATGCAACGGAGGTTGCGTGTGTGCTGGGAATTACCGCCGCGCCATTCGCGCGGCGCCGACTCGAGCAGTAGTACCGAGGCGCCTGCTTCGCGCGCCATGAGGGCGGCGCACAGTGCTGCGTTTCCCCCGCCAATGACAAGAACGTCGACCATCGCCGTCGCCTCCCTGATAGTGTCCAGGAGAGTGACTATAGGGATGGGCAAGGATTGCCGCTATCACATGCGCGGCAACAGGTCTTCAGTTTTTGTGAAGGCCGGGTTCACGCAGGGTCGCGCCCGGCCAGCGGCCGTCTGCGACCAGGGTCCGGGCAACTTCTGCCAGCAGGACGCGTGCGGCGAGCCCGGCCGGCGACAATTCGTCGTCCGACACGCTGACGATCAGGTTGGGCCGCGTGGCTTCGCCGTCGGCGACCGGCACGCTGGCGAGCGCCGTATTCTCGGGCCTTGCCAGTGCCGCTCCCGGCTGGATCGTGGCGCCGATACCGCCGCGTACCGCATCCATCAGCATCGCGAGGCCATCCACTTCCACGGCAATATGCGGCGCATAGTTGGCATGCCTGAAGGCGGTATCGAGCAGCGAGCGCAAACCGTGCTTGCTGGTCGGCAGGATCAAGGGCAGCGTCCCCAACTGTCCCAACTTCGCTTCCGGCCCGGAGGGCATTCCGCTCAGGTCGGCGCGTCCGACCAGGAACAGCTTCTCGTCCAGCAGCGGCATGACGCTCCAGCGTTGGGCAGGCTCTTCATGAAACAGGATCGCCAGATCGATCTGGCGTGCGCCGAGCATCGATCCCAGATGGCCGGACAGGCTTTCCACCATTCTCAGCCGCACATGCGGATAGCGTTCGCGCATCGCCTTCATGAATGCCAGGCCCATGACACCGGCGGTGCTGGGCGCCATGCCGATGCTGACATGGCCGGAAAGACGGGCCTGGCGGGCGGCGAGCGCGGCATCGTCGATATGCCGCAATGCGAGCTGCGCCTGCCTCAGGAAGGCGATACCGGCATCGGTGGGAATGACGCCGGTGGAGGTTCGCTGCAGCAGGCGGGTCGATAATTCATTCTCCAGCCGCGTGATCTGCTGGCTCAGCGCCGAGGTGACCAGGCCAAGTTCGAGTGCGGCCTTGCCTATGCTGCCGTGTTCGACGATGCTCGCAAAATATCGTAACTGTCGTATCTCCATATGCCGCCGAGAGAGAGGTGTGAATGGAAGGCGGCCACGGTATTCCAGCGTGGCGGCGGTTTTGACTATAACAGTCGATCGCCCAAAAGCAAAAAGCCCCACCAGATCACTGGTGGGGCTTTGCTTAATAATTAGCCTGACGATAACCTACTTTCACACTGGTTGCAGCACTATCATCGGCGCAAAGTCGTTTCACGGTCCTGTTCGGGATGGGAAGGGGTGGTACCGACTTGCTATGGTCATCAGGCATGACTTGTGCGGGTTTCGTCGTCGTGTGGCGACGCTACCCTGAATCTGGAAGAAGTAGTTTTATCTGTTGTCTCAACAAGCAGCTGTCAAAACCCGGCAAAGACTGCCAAGGTTATAGGGACAAGCCGTACGGGCAATTAGTATCGGTTAGCTTAATGCATTACTGCACTTCCACACCCGACCTATCAACGTCCTGGTCTCGAACGACCCTTCAAGGAGCTCAAGGCTCCGGGAAATCTCATCTCAAGGCGAGTTTCCCGCTTAGATGCTTTCAGCGGTTATCTCTTCCGAACTTAGCTACCCGGCAATGCCACTGGCGTGACAACCGGTACACCAGAGGTTCGTCCACTCCGGTCCTCTCGTACTAGGAGCAGCCCCCTTCAAATTTCCAACGCCCACGGCAGATAGGGACCAAACTGTCTCACGACGTTTTAAACCCAGCTCACGTACCACTTTAAATGGCGAACAGCCATACCCTTGGGACCGGCTACAGCCCCAGGATGTGATGAGCCGACATCGAGGTGCCAAACTCCCCCGTCGATATGAACTCTTGGGAGGAATCAGCCTGTTATCCCCAGAGTACCTTTTATCCGTTGAGCGATGGCCCTTCCATACAGAACCACCGGATCACTATGTCCTACTTTCGTACCTGCTCGACTTGTCGGTCTCGCAGTTAAGCACGCTTATGCCATTGCACTATTAGCACGATGTCCGACCGTACCTAGCGTACCTTCGAACTCCTCCGTTACACTTTAGGAGGAGACCGCCCCAGTCAAACTGCCTACCATGCACTGTCCCCGACCCGGATAACGGGCCAAGGTTAGAACCTCAAACAAACCAGGGTGGTATTTCAAGGATGGCTCCACGAGAACTGGCGTCCCCGCTTCAAAGCCTCCCACCTATCCTACACAGATTGGTTCAAAGTCCAATGCAAAGCTACAGTAAAGGTTCATGGGGTCTTTCCGTCTAGCCGCGGGTAGATTGCATCATCACAAACATTTCAACTTCGCTGAGTCTCGGGAGGAGACAGTGTGGCCATCGTTACGCCATTCGTGCAGGTCGGAACTTACCCGACAAGGAATTTCGCTACCTTAGGACCGTTATAGTTACGGCCGCCGTTTACTGGGACTTCAATCAAGAGCTTGCACCCCATCATTTAATCTTCCAGCACCGGGCAGGCGTCACACCCTATACGTCCACTTTCGTGTTTGCAGAGTGCTGTGTTTTTATTAAACAGTCGCAGCCACCAGTTTATTGCAACCCTTTCACCCTCATGGAGTAAACCAATCAAGCTACCGGGGCGTACCTTATCCCGAAGTTACGGTACCAATTTGCCGAGTTCCTTCTCCCGAGTTCTCTCAAGCGCCTTAGAATACTCATCTCGCCCACCTGTGTCGGTTTGCGGTACGGTCTCGTATGACTGAAGCTTAGAGGCTTTTCTTGGAACCACTTCCGATTGCTTCGCAGCATAAAGCCGCTCGTCCCGATCCCTTGAATTCCGCGCCCGGATTTGCCTAAGCGCCTTCTATGAACCAGAAACTGCCTATTCCAACAGGCAGACAACCTTCCGCGATCCGTCCCCTCATCGCATCATACGACGGTGCAGGAATATTAACCTGCTTCCCATCAGCTACGCATCTCTGCCTCGCCTTAGGGGCCGACTCACCCTGCTCCGATGAACGTTGAACAGGAAACCTTGGGCTTTCGGCGAGAGGGCTTTTCACCCTCTTTATCGCTACTCATGTCAGCATTCGCACTTCTGATACCTCCAGCATCCTTTACAAGACACCTTCGCAGGCTTACAGAACGCTCTCCTACCATATGTCAAAGACATATCCGCAGCTTCGGTGACTGGCTTAGCCCCGTTACATCTTCCGCGCAGGACGACTCGATCAGTGAGCTATTACGCTTTCTTTAAATGATGGCTGCTTCTAAGCCAACATCCTGACTGTTTTAGCCTTCCCACTTCGTTTTCCACTTAGCCAATCTTTGGGACCTTAGCTGGCGGTCTGGGTTGTTTCCCTCTTGACGCCGGACGTTAGCACCCGACGTCTGTCTCCCAAGCTCGCACTCACCGGTATTCGGAGTTTGCAATGGTTTGGTAAGTCGCAATGACCCCCTAGCCATAACAGTGCTCTACCCCCGGTGGTGATACTTGAGGCACTACCTAAATAGTTTTCGGAGAGAACCAGCTATTTCCAGGTTTGTTTAGCCTTTCACCCCTACCCACAGCTCATCCCCTAATTTTTCAACATTAGTGGGTTCGGACCTCCAGGGCGTGTTACCGCACCTTCATCCTGGCCATGGGTAGATCACCTGGTTTCGGGTCTACACCCAGCGACTGTCGCCCTGTTCGGACTCGATTTCTCTACGGCTCCCCGATCTGGTTAACCTCGCCACTGAATGTAAGTCGCTGACCCATTATACAAAAGGTACGCCGTCACCCCACGAAGAGGCTCCGACTGTTTGTATGCACACGGTTTCAGGATCTATTTCACTCCCCTCCCGGGGTTCTTTTCGCCTTTCCCTCACGGTACTGGTTCACTATCGGTCGATTACGAGTATTTAGCCTTGGAGGATGGTCCCCCCATCTTCAGACAGGATTTCTCGTGTCCCGCCCTACTTGTCGTACGCTTAGTATCACCGTTCGGATTTCGTGTACGGGGCTATCACCCGCTATGGCCGCCATTTCCAGAGCGTTCCACTATCCGATCGACTATCACGTACAAGGCTCATCCCATTTCGCTCGCCACTACTTTGGGAATCTCGGTTGATTTCTTTTCCTGCAGCTACTTAGATGTTTCAGTTCGCCGCGTTCGCTTCACACACCTATGTATTCAGTGAGTGATGACCCAAAGGGCCGGGTTTCCCCATTCGGAAATCTGCGGATCAAAGTGTGTTTGCTCACTCCCCGCAGCTTATCGCAAGCTACTACGTCCTTCATCGCCTGTAATCGCCAAGGCATCCACCATGTGCACTTATTCACTTGTCCCTATAACGTTGGCCCCTGCATGAGTATCAGGGATCGTCATAGGCAAATGACAGCTTACTTTGTTTGTTGATACAACAGATTACTACCCTAAGTGTTCAATACATCTTTCGATGCGTTGAACGCTTAAAGAAAACTTTACTTCTTCCAGATTGTTAAAGAACGAGAACTACACTTATCGAAACTCAGTTTGCTCTGAACTTGGATAAATGCAGTGGTGAAGAGTGGTGGAGGATGACGGGATCGAACCGACGACCCCCTGCTTGCAAAGCAGGTGCTCTCCCAGCTGAGCTAATCCCCCGACATACATCTAACGTGGTAGGGCTGGTTGGACTCGAACCAACGACCCCCGCGTTATCAACACGGTGCTCTAACCAGCTGAGCTACAGCCCCGAAAACTCTTCTCGTTTAACTTTTGAACAGTCGATAAGCGTAGGCGCTTGATGCTGAGCTTTCGCTCCAGTGCCACTCTAGAAAGGAGGTGATCCAGCCGCACCTTCCGATACGGCTACCTTGTTACGACTTCACCCCAGTCACGAATCCTACCGTGGTAAGCGCCCTCCTTGCGGTTAAGCTACCTACTTCTGGTAAAACCCGCTCCCATGGTGTGACGGGCGGTGTGTACAAGACCCGGGAACGTATTCACCGCGACATGCTGATCCGCGATTACTAGCGATTCCAACTTCACGCAGTCGAGTTGCAGACTGCGATCCGGACTACGATACACTTTCTGGGATTAGCTCCCCCTCGCGGGTTGGCGGCCCTCTGTATGTACCATTGTATGACGTGTGAAGCCCTACCCATAAGGGCCATGAGGACTTGACGTCATCCCCACCTTCCTCCGGTTTGTCACCGGCAGTCTCATTAGAGTGCTCAACTGAATGTAGCAACTAATGACAAGGGTTGCGCTCGTTGCGGGACTTAACCCAACATCTCACGACACGAGCTGACGACAGCCATGCAGCACCTGTGTTCAGGCTCCCTTTCGGGCACTCCCCGATCTCTCGAGGATTCCTGACATGTCAAGGGTAGGTAAGGTTTTTCGCGTTGCATCGAATTAATCCACATCATCCACCGCTTGTGCGGGTCCCCGTCAATTCCTTTGAGTTTTAATCTTGCGACCGTACTCCCCAGGCGGTCTACTTCACGCGTTAGCTGCGTTACCAAGTCAATTAAGACCCGACAACTAGTAGACATCGTTTAGGGCGTGGACTACCAGGGTATCTAATCCTGTTTGCTCCCCACGCTTTCGTGCATGAGCGTCAGTCTTGACCCAGGGGGCTGCCTTCGCCATCGGTGTTCCTCCACATCTCTACGCATTTCACTGCTACACGTGGAATTCTACCCCCCTCTGCCAGACTCCAGCCTTGCAGTCTCCAACGCAATTCCCAGGTTGAGCCCGGGGATTTCACGTCAGACTTACAAAACCGCCTGCGCACGCTTTACGCCCAGTAATTCCGATTAACGCTTGCACCCTACGTATTACCGCGGCTGCTGGCACGTAGTTAGCCGGTGCTTATTCTTCAGGTACCGTCATTAGCCGAGGATATTAGCCTCAACCGTTTCTTCCCTGACAAAAGAGCTTTACAACCCGAAGGCCTTCTTCACTCACGCGGCATTGCTGGATCAGGCTTGCGCCCATTGTCCAAAATTCCCCACTGCTGCCTCCCGTAGGAGTCTGGGCCGTGTCTCAGTCCCAGTGTGGCTGGTCGTCCTCTCAGACCAGCTACTGATCGTCGCCTTGGTGAGCCTTTACCTCACCAACTAGCTAATCAGACATCGGCCGCTCCAAAAGCATGAGGCCCGAAGATCCCCCACTTTCTTCCGTAGAACGTATGCGGTATTAGCGTAACTTTCGCTACGTTATCCCCCACTTCTGGGTACGTTCCGATGTATTACTCACCCGTTCGCCACTCGCCGCCAGGTTGCCCCGCGCTGCCGTTCGACTTGCATGTGTAAAGCATGCCGCCAGCGTTCAATCTGAGCCAGGATCAAACTCTTCAGTTTAATCTCTGTTTTGTCATCCGCTTTCGCAGACAACGTGTCGCTCACTCAAAATACTGACCGTCACTCATTGCTGAGCAACGTATTTCTTTTGTGTGAACATTTGATAATTTAAGCATTCAGCAACCACTGACGCGGCTGCTGGCACTTCATCAAACGCCCACACTTATCGACTGTTGATTGTTAAAGAACTGTGTTCGGTACTGCCTTGCTGCGTTTGCGAATCGTTTTGTTCGTCAGCAGCAGAGAAGCGAGATTATGCAGTGTTTCGTTTAATCCGTCAACTCTCGTTTTCGCAGACACACAACAGATTTCAAATCTTGCCAAGATAACCATCTGATTCGCTTGGCTTTTTGTGTGCTGCAAAAGCAGGACGCGAACTATAGCAAACCTGTATGCGAACATGCAAGAGGGCCACGTCGCTTTTTCGCACACGAACGAGACAGCTATGTGTGCGGCCTAACGGAAGCAATTGCACTGGGGCAGATAATGAACTGCTAAGCCGTCTGCAATCCATCCTTGCCATCTCTTTCGAAAGCCTGCGATGCCAGACCAACCCAGCCATCCTGCCGCTGACGTGCATCTACCTGCGGACGTCGATACTTCACGCCGCGGCTTCATGCAGTCCACCCTGCTCGCGGTGGGCGCCAGCCAACTCCCCCTGGCGTCCGCGAACGCCGCGCCGGCAAGCAGCGCCACACCGCCCGTTCCCGTCGTTCCGCCACGTGCGGTCACGCTGCACATCAATGGCGCCGATCACCAGCTCTCGATCGAACCGCGTGTCACCCTGCTCGACGCCCTGCGTGAAGTCCTGCACCTGACCGGCACCAAGAAAGGCTGCGACCGCGGCCAGTGCGGCGCCTGCACCGTGCTGGTCGACGGTCGCCGCGTCAATTCCTGCCTGACGCTCGCGGTCATGCAGCAGGGAGCGAAGATCACGACCATCGAAGGCATCGCCCGCGGCCAGGAACTGGCGCCGATCCAGGCGGCCTTCATCGAGCACGATGCCTTCCAGTGCGGCTACTGCACCCCGGGCCAGATCTGCTCGGCCGTGGCCTGCATCGCCGAAATGAAAGCCGGCACGGCGAGCGCGGTCACGCCCGATGTGCGCCAGCAGACGGTCGCGTTCACCGATCCGGAGATCCGCGAGCGCATGAGCGGCAACCTGTGCCGCTGCGGCGCCTACAACAACATCGTCACCGCCATCCAGGCTGCTTCGACGCAGACCAGGGCCTAGGGGATCCGCATGCGCGCCATCGACTTCGACCAGGCCAGCGACCCTGCAAGCGCCATCCGCCTGATCCAGCAGCCGAACGCCAGGTTCATCGGCGGCGGCACCAACCTGCTCGACCTCATGAAAGGCGACGTCGAACAGCCGGCGCGGCTCATCGACATCAACCACATCGGCCTGGACCGGATCGCGGAACTGCCGGACGGCGGCCTGCGCATCGGCGCCCTGGCCCGCAACAGCGATACCGCCAACCATCCGCTGGTACGCACGCGCTACCCGCTACTGACCCAGGCCCTGCTGGCCGGCGCTTCGCCTCAGCTGCGGAACATGGCGACCATCGGCGGCAACCTGCTGCAGCGCACCCGCTGCCCCTACTTCATGGATACCGCCTTCGCGATGTGTAACAAGCGCGCGCCCGGCACCGGCTGCGGTGCGCGCGAAGGCGTGAACCGCATGCATGCGATCCTCGGCGCCAGCAGCGCCTGCATCGCAGTGAATCCGTCCGATATGAACGTCGCCCTCGCCGCTCTCGATGCGACGATCCGGGTCAGCGGTCCGAAGGGCGAACGCAGCATCCCGATCGCCGAGTTCCATCGCCTGCCGGGCACCATGCCGCAAGTCGATACGATCCTGCATGCGGATGAGCTGATCACCGCGGTCGACCTGCCGCCATCCGCCTTCGCGCGCCACGCCCACTACCTGAAGGTGCGGGAGCGGAACAGCTATGCCTTCGCGCTGGTCTCGGCCGCGGCGGCGCTGGAGATGGATGGCCAGGTGGTGCGCCAGGCCCGCATCGCCCTCGGCGGCGTCGCACACAAGCCGTGGCGGGTGCCGGCGGCGGAAGCGCTGCTGGCCGGCCAGCCGCTGGACGACACCCGCTCCCTGCAGGCGGCCAGGCTGCTGCTCGACGGCGCCCAGGCCTTGAGGGACAACGCGTACAAGATCAGGCTCGCCGAACGCGCGGTCGTACGCGCGCTGCGCGAGGCACGGGAAAACAGCGGAGAAGTGGCATGAGTGTGATCGGACAAGGCATCGACCGCCTCGACGGGCGGCTCAAGGTCACCGGCCAGGCCACCTACTCCGCCGAGCACCAGGTCCCGCGGCTGGCCCACGGGATGATGGTGCTGTCGACCGTGCCCAAGGGCCGCATTGCCGCGATCGACGTTGCCGCCGTCAGGCGCATGTCCGGCGTGCTGCTGGTGATGACGCACCAGAACGCGCCGCGCCTGCCGAAGCCGGGCAAGGCCGAAGGCAGCGCCGGCGGCAAGGAGCAATCGAAGCCCGACCAGAAAAAGCAGCCGCCGAATCCCAGGCTGTCATTGCTGCAGGACGACCGCGTCCAGTACAACGCCCAGCCGATTGCGGTGGTCGTGGCCGACACCTTCGAGCACGCGCGCGACGCCGCCCGCCGGCTGCAGGTGCGCTATGCGGCGGAGCCGGCCCAGCTCGACTTCCGGACGGCGAAGACGAAGCTGCGCCGTCCCGAGGCCCAGCCCGACCGTCCGCCCGACACGGGCCGCGGCAACGTCGCGCGCAGCATGGAGCGTGCGGCGCAGAAGCTGGACCTGGTGTACACCACGCCGATGGAGAACCACAACCCGCTCGAGCCGCATGCGACCATCGCGGCCTGGGAAGGCGACCGTCTGACCCTGTACGACGCGACCCAGAACATTTCCGGCGTGCGGCGCACGGCGGCCCAGACCTTCGGCATGGATCCGGAAAAAATCCGCGTGGTCTGCCCCTTCGTCGGCGGCGGCTTCGGCTGCAAGGGCTCGACCTGGTCGCACGTGATGCTGGCGGCGATGGCGGCGCGCCTGGCCGGCGTGCCGGTCAAGATCGTGCTCGAGCGCACCCAGATGTACGGCCCGGTCGGCGCGCGTCCGCTGACCGAGCAGCGCCTGCGGCTGGGCGCCACGAACGAGGGCAAGCTGCTGGCGGTAACGCACGACACGGTATCCAGCACCTCCTTCGTCGACGATTTCGTCGAGCCCTGCACGGCCGTGACCCGCAAGGCCTATGCGAGCGAGAGCCTGCAGACCTCGCAGCGCCTGGCGACCCTGAACGTCGGCGTGCCGACCTATATGCGGGCGCCGGGCGAGTCGAGCGGCAGCTTCGCGCTCGAGTCGGCGATGGACGAGCTGGCGTATGCCCTGAAGCTCGATCCGGTCGCGCTGCGCCTGCTGAACTATGCGGAGAAGGAGCCTGAGAAGGACATTCCCTGGTCCAGCAAATCGCTGCGCGAGTGCTACCGCATCGGCGCCGAACGCTTCGGCTGGTCGCGCCGCTCGCCCGAACCGGGATCGATGCGCATCGGCCGCACCCAGATCGGCTGGGGCATGGCGACCGCCTCCTATCCGGCCAACCGCAAGGGCTCCAAGGCCTCGGCAAGCATCGATGCGGACGGTTTTCTGCTGGTGCGCAGCGGCACCCACGATCTCGGCACCGGCACCTATACGGTCATGGCGCAGATCGCGGCGGATGCCCTGGGCGTGGAGGTGTCGCGCGTACGCGTCGAGCTCGGCGACACGCGCTTCCCGGAAGCCCCGGTGTCGGGCGGCTCGCAGACCGTCGCCAGCGTCGGCCCGGCCGTGCACCAGGCGGCGCGCGCGGCGCGCGACAAGCTGATCGCGACCGCACTGGGCGATGCCGCTTCAAGCCTGCACGGCCTGAACGCAAACGACGTCGACGCCGCCGGCGGCTGGCTGTTCGCAAAAGCGGACCGGACGCGGCGCGATGCGATGGCGGATGTGGTGAGGCGCAACGGCGGACAGCCGATCACGGCCGAAGCGAGCGCCGACCAGGGCGACGAGAAGAAGCGCTACGGCATGCAGGCCTTCGGCGCGGTTTTCGTCGAGGTGCACGTGGATCCGGACCTGGGTACGATCCGGGTGCCGCGCATCGTCGCCGCCTACGGTGTGGGGCGCGTGGTCAACCGCAAGACCACGCACAGCCAGCTGATGGGCGGGATCGTCTGGGGCCTCGGCATGGGCCTGATGGAGCAAACCGAGATGGACTGGCGCGTGGGACGGGCGGTGAACGCCAATCTGGCCGACTACCACGTTCCGGTGAATGCCGATATCGGCAGCATCGACATCAGCATGGTCGACGAACACGACGCCTACATCAACGAGCTGGGCACCAAGGGCGTCGGCGAGATCGGCATCACCGGGGTGGCGGCGGCGATCGCCAACGCGGTCTATCACGCGACCGGCAAGCGCATCCGCGACCTGCCGATCACGCCCGACAAGCTCATTTGATCAGCTGCCCGAGGATGGCGTGGGCGGCCTCGACCCGCGCCGCGTTCGGATAGTTTTTATTCGCCAGCATGACGATGCCAACCCGGCGGTCCGGCACGAACAGCACGTAGGCGCCGAAGCCCCGGGTGGCGCCGGTCTTGTTGAACAGCGTCCCGCGCGGCGAGGACTGCGGCGGTTCGAGCCGGGTCACCGGATTCGCGCCGCGACTCATCCTGTCGCCGTTCCCGGCCTGCAGGCGCGCCAGGCTCACCGGCAGGCGGTACTGCTCCCACCCGAGGCCCTGCACCGTGTCGCCGGTTTGAAAGTAACCGGTGTGGGTGCACGCCACGGCGTCCCGCATCGCTTCCGGCAGCTGGCCGGGGTCGATATTCTCCTGCACGAAGCGGATCATGTCGGCGGCGCTCGACTTGACGCCGTATGTCTCCGCATCGAAGACGCCGGGACTGACCCGCACCGGCTTGTTCGCGCTGTCGTAGCCCCAGGCGTAATCCGCCATCGCCGCCGCCGGGATCCGGATATGGCTGTGCCGCAGGCCGAGCGCGGGGAACAGGCGGCCCTCGACGGCGTCGGCAAAACCGGATTGCAGCGCCAGCGCGGTCGCATGCCCGAACAGGCCGATGCTCGGGTTCGAGTAGCGGCGCTGCGTGCCGGGCGGCGCATCCGGGATCCAGTCGCGGAAGTACGCCACCATCTGCGCCTCGTTCGTGACCTCGTCCGGCATCTGCTGGGGCAGGCCGCCGGCGGTATAGGTGCCGAGTTCGAGCAGGCTGGCGCGGTCGATCGCACTGCCCTTCAGCTGCGGCATGGCCTTGCCGGGATGGTCGTCGAAGGACAGCTTGCCGAGATTGCGGGCGTAGCAGCCCAGGGTCGCGGTGAAGGTCTTGCTGACCGAGCCCAGTTCGAACAGCGTGTGCTCGCTGACCGCGCGGCGCTGCTCTTTCGACGCCAGGCCGTAATTGAAAAACGTGGTCTGGCCGTCGACGGTCACGGCGACCGCCATCCCGGGTACGCCGTGCTGCGCCATCAGGGGCTTGATCGCACGATCGACAGCATCGCGCAGGGCTGCGGTGTCCGCGGCGGCGTGGCCCGCGAGCGGCAAAAGGCCGAGGCAGGCAAGGGCAAGGCGCGTGATGGGTTGCAGTCGGAAGCGCAAGCTGTTCTCCTTTCGTGGTGACGCATCAGTATAGGCAGGACGGCGCTGGCGGGAACAGCGCGGCCATCCCGGTGCGCCGGCGTTTCGTCACATCGCGTCACATCGCGGACCTGAGCGCGCCCAGGTAGCGTTCGCTGACCGCCACCGTGGCGCCGCAGCGCAGCGTCAGCCGGTAGCTGCTGTCGCCGGCGGTTTCAAGGCGCGCGATCTGGCTGCGCCGCACGATCGCACTGCGGTGCACGCGCAGGAAGTGGCCGGGCGCGAGCAGCGCTTCCAGGCGGTTCAAGGTGATGCGGTGCAGGACCGTGCGCCCGTCAAGGTGCAGCTCGACGTAATTGCCGGCCGATTCAACCCACAGGATGTCATCCACCCGCACCTGTTCGATGCGGCCAACCGAGCGCACATTGATGCGCTCCGGCCGCTCCGCAGACCGGCCGGCGTCGGCCTCCACGTAGTCGCGCAGCGCGGCGCCATAGGCCTCGCGCTGGCGCTGTCCCAGCATCGCGCCGATGCGCTCGACGGTCTGGGCCAGGCGCGCATCGTTCACGGGCTTGAGCAGGTAGTCGAGGGCATGCACCTCGAAGGCGTCGACCGCATGCTCGCTGTAGGCAGTCGCAAACACGATCAGTGGCGGCGCACGCAGGCGGCTGACTTCGCGCGCCAGCACGAGCCCGGACTCGATCGGCATCTGGATGTCGAGGAAGATCACGTCGACCTCGTGCGCCGCCAGCGCCGCGCGTGCGGCCGCGGCGCCGTCACATTCGGCGACCAGCAGCCAGTCGGGATGCGCGGCCAGGGCCAGGCGCAGGTTGGCGCGGCTCGGCGCCTCGTCGTCGACGATCAGGTAGCGCACGGCCATCGTTCAGTCCCGCTCCAGCGGCAGGCGCACCTCGGCCACGAAGCGGCCGTCCTGCAGGGACGTCGACAGCGACGCGCCCGGGTGCATCAGTTTCAGTCGCTCGCGCGTATTCGCCAGCCCGAGCCCGGCACCGGGATTGGGCGACGCCTGCGCGCTGGCGGGATTGGTGACACGGATGGACAGGACCTCGCTGTCCTGCACGAAGTCCAGGCGGATGTCGCTCGGTGTCGCGCCATGGCGGCAATCGAGGTCGTGGCGCAGGGCGTTCTCGATCAGCGGCTGCAGCAGCAGCGGCGGGCACTCCACTTCGTGCAGCAGATTGCCCTCCCCCTCGATGTGCACCTGCAGGCGCTCGCCGTAGCGCAGGCGCTGCAGGTCCAGGTAGTCGCGCACGAACTGCAGCTCGGCGGCGACGGTCGCCGTATTGCGCACGCTGGCCGACAACGCATAGCGCAGCAGGTCGCTCAGGCGGCCGATGCCGCCGAGAGCCATGGTGCGGTCGCCGTCGCGAACCAGGGCGCTGATCGCATTCAGGGCATTGAACAGGAAGTGCGGTTCGAACTGCGCGCGCAGGGCCAGCATGCGCTGCTCTTCCAGGGCCAGGCGCAGGTTGAGCATGTCGGTCTGGCTGCGCTGCCAGGCCAGCTCGCGCTCGCGAGCCTGGCGCCAGTAATGGATCGCGAGGATGGCGGCGAACGTGCCGGTGGTCGAGAACCAGCCGACCAGCAGCATCTTCATGAACAGCTGGCGGACGTCGTCCAGGCTGGCGATGTGCAGATAGCCGCGCAACCAGGCCATATACGTCCACTGGGCCGGCTGGAAGACCAGCACAAGGCCGACGAACAGGGCGAACACATTCGGCGGACGGGCGATCAGGGCGGGCCGGCGCGCCAGCAGCATGCTCAGCCCGGCGCTCAGGACGATCAGCGGGACCGCGTACTCGACGAACCAGGTCGCCAGCAGGGCCGGATAGTGGCTGTCGATGCCGACCCGCAGGTTGTCGCTGTAGGTCTGCAGCGCACCGAGGACGCTGATGGCCGCCCACAGCAGCACGGTCGACACGATGGTACGGAGCGCCGCGGGAGGCGCGGAAAAGAAGGCAGAGGTGTCGACGCGTTGGTTCATCGCAAAAAGTATAGCAGCGCCCATGGCGCCGGGCGCCAGCGGGCGGCGGCGGTCATCACGCCGAAGCGGCGTTTCGTCACCGGGCGGCTGCCCCGGCGCCGGCCGGGACGGAGAATGAAGCCGGCTTCATCCGACTGTAGATCACCACTTCCCATCCGACCATGAAAACACCGATCAGCCTCGCCGTCGCCATCGCGCTCGGCTTCTCTCTTGCCATCGCCAATGCGGCGGACTGGGACGCGCCCCAGGATCCCTTTCCCCTGTATGGCAACACTTATTATGTCGGCACCGGCGGCATCAGCGCCGTGCTGATCACCTCGCCGGCTGGCCACATCCTCATCGATGGCGGTCCGAGCGGGTCGTCGGAGCAGATCGCCGGACATGTCCGCCAGCTCGGCTTCCGGGTCGAGGACATCCGCTACATCCTGAACGGCCATGATCACTTCGACCATGGGGGCGGCATCGCCGAGTTGCAGAAGCTGAGCCGCGCGGTGGTGCTGGGCAGTCCGGCGTCCATCGAGGTGCTGCGCAGCGGCCAGCCGGACAAGCGCGACCCACAATATCCGAACCTGCAAGCGATGACGCCGATCCCCAGCACGCGCGCGGTGCGCGACGGTGAAGTCGTGCGCCTCGGGCCGCTGGCCGTCACCGCGCACTTCACGCCCGGGCATACCGTGGGAGCGACCAGCTGGACCTGGCGCTCGAGCGAAGGCGGCCGGATCGCGAATATGGTGTACGGGGACAGCCTGACCGCGGTGGCCGCCGAGGGCCGCAGCTTCAGCAGGAATCCGCTGTATCCGCAGGCGCAGGCAGATGTCGAGCACTCGATCGCCGCGGTCGAATCGCTCGACTGCGACGTGCTGGTCAGCGCGCATCCGGAATTCAGCGATTTGTGGGAACGGAAAGCGAAGCAGGCCGCGCTTGGGAATGCAGCCTTCATCGATCGCAACGGCTGCCGCAACTACGCAGCCAAGGCGCGAGCGTATTTGGCAAAGACGCTGG
Organism: Massilia sp. WG5; assembly: GCF_001412595.2. Classification (NCBI taxonomy): domain Bacteria; kingdom Pseudomonadati; phylum Pseudomonadota; class Betaproteobacteria; order Burkholderiales; family Oxalobacteraceae; genus Massilia; species Massilia sp. WG5. Next base: position 3,133,980 of record NZ_CP012640.2, read on the forward strand.
CGGCGGAGGCATCGGCAAACTAAGCCGGAAACGTAGTCCTTTGGTCCAATTGAAGAGTGGACATCTTCCGAGCATGATGAAAATCTCAAATTCTGTATCTCGGGAGGTGCCCCATGATGCTCGCTCATCGTTTTTCCCGCTCATCGCGTGTGTTGGCGGCGTGCTGCCTGCTCGGCCTGGCCGGGTGCGCCAGTGAGGCGCTCGACACCCAGCTTGCCAACAGCCGGGAGGCGGTCGATCAGGCGAGGATTGCAGGTGCTGCGGAAAAAGCTTCTGCGGACTTCGACACCGCGGTCGACAAGCTGAATCGCGCCAATATCGCTGCGAATAACCGGCACAAGGGCGACGCGATGCGCCTGGCCCAGGAAGCCCAGGTGGACGCCAACCTGGCGCGTGCGAGGACCGATTCAGCCCAGGCCAGGATTGCGGCTGCTGAAATGGCAAAGAGCAATCAGATATTGCGCGATGAGATCACTCGCGCAAATCAGAATCAATAGAGGTGAGAGATGAAACACATCATCCGAACAAGCACTGCCGTGCTGCTCGCCGGCCTGGCCGTAGCGGGATGTAAAACCTCGCCGCCGGCCTCTGAAGCGATGACAGCAGATACCGCACTCACGAATGCCGGACAAGCGATCGACCACGCAGCAGCCGATCCCCACGTCGCCAAATATGCATCGAGCGAACTGGATCGCGCCAACGATTCGCTGCAGAAGGCAAAAGAAGCATGGAGCAAAAAGCACGATCTGTCAGCCACGACGCATCTGGCTTATGTGGCCCAACAGCGCGCAGCGACAGCGCAAGAACTTGCGAATGGCCGCGCTGCGGACGACGCGGTGATGGTCGCCGCTGCAAATCGGGATCATGCGGTGCAGGTTGCGGCCGCGGAAAGGAATGCGAATCCGACTGCGCTCGTCACGACGACCCAGGTGCAGGAAGGCGCCCTTGCCGGATTCGCCTCCGGAGCGTCGAAACTGCCAACAAAGGCCCTGCCCATGATTGGCGAACTGGCTGCGGAATTGAAGCATAACCCGAACGCCAAGGTCGTGATCGAAGGGCATACGGACAATGTCGGCGATCCGAAGTTCAATCAGAATTTGGCTCTGGAACGCGCACAGGCGGTGCGTAGCGCCCTGGTACGGCAGGGGGTCGACATCAACCGCATCAGTATCCGTTCAGCCGGTGACGAGAATCCGATCGCCAACAACGATACCAGCACCGGCAGGCGGCAAAACCGGCGTGCACAGGTCATTATCGGCGATACGGAAACCCGCATGGTCGGCTCCTCGCAGGGTCAAACCTCAGCGACGTCCAGCGGTGAAGGTGAACAGAGCGGCCAGAACGTACACAGCGGACAAAATACAGAAAATGGGCAAACCGGGCAGAACGAACAAAACCAACAGAACGGCCAAGATAATCAACGCGAACCGTGATGGTCTCGCGCGTTGACGCTGTTTTTGCTGGCCCAAAGCAAAAAGCCCCACCAGATCACTGGTGGGGCTTCGCTTAATAATTAGCCTGACGATAACCTACTTTCACACTGGTTGCAGCACTATCATCGGCGCAAAGTCGTTTCACGGTCCTGTTCGGGATGGGAAGGGGTGGTACCGACTTGCTATGGTCATCAGGCATGACTTGTACGCGGACCGCTCGGGATGCAAGCGATACGCTGAATCTGGAAGAAGTGTTTTATCTGTTGTCTCAACAAGCAGCTGTCAAAACCCGGCAAGACTGCCAAGGTTATAGGGACAAGCCGTACGGGCAATTAGTATCGGTTAGCTTAATGCATTACTGCACTTCCACACCCGACCTATCAACGTCCTGGTCTCGAACGACCCTTCAAGGAGCTCAAGGCTCCGGGAAATCTCATCTCAAGGCGAGTTTCCCGCTTAGATGCTTTCAGCGGTTATCTCTTCCGAACTTAGCTACCCGGCAATGCCACTGGCGTGACAACCGGTACACCAGAGGTTCGTCCACTCCGGTCCTCTCGTACTAGGAGCAGCCCCCTTCAAATTTCCAACGCCCACGGCAGATAGGGACCAAACTGTCTCACGACGTTTTAAACCCAGCTCACGTACCACTTTAAATGGCGAACAGCCATACCCTTGGGACCGGCTACAGCCCCAGGATGTGATGAGCCGACATCGAGGTGCCAAACTCCCCCGTCGATATGAACTCTTGGGAGGAATCAGCCTGTTATCCCCAGAGTACCTTTTATCCGTTGAGCGATGGCCCTTCCATACAGAACCACCGGATCACTATGTCCTACTTTCGTACCTGCTCGACTTGTCGGTCTCGCAGTTAAGCACGCTTATGCCATTGCACTATTAGCACGATGTCCGACCGTACCTAGCGTACCTTCGAACTCCTCCGTTACACTTTAGGAGGAGACCGCCCCAGTCAAACTGCCTACCATGCACTGTCCCCGATCCGGATAACGGACCAAGGTTAGAACCTCAAACAAACCAGGGTGGTATTTCAAGGATGGCTCCACGAGAACTGGCGTCCCCGCTTCAAAGCCTCCCACCTATCCTACACAGATTGGTTCAAAGTCCAATGCAAAGCTACAGTAAAGGTTCATGGGGTCTTTCCGTCTAGCCGCGGGTAGATTGCATCATCACAAACATTTCAACTTCGCTGAGTCTCGGGAGGAGACAGTGTGGCCATCGTTACGCCATTCGTGCAGGTCGGAACTTACCCGACAAGGAATTTCGCTACCTTAGGACCGTTATAGTTACGGCCGCCGTTTACTGGGACTTCAATCAAGAGCTTGCACCCCATCATTTAATCTTCCAGCACCGGGCAGGCGTCACACCCTATACGTCCACTTTCGTGTTTGCAGAGTGCTGTGTTTTTATTAAACAGTCGCAGCCACCAGTTTATTGCAACCCTTTCACCCTCATGGAGTAAACCAATCAAGCTACCGGGGCGTACCTTATCCCGAAGTTACGGTACCAATTTGCCGAGTTCCTTCTCCCGAGTTCTCTCAAGCGCCTTAGAATACTCATCTCGCCCACCTGTGTCGGTTTGCGGTACGGTCTCGTATGACTGAAGCTTAGAGGCTTTTCTTGGAACCACTTCCGATTGCTTCGCAGCATAAAGCCGCTCGTCCCAGTCCCTTGAATCCTGCGCCCGGATTTGCCTAAGCGCCTTCTATGAACCAGAAACTGCCTATTCCAACAGGCAGACAACCTTCCGCGATCCGTCCCCCCATCGCATCATACGACGGTGCAGGAATATTAACCTGCTTCCCATCAGCTACGCATCTCTGCCTCGCCTTAGGGGCCGACTCACCCTGCTCCGATGAACGTTGAACAGGAAACCTTGGGCTTTCGGCGAGAGGGCTTTTCACCCTCTTTATCGCTACTCATGTCAGCATTCGCACTTCTGATACCTCCAGCATCCTTTACAAGACACCTTCGCAGGCTTACAGAACGCTCTCCTACCATATCCAATAAAGGATATCCGCAGCTTCGGTGACTGGCTTAGCCCCGTTACATCTTCCGCGCAGGACGACTCGATCAGTGAGCTATTACGCTTTCTTTAAATGATGGCTGCTTCTAAGCCAACATCCTGACTGTTTTAGCCTTCCCACTTCGTTTTCCACTTAGCCAATCTTTGGGACCTTAGCTGGCGGTCTGGGTTGTTTCCCTCTTGACGCCGGACGTTAGCACCCGACGTCTGTCTCCCAAGCTCGCACTCACCGGTATTCGGAGTTTGCAATGGTTTGGTAAGTCGCAATGACCCCCTAGCCATAACAGTGCTCTACCCCCGGTGGTGATACTTGAGGCACTACCTAAATAGTTTTCGGAGAGAACCAGCTATTTCCAGGTTTGTTTAGCCTTTCACCCCTACCCACAGCTCATCCCCTAATTTTTCAACATTAGTGGGTTCGGACCTCCAGGGCGTGTTACCGCACCTTCATCCTGGCCATGGGTAGATCACCTGGTTTCGGGTCTACACCCAGCGACTGTCGCCCTATTCGGACTCGATTTCTCTACGGCTCCCCGATCTGGTTAACCTCGCCACTGAATGTAAGTCGCTGACCCATTATACAAAAGGTACGCCGTCACCCCACGAAGAGGCTCCGACTGTTTGTATGCACACGGTTTCAGGATCTATTTCACTCCCCTCCCGGGGTTCTTTTCGCCTTTCCCTCACGGTACTGGTTCACTATCGGTCGATTACGAGTATTTAGCCTTGGAGGATGGTCCCCCCATCTTCAGACAGGATTTCTCGTGTCCCGCCCTACTTGTCGTACGCTTAGTATCACCGTTCGGATTTCGTGTACGGGGCTATCACCCGCTATGGCCGCCATTTCCAGAGCGTTCCACTATCCGATCGACTATCACGTACAAGGCTCATCCCATTTCGCTCGCCACTACTTTGGGAATCTCGGTTGATTTCTTTTCCTGCAGCTACTTAGATGTTTCAGTTCGCCGCGTTCGCTTCACACACCTATGTATTCAGTGAGTGATGACCCAAAGGGCCGGGTTTCCCCATTCGGAAATCTGCGGATCAAAGTGTGTTTGCTCACTCCCCGCAGCTTATCGCAAGCTACTACGTCCTTCATCGCCTGTAATCGCCAAGGCATCCACCATGTGCACTTATTCACTTGTCCCTATAACGTTGGCCTCTACATGAGTAATAGAGAACGTCATAGGCAAATGACAGCTTACTTTGTTTGTTGATACAACAGATTACTACCCTAAGTGTGCATCCAACTTTCGTTAGCTACACGCTTAAAGAAAACTTTACTTCTTCCAGATTGTTAAAGAACGAGAACTACACTTATCGAAACTCAGTTTGCTCTGAACTTGGATAAATGCAGTGGTGAAGAGTGGTGGAGGATGACGGGATCGAACCGACGACCCCCTGCTTGCAAAGCAGGTGCTCTCCCAGCTGAGCTAATCCCCCGACATACAACATAACGTGGTAGGGCTGGTTGGACTCGAACCAACGACCCCCGCGTTATCAACACGGTGCTCTAACCAGCTGAGCTACAGCCCCGAAAACTCTTCTCGTTTAACTTTTGAACAGTCGATAAGCGTAGGCGCTTGATGTTGAGCTTGCGCTCTCAGTGCCACTCTAGAAAGGAGGTGATCCAGCCGCACCTTCCGATACGGCTACCTTGTTACGACTTCACCCCAGTCACGAATCCTACCGTGGTAAGCGCCCTCCTTGCGGTTAAGCTACCTACTTCTGGTAAAACCCGCTCCCATGGTGTGACGGGCGGTGTGTACAAGACCCGGGAACGTATTCACCGCGACATGCTGATCCGCGATTACTAGCGATTCCAACTTCACGCAGTCGAGTTGCAGACTGCGATCCGGACTACGATACACTTTCTGGGATTAGCTCCCCCTCGCGGGTTGGCGGCCCTCTGTATGTACCATTGTATGACGTGTGAAGCCCTACCCATAAGGGCCATGAGGACTTGACGTCATCCCCACCTTCCTCCGGTTTGTCACCGGCAGTCTCATTAGAGTGCTCAACTGAATGTAGCAACTAATGACAAGGGTTGCGCTCGTTGCGGGACTTAACCCAACATCTCACGACACGAGCTGACGACAGCCATGCAGCACCTGTGTTCAGGCTCCCTTTCGGGCACTCCCCGATCTCTCGAGGATTCCTGACATGTCAAGGGTAGGTAAGGTTTTTCGCGTTGCATCGAATTAATCCACATCATCCACCGCTTGTGCGGGTCCCCGTCAATTCCTTTGAGTTTTAATCTTGCGACCGTACTCCCCAGGCGGTCTACTTCACGCGTTAGCTGCGTTACCAAGTCAATTAAGACCCGACAACTAGTAGACATCGTTTAGGGCGTGGACTACCAGGGTATCTAATCCTGTTTGCTCCCCACGCTTTCGTGCATGAGCGTCAGTCTTGACCCAGGGGGCTGCCTTCGCCATCGGTGTTCCTCCACATCTCTACGCATTTCACTGCTACACGTGGAATTCTACCCCCCTCTGCCAGACTCCAGCCTTGCAGTCTCCAACGCAATTCCCAGGTTGAGCCCGGGGATTTCACGTCAGACTTACAAAACCGCCTGCGCACGCTTTACGCCCAGTAATTCCGATTAACGCTTGCACCCTACGTATTACCGCGGCTGCTGGCACGTAGTTAGCCGGTGCTTATTCTTCAGGTACCGTCATTAGCCGAGGATATTAGCCTCAACCGTTTCTTCCCTGACAAAAGAGCTTTACAACCCGAAGGCCTTCTTCACTCACGCGGCATTGCTGGATCAGGCTTGCGCCCATTGTCCAAAATTCCCCACTGCTGCCTCCCGTAGGAGTCTGGGCCGTGTCTCAGTCCCAGTGTGGCTGGTCGTCCTCTCAGACCAGCTACTGATCGTCGCCTTGGTGAGCCTTTACCTCACCAACTAGCTAATCAGACATCGGCCGCTCCAAAAGCATGAGGTCCGAAGATCCCCCACTTTCTTCCGTAGAACGTATGCGGTATTAGCGTAACTTTCGCTACGTTATCCCCCACTTCTGGGTACGTTCCGATGTATTACTCACCCGTTCGCCACTCGCCGCCAGGTTGCCCCGCGCTGCCGTTCGACTTGCATGTGTAAAGCATGCCGCCAGCGTTCAATCTGAGCCAGGATCAAACTCTTCAGTTTAATCTCTGTTTTGTCATCCGCTTTCGCAGACAACGTGTCGCTCACTCAAAATACTGACCGTTACTCATTGCTGAGCAACGTATTTCTTTTGCGTGAACATTTGATAATTTAAGCATTCAGCAACCGCTGACGCGGCTGCTGGCACTTCATCAAACGCCCACACTTATCGACTGTTGATTGTTAAAGAACTGTGTTCTGATCTGCCTGCCATCGCGACGAATCGTTTTGTTCGTCAGCAGCAGAGGAATGAGATTATGCAGTGTTTCGCTTAACTCGTCAACCCCTCCGTTTTTCTTCAGCACCAGCGGTGTTATCAAAACACCCAGCTCAACTACTTGATTTCGTTCAGCTTTTCTTGCGCTGCAGAAGCAGGACGCGAACTATAGCAAACCGATGAGCCATCGCGCAAGAGGCTCCATGCATCTATTTATAAAAACCACAGGCGCGGATTCCTGAGCGCCATGACTCATGAGCAGGTCGACCGTTTCAATCGTGCGTCCGGTTGAATACGGCCGTGTTTGAGGCTACTGTCATCCCATGGACGATCAAGCTTCTCAACAACATAAAAACGAGCAGGAAATGCGCGACATCATCGAGGAAGCGCGCTGCATCCTCCCTGGTCTTCAAGCTGTGTTCGGCTTCCAGACAATTGCCGTATTCAATAAGCGGTTCACGGATCTCGCGACCTATGCTCAAGTGTGCCATCTGGTGGGACTGGGTTTGATGGTTGTCGCGATGGCGATGCTGATGACGCCGGCCGTCTACAACCGCGCGAAACGCGGTCAAGCGACCTCAAGGATGCTACGCATGTCTCGCAAGAGCATCCGTGGCGGACTCATACCGTTGGCTGTCGGTCTATCACTCGATATGTTGACGGTAATGTCGCTTGCAACCGACATGCTCTCGCTGAGCATCGCTGCCGCGGTTGCTACTCTGCTCCTCTTTATGGGACTCTGGTATTTCATCCCACGAAGCGATCCCGCCCAGGTTGCCGAGCCGCGCTCCTGAATCATGTTGCAGGACAGGGTTGTGTGAGGCTGCGAACAGATGAGGGCGCTTGCAGCGGGATAATGTCTGTATGCCCCGCGCATGCTTGCGCGGACAAGAATTGTCGAACTGGGCGACACTGGTCTACCTGAAGTTCCGATATCGGGGGGAGCACAGACGGAGACGAGTGTAAGCCCAGCCGTTCATGCGACGGCGACCGCAGAAGCGCAGCGCGAGTGGACCATGTCCCTCCCGCAATAGCGGCGGCGCCGGATTGCAAGCGGCTGGACGCGGCAGCTTCATGCGCCGCGAAGATGAGCCCGCCTACCCGGCGCCCTGTGCGCGCTCGGGAGGCGGGCTTTATGTTGTCTGTCGGATGAAATCGGCAAAGGCGCGCAAGAGCGTCGACCCCAGACGGCGTCCGGGATAGCAGAGATAGGGCTTGCCGAACCGCGGCCCTCAGGATCCAGCTACCGGTTCGAGCTTGCCTGGCTTGAGCGGGAGTCGCAGCCAATCCGCGAACAGGTAGGCAATGCCGAGACCGGCCGTCACCGCCTTGATAGGCAAGTCGGTCGCGCTGCCGAGCTGCGCGAGCAGCAGTCTCTTCGACTGGATGCGTTTGGCCCCTCCATTGGTTCGGACATACTGTCGATCCTTACGCCGCCGGCGAGGTATCCGTGCATGCAGCGACGCTGCAGTAACTCGCGCCGATGCGTCAACGGGTCATGGGCGATGCCGGCGCGGTCATACGCTGGCTGCGCGGTCCGATCGGTAGCGCGACCATGTACGCTCAAGTCCCACTTCGTGGTGGATGCCGGCGCTGCACCTGGCGGCGAGCACGTCACGACGCTCTCGCTGGCCGTCACCTCGAGCGTGCCCCCCGGCTAGGTGGCCAGAAAGCCCAGGACGATGGCCAGCAGCACGAGCGGCGCCGCGCTCATCGGAACGTTCAGGCCGGCGTTCCTGCCGGCTTGTCGCGGAAACGGTTCACGGTATCGGGTGTGCTGCCGACTTCTTGCGATGCGGGCTTCAGTTGCGCGCGGAGGCTCTTGCCAGCCGCGGTGGACGCAACGCTTAAGGTCGTACGGTGGAGAAGCCGTACACCACATCGTTGAATCGGCAGACCTTGTTCCCGGTAGCAGGCACTCAGTTACTCGTTGCCGCGGGCAAACTTGGGCGAAGCGCTCACGCTGGGCATCAAGCAGATCGAGGATGCGCCAACCGGCTGATTCGCGCAGCCCGGCAACACTACCCGGCGATCTCATCATTGTGACTTCGGTCTGCGCAGCATGTTCGACACTCGCTAGCGGAGAGGTCGCGGGACGCTGAGTGTCCTCGGAGAATTCGCCTCAGCAATGTGACGATGAAACAGGCAAAGGAAGCGAAACGAATCGCTCGGCGTGCTTGTGTCCAATGACGATCCGATGATCGACGCATTCGCGCGCGAAAACATTCTTGTGTGCGGCTTTTCGCGCTGGGCGATTCACGCCATTGCAGTCGGATGCCTGGTCGGCCGTGGCCAGGCGTTTGGGTCGGTCAAGCGCTAAAGCGGCCGCCCAAAGCAAAAAGCCCCACCAGATCACTGGTGGGGCTTCGCTTAATAATTAGCCTGACGATAACCTACTTTCACACTGGTTGCAGCACTATCATCGGCGCAAAGTCGTTTCACGGTCCTGTTCGGGATGGGAAGGGGTGGTACCGACTTGCTATGGTCATCAGGCATGACTTGTACGGGTTCCGTCGTCGTGTGGCGACGCTACCCTGAATCTGGAAGAAGTAGTTTTATCTGTTGTCTCAACAAGCAGCTGTCAAAACCCGGCAAGGACTGCCAAGGTTATAGGGACAAGCCGTACGGGCAATTAGTATCGGTTAGCTTAATGCATTACTGCACTTCCACACCCGACCTATCAACGTCCTGGTCTCGAACGACCCTTCAAGGAGCTCAAGGCTCCGGGAAATCTCATCTCAAGGCGAGTTTCCCGCTTAGATGCTTTCAGCGGTTATCTCTTCCGAACTTAGCTACCCGGCAATGCCACTGGCGTGACAACCGGTACACCAGAGGTTCGTCCACTCCGGTCCTCTCGTACTAGGAGCAGCCCCCTTCAAATTTCCAACGCCCACGGCAGATAGGGACCAAACTGTCTCACGACGTTTTAAACCCAGCTCACGTACCACTTTAAATGGCGAACAGCCATACCCTTGGGACCGGCTACAGCCCCAGGATGTGATGAGCCGACATCGAGGTGCCAAACTCCCCCGTCGATATGAACTCTTGGGAGGAATCAGCCTGTTATCCCCAGAGTACCTTTTATCCGTTGAGCGATGGCCCTTCCATACAGAACCACCGGATCACTATGTCCTACTTTCGTACCTGCTCGACTTGTCGGTCTCGCAGTTAAGCACGCTTATGCCATTGCACTATTAGCACGATGTCCGACCGTACCTAGCGTACCTTCGAACTCCTCCGTTACACTTTAGGAGGAGACCGCCCCAGTCAAACTGCCTACCATGCACTGTCCCCGACCCGGATAACGGGCCAAGGTTAGAACCTCAAACAAACCAGGGTGGTATTTCAAGGATGGCTCCACGAGAACTGGCGTCCCCGCTTCAAAGCCTCCCACCTATCCTACACAGATTGGTTCAAAGTCCAATGCAAAGCTACAGTAAAGGTTCATGGGGTCTTTCCGTCTAGCCGCGGGTAGATTGCATCATCACAAACATTTCAACTTCGCTGAGTCTCGGGAGGAGACAGTGTGGCCATCGTTACGCCATTCGTGCAGGTCGGAACTTACCCGACAAGGAATTTCGCTACCTTAGGACCGTTATAGTTACGGCCGCCGTTTACTGGGACTTCAATCAAGAGCTTGCACCCCATCATTTAATCTTCCAGCACCGGGCAGGCGTCACACCCTATACGTCCACTTTCGTGTTTGCAGAGTGCTGTGTTTTTATTAAACAGTCGCAGCCACCAGTTTATTGCAACCCTTTCACCCTCATGGAGTAAACCAATCAAGCTACCGGGGCGTACCTTATCCCGAAGTTACGGTACCAATTTGCCGAGTTCCTTCTCCCGAGTTCTCTCAAGCGCCTTAGAATACTCATCTCGCCCACCTGTGTCGGTTTGCGGTACGGTCTCGTATGACTGAAGCTTAGAGGCTTTTCTTGGAACCACTTCCGATTGCTTCGCAGCATGAAGCCGCTCGTCCCAGTCCCTTGAATTCCGCGCCCGGATTTGCCTAAGCGCCTTCTATGAACCAGAAACTGCCTATTCCAACAGGCAGACAACCTTCCGCGATCCGTCCCCCCATCGCATCATACGACGGTGCAGGAATATTAACCTGCTTCCCATCAGCTACGCATCTCTGCCTCGCCTTAGGGGCCGACTCACCCTGCTCCGATGAACGTTGAACAGGAAACCTTGGGCTTTCGGCGAGGGGGCTTTTCACCCCCTTTATCGCTACTCATGTCAGCATTCGCACTTCTGATACCTCCAGCATCCTTTACAAGACACCTTCGCAGGCTTACAGAACGCTCTCCTACCATATAGATCAAGTGATAAATCACGAGAAATATATCCGCAGCTTCGGTGACTGGCTTAGCCCCGTTACATCTTCCGCGCAGGACGACTCGATCAGTGAGCTATTACGCTTTCTTTAAATGATGGCTGCTTCTAAGCCAACATCCTGACTGTTTTAGCCTTCCCACTTCGTTTTCCACTTAGCCAATCTTTGGGACCTTAGCTGGCGGTCTGGGTTGTTTCCCTCTTGACGCCGGACGTTAGCACCCGACGTCTGTCTCCCAAGCTCGCACTCACCGGTATTCGGAGTTTGCAATGGTTTGGTAAGTCGCAATGACCCCCTAGCCATAACAGTGCTCTACCCCCGGTGGTGATACTTGAGGCACTACCTAAATAGTTTTCGGAGAGAACCAGCTATTTCCAGGTTTGTTTAGCCTTTCACCCCTACCCACAGCTCATCCCCTAATTTTTCAACATTAGTGGGTTCGGACCTCCAGGGCGTGTTACCGCACCTTCATCCTGGCCATGGGTAGATCACCTGGTTTCGGGTCTACACCCAGCGACTGTCGCCCTGTTCGGACTCGATTTCTCTACGGCTCCCCGATCTGGTTAACCTCGCCACTGAATGTAAGTCGCTGACCCATTATACAAAAGGTACGCCGTCACCCCACGAAGAGGCTCCGACTGTTTGTATGCACACGGTTTCAGGATCTATTTCACTCCCCTCCCGGGGTTCTTTTCGCCTTTCCCTCACGGTACTGGTTCACTATCGGTCGATTACGAGTATTTAGCCTTGGAGGATGGTCCCCCCATCTTCAGACAGGATTTCTCGTGTCCCGCCCTACTTGTCGTACGCTTAGTATCACCGTTCGGATTTCGTGTACGGGGCTATCACCCGCTATGGCCGCCATTTCCAGAGCGTTCCACTATCCGATCGACTATCACGTACAAGGCTCATCCCATTTCGCTCGCCACTACTTTGGGAATCTCGGTTGATTTCTTTTCCTGCAGCTACTTAGATGTTTCAGTTCGCCGCGTTCGCTTCACACACCTATGTATTCAGTGAGTGATGACCCAAAGGGCCGGGTTTCCCCATTCGGAAATCTGCGGATCAAAGTGTGTTTGCTCACTCCCCGCAGCTTATCGCAAGCTACTACGTCCTTCATCGCCTGTAATCGCCAAGGCATCCACCATGTGCACTTATTCACTTGTCCCTATAACGTTGGCCCCTGCATGAGTATCAGGGATCGTCATAGGCAAATGACAGCTTACTTTGTTTGTTGATACAACAGATTACTACCCTAAGTGTTCAATACATCTTTCGATGCGTTGAACGCTTAAAGAAAACTTTACTTCTTCCAGATTGTTAAAGAACGAGAACTACACTTATCGAAACTCAGTTTGCTCTGAACTTGGATAAATGCAGTGGTGAAGAGTGGTGGAGGATGACGGGATCGAACCGACGACCCCCTGCTTGCAAAGCAGGTGCTCTCCCAGCTGAGCTAATCCCCCGACATACATCTAACGTGGTAGGGCTGGTTGGACTCGAACCAACGACCCCCGCGTTATCAACACGGTGCTCTAACCAGCTGAGCTACAGCCCCGAAAACTCTTCTCGTTTAACTTTTGAACAGTCGATAAGCGTAGGCGCTTGATGCTGAGCTTTCGCTCCAGTGCCACTCTAGAAAGGAGGTGATCCAGCCGCACCTTCCGATACGGCTACCTTGTTACGACTTCACCCCAGTCACGAATCCTACCGTGGTAAGCGCCCTCCTTGCGGTTAAGCTACCTACTTCTGGTAAAACCCGCTCCCATGGTGTGACGGGCGGTGTGTACAAGACCCGGGAACGTATTCACCGCGACATGCTGATCCGCGATTACTAGCGATTCCAACTTCACGCAGTCGAGTTGCAGACTGCGATCCGGACTACGATACACTTTCTGGGATTAGCTCCCCCTCGCGGGTTGGCGGCCCTCTGTATGTACCATTGTATGACGTGTGAAGCCCTACCCATAAGGGCCATGAGGACTTGACGTCATCCCCACCTTCCTCCGGTTTGTCACCGGCAGTCTCATTAGAGTGCTCAACTGAATGTAGCAACTAATGACAAGGGTTGCGCTCGTTGCGGGACTTAACCCAACATCTCACGACACGAGCTGACGACAGCCATGCAGCACCTGTGTTCAGGCTCCCTTTCGGGCACTCCCCGATCTCTCGAGGATTCCTGACATGTCAAGGGTAGGTAAGGTTTTTCGCGTTGCATCGAATTAATCCACATCATCCACCGCTTGTGCGGGTCCCCGTCAATTCCTTTGAGTTTTAATCTTGCGACCGTACTCCCCAGGCGGTCTACTTCACGCGTTAGCTGCGTTACCAAGTCAATTAAGACCCGACAACTAGTAGACATCGTTTAGGGCGTGGACTACCAGGGTATCTAATCCTGTTTGCTCCCCACGCTTTCGTGCATGAGCGTCAGTCTTGACCCAGGGGGCTGCCTTCGCCATCGGTGTTCCTCCACATCTCTACGCATTTCACTGCTACACGTGGAATTCTACCCCCCTCTGCCAGACTCCAGCCTTGCAGTCTCCAACGCAATTCCCAGGTTGAGCCCGGGGATTTCACGTCAGACTTACAAAACCGCCTGCGCACGCTTTACGCCCAGTAATTCCGATTAACGCTTGCACCCTACGTATTACCGCGGCTGCTGGCACGTAGTTAGCCGGTGCTTATTCTTCAGGTACCGTCATTAGCCGAGGATATTAGCCTCAACCGTTTCTTCCCTGACAAAAGAGCTTTACAACCCGAAGGCCTTCTTCACTCACGCGGCATTGCTGGATCAGGCTTGCGCCCATTGTCCAAAATTCCCCACTGCTGCCTCCCGTAGGAGTCTGGGCCGTGTCTCAGTCCCAGTGTGGCTGGTCGTCCTCTCAGACCAGCTACTGATCGTCGCCTTGGTGAGCCTTTACCTCACCAACTAGCTAATCAGACATCGGCCGCTCCAAAAGCATGAGGTCCGAAGATCCCCCACTTTCTTCCGTAGAACGTATGCGGTATTAGCGTAACTTTCGCTACGTTATCCCCCACTTCTGGGTACGTTCCGATGTATTACTCACCCGTTCGCCACTCGCCGCCAGGTTGCCCCGCGCTGCCGTTCGACTTGCATGTGTAAAGCATGCCGCCAGCGTTCAATCTGAGCCAGGATCAAACTCTTCAGTTTAATCTCTGTTTTGTCATCCGCTTTCGCAGACAACGTGTCGCTCACTCAAAATACTGACCGTTACTCATTGCTGAGCAACGTATTTCTTTTGTGTGAACATTTGATAATTTAAGCATTCAGCAGCCACTGACGCGGCTGCTGGCACTTCATCAAACGCCCACACTTATCGACTGTTGATTGTTAAAGAACTGTGTTCGGTACTACCTTGCTGCGTTTGCGAATCGTTGTGTTCGTCAGCAGCAGAGAAGCGAGATTATGCAGTGTTTCGTTTAATCCGTCAACTCATCCTTTTCCGCAGTGTGCACTCGATGTTGAAGCTTTTTGGTGCGCTGCAGAAGCAGGGACAGAACTATAACAAAGCTGCAAAAGCCCCGCAAGGCCTGCACGCGAATTCTTCGACCCACGCGTACAATGCACGCTTTGCCGTTTCCCTTCCAGTTCCAGCCATGACCATCCTGCTCTCCACCCTCAACGCCCGCTACGCCCATGCTTCGCTGGGCCTGCGCTACCTGCTGGCCAATATGGGAGAGCTGCAGGAACACACCGTGCTGATGGAATTCGTCATCGGTGCGAAGACGACCGAAGTGGTCGAACGCCTGCTCGCGAAGAAACCGCGCATCGTCGGCTTCGGCATCTATATATGGAACGTCGAGGAGACGACCAAGGTCGTCGCCATGCTCAAGCGCGTCGCTCCCGAGGTGACGGTCGTTCTGGGCGGCCCCGAGGTTTCCTACGAAACCGACAAGCAGGAAGTCGTCCGCCTGGCCGACTACGTCGTCACCGGCTGGGGCGATATCACCTTCCCCAAGCTGTGCGGCGACATCCTGCACGGCCCGAAGCCGCTGATGAAGGTCCACGCCGGCGTCCAGCCGCCGATGGCCGAGATCGCGCTGCCCTACTCCTTGTATAGCGACGAGGACATCGCCCACCGCACCATCTATGTGGAAGCCTCGCGCGGCTGCCCCTTCAAGTGCGAGTTCTGCCTGTCTTCGCTGGACAAGACCGCCTGGCCCTTCAATCTCGAGACCTTCCTGGCCGAGATGGAAGGCCTCTACCAGCGCGGCGCCCGCCTGTTCAAGTTCGTCGACCGCACCTTCAACCTGAACGTCAAGACCAGCCAGCGCATCATGCAGTTCTTCCTCGATAAGATCGCGGCCTCCCCGGAAGATCCGGTCTACGCCCACTTCGAGCTCGTCCCCGACCACCTGCCGGAGGCGCTGAAAGCGACCATCGCCCAGTTTCCGGCGGGCGCCCTGCAGTTCGAGATCGGCATCCAGAGCTTCAATCCCGAGGTGCAGTCCCTGGTCAGCCGGCGCCAGGACAATGACAAGGCCGCGGACAACATCCGCTGGCTGCACGAACACTCGCACGCCCACCTGCACGTCGACCTGATCGCCGGCCTGCCGGGCGAAGACGTCGACAGCTTCGCGCGCGGCTTCGACAAGCTGGTGGCCCTCGGCCCGCACGAAATCCAGTTCGGGATCCTGAAGCGCCTGCGCGGCACCCCGATCATCCGCCACACCGAGCCCTTCGGGATGGTGTTCGATCCCTACCCGCCCTACACGGTGCTGGCCACCGACCGCATCGACTTCGCCACCATGCAGCGCCTGGTGCGCTTTGCCCGCTACTGGGACCTGGTGGCGAACTCCGGCCGCTTCGCGCATACCGTCAAGACGCTGATGGGGGACACACCCTTCGCCAGCTTCATGGCGTTTTCAAACTGGATGTATACCCGTACCGACGCCACCCACCGCATCGCCCTCGACCGCCTGGCCAGGCTGGTACAGGAATGGCTGCAGCTGCAGGGGATGGCCGAAGAAGCGGCAAAGGAACTGCTGGCCAGCGACTATGCCGGCAACGTCGACAAGACAGGCAAGCAAGCCAGGACCGAACAGAAGGCCGCCGCACCCGAGCGCCAGGTCCGCCACCTGGCGGCATGAAGGTAGCAGGCACACGCTACCGCAGAGCGTGTGGCAGCTACCGCGAATCTCTTTTACACTGGTGTAATGCGGATTGAAAATGCGCCAACATTAATTATCGAACATCCCACCGGCCAGGAGCAATCCGTGGTGGCGCGCGGCGTATGGCAGGTTCACGCGCTGGCCAGGCGTGGGGCGCTCAAGAGCATCAACAAGACCCTGGCCGGGCTGGCTGGCAAGCCTTCGCTGGCCTGGGACCTGTCGGAAGTAGCGAGCCTCGACCACATCGGTGCCCAGATGTTCTGGAGCGCCTGGGGCAATCAACGCCCCAGTCTGCTGAAGCTCGACCCGCGGCAGGAAGAACTGTTCGCGCGCATCGAGAAAGCCGGCCACATCGACCTGCCGCGGGTGCGCAGCAGTCCCCTGAACTGGGTAATCAAGCTGGGTTCGGGGGTGCTGTCCTTCTTCGAGCACATGAAGGCGGTGGTGATCCTGATCGGCCAGGTGGTGCAGGATGTCGGCCGCTTCATCCGCCATCCGATGGCGGGGCCGTGGAAGGAAATCTCGGCCAACATCTACCATTCCGGCTTCCAGGCGCTGGGCATTACGGCGCTGGTGGGCTTCCTGATCGGGATCGTGCTCTCTTACCTGTCGGCCCAGCAGCTGCGCATGTTCGGCGGCGACATCTACCTGGTCAACATCCTCGGCATGGCCGTCATCCGGGAGCTCGGGCCGCTGCTGGCGGCGATCCTGGTGGCGGGCCGCTCCGGTTCCTCGATCACGGCCCAGCTCGGGGTAATGCGGGTGACCGAGGAGCTCGACGCGATGCTGGTCATGGGCATCTCGCACGGCTTCCGGCTGATCATGCCGAAGGTGATCGCGCTGGCGATCGCGATGCCGCTGCTGGTGGTGTGGACCGACTCCATGGCCCTGCTGGGCGGCATGCTGGCGGCCAAGGTCGAACTGCACCTGGCGCTGCGCTACTTCATCCAGAAACTGCCGTCGGCGGTGCCGATCGTGAACTACATGATCGGCCTGGGCAAGGGCGTCGTGTTCGGCATGCTGATCGCCCTCACCGCTTGCCACTTCGGCCTGCGCATCAAGCCGAACACCGAAAGCCTGGGGCGCCTGACCACGACCTCGGTGGTCACCGCGATCACCGTCGTCATCATGGCCAACGCCGTGTTCGCGATCGTCTTTTCGGGCGTGGGGTTCGACTGATGCAGCAGGCACTCAACCGCAAACCGGACGAAAAAGTCGGACCGCCGGTGGTCCAGATCCGCAATCTCTGGACCCGTTTCGGCCGCACCGTGGTGCACCAGGACCTGAACCTCGATATTTACGCCGGCGAGATCTTGTCGATCGTCGGTGGCTCCGGCACCGGCAAGACCGTGCTGCTGCGCCAGATGCTGGGCCTGGAGCATCCTTCCAGCGGCTCGGTGACCGTGTTCGGCGAGGACGTCAGCAGCGCCAGCCCGGAACAGCTGCAGCGCATGCGCAACCACTGGGGCATGCTGTTCCAGCAGGGCGCCCTGTATTCGGCGTTGACGGTGTTCGACAACATCGCCCTGCCGCTGCGCGAGCTGCGCGCCCTGCCCGAGAACGTGATCCGCGACGCCGTGCTGCTGAAGATGGACATGGTGGGGCTGGGACCGGGCGACGCCAACAAGATGCCGTCCGACCTGTCCGGCGGGATGATCAAGCGCGCCGCCCTGGCGCGCGCCCTGGCGCTCGAACCCCAGCTGTTGTTCCTGGATGAGCCCACCGCCGGCCTGGATCCCGACCTGTCGGACACCTTCGTGGAGCTGATCCAGACCCTGCACAACGAGCTGAAGCTGACCGTGGTGATGGTCACGCACGACCTGGACACGCTGTTCGCGCTGTCTTCCCGCATCGCCGTACTGGCCGAGAAGCACGTGCTCGCAGTCGGCCCCGCATGCGACGTGCTGCGGGTGAAGCATCCCTTCATCAAACAATTTTTCCTCGGTCCGCGCGGCCAGCGCGCGCTGGAAGTGCTGGAGGAACGCTACGCAGGAAAGGAATCGGAAGACTGATATGGAAAACAGATCATATGCGCTGATGACGGGCTTCTTCACGGTCGCGCTGCTGGTGGCGGCGGTCCTGATCGGACTGTGGTTCAACCGCGACCGCACCACCATGCACCCCTACGAGATCGTCACCACCCAGACCATTCCCGGCCTGAACCCGCAGGCCGCGGTGCGCTACCGCGGCCTGGAGGTCGGGCGCGTCGACGACATCGTGTTCGACCCGCGCGTCACCGGCCAGATCCTGATCAAGCTGTCGATCGCCGATAACGCGCCGGTCACCACCACCACCTTCGCCTCGCTCGGCTACCAGGGCGTGACCGGCATCGCCTTCATCCAGCTGGACGACGACCGTACCGGCTCCCCGCTGCTGGCCAGCGACAAGAACCACGTGGCGCGTATCCCGCTGCGCCCCGGCCTGCTGGACCAGCTGGAAAAGCGCGGCTTGTCCATCCTCGAGAAGACCGAGCAGATCACGAACAGCCTGAACAACATCGTCAGCCAGGAAAACGCCGACAAGATCACGCACGCCGTCGACAACATCAGCAAGGCCGCCGAGGCCTATGCGGAGATCCCGAAACAGCTGCAGCCGACCCTGGCGCGCATGCCGGAGCTGACCGCCAAGCTGGATCGCACCATGAGCTCGGTGAACGAACTGTCCACCAGCGCCACCAGCGCGGTGCGCAACTACGACCGCCTGGCCACCAACCTGCAGGCGCCGGGCGGGCCGATCGACCGCGCAGCCGGCGCCATCGCCTCGCTCGAAGGCGTGACCTCGAACCTGGAGATGCGCACCCTGCCGCACCTGACCGAGATGACCGACGAGGCCCGCATCTCGCTGCGCGCCGTGCGCCGCACCGTGACGAATATCGGCGACCGCCCGCAGAGCATTCTGTTCGGCAGTCCCAAGGCCCAACCCGGCCCCGGCGAACCCGGCTTCGTCCCTCCGACCAAATGAATCATGAGGAAACCGTGATCTTGAAAACGCACCGTTTCATCGCCGTCCTGGCTGCCGCCGGCCTGCTCCTCGGCGGCTGCGCCTCGCAGAAGGGCGAACCGACCACCCAGTTCGATTTCGGCCCGGCCACCCCGCCCGCCGCCGCGCAGGCGGCGCAGCCTGCCGCGATGCCCGCGGCGTCGATCGGCGCGATCGTCGTCACCGACGTTACCGGCTCGAGCGCCCTCGACAGCGAGCGCATGTTCTACCGCCTCGGCTATGCCGACGCCCTGCAGGCGCGCTCGTATGCGAACAGCCGCTGGACTGCGAATCCGCTGCAGATGATGACCCAGCGCCTGAAGACCCGGATCGGCCAGTCCGGCGCCAAGGTGCTGTCGGAAACCGACGCCTCGAACGGCATCCCGATCCTGCGCGTCGACGTCGACGAATTCGTCCACAGCTTCAGCAGCGCGGCGCAGAGCGAAGGCCAGGTGGCGCTGCGCGCCTCAGTCTTCCGCGGCCACGTGCTGGTCGACCAGCGCAGCTTCACCCGCAGTACCGCCGCGAACACGCCTGATGCGGCCGGCGGCGCACGCGCGCTGGCCGCCAGCACCGACGCCATCGCCGCCGACATCGTGAGCTGGCTTGGCACCCTCGACCTGACCCGCCGATGACCGACACGCACGACCCGGCACGGCCGCGCGCGTCGCCGGTCGCGCGCGCCGCCCTGCTGGCCTACCTGCTGCTGATCGTCTACGCAAGCTGGTTTCCGTTTTCCGGCTGGCGCAGCAGCGGGCTGTCGCCGTTCGCCTTCCTGAACCTGCAGCCGCAACGTTACTGGACCGGCTTCGACGTCATGGTCAACAT
The DNA here is from genome assembly GCF_001412595.2 of Massilia sp. WG5. Taxonomy (NCBI): domain Bacteria; kingdom Pseudomonadati; phylum Pseudomonadota; class Betaproteobacteria; order Burkholderiales; family Oxalobacteraceae; genus Massilia; species Massilia sp. WG5. Next base: position 3,154,095 of record NZ_CP012640.2, read on the forward strand.
CGTCGGCTACATGCCGCTCGGCGTGCTGCTGGTGCTGGCCCTGCATCCGCTGGTGCGCGGCGCCTGGGCGGTGGTGGTCGCGGCCCTGTGCGGGCTGCTGGTGTCGGGCCTGATGGAGACCGTACAGAACTACCTGCCCAGCCGCGTGCCCTCGAACCTCGACCTGCTGACGAATGCCGGCGGCTGCCTGGCCGGCGCGGTGCTCGGACTGTTCTTCGCCCCGCTGCTGCTCGACCACAGCCGCCTGCAGCGCCTGCGCCAGCGCTGGTTCGCCGCCTACGCCAGCCAGGGCCTGGTGCTGATCGCGCTGTGGCCACTGGCCCAGGTCTACCCGCAGGGTTACCTGTTCGGCAATGGCCAGATCCTGCCGCTGCTGTCGGAATGGCTGTCCGAATGGCTCGACACCGACATCGACCTGGTCACCATGATCCGCGGCAGCGCCGGCATGACGGTCGAGCAGTACTGGCTGTCGGAGATCGTGATCACGGCCTGCGGCATGACCGGCGCCGCCCTCACCCTGCTGTGCCTGACGCGCCGCACCGCGCCGCGGCTCTGGCTGATGCTGGCGCTGGTCTTCACGGCCCTGCTGGTCAAGACCCTGGCCAGCTCGCTGTTCTTCTCCCCCGAAAATGCCCTCACCTGGATCACGCCCGGCGCCCAGGGCGGCTTCCTGATCGGCCTGATCATGCTGGCCGGCCTGGCCTTCGCGCCCCAGGTCGCACAGCGCCGCCTGGCCGTGGTGACCCTGGTGCTGTCCCTGATCGTCGTAAACACGATCCCGGCCAACCCGTATTTCGTCGCCACCCTGCAGGCCTGGCAGCAGGGTAAATTCCTGAACTTCAACGGCGCGGCGCAGTTCATCGGCATGGCCTGGCCCTTCCTGGCACTCTGGTTCCTGCTGCTGCCCTCGCACCGCCTGAACCGTCAATGAGCCAGAACGGCGTATCATAGCGGTCAATCACAGCCCTGATCCGGGCGCCATTCGAGAACGACATGAGCGACGACAAACCATTTTATGAACACCACGTGTTCTTCTGCATGAACGTGCGCGAAGGCGAAGGCTGCCGCCCCAGTTGCGGCAAACACGGCGCCGAAACCGCCCAGAAGCACGCCAAGAAACGCATTAAGGAACTGGGCCTGAACGGCCAGGGCAAGGTGCGCATCAACCAGTCCGGCTGCCTGGACCGCTGCGAAGAGGGGCCGGTGGTGGTGGTCTACCCGCAGGGCACCTGGTACACCTATGTCGACACCTCCGACATCGACGAGATCATCGACCGCCACCTGCTGAAGGGCGAAGTGGTCGAGCGCCTGAAAATCTGAACGACGCCGCATCAATGAACAAGCATTCGCAAAAGTTTTACCTGACCGGCCACGCCGGCAAGATGGAGTGCCTCCTGGACGAGCCGGAAGGGGAGCCGGGAAGCGCACCGCGGGGCATCGCCCTGGTGGCCCACCCGCACCCGCTGTACGGCGGCACGATGGAAAACAAGGTCGCGCAGACGCTGGCGCGCGCTTTCGTCGGCCTCGGCTACGTGACGGCCCGCTTCAATTTCCGCGGCGTCGGCGAGTCCGAAGGCACCTATGACGACGGTCGCGGCGAAGTGGACGACATGGAGATCATGCTCGACCACATGCTCAAGGAATATCCCGGCCTGCCCTTCACGCTGGCCGGCTTCTCCTTCGGCACCTTCGTGCAGGCCCAGCTGCAGCAGCGCCTGGAAGCCCAGGGCCGCCCGGCCGAGCGCCTGGTGCTGGTCGGGACCGCGGCCGGCAAATGGCCGATGCCGCCGGTGCCGGCGGACTCGATCCTGATCCACGGCGAACTTGACGATACGATCACGCTGCAGCAGGTGTTCGACTGGGCGCGCCCGCTCGACATCCCAGTCACCGTGATTCCAGGCGCCGATCATTTCTTCCACCGCAAGCTCGTTCACATTAAAAATCTTGTCGCGCAAATGTGGCGGCGTGACATTTGAGGCGATCACTGGCCTATAATGGTCTGTCTTTTTTCTAGGCAATGCTTCAGGGAACCTCGCAAACCTGCTGCGCGTTGCATTTCTGACCTGCGATGCTCGCTGTACTCTCGTACAGCTGCGCTTCTCGATCAGAACTGCTGCCGCTCGCGACGGTTTTCGAGATCCCCTTAAAGGCATTGCCAATGCGTCATCGTCCCTTCTGATTTCCTCTTGCCTCCCATGAAAAAGTTAATCGCGGCCTTCGCCGCCAGTGCCCTCCTGATGTCGGCCGCCAACGCACAGCAAGTGCCGGCCCCGCAAATCGCCGCCCGTTCCTGGACGCTGCTGGATGCCACCAGCGGCCAGATCATCGCCTCGCAGGATGCCGACATGCGCATCGAGCCGGCCTCGCTCACCAAGGTCATGACCGCCTACGTGGTGTTCGGCGCCATCCGCGACAAGAAGATCACGCTGGACCAGATGGTCAACGTGTCGAAGCGCGCCTGGAAGGTCGACGGCAGCAGTTCGAAGATGTTCATCGACCCGGCCACCCCGGTATCGATCAAGGATCTGCTGTACGGCCTGATGATCCAGTCGGGTAACGACGCCGCCGTGGCGCTGGCCGAAGCGGTCGCCGGCGACGAAGGCACCTTCGTCCACCTGATGAACGAACAGGCCCAGCAGATGGGCATGAAGAACACGAAGTTCGCCAATCCGCACGGTCTGCCCAGCCCGGACAACTATTCGACCGCACGCGACCTGTCGATCCTGGCTTCGCACGAGATCAAGGACTTCCCCGAGTTCTACAAGATCGACTCGATCAAGGAATTCACTTATAACAAGATCAAGCAGCAGAACCGCAACCGTCTGCTGTGGCTCGACCCGACCGTGGACGGTCTGAAGACCGGCCACACCGAAGCCTCGGGCTTTTCGATGATTGCCTCGGCCCACCGTCCGAACGGCCCGTCGGGCGAGCGCCGCCTGATCTCGGTGCTGTCCGGCGCCACCTCGGACGGCAACCGTACCGCCGAAAGCCAGAAGCTGCTGAACTGGGGCTTCCAGAACTTCGACACCGTCAAGCTGTACTCGAAGGGCCAGGCGATCGCCACCCCGGAAGTGTGGAAGGGCTCGAAGTCGACCGTGAAGATCGGCTTCCCCAACGACGTGCTGGTGACCGTGCCGAAGGGCGTGGCGCAGAAAATGAAGCCGGTCCTCGAGCGCAAGGACCCGCTGGTCGCCCCGCTGGCCCTGAACGGCCGCGTCGGCACGCTGAAGATGATGGTCGACGGCAAACCGCTGCTGGCGCTGCCGGTGGTGTCGCTGGAAGAGGTGTCGGAAGCGACCATCATCGGGCGCGCGTGGGACTCGATGCGTTTGTGGATGAAGTAATTCCGGCGCTGCCGGAATTACGGTAGGGTGGGCACCCCGTGCCCACGCGTGACGCCCGCATCATGTCGGCTTCTCCGCGTGGGCACCTGGTGCCCACCCTGCGTTTACGCTCCAGCTATAATCGTTCGAATCGTTCAAAGGAAAGACCCGCCATGACCCACGCCCTCCCCCGCGACCTGCACTGCCCCCGCATCACCACCCGCGCGAACGGACTCGAACTGTCCCGCATCGTCGCCGGCATGTGGCGCATGGTCGAGTGGAACATGACGGTCGAGCAGCGCATCGCCCTGATCGAACAGTGCATCGCGATGGGCGTGACCTCCTTCGACCACGCCGACATCTACGGCAACTACGGCGTCGAAGGCCTGTTCGGCGAAGCGCTGCGCGCCCAGCCCTCGCTGCGCGACCGCATCCAGCTGGTCAGCAAATGCGGTATCAAGCTGCTCTCCAACAAGCGCCCCGAACACACGATCCAGCATTACGACACCACCGCCGCCCACATCGTCGCCTCGGCCGAAGAGTCGCTGCGCCAGCTGCATACCGACCGCCTCGACCTGCTGCTGATCCACCGTCCGGATCCGCTGATGGACTTCGACGAGATCGCCGAAGCCTTCACCCGCCTGAAGCAGGCAGGCAAGGTGCTGCATGTGGGCGTGTCGAACTTCAGCCGCCATCAGTTCGACGTGCTGAACCGCCGCATCGGGCTGGCGACCAACCAGGTCGAGTTCTCGCCGCTGCACGTGGCGCCGATGTTCGACGAGACCTTCGATGGCCTGCAGGACATGGGCATCGCGCCGATGATCTGGTCGCCGCTGGCCGGCGGGCGCCTGTTCACCTCGAACGAGGCGAACGCCGAGAACCTGCGCCTGGTGGTCAAGGAGATCGCCGACCGCCTGCACCAGCCCTTCGCCAGCGTGATCTTCGCCTGGATCATGCAGCTGCCCTCGCGCCCGATCCCGCTGACCGGCAGCGGCCGCATCGAAGCGATCGCGGTGGCGGTGGCCGGCACCGGCTTCAAGCTGTCGCGCACCGACTGGTTCGCGATCCTGCGCGCGGCGCGCGGCCACGAAGTCGCCTGAGCATGCAGCCGGTCGAAGGCCGCGCCCTCAGCGCGCTGCAGAAGAAGGATTTGCTGAACCGCCTGGCGCGGGTCGAAGGCCAGCTGCGCGGCATCCAGAAGCTGGTGGCGCTGGCCGACGCGCCGGCCGACTGCGACGCCGTGGCCCAGCAGATGGCGGCGGCGCGCAAGGCGCTCGACCGCTCCTTCGTGCAGCTGCTCACGGCCAGCATCGTCAACCAGACCGGCAATGCGGCCGATCTGGAGGAAGCAAAACAAAGCGCCGCTCACTTGGCGGCGCTGTTCGATAAGTTCGCTTAGAGCGCCCATTCGTCTCGCCGTACTTGGCGTACTGCCTTCGACGATGCGCCTTGCCCTGAGGTCCCTGTTGAACGCTCTTGATCAGTCCTCGTATACGCGAGGCGGCGCGACCCCGCGCCACCCGCCCTGCCACGCAATATTCAGCAGCAGCGTCGCACTGATATAAAAGACAAAGAACAGCGCGAAAAAGCGCGTCTGCAGCAGCGCCAGCAAGACCACGCACACGCCCAGCGCAATGAAGGTCGCCTTCGACTTCGGCTGCTTGGAGCTGGGGAAGCGGATCGTCGACACCATCAGCGCCCCGACCGCCACCATCAGCAGCGCCACCAGGAAGGACTGGCCCATGCCGGCCGCCGGGTCCGGCCAGGCCACCACCACCGAGGCCACGCAGGCCGCGCCGGCGGTGATCGGCATGCCGACGAAATAGCGCGGGTCGGTCCGGCCCACCATCACGTTGAAGCGCGCCAGGCGCAGCGCGCCGCAGGCCACGAACACGAAACAGGCCAGGCCGCCCATGCGCACCAGGGTCGGATGCGAGGCGCTCATCTGGGCGAAACCGTAGCAGTACAGCAGCAGGCCGGGGGCGCAGCCGAAGTTCATCACGTCGGCGATCGAGTCGAGCTGCACGCCGAAGGCCGATTGGGTATTGGTGGCGCGCGCCACGAAGCCGTCGAGGGCGTCGAACACGCCGGCCAGCACCAGCAGGATGGCCGCCAGGCGGTAGTCGGCGGGGTTGCCCACCGGGGCGTTGTCGACCGAGATGACGATGCTGCCGAAACCGCAGGCGATCGACAGCAGGGTCACGAAACTGGGCAGGGCAAACTTGGCGCGCGCGAGGCGCTGCTGGCGGCTAGGCTTCAAATCGGGGGCTCGGCAAAGGGAAAGAATGGCTTATTTTACATGGACTTACGTACGCAACGGATTTATCGCGCCCGGCCGTCATGGATCGCCGAATTGGCCTAGAATGGCAGCTCTTTGTACCCGGTATTGACGGAAGTTGGGAGTCTTACATGATGATCAAAACGTATCCTGCGAAGAGCATCCTTGCCGCCTGCATCGCTGCACTGGCGCTGACGGCCTGCGGCGGCGGCTCGGACAAGGGCGGCGCGAATGCCGTTACCGGCCCGACGTCGACCGGGTTCTCGGGACAGGACGCTTCGGCGCCGGTCCTGACGAACAATGTGGCGACCGACGGTTTCAACTGGATCAACTACCGGCGCGCCCAGGCTGGCCTCGGCGCGCTGGTGCGGAACAACATGCTCGACCGCTCCGCCCAGGCCCACTCGGATTACCAGCGCCTGAACAACACAGTGACCCACGACGAGGATTCCGCCAAGCCCGGCTTCACCGGTGCCACCGTGGAAGCCCGCGTGCAGGCCGCCGGCTATACGCTGGTGCCCGACTATGCCTCGGGCGAGATCATCGCCGCCACCACCAGCAACACCGGCTTCTACCTGGCCGAGGAACTGGTCACGGCGATCTACCACCGTTTCGTGATGTTCGAGCCGCTGTTCAAGGACATGGGCACCGGCTCGGCCGCGACCTCGGCCAACTACATCTACTTCACCACCAATCTCGGTGCGACTCGCGGCTACGGCCCGGGACTGCCCAGCCATACCATCGCCACCTGGCCGGTGAACGGCCAGACCGGGGTGCAGCCTAACTTCATGAGCGATTACGAGGAACCGGATCCGGTCCCGGACCGCAACGAGGTCGGCTACCCGATCAGCGTGCATGCGAACCTGACCGAGGCGATCGCGGTACAACAGCAGAACTTCACGGTGCGCCCGCGGGGCGGCGCGGCGCTGGCGACGCGCCTGCTGCTGAAGAATGTGGATTCGAACACGACCATGTCATCGGTGGCGGCCATCATTCCGCTGGCCCCGCTGACGGCGAACACGACCTACGACGTGAGCTTCAGCGGCACCGTGGGCGGCGCCCCGGTCAGCAAGACCTGGTCGTTCACCACAAAGTAAGCGGCGGGCCATGACCACCAGCGCCCGCCCGCTTCCCGACCACGATTCCTCCCTGCCCGCCATCGACCATGCGAAAGGCGTCGCCCGCCTGATGGGCGACGCCGCCCTGTTCGCGCGCGTGCTGGTACGCTTCCGCAAGGAGTACCAGCACACGGCCGGCGCGCTCCGCGGCGCGCTCGCCGCCGCCGACCTCCCGCTGGCGCAGCGCCTGACCCATACCCTGAAAGGCGCGGCCGGGATGATCGAAGCGGTGCCGCTGCGGGACGCCGCGCAGGCCCTGGAACAGGTGCTGCGCCAGGGCGGCGATCCGGCGCCCCACCTCGCGCGGCTGGAGCCTGCGCTCGAGCGGGTGCTGTGCGAACTGGATGCGGCGGACAGCGCCGCGCCGGCGCAGATCCAGGCGCAAGCGGCGCTGCCGCACGACGGGTGCGGCGGCGCCACGGCGCGTCTGCGCATCCTGCTCGCGGACGGCAACGGCGACGCGGTCGACCTGGTGCAGGAAGCCGCAGCAAGCTTGGCGAGGGAATTGGGGGAAGAACGCTACCGGCACGTAGCGGCAGCGATCGAGATCTTCGACTTCGAAGCCGCGCTGGCGCTGCTGAACCGCTAACGCCAGACGATCAGCCAGCTGCTTAGCTGGGCTGGTTGAATGCCGCTTCTTCGGCGAAGGAGTCGGAGCAGGATTTGCCGCAGAAGCGGCGCACGCTGTCCAAGGGTTTTTCACAGTACCAGCACGAGCCTTTCGGCGGCAGGCTGAGACGGGCCGGCACCGGCGTGGCACTGGTGTTCATCGACGCGGCGACGAGCGGCTCGACGGCCAGACTCTTCTCCGGAAAACTTTCCTGTATCGTTTCCAAGGTCACCCCCTTACCGGCTGCACTTCAGTATCGCAGAGATTACTTCAGTGGAACACCGTGTGCATGAGAAAGCGCAAGCGCGGCTTGTCCATTGCATGCTGATGCGCTTCCGAAGCCGTACTCAGTGTGCGCCGATTGCGCTACCTCCGCAATGGCGTGCTGACGACAGTCTTGGTGGCGCAACAGTTACGGTACTCTCCGATTCATCGAAGCGAGCGATGCCGGACTTCTAGCTGCGGGAAATGATAGCAGTAATGGCAACAGGCGCACCGGTCCATTCAATCGTGCGCGCCCCGCGTGTCGGATTTGCGACGGCGCCTTCAGCGCACCGGTTCGACGGTCACGACCAGCGCGCCGGGGACGGTCTCGAGACGGGTGGGCACGAACTGGGTGCCGGCATAGCGCAGGTCGTCCATGCGGAAGCTGTAGATGGCGACGTCGCGCACCAGCTGGTTCATGAGGACGTCGGCGGCGCGCCCGAGGTCGCGCGCGCGGGCGCCGTCCATGCCCTCGATGTCGAAGCGGTCGACGTGGGCGTCGGCCAGGAACACGCCGCTGCGCGCGGCGTCGACGTACAGGTGCCCGGACAGGGTCATGGTGCCGGCCCAGGACTGGCGCAGGAAGGGCGGCGACACCGACATGTCCATCGTCAGCGCCACGCGGTCGCTCTGCGGCAGGATCGCCACCTGCGGGCGGGTGAGCTGGACGTCGAACAGTTCGAGCAGGCGGTTACGCAGCGGGAAACGGCGTTCCAGCCCCGCCTGCAGCTTGGCCTCGGACAGCTCGACGCGGCGCGGGCCGGTCAGGCTGGCGCAGGAAGCGAGCAAGGCGCCGGCCGTTACCGCTACCCCGGCCGCCGCCATCAAACCGAAACGCCGCCGCGACAACCCGCCCTTTTCCATTCCTGCCTCGCCCGTGAATTGTTCAGTAAATTATAACCCCATGCCGCCGGATGCCTCGACACGCTGTCCGGTGATCCATGCGCTGCCCTCGGCCAGCAGGCTGGCGGCGGCGCCGCCGATATCGTCGGCCACGCCGGCGCGGCCCAGCGCCGTCTGCGCAGCGACCCAGGCGTTCAGGTTCGCATCGTCGCGCACCCGGCCACCGCCGAAATCGGTGGCGATGGCGCCCGGCGCCAGCGTGTTCACCGAGATCCGGCGCTCGGCCAGTTCACGCGCCAGGTAGCGCGTCAGCACCTCGACGCCGCCCTTGGCTGCGGCATAGGCGCCGGCGCCGGCCAGCGTGAAGCGGGTCAGGCCGCTGGAGATGTTCAGGATGCGCCCGCCGTCGTTCAGGCGCGGCGCCAGCGCCTGGGTCAGGAACAGGGCCGATTTCAGGTGGATCGCGATCATGCCGTCGAACTGCTCTTCGGTCAGCTCCATCAGCGGCACGTGCAGGCCGCTGCCGGCATTGTTGACCAGGATGTCGAAGCCCGTGCGGCCCCAGTTGGCCAGGGTCGTATCGACCTGCGCGGCGAAGGCCGGGAAAGCGCGGCTGTCGGCCACGTCCAGCTGCAGCGCCGCCGCCTTGCGGCCCAGCGCCTCGATCCCGGTCACGGTGTCGCGCGCCGCCGCTTCGTTCTGCTGGTAAGTCAGGATGATGTCGGCGCCGTCGCGCGCCAGGTGTTGGGCCATGCTGCGGCCCAGGCCACGGCTGCCGCCGGTGACGATTGCAATGCGAGGGTTCATGTCGGACTCCTTTCGTAAGAGGCGTCCAGTGTATTCTTCGCCGTCCCTGCAATAAACCGACCATATTCGAATTGACTTTGCAGAATCCGCGAATAATCATGGGGACATGAATGAGCTCGATACGATCCAGATCTTCCTGAAGGTGGCCGAACTCGAAAGCTTCAGCGGCGCTGCCCGCCAGCTGGGCCTGCCCAACGCGACCGTCTCGGCGGCAGTGCGCCAGCTCGAGCAGCAGCTGGGCGCCCGCCTGCTGCAGCGAACCACGCGGCGGGTCCAGATGACGCAGGAGGGAGAAGCCTTCCATGCGCGCAGCCGTCAGGTGCTGGATGAAGTCGAGCTGTTACGCGGCATGTTCCGCAGCGGCGCCGACGTCCTCGCGGGGCGCCTGCGGGTCGACATGTCGGTGATGATGGCCACCAGGCTGGTGCTGCCGCGCCTGGGCGAATTCATGGCCAAGCATCCGCAACTGACGATCGACCTCGGCACCGCCGACCGCCGCGTCGACCTGATCCGCGAAGGCTACGACTGCGTGCTGCGCGCCGGCATGCTGACCGACTCCACCCTGGTCGCACGCCCGCTGGGCAACTACCGGCAGGTCAACTGCGCCAGCCCGGCCTACCTGGCGCAGTACGGCACGCCGCAGCGGCTCGAGGACCTCGCCCGGCATCGCCTGGTCCACTATGACGCGCAGCTGGGCGGCAGCGCCCCGGCCTGGGAATGGTTCGATGGCGGGCATACGCATGCCGCGCCGGTGGGCAGCGCGCTGACGGTGAACGGCACCGCCTCTTACGAAGCCGCCTGCCTGGCCGGCCTCGGGCTGATCCAGGTGCCGTGGGCCGGGCTGCGCGAGCATTTCGCCGCTGGCCGGCTGGTCGAGGTACTGCCGGATTACCGGCCGGCGCCGATGCCGCTGGCCTTCGTGTATCCGACCCGGCGCCATGTGCCGGCGCGGGCGGTGGCCTTCATGGACTGGGTCGCGGCCTTGCTGAAGCCGTACCTGGAATGACGCCGTCCCCGCGCAGGCGGGGATCCAGGCTATTTACCGATGCAGAACCGGCTGAAGATCACCCCCAGCAGGTCGTCCGGCGTGAACTGCCCGGTAATGCTGGACAGCTGGTCCTGCGCCAGTCGCAGCTCCTCCGCGAACAGGTCCAGCGACTGGTCGTCCTGCGCCGCGTGGGCGGCCGCCATGTCGAGGTGCTCGCGCGCGGCGCGCAGGGCGATCAGGTGGCGTTCGCGCGCCAGGTACAGCGACTCGCCGGTCTGCTGCCAGCCGGCGATGCGCAGCAGCTCCTTGCGCAGCAGCTCGATGCCGATCTTCTCGTGGGCCGACAGGTAGATGTGGGTCGCGTCCGCGCTCACGTCCACCGAGGGTTTGTGGCCCGACAGGTCGATCTTGTTCCAGATCCGGATGACGGGCACGCCTGCCGGGAAGGCGGCGACGATGTCCTCGTCGGCCTTGGCCGGGCCCAGGTTGGCATCCAGCAGGTGCAGGATCACGTCGGCCTTGCCGACCTCGCCCCAGGTGCGCTCGATGCCGATGCGCTCGACCACGTCGATGCCCTCGTCCAGCGCGCGAATGCCGGCGGTGTCGATGATGTTCAGCGGGATGCCCTCGACCTGGATGGTCTCGCTGACCTTGTCGCGCGTGGTGCCGGCGATCGGCGTGACGATCGCGACGTCGGAACCGGCCAGCGCGTTCAGCAGCGAGGACTTGCCGACGTTCGGCTGCCCCACCAGCACCACGTTCAGGCCTTCGCGCAGCAGCGCGCCCTGGGCCGCCTGGCTGAATACCTTGTCCAGGGCGTCGACGATGCCGGCCAGCTGGCCGCGCGCATTCGATTTTTCGAGGAAGTCGATCTCCTCTTCCGGGAAGTCGAGCGTGGCTTCGACCAGCATGCGCAGGTTGATGGTCTTGTCGACCAGTTCGTGCACGACCTTCGAGAAGGCGCCCGACAGCGACTGCGAAGCGGACTTTGCCGCGGCCTCGGTGGAAGCGTCGATCAGGTCCGCCACGGCCTCGGCCTGGGCCAGGTCGAGCTTGTCGTTCAGGAAGGCGCGGCGGGTGAATTCGCCCGGCTCGGCCAGGCGCAGGCCGAAGCCGCCACCCGCTTCCAGCACGCGCGCCAGCAGCATGCGCAGCACCACCGGGCCGCCGTGGCCCTGCAGTTCCAGCACGTCTTCGCCGGTATACGAGTGGGGCCCCTTGAAGTACAGGGCCAGGCCTTCGTCGATGACGGCGCCATTCGCATCCTTGAACGGGATATAGGTGGCGTGGCGCGGGGCCAGCGTCACGCCCGGGAACAGGGCGTCGATCAGCGGCGCCAGCGACTTGGCGGACGCGCGCACGACGCCGATGCCGCCGCGGCCGGGGGCGGTGGCGATGGCGGCGATGGGGGAGGTGTCTAGTTTCATGAGGGGATTGTAATAAAAAAGCCCGTGCAAGCACGGGCTCCTTTCAGCGCAGCGAAAGCCGCTTACTTCACCGGCGCATACTTCTTGGTGATCACATACTGCTGCGCCATCGAGATCAGGTTGTTCACCACCCAGTACAGCACCAGGCCGGACGGGAAGAAAATGAAGATGACCGAGAACGCCAGCGGCATGAACATCATCATCTTGGCCTGCATCGGATCGGCCGGCTGCGGGTTCAGGCGGGTCGTCACGAACATCGAGATCGCGTACAGGATCGGCAGGATGTAGAACGGGTCCGGGGCGGTCAGGTCATGAATCCACAGGACCCACGGTGCGCCGCGCATCTCGACCGATGCCTGCAGGGTCCAGTACAGGGCCAGGAACACCGGCATCTGGATCAGGATCGGCAGGCAGCCGCCCAGCGGGTTGATCTTCTCGGTCTTGTACAGCTCCATGGTGGCCTGCTGCATCTTGACCGGGTCGTTCTTGAAGCGCTCGCGCAGCGCCTGCATCTTCGGCGTCACGGTCTTCATCTTGGCCATGCTGCGGTAGCCGGCCGCCGACAGCGGGAAGAACAGCAGCTTGATCAGGATGGTGAAGGCGACGATGGTCCAGCCCCAGTTACCGATCATCTGGTGCAGCTGGTCCATGGTCCAGAAAATCGGCTTGGCGATGATGGTTGCCCAGCCGTAGTCGCGCACCAGCTCCAGGCCCGGGGTGACCTTTTCCAGCACTTTCTCTTCCTGCGGACCCGAATACAGGCGGGTCTCGTTCGACACGGTCGCGCCCGGCGCCACGGTGCCCAGCGGCAGCACGGTACCGATGGCGAACAGGTTGTTGCCCAGGCTCTTCGTGTAGATGTCGCGCTGCATGTTCTCAGGCGGGATGAAGGCCGAGACGAAGAAGTGCTGCGAGATCGCGATCCAGCCGTCGGTGGCCTTGGTCGCATGCGAGTCGCTGCCCTTGGCGATCTTGTCGAAAGTCAGCTTCTGGTACTTGTCCTGCGAGGTGTACAGGGTCGGACCGGTGTAGCTGCTGTTGAAATAGGTGTCGCCTTCCGGCTTGCTGCCGTCGTGCTGCAACTGCAGGTAGAGGCTCGGCGAGACCGGCACGGTGCCGATATTGGTCACGTCATGGCGCACGCCGATCACGTAGTCGCCGCGGCGGAAGGTGAAGGTCTTGGTCAGGCGCACGCCACCCTGCTCCGCTTCCAGCACCAGTTGGGTCTGGTCGCCGTTGGTCACCAGCGGCTTGGCCACGAAGGGGGTATTGTGGTTCGGCAGGACGCCGGTCGCGGCCGGGGTCAGGCCGGTCTGCGCCAGGTAGAGGCGGCCCTTGGCCGGATCGACGTGGAACAGCAGCTGGTTCTTGGTCGGATCGACCTTGTCGCGGTATTTCAGCAGTTCCAGGCGGCGGATCACGCCGCCGGCGGTGTCGATGTCGGCTTTATAGACATCGGTCGTGATCGTGATGAGCTTGGTCTGGATCGGCGCCGGCGCAGCGGCGGCGCCTTCAGCCGGGACGGCACCGGGCACGGAAGCGGGGGTGGCTGCCGGGGCCGGCAGGTCGTTCACCTTCGGCTGGGCAGCGGGTGCGGTCGCGACTTTGGCAGGCGGCTGCGCCGAGAACATCGACTGCTTGCCGTTGGCCACCATCCAGTCGTTCCAGAGGACGACCAGCGAGACGGCGAACACGATCCACAGGATGGTACGTTTATTGATTTCCATTGGGTCTTATTCAGGAATGCTTGCAACCGCAAGCGGTTGGTGGGGGTGGCACGGGGTCGTTGCCGCCGGCGTTCCACGGATGGCAGCGGCAGACGCGGCGCAAGGCCAGCCAGCCGCCGTGCGCGGCGCCATGCAGCCGGACCGCTTCGATCGCGTAATTGGAACAGGTCGGATAGAAACGGCAGCTCGGCCCGAGCATCGGAGACACCAGCAACTGGTAACCGCGCAACAGCCAGACGAGCAACCGGTTCATGATGGCTGCTGTCCGGGATGGTCCGGCACACCGGGGGCACCGGGCGCCGGATCGGCTGCCGGTTTGCGCGGCTTGGGCGCCTGCGACGCGAACAGGCGCGCCAGCTCGGTGCGCAGCAGCGTCTTCAGGGCCGCGTTCGTGGCCGGGCCGTCCTTGGCGTTGACCGGCCGCGCCAGGCGCACGATGCAATCGAGCGCCGGCAGCGGCGTGGTGCGGAACAGTTCGCGCGTAATGCGCTTGATGGTGTTGCGCGTGACCGCGCGCGGAGCGAAACGTTTGGCCGCGACGACGCCCAGCCGCGCATGCGGCAGGGCATTCGGTCGGGTATAGAGCACGAAATGCGCGGTTTTTTGTGCCGGGCGCAAACGAAAAACGGATGAAAACTCATCCGTTTTTACGATACGCCGAACGCGCGCGAAGTCGTGCGAACCTTCGCCTGTCATTGCTGGGCGCGGTCGACGGGGCGTTACCTGGGCTTAGACAGCCAGACGCTTGCGGCCCTTGGCGCGGCGTGCGTTCAGGACCAGGCGGCCACCACGGGTAGCCATACGTGCGCGGAAGCCGTGCGTACGCTTGCGACGAACGACGGAAGGTTGGTAAGTACGTTTCATGGTGGTCTCGCTTAAAGCAAATTAGAATGCAAAATCGGGGCTGAGCTATCAAAAGCCAGCAGTGCGCCAATGACATTTCGCAGTTGTTAAGCCAGCGTCACGCCTCAGCAAAGCTTGTTCGCCCATATGCCGCGTGCCTGAGTTGGCAATGCGTGTGGGCGGGGAACCCTGAATTAGACAGCATTTTCGGCCGAGCTGTCAAGAAAGCTGTTGCGCCGCAGCGCCGCCTTGACAGCCTGTCAAACGGTTGCGCATGTGCATCACGCTGTTGAGATTCGGTGGAAAAAACCTGCCACGCCTGTGGATAACTTCCGAGAAGACAGTTAAAATAGAGTGTTACGCTTAAATAAGTCGATGTATGGAAAACTTTTGGCAGGCCTGTTCCACGCAGTTGGAACTCGAGCTGACGCCGCAGCAATATACCGCGTGGATCAAACCACTCGTCGCCCTCGACTATGAGGACGGCAAGCTGCGCATTGCGGCGCCCAACCGCTTCAAGCTCGACTGGGTAAAGTCACAATTCGCCAACCGCATCACCGCCCTCGCCTCCGACTTCTGGGAGCGCCCGGTGGAGGTGCAGTTTGTGCTCGACCCACGAAATCTGCCGAAGAAACCAGACGCGGTGAGCAATCGCCAGCCGACCAGCTCGACCGCCGAGATGGCTGCGGGCGCGATCGGCATCAATGCCGCCGCCGACAACACGGTGCCGGCCACGCCGGTCGTCACGCCGGATAACGTCATCGCCAACAACCCGCGCCGCGAGCAGAGCCGCGTCAATCCGGAGCTCACCTTCGAGAACTTCGTCACCGGTAAAGCGAACCAGCTGGCGCGCGCCGCCGCGATCCAGGTCGCGAACAACCCGGGCGTCTCCTACAACCCGCTGTTCTTCTACGGCGGCGTGGGCCTCGGTAAGACCCACTTGATCCACGCGATCGGCAACCAGGTGATGGCCGACCAGCCGGGCGCGCGCATCCGCTACATCCACGCCGAGCAGTACGTGCGCGACGTGGTGACCGCCTACCAGCGCAAGGGTTTCGACGACTTCAAGCATTACTACCACTCGCTGGACATGCTGCTGATCGACGATATCCAGTTCTTCGGCGGCAAGAGCCGCACGCAGGAAGAGTTCTTCTATGCCTTCGAGGCGCTGATCGCGGCCAAGAAGCAGATCATCATCACCTCGGACACCTATCCGAAAGAGATCACCGGCATGGACGATCGCCTGATCTCGCGCTTCGACTCCGGCCTGACGGTCGCGATCGAACCGCCGGAACTCGAGATGCGGGTGGCGATCCTGATGAAGAAGGCGGAATCGGAAGGCGTCGTGCTGAACGACGACGTCGCCTTCTTCGTGGCCAAGCACCTGCGCTCGAACGTGCGCGAGCTGGAAGGCGCGCTGCGCAAGATCCTGGCCTACTCGCGCTTCCACGGCAAGGAAATCACCATCGACGTGGTGAAGGAAGCCTTGAAGGACCTGCTGTCGGTACAGAACCGCCAGATTTCGGTGGAAAACATCCAGAAGACGGTGGCCGACTTCTTCAACATCAAGGTTGCGGACATGTATTCGAAGCGCCGTCCGGCCAACATCGCCCGTCCGCGCCAGATCGCCATGTACCTGGCGAAGGAGCTGACGCAAAAGAGCCTGCCGGAAATCGGCGAGCTGTTCGGCGGCCGCGACCATACGACGGTATTGCACGCAGTCCGCAAGATCGCCCAGGACCGCCAGAAGAACGCCGAGTGCAACCACGAGCTGCACGTGCTGGAGCAAACGCTGAAGGGCTAAGGTTTTTCCTTAGTGATTTCTGGCAAAATATTGCACAGACAACATTTTTACCTTATAAAAACCGAGGGATATTTATGCAACTGGTCAAATCCACCCGAGACACGCTTCTCCGGCCACTGCAAATCGTGAGTGGTATTGTCGAGCGTCGGCACACTATGCCGATTCTGGCCAATATCCTCATTCGCAAGAACGGCGAAAGCGTCTCTTTCCTGTCGACCGACACCGAGGTGCAGATCACGACCCTGGCCAATATCGGCTCGGGTCCTGAAGAGACGGGCACCACGGTCGCCGCGCGCAAGCTGCTCGACATCCTGCGCGCCTTGCCGGAATCGGGCGACGTCACCATGACCCTGCTGAACAAGCGCCTGACCGTCCAGAGCGGCAAGTCGCGCTTCGCCCTGCAGACCCTGGCGGCCGAGGAATTCCCGACCGTCTCGGTGGCCGACACCTACAACGCCTCCGTCACCCTGCCGCAGAAGACGCTGAAGCACCTGTTCAACATGGTGCACTTCGCGATGGCCCAGCAGGACATCCGCTACTACCTGAACGGCCTGCTGCTGGTGCTGGACGGTAACAACGTGATCGCGGTCGCGACCGACGGTCACCGCCTGGCTTTCGCGCAGGTCGAAGCGGAACAAAGCTTCGAGCGCCAGGAAGTCATCATCCCGCGCAAGACCATCATCGAACTGCAGCGCCTGCTGGAAGAAAGCGACGAAACCGTCCGCCTGGACATCGCCGCCTCGCAGGTGAAACTCACCTTCGCCGACATCGAACTGGTGTCGAAGCTGGTCGAGGGCAAGTTCCCGGACTACACGCGCGTGATCCCGAAGGGTTACAAGAACGACTTCACGATCGGCCGCGATGAACTGCTGCGTTCGCTGCAGCGCGCCGCGATCATGACCAGCGATAAGTTCAAGGGCGTGCGCTGCCTGATCGCCCCGGGCTCGATGAAGATCAGCTCGACCAACGCCGACCAGGAAGAAGCGGTCGAAGAACTCGAGATCGACTACGGCGGCGATGCGATCGACATCGGTTTCAACGTCACCTATCTGCTGGACGTGCTGAACAACCTGAAGTGCGACCAGGTGAACATTTCGCTGGGCGATTCGAATTCCTCGGCCCTGATTTCGATTCCTGAAAATGGCGACTTCAAGTATGTCGTCATGCCGATGCGTATTTAAAAAGCGCTGAGCCGCCCATATATGTTCTTGTTGGGCGCAACCGCGGGTCACAAGTCCGCGGTCTGATTCACCCGTTATTTGAGAAAGCAGTCATGTCCGAGAACACTCAAGCAGTTTTGGAATCCTCTCCTGCCAAGGCGGAAGAGTACGGCGCCTCGTCGATTCAGATCCTCGAAGGCCTGGAAGCCGTGCGAAAGCGTCCGGGCATGTACATCGGCGATACGTCGGACGGCACCGGCCTGCACCACCTGGTGTTCGAGGTGCTGGACAACTCGATCGACGAAGCACTGGCCGGTTACTGCACCGAGATTCACGTCACGATCCACTCCGACAACTCGATCTCGATCACCGACAACGGCCGCGGCATCCCGACCGGCGTCAAGATGGACGACAAGCACGAGCCGAAGCGCTCGGCGACCGAGATCGCCCTGACGGAACTGCACGCCGGCGGCAAATTCAACCAGAACTCGTACAAGGTGTCCGGCGGCCTGCACGGCGTGGGCGTCTCGTGCGTGAACGCGCTGTCGAAGCTGCTGCGCGTGACCGTTCGCCAAAAAGGCAAGGTGCACCAGCTGGAATTCTCGCGCGGCGTGCCGATGGACCGCATCATCGAAGTCGTCGACGGCGTCGAAGTCTCGCCGATGAAGATTATCGGCGACACCGACAAGCGCGGCACCGAAGTGCACTTCTGGGCCGACGAAGAAATCTTCACGCACGTCGAGTTCCACTATGACATCCTGAGCAAGCGCATCCGTGAGCTGTCGTTCCTGAACAACGGCGTCAACATCAAGCTGAGCGACCAGCGCAACGGCAAGGAAGAAATCTTCGCCTTCGAAGGCGGTACCCGCGGCTTCGTCGAGTACATCAACAAGGCCAAGGCAGTGCTGCACCCGACCGTGTTCCAGGCCACCGGCGATCGCCAGTCGGACCAGGGCACGAATATCTCGGTGGACGTGTCGATGCAGTGGAACGACTCGTACAACGAGCAGGTGCTGTGCTTCACCAACAACATCCCGCAGCGCGACGGCGGCACCCACCTGACCGGCCTGCGTGCGGCGATGACGCGCGTGATCAACAAGTACATCGACGAGAACGAATTCGCCAAGAAGGCGAAGGTCGAGATCTCGGGCGACGACATGCGCGAAGGCCTGACCTGCGTACTGTCCGTGAAAGTGCCGGAGCCGAAGTTCTCGTCGCAGACCAAGGACAAGCTGGTGTCGTCGGAAGTGCGCGGCCCGGTCGAAGAGATCGTGGCGAAGACGCTCACCGACTTCCTGAACGAAAAGCCGAACGACGCCAAGATCATCTGCGGCAAGATCGTCGAAGCAGCGCGCGCCCGCGAAGCCGCCCGTAAAGCGCGCGACCTGACCCGTCGCAAGGGCGTGATGGACGGCCTGGGCTTATCGTCCAAGCTGGCCGACTGCCAGGAACGCGACCCGGCGCTGGCCGAACTGTACATCGTCGAGGGTGACTCCGCAGGCGGTTCCGCCAAGCAGGGCCGCGACCGCAAGTTCCAGGCCATCCTGCCGCTGCGCGGCAAGGTGCTGAACGTGGAAAAGGCGCGTTTCGAAAAGATGCTGTCGTCGGAGCAGATCACGACCCTGATCGCGACGCTCGGCACCTCGATCGGCCCGGACGAGTTCAACGTCGACAAGCTGCGCTACCACCGCATCATCATCATGACCGACGCGGACGTCGACGGCGCCCACATCCGTACCCTGCTGCTGACGCTGTTCTACCGCCAGATGCCGCAGCTAGTCGAGCGTGGCCACATCTACATCGCCCAGCCGCCGCTGTACAAGGTGAAGGCCGGCCGCGACGAGCGCTACCTGAAGGACGACGTCGAGGAAGCCAGCTACATGATGCGCGTGGCCCTGAACACCGCCGCCCTGATCCCGCAGGACGGCGCGGAGCCGATCACCGACGGCGCCCTGGGCGACCTGGTGGAGAAGTACAACAAGGCCAACGCCATCATGATGCGCCTGACGCGCGTGATCGACCGCGCCGCCCTGTCCGCCATCATGACCGGCGTGACGCTGGACCTGTCGAGCCAGGAAGCCGCCGAGAAATCGGCCCGGGCCATGATGGATGCCATCGCCGAGCCGAGCGTGAAGGTGGGCGTGCGTTCCGACGAACTGTCGGACAAGCACGCGCTGCGCATCGAGCGTATCTACCACGGCAACGTGCAGGTGACCTCGATCGACGCCGACTTCGTGGCCGGCGCCGACTACGCGACCCTGGCCAATTCGGCCGCCACCTTCCAGGGCCTGATGGGCGACGGCGCCATCATCCGCCGCGGCGAAGGCGAAAAGATGAAGGAATGCGCCGTGCGCGACTTCCAGCAGGCCATGGAATGGCTGCGCGAGGAAGCCGAACGTGGCGTGTCCAAGCAGCGCTACAAGGGTCTGGGCGAGATGAATCCGGAACAGCTGTGGGAAACCACCATGGATCCGACCGTGCGCCGCCTGCTGAAGGTGCAGATCGAGGATGCCATCGCGGCGGACCAGATCTTCACCACGCTGATGGGCGATGAAGTCGAGCCGCGTCGTCACTTCATCGAGTCGAATGCGCTGCAGGCGGGGAATATCGACGTTTGATATTTTCCTGAGCGCCGCCCGGCAAAAAGCCAGCTTTCGATAAGCTGGCTTTTTTAATGTCCGCGATCTCGATGCCCCCTTCGAACTGGTTCAGGATTTGCATGATCGTCGAATTGGCGCCGTATTTCCGCTTCAGCTGTGCAAGCTCCCTGTCCGTGCCCGTGCACAGCCTGGCCAGCTTTTCCCTGGCCTCGGGCGCTCTGCGCACCTGGTCGCAGGTTTCGCGGCGATCCACGAAGCGCTGCACGTCGCGCGGCAAATAATCCTGCGCCATGGCGGGTAACACCGACAGCAGCACAGCAAGGCACACCAGGAATCGCTTCATCGTTCACGCTCCGTTTTGACCAGTTCGGTTCATCGCGG
The DNA here is from genome assembly GCF_001412595.2 of Massilia sp. WG5. Taxonomy (NCBI): domain Bacteria; kingdom Pseudomonadati; phylum Pseudomonadota; class Betaproteobacteria; order Burkholderiales; family Oxalobacteraceae; genus Massilia; species Massilia sp. WG5. Next base: position 3,174,268 of record NZ_CP012640.2, read on the forward strand.
TAAGCATGACGACAAGCGTCCGATGATGGTTTGACGAGAACTAAGCCGGATTATCGATTCAACCGACAAAGAAACCACGCTTTTTTGTTTTTCTATCAATAGGTGAAACCCTTGTGATAGTCTGTTCGCATGTTCTCGACAGTAAGCAGCGGGCGTTTTCACGGCCTTTTCATGGCGAGCGATCAACGGCGCATGAGCACAGCGCTACTGATCGCCGTGCTGTTCCACGCGCTATTGCTCAGCATTAGCCTAGGTGGCCAGACCTTCGGCCTGCCCGGCTTCAAGCTGCCATGGAAAGAACGGCGACTCGGGGCCGATGAGTTGAAGGTCATGCTCGCGCCGTTGCCGCCGCCGGCGCCGGCCAAGGAAGCCAATCCCGTGCTCGCCGTGGAGGATGTCGCTGCGATTGGCAGCACGGTGACATCCATGTCGACCTCCCCGATTGCGACGCCATTGCCGCAGCCCAGACCGGCAGCGAACTCGGCGCCGGCGTCTGTCGTCGACCCCGTCATGACGGCCAAGCGAGCCATTGCGCCGCTGCCGATAGCCCCGGTGGCACGGCGGTTCCCGGCACACGCCAGTGAAGCGCCCAGCCAGAGCGTTGCCCGCGAGGTCGCGGAGCCACCAGTTGAACAAGCGATCCAGGACCGCGCGGCGCTGGATCAGGCGGGACGCGAACAGGAGAAACAGCGTACCGAAAACCTGAAGCAAGCGGAATTAATGGCCGCCGCACAACGTGAAGCCGCACGCCAGGAATTGCTCCGCGTCGAGGCGGCGCGCGCCGAGCAAGCGGCAAGGGACGAGGCTGCCCGATTGAACGCCGAGCGCCAGGAACAGGAAAAAGCCGAGATCCTGCGACAGGAAGCTGCGCGCACCGAGGCGATCCGGCAAGAACAGGCAAAACAGGCGCAGTTGGAACTGCAGCGCCAGGAACGCGTCCGCCAGGAAGCCGCTCGGCAGGAACAGGCAAAACAGGCGCAGTTGGAAGCACAACGCCAGGAAGCACTGCGTCAAGAGCAGGCCAGGCGGCTTGAGCAGGCACGCCAGGCTGCGGAAAAACAGGAACAGGAACGCGCCGACGCCGCCCGACGGGACGCTGCGCAGCAAGAACAGGAAAAGAAAGACCAGGCCCAGCGTGACAAGGCCAGGCAAGAAGCCGAACACGAGGAACGTCTCAAGGCGATCGGCAGGCAGCTGGATCGGGAAGCGGCCCAACGCGATGCGACATCGCGCTCGGCCCTCCCTTCGGCGAGCACGCTGCGCCGCGGCTGGCTGTTCGGGCGCGCCGATACAAACCGCGATCTCGTCCTTTACGCAGAGGCGATGAGCCAGAAGATCGAAAAGAACATGACCTTCGGGATGGTGCGCGAGCTCATCAAGCAGCCTTACACCCGGCCGACGGTGACGATCGCGGTTCGGGCCGATGGTACCGTCGAAAAAGTGTGCTTCGTGACGTCGAGCGGCGTCGCCGCCATCGACGACGCGGTACGAAAAATCATTGCCAGCCAGGCGCCGTTTGGCGCTTTTCCGCCGTCCCTGGCGCACCAGTACGACGTGATCGAAATCCGCCGTACCTGGATATTCGATATTGCTGTCCGGCTGGAGTAAATCCGCCCGGATTTATCGCGAGGCCCGGAGCTTGGCAATGGCCCGGCTTTGCATACCGGTCTGGCTTATCAGGAATGGCCGCGCTGTCGCAGGCTGCGTCAGCCTTGCCAGCATGCGGCCCAAAGGCAGCTCCACCCAGCGATAAAACGCCGCCCCGGCCGCCAGGCTGGCGCCCCAGGCGACCAGCATCCCCAGGGCCTGCTCATGCGGCTGCTCCGACACGAAGCGGGTAAACGCGGCATTCACCACCAGGCACACCGGGAAGTGCACGAGGAAGACCGAAAACGAGATCGTCGCCAGGCGATTCACGAGCGCCCATGCCTGGCTGCGGACATCGGCCAGCCTGATGCGGCCGAACAGGAACAGCGTGCAGGCGACCACCAGCGCCACCGCGATCCGGCTGCGGAATTCCAGGTTCAGCGCCAGCAGCGTCGGCAATACCGTCATCGCCAGCAGCAGCGCCACCTCGCCCGGCTTGCGCGCCGGATCGCTGGCCCACCACGCCAGCATGCCGAGTCCATAGCTGCCGAAGAAATACGGCGCCCACACGTCCCAGTCGGCATCGCGGTTGAAATACAGCAGGGAGACGCTGACGCCAAGCGCGACCAGGGCCGGCATCAGCCAGGCCCGGGAGCGCGTGCCAAGCAGATGGCCTGCGCTCCAGAACAGCAGGGTCGCCAGCGCATACAGCTGGAAATCGATCGCCACATACCAGGCGCCGGCCGACAGGGCCTCGTAACCCAGCACGTCATGCAGCAACAGGAAATGGGCGCTCAGCTGGGACAGCGTCGGCGGCGCCGAGATCGAATCGTGGCTCATCCATTGGCTGGCCAGCCAGGACGCGCCGATCGCCAGCAGCATCGCCGCCATGAAGGGCAGCGCCAGCCGGATATAGCGGCGCCCGATCGTGCGAAGCGGATGGGCGATGCCGGGCCGGGCCTGCGGAGACAGCGATTTCGCGGCCAGGAAGCCGCCGACGACGAGGAAGACCTGCACGGCGATGCGGCCGTAGGCATCGAGCCAGTCGATGAGCGCCGGCATCAGCGGACGCGCCTGGTCGGCCATCGGGCCGTAGAAGGCCAGGTGGTGCAGGACGATCAGCTGCGCGGCGCCGGCCTTGAGCAGGTTGATCATCCCGAACTGGCTTCCTCCCTTCATATCCTTCATCGCTTATATCCTCAACAATTCATTGCTCGACGGAGCAAGGAGTGCTGTCGATATTGCCGAGCGGGCGCATGATAACCGCCCCATGCCAAATGCGCCCACCCGTTACATTCAGTAACTTCCGTCAATACGCATTATTTCTGCTCCATTTCCACGTTTTTTTGCTTTGGGTGGGAATGTGAGGATTTTTGGACGCCGTCCGTCGAATATAGTTTCCGACTCCAACGCGCTCGAAGGGAATACATAGCGATGTTCAGGTCTTTCATTGGCGTGATCGGCGCGTGCTCGCTGTTCATCTCGCCGGAGTTATCGGCGCAAACGCTGCATGCACCATCCCGCACGCTGTTCAAATGCCAGGACCATGGCAAGATCACTTATTCGGATTCGCCATGCCTTGGTGCCGAAAAGCTCGAGGTTGAACCTACTAGGGGTGTCAATAAACTATCGGGGAAAGAGCGCGTGGGCGCCGATGTCCGACGGGAACTCAACCAAGAGATGTTCGCGAACGCTGTGCGCCCACTTACTGGGCTGGACGCCCAACAGTTTGCAGTCCAGGTGCGTCGGTATCATTTGCCTGGTTCGGCACAACAGGAATGCCGGCGCCTGGACCAGGACATCACCACCAGCGAATACGAAGAAAAGCGCACCGCGCCGGCCGCATTACGCGATGTGCAGGCGCGTCTCTTCCTCTTGCGTCAGCGCTTCAGGGAACTGCGCTGCTGAGCCGACAAGGACACCCCGCGCCTGCTCAACAGTTGTACAAGCAGCGCCGCCCCGGCCGCCATCCCGAACGCCAGCGCGATCGACTGCGAGCGCAGCGCCATCGACAAGACCACGCAAAACGTCGCAAACGCGTAATACCCGCGCGCCATGCCGAGCAGGATATTTACGGCATATGCGCGTCCGGAGGCCTGATGCGAAAAGCCGACCAGGATCGTCCCCATCACTGGGAACATCGCGAAGAAGCCGCTCAGGCGCGGGCCGATGCCGGCGGCGGCCCAGGTGACCGTAAAGCTCAGCAGCGCACCGGCCAGCATCCGCAGCGGCAGGTCGTTCGCCTGCCCTGCACTGCGCTGGCCAGCCTCCTGCAGGCGTGGGAACAGCCGCGGCGCCAGCGCCAGCACGGCCACGACCAGCGCGAATCCCGGCAGCAGCGGCAGCTCGACCAGCTGCAGCCCCGCCACCGCCGCCGCATAGGCCGCCAGCGCCGCCAGCAGGGAGCCGGCCACGCCGCAGCGGCCCGAGGCCCAGGCATAGGCCAGGCAGAACACCAGCACCGCGATCACGGCGATGAGCGTGTGCGCGGCGGCGGTCGCCACGAAGCCTGCGCCCTGCTCGAGCGCCATGGTCAACAGGATCGGTCCGGCGACGACGGGCAGCGCCGAGACCCAGCCGGCCGCACCCGGTCCCCAGCGCCGGCCGACCAGCGTCACGAGGTAGATCAGGGCGGGAACCAGGCACAGTTTCAGGATGAGGACAGTGTTCAAGGCAGGACTTGAGATCATGTATAGTCGACAATTATCCCATGCTGCGATATCGATGAACTACCGACTCGCCATCTTCGACTTCGACGGCACCCTTGCCGATTCCTTTCCCTTCTTCCTCAGCGTCTTCAACACCATCGCCGACCGCCACGGCTTCCGGCGCATCGACTTCACGGATGCCGGCCAGCTGCGCCATTACGGCATGCGGCAGATGATGGACCACGTTGGCCTGCCGGCCTGGAAGCTGCCGGCGGCGGCGCGGACCTTCAAGGCGATGATGCGGGAGAACGCCGGCTCCATCTACCTGTTCGACGGCGTCGCCGAGGCGCTGCGCCACCTGGACGCGCAGGGCGTGACGATCGCGGTGGTGTCCTCGAACTCCGGGCACAACGTACGCACGGTGCTGGGGCAGGAGCTGGCCGCGCTGGTCAGCCAGTTCGAATGCGGCATGTCGGTGTTCGGCAAGGCCAGCCGCATCCGCGCCGTGCTGAAGCGCTGCGGCGCCGCGCCGGCCGAGGCGATCTACATCGGCGACCAGGGCACCGATGCGGAAGCCTCGCGCAAGGCAGGCGTGGCCTTCGGCGCCGTGCATTGGGGCTATGCGCCGATCGAAGCCCTGCGCGTCAGCGGCTGTGATGTCGAATTCGCCACGCCGGTCGACCTGCTCCAGATAAAGCCTCAATGAGACAAGGCGGCCGGCCCGCCAGGCGCCCGCCTTGAAAGAAATTACTTCGCATGCTAAACTTTCGCATTCAAATAGTATTTACGCGAACTTTACGCGAATTAAGCATGCGCCTATCGGACCAGACCTTGGGCAATCTCACCGCCGCCCTCACCCTTTCCTCGCGCGTCTACCGCGCCGCCGCCGACAAGGTCGCGGCCGACTACGGCCTGTCGCAGGCGACCGGCCTGCCGGTGCTGGTCATCAGCCGCTACGGCGAGAACGGCGTGCGCCCGGGCGTGCTGGCCGAGACGCTCAGCCTGGAGGCCTCGTCGCTGGTACGCGTGGTCGACCACCTGATCGAGAACGGCCTGGTCGAGCGCCACGACGATCCGCAGGACCGCCGCGCCAAGATCCTGCGCCTGACCGATGCGGGCATGGAAACCGCCAAGCGCATGGACGAAGCCCTCGTGCCCTTCCGCCGCAAGCTGTTCGGCGCCTTCGAGCCGGCCGACGTCGAAGCCTGCCTGCGGGTGCTGGCCGGGCTGCCGGACGTGGTCGCGAACCTTACCCTGGAACAGGCCACGGAGCGCAAGAGCGCATGAAGCTGGCTACCCGGGCGGAGCTGCTGTTCTCCGTCAAATCCTTCGCTGCAGCGATGCTCGCGGTGTACATCTCGATGCACATCGGACTGCCGCGCCCTTTCTGGTCGATGATGACCGCCTACATCTGCGCCGCGCCCTTCGCCGGTCCGACCCGCTCCAAGGGCCTGTACCGCGCCGGCGGCACCATCCTGGGCGGGACCATGGTGACCTTCGTGGTGCCGCAGCTGTCCAATTCGCCCGAGCTGCTGTCGCTTGTGCTGGCCTTGTGGATCGGCGGCTGCCTGTTCGTTTCCCTGCTGGACCGCACGCCGCGCTCCTACCTGCTGATGCTGGCCGGTTATACCGCCGGCCTGATCGCCTTCCCCGCCGTGAACGATCCCGGCGCCATCTTCGACATCGCGCTGGCGCGCGTGGAGGAGATCGTGCTGGGCGTGACCTGCGCGACCCTGGTTCACAGCCTGGTGCTGCCGCAGCCCTTCGGTCCCGTCCTGCTTGCGCGCCTGGACCATGCCGTGCGCGATGCCCAGCACTGGATCCGCGACGCCCTCAATCCGGCAGGCGATGCGCGCTCCGCCTCCGACCGTCGCAAGCTGGCCGGCGACATCACCGAGCTGCGCCTGATGAGCACCCACCTGCCCTTCGATACCTCGCACCTGCGCTGGACCGGGCGGGCGGTGAATGCGCTGCAGGAGCGCCTGGCGCAGTTCGTGCCCATCGTCTCCGGTATCGAGGACCGCCTGGCCGCGCTGCGCAACATGGGCGCCGCCAGCGTGTCGGAACACTGGAGCGCGCTGCTGAAGGACGTCGTCGCACTCACCGACAACCCGAAGGAAGTCGCGATCGCCCGCCAGGGCGCGCTGCTGTACGAGCGCATCGACGAGCTGGCGCCCCAGGTGCATCGCGAACTCTCCTGGAGCGGCATGATCGAGCTGAACCTGGCGGCCCGCCTGCGCCGGCTGGTCGACATCTGCGTCGAGACGCGCGCCCTGCGCCAGCACATCGATGCCGGCGTCTCCGGCCGCCTGCCGGCCGAGGTGCGCCGCCTGCCCGACCTGCTCAATAAAGTACCGGCGAGCGCCCTGCACCTGGACTACGGCATGGCAGCGCTGTCGGCTTTCGCCGCCGTCGTCGCGGTGCTGCTGTGCTGCGCATTCTGGATCCTGACCGGCTGGCCGGGCGGCGCCACCGCGCCGATGATGTGCGCGGTGCTGTGCTGCTTCTTCTCGACCCAGGACGACCCGGCCCCCTTCATCAAGAGCTTCCTGGCCTGGACGGTGTATTCGATCCCGGCGTCGGCCGTGTACCTGCTGGTGCTGCTGCCGGCCATCCACAGCTTCGAGATGCTGGTGCTGGTGTGCGCGCCGCTGTTCCTGGTGCTGGGCGTGCTGCTGGCCCGTCCGGCCACGTTTGGACGCGCCATGCCCTTCCTGTTCGGCATCTGCGGCACGCTGGCGATGATCGACACCCACAACGCGGACATGGTGACCTTCACCAACAGCATGCTGTCGCAGGTGCTGGGCCTGACCGTGGCCGCGGTGACGACCCGGGTAGTGCGCAGCGTGGGCGCAGCCTGGACCGCGCGCCGCCTGCTGAAGGCCGGCTGGAACGAACTGGCGCGCCTGGGCGGCGGCGAAAAGACCACGCTGCCGGAATTCTCGGCGCGCATGGTCGACCGCATTGGCCTGCTGACCCCGCGCCTGGCGTCGGTCGGCAGCCACCAGGACCTGCAGGCGCGGGATGCGTTACGCGACCTGCGCATCGGCCTGAACATGACCCTGCTGCAGCAGGTGCGTCCCCAGCTCGGCCGCGGCGACGCGGCGCTGAGCCCCCTCATGACGCAGCTGTCGCAGCATTTCGCACGCCTGCCGGCGGTCGACCAGACTGGCGAAACCCAGCTGCTCGGCGCCCTCGACAACGCGCTGCGCGCGACCTGCGAAGGCGCGCATGACGCCTTTCAACGCGAGGCGCTGGCGGCGCTCACCGGCATCCGCCGCGACCTGTTCCCGGCCGCCGCACCCTACGAGCCCACCGTGGCGCTCGCACACTGATACTGAAAAGGAGATCCGATGATCGGCGAAGTCAGCATCTATGGCCTCTACCTTCCTCCGCTCCTGCTGCTCACGCTGGCGGCGCTGGTGGTATCGAGACTTTTCAACCTGGTCCTGGCAAGGACCGGTTTCTACCGCCTGGTCTGGCACCCGGCGCTGTTCGATTTATCCCTGTTCGTCATCGTGCTCGGCGCACTGACGTATTTCACACGTAACTGGTCCTGACATGGCATCGAAAAATTTTCTTCCGGCGGTTGGCCGGGTAGGTATCACTCTGCTGGTGGCCGCGGGCGCTGTCTATGCTGGCGCGCAGCTGTGGCGCCACTACGAAGTCGAGCCGTGGACCCGCGACGGCCGCGTGAAGGCCTATGTGGTGCAGGTCGCGCCGGACGTCACCGGCCAGGTCACCAGGGTCTATGTGCACGATAACCAGCGCGTCGTCGCCGGCGAGCCGCTGTTCGAGATCGACCGCGCGCGCTTTGAGCTGGCCCTGCGCCAGAGCGAAGCCCAGGTGATCGCCGCCCGGGCCGCGCTGGAGCAGGCGCAGCGCGAGAACAAGCGTAACACCCAGCTCGACGACCTGGTCTCGCAGGAGACCCGCGAACAGGGCCAGACCCGCACCGACCAGGCGCGCGCCACCCTGGCCCAAGCCGAAGTCAACCGCGACACCGCGAAGCTGAACCTGGCGCGCACCCACGTGGTGTCGGCGGTGGACGGCATCGTCACCAACCTCGACCTGCGGGAAGGCGCCTACGCCACCGCCGCCCATCCGGTGATGGCGGTCGTGGACAGCAAGTCCTTCTATGTCGAAGGCTATTTCGAAGAGACCAAGCTGCCCCGCATCCAGCTCGGCGACAAGGTCGAAGTGACCCTGATGGGCACGCGCCAGGCGCTGGCGGGCCGCGTCGAGAGCTTCGCCGAAGGCATCGCCGACCGCGACCGCTCCACCAGCGCCAACATGCTGCCGAACGTGAACCCGACCTTCAACTGGGTCCGCCTGGCGCAACGCATTCCGGTACGCATCGCCCTCGACCCGCTGCCGGCCAGCGTGCGCCTGGTGGCCGGCCAGACCGCGACCGTGAAGGTGCTGCCGGGCGCCGCGCAACCTGCGCCTGCCGCACCTGTCGCTCCCGCTGCACCTGCCGCAGCCCCCGCGGCGAAAGCCGTCGCCGCCGCGCCGACCACGAATAAACGATCATGAACCGAACCCGCTCCATCGCATCCAAGACCCTCACCCTGACGGTGCTGGCCGCGGCACTCGCCGCCTGCACGACGGTCGGCCCCGACTACCACGTGCCGAAGGAGGCCGTGGTCAAGCGCGACGCCGCCAACGCCCCCTTCATGGGCGCGGCCGAGCATCCCTTCAAATCCGAACCGCTGCCGGCCGACTGGTGGCGCCTGTACCAGGATCCGGTGCTGGACAAGCTGGTGGCGAAAGCGTTCAGCGCCAACGCCGACCTGCGCGTGGCCGCCGCCAACCTCGAACGCACCCATGCCGTGCTGGAAGAAGTCGAAGAGAAGAAGCGCCCGGAAGTCGAGATGAGCGCCGCGCCGCTGTACGGCCGCATCGCCGGCGCCTCGATCGGCCTGCCCGAGCAGCTGCCGCGCACCGGCATCTATGACGGCGACATCAAGGTCGCCTACCAGCTCGACATGTTCGGCCGCATCCGCCGCGCCATCGAAGCCGCCGAAGCCGACCAGGAAGCCGCCCAGGCCGCCGCCGACCTGGCCCACGTGATGGTTGCCGCCGACACCACCCGCGCCTATGCCGAAGCCTGCTCGGCCGGCTACCAGCTGAAAGTCGCGCAGCAGTCGGTCGACCTGCAGCAGAAGTTCGCCAAGCTGACCGACGAGCGCGTGCAGCGCGGCCGCGGCATCGCCATCGACAACAGCCGCGCCCAGGCCCAGCTCGACCAGCTGCGCGCCAACCTGCCGCCGCTGGAGGCGCGCCGCCGCACCGCCCTGTACCGCCTGGCCGTGCTGACCGGCGAGGTGCCGAGCGCCTTCCCGGCCGAGGTCGCGCAGTGCACGACCCCGCCGCGCGTGACCAGCGCGGTCCCGGTGGGCGACGGCGCGGCCCTGCTGCGCCGCCGTCCGGACGTGCGCCAGGCCGAGCGCATGCTGGCCGGCGCCACCGCCCGCATCGGCGTCGCCACCGCCGAGCTGTACCCGAACATCACGCTGGGCGCTTCCTTCGGCGGCGTCGGTTTCATGAACGACTTCGGCGCGGCGAATACCTGGAAGTTCGCGCTCGGCCCGCTGATCTCGTGGAACCTGCCGTCGACCAGCTCGGCGCGCGTGCACATCGCCCAGGCCAAGGCCGGTACCGAAGGCGCGCTCGCGAGATTCGACTCGGTGGTGCTGAATGCCCTGCGCGAAACGGAATCGGCGCTGACGGTGTACGCCCGTGAACTCGACCGCAACGCGATGCTGCGTTCGGCGCGCGACCAGAGCGCGCTGGCGGCCCGCCAGACCGACAAGCTGTACCAGTTCGGCCGCACCGACTTCCTGGCCTCGCTGGACGCCGAACGCACCCTGGCCAGCGCCGAGAACATGCTGGCGGCCTCGGATGCGCAGCTGGCGGCGGACCAGGTGCAGCTGTTCCTGGCATTAGGCGGCGGCTGGGAAAATACGCATGCCAAGCATGGCGAGCATGGTGAAGGCAAGGAAGGCAAGGGTGGGCATGAAGCCGTCGCGCAGCAGGAAGCTGGCGTTCACCATTAACACATGCACGTCGTTCCCGCGAAGGCGGGAACCCAAGTTTGTGTGAGTGGCCACCGCAAACGCCGGTGGTCCGCCACGAACCTGGATCCCCGCCTGCGCGGGGACGACGTTACAAGACCTTGTCCAGCGTAATCGGCAAATCCCTCACCCGCTTGCCGGTCGCGTGGTACACCGCATTCGCGATCGCCGCTCCCACGCCGGTGATGCCGATCTCGCCGATGCCCTTCGCCCCCAGCGGGTTCACGTGCGGGTCGTCCTCGTCGACGATCTGCACGTCGATGCCCTGGATATCGGCATTGGTCGGCAGGTGGTACTCGGCCAGGTTGCCGTTCACCGCGCGGCCATTGCGCCCGTCGATGAAGGTTTCCTCGAACAGCGCCAGGCTGATGCCCCAGACGACGCCGCCCATCAGCTGGCTGTAGCCCGTCTTCTCGTTCATCAGCTTGCCGACCCCGTAGACGCCGACCACGCGCGGCACGCGGATCTCGCCCAGGTCTTCGTCCACCGTCACCTCGACGAACACGGCGCCGAAGGCATGCATCGAGTACTTCTTCTTTTCGTCGCCGGGTTCGGCCTTGGCCGTGACCGCGACCGGCTCGCCGTGGCGCGCGACGATGGCGGCCATGGTCTCGCGGCGGGAAGGATCGTCCAGCAGGTACAGCTCGCCGTTCTCGAAGCCAATCCGGTCGGCCACGCTGCCGAACAGCGGCGAGCCCTGGTCGGCCAGCGCAATCCCGGCCAGTTTCAGGCGCAGCGCATGGCCGGCCGCCTGTACCGCGGGGCCGACGCTGGCCACCGTGGTCGAACCGCCCGAGACCGGCGCTTCCGGCATCTTTGAATCGCCGAGCTCGAAGCGCACGCGTTCGACCGGCAGGCCGATGGCATCCGCCGCCACCTGGGTCATCACGGTGTAGGTGCCGGTGCCCAGGTCCTGGGTCGCCGAGCGGAACAGCGCGGTGCCGTCGGCCTGCAGCGTCGCCGAACATTCGCCCGGCGAACGGTTGGTCGGGTAGGTCGCGGTGGCCATGCCCCAGCCGACCAGCTTGTTCCCCTGCTTCATCGAGCGCGGCTGCGGCTTGCGGTCCTTCCAGCCGAAGCGCTCGGCGCCGATCTCGTAGCACTGGCGCAGCGATTTGCTCGACCACGGCAGGTCCTTGCCCGGGTCCTTCTCGGTGTAGTTCTTCAGGCGCAGCATCAGCGGGTCCATGTCCAGCTGATACGCCAGTTCGTCCATCGCCGATTCGAGCGCGAAGGTGCCGGTGGCTTCGCCCGGCGCACGCATGAAGGTCGGCGTGCCCAGGTTCATGCTGGCCAGCCGGTGCGTGGTCTGCTGGTTCGGGCTTTCGTACATCATGCGCGTGACGATGCCGCAGGGCTCGATCCAGTTTTCGATCACCGAGGTGTAGGCGATGGTGTCGTGGGCGGACGCCAGCAGGCGGCCGTCCTCGGTCGCACCCAGGCGGAAGCGCTGCTCGGTGTTGGGACGCTGGCCAACCGGGCCGAACATCTGGTTGCGGTCGACCGACAGCTTGACCGGCCGTTTCAACATCTTCGCCGCCATCGCGGTCAGGGGACCATGCGACCAGATCGATCCCTTCGAGCCGAAGCCGCCGCCGGTATAGGGGCAGATCGCCGTCACGTTCTCCGGCGGGATGCCGAAGATGCTGGCGACGATACGCTGCACGCCCTTCATGTACTGGGTCGATTCGTGGATGGTCAGTTTGTCGCCGTCCCCGCCGTTGCTCCATTCGGCGATGGTCGCATGGGTCTCGAGCGGGTTGTGGTGCTCGATCGGCGTGGTATAGGTCTCGTCGAGGCGCACGCTGGCCGCCAGCAGGCCGTCCGCCAGGTCGCCGCGCTTCGTGTCCGTTTCCTCGGTCAGCACCTTCTCGGGCGGGTGCAGCTTCTGCTTGGCCTGCTCGAAGTCGAGCACGGCCTCCTTGCGCTCGTACTCGATATGCAGGCGGGCCGCGGCCTCACGCGCATGCTCGTAGGTGTCGGCAACGACCACCGCGATCGGCTGGTTGTTGTAATAGACGTCGTCCTCCTGCAGCAGCGTGAGCCGGCGGCCGATCGGCGGCTGCAGCTTGCCGTCCCTGGTTTCCTTCGGCAGGCGCATGGCGTTCTGCGGGGTCATCACCAGCAGCAGGCCAGGCACCTCGCGTGCCGCGCTGTCGTCGATGCGGAGCACGCGGCCGCTGGGGATGGTGCTGGTGACCAGTACGGCATGGGCCAGGCCTTCGACGTGGTGCTCGGCCGTGTAATGGGCTGCGCCGCTGACCTTGGCCCAGGCGTCGGTACGGTTGATGGGTGCGCCGATGTTGTTCATACCTGGCCTCCTGCCTTGCGGATTACCGTCTGCAGCGCGCGCACGACCGCGCGCGGCGCCAGTTCGACCTTGAACGCGTTGTCCCCATACGCCCGGGCGCCGGCCACCGCGGCCGCGGCCGCGCGGGCCAGCAGCTCGGCGCTCGGCGCCTGGCCGCGCAGGAGCTTCTCGGCATCCAGCGCGCGCCACGGTTTGTGGGCCACGCCGCCCAGTGCGAGGCGCACGTCGCGGATGCTGCCGCCGTCGAGGTCGACCGCGACCGCCACCGACACCAGCGCGAACGCATAGCTGGCGCGGTCGCGCACCTTCAGGTAGTGGGAGTTTTGCGCGAACGGCATCGGCGGCAGCTCGACCGCCGTGATCAGCTCACCCGGCTGGATCACGGTGTCGATTTCCGGATGGTCTTCCGGCAGGCGATGGAAGTCCGCGGCCGGCACCTGGCGCGCGCCGCCGGGGCCCTGCAGGTGGACGACGGCATCCAGCGCGGCCAGCGCCACCGCCATGTCCGACGGGTGGGTGGCGATGCAGTGCTCGCTGGCGCCGAGGATGGCGTGGATGCGGTTGTGGCCGTCGATGGCGTCGCAGCCCGAACCCGGATCGCGCTTGTTACAGCGGGTGAAGGCGGGGTCGGTGAAGTAATAGCAGCGGGTGCGCTGCAGCAGGTTTCCGCCCACGGTGGCCATGTTCCGCAGCTGGGTGGTGGCGCCATTCAACAAGGCTTCGGACAGCACGCGGTAGCGCTGGCGCACCAGCGGGTCGGTGCCGACCGCGGTATTGGTCGCCATCGCGCCGATACGCAGGCCGCCGCTCGGCAGTTCCTCGATGGCGGACAACGCGAGACGGCTGACGTCCACCAGGCGCACCGGTTTTTCGATGCCGCTTTTATAAAGGTCGAGCAGGTTGGTGCCGCCGCCGATGAATTTCGTGCCCGGCTCGCGCGCCAGGTCGATCGCGTGGTTCACGTCGCGCGCACGTTCGTAGAAGATCGATTGCATGCAGGGTTCCTCGGTTTCTCGTTGCTCAGGCCTGGCGCAGCACGACGCTGTGGATCGCCTTGACGATGTTCGGATAGGCGCCGCAGCGGCACAGGTTGCCGCTCATGCGCTCGCGGATCTCGTCCTCGCTGAGGGTCGCCGGTTCCAGCTGCTCGCCCTCGGTGACGGCGCTGGCCTGGCGCTGCTTGACCTCGTCGAGCAGCGCCACCGCCGAGCACACCTGGCCCGGGGTGCAATAGCCGCACTGGAAGCCGTCGCAGTCCATGAAGGCCTGCTGCATCGGGTGCGGCTGCTGCTCGCTGCCCAGGCCTTCGACCGTCGTGATCTCGCGGCCGTCGTGCATGACGGCCAGGGTCAGGCAGGAATTGATGCGCTGGCCGTCCACCAGCACGGTGCAGGCGCCGCACTGGCCACGGTCGCAGCCCTTCTTGGTGCCGGTCAGGTGCAGCACTTCGCGCAGGGCATCCAGCAGGGTGACGCGCGGCTCGATCGTGAGTTGGCGTTCGGCGCCGTTGATCCGCAGCGTCAATGGCTGCGGCGGCGCATAAGGCGGAGGGGCCAGGTCATGCGCGCCCTGCTCCACCACTTTCCGTTCATCTTGTGGCATGGTTTCGCTCGCTTTCAAAAAAATGCTTGTTCAACCCTTCACGCAGACCACCTGCTTGAGCGTGTGCACGACTTCCACCAGCTCGCTCTGGGCCTGCATGACGGCTTCGATATCCTTGTAGGCCATCGGGATCTCGTCGATCACGCCTTCGTCCTTGCGGCATTCGACGCCGACGGTGGCTTCGTATGCGTCCTGCACCGTGAAGCGGCGCTTGGCCTCGGTGCGGCTCATGGTGCGACCGGCGCCGTGGCTGCAGCTATGAAAACTCTCGGGATTGCCTTTGCCGCGCACGATGTAGCTGCGCGCGCCCATCGAGCCCGGGATGATGCCGAGCTCGCCCTCGCGCGCCGACACCGCGCCCTTGCGCGTGACCAGCACGTCCTTGCCGAAGTGGCGCTCCTGCTGCACGTAGTTGTGGTGGCAGTTGACGGCTTCGACATGGGTCTCGAAGGGTTTCGGGATCACGCTGCGCACCGCGCGCACCAGGTTGTGCATCATGACTTCGCGGTTGATGCGTGCGAACTTCTGGGCCCAGCCGACCGCTTCCACGTAGTCCTCGTAGTGCCGGGTGCCTTCCTCGAGATAGGCCAGGTCCTGGTCGGGCAGGTTGATCATGTGCTTGCGCATGTCCTGCCTGGCCAGTTCGATGAAGTGGGTGCCGATCGCATTGCCGACCCCGCGCGAGCCGGAATGCAGCATCAGCCAGACGAAGCCTTCCTCGTCGAGGCAGATCTCGACGAAGTGATTGCCGCTGCCGAGGGTGCCGAGGTGCTTGTAGTTGTTCGTGTTGCGCAGCTTCGGCCATTTGCGGCAGATCTGGTCGAATGCGTCCTTCAGCCTGGCCCAGCCGGCATCGACGGGCGGCGGCGGATTGTTCCAGGAACCGACGTCGCGTCCTTTACGGCTTCGGGTCTTGGGCGACATGCCGTGCGGGATCGCTTCCTCGATGGCGCTGCGCAGCCTGGCCAGATTGTCGGGCAGGTCCGCGGCGCGCAGCGTGGTCTTGGCGGCCATCATGCCGCAGCCGATGTCGACGCCGACCGCGGCCGGGATCACCGCGCCCAGGGTCGGGATCACGCTGCCGATGGTCGAGCCCTTGCCGACGTGGACGTCGGGCATCACTGCGACGTGGCGGTAAATGAAGGGCATGCGCGCCAGCCTGGCCAGTTGCTCCTTCGCTTCCGCTTCGACCGGCACGCCCCTGGTCCACATCTTGACCGGGTGCCCGCCGGGCGGATTCATCTGCTCGTAATCTCGGGGTTCCATCGCTTGCATGATGGCCGAAATCGAAAAATCGGGGAGCGCGAGAGATGCTATTCCGCTAAGAAATAAGAAATGCGGCGGGCAGCGTTGCGGCCCTGCTTTGAAGAGTTTTATACTCTGGAAATGACTCTACGCTCCCTTGTGCTCCTGACCCCACTGCTGCTGGCCGGCTGCGTCAACGAAACGGCCAGCTACGCCATCGACGGCAGCGACCACGCCCTGACCGTGATCGTTTCGCAGGATTATTTCTGGAGCAAACAGGCCGGGCTGCGCCTGATCGCGTCGCGGCTGCCGGATTGCCAGCGCCAGTTCGACCTCGGCAAGACGCCGCTGGCCAAGCTCAACGTCGAGCTGTTCTCGACCGGCGAGGAAAGCTTCCTGCTGCGCGCCGGCGACGAGATGTGGCAGGTCGATGCCCAGAGCTGCACCCAGTTGCCGCCACCTTCCGACAATGTGCAGGCCCAGCCGATCGGCGTGTTCCACTTCGATAGTGCGAAGAAGCTGGTGTTCGAGCGTGCGGAAGGTGCTGTCGCTTCTTCGCAATAAGCTGGCCGCTTGTCCAGGCCGTGCCGCTCACGGCCGCAGCCAGCCGCGCGCGATCGGACGCGCCAGCAGGTGCCGGTACAGCGTGCCCAGCGCCGCCGTCAGCGACGCGCACAGCGCATCCACCAGGCGCGTGTGGAACAGCAGGGTCACGCCCAGCGCCACGGCCAGTGCGCCCAGCATGTCCATCGGCCAGTGCACGCCAAGGAAGACGCGCGCCCACGCCACCACGAAGGCCAGCGGCAGCAGCGAGCGGCCGAAGCGCTTCGCCGCCGGCACGCTGCTGGCGGCCAGCACCAGCGCCACGGTGAACATGATGGTCCCGTGGTCGCTCGGAAAGGAGCTGTCCGGCGCATGGTGCATGAAGCTGTGGCCGGCGCCGGCGGCGAAGGGACGCGCGTGGTACCACAGCAGGCCGATCACGGCATTGATGCCCAGCGCGCAGCCGGTCGCCGCCAGCGCCTTCACGGCCGCCTCGCGCTGTGCGCCGACGCCGCTCATCCACAGGCCGAGCAGGCCGATCGGCACCAGCAGGATCAGCCATTCGGCGCAGAACAGGGCCAGCTCCAGGCGCCAGCCATGCAGGCCGACGTTGGCGTTGACCATGGAAAACCACAGCAAATTGATGTTCTCGAGCATGATAATTGATGAGCGTATGACAAAGCTCGACTTTATCAGCTCAGCAGTGGGAACTTAAACACGCGTGCGCAAACTTAAGGCACGCCTAAATTTAGCCGAGTTCGCTGTCCAGGTGCGCCATCTGATTGGGGTTGTAGCGCGCCCCGGCCGCCGCGTCCGGCGGCACGATGGCTTCCAGGCGCGCGAGATCCTCGGGCCTGAGCTTGAGGTCGAGGGCGCCCAGGGCTTCCTGCAGGCGATCGCGGCGGCGCGCACCGACCAGCGGCACGATGTCCGCTCCCTGCGCCGCCACCCAGGCGATCGCCAGTTGCGCCACGCTCGCGCCCAGCTCCTGCGCCAGCGCGCGCAGGCGCTCGACCAGGGCCAGGTTGGCTTCCAGGTTCTCGCCCTGGAAGCGCGGACTGGCCAGGCCGCGGAAATCCTTTTCGCCCTGCCGCTCCTTCGACCAGTGTCCGCTGATCAGGCCGCGCGACAGCACGCCATAGGCCGTGATGCCGATCCCGAGTTCGCGCGCTGCCGGCAGGATCGCCCGCTCGATGCCGCGCGAGATCATCGAGTACTCGATCTGCAGGTCGCTGATCGGGTGCACGCGGCTGGCGCGGCGCAGGGTCTCGGCGCCGACTTCGGACAGGCCGATGTGGCGCACGTAACCGGCCTTGACCAGGTCGGCGATCGCACCCACGGTGTCCTCGATCGGCACGGCCGGGTCCAGGCGCGCGGGACGGTAGATGTCGATGTAGTCGGTGCCCAGGCGCTTCAGGCTGTAGGCGACGAAGTTGCGCACCGCCTGCGGCCGGCAGTCGTAGCCGCTCCAGGAACCGTCCGGGCCGCGCAGGGCGCCGAACTTGACGCTGATCTGCACGCTCTCGCGCGGCCGCCCGGCCAGCGCCTCGCGGATCAGCAGCTCGTTGTGGCCCATGCCGTAGAAATCGCCCGTGTCGAGCAGGAGAATGCCGGCGTCGAGGGCGGCGTGGATGGTGGCGATGCTCTCGGCACGGTCGGCCGGGCCATAGAGGTCCGACATGCCCATGCAGCCGAGGCCAAGGCGAGAAGTGTCCGGACCGTGATGGCCCAGCTTGGTACGCAGCATGATTTCCCCCCGTGGCCTTAAAAACCTGCTGCGCGTTGCATTTTTGTCCTGCGATGCTCGCTGTACTGTCGTACAGCTGCGCTTCTCGGGCAAAACTGCTGCCGCTCGCGACGGTTTTTTGCGGCCACTTTAACGTTGTCCGGTCAGCTGGCGCAGCCGCGCGATCTCGGTGCTGCGCCCCAGGCGTTCAAGGGCGCTTTCGAGCAGGGTGCGGTCGCCATCGCGCAGCATAGTCCATTGCGTGAAATACTCGTGCACGGTTCGCCAGGGCGGGAACTCGGGCGGCATGCTGCGCCAGGCGCTGCCGGTATGCAGGAAATACAGGACGGCGCAGAAGACATCGTACAGGTCGTGCTTGCGCGGCCGGGTCTTGCGACGGGCCGCTTCCAGCATCTCACGGACGGAGTCGAACTGCTCGCGCGTTACATCGCTAGGAAAGGTTGGCCTGTTCATGTCGTTCGCCTCAAATGACAATTGGAGACGCGTGATCCGGAACGGTTCCCGACCAGGACATGATGACTTGGTAATTCCGACCATGTGGCCGGACGGTGAATCTCCGTAAATACAGTGTAGCAGCGGATTCCGAACAATGCTGCGTTTTTTTACAACACAACGGAAGGATATTGGGCGACGCGCGGCCGCCCGGAAGGACTCGCGTTTGTCAGGCGATCAGTCGCGGGCCAGCGACAGGAACTCGGTGCGCAGCGCCAGGTTCGGCTGCAGTTCGCCCAGCATGGCCGAGGTGATGGTTTCTTCGCCGGGAGTACGGATGCCGCGGCTTTCCATGCACATGTGGCGGCACTTGATGACCACGCCGACAGCCTTCGGTTCCAGCACTTCCATCAGCGTATTCGCGATCTGGACCGTCAGGCGCTCCTGCACCTGCAGGCGCTTGGAGAACACGTCGACCAGGCGGGTCAGCTTCGACAGGCCGACGATTTTGCCGTTCGGCAGATAACCGACGGTGGCCTTGCCGAAGAACGGGGCCAGATGGTGCTCGCAGTGGCTGTAGACCGGGATGCCGCGCACCACGATCAGCTCGTTGTATTGCTCAGCGCCATCCTCGAAGGCCTTGAGGATCTCGACCGGGTCCTGCTCGTAGCCGGAAGTCCAGTGCTTCCAGGCCTTGGCGACGCGCGCCGGGGTCTCGTGCAGGCCGGGACGGTTGGGATCTTCGCCGAGGCTGGCAAGCAGGCGGCGCCAGTCGTTTTCGGTGAAGACTTCTTTGTCAGACATGGTTAACCCTAAAATTGAAGACTGCCGAGAGTATATAGAAAATGCAGTCGATCCACAGGTTGCAGACTATTTCTTTGAGCAAAATAGAGGCAGCTGCGGCATGGATGCGCTAGCGTGGTCGACGTCCTTTTCACGCTAGGAGAACAGCCATGCTCGGCAGCACTGTCCTGGAAGTCGCCCTCGGCCTGAGCTTCTGCTACGGCACCGTGGCCCTGATCGTCACCACGCTGCAGGAGGCGCTGGCGTCGATGTTCCGCCTGCGCGCCAACACCCTGCTGGCCGGCATAAAAAGCATGCTCAACGACCCGCAGTTCGACGGCCTGGCGCGCGCCGTGTATGCCCACCCGCTGGTCAATCCGCACACGGACGGCAGCGCCACGGACGAGCGCGCGCTGCGCGCCAAGCCATCCTACATCGAACCGGCGCATTTTGCGATTGCGCTGGTGGACAGCCTGTGGAAGGCGCCGGGCGACTTCCTCCAGCTGCGCAGCGCCATCGACGCGATCGCCGATCCGCAGCTGCGGGCCGCGATGCTGAGCATGATCAGCCGCGCGCGCGACCTGCAGCAGTTCCAGGACATGCTGGCTGGCTGGTTCGACAATGCGATGGCGCGCATGTCCGGCGCCTATAAACGCAGCCAGCTGCTGATCTCGCTGCTGCTGGCGCTGCTGCTGGCGATCCTGTTCAATATCGACAGCATCCACCTGTTCCGCACCCTGTGGCAGCAGCCGGCCCTGGCCGCCCACATCAAGGACGTGCCGGGCGCGCTCGACCCGGCCGTGATCGACGCCCTGATGGCGCTGCCGATCGGCTGGACCCGATTCCCGCCGGTGCTGAACGCCGACTTCGCGCTGCAGGCCGCTGGCTGGATGATCACCGCCGTCACGACGCTGTTCGGCGCCCCGTTCTGGTTCGACCTGATGCAGCGCGTGGTGCGCATGCGCGCGACCGGCGCCAAGCCCGAGGAAGTGCCGCTGGCGGTGCGGATCGAGGGAAAGGTGGCGGCGACGCCGGTGCCGCTGCCTTAACGCCCCGGGGGACGGTGCGCGTCCACCAATACGCTCGACACCGAGACGTGCGGCACGCGCTCCGGCCATTCGTCGCCTGGCCCGAACCAGCGCGCCTCCAGGATCTCGTTCGGATCGGTGCGGATCTCGCCGTCCAGGTAATCCGCCGTGAAGGCGATCATCAGCGAGTGCGGGAAGGGCCAGGACTGGCTGCCGAAATAGCGCAGGTTGTGCACCCGCAGGCCCACCTCCTCGAACACTTCGCGGTGCACCGCTTCCTCGATCGATTCGCCGGCCTCCAGGAAGCCGGCCAGCGGCACGAAGCGCTTCGCGGCCGTCTGCGTATGCAGGGCCAGCAGGAAGGAATCTCCCTTGCGGATCAGCACCATCATGGCCGGCGAGATGCGCGGATAGGCCATGTAGCCGCAGTTCGTGCATTTGAAACAGCGCTCGCCCGCCAGGCGGAAGGTAGCACTGCCACAGGCGCCGCAGAAGCGGTGCGTACGCGCCCATTCGGCGACCTGGGCCGCGCGTCCGGCCACCCCGAGCACGCTCTCGTCGAACTCACCGAACAGCGAACGCAGGCCGCGCCAGGCGTAACCCGCAGGCAGCCGCGCTTCATCGTCGACCCAGCCGGCCTGGCAATAGCGGCCGTCCAGCAGGCCGACCGGCTGCAAGGCCTGCGGATCGAGTTCCAGGCCGGCGACGGCGGCGCGGTCGGGCAGTGCCAGGTCGGCCTCGCGCACCAGCAGGCGGCCGGCATGGAAGATGAACGACAGCACGTCCTCCGCTTGCGGCAAGTCCTGCGGGGGCGCGACCAGGGGCGTGAACGAAACGGGCGTCTGGAGCATGGCGGTATCCGGTAACGAGTTAACCCGATGATACCGCGACACGCACAGCTTCGATGACCACGCCCTGATATCCCTCGCCCGCCGGCGCAGAACTAATCGCAGCTCATCGTGCTCCAAGCCTTCGCTGGACCGTCCATCGCACACGAAGAAGGAGGAAACGATGACCGATGCTCCCGTCGTGCTTGGCATTAACCGGACACAGGACGCCAGCGTCTGCCTGATGCAGGGCTCGCGGCTGCTGTGGGCGATCCAGAAGGAGCGGCTGACGCGCCATAAGCACCACGGGGGCAAGCCGGGAGACGTCCGCGATCTCTATCTCCCGTCCCTGCCCTGGCCCGAGCGTCCGATCGACGTGGTGGTGGAATGCTTTTCCTCCGACCAGGAAGAAAAGCAGCTGCCGCTGTACGAGGCAGAACTGGCTGCCAGCCTGCGTCTCGCCCCGGATTGCCGGCGCGCGCGCATCTCGCACCACCTGGCCCACCTGTACAGCGTGTTCCACCCGTCTCCCTTCCGCGACGCCGCGGTGATGGTCGTCGATGGCCAGGGCAGCGAGGTAGCCGAACTCACCGAGTACTGGGCCGGCGCCGCCTACGTGCCCGGCAGCTGGCGCGAAGTCGCCTCCTTCTACCGCGCCGACCGCGAACGCGTGCTGTGCATCGGCAAGCAGCTGTGGGACCGCGACGATGCGCACCTGGCCGGCCTGGGCATGTTCTATTTCCTGCTGACCCAGGCCATCTTTCCCGGCGAAGGCAAGGAAGGCAAGGTGATGGGCCTGGCCCCGCATGGCGACCCGCGCGCCCTCGGCCTGCCGCCGCTGACGGTCGAGGCCGGCCAGGTCAGCATGCCGGCGCCCTGGCGCGAGGTGCTGCGCGAGCGGGAACGCTTCCGCTATGGCCGGCCCGGCGCCGCCTTCGCCGACTGCGCCAACCTGGCGGCGGCGGGCCAGCGCGCCTTCGAGGATGCGCTGCTGGAAGTGGCGCGCTGGCTGCACGCCCGGACCCGGCTCGACAGCCTGTGCTTTGCCGGCGGCGCCGCCCTGAACTGCTCGGCCAACGAACGCCTGCTGCGCGAGACGCCCTTCCGCCAGATCTTCATCCCGCCGGCGCCGGGCGACGCCGGCACCGCACTCGGCTGCGCGCTGTATGGGCTGACCGAACTTGCCGGCGAGAGCTGCGCCTATCGCTGGACCCACGACTACCTCGGGCCGGCGCCGGGACGGCGGGAGATCGAAGCCGCCCTGCTCGACCGCGACGACCTGCGGATCGAAGTCCTGCCGGGCATGGACGCGCTGTCCGCCCGGATGCTCGAGCTGCTGGGCAGCCGCCGCGTGCTGGGTCTTTACCAGGGCTCCAGCGAATTCGGTCCGCGCGCCCTCGGACACCGCAGCATCCTGGCCGATCCGCGCCAGGCCGTGATGCGCGACTGGATCAATGCCAGGATCAAGCAGCGCGAGTGGTTCCGGCCGCTGGCCCCGGTGGTGCTCGAGGAGCGCGCCGCCGACTGGTTCGACCTGCCCGGCCCTTCTCCCTTCATGCAGTTCGCGGCGCCGGTACGGCCGCAGGTGGCGCCGCGGGTGGCAGCCATCACCCACGTCGACGGCACCGCGCGCCTGCAGACGGTCGGCGACGGCGGCGACCCGCTGCTGCGCCGCCTGCTGCAGGGCTTCGAGATGCTGACCGGCGTGCCGGTGCTGCTGAACACCTCGTTCAACGGCAAGGACGAACCGATCGTGGAAACGCCGCAGGAGGCGATCGTCTCGTTTCGGCGCCTGCCGCTGCACGCGCTGGCCATGCCGCCCTTCCTCGTGAGCAAACGCAGCGAGCCGGAGTTGCCTGCATGATCCGCGGCTATCCGCGCCATGCCAGCGTGCTGCCGGGCGATACGCTCACCCTGCACGTGTCGACCGACAGCCCGCGCTTCCGCGTTGCCTTCTACCGCTGGGGCGACGGCCCGTCGCTGGCATGGCGCACCGGATGGCTGCCCGGCCGCCATGCCGACGACGGCGCGCCGGACCGGGACTGGGACTGGCCCGCCTACGGCTTCGCCATCCCGGAAGACTGGCCGTCGGCCGTCTACATCGCCGAACTGGAAGAAGAGGGCCGCAAGCGCGTGTTCGACCTGGCGCGCGACCATGGCGCGGCCCTGTTCGTGGTGCGCGGACAAGGCGCAGTGCGCAGCAGCCTGCTGTATAAACTGCCGCTGGCCACTTACCACGCCTACAACTGCAGCGGCGGCGCCTGTTTTTATCACCACCCGCCGCGCTCCGGCAGCCCGCCCGGCGCACGCGTCTCGCTGCGCCGTCCCGGCGGCGGCATCGGCGGCCCGGTGTGGGGCGCGGCCGACCATTACGACGCCGGTTCGCCGCGCCAGTCCTTCGCGCACTGGGATGCGCGCTTCATCCGCTGGCTGGTGCGCAACGGCTACGATCCCGATTTCTGCACCGACCTCGACATTCACACCGATCCCGGGATCCTGGATGGCTACCGCCTTCTGTTGTCGGCCGGGCACGACGAATACTGGAGCGAAGCCACACGCGACGCGGTCGAGGATTTCGTCGCCGACGGCGGCAACATCGCCTTCTTCGCCGCCAACCTGTGCTGGTGGCGCATCCACCTGGTCGACGGCGGCGCGGCCATGGTCTGCCACCAGGGCGGGCCGCGCGGCGCATTCGACCACTGGTGGCCGCCGAGTGGCGCGGCGCGGCCGGAAGACATGCTGTGCGGGGTCAGCTATCGCCATGGCGGCGGCTGGTGGGATGGCCCGCGCGACACCGCCGGCTTCATCGTGCAGCAGCCCGAGCACTGGATCTTCGCCGGCACCGGCCTGGCGCGCGGCGATGCGTTCGGGCGCGACAGCTGGCCGCCGCTGGTCGGCTACGAATGCGACGGCGCGCCGCTGGACGCTTTCGACCCCCGCTACGGCGCCGTGCTGTCGTCCTGGGCCGACGAGGGCGGCACGCCGTCGAGCTACCAGTTGCTGGCCGCCGCACCGCTCGGACCGCACTGGCAGGAATTGCCGCCGCGCGAACGGCACGGCGCCGGCGAAGGGGTGCATGCGGCCACGCTGGGCATCTACCGGCGCAACGGCAGCGTGTTCTCGGCCGGCACGACGGACTGGACCCAGGTGCTGGGCTGCGGCCGCGACCGCCGGGTGGACAGGATCACGCGCAACGTACTCGACCGGCTCGGCTAGGGTCCAAGGAAAACATGATGATGCGCCGCCGACTCCTGCAACGCCTCGATCCCTCCTCGGTCGTGGTTTTTCGCGCGCTCCAGCTGGGCGACATGCTGTGCGCCGTACCGGCCCTGCGGGCGCTGCGCAAGGCCGCGCCGCGCGCCCACATCGCCCTGGTCGGCCTGCCCTGGGCGCAACAGTTTGCCGACCGCTTCGGCAGCTACGTCGACGAATTCGTTCCCTTTCCCGGCCATCCGCTGCTGCCCGAGCAGCCGGTGCAGCACGAAGGACTGGCGCGCTTTTATACCAGCCTGTGCGCGCGCGAATTCAAGCTGGCGATTCAGCTGCACGGCAGCGGCGACATCAGCAACGACATCGTCAACGGCTTCGGCGCCAGGGCGATGGCAGGCTACCGCCGCGGCGAACCGGTGGTGCGCGACCGCAGCGTCCTGCTGCCCTATCCGGACACGGGCACCGAACCGGAGCGCCTGCTGCGTCTCCTGGAGGAACTGGGCGCCGAGCCGGCCGGTCTGGATCTGGAGTTTCCGCTGTCGCGCGAGGACGAGGAAGAGCTCGACGCCAGCGGCATCACGGCAGGGCTGCAGGACGGCGGCTATTTCTGCATCCACCCCGGCGCGCGGCAACGCGACAAGTGCTGGCCGCCCCGCCAGTTTGCCGAAGTCGGCGACCGCCTTGCGGCGGAGTTCGGCTTACAACCCGTGCTGACCGGCTCGGCCAGCGAAGCTGACCTGACGGCCGAGGTGGCGGCCCATATGCACCACAAGCCGGTCGATGCCGCCACGCCGATCTCGATCGGAGCCATGGCCGTGCTGATGCGCAAGGCCAAGCTACTGCTGTGCAACGATACCGGCGTGTCGCAGGTCGCGGCCGGCCTGAAGCTCAAGAGCGTGGTGGTGTTCAGCAAGGCCGACATCGCGCGCTGGGCGCCGCTCGACCGCCACAGCCACCGCTGCATCTGGGATCCGGATGCCCGGCGCGCCGCGGTGGTACTGCAGCATGCACGCGCCCTGCTGTCCGGCACCGCGCCGAGCAGACAGCGCAGCGTCGGCATGTGGCCTTACTGGTGAAGCAGGGGTACGACCAATCGCTCGACCTGCGCCAGGCTGGCGTCGGCCACGAAGCTTTCGTCGTGCGGGCCGCGCGTGGCGACAGTGTCCTGGCCAGGGCCGGCAAGGCGAACACGAAGTCGCCCACGGCGTTCGGCCGCAGCACGGCGATCCCGCGGACCTCATCCGGGCGCACGCCGGCTCATTCGAAGGGCAGCAGATAAGGCGCATCGATGGCGCGCGCCGTCACCGTGGTCGGCAGCTCCATGTGGTACGCCCCCGAGGGCACGATGGCGCAACCGCCGTAGCGGGCCATGACACGCTGCTGGGCGAGCACGTCCTCGCCGCAATGCTGGGCGGGCAGGTCGGTCCAGAAATCGTAGCCGCCGGCGGCCCGCAGGCAGGCCGTGTCGAACAACACGCAGCCGCCGACCCAGGCCACCTTGTAGGTGCGCGTCGTGCTCGTGGCATCGCCGCTGCTGCCCTGCAGCCCAAGGCGCGACTGCACATGGAACAGGTTTGCCGCGCTGTGCAGGTGATGGCGCGCCCAGGCCGGGCTGCCGGGGCGCACGGTTTCGGGCGTCACCGGCCCGTTCCAGAACTCGATGTTTTCCTGGGCCGGCCGCTCCTGTCCCAGGTAGCTGAGGCCATGCAGGGCGCTGCCGACGAAGCCGCAGCCTTCAGCCTCGATCACGGCATGCAGGCGCGCCGCCAGGTCCGGCTCGAGGATGACGTCGTCGTCGACGAACAGGCAATAGTGTGCCTGTGCCTGTTCGAGCAGGAAGGCGCGCTGCTGGGCCATGCCGCGGCGCGGCAGGTTGCGCCAGGTCTCGACCTGCCGCCCGGTCGCGCGCAGGTAGCGCAGCACGGCCTGCACCTCGCCGTGGGCATAGGCGCCAGCGCCGTCGGACTGGTCGGACACCACGATGCGCAGCGAGCGCCAGGTCTGGAAACCCAGCGAGGACAAGGTCACCGCCAGCGCCGCGGGCCGGTTACAGGTGGGCACCAGGACGTCGATGGGCTGGTGCGCGAATGGAGGCGTGGTGTCGTTCACGGCGCGGCCTTCCCGGTCTCTTGCGCCTTCCCGTACAGCCAGGGATTCAGGCTCGGATCGTTGTACATCTTGAACTGGCGGTAGACCTTGAAGAAGGCCTGCCCTTCCCGCGCCTCGGCCAGCAGGCTGTCGAGGCAGAACATGAGGTCTTCACGCTGGGCGGTCAAGCGCTCGAGCTTGCAGGTGCAGGCGTGCATGTGATCGGGACCGGCTTCGTGGCGCCGGGCCTGGGCGCGCATGTGGTGGATCTTCAGCGCCAGGATCGACAGGCGGTCGATCATCGAACCCGCGGTTTCGCTGGACAGGCGCGCGCCGGGCTGGCGTCTGACGCGCTCGAGCTCGCCCAGCAGGCGCTCGTCGACGGCTTCGACCGCGTCGTTGCGTTTCTGGTTGTAGCGGTCGATCAGGCGCTTGCTGGCGGCGATTTCCGCCGGCGGCACGTCGAGCCGGCGCGCGCGGTCTTCCTCGCGCCACAGCAGGCCGTTGTAGCGGTGGTTGGCGGCGATCCAGGTCCAGATGCCGGGCAGGGCGTCGTCGAATATCGGCCAGTCCGGATTGTGCAGTTGGCGGTCGTGGAAGGCGACGACCGATACAGCGTCGATTTTGCTGTGCATGAAGGCTCCGCCCTGCTGATCAATATGGTCACAGCGCTTGGAGTTCTTCGGACTTGCTGGAGTTCGCATCGCCGCTGCCAGGCTTGGCGCGGCGCAAACGGCCGATAGTGGAATAAAAAAAGGGCGGCGCCTTTC
Source organism: Massilia sp. WG5 (assembly GCF_001412595.2). NCBI lineage: Bacteria > Pseudomonadati > Pseudomonadota > Betaproteobacteria > Burkholderiales > Oxalobacteraceae > Massilia > Massilia sp. WG5. Next base: position 3,201,166 of record NZ_CP012640.2, read on the forward strand.
GGCAACCGCCCCGACAAAGGAAAGCGAGCGGGGATTATTTCAGCATGCGTGCGCGGCTGGCCACGAAGGCGATCAGCGCCGCCAGGCCGCCGACGTAGGCGATGGCGATCTGCATGCCCAGGCCCTGGGCGATGGCGCCGATCACCGGCGGACCCATCAGGCTGCCGCTGTAGGCCATGCTGGCCACGCCGGCCAGGGCGACCGGGCCCTGGGCGCCGGCGGCGCTGAACACGAAGGGGAACACCAGGGCCATGCCCATGCCGGCGACGGCAAAGCCGAACAGGGCAAAGTAGGCGTCCGGCGACAGGACCGCGAAGAACAGGCCGGCCGCGCCCAGCATCGAACCGCTGGTGACCAGGGGACGGGCGCCGTAGCGGACCTTCAGCTTGTCGCCGACCAGGCGCGCCAGCAGCATCATCACCGAGAAGCAGGACAGGGCCAGCGGCGCCAGACCGTCCGACGCGCCGAAGTGCTCTTTCAGGAACACGCCGCTCCAGTCGGCAATGCTGCCTTCGGCCATCGAACCCAGGAAGCCCAGCGCGCCCAGCACCAGCAGCGGGCCGCGCGGCAGCGAGAACGACTTCTTCTCGACGGTGGCGCTGACGTCATCCGCGTCCAGCAGGGTAAAGGCGAAATACAGGACGATGGCCAGCGGGCCCGCCAGCATCATGAAGTGCGTGGCCGGGGCGATGTGCAGGCTGGCCATCAGGCTGCCCAGGGTCGCACCTGCCAGGCCGCCGGCGCAGCCGAGGCCGTGCAGCTTCGACAGTTCCGACTTGCCGCTGGCTTTTTCGCGGGCGGTCGCGGCCGAGTTGATGGCGACGTCGAAGGTGCTGGCAGTGATGCCCAGGCTCAGCACGGCCATCATCAGCAGCGGCACGGTCGGCGCGACGCCGATGGCGATCAGCACGCACAGCAGGGCCAGGCCCGAGAACAGCAGGGTCTTGCGCGCGCCAAGCGAACCCATCATGCGCGAAGAGATCGGGTAGGACAGGACGGCGCCAAGGCCGCCGCACAGCAGCACCATCGACAGCGCCGAATGCGACACGTGCACGCGTTCGGCCATCGCCGGGATACGGCCGGCCCACGAACCCATGATCACGCCGAACAGGGCAAACAGGACAGGCAGTGCATATTGCTGTGCCTGCGCGATCGGCAGGCTGCGGGCGATGGCGCGGGTGGTGCTGGTAGTGCGACGAGGAGTTTGCATTCTGCGTTGATTTTGTTGGGGTTGAAAGCAAAACGCCAACCAGAAGTAGTTGGCGGTCGGAAACTGATGGAAGGCAATTCTACGCGCCTTGCATTGATTTCGCTTTGCCACACGGAAAAAAAATTCTTTCAGTTTGTAAGCGCTTATCGAAGCGTTGCGCGATGTAGACAGAATGAAGGAATTGATAAGCAAAATTTCTTCGAAATCCTGAAATACGGCGGAGTTATATGGGAAATACGCGACAAAGACGCGTGATATCAGCCATACAGCCGACTGATATCAGCCCTTGAATGGGGTATTCCAGCCGACTTTTTTAACTGAAAAGTAAAGGCGAGATGGCAGCTAATGCCCAAGAAAATGAATTGAAGAAAGACTAGGCGCGAAGCTCGCGGGTCAGAAATTTATTCGCTCCGTTTTGTAACTGAATGCAACATCGAAATACCGATGGCCTTACGAATTCGTGCGGCGACAGGCGCACGGGTTTGCCCGCGCTTATCGTGCGGACCCGGCAGGATGGCTCCGCTAAGATGAGCGATCTGGCGGGCGGCAAGGATGGGCATGCAGAGATTCTTATTCGCGACAGGTATTGAAAGCAGTTATCCGGTCATCGCAGGCCCGGACGGCAAGCCCATGCGCATCGACGAAATGGAAAAGACCGCGCATTACACGCGCTGGCGGGACGACCTGGCCCTCGTGCGCTCGCTCGGCATCGATGCCTTGCGCTATGGCCCGCCGTGGTACCGCATTCATTCCGGTCCGGGACGCTACGACTGGGAATTCACCGACCAGGTCTTTGCCGAGATCCGGCGCCTCGGCATCGTCCCGATTGTCGACCTCTGCCATTTCGGCGTGCCCGACTGGCTCGGCAACTTCCAGAATCCGGAATTCCCCGATTTCTTTGCCGAGTACGCGCGCGCCTTCGCGCAGCGCTTTCCGTGGGTCGAGCTGTACACGCCGGTCAACGAAATGTACGTCACCGCCAAGCTCTCGGCGATCAAGGGCATGTGGAACGAGCGCCTGGCCTCGGACCAGGCTTTCGTCACCGCCGTGAAGCACCTCGCCAGGGCGAATATCCTGGCCGCGCGGGCGATCCTGGACCTGCGGCCCGACGCCCGCTTCATCCAGAGCGAGTCGTCGGAGTATTACCACCCGTCCGATCCGGATGCCATGGAATGGGCGAGGCACCTGAACGAGCTGCGCTTCCTGGCGCTGGACTTTACGTATGGCTACGACGTCTGCGGCAGGACCTATGAATTCCTGATGGATAACGGGATGACGCGCGCGGAGTACCACTTTTTCCTCGACCACAGCATCAAGGCCCACTGCATCATGGGTAACGACTACTACGCGGTCAACGAGCACACCGCCTATCCCGACGGCAGGGTCGATGTCTGCGAAATGTTCGGCTATTACGTCATCACCAGGCAGTATTACGAACGCTATCGCCTGCCGGTGATGCACACGGAGACCAACAACCGCGACGAAGGCGGCAAGGAAAAGAACGCCCGCATCTGGCTGGAAAAGCAATGGTCGAACCTGATGCGCCTGAAGGCCGACGGCGTCCCCATCCTCGGCTTTACCTGGTACAGCCTGATCGACCAGGTGGACTGGGACAGTTCGCTGGTCAAGGATGCCGGCAAGGTGAACCGCTTCGGCCTGTGCGACCTGGAGCGGCGCATCCAGCCGGTCGGCGAAGCCTACCGCGAGCTGATCCGCACCTGGCGCAGGCAGGTCGACAGCGGCTTCCTGTCGCTCTCTTAATCAGGACTTCAGGAAGTCCAGCATCAGCTTGTTGAGCAGCTCGGCATGGGTTGCGGCGAAGCCGTGCGGCGCGCCCTTCACCACCTCGAGCCGGCTGCCGGCAATCATCTCGTGCGAGCGCTGGCCGGAAACGCCGATCGGCACGATCTGGTCGGCGTCGCCATGCGCGACCAGGGTCGGGATGTCGAATTTCGCCAGGTCGGCGCGGAAGTCGGTCTCGCCGAAGGCGACGATGCATTGCTCGGTCGCCAGCGGCGACGCAGCCCAGGCCTGCCACTTGCTGAACGCCAGCAGATCCTGTCCCTGCTCGGCATTCTTGTCCAGGTTGTAGAAGCCGGGAAAGAAGCCCTGCAGGAAGGCGATACGGTCTTTCCGCACGCCCGCCAGCATGCCGTCGAACACGGCCTTGTCGACGCCCTGCGGATTGTCGTCCGTCTTCAGCAGGAAGGGCGGCACTGCGCCCAGCAGCATGGCCTTCGACAGGCGCTGCGTGCCATAGCGGCCGATATAGCGCGCGACTTCGCCGCCGCCCATCGAAAAGCCGGCCAGCGCCACGTCGCGCAGGTCCAGTTGATTGATCAGGTCGTTCAGGTCGGCGGCAAAGCTGTCGTAGTCGTAGCCCGCGGTCGGGCGGCCCGACTGGCCGAAACCGCGACGGTCGTAGGCGATGACGCGGTAGCCGGCCTCGGACAGGGCCGTGATCTGCGACTCCCACATACGGTGGCTGAGCGGCCAGCCGTGGATCAGCACCACGGGCTTGCCCTGCCCCTGTTCGTAGTAGTAGAGCTCGGTTGGATTGGCGCCGGACGTCTGGATGATAGGCATGGACTCTCCTTTGAATAAGCGTCCAAGTGTACGACCTCGCCTCTCGACGATACGCACGCTTGCCGAAGCACACTCCTGACACCTCTCAACAAGGTCTCCAGGCTTGCCAATACATCATCCCCGGTCGCCGATCCGCGCCTATGCTGTGCATATTGAATATCAAAATAACAATATTCGTGCGGATTTTTTGTCGTGTCCTGAGGAGGTGTTTCGATGAGTATCCCAAGTTCCCGCAGCAAGCCTTCCCGCATCCTGGCGGCCGTGATCCTGAGCTGTGCCGTGGCGCCGGCGTTCGCCGGCCAGCCCGACACCAGCGCCGGACGCATGACCGGCGGCGGTTCCATCATCTGCAAGGGCGCCGCCTATCGCATCACCTTCGGTTACGAGCTGCACTGCCAGCGCCCGGGCCAGCCGATTTCCGGCCCGAACAACCTTGAGGTGAATCTCTCTACCGGCCAGCATTTCCACCTGACCTCGCTGAACAGCGCCTACTGCGTCGGTCCGGACGCCAGCACCCCCACGGCGCCCTTCAACACCTTCTATGGCACCGGAACCGGCAGGCTGGACGAGACGCCGGCGTCGATCTGGTTCCGCTTCATCGACAACGGCGAGCCGGGAGCCGGGGCCGACATCGCCGGCTTCTCGCTCGATACGGCTGCAGGCAATTTACTGGAGTGCAGCAATACCCTGGAAGGCGGCAATAACCAGGCACATCGGGCGACCGGCAACAAGCCCTGAAGCATCCGGCAATAAGTTCGGCAATAAAAAACCCACTTCCCGAAGAGAAGTGGGTTTTTTCTTGAAACCGCTGAGGCTGGTTTGGCTTAGAACGGGATGTCGTCATCCATATCCGAGAAGTTCGGAGCCGGTTTCGGCTGCGGACGGGCTGCCGGCGCCGGCGGGGCCTGGCGCGGAGCCGGGCGGCTCGGCGGGGCGTCGTAGCTGCCGCCGCCGTCGTAACCGCCACTGCCGCCACCGTCGTAGCTGCCGCTGTCGCCGCCCATGCCCTGGCGACCGCCCAGCATCTGCATGTTCTCGGCGATGATGTCGGTGGCGTAGCGCTCGATGCCGTCCTTATCGGTGTACTTGCGGGTCTGCAGGCGGCCTTCCACGTAGACCGACGAACCTTTCTTCAGGTACTGGCCGACGATCTCGGCCAGGCGGCCGAAGAAGGAGATGCGGTGCCACTCGGTCAGCTCTTTCTGTTCGCCCGTGTTGCGGTCCTTCGACTTGTACGAGGTCGCCACGGCGATGTTGGCGATGGCGTCGCCGCTCGGCATGTAGCGGATTTCCGGATCGCGGCCGAGGTTGCCGACGATGATGACCTTGTTGACTGATGCCATGGTAAAGCTCCTTGGTAAATCCCTGACTCTGCGTCATGTCTAAGCGCCAGGGAACTGGTTGAAATTCGTCCGCTATTATGCTGTCGGGCTGCATCTTTTTCCACAACTTTCGAAGGGCAGCGGACAGGCTGCTACAGCACCCTCTCAGACAACGAAGATGGGGTCGAAGTGCCTGATTTGGAAGAGATTTCCATCAATGTTTGTTGCACCAACCTGGCGTAGCGCAGGCCGTTTCGTTCAAAAAATTTTGCGCTTTCTGGTGAGTCTGCCATTGAATTCGCCCGACTCCCGACCACATACCCGAAATGTGCCCTGGATCGTTCCAATGCCAGGCAAATAACGCAGCCACACTAAATTCACAGCATGTATACCACTGTGAATAAAAACAGGTAAACTAGTGAGTTCTCCTCGTCCGGCCCACAACCTTCGAAAGCCAGCCCAATCCTGATGGAAGAAATCCGTATCCGCGGCGCCCGCACGCACAACCTCAAGAACATCAACCTCGACCTGCCGCGCAACAAGCTGATCGTGATCACCGGCCTGTCGGGTTCCGGCAAGTCCTCGCTCGCCTTCGATACCCTGTACGCCGAGGGCCAGCGCCGCTATGTCGAGTCGCTGTCGGCCTACGCGCGCCAGTTCCTGCAGCTGATGGAGAAGCCGGACGTCGACCTGATCGAGGGCCTGTCGCCGGCCATCTCGATCGAGCAGAAAGCGACCTCGCACAACCCGCGCTCGACCGTCGGCACCGTCACCGAGATCCACGATTACCTGCGCCTGCTGTACGCGCGCGTCGGCACGCCCTATTGCCCGGACCACTCGCACGAGCCGCTGACCGCGCAGACCGTCTCGCAGATGGTCGATGCCGTGCTGGCCATGCCGGAGGGCACCAAGCTGATGATCCTGGCGCCCGTCGTCGCCAACCGCAAGGGCGAGCACAGCGACCTGTTCGCCTCGATGCAGGCCCAGGGCTTCGTGCGTTTCCGCGTCCAGAGCGGCACCGGCGTCGCCAAAATCTATGACGTCGACGACCTGCCGAAGCTGAAGAAGACCGAGAAGCACACCATCGACGTCGTGATCGACCGCGTGAAGGTCAACGCCGAGATCAAGCAGCGCCTGGCCGAATCCTTCGAAACCGCGCTGCGCCTGGCCGACGGCCGCGCCGTGGCCTACGAGATGGACACCGAGAAGGAACACATCTTCTCGAACAAGTTCGCCTGCAACGTCTGCGGCTATTCGCTGCAGGAGCTGGAGCCGCGCCTGTTCTCCTTCAATAACCCGATGGGCGCCTGCCAGGAATGCGACGGCCTGGGCCACATCGAGTTCTTCGATCCGAAGCGCATCGTCGCCTTCCCGAACCTGTCGCTGGCCTCCGGCGCCGTGAAGGGCTGGGATCGCCGCAACCAGTTCTATTTCCAGATGCTGAGCAGCCTGGCGCAGCACTTCGAATTCGACCTCGATAAACCCTTCGAGCAGCTGCCGAAGGCCGCGCAGGATGTCGTCCTGTTCGGCTCCGGCAAGAATACCGTGCCCTTCGCCTACGTGAACGAGCGTGGCCGCACCGTGATCCGCGAGCACACCTTCGAAGGCGTGGTCAACAACCTGCAGCGCCGCTACCGCGAAACGGACTCGATGGCGGTGAAGGAAGAGCTGGCCAAGTTCATCAACGAGAAGGAATGCCCGACCTGCGGCGGCGCGCGCCTGCGCACCGAAGCGCGCTATGTGCGCATCGGCACCGGCGACCAGGAACGCGCGATCTACGAGGTCGCCAGGACCCCGCTGCGCGACTGCCTGGCCTACTTCGACAGCCTGGAGCTGACCGGCGCCAAGAAGGACATCGCCGAGCGCGTGATCAAGGAGATCGTCGCGCGCCTGAAATTCCTGAACGACGTCGGCCTCGATTACCTGTCGCTGGACCGCAGCGCCGATACCCTGTCGGGCGGCGAAGCCCAGCGCATCCGCCTGGCCTCGCAGATCGGCTCCGGCCTGACCGGCGTGATGTACGTGCTCGACGAGCCCTCGATCGGCTTGCACCAGCGCGACAACGACCGCCTGATCGCGACCCTGAAGCACCTGCGCGACATCGGCAACAGCGTGCTGGTGGTCGAGCACGACGAGGATGCGATCCGCACCGCCGACTACATCGTCGACATGGGTCCGGGCGCGGGCGTGCATGGCGGCGCCGTGATCGCCGAGGGCACGATCAAGGACATCATGAAGAACAAGGAGTCCTTGACCGCGGCCTACCTGAGCGGCCGCAAGAAGATCGAGGTGCCGAAGAAGCGCACCGAGGCCGATCCCGAGCGCATGCTGCACATCAGCGGCGCGACCGGCAACAACCTGAAGGACGTGACCCTGGAGCTGCCGGTGGGCCTGATGACCTGCGTGACCGGCGTCTCCGGCTCGGGCAAGTCGACGCTGATCAACGACACCCTGTATCCGGCCCTGTCGCGCCACCTGTACGGCTCGCAGACGGAACCGGCGCCGCACACCGCGATCCACGGCCTGGAACACTTCGACAAGGTGATCTCGGTCGACCAGGCGCCGATCGGCCGTACCCCGCGTTCGAACCCGGCGACCTATACCGGCGTGTTCACCCCGATCCGCGACCTGTTCGCGACGGTGCCGACCGCCAAGGAGCGTGGTTACTCCGCCGGCCGCTTCTCGTTCAACGTGAAGGGCGGCCGCTGCGAAGCCTGCCAGGGTGACGGCGTGATCAAGGTCGAGATGCACTTCCTGCCGGACGTCTACGTGCCTTGCGACGTCTGCCACGGCAAGCGCTACAACCGCGAGACGCTGGAAGTCGAGTACAAGGGCAAGAACATCACCGAAGTGCTGGACATGACGGTCGAGGACGCGCACGACTTCTTCAAGGCCGTGCCGGTCATCGCCCGCAAGCTGCATACGCTGCTGGACGTGGGCCTCGGCTACATCAAGCTGGGCCAGAGCGCGACCACGCTGTCGGGCGGCGAGGCGCAACGCGTGAAGCTGTCGCTGGAGCTGTCCAAGCGCGACACCGGCCGCACCCTGTACATCCTCGACGAGCCGACCACCGGCCTGCACTTCGCCGACATCGACCTGCTGCTGAAGGTGATCCACCGCCTGCGCGACCAGGGCAACACGCTCGCCATCATCGAGCACAACCTGGACGTGATCAAGACCGCGGACTGGATCGTCGACCTCGGTCCGGAAGGCGGCGCGGGCGGCGGCACCATCGTCGCCACCGGCACGCCGGAGGATGTGGCCAAGAACAAGGCCAGCGTGACGGGCAAGTACCTGAAGCCGCTTCTGAAGCAGTAAGCAGGAATGAAAAGGACGCCTCGGCGTCCTTTTTTTATCGCTACTCCGTCGTATAAAGCGGCTGGTGCACCCGCACCGGCCGCACATCCATCCTGATCCGGTAGATCGAATACGCATCCTCGCGGTTGGTCGCGTATTCGCGCGTATCGGGCACGCGGGTGAAGGTGAACTCGAAGCCGCGTTCCGCCGTCTTGCTGCCGGGCCCTTCGAAGGCGATGCCGACGGCGCGCTGCTGGTCGCTGTCCACCAGTTTTTCCAGCAGGTTCACGACCGAGGTATTCCCCAGGATGTCGGTGGTGAAGATCGATTCGCGGTGCTCGCGGTCGATGTTCTTCAGCGGCTCCTTGTCCGGTCCCGGCGAATAGGCCCGGTTGACCAGGTTGAAGCGGTCGCCGCTGTCGAGATAGCTGATGCGCGCATTCGACAGGTTGAAGTTCGGCCGCGCCTTGTCGGTGCTGGCGCCGGCCAGGTCGAGCACCAGCGCGCCGCGGTAGCCGATGATCGTGACGTCGCGCGTCGGTCCGACCACGGCGGCGGTGTTCTCGTCGATGCCGAGTCCCAGCGTATAGCCCTTGGCCAGCATCACCGGCAGCATGCGGGCGAAGCGGCCGCGGATCAGGAAGTGCTGGTCGATGAAGACATCGTCGCCGACGAAGCCCAGGCCGGGCGCGACATCCTTGCCGTCCACAATCCCGTTCTGCAGCATCGGCAGCACTTCCAGCGGCGGATCGTAGAACATGGTGCGGCTCATGATGGCCGCGCCGGCGCTGGTGCCGGCGATGACGCCGCCGCGCCGGTACATCGCCCACAACGCGTCCAGCACGGCGGTGTTGCCGCCGTCGGCGCGCTTGAGCGAAGCGGTGATGCGGGCCTGGTCGCCGCCGGTGAAGAAGGCGCCGCCGGCCTCGCGCACCCGGGCCGCCAGGGCCGGATCGTCGGCCGCCTTGCGCGCGTCCGCGCCGGCCAGGCGCGGCGCGACCGGCACCACGAAGGCCTGCGCGCCGTAGCGCCTGAGGGCTTCCACGGTAAGCCGTCCTTCGCGCTCGGGCGTGCCGGCCGCGGTCGGGAACACCGCGATGCGCGCGCCCTTCCCGCCCGCCAGCTCGACGATCTTCTGGTACACCTCGGCGTTATTGGCGCGCAAGCCGCCGCCGATGATGACCAGCGATCCCTTCGGCGCGCCGGCATCGGCTGCCGATACGGTGGCGCAACCAAGCGCCAGCGCCACCGCAAAGCACAGTCTCTTCAACATGCGCCCCTCGTCACTTGAACGAGTAGTTCACGCTCACGAAGCCGCTGCGGCCGCGCGGGTCGGTGTAGCTCGGATCGTAGCCGGCCAGGAAGAACCAGGCCTGGTTCGAGAACGGCGGATCCTTGTCGAGCAGGTTCAGGATACCGGCGCGCAGCTTGAGGTTCTTGCCGATCGCCCAGCTGCCGGTCAGGTCCCACAGCGAATAGGCCTTCACGTGGTTCGGCGGCAGCAGCGTGTCGGTGTAGGGGTCGTAGGTCGTGTTCTGGTCGGTGTAGCTGGACGAGTACTGGTTCGCCAGCGTCAGCGTGACCGGGCCGTTGTCCCATTCGAAGTTGACGCGGTGGCGCCACTTCTGGATCACCTGGTCGTTCAGGAACACGCCCAGGTTGCTGCGGTACGGTTCCTGCGGACCGAACTGGCGGTCGTACTTCACGACCCAGGTGCCGGACAGGTTGATGCCGAAGCGCCCCCAGGCGCCGCGCTCGCTGCGCCAGTCGCCCGCGATATCGAAGCCCGAGGTCTTCAGGCGGCCCTGGTTCTCCTTCATCAGGAGGATGTTCGAGATGAAGCCGTCCTCGTCGCGCTGGATGTACTTGCCGTTGTAGGCTGCCGGGTTTTCGATGATGACTTGTTCGCCGAGGGTGCTGATCACGTCCTTCTTCTCGATGTTCCAGTAGTCGATCGAGAGGCTGGTGCGCTTGACCGGCTCCAACACCACGCCCAGCGTGAACTGGCGCGACTTCTCGGGCTTCAGGTTCGGGTTCGAGCGGCGCTCGACGTTCCACTGGTCGGTACAGGTGTCGATGCTGCCTTCCTGCTTCACGCACTGCGGGTCGGTCAGGATGCCGGCGGTGGTGCCGTAGATGGTCGGGCGCTTCAGGTCCGACAGCGAGGGCGCGCGGAAGCCGGTGCCGGCCGAGGCCCGCAGCAGCAGGGCCTCGGACGGGTGCCAGCGCAGGCCGATCTTCGGATTGGTGGTGTTGCCGACTTCGCTGTAGTGGTCGTAGCGGACCGCGAACTGCATCTCCAGTTCCTTGGTGAACGGCGCGATCACTTCGGTGAACACCGAGGCCACCTTGCGCGTATCGTCCGCGGTCTCGACCTCGATCGGCTCGCCGGCCGGGATCGTGCTGTCGCGGTCGCCGGCGATATTGTTCGACCTGAGCAGATCCGACGGCGTGAACAGCTGGTGTTCGTGGCGCAGCTCGCCGCCGATGGCGATGGCGAGATCGCCGCCGCCCAGCGCCGTCAGCGCACGCGACATCTTGCCGTCCAGCGAAGTGGACACGCCTTTCGCCTTGCGCGCTTCGTCATTGATCTTGATGCTGTTGATCAGGTCGATGCCGGCCTGGGACGAGGGGGCGAAGGGGTTGACGGTGCCGTTGCGTACGGCGGCGTCGAACTTGTCGTAGAGGACGTAGCCGTTCACGTACTTGTCCACGGCGCGGTTCTCGGCGCGCGCCAGGGCGGCGTCGTAGTCCCAGCCGCCCAGGGTGCCGGTAGCGCCCAGCACCAGGCGCTGGCCGGTACTGGTCACCTCGTTGCTGCGGTTGCCGGCTTCCGCCATGCGGTAGCGGATGCCGCTGAAGGTAGTGGGCAGGCCGGCGCCCGAGAGCGCAGTGCGGTAGGCCTCCGGCAGGATGCTGACCGGCAGGTTGCGGATCCGGACCGGGTTCGGCGACAGCACGTATTTGGTCTTCGCCTCGCTCTGCACCAGTTCCGCGAACAGCTGGTTGTCCGCGTCCAGCTGGAAGGTCGCGCGGCCGATGAAGCCGACCTTGCGCGAGTCCGGATAGATCTCGGTGTCTTCCATGTAATCGTAGCTGCAGCCGGCCTTGCCGCCCGGGCCCTTCGGCGCGTACACGGTGGCCGGCGGGTTGCAGCCCGGCGCGCTCGGATTGACCCGGCTGGAGGTGCTGCCGGCCGGCAGCAGGCCGGCGGCGATCAGGGCGGCGCGCTGCGCGCCGGAGACGTCGATATTCGCCGGGAAGGTATTGCTCGACATCTGGGCCGGCAGCGTGGTCGCCAGCTCGCGCTCCTTGATGAAGCTGCGCTGGCCCGAACGCAGGCGCTCGAGCTGCTGCACGTCGAGCACGCCGAACACATTGAAGCGGTCGGTGTTCAGGTCGCCGAAGCCGGCGCTGATGCTGGCGGTCTTCTTGCCGGCGCCGCCGTGCTGGGTGCCGGCCAGCGAGCCGGCCAGGTCGACGCCGGTGTAGTCCTTGCGCGTAATGAAGTTGATCACGCCGCCGATCGCGTCGGTGCCGTAGATCGCCGAGGCGCCGTCCTTCAGCACCTCGACGCGCTGGATCGCGCCGGCCGGGATGTTGTTCAGGTCGACGCCCGCGTTGTCGCCGGGGGAAGCGAAGTTGGCCAGGCGGCGGCCGTTCAGCAGGACCAGCGTGGACGAGGCGCCGATGCCGCGCATATTGGCGGCGTTCAGGCCGCGCTGGCCCGAGGTGCCGTCGGTGATGCTGGGGCCGTCCGTGATCGGCGCCGTGTTGGCGCTGATGTTCTTGACCAGTTCCGCCGCGGTGGTGGCACCCATCTTCTCGATCTCTTCGCGCGTGATGGTCTGCACCGGCAGGGCCGTCTCGGTGTCGATGCGCTTGATCGACGAGCCGGTGATCTCGACCCGCTGCATCTTCGGCTGTTCCTGCTGCGCGTAGGCCGCCTGCTGCGCCATCATGGCCAGTGCGGCGGCGACGCTCGATGCCAGGACGGCAGGCCGCAAAGTACTCGATATGTGCTTACCCATGCAATGCTCCCTCTCGTGTCTTGGTGAAGATTCAGGACTGCTTGTCGGTGCGGCGCTTGCGGGCGCCCTCTTTTTTCTGCGTGCTGCCAGTGCGGATCTGGTGTTCGCCATAGAGGTAGGCGGCAATCGCCTCGGTATGGCGGGCCGCCTTGGCGACGTTGGCTTTATTCGAGGTCATCAGCGACACGGCCAGCGCTTCGATCACGGCCAGCGTGCTGCTGCCGCTGCTGGGCAGCACCGGGTGCGCACTGTGCGCATACAGCACGTGGTGCCCCAGCTCGGCGAGCGGGGATGCGGGCGAATCGGTGATGGAGACGATGGTGGCGCCGCTGTCGCGTGCGAAGCGGGTCAGCGGCACCGCGGCCAGCGTATAGCGCGGCATGGAGATCACGACCAGCACGTCCCTGGCGCCGATGTTGGCCAGGTGGCTGGCCGCGACTTCGGTGCCGCCGCTGCCGGCCACCTCGACCACGTGGGCGCAGAAGGGCTGCAGGTGCATCGCCAGCGTGCCGGCCAGGAAGGTGGACAGGCCAAAGCCCATCACGTACACGGTGCGCGCCTTGGTCAGCACGGCGACGACGCGCTCGATCCGGGCGCCGTCCAGCGTGCGGCTGGTGGCCGTGATGGCCGCCTCGGCATAGCCCAGGCTTTCCAGCGCCGGCGACGCGGCCGCGGCGCGGCGCGCGATCGTGCTGCGCAGCTTCTCGACCGGCTGCAGCACCGACTGCAGGGTCTCGGCCACCGCACTGCGCATCGCCGCATAGTTCTTGAAGCCGAGGTCGCGCGAGAAGCGGCTGATGGTTGCCGTCGATACCTCGCAGGCCTCGGCCAGCTCCTCGATCCCGAGCGCGGTCACGCGCATCTGGTTGCGCAGCAGGTAATCGGCGATGGCGCGGTTCGAGGCCGAACCCTCCGCGAGTACGCGCAACAGGCGCTGGCCGAGCGAAGACTCGGCAAAGCCGATGTCGGGCGAGGCGCTGGACTGGGCAGGAGGATTCGTCGGCATGCTCTTAACAATCTCAAAATGTTTCCTGAATTTAAACCATGTAATAACATGAACTCAACAGGTTTTTGAAAATTTTCTTTCATTGATTTACCTTGTGTAAAAATTCATACATAATTTGCCGGGCAGCCGGAGCGCCGGCCAGGAGACCTGCTTATGCATGCAAAGACGCACACGATCGCGGCCGAACCGGGAGTCGCTGCCTACCAGCTCAACTCCTGCCATTACGGCCGCCCGGGCACCGGCCGGAAGGCCTATATCCAGGCTGCCCTGCATGCGGACGAGGTCCCGGCGATGCTGGTGGCGCACGTCCTGCGTCGCGAACTGGAGCGGCTCGATAGCGAGGGCCGCATCCTCGGCGAGGTGATCCTGGTGCCGGCCGCGAATCCGATCGGCCTGTCGCAGGTCGTGCAAGGCATGCCCTTCGGGCGCTTCGACCTCGGCACCGGTCTCAATTTCAACCGCGCCTTCCACCATGTGACCGACGAACTGAAGGCGGCGCTGGCGGGCCGCCTGGGGCCTGACGCGGCGGCAAACGTGTCCCTGATCCGCACGGAGGCGCGCGCCGCCATCGCCCGCTGGGAGCCGGCCGACGCCACCGCCGTTCTCAAGAAAACGCTGCTGTCGATGGCGATCGACGCCGACCTCGTGCTCGACCTCCACTGCGACAACGAAGCCCGGCTGCACCTGTACACCGGCGCCGCGCTGGCCGACCGGGTCAGGCCGCTGGCCGCGCTGCTCGGGGCGCATGCCCTGCTCCTGTCGAACGCGTCGGGCGGCGCGCCTTTCGATGAAGCCTGCGGCGACCTGTGGTGGGAGCTGGCCGCGCATTTCGGCGAAGCGACGCCGATTCCGCCGGCCTGCGCCGCGATCACGGTCGAACTGCGCGGCGAAATGGACGTGCGCTACGATCTGGCCGAGCAGGATGCAAGGGCGCTGCTGCAGTACCTGGCGCGCGAAGGGGTCCTCGACCTGCCCCTGGCGCCCCTGCCCGAGCCGTTGTGCGAGCCGACCCCGCTGGCCGGCGTCGAGCGGCTCGATGCGCCGCAGTCAGGGGTCCTGGTATTCCTGAAGCTGCTCGGCGAACGGGTCGCTGCCGGTGAAGCGGTGGCCGACGTCATCAACCCGGTGAGCGGCGCCACGGCCACCTTGCGCGCAAGCCGCGACGGCGTGCTGTTCGCCAGCACCGCCCATCGCCACCTGCTGCGCGGCATGCACATCTGTAAAATCGCGGGCGCCACGTCCTTCCGTTCCGGTTCCCTCTTGAGTCAATAAGGAGCACACGCACATGCGCCTTCGAATGCCCAATACCTTCGTGCTGCTGTTCGCGATCCTGACGCTGATCGCGCTGGCGACCTGGTTCGTCCCCGGCGGGAAGTACGAGACCCACCTCGTGAACGGCAAGCAGCTGGTCGACCCGGCCACGTTTCACTACGTGGCCAGCGCCCCGCAGGGACTGGTGGCGCTGATGAAGGCGCCCATCAAGGGCTTCGTCGAGGCGGCGCAGATCATCGGCTTCGTGCTGATCGTCGGCGGCGCCTTCGCGGTGGTGCAGCGTACCGAAGCGATCGACACCGCGATCCGCTCGATCGCGCGGGCGCACGCGCATTCGAGGCTGGTGCGCGCCACCATCATCCCGGTGTTCGTGACCCTGTTCTCGCTCGGCGGCGCGACCTTCGGCATGAACGAGGAAGTGATTCCCTTCGTGCTCATCTTCGTCCCGCTGGCGCTGGCGCTCGGCTACGACACCGTGACCGGCGTGTCGATCCCCTTCCTTGGCTCGCAGGTCGGATTCGGCGCCGCCTTCCTGAACCCGTTCAATGTCGGCATCGCGCAGGGCATCGCCGGCGTGCCGGTGTTTTCGGGCATGGGCTACCGCATGATCGTGTGGGCGGCAGCGACCTTCGTGACGATCGCCTTCCTGATGTGGTACGCGGCGCGCGTAAAACGCAACCCGGCCCTGAGCCCGACCCATGTGCTGGACCAGACCCGGCGCCAGGAGCATCCGGTGACGCTGTCGTCCGACGAGCGCATGACCGGGCGCCACGGCGCCGTGCTGGCGATCTTCGCGCTGACGCTGGGGGCGATGGTGATCGGGGTGGTGAAGTACGACTGGTTCATCGACGAGATCGCGGCCCTGTTCCTGGCGATGGCGATCGTGGTCGGCCTGGTCGGCCGCCTGGCGCCGGACGCCTGGGTTGCCTCCTTCATGCAGGGCGTGAAGGACCTGGCGCCGACGGCGCTGGTGATCGCGATCGCGCGCGCGACGATGGTGATCGCGCGCGACGCCCACATCATCGACACCATGCTGCACGCACTGATGCCGCTGGTACAGTCGAGCCACCCGGTGTTCGCGGCGCAGAAGATGTACCTGATCCAGTCGGTGATCAACTTCTTCATCCACTCGGGCAGTGGCCAGGCCGCACTGACGATGCCGATCATGGCGCCGCTGGCGGACCTGGTGGGCGTGACGCGCCAGACCGCGATCCTCGCGTTCCAGTTGGGAGAGCTGTCCACCCCGATAATCCCGACCTCCGGCATCACGGTCGGCGTGCTGGCGCTGGCGCGCGTGCCCTGGCTGACCTGGGCCAAGTGGATGATTCCGCTGCAGCTGATCTACCTGGCGCTGGCGCTGCTGCTGCTGGTGCCGCCCTGCCTGATGCAGTGGAGCTGAGCGGTCGTCAGCGCAGATGAAAAAAGGGACAGGCGCGAGCCTGTCCCTTTCTGTTTTGTGCGGCCGGTTTACGTGAACCAGTCCGTCGTCTCCCCACTAACCCGTCGTGGGCACGGCGTGCCCACCCTGCTCTTTATGATCCCAGGCGCTGCTCCAGCTGCTGCTTGGTCGCCACCAGTTCCTGCGGCAGGCGGTAGGCCAGCTTGTCGAACAGCTCGGTGTGCAGTTTCAGCTCCTCGCGCCAGGCGTCCTTGTCGATCGAGGTGATCATGGTGAACTGCTCTTCGCTGAACTCGATGCCGGTCCAGTTCAGGTCGCCGTACGAGGGGGTGGTGCCGAACATGTGCTCGACGCCGCCCTGCTTGCCTTCGGTGCGTTCGAGGATCCACTTCAGCACGCGCATATTGTCGCCGTAGCCCGGCCACACGAAGTTGCCCTTCTCATCGGTGCGGAACCAGTTGACGCAGAAAATCTTCGGCTGCACCGCAATTTTCCGGCCCAGGTCCAGCCAGTGCTGGAAGTAGTCGCTCATGTTATAGCCGATGAAAGGCAGCATCGCGTACGGGTCGCGGCGCACGATGCCCATCTGGCCGGCGGCGGCGGCAGTGGTTTCCGAGCCCATGGTCGCGGCCATGTACACGCCTTCGGTCCAGTTGCGCGCCTCGGTCACCAGCGGCACCGTGGTCGAACGGCGGCCGCCGAAGATGAAGGCCGAGATCGGCACACCGGCCGGATCGTCCCAGGCCGGGTCGATGACCGGGTTCTGGGTCGCGGCCACGGTGAAGCGTGCGTTCGGGTGCGCAGCCTTGGTGCCCGATGCCGGGGTCCAGTCCTTGCCTTGCCAGTCGATCAGGTGCGCCGGGGCTTCCTTGGTCATGCCTTCCCACCAGACGTCGCCGTCGTCGGTCAGCGCCACGTTGGTGAAGATGACGTTTTCGCGCAGCGAGGCCATGCAGTTGGGGTTGGTCTTGTCATTGGTGCCCGGGGCCACGCCGAAGTAGCCGGCTTCCGGGTTGATCGCGACCAGCTTGCCGTCCGCGCCCGGCTTGATCCAGGCGATGTCGTCGCCGATGGTGGTGACCTTCCAGCCTTCGAAGCCGGCAGGCGGGATCAGCATCGCGAAATTGGTCTTGCCGCAGGCCGAGGGGAAGGCGGCGGCCACGTATTTCTTGTCGCCCTGTGGCGATTCGACGCCCAGGATCAGCATGTGCTCGGCCAGCCAGCCGGTGCCGCCCTGCTGGGCTTCCTGGTAACCCATGTTGGAAGCGATGCGCAGCGCGAAGCACTTCTTGCCCAGCAGCGCATTGCCGCCGTAGCCCGAGCCGAAGGACCAGATCTCGCGGGTTTCCGGATAGTGGACGATGTACTTGGTGGCGTTGCACGGCCAGCGCACGTCCTGCTGGCCAGCGGCCAGCGGCATGCCGACGCTGTGCACGCAAGGCACGAAGTCGCCGTTTTCGCCCAGCACGTCGTACACGGCCTTGCCCATGCGGGTCATGATGCGCATGTTGACGGCCACGTAGGGCGAGTCGGACAGTTCGACGCCGATGTGGGCGATCGGCGAGCCCAGCGGACCCATCGAGAACGGCACCACGTACATGGTGCGGCCGGCCATGCAGCCGTCGAACAGGCCGTTCAGGGTCTGGCGCATCTCGTTCGGATCGGTCCAGTTGTTGGTCGGACCGGCCTGCTCCTTGGTAGCCGAGCAGATGAAGGTGCGGTCTTCGACGCGCGCGACGTCGCTCGGGTCCGAGCATGCCAGGTAGGAGTTCGGGCGCTTTTCCGGATTCAGGCGCTTCATCGTACCGGCCTCGACCATCAGCGCGCACAGGCGGTCGTACTCTTCCTGCGAGCCGTCGCACCAGTAGATGGCGTCCGGCTTCGTGAGGGCCGCGATCTCGGCCACCCAATTGATGAGTTTGTTGTGCTTGATGTAAGCTGGGGCGTTTAGTGCGGCGACACCGCGCATGACGGGCTGATTCATAGGTACCTCCAATGCCAATAAAGAATTCCTGGGGCCTCGGAAAACCGGCTTCGCGTCACAGGGCCGCGGCTGGCAACGGTTCGTCGAGGGTCCGTCTTGGTCTTGTCCGCTCGGCAGATCGTCTCCTTAGGCATCCCCGACTCGGGGACCCGCGCTCTGAAATCCATTTGGCAATGGTTCGGCGCCGGGGTAAGGTGATGCGGCGGTCGTGTCGGCTAATGGCTGCGATCAATGTCTCAAAAGATGACAATCAGACATCGCTCGGCCTTATTTCTGGTCGATTCTACACCTGCACCAATGCGTTTTAAATGCTTTCACAACAAAAATGTAGGAAATTTGGTTGACTAATGTAGTAGGTTATTCAGCATCTTTTGAATCTGCGTTATTTCATTACTTACACGTACGAAATTTACAAAAAACATTATGAAAATAGCCATTCTCGACGACTACCAGGATGCAGTACGCCACCTCGACTGTTTCAAATTGCTGGATGGCCATGAGGTCAAGGTCTTTACCAATTCGACCCGTGGCCTGGGCCAGCTGGCGATCCGCCTGGCGCCGTTCGACGCGCTGGTGCTGATCCGCGAGCGCACCGCTTTCCCGCGCGCCCTGCTGTCCAAGCTGCCCAACCTGAAACTGATCTCGCAGACCGGCAAGCTGGCCGGCCACGTCGACACCGCGGCCGCCACCGAGCACGGCATCGCGATCGCGGAAGGCGTCGGCTCGCCGGTCGCGCCCGCCGAACTGACCTGGGCGCTGATCATGGCCGCGAGCCGCAAGATCGTGCCCTACGCGAACAATCTCAAGCAGGGACTGTGGCAGACCGCCTCGATCAATCCGGAACTGAATGGCCTGGGCCGGACGCTGAAGGGGCGCACGTTGGCGATCTGGGGCTACGGCAAGATCGGCAAGATGGTGGCCGGCTTCGCCAAGGCCTTCGGCATGCAGGTGCTGGTGTGGGGCAGCGAAACCAGCCGCGCGGCGGCCGTGGCCGACGGTTTCCAGGCGGCGCCGACGCGCGAAGCCTTCTTCGAACAGGCGGACGTGCTGAGCCTGCACCTGCGCCTGAACGACGCGACGCGCGGCATCGTCACCGCCGATGACCTGGGCCGCATGAAGCCGGATGCGCTGTTCGTGAATACCAGCCGGGCCGAGCTGGTGGCGGAGAATGCCCTCGAGGAAGCCCTGCACCGCGGACGGCCGGGCCACGCGGCGCTGGACGTGTTCACCAGCGAACCGCTGCCGGCGGAGTCGCCGCTCCTGAAGATCCCGACGGTGCTGGCGACGCCGCACCTGGGGTATGTGGAGAAGGACAGCTACGAGCTGTACTTCCGGGTCGCGTTCGAAAACGTGGTCAATTTCGCGAACGGCAAGCCGACGAATATCCTGAATCCGTAGGGTGGGGCAATGCAGGCCAGCGGCCTGGACTGCGTGCCCACGCGTGACGCTCGCACACCGGCTGCCACCCTACCGAAGTTCCGGCTCGCCCGTGAAATTCGGCTTAGGCATCGGCATCGCATGCCGGCGCGTCCACAGGCCGGCCCAGCCCGGCGGCCATTCGATCGCCGGACCGGCATAGGCGGGCAGGCCGGCGCGCACCGGCACCACGGGCACCGGCGGCATCTCGACCAGCCCGCCACCCTTGGGCGGCGGCGCCATGTCGAAGCTGTACATATAGCCCGGCAGCAAAGCCTCGCAGACGCCGGCGAACCAGGCCGTGTGGTCTTCGTCGCGGCCCAGTGCGCGCGCCAGGCCTTCGGGATCGAACTTCGCCAGCGCGTGGATCAGCTCGTCGGTGCTGGCGCCGGGCGCATCGCCCCAGCCCATCACCGGATTGCCGTTGTAGTCGGCGCCCGAGCCGTACCAGCCTTCGCGCCAGGGCCGCTGCATCCAGTCGCGCTGGCCGGTGAACAGATGCCAGCGCCAGTGCAGGCCGGAGGGTTTTGGCCAGGAATGCAGGTACAGCTTTTCGTAGCCGGCCTGGTGCAGTTCGCGCACCATCGCCATCAGGCGCGCGTGCGGCATGCGGTCCGGCGGCGAGCGACGGAACAGGATCGACTCGCCATCGGCGTGCTGTACTTCGTCGGTGGAAAGATTGAGATCGAGGGTACGCGCTTCGTTGCCGAAGCGCGCGGAGATCCAGCCAGTCAACAGGTTGACATGGGTAATCACGCCATAGCCGCGATGGCGGTGGAAGATAACGGTGCCTGGAGCGACGGGTTTCATGTGATCAGTGTACTCATCCGATCCGGACGATTCTAGCGCAGTCACATGTGGATACACACCGTTTGCGGCTATCATTAGCACCTTATTTTTCTGCGTTTCCAAACCATCATCATGACTTTGCGGATCATCGCCACCGGCGGCACTTTCGACAAACACTACAACGAACTCAAGGGTGTCCTGGGCTTTGCGGACAGCCACTTGCCTGAGGTTATCAAGCGTGCGCGCATCACCGTTCCGGCCGAGCTCGAGGTCGTCTCCCTGCTCGATTCGCTCGACATGCAGGACAGCGATCGCCGGAAAGTCCTGGCTGCCTGCCAGGCCGCCAGCGAGAAGGCGATCGTGATCGTGCACGGCACCGACACCATGCGCGAGACGGCGGAAGTGCTGGGCGCGGCCGCGGGCACGAGCGACAAGACCATCGTCTTCACCGGCGCCATGATCCCGTACGAGATCGCGAATTCGGATGCGCTGTTCAACTTCGGCTTCGCCTGCGGCGTGGCGCAAACGCTGCCGCCTGGCGTGTACGTGGCGATGAACGGCACCATTTTTACGTGGGACAACGTCACCAAGAACCGCGCCGCCGGCGTGTTCCAGCAGCGCTGACCCGACAGGATTTCTGGACGGCTATCGAGCGCTGCGCGTTTTCGTCAATTTCTACAATGCTCCTTCACGCGAATGCAGGAGGAGCAAACAATGAACGAGCAACGCCCGCCCCTGACCACCCGCCAGGGCCATCCCGTCCGCGACAATCAATCACTGCGCTCGGTTGGCGAGCGCGGTCCGGCCACGCTGGAAAACTACCAGTTCATCGAAAAGATCACCCACTTCGACCGCGAGCGCATCCCCGAGCGCGTGGTGCATGCGCGTGGCACCGGCGCCCACGGCTATTTCGAAGCCTACGGCAAGATCGGTGACGAGCCGGCCAGCAAATACACGCGCGCCCGCGTGCTCAACGAAACAGGCGTGCAGACGCCGGTGTTCGTGCGCTTCTCGACCGTGATCGGCGCCAAGGAATCCCCGGAAACGGCGCGCGACCCGCGCGGCTTCGCCGTCAAGCTGAAGACCGTCGATGGCAACTGGGACCTGGTCGGCAATAACCTGAAGGTCTTCTTCATCCGCGACGCGATCAAGTTCCCGGACATGATCCACGCCTTCAAGCCCGACCCCGTCACCAACCAGCAGGAGCCGTGGCGCTTCTACGACTTCATCTGCAATCATCCGGAAGCCCTGCACATGGTCACCTGGGTCAAGAGCCCATGGGGCATCCCGGCCAACTACCGCGAGATGGAAGGCTCGGGCGTGAACACCTACAAGCTGGTGAACGACCAGGGCATCGCCCACCTCGTGAAATTCCACTGGCAGCCGAAACAGGGCGTGCGCAACCTGACGGCGCAACAGGCGGCCGAGATCCAGGGCCAGGACACCAGCCACGCCACCCGCGACCTGTACGAGGCGATCGAGCGCGGCGAATTCCCGGAGTGGGAATTCTGCGTGCAGCTGATGAGCGACGGCGAACACCCCGAGCTCGATTTCGACCCGCTGGACGACACCAAGCGCTGGCCGGAAGACCGGTTCCCGCTGCTGCCGGTGGGCCGCATGGTGCTCAACAAGAACCCGGACAATGTGTTCGCCGAAACCGAGCAGTCGGCCTTCGGCACCGGCGTGCTGGTCGACGGCGTCGACTTCTCGGACGACAAGATGCTGCAGGGCCGCACCCTCTCCTATTCCGACACCCAGCGCTACCGGGTCGGTCCGAACTACCTGCAGCTGCCGATCAACGCTCCCCAGGAGGGCGCGCGCGCCCGCACCAACCAGCGCGACGGCCAGATGGCGTATTACGTCGACGGCGGCGGCGAGGACAAGCACATCAACTACGAACCCAGCCTGCTGGGCGGCCTGCAGGAAGCGCCGGCGCCGCAGAAGGACTACCACCAGTACGTGCAGGGCCACCTGGGCCGCTACCAGACCACGACGACCGCGTCCGACTACAAGCAGGCCGGCGATCGCTACCGTACGTTCGAGGACTGGGAGCGCGACGAGCTGGTGAACAACGTCGGCGGCGACCTCAAGAAGTGCCCGGAAATCATCCAGCTGCGCATGGTGTGGCACCTGTGGCACTGCGACGAGGACTACGGCCGCCGCGTGGCGCAGGTGGCCGGCATCGACCTCGAGAAGGCCAGGGCCCTGCCGCCGCTGCCGGGCAAGCCGGCGCCGCACCAGAACCGCGAAGGGGCGACTTATACCGGCGGCGTGCCGGAGCACCCAGGCGGGGAGAAGGAGCCGTCGACGTCGGAGGAAGTCGCGGCGAAATGAACTCAGCCCGTCGTCCCCGCGGAGGCGGTGACGACGGGCTGGAAGCGGGAACGACGGGTAGTGCTTACGCCTTGGCTTCCCCGCCCAGCGCCTCGACCAGGTCCGCCATCATCTTCGACAGCTCACCGGTCATCAGCATGATGTCGTTATCGAAACGCTCGTCATCGCTGTAGGTGATGGTTTCGTTTTCCTTGATCACGTCGAGCGGCTTGACGCCCTTGACCGCCAGCGATTCGGTCAGCACGAAGGAGACGCGGCTGTTCCAGGTCATGGCCAGGCGGGTGCACTGCTTGCCGGCGGCGATGTGGCGGCGGATGTCTTCCGGGTCCAGCGAATGCTTCACGTAACGGACCGCGGCCTTGCTCTCGCCGGTGGCGCGCAGCTCGGTGTCCTGGTCGATCGTGAAATTGTACGGCGCCTCGTCCGATTCCAGCCAGCCGGTCATCACGGCCACCGGCGAGCTTTGTACGCGCAGCGATTCCAGCGGCAGCTTGTCGACCGCCTTCAGCAGCAGCTTGATCACGTCGTCGGCCTTGGACGGGCTGGCGGCGTCGATCACCAGCCAGCCGTTGACCGGATCGATCCAGGTCCAGACATTGCTGCGGATCGAAAATGCGCGCGGCAGCAGTTCGTCGGCCACGCGTTCCTTCAATTCCTTCATCGCTTTCTTACCCGGCGGGAAGCCCTGCTGCTCTTCCAGCTCGGCCGCACGGGCCTTGGCCACCTGGGTGATCACCGAACCCGGCAGCAGCTTCTTCTCGGTGCCGAGCATCATCAGCATCTGCTTGTTCACTTCGTGGACCAGCTTGCCGTTGCCGCGCGGCGAATCCCAGCCCTGGCGCAGCAGTTCATTGCTGCTGGCCGGCGTGAAGGCCTGCGATTGCAGCGCTTCTTCCATTTGTTCGGCGGTAAATGCCCACGGTGCGGGCAGACGGTAGATCTGAAGATTCTTGAACCACATACCTTGCTTTCGGTTATCCAGCTAATTTCGGGGGAACGACATTCTACACGCTGCCGGTCGGCAATTTTCACCCGGCAGGGCAGGCTTTTTCAATGTGTTGCTCGTTCGTCAAACAGACTGAGCTGCTCGACTTGTTCGGTGTCGGCCAGGCGCACGCCGACGCCCAGCAGGCGCACCGGGCGGCTGGCGCGCAGCCAGCCGGTTTCCATCAGGTGCGTGTAGATCGCCAGGTTCGGCGCGTAGCCGACGCACTCCACCGTCGTCTGCTGGAAATCGTTGAATTTCAGTTTCACGAACAGCTTGTTGATGAATTTTTCAGCATTGTTGCGCCTGATCCTGCCCTGCAGCTGCTCCATCAGTTCCGGCAACAGGGCCAGGCAGGCGGGCAGGTCCGGCACGTCCGGCGTATAGGTTTCCTCGGTGCTGATCGACTTGCGCTCGCGCACCGGATTCACTTCGCGAAAGTCGATGCCGCGGCACAGGTCGTGCAGGCGGGCGCCGAAGGACCCGAAATGCTCTTGCAGCTTCGCCATGCTCCAGCTGCGCAGGTCGGCGCAGGTCTGCACGCCCAGCCCGTTCATCTTGGCGGCCGTGACCTTGCCGACGCCATGCAGTTTTTTGACCGGCAGCGCCGCCACGAAGGCGTCGACTTCATCCGGGCGCACCAGGAACAGGCCGTCCGGCTTGTTCCAGTCGCTGGCGATCTTGGCCACGAACTTGCTGGGCGCCACCCCGGCCGACGCCGTGATGCCGACGGTCTCGAAGATGCGCTGCCGGATCTCCTGCGCGATCAGGGTCGCGCTGCCCTTGCAGTGCTTCGATGCCGTGACGTCCAGGTAGGCCTCGTCGAGCGACAGCGGTTCCACGAGTTCTGTGTAGTCGCGGTAGATGTCCATGATCTGGGTTGACGCGATCCGGTACTTCTCCATGTTCGGCGGGATCAGGCGCAGTTCCGGGCACAGCTTCATCGCCTGCCCGGTGGCCATCGCCGAATGGATGCCGTAGCGGCGCGCTTCGTAGTTGCAGGTGGCGATCACGCCGCGCTGGTCCGCCCGTCCCCCGACCGCCAGCGGCCGGCCGCGCAGCGACGGATCATCCCGCATCTCGACGGATGCGTAGAAACAGTCGCAATCGCAGTGGATGATCTTGCGGATAGGAGCATTCATACTGTAATTGCATACAGTATCGAGGGAAAGCAGAAATGATGCAAGACTGAAACACGCAAAAAAGGCGCGCAACTTTCGCCGCGCGCCTTGATCAGCGTATCGAAGCGCTTACCAGGTGAACTTCAGCTGGTAGGTCGCGCCATAGCCGCCCGCGTGGTAGCGCACGCGGATGTAGCGCGGCTGCGTGGTGGTCGCGGTATTGGTGACCGATACCGCGTCCGTCGTCGCCGGACCGTTGGTGCTCTGCGCCAGCTGGGTGCCGCCGCTGTTGTAGGCATACAGGTCATAGTCCGATCCGCTGCCGCTGGGGCCCATGGTCAAGGTCGCGCTCAGGGTCTTGCCGGCCGGGACCTGAACGACGAAATAATCGTTGTCGGTCGTGCCGTACAAGGTGCCGGTGACCACGGTGCCGGAAACCTTCACCGCGTTGGCAGTCGAGATGTAGTTGTTCGACTCCACCTCGCTCTGGGTCGGGGCCGTAACCGTCGCGGTGGCCATCACGGCGTTCACGGCCGCGGCCGCGTCGACGATGCCGGCGCCGCAACCCGAGCAGGCCGCCGGGAAGGCGCGTGCGGTCGCTTTCAGCTTGGCTTCGACTTCGTCCGGGGTCAGGTTCGGGTTCTTCGACAGCATCAGGGCGGCCACGCCGGCCACGTGCGGGGTCGCCATCGAGGTGCCCATCATGTAGCCGTAGTTATCGCCCGCCGGGGTGGTGGTGCCGGCGTTCCAGGTCGACAGGATCGCGCCGCCGCTGTCGCCGCCCGGCGCCGCCACGTCGACCACCGTGCCGTAGTTCGAATACGAGGCCTTGCCGCCGCTACGGTTCACCGCCGCCACCGTGATCACGCCGGCGCAATTGGCCGGGTTCGAATTGGACGCATTGGTGTTCGAGTTGCCGGCCGCGACCACGACCACGGCGCCGCGCGAACGTGCGCTGTTGATCGCGTTCTGGGTGGTGGTGTCGCAGGCGCCGCTGCCGCCCAGCGACAGGTTCAGCACGCGCGCCTTGTTCGCATTGGCCGGGGCGCCGGTGACGGCGCCGCCGGAGGCCCAGACGATGGCGTCGGCGATGTCCGAGGTATAGCCGCCGCACTTGCCCAGCACGCGCACCGGGACGATCTTGGCGCCGAAGGCGACGCCGGCCACGCCGACGCCGTTGCCGGTCCTGGCCGCGATGGTGCCGGCCACGTGGGTGCCGTGCCAGCTCGATGCCTCGTCCTGGGCCGGCATGCCGCCGCCGCACTGGCCGGCAACGGTGTTGTCGCCGACGTCGCTGGCGTCGCTGTCGCGGCCGTTGCCGTCGCCGGCAATGCTGGCGCTGGCGATGAAGTCATAGCCCGGCAGGATCTGGCCGCTCAGGTCGGCGTGCGGGCGGTAGCCGGTGTCGATCACGGCCACGTTGATGCCGGCGCCGGTCGATTTGTCCCAGGCGGCCGGCAGGTTCAGGCCGGCCTTGGCTTCGTAGTAGTGCCACTGCTGGCTGTACATGGGATCGTTCGGCACGTACAGCGGCGTCATGATGCGGTCCGGTTCCGCGTACTCGACGTCCGGATCGCGCGTCTTCAGCTCGGCGGCCAGGGTGCGGGCTTCGTCCAGCGACATCGTGCGGCTGAGCTGCATCACGTTGGCGCCGGTGGCGGTCGCGCGCAGCGCGCGCATGGTGGCGCCGAGCTGCTGGCCGGCACGGGCCTGCAGGGCCTGGCGCGCAGCCGACATGGCGCGCGGCGGCACGGCGCCCTTTGAATTGTCGACCGCATCCTTGTACTTGACGATCAGGCGGTCGGTCTGGGTAATGACCTTGCTTGGTGGCGCATCCGACGGCGCGGCATGGGCCGCCAGCGAGCCGAAGGCGACGAGGGCTGCGGCGCAGATTTTCAACACGGGAGACATCTTGTGGTGCGTCATGCTTGCTTCCTCTTTCCAATTTACTGAACAGGGAAGCGTAACGAAAAGCGGCCCGCTTGGGGCCGCTTTAGGGGTTTTCACCACAGAAAAATTTTTGATAAGTAATTGATTGATAAAGGAAATTAGTTCCTAAGAGTACTTTCCTTTACAGACAATCCACTTACCAGCTCAGCTTCAGGGTGTACTTGCCGCTGGTCGAACCGGTGCCGCCGCTGTAGTACACCACGCGCACGTAAGCGGACACGGTGGTGGTACCGTTATTGATCACGCTTGTCGAATCCACCGAGCCGGCGCCGTTGGTGCTCGATGTCACCTGGGTGCCGGCGCTGTTGTAGATGTACAGGTCGTAGTCGGAGGTCGAGTTCGGCGTCAGGGTCGAGGTCAGGGTCTTGCCGGCCGGGAGTTGCACCAGGAAGTAGTCCGTATCGGTGCTGCTGGACATGGTGCCGTTGACCGTGGTGCCCGAGGTCGACACCGTGTTGGCGGTGCTGATCGTGTTGTTCGACTCGGTTTCCGAGATCGTCGTGCCGGTGCCGCCGGTGCCGGTGCCGGCGGCGGCATCGACCGCCGCCGAGGCGTCGACGATACCGGCGCCGCAGCCGCTGCACGTTGCCGGGAAGGCGCGCGC
Organism: Massilia sp. WG5; assembly: GCF_001412595.2. Lineage (NCBI taxonomy): Bacteria > Pseudomonadati > Pseudomonadota > Betaproteobacteria > Burkholderiales > Oxalobacteraceae > Massilia > Massilia sp. WG5. Next base: position 3,228,472 of record NZ_CP012640.2, read on the forward strand.
ACTCGACTTCAGGCGGGCGGCGACGTCGTCCGGAGTGAGGGCCGGGTTCTTCGCCAGCATCAGCGCGACCACGCCGGCCACGTGCGGGGTGGCCATCGAGGTGCCCATGTAGCCGACGTAGTTGTCGGCGCCCGGGGTGGTGGTGCCGGCGTTCAGGGTCGACAGGATCGCCGCGCCGCTGTCGCCGCCCGGCGCCGCCACGCTGACGATGCTGCCGTAGTTCGAGTACGAGGCCTTGCCGCCCGATTTATTGGTGGCCGCCACCGCGATCACGCCCGAGCAGTTGGCCGGGCTGCTGTTGCTGGCATTCTGGTTCTCGTTGCCGGCCGCGACCACGACCACGGTGCCGCGCGAGCGCGCGCCGTTGATCGCGTTCTGGGTGGTGGTGTCGCAGGCGCCGCCGCCGCCCAGCGACATATTGATCACCTGGGCGCGGGCCGCGATATTGGTCACGCCCGCGACGGTGCCGCCGGAGGCCCAGATGATGCCGTCGGCGATGTCCGAGGTGTAGCCGCCGCACTGGCCCAGCACGCGCACCGGCACGACCTTGGCGCCGTAGGCGACGCCGGCCACGCCGATGCCGTTGTTGGTGAGCGCCGCGATGGTGCCGGCCACGTGGGTGCCGTGCCAGCTCGAGTTGCTGGCCGCCGAGCCGGTGCCGCACTGGCCCGCGGCGGTCCAGTCGCCCGGGTCGCTGGCGTCGCTGTCGCGGCCGTTGCCATCGTTCGAGATGGTGGTATCGGCGATGAAGTCATAGCCGGCCAGGATCTGGCCCTGCAGGTCGACGTGCGGACGGTAGCCGGTGTCGATCACGGCCACGCGGATGCCGGCGCCGGTCGATTTGTCCCAGGCTGCCGGCAGGCGCATGCCGCCGGTCACGTCGGTGTAGTCCCACTGCTGGGCAAACAGCGGGTCGTTCGGCGTGAACATCGGCTTCATGATGCGGTCCGGCTCGGCGTACTCGACCGAGGAATCGCTGGCCATCAGGTCGGCGGCGAGCTTGGCGGCCTCGGCCACGGCGAGCTTGCGGTTCATCTGGATCACGCGGGCGCCGGTACCGATGGTGTGCAGTTCCTTCATCGTCAGGCCGCGCTTGCGGCCGACCTGGTCGACCATGGCCTTGCGCGAGGCTGCCATCGGCGACGAGGCGGCGGCGCGGGTCAGGCCCTTGGCGGTGCTCTTGGCGCCCGGTCCGGCCTCGTCCTTGTACTTGACGATCAGGCGGTCGGTCTGGTCGCTCACGCCCGCAGCCTGTGCGGAGGCTGCACTTGCCGCACCAGCGGGCGCGCCCGCGAATACTGCGCCGGCGCCGAGGCCGAGGACGGTCGCTGCGCACAGTTTCAAGACTGCCGGGTACATCGATTTCCGAGACTTCATGTTTCTTCCTTTTTATAGAAAAACACAAAAGTTTGATTTTCCGCAAGCACGTCAATGCAGCCGAGTGCCTGAGATCTTTTGTATCGACGCTGTTTCTGTACGTCGATTTCCCGTCTGAAAGCGGGACACGGAAGAGTAGCGCGAAGGCGGAAATAGTGTAGATATTTCACAATTGATTTCGGCATATTTACAACGAAAAACCGGATCAAGTAGCAAAAACCTACTTTATTTGGCAGAAAAACAGCTCAGCAGAATAAGATCTTGCTAAAAATGGCCAAAAACAAGCTCAGCCATCATTCTCGGTCAACCACAATATTTAACACATTGTCTTGAGATATATCAGATATAACTAAAAAATTTTCACCAGGCGGCCAATGCCGGCCAAACGAAAAAAGGCCGCGATCGCTCGCGGCCTTTTCCTCCTGCGGACAGCAGTTCAAGGCTTAGAAATTGCCCTTGAACTGAACGCCGTAGGTGCGTGGCTCATTGGTGAAACCAGTCAGGTTGTTGAAGTCGATGGCGCCGGTGATGCGACGCTGGTCGAGGATGTTGCGGCCGAAGGCTGCCACTTCATACTTGCCGCCCGCCCAGTTGTAGCCGACGCGCAGGCCGCCTTCGGTCAGCGGCTTGCCGGTGAACTCGGCTGCTTCGTACAGGAAGAAGTTGATCTTCGTACGGTAGGACCAGTCGGTGTAGACGAAGAACTCGCCGTCGCCCATCGGGATGCCATAGCGTGCGGTCGCGTTCAGGGTCCACTTCGGCGCCTGCGGCAGCGGGTTGCCGTTGATCTCGACGCGGCCGGCCGCATTGATCGGGTCGGTGATCGTGCACTGGGCGCACTTGTTCACCGACAGGCTCGGATCGCGGATCTCGGTGAAGTTGTAGCTGGCGCCGGCGGTCACGCGCAGCGACGGGCTGACGATGCCTTCGAAGTCGAACTCGGCGCCCTGGGCCTTGGTCTTGGCCGCGTTGATCAGCTTGGTAACGTTCGAGTTGCCGCCGACCACGGTCAGCTGCTGGTTCTTCACCTCGAAGTCGTACAGCGAGAAGTTCAGGCGCGCGCGGCGCTGGAACAGGTCGGCCTTGACGCCGCCTTCGACCGAAGTGACGGTCTCGGCGTCGGCCACGGTCACCGGCACCGATGCCGAAGCGGCGGCGATACTCGGGGCGCGGAAGCCGGTCGCCACGCGGGCATACAGGTTCACCTCACGGTTCAGCTTGTAGGTACCCGACAGGTCCCAGTTGACCTTGCTCTTGCTTTCGCTGATGCCGGCCGGGCCGATCAGGGTCACGTTGGTGTGTTCCAGCGTGGCGAAGTCCTTCTTGTCGTCGGTGTAGCGCAGGCCGCCGCGCAGGGAAAGGGCGTCGTTGACGGCATAGGTCACGGAACCGAAGGCGGCCCAGGCCTTGTTCTTCTGGTTCGAGACCACGCGCGAGGTTTGCGCCTGGGTCACGCTGTCGAAGTTGTCGCTGCCGCCGGTCGCATCTTCATCGAAGTAGTACAGGCCGGCCTGCCAGTTCAGCGGACCCGCGTTCTTCGACTCGACGCGGAATTCCTGCGAATACTGGCTCAGGTCGGTCAGGCGGCTGGCGGTCTGCACCTGGAAGGGGATGAAGCCCGGGCCGGCCGGGGTGCCGCCGTCGATGTCGCCGCGGCTGTTGTAATGGGCCACGCCTTCGTAGCCGGTGATCGAGTACAGCTTGACGGCGCCCAGGTCCCACGACAGGCGCAGGTTGGCGCCGTTGGTTTTCAGGTCCTGGTAGTTCAGGGCGTTGGTGACGATGCTGTTCAGGTCGTAGCCGTCGACGATGTCGGCGCTGCCCTTCTTGATCAGGTTCGCGCGGAACAGGCGGGCGCTGCCATTGGTGGTGCGCTGGTGCACGTTGAACAGCGCGCTGAAGCTCGCGTCCGGGGTGTACAGGAACTGCACGCGCTCGGCGTGTTCGTTGTAGCCGTCCAGGTCGCCGGTCTTGTTGGTCTTGGCGACGTCGCTGTAGTTGCTGACGTAATCGTCGCGGTGCTGGCGCAGGGTCGACACGCGCATCGCCCACTTGTCCGACAGCGGCACGTTGACGGCGCCTTCCAGGTTGACGGTGTTATGCGTGCCCCACGAGGCGTTGTAATAGCCTTCGACCTTCTTCAGGTTCGGCTTTTCGGATTCGAGCTTGACCACGCCGGCCGGGGTATTGCGGCCGAACAGGGTGCCCTGCGGACCGCGCAGCACTTCCACGCCGGTCACGTCGAAGATCGGGAAGCCTTTCAGGATCGGGTTTTCCTGGACGATGTCGTCATAGATCAGCGACACCGGCTGCGAGGCGAACAGCGAGAAGTCGGTGTTGCCGTAGCCGCGGATGTAGAAGCGCGGGAAGGTACGGCCGTTCGACGATTCGATGTTCAGGCTCGGCACCTTGCCGGCCAGCACGCGGATGTCTTCGCCACCGGAGACGATGACGTCCAGTTTCTCACCCTTGACGGCGCTGACGGAAACCGGCACCTCCCGGATGTTTTCGGTGCGGCGCTGCGCCGTCACGGTGACGGTCTGCAGCTCGTTGGACGATGTAGCTTGGGCCTGTGCCAGGGCCGAGGCGGCCGGCAAGGCGGACAGCGCCAGCATCGCACCGTGGGTGGCGATGACGCGCTTGTGCATCTTGGACATCTTGATCATTGCAATTTCCTAGGAAGAGTGAAAAAAACTGCCGCGTGTCTCCGCCATTCCAGAGCTCAGCACTGCGCACCGTTGGCGATGTCTAAATATTGCCGGCTTGAAAGCGCGCAATTGTCAGCCATGTGTATAAGCTTAGGCAAGAAATAAGCGCAGGACCGGGCGGACATACAACACATTTTTTTCAGTAAAACCCTTGCGTGCTGCGGAAGGGATACGCTATGATTCGGGCCTCTTCGGACGCGGTGACAAACGTCGGAAGACATCTCTGGTAGAGAGCGCGGGCGCTTAGCTCAGTTGGTAGAGCGGATCCCTTACAAGGATTAGGTCGGGAGTTCGAGCCTCTCAGCGCCCACCACGCCTTCAGGATGATGTCGGCAAAGCGAAGAACCGGTCAGTAGTAACGGAGCGGTAGTTCAGTTGGTTAGAATACCGGCCTGTCACGCCGGGGGTCGCGGGTTCGAGCCCCGTCCGCTCCGCCAGCATTAAAGAAAAAAGGTCCGATTTATCGGGCCTTTTTTCTTTTCAGGCAGAAGAGGGTCTCCCCTGCGGGAGACCCGGTTTCGGGCTCGAAGGGATTCGCTTGCAAGCGAGTCCGCGGCCCGCGGAACGTGGGCGAGCCCCGTCCGCTCCGCCAGCATTAGAGAAAAAAGGTCCGATTTATCGGGCCTTTTTTCTTTTTCTCTTTCCGTATCAAGCCCGCTTCAGCATGGGCGCGCCGGCTTCGATCCGGTTGCGCCCGCCCGTCTTGGCCGTGTACAGCGCATGGTCGGCGCGCGCCAGCGCCGCCGCCAGCGCTTCACCGGCATCGATCATCACTACCCCGATACTGACCGTCATGCGGCAGCCGTCCGCGCAGCCGGGCACCGGCGCCGCGGTCACCGCCGTGCGCAGGCGCTCGGCCGCTTCGATCGCGCCATCGAGCGTGGTGCCGGGCATGGCCAGCGCGAATTCCTCGCCGCCGAGGCGGCCGATCACGTTATGCTCGCGCAGCACGCCGCGTGCCGTGTCGGCGAACACCTTCAGGGCCTCGTCGCCGCAGGCATGGCCGAAGCTGTCGTTGAGCTGCTTGAAGTGGTCGATGTCGAGCATCAGCAGCGCGATCGGCTTGCGCAGGCGCAGCGCCAGCAGGCGCGCGGCCTCGGCGCGCTCGAAGAAGGCGCGCCGGTTGAGCACACCGGTGAGGCCGTCGACGGTGGCCAGGTTGCGCATCAGTTCATCGTCCTTCTGCTTGCACAGCAACAGGAAGCCGAAGCCGTTCACGATCATCAAGAGGTAGCTCGCCAGGTAAGCCGGGCCGCCCAGCGGCGTCATGGCCGCGCCGCTGCTGTCGCCGTCGAAGCCCAGCCAGGCCAGGATCGCCAGGGCGAAGAGGATATTGTTGACGCCGATGATCCGCTGCAGCAGCGGCGCCGTGCGCGGACGCAGCAGGACCACGGCCGCGCCGAACACGGCCAGGGCGATGATGAAAGAGATCAGTTCCGTCAGCTGCCGCCGCGACACGCCGGTAGCGACCGCATAGCCGACCGCAGCCCAGCCGGGCAGCGTGAGCAGGCACAGCGGTCGGCGCCAGCGCGCAAAGCCGAAGAACAGGCAGTTGGCGCCCACTTCCAGCGCCACTCCGCCCACCCAGGCGAAGGCGGACAGCGCCTCGACCACCCGCAACTCGAATTGCGGCGCGATCCACCAGCAGAGCTGGGCGAGGCCGATCGACAGGCGGCCCCACATCCAGTAGCCCAGCGCCGGGCTGTTTTCCGCACCGCGCATATAGCCCGCCATCAGCAGCGCAAACGCGATATTGCCGACACCGAGCGCCAGCATGAAGGTTTGAATATCGATCACATGTGTTCCTCAGGGAGCGCCGCCGGCACTGGTGCAATTATTCTAACAAATGTTGCCTTATGGAATTATATTACACGCTTTGATCATGGAGGCACGCACAATTCGTGCGTGGAAAGCGGTTTGCTGTCCGATACCGGCGCACGCGTTATGCAATTGCTGCGATGCATGGACGCATCGTGCATAATTGACAATAACCTTGACGAACCTGGCTGCTGCTCTCCTGGAGTTTTCGTGATCTTTCGCTTCCTCAAATCCCAGACCCTGTCCCCGCGCCAGCGCAGGCTGCAGAACACGCCTCTGTTCCGCTCGCTCAAGCCGCTCGAGGTCAAGTTCGTGGATGGCCTGATGCACGAACGGCGCTACCTGCCGGAAGAGATCGTGTTCGACGAAAACGAGGAAGGCCAGGCGCTCTACCTGGTGATGGCGGGCCGGGTCGAGATCAGCCGCATGCACGGCGGCAGCCGCCAGCTGGTGAGCGAACTCGGGCCGGGCGGCTTCTTCGGCGACCTCGCCCTGCTCGACAACTCGCCGCGCAGCGCCCGCGCACGCGCCATCGAACACTGCGAGCTGGCGGTGTTCTTCCGTGACGACTTCCTGGCGCTGATGGATACCGACGCCGTGATCGGCTACAAGATCTCGCTGGCGCTGGCGCGCCACATCGGCCAGCGCCTGCGCGAGGGCCTCGGCGGCCAGCCCCAGCTGGAAGCGCTATGACCGCCGGCCCCGTGGTCCACCAGGAGCGCGCCGGACCGGTGGTCTGGACCGCGATCGTCGGCGTCACCTGCCTGCTGCTGGTGCTGCTCGAACACATGCTGTGGCTGGTGCTGCCCTTTATCTTCGGCACCGTGATGTATTACACCCTGCTCGGGCCGATGCGGCGCCTGCTGCGCCTGGGCTTTTCGCGCAGCGTGTCGTCGATGCTGGTATGCGCCGTGTTCTTCGGCGCCGCCACCCTTGCCGTGGCGGCCGCGCTGGCGTGGGGCTCCGGACCGGCCGACGAGACCAGTTCCTGGCACGACACGCTGGCGCTGTACGCGAACGGCGGCGTGGCGTTCGTGCGCAACACGATGGCGCTGCTGGAAGCGAAATTCCCGATCCTGGCCGAGATGCACCTGAGCTCGCTGGTCAACAAGCGCTTCAAGGTCTTCACCGACACCTTCGCCCAGCGCTATTTGACGACCATCCTGGTCACGGCGGCCGGCTGGCTGCCTTCCCTGCTGCTGGCGCCCTTCCTCGCCTTCTTCTTCCTGCGCGACGGCTTGCGCTTCAAGAAATTCCTGGCGCGCGCGGTGCCGAACGCCTACTTCGAGCGCACCCTGTTCCTGCTGCGGCAGGTCGACCAGACCGCGCGCCGCTATTTCGAGGGTCTGCTCAAGCTGACTGTGCTCGACACCATCGTGCTGGGCTTCGGCCTGTGGGTGATCGGGGTCTCGTCGCCGCTGCTGCTGGGTTTCATTTCCGCGCTGCTGGCCTGGGTGCCTTTCGTCGGCTCGGTGGTCGGCTGCGTGATGGTGGTGATCGTGGCCTCCACCGACGCTCCCGGCAACCCGCTGGTCGCCTACGGCGCAATCGTCGTCTTCATCCTGGCGCGCCTGCTGGACGATTTCGTGTTCATGCCGATCACGCTCGGGCGCAGCCTGAAGATCCACCCCTTGATCACGGTGCTGATGATCTTCATCGGCGGCGCGCTGTCCGGCGTGGCCGGCCTGATGCTGGTGCTGCCGCTGCTGGGCGTGGTGATGGTGATCGGCGAGACCTTGGGAAAACTGATGACCAACCCAAGGCTGCGGGCAAGGCATCGCTATGCGCGGCAGTTGCGGGAAAAGCAGGCCAGCGCAGACCTGCAGGCCTGAGGAGCGATAAAAAACCGGGGTCGCGCCCCGGTTTCTGTTACTTCCGCCCCGCCGCTTTTTGCTTGGGCTTGGCCTTGATGGTCGACAGGATGCCCGGCTTCGCCTTCCCCGGCGGCGCCGCGAAAGGCGCCGGTTCGCTGCGGCCGTTGGCGCCGCCCCGGCCATTCCTGCGGGTCGCGACCTCGATCACGCGGCCCTTCGGCGCGGTGCTGCGCGCCTCGGCCACCAGCGGCATATTCTTGCGCTCGCTGCGCGGCGTCATTTCCTGTTCGCTGCCGGCCGGCGGCACCAGATGGCGCTCGCCATTGCCGATCAGGTCACCGCGGCCCATGCGCTTCAGGCCTTCGCGCAGCACCGGCCAGTTCTCCGGATCGTAGTAGCGCAGGAAGGCCTTGTGCAGCTTGCGGGTCTTGCCGCTCTTGGCTGTAAGGACCTCTTCCGAATCCTCGGTCACCTTGGCCAGCGGGTTCTTCGCCGTATGGTACATGGTGGTCGCCATCGCCATCGGGGTCGGCGTGAAGGTCTGCACCTGGTCGAGGTGGAAGTTGTTCTTCTTCAGCCACAAGGCGAGATTCAGCATGTCCTCGTCGGTCGAACCCGGGTGGGCCGCGATGAAGTAGGGGATCAGGTACTGCTTCTTGCCCGCCTCCTTCGAGTACTTGTCGAACAGCGCCTTGAACTCGTCGTAGGCGCCGATACCCGGCTTCATCATCTTCGACAGCGTGCCCTCTTCCGTGTGCTCCGGCGCGATCTTCAGCAGGCCGCCCACGTGGTGCGTGACGAGTTCCTTCACGTACTCGGGCGAACGCACGGCCAGGTCGTAGCGCAGGCCGGAACCGATCAGGATCTTCTTGATGCCGGGGATCGCGCGCGCCTTGCGGTACAGCGAGATCAGCTTGCTGTGGTCCGTGCCCAGGTTGCTGCAGATGGTCGGGTACACGCAGGACAGGCGGCGGCAGGTTTCCTCGACCTTCTTGTCCTTGCAGGCCAGGCGGTACATGTTGGCCGTCGGGCCGCCCAGGTCGGTGATGGTGCCGGCGAAGTTCTTGGTCGTATCGCGGATCAGCTCGATCTCGCGCAGGATCGACGGTTCCGAGCGGCTCTGGATAATGCGGCCTTCGTGCTCGGTGATCGAGCAGAAGGTGCAGCCGCCGAAGCAGCCGCGCATGATGTTCACGGAGTAGCGGATCATCTCCCAGGCCGGGATATGCGCCTTGCCGTAGCTCGGGTGCGGCGCACGCGCGTACGCCAGGTCGTAGACGCCGTCCATCTCGTCCATCGCCAGCGGCAGCGGCGGCGGGTTCAGCCAGACATCGCGGTCGCCGTGCTGCTGCACCAGCGCGCGCGCATTGCCCGGGTTCGACTCCAGGTGGAACACGCGCGAGGCGTGCGCGTACATCACCGGATTCTCGCTGACGGTCTCGAACGACGGCAGGCGCACCACGGTCTTCGCCGCCTTGGCGCGCGCGGCAGCCTGGCGCTCCTCGCGCGTCATGATGACGACCGGTTTCACGACCGGCTCCGGCTGCGCATTCTCGGTGGCGCAGGCCTTGGTGTCTTCCTGCGCCATCGCGTAGGGATTCGGATGCGGATCGACGCGGCCCGGCACGTCCACGCGGGTGGAGTTGTGCACCGACCACTCTTCGTCCGGCAGCCAGCCGTGCGGCACCAGGAAGGCGGTGCCGCGCAGGTCGCGGATGTTCTTGATGTTCTCGCCCGCGGCGATGCGGCGGGTCACGTCGACCAGCGCACGCTCGGCATTGCCGAAGATGACCAGGTCTGCCTTCGATTCGAACAGCACCGAGCGGCGCACCTTGTCCGACCAGTAGTCGTAGTGCGCGATGCGGCGCAGCGAGGCCTCGATCGAACCGGCGATCACCGGCACGCCCGGGAAGGCTTCGCGGGCGCGCTGGCAGTACACGGTCACGGCGCGGTCCGGACGCTTGTTCGGCTCGGCGTTCGGGGTGTAGGCGTCGTCGGAGCGGATCTTGCGGTCGGCCGTGTAGCGGTTGACCATCGAATCCATATTGCCGGCGGTAATGCCCCAGTACAGATTGGGCTTGCCGAGCGCGCGGAAGGGTTCCACGGAGGTCCAGTCCGGCTGGCTGATGATGCCGACCCGATAACCCTGCGCTTCCAGCAGGCGGCCGACCAGCGCCATCCCGAAGCTCGGGTGGTCGATGTAGGCGTCGCCCGTGATCAGGATGATGTCGCACGAATCCCAGCCCAGCTTGTCCATCTCGGCGCGGGACATGGGCAGGAAGGGAGCGGCGGGAGCACGGCTGGAGCGCTTGGGGACGCTCGCGAACAGATTGGATGGGGAGTTCATTGGGCGGCATTTTACAGGAAAAGCCTGCGGCCAGCTCACTCCCCTTCCAAAATTGGCTTAGTTTTCAACAACTTAATCAGATACCCATGTTGTTGAGGATATTGCCGAGCTGGCGCAGGGCCGGCTCCAGGGTCGGGTGGCGCGCCGCGAAGCGCGCCGTGATTTCCTGGCTGCGCGAGGCCAGGCCGTAGGTGTTGGCGTCCGGGTCGTCGGCGCGCTTCTCGAGCACGCGCTTGATGTCGCCGTCGAGCTGGCGCAACAGGATTTCCAGTTCGTCATCGACCTGGCCTGCATCCTCGAGGTGGCGGTGCAGGGTTTTGAGGTGCGCTTTCAGGGTGTCTTCGTTGTCGGGCAGCATATCGTCCCTCATGATGTGAACTTTGTCTCAAGATACAGCTTCTCGACCCGTTCGCGGGCCCAGGGCGTCTTGCGCAGGAACTTCAGGCTCGATTTGATGCTCGGGTCCTTGATGAAGCAGTTGATATCGATGCGGCGGCCGAGCTCATCCCAGCCATAGTGCTCGACCAGGCGCGTTAGCAAGGATTCTAAAGTAATACCGTGTAATGCCTGAACACTCATAGTTGCAAGTTTATATCTGACTGCGAAGGATGGGCGCGCGCGCCTCGTCACCCCCGCCTGCGCGGGGACGACGAGGAGAGCCTCGGGAACGACGGTATGGGACTGCTTACTCGCCGGTCAGGCCGCGGCGCTCCAGCAGCGGCTCGATCTTCGCATCGCGGCCGCGGAAATTGCGGTACATCTCCATCGCATCCATGGTGCCGCCGCGCGACAGCAGCATCTGGCGGAAGCGGTCGCCGTTCTTGCGCAGCAGGCCACCGTTTTCCTTGAACCACTCGACGGTGTCGGCGTCCAGCTTCTCGGCCCACAGGTAGCCATAGTAGCCGGCCGAGTAGCCGCCCGAGAACACGTGCGAGAAGTAGGTCGTGCGGTAGCGCGGCGGGACCAGCGGGAAGTCGACGCCGGCGTCATGCAGGGCCTTGGCTTCGAAGCCCAGCACGTCGCTCGGGACCTGGTCCGGGGCCAGCTGGTGCCAGCTCTGGTCCAGGATCGATGCCGCCAGGTACTCGGTGGTGCGGTAGCCTTCATTGAACTTGCTTGACGCCTGCACCTTGTCCAGCAGCGCCTGCGGCATCGGGGCGCCGGTCTGGTAGTGCCTGGCGTAATGCGCGAGCACCTCCGGCCAGGCCATCCACATCTCGTTGACCTGCGACGGGAACTCGACGTAGTCGCGCGGCACGCGCGAGCCCGAGAAGCGCGGGTATGTCACGTTCGAGAACATGCCGTGCAGGGCATGGCCGAACTCGTGGAACATGGTGCGCACTTCGTCATAGGTCAGCAGGGTCGGCTCGCCGGCCGCCGGCTTCGGGATGTTCAGGTGGTTCGCCACCACCGGGTGGGTGCCCAGCAGCGTGTTCTGGCCCACGTAGGCGTTCATCCAGGCGCCGCCGCGCTTGTTCGAACGCGCATACGGGTCGTGCAGGAAGATCGCCAGCTGCTTGCCGTCGGTGTCGAACACGTCGAACACGCGCACGTCCGGGTCGTACACCGGCAGGTCGTGGCGCTCCTTGAAAGTGATGCCGAATTCCTTGTTGGCGGCGTAGAACACGCCGTTCAGCAGCACGTTGTTGTACTCGAAATAGGGACGCAGCTGGTTCTCGTCGAAGGCGTAGCGCTGGGCGCGCACCTTGTCGCTGTAGTAGTTCCAGTCGTAGGCGGCGGCCTGGAATTGTCCGCCCTCGGCGTCGATGACCTTCTGCAGGTCGGCCGCTTCCTTCTTCGCGTTGTTCACGGCCGGCTTGGCGAATTCGGCCAGCAGCTGGTTGACGGCGCCGGTCGTCTTCGCAGTCTGGTCTTCCAGCATATAGGCCGCGTGGCTCGGATAGCCCAGCAGCGCGGCGCGTTCGGCACGCGCCTTGACCAGCTCCAGCACCACCTGGCGGTTGTCGAAATCGCCGCCATGGCTGCCGCGCGCCAGCGACGTCGCCATCAGCTTCTCGCGGGTCGCACGCCTGGTCAGCACCGACAAAGGCGCCTGCTGGGTGGTGTTCACGACCGGGATCACGAACTTGCCGTCCAGGCCGCGCTTCCTGGCCTCGGCGGCGGCGACGTCGATCGCCTTGTCCGACATGCCGGCCAGCTCGTCGCGGCTGTCGACCACCAGGGCCGAGGCGTTCGCTTCCTTCAGCACGTTCTGGCTGAACTGGGTCTGCAGGGCCGCGATCCTGGCGTTGTAGGCCTTCAGCTTGATCTTGTCCGCGGCGGACAGCTTGGCGCCGGCGCGCACGAAGTCGGTGTGGTAGCGCTCCAGCAGATAGGCCGACTCGGCGTCCAGGTGCAGTTTGTCGCGCTTGTCGTACAGCGATTGAATCCGTTTATACAGTTTCTCGTTCAGGCGGATCTTGTCGCTGTGGGCGGCCAGCTTCGGCGCCAGTTCCTTGTCCAGCGCGTTCAGGGTGTCGTTGGTGTTGGCGCCGACCAGGCTGTAGAACACGGTCGAGACGCGGTTCAGCAACTGGCCGGAACGCTCCATCGCGACGATGGTGTTCTGGAAGGTCGGCGCCGTCTTGCTGTTGGCGATCGCGTCGATCTCGGCCGACTGCTGGCGCATGCCCTCTTCGAACGCCGGCGCGAAGTCGTCGTTCTTGATCTTGTCGAAGGGCGGATAGTTGAACGGCAGGGTGCTCGGCCTGGCGAACGGGTTCGAGGCCGGCAGCTGGGATGGCGCGGCCTGGGCGAAGGTGGCGACAGCCGCGGTAACGGCGAAGGCCAGGATGTGGGAACGGTTCATTCTCTCTCCGATGTGATTGTTGTTGTGCTCAATTACCCGTCAGGCCGCGGCGTTCCAGCAGCGGCTCGATCCGTGCGTCGCGACCGCGGAAATTGCGGAACAGGTCCATGGCATCAAGCGAACCGCCGCGCGACAGCAGGGTCTGGCGGAAGTGGTCGCCATTCTTGCGCAGCAGGCCGCCGTTTTCCTTGAACCACTCGACCGTGTCGGCGTCCAGCTTTTCGCTCCACAGGTAGGCGTAGTAGCCGGCCGAATAGCCGAGCGAGAAGCTGTGCGAGAAATAGGTCGTGCGGTAGCGCGGCGGCACCGGCGCGAAGTCGACGCCGGCGTCATGCAGGGCCCTGGCTTCGAAGCCCAGCACGTCGCTCGGGATCTGGCTCGGGGCAAGCTGGTGCCAGCGCTGGTCGAGCAGCGAGGCGGCCAGGTACTCGGTCGTGATGTAGCCCATGTTGAACTTCTTCGATGCCTGCACCTTGTCGAGCAGCGCCTGCGGCATCGGCTCGCCGGTCTGGTAGTGCCTGGCGTAGTTGGCCAGCACCTCGGGCCAGGTGGCCCACATCTCGTTGACCTGCGACGGGTACTCGACGAAATCGCGCGGCGTATTGGCGCCCCCAAAAGTCGGGTACTTCACGTTCGAGAACATGCCGTGCAGCGCGTGGCCGAATTCATGGAAGGCGGTACGCACTTCGTCGTAGGTCAGCAGGGTCGGCTGGCCGGCTGGCGGCTTCGGAATGTTCAGGTGGTTCGCCACCACCGGGTGGTTGCCGAGCAGCGCGGACTGCGTCACGTACTCGTTCATCCAGGCGCCGCCCTGCTTGTTCGGGCGCGCGTAGTAATCCATGATGAAGATCGCCAGCTGCTTGCCGTCGGCGTCGAAGACGTCGAACACGCGTACGTCCGGGTCGTACACCGGCAGGTCGTGGCGCTCCCTGAAGCTGATGCCGAACTCCTTGTTCGCCGCGAAGAACACGCCGTTCTGCACCACGTTGTTCAGTTCGAAATAGGGCTTCAGCTGGCTCTCGTCGAAGGCATACCTGGCCTGGCGCACCTTGTCGGTGTAGAAGGCCCAGTCATGCGCCGCGACCTGGAAGCCGCCCTCGGGTTTGCCGGCCTCGGCATCGATCACCGACTGGATTTCCGCCGCCTCCTTCCTGGCGTTGTTCACCGCCGGCAGCGCCAGCTCGCCCAGCAGCTTGTTGACGGCTTCCGGGGTCTTCGCGGTTTCCACTTCCAGCGAGTAGGCGGCATAGTTCGGGTAGCCCAGCAGGACCGCCTTTTCGGCGCGCAGCCTGGTCAGGCGCTGCACCAGTTGGCGGCTGTCGAATTCGCCGCCGCGGCTGCCGCGCGCCAGCGACACCGCCATCAGGCGCTCGCGCGTCGTGCGATTGCTCAGCGAGGACAGCAGCGGCTGGCCGGTGGTGTTGGCCAGCGCGATCACGAACTTGCCGTCCATGCCGCGCTTCTTCGCTTCGGCGGCGGCGGCGTCGATTTCGGCATCGGACAGGCCGGCCAGTTCGGCGCGGGTGTCGACCATCAGGCTCGATGCGTTCGCTTCCTTCAGCACGTTCTGGGCGAAGGTCGACTGCAGGCTGGCGATCTCGCCGTTATACGCCTTCAGCTTGGCCTTGTTCGCCGCCGACAGCCTGGCGCCGGCGCGCACGAAGTCGCGGTGGTAGCGCTCCAGCAGGTGCTTCGATTCGGCGTCCAGCTTCAGGGAATCGCGCTTGTCGTACAAGGCCTTCACGCGCTTCCACAGCTTGTCGTTCATGTAGATCGCGTCCGCGTGGGCCGCCAGCTTCGGCGACATCTCGCGGTCGATCGCGTCCAGGTTGTCGTTGGTGTTCGCGCCCTGCAGGTTCGAGAAGGTGGTCGACACGCGCGCCAGCAGCTGGCCCGAACGTTCCATCGCGACGATCGTGTTCTCGAAGCTCGGCGCGGAGCGGTTGTTGGCGATCGCCTCGATCTCGAGCAGGTGGACACGCATGCCCACTTCGAAAGCCGGCCTGAAGTGCTCGTCCTTGATCTTGTCGAACGCCGGATAGTGGAACGGCAGCGCACTCACCCTGGCGAAGGGATTCGAGGCGTCGAGGACGGCTGGGGAAGCGGAGGTGGCGGTGGCTGCGGTGGCGGGAATGGCGGTCGAGGCAAAGGCAAGCGCGATGCTTGCCGCAACGATGAAGCTGTGTGGCTGTTTCATGCAATCTTTCACGGACACTGATGGGGCGCTGCCGGAGCGGGCCCGGCAGCAGGTGCGCGAAAGATCATAGCAGGCTTATTGCCGCATCGTCACATTGAAGTGTTGCAATCCATCGTACCGACAGCGGTCTTCAGGACGCGCCCTTGCGGGCCTCTTCGGCCTCTTCTTCCTCGATTTCCTCAACCACTTTTTTCTCGATGCGCCGGTCCGGAATCAGCCACATCACGGCCACGCCCGCATAGACCAGGAAGCCCAACCAGGCTGCGAACCAGGCCAGCGCCACGCCGGTCAGGTAGAGCACGACCGAGATCTTGCCCTTGCGGTCGCTGCCGATGGCTTCGGCCAGGGTCGAGTTCTTGTCATGATTGCGGGTCAGACCGCGCGCCAGCAGCGAGTACGCAGCCGCGCACATGAACAGCACGAAGCATAGGCGGCGGTCGGTCCGGTCTCGAAATGGTTCTCGCCCATCCAGGCGGTCACGAAGGGAATCAGGGACAGCCAGAACAGCAGGTGCAGGTTGGCCCACAGCACGCCGCCGCTGACTTCCTTCACGGCGTGCAGCATGTGGTGGTGGTTGTTCCAGTAGATGCCGACGTAGATGAAGCTGAGCACGTAGCTCATGAACACCGGCCACAGCGGCAGCAGCGCGCGGAAACTGGCATCGTGTGGAACCTTGAGTTCCAGCACCATGATGGTGATGATGATGGCGATGACGCCATCGCTGAAGGCTTCGAGCCTGTTCTTGCCCATCTGTTCCCCGATTAGATTCGCATGCCGATACGGATGACCGCTTCCGTGGCGGCGGAGATCACGGAAGCGATCGCCCGGTCGATAAGGCCAGCATGGCGAATACGCGCTGCGGACTGGTCATGATGTTGCTGTTCTTCGCTCAATATAGCCGAGATGGCGGCAGTGGCTTCGGGATCGGCAACACCGATTTCAAGGAGTTGCTGCCGCAGATGACGAAGGACGACGCGTTCGACGGCCACGGTTGCGCTTGCGATGGACCGAGCGCCCATCAAGCCGGTCAGCAAGCCGAGCACGTATCCTCCGGCACCGCACAGCCAGAAGCTGCGGCACCGTGGCAGCCCCCTTCGCGTCAGTTCCCCGGCAAAGATGGCGCGATGCCGCTCTTCATGTGCTTTGAATTCGGCCAATTCGGGCAGCAAGGAAGGTGCTCGCAGCCGCGCCATTGCGATCTGCCCAGCGTATATCTTCACGGCGCCATGCTCACCTGCATGATTCACCTTGATGATCCGCCCCGGATCGATAGCTGGAGGCCGTATGCTGTCCATTGCAATCATCAAGCCCCACAATGGATTGAGAAATCAGGCTGATTGCTAAGCCGCCGGTCCGATATATTGATCGAGGTTCGCCGCGAAATCATCGAAGTTTTCCTCCATCATCTTGCGGAACTGCTCGGTGAAATATTCCAGCGCCCGCTCCTTTTCGGCCTTCATGTTTTCCGAGTTGCCGGTGCTGCGCGCGACGATGAAGGCGTTGAAGCGCGTCGTGGCGTACATGGTCGACGCGGCGACCGCGCTTGGCTCGGCCTTGTCGCACTGGTCGTTCGACAGGTTGATGATCGCGTTCACGCGATTCCAGAATTCCGCATCGGGGGTATTGTTGCTCATGATTGATAGGTGATTGATCGTTGGATGGGCAATGACGTTACCGGTGCAGGCGCCGACCGTCATCGGGAAGCCAGCGACGCACTGTAGCACACGCGGGATTCAATCAAATATCGCCCGGCGAAACCACGCCGGCAA
Organism: Massilia sp. WG5; assembly: GCF_001412595.2. Classification (NCBI taxonomy): domain Bacteria; kingdom Pseudomonadati; phylum Pseudomonadota; class Betaproteobacteria; order Burkholderiales; family Oxalobacteraceae; genus Massilia; species Massilia sp. WG5. The sequence goes on from NZ_CP012640.2 coordinate 3,245,311, forward strand.
TGACCAGCCCCCACAAGACGCCACCCATGATCACCCAGGCCCAGTTCGCCTTCGACAGCCGTGCATTGCCCTTCCCTCCCGGGTCGCCGCAGGCGAGGTTGATCTTCTCCTGCGCCATCAGGAAGGGCGGCAGCAGGACGAACATGCTGGCGAACGAGGCGATATCGCCGGCCGTGCCGCCGACCAGGACGTCGATGAAGTTCGCCAGCAGCATCAGCGCGACCAGCACGGTGGCGTGCCAGCCGCTGTGCCAGCGTGCGATCGCCGGCTGTCCATAGCCAGATGCTTTGATCTTGCGGAACAGCGCATGCGTGAAAAACATCCAGAACACGGCGCGCGGCACCGGAGAAATGGTGCTGCCGAAGCGCGATGCCTCCGGATGCCTGTCCTTGTAACGGTCCCAGTTCCTGTAATACCAGTACAGGATGTAGAGCGTGAAGGTCGACAGGAACAGGATCGCCAGCTTGCGCTTCGAGACGACGTAGAACTCGGGCTCGGCGTTCAATTACCTGGATGCCTGCCTGCGCTGCCTCAGCTGTTTGCGGACCGCCTTGATGCGGCCGATCAGGGCTTCGTTCATCCGGTCCTGGATGCCGTGCAGGCCGAGCAGCAGATTGCTCACGCTGCGCCGCCGGCACAGCAGCAGCTTGCCGCGCCGCTGCAGTACATGGGTCGAGCGGAACTCCTGGTTCGGCGTACCGTAGCCGAAGTCGGCATGGCTGAAGTCGAAATGGGCGATCGCATCCTGCAGGGCCAGGTGGGTGATGCTGGTGCCGACGGAGAAATTCATGTACTCCGGCTTGCAGTAGATGTTATGCACGTGCCATACATCAGGAGAACGGGTACCCAATATGAGGGCCACCGTCTGGCCGCCGCACTGCAGCAGGTAGGAATGCAGCAAGCCATGACGCGCCAGGCTTTCCAGCTTCTCCCGCGATGGCAGCGCAGCGGGATCGCCGGCTCCCTGCAGCGCATGCATATCGCTCACCAGGGCCGCGACCTGGTCCGCCTGCTCGACCCGCACCAGGCTGGCCTCGCCTGCTTCCTTGCCCAACAGGCGCACCTGGCGCGACAGGTTGTAACGCTTCTTGGAGCTGAGCTTCTGCAGGTAGGTATCGACATCCTCGGGCAAAGGCATGGTATGGCAATGCTGCCAGCCGTTCAGGATGTGGCCGGACAGGCCGTCGCCGCCGACGGTATGCGCCAGCTCTTCAGGCATCGCCTGCATCAGCAGGGCGCGGCAATCGGTATGGCGCTGCAGCAGGCTTTTCAGGACGAAGCCGGACAGGCCCTCTTCGCCGGCGTCGAGCAGCGGCACACTGCCGAGCACTTGATAGACAGGGACGTCACGCTCGAACAGGGTCCATGGGCCGAGGCGCACGCTGAGCTTCTGCGTAAGCCGGCGTCCCGGGACAATGCCGACGATCCGGGCATCACTGCGGCGGCGCACGAGGTGGAGTTCGCAGGCTGCGTCGCCGGTTGGCGCCGTGTCCATCAGGTAGCGAAAGAATGCCGGCAGCTGGTACAGCATTTCCGGACTGCGGCGCGCCCCCAGCAGCCGGCTCCATGCCGCTTGTACATCGGAGCGGTCGTGGTCCGTGGTGGCGTCTATGAACTCGAACTGCTGCGCCGTCTCGGCACGACGCACGCGTGCAGGCGCCGGTGCAGTCCAGGCAGTCAACTGGGAATTTTCCTTGGTATGTGGCACAGATGCTTTCACATTGACCTCGCGTGAACCGGTACGGCGTCCAAATTGACGGATCTGATTGTATTTACGTTGCGACTGATGATACCGCGAGGTAATGCTACCGTACAGCATTTTTATGCTAACACGACATTAAAATTTGTTAATTTGTAATTTATAAAACTAGTTTTCAACACATGTAGATTCTCTGAATATACGAAAAATGATGAAAGCATAGCTTTTATGCGAATCGCATAGTTAATTCGAGAAAACAACGAAAAGTTTTTAAAGAGGGGCACAGATGAGCTGAATCAATAGTGCGGCGGCTTCTCATTCACCGGCCCCTGCCCGGCGTCGCGCAGGGCGCGGAGGTGCTCCGCCAGCTTGGCCACCATGGCTTCGAGCTGGTCGATGCGGCGGCCCTGCTCGTAAATGGTCTGGTTCAGCGAGTCGACCAGGTTTTCCTGGTGGGCCAGCTTGATTTCGATATCGATGACACGGTCTTCGTCGCTCACGGCAATTCCCCAAATGAAAAGAGCCGCATTATGACAGCGGCTCGTGAACGACGCCGGCCATGCGGCGCCGCTTCCTGGTACAAATTTCAGATATGAACGACGGGAATGTAATCCACTCCATGTTCAAGCTGCCCAATTACTTTTGCGATGTTTTCAGGACTATCGCTGAAATCGATCAGCAGTTGCGCGCGTAGTGCCACCTTGTTCGCTTCTGGTGCATTGATCAGCGCGCTCATCCAGAAGTCAAAACCCTTAGCGTCCGGGTCGCGACCCAGTACATTATGGTAGAGCTGTGTAACGAACTGAGTATCGGTCGGGTTAGTGCCGTACATCTTGTCGAATTCGGCTTGGCCTTTCCCATCGCCGCCTACCATGAACTCGAGCGATACCGTATTGAGTGCAGCGCCGCTATCCATACGATCGATCCAGTAGCCCATGCCAACGGCGTCGGAAGGACGTCCAAACGCAGCCGAATACAAGCGGTACAACTGAGCAGAGGTGTCATCGATCGAGACGCTACCATCATCGAACTTGATACGCTCGATGTTGATCAGGGAATCATGACCATTGGCGCCGCCGTTGTCGAAGATATCGAAACCCCAATCCGCTTGTTGGACGGTAAAACCGCTACGCGAGCCTGCATAGACCGCAGTATCGATGCCTGCACCGCCGTCAACAGCGTTATTACCCATGCCCGGCGTGAGAACATCATTGCCGGTAGATCCCGTGATATTCGCCGTACTGTTGATAACCCAGCTCGGGCTACTTGTTGCATTGCTACCGTTCTCGCCTTGATCAATCGACGTTACTCGAACCGTGTAACTACCGTTGGGCAATGGTGATGTTTCGAGATGCCAATTACCATCGGCGCCAACGGTAGTATGTGCGATTTGTTGAAGATCCTTGGTACGCACAAGTACCATAGTCGTACCGGGCTCTCCTCTACCATTCAAGACGACCTGATTGCTGTCGAATGCTGGAGCGTAGCTGGAGTTGTATGTAGGACTGACCGGCGGCAAAGTGTCTAGACCAAAGCTAACTGGGCTGCTTTTTAATAAAACATTGCCTGTTGCGTCAGTTTCCGTAGCGTAGATACTTTGCATGCCATCCGGGAGCCAATCGAGCTGCACCGAATACATACCATATTTGTCCAGTGCGGCAGTTCCTAGTAGATGATCGTCTGCGGCAGAATAAATTTTTACGGTAGTACCCATCTCAGCCTTGCCGCTGACCTCCAGAGGCTTAGTTTTTGGATAGTATCCGTATTGATTTGTAAATATCGTCAGAGTGAGTTTGTCCGATGTCTGAGCAGCTGAATAGAGATCGGCACGAGTCACGCTCATGTCCGAAAACTGCAGGACTTCTATAGACTTCAACGTGTCGGTGCCGTCGATGCCATTCTGACTCGCCACCTGCAGATCACCGTTCGACAACGTAGTGATTGTGTAGTTGCTGCGTGCGCCCCGAAACACGGCGGTATCTGTACCAGTTCCTCCATCGATCATGTCATCACCTCCATTGCCTTGTAGTTTGTCGTTAGCAGCAGTACCTGTAATGTACCGACCGCCGTTATCAGAATTGATACCCAATGCGCCACCAAGGCCATCGCCGCCGTAGAGCCAGTTCAAAGCAGCGACGTCGTATGGGCTGTACGTAGAATAAACACTGTTCAGTGGCTTATGGGTGTAGGACATGAGCGTGTTGCTCGTGTCGTCCTGTGATTGGGGAAGGTAAATCGGATTTGGATTGTCTTCCGTTGGTTGGTAGAACGAATGCTTCAGGCCGAGAGCGTGGCCTAACTCATGCAATAAGGTTTCATAACCTGTTTGTCCTGGGGTAAGGTTTGCGTTCTCTGCTCCAAACTCGACGTTATCCAGATAAACGTAGGCATCGGCGTCATAGCTGACCAGCTGCGGCCCCAGATAGCTGTAGGAGCTTTGCCAGCTGCACAGGCCAGTGGCATTGCTGCCGATGAGATTGGCATTACACAGGTGGATCTGGGCGTCGGCGCCGTTACTGGTTTCGACAAAGTGAATGCCTGTCAGGGCCGTCAAGTACCCATCTTCTTTAAGTAGCGCTTTTACGATTGCTTGTTGAGCTGAGCTGAACGCCTGCTGTGTACCCGTGAAATTTTTCTGCGCATACTTCGGATCCTCGTTTCCAGATGCAACAGAGAACGTGTAATAGATCGTATTGTTGTTCGGCGTAAGATAATTCCAATCCGGTCCCGTATCGAGCAGTGCGTCGATGTGGTTCAGCCCGGACAGAGGAGTAGTAGTGATATCGAATACGGTTGCCATGCTATTTGACTTCAACGTTGACTGTGACAAAGAAGTCACTTCGGGAAAGTATTTCCTGCTCAACAGTTGATGTCAAATAAGAGTTCAATCGTGCGCACCCCTTGTCATCCCGACAAGGCTTATGCGCAACGAATGTCAACTCCAGGCAAATGTCTCTTATCTGATGAATTACACCTTCGGCGTCGCCAGCAAGGCCTTCAGATTGGCCAGGCGTGCCTTCGGGCTCAGCACTTCATCTTCCTTGGGTGGCGCTTCGCCGACCTCGAGCGCCATTTCCTTGATGAAGCGGGACGGATCGCAATGCAAGAGCTCACCGGCGCGCTTGCGCTTCTTGCACCACAGGACATGCAGGGTGCGCTGGGCGCGCGTGATGCCGACGTACATCAGGCGCCGCTCTTCCTGGATGCGCGCGGCAATGCGTTCGACCGGATCGTCGGGATCGCCCTTGTGCGGCAGGATGCCTTCCTCGACGCCGACCAGGTAGACATGCGGATACTCCAGGCCCTTCGATGCATGCAGGGTCGACATGCGGACCGCATCCTGTTCCTCGTCCTGGCCCTCGAGCATGGACATCAGGGCCACCATCTGGGTCAGCTCGAGCAGGTTTTTTTCTTCGCCATCGCGCTCGCGCCCGCCGCGGCCGCGTTCCTTCAGCCAGTTGGTGAACTCGAGCACGTTCTGCCACCGGGCCTGGGCGGCCTTGTCGTCGAAGTTCTCGTACAGGTAGTGCTCGTAGTTGATCTCTTTCATCATGTCGTCGAGCAGCTCGGCGGCATTGTCGCCGCTGCCGGACGGGCCGGGACGGGTGGCGCGGTCTTCCAGTTCGTTGATCCAGTGGCAGAACTCGCGCAGCGGGATCAGCTGGCGGTCCTGCAGCCTGGCTTCGATGCCGCCCTTGAAGGCGGCCTCGAACAACGAGCAGTTCCACTGCTTCGAGACTTCGCCCAGCACCTCGATGGTGGTCATGCCGACCCCGCGCTTCGGGGTCGTGATGGCGCGGATGAAGGCCGGGTCGTCGTCCTGGTTGGCGATCAGGCGCAGGTAGGCGATGACGTCCTTGATCTCGGCCTTGTCGAAGAAGCTCTGGCCGCCCGAGATCGTGTAGGGGATGCGCTCCTTGCGCAGCGCCTGCTCGATGATGCGGGCCTGGTGGTTGCCGCGGTACAGGATGGCGAAGTCCGCCCATTTGTTCTTGCGCTGGAAGCGCTCGGACGAGATCATCATCGCCACCTGGTCGGCTTCCGTCTCTTCGTTCGGCATGCCCAGCACCTTGATCGGCTCGCCCAGGCCATGCTCGGACCACAGCGCCTTCTCGAACAGCTTCGGGTTGTTGCCGATGACGGCATTCGCCGCCTGCAGGATGCGGGTGGTCGAGCGGTAGTTCTGCTCCAGCTTGATGACCCGCAGGTCCGGGAAGTCGGTCTGCAGGGTTTTCAGGTTCTCGACCGAAGCGCCGCGCCAGGCATAGATCGCCTGGTCGTCGTCGCCCACGGCCGTGAACATCGGCTTCTTGCCGAGGCCCGTCACCAGCAGTTTCACCAGTTCGTACTGGCAGGTGTTGGTGTCCTGGTACTCGTCCATCAAGAGGTAGCGCAGGCGGCGCTGCCAGCGGTCGCGAATCGGCTCGTTGTTGCGGAACAGCTCGACCGGCAGGCGGATCAGGTCGTCGAAGTCGACCGCCTGGTAGGCCTGCAGGGTCGCCACATAGCTGCGGTAGATGCGGCCGGCGTGGGCTTCGTCCTCGTCCTTGGCATCACGGATTGCGTCCTCCGGGTCGACCAGGCCGTTCTTCCACAGCGAGATCGCGTTCTGGATGCGGCGGATTTCCTGCTTGTCGGTGGTCACCGCCAGGTCGGACACGACGGTGTAGCAGTCGTCGCTGTCCATGATCGAGAACTTGTCCTTCAGGCCGACGCCGGCCGCTTCCTGGCGCAGGATCTTGACGCCCAGCGAGTGGAAGGTCGACACGGTCAGCTGCTTGGCCTGCTTGGGCTGTTTCAGCAGCTTGCCGATCCGCTCCTGCATCTCCAGCGCGGCTTTATTCGTGAAGGTCAGCGCGGCGATGGTGCGCGGATCATAGCCGCGGTGCTCGATCATGTAGGCGATCTTCTGGGTGATCACGCGGGTCTTGCCGGAGCCGGCGCCAGCCAGCACCAGGCAGGGGCCGTCCAGGTAGAGCACGGCTTCGCTCTGCGGACCGTTGAGGCCGAAATTCGGGGTCGACATGGGGATATTTCCTGCAGGACTGCCTTTGGGGTGAGCTCAGCATTTTAACGAAGCTCGGCCGCGCACGCTAAAATCATTTTCGGAAAAACACATTATGTTGCGACTTGTCAGCACGCCATTCGCCACCATATAACCGGTTTAGTGCTGTCCAAGCGAGAGAACAGAACATGAAATTCGAACACCTGATCGAGATTAACGACCCGCTCAACCCGCTGGCGGATACCCTGACCCGCGAGCAACTGTGGCGTGGCCTGGTGCTGCGCGCCGAAAACCCGAAGATGTTCATGCCGCACCTGGACGAATGCACGCTCGGCGAGCGCGAGAGCGGCAGCTTCGCGCGCCGCCTGCGCTACGGCGAACTGGTGATCGAAGACGTGGTGCACCTGACCCCGCTGCAGGAAGTCCGCTACGAAGTGCCGGCCCAGGGCGACATTGCCGCCTCGCGCATGAGCATGACGATCGAGGCGCCGAGCGAAGGGGTGATGTGGGTGCGCTTCCTGTACGACGACGGCAATGCCTCGGCAAGCGACGAGATGGGCAAGATGTACGAGGACTTCAAGAAATCGGCCTACCAGGAGGCCGATATCGACACGATCAAGATCGTGCGCCAGCTGGCGTCGGAAGGAAAGCTGGACGCGTCGTATCTGAATTGACCTCACGCGTGGGCACGGTGTGCCTACGCCGGCCGCGCCCACCCTACACAAGGATTACGTTCCGGGTTCGACCTCGTCCGGATCGAGGTCGCTGGCGCCCTTCGCAAGATTGGCCGCCAGGTCGCGCAGCGCAGTGCGCACGCCCTCCTCGATCACCGGGTGGTAGAAGGGCATCTCCAGCATCTGCTCGACCGTCACGCGGCACTGCACGGCCCAGGCCAGCAAGTGGCCGAGGTGCTCGCCGCGCGGCGCGATCATCTCGGCGCCCAGGAAGCGGCCGGTGCCGTATTCTCCGTACACCCTCAGCATCCCCTTATTCTGCAGCATGACCCGGCTGCGGCCCTGGTTCTCGAACGAGACCTGGCCGATCGCGAACTTCGGCTTGCCCGGCGCGCACAGCTGCTTGTAGCTGGCGCCCAGGGTGACGATGTTCGGCTCGGTGAAGGCGGCGGTCAGCGGCGCGCGCCGCAGGCCCGGGCGGATGTCCGGGTAGCGGCCGGCATTGTCCCCGGCGATCTTGCCGTGGTCGGCCGCCTCCGGCAGCACCGGCCGCTCGTTGTTGGCGTCGCCGGCAATGAACACGTGGCTGCTTCCGCACTGCATGGTGCGGCTGTCGAACAGCGGCACGCCGTTGGCGCCCAGCGCCAGGCCGAGCTGCTCGATGCCGATCCCGGCCACGTTCGGCGTACGCCCGGCCGCCTGCAGCACGTACTGGAAGCGCATCGCGCGCTCCTGGCCCTGCTGGCGGATGGTCAGCGCAACCTCGTCGCCGTCCTGCACCGCGCTCACGATCTCGGACTGGAAGTGCAGGTCGATCTCCTCGGCCAGTACGCGGCCCGCATTGCGCAGCACCACCGGATCGCTCAGCTGGGCCACGCTGCCGCCGCGCGCGAACACGCTCACGCGCACGCCCAGGCGCGTGAGGGCCTGGCCCAGCTCCAGCCCGATCACGCCGGTGCCGATCACGGCCACCGAACGCGGCAGGTCCTGCCAGTAAAACACCTCGTCGCTGGTGATGATGCCGGGGCCGACGTTCTCCAGCTTCGGCAGGCGGGTCGGCGTCGAGCCGGTGGCGATCACGATGCGCGCGGCCTCGACCTCGGTATGGTCGTCGACCATGAGGGTGTGCGGGCCGGTGAAGCGCGCATAGCCGCGCAGCTTGTCCTCATCGGGAATGTTGTCGACGCCTTCCAGCACGAAACCGACGAAGCGGTCGCGCTCGCGCCGCACGCGCTCCATCACGGCCACGCCGTCGATGCGCTTTTCTCCGGCATGCACGCCGAAGCCCGGCGCGATATCGATGAAATGGGCTGCCTCGGCGGCGGCAATCAGGAGCTTGCTGGGCATGCAGCCCACGCGCGCGCAGGTGGTGCCGTAGGGGCCGCCCTCGATCATGACGGTACGCGCCCCCTGGACCCTGGCGGAACGGTAGGCGACCAGCCCGGCGGTGCCGGCGCCGATGACCGCAACATCGACCTTCAGTTTCTGCATCTTCATCTCCGGTAGTTCGCGGACATGACGATACGCTATTTTCGCGATGCCGGCGGAACCGGCTGTGCCTTGTGGCCGTCTATTCGAACCGGATGCCGAAGTGCCAATCGGTCGTGACCAGCGTATCGGGAGAAATGCCGTCCGGACGCGGATAGCGGCGCAGGGCACGGTCGGCGACCCCACGCGCGGCGCCCTCGAAGCCGCCCGCCGACCTGGCCCCGCGTTCGCGTATTCTGTCGCCGTCGATCAGGCCGAACAGCGGGTACTCGCGCACCTTGCCAAGCCGTAGGTCGATCTGCGGCACCGCGGGCAGGAAGCGCAGGCTCACGTCGCCGCCGACGTTGTATTCGGCGGCCAGGGTCGGATAGCCGATTTCGGCCGAGAGCATCGACATCACGCCGATCAGGTAGTTGCAGACAGCGAGCCGCGCCTGCGGCCAGGTCTGCAGCTCGGCCACGAAACGGTCCATGTCGTCGGCCGCCGCCGGGCTGACCGCGCAATCGGGCATGCCCTTCGCCCGGGTGACGTCCTTGTTTCCGCGGTGACCCCACCACAAGGCGGCGGCCACGTCCGCACCGTTCTCGGGCGCCGCGTAACCGGCGGCTAGCCTGTCCGCGGCTTCCTTCATTCCGCCCTGCCAGGCCTGGATATAAAACGGGACGGCGCGATTCCAGTCGCGCTTCACGCAGATGCCGTTGTCGTACATGCTGCCCGCCAGCAGGGCGACTTCGACAAATCCCTTCTTCAGGCCCGTCTTCAGGTCGGCTACCGCACCGTCGCAATGCCGCATCTGGATCCGGTCGCGAATCTCGGAGACGGCGTTCCTGCCGAAACGGGATTCCTCGGCAGTGGCATGGAAGGATGACAAGCCGATCAGGCCGGCCAGGACGACGCGCAGTGCATGGGATGCCATCGGTGTCATTCGAAATGTTTTTTGAATGACAATAATAGCTTCAAATATCCAGCGGGTCGACCTCCAATGACCAGCGCACCCGCGACTTCATGGCCCGCAGCGCATCGACCCAGACCGTCAGGAAGGCCTGCAGGGCGGGACGCGAATTCGATTCGACCAGCAGCTGGGCGCGGTCGACGTTGTGCAATCGCGTCATGGTCATCGGGATCGGATCGTTGAGCACCACCGCTTCGTTCGGCACCGCATCGCGCGCCTGCTCCAGGAAGGCGATCGCGGTGGCCAGCTCCGGCGCCTCGGCGCGCAGCAGGGCCTGGTACATATAGGGCGGCAGCGCGGCCTGGTGGCGCTCTTCCAGCAGGCTGCCGGCGAAGCGGTCATAGTCGTGCCGCATCACCGCGCCGTACAGCGGGTGCTGGCAATAGCGCGACTGGATCAGCACCTCGGACTCGAGTCCGGCGCGCCCGGCGCGCCCGGCCACCTGCATCAGCTGGGCGAACAGGCGCTCGCTGGCGCGGTAATCCTGCGAGAACAGGGCCGTATCCGGGTTCAGCACGCCGACCAGGGTCAGGTTCTTGAAGTCGTGGCCCTTGGCGACCATCTGCGTGCCGATCAGGATGTCGACGTCGCCGCGGTGCACGGTGTCGAAGGCGGCCTGGGCGCTGCCCTTGCGGCGCGTGGAGTCGGCATCGATGCGCAGCACGCGCGCCTCCGGGAACAGCGACTGCAGGCCCTCCTCGATGCGCTGGGTGCCGCGGCCCAGCGGCTGCAGGTCGATGTTGCCGCAGGTCGGGCAGGAATGCGGGATGCGCAGCTCCAGCGAGCAGTGGTGGCAGCGCAGCCGGTGCTCGGGACGGTGCAGGACCATGAAGGCGGTGCAGCGGGTGCAGTTGCTGATCCAGCCGCAGGCGTCGCAGGACAGCACCGGTGCATAGCCGCGCCGGTTCAGGAACAGCAGCGACTGCTCGCCGCGCGCCATGCGATCGCGCAGGGCCGCGATCAGGTGCGAGGTCAGGCCTTCCTTCGGCTTGTCCTTTTCCATGTCGACCAGTTTTACGCGCGGCAATACGGCATCCTTCACGGCGCGCTCGCGCAGCTCCAGCTTGCGGTAGCGGCCCGTCTGCGCGTGGTGCCAGCTTTCCAGCGAGGGCGTGGCCGAGCCCAGCACGATGGGAATCCGGAGCTGGTGCGCGCGCCATACGGCCAGGTCGCGCGCCGAATAGCGCAGGCCTTCCTGCTGCTTGTACGAGGGGTCGTGCTCCTCGTCGATCACGATCAGCCTCAGGTGCGGCAGCGAGGCCAGGATCGCCAGCCGGGTGCCGAGCACGATGCGCGCGCGGCCCGTGTGCGCGGCCAGCCAGTGCAGCATGCGCTCGCCCTCGGACAGGCTGCTGTGCAGGGTCGCCAGCATCACGTCCGGGAAGCGCGCGCGGATATTCGCTTCCAGCTGCGGGGTCAGGTTGATCTCCGGGACCAGGATCAGGATCTGCGCCTCGCTTTCCTTCGCCAGCACCTGGGCGCAGGCCTGCAGGTAGACCTCGGTCTTGCCGCTGCCGGTCACGCCGTACAGCAGCAGCGGACTGAAGCCGCCGGCCTGGCCGATGGCGTCGGCCGCCTGCTGCTGGGCGGGATTCAGGACCGGCATCGCGGCCGGCGTCGGATCGTGCGCCTCCTCGAGTTTGGCCAGCTTTTTCAGGGCGCGGTCCAGCGCCACGGTGCTGCCAAGGCGCAGGTTCTTCGGCAGGCCCGGCATCGCCACCTCGCCCAGCGGACGGTGGTAATAGTCGGCCGCGAAGCGCGCCAGCGCCAGCCATTTGCCGGACAGGGGCGGCAGCTGGCTGCGCACGGCCAGTGCATCCTTGAGCTTGTCCGGCGGAACGTCGGTCTCCTGCTTGACGGCGACGATCACGCCGACGGCTTCGCGCCGGCCGAAGTTCACCAGCACCAGCTGCCCGACCGCGGGCTCGCTGCCGGGCTCACACGGCCAGCGGTAATCGAACACGCTGTCGAGCGGCGTATCGAGCGCGATTTGTAAGATGCAGTAAGACAAACCGGACCTTGTGGAAAACTTTGTGGAAAATGGAAAACTTGACCGGGACAAAGGTTTACGTTAGCGCAAAGCACTTGGCAATTCCTTAATTCCACAAAAGATTTTCTCTTTTAAAATCAGGAACTTGCCTTTACAACCTTGCTGCAGTAGAAATCCAGCATCGCTCGACCGCTTCTGTGCATAACTGGGCATTTCCGGTGAAGAACTCAAGCGCAGTGCAGCAAAAACTTGATGCAACACTTGAAGAAATCGCGTAAACCCCGGTAAACGCAGCACTTTTCCAGATTATTCACAGAATCTGTGCATAACTTTGTGAACAATGCGCTGTCAACTTGGGCAGGCCCCTCTCGGAGAAGCGGAACAGCCTCCCGGACCGCTGTGCGCTCTCGGCAATAAAACCAATGAAATCAACTACTTATTCAAATTCATCCAGTACTGTACATTTTCACAGCCGGGTGATGGGAAGTTCAAGAATTTGTGAATAAGTGTGATTCGATGCACCGTGGGCAGCACCGCGGCGCAGCACTACGCTCAAGCCTGGCGTTGCCGGCGGCTGAAGTCATGCACCGCCTCGACCATCGCCGTCACCGACTCCGGCGGCGTGAACTGCGAGATGCCATGCCCCAGGTTGAACACGTGGCCATGGCCGCTGGATGGCGTGCCATAGCTGCCCAGCGCCTTTTCGACTTCGGCACGGATCTGGTCCGGACCCGCCATCAGGATGGCCGGGTCCAGGTTGCCCTGCAGGGCGACGCGGTCGCCGACCAGGGCGCGGGCGCGGCCCAGGTTGACGGTCCAGTCCAGGCCGAGCGCGTCGGCGCCCATGTCCGCCATCTCGTCCAGCCACAGGCCGCCGCCCTTGGTAAAGACGATCGCCGGGATGCGCACGCCGTCTTTCTCACGCTGCAGGCCGGCGACGATCTTGCGCATGTACGCCAGCGAGAAGGCCTGGTAGGCGCCGTCGGCCAGCGCCCCGCCCCAGGAGTCGAAGATCATGACGGCCTGGGCGCCGGCGTCGATCTGGGCGTTCAGGTACTGGATGACGGCTTGCGCGGTCACGTCCAGGATGCGGTGCATCAGGTCCGGGCGCGCGTACAGCATCTTCTTGATCGTATGGAACTCGCGCGAACCGCCGCCTTCGACCATATAGCAGGCCAGGGTCCAGGGGCTGCCGGAAAAGCCGATCAGCGGCACGCGGCCGTTCAGGGCAGTGCGGATCTGGGTCACGGCGTCGAACACGTACTGCAGGGACGCCATGTCCGGCACCTGCAATTTGGCGACGTCTTCCTCGGTGCGCACGGTGCGCTCGAATTTCGGGCCTTCGCCATCCTCGAAATACAGGCCCAAGCCCATCGCGTCCGGCACCGTCAGGATGTCCGAGAACAGGATCGACGCATCCAGCGGATAGCGGTCGATCGGCTGCAGCGTCACCTCGGTGGCGTAATCCGGATTCTTGGCCAGGCCCAGGAAGGAGCCGGCGCGCGCGCGGGTGGCGCGGTATTCCGGCAGGTAGCGCCCCGCCTGGCGCATCAGCCACACCGGGGTATGGTCGGTCGGCTGGCGCAGCAGCGCACGCAGGAAGGTGTCGTTCTGGAGCGGGGCGAATCGTGGCATGGCTGGCAACCTGATCAGAGAATAGGCGCCCGGCGCGCGGGCAAACGTCTATTATCTCACTACTGGCCCATCCGTACGCATCCTTCGTGACACGGGAATAGGCTCTTATAATGGGCGCCTACCTTTTGCCAGGACCGACCATGCCCGAATCCTCCCGCAAGCAGGCCGCCCCCTGTGGCGCCTGGACTTCCCCGATCACTGCCGCTCTTGTCGCCGCCGGCTCGACCCCGCTGTCCGGCGTGCTGCTCGACGGCGCCGACCTCTACTGGCTGGCCGGCCGCGCCAGCGAAGGCGGGCGCACGCCCCTGCTGCGCCAGCGCGACGGCGAGGTAAGCGAGCTCACGCCGGCGCCCTTCAACGTGCGCACCCGCGTGCACGAATACGGCGGCGGCGCGGTGCTGGCCGCGAACGGGACGGTGTGGTTCTCGCATTTCGCCGACAACCGTCTGTATCGCATCGAGGATGGCGGCGAGCCGCAGCCCATGAGCGCCGGCGGCGACTTGCGCTATGCGGATTTCGTGCTCGATGCCGCGCGCCGGCGCCTGGTCGGCGTGCGCGAAGACCATTCGGCGGGCGGTACCTACCCGGTCAATACGCTCTGCGCGATCGGCTTCGACGGCCTGGAAACCGTGCTGGTCGACGGCAACGACTTTTATTCGTCGCCGCGCCTGTCCCCGGACGGCAAACAGCTCGCCTGGCTGTGCTGGGACCATCCGCGCATGCCCTGGCAGGGTACGGAACTGTGGCTGGCCGATGTCGCCGCGGACGGCAGCCTGGTCAACGGCCGCCTGATCGCAGGCGGACAAGAGGAAGCCATCGTGCAGCCGGAGTGGTCGCCGGGCGGCGTGCTGCATTTCGTGTCCGACCGCAGCGGCTGGTGGAACCTGCACCGCTACGACCACGGCGTGGTGCACCCGATTTGCCCGCGCGAGGCGGAATTCGGCGGCCCGCACTGGGTCTTCGGCAACAGCATGTACGGCTTCCGCTCGGACAGCGAGATCGTCTGCACCTATATCGAGGGCGGCGTGAGCAGGCTTGCGCGCCTGGACACCGCCAGCGGCGCCTTGAGCGCCATCGACACGCCCTACCAGGAGATCCGCGAGCTGCGCGTGGCCGGCGACACCCTGGTGCTGCTGGCCGGCGCCCCGACCATTGCGGCGGAGGTGGTGCGTATCGACCTCGCCAGCGCCAGGCGCGAGGTGCTGGCGCGCTCGATCGAGCAGCTGCCGGATGTGGGCTATCTGTCGGTACCGCAATCGATCAGCTACCCCAGCGCCGGCAAGCGCAATGCCTACGCCTTCTACTATCCGCCGACGAATGCGGACTATGCGCCACTGCCGGGCGAGTTGCCGCCGCTGATGGTGATCGGCCACGGCGGCCCGACCAGCATGGCCAGCAGCACGCTGAAGCTGGCGACCCAGTTCTGGACCAGCCGCGGCATCGCGGTGCTGGACGTGAACTACGGCGGCAGCACCGGCTTCGGGCGCGCCTACCGCGACCTGCTGAAGGAACAGTGGGGCGTGGTCGACGTCGAGGATTGCGTGGCCGGCGCCCGGTACCTCGCCGGGGAGATGCTGGTCGACCGCGAGCGCCTGGTGATCCGCGGCGGCAGCGCCGGCGGCCTCACCACGCTGTGCGCCCTCGCCTTCCACGACGTGTTCAAGGCCGGCGCCAGCTACTACGGCGTGTCCGACCTGAAGGGCCTGGACGCCGACTCGCACAAGTTCGAGTCGCACTACAACGAATACCTGATCGCGCCGAAAGCGCGCGCGGATGCCGTCTACGCCGAGCGCTCGCCGATCAACCACACCGACAAACTGCGCCGCCCCATGATCTTCTTCCAGGGCCTGGACGACAAGGTGGTGCCGCCGCCGCAGTCGGAGGTGATGGTCGAGGCCTTGCGCAAGCGCGCCGTGCCGGTGGCCTACCTGACGCTCGAAGGCGAAGGCCACGGCTTCCGCAAGGCCGACAGCATCGTCCGCACGCTCGAGGCGGAGCTGGTCTTCTACCTGCGCGTGTTCGGCATTCCGGTGCCTGGCGACCTGCCTCCGGTGGACATCGAGAACCTCGCCGCATGACTGTGGAAGTCATCGGCGCGATCTTCGAAGCCTGTAGTGAGAAGCGCAAGCTGATCCTGACCCTGCTGGCCCTGGCCGGCGAGCCGATGGGCCGGCGGCGCATCCACGAGCACCTGGCGCCGCTGGGCGAAAGCGCCGTGGAAGACGACCTGGCGGACGACCTCGACAGCCTGCGCGCCGATGGCCTGATCGGCGAGCTGCCCTCGCGCGGCTACGTCGTCACGCCCGACCTGGGCTGGCCGGCGATGGCCTGGGCCATCCGTGCACGCCGCCTGAACGAACTGCGCGAGGTCTACCAGACGGTGACGCCGCTGCGCATCGACTGGCAAGGCACGCCCATGCTGCGCAGCTACCGCCAGGGCGTGGCCCTGCTGCGCATGGCCCTGCTGGCCGGCGAAGGCCCGAAGACCATCGCGCCGCTGCTGGCGGCCTGCCTGCGCTGCCACGAAGCGGCCTACCTGCATCCGCTGGTCGACATCTGCGCGCGGCCGTTCGAACCGGCGCTCATCGAGCGCGTCAACTCCGCCTTCCGCGACGAGGTACTGGCAGTGCTGGTCAGTCACGTCCAGCGCGAGCCGGCCAGCGCGTCGCAGGTGCGCGCCTACGCCGAAGAGCACGTGGCCCAGGGCGGCGCCTCGATGGCGCTGCGCACGGCCCTGGCCGAGCACCTGATCCTGTGCGGCCGCCTGGACGCCGCCGCCGACCTGCTGCACGACCTCGACGAGTCCGCGACCCTGTACTACCGCAGCGTGCTGCAGCTGCTGCGCGGCGATACCGAGGAAGCGCTCGGCGGTTTCGACAAGGCCCTGAAGGCGCTGCGCAAGGAAACCGGCAAGCGCAAAGCCATCTTCGAAGGCATCGGCGGCCACCTGTACATCACCGCGCTCCTGAAGAGCAGCGATCCGAAGCACGCCAAGGCGCTCGACAGCTACCTCGATTCCGCCACCCGCGCGGTGCAGAGCCACGACACCGCGGTCTACCAGCAGCTGTCGATGCTGCGCCAGATCCGCGGCGGCACCGTCGACGCCGAGGTCCTCCCCTCGCGCAACTGGGAACAGGCATTGCAGCCGGTGATGTTCCGCGCCCTGCTGCACTGGTGGCTCGGCATGCCGCAGTTGGGCGAGCGTAAAGCCTTCCTGGAACAGCAGATGGAGACGGCGGAAGCGGCCGGCTTCGACTTCATCGCCGCCCAGATCGGCTCCGTGCTGGGCCAGCTCGGCATGGTGGGCGTCGACAAACGTGCGATCGCCCTGCGCCAGCGCCACCGCTTCACCGACATGGCGCTGTGGTTCGAACGCGAGCAGCCGTGGGAGCGCCAGCTCAACGCCCTGATCAACCTGCAGCCGGCCGTCAACGTCGAGGTGGTGAAGGAGTCGCGCCTGGCCTGGCTGGTGGGCTGGGACCCGCACCTGGGCGTACGCGCGCTCGAGCCGCGCGAGCAGAAGCGCGACGCGCAGGGCGGCTGGACCCGCGGCCGCGCCTTCAGCCTGAAACGCCTGGCCGAGGAAGCGGCCGAACTCGACTTCCTGAGCGCGCAGGACGTGCAGGTGGCCGCCACGATCGGCGCCTACCGCTACTACAGCGGCACCGGCATGCGCCACGAATTCGACCTCGACAAGGCGGTCATGGCCCTGGCCGGCCACCCGCTGCTGTTCTGGATGGATTCGCCCGGCACCCGCATCGAACTGCTGCCCGGCGAGCCGCAGCTGATGGTGCGCGCCGCGAGCGGCAAGGTCACGATCTCGCTGAATCCGCCGATGCGCGAACAGCAGGGCGACGTGGTGGTGACGAAGGAAACCCCGACCCGGCTGCGCATCGTGCGCATCAAGGATGAACACAAGCGCATCGGCGCCATCGTCGGCGAGGGGCTGGAAGTGCCGCTCGAAGCGGAAAAGCGCGTGCTGCAGGCGATCAGCGCGATCTCCTCGATCGTGACGGTGCAGTCGGACATCGGCGGCAGCCCGGCCGACATCGAGCAGGTCCCGGGCGATCCGCGCCTGCACGTGCACCTGCTGCCCTACCAGCAGGGCCTGCGGGTGCGCGTGCTGGTGCGCCCGCTGCCGGATGCCGGTCCCTACCTGCAGCCGGGCGACGGTGCCGAGAGCATCATCGCCGACGTGGGCGGGGTGCGCATGGAGGCGCGGCGCGACCTGAACGCCGAGCGCGAAGCCGAGCGCCAGCTGCTGGCCGATTGCAAGACCCTGGAAAACGCCGAGGACGAGCATGGCGAATGGCTGCTGGGCCAGCCCTTCCACTGCCTGGAACTGCTGACCGAGCTGCAGGAGGTGGATGCGTCGCGCGTGGTGATCGGCTGGCCGGAAGGCGAATCCTTCCGCATCACGAAGAAGGTATCGTCGAAGTCGGTGCGCCTGAACATCCGGCGCGACAAGGACTGGTTCGCCGCGAATGGCGAAGTCCGGGTCGACGAGAACAAGGTGATGGACTTGCGCGAACTGCTCGGACGCCTGCGCGAAGACCGTTTTATCGCCCTGGGCGACAACCAGTTCCTGGCGCTCACCGACGAACTGCACCGCAGATTGACGGACCTGTCGGCCTACACCGATGCCGATGACGAAGCCCTGCGCTTCCATCCGCTGGCCAGTTTCGCGCTCGAAGAGATGGCGCTGGAGGCTGGCGAAGTCGACGCCGATGCCGCCTGGCGCAAGCACCTGCAGCACATGGCGGCGAACGCCGACTACCGGCCGCAGTTGCCGAGCACCCTGCAGGCCGAGCTGCGCGACTACCAGGTCGAGGGCTTCGAATGGCTGTCCCGCCTGGCGCACTGGGGCGTGGGCGCCTGCCTGGCCGACGACATGGGCCTCGGTAAAACCCTGCAGGCGCTGGCGCTGATCCTGTCGCGCGCACCCGGCGGGCCGACCCTGGTGGTGGCGCCGACCTCGGTCGCCACCAACTGGATGGCCGAGGCGGAGCGCTTCGCCCCGACGCTGAACATGAAGCTGTTCGGCCCGGGCGACCGGGAAAAGACGGTGAAGGAAGCGGGGCCGTTCGACGTGATCGTCGTCAGCTACGGCCTGCTGCAGCTGGAAGCGGCGCTGTTCAAGGAGCTGCGCTGGCACAGCATCGTGCTGGACGAGGCGCAGGCGATCAAGAATGCGCATACGCGCCGTTCGCAGGCAGTGATGGCCCTGCGCGGCGACTTCCGCATGGCCGCCACCGGCACGCCGCTGGAAAACCACCTGGGCGAGTTGTGGAACCTGTTCCGCTTCATCAACCCGGGCCTGCTCGGCACCAGCGACCAGTTCAACCTGCGCTTTGCCGGCCCGATCGAAAAGGCCAGCCAGGATAAAACTAAAGACAGGCGCGCCGAACTGGCCGCGCGCACGCGCCTGCGCCGCCTCACGCAGCCCTTCATCCTGCGCCGGACCAAGGCCCAGGTACTGTCCGAACTGCCGCCGCGCACCGAGATCGTGCTGCCGGTGGAGCTGAGCCAGGAAGAGATGGCGCTGTACGAATCGCTGCGCCGCGACGCGCTGGAACGCATCGCGTCACTCGACGCCCCGCAGGCCCAGAAGCAGATCCAGATCCTGGCCGAGATGATGAAGCTGCGCCGCGCCGTCTGCAATCCGGTGCTGGTGGCGCCCGACAGCGGCATCCGCAGCAGCAAGCTGGAAGCCTTTGCGCGCCTGCTGGAGGAGCTGCTGGAAAACCGCCACAAGGCCCTGGTGTTCAGCCAGTTCGTCGATCACCTGAGCCTGATCCGCAAGCACCTGGACGAGCGCGGCATCCGCTACCAGTATCTCGACGGTTCCACGCCGATGCAGGAACGCAAGCGCCGGGTGGACGCCTTCCAGGCCGGCGATGGCGACCTGTTCCTGATTTCGCTGAAGGCCGGCGGGGTCGGCATCAACCTGACCGCGGCCGACTATGTGATCCACATGGACCCGTGGTGGAACCCGGCGGTCGAAGACCAGGCCTCGGACCGCGCCCACCGCATGGGCCAGCAGCGCCCGGTGACCATCTACCGCCTGGTGGCGCGGCATACGATCGAGGAAGGCATCGTCGACCTGCACCGCCACAAGCGCGACCTGGCCGACAGCCTGCTGGAGGGCAGCGACGTGTCGGCGCGCCTGTCCCCCGCCGACATGCTGGCCATGCTGCAGGCCGGCCTGGCGGGCGGACGGCAGGCGGTCGCGGATACGTGACGTATTGTTTCAAGTTTCCGCAAAGACCGGTAATGGTGCTAATCTGGCGCCCGCCATTTTTTAATCAGGCAGACAGACCACGATGATGAAAACGAAACTCGCGCCGAAACTTGTTCTTGCGGTC
Organism: Massilia sp. WG5; assembly: GCF_001412595.2. Taxonomy (NCBI): domain Bacteria; kingdom Pseudomonadati; phylum Pseudomonadota; class Betaproteobacteria; order Burkholderiales; family Oxalobacteraceae; genus Massilia; species Massilia sp. WG5. The sequence continues at coordinate 3,265,119 of NZ_CP012640.2, forward strand.
CTGCTCACCAGCTTCGCGCTGGCGCCGGCCGGTGCGCGCACCAGCAAGGCGGCCAAGCCGAAGCACAGCAGCAGCGCCAAGGCCAAGGAATCCGGCAAGCACGCCTCGAAGTCCCCGAAGGCCTCGAAAGCCTCGAAGGCCGACGGCAAATCCGCCCGGGGCACGAGCAAGCATGTCGCCGCCCCGGTCGAGGCAGCGCCGGCGCAGGTCCGCGCTGCCGCGCCGGCTTCGCTGAACCGCAACGACCGCTACATGGACTCGCTGTCGATGCAGTTCCTGACCGCGCTGTGGCGCATGGATCCGGAAGGCGGCATCTATGTCGGCAAGTTCGACGCCGCCGCCAGGCTGACCATCCCCGACGCCCCGACCCGCGCCAAGCAGCTGGCCTTCATCGACGAGTGGCTCGAAAAATTCCGCAAGCTGAATGCCGATAAACTCTCGCCCAACCAGCGCACCGACCTCGCGGTCCTGCTCAACAAGCTGCAGCAGGACCGCTGGCAGCTGACCGTCTACCGCGACTTCGAATGGAACCCGGCCCAGTACAACGTCGCCCAGCCGCTCGACCTGATCCTGAACACCGAGTACGCGGCCAAGCCGCAGCGCCTGCGCACCATCCTCAAGCGCCTGGCCGACGTGCCGGCCTATTACCAGGCGGCGCAGGCCTCGATCGCGCACCCGACCCGCGAGCACACCCAGCTCGCGATCTCGCAGGCGCCGGGCACGCTGGTGGTGCTGGCCGACCTCGGCAAGGCGGCGCAGGAGTCAAGCCAGCTGACGCCGCAGGAAAAGGCGATCTTCGCCCAGCGCATCGCCAACGCCGGCAGTGCCGTGCTGGCCTGGGTGGACTTCCTGAGTGACCTCGACAAGTCCCAGGAGCAGATGCAGCGCGCACGTTCCTTCCGCATCGGCAAGGAGCTGTACGAGCAGAAGTTCGCCTTCGAGATCCAGTCGTCCAGCACGGCCGAGCAGACCTACCGCAAGGCCCTGGCCGCGCGCGAAGAACTGCTGACCCGCATGGACGGCCTGGCCGACCAGCTGTGGGACAAGACGATGGGCAATGCCGCCAAGCCGAACGACCGCTTCCGCAAGATCGGCATGGTGATCGACAAGCTCTCGCTGCAGCACGTCGCGCCCGCCGACTTCCTGCCCGAGATCCGGCGCCAGATCCCGCAGCTGCAGGACTACGTCATCAAGAACAATCTGGTGACGATCGACCCGAGCAAGCCGCTGGTGGTACGCGAGACCCCGCTGTACCAGCGCGGCGTGGCCGGCGCCAGCATCGATGCGCCGGGTCCGTACCGCCCGAAGGACAAGACCTATTACAACGTCACGCCGCTGGATGGCCTGACCCCGGCCCAGGCCGAGAGCAGCCTGCGCGAGTACAACAACTGGATGCTGCAGATCCTGAACATCCACGAGGCGATCCCCGGCCACTACACCCAGCTGATGAACGCCAACCGTTCGCCGTCGCTGGTCAAGACCCTGTTCGGGAACGGCGCGATGATCGAGGGCTGGGCCGTGTACGGCGAGCGCATGATGCTCGAATCCGGCTACGGCGACAATGCGCCGGAACTGTGGCTGATGTGGTGCAAGTGGAACCTGCGCAGCGTCTCCAACACCATCCTCGACTACAGCGTGCACGTGCTCGGCATGACGCGCGAGCAGGCGATGGACCTGCTGGTGCGCCAGGCCTTCCAGACCCCGCAGGAAGCGGCCGAGAAGTGGCGCCGCGTGCAGCTCTCCTCGGTGCAGCTGACCAGCTACTTCAGCGGCTACAGCGACATCATGGAACTGCGCGAGCGCCGCAAGCAGCAACTGGGCGAGCGCTTCAACCTGAAGGAGTTCCACGACCAGTTCCTCGGCTACGGCAATGCGCCGGTGAGGATCATCGGGCAGCTGATGCAGTAACGATGCAGCAAGCGTGATGCGGCGGGCGGGGGCATGAAAGGGCAGCGCGCGCAACTGGGATATCGGCGGCATGGCCGGCTTCTTCCAGCACGGCTTCGCCGGCGCCAGCGGCTTCAGCCAGACCCCGGAAGGCAAGGTGCTGGCGGCGTCTTTCATGGATTCGTACAAGCAGATGGTCAAGGCCGTGCGCGCCTACAAGGCGCAGTCCGTTGAAGGCGGCTTGGGCAATGGCGGGGTGTTGAAGATCAACTGAGTTGGTCCCGAACCGACAGCTTTCGACAGGCTGTTGTTCCCGGGCCGACGCTGCGCGGCCCAAAAGCGCCCTGACGGCGCGCTTCCCCCTCACAAAGTGGCTGGCACGCCTCGTGCTCAATGAAGAAGGCCGGGCGGAAAAATGCCGCCCGCTTTCCGAAACCAGCCACTGAAGGGGAACATCATGAACATCCACAAGCACATGGAAGCCATCTTCGTCGTCGCGTTCACCGTCGTCGTGCTCGGCACGTCCGCATTCGACAGCACGGCGCAAGCCGGCGCCGGATCGGCGCCGGTGATACGCGACGTGGCGGCGACGCCGGCCGATGCCGCCGCCGTCGCCTGCGCGGCGCAGGCGCCGCGCCGGGCCTGAGCTCGGGCTATGCGCCTCTCAGGCCTCGGCCCGGATCATGTTGCGCATCACGCCCAGGCCCGTGATCTCGGTCTCGATCACGTCGCCGCTCTTCAGGAACTCGGGCGGTTTGCGGGCAAAGCCGACGCCCGAGGGCGTGCCGGTGGCGATGATGTCGCCCGCCTCGAGCGTCAGGCCGCGCGACAGCTCGGCGATGATGCGCGGGATCTTGAAGTACATCTGCTTGTAGCTGGCGTTCTGCTTTTCGACGCCGTTCACGCGGCAGATCACGCGCAGGTCGTCGAGCTTGACGCCGGCCGCGGTGACGATCCAGGGCCCCATCGGCCCATGGCCGTCCAGGCTCTTGCCCTTGAACCACTGGCCGCCGTGCATTTTCTGCTGGGCTTCGCGCACCGTGGTGTCGTTGTAGGGCGCATAGCCGAACACATAATCCATGGCCCGCTCTTCCGGGATGTTGCGACCGGTCTGGCCGATGATGACGGCCAGCTCCGCTTCCCAGTCGGTGGTGTTCGAATAGTTCGGGTCGTGCGGGATCGGATCGAAGGGCCCGTTCATCGTGTGCGTGCCCTTGGTGAAGAACACCGGGTGATCCGGCAGCTTTTCGGCCGACTTGTCGAAGCGGGCCTGCTTGCCCTCTTCGAAGTGGTCGAGGTAGTTCCAGCCGACGCAGTAGATGTTGCGGTCGGGCCGCGGAATCGGTGACATGAAGCGCGCATTCTCGACCGACAGCAGCGAAGCCGGTTTCCCGGCCGCGTGCTCGACCAGGGCCCGCACCTGTTCGAGGCCGGCATTGCCGCTCTTGATCAGCGCCAGCATCGACGAGGCATCGAAGGGCAGCGTCCGCTTCTGGCGCTTCGCTTCCGCCTGCAGGTCGATCATCTTGCCGTTGTCGAGCACCGCCACCACCCGCGGCGCACCGTTGGGTGCGAGGGAGCAGGTGGCGAGCCGCATGCCGATCCTGCCGGCCAGCGGAGGGACGGCGAGCGCGTGCGCTTCGGGGGTGGCCTGGTTCTGGGCCTGGGCCTGGGCCTGGGTGGCGGCGAGCAGGCTACCCACGGCGGCGGATGCACCGGCTTTCAGCAGGTTGCGACGGTTTGAATCCATGAAACGTCTCCTTGTCGTTATGGCAAAACTCATCTTTAACCATTCTAACGGGCAAGTTTCCTGCACTGGAGGTTTGTTGCAAAAATATAACAAATGAAAACGGCGCCCGAGGGCGCCGCTTTCGCTGAAGCAGGTGCCGGACCGGGATCAGGCGTGCTCTTCCGGCGCGCGGGTGACGCGCACGAACACCGGGGCCATCAGCAGGCCGAGCTCGAACAGCAGGCACATCGGAATGGCCAGGGCCAGCTGGCTGACCGCGTCCGGCGGCGTGACGACGGCGGCGATCACGAAGGCGCCGACGATCACGTAGGGGCGCACCGACTTCAGCTTCTCGACGCTGATGAAGCCCATCCGCACCAGGATCACGACCACCACCGGCACCTCGAAGGTGGCGCCGAAGGCCAGGCACATCGAGATCACGAAATCGAGGTAGTTCTCGATGTCGGGCATGACCGCGATCGAGCTGGGCGCGAAATTGGCGATGAAGTGGAACACCCGCCCGAACACGAAGAAATAGCAGAACGCGACCCCGGCGATGAACAGCAGCGAGGACGAGATCACCAGCGGCAGCACCAGCCGCTTTTCGTGGGCGTACAGGCCGGGCGCAATGAAGGCCCAGGCCTGGTAGAACACCCAGGGCAGCGCGAGGATCAGCGCCAGCACCAGGGTTACCTTCATCGGCACCAGGAAGGGCGAGCTGACGCCGGTGGCGATCATCTTGGCGCCGGCCGGCAGCGAGGCCAGCATGGGTGCGGCCAGGAAATCGTAGATCCGGTCCGGTCCCGGCCACAGCATCAGGGCGACGCAGGCAATGGCAACCCCGATCACGGCCCGGACCAGGCGGTCGCGCAATTCGACCAGGTGCGAAATGAAAGTTTCGCCTGCGGCTTCGTCAGTCATCTAGACTCTAGAAAAAGGAAGTATGGGACTTGGCGCCGGGACGGAACTTGCGCACGCGCGCCGCGCCCGACAGGACATGCTGGCGGCTGCCGTTGCGGTTCTTGTACCAGGCCGGAACGCTGGAGCTCTTGACCAGCTTCTTGCGGCGGAATTCGCGCGCCTTGCGCTCGATGTCATCCGGGGTGGCCAGCGAGGGCGACGGCGACGTATTGGCGTCGCCGCGCCAGGCCGATTCGACTTCGCCGAGATGGGACGAGACCGTGTTCTCGACCTCGGAACCGAAGCTCTCGACCTCGGTCTTGAAGCTGTGCGCGGTTTCCTGCACTTCTTTATGCAGGTTGCGCAGCTCTTCCATTTCGATCTCGCGCGACACCTCCGACTTCACCTCGTGCAGGTAGCGCTGGGCGCGGCCGTACAGCGTGCCGGCCATGCGCGCCACCTTCGGCAGGCGCTCGGGGCCGATCACGATCAGCGCGACCACGCCGATGACGGCGAGTTTGGAAAGCCCGAGATCGATCATGGGGACTCAGCGCGGATCAGGAACGATTCTTTTCGCGCGTCTCGACGTCGATCGTGGTCGTGGACTTGTCGACCACCTGCTGCGGCGGCGCCGGCGGCACATTCGCATTTGCCTGGCGCTCTTCTTCGCTGCCCTTGACGCCGTCCTTGAAGCCTTTCACGGCCTTGCCCAGGTCGGAACCCGCGTTCTTCAGCTTGCCGGTACCGAAGACCAGCACCACTACCACCAGCACGATCAGCCAGTGCCAAATACTCAACGAACCCATTGTTTTCTCCTTGCGGGCGCAAGCCCGAATTCGCGTGAAGCGTACGCGCAGTATAAGCGATGAACAGCTGGAATGGCCTATTTCCAGCCGGAAGCTTTGATCAGGTCCCCAGCCCGCGCCACGGACGTGGTCCGCCGTACACATGCAGGTGCAGGTGATACACCTCCTGCCCGCCGTCCGGACCGGTGTTGATCAGCGTTTTATACCCGCCGCGGCGCTGGCCATCCGGTCCCTGCTTGACGGAAATACCATGTTCGGCCGCCAGCTTCGGCGCCAGGGCCAGCATCTTGCCGAGGATCGCCGCGTGCTGCTCCGTGCAGTCGGACAGCGTCGCCAGGTGCTGTTTCGGAATGATCAGCAGGTGGACCGGCGCCGCCGGGTTGATGTCCTTGAACGCGAGCAGCTCATCGTCCTCGTACACCACGCCAGCCGGGATCTGTTTGGCGGCGATCTTGCAGAAGATACAGTTGTCCATGTTCTCTCCCAAAAGGGTTACTTGCGCGCGGCCTTTTCCTCGATGCCGGAAATGCCTTCGCGGCGCGCCAGTTCGTCCAGCACCTGCTCGGGCGTCAGGCCGAAGCGGGCCAGCAGCACGGCCGAGTGGAACCACAGGTCGGCCACTTCGTACAGCAGCTTGGACGGGTCGGCGCCGGCGCGCACGTCCTTGGCCGCCATGACGGTCTCGGTCGCTTCTTCGCCGATCTTCTTGAGGATCGCGTCGTCGCCTTTCGCGAACAGGCGCGCGACATAGGATGTATCGGGATCGCCGCCGTTTTCCGGCTTGCGCGATTCGATTACCGCCGCCAGGCGGTTCAGGGTGGTGCTCATTTGCTTTTCTTCGGAGTCGTCTTCGGGTTCGTATAGATGCTGTCGGGGTCCTTCAGCACCGGCTCGGCGTCATGCCAGTCGCCGTCCCCGAACTTCTGGAAGAAGCAGGAATGGCGGCCGGTATGGCAGGCGATCCCGCCGGCCTGCTCGACCTTCAGCAGCACCACGTCCTCGTCGCAGTCGAGGCGGATCTCCAGCACTTTCTGGACGTGGCCGGACTCTTCGCCCTTGTGCCACAGCTTCTTGCGCGAGCGGCTCCAGTACACCGCTTCGCCCAGCTCCACGGTCTTGGCCAGGGCTTCGCGGTTCATCCAGGCGAACATCAGGATGTCGCCGGTCGCCGCTTCCTGGGCGATCACCGGCACCAGGCCGTGCTCGTCCCATTGCACCTTCTTCAGCCAGGGCTGGGCGGGAATCGCGTGGTTCGTCGTCGGGGTTGCCATCTGTATCGTGTCCAGTTCAGTCCAGCTCAGTCCAATCTCATCGGGATGCCGCGTTCCTGCATGAAGCGCTTGGCCTCGCCGACCGTGTGCTGCCCGTAGTGGAAGATGCTGGCCGCCAGCACGGCATCGGCATGGCCTTCGAGGACGCCGTCGGCCAGGTCCTGCAGGCCGCCCACGCCGCCGGAGGCGATCACGGAAATGCCGACCGCGTCCGAGACGGCGCGCGTCAGGCCCAGGTCGAAGCCGGACTTGGTGCCGTCGCGGTCCATGCTGGTCAGCAGCAGCTCGCCGGCGCCCAGGCTTTCCATTTTCCTCGCCCACTCGACGGCGTCGAGGCCGGTCGCGTTGCGGCCGCCGTGGGTGAACACTTCCCACTTGCCGGGCGCGACCTGCTTGGCGTCGATCGCCACCACGATGCATTGCGAGCCGTGCTTCTGCGAGGCGTCGAACACCAGCTGGGGGTTGGTCACGGCGGAGGTATTCATCGACACCTTGTCGGCGCCGGCGTTCAGCAGGCGCCGCACGTCCTCGACCTTGCGCACGCCGCCGCCCACCGTCAGCGGGATGAAGACGGTCGAGGCGACCGCCTCGATGATCGGCAGGATCAGGTCGCGGCCATCGCTCGAGGCGGTGATGTCGAGGAAGGTGATCTCGTCGGCGCCCTGGCCGTCGTAGCGGCGTGCGATCTCGACCGGGTCGCCGGCATCGCGCAGCTCGGTGAAATTGACGCCCTTGACCACGCGGCCACCGGTGACGTCCAGGCAGGGAATGATGCGTTTTGCGAGCATAAAGTTAAGCCTGTGCACCTTCGGTCAGCTGGTCGGCGCGTTCCTGCGCACTGGCCAGGTCGAGCGTGCCTTCATAGATCGAGCGGCCGCAGATCACGCCCTCGATGCCTTCGTCCTGCACCGCGCACAGGGCCTCGACGTCGGCCAGGTTGTGCAGGCCGCCGGAGGCGATGATCGGGATCTTGACGGCCTGGGCCAGGCGCACGGTCGCTTCGATGTTCACGCCGCCCATCATGCCGTCGCGGCCGATGTCGGTGTAGATGATCGATTCGACGCCGTAACCCTCGAACTTCTGGGCCAGGTCGATGACTTCGTGGCCGGACATCTTGCTCCAGCCGTCGGTCGCGACCTTGCCGTCCTTGGCGTCCAGGCCGACGATGATCGAGCCCGGGAAGGCGCCGCAGGCGTCGTGCAGGAAGCCCGGGTTCTTCACGGCGGCGGTGCCGACGATGATGTAGGTGATGCCGTCGTCCAGGTAGCGCTCGATGGTGTCGAGGTCGCGGATGCCGCCGCCGAGCTGGACCGGGATCTCGTCGAGGTCGTTTTCGGTAGCGTATTCCTGTACCACCTGCAGGATCGACTTGATGGCAGCCTCGTTCTTCGGCTTGCCGGCGAAGGCGCCGTTCAGGTCGACCAGGTGCAAGCGGCGCGCACCTTTCTTCAGCCAGTGCAGCGCCATCTCGGCGGGATCTTCGGAGAACACGGTGGCGAGGTCCATATCGCCCTGTTTCAGGCGAACGCAGTGACCGTCTTTCAGGTCGATGGCGGGGATCAGCAGCATGGTCGTAAAAAGGTTAAGGATTCCAGTGGATGAAATTGCGATACAGGCGCAGGCCGGCGGCCGCGCTTTTCTCGGGGTGGAACTGGGTGGCGACGATATTGTCGCGCGCGACTGCGCAGCAGTAGGCGCCCCCGTAATCGGCCTCGCCGATCGTGTCTTGCGGATTCGCCGGCTGCGCGTAATAGCTGTGCACGAAGTAGAAATACGCGCCGTCCTCGACGCCTTCCCACAAGGGGTGCGCGCGCACCTGGCGCACGCGGTTCCAGCCCATCTGCGGGACCTTGAAGCGCGAGCCGTCGGCCTGCAGCTTGCCGTCGAGCTGGAAGCGCACGACCTTGCCGGGCAACAGGCCCAGGCCGGGCGTGCCTTCGTTCTCTTCGCTGGCGTCGAACAGCATCTGCTCGCCCACGCACACGCCCATCACCGGACGTGTCTTCATGGCGCGCAGCACCGCATCCTCGGCGCCGGATTCGCGCAGGCTGCGCATGCAATCGCGCATCGCGCCCTGCCCCGGCAGCACGACGCGGTCGGCGGCGTCGATCACGGCGGCGTCACTGGAAACGATCACGTCGGCTTCGGGCGCGGCGGCGCGCAGCGCCTGCGCCACGGAGCGCAGGTTGCCCAGACCATCGACCACAACAATCTTGTTCGTCATGACGGTTACAGGCTGCCCTTGGTCGAAGGAATCGTGCCGAGCGCGCGCTCGTCGAGCTCGGAGGCCATGCGCAGGGCGCGGCCGAAAGCCTTGAACACGGTTTCGCACTGGTGGTGGGCGTTCACACCGCGCAGGTTGTCCACGTGCAAGGTCACGCCGGCGTGGTTGACGAAACCGCGGAAGAACTCGATCGTCAGGTCGACGTCGAAGCGGCCGATGGTGGCGCGGGTGAACGGCACATGCCATTCCAGGCCCGGACGGCCGGAAAAGTCGATGACCACGCGCGACAGCGCCTCATCGAGCGGCACGTAGGCGTGGCCGTAGCGGCGGATGCCCTTCTTGTCGCCGATCGCCTTGGCGACCGCCATGCCCAGCGTGATGCCGGTGTCCTCGACGGTATGGTGGTCGTCGATGTGCAGGTCGCCGACGGCCTCGACTTCGAGGTCGATCAGGCCGTGGCGGGCGATCTGGTCCAGCATGTGGTCCAGGAAGGGCACGCCGGTGTTGAGTTTCTGGCGGCCGGTGCCGTCGAGATTTAGCGCGACGCGGATTTGCGTTTCGCTGGTGTTGCGCGTGATTTCTGCGGTGCGGGTCATTACAGGGAAGCCTTCAGGGCATTCAGGAATACGGAATTTTCTTCCGGGGTGCTGACCGTCACGCGGATGCAATTGGCCAGCAATACATGCATTTTACTCAAATTCTTGATCATTACCCGTGCATCGAACAGTTTAGCGCAGGTCCGCTCGGCGTCCGGCACACGCACGGTAATGAAATTCGCGCTCGACGGGAATACCGTCACCCCCGGCAACGCGGCCAAGGCCGCCGCCAGCTCGCTGCGCGCCTCGTTCAGGCGGGCGGCCTGCTCGTTCAGCACATCGAGGTGGTCGAGGGCAAACTCGGCCGCGACCTGGGTCAGCACATTGATGTTGTAGGGCGGACGCACCTTGTCGAACTGCTGCAACAGGCTGGGCGCGGCCGCCAGGTAGCCCAGGCGGATGCCGGCCAGGCCCAGCTTCGACAGCGTGCGCATCACCATCAGGTTCGGATACTGCGGCAGGCGCTCCATGAAGCTGACCCGGGCAAAGGGCTGGTAGGCCTCGTCGACCACGGCGATACCGTGCTCGCCCAGCGCCTCGATGATGGCGACCATGTCGTCCTCATCGTACAGGTTGCCGGTCGGGTTGTTCGGGTAGGCCAGGAACACGACCGAGGGCTTGTGCTGTTCGATCGCCGCCAGCATCGCCGCGCGGTCGAGCGTGAAGTCGGCCTTGAGCGGCACGCCGACGAAATCCATGCCCGCGAACTGGGCCGAACGCTGGAACATCACGAAGGCCGGGACCGGCGCCAGCACGACGGCGCGTTTGTCCTGGCGCGCGGTGGCCATCGCGATGATGCTGATGATCTCGTCCGAGCCGTTGCCGAGGATGACGTCGTAGCCGGCCGGCACACCCAGATTGTCGCGGATCTTCTGCTTGAGCGTGGCGTACGAGGGCACCGGATAGCGGTTCAGCACGGCGTCGGCCAGGCGCTGCGCGAGCTGCTGGCGCAGGTTCTCCGGCAGCTCGTAGGGGTTCTCCATGGCGTCGAGCTTGACGTAGCCGCTGGCGTCCGGGACGTTGTAGATATGGCCGGCACGGACGTCTTCGCGGATCGTGTTGGCGATGAGGGTGTCGATGTCGGTCATGGTGTCGCTCCTTCGGAGGTAGTAATGGAAATCTGGTCCTTCTTGCGGCTCGCCGCGGCGCGCTTCCTGGCCGGCGCCGCCGGCGCCGCCAGGCGCTGCTGGATGATCTCGCAATACGCCGGATTCAGCTCGAAGCCGACGAAATGCCTGCCCAGCCGGCGCGCCGCCAGGGCCGTGGTGCCGCTGCCCATGAAGGGGTCGAGCACCGTGCCGCCCGGCGGACACGAGGCCTTCAGCATGCGTTCGATGATCTCGAGCGGCTTCTGGGTCGGGTGGTCGACCCGTTCGGCATGCTCGCGGTGCAGGCGCGACACGCTCCACAGGTCCTTCGGGTTGTAGCCGACCTCGAGCCATTTGGCGCCGATGAAGATCGAACGCGAGCGCGCCTTCTTGGTTGCGGCGTCGTAGGGGATGCGCACGGCGTCCAGGTCGAAATAATAGTCCTTGCGCCTGACGAAGAAGCCGATGGTGTCGTGCACCGAGCTGAAGCTGCGGGTGCTGCCGCCCATCGAGGGCACGCGGCGGTCCCAGATGATCTCGTTCATCATCGTCATGCGCTTCTTCAGCATGACGAAGATCTCGGGCGTGAAGCGCCAGGTGAGGAAGATGTACAGGCTGCCGTTGGGCTTCAGCTTGGGGACGGCGATGTCGATCCAGCGCTCGGTCCAGGCCAGGTAGTCGTCCACGCTCTGCTGGTCGGAGGCGTTGCCGTAGTCCTTGCCGAGGTTGTAGGGCGGATCGGTCAGGATCAGGTCGATGGACCCATCGGGGATGCGCGCCATTCCGGCCAGCGCATCCTCGCAGAAGACCCGGTCGACCCAATCCATCATGCCGGGTCGCCGGACCGCGTCGAACCGTCCTGCCTGATCCTCAGCTCTGCACTGCGGGCGTGCGCCTGCAGCCCTTCTCCATACGCCAGCTCGGCCGCCACCTTGCCCAGGGTCTGGGCCCCGGCTTCGGACACGAACAGCACCGACGAACGTTTCTGGAAATCGTACACGCCCAGCGGCGACGAGAAGCGCGCCGTGCGCGAGGTCGGCAGCACGTGGTTCGGGCCGCAGCAGTAATCGCCCAGCGACTCCGAGGAGAAGCGGCCCAGGAACATCGCGCCCGCATGGCGGATCTGGTCGGCCCACTGCTGCGGTTCGAGCGCCGAGATCTCGAGGTGCTCGGCGGCGATGTCGTTGGCGATCGCGCAGGCTTCCGCCATGTCGCGCACCTTGATCAGGGCGCCGCGGTCGCTCAGCGAGGTCGTGATCGTGTCCTTGCGCGGCATGCTCGGCAGCAGCTTGTGGATGCTGGCTTCGACTTGCGCGATATAGCCGGCGTCCGGACACAGCAGGATGGCCTGGGCCAGCTCGTCGTGTTCGGCCTGCGAGAACAGGTCCATCGCGACCCAGTCCGGATCGGTCGTGCCGTCGCACAGCACCAGGATCTCCGACGGGCCGGCGATCATGTCGATGCCGACCGTGCCGAACACGCGGCGCTTGGCGCTGGCGACGTAGGCGTTGCCGGGGCCGACGATCTTGTCGACTGCCGGGATGGTCTCGGTGCCGTAGGCCAGCGCGCCGACAGCCTGGGCGCCGCCGATGGTGATTACGCGGGTCACGCCGGCGATCGCGGCGGCGGCCAGGACCATCTGGTTCCTGACGCCGTCCGGGGTCGGCACCACCATCACGATTTCCTTGACGCCCGCGACCTGGGCGGGAATCGCGTTCATCAGCACCGACGAAGGATAGGCCGCCTTGCCGCCCGGGACGTAGATGCCGACACGGTCCAGCGGGGTCACGCGCTGGCCCAGCACGGTGCCGTCGGCTTCGGTATACGTAAAACCGTTCAGTTCCTGCTTCTGGCGCTCGTGGAAGACGCGAATCCGCTCGGCGGCCGTCTGCAGCGCCGCGCGCTGGGCCTGCGGCAGCGCGTCGAGCGCGGCCTGCAATTCTTCCTGCTTCAGGTCGAAGGCGGCCATGCTGGCGGCGCCGCCGGGGATCCGGTCGAATTTGTTGGTGTACTCGAGCACGGCCGCATCGCCGCGCGCCTTGACGTCGGCCAGGATCTTCGCCACGGCGGACTCGATGGCGTCATCGGTCTCGGCCTCGAAGGCCAGCAGTTTCGTCAGCTGCCGCTTGAAATCGGGAGCGGTGGAATCGAGCTTGTTGACCCTGACTTGGACTTGTACGTTCATTACTCAGCCTTGCTGTTTCGAGGCGCGTTCGAAGGCCTCGATGATGGGTTGCAGGCGCTCGCGCTTGAGCTTGAGCGCGGCCTGGTTGACCACCAGGCGCGACGAGATTTCCATGATCTTCTCGACCTCGACCAGGTTGTTGGCGCGCAGCGTGCCGCCGGTCGAGACCACGTCGACGATGGCGTCGGACAGGCCGACCAGCGGCGCCAGTTCCATCGAGCCGTACAGTTTGATCAGGTCGACGTGCACGCCCTTCTTGGCGAAGTGCTCGCGCGCGGTTTCCACGAACTTGGTCGCCACGCGCAGGCGCGCACCCTGGCGCACCGCGTTCTCGTAGTCGAAGCCGGCGTTCACCGCCACCGACATGCGGCAGCAGGCGATGCGCAGGTCGACCGGCTGGTACAGGCCCTCGCCGCCATGCTCGAGCAGCACGTCCTTGCCGGCCACGCCGAAGTCGGCGGCGCCGTACTGGACATAGGTCGGCACGTCGGTGGCGCGCACGATCAGCACGCGCACGCCGGGGTCGTTGGTGGCCAGGATCAGCTTGCGCGAGGTTTCCGGGTTTTCCAGCACCTCGATGCCGGCCGCGGCCAGCAGCGGCAGCGTGTCTTCGAAGATGCGGCCCTTCGAGAGGGCGAGGATCAGCTGTTTGCCGTCCTGGGGTGATTTGGTCATGTTATTTGATACGAACGATGTCGGCGCCTACCGCCGACAGCTTGGCTTCCATGCGGTCGTAACCGCGATCCAGGTGATAAATCCGGTCGACGATGGTGGTGCCCTCGGCGGCCAGGCCGGCGATCACCAGCGAGGCCGAAGCGCGCAGGTCGGTCGCCATCACCGGCGCGCCGACCAGGCGTTCGACGCCGCGCATGAAGGCGGTGTTGCCCTCGGTCGAAATCTGGGCGCCCAGGCGGTTCATCTCCTGCACGTGCATGAAGCGGTTCTCGAAAATGGTCTCGGTCACGCGGCTCGGGCCGTCGGCGATGGTGTTCACGGCCATGAACTGGGCCTGCATGTCGGTCGGGAAGCCGGGGTATTCCGTGGTGCGGAAGGACACCGGGCGCGGGCGGCCGTCCATGCGCGCGCGGATGGCATTGCCTTCCACGTCGAGCTGCACGCCCATCTCGCGCAGCTTGTCGATCGCGACGTCGAAGATGTCGGTGCGGGTGTTGGTGATGCGGATGTCGCCGCCGGTCGCCGCCACCGCGCACAGGAAAGTCGCGGCCTCGATGCGGTCCGAGATCACGGCGTGCCTGGTGCCGTGCAGCGCGTCGACGCCCTGGATCACCAGGCGGTCGGTGCCGATGCCTTCGATCTTCGCGCCCATCGCCACCAGCATGTTGGCGAGGTCGGTCACTTCCGGCTCGCGCGCGGCGTTTTCCAGCACGGTCTCGCCTTCGGCCAGCACCGCGGCCATCAGGAGGTTCTCGGTGCCGGTCACGGTGATCATGTCGGTGAGGATGCGCGCGCCCTTCAGCTTCGGGCATTTGGCGTGGATGTAGCCGCCCTCGATCGTGATCTCGGCGCCCATCGCGCGCAGGCCCTTGATGTGCTGGTCGACCGGACGCGAACCGATCGCGCAGCCGCCCGGCAGCGAGACCTTGGCTTCGCCGAAGCGCGCCAGCATCGGGCCCAGCACCAGGATCGAGGCGCGCATGGTCTTCACCAGTTCGTATGGCGCTTCCAGGCTGGTGATATTGGCGCCGTTCAGGGTGACGTTCTCGCTGTCGTTCCCTTCGCCCTGGGTCACTTTCAGGCCGGTCTGCGCCAGCAGCTTGAGCATGGTGCGCACGTCGTGCAGGCGCGGCACGTTCGACAGTTCGAGGTCGCCCGAGGTGAGCAGGCCGGCGCACAGGATGGGCAGCGCGGCGTTCTTGGCGCCCGAGATGACGATCTCGCCGTTCAGGCGCTTGCCGCCGGTGATCTGGAGCTTGTCCATTGATTATCCTTGGTACTCGTCGGGGGTCAGGGTCTTCATCGACAGCGCGTGGATTTCCTCGCGCATGCGGTCGCCGAGCGCGGCGTAGACGATCTGGTGGCGCTGGATGCGGCTCTTGCCGGCAAACGCAGGCGAGACGATGACGGCGCTGAAGTGCTGGCCATCGCCCTCGACTTCGAGGTGGGTGGTTTCCAGGCCGGCCTGGAGATAACCGTGGATGAGTTCAGGAGTGGTAGCCATGATGCGTAATAAATTGGATAAGGCTTAGTGACGCAGCTTGTAGCCGCGGCGAAGCAAATTGATGGCGACGCCGGCCAGCACCACGAAGAACACGGCGACGATGGCCAGGCTGGTCCAGGGCGAGACGTCCGACTTGCCGAAGAAACCGAAACGGAACCCGTCAATCATATAAAAGAACGGGTTGAAATGCGAGACCGCCAGCCAGAATGGGGGTAGTTTCTTGATCGAATAGAACACGCCGGCCAAAAACGTTGCAGGCATGATCAAAAAGTTCTGGAACGCGGCCAGCTGGTCGAACTTCTCGGCCCAGATGCCGGCGATCACGCCCATGGTGCCGAGGATCGCCGCACCGAGCAGGGCGAACACGATGATCCACAGCGGGAAAGTGAAGGACAGGTGGGCGAACCAGGCGGTGATGATGAACACGCCCAGGCCGACCGACAGCCCGCGCACCACGGAGGCGGTCACGTAGGCCGACAGGATCTCCCAGTGCGACAGCGGCGGCAGCAGGATGAACACCAGGTTGCCGGTGATTTTCGACTGGATCAGCGAGGACGACGAGTTGGCGAAGGCGTTCTGCAGCACGCTCATCATCACCAGGCCCGGGATCAGGAAGGCGGTGTAGTCGACGCCTTCGAGCATCTGCACGCGGCCTTCCAGCACGTGGCCGAAGATCAGCAGGTACAGCATCGAGGTGACGATAGGCGCGGCGATGGTCTGGGTCGCGACCTTCCAGAAGCGCAGGATCTCTTTGTAGAACAGGGTGCGGAAACCCACGGAGAACACATTCATCGGACCGGAGCCCCTTCCATAATCTGGATAAAGATATCTTCGAGGTCGGCCTGCTGCAGCTGCATTTCGTCGATCTCGGCGCCCGACTCGCGCAGGCGCGCCAGGATGTGTTCCACCTCGCCGTATTCGTTGACGCGCAGGGTGTACTTGTTGCCGCCGTCGCCGTTGCCATTTCCCTGGCCCTCGTCGTGCTCGTCGTGCGCGACCAGGTGGCGCAGGCCTTCCGGCAGGCCGCCATGCTTCAGGTGCACGATCAGCGAAGAGCCGGACACGCGGCGCAGCAGCTGCGACATGGTGTCCAGCGCCACCACGTTGCCGGTCTTGAGCATGGCCACGCGCTGGCACATGGCCTGCGCTTCTTCGAGGTAGTGGGTGGTCAGGACCACGGTGTGCCCTTCGCGGTTCAGGCGCGCGATGAACTTCCACAGGGTCTGGCGCAGTTCGACGTCGACGCCGGCGGTCGGCTCGTCCAGCACGATCACGGGCGGCTTGTGGACCAGGGCCTGGGCCACCAGCACGCGCCGCTTCATGCCGCCGGACAGGGCGCGCATGTTGACGTCGGCCTTCGGCATCAGGTCGAGGTTTTCCATGACCTCGTCGATCCAGGGGTCGTTGTTCTTCAGACCGAAGTAGCCGGACTGCAGACGCAGCGTCTCGCGCACCGTGAAGAACGGATCGAACACCAGCTCCTGCGGCACCACGCCGAGCGCCATGCGCGCGGAACGGAAGTCCCTGGTGACGTCATGGCCGTGCACGCGCACGCTGCCGACGTCCGGACGGATCAGGCCGGCGATGCAGGAAATGAGGGTGGTCTTGCCGGCGCCGTTCGGGCCGAGCAGGCCGAAGAACTCGCCTTGTTCGATGGTCAGGGAAACGCCCTTGAGGGCCTTGAAGCCCTTGTAGCTTTTCTCGACGCTGTCTATCTGGATGGCTGCTGTCATGCGTAGGGGGACGCGCCGGGCGGCGGACCGTGCAAGGGAAACGAGCCATTATAGAAGAAATCGCCATGATGGGTTCGGCGGACCTTGCCGCCGAACCGCCGGCATTTCCTCAGGCGCGGCCGATCAGCCCATCGACGCCGTACAGGCGCGCCAGCGCATCGACGTTGCCCGGCACGTTGACGAAGGTGAGCTTGCGTCCCTGGGCCTGGGCGCGGCGCTGCCAGGCCAGCATCAGCGCCAGGGCGGTGGAATCGGCGGCGCGCACGCCGCCGAGATCGAACACGGTTTCGCCGGCGGCCAGCGCCGCGCAGCCCTGCTCCATCGCCACATGGGCGTTCTGGAAGGTCAGGGCATCCAGCGAAAGCATTGGGTTGGACTCGGCCATGCTTATTTCTGCGGGGCCTTCAGCGGCTTGTTGGCCAGCTGCTGGTTACGGTCGTGCAGCTTCTTGATCAGGCCATCGATGCCGCCCTTGCTGATTTCGGAGGCGAAGGTCGACTTGTAGGTCTCGACCAGCCAGGCACCCATCACGTTCAGGTCGAAGATCTTCCAGCCCTGCGTGCCCTTGCTGAGGCGGTAGTTCAGGGTGATCGGCTCGCCGCGGGTCAGGTTGACCTGCGACTTCACCTCGACTTCGCTATCGGCCGGGTCGGCGCGGAAGGGCTTGAACTCGATGGTTTCGTTCTTGATCTGCGAGAGCGCGCCGGAATACGTGTAGATCAGCAGCTGGCGGAATTCGTCCGACAGCTGTTTCTGCTGCTCCGGGCTGGCCTGGCGCCAGAAGCGGCCGGCGGCCTGCGCGGTCATCTTGTCGGAGTCGACATACGGCAGGATCTTGGCGTTGACCAGGTCGATGATCTTGCGGCTGTTGCCGGCCTGGATGTCCTTGTCGGCCTTGACCGAATCGATCACGTCGGTGCTGACGCGCTTGACCAGCACGTCCGGCGCTTCGTTGGCGGCCGGCGCCGGGGCAGCGATCACGCTGGTGGAGAAAGCCGCCACTGCGGCGGTCATGATCAGTTGTGCGATAGGCTTCATACGCTTCCTTTTTCTTGGTTGAGGCAATGCCCCGATATTTATTCCATTAACTACTTCTGCACCGGTTCGGATGACACGGCGGACGGCGAAACCGGAGCGGGCGCCGGCGGATTGTTTGGCGCCGAGTCCTGCTGTTCCGGGGTGTGTTCGTCCGGGTTCTGCGTCTTTTTCACGCCCAGCCTTTCCTGGACTTTTTCCTGTACCTTGTCGAGCTTTTCCTGGACCTTCTCGGCGCGGACCTGGGCCTTGTCGGTATCCAGGACCTTGCTGCTGCGGCGCTGCAGGTAGCCGTCGCGGATGAATTCATAGCGGTCCAGGGCGGCGTCTTCGAGCAGGTTGGAGGCGTCCAGCACGCTGGCGCGCTGGTCGACCGCACGCAGCACGATGCCGCCGTTACGCCACGGGATGTCGTTCACGTGGGTCCAGGCATCGCCCCACCAGTCACCCGGCAGGACGGCAGTGTCGCGTACCGTAGATGGGCCCAACAGCGGCAACATCAAGTAGGGGCCGCTTGGCACGCCCCAGTAACCCAGGGTCTGGCCCAGGTCTTCGTTATGCTTGCGCAGGCCGGCCGGGGTCGCGATATCGAGCACGCCGGCCAGGCCCAGGGTCGAGTTCACGGCAAAACGGGTGAAGTCGTTCAGGCCGTCCTGGCCCTTGAGCTGGGCAAAGTTGTTGGCCGAGCTCCACAGGTCCGACAGGTTGCCGAAGAAATTGTTCACGCCGGTCTGGAGGAAATCCGGGGTGTAATTCTTGTAGACGGTGGCGGCCGGCTTCAGCGCGGTACGGTCGACCGCGTCGTTGAAGCTGAACACGGCGCGGTTGAATTTCTCGAACGGGTCGCGCGGATTGGTGGCGGTGCTTGCGCAACCGCTCAGCAGTACTGCGGCGCCGGCAGCCAGCGTCAGTGTGTTACGAATACTCATTTCTGGCTGTCCTTTCCATCCGCTGCCTTGCTATAAATGAACTGGTTGATCAGGTCTTCCAGCACCGCTGCCGATTGCGTACGCGAAATGCGGTCGCCTTCGACCAGGTTGTTGGTGTCGCCGCCGGCTTCGATGCCGACGTACTGCTCGCCCAGCAGGCCGGAGGTCAAAATCTTCAGCGAGCTGTCTTTCGGGAACTTGTACGCCGGATTCATGTCGAGGCGGACCAAGGCCTGGAAGCTCTTGTCATCGAAGCTGATGTCGCCGACCCGGCCCACCACCACGCCAGCACTCTTGACGGGCGATTGCGGCTTCAAGCCACCAATGTTGTCGAACTTGCCGACGATCGCATACGTTTTGGTGAACGAGATAGTGCTCATGTTACCCGCCTTGAGGGCGAGGAAAAGGAGCGATACCGCACCCAACAGCACGAAAAGTCCGACCCAGACGTCAATAGTTTTGCGATGCATAAGATTTCCTAATATATAGCGGCGATTGATCAGCCAAAGTTCTGATTACTTGTTGAACACTTATTTGTTGAACATTAAGGCAGTCATGATGAAGTCCAGGCCAAGGACCATCAGCGAGGCGATCACGACGGTACGGGTGGTGGCGCGCGACACGCCTTCCGGCGTCGGCTGCGCTTCATAACCCTGGAACAGGGCGGTGAAGGTGACGGCGATGCCGAACACGAAGCTCTTCAGCACGCCGTTCATGATGTCGCGGCGCACATCGATATTGCTCTGCATCTGGGACCAGAACGCGCCCTCGTCCACGCCGATCAGCTGCACGCCGACCAGGTAGCCGCCGATCACGCCGATCGCGGAGAACACGGTGGCCAGCACCGGCATGGCGATCAGGCCGGCCCAGAAACGCGGCGCCAGCACGCGCTGGACCGGGTTCACCGCCATCATTTCCATCGCCGACAGCTGCTCGCCGGCCTTCATGAGGCCGATTTCCGCGGTCAGCGAGGTGCCGGCGCGGCCCGCGAACAGCAGCGCGGTGACGACCGGACCGAGTTCGCGCAGCAGCGATAGCGCCACCAGCTGGCCGAGCTTTTCGTCGGCGCCGAACTGGCTCAGCGTGTAGTAGCCCTGCAGGCCCAGCACCATGCCGACGAACAGGCCGGACACGACGATGATCAGGAGCGAGTAGTTGCCGATGAAGTGGATCTGTTCCGAGATCAGCGTCGGCCGCTTCAGCGCGCCCGGCGCCCGGCCCAGCAGCTTGAAGAAGGAACGGGTGACGAAGCCGACGCGGGCAAAGGTGTCCAGCACGAAGGCGCCGATGAAGCCGAGGAAACGCGTAATCATCGCTTGTCTCCCAGGCCCAGGTCTTCGGCCAGCGATTTACCCGGATAGTGGAAAGGCACCGGGCCGTCCGGCTCGGCGTTGACGAATTGCTTGACGTAAGGGTCGGACGAGTTGCGCATTTCTTCCGGCGTGCCCTGGGCAACGATTTTTCCGCCCGACAGGAAGTACACGTAGTCGGCGATGCTGAAGGTTTCGTTCACATCGTGCGAGACCAGGATCGAGGTCGAGCCGAGGGTGTCGTTCAGGTTGCGGATCAGGTTGGCGGTTACGCCCATCGAGATCGGGTCGAGGCCGGCGAAGGGCTCGTCGTACATGATCAGTTCCGGATCGAGCGCGATCGCGCGCGCCAGCGCCACGCGGCGCGCCATGCCGCCCGAGATCTCGTTCGGCTTCAGTTGGGCCGCATTGCGCAGGCCGACCGCGTTCAGGCGCATCAGCACCAGGTCGCGCAGCATCTCTTCCGGCAGATCGGCATGTTCGCGCAGCGGAAAGGCCACGTTCTCGAACACGGTGAGGTCGGTAAACAGGGCGCCGAACTGGAACAGCATGCCCATCTTGCGGCGCAGGCGGTACAGGTTTTCCGTGTCGAGCTGGTGGACGACTTCGCCGTCCACCTTGACCGTGCCGCGCTGGGGGCGGATCTGGCCGCCGATCAGGCGCAGCACCGTCGTCTTGCCGGAGCCGGAGCCGCCCATCACGGCGATCAGCTTGCCGCGCGGGAAATCCATGCTCAGATTCGACAGGATGGGGCGATCTCCATACGAAAAATGCAGATCGCGGATTTCGACAAGGTTGGACACAGTGGAGTTTGGTATTTGGTGAATCTCGTATTGTAGTGCAGAAACAGCAATCCCTGCTGGAGACAGCCCAATTCCGCTTCGCTTATCGACGTGATATTACAACACTACTGAACAGTGAGTCAGATATTTTCCTGACGTAAGTATTTGTTTTAAATGAGATATGTATATCGAAGATTGTTGCATTTTGATAAGGCCTGTTAACAATTCCATATGGAAACACTTCTCCGCGAGCGGCCATCGACGGCGTGAATTTTTGCGCGCATCATAGGTCGAATACCATGGGGGCCACCATGAATGCCAAGGCGCTGATCCATATCCAGCACGAGGACATCGGCATGGAAGGCATGCTGGAGCTGCCGCACGAGGCGCTCGGCATCGTCCTGTTTGCGCACGGCAGCGGCAGCAGCCGGCTCAGCCCGCGCAACAACTATGTCGCGCGCGTCCTGCGCGAGGCGAACATCGGCACCCTGCTGCTGGACCTGCTCAGCACCGAAGAAGAAGCCGATCCCCACCACCGTTTCGACATCGCCCTGCTGACCCTGCGCCTGCGCACTGCAGCGCGCTGGCTGGCGCACGAGCCGGCAACGGCGCATCTGCCGCTGGGCCTGTTCGGGGCCAGCACCGGCGCCGCCGCCGCGCTGCGGCTGGCGGGCGAGCCGCACCTGGGCGAACCCTACCTCGGCCACCTGACCCCCGACCGGCCGTATCCGCATGCGCCGTATCCGTCGATCGCCGCCGTGGTCTCGCGCGGCGGCCGGCCCGACCTGGCCGGGATCTCGGCCCTGCATGGCGTGACCGCGCCGACCCTCCTGATCGTGGGCGGCAAGGACGGCGACGTGATCGACCTGAACCGGCAAGCCTTCGCCCAGCTGCATTGCCCGCGCGAGCTGGCGATCATCCCCGGCGCCACCCACCTGTTCGAAGAACCGGGCGCGCTGGAAGAAGTGGCGCGGCTGGCCAGTGTCTGGTTCCGCGGGTGCTTTGCCCGCGATACGGGATGAATTCCCGCGCCGCCGGGCTGCGCCTGCTGTTCGGCGGCGACGTGATGCTCGGGCGCCTGGCCGGCGACGCGCTGCTGCGCGAGGGCGTCGACTATCCGCTGGGCGCCGTGTCTACCCTGCTGCGCGGCGCCGACCTCGCCATCGCCAACCTCGAATGCGCGATCTGCGAGCCGGCCGAGCGCTGGCACGGCGCCCCCAAAGCCTATTATTTCCGCGCCCCGCCGCCGGCCGGCCAGGCGCTCGAGAATGCCGGCATCGGGCTGCTCAGCCTGGCCAACAACCACATCCTCGACTACGACGTGCAGGGACTATTGGATACCGTGCGCATCCTCGATGCGCACGGTATCGCGCATACCGGTGCGGGCGTCGGCCTGGCCGCCGCGCTGGCGCCGGCCATCGTCGAGAGGCAGGGCGTGCGGATCGGCATGGCGGCTTTCTGCGACCACCAGGACGACTTCGCCGCCACGCTTGAGCATCCCGGCATGGCCTGGCTCGGCCTGCACGACGAAGCCGCCGCCATCGACGCCTTCGCGCGTGCGCTCGCGCCGCTGCGCGCGCAGGGCGTGCGCTGGCCCATCCTGTCGCTGCACTGGGGGCCGAACATGGCCAGCGAACCGTCGGCGCAGCAGCGGCGCCTGGCCCGGGCGGCGATCGATGTGGGGTGGAAGATCGTGTACGGGCACAGCGCGCACGTGTTCCAGGGCGTCGAGCTGTACGAGGGCTGCCCGATCCTGTATGCGGCGGGCGACCTGGTCGACGATTACGCGCCGGATCCGGCGTTTCGCAACGACCATCAACTGCTGTTCGAACTGGAACTGAGGGAGGATGCGCTGGAGCGGATCGTGATGCACCCGCTGTTCATCCGGCAGTGCCGGGTGTTCCCGGCAAACAGTGCGCAGCGGGGCTGGATCGCCGAGCGGATGCGCGGCTTGTGTAAAGAGCTGGGGACCGCGGCCGACATCGAAGGCGATCGCCTGGTGATCACGCCGCGGATGGAGAAGCCGCACGAATGAAAAAGCGTCCCCGCAAGGCCGCTTTTCGCTTCAGGCAGCTGTCGCCGATCAGCGCGGCAGTTCCGACGATCCCATCAGGAATTCATCGACCGCGCGTGCGCACTGGCGCCCTTCGCGGATCGCCCACACCACCAGCGACTGGCCGCGGCGCATGTCGCCGGCCGTGAACACCTTCGGCACCGAGGTTGCATAGCTGGTCTCGCCGTCGACGGCGGCGCGGGCGTTGCCGCGCGCATCCTTCTGCACGCCGAAGGCATCCAGCACCTGCTGCACCGGCGACACGAAGCCCATCGCCAGCAGCACCAGGTCGGCCTTCAGTTCGAATTCGGTGTTCGGCACTTCGATCATCTTGCCGTCTTTCCATTCGACGCGGCAGGCGATGACTTTCTCGACCTTGCCGCCCTTGCCTTCGAAGCGCTTGGTGGCCACCGCGAAGTCGCGCTCGCAGCCTTCCTCGTGCGAGGACGAGGTGCGCAGCTTGGTCGGCCAGTAGGGCCAGACCAGCGGCTTGTTCTCGTGCTCAGGCGGCATCGGCATCAGTTCGAACTGGGTGACGGAGGCCGCGCCGTGGCGGTTCGAGGTGCCGACGCAGTCGGAACCGGTGTCGCCGCCGCCGATCACGACCACGTGCTTGCCGGTGGCCTTGATCTGGTCTTTCACTTTATCGCCGGCGTTGACGCGGTTCTGCTGCGGCAGGAAGTCCATCGCGAAGTGCACGCCCTTCAGCTCGCGGCCCGGGACCGGCAGGTCGCGCGGCTGCTCGGCGCCGCCGGCCATGATGACGGCGTCGAAGTCCTTGACCAGGTCTTCCGGGAAGATGGTCTCGCGCGCCATATTGCTGACCGTGGTCGGGAAGTCCTTGCCGATCAGGGTGCTGGTGCGGAAGGTCACGCCTTCGGCCTTCATCTGTTCGACGCGGCGGTCGATCAGGTCCTTCTCCATCTTGAAGTCGGGGATGCCGTAGCGCAGCAGGCCGCCGAGCCGGTCGCTCTTCTCGAACACGGTCACGTCGTGGCCGACGCGCGCCAGCTGCTGGGCCGCGGCCAGGCCGGCCGGACCCGAGCCGATGATCGCGATCTTCTTGCCGGTCTTGACGGCAGCAATTTCCGGCACGATCCAGCCGTTTTCCCAGCCGGTGTCGGCGATCTTGCGCTCGATCGACTTGATGCCGACCGGGTCGTTGTTGATGCCCAGCGTGCAGGCGGCTTCGCAAGGCGCCGGGCAGATACGGCCGGTGAACTCCGGGAAGTTGTTCGTCGAATGCAGGTTCTCGACGGCGTAACGGTAGTTGCCGTGATAGACCAGGTCATTCCAGTCGGGGATCATGTTGTTGACCGGGCAGCCCGTGTTGCAGAACGGGATGCCGCAATCCATGCAGCGCGCGCCCTGGACCTTGGCCTGGTCATTGCTCAGGGTCAGCGTGAATTCCTTGTAGTTCTTCAGGCGCGCAGCTGGTTCCAGGTGACCTTCTTCCTGGCGTTGAAATTCCATGAAACCGGTGATTTTACCCACAATATTTTCCTTATCCGTTTCCGCGTCGCCCCCGCGCAGGCGAGGGTCCAGGTTCTGCGTGCGTTTTCGCTACGCATCCACTTGGGTCCCCGCCTGCGCAGGGACGACGCTATTTGCTGTTCTTAGGCCGCGAGCTCGATCTTGTCGTTCGCCTCTTCCATGCTGGAGTTGTGCATTTCCTCCAGCGCGCGCTTGTAGTCGGTCGGGAAGACCTTGACGAACTTGCCGCGGCTGTTGGCCCAGTCGTCCAGCAGGTTGCGGGCGCGGGTCGAGCCGGTGTGCTTGAAGTGGCGTTCGATCAGGCGCTTCAGGATCACTTCGTCGGACTCGCGCTCGCCGTTGCGGGTCTGGGCGTGCCAGGTCGACTTGTCGCCCTGCTCCTTGGCGGACAGCACGCGCTCCAGGTTCACCATGGTCGTGTTGCACTTCTGTTCGAAGTCGCCCTTCGGGTCGTACACGTAGGCCACGCCGCCCGACATGCCGGCTGCGAAGTTGCGGCCGGTGTCGCCCAGCACGACGACGGTACCGCCGGTCATGTATTCGCAGCCGTGGTCGCCCACGCCTTCGACGACGGCGGTCGCGCCCGAGTTACGCACCGCGAAGCGTTCGCCGGCCACGCCGTTCAGGAAGGCTTCGCCCGAGATCGCGCCGTACAGCACCGTGTTGCCGACGATGATGTTATCGACCGCCCAGCCACGGAACTCCGTGTTCGGACGCACGATGATGCGGCCGCCCGACAGGCCCTTGCCGACGTAGTCGTTACCCTCGCCCACCAGGTCGATGGTGATGCCGGCCGCCAGGAAGGCCGCGGCCGACTGGCCCGCCGTGCCCTGCAGCTGGATGTGGATGGTGTCGTCCGGCAGGCCGGCGTGACCATAGCGCTTGGCGACTTCGCCCGACAGCATGGTGCCGACCGTGCGGTTGACGTTGCGCACCGGCGAGATGAAGGACACGCGCTCGCCGCGCTCCAGCGCCGGACGCGCCTGGGTGATCAGCTTGTGGTCCAGCGCCTTGTCCAGGCCGTGGTCCTGGCCTTCGCTGTGCAGCAGGGCGCGCGGGCTGTCGACCTTCGGCTGGTAGAAGATATTGCTGAAGTCCAGGCCCTGCGCCTTCCAGTGCGTGACGGCGTGGCTGCGGTCAAGCAGGTCGGCGCGGCCGATCAGCTCGTCATAGGTGCGGATGCCCAGCTGGGCCATGATCTGGCGCGCTTCCTCGGCGACGAAGAAGAAGTAGTTCACCACATGCTCCGGCTTGCCCTGGAACTTGGCGCGCAGGACCGGGTCCTGGGTCGCCACGCCCACCGGGCAGGTGTTCAGGTGGCACTTGCGCATCATGATGCAGCCCTCGACCACCAGCGGCGCGGTGGCGAAGCCGATTTCGTCGGCGCCCAGCAGGGCGGCGATGACGACGTCGCGGCCGGTACGCATCTGGCCGTCGGCCTGGACGCGGATGCGGCTGCGCAGGCCGTTCAGCACCAGGGTCTGCTGCGTTTCGGCCAGGCCCAGCTCCCACGGGGTGCCGGCGTGCTTCACGGACGACAGCGGCGACGCGCCGGTGCCGCCGTCATGGCCGGCCACCACCACGTGGTCGGCCTTGGCCTTCGAGACGCCCGCGGCGACCGTGCCGATGCCGACTTCCGACACCAGCTTGACCGAGATCGAGGCGTTCGGGTTGGCGTTCTTCAGGTCGTGGATCAGCTGGGCCAGGTCCTCGATCGAGTAGATGTCGTGGTGCGGCGGCGGCGAGATCAGGCCCACGCCCGGCACCGACACGCGCAGCGAGGCGATGTACTCGGACACCTTGTGGCCCGGCAGCTGGCCGCCTTCGCCCGGCTTGGCGCCCTGCGCCATCTTGATCTGGATCTGGTCGGCCGACGCCAGGTACTCGGCGCTGACGCCGAAGCGGCCGGAAGCGACCTGCTTGATCTTCGAGCGCAGCGAATCGCCTTCCGCCAGCGGGATGTCGGCGACCACGCGGTCCGAGCCCAGGATCGAGGCCAGGGTCTCGCCCTTGGCGATCTTGATGCCCTTGAACTCGCCCATGTAGCGGCGCGGGTCTTCGCCGCCCTCGCCCGTGTTGCTCTTGCCGCCGATGCGGTTCATGGCGATCGCGAGCGTCGCATGGGCTTCGGTCGAGATCGAGCCGAGCGACATCGCGCCGGTGGCGAAGCGCTTGACGATTTCCTTGGCCGACTCGACTTCTTCCAGCGGGATCGCCTTGGCCGGGTCGATCTTGAATTCCATCAGGCCGCGCAGGGTCAGGTGACGCTTGCTCTGGTCGTTGATGATCTGGGCGTACTCTTTATAGGTGCTGTAGTTGTTGGCGCGGGTCGAGTGCTGCAGTTTCGCGATCGCGTCCGGGGTCCACAGGTGGTCTTCGCCGCGCACGCGGAAGGCGTATTCGCCGCCGACGTCCAGGCCATGGGCCAGCACCGGGTCGTTACCGAAGGCCAGGCGGTGCAGGCGCAGCGCTTCCTCGGCCACTTCGAACAGGCCGATGCCTTCCACGGTCGAGGAGGTGCCGCGGAAGTACTTGTCGACCAGCGACTTGTTCAGGCCCACGGCTTCGAAGATCTGCGCGCCGCAGTAGGACATGTAGGTCGAGATGCCCATCTTCGACATCACCTTCATCAGGCCCTTGCCGACCGCCTTGGTGAAGTTGTAGGCCGCCTTGTCCGCCTCGAGCGGGTGCGGCATGTGGGCCGACAGGTCGACCAGGGTTTCCAGCGCCAGGTACGGGTGCACGGCTTCGGCGCCGTAGCCGGCCAGCAGGGCGAAGTGGTGGGTTTCGCGGGCCGAGCCGGTTTCGACCACCAGGCCGGTCGAGGCGCGCAGGCCGCGCATCACCAGGTGCTGGTGGACGGCGGAGGTGGCCAGCAGGGCCGGAATCGCGACCTGCTCGGCCGACATGCCGCGGTCCGAGACGATCAGGATGTTGTGGCCGGATTTGACCGCATCGACGGCCTCGGCGCACAGCGAGGCCAGCGAGGCTTCGATGCCTTCCTTGCCCCACGAGACCGGGTAGCAGATGTTCAGTTCATACGACTTGAACTTGCCGCCGGTGTGCAGGCTGATCGAGCGCAGGCGCGCCATGTCGTCGAAGCCGAGGATCGGCTGCGCGACTTCGAGGCGCATCGGCGGGTTGACGTTGTTGGTGTCGAGCAGGTTCGGCTTCGGGCCGATGAAGGACACCAGCGACATCACCATGCTTTCGCGGATCGGGTCGATCGGCGGGTTGGTCACCTGCGCGAACAGCTGCTTGAAGTAGGAGTACAGCGGCTTCAGCTTGTTCGACATGACCGCCAGCGGCGAGTCGTTGCCCATCGAGCCGGTCGCTTCCTCGCCCAGCACCGCCATCGGCGCCATCAGGAACTTCAGGTCTTCCTGGGTATAGCCGAAGGCCTGCTGGCGGTCCAGCAGGGAGATCGCGGCCTTCTCGCCCTGGGCCGGCGTGTCCTTCACGCGGCTCTGGGAGAGCTGGCTTTCGGTGACCTTGATTTCGTTCAGCTTGATGCGCACCGACTTGATCCATGCCTTGTACGGCTTGGCGTTCGAGTAGGTGTCCTTCAGTTCCTTGTCGTCGATGATGCGGCCGGCTTCGAGGTCGATCAGGAACATCTTGCCGGGCTGCAGGCGCCATTTCTTGACGATGCGCGATTCCGGGATCGGCAGCACGCCGGACTCGGACGCCATCACGACCAGGTCGTCATCGGTGACCACGTAGCGCGCCGGGCGGAGGCCGTTGCGGTCGAGGGTGCCGCCGATGTGGCGGCCGTCGGTGAAGGCCATCGCGGCCGGGCCGTCCCACGGCTCCATCATCGCGGCGTGGTATTCGTAGAAGGCGCGGCGGTTCTCGTCCATGGTCGCATGGTTTTCCCACGCTTCCGGGATCATCATCATCATCGCCTGGGCGATCGGATAGCCGGCCATCACCAGCAGTTCGAGCGCGTTGTCGAAGCAGGCGGTGTCGGACTGGCCTTCATAAATCAGCGGGAACAGCTTGTTCAGGTCGTCGCCCAGCACGGCCGACTTCATCATGCCTTCGCGGGCGCGGGTCCAGTTGAAGTTGCCCTTGACCGTGTTGATCTCGCCGTTGTGGGCGATCAGGCGGTAGGGGTGGACCAGCGGCCACTCCGGGAAGGTGTTGGTCGAGAAGCGCTGGTGCACCAGGGCCAGGGCCGAGACGCAGCGCGGATCCTGCAGGTCCCGGTAGTAGACGCCGACCTGGTCGGCCAGCAGCAGGCCCTTGTACACGATGGTGCGGGCCGACATCGACGGCACGAAGAATTCCTTGCCGTGGATAAGTTTCAGGGCCTGGATCGCGTGGCCGGACGATTTGCGGATCACGTACAGCTTGCGCTCGAGCGCGTCGGTGACCATCACGTCCGGGCCGCGGCCGATGAAGATCTGGCGGATGACCGGTTCCTTGGCGCGCACGGTCGGGGACATCGGCATGGTGTCGTCGACCGGCACATTGCGCCAGCCCAGCACGACCTGGCCTTCGGCGCGCACGGCGCGCTCGATTTCCTGTTCGCAGGCGATGCGCGAGGCGTGCTCTTTCGGCAGGAAGACCATGCCGACGCCGTATTCGCCGGGCGGCGGCAGTTCGACGCCCTGCTTGCCCATCTCGTCGCGGTAGTACTGGTCGGGGATCTGGATCAGGATGCCGGCGCCATCGCCCATCAGGGCATCGGCGCCAACCGCACCGCGGTGGTCCAGGTTTTTCAGGATCATCAGACCCTGTTCAATAATCGAGTGGCTTTTATTGCCCTTGATATGGGCGATGAAACCGACGCCGCATGCGTCGTGTTCATTGGCGGGATCGTACAAACCTTGGGCAATCATGGGAAGCTCCGCTGCATTTTTGAAGAGATCGAAGGGCGAGAGTAAAGCACACGCCGGTAAACATCAATCACAACAATTAGGGTCGGAGTCGAATTAACTTGGTTTTCGCGTCCGGTCAAAATAAATAGGGACACAGTGAAAGCAGGCCGAGCGCGGGCGGACAGGGGCGCAATATCGATCGGCGGCGCGGATACCGTCAGTCGGACGTGGCCTGGTCCGCCGCCGGCTTGAGCTTGAAAGGCCGGCCCCGCTTGGCCGGCAGGATCTGCCGTTTGGTCTTCTTTTCCAGCTCGGCCTTGAAGGCATGCGAGCCGACCGGCCAGCCTTTTGCCAGTCCGGTCCCGATCAGCGTCCCTTCGTCGCTGCCATAGCCCTGCTGCACCAGTTCGATGTAGGCGGCTTCGCGCTGGAAAGGCGTGTTGCCGAGACTCCAATACAACATATGCTCGGTGACCAGCGGATCGGCGCGCACGCCGGCATGGTGGGCATAGCTGGACCAGCGGTAGTCGAGCGGGCCGGATGCCAGTCCAGCCTGCACCGGAGCGAGCTCGACGTAGCGGCTGCAGGCCAGCAGCCAGGAAGCGGCATCGACCAGCGAGGTGCGGAAGCGTCCCTGGAACAGGGTGCCCGAACGGCCGTGCTTGGCGTTGAACCAGGGGACGTAATGGCGGCCGACTTTCTGCATCATCAGCGCCAGTCCCTCTTCGTCGGACGGGGTGGCCAGCAGGATGACATGGCTCGGCATCAGCACCCAGGCGTGCACGGCCACCTTGTACAGCCGGGCGCATTCCTTCAGCCAGCCGAGGAAGCGCTCATGGTCTTCGTCGTCGCGGAAAATCGTCTGGTTGTCGTTGCCGCGCTGGAGGATGAGGTGCGGCTGGTGCGGCAGGATGAGGCGGGGTTGGCGGGCCATGGCGTCGTGGGAAATCGTCGGAAACCAGGATTCTAGCGCAGCCGGCCTGCTCTGTCCCCGATTAATTTTTCAAGAATCCACATACGTATTGGCCCTGTCCCCAATTGAGCATTACGGGGAAATCTGCGGTATTGAGCAGGCTCATGACGATCACCCTCCAAACTCAGCACACTAGAGCTTGCCGTAAGGAAACATTTAAACAGGCAAGCGCACAAATTAACAATTGCGAGGATGAGATGAGCTTGGAAACGATGGATCGACGTTCTTTCGCCGCCACGACGCTGGGTTTGTTGATCGGCCAGGCAGCGACCGTGAAGGCCGCGGGCATGACGATGGTCAGCGCGCCCGCCCGGCCGAAGACCTTTGTCCTGGTCCATGGGGCCTGGTATGGCGGATGGTGCTGGGAGAAAGTCGCGCAGGGCCTGCGCGCCCAGGGCCATATCGTCAGCACCCCGACCTGCCCCGGGCTCGGCGAACAAGCGCACCTGCTGTCGAAGGACATTTCGCTCACGACCTTCATCACGAGCGTCACCAAGCACATCGTCTACCAGAACCTGAACGACGTGATCCTGGTCGGCAGCGGTTTCGGCGGCGTGGTGATCAGCGGCGTCGCCGACCGCATCCCCAGCCAGCTCAGGAATCTCGTGTATGTCGACGCGATGGTGCTGGAGAGCGGGATGTCGGTATTCGAAGGCCAGCCTGCCGCGGTCACGAAGAAACGCCTGGAACAGGTGGCCGCGCAGGGGAAAGGCATGGCGATTCCGGTGCCGCCGGCCGGCAGCTCCTACCGCGGCGTCGACCGGAAGACGCTGGCCTGGCTCCTGCCGCGCCTGACCCCGCAGCCGGTCGGGACGTATCAGGAGAAATTGGTGCTGAATAATGCGCTGGGCAATGGGGTGCCGCGCACCTATGTCGACTGCACCGCTTCACCGTTCGAGCCGCTGGTCGAGGTCAAGAAAAGCCTGAAGCGGCAAGGCGGCTGGAACTGGGTCGAGCTGCCCACCCATCACGATCCGATGATCACCGAGCCGCAGATGCTGGGCGAGTTCCTGGCGCGGGTCTAGGGAACACGGACGAACAGTCCATCAAACGGCGGCTCGGGCCAGACCAGCCTCCACACTTCCCGGCTCTGCAGGTGCAGGTACCAGACCTCGGCCGGGATCAGGCCCGCATCCCTGCCGTCGTGGCGGTAGGGGTCGGCGACCGGCACCTGCCGCGCCAGTCCGCCGCTGACCTGCCCCAGCATCCAGCGTTCGAAGCTGCGGAACTCGGCCAGGCTGACGAATCCGTCGACTTGTTCCCAGGGACAGCAAAACCTCATGGCCAACCTCGTTCGGGCGATGCGCGTGAGCGTCAATGTACCCGAAATCGGCCGGCCGGATCAGGCCAGCGTAAACCCGGCCGACAGGCTGTAGCCCTCGCCGTAGGCGCTGCGCAGCGGCAGGTCCTGGCCAAGGCCCGTTCGCGCCTTCTTGCGCAGGCGGTAGACCAGCATGTCGACGCGGCGGCTGGCGTCCGGGTCGTCGCCGCCCATGCCGGCCACGATCACCTGGCGCGGCACCGGCCGGGTGTTGATGGTCAGCAGGTGCAGGAAGTTGCACTCTTTTTCGGTCAGGTCAATCACCTTGCCCATCAGCTCGAGCTGGCGGGCGGACACGCGCAGGGTCCACTTGCTCGGCGCCGGCGGCGGCGCCGAGGGGCGTACGCGGCGGTCGAGCGCCTCGATGTGGGCGGCCAGTTCGGGGAACTTGATCGGCTTGGTCAGATAGTGGTCCGCGCCCAGGCGCAGGCCGAGGATGCGGTTGTCGAATGCGACCCGGCCGGTCAGGACCAGCAGGCCGATCTCGGGATACAGCTGGCGCATCCGCGGGATGACGTTGAACCCGTCTTCATCCGGCAATCCGAGGTCGAGCACCACCACTGCGGCGGGGGTGCGGGTCAGCGCCGCCCACATGTCGCCGGCCGTGGTCGCAATCGTGACCTCGTGGCCGAGTTCCTTGAGGAAATCAGCCATGTCGCCGGCATATTCGCCATTGTCTTCAACAATCAGTATTTGCGTCATGGGTTGGCCATGTATTTTTAATTCGTTTTTACCCGACTCTCTCGCCGGGGCGGCTATCCATGTAGGCCGTTCCGATTATCACTGCTGGTCTCGCTGGAAGCAAGACCTTTCCCCGGCGCATCCTGCACCGGCAAACACAGCCGGAACTCGGCGCCGCCCCCCGGCGCCGCCACATGGTCGAGCGTGCCGCCATGGACTTCGACCACCGAGCGCGCCATGTACAGACCCAGGCCGCTGCCCGGCAGGCCGGCGGCATTGCTGCCGCGGTAGCCCTTGTCGAAGACGCGCGGCAGGTCCGCCGGCGGCACGCCCGGGCCGGCATCGCGCAGCGCCAGCACCACGCCATTTCCGGCACGCTGTCCCAGCACGGTGAGCGCACTGCCGGCCGGCGTGTAGCGCAAGGCATTGTCGAGCAGGATCTTCAACGCCAGGCGCAGGCCGGCAGGCTCGCCGCGCAGCAGCGCCGGCAGTTCGTCCGCCTGCAGCTGCACCGGGCGGCCGGCCACGCGCGCCTGCGCCACCAGTTCTTCCAGCAGCAGG
This sequence comes from Massilia sp. WG5, assembly GCF_001412595.2. NCBI lineage: Bacteria > Pseudomonadati > Pseudomonadota > Betaproteobacteria > Burkholderiales > Oxalobacteraceae > Massilia > Massilia sp. WG5. The sequence goes on from NZ_CP012640.2 coordinate 3,297,679, forward strand.
CGCGGCGCCACCGTGTTCGGCTGGCGCTGCCGTCCCAGCGCCGCCATCCGCTCCGGCGACAGGTAGTCGTCCAGCATCGCGATCAGGCGGTCGGTCGCGTTCGCGATCTTGCGGTGGCGCTGGCGCGTCGCCTCGTCGGCGCCGGCGTTGGTCGCTTCGAGCCGCTGGATGGCGCCGTCGATGGTCGACAGCGGCGTGCGGAATTCGTGGTTCAGCATGCTGGCGAAGCGTTTCTGCTCGCGCTCGCGCGCGCGCCGCGCCGACTGGTCGCGCACGTACCCGGCCAGCGCCTGCGCCCTGCCCGCCTGGTCCAGCAGCAGGGTCGAGATCACCTCCAGCGGCACTTCGCGCCCGTCCGGGCGCAGCAGCTCGAACTCGCGCACCACGCGCAGGCGCGAACCGTCGCCCGCGGCGAAGCGGCGCAGGCGTTCCTGCAGGCCGGTGCAAAGCGGCGCAAGGGGACTTTCCCGATTTGTAGCAAATTGATCATGAACATCGGAAGCGCCATAACCCAGCATCTCGTTGACATGAGGGCTGATATAGACCGGCAGGCCGCTCGTGCAATCGATGATGAAGACCAGGTCGCCGCCGAGTTCGGCAATGGCGCGGAAGGCCTCGGCCGTGGCCAGCATGGCGTTCGGCTCCGCATGACTGGGCAGAGAAACGGGAGCGCTGCGCGCCATAGTACCTTCAGGAAAGTATGTTCACCCGGGAAGTATAGTGCTCAGCCTGCAGGTTTGTATAGGAAAGCGACTCCCAGGCGTTGCATTGGGCACGCATGGCGCATGCTTCGCTAACTTCTGTAAAGACGAAGGCAATATGCAGCCAACATGGCGTTACAGTAAAAACGTCGTCCCTGCGGAGGCGGCGACGACGTTTCAGGTACTGCCTAGTCTTCCAGCGGCGCGAAGATGGCCTGCAGGTCTTCCTGCGTCAGCGCCATCTTCTGCGATTCGCCTTCGGCCAGGATCGACTGCGCCAGCTCCGACTTCTTCTGCTGCAGCAGCTGGATCTTCTCTTCCAGCGTCCCCTTCGCGATCAGCTTGAAGACGAACACCGGCTTGTCCTGGCCGATGCGCCAGGCGCGGTCGGTGGCCTGGTTTTCGGCCGCCGGGTTCCACCACGGGTCGTAGTGGATCACGGTGTCGGCCGCGGTCAGGTTCAGGCCGACGCCGCCGGCCTTCAGGCTGATCAGGAAGATCGGCACCGCGCCCTGCTGGAAGGCGGCGACTTGGGCCGAGCGGTCGCGGGTTTCGCCGGTCAGCAGCGCATAGCGGATGCCGCGCGCTTCCAGCTCTTCCTCGATCAGCGCCAGCATGCTGGTGAACTGCGAGAACACCAGGATCTTGCGGCCTTCGCCCAGCAGGTCGTCGACCATCTGCATCAGGTCGGTCAGCTTGGCCGATATCGCCGCCGTGTTCTTGCGCGACGGCATGGCTTTCACCAGGCGCGGGTCGCAGCAGACCTGGCGCAGTTTCAGCAAGGCTTCGAGGATCACGATCTGGCTGCGCGCCACGCCCTTGCGGTCGATTTCCTCGCGCACCTTCTTGTCCATCGCCAGGCGCACGGTCTCGTACAGGTCGCGCTGCGGGCCGCTGAGCTCGATACGGCGAATCATCTCCGTCTTCTCCGGCAGCTCCTTGGCCACGTGGTCCTTGGTCCGGCGCAGCAGGAAAGGCTTGATGCGGCGGTTGAGCAGGGAGCGGCGCACCGGATCGTCCTGGCGTTCGATCGGATGGCGGAACTGGCTGTTGAAGGTCTTCTCGTCGCCGAGCAGGCCCGGCAGCAGGAAGTGGAACTGCGACCACAGTTCGCCCAGGTGGTTCTCCAGCGGCGTGCCGGACAGGCACAGGCGGTGGCGCGCATTCAGCGAGCCGGCCGTCTGCGCCGCCTTCGAGCGGGTGTTCTTGATGTAGTGCGATTCGTCCAGGATCACTAGGTGGTACTGGTGCTCGCGCAGCTTTTCCTCGTCGCGCGGCAGCAGCGCGTAGGTGGTCAGCACGATGTCGGCCTGCTCGATCTGGTCGAACAGCTCCATGCGCTCCTTACCCTGCAGCAGCAGCACCTTCAGGCTGGGGGCGAAGCGCGCGGCTTCTTCCATCCAGTTCATCATCAGGCTGGTCGGCGCGATGACCAGCGCCGGGCTGGTGAGCCGGCCCGCTTCCTTTTCGGTCAGGATGTGGGCGATGGTCTGCACGGTCTTGCCAAGACCCATGTCGTCGGCCAGGATGCCGCCCAGGTCGTACTCGCGCAGGAACTGCATCCAGGCCAGGCCGTCGAGCTGGTAGTCGCGCAGGGTCGCCTGCAGGCCTTTCGGGGCGTCGACCTTCTTGACCTTGCCGAACTGGCTGAGCTTGCGGCCGGTCTCGCGCAGGCGTTCGCCGCCGGTCCAGGTGAACTCGGCGCCGCGCGCCAGCTCTTCCAGGCGGGCCGCGTCCAGCGTCGACAGGCGCACCTTGGCCTTGATCTTGTCGTTGAAATACAACTCGCCCAGCGTCGACAGGATGGGCTTGACGCGGCCCCAGGGCAGCGCCACGCGCACGCCGTCGGGGAGCGTGGCCAGCATCTGGTCGGCTTCCAGGTGGGCGGCCAGCACCTCGGGATTGAAATCGAGGGGCGCGCTACGGATCAGCTGGACCAGCACCGGCAGCAGCGGCACGCGCTTGCGGTTGACGACGATGCCCAGCTCCAGCTCGAACCAGGCGTTGCCGGCCTCGGCCGGCTCGTCGATGTCGGCATACCAGTCCTCGACCGGCACCACGTCGTAGCGGTACTTGGCCGACTTCTGCACCTGCCAGCCGAGGTCGGTCAAGGATTCGAGGTCGTTGCCGGCAAAGCGCAGCCATTGCGCCTGGCCGTCCAGCAGCAGGGCGCCGGACAGCGAGCTCAGCGGCATGGTGGCCGGCTTGCGGAAACCCATCTTGTTCAGGATGTCCAGGGCCTTCGCCTCGGCGGCTTCGTCGCGCTCGATGATCTCGGTGACGTCGCCGATCTGGCGTACCACGCGCTGGGCCGGGTCGAAGGAGATGCGCTGGCCGTCGTAGTCGAAGGCGAGGACGGCGAAGTCCTGCCAGCGCTGGCCCGTGCCTTCGGCCACCGGAAGCGCATCCAGCATCAGGTGCGGCACCGGCTTGACGTCGTCGCGCAGGCGTTGCGTGAGCGGCTGCGGCAGCGGCATCAGCTGCTGCAGGCCGTGCGCCAGCAGCAGTTGCGATACGCGCTTCTTGTCGTTGCCGCCCAGCGCCGGGGCCTGGGCCACCAGCGCCTGCAGTTCGGCCAGCGAAATGTCGACGCCGCCGCGATTCAGCTCGAGAGGTCCGCAGGACAGGTTGTCGATGTACCACGGCGGATCGGTCGGCAGCATGTAGTCGACCAGGTCGGCGCCGGCGTGCGTGGCGCCCTTGGCCGGTTCCACCGACCAGCCAAGCTTGGCCACGCGGCCCTCGTCGCGCCACGCCAGGCTGGCCTTGCGCACCGGGCCGGCCTGCAGCGGATACAGCAGGCCGTTGCCCATGTCGGACCACGAGTTCGCCCACAGCAGCTTGCCCTGCGCCAACAGTTGTTGCAGCAGAATGGCGCCGACCTTGCCCTTCGGCTCGGTGGCGCTGCTGCTCTGGTTCGACCCGCTGCGCATGGCGATGAAGAAACGGACCAGGTCCTCGTCGTCGCCTTCCAGGTAAGCGGGCGGGGCCGACAGCAGCGAAAACACCTCGCCCACCGGACTCGCCGCGGCGACGTCGCCGTTCGGGCGCAGACGCGCCTTGCACAAGCACACAGCGACGTGGCGGCCGCCGCTGGTCGGGGCCATGACATAAACGAATTTGTACTGGACAGCTTTGGGGTCGGCGACTTCCGCGGTCAGCTTCGGCTGGGGATGTGCTGCCGCTTCGACCCTTTGCAGCCAGCTCAACACCGGGGCAGGCAAGGCTGGAGCACGTGCAGGCGCTCGGGCCGGTGGTGCCTCGCTGGTGTCGTCGCGATGAAGATCAACTGTGTGCATGGGTCTCACGAGTCTGTATTAAAAAAAACAACAAACGATATTATCCTTCATGCGGTCCGTTCTGTTTTGTTCGGAATCGCACGTAGTCAGGAAATCTTTATTGGCTGAAAGAGCGAAAACTTCAAAAGTTACACGGTTCCGCGCATTTGCACCACCCCCACACGAACGAGCGCGGCCAATACAGAATGGACCGCGCCCGCCATCCACGGTTCCGGACGCATGTTCGGGAGGGGCTGTCAAGACTGGCAGATCCCTCGGGTTTGCGTATCATTGCCCGTCTGACTTACTGATTTCGCGTCCCATGCTGCCTTCGATCGAACAACGCCTCGCCCAAGAACTGTCCGCCAAACCGGCCCAGGTGGCCGCCGCCGTCGCCCTCCTCGACGAAGGCGCGACCGTCCCCTTCATCGCCCGCTACCGCAAGGAAGCGACCGGCGGCCTGGACGACATCCAGCTGCGCCTGCTGGAAGAACGCCTGCGTTACCTGCGCGAACTCGAAGAACGCCGCGCCGCGGTGCTTTCCTCGATCACCGAGCAGAACAAGATGACGCCGGAGCTGCTGCAGGCGATCTCGCTGGCGGAAGACAAGACCCGCCTGGAAGACCTGTACCTGCCGTACAAGCAGAAGCGCCGCACCAAGGCCCAGATCGCGATCGAAGCCGGCCTGGCGCCGCTGGCGGATTCGCTGCTGGCCGATCCGGGCCAGAACCCCGAGGAGGTGGCCGCGCGCTATGTACGCGACGCCTTCGTCAATGCCGACGGCGTGAACAACCCCGGCGTGGCGGACACCAAGGCGGCGCTGGACGGCGCACGCCAGATCCTGATGGAGCGCTTCGCCGAGGACGCCGAACTGCTGCAGTCGCTGCGCGAATACGTGCAGGAACATGGCGTGGTCGAATCGAAAGTGGTCGAGGGTAAGCAGGAAGAAGGCGAGAAGTTTGCCGACTATTTCGCCTATGCCGAGCCGCTGTCCACCGTTCCCTCGCACCGCGCGCTGGCGCTCATGCGCGGCCGCCGCGAGGGCATCCTGGACGTCACCCTGCGCCTCGACACCGAGGAAGAAAAGCCGAAGTGGGACGCCCCGCACAACCCCTGCGAAAACCGGATCGCGGCGCGCTTCGGCATCAAGGGAGCGGGACGCCCGGCCGATAAATGGCTGCTCGACACCGCACGCTGGACCTGGCGCGTGAAGAGCTTCATGTACATCGAGACCGAGCTGATGGGCCTGCTGCGCGAAAAGGCGGAAACGGACGCGATCCAGGTGTTCGCACGCAACCTGAAGGCCCTGCTGCTGGCCGCCCCGGCCGGTCCGCGCGCCACCATGGGCCTGGACCCGGGCCTGCGCACCGGCGTCAAGGTGGCCGTGGTCGACCCGACCGGCAAGGTGGTCGACACCGCCACCATCTACCCGCACGCCCCGCGCAACGACTGGGACGGTGCGCTGCACGTGCTGGGCCAGCTGGCCGCGAAGCACAATGTCTCGCTGATCTCGATCGGCAACGGCACCGCGTCGCGCGAAACCGACAAGCTGGCCCAGGACCTGATCAAGCAACGTCCGGAACTCGCCCTGACCAAGATCGTCGTGTCGGAAGCCGGCGCCTCGGTGTACTCGGCCTCCGAGTTCGCCTCGCGCGAGCTGCCGGACCTCGACGTCTCGATCCGCGGCGCGGTCTCGATCGCGCGCCGCCTGCAGGATCCGCTGGCCGAACTCGTCAAGATCGACCCGAAATCGATCGGCGTCGGCCAGTACCAGCACGACGTGTCGCAGACCCAGCTGGCGCGCCAGCTCGACGCCGTGGTCGAGGATTGCGTGAACGCGGTCGGCGTGGACGTCAACACGGCCTCGGCGCCGCTGCTGGCGCGCGTGTCGGGTCTCTCGTCCAGCGTGGCCCAGAGCATCGTCAGCTACCGCGACATGCAGGGCGCCTTCCCTTCGCGCGCGGCGCTGAAGAAGGTCCCGCGCCTGGGCGACAAGACCTTCGAGCAGGCGGCAGGCTTCCTGCGCGTGATGAACGGCGAGAATCCGCTGGACGCCTCGGCGGTGCACCCGGAATCGTATCCGGTGGTCGAAAAGATCCTGGCCGACATCAAGCGCGACATCAAGACCGTGATCGGCGACGGCTCGCTGGTGAAGACCCTGAACCCGGCCAAGTACGCCGATGAGAAGTTCGGCGTACCGACCGTCAGCGACATCCTGAAGGAACTGGAAAAGCCGGGCCGCGACCCGCGTCCGGAATTCACCACCGCCACCTTCAAGGAGGGCGTGGAAGAGATCTCGGACCTGCGCCCGGACATGATCCTGGAAGGCGTGGTCACCAACGTCGCCGCCTTCGGCGCCTTCGTCGACATCGGCGTGCACCAGGACGGCCTGGTGCATATCTCGGCGCTGTCGAATACCTTCGTCAAGGATCCGCACACGGTGGTGAAGGCCGGCCAGGTGGTGAAAGTAAAAGTGCTGGAAGTCGACGTCAAGCGCAAGCGCATCGCCCTGACCATGCGCCTGTCCGACAGCGCACCGCAGCCGGGCTCGCAACCCCAGCAGCGCGGCGACCGCGACGACCGCAAGCGCCTCGGCCAGCACCAGCAGCGCCAGGAACGCTCGGCGGCGCCAAGCGGCGGGGCGATGGCGGCGGCGTTTGCCAAGCTGAAGCGTTAACACCGTCGTCCCCGCCTTCGCGGGGACGACGGCCTGCTCACGTTCGGCTTTTCTTATAAAATGCCGTCATCCACCTAATTTCTCACCGAAGGCAGAACCAAATGAGCGACGTACAAAACTGGATCAAAGAGACCGTGACCAAGACCCCGGTCGTGCTGTTCATGAAGGGCACCGCCCAGTTCCCGCAATGCGGCTTTTCCGGCCGTGCGATCCAAATCCTGAAGGCTTGCGGCGTCGACAACATCGCCACCGTGAACGTGCTGGAAGATGCGGAAGTTCGCCAGGGCATCAAGGAATTCTCGAACTGGCCGACCATCCCGCAGCTGTATGTGAACGGCGAATTCGTCGGCGGCTCGGACATCATGACCGAAATGTACGAGTCCGGCGAACTGCAAGCCCTGATCACCAAGCAGCAGAATGGCTGACCAAAGGCCGCGCCGGATCGTCGTCGCCATCACCGGCGCGACCGGCGCGGTCTACGGCGTGCGGCTGCTCGAGCGGCTGCGCGACTGTCCCGGCGTCGAGACCCACCTGGTCATTTCCGACGCCGCTTCCCTCACCCTGCACCAGGAAGTCGGCCTGCAACGGCGCGACGTGGAAGCCCTCGCCCACGTGGTGCACAAGAACCGCGAGATCGGCGCCTCGATCGCCAGCGGCTCGTTCCAGACCGACGGCATGGTGATCGCTCCCTGTTCGATGAAGACCCTGGCCGCAGTCGCGCATGGACTGTCCGACAACCTGATCGCGCGCGCGGCCGATGTGTTCCTGAAAGAACGCCGCCGCCTGGTGCTGATGGTGCGCGAGACGCCGTTCAACCTGGCGCACCTGCGCAATATGACGGCCGTCACCGAAATGGGCGGCATCGTGTTCCCGCCATTGCCGAGCTTCTACAACAAGCCGGGCAGCATCGCCGAGATGGTCGACCACACGGTTGCCCGCGTCATCGACCTGTTGGGGATCGACAATGACCTGGCGCCGCGCTGGGGCGGCATGAAAGACGGACCGGCCTAGCGCCGCTCGCCGTAGCCCTCCTGCTCTGCCTTTCTTGCTTCTCTTGCGTCTTCGATTTTCCTGCGCTGCTCGTTACGCTTGCGCATGATTTCTGCGTGTTGCGTCGCCGTCATCGGCGGCGCAGTCATGAGATCTTTCAACTGCGCGGTGTTGCTGTAGTTATTAATCATGAGGGCACTGCATCCTTATATGACCGATAACGCTGGCGGGCGCCAGTAGCGTAGTAGATTATGCGCGAGACTCGGCCATTTGTGCTGTCCCGTTGAAGAAAAATTGCAGTCAGGAATAAACGCAGAACGGCCCGGCCGGGAAAACCCCGGGCGGGCCGTTCTGTTCTGGTAAGCCGGCGCTTACTTCGGCTGGTGATTCATGCGCACCAGCATGCGGATGAACTCGCGCGCCAGCTGCTTGTGGTGTTCGTCCAGGCGCTGCAGGTCGGCGATCAGCTTGACGTCGGCCGATTCGAAACGCGCCGAGGCGTCGCCGGCTTCGCCATTGACCGGGACGGCTTCGGTACCGCCGAAACGCAGCCAGTCGGCCGGCACACCCAGCCATTGGGCGATCATGCGCAGCTTTTCCTGCGTCGGGATGGCTTCGCCGACCAGCCATTTGCGGGCAGCGTGGACCGTGATCGGCCGGCCTTCGAAACGAATGTTAAATTCGCGCGCCAGCCGGGTCGGGCTGTCGGGCGAGTAATGGGCGTTCTTCAGGGCTTGCTGCAAGCGCTCGCTGAAGCTTTCCCGCTCGTTGGTCGAATTCATCGGTGGTACTAGTGGTTCATGCAGGGCTGTCATGGTTTCTCCATGGTTCAGACCTTATGTAACAGCTGGAAAGTCTGAAAGTAACAAACATGTGAGTATTGACCGATTCTCACAGTGCTGTCCAGCAATTCCGGTGCTTTTGGCGAAGAGAATAGGTAAGTGTTAAAAATATCCTACAGGAAAAAGAAAACGTTTGCTTGTTCTCGTTCAGGCGTGCAAACGAAAACAGGCAAGCTCTTCGCTTGCCTGTTTATGCGGAACGTGTGAGGAAGTGCGGAAATCAGGCCAGTTGAAAGCGGATCACCCCGTCGGCGCCGGTTACACGATCGAGGATACCGTCGTACCAGAGCTTGTGCAGGTGGGCCAGCGCCTCGCCGGTCGCAAAGCTGAGCTGGTGAGCGTCGAGCTGGCGGCGGAACATCAGCGGGACAATGTCAACTGCGGAGCGCGGCACGGTGCAGGCCTCGCGCACTTCGTCCAGACGGGCGACATGGTGCGCCTGCAACTGCTGGATCCGCACATGCAGGCCGCGGAACGGCTTGCCGTGCGAGGGCAGCACCAGGGTGTCGTCCGGCAGATCCGCAAACTTGCCGAGCGAGTCGAGATACAGGGCGAGCGGGTTGCCTTCCGGCTCGACCGCGAACACGGACACGTTCGTCGAAATGCGCGGCAGTACCATATCGCCGGAGATCAATATTCTGCCCTCCTCGGCATACAGCGACACATGCTCGGGCGAGTGGCCGAAGCCCGTGATCACGCGCCATTCGCGCCCCCCGATCCTGAGCTTCTCGCCATCCTGCAGCCGGGTATAGCTCGGCGGCACGGCAGGCACCAGGCTCGGATAGTAATTGCGGCGGCCCTGCATCTGCTCGAGCATGGCCGGGTCGACCAGGCCATGGCGCTGGAAATGCGGGATCGCCGACGGTCCGTCCACGCCCGGCAGCGCGGCCGCCATCATGCGCGCGAAGCCGAACTCGGCGGCGCTGGTCCAGAACGGCACCTGGAAACGCTCGCACAGCCAGCCGGACAGGCCGACGTGGTCCGGGTGGCAGTGGGTCGCGAGCACCCGCAACAGCGGACCGTCATCCATCGCGCCCGCGATGACTTGCTCCCAGGCGGCGCGGGTGGCGTCGGTGCCGGCGCCGCAATCGACCAGCGCATACCCTTCCCGTCCCTGGAAAACGTCGTCCAACAGCCACAGGTTGATGTGGTCGAGGGCAAAAGGCAGCGGCATGCGCAGCCAGCGCAGGCCGGGCGCGAGTTCCTGCACCGTGCCGGACGCCGGGATGTCGTCGCCGAAGGGATAGCTGAGTTGGGATTCGAGAAGGTTCATGCGAAGTTCTTTCGTATTGGGACGACGGCGCGCGCTACAATGCATTCAAGATTGATGTTTACGTTGACGTAAACGGAAACCTTGACACCGACTTCGATTCTATGCGATTCCGCTGAATGCTTCCGGACGCCGCTTCTTTTTCGACCTTGCAGGACAATATGGCCACCACCTACACCATCGCCGAACTGGCGCGCGAATTCGACATCACCGCCCGTGCGATCCGCTTCTATGAAGACCAGGGGCTGCTCAGCCCGATGCGCGAGGGCCAGGGCGGCCGCAACCGCGTCTACAGCCCGCGCGACCGCACGCGCCTGAAGCTGACCCTGCGCGGCAAGCGCCTGGGGCTGACCCTGTCGGAGATCAAGAGCATCGTCGACATGTACGAAACGCCGAAGGACACCGTAGCCCAGATCAACCGCTTCCTCGGCGTGCTGTCCCACCAGCGCGAGACCCTGGAGCAGCAGCGCGCCGATATCGAGATGTCGCTGGCCGAGATCGCGGTACACGAGGACGAGTGCCGGCGCCTGCTGGCCGAGGCTGGCGAGAATGGGAACGTGCCTTCGCAGGAGCGCGATGCGGCGTAAGCGAGTACTTGCTTATCGCCATTTAATTTCGGCTGCTGCGCCAAATCCGCGGGAACGATGTCGACAAGTTCCGGCCAAGACGCCCCTCGCTTGACGTTTACGTTAACGTCACTTCGCGCTATCATCCCATCGAGCCATCCGCCATAACGACACACGAGACAACGAGAGGACGACATGCTGCATCTTCCAGGCCTGACCTTTGACCACGGCGAGGACATCGCCGCGCTGCGCGAAGCAGTGCAACAGTTCGCAGCAAGCGAAATCGCCCCGCGCGCGTTTGACATCGACCGTACCGACCAGTTCCCGATGGACTTGTGGAAGAAAATGGGCGAGCTGGGGCTGCTGGGCATCACTGTCAGCGAAGAATACGGCGGCGCCAACATGGGCTACCTGGCCCACATCGTCGCGATGGAAGAAATCTCGCGCGCCTCGGCCTCGGTCGGGCTGTCGTATGGCGCCCACTCGAACCTGTGCGTCAACCAGATCAAGCGCAACGGCAACGAAGAGCAGAAGCGCAAATACCTGCCCAAGCTGATCTCGGGCGAGCACGTCGGCGCCCTCGCCATGTCCGAGCCGAATGCCGGTTCCGACGTCGTCAGCATGAAGCTGCGCGCCGAATTGCGCGGCGACCGCTACGTCCTGAACGGCACCAAGATGTGGATCACCAACGGTCCGGACGCCGACACCCTGGTGGTCTATGCCAAGACCGACCTCGAGGCCGGCCCGCGCGGCATGACCGCCTTCCTGATCGAAAAGGGTTTCAAGGGCTTTTCGATCGCCCAGAAGCTGGACAAGCTGGGCATGCGCGGCTCGCATACCGGCGAGCTGGTGTTCCAGGATTGCGAAGTGCCGGTCGAGAACGTGCTGGGCGGCGTGGGCAAGGGCGTGAACGTGCTGATGTCGGGCCTGGACTTCGAGCGCACCGTGCTGTCCGGCGGCCCGCTGGGCATCATGTCGGCCTGCATGGACGTGGTCGTGCCGTATATCCACGAAAGAAAACAGTTCGGCCAGGCGATCGGCGAATTCCAGCTCATGCAGGGCAAGATCGCCGACATGTATTCGACCATGATGGCCTGCCGCGCCTATGTGTATGCGGTCGGCCAGGCCTGCGACCGCGCCGATAACGCCGCCGCCGTGCGCGCGCTGCGCAAGGACGCCGCCGGCGCCATCCTGTACAGCGCCGAGAAGGCGACCTGGATGGCGGGCGAGGCGATCCAGACCCTGGGCGGCAACGGCTACATCAACGAGTACCCGGTCGGCCGCCTGTGGCGCGACGCCAAGCTGTACGAGATCGGCGCCGGCACCAGCGAAATCCGTCGCATGCTGATCGGCCGCGAGCTGTTCGGCGAAACGGCGTAAAGGCGTCGAGGCCGATCAGCCGTCGTTCCCGCCTGCACGGGAACGACGTGCGGGAGCTAGTAGAAATACTGGGGTTCCCCCGGCAGCGAAACACCAGCATTACAATATTCGCTCCCCCCTCCACCGCGCGCGAGACCACCGATGACCCAGGCAAGTTTCCCCAAACTGCTCTCGTCGCAGATCGCCTTCGACATCGCGCGCACCATCCTGGACGGGTTCGACCGCCATTATTCGCTGTTCCGCCAGGCCAGCCAGGCGGCCAAGACCTATTTCGAGCAGGCCGACTGGAGCACCGCCCAGCGCGCCGCGCGCGAGCGCATCGATTTCTACGACCGGCGCGTGCAGGAATGCGTGCAGAGCCTCGAGGACGAGTACGCGCCCGAGGAGTTCAACGACGGCACCTGGCGCGAGACCAAGCTGCACTACATCGGCCTGCTCACCGGCCACAAGCGCCCCGAACTGGCCGAAAGCTTTTTCAACTCGGTCAGTTGCCACATCCTGCACCGGACCTACTACCGCAACGATTTTCTGTTCGTGCGTCCGGCCGTCTCGACCGAGTACATCGAGACCGAGGAGCCGCAGCCGACCTACCGCGTCTACTACCCGGCCAAGGACGGTCTGCGCTTTGCCCTGCGCCGCGTCGTCACCAACTTCCAGCTGGCCCGCCCCTTCGCCGACCTCGACCGCGACATCGCGCTGGTGGAACGGCGCCTCGTCGAACAATTCGGGCTGGACCGTGCGGAAGCGAACCAGCAGCTGCAGGTGCTCTCCAGCCTGTTCTTCCGCAACAAGGGCGCCTACATCGTCGGCCGCGCCATCAACGGCGTGCGCGAATACCCCTTCGTCATCCCGGTGCTGCACGAGCGCGGCGGCGCACTCGTGCTCGACACCGTGCTCACCGAACCGCTGCAGGTGCTGACCCTGTTCTCGTTCACGCGCGCCTACTTCATGGTCGACATGGAAGTGCCGTCGAGCTACGTGCAGTTCCTGCGCAGCCTGATGCCCATGAAACCGCGCAGCGAGATCTACACCGTGCTCGGCCTGCAAAAGCAGGGCAAGACCCTGTTCTACCGCGACTTCCTGCAGCACCTGAAGCACAGCTCGGACGAGTTCCGCATCGCCCCCGGCATTCCCGGCCTGGTGATGCTGGTGTTCGAGCTGCCGTCCTTCCCCTATGTGTTCAAGGCGATCAAGGATTTCTATCCGCCCCCGAAAGAAACCACGCGCGCCCAGGTCAAGGAAAAATACCTGCTGGTGAAGCACCACGACCGCGTCGGCCGCATGGCCGACACCCTCGAGTACTCCGACGTCGCCTTCCCGCTGGCGCGCTTCCCGGAAACGCTGCTGGACGAGCTGCGCCGCCATGCGCCCTCGCTGCTCGAACTCGAGGGCGACCGGGTGATCGTCAAGCACCTGTACATCGAACGCCGCATGGTGCCGCTGAACCTGTACCTGCTCGACGCCGAGCGCAGCGGCGACAGCGCCCGCCTCGAACACGGCGTGATCGAATACGGGAATGCGATCCGCGACCTGGTCGCGGCGAATATCTTCCCCGGCGATATGCTATACAAGAATTTCGGCGTCACCCGCCACGGCCGCGTCGTGTTCTACGACTACGACGAGATCGAGTACCTCACCGACTGCAACTTCCGCGATATCCCGCAGGCGCGCAACGAGGAAGACGAGATGGCGGCCGAGCCCTGGTACCCGATCGGCCGGCACGACGTCTTCCCCGAGCAGTTCGAACGCTTCCTGCTCGGGAACCCGAACATCCGCACCGTCTTCATGCAGCACCATGCCGAGCTTCTCACGCGCGCATGGTGGCAGTCACACAAGGAACGCATCCAGGCCGGCATCGTCGAGGATGTGTTCCCCTATCCGCAGCAGATCCGCTTTTCTCAACCTTTGGAGACACTACAATGAATGATCCAGTCGTTATCGTCGGCGCGGCCCGTACCCCGATGGGCGCCTTCCAGGGCGATTTCTCTTCCAAAACCGCCAGCGACCTGGGCGCGGTGGCGATCAAGGCCGCCGTCGAGCGCGCCGGCGTCGACCCGCAAAAGGTCGAACACGTCTACTTCGGCAACTGCCTGATGGCCGGCCAGGGCCAGGCCCCGGCGCGCCAGGCGCTGATCAAGGCCGGCCTGCCAATGTCGACCGGCGCCGTGACCCTGTCGAAGATGTGCGGCTCCGCGATGCAGGCCGCGATCTTCGGCCACGACGCCCTCAAGGCCGGCAGCGCCGACGTGATCGTCGCCGGCGGCATGGAATCGATGACCAACGCGCCCTACCTGATCCCGAAGGCGCGCGGCGGCTACCGCATCGGCCACGGCATCATGTTCGACCACATGATGCTGGACGGCTTGGAGGACGCCTACTCGCGCAACGAGAAGACCGGCGAAGGCCGCTCGATGGGCACCTTCGCCGAAGAGTGCGTGGCGACTTACCAGTTCACCCGCGAGCAGCAGGACAACTTCGCGATCGAGTCCGTCAAGCGCGCGCAGGCCGCCAACAACGACGGCAGCTTCGCCTGGGAAGTGGCGCCGGTCAGCGTCGCGAATCGCCTGGGCGAGCAGGTCATCGAAAAGGATGAAGGCCCGCTGAAGGCCAAGGTCGACAAGATTCCGTCGCTGCGTCCGGCCTTCAAGAAGGACGGCACCGTGACCGCCGCCTCGTCCTCCTCGATCAACGACGGCGCCGCCGCGCTGGTCATGATGCGCGAGTCGACGGCGAAGGAACTGGGCCTGACCCCGATCGCCCGCATCGTCGGCCACGCCACCCACGCGCAGGAACCGAACCTGTTCACCACGGCGCCGATCGGCTCGATGAAAAAGCTGTTCGAGAAGACCGGCTGGAAGGCCAGCGACGTCGACCTGTTCGAGATCAACGAAGCCTTCGCCGCGGTGCCGATGGCCGCCATGCGCGACCTCGATATCCCGCACAGCAAGGTCAACATCCACGGCGGCGCCTGCGCCCTGGGCCACCCGATCGGCGCCTCGGGCGCGCGCATCATCGTCACCCTGCTGGGCGCGCTGAAGAAGACCGGCGGCAAGCGCGGCGTGGCCTCGCTTTGCATCGGCGGCGGCGAAGCGACGGCGATGGCGATCGAGATGGTGTAAGGTAGGGTGGGGTAGTTCAGGCCAGTGGCCTGAACTACGAACGCGCCCACCATGCAAACAAGGAGTCTTTTATGTCTACAGCCCTCATCATCGGCGCCTCCCGCGGCATTGGCCACGAAATGGTCCGCCAGTACCGCGCCGACGGCTGGCGCGTGATCGCCACCGCCCGCAAGCCGCAGGATTGCGACGAACTGCGCCAGCTCGGCGCCGAGGCGCACCAGCTCGACGTGACCAATGCCGAAGCGATCGGTGGCCTGGGCTGGAAACTGGACGACGAGAAGATCGACCACGCCTGGCTGGTGGCCGGCGTCTACGGCCCGCGCCACGACGGCTTCCCGACCCAGCAGGAATTCGACGAGGTCATGCACACCAATGTGCTGGCGGCGATGCGCCTGCTGCCCATCGTCGGTCCGCTGGTGGCGAACGCGCATGGCAAGCTGGCGGTGATCTCCTCGCGGATGGGCTCCATCGGCGAACGTTCGAGCGCCTCGGGCTCGCTGTACCGCGCCAGCAAGGCCGCGCTGAATTCGGTGCTGGCCGATACCGCGCTGACCTACGGGCCGCAGGGCGTGACCTGCCTGAGCTTCCACCCGGGCTGGGTGCAGACCGACATGGGCGGCGCCGGCGCCACCCTCGGCGTCGAAGAAAGCGTGCGCACGCTGCGTGCGACCCTGGCCAGCGCCGGCGCCGCGCAGAATGGCGCCTTCCTGAACCACGACGGCACGCCGATCGCGTGGTAAGCGCAGGCGGGCCGTCGATACAACGATAACGACACACGAGACAAGATGATCCTCAACGAAGAACACCAGATGATCCGCGACGCCCTGCGCAGCTTTTCGCAGGAGCGCCTGGCGCCGAATGCCGCGCGCTGGGACCGCGAACACCATTTCCCGAAACAGGAATTGCAGGAACTGGCCCAGCTGGGCGCCTTCGGCGTCGCGGTGCCGGAGCAGTACGGCGGCGCGGGCCTCGACTACGTGTCGCTGGCCCTGGTGCTGGAAGAGATCGCGGCCGGCGACGGCGGCACCTCGACCATCATCTCAGTGAACAACTGCCCGGTATGCTCGATCGCGATGATGTACGCGAACGAGGCGCAGAAAGAGAAATGGCTGCGCCCGCTGGCGCAGGGCGAGATGCTGGGCGCGTTTGCCCTGACCGAACCGCATACCGGCAGCGACGCCGCCGCCCTGCGCACCACCGCCACGCGCGACGGTGACCACTACGTCATCAACGGCACCAAGCAGTTCATCACCAGCGGCAAGCATGGCGACGTGGCGATCGTCATGGCGGTCACGGACAAGGCCGCCGGCAAGAAGGGCATCAGCGCCTTCTGGGTGCCGACGACTACGCCCGGCTACATCGTCGCCGGCATCGAGCACAAGATGGGCCAGCATTCCTCGGACACGGCGCAGATCGTGTTCGACAACTGCCGCATCCCGCTTGATAACCTGATCGGCGAAGAGGGCCAGGGCTACAAGATCGCCCTGTCCGGGCTGGAGGGCGGCCGCATCGGCATCGCCTCGCAATCGGTCGGCATGGCGCGCGCGGCCTTCGAGGCGGCGCTGGCCTACGCCAAGGAGCGCGAGAGCTTCGGCACCCCGATCTTCGACCACCAGGCCGTGCAGTTCCGCCTGGCCGAGATGGCGATGCAGATCGAGGCCGCGCGCCAGCTGATCCTGCACGCCGCGTCGATGAAGGATGCCGGCGTGCCCTGCCTGAAGGAAGCGGCGATGGCCAAGCTGTTCGCCTCCGAGATGGCCGAGCGCGTGGTCTCCAGCGCCATGCAGGTGTTCGGCGGCTACGGCTACGTGGCCGACTTCCCGATCGAGCGCATCTACCGCGACGTGCGCGTGTGCCAGATCTACGAAGGCACCAGCGACATCCAGAAGATCCTGATCGCCAGGGCGCTATGACGATCCGCCCGGCGGAGCCGGCCGACCTGCCGGCCTTCTTCGTCTACCTCGACGACCACCTGCGCGACAATGGCCGCGACGGCGCCCCGCTGTTCCAGCCGCTGTCGCGCGCGCAGTCGCAGCTGCCGCCCGGCCTGCGGGTCTCCTTCATCGAGGGACTCGTCATTCCTGTCGGCGAAGCGGGCTGGCGCCGCCTGTGGCTGGCGCTGGATGAGCGCGGCGCGATCGCCGGCCACATCGACCTGCGCGCGCGGCCCGAACCCCTGGCGCGCCACCGTACGATGCTGGGGATGGGCGTGCATCGCGCCTGGCGCCGGCGCGGACTGGGGGCGCAGCTGCTCGATACCGCCATCGCCTGGGCACGCAGCCAGGACAGGCTGAAGTGGATCGATCTCGAAGTGCTGTCCGAGAATCACCCGGCCGTCTCGCTCTACCTGCGTGCGGGCTTCACGATGACGGCGCGGATCGAGGACATGCTGCAGATCGATGGCGTGAGCCATGATCTGAGCTATATGCGCTACAGGCTGCGCTGATCAGAAGCCCTCCAGCACGATCTTCCCGCGCGCCGTGTTCGACTCGATCAGCGCATGCGCGCGCCGCAGGTTCTCCGCATCGATACGCCCGAAGTGTTCGTTGGCCGTGGTGCGGATCGTCCCCGCATCGACCAGCTCGGCCAGACGGTTCAGGATGCGATGCTGCTCGATCATGTCGGCCGTGTTGAACAGCGAGCGCGTGAACATCAGCTCCCAGTGCAGCGACACCGCCTTGCGCTTGAACTTCATGATGTCGATCGGCGTGGTCGGGTCGTCGATCAGCGCGTACTTGCCCTGCGGCGCGATGGCTTCGACGACCTGGTCGAAGTGCTGGTCGCTGTGGGTCAGGCTGGTCACGTAATCGGGCGCCGGCAGCCCCGCGGCAGCGATCTGTCCGGCAAGTGGCTTGCCGTGGTCGATCACGTGATGGGCGCCCAGCTCGCGCACCCACGCCACCGTTTCCGGCCGCGATGCGGTGGCGATGATGCTCAGCTGCGTGAGCTGGCGCGCCAGCTGCACCAGGATCGAACCGACGCCGCCGGCCGCGCCGATCACCAGCAGGGTCTTGCCCTTGCCTTCAGGACCGGTCGGCACCTGCAGGCGGTCGAACAGCATCTCCCAGGCCGTCAGGCCGGTCAGCGGCAGCGCCGCGGCGGGGCCGAAGTCCAGCGTCGCCGGCATGCGGCCGACGATGCGCTCGTCGACCAGCTGCAGCTCGCTGTTGCTGCCGGCGCGGGCGATCGAGCCGGCATACCAGACGCGGTCGCCCGGCTTGAACAGGGTTACATCCGGACCGACGCTTTTCACGATGCCGGTCGCATCCCAGCCCAGCACCTTCCACTCGCCGGCTTCCGGCTTGGCGCTTTTCCGCACCTTGGTGTCGACCGGATTCACCGAGACCGCGCGCACCTCGACCAGCAGGTCGTGGCCTTGCGCGACCGGGTCGGGAAGCACGATGTCGACCAGCGACGCTGCTTGGTCGATGGGCAGGTTGTTCTGGTATCCGATGGCTTTCATGGGCAAGCTCCTGTTGGTGTAACGATGTGATGGATGCCATTCTGACCAGCCACGGCTTTTTGATAAACTGGGCAATCCCGAATTCACCTTCAATATTCCATTGAAAATCCGGAACATCCAGGACCTCGAAACCTTCGTCGCCACCGCCGAGCAGGGCAGTCTGTCGGCCGCCGCGCGCCTGCTGGACCTGTCGCCGGCAGTCGCCAGCGCCAGCCTGAAGCGCCTGGAAGCCGACCTCGGCGCGGCGCTGTTCGTGCGCAGCACGCGCAGCATGCGCCTGACCCTGGCGGGCGAACGCCTGCTCGCGCGCAGCAAGGTGTTATTGGACGGCCTGCGCGAAGCGGAGGACGAGGTGCGCGCCGGCCAGGACGCGATCGAAGGCCAGCTGCAGATCTCGATGCCGTCCGACCTCGGACGCCATGTGGTCCTGCCCTGGCTGAACGATTTCCAGGCGCGCTACCCGGGCGTCAAACTCAGGCTGCAGCTCACCGACCGCCTCGCCAACATCTACCGCGAACCGGTCGACATCGCGCTGCGCTTCGGCGTGCCGCCCGAGTCCAGCATGGTGGCGCTGCCGCTCCTGGCCGAGAACCGCCGGGTGCTGTGCGCTTCGCCCGCCTACCTCGCGCGGCGCGGCGTGCCGGCCTCCCCGCGCGAGCTGGCAAACCACAACTGCCTGTGCTTCATGCTGGACGAAACCGTCAACGACCGCTGGCGCTTCCGCAAGGGAGACGAGGAGATCGAAGTCCTGGTGCAGGGCGACCGCCTGGCCGACGATTCCGAAGTCGTGCGGCGCTGGTCGCTGGCCGGGCTCGGGATCTGCTACCGCTCGCGCATCGACGTGCACGCCGACCTCGCCGGTGGCCGCCTGCGCCTGATCCTGCCGGAGTGGGAAGGCGTGAATGCGCCGCTGACCATGCTGGTGGCGAACCGCAAGCAGGTGTCGCCGGCAGTGCGGGTGCTGCGCGAATTCCTGCAGCAGCGCTGCGCCGCCCTGTCGAGAACCTGACGCCGCGCTACACTCGCAGGCATCACCAACGAAGGAGACGACATGGACGCACGGGCGACGATCGAACAATGGCAGCAGCAGCTGGACGCGGTGCGCGCACGGGCGGCGCAGAACGGCGCCCATGCCGGCGTGGTGCCCTTCGCACAGGCGCGCGAGATGAAGGGCCTGGACATCATGCAGGCCCTGCTCGAAGGCCGCTTTCCGTATCCGCCGATCGCCGAGACCCTGGATTTCCACCTCGTCGAGGTCAGCCGCGGCCAGGCGAGCTTCCAGGGCACGCCGCTGCAGAAGCACCTGAACCCGATGGGCACCGTGCACGGCGGCTGGTACGCCACCCTGCTCGATTCGGCGGTCGGCTGCGCGGTGCAGACCATGCTGGAGCCCGGCCAGGCCTACACCACGGCGGAGCTGAGCGTGAACCTGGTGCGCGGCGCACGCCTGGACGGCGGCCCGCTGCGCGCGATCGGCACGGTCCTGCATTGCGGCCGCCAGCTCGCCACGGCCGAAGGGAAGATCGTCGACGCGCAGGGCCGGCTGTATGCGCACGCGACGACCACTTGCCTCGTATTCGAAGCGCGCTGAAACACGACGCTTCACTTCAGGAAGTATTGTTTTTATAGAAATTTAACTGTTGATGAATTATTATTCCATACCTGTGATTACTTATTAATTGGTCCGAATCCGGACAAGCGGCGCCAGGCAGGCAACGGTTAAAAAATGCACACGTTTAACAGACTGCTCATCGATGTGTATGCGAATGCACAGCACTGCAGCTTGGCGGAATTTAATGAGTATGGTCTCCGCGAACTGAAAAAAGTCGTGACCTTCGACTCATGCGTTCTTGTGGATCTCGCCATCACACCGGAACGAAAGCTTGCTTTCCAGACCCTGCATTTGCATGCAACACCGATCGAACGCTTGCAGGACCGTATCCAGAGCATTGGCCAGGAAACGCTGAAGAAAAACGGTGGGCTCAGCAGCATGGACCTTACCCTCGTCAAGGCCTTTGAACAGCGCGGCCAGAGCATCGTCGCCGACCTTGCTGCCAGTTCGAACGATCCGCAAATCCTGTCGTATTGCCGCAAGTACGAGACAGCCCATTCCCTCGCCTTCGTATCAAGTACCAGCTTCGGCCGGTCCGTGCCGGCTCTCGGGCTATGGCGCGCCAGCAAAAAGAATGCGTATAGCCGCCAGCATGCCCACGACGCAACGCTATTCCTCCCCCATCTGCTGCAAGCGAGGGAAATCAACTGCCGTTTCAAACCAGGCACGAGCGCAGAACCGGTACGCCAGGCTTTGGTGCTGAGTACGCTGAAGGGACAGCTCTACTTCATCGACGACGACACGGTCCAGTTACTGCAATCCGAATGGAAAAGCTGGACGCCGCCTTTTTTACCCCCAGCACTGATGGATGCCCTGGGTAGTACAGGTGCCCGACAATTCGTGGGCAAGCGCATTACCGTCCAGGCCGAGGTGCGAGACAGGATGCTGAGCCTGTCCATCACGTCGCACTCGCGCCAGCACGCAAGGCTCACGCCGACCGAATTACGCGTCGCATCGCTCGCGGCTCAGGGAATGCAATACAAGGAAATTGCAAAACAGACTGGCGCGGCACCCGCAACCATACGGAATCACCTGCATGCCGTGTATCGCAAACTCGGCGTCGCCAACAAAACTGCGCTGGCGCTGGCGCTCTCCGCTCACTGAAGACCTAGAACATCTGTCCTATGGTCGAGCCGCCAAGCGGGCATTAACATAATCGAATGACAACATGAACAAGGCGTCGATGCGGCTCCTTGTAAAAATAAAAGGAGAGATTATGTTTAATAAGAACGAACGCGCACGAGTTCTCGGTATGGCCGCCCTTTGCTCGGTACTGTCGGCCTGCGGTGGGGGTGGAAGCGGAGGCGGCGCCGATCCCAGCACCGCCGCGACCGCGCCGGGACCGGGTTCCACTACCCCGTCTGCAACGACAACGGGCACGATTCAATATGCCCAATATCAGCCGACCAATACGATCATGTGGGATGCAGCCTGGTCGACAACGACCGTCAGCGCCAGCACGAGCTTCACTACGACATCCAAACAGGGATCGATCCAGTTTCCCTTATCCGGCGTTAACGAAATTGTCTCCACCAGCGATGCTTATGCCACGGTTTCCTGGGCCGGTCCTTTGACCAGCGGCGCCTATAAATTCGACGGCAATATCCTCATGGGCTGCGACGCTGCCGCAGCCGACAGGGAGTCCACCCGGGTCTTTGTCTCCAGCTCGCTGGCACGCGTCAAGGATGGCATGGTCGATGACTTGTCCGGCTTGAGTTTCGATGTCGTGGATTGCGCCCTGCTCAAACAGAGCAAGGTGGAAACCCTCAAGATCAATGCGGACGGCTCGCTGTTCATGTCGACATTTAACGCAACGATTCCCAAGAATCAGGTATTCGACATGTTAAATCCGGAAAAATATCCCGGCATCCTGATTAACAACGGCGATTTCAAAACGACTGGCAATTACTCAGGCCATGCGTTTCGCTATACTGTCAATGGCGTGACCAGGTACGCGATCGTCATCCAGACCAACGTCGGCTATATGGGCACCGGCATCAAATTCCACTACCTGCTGGCCATCCAGCGCTGATCAGCTGACCGCCGGCTCCAGCAAGGTCACGGTCTGCGCCTGCGTGTCCAGCGTGGCGCGCACGCCGACCGGAATCGTGAACTGGTTGCGGATGTGACCGAAGGAATAGCCGCTCACTGCCGGCACGTGCAGCGGCTGCAGGTGCAGGTCGAGGGTTTCGTCCAGGCTCAGGGACGAGCCGCCGCCCTGCGGCCCGCAGTTCTCGCAGATGCCGATCATGAGCCCGGCCGCCTTGTCGAGGCCACCGGCCAGGTCGAGCTGGGTCATCCAGCGGTCGATCCGGTAGGGCTCCTCGTTCACCTCCTCGATGAACAGCAGGCTGTCGCGGAAGTCGGCCGCATAGGGGGTGCCGGCCAGCGCGCTCACCAGCGACAGGTTGCCGCCGATGAGCGGGCCGGTAGCGACGCCGCCATGCACGGTGCGGATCGCGTACTGCGGCTCCTCCAGCGCGCGCCGCGCATTTTCGGATGACATCGGGATCGTGTAGCTGGCGCGCGGCTCCATCAGCACCGCCAGCATGTGCTCGTTCGAGTAATCCGACGGCGTGCTCGACGCCACCGGACCGTGGAAGCTCACGACGCCGGCGTGGCGGTGGATGGCCAGGTGCAGCGCCGTGATGTCGGAGTAGCCGAGCAGGATCTTCGGGTGCTTGCGGATCAGTTCGAAGTCCAGGTGCTTCAGCAGCGAGATGCAGCCGGAGCCGCCGCGGATCGCCCAGATGGCCTTCACTTCCGGGTCGCGGAACATGCCGTGCAGGTCGGCGATGCGGGCCGCGACCGTGCCGCCGTAGTTGCCCCAGACCTCGCGCAGGTAGTTGCCGGGCTTCGCGCGAAAACCCAGCGCTTCGATGTGCTGGACCGCTTTCTGGATCGCGGCGTCATTGGTGTAGCCGCCCGGCGCGATGAGGCCGACCAGGTCGCCTTGCTTCAGGCGTGGAGGTTTGATCAGGTGTGTCATGGATGGAGAAGCGCGCCGGCGCGCACGCGGCGGGATGGCGGCGGCGGCCGGCAGGGACGGCAGCAGCGCCGCCGCCACCAGCGCCGCAAAGCGCCGCCTGCCGCCGTTATTCATGCGCGGATCAGAAGAACTTGTACTTGACGTCGAAGCTCAGCGAACGGCCACGCGGATCGGCCACGCGCGGATCCCAGCCTGCGCCCACGACTTCGTCCACGTTGTGCGCGGTGAACGGCGGATTGCGGTCGAACAGGTTCTGGATGCCGACGGTGATCGTGGTGCTCTTGAAGCCGGTGTAGGTCGTCGACAGCCCCCAGGTCGTGTAGCTGGCCACGTGCGGGTTGAAGCCGGCCGGCGGGGTGCCCTTGCCGCCGTTCGGCAGCTGGTCCATGTAGCCGTCACGGTACAGGTTGCTCAGCATGGCGCTCCACGGACCCTTGCTCACGCTGAAGGTGGCGTTGTGCTTCCAGCGCAGGTAGATGTCGCGGGTGTAGAAGTTGCCCACGTATTCCGTGTACGGCTGGCCTTCGTATTCCGAGAACTGGTAGCTCTGGGTCCAGGTGCCGTCCAGGCTGGCGTTCCACTTGTAGCCGCCCGGCAGGTTGCCGCGGCCGCGCAGGCCGAGGTCGGCGCCGCGCGTCTTCAGGCCCGCCGCATTGATCCAGCCGGCCTGCACGTAATCGATGGTGCCGTCCGGGTTACGGTGGATGTACTCGGCCAGGCCGACCGGGTTGGCCAGCACGTTCTGCGGCGTGCGCTTCAGGATGCGGTCCTTGACGTTGACCGCCCAGTAATCAACCGAGGCCGAGAAGTTGGCGCTCGGCTCGACGATGAAGCCCAGCGTGCCCTGTTTCGAGGTTTCCGGGCGCAGGTTCGGGTTGCCGCCGCTCTTGTAGTTCAGGCGTTCGATGGCGCAGAAGCGCGGATCGCCCGGGTGGGCCGCGCAGCCGACCGGGTCGGACACGCCGCTCGGCAGTTCCTGGCTGAGGGCGCCCGAGTACAGCTGGACGAAGCTCGGCGCCAGGAAGCCGCGGTTGGCCGAACCACGCAGCATCAGCCAGCTGGCCGGACGGTAGCTGAACGCGATCTTCGGGTTGGTGGTGGCGCCGATCTGGCTGTAGTCGTCGCGGCGGATGGCCAGCTGCAGCTCCAGGTTCTTCAGCACCGGCACCATCAGCTCGGCGTACACCGCCTTGATGTTGCGCGCCACGCGGTCCTGCTTCGCATTGTCCGGCGCCTGCCAGATCAGGGTCGGGTCGACGTCCTGCGCGTACTGGTAGCTTTCGCGGCGCAGGTCGGTGCCGATGGCGCCCGAGACGGCGCCGGCCGGCAGCTGCCAGATTTCGCCCGACACCGAGCCGTTCAACTGGGTCAGCGTGGTCTTGCCATGCTGCAGGCGGCCATAGAACTTGGTCGCTTCCAGCGCATCCATCGCGGCCTGGGTCTGGCCCTGTGCCGGCGAGGCCCACGGATTCACGACGCCGCTGCCCAGCACCGCATACAGGGGCTTGGTGTAGCCATAGCCGTCGACCAGGTCGGTCGTGGTGCGGCTGGCGCTGTGCGACAGGTCGACGCGGTAATCCCACTTGCCGCCGATGGTGCCGTCGGCGCCCACCATGAAGCGCACGGTGTCGGTGCCGTATTTCTGGGTGCGGTTGCCCATCGGCCAGGCGCGCCACTTGTAGAGGATCGGCTTGGTCGGGTCGTAGGTCGGGATGTAGGCCGACAGGTCCTGGTAGTACGGGCCGCCGGCCGGGTAGGCATTGCCGTTCGCCAGCGAGGTCGAGATCTGCAGCGGGGTCAGGATCGACAGGCTGCTGTTGCGCGCGCCGATCGCCTCGGCGTACACCCGGTGGTCCGGGTTGAGCTGGAAGGTGCCGCGCGCCACGAAGTTGGTGCGCTCGACCGGCATCTGCATCACGTAGTCGCCGCCGTAGTCGTAGGCGCAGGAATAGGTCGAGCGCAGCGGCGAGGTGACGTCCTTCCACAGGCTGGTCTGGTACTGCGACATGCCTTCGACGCTGTCGCACTTGCCCTGCAGGCTCAGCAGGCCGGCCTGCAGGTATTTGTTCGGGTCGCCCGGCATCTGGAAGTTGGCGCCCAGTGCAGTGCCGGCGCCGGCCAGCTGGTTGGCGACCGGGGTGCCGGTGGTGTCCGGGGACAGGCCGCGCGCCGGCTGGAAGCCGTTCGCGAACCCGCGCTGGCGCGAATCCAGGCGGTCGTTCTTGTCGTAGCCGATGGCCGCCATCAGGTTGAAACCGTCGGTGTCCAGGTTGCCCTTGCCGGCGATCAGTTGCAGGCGACGGGTCGCACCGCCGCCGTGTTCGGTGAAGTTGCCGGTGCCATTCGCCTGCAGGCCCTGGAAATCGGTCTTCAGGATGAAGTTGATGACGCCCCCGACCGCATCGGTGCCGTAGATCGCGGAGGCGCCATCCTTCAGCACCTCGACGCGGGCGACCGCCGCCAGCGGAATCGTGTTCAGGTCGACGGCATTGCCGGACAGGCCATAGGCGGCCATGCGGCGGCCGTTGATCAGCACCAGGGTGCCGGTCGGGCCGAGGCCGCGCAGCGACGCGAAGGAAGCGCCACCGCTGAGACGGTCGGCGTCGGCGCCGAACACGTTATTCCCGGAGGTCATGTTGTCGGCGCCGGTGCCGTTCGCCGAGATCAGGCGCATCATCTGTTCGGCGTTGGTGATGCCCTGCTTTTCCATCTGGTCCAGCGAGATCGTCTGTACCGGCAGTGCGCCTTCGGTGGCGATACGCTTGATGCTACTACCCGTGATTTCGACGCGTTGCATGGGTTTGTCCGACTGCACGTCCTGTGCCATGGCCGGGCTGACGATGCCGATCAGGGCAATCATCTGTGCTAACTTCTTTAACTTCACGCGTCTCTCCTTGGGTATCGCTGCGACAATGTCTTTGCACTACGTTATTTTGATTTCGAGGGTACGCGCACGTATTTGCGCCTTCCAATGAAAAATCCGGAGCCGAGTATAACTACAAGGAATGTTTTACTTGGGAAAATCCAACCGAAAAGATTACTTCCCTTGGGTAGCCCGTGCCCTTTGCGCAACATCGACATCCAGATAACGCCATTGCGTTAATTCGACCGGGTGACGTTTGTAGTTTTTCAACCACGGTTGGCGGATATCGGCCGACAGCACATGGGTCAGCAACACCCAGGGGTTATAGGCGTGGAGCAGCTGGTTCATTTCGAAGTAGAGCTTCTGGCGCGCCGGGCCGTCCTGCAGGGCGTGCGCCTGTTCGTAGCGTTCGTTATACGCGGGCAGGTTGAAGCGCGAATAGTTCGCGCGGCCGGCATTGGGGCCGTACAGCAGCTGGTAAAAATTGTCGCCGTCGGGGAAGTCGGCCACCCAGTTACTCTCGAACATCTGCACCTTGCCCAGGCGTGAAGCCTTGATGATCTCGGGCTTCTTGTCCGACTTGAACACCACGCGCAGGCCGATCCCGTTCAGGCATTTGCGCCACAGTTCGTCGCGCAGGCGGCCGCTGACGGTGGCTTCGCTGCTCATCACCAGGGTCAGGGGTTCGCCGTTCGGCTGGCGGCGAAACCCGTCCGGGTCGCGCTTGCCGTAACCGTAGCGGTCCAGCAGCGCATTCGCCAGCGCCGGATCGTAGGGCACCGGGCTGCGGTAGTCCGGGTCGTAGCCCAGCACGCCGGCCGGCAAGGGCGATTCCGCCTTCATCGCGAAGCCCTTCTTCAGCAGGGCGATGTCTTCGGCGCTGTTATAACTCAGGGAAATGGCCCGGCGCAGCGCGATCTTGTCCTTGCCGTAGCCGCCGATGACCGGGTCCTGCATGTTCATCCACATGTAGTAGGTCTGCAGCACCGGAAAGCGGGTCAGCTGCATGCCGCGCGCGGCCAGTTCGGGCTTCAGCCTGCCGTCGCGGATCACCATGTCCGTCATCGATTCCGGCACCTGCTCGAGGTAATCGTATTCGCCGTTCAGGAAGCCCAGCATGCGGCCCTGGAATTCCTCGGCGATCTTGACCTCGACGCGATCGACGCGCGGCAGATGCTGGCCTTCGAGCGCCGCGGCCAGGGTCTTGTCCTCGGCCGTGTTGCGGGCGCCGAGGCTGCCATGGAACACGGCGCTGGAATCCGGGTTGGCCAGCAGCACGATGCGGTCGCTGTGCTTCCAGTCGCCGATCATGAACGGGCCGGTGCCGACCGGATGATTGCCGGCCTGGCCCGGATAGGCTTCCATCACTTCGCGCGCGACCACCGACGCCGCCGGCATCGCCATGTAGAACAGGAAATTGTTGTCCGGCTCCTTCAGGCGGATGCGCAGGGTGTAGCGGTCGAGCGCCTGCAGGCCGGCGATCTCGGTGGCGTAGCTGAAGTTCTTCTTGAGCGCCTCGTCGCCCACCAGCTTGCCGTCGAAGATATAGCCGAAGGGCGAATGCAGGCTCGGATCGTACAGGCGCTTGAAACTGTAGACGTAGTCCTGGGCCGTGACTTCCCGCTTCTTGCCCTTGAACGCGGGGTCGGCCGTGAAATAGACGCCGGGACGGATCTTGAACGTGTAGCTGCGGCCGCCCTCCTCGACGAGCGGCAGGCCGGTGGCCGTATTCCCCTGCAGTTTCACGGGCCGCGCCAGGTAGTCGTAGCGCAGCAGCGGGTCGAACAGGTTTTCCAGCAGCGACAGCGTGGCCAGGTCCGAGCCGACCGCCGGATCGAGGCCGGCTTCGCTGGTCGACAGGAACATGTGCAGGGTTTTCGGTTCCTCGGCCCGCACGGGCGAGTACAGCAGGGCGAGCGAGAAAGCGGCGGTGAGGAATCGCATTGTCAACATTGGGGGCAGTCCTGGAGGCGTTGCCTATCATAGGGCCAGCGCTTAGCGATAGGCAATACGTGGCGCCGCTCAGCGGAACTGCGTGGTGGAGATCTCGAAGCGCTTCAGTTTGTCGTACAAGGTCTTTTTGGGGATGTTCAGGCTTTGGGCGGCATCGACGATGTTACCGCCATGGCGGCGCAGCGCCTCTTCGATGATCGAGCGCTCGAAGGCGTCGACCTGTTCGGCCAGCGAGGCTTCGCGCTTGGCCTCGGACGGCGCCAGCGAGCAGTCGAGCAGCCCGAGGACGAAGCGGTCGGCCATGTTCTGGAGTTCGCGCACATTGCCCGACCAGCGGTGTGCCATCAGCGAATGCAGCAGTTCCTCGCCGACCAGCGGCGCCGGCTGGCCGTAACGCCGCGCGGCCTGCAGCACGAAGAACTCGAACAGCAGCGGAATGTCTTCGCGTCGGTTGCGCAGCGCCGGCAGGGTCAGGCTGGCGACGTTCAGTCGATAGTACAGATCGGCGCGGAAGGCGCCCTGTTCGGCCAAGCATGCCAGGTCTTCCTTGGCGGCGGTAATTACCCGGAAGTCCACTGGAATCAGCCGGTTCGAGCCGAGCCGCTCGACCTTCCGTTCCTGCAGCACGCGCAACAACTTGACCTGCAGCGCCAGCGGCATGCTTTCGATCTCGTCCAGGAACAGGGTACCGCCGTTGGCATATTCGATCTTGCCGATGCGCTGGCGCTGGGCGCCGGTGAAGGCGCCCTCTTCATGGCCGAACAGTTCGGATTCGAACATCGATTCCGGCAGGGCGCCGCAATTCAGCGCCACGAAGGGATACTGGCTGCGCTCGCTGAATTCGTGCAGGCAGCGCGCGATGAGTTCCTTGCCGGTACCGGTTTCGCCGAGGATGATGACGTCGGCCGCCTTCGGCGCCAGGTTCAATACCAGCTGGCGCACCCGGGTCATGGCGCTGCTGCGCCCGATCACCCGGGCTTCGATGCCGGCCCGGTTGTCGAGCTGGCGCCGCAAATCCAGGTTTTCCAGCACCAGGCGCCGCTTGTCGAGCGCGCGGCGGCAGACTTCGAGCAGCAGGTCGGCGGAAAACGGCTTTTCGATGAAATCGTAGGCGCCCTGGCGCATCGCATCAACCGCCATCGAGACGTCGCCATGCCCGGTCACCAGGATCACCGGCAGGGTCGGGTCCTTCTCGACCGCCAGCTTCAGCAGCTTCAGGCCGTCGATGCCCGGCAGCCTGACGTCGCTCAGCAGGATGCCGCGGAAGGCCGGCGACAGGTGCGGCAGCGCCTCCTCGGCCGTGGCGCAGGCGATCACGCTCAGGCCGGCCAGTTCGAGCGCCTGGCGCACGCCTTTGCGGACCACGGCATCGTCTTCCACGTACAGCACTTGCATGCCGTCGGAGCTGGTTTCAAGCATGGGATTCCTTCTGACAGGTAAAGCTGATGATGAATTGGGCGCCGCCGCCCTCGTCTGCGCTGCGGTTGCGCACCGCCAGCGTGCCGCCGGCCGCACGGATGATCCCGGCGCTGATCGACAGTCCGAGCCCGAGTCCCTGTTCCTTGGTGGTGTAGAAGGGTTCGAAGATCCGGTCGAGGGAGGCGGCCGGCACGCCCGGTCCGTTGTCGGTCACCTCGATGCGCACCCGGTCCCCCTCCTGCCGGGCGACGACCGCGATGCGCACCCCGCCAGGCGCCGGCACCGCCTCCATCGCATTCGACAGCAGGTTCGAAAACACCTGTTCGAGCCGGATCGGATTGCACGGCACGATCAGGTCCTCCTCGGGCCAGTCCTCGCTCAGCACCAGGCGTTCGGCGCCGCGCCGGGTACGGATCTGCAGCAGCGTCTGCGCGAACGCGGTGCGCACGCTGGCCGACTGGTTGCTGTCGTCGCTGCGCCGCGCGAAGCCCTTCAGTTGCGAAGTGATGTAGCCAAGCCGCTTGACCAGGTCGGCAATGGTCGACAGGTTGTCCAGCGCGTCGTCGATGCGCCCGCGCGCCAGCAGCACCCGGGTATTGTCGGAGAAGGTCTGCAGGGCCGCGAGCGGCTGGTTGAGTTCGTGCGTGACGCCGGCCGCCATCTGGCCGATCGCCGCCAGCTTGCCGCTTTGGACCAGTTCGGACTGGGCCTGGCGCAGGGTCCGCTCGGCGCGCTCGCGTTCGCTTACTTCGGCCTGCAGGCGCAGGTTGGCGTTCTGCAGGTCGGCGGTGCGCTGGGCAACCTTGACTTCGAGTTCCGCATACGCCCGCCCCAGCGCTTGCTGGGCGTTCAGGCGGTCGCGGATGCGGCTGCGGCGCTGCCCGGCATACAGGGCGCCCAGCATCAGCAGGGCCCAGCCGAGCGCGGCGGCGACCGCGGCGTTCCTGGCCGCAGCCTGGACCTGGTCGAGCTCGGCGAGCACGGTGATGTCCCACTCCAGTGGCGCCAGGCGATGGCTGACCGCCAGGTAATCCGCATGGTTGCCCAGAGAAATGACCGAAGCGCCGTCGGCAAAGCGTTCGCGCACGGCGTGCGGCAGCAGCGCCAGGTCTTCGCCCTGGAACTGGCGCTGTTCGCGGATGCTGCGCTGGGCGGCGGCGGACAGCGGCGCCTGGAGCTTGAACTTGAACGCGGCAATCGAGGACAGCAGGATCACCCCGTTGCCGTCCTTGACCAGGATCTGCTCGCTGTCGCCATGCGAGCGCCAGGAACGTTCGAGCCAGTCGAGGCTGACCTTGGCAACCGCGACGCCGATCACCCGCTCGTGCCACCACACAGCTTGTGAAATGAAATAGCCGGCCTCGCCGGTGGACACGCCGATCCCATAGTAGCGCCCGATATCGCCGCCGGCGGCCAGCTTGAAATACGGGCGGAAACCGTAATTCTGGCCAACATAGGACGTGCTCTCCTTCCAGTTGCTCGACGCGAGCGTGGTGCCGTCGAGGCCGATCACATACACGGCAAAAGCGCCGCTACGCCGGTTGATGCGTTCCAGATAGGTGTTCACCTCGGCCGCCGACACGTCGCCGCGTTGCGCCAGCAGGGCCTTGACCAGATCGCTCTGGGCGACCGCCAGCGGCAGGAATTCGTAGCGGTCGATCACGCCGCCGATGGTCGATCCGTACACCTCGGCGCGCGAGGCCAGGGTACGGTGCAGCTCATCCAGGTGGCGGCTCCTGACGAAGGCATAGGTGCTCATGGCGACAAGCACCAGGGAGCATGCCGCGAGGGCGCTACCCAGTCTCCGATTCGATCTCCAATTGCGCAATGCCATTGCGTTCCTGTCCACATGAATCCCGGGGGCCGCTGCCCGGGCGAGCGCGCAGTATCGCATGCGGCGCCCGCCCGGCGGCAAGCTCAGAACGCGGCGATGCCGGTCTGCGCCCGGCCCAGGATCAGGGCGTGGATGTCGTGCGTGCCTTCGTAGGTGTTGACCACCTCGAGGTTGACCATGTGGCGGATGATGCCGAACTCGTCCGAGATGCCGTTACCGCCGAGCATGTCGCGCGCGGTGCGGGCGATGTCCAGCGACTTGCCGCAGGAATTGCGCTTCATGATCGAGGTAATCTCGACCGCCGCCGTGCCCTCGTCCTTCATGCGGCCCAGGCGCAGGCAGCCCTGCAGGCCCAGCGTGATTTCGGTCTGCATGTCGGCCAGCTTCTTTTGCACCAGCTGGTTGGCCGCGAGCGGCTTGCCGAACTGCTTGCGGTCGAGTACGTACTGGCGCGCGGTATGCCAGCAGTCTTCCGCCGCGCCGAGCGCGCCCCAGGCGATGCCGTAGCGGGCCGAGTTCAGGCAGGTGAACGGGCCCTTCAGGCCGCGCACCTCCGGGAAGGCGTTTTCTTCCGGGCAGAACACTTCGTCCATGACGATTTCGCCGGTGACCGAGGCGCGCAGGCCGAACTTGCCGTGGATGGCCGGGGCCGACAGGCCTTTCCAGCCTTTTTCCAGCACGAAACCGCGGATCGCGCCTTCGTCGTCCTTGGCCCAGACCACGAACACGTCGGCGACCGGCGAGTTGGTGATCCACATCTTCGAGCCGCTGAGCGAGTAGCCGCCCGCGACCTTGCGCGCGCGCGTGACCATCGAGCCGGGGTCGGAGCCGTGGTTCGGTTCGGTCAGGCCGAAGCAGCCGATCCATTCGCCGGTGGCCAGCTTGGGCAGGTATTTCTGTTTCGTCGCTTCATTGCCGAACTCGTGGATCGGCACCATCACCAGCGAGGACTGCACGCTCATCATCGAGCGGTAACCGGAATCGACGCGCTCGACTTCGCGCGCGATCAGGCCGTATGACACATAGTTCAGGCCCGGGCCACCGTACTGTTCGGGAATGGTCGGGCCCAGCAGGCCGAGTTCGCCCATCTCGCGGAAAATGGACGTGTCCATGGTCTCGTGGCGGAAGGCCTCGAGGATGCGCGGTTTCAGCTTGTCCTGGCAATACGCGCTAGCGGCGTCGCGCACCATGCGCTCCTCGTCGTTCAGCTGCGCGTTCAGCAGCAGCGGGTCATCCCAATGAAACTGGGCTTTTTGTCTCATGATGTTGTTCTTTCTCGGTTGTCGCTTCAGTCTGCCGTTGCGGTGAGACGCTCGGCGTTCTCGTGGCGCTGCTGTTCTTCCATGACCAGTTCGCCCAGCAAGCGTTTGATGCGATTGAATTCCGGATCGGCCGGGTCGCGCGGACGTTCCAGCGTGATCGGCACATCGCGCTTGATGGTGCCGGGGCGGTAGGTCATGACGATGGTGCGGTCGGCCAGGTAGACCGATTCCTCGATGCTGTGCGTGACGAACACGATGGTGGTGCCGAATTCCTTCCAGATCTTCAGCAGCTCATCCTGCAGGTTGCGCCGGGTGAGCGCGTCGAGCGCGCCGAAGGGCTCGTCCATCAGCATCACCGGCGACTCCAGCGCCAGCACGCGCGCGATCGCCACGCGCTGGCGCATGCCGCCCGACAGCTCCTTCGGATAGCGCGCACGGAAATCCTGCAGCTTGAGCATGTTCAGCAGGAAGTCGACGCGCTCCCTGATCTCGGCCGGGGTGCGCCCTGCCACTTCGAGGCCGAAGGCGATGTTCTTCTCGATCGTCATCCAGGGGAACAAGGCGTACTCCTGGAACACCATGCCGCGGTCGGGGCCGGGATTGGTGACCGGCTGGTCGCCGACCAGGATACGCCCGGAGGTCGGATGCGAAAACCCGGCAAGCGCGTTGAGCAGGGTCGACTTGCCGCAGCCCGACGGGCCCAGCAGGCAGATGAACTCGCCGCTGGCGATTTCCAGGTTGATGTCCCTGAGCGCGACGACTTCGCCGCCCTCGCTGGCGAATACCTTATTGACGCCGTTGATATGGATGGCTGTCATATCGTCTCCTTAATGGTTGTCGAGACCGCGATGCCACTTCAGCAAGTGGTTGTTCAGCGCACTCATGCCGGTATCGATGGCCAGCCCCAGCAGTCCGATGGTGAACATGCCGGCGATGATCTTGTCGGACCAAAAATACTCGCGTGCCTCCAGGATGCGGAAGCCGAGGCCGTTGTTCACCGCGATCATTTCGGCAACGATCACGACGATGAAGGCGGTACCCATGCCGATGCGCGCCCCGGCCAGGATGTAGGGCGTGGCGGCCGGCAGGATGACGCGCCGGAACATCGTCATGCGGCCGACGCCGAGGTTGCGCGCCGCCCGGATATAGATCGAGTCGACCTGGTGCACGCCGGCGATGGTATTCATCAGCACCGGGAAGAAGGAACCCAGGCTGATCAGGAAGAAGGCCGGCGGGTTGCCCAGGCCGAACCACAGGATCGACAGCGGGATGTAGGCGATTGGCGGAATCGGCCGCAGGATCTGCACCAGTGGGTCGAACAGTTTGTAGATGGCCCGGTTGGTGCCCATCAGCAGGCCGAGCGGCAAGGCCAGGCCGGCGCCGATCGCGAAGCCGACCAGCACCCGCGTCAGGCTGCCGTAGGCGTCTTCCAGCAATTCGCCGGACAGCAGCCAGCGCAGGTAACTGCCCTGGGCCGGATCGTAGGCGCTGAGCGGCAACAGGTACTCGCCCCATTTATGCAGTACGGCGACGGGCGAAGGCAGCACCTGCGGATTGACCCAGCCCAGCGACGACGCTGCCTGCCATACGAGCAGCGCCACCAATGGGACTGCGGCACCGTGCGCCAGGCGCCGGAGCGACAGAACATTCATCCCGTCCCCCTTTATTTTGCGGCCGACTTCTTGGCTGCCTGCAGCAGATCGAGCTTGACCCAGTCCTTCGCCGCCGGCGGGGTCGCCATGCGGCCGACGTTGTACTTCATCATGTAGTCGGTGGTCAGCTGGACGTGCTCGACCGTGATGTCGTCGGTGAACTTGGCGTTCTCCATCGCGTCGCGGTAATCCTCGGACGATACCTGGTTCTTGAACATCGACTCACGCACATACTTCTCGGCCAGTTTCGGATCGGCGAGGAACTTGCGAGTGGCATCCACGAAGCACTGCATGAAGCGCTGGGCGACGTCGCGTTTTTCCTTGTACATCTTTTCCGACATCACCAGGGCGCGGGTCGGCTCTTCCAGCGGGGTATCGTAGGGCTTGATGATTTCGTTGCCGTATTTTTTGTTGATGGCCTGGGTCGAGTAAGGCTCGGACTGGCTCATCGCATCGATGTTCTTGGTCAGCAGCGCCTGGTTCAGGTCCGGATAACCCATGTAGACAATCAGCACGTCCTTGCCCGGCTTGTCCGACCAGGTCATGTGGTGCTTGGACAGCTCGGCGAACAGCAGGATTTCCTGCGGACCGCCGCGCGTCACGCCGACCTTCTTGCCCTTCAGGTCGGTGATTGAATGGATGTTCAGGTCGGGTCGGCCGACGATGCGCACGCCACCCTTGGCGAAACCGGCCACCAGGTAGACCGGCACGCCGCTGGCGCGGCCCGAAATCGCCGCCTCCAGCGCGCTGGCGGACACATCGACTTCACCGGCGATCATCGCCGGGACGATATCGAGTCCCTTCGCGAAGACGCGCTCTTCGATCTTGAGATTGTATTGCGGCGCGATTTCCTTCATATAGGCCACGGCGCCGTAATGGGCGAACTTGAGGTTGCCCAGACGCACCAGATCGGCCGCATGCGCGGCCAGCGGGAATTGCACGGCCGCGGCCATGCCAATCGCGACTGCCAGTGTTTTAACGTTAACGAATGCTTTGATACGGTTGGCGAATGCCATTGTCGTCTCCTTGATGATTGATGTGTTATGCGCACTCTGCGGTACGTTGTTACCGAATTATCAGCACATTCCATGCCAAGCATCGAGGCCCTAGCCCTTGCTCTAAGTCTTTGTTTTAAAATAAAAAGATTAGGCAGCGCACAGGTGCGGAGGCGGCGCATTCCGCAAAACCGCACCAGGCAGGCGAAATTTGTCCGGATTGCCGCACACCGCAGCGGCATGCGATGCATAACTTTTTCACATAGCCTCGTCCCAATCTTTCATCCTTGCAGCTTGCTCAGCGCCTATACTCTCCGCTGCACAATCGAGCGCTGGCTCGCCCTGACTATTCAACATGGCTCTGAATTACATCTGGATCGGCTTTTTCCTGGTTGGCTTCGTCGCGGCGCTGGCTCAGTGGATCTTTCTCGGGGATACCGAGATCTTCAAACGCATCATCGACGGCACCTTCGATTCCGCCAAGATGGGCGTGATGGACATCGCCCTGCCGCTGGCAGGCGTGATGACCTTGTGGCTGGGGATCATGAACGTCGGCGAAAAGGCGGGGGCGATCGGCTGGCTGGCGAAAATCATTTCGCCCTTCTTCTCGCGCATCTTCCCGGAAGTGCCGAAGGACCACCCGGCCACCGGCCACATGGTGATGAATTTCTCGGCCAACCTGCTGGGTCTGGACAACGCCGCCACGCCCTTCGGCCTGAAGGCGATGGAGAGCCTGCAGACCCTGAATCCGCAAAAAGACACCGCCAGCAACGCCCAGATCATGTTCCTGGTGCTGCACACCTCGGGCCTGACCCTGATTCCGCTGGCGATCATGGCCCAGCGCGCGATCCTCGGCGCGAAAGACCCGTCGGACATCTTCATCCCCTGCATGATCGCGACCTATGTCGCCACCGTCACCGGGATCATCGCGGTCTCGATCCGCCAGCGCATCAACCTGCTCAACGGCGTCGTGCTGGGCTGGCTGGGCGGCATGACGGCCGCGATCGCGGGCTTCATCTGGTACGTCACGACCTTCCTCAGCAAGCCGGAAATCGAGACCTTTTCCAAGGTCACCAGCAACCTGATCCTGTTTTCGATCATCGTCGTGTTCATCGTCGGTGCGATGCGCAAGGGCGTCAACGTGTACGAAGCTTTCATCGAAGGCGCCAAGGGCGGCATCCAGACCTCGCTGACCATCATCCCCTACCTGGTCGGGATGCTGGTGGCGATCTCGGTGATCCGCAATTCCGGCGTGCTCGGCTATATCGTGCAAGGCCTGGAATGGCTGATCCGGTTGGCCGGCCTCGACACCGCCTTCACCCCGGCGCTGCCGACCGCGCTGATGAAGCCGCTGTCCGGCAGCGGCTCGAAGGCGATGATGATCGACGCCATGAAGACCTATGGCGTGGATTCCTTCGTCGGACGCCTGGCCTGCATCTTCCAGGGCTCGGCCGACACCACCTTCTACATCGTCGCCCTGTACTTCGGTTCGGTGGGCGTGCGCAAGACCCGTTACGCCATTTCCTGCGGCCTGATCGCGGACCTGGCCGGCATCGTCGCCGCCATCTCGGTGGCCTACGTGTTTTTCGGATAACTCACTCATTAAAGGACCGGCATGTTCCGCATCCGCCCGCTTGCCCTCGCCGCCGCCTTCGTCTCCTTCGCCACCACCCTGCCCGCCCACGCCCAGCTGCCGGAACCGGTGCTGCAGGTGATGCGCACCAACGGCATCGCGGAAGACGCCGTCAGCGTGCTGGTGCTGCGCGGCGACCGGACCCTGATCTCGCACCTGGCCGACCGTCCCATGCAGCCGGCCTCGACCATGAAACTGGTGACCACCCTGGTCAGCCTGGAGACCCTGGGCCCGGTGTTCCGCGGCCGCACCGAGCTGCGCACGACCGGCGAGGTGCAGGGCGAGACGCTGAAGGGCGACCTGATCCTGCGCGGCGGCGCCGACGTCGACCTCTCCAGCGAGGTGCTGGACGACATGTTGCGCAGCCTGCGCTACCAGGGCATCCGCAAGATCGAGGGCCGCCTGGTGGTCGACCGCCAGCTGTTCAATCCGGCCCGCACCGACCTCGGTGCGCCGCCCTTCGACGAGTCGCCGGAAGCGTATTACAACGTCATCCCCGACGCGGCCATGATCAACAAGAACATGCTGCAGCTCGACATGCGCTCGACCGGCTCGCACCTGAAGCTGGCCATGCAGCCCGCGCTGCAGGGCGTGACGATCGGCCACGACATGAAACTGGTGAATGCCGACTGCAAGCAATGGGATGACGGCTGGCAGCTGCCGGAAGCGGTGCCGCAGAAGAACGGCGGGATCAAGGTGGTGCTGCACGGGACCTTCCCGAAGAACTGCAACCAGAGCTATTCGATCAACGTGATCGACCGCCAGGAATATGTGGACCGCCTGTTCCGCGCCAGCTGGAAACGGCTCGGCGGCACGATGTCCGGCGCCGCCATCGAAGGCGCGACGCCGCCGGAGTCGCGCCTGCTGGCCGCGCACGTCTCGCGCACGCTGCCGGAAATCGTCCGCGACACCAATAAACCCTCCGACAACCTGCTGGCGCGCCTGCTGTTCCTGAGCCTCGGCGCGTTGGAAGCGGATCCGGTGCTGGGCAGCCGCCCGGCGGCGGGCGGCGCCGAAACCACGCTCTCGCGCAGCGATGCCGTCGTGCGCAACTGGATGCGCGCCCACGGCATCGATGACAGCGGCCTGGTGCTGGAAAACGGCTCCGGCCTGTCGCGCACCGAGCGCATCACCCCGGTGCAGATGGGCGGCCTGCTGCAGGCCGGCCTGCGCAGCAACTGGGCGCCGGAGTTCCAGTCCAGCATGCCGATCGTGGGCGTCGACGGCACCATGCGCCGCCGCCTGCACGACAGCCCGGCGGCCGGACGCGCGCGCATGAAGACCGGCACCCTGCACAACGTGGTGGCCCTGGCCGGCTATGTGCCGGACGCCAGCGGCCAATCCCTCGTCGTGGTGGCCCTGGTCAACAGCGACCTGGCCGGCAATGGCCGCGGCCGCGCCGTGCTCGACACCCTGGTCGACTGGGTGGCGCACCAGAACGGGCCGGCCCAGCCGGTCCTCGCCATTCCCGGCGAGGCGGCGCCGGCGCAGCCCGAGCAGCCGGCGCCGCCGGCCCCGCCGCAGGGCCAGGACGGCATGCAGCGCCAGCCTGTGCCGCAACCCGTGGGCGCCGTCCAATGAGCGCAGGACACGCGTTCCGCATCCGCCGCTTCGCGCCGCAGGAGTGGCCGGCCTACCGCGCCCTGCGCCTGCGCTCGCTGGTTGACGCGCCGAACGCCTTCGGCAGCAGTTACGCCGCCGAGGAAGCCTGGGCGCAGGAACTGTGGATGGCGCGCCTGACCGCCGCCCAGGTGTCCGGCCGCGATTGCCCACT
Organism: Massilia sp. WG5; assembly: GCF_001412595.2. Classification (NCBI taxonomy): domain Bacteria; kingdom Pseudomonadati; phylum Pseudomonadota; class Betaproteobacteria; order Burkholderiales; family Oxalobacteraceae; genus Massilia; species Massilia sp. WG5. Next base: position 3,335,951 of record NZ_CP012640.2, read on the forward strand.
GGTCGCGGAATCGACCGCGCCGGATGCCATCCTGCTCGGCCTGGTCTGGGCCAAGTGCGACGCCGCGGATGCCGGCATCGTCAACCTGTTCCAGATGTGGGTGGCGCCGGAAACGCGCGGCCGCGGCGTGGCGGCGGCCCTGCTGGACGAGGCCGTCGCCTGGGCGCGCACGATCGGTGCACACACCGTCCAACTGGGCGTCGTCTGTGACAACCAACCGGCCATCCAGCTCTACGTTCGCAAAGGTTTTCGCAAGGTCGGCGAACCGGAGCCGATCCGGCCGGGATCGGCGCTGCTCGAGCAAACCATGCTTTTGAGCGTCTAAAAAGCCCTCATGGCGGCGTTGCATTCGTCTCGCCGTACTAGCGTACTGTCTTCGACGATGCGCCTTGCCCCGAGGGTTTTGTTAGACGCTCTTTATTGGAAGTTTAATCCGGCTTGCTGGCCCCTCCCGCCGTACTGGCCTGCGCAGTCGCTGCCGGCGCCGCCCCCGCGCCGACCTGCGCGGTCGCGTTCCTGCTCGGCTCCAGCCAGGGCGTGCCGGCCATGTTCGGCTTGGCTTCCACCAGCGAGACCTTGGCCCCCGTGCTTTCGCGGATCGCGCGCACCACGTCCATCATGGTCGATTCGGTGAATTTTTCCGGCGTGCCGAGGAACATGCCGCCCAGGCGCCGCGGCCATTGCATAATGCCGCCCTCGGGCTTGGTGAAGACGGCGTACATGTCGAGGTGGTAGCCGGTCTTGTAGGGGAACAGGCAGGCGACCAGGTTCATGTCCTCGGTGCCGCGCACGCGCGGGGTCGCCTTGGCCGTCCACGAGGCGCCGTCGCAGCTCGGGCCCTTGGCGACGGGTGGGCCACCCGCAGGGGTGGCCGGCGGGGCGCTGGTCGGATCGGCGATCTTGAAGTGGCCGGGCAGCTCGGTCGCCTCGACCCCGCCCGGGGTCGACACCACCGCATCCTTCACGTTGCGGTTGATGCCGTCGGTGGCCGCCTTGGCGACTTTGTCCGCGGGAACCTCGGTCTTGATGTCGAAGACCCGGTAGTACTCCACCGTCGTGCTGCGCGAGGCCAGCGGATTGCTGCCGCCCTCGGTGCTGCATCCTGCCAGCACGGCCGCCACCGCGCAGGCCATCATCGTGCCTCTCATCTCGCACCTCCCTGTTGGTTGGACGTCTGTTACACGTCCGATTTTCAGGTGCGCTCATGCAGCATGAATGAGTTGGCTCAAGCTTGCGCAGGCGCCGTCAGCATGGCGCCACAGGGATGCCAGGAAGCGTCAGAGAACGCGGCGGAATGTCTGGCGCACCAGCGTGCGGTCACCGCAATCGAAGTGCCACCACTCGGTGTTGATGCCGACGAAGCCGGCCTGGAACATGGCCTCGCGCAGCAGGCGGCGGTGCGCTGCCTGCGCTTCGCCCAGCGCGCCGCTGCGGATGAAACCTTCTTCCAGCGCGGGGTGCGAGAGTTCGGTCATGTCGTCGAAGCCGGTGCCCATGTCGAGCTCGCGTCCGTGTTCGTCGAGGATCGTGATGTCGAGCGCCATGCCGTAGGAGTGGATCGAACCGCGCGCCGGATCCGCCAGGTACATCTGCAGGCCGGTGCCCTCGAGCGTGTCCCACAACTGCTGCTGCACGCGCTGCGGGCGCAGGGCGTCCAGCACCAGCGGCGTGCAGCCGGGCCGCTTTTGCTTCAGCCAGGCCACCACGCGCTCCAGCGCCGCGGCGGCATCGACGTGCAGCCAGGCGCAATCGTAGGGCGAGTACAGGTCGTGGCCGACGAAGTTGTTGGGGCTGGCGTAGCGCAGGTCGACGGCGATGCCGGCGATGGTGGAGAGGTGGCGGAACTCGGGATCGCCGGCGATGTCTTCGCTGGCGATCGTCAAGGGTCCGGTAATACTCATGAACTTCCTTTGTCTAACAGGGCGCGGGCCGTCGCGCCGATACAGTTGGCCAGCTCGCGCGCACCGTGCGACAGCGGCGCGTGGCTCGCCGTCAGCAGGTAGAGCTGGACCGGCATGGTCGGCGCCCACTGGCGGCACTGGACCTTGTCGCGCGCCGCCGAGGCCGCCGTGAACGGATCGAGCACCGCACTGCCGGCGCCGGCCTCGACCAGCGAGCGGGCGATCTGGTAGGTCTGCACCACGGTGTGGAAGACCGGATGCACGTCCTGGGCTTCGCAGGCCGCCACCACCATCTCGCCAAGCGGGTCGCGGTCGGCCAGGCCGATCAGCTCGCCGGACAGGGCGCTGGGCGTGATCGGTTCGCGGCATTCCGCCTCGCTCCAGGTGCCGCGCGGCGCCATCACCATCAGGTTGCCGGCGGCGATCGGCTCGGCCTCGATGCCGGGATGGCGCGGGTCCTGCAGCGACAGCGCCAGGTCGGCCTCGCCCAGGCGCAAGGCGTTCACGATCTCGCTGGTGTGGAAGGTCGCCAGTTCGCAGCGTGTCTGGGCGAAGTCGCGGCGCCAGACCGTCAGGGCAGCCGGCAGCACGCTGACCGCGATGGTCGGCGTCGACACCAGGCGCACGGTCTCGCTGGCGCGGTTCTTGAGGCTGGCGGCCAGGCGGCGGATGCCCTGCAGGTCGCGGTTCAGCTTTTCGGTCTCGGCGAACAGGCGATGCGCTTCCGGCTTCGGATACAGTTTTCCGCGCACGCGCTCGAACAGCGGCATGCCCAGCTGCAGCTCGGCATGCTGCAGCACCTTGGTCACCGCCGGCTGCGAGATGTGGAGGACCTGGGCGGCACCGCTGATGGTGCCGACCTGCATGATGGCGTGGAAAACTTCGATATGGCGCAGGCGCATCGCTTTATTCCTTCTGGGTGAAAGGGGAAGGATACGAAAAACTGGCGCTGCCGGATAGCATCAATGCTGATCTTTTACGGGCGGTGTTGCGGGAACGGCATTCGGGTCGATGGCCGTGTCCGGCACCGGCGTGGGCGCCGGCTCGGCGGGAGGCGTCACCGGCGCCGTGAACATCGGCGCCGGCGGCACCGGCGGCAGCGGCCCGGCCGGGTTGGTCAGCGCTTCCAGCAGGGCGGCGGTCTCGACGTCGGGCATGCCGTCGATATTCGCCGGGCGGTATTTCATCTGGAAAGCCGACAGCACGGTGCGGGTCTGCTCGTCCAGGTTGCCGGACTGGACCAGGCCATAGCCCCAGGTCGCCAGCTTCTTCTGGAACCAGGCCACGTCCGGCAGCTGGGTCTGGAAGATTGGCGTCACGGCGGCCACGCGGGTCGCGTCCGGCCACGTCACCAGGCCGGCCGCGGCCAGCTGCTTCCACGGGAACATCGGGCCCGGGTCCTGCTTGCGCAGCGGCGCGATGTCGCTGTGGCCGAGCACGTTCTCCGGCGTGATGTGGTTGCGGATGACGATGTCGCGCACCAGCGGGATCAGGGCGTCGATCTGGGTTTGCGGGAAGGGTGCGTAGACGCGGCCGTTCGGCGTGTCCTTCCAGCCCGGATTGACGATCTCGATGCCGATCGAGCTGTTGTTCAGCTGCGTGAAATTCTTCCAGCTCGAATTGCCGGCATGCCAGGCGGCGTTCTTTTCGTCGACCAGGTTGTAGATGGTCGGCTTCGGCTCGTCGGTGACCAGGTAATGGGCGCTCACCTCCTGTTCGGTCAGGATCTTGATCGAGGATGGGCGGTCGCTCACGGTGTAGTGCAGCACCAGGAAGCGGGCGCGCGAACTCTGGCCCTTGGCCGTGTAGGTCTTGTCATACTGCGGTCCGGTGGCGCAGCCGGCCAGCAGGGCGATCAGGAGGGTGGCGGCAAGGGTTTTCATGGTCGGTTCGGTCTCGTTGATTGTTCGATACGTGATAGGGGCATTATGCCGGGCTAGGCCGGCGCACGCGGCGGCGCGAGCGCCATGCGTGCGGCCGCGTAGTGCGCGCCGCCAGCCGTCTGGGTGAAGGGCAGTCCGGGCGGCAGCAGTGCGCGCATCGACGCCACGATTGCCGGGTGCAGCTCGGCCGCGCGGCCCGATACGGCCACCGGGCGCGGGCCGAAGCGGCCGATGAGAGCCTTGGCCAGGCGCGCCAGTTCGCAGCCGGCATTGTGCAGGATGGCGGCGGCGGCCGGGTCCTGGTCGGCGACGGCGGCGACGGCGAGGGCCAGCTTGCCGACCGCGCCGCGTTCCTGGCCGTAGATGAACTGGCGCGAATACGCCCAGTCGTCGCCGCCGACGTAATCGAACACGGCCTGCGCCATGGCCGACGCGCGCCAGGCACCGGGCGTTTCGTCTTCGAGGCGCCAGATGTGGCGCAGGGCTTCCTTCGCGATCCAGAAGCCGCCGCCGCCATCGTCCAGCACCACGCCGCGGCCGCCGGCGCGGTGGAACTGGCCGCCGGCGTCGATGAAGGCGCCGATCGAGCCGGTGCCGGCGTACACCAGGTAGCCCTCTCCGGGCGCAAAGCTGGCGCGGTAGGCGATTTCCATGTCGCTGCAGAAGTGGACATCCGCCGGCTGCACGTGCAGCAGTTCGGCCAGCCAGCGCTGCAGCAGTTCGCCGTCGCCGCCGAAGCCGGTCAGCCCGGCCTGCACCCGCGCCGGCACCCCGTGCAGCAGCACCGCGGCAGCCAGTTCGGCGAAGGTGGCGCGCACGGTGTCGCGCCCATGCGGGCTGCCCATCTGCAGGGCCGACAGGCCGGCCACCGTGCCCTCGGCCAGGATGGCGCCATCCGGCGCGGCGAGCGCCCAGCGGGTCTGGGTGCCGCCGGCGTCGATGCCGAGACCCAGTTCGATGGGGGATGAGGAAAGGATCATGCTTTCTTCCAGGCCTGGACCCGTGCGCTTTCGTTGCCGAGCCGGTCGATCGCGCTGACCACCACCAGGTCGGTGGCGCCCAGCGTCGCATCGTCCGCCACGTCCCACTCCGCGCGCGACGCCGGCACCACCGCGAAGCGCCACTGGCCGCCGTAGCGCGACCACACCGCATACAGGGCGCTGGCCTTGCCGGGCGCCAGCTTGAGGCGCACGGCGCCGCCCTTGCGGGTCGCCGCCACCGAGGGCGCTTCCGGCACCGCCTTGCCCAGCCAGGGCGTGGCCGGCGCCAGCGCCGGGGTGGCGTAGGAGATGGTGCGCAGCTGGTCGGCGAGGCCCTTGCGGTTTTCCATCAGCGCGACCATGCTGAAGTGGACGTGGCCGCCAGCCGTCGGACGCGAGCGGGTGACCGCGATCTGCTCGATGATTTCCTGCGGCGGATAGTCCTTGGCGGGCGGCGCGATGCCGACCCGGCTGGTATACAGGCCCGGCCACACGTGGCGGCCCAGGGTGTTCTGCCCGAGCCAGTAATCGAGCAGCACGTCATAGGCCTGGCCCGGCTGCTTGATCGACCAGTAGAGCTGGGGCGTGAAATAGTCGAGCCAGCCGTTCTGCAGCCAGGTCTCGGCGTCCGCGTACAGCTTGTCGTACTGCGAAAAGCCGACGATGCCGGGCGGACGGCGGTCCGGGCGGCCCAGGCCGAAGGGGCTGATGCCGAAGCGCACCCAGTGCTTTTCCTTGTGGATGCCTTCGTACAGCGCCTGGATCAGGCGGTTCACGTTCTGGCGGCGCCAGGACGCGCGGTCCAGCTTGCCGCCACCGGCCAGGTAGCGCTGCCAGGACGGCTCGTCCGGGAAGTCGAGTTCCCCCTTGGCGGTCCTGCCCTCCAGCGCCGCGCCTTCGGCGCCGGTCGCGCTCGGGGCCGGGATCGGGTAGGGATAGAAATAATCGTCGATGTGGACGCCGTCGATGTCGTAGCGGCGCACCACGTCGAGCACCACGTCCAGGGTCTGGCGGACGGCGGATTCCTCGCCCGGGTCCATCCATTCGTACTTGCCGTAGGTCTTGACGGCGGCCGGGTTGCTGCGGGTGATGTGGTTCGGCGCCGCCGGCGACTTCGCGATGTTGTGGCGCGCGCGGTAGGGGTTGAACCAGGCGTGCAGCTCGAGCCCGCGCGCATGCGCCTGCGCGACCCAGAACTTCAGCGGATCGTACCAGGGCTGCGGCGGCCTGCCCTGCTGGCCGGTCAGGTATTCCGACCACGGCTCGATCTGCGAGGCGTAGATGGCGTCGGCCGAGGGGCGCACCTGCAGGATGATGGCGTTCAGGTTCAGGGCCCTGGCGCGGTCGAGGATGGCGATCGCTTCCGCCTGCTGCTGGGCGGCGCTCAGGTTCTGTTTGCTGGGCCAGTCGATGTTGGCCACGGTCGAGACCCAGGCGGCGCGGAATTCGCGCGGCGCAGGGGGCGGGGTGTCGCCATCGCCGGCGCCGGCCGTGGCGATCTTGCCGGCGCCCGGGGTCGTGGTACAGGCCGAGAACAGGCCACTCATCGCCAGCGCGGAGGCCACGCCGGCCAGCGCGAACGCACGTCGTTTCCGATCAGCTTGCATTAAAAACTGCTCCGAATAATCATTAAACTTTCACGAACCATTTTTTGCGCCACATGGCCCAGGCCACCGCGAACATGCAGGCATTGAACAGCAGCGCATGCAGCAGCGAGGTGTTCACGGGTCCGATGGGCAGCGCGGCGAGCGGCGCATACAGCGTCTTGCCCAGCGAACGCAGGCTGCCGTCCGGCTGGGTGAATTTGATGTAGCCGAACATCTTGGCCACGAAACCCGACAGCGCGAAGATGAACAGCGCATTCATGCCGTAGATGACGAAGGGCCGGCTCCAGCGCGCCGCAAGCTCGCGCACGCCGGCATGGGGATTCACGTCCAGCAGCCAGTAAAAGGCGGAAAACACGATCAGGGCCCAGCCCGTCATCAGGAAGCAATAGGACGGGGTCCACAGGCTCTTGTTAATTGGCATCAGAATGGTATCGAAAATCACGCCGAGCCAACAACACAGCAGACCGGCCAGCAGCATCCAGACAGTCTGCTCGGTGCGGTTCACATCGGTCACGAGCCAGCGCCCGGCCAGCACCCCGAACAGCTGGCTGCACAGCGCGGGTAATGTCGACACCAGCCCTTCCGGATCCCAGGTTTTGCTCTGCACCCACAAGTGCTTGCCGAGAACGGCGCGGTCGATCCAGGCGCCGAAGTCCTGGCCCGGCTCCAGTACCCCGGCGCCGATGCCGGGCACCGGCACCACCAGCATCAGCACGCTGTACAGGCCCAGGAGGGCCGCGATGATCGCCAGCTGCATGCGCCAGCCGCAGTAGACCACGATGGGTGCGGCCAGCAGCGTGCACAGGGCGATCCGCTGCAGCACGCCGGGAATGCGCACCTTCTCGACGTTAAAGTAGGGCATGAAGTTGAGCAGGAAGCCGATCAGGAATATCAGCGCGGCGCGCTTCGCCAGTTTCATCAACAGGCGCGGCCGGTCGGCGCCCAGCGCCGCGAGGCGGCCCAGCGACAGCGCCATCGCGACGCCGCCGATGAACAGGAAGAAGGGGAAGATACAGTCGGTGAAGGTCCAGCCGTTCCACTTCGCGTGTTCGAGCTGGGCGTACAGGTGGCCCCAGTCGCCCGGATTATTCACCAGCACCATCGCGGCGATCGTGAAGCCGCGGAAGGCGTCGAGCGAAGCCAGGCGCCCCCCAGCGTCACGCATCCTGTTTCTTTCCGAATTCGGGATCGATCCTCACCAGCGCCGCCATGATAAAGGCCGGCACGGTCGCCAGGCAGGTCCAGACGAAGAAATGCTGGTAGCCCAGCATCTCCTGCAGCTTGCCGCTCCACATGCCCGGCACCATCATCCCCAGCGCCATCAGGCCGGTGCAGATCGCGTAGTGCGCGGTCTTGTACGGCCCCTCACAGACCATGATCATGTACATCATCATGGCGGTGAAGCCGAAGCCGTAGCCGAACTGCTCGATCGCCAGGAAGCCCGCGATCACGCCCAGGTTCTGCGGCTGGGCCGAGGATAAATAGACGAACACCAGGTCCGGCAGGTGCACCGCGACCACCATCAGCCACAGGCAGCGCTTCAGGCCCCAGCGCGAGATCAGCCAGCCGCCGAACAGGCCGCCGATGGTCAGCGCGATGATGCCGATGGTGCCGTAGGCGGTGCCGTACTGCTCGTTGCTGAGGCCCAGGCCGCCCGCGGCCACCGCATCCTTCAGGAAGGGCGCGACCAGTTTCAGCAGCTGGGCCTCGCCGAGGCGGAAGGTCAAAATGAAACCGAGGATCAGCCAGATGTCGCGCTTGCCGAAGAAGCTGCCGAAAGTGGCCAGGAAGGCGCGCAGCGGGTTCGTGCCCTCTGCCGCCTTGTGGTCGGCGCTTGGTCGCGGCAGCACCGCCTGGTGCCAGGCGCACAGCGCGAAGAACAGGCCCGCCAGCACGAAGAACACGATGGCCCAGGCCTGGTGCACATCGCCCAGCGAGGTCGTCAGGGCGCCGACCAGGATCACCAGCGGCCCCTGCCCCATCAGCGTCGCCAGGCGGTAGAAGGTCGAGCGCACGCCGACGTAGGCCGCCTGCTGCTGCTGGCGCAGGCCGAGCATATAAAAGCCGTCGGCCGAGATGTCATGGGTGGCCGAAGCAAAGGCCATCAGCCACATGACGGCCAGGCTGACCGTGAAGAAGGCGGGCAGGTGCAGGGTCGCGCCGACCGCGCCGAGGGCGGCCGCGATCGCCAACTGCAGCGCGACGGTCCAGCCGCGCTTGGAACCGAACATGTCGACCAGCGGCGACCACAGGGGTTTGATCACCCACGGCAGATACAGCAGACTGGTATAGAAGGCGATGTCGGTGTTGGAGATCCCCATGTCCTTGTACATGACGACCGACAGGTAGTTGGCGACGATGTAGGGGATCGCCTGGCCGAAGTACAGGGAGGGCACCCACAGCCATGGGTTCTTTGCTTGCGATGTCTGCATAAGTCTTTCGTGATCCCGGGCCGGCGCTGTTCCCCACGGTGGGAAAGCTCAGCCGGCCATCAGGAAACCAAGGCAGCGCGCACGCTGCCGTTCGCGCTGTCCAGCAAGGCGCGCGCCTGCTCGACCTGGATTTTCCTGGACAAGGCCACGATCGCGACCTTGACGTGGAAGCCGCACTGCTCCAGCACCTGGCGCGCAGACTCCTCGTCGGCGCCGGTGGCGAAGGTCGTCAGGCGGATCGCCCGGCGCACCAGCTTGGCGTTGGTCGCCTTCAAGTCTACCATCAGGTTGCCATAAACCTTGTTCAAACGCACCATCAAGGCGCTCGAAAAGGTGTTCAGCGCGATCTTTTGCGAGGTGCCGGCTTTCAGGCGGGTGCTGCCCGAGATGGCTTCCGGGCCGGTGTCCAGGGTGACGCCGATTTCCGCCTCGTTCGCGACCGGCGCATCCGGGTTGTTGGCGAAGCCGATGGTCAGCGCCCCGGCCGCGCGTGCGGCGCGCAGCGCGCCCAGCACGTAGGGCGTGCCGCCGGAGGCCGCGATCAGCAGCACCACGTCGTCCGGCCCCACGTTCACGCCGTGCAGGTCGGCAGCGCCCTGTTCGAGGTCATCCTCGGCGCCTTCGACGGCGACGAACATCGCATCGCTGCCGCCGGCCAGCAGCGCCACCGCGCGGCCGTGGGGCCAGGAGAAGGTCGGGTAGAGTTCGACGCTGTCGAGCACGCCCAGGCGGCCCGAGGTGCCGGCGCCGACGTAGATCAGGCGCCCGCCCGCTTCCATGCGCGGCAGCGCGGCCGTGACGGCGGCGGCAATGTGCGGCGCGGCGGCGCGGACGGCCTCTACGGCCTTGAACTGATCGTCGACCAGCACGTTCACCAGCTCGGTGGTGGGATATTGGTCCAGGGAAGCGTGTTCTGCGGCGGGGGTTTCGGTGTTCAGCATAATAAAACCAGTGTAATACCAATCACAACAGCCTGCCATGAAAGGATCGGGCGTTATCATTCCGAAAAGTTATGCACAGGCGCGGCCTATTCATTGGCAACGCCTGCAGCGACTCCGTATGCTGGAAAGACAAGGACAAGGAGACGGAATGGAGCACGGCAGACGCAAGCTACTGGGCATGGCTTTATTGGGCCTGATCGATCCACTGATGGCCGCCACGCCGGCGCCGGGCGGCGCGCCGGCCGCCGTGAAGGCAAGCCTCGACCGCGAGCTGGCGGCGATCGCGGCGAATCCGGCCTGCGAGCTGGCCAGCCTGTCGGTGCTGGCGATCCGCGACGGCCGCATCGCCTACGAGGGCCAGTTCGGCCGGCGTTTCATCGGCACGCCGGGTGCGGCCGGCGGCCTGGCGGACCAGCCGGTCGACGCGCATACCCTGTTCCGCATCGCCTCGATCTCGAAGATGATGACCACGCTCGGCCTGATGCGCCTGGTCGAAGAGGGCAAGCTCAGCCTGGATGCCGACGTCTCCGCCTACCTCGGTTTTACGCTTCGCAATCCGCACTTCCCGGACCAGCCGATCGTCCTGCGCCAGCTGCTGACGCACACCTCGTCCCTGCGCGACGAAGCCGGCTATTCCTGGGGCGTGGATACGGCGTTGAAGGACGTCCTCGATCCCGGCAGCCGGCTGTATGGCGAAGGAAGGATGTGGGCGGCGAACGCCGGTCCGGGCGCCTATTTCACGTATTGCAACCTCGGCTGGGGCGTGATCGGCACCATCATGGAAAGGGTCACGGGCGAGCGCTTCGACCGCCTGATGCGGCGCCTGCTGGTCGATCCGCTGGGCCTGCACGCCGGGTATAACCCGTCCGAGCTGCCGGCCGCCGACATCGCCAACATCGCCACCCTGTACCGCAAGCGCACCGTCGACACCGAGGTCTGGGATGCGAACGGTCCCTGGATCGCCCAGGCCGACGACTACAGCAAGGCCCCGCCGGCGGCGCCGCCCGGCATCGAGCGCTACCGCATCGGGACGAACGCCACGCCCTTCAGCCCGACCGGCGGCCTGCGCATCTCGGCCCGCGACATGGGCGTCGTGATGCGCATGCTGATGAACGGCGGGGTACATGAAGGCAAACGCCTCCTGCAGCAGGCGACGCTGGACCGGATGTTCGCGCGCCAGTGGACCTACGATGGAAAAGGCGGCAACGGCGACAGCCTGGATGGGCTGTTCAATTGCTGGGGCCTGGGCAACGAGCAGTTCCCGGACGATCCCGCTACCCGCACGCGGCTGGTCGAAGGGGGCGGCTTCGCGGCGGTCGGCCACCTGGGCGACGCCTACGGATTGATGTCGGTATTCGTCGCCGACCTGAAGCAGCGCAACGGCATGGTCGCGCTGGTGGGCGGCACCTCGACCGATCCGCTCGTCTATAAAGGCGTGTATTCCTCGCTGGCGCGCTTCCAGGAACAGATCCTCACGGCGATGCACCGGCGCGCCATTCTGGTGCGCGCATGACCGGCGGTTATGCCCGTCCGCTCTACATTCATTAGCGAAAGCCAGGCCCAGCCCCTAAGCTTCCATGTCATTACCGAAGAAAAATAGTGTGCACGGATGCAAGAAATAATCGTGATCGGCGGCGGGGTAGTCGGCCTGACTTCGGCCTGGTGGCTGCTCGAAGCGGGTCACAAGGTCACGCTGCTCGAACGTGCACCGCAAGTGGGCACCGGCACCAGCTTCAGCAATGGCGGCCAGCTCAGCTACCGCTACGTCTCGCCGCTGGCCGATGCCGGCGTGCCGCTGAAAGCGCTGCAGTGGCTGTTCCAGGAATACGGCCCGCTGCGCTTCAAGCCCCAGTTCGACGCCCACCAGTGGCGCTGGCTGGCGGCCTTCCTCGCCAACTGCCGCGTCGACGCCAACCGCAAGACCACCCACAAGCTGCTCGAGCTGGGCGAACTGTCGCGCCGAGCGATGGTCCAGCTCGAACCGGTGGTGCCGCCGGCGTCTTTCGCGTGGCGCGAGTCCGGCAAGCTGGTGGTGTATCGGACCCGTCAAGCCTTCGAGGCCGCCACCGCCAAACCCGATGCCTCCCCCACCCGCCAGGTCTGGAGCGCGGCCGACTGCGCGGCCCACGAACCGGCGCTGGCCGCCGTCGCCGGCCAGCTGCAGGGCGGCATCTATAACAGCGGCGAAGCGGTGGCCGACTGCCATGCCTTCTGCGTGGTGCTGGCCGAACGCATCGCCGCCCATCCGCTCTTCAAGGGTTTCGTGCATGGCGACGCCGCGCGCCTGCTCAGCGCCGGCGGCAAGATCACCGGCGTGGCGACCAGCGCCGGCCTGGTGCAAGCCGACGCCTACGTGCTGGCGGCCGGCATGCAGAGCCGCGCGCTGGCGAAGACTGCCGACATCGCGCTGCCGATCTATCCGCTGAAGGGCTACAGCCTGACGGCGCCGATCCGTGCGGGCGACGTGGCGCCGGAGATCAGCGTCACCGACTTCGAGCGCAAGGTGTTGTATGCACGCATCGGCGCCAAGCTGCGGGTTGCGGCCATGGTCGACATGGTGGGCGAAGACCTGAGCCTGGACGCGCGCCGCCTGGCGAGCCTGACGCGCCAGGTGCGCGAAACCATGCCGCATGCGGCCGACTACGACAGCGTCACGCCCTGGGCCGGCTTGCGCCCCGCGACCCCGAACAGCGCCCCGATCGTCGGCCCCTCGCCCTATGCGAACCTGTGGCTGAACATCGGCCACGGCCCGCTCGGCTTCACCTTCGCCTGCGGCACCGCCAGCGTGCTGGCCGACCTGGTGCAAGGCAAGGCCCCACCGTTCTCGCTCGAAGGCCTGACCCTGCGTTAATTGCCCAAAACCGGGGTCAGACTCCGGTTTTTGGAAATATCAGCTGATCAATATTGTGAAGCCTCCGTTCTTGATTTGGCATCCTCGCCGTATTTGTGCCTGACAGTCAAAACTTGAAAAGTGTTCGGACCCCGAATTTTTTTCGCGTCGGTTGAATTTATTTTCGGCAAAAATTATCCGAAGATGAGGCAACTGCTCGCAATATGCCGCCTTCTCGGCGATTCCAAACAGACAGTCCCTCTCACCTGAGCCCCAGAAATGGCGGATAATTGCCGCCATGCCTACCCCGCCCTCATCCGGTTGCCCCTGCGGCAGCAATTTGCCGATCCTGCGCTGCTGCGGCCCCTATATCGCAGGGGCCGAACTGCCGCCGACCGCCGAAGCACTGATGCGTTCGCGCTACACGGCCTATGTGATGCAGGTCGAAGATTACTTGCGCGCCACCTGGCACCCCAGCACCCGGCCCGACGAGCCCCTGATCGACAAAAATGAAAAGATTCAATGGCTCGGACTTGAGATAAAATCTGCTTTACGTTTACGTCAACGTAAAGCAGATCTGCCGGAACAGTTGAATCACGACACCGTCGAATTCGTCGCCCGCTTCAGGGTCAACGGCCGCGCGCAGCGGCTGCACGAGATCAGCAACTTCGTGCGCGAACCTGAAACGCCGGGCGGCGTGGCGCGCTGGTTCTATGTGGACGGCAGCTTCCCCGAGCAAAAAGCCAAGTAAATACCAGCAGGAGACGCGATGCCCCAGATCGACAGCAAACTCAACCCGCGCGGCGAGGATTTCAAGACCAATGCCGCAGCCATGCAAGCCCTGGTCGACGACCTGCGCGCCAAAGTCGCGCTGGTGGCCAAGGGCGGTGGCGAAGCGGCCAGCAGCAAACACGTCGCCCGCGGCAAGCTGCTGCCGCGCGACCGCGTGCAGATGCTGCTCGATCCGGGCACGCCCTTCCTCGAGTTCTCCCAGCTGGCGGCATACGAGATGTATGAGGGCGCCGCCCCCGCGGCCGGCATCATCACCGGCATCGGCAGGGTCAGCGGCCAGGAATGCGTGATCGTCTGTAACGACGCCACCGTCAAGGGCGGCACCTATTACCCGATGACGGTGAAAAAACACCTGCGCGCCCAGGAGATCGCCGAGCAGAACAAGCTGCCCTGCATCTACCTGGTCGATTCCGGCGGCGCCAACCTGCCGAACCAGGACGACGTGTTCCCCGACCGCGACCACTTCGGCCGCATTTTCTACAACCAGGCCAACCTGTCCGCCAAGGGCATCCCGCAGATCGCCGTGGTGATGGGTTCCTGCACCGCCGGCGGCGCCTACGTGCCGGCGATGAGCGACGAATCGATCATCGTGAAGGACCAGGGCACGATCTTCCTGGGCGGCCCGCCGCTGGTGAAGGCCGCGACCGGCGAAGTGGTCAGCGCCGAAGACCTGGGCGGCGGCGACGTCCACACGCGGCTGTCGGGCGTGGCCGACCACCTGGCGCAGAACGACACCCACGCGCTGGCGCTGGCCCGCACCATCGTCTCGAACCTGAACCGCGTGAAGCCACAACAAGGCGCGCTGCGTGAAGCACAAGAGCCGAAGTACGCCCGCGAAGAGCTGTACGGCGTGATCCCGGTGGACACCCGCAAACCCTTCGACGTGCGCGAGGTGATCGCCCGCATCGTCGACGGCAGCGAGTTCGACGAGTTCAAGGCCAGGTACGGCACCACCCTCGTCTGCGGCTTCGCCCACATCTTCGGCATGAAGGTCGGCATCATCGCGAATAACGGCATCCTGTTCTCGGAGTCGGCGCTGAAGGGCACCCACTTCATCGAGCTGTGCTGCCAGCGCAAGATCCCGCTGGTGTTCCTGCAAAATATCACCGGCTTCATGGTCGGCCGCAAGTACGAGAACGAAGGCATCGCCCGCAACGGCGCCAAGATGGTCACCGCCGTGGCGACCGCCGCGGTGCCGAAGTTCACCGTGATCATCGGCGGCTCCTTCGGCGCCGGCAACTACGGCATGTGCGGCCGCGCCTTCTCGCCGCGCTTCCTGTGGATGTGGCCGAACGCGCGCATCTCGGTGATGGGCGGCGACCAGGCCGCATCCGTGCTGGCCACCGTCAAGCGCGACGGCATCGAAGCCAGGGGCGGCCAGTGGTCGCCGGAAGAGGAAGCCGCGTTCAAGCAGCCGATCAAGGACCAGTACGAGCACCAGGGCCACCCCTATTTCGCCAGCGCGCGCCTGTGGGACGACGGCGTCATCGATCCAGCCGACACGCGCATGGTGCTGGGCCTGGGCCTGTCCGCCGCGCTGAACGCACCGATCGAAGACACGAAGTTCGGCGTATTCAGGATGTAAGGGGAGAGAACATGGATACCTACGACACCCTCGAGATCACCGTTGCTGACAAGGTCGCGACCATCACCCTGAACCGTCCGGACGTGCGCAACGCCTTCAACGAGACCGCCATCGCCGACCTGACGATGGCCTTCGACGAAGCCGGCCAGGACGCGGACATCCGCGCCATCGTGCTGGCCGCGAACGGCCCGGCCTTCTGCGCCGGCGCCGACCTGAACTGGATGAAGAAGATGGCCGGCTACTCGTTCGAAGAGAACGAAGCCGACGCCCTGCGCCTGGCCGACATGCTGCGCACCATCTACTTCAGCCCGAAGCCGGTGGTGGCCAAGGTCCAGGGCGCCTGCTACGCCGGCGGCATGGGCCTGGTGGCGGCCTGCGACATCGTGGTCGCCGCCGAAGGCGTGAACTTCTGCCTGTCCGAAGTGAAGCTGGGCCTGATCCCCGCCACGATTTCCCCCTACGTCATCAAGGCGATGGGCGACCAGGCGTCGCGCCGCTACTTCCTGACCGCCGAGCGCTTCGACGCCGGTTGCGCGCAGCGCCTCGGCCTGGCGCATGAAGTCGTCCCGAGCGAAGAGCTGGACGCGACCGTCGCCGGCATCGTCAAGGCGCTGGTGAACAACAGCCCGAACGCCGTGCGCGAAGCGAAGAAGCTGGTGCGCGACATCGCCGGGCTGCCGATCGACGACGTGCTGCTGGCCGATACCGCCGGCCGCATCGCGCATATCCGTGCATCCGCCGAGGGACGCGAAGGGGTCGCGTCCTTCCTCGAAAAACGCAAACCCTCCTGGTTAACCAGTTAAGCATTTAGGAAGCCATCTTGAACCGTAACACCTCGTCCGACTGGATCGCGCGCAGCCTGCGCAGCGTCTGGCACCCATGCACGCAGATGCAGCACCACGAAGAGGTGCCGCTGATCGCCGTCAGCCACGCCAAGGGGCCGTGGCTCTACGACCATGAAGGCCGGCGCTACCTGGACGGCATCAGCTCGTGGTGGGTCAACCTGTTCGGCCACGCCAACCCGCGCATCAACGCCGCGCTGAAGGACCAGCTGGACAAGCTGGAACATGCGATGCTGGCCGGTTTCACCCACGAGCCGGTGATCGAGCTGTCCGAGCAGCTGGCCGCCCTCACCGGCCATGCGCTGGGCCACGCCTTCTATGCCTCCGACGGCGCATCGGCGGTCGAGATCGCGCTCAAGATGAGCTTCCACTACTGGCGCAACGCCGGTTTCCCGAACAAGCAGGAGTTCGTCTGCCTGCAGGGCTCCTACCACGGCGAGACCATCGGCGCGCTGGCCGTCACCGACGTCGCCCTGTTCAAGGACGCCTACGGCCCGCTGCTGCGCGCTTCCCGCACCGTGGCCTCGCCGGACGCCCGCAATGCCGTCGACGGCGAGTCGGCCCAGGACGTGGCGCGCCGTGCGATCAAGGACGTCGAAACCCTGTTCGCGGAAGAGGGAGAGAAGATCGCCGCCATCATCGTCGAGCCGCTGGTACAGTGCGCGACCGGCATGGCGATGCATGACCCGCTCTACCTGCAGCGCCTGCGCGAGCTGTGCGACAAGTACCACGTGCACCTGATCGCCGACGAGATCGCGGTCGGCTGCGGCCGCACCGGCACCTTCTTCGCCTGCGAGCAAGCCGCCATCTGGCCGGACTTCCTCTGCCTGTCGAAGGGGATCAGCGGCGGCTACCTTCCGCTGTCGCTGGTGCTCAGCACCGACAAGATCTACGAAGCCTTCTACAGCCAGGACATCACGCGCGGCTTCCTGCACTCGCACTCCTACACCGGCAACGCCCTGGCCTGCCGCGCGGCGCTGGCGACGCTGCAGATCTTCCAGGAAGACGACGTGCTGGCCAGGAACCGCGAAACGGCCACCCGCCTGATGCTGGAAATGGCCCCGCTGCTCGAGCACGAACGCGTGACCGGCTTCCGCCAGCGTGGCATGATCCTGGCCTTCGACGCCGTCGAGCCGGATGCGAAGCGCGCCTCGACCTTCGCCCGCCGCTTCTTCACGACCGCGGTCGAGAACGAGCTGCTGCTGCGCCCGATCGGCCGCACCGTCTACCTGATGCCGCCGTATGTGCTCGACGAAGAAGAAATCGCCGGGCTGGCCGCGCGCACCCGCATCGTGTTCGAGAAGGTGATCGCGGAATGAGCACTGACCTGATCGCGGGCCTCGAGCGGCAGCTGGACGCGCTGGCTGACCAAAGCCTGACGCGGCGCCGGCGCACCGCCGACACGGCCTGCGCGCCGCACCAGGTGGTCGACGGCCGATCGATGCTGGCCTTCTGCAGCAACGACTACCTCGGCCTGGCCTCGCATCCGCGCGTGATCGCGGCCCTGCGCGAAGGCGCGGAACTGTACGGCGCCGGCAGCGGCGCTTCGCACCTGGTGTCCGGTCACAGCCGCGCGCACGCGCTGCTGGAAGAAAGGCTGGCCGCATTCGAAGCGCCGCACCTGGTCGACGCGAAGGCGCTGTACTTCTGCACCGGCTACATGGCCAACCTCGCCGTCCTGACCGCACTGGGCAGCGATCCGGACGCCATGATCTTCTCGGAGGCGCTGAACCATGCCTCGCTGATCGATGGCGCCCGCCTGGCGCGCGCCGGCGTGACGGTCTATCCGCATGGCGATGTGGCGACTCTGGAAGCGAAGCTCGCAGCCAGCAACGCCACCACGAAAATCGTCGTCACCGACAGCGTGTTCAGCATGGACGGCGACCTGGCGCCGCTGCCGGAACTGCTGGCCCTGTGCGAACGCCATGGCGCCTGGCTGGTGGTCGACGATGCCCACGGCTTCGGCGTGCTGGGAGCGCACGGCCGTGGCGCGCTCGAGCATTTCAAGCTGCGCTCGCCCAACCTGGTCTACGTCGGCACGCTCGGCAAGGCCGCCGGCGTGGGCGGCGCGTTTATCGCGGCGCATGCCGCGGTGATCGAACTGATGATCCAGCGCGCCCGCCCCTACATCTACACGACGGCGGCCCCGCCCGCGCTGGCGCATGCGCTGCTGGCCAGCCTCGACATCATCGAGGGCGAGGAAGGCGCGCAGCGCCGCACGCAGCTGAACGGGCTCATCGCGCAGCTCGACGGCGAACTGCGGCTGCAGCGCTGGCAGCGTCCCCTTTCGCACACGGCGATCCAGCCGATCGTCATCGGCGCCAACGAGGAAGCGCTGCGCGTCGCAGGCCGCCTGCACGCGCAGGGCCTGTGGGTGCCGGCGATCCGGCCGCCGACCGTGGCCGTGGGCACGGCGCGCCTGCGCGTGACCCTGTGTGCCGCGCATACCGAACACGACGTGGCGCGGCTGGCCACGACACTCAACAAGCTTGAAACCGAGCAGCTGGAAAGGACCGCACCATGACTATCAACGATCTCGAACAACCGGGTGGCGAACCCGTCGGCGGCGCGCCTGCCCTGCCCGAGGTCGGCTTTGCCGAGCCGGCGCCGGCCAGCGCCCCGGCCGTCGCCACCGTGCCCGCCCCTCTGGCGGCTGAAGGCGTGCCGACCCGCTTCGCCTGCTTCGTGACCGGCACCGATACCGAGATCGGCAAGACCCTCATCTCGGCCGCGATCCTGCACAAGCTGGTGCAGCACGGCCAGCGCGCCTGCGGCATGAAGCCGATCGCGGCCGGGGCCGAAGAGCGCGACGGCGAGCTCCACAACGAGGATGCCGCGATGCTGCGCGCCGCCGGCAACGTGAACCTGCCGCAGCACATCACCACGCCCTTCATGCTGCGCGAACCCTGCGCCCCGCACATCGCGGCCGCGCTGGAAGGCGTGACCATCGAGCCGGTGCCGATCCTGACCGCCTATGCCGAGATCCTGGGCGCGTCCGACGCCACCGTGGTCGAGGGCGTGGGCGGCTTCTGCGTGCCCTTCTCCGACGATTTCGACAGCGCCGACATGGCGGTGCAGCTCGGCCTGCCGGTGATCCTGGTGGTCGGCCTGCGCCTGGGCTGCATCAACCACGCCCTGCTCACCGCCGAGGCGGTCATCTCGCGCGGCCTGGTGCTGGCGGGCTGGGTCGCCAACCAGGTCGACCCCGACATGCGCTTCGCCGACGAGAACGTGGCGGCACTCGAACAGCGCATGCCCGCGCCCCTGCTGGGACGCGTGCCGCGCCTGGACCAAGCCTCGGCTGCCGCTGCGGCAGCCTATATCGAGCTCGCGGGCGTGCCGGGATGGCCGTCACGCGCAGCCTGAATCAAAAACCAGGATTTCAAGAGGAACCAAGCATGACCCAAATCGTAACCCTCCACCCGCCCGCCACCCCGGCTTCGCTGCCGAAAGACGCCACCTGGCCCCTGGCCGAAGTGCTGGCCCTGTTCGAACTGCCGCTGCCGGAGCTGATGTTCCGCGCCAGCCAGGCGCACCGCGCCAACTTCCCCGACGGCGACGTCGAACTGGCGACTCTTCTCTCGATCAAGACCGGCGGCTGCGAGGAAGATTGCGGCTACTGCCCGCAGGCCGCGCGCTACGATACCGGCGTCGAAGCGAAAAAAATCCTCGAACTGGACACGGTGCTGGCCGCAGCAAGCGAGGCCAAGGCCAAGGGCGCGACCCGCTTCTGCATGGGCGCCGCCTGGCGCAGCCCGAAGGAGCGCGACATGGAGAAGGTCGAGGCGATGGTGCGCGGCGTGAAGGCGCTGGGCATGGAAACCTGCGCCACCCTCGGCATGCTGGAAGAGGGACAGGCCGAGCAGCTGAAGCAGGCCGGCCTCGACTACTACAACCACAACATCGACACGTCGCCGGACTTCTATGGCGACGTGATCTCGACCCGTGAATACAACGACCGCCTCGACACCCTGGGCCGCGTGCGCAGCGCCGGCCTGAAGATCTGCTGCGGCGGCATCGTCGGCATGGGCGAAACCCGCTCCCAGCGCGCCGGCCTGATCGCCCAGCTGGCCAACATGAACCCGTATCCGGAATCGGTGCCGATCAACCACCTGGTGCAGGTCGAAGGCACGCCGCTGCATGGCCTGCCGCCGCTGGATCCGATCGAATTCGTGCGTACCATCGCCGTGGCCCGCATCACCATGCCGAAGGCGCGCGTGCGCCTGTCGGCGGGCCGCCGCGAGCTGGGCGAAGCGGTGCAGGCGATGTGCTTCATGGCCGGCGCCAACTCGATCTTCTACGGCGACAAGCTGCTCACCACCGACAACCCGGAAGCGGATGACGACCGCAAGCTGCTGGAGAAGCTGGGCCTCAAGACCCGCTCGGCGACGCTGGAGTCGGTGCAGAAGGAAAGCTGCGGGTGCTGAGGTCCGCTACCTAAGCCCGTCGTCCCGCGCACTTAAGCCGTCGCCCCGGCGCACTTAACCCGTCGCCCCCGCGAAGGCGGGGGTCCAGGTTTTTCGACTGGGCCAGGAACTTGGGTCCCCGCCTTCGCGGGGACGACGTAACAATATTCATATAACAGACGAGACACCACATGTTCACCAAGATCCTCATCGCCAATCGTGGCGAAATCGCCTGCCGTGTCGCCGCCACTGCGCGCCGCATGGGTATCCGTACCGTTGCCGTTTATTCGGAAGCCGACGCCGGCGCGAAGCACGTCGCGGTCTGCGATGAAGCGGTCTTGATCGGCCCGGCCGCGGCCAAGGACAGCTACCTGCGCGGCGACAAGATCATCGAGGTCGCGAAGGCCACCGGCGCCCAGGCGATTCACCCGGGCTACGGCTTCCTGTCCGAGAACGCGGACTTCGCCGAAGCCGTCGATGCGGCCGGTATGGTCTTCATCGGCCCGACCGGCTCCTCGATGCGGGCGATGGGATCGAAGTCGGCGGCGAAGCAGCTGATGGAGCAAGCCAGGGTGCCGCTGGTGCCGGGCTACCACGGCGACGACCAGGATCCGGAACTGCTGCAGAGCGAAGCCAATCGCATCGGCTATCCGGTGCTGCTGAAGGCCAGCGCCGGCGGCGGCGGCAAGGGCATGCGTGTGGTGGAGCGTTCGGAGGATTTCCAGGCGGCGCTGGCGTCCTGCAAGCGCGAGGCGATTTCGTCCTTCGGCGACGACAAGGTGCTGGTCGAAAAATACCTGACCCGTCCGCGCCACATCGAGATCCAGGTGTTCGCGGACAAGCTCGGCAACTGCGTCTACCTGCACGAGCGCGACTGCTCGGTGCAGCGCCGCCACCAGAAGGTGCTGGAAGAAGCGCCCGCGCCCGGCATGAGCGCCGAGCGCCGCGCCGCGATGGGCGAAGCGGCAGTGGCGGCCGCGCGCGCGGTGGATTACGTCGGCGCCGGCACGGTGGAGTTCATCGCCAACCAGGACGGCTCCTTCTACTTCATGGAGATGAACACGCGCCTGCAGGTCGAGCATCCGGTCACCGAGATGATCACCGGGACCGACCTGGTCGAATGGCAGTTGCGCGTGGCGGCCGGCCAGCCGCTGCCGAAGCAGCAGCATGAACTCACGATCAACGGCCACGCGATCGAGGCGCGCGTCTACGCCGAGAATCCGGAAAAGGGCTTCCTGCCCTCGATCGGCACGCTGCGCTTCATGGACGTGCCTTCGCACGCAGCCTTCGAGCTGGGCGGTACTGTCAATGCGCCGGCCGGCGTGCGCATCGATTCGGGCGTGCGCGAGGGCGATGCGATTTCTCCGTTCTACGACCCGATGATCGCCAAGCTGATCGTGTGGGGCGCGGACCGCAGCCAGGCGCTGTCGCGCATGGCGCAGGCGCTGTCCGAGTTCCACATCGTCGGCCTGGCCACCAATATCGCTTTCCTGATGCGCCTGGTGGAAGGCCAGGCCTTCTCCAGCGCCGATCTCGACACCGGCCTGATCGAGCGCAACAACGCGGCCCTGTTCCCGCCGGCGGGTCCGGCGCCGAAAGCTGCGCTGGCCCTCGCGGCCGTGGCGCTGGCGGATGCCGAACAGGCCTTGTCGGTATCGGGCAACCCGGCCGACCCGTGGACCAGCACCCACGGCTGGCGCATGAACGGCACCTATCGCCGCCAGCTCGCCTTCGGCGACGAATACAGCGCGGGCCTGGAGGCCAAGACCTACAAGGCCGGCCTGGCCTACCACCCGCACGGCTGGGTGCTGGAACTGGACGGCGCGGCGCACCCGCTGGCGCTGGCGGGCAAGCGCGGTGGCGAGTACGCGATCCGTCTCGACGGCACGGCCCTGCACGGCACCGTGCGCCGCGACGGCGAATTGCTGCACGTGTTCACGGGCGGCGCCCACTACGCGCTGCAGTACGCCGATCCGATGGCGCACGCCGGCGAACACGAAGCCCTGGGGGGCCGCCTGACCGCGCCGATGCCGGGCAAGGTTGTGGCCGTGATCGCGAAAGACGGCCAGCTTGTGAAGAAGGGCGAGCCGCTGGTGATCATGGAAGCGATGAAGATGGAGCACACGATCGCCGCGCCGAGCGACGGCCTGGTCGAGGAGATCCTGTACCAGGTCGGCGACCAGGTGGCCGACGGCGCGCCGCTGCTGGCCTTCAAGGCGGCAGCCTAAGGAGGCGCCCATGCGCATTCTCTTATACCGCGGCGATGGCGTGATCGAACCGTGGGCGCGCGATTTCGCGAAGGCGCTGCCGCAGGCCGAGACGGTCGTGTGGCAGGAGCGGCTGGCGCTGCTGCCGTGCGACTATGCGGTCCTGTGGGCGCCGGAGCCCGCCCTGCTCGAGCAGCTGGCGCACGTCAAGGCGATCTTCCTGATGGGCGCGGGCGTCGACGCCATCCTGAAATTCGGCGATGCGCTGCCCGACGTGCCGGTGATCCGCCTCGGCGACGCCGGCATGGGCGAACAGATGGCGGAATACGTGGCGTATGCCGTGCTGCGCTACTTCCGCCGCTTCGACGAATACGAACAGCAGGCGCACCTCGGCGTTTGGAATCCGCTCGCCCCGCGTCAAAAACAGGCGTTCACGGTCGGCGTGCTCGGGCTGGGCAAGCTCGGGATCCCGGTGGTGAAGGCGCTGCACCAGCTCGGCTTTCCGGTGCGCGGCTGGAGCCGCACGGCCAAGGCCCTGCCGGGCGTGGACTGCTACGCCGGCATGGCATCGCTCGGCGACTTCCTGGCCGGTACGCGCGTGCTGGTCTGCATGCTGCCGCTCACGCCGGAAACGACCAACCTGCTCGACCGCGCGTGCCTGTCGCAGCTGCCCGAGGGCGCCTACCTGATCAACGTCGCGCGCGGCGCCCAGGTCGCCGAACCGGACCTGATGTCGCTGATCCGCGCCGGCCACATCGCGGGCGCCACGCTGGACGTGTTCCGCAACGAACCGCTGCCGGCGCCGCATCCGTTCTGGAACGAACCGCGCATCACCATCACGCCGCACATCTCGGCGCTCACGGTGCGCGAGGAAGCCGTGCGCCAGATCGCGCACAAGATCACGCTGCTGGAACAGGGCGAAGAGATCGCCGATATCGTTGACCGCAACCTGGGATACTGAAATGAATACTCTGCCAAAACACGTCAAGATCGTCGAAGTCGGCCCGCGCGACGGGCTGCAGAACGAGAAGGAGAATGTCTCCGCCGCCGTGAAAATCGAGCTGGTCGACCGCCTGTCGCGCGCCGGCTTCGCGAATATCGAGGCGGCGTCCTTCGTTTCGCCGAAATGGGTGCCGCAGATGGCGACCAGTACCGAGGTCATGGCCGGCATCACGCGCCGTCCGGGCGCGATCTATTCGGCGCTGACGCCGAACATGCAGGGTTTCGAGGCGGCGCTGGCGGCGAAGGCCGATGAAGTCGTGATCTTCGGCTCGGCCTCGGAAGCCTTCTCGCAGAAGAACATCAACTGCTCGATCGCCGAATCGATCGCACGCTTCGAGACGGTGGCGAAGGCGGCCAAGCAGCACGGCCTGCGCCTGCGCGGCAGCATCAGCTGCTCCTTCGGCTGCCCTTACCAGGGTGAGGTGCCGCTCGAGGCCGTGGCCGACGTGGTGGCGCGCATGCGCGACCTGGGCTGCGACGAGATCGACATCGCCGACACGATCGGCGTGTCGACCCCGAAAAAAACCCAGGCGGTGATGGAGACCGCGGCGCGCGCCTTCCGGCTGGACGGCATCTCCGGCCACTTCCACGATACCTACGGCCAGGCGCTGGCGAACATCTACGCCAGCCTGGAAACGGGCGTGGCGATCTTCCACTCGTCGGTGTCGGGCCTGGGCGGCTGCCCGTATGCGAAGGGTGCGACCGGCAACGTCGCCACCGAAGACGTGCTGTACATGATGAACGGCCTGGGCATCGACACCGGCATCGACCTCGACCAGGTGGTGGAGGCAGGCCACTTCATTTCGCAGCATCTGGGCCGCAAGGGCGTGAGCCGGGCCGGCAATGCCTTGCTGGCGAAACGCGCAGGCTGATTGGCGTGGTGGTGGGCACGGGTGCCCGCCCTACGTACACGCAATGCTACGGCGCGGAAATGAAAAAGGCCGACGATTACTCGTCGGCCTTTTCGTTATACTGGTCGGAGTACAAGGATTCGAACCTTGGACCCTCTGGTCCCAAACCAGATGCGCTACCGGGCTGCGCTACACTCCGAAGACAGCCATCATAACGTGCCGCGCCGGTTCCGGTCAAGGAAAGCGCCAGTAATGCTGTGCGAAAGTGCGCGCGTGAGGCTTTCCGGCACAAAAATCGATGGGAGTCCGCCATGACCGCCATGATCGACCATGTCCCGAACCCGGGCGCCGCCGTCCTTCCCGACCGCAAGCAGATGACGCGCGTGACGGCGGGCATTGCCATTTCGCTGGCCGTGCACGCGCTGTTGTTATCCAGCTATCGCCGGCCGCAGGCGCCCGCCTTGCCCCCGCGCGCCAGCGAGCCGCTCACCGTGCGCCTGCGGGCGGCGCCGGCGCCTCCACCCGTGGTCGAACCCGCAAAGCCGGCCTTGCGGCCGAAGGCGGAACCTCAGCCGGCGCCGCGCGCGCACGCGCCGCGCCGCATCATCGCCGTGCCGCCGAAAACCGCGCCGGCCGCCGAGGACAGGCTCAAGGTCGAACCGCAGCCCGCCGCGCCGCCCGCGGAGGCAGCGCCGGCCGCGGCCCCGCACTTCGACCTGGACGCCGCCCGCAGCGTCGCACGCCAGGTGGCGAACGAGCCGGATCCGGCCAAGGCGGGAACGGCGCTGGAACGCCTGCCCCCGCCGCCTTTGCAGACCGAGAGCAAACTGGAACGGGGAATCAAGGCGGCCAAGCGGCCGCTTTGCAAGGATGGGGTGCCGGGCGGGCTGCTGGCGCCGATTTTCCTGGCGATGGATAAGAAGGATGGGGGGTGCAAGTGGTAGGCCGTCAGGCCTCGCCCTTGATCTGCAAGGCCCGCTCATACAGCGCATTCTTCTTGCGCCCCGTGATCTGCGCCGTCAGGTTCGCCGCCTGCTTCACCGAACACTCCGCCAGTAAAATCTGCAGGATCCGCTCCGCTTCCGCATCGCCTTCGTCGCCGGCTTGCGGCGCGCCTTCGACCAGGACCACGAATTCGCCGCGCTCGCGGTGCTGGTCGGCCTTGACCCAGGCCAGCGCCTCGCTCAACGCGCAGCGGTGGATTTCTTCGAACATCTTGGTCAGCTCGCGCGCGAACACGACCTGGCGGGTCGGCTCGAACACGCTGGCCAGGGCTTCCACGCAGTCGATGATGCGGTGCGGGGCCTCGTAGATCACGAGGGTCGAGGCGACCGTCTTGAGCTGGGCCAGCTCGGTTTCGCGCTGTTTCGATTTGGCCGGCAAAAAGCCGACGAAATGGAAGCGGTCGTTTACCAGGCCGCTGGCCGACAGCGCCGTGACCGCCGCCGAGGCGCCGGGCACCGGCACCACGTTCAAGCCGGCCTTGCGCACCGCATCGACGATGCGGGCGCCGGGGTCGGACACGGCCGGCGTGCCGGCGTCCGAGACCAGCGCCACGCGCTCGCCCGCGTGCAGGCGCTGCACCAGCTTCTCGGCCGCCTCGCGCTCGTTGTGCTGGTGGGCCGCCACCATCTGCTTGTTCAGGCCGAAGCGCGTCAGCAGCGCGCCGGTCTTGCGCGTGTCCTCGCAGGCGACGACGTCGGCGATCATCAGGACGTGCAGGGCGCGCAGGGTAATATCGGTGACATTGCCGATCGGTGTGGCCACCACATACAGCGTTGCGGTAGGATAGGACTGCTGGGCTGCCTCGCCCAGGACGGGCAAGTTGGCGATCTGGCTGGACTGGGTGGAAGTCATGTGGGGATCGAATGCTGATTAAAAATCTCAAAGCGCTATGCGCGGGCCTGGGTGTCGTGCTGCTGGCCGGCTGCAGTACGGTAAGCCTCGACGAGCCGCAGGGATTGTGCGCGCCCGGGGGCGCAAACACAAGTCCCCGCTCGGGCGACTACGCCTGTCCGGAGCCGGCGCCGGCGCCCCGCTACGTGCCGCCGGCGCGCGACCCGGCGCCCGAATCCGCTCCCGAACCTGCGCCCTTCCAGACCCGGCCGATCCAGCTGCCGGGCCAGGCCGCGGACCAGCCGCGCCCCGGCGCCGGCGCCGGAAACGCCGGCGCGGTGCGCCTCGCCCTGCTGCTGCCGATGAATTCCTCCTCGCTGGGCGGCGCCGCCGATGCCGTGCGCGCCGGCTTCATGGCCAGCGTCGAACGCGACGGCGCCGGTGTCGACGTCGAACTCGTCCCCACCAGCGACAGCACCGACGATGCGCTCGCGTCCTATTCCCGGGCCGCCGCGTCCCACGACGTGGTGGTCGGCCCGCTGGCCCGCCCTGCCGTCAGCGCGCTGGTGGCGAGCGGCGCACTGGGCCGCCCGACCGTTGCCCTGAACCATCCCGACCCGCGCGGTAATTTGCCGCGTGGCATGGTCGTGGCCGGCCTCTCGATCGAAGACGAAGCGCGCCAGGCCGCCGACTGGGCGGCGCGCGAGCATCCGCACGGCCGGGTGCTGATCCTCACCAGCAATGCCGCCTGGGCCCAGCGCGCGGCGGCCGCCTTCGAAGCACGCTGGAACGAACTCGGCCATACTGGCCAGCGCTTCGCCCTGCCCTCGTCCGGGGGGCGGGTCGATCCCGCCGCCATGGGCGAACTGAAGATGCGGCTCGACGTCGATCCGCCCGAGCTGCTGTTCGGCGCCCTCGACGTGGTCGAGCTGCGCCAGGTGCGCGCCCAGACCGGCACCGCCATCCCCTGCTACGTCGGCAGCGCCGGCAACCCGGGCCGCACGCCCGGCATGGGCCTGCCGGAACTGGACGGCCTGCGCGTGGTCGACCTGCCCTGGGTGGTGCGGCCGGACAATCGCGCGGTGATGATGTATCCGCGTCCGCTCGAGACCGAACAGTCGCTCACCATGACCCGCCTGTACGCGCTCGGCATCGACGCCTTCCTGGTCGCGCGCGAACTGGCCCTGCGTCCGGGCAGCGCCTTCGTCATCGATGGCGTCACCGGCCACCTCGAAGTCGGCCGCGACGGCGTCCTGCGCCGCCGCGAAGCCATGGCGGTCTACCGCGACGGCAACTTCGAACCCGTCGACGCGAGTCCCTGAGATGTGGCCGGCCCGCCTGTCGCAGAAGCAGGAACAGGGTCGGAAAGGGGAAGAATCAGCGCAGGCGTATCTTCAACGCCACGGTTTGGTGCTGATCGAAGCAAACTTCCGGTGTAAATTGGGCGAGATCGATCTCGTCATGCGCGAAGGCGAAACCCTGGTCTTCATCGAAGTGCGCCAGCGCGCCGACCGTTCCCGCGGCGGCGCCGCCGCCAGCATCACCCCGGCGAAGATCCGCCGCATCCTGCGCGCCGCCCAGGTCTACCTGCAGCGTTTCCAGCGCCTGCCGCCCTGCCGCATCGATGTCGTCGCGATCGACGGCGGCCAGCTCGAGTGGATACGGAACGCCATCGAGTCCTACTGAAGTGTAAGCATTTTTTACCCCACTTGCGCGGTAGACGTTGCCGCTGCACTATAATCTTCGACCATGAATACTCAACGCATCCTCGCTCATTTCCAGGAAAGCGCCGAACTCAAGCTGAAGTCGGGCCAGCTGCTGGCACAACCCATTTCCCAGGCCATCGAACTGATGTTCAATGCCCTGTCCAACGGCAACAAGATCCTGGCATGCGGCAACGGCGGTTCGGCCGGCGACTCGCAGCACTTTGCCGCCGAACTGGTCGGCCGCTTCGAGCGCGAGCGTTTTCCGCTGCCCGCGATCTCGCTGAGCACCGACACCTCGATCATCACCGCGGTCGGCAACGACTACAGCTTCAACGAGATCTTCAGCAAGCAGGTGCAGGCCTTCGGCCAGGCCGGCGACATCCTGCTGGCGATCTCGACCTCCGGCAATTCCGCCAACGTGCTGGCGGCGGCTGAAGCCGCGCTCGAGCGCGAGATGCGCGTGGTCGCGCTGACCGGCAAGGATGGCGGCAAGCTGGGCAAGCTGCTGACCGAGGCCGATGTCCATATCAACGTGCCGCACGCACGTACCGCGCGCATCCAGGAAGTGCACCTGGTGGCGATCCACAGTATCTGCGACGGCCTGGACGTCGCCCTGTTCGGAGAAGAAGATGCAAGTTAAGAAAGTCGTCCTGACCGCCGCCGTACTCGCTTCCCTGATGGCATCCCTGCAAGGTTGCGTGGCCGTGGTGGCCGGCGGCATGGTCGCGGGCGCAATGGCGACCTCCGACCGCCGCACCCTGGGCGCCCAGACCGAAGACAAGGCGATCGCCGTGAAGGCCGATACCCATCTGCCGCAGATCGTCGGCGATGCCGGCCACGTCAACGTCAACAGCTACAACCGCAAGGTGCTGCTGACCGGCGAAGTGCGCGACGAGGAAATGAAGCGCGCCGTCGAGAACGAGGTGCGCAGCATCACCAATGTCGACAACGTGATGAACGAGCTGGTCGTCGCCGGTCCGTCGAGCTACACCTCGCGTTCGAGCGACGCCCTGATCACCAGCAAGGTCAAGCTCAGCCTGGCCGACAAGAAGACGGTGTCCGCGAATTCCTTCAAGGTCGTGACCGAGCGCGGCACTGTCTACCTGATGGGCCTGGTGACCCAGCGCGAAGGCAATATCGCGGCCCAGGTGGCGCAAGGCGTGTCCGGCGTGATGCGCGTGGTTAAGATGTTCGAATACATCAGCGAAGAAGACCTGCGCGCGATGCAGCCGCAGCAGCCGCCGCAGGCTTCCCAGTAAGCATCATTCCGAGCGTCTAACAAGACTTCAGGGCAAGGCGCATGGTCGAAGACAGTACGCCAGTACGCCAGTACGGCGAGACAATGCAACGCCGCCATGGAGTCTTGTGAGGCGCTCGGCGCCGGGACTCTTCGGCAAGGAAAGGGTGGCAGGCCTATAATGAACTGTCGCCCGATCACGGATGAGATGACCCCATGACCGCTTCCACCTCCCACCGCTCCTGGATCAAGCCGGCCGCCATCGGCGCCGCCGTGCTTGCGATCGCCGGCATCGGCTTCGCCACGCTCAGCCAGCAGCCGAGCGCGCCCGACGTCACCTTCATCAGCATCGACGGCAAGAAGATCAGCTCGCAGGACTTGCGCGGCAAGGTCGTGATGGTCAATTTCTGGGCCACGTCCTGCGCCACCTGCGTGAAGGAAATGCCGCAGATGGTCGAGACCTACAACAAGTTCCGCCAGCAGGGCCTGGAATTCGTTGCCGTCGCGATGAGCTACGATCCGCCGAACTATGTGCTGAACTACGCCGAGACCCGCAAGCTGCCGTTCAAGGTCGCGCTCGATTCGGGCGGCGACCTGGCCAAGCAGTTCGGCGACGTGGCCATGACCCCGACCACCTTCGTGATCGGCAAGGACGGCAAGATCCTCAAGCGCTACCTGGGCGAGCCGGATTTCGCCTCCCTGCACGCCTTGCTGCAGAAGTCGCTGAGCGCAAGCTGAGCCGCGTTTTGACGCTCCCGCGCACACCTGAGCTCCCGCAAGTCCTGCCTGTCTGCTTGGCCCAAGCTTGACGCGTCCGCTGGCAAAGGAGATTTACATGCGCAATTTGTCCAAGTCCTCCCTCCTGCTCCCGCTCCTGCTGGCGGGCTGCACGAGCGCCGACCCGGGACTGCGCGACACCGTCATCCTGCATTACCAGCACGTCGCGAACGTGCACCGGATCGACTTCAGGACGCCGGTGCCGCTGCGGCGCGACGATGCCATCCATTTCGTGCAGCCGCTCGAATCGCGCGGCTTCTGGGCCGTGTTCGTGCTGTGCAGCGTGGACGTCACCAATCCCGCCGTGCCGGCCTTCTATTACGACGTCGACCGTTTCCGCGTGCAGTTCGGCGGCCGGCGCTTCGGCCCGCTGCGCCCCTACACGCTGCGGCTCGACGACACGATCGACCTGAACACGCGTACCGACACCGGCGCCATCGTCGACGCCATCGCGGCGGAGATCCACGAAGGCCCGCCCAGCCAGGTGTTCCGCCACGGCTTCTACCCGAATCTCGACTACCGCTTCGCGATCTACGTGTCGCAGGACCTGTCCGATTACGCGGGCGAGGAATTGCCCTTGTCCTACGTGGGCGGCCACACCCGGGTGCTGGGCAATGGCACGCCGCCGTCCGACATCCCGGTGGCGGGCGCGAACGGCACCGGGATCACGGCGCGCTGCCGGCCTTGAGGTAAGCTGTCTCCATCGACACCTGGAGGAGACGAGATGAGCGCAGCAGACAACATCCTGACGGTCGAGCAGGCCTACCGGGCCATGCTGGTCTTTCTCGAACGCGAGGTCGAGCTGACCGAATCCAGCGACCTGGCCGACCTGGTCAGCGAATACAAGCTCGGGGCGGACGGGCACAGCCGGGATCCGGCGATCTGGGAAGAGTGGCTGGAGGCGGTGGCGAAGGCCAGGACGGCTTGATTTTCGCTGCCCCCGCGCTTCACTCCGTCGTCCCCGCGCAGGCGGGACGACGCTTGCAAACTACCACCGCCCTTTTTCTTTCTTCGACTGCCGCTTGCGCGCCGCCGCATTCTGCTGCTGCAGCAAGGAATCGACCCGTTCGGACGCCTCGCGCGCCAGTTGCTGGGCCAGCTCGATGCTGGGGAAGAAATCCGGCATCCGGTAACCCAGCCAGGCATAGGCCGAGTACATGCGGCAGGTGTCCTCGACTTCCTGCAGGTTTTGCCAGAACAGCGACTGCGGATGCGGCTCCAGCTTGCTGATCCGTCTTTTCGCCAATGACTGCGCCCAGTGGCTCCAGGCGCTTTCCAGCGTCGGCACCCTGGTCGAGATCGGCACCAGCGACATCGTGAACTTCTCGGCCACGCTCAGGTCGAGGGTATCGAGCCACTCGGCGCGCTCGTTCTGCTCCTCCGTGATGCGCGGATAGAAAAAACCGTCCGGCACGTCGATGTTGTGCACGAAGCGGCGCAGCAGCTTCACCAGGGAGGTCTCGCCGGTCACCGAGGCGATCCGGTGTAATTGTTCGAGCGAAGGCGCGACCGCGAAACCGCTGGCCGGCACCGGCGGGATCTTTTCCTTCATCAGCGCGCGCATGATGTCGTGGGTATCGTCGTCGTAGCCGGCGACAAAGCCCTCCTCGTGCACCCCGTAGCGCCCTGCCCGTCCGGCGATCTGCCTGGCCAGCGCGGCCGAGATCTCTTCCTCCTCGACGCCGTTGTATTTCACCGCCGTGGTCATCACGATGCGCTGGATCGGCATGTTCAGGCCCATCGCCAGGGCGTCGGTGCCGACCACGATGTCGGCCTGGCCCTCGCGGAAGCGCTCGGCCTGGGCACGCCGCACTTCCGGCGACAGGTTGCCGTAGACGGTGGCCACCGACAGGCCGGTTTCCGTGATCATGTCGCGCCACATCAGCACGTCGCGCCGCGAAAAGGCGATCACGGCGTCGCCGCGTTTCAGGTTGCGGATCTTGCGCACGGCGCTGGGCTCCATCGACAGCGGCGCCTTTCTCTTGAGCACGTGGACTTCGAGCGGACACTCCAGCCGTTCGGCCAGCGCCTCGATCGCGCGCCGCGCTTCCGGCGCCCCGACCAGGTAGACGACGGACGCCGGCGCACCGCACACGGCCGCGGTCCAGGCGGCGCCGCGGTCGCGGTCGGCCAGCATCTGGATCTCGTCGATCACCGCCACCTCGACCTTCGTTTTGGTATCGAGCATCTCGACGGTGCTGGCGACGTGGGTCGCGTTCTCGGCCAGGCGCCGCTCCTCGCCCGTGACCAGGCTGACGGCCAGCGGCGCGCCGTCTTCGCGGACGACGCCTTGCAGGCGCTCGTAGTTTTCCAGCGCCAGCAGGCGCAGCGGGGCCAGGTAGACGCCGCTTTCGGCCTGGGCCAGGTGCTCCATCGCGCGGTGGGTCTTGCCGGAGTTGGTCGGCCCCAGCAGGGCGACGAAGCGGCGCGCCATCTTGCTGGCGACCTCGAAGGAGCCGGGGTACTCCGCCAGGTTGATGCTTTCCTTGGTGCGCGCGGCGTGACGCTCTTCCTGGTCGCGCTCGATGGCGTGGTCGAGGCGCTGGTGGATGCGCTCGAACACATATTCGGCCGGCTCGGCCGTTTCCAGTTCTTCCAGCACATGCAGGAACAACATGGGATCGAAGCCGGCCTCGTCGCACTGGTCGGCGATGTCGCGCACGAATTCCTCGACTTCCTGGTTCAGGTCGTCGATGGCGTCGCGGGTGGCGCGTTCCTCGATGAGTTCGCGCCGCGTGCCGAGCTCCATCTTGCGCCATTTGCTCGGCTTGGCCAGCACGCCGCGCGCCGGCACCAGGCGGTAGTCGACGTGCAGGCCGTCGACACGCACCGCGCCGGAAAAGCGCAGGAAGACGCGGCCTTCCATCTTGACCAGTTCGGCGCCGCGCTCATGCAGCTTCAGTTCGCGCTCGAGGAAGGCGTCGTCGTCCTGGGTGTCGTTGTCGTTCTCGGGATAACGGGAATGGTGTTGGCTCATGTTCTTGTGTGCACGGGCTGAGGTCTTGCCAATATAGCGCGACAGGCGCGCGGGCTACGTTCGGCAAGCCACGTGCGGGATCAATCGGTAAAAAAGCGGTGGGCGGAGGCGCCCACCCTACGGAATTCGATCCGGTAGGGTGGGCGGCCTCCGCCCACCATGTGCTGCTGGTCGAGGAAAGGCTGGCTTACGCAGCCACGCCCGCCTCGTGCGCCTGCTGGTCCGCATGGTACGAGGAACGCACCATCGCGCCCACGGCCGCGTGCACGAAGCCCATCTCGTAGGCCTTCTCTTCGAACATTTTGAAGGTGTCCGGGTGCACGTAGCGGCGCACCGGCAGGTGCGAGTTCGACGGCGCCAGGTACTGGCCGATGGTCAGCATGTCGATGTTGTGCTCGCGCATGTCGCGCATGACTTCGAGGATTTCCTCGTCGGTCTCGCCCAGGCCCACCATCAGGCCGGACTTGGTCACGGCGTTCGGGTACTTGGCCTTGAAATCGCGCAGCAGTTCCAGCGAGTGCTTGTAGTCGGCGCCCGGACGGGCTTCCTTGTACAGGCGCGGCACGGTTTCCAGGTTGTGGTTCATCACGTCCGGCAGGCCGTCGGCAAAGATGTTCAGGGCCTTTTCCAGGCGGCCGCGGAAGTCCGGCACCAGCACTTCGATCTTGGTGTTCGGGCTCAATGCGCGGGTTTTCTGGATGCACTCGACGAAGTGGCCGGCGCCGCCGTCACGCAGGTCGTCGCGGTCGACCGAGGTAATCACTACGTAGGACAGGCGCAGGTCGGCGATGGTCTTGGCCAGGTTGCCCGGCTCGTTCACGTCCAGCGGATCCGGACGGCCGTGGCCGACGTCGCAGAACGGGCAGCGGCGGGTGCACTTGTCGCCCATGATCATGAAGGTCGCGGTGCCCTTGCCGAAGCATTCGCCGATGTTCGGGCAGCTCGCTTCTTCGCACACCGTCACCAGGTTGTTGGCGCGCAGGATGTCCTTGATCTCGTAGAAGCGCGAGGAGGCGGTGGCGGCTTTTACGCGAATCCAGTCCGGCTTCTTCAGGCGCTCGTGCTGCTCGACCGGCACGATCTTGATCGGGATGCGCGACGTCTTGCTCGCGCCTTTTTGCTTTTCGCTGGCATTGTAGGCAGCTGCTGCGGCGGTGCCGGTATCGATTTCGGAAGTCATTGGCTCTTGCCCCGGTAGGGTTTCAGTTAGTTTGCGACAGGTTGTTGGCCAGCGCCCGGGCGAGGGCCTGCTGCACATCGTGCAACGGCGCTTCGACGCCCATGGTGCGCATGTCCACTGTGGCCAGCCCGGAATAGCCGCACGGGTTGATCCAGGTGAAGGGAGACAGATCCATCGCCACGTTCAGCGAGACGCCGTGGTAGGTGCAGCCGTTGCCGCGCACCTTCAGGCCGAGGGCGGCGATCTTGGCGCCCTTGCGCGGGCCGTCGGCGATGTAGATGCCGGGCGCGCCTTCGACGCGTTCACCCGCCAGATTATACGCCGCCAGCACGTCGATGACTGCCTGCTCGATCTTGTGGACGAACTGGCGGGCATACAGCTTGCCGCCCGGCTTGTTGCGGCGCAGGTCCATCAGCAGGTAGATCACGACCTGGCCGGGACCGTGGTAGGTCACCTCGCCGCCGCGGTCGGTCTGCACCACGGGAATGTCGTGCGGGTTCAGGACGTGGCTACGGTCGGCGCCGAGGCCGAGCGTGTACACCGGCGGGTGCTCGACGATCCAGAATTCGTCGGAGGTGTCGGGCGTGCGCGCGTCCGTGAA
Organism: Massilia sp. WG5; assembly: GCF_001412595.2. NCBI lineage: Bacteria > Pseudomonadati > Pseudomonadota > Betaproteobacteria > Burkholderiales > Oxalobacteraceae > Massilia > Massilia sp. WG5. The sequence goes on from NZ_CP012640.2 coordinate 3,370,524, forward strand.
GGCACGCATGGCGGCAAAGACGGTGTCGTAGTCGGCGCGGCCAAGCTCACGGATGAGCGGCGCGGCGGTGCTGGTCACTGGCATGGAAGCTGTGGGAACAGAAATGGAATGCCTCGACATTATAAGCCAGGCTCATGTCCCGTGCCCGCAGGCCCTCCATGCCTGTTGTTCAGAGCACGACTTTGACCATCGGGTGCGAGGACAGCTCGCTGTACAGCTTGTCCAGCATCTCGCGGCTGGTGGCGCGGACGATCACGGTCAGGCCGGTGTAGTTGCCCTTGGCGGAAGGACGCACTTCCATCTTGCCTTCGTGGAAACTCGGGTCGTGCAGGACGATGAGCTCGAGGATGGTCGTGGCGAACTCCTCATGCGTCGCGCCCATCACCTTGATCGGAAAATCGCTGGGGTATTCGATGAGGGATTCTTTCGGGTCCATGGCCACTCCTGTAAAACCAGCATTGTAGCCAAAGTCCCCGGATCGCGCCGGGCGAGGCCGGCCGCGATCCGGAACCGCAGGCAAAACGGCTCAGCGCTCCTGCTGGCGGGCGTGCTCGTCGCCGCGCTTGCGTTCCTCGGCGCGGGCGGGCGCCGGATGTGCCGGTGCGCTGGCCTGGGGCGGCGGCGGCGCAGGACGGGCCACCGGCGGCGCCGAGGCGACCGCAGCCGGGGCGGGCGCCGGCGGAGGCGGTGGCGGCGGCGGCGCCACGCGCTGCGGTGCAGGCTGCGGCGCCGTCATGACGGCGGCGTGCTGGACCGGTGCGGGCGGCGCCGCCATCGACACCGGCGCCGGGCGGCGCTCCTGGCGCTCCTGGCGCTCACCCTCGTCGCGGCGTTCGCGGCGCGGGTCGATGCCTTCATGGCCATTGCGGCCGTCGCGGTGCTCACGGCCATCGCGGCGCTCCGCATCCCAGTCGCGGCGCTCCTGGCGCTCCTGGCGCGGCGGCGGGGCGCCGGGCAGCAGGGACGGATCGTGGAACACGGGCGCGCTGCTGGTCAGCGGCTGCGGCGTCGACGGCATGTGCGGCGTCGGCGACACCACTGGCTGGGCCTGGGTCGGCTGGTGCGGCGTCGGGCTCACCACGCCCTGCGGGCGGACCGGCGCCGCCATCGGCACCGTACCGGGCGCCTGCTGCTGTTGCACAATGACCGGCTGCGGCCGCGGCCCCTGGCGCACGAAGCCGTCGCGCTCGGCGCGCGCGGTCTCGATGCGGTCCGGGCGGCCCGGTCCGCCGTTGCGGTCGTGCTCGCGGTCGCCATTGCGGTCCACGCGCTGCGCCTCGAAACGGTCGGGGCGGCCCGCTCCGCGGTCGTGCTCGCGGTCGTGGTCACGGTCGGCGACGTTGCCGCGGTGCGGCCGGTTCGGCGGCGCGGGCGGCGCGCTGGTCGCCGGAATATTCATGTTCTGGCCGTTATGCACCAGCGCCGGCGGCACGGTGGCGATCGGCGCCTTCCGCACGTTGACCCGGCCGCCGGCGCCGAAGCGGTCCTGCGGCACCACGGTCAAGCCCTGCGGACGGTAGTCGCGCCCGCGCTGCGGGGTGGTCCGCACGTGGTCGTTCAGCCAGCGCAGGTGATTCTCGGAAGCGTGGTAGGACGGGACGTAGCGGTCGTGCGGCGACAGCGGATACCAGCCGAAGCCGGGACGGCGGCTGCGGTCGCGGAAGGTGAAGTCCCAGCCGCTGCCGCCGACCCAGCCGACCAGCGCCGGCGCCCACACCGCGTGTTCGACGCGGCTGCCGGGCGCCCAGGCCCAGCGGCGGTTGACGTAGACCCAGCGGCCGTAGTGGAAGGGCGCATAGCCCCAGGGCGCGTTGTCGACCCAGGTCCAGCCCCAGGGCTCGATCCAGGTCCAGCTGCCGTCGCGGTAAGGCACCCAGTCGGCGGCGACGGCGGGCATCCACAGCGGGCCGTATTCGCTGTCGGTGCGCCAGCTGCCGTAGCGGTCCAGGTCTTCGTAGCCGGTCATCTCGGTGGTGACGTAGCGCCGCGAGGCCGCGTTGTCCTCGATCCGGTCACGCGAGAACGACCAGCTGTCGAAGGCATCCTGCTGGGCATTCGCGGTGCGCATGTCGTCGTCGGTGACCTCGAGGCGCTTGCCGGCGCGGACCGTCAGCTGGGAGCCGCCGGCATCGACCAGGGCGGCGCCGTCGAACACATTGACGGCGCTGGTGTCGCGCAGGCGCTCGGCGTCGATGCGCACCCTGCCCGGCTGCTGCAGGCGCACGCGCGCCTGCGGGGTGAGCAGCTCGAAGCCGCGCAGCACGTCCGCGTTCACGATGCGCACGCTGGCGCTGCCGTAGTACAGGCGCAGGCGGATGCTGTCGTCGTCCAGCTCGGTGACTTCGAGCGAGGAATCGCCGTCCAGGCGGATCGAAGTGGAGCCGATGCGCAGTTCGGTGCGGCTGCCTGCGGCGGTGGTGAGCATGGTGCCCGAGGTGACCGGCCAGTTGACCTGGGCCGGGGTCATTTCGGCGCCGACCTCGCCGCCGATGCTGACCCGGCCCTGGGTGAGCGCGACGCGGCCGACGCGGGCCGGCGGATCGTCCGCCGCCACGGCCAGCGCGGACAGGGTGGCGAAGGCCAGCAGCATGGCCGACTTCAGGATCGGGTTCGACATGGCAGTCTCCAGCGTGGATTGTTTGTTATTCGTTATACCCGCTTACAACGCACGAGCGCGCGGACGGACGACGCCCGTTACAAATCGTTGCGAAATAGTTATTTCACCAGCATGGATCAGGTGTGGCGCTTCACCAAGAAGAGCAGGCAACCCATCACCATCAGCACCCCGCCAAAGAAACGGTTTTGCATCCTGACCGCGTGCTCGTCGCGGAAGAAGCGCTGCATCGACGAGGCGAGGAAAGCATAGCCATGCATCACGGTGGTGTCGATGGTCACCATGGTCCCGCCCAGGATCGCCAGCTGCAGCAGCATCGAGCCGTCCTTGGAAATGAACTGGGGCAGCACCGCGACCATGAAGATGATCCCTTTCGGGTTGGTGGCGTTGGTGAGAAAACCGGTCAGCACGCGCCGGCCGAAAGAGGGATGGGCTTCCAGGCCGGCGGTCGGCACGCCGCTCGCCTTGGCTTTCGAGCGCCACTGGCCGATGCCCAGCCAGATCAGGTACAGCGCGCCGGCGATCTTGACGGCGGTGAAGACGGCGCTGGAGGCCAGCACCAGCGAACCGACGCCGGCGCCGGCGATGACCAGCACCAGGATCAGGCCCAGCTGCAATCCCAGCACGGTCGCGCTGGCCTTCTTGAGGCCGTACGCCAGGCCGTGCGACATCGACAGCACGGCGCCCGAACCGGGCGAAAGGGCGATCAGGACGCCGGCGATGACGAACGCGATCCAGGTGGAGAATGGCATGCTGGGATGACGGTAAAGGAAGGAGAGAGGGAATGCGGAATCGGGAACGGCCGGGCTGGGCGCGCAGCGACCGGCATGACGCCGGACTGCGGCCCGCCGGGGGACAGCTTACTTCTTCTTCGGGTTGACGGCAGCCTTCAGGGTGGCGCCGGCAGCGAAGCGCGGGGTCTTCGACGCAGCGATCTTGATCACTTCGCCGGTAGCCGGGTTGCGGCCTTTGCGGGCAGCGCGCTTGGTGACCGAGAACGTGCCGAAGCCGGTGATACCGACCGTGTCGCCCTTCTTCAGGCGCTCGGTGATGATGTCGATGATGGTGTTCACTGCCTCGTTGGCAGCGGCACCGGACAGCTCGGTACGCTTCGCAAATTCAGCGATCAGTTCGCCTTTTTTCATAAATCCTCCGGGTTGAAAGAGCCGGAAGATTAGCATAATTAATTGCCATATGTAATGTCCTCGACAAGGCGTACGCTGGCCGTACGCCCTGTCGCAACAGGCTTCCTGCGTTTTGGCAGGGTCAGGCGGGGGATGCGCTGGCCTCCTGCACAGCCAGTCGGGTGCGCAGGGCGGCGTTGATCAGTGTCTGGTAACCGGTGCCGGTGCGCTCGGCGCGCAGGCGGAATTCGTCCAGCACCTCGTCGTCGAGGTAGATGGTGATGCGGGTCTTGCGCTTGGGCGGACGGGCGCGGCGGCGCGGTGCGACCGGCAGGTCGAGCGTGGCGAAACTGGCGAGCGTAGTGGTCATGGCATCTCCTTCGTCGGCAAGGCTGCTGCACCGCAGCCAATGTTGTCACTATACGTATGACGCCGGCGGGGCTCCGCCGGAAAGCGACGAGATGCAGATTTCCGGGGATGAAACGCAAATTACGCGCCTGAACCGTGTGAAGAAGCTGTGAAGCCTCGGTTAAGATGTGGCCATCTTGATATTGGAGGTGAAACAATGGCTGCAGGCAGTTTGCTAGCGTTAATTGACGATATCGCGAGCGTGCTCGACGACGTCGCCCTGATGAGCAAGGTCGCGGCCAAGAAGACGGCCGGGGTGCTCGGCGACGACCTGGCCCTGAACGCCCAGCAGGTGAGCGGCGTGAACGCCGACCGCGAACTGCCGGTGGTGTGGGCGGTCGGGGTCGGCTCGCTGAAGAACAAGGCGATCCTGGTGCCGGCCGCGCTGGCAATCTCCGCTTTCATCCCGTGGGCGATCACGCCGCTGCTGATGGTCGGCGGCGCCTACCTCTGCTTCGAAGGCTTCGAGAAGCTGGCCCACAAGTTCCTGCACAGCGAGGCCGAGGACGCCGCCCACGAGGAGGAACTGGTGCAGGCGCTGGCCGCCAACGCCGATATGCGGGAAGTCGAAAAGGAGAAGATCAAGGGCGCAGTGCGCACCGACTTCATCCTGTCGGCGGAAATCATCGTGATCGCGCTGGGCGTGGTCAACGCGCAGGGCGCCTCCTTCGGCGCCCAGGTCGCGGCCCTGGTCGCGGTGGCGGTCGCGATGACGATCGGGGTCTACGGCGTGGTGGCGGGCATCGTCAAGATCGACGACCTCGGACTGTACCTGAGCCGGAAGAGCGGCGCCGCCGCGCGCGCCATCGGCAACCTGCTGCTGGCGGCCGCGCCACGCCTGATGAAGGCGCTGTCGGTGATCGGCACCGTTGCCATGTTCATGGTCGGCGGCGGCATCATCGGCCATGCCTTCGAACCGCTGCACCACCTGGCCGAAGGCGCTTCCCACGCCGTCGCCGGCGTGCCGCTGCTGGGCGGCCTGCTGGCGGCCGTGACCCCGACCCTGATCGACGCCGTGGCCGGGGTGGTGGTCGGCGCGGTCGTGCTGCTGGGAGTTACCCTGGTCCAGCGCCTGCGCGGCAAGAAATAAGCCCCGCTTGATCGCTCGCTTACGTTTTCCTGACAGGCGGGACCTGTTGCAGAATTACATCTATGCAATCTGGGAAAATTGACAACGGTAAATATGCGGAACAGTATCGTTCTAAAGTGCATCCCAACAAGAAGGAACGATAGATGAAACAACGCTTTGCCCCGGAAAAGACCGTACTCGCTTTATCGATTGCCTCACTGTTTGCCGGCGCCGCCGCGCAGGCCCAGGAAACCGGTGATACCGCCAGCGCCACCAGCGGCAATGCCGCCACCGTGGTCGTCACCGGCACGCGCGTCGCGAACCGCACCGCCCTCGACACCGCCTCGCCGGTCGACATCATCTCCGCGGAGACCCTCAAGACCTCCGGTTCCACCGAACTGAACCAGGCCCTGGCCGTGGCCCTGCCCTCGCTGAACTTCCCGCGTCCCTCGCTGACCGACGGCACCGATACGATCCGCCCGGCCACCCTGCGCGGCATGGCGCCGGACCAGTCGCTGGTGCTGGTCAACTCGAAGCGCCGCCACGCCTCCTCGCTGGTCAACCTGAACGGCAGTATCGGCCGCGGTTCGGCCTCGGTCGACCTGAACACGATCCCTTCGTCGATGGTCAAGACCATCGAAGTGCTGCGTGACGGCGCCGCCGCCCAGTACGGCTCGGATGCGATCTCGGGCGTGGTCAACGTCCGCCTGCGCACCGACCGCAGCGGCGGCGAAGGTTCCGTCGTCTACGGCGCGCACGTGACCGAGTACGACCTGCTGAACGACGCCGCCCCGGCCGGCGGCACCTGGACCGCGCCGAACTCGCGCAAGCGCACCGACGGCCAGACCACTACCGTCAGCGCCTGGAAAGGCCTGCCCTGGGGCGAAACCGGCTACGTCACCCTGGCCGCCGAATACAAGAACCAGGAACACACCGAGCGCGCCGGCTACGACATGCGCCAGCTGTACGCCAAGGTCAACGGCGCCTACGATCCGCGCGAGCTGACCATCAACCGCTTCGACGCCTGGTACGGCGAGCCCGAAGTCAAGCAGTCGACCCTGTTCGTCAACGCCGGCAACAACATCACGGCGGACGTCAAGGTCTACGGCTGGGCCAGCTACCAGAAGCGCGACGCCCGTTCGGCCGGCTACTTCCGCACGCCGCAGGACGCGCGCAACATCCAGTCGATCTATCCGGACGGCTTCCTGCCGATCATCGCGCCGTCCGTCGACGACTACAGCGCCGCCGGCGGCGTGACCTGGACCGCGGGCGCCTGGGACATGGACGCGTCCATCGTCTACGGCAAGAACAAGATGGATTACGAGATCCAGAACACCCTGAACCGCTCGATCGGCGCGTCCAGCAAGACCGTGTTCGACGCCGGCGGCTTCGCCTACGACCAGACGGTGCTGAACCTGACCGGCGTGCGCAAGGTCGACATGGCCGGCCTGGCCTCGCCGCTGAACGTGGCGGTCGGTCTCGAAGCGCGCCGCGAGGGCTACCAGCTGAACGCGGGCGAACCGGATTCCTACCGCTACGGCGGCGAAGTGCTGGCCAACGGCACCCCGGCCGCGCCGGGCGCCCAGGTGTTCCCGGGCTTCCGTCCGGCCAACGCCACCGATGCCAGCCGCAACGCGGTCGGCGCCTTCGTCGACCTGGAAGCCAACCTCACCGACAAGTTCCTGGCCTCGGCAGCAGTGCGCGGCGAGCATTACTCGGACTTCGGCAGCAACCTGTCGGGCAAGCTGTCCGGCCGCTACGATTTCAGCAAGGCCTTCGCCCTGCGCGGTTCGGTGCAGAACGGCTTCCGCGCGCCGTCGCTGCAGCAGCAGAACTTCACCTCGACCTCGACCAACTTCATCAACGGCGTGCCGTTCGAGATCACCACCTTCAAGCCGACCGACCCGGTCGCGGTGGCGCTCGGCGCCAAGCCGCTGAAGGCCGAGAAGTCGACCAACTTCTCGCTCGGCGCGGTGGTGCGCTTCGATCCGCTGACGCTGACGGTCGATGCCTACCGCATCAACGTGCGTGACCGCATCGTCCTGTCGGAAAACCTGACCTCGGCCGCGGTGCGCAACTACATCGTGGCGCAGGGCTTCACCGGCGTGGGCGGCGGCCGCTTCTTCATCAACGGCGTCGAAACCAGGACCGAAGGCGTGGACATCGTCGCCAACTACCCGCTGAACCTGGGCGCCAGCGGCCGCTTCGACTTCACCCTGGCCGGCAACTTCAACCACACCGACGTGACCAAGGTGCCGACCACCGCCCAGCTGGCGGCGCTGAACCCGGCGCCGGTGCTGTTCGACCGCGTGAACGTGCTGACGCTGGAGAAGGGCCAGCCGAAGAACAAGATCACGGCCAGCGCCAACTGGAAGCTGGGACAATGGGGCGTGACCGCGCGCGCCACCCGCTACGGTGAAGTGCTGTCGCCGGGCACCACCCAGGCCTTCGACTTCCTGATCCATCCGCACACCATCGTCGACCTGGAAGCGCGCTACGCCCTCACGCGCCAGCTCAACCTGGCGATCGGCGCGGACAACCTGTTCGACCAGTACTCGGAAACGCTGCCGCCGTCGCTGAATACGACCAGCAACACGCCGTTTGCGAACTACACGCCGTTCGGTACCGGCGGACGTTACGTGTACGCGCGCGCGACCTACAGCTTTTAATTAAGGCCGCGCACTTAACAACCGCCATTCCCGGCATTGTCGGGAATGGCGGTTTTTTGCTATCAAAGGAAACTGTATGTCCCGCATCGGTCTTGGTCTCGTCTTCGTCCTCGCCTCCGGCAGCGCACTTGCCGCAGCACCTGCCTGGGTCGCACGCAGCGACGCCTACACCCAGCCCGTCCTGAAGGACAGCGGCAAATACCATCCCGAGGGATCGACGCAGCTGGGCGACGAGAGCTTCGACACCATGGTCGCCGACTTCAAGCCGCGCGACTACGAGCGCGAACTGGCCGACACCGAAAAGCGCCTGCTCGAGCTGCGCCGCCAGCGCAGCGCCGAGAAGGACCCGAAGGTGGGCCAGGACCTCGACATCCTGATCGACTCGCGCGAAAAGCAGATCGCGAGCATGAAGCTGGAGCGCCAGTACCTGCTGGACTACACCAACGTCGGCGAGCTGGTGTACGGCGGCCTGCGTTCGCTGCTCGACCCGCGGAATAAACCCGAGCGCCAGAAGCTGGCCCTGGTGCGCCTGAAGCGCTACGCCGGCCTCGAACCCGGGTTTACGCCGATCGCCACGCTGGTGCGCGCCCGCACCGAGGAACGCCTGGCCAACAAATCCCTGATCGGTCCGTATGTGGGCGAGGTCGAGGAAGCGCTGAACAACAACGCCACTTACCTGGACGGCATCGAGAACCTGTTCAGGCAGGCCGGACTGGAAGGCTGGGAAGCCGACTTCGCCGCCCTGCGCCGGCAGGTCAAGGACTACGACGCCTTCGTGAAGAGCCGCATCCTGCCGCGGGCGCGCAAGGACGTGCGCCTGCCGGAAGCGATCTACGTGAACCGCCTGCGCAACGTCGGCGTCGACATCGCGCCGGAACAGATGATCGAGCGCGCCAGCTTCGACTTTCAGGAAGTGCGCGACCAGATGCAGGTGGTGGCCAACACCATCGCCGCCCAGCGCGGCCTGCCCTCGAGCGACTACCGCGACGTCATGCGCGAACTGAAGAAGACCTCGATCCCGCCGGACCAGCTGCTGTCCTTCTACCGCGACCGCCTGAAGGACATCGAGGGCATCATCCGCCAGCACCAGCTGGTGACCCTGCCCACGCGCGAGGCGAATATCCGCACCGCGACGCCGGCCGAGGCGGCGCGTACGCCGGCGCCCTTCATGAATCCGCCGCGCATGATCGGCAATACCGGGGAATACGGCGAGTTCGTGATTCCGCTGTCGAACCCGAACGCGAAGTCGAAGGAAAAGATGAACGACTTCGACTTCGCCGCCATGTCCTGGACCCTGGCCGCGCACGAGGCGCGCCCGGGCCACGAGCTGCAGTTCGCGTCGATGGTGGAACAGGGCATGTCGGTGGCGCGCGTGCGCTACGCCTTCAACAGCACCAACGTCGAAGGCTGGGGCCTGTATTCGGAAGCGCTGGTGCTGCCCTACATGCCGCCCGAAGGCCAGCTGGTGTCGCTGCACGCGCGCCTGCTGCGCATGGCGCGCGCGATGCTGGACCCGCAGATCAACCTGGGCCGCATGACGCCGGAAGAAGCGAAAAGCTTCTTGATGAAGGAAGTGGTGCTGTCGGAGCCGTTCGCGCAGTCGGAAGTGGACCGCTATTCCTACCGCAGCCCGGGCCAGGCCACCGCCTACTACTACGGCTACGTGAAGCTGCGCGCCTTGAAGACCCTGGCCGAGATCGAGCTGGGCGACCGCTTCAATCTGAAGGCCTTCAACGATTTCATTATCGCCCAGGGCATCCTGCCGCCGCAGCTGATGAAGGAGGCGGTGCGGCGCGACTTCATTCCGTCGCAGAAAGCCAGGGTGGCGGCAAACTGAGCGGTGCGCCGGGAGCCCCGGGTTTTGGGTATCGTGGACGCCATCAGTCATTCACAGGACGGAGGATTCCATGCGTAAGATGATCATGATGGCCATTGCCGGCTTTCTGCTGAAAAAAGTACAGTCGAAGTTCGCGAAACAGACCTACCAGGGCAATCCGGTACGGCGCTACTGAGGCCGCGGCCGGCGCGCCGAGCGTGCGCCGGTCGACTGAGCCTTGGGTTCACAATAGCTCTCCGGGCGCGCGGGCCAGGAGGTCCGCAGGCGCAACACCGATGGACGGAGGGCAACGATGCAGGCTTACCAGATTCTTCCCGGCGAAGGCATCGACGGGCTGCAGTGCGTGGAGTTTCCTGACCGTGAGCTGGGCACCGGAGAGGTCCGGGTGCGCGTGCATGCGGTGTCGCTGAACTACCGCGACCTGATGGTTGCGGGCGGTAACTACCTGGTCAATGTCGACGATCCGATCATCCCCTGCTCCGACGGCGCCGGCGAAGTGCTGGAGGTGGGCGCGGGCGTGAGCCGGGTGCAGGTGGGCGACCGCGTGGCCGCCTCCTTCTTCCCCTACTGGCAGGACGGCCCGACGGGCCCGGACAAGATCCGCCACGCGCTGGGCGGCGATATCGACGGCATGCTGGCCGAGCAGGTCGTGCTGCCGGAGGACGCGCTGGTGAAGATCCCGCCGGGGATGAGCTTCGTCGACGCCTCCACCATGCCCTGCGCCGGCGTGACCGCCTGGAACGCGATCTTCGAGTCCAGCAAGGACATCCGTCCGGGCGACACCGTGCTGCTGCTGGGCACGGGCGGCGTCTCGGTGCTCGGCCTGCAGCTGGCCACGGCCGCCGGCCTGCGCACCATCATCACCTCGTCCAGCGACGAAAAACTACAGCGCGCCCGCGAACTGGGCGCGCATCACACGATCAACTACCGCAGCTTCCCGGAGTGGCAGGAAGAGGTGCTGCGCCTGACCCACGGGGTCGGCGCCCACGTGGTGCTGGAAGTGGGCGGGCAAGGGACCGTCAACCGCTCGGTGGCGTCGACGGCGATGGGCGGCAGCGTCGCCATCATCGGCGGCGTCAGCGGCTTCGGCGGCGAGATCAATCCCGCGACCTTGCTGGCCGTCGCCAAGCGCATGGTCGGCATTTTTGTCGGCAGCCGGACCATGCTGGAACAGGTGCTGCGCTTCGCCGACACCAGCGCCCTGCAGCCGGTGGTCGACCGCGTGTTCACCTTCGGCCAGGCGAAGGAAGCCTACCGCCACATGGAATCGGGCTCGCACTTCGGCAAGGTGGTGATCGCGGTGAGCTGAGGCGCGCTCAACGCCGCTCGATCCTGACCAGTTCGATCTCGAACAGCTTCGGCCACAGCTTGCCCGTCACGTACAGGTGGTGATGCTTGCCGTCCCAGGCGATGCCGTTCAGGACGGCGTCCGGCGAGGCGGTGCCGCGCTGGGCCGGCGGCAGCAGGCCGCTGAGGTCGATCCAGCCGACCACCTTGCCGCTGGCCGGGTCGATGCGCGCGATCACGTCCGTGCCCCAGACGTTGGCGAAGATCTCGCCGTCGACCACTTCCAGCTCATTCAACTGGGTGATCGGCTTGCCGTCGGCGGTCACGCTGATGCGGCGCCGTTCTTCCAGCGTCTTCGGGTCGAGGATCCGGATCTCGGCGCTGCCGTCGCTCATGTAGACGTTCTTCGCGTCGCTGGCCAGGCCCCAGCCCTCGCCCTTGTAGTTGAAGCGGCCTTTCAGCGCGAAGGTCCTGGCGTCGAAGATGAAGCCGACGTTCGACTGCCAGGTCAGGCTGACGATGGTGTCGCCCACCGGGGTCGAGCCTTCGCCGAAATACTGGTCGGCCAGGTCCTTCTTCTGCAGCACCTTGCCGGTCTTGAGGTCGACCTTGCGCAGCGAGGACTGGCCCTTCTGGCCGGTGCTCTCGTACAGTTGGCCATCCTTGATGAACAGGCCCTGCGTGAACGCCTGCGGGTCGTGCGGGTAGGTGTTCTTGACCACGAAGCCGTACAGCGGAATGGCGGCCTGGGCGAGGTTCGCGCCGACGAGGGCGGCGGCGGCGAGCGCGAAGGATGCGAGTTTCTTCAAGGTGGTGACTCCTGGATCGGTGACGGCATAGTATGCCAGCAACGCGGCGGGGCCACCATCCGCTGCAAGCGATGTTAAGCTGGCGCCATCATGCAAAAGAAGATCCTGACTTACCTGGCCCTGCCGCCCGGCAGCGAGCTGCCCGCGCTCGAACACCTGGCGCCCTTCCTCGCCATCGTGCTGGGCGAAGAAGAATCCGACGAATTGTGGCAGGCGGAAACCGCGCGCTGGCTGGTGGCGTCCGGCTGCCGCTATGTGCTGGCCTGGGGCAAGGATTGCGAAGCCTGGCAGGAAGCCGTCGACGAAGCCAACCTGGAAGCCTTCGATTACGAGGACATTCCCGAGGAAGACCGGGTGCTCACCACCCGCCACGAGGACGAGGAGCGCGAGGAAGTGTTCTGGTTCGCCAAGCACCGCGCCGCCCACCCCGGCCACAGCTTCAAGGCCACCGTCATCCTCGACATCGCCTCGCTCAGCCGCAAGGAAGAGATTGAAGCGGAGTACGCCGACGCCTGAGCGGGCGCGGGCCGGGCACGCGTGCGCGGCGCTGCCCGCCTGGCGCGGTAGGATGGGCGATGGACACCAACACCCTTCTCCGCATCGACGTCTGGAGCGACTATGTCTGCCCCTTCTGCTATCTCGAATTGCCGGCCCTGCAGCGCCTGCAGCAGCGGTTCGGCGCGCAACTGACGGTGGTCTGGCGCGCCTTCGAGCTGCGTCCCGATCCCAAGCCCACGCTCGACCCCGACGGCGACTACCTGCACGACACCTGGAACCGCGCCGTCTATCCGATGGCCGAACAGCGCGGCATGCTGTTGCGGCTGCCGCCGGTGCAGCCGCGCAGCCGGCTGGCGCTGGAAGCGGCCGCCTTCGCCGAGTCCCACGGCCGCTTCGCCGCCATGCACGAAGCCTTGTTCCGCGGCTTTTTCGCGCAGGGCCGCGACATCGGCGACCTCGAGGTGCTGTGCGCGATCGGCCAGGATGCCGGCCTGGACGCCGGGGCCCTGCGCCAGGCGCTGCAGGAAGGCCGGCATACGGCCGGGGTGCTGGACGACGAGCGGCTGGCCCAGGCGCTGGGCGTGTCCGGCGTGCCCATCCTGTTCCTGCGCCGCGCCGACGCGCCATGGGAACAGGCGCTGCCGCTGCGCGGCGCCGTCCCCTATGAGACCATCGAACTGGCGGTGCGCCAGCTGCTGGGGCAAGCGTGAGGCGGACTGCCCCGCTTTGCGTTAGCATGCGCTCTGCAATCGCCTGAATCGCTGGAGAAAGGAACCGACATGGACAGTATTGACCTCGAAGTGCTGCACGCCTGCGCGCAATGGATCCGGGACGGTTTCCAGTGCGAGTACGTGACCGTGGTGCGCACCTGGGGTTCGAGCCCGCGGCCGGAAGGCGCGACCATGGCGATCCGGGCCGACGGCCTGGTGGTCGGCTCCGTCTCCGGCGGCTGCATCGAGGACGACCTGATCGCCGCCGTGCGCGAAAAAGGCATTACCCGCACCAAGCCGGAAGTGGTTACCTACGGCATCTCGGCCGACGAGGCGCACCGCTTCGGCCTGCCCTGCGGCGGCACGATCCAGCTGGTGGTGGAGCCGCTCGGCCCGCACAGCCGCATGGAAGAATTGCTGGCGCTGGCCCAGCGCCGCGTCCTGAGCCGCCGCACGCTGCAGCTGGAGACCGGCGCGGTCGAGCTGTCGCAGGCCTCGGCGGACGACCAGCTGCGCATGGCCGACGGCTTTCTCGTCACCGTGCACGGGCCGCGCCTGCGCATGCTGATCATCGGCGCCGGCCAGCTGTCGCAATTCCTGGCGCAGATCGCGATCGGGCTCGAATACCAGGTCACGGTGTGCGACCCGCGCGAAGAATACCGCGGCAGCTGGAGCCTGCCGGGGGTGGAGGTCGTGCATGCGATGCCGGACGACGTCGTGCTCGACATGAAGCTCGACAGCCGCAGCGCCGTGATCGCGCTGACCCACGACCCCAAGCTCGACGACCTCGCCCTGATGGAAGCGCTCAAGACCGAGGCCTTCTATGTGGGCGCGATCGGCTCGCGCGTGAACAATGCGCGGCGCCGCGAGCGCCTGCGCGAGTTCGATCTCAGCGAAGCGCAAATCGCGAAGCTGCACGGCCCGATCGGCATCTACATCGGCAGCAAGACGCCCTACGAGATCGCGGTCTCGATCCTGGCCGAGCTGACCGCGGTGAAGAACGGCGTCGCGCTGCCGGTCCAGATGTCGGTGGAAGGCGGCAAGGCGCTGGCCGGCAATCTGCCGGACAATCCGCTGGCGCACTCACTGGCTGCCTGAGCTGGCAGCCTGATTCAGCCTGCCTTCAGCAGCAGCACGGCCAGCACCAGCATGGTGGCCCCCGTAAACGCTTCGATCGCGCGCCAGACCGCCGGCCGGCCCAGCACGAAGGCGCAGCGGCGCGCCAGCAGGCCGAGCGCGCAGAACCACAGCAGCGAGGCCGTCATCGCACCGGCCGCGAAGGCGCTGCGGTGCCCTGCCGCCAGGCTGCCGCCGACCGCCCCCAGCAGCACCACGGTATCCAGGTAGACGTGCGGATTCAGCAGCGACATCGCCAGCACCGTGAGCAGCGCGCGGCGGCGGCTGACTTGTCCGGCTTCCTGCCCTGCCGGCGTGGCGGCGCCGCCGCGCCAGGCGCTGGCCCAGCAGCGCAGGCCATACCACAGCAGGAATGCGGCGCCGCCGTGGCGCGCGGCCGCCAGCAGCCAGCCTGACGACTCGACCAGCTTGCCGAGTCCGGCCATGCCGAGCGCGATCAGGGTGATGTCGACCAGCACGCAGGCCGCCACCGTCAGTCCCACGTGCCGACCGCTGACCCCGGTGCGGATCACATGCGCGTTCTGGGCGCCGATCGGCATGATCAGGCTCGCCCCCATGCCTAGACCCTGTAGAAATACCTGCTGCGAAAACATGTTCTTGCTTCCTCCATGCGTGAATGCAGAGAGGATCGCTGCCCGGCGCCGAATCTTCAATTACATTAACGAAATCTAAGCTATCGTAAATTTCGCTAACCCATGAAGATCGATCCACGCCGCAGCGAGGCCTTCCTGGCCGCCATCGACAGCGGCAGCCTGGAAGCGGCGGCCGGCCAGCTCAGCATCACACCATCGGCCGTGTCGCAGCGCATTTCCGCGCTCGAGCAGGACCTCGGCACGCCGCTGCTGATCCGCACCCGTCCCTGCCGCCCGACCGCGCCCGGCATGCGCCTGCTGCAATTCCTGCGCCGCCGCGCCCTGCTGGAAGCCGAGTTCCTGGCCGAGGTGGAAAACGACGCGCCGCCGGTACGGGTGCCATTGGCCGTCAACAACGACACCCTCGCGACCTGGCTGTTGCCGGTGCTGGCGCCGGTACTGGCCGAGGAACAGCTGCTGGTCGAATTCGTGCTGGACGACCAGTGGCACACGTTTACCCTGCTGGAACAGGGACGCGCCCTGGCCTGCATCTCCGGCGAACCGGAACCGATGCGCGGCTGCACGGTGACGCCGCTGGGCCGCATGCGCTACCGGCTGGTGGCCTCGAAAGACTTCGCGCAGCGCTGGTTCCCCGGCGGTTTTACGCGCGAGGCCGCCAGGAAAGCGCCGGTGGTCGTGTTCGACCGCAAGGATTCCCTGCAGGCGGGCTTCCTGCTGCAGCATTTCGGCCTGCCCGAGGGGGCTTACCCCTTCCACTATGTGCCGGCCAGCGACCCGTTCGCCGATACGATCCGGCTCGGCATCGGCTACGGCATGCTGCCGCTGGAGCAGTGCGCGGCGCTGCTGGCATCCGGCCTGCTGGTCGACCTGACGCCGGCGCTGCACGTGGACGTGTCGCTGCACTGGCATGCCTGGCGGATCCAGCCGCCAAGGCTGGAGCGCATGGGTGCGGCGCTGGTCAAGGGGGCGCGGGCGGTGCTGCTGCAGGCCTGAAAGCGCCACGTCCTCAGGGCTTTGGCAGGCGCTGTACGTAGAAATTTGTTACAAAGCCATGTCCGCGTGATACGCTCCTGCCGCGTTGAATACGCAGGCGCCAGCACAGGCGCACGGAACGATACGATGGAGAAGAACATGAAACGCCTGTTAGCTGCCGCCGCCATCCTGGCGAGCTTCGCCCAAGCCGCCTTTGCCGGCGAGATCACGCTGTTTACCGACAACGATTTCCGCGGTGCGCGCGTCACCATCAACCGCGACGCCTACAACCTGGCCGACATCGGCTTCAACGACCGCGCCTCCAGCCTGATCGTGCGTTCGGGCGTGTGGCAGCTGTGCGAGCACAAGGACTTCGGCGGCTACTGCGCCGAGTTCGGCCCGGGCGAATACCGCGAACTGCCGCGCTTCAACGACAGCATCTCATCGGCGCGCGAAGTCACGCGCGGCGGCCGCGGCTACGACCGCGACGAGCGCCGCGGCGGTCCGGGCTGGCGTGACCACGACGAGCGCCGCGGTGACTGGCGCGGTGACGATCGCGGCGGCCCGCGCGGCGACGCCGTCCAGCTGTTTGCCGGCCCGCGCTTCGAAGGCGCCGCCGTCAGCCTGTCGGGCGACTTCCGCTCGCTGAACGAGGTCGGCTTCAATGACCGCGCCGTCTCGATCATCATCAACGAAGGCCGCTGGGAATTCTGCGAGCACGGCGACTTCCGCGGCCAGTGCGTGGTGTTCGGCCCGGGGCGCTATCCCTTCCTGGAGGGGATGAACAACCGCATCTCGTCGATGCGCCGGGTGCGCTGAGCGCGCTGCAGATTCAATTAAAGATGCCGCTGCGCGGCGCCGCTTCGCCCTCCAGCAGCGCGCGCAGGGTAAACCGCATCGGGTAGATCTCCGACGGCGCCTTGCCGAGCTCGCTGGCGGCAGAGGTCTTGTAGCGCAGCGGGGTTTTTTCGCCGTGCACGGCATAGACATGGGTTCCGCCGGCAAACAGGCTGGCGCAAGCGATCTCGAGGCCCTCATCGGTCGACAGGCCGACGATGCCGACAAATTGCGTGCCGTCGGCGGTGACGAAATCGGCGGCGACCGACAGCGAACTGGCATCGCCGGGAATCGTGGAGCGGTCGAGCGGCCGGACCGAGGTCTCGTCCTGGCCGTCATCCCCTTCCTCGTCCATGGCGAATTCCCAGATCGTGCAGGCGTCCAGGTCCTCCGACGTGAGGGCGTCGATCGGTTTGCGGGTTTGCAGTGCGGACTTCATCGATGACTCCCTGTCGGCTGGCGGTGGATACGGTATCGCAGCAGTGTAGACAGCAAATGATAGAGTTGCAATAGTGCAACTTCAGTAACCGGCTGTACGAATCGACCGGTTTCGCGCCGGGCATGAAGGGGCGGACAGCACGCACTTCTCGTCCACCACCATAGCTTTTTCGTGGCGGCATTTTTATGCCAAGCCGTGATGGCTTGCTCTCGCTCAAGCTTTTGGTCGCGCCGCCCCAACTGAACTATTCTTTCCATCGCGTCCATGTAAGACTTTTGGCTCGATCACGCGAGGGGAATGCGATGAAGGGTTTCACGCCTGGCTTATTCGACCGTCTGCTCGGGACGCCGGTGCGCGGCGCGGCGGGCGGCGCGGCGGTGTCGCGGATCTCGGCCGAGGAGTTGAAGGATGCGGTCGCGCGCGACCTCGAGGCCCTGCTCAACACCCGCGCGGTGATCGACGAAGCGCTGCTCCAGGACTACCCGGAGTGCCGCAGCTCGATCCTCAACTACGGCCTGAGCGATTTCGCCGACCGCTCGCTGTCCAGCCCTTCCGACCGCGCCCACATCTGCGCCTGCCTGGAGAAGGTCATTACGCTCCACGAGCCGCGCCTGCGCAACGTCAAGGCGTCGCTCGAGATCAGGGAAGGTGCGGTGAACCGCCTGAACTTCTCGATCACGGCGCTGCTGGTGGCCAGCAGTGCGCAGGAACCGGTCAACTTCGACGCCGTGCTGCAGCGCTCGACCCTCCAGTACAGCATCAGCAAAGGCGGACGCCCGGCATCGGCGATCTCCACGCCGGCGGGAGCCTGAGGCGGAGCTGCTGCCGCCGTATGACGAGCGCGAGCTGGGCGACCTGCGCCGCACGCTGCGCGATTTCGTCGACGCTGTCCGAAGATCACCGGCCGCCTGCTGATCAGCGGCCGTGCGCTACCAACTGCACGCGCTGTGGGACGCCTCGTCGAACAGCCCTTCGCCCTGCCAGCAGCGCCGTCCCGCTGCCGCCTGTGCGGACAGCGCCTTGCCGGCCAGGCCCAGCTTCCCGAGCAGGCGCGGGAAGGCCCGGCAATAGGTGGACTGCACCCCGGCCAGGCGCGCCAGCTGGGCATAGGTGAGCACCATCCCGTCCGGTAGCTTGTGCAATACCTGCGTGACCCGCGCGCGCCAGTCCTCGTCCCAGGCGGGCAGCGGGCGCCCCAGGTCGAGGATGCGGTCGCCGGGACGGATCGTGCCGCCGGCCAGCACCCGCGCCAGCACGCCGCGGCGCCAGCCGATCCGGCCCGACAGCCCGGCCTGGGAAGCGTCCAGATAGCCGCAGGCTTCGCACTGGAACATCAGGCGCAGCAGGACGTCCGTGCCGATCCGCAGCACGGTGCCGGACGCCAGCGCTGCGGTCTCGAAGTCGACCAGCAGGTTTTCGCCCAGCGCGTAAGCCGGCAGTGTGAAGTCGGCATAGACGGCGGCGCTGGCCAGCAGCACCTGGCGCGGCGACAGGGGATCGGCGTGCCGGTCGCCATCCAGGCCGAGGCCGGCGAGCGCGAGTACACCCTCCGCCGCCATCGGCGTGCGCGCGCCGGGCGGACGGGTCGCCAGCGCCTCGACATATCCAATCTCCATGCGTAACAGGATACTCCCCTTGAGTTTGCTTGCGCCATGCCAGCGACATGGATAACAGACGAGCTAGTCTGATCGGGTATGCCCGGTGAGTCCGCATCTTTCCCGGATGCACGCCGAGCATCCTTCATTCGGAGAGCACGTCATGATTCGACCAGCACACCATGCGTTCAGTCCGTCCCGCAGAACCGTCCTCAAGACCACCAGCCTTGCCTTGGCCGGCGGCCTGCTGCCGCTCGCTTCCCCGTTCGCGCAGGGCGCCGCCAGGCCCGCGCGCTACCGCCGCTACAATGCCTCCGGTTCGAAAACGGGGGCGCGGATGCTGCAGAGCTATGCCAAGGCAGTACGCGCCATGCTGGCGCTGCCGCCCGAGGATCCGCGCAACTGGTACCGGCACGCGATGGTGCATACGCTCGACTGCCCGCACGGGAACTGGTGGCTGCTGCCCTGGCACCGCGGCTACCTGGGCTGGTTCGAGCAGATCTGCCGCGAACTGAGCGGCGACCCGCAGTTCGCGCTCCCCTACTGGGACTGGACCGCCGAGCAGAAGGTCCCCAGCGGCATGTTCGATGACGTCCTCGACCCGACGAATGCCGCCTACATCCCGAACGCCCAGGAATTCGAACAGCGCCTCAAGGCGGCGCTCGCAAACACGGACTACTGGACCTCGCCGGGCGGCATGTTCGACCGCAATACCCGGTACGGGCAACTGCTGATCCGCAAATTCCGCTTCGCCGACGACATCATGTTCGACATCGTCGGCGATCCTTCCGGCCCGCTGTTCTACGACCAGGCGCATGCGCGCGGCATCCGGCGCGACGCCCCGCAGCTGTCGGCCGCCACCATCGATGCGGTGTCGACGGCCACGATCCAGGCCGCCCTGGCCGCGCCCGACTTCCCCACCTTCGGCAGCCTGAAGAGCGCAAATCACCACACCATGGCCGGCTTCAGCGTCATCGAGGGCCGGCCGCACAATTCGATCCATCGCTGCGTCGGTTCGCGCGACTGCAACTTCATGGACGCCCAAGGCTTCATGACCAACTTCCTGTCGCCGGTCGACCCGATCTTCTTCCTGCACCATGCCAACCTGGACCGCTTGTGGGACGTCTGGACCCGCAAGCAGCAGCTGCTTGGCCTGCCGGTCCTGCCCAGCGGCGTCGAACTGCGCACCGAGCTGCCCGACGACCAGAAATCCGCGGAAGAGAAGAACACCGACTATTACCGCTGGGCGCGCGAACCGGTCCTGTTCTTCGTCGACAGCCAGGGCAGGCCGGTCAGCAAGACCCGGGCCGAGGACTATACCTGGATGAGCGCCTTCGACTACGACTACGAACCCGGCAGCGGCGAAGAGGTCGTGCGCTGGGCCGGCAGCCAGCCACGGCCCAGGCTGGCGGCGCGGCGGGTCTACACCGGCACGGTGCAGAGCCGGATGGTAAGCGGCACGAAACCGGCCAGTGCGACGGTCCAGCTGCCATCCAGCGCGGTCGCGCAGGCCGGCACGATGGGCTCGACCCTGGTGGCCAACGTCACCCTGAATTTTTCGGAGATGGTCCACGATGCCTTCGTGGTCATCCTCAACGGGCCGGACGATCCTTCATCGGTCGAACCGGGCAGTCCGTTCTACTTGGCGACGATCACCATGATCGGCGGCCACGGCAGCTGCGGCGCGTTGTCGTATGCGCTGCCGCTCGGCGACAAGCTGGGCCAGGCAGGCGCGGCCCAGGCGCTGGCGGCGGACGGTTCGCTGCGGCTGCGCGTGGTGCCGATGCACGCCATGATGGGCCACCATGGGATGGGGGGTGAGAATGCGGTGGAGCTGCTGGCGGTGAATGTGGAGACGTACTAAAAACGTCGTCCCCGCGGAGGCGGGGACGACGGGTTGGTGCGACTGAATTAAGCCAGCGAAGCCAGCGCCTGATTGAAGGTCGCGCTCGGACGCATCACGGCTTTCACCTTGGCGCTGTCCGGCTGGTAGTAGCCGCCGATGTCGACTGCCTTGCCCTGGATTTCCAGCAGCTCGGCGACGATCTTCTGCTCGTTCTCGGCCAGGCTCTTGGCCAGCGGCGCGAAGTAGGCGGCCAGTTCGGCGTCCTCGGTCTGCGCGGCCAGTTCCTGGGCCCAGTACATCGACAGGTAGAACTGGCTGCCGCGGTTGTCGAGCTCACCGGTCTTCGGCGACGGCGACTTGCGGTTGTCCAGCAGCTTGCCGGTGGCGGCGTCCAGGGTCTTGGCCAGCAGCTTGGCTTTCGCGTTGCCGGTCTTGATGCCCATGTCTTCCAGGCTCACCGCCAGCGCCAGGAACTCGCCCAGCGAATCCCAGCGCAGGTGGTTCTCTTCGACCAGCTGCTGCACGTGCTTCGGTGCCGAGCCGCCGGCGCCGGTTTCGTACATGCCGCCACCCGCCATCAGCGGAACGATCGACAGCATCTTGGCGCTGGTGCCCAGTTCCAGGATCGGGAACAGGTCGGTCAGGTAGTCGCGCAGGATGTTGCCGGTCACCGAGATGGTGTCCAGGCCGCGGGCCACGCGCTCCAGGGTGTAGCGCATCGCGCGCACCTGCGACATGATCTGGATGTCCAGGCCGGTGGTGTCGTGATCCTTCAGGTAGGTCTTGACCTTCTTGATCAGTTCATTCTCGTGCGGACGGTACGGGTCCAGCCAGAACACGGCCGGCATGCCGGAGTTGCGGGCGCGGGTGACGGCCAGCTTGACCCAGTCGCGGATCGGCGCGTCCTTCACCTGGCACATGCGCCAGATGTCGCCCTTTTCGACGTTCTGCGACATCAGGACTTCGCCGGTGGCGAGGTCGGTGATGTTGGCGACGCCGTCTTCCTGGATCTCGAAGGTCTTGTCGTGCGAGCCGTATTCCTCGGCCTGCTGCGCCATCAGGCCCACGTTCGGGACGGTGCCCATGGTCTTCGGATCGAAGGCGCCGTGCCATTTGCAGAAGTTGATGATCTCCTGGTAGATGCGGGCGAAGGTCGATTCCGGAATGACGGCCTTGACTTCCTTCAGGCGGCCATCGGCGCCGTACATCTTGCCGCCGGCGCGGATCATGGCCGGCATCGACGCGTCGACGATCACGTCGTTCGGCGAGTGGAAGTTGGTGATGCCCTTGGCCGAGTCGACCATGGCCAGCGCCGGACGGTGTTCCTGGCAGGCGTGGATGTCGCGGATGATCTCTTCCTTCTGCGATGCCGGCAGCGTCTCGATCTTGGCGTACAGGTCGGCCATGCCGTTGTTGACGTTCACGCCCAGGCTGTCGAACAGCGCGCCGTGCTTCTCGAAGGCGTCCTTGTAGAAGGTGCGGACGCAGTGGCCGAACACGATCGGGTGCGAGACCTTCATCATGGTCGCCTTGACGTGCAGCGAGAACATCACGCCGCTGTTCTTCGCGTCTTCGATCTGCTGCTCGTAGAAGGCCAGCAGGGCCTTGCGGCTCATGAACATCGAATCGATGATCTCGCCGTCCTGCAGCGCGACCTTCGGCTTCAGCACGATGGTCTGGCCGCTCTTGGTGACCAGTTCCATCTTGACGTCGCGGGCCTTGTCGAGGGTCATCGACTTTTCGCCGTGGTAGAAGTCGCCGTGGGTCATGTGCGACACGTGGGTGCGCGAGGCCTGCGACCATTCGCCCATCGAGTGCGGGTTCTTGCGGGCGTATTCCTTGACCGCCCGCGGTGCGCGGCGGTCGGAGTTACCTTCGCGCAGCACCGGGTTCACGGACGAGCCGACGCACTTGCCGTAGCGGGCCTTGATTTCTTTTTCTTCGTCGGTCTTCGGATCGGCCGGGTAGTCGGGCAGGTTGTAGCCCTTGCCCTGCAGTTCCTTGATCGCCGCCTGCAGCTGGCCCACCGACGCGGAGATGTTCGGCAGTTTGATGATGTTGGCTTCCGGCGTCAGGGTCTTCTGGCCCAGGTCGGCCAGGGCGTCAGGCACGCGCTGTTCCGGCGTCAGGCGCTCGGGGAACTGGGCCAGGATACGCGCCGCAACCGAGATGTCGCTCTGCTCGATGCTGATGCCGGCAGGCTTGGTGAAGGTGCTGACGACGGGCAGGAAGGCGTGGGTGGCCAGCAGGGGCGCCTCGTCGGTTAAGGTGTAGATGATGGTCGAATCGCTGCTCATACGCTTTTTCCTCGGTGTTCGCGAAGGTAAGGGGAACTAATACTAAAAAGACATCTTCTGTCTGGGCTCGCGGATCACGCACGCCGTAAGGCGATGATCCTAACCGATCTAACCCGGCGCGAGGCGCTTTTCACCGCTTGCTGCTATTTGCTGCGCGGCTAAGTCTTATATAAGACAGAAGACAAGCGCCATATTATGCACCGCTTTTGTGCCGCTTACCATCTTTTCGAGCGCCACCGGCTCGTGCCTGTCGCACCGGATCGGCAGGGCGGCGCTTCAGGCCCCTGTCTTCATCCCGCATCGTGACATTTCGATAGCTTTCAGGGTGACCGCTCCAGTTACCATCCGTGTCGAACGCCACAAAACCAACAGTTCGATCCAACTGAGAGAAAACATGAAAAATCGTACGTTCTTCCTTGCCATCGCCTCGACGCTGGCCCTGGGCGCCTGCGGCGGCGGCGGCGGCAGCTCGGGCTCGACTGGCGGTTCCATGCCGGTGCAGACCTCGGCGCTGACGCCGATCACGGCGGCCAGCTCGACACAGACGGCGGCCACCGGCTACACGGCCGCCGCCCTGATCGACAACTCCTCGTCCTCGATCACCGATGTCCTGACCGGCGTGAGCATCGGCGGCCCCGGCATCAGCGCCGTGTCGCCGGTCATCAAGCTGGCGAAGCGCGTCGTCGGCCGGAGCGGTGCGCAACTGCTGACCGGCGTGACGATGTCCGAAAACTGCTCGGGCGGCGGCGCCGTCACGATCGACGCCAACCTGCGCAACGCGCAAACCTTCAGCAACGGCGATACCCTGACGCTGACCGCCAAAAACTGCGTCGAGGACGGCAACAACCTGAACGGCAACCTGACGATCACCCTGTCCGACGTCAGCGGCGACCTCGTCAACACCCCGGTCGGCACGGTGACGATGGACACCCGGTTCACC
Source organism: Massilia sp. WG5 (assembly GCF_001412595.2). Taxonomy (NCBI): domain Bacteria; kingdom Pseudomonadati; phylum Pseudomonadota; class Betaproteobacteria; order Burkholderiales; family Oxalobacteraceae; genus Massilia; species Massilia sp. WG5. The sequence continues at coordinate 3,394,205 of NZ_CP012640.2, forward strand.
GGCTTCAGCATCGCCAGCGGCAGCGACACCGCCACCATCAACGGCGACATGAAGATCGCCTTCCGATCGGCGAGCGCGACCAGCAGTTCGCTCGCCATATCCGGCAAGTCGCTGCAGACCACCGAGCAGAAGACCGGCGCCGCCGTGGCCAACCTGACCCTCAGCGACTATTCCCTGACCGGCAACACCGACGGGACCACCACGACCAGCTCGGCCAGCCTCTCGCTGTCGGGCAATGCGAACGGCCTCGGCCAGTTTGCCTACACGGTGAAAAACATCCAGCCTTTCGTGAGCGTCGGCACGGCCATGCCGGGTTCGGGTTCGCTGATCATCAACGGCGCCGCTTCCTCGGTCACGGTCACCGCGCTGAGCGCCAGCAGCGTGCGCCTGGACTACAGCGCGAAGGGTGATGGCGCGATCACGCAAACCACGACGCTGGGCTGGAGCGAACTCCTCGCATCGATCTGATTCATGCAATCGCTCCAGCGCGCCGCCTGCATGGCGGCGCTGAGCGCCTTGTCCTGCGCGCCCGCCAGCGCGCAATGGCAGGGCAGCGTCGGCATCGGCGCCCGCAGCGCCACCCATACCGAATACGGCCTGGCCGGCCGCCAGCTGGTCCGCGAAAACGGCTGGCTGCCCGGCGCCAGCCTGGACGCCGGCTACCGGCGCGGCAGCCTGACCTGGTTCGGCGGCGCGGACTGGTACCAGGGCGGCATCGATTACCGCGGCCGCACCCAGGCCGGCAGCGCCGCCCAGTCGTCGACCTCGACCAGGCTGGCGTCGGCGCGCCTGGGCGCAGCGGCTGACTGGCGAAGCCATGCCATCCTGGCCGCGCTCGAGATCGACCACTGGAAACGCGACATCCACGGCACCGCGGCCGCCGCCGGACTGCAGGAACGCTACCGGTCCTGGCGCCTGCTGCTCGGCGCCGGCACGACCTGGCACCAGGCCGCCGGCGCGGTCTCGCTCGACGCCGCCGCGGTCCTGGCGGCGCCGGAGCACATGCGCATCGGCTTTTCAGGCCTGTTCGATCCGGTCTCGCTCGACACGCGCCGCGGGCACGGCCTGCGGCTCGGGGCCGCCATCCGCCCCGCCTGGCGCCCTGCCCTGCAATTGCGCGGCCGCTTCGACTGGCTGGCCGTGCCGCGCAGCGGCGACGCGGTCCTGAACGCGAACGGCGCCTTTCGCGGCACGGTCACGCAAGCGGAACATGTGCGCAGGGCGCTGACGCTGGAGCTGGCGACGGTGTTCTAGCCGGGGCCGCGCACTTTCCGCCCGTTCGCAAGTCCAAACCGGATGATGCTCGTGCGAACGGAGGAGCCGATGAAACTGATCGCCTCGGCGCTGCTGTCCGGCTGCGCCATCGTCGCCGGCTGCACCTCGCCCGCCGGCGCGCCGCAGGGCGCGCCCACGGCCTGCAAGAGCAGCAATGAGCAGGAAATCGCCGCCCTGTTCGAGCGCTGGAACCAGGCCCTGCAGACCGGCGACCCGCACCAGGTGGTCGCCAACTATGCGGAGCGGTCGATCCTGCTGCCGACCGTGTCCAACAAGCCGCGCCTGACGCCGGCGGAAAAAGAGGATTACTTCCAGCATTTCATGGAACAGCGGCCCGCCGGGAGGATCGACCTGCGCTTCATCGAGCTCGGCTGCAATGCGGCGGTCGATGCGGGCCTGTACACCTTTACCTACGCCAAGACAGGCGACGTGGTGCATGCCCGCTACACGTTTACCTATCGCTGGGATGGATCGCGGTGGCTGATCACGAGCCACCATTCGTCGGCGATGCCGGAGCAGTGAGGGCAGGGAGCCGGATGGCGAAGGTGGCGCCCTGGCCGCGGCCGGCGCTGCTGACGCTGAGCGTGCCCTCGTGCAGCTCGACGATGCGGCGCGCGATGTACAGGCCCAGCCCGAGTCCGTTGGCGTTGTCCTGCTGCTGCAGCCGGAAGGCGCCGAACACGTGCGGCAGGTCTTCCGCTTCGATGCCCTGGCCCGAATCGATGATGTCGATTTCGACCATGCCGCCGGCTTGCCGGATCTCGATGCGGATGATGCCGCCCACCGGCGTGAATTTCACGGCATTGAACAGCAGGTTCCAGATCACCTGCTGCAGGCGCCGGCCGTCCGCCTCGAAGCGGATATGGTCGCCGTAATCGCCAGGTGTCACCCGCACCAGGATGTCCTTGGCGTGCGCATGGGTTTCCACCGTCGAGATGGCGTCGCGCAGCACCTGGCCCAGCACGACCGGCGCGCGCGTGATCGACATCTGCCCGGTCAGCGTGCGCGCGGCGTCGATCAGGTCTTCGACCATCGCCACTTCCTGGCGCACGTGCAGGCGCATCGATTCGAGCCCGCTGACCGCTTTCGGCGGCAGCTCCGGCATCGTGCGCAACAGCAGGTCGATGCGCATCGAGATGGCCGACAGCGGCGTGCGCATCTCGTGCGAGACCGTCGCCAGGAACAGTTCGCGGGTGCGGTTCACGCGCGTCAGGTCGTCGATGGTTTCGCGCTGGCGGTCGAGCGTGCCCGAGAGCGTCTTCAGCAGGGCCGCATAGGTGCTCATGCGCTGGTCGGACACCGGCGCATCGAGGCGCGCCTCGTTCCACAGCAGATGGCCGGGCAGCCCGATCTGCTTGGCGATACGCTCGCAGGCGAGCGGCGAGCTGAAGTCGGCGAAACGCCAGCCGAACACCAGCACGCCGTAGACCTGGCCGCGCAACAGCAGCGGCTGGGTGCACACGCGGAAGCCTTCCTCGAACTGGCCCGCGACCGAACTTCCCTGCGCACACGCGGCCTGCACCAGCGTCCGCTCGAAGGCGGTGCCGGGGCCGTCCTCGGCCCACAGGGTCGACTGCTCGGCCAGCAGCTTCGCCATGCGCGAGCCGGTCAGCGGGCCGATGTGGCGCACGCCGGCCGCGTCATAGACCGACGTGACGAGGCCCGTCGCTTCCGTGAACTGCCGTAGCGGCGTCTGCCAGTCATCCCAGTCGACCGGCGGCTTGTCTGGCAGTTCGGCTGTGATCACCTGGGCTTTTCGGTCGGCAGCTGCGCCGAGTCGGGTAGCGGGGCGCCGCTGGCGACGGCTTCTTCGATGGCCGGGCTCTGGCGCGACGGCGAGCGGGACAGCAGGCCATAGTAGGACGAGAACGGCAACTGCGGCACGGCCTTGGTATTGCTGTCGCGTTCCTCGAGCAGCACCAGGCCGCCGACGCCGATCTCGTACTCGCGCGTGACCTGCACGTTGCGGCTGCCGCGCACCTTCGGCACGGCCAGCGCGCGGCGCAGCACGGTGGAGATCTCCACGTAGTTGAGCAGGATGATGTTATCGACCAGGTGCGAGCCCTTGAGTTCCTCGCTGATCTGCGAGACGCCCAGCAGTTCCGGGCTTTCATAGTTGAACAGGGTCGTGGCCAGGCGGTTCTTGAAGAAGCTGGCCAGGGCATACAGGTAGTCGGCCACCTCGCTGCTGCTGGTCATTTCGTACACGGCCACCGAATCGAGCATGATGCAGTCGATGTTTTCCTGCTCGACCAGCTTGACGATGCGGTCGAAGTGCACGTCCAGCTCGAGCTCCAGCGGTGATTCGTAGTGGATGAACAGCTGGCCCGCGTCGATCAGGCCCTGCAGGTCGAAGCCGAGCGACTTGGCGTTGCGGATCAGCTGGCGCGGGTGCTCGTCCAGGCTCACCAGCAGCGCCTTGTGGCCGTTCTTGATGGCGTCGCTCAGGAACTGGACGCTGAACACCGTCTTGCCGGTGCCGGAAATGCCGCTCACCAGCGTCACCGAGCCTTCGTAGATGCCGCCGCCCATCATCTTGTCGATGGCCGGCGAGCCGGTCGACAGGCGCCGTTCCGAGGTCGGCTGGTCGGGCGAGGTGACCGGGCGCGACTGCGCGCGGCGGTACACGTGCACGCCCACCTCCGGCTCGATCCGCATGGTGTGGCTGCCGCCGATGAAATCCTGGCCGCGCGACTTCATCACCGTCAGGCGGCGGGTCGCGCGACGCCGGGCTTCGCCGAGCGAGAGCGAGATGATGGTGTCGAACACGAAGCGCTCGTGCGCCAGCACGGCGGTCAGGGTTTCGTCGCGCTCGGCCGTGACCATGGTGGTCACGCCCAGGCGCGTGAGGCCTTCGATCAGCAGGTGCACGTCCTCGCGGAAGGGCATGTCGTGGACGTCGGCGTACAGGCGCAGCGGCGTCAGGCCGTCGATCAGCAGGCGCTTGGCGCCCATCCCCAGCAGCGCGGCGGCAAAGGCGCCGTCGCCGCTGCGGAACTCGCTCAACAGCACGGCGGGACTGGTCTGGATGATCTTGATCTTGCCCTGGTCGATCATGCCCTGCAGGTCCCAGTTGAAGCCGGCCGCGTCACGCAGCAGCTTGCCCGGGTCGAGCTCGAAGGACACGATGGCGCCCGGCTCGTCGTAGTCCTGGGCGCCGTGGTAAATGAAACCCAGCCCGAACGTGGTCTTGCCCGAACCGGGCGGCCCCTCGACGATCAGGTTGTTGTTTCGGGGAAAGCCTCCGTGCAGTACCTCGTCGAGTCCGGTAATGCCCGTCTTGACCAGTTCATTCATCGATTTGCCCTCTATAAGTGTGTCAGCTTAACATGCGGCGGCGCAACAGTCTCACTACTGTCTTGCCTGGCCCGCGCAATTGCATTCCTGATGTCCTGCAGCGTATAAGGCTTCTGGATGAATTCCACCGCCAGCGCCTGCAGCCGTTCGGGCGCCAGCACATAGCCGCTAGCCAGCACGATCGGCAACTGCGGACGCTGCGTGCGGAAGGCGGCGGCCAGGCCGATGCCGTCGAGCGAGCCGGGCATCATGACGTCCGACATCAGCACATCGATACCGGCGCAGCCCAGCGCCAGCGCGGCGTCGCCGCTGGCGGCCTGGACCACTTCGCAGCCGAGCGCCTGCAGCAGGGCCACCGCCTGCTCGCGCACCATCGGATCGTCCTCGACGCACAGGACGCGCAATCCGGGCGGCAGGCCGGCCTCGGCCTCGGCCTTGGCGGGCAGGGCGCATGGCGCTTCGGGCGCGCGCGGCAGCAGGATGCCTGCGGTCAGGCCGCCGGGGCGCTGCGCCAGGTAGGCATGGCCGCCGCTCTGGCGCGCGAAGCCCTGCACCTGGGACAGGCCGAGGCCCGTGCCCAGGCCGGCGGGCTTGGTGGTAAAGAAGGGCTCGAAGGCGCTGGCCGCGGTCTCGGCGCTCATGCCGCTGCCTTCGTCGGCCAGCGCCAGGCACACGTAATCGCCGGGCGGCACGGCGGCGTCCGGATAGCGGACATCGGGCAGGCTGCAGTTTTCCAGCATGAGCGTGACCGTTCCCCCGCGCGGCATGGCGTCGCGCGCATTGATCGCCAGGTTCAGCAAGGCCACTTCGAGCTGGGTCGGATCGGCGACGATCGGCCACAGCCCGGCGTCGGCGCAGACCTCGAGCGTGATCGCGGCGCCCAGCGAATGGCGCAGCAGGTCGCCCAGTTCGCCGATCTGCGCATGCAGGTCGATGGCGGTGCTGGCCAGCGGCTGGCGGCGGCCGTAGGCCAGCAGTTGGCCGGTCAGCTTGGCCCCCTTGGTGGTGGCGCGGCCGATGCTGGTCAGCGCACGCTCGATGCGGCTGTCGCCGGTCGTGCGGGTGAGCAGGCGCAGCAACTCGACGGCGCCGGAAATCACCTGCAGCAGGTTGTTGACATCGTGGGCGACGCCGCCGGTCAGGCGCCCCAGCGATTCCATGCGGCGCGCTTCCAGCAGGGCTGCTTCGGCGCGTTTGCGCTCTTCGATTTCGCGGGCCAGCGCCGCGCTGCGCTCCTCGACGCGCCGTTCGAGCTCGTCGGCATGGCCGGCCAGCGCCGCCAGCTGGTCGCGCACCTGGTATTGCAGCAGGCGGGCGCGGCGGGCCGAATCGAGCGCCATGCGCAGGGCCTCGCGCGACAGCGGCCGGTGGATCATCGTCACGTTGCCCAGTTCGGCCAGCGCTGCCAGGCGGCTGCCGGCACTGGGCGCGCGCTTGCTGCCGGTGAGGGCGAGGATGGGAATGTCCGACCAGATCGGCTGCGCCCGCAGCAAGGCCCCGAGCTCGGCGTGCGAGCAGGCCGCCAGGCCTTCCTCGGTGATCACCAGCAGCAGCGCGTGCTCGTCGACGCGCGCGTACAGGTCGGCCGCGCTGGCGCAGATCTCGCTAGGTATGCCGACCTCGTCGAGCACGGAACGCACAGCCTCGGCGTCGCGGCCGAACGGCGCCAGCACCGGCACCGTATGCGGCGCCGGGGAAACGAAAGCGGGCACGCTCATGGCATCAAACGGCTCCGATTACGCCGGCCATCAGGTTATGCACCGAGGTGATCTTGTCGCCGACTTCGACGCCGGCCTCGGTCAGCAGGAACTCGCGGATTTCATGGCTGTGCCGGCCATGGCGTTTCTTGAGCACGGCAATGGCCTTGCGGACGTCGCCGTCGCGTTCGTAGAAGCGCAGCGAGATCATGTTGTCGGTCATCAGGCTGAGGGCATCCGGCTCGCGCGAGGTGTCCAGGTTGGCCGAATGGGCGCCGATCACGATCGACATCACGCCCATGTTGGCGAGATAGGCAAACAGCTCGTTCATCTGCAGCAGCATGGCGCGCTCTTCGCGGATCACGTCCAGGTAGGAGTTGACGCTGTCGATGATCACCAGGCGCACATCGTGGTCTTCCACATGGCGGCGTACGCGCCACACGAAGGCCCCCGGCGAGATGCGCGACGGGTTGATGCGCGTGATCAGGAAGCCGGGCGGGTCTTCCTGGTCCTGCGCGCTGCCCATGTGCTTGATCATGCGCGAGCGCAAGGTCATCTCGCTTTCGTCGAAGGTGAAGTAGGCCGCCTTTTCGCCGGCGTCGATCAGCGACATCGCGTACTGCAGCGCCAGCGTCGATTTGCCGACGCCGGACGGGCCGACGATCATCGTCGAGGTACCGGAGCCGAGGCCGCCGCCGAACAGGGCATCCAGCCCGGGGGCATGGCTGAGCAGCTCGGAGGGCACGTGCGGACGGCGGTGCTCTTCCGCGATCAGGCTGGGGAAGACCAGCACTTCGCCGGTCGTGATGGCGAAGTCGTGCCAGCCGCTCTGGAAGTCGCCGCCGCGCAGCTTGGTGACGCACAGGGTGCGCCTGGCCGACCCGAAGGTGCGGTCGCGCATCTCCAGGCACAGCACCCCGTGCACGGCGCTTTGCAGCTCGTATTCGGGCGCGGCGGAGGTCTGGTCGTCGAGCAGCAGGATGGTGGCGCCCAGCGCGGTCAGCTGGTGGCGCAGCTGGATGATCTGGCGCCGGTAATGCGAACTGTCCTGGGCCAGCAGGCGGATCTCGGCCATCGAATCGATCACCACGCGTTCAGGCTGGTGGTCGCGCACCGTGGCGACGATGGCGTCGACCAGCTTGGACAACTCGCTGTCGGCAGGCAAGAGCACGCTTTGCTCCTGGTTGAGCGTCTCGTCGACCGGCATGCGCTCGCTGATATGGATGCCCTGGAGCGACCAGTTGTGGTTCTGCGCCGTGGCCAGCAGTTCCTGGCGTGTTTCCGACAAGGTAACGTACAGGCAGCTTTCGCCGGCCTTGGCGCCTTCGATCAGATAGCGCAAGCCGATGGTGGTCTTGCCGGTGCCTGGACGGCCTTCGACGAGGTGGATGCGACCGCGCAGCAGGCCCCCACGCAGGACGGTATCGAGCTCGGGAATGCCCGTAGGGAGGCGGGTAATGGATTGGACCACATCGTGCCTCTGTAGTTGGTTATTCGCTTCCGCGAAGATATACGCGGATTCTAACGCTCCCGTAACAGTTTGTTAGCACGATTGAAACATCAGGAACGCGTCCGCTTCGCGCCACACAAGCGCAAGCGCGCCATCCTTGAGCACGCAGGGCCTTATGCTGGTCCGACAAATGATGAGTGATCCCTGATGTGACCCCATGCAAGGAGATCCGCCATGAAGCTGCTGACGATGATTGCCGCCCTCGCGCTGGCCGCTTGCGCCTCGCCCTCGGGCTCCGGAAAGTACACGCAGGTGCCGCGCACTGAAACCTGCAAGCCGACCTCCGAAAAGAAGATCGCGGCCCTGTTCGAGCGCTGGAACGATTCGCTGCAGACGGGCGACCCGCACCAGGTGGTGGCCAATTATGCGGACGACGCGATCCTGCTGCCGACCGTGTCCAGCCAGCCCAAGCTGACCCAGGCAGAACGGGAAGAGTATTTCGAGAAGTTCCTGCTCGACGAACCGTCCGGCAGGATCGACCTGCGCCGTATCTACCTCGGCTGCAATGTCGCCGTCGATGCCGGCCTCTACACTTTTACTTTCGGCAGGACGGGGCAGGAAGTGCCTGCCCGGTACACCTTCACCTACCGCTGGGATGGCGAGGAATGGCGCATCACGAGCCACCACTCGTCGGTGACGCCGGAGCAGGAGTAGCCGCCCCGAATGTATGATGGTGCCCCGTTCGCCGTAGGCGACAGACAGGTAGGGAGGCAGGCAGGAATGGAAACGGCATCGTTGGAAGGCAAGGTCGCCATCGTCACCGGCGGCGGACGCGGACTCGGACATGCGATGACCCTGGGCCTGGCCCGGGCCGGCGCCAGCGTCGTCATCTCGGCCGCGCGCCAGACGGACGAGGTCCGCAGGGTCGCCGACGATATCAACGCGGTGCTCGGTGCGCGCCGTGTGCTGGCGCTGCAGGCGGACGTGACCCGGGAAGCCGATTGCCGGCGCCTGGTCGATGAGGCCATCGCTGCCTTCGACGGTCTGCACATCCTGGTCAACAACGCTGGTCGCGGCATGAAATACGTGAGCCCGACCTTCCTGACCGAAGCGACGCGGTTCTGGGAAGTCGACAGCGAAACCTGGCGGACGATCATCGATACCAACGTCAACGGTCCGTTCCTGATGGCCAAAGCGGCCGTGCCGCACATGGTGCGCCAGCGCTGGGGCCGCGTCATCAATATCACGATGAACCACGAAACCATGCGCCGCGCCGGCTTTTCGCCATACGGCCCATCCAAGGCCGCGCTCGAGTCCGAAACCGTGATCTGGGCCCAGGACCTGGCCGGAACCGGGGTCACCGTCAACGGCCTGCTGCCCGGCGGCGCCACCGACACCGGTATGATCCCGGACGGCGTAGCCGACGCCGTGCGCCGTCAGTTGCTGCGGCCGGAGGTGGTGGTCGAGCCGCTGCTGTGGCTGGCCTCGGAAGCCTCTGCGGAGATCACGGGCACGCGCTTGAACGCGGCGCGCTGGGACGGCGCCCTGCCGGCAGAACAGGCTGCCGCAGCCGCGCTTGAGAACGCGGGCTGGGTGTGAACGAACAATAAGAGCGCCTGACGAAACCTTCAGAGCAAGGCGCAGCTATGGAGGTTTTGTTCGGCGCTCTAAAGCTTGCCACAAGCTTTCCTTTGAAGCGGACCGATTCCAGCATGCTGCTCTTGCAAATAATGTCTGCCACAAAGAGTTCGGCGAACGGTTTTGCATCGGTCACTTGCAACAATAACATTTGCCACAGCCTGTCGGCACGTATGGGGTGCAAGCCAAAGCGCACCTAAGTCAAGTAGTTCCAATGCTCTTGCTATTTCGACCGCCCTTGTTTTCGCCCCATGCTATTAAGACAAGCAACAATGTGGAAACGAATAGCTGCCAGCCCGGTGGAAGATAACAAGATATCAACCCGGATGCCACTAATGCTGCAGCCATCATCCACTCAAAATGGCGACGTACTTTCAGGACGGCCTTTTGGTACAAGCCAATAGAGGCGACAATCAGAGCCGGCCCCCCAAACAGAAGCATGGTGATGCCAGGCTCATGAGTATGATTAGGATCATGAATGATCAGCTCGTTTGCGACCGCAACCGCGATTAGCCCAGCCGCTACGAACATCACGGTGTTCATTGCATGACGGGTCAAGCGGACCGGATTGTGAGTCATGTGAATGTGCGCAGCTACGCGGCGATTCGCAGCGCCAAACAGCAGAGAAAAGAGTGCGATATTCCCTGTCAACGCAGCGGTGCCAACGAGGGCGGTCGTGATCGACATACCAGCGTTGGAGATCGCGGCCCCTGTCGACAGTACCGCTTCTCCGAGCGCGATCATAAGGAACAGGCGGCATCGTTCGAGCATGTGCTCGCCATCGAACTCCAGCTGTTCAGAGCGTAACCAATGACCAGGTATTGGATGCGCCAGCCAGGTGCCAATCAATTCGATAGCGGTCGCACCACCCCACCATGCCAGTCGCGTTTCAGCTGTTGAACTGGCGCCGATGAGCCAGAGTGGAGTCGTCGTGATTAGCCACACCATCATCCGGGCGTAATGTGCGCGGTACAAGCGATCAGTCATGCTCACGATGCACCACAGGGTGCGGCCGAGCTGGATCGCAAGCATGGGCAGCGCAAATGCCCATGGAGAGTCAGTAAATGCCCTTGGGATCATCGCATTCATGAACAGCCCTAACAATGCCACGACCACCATCATCCACGCCGCAGATCGGTTGTCATCAACATGCACGTGTGTGGCTATCCAACTTGTAAATGACCATGCGGTAACAGTAGTTGCCAGCAAAATGAGAGTTTCAAGTGCATGACGCCAGGATAGCTCCGTCGCCAAATACATTGAGAGCTTTGTAAAGGCAAACGCAAATATCAGGTCGAAGAACAGCTCGAGAGGAGAGACCGGATATGACCCATCTTCGTGTCTTTGCATGTATACCTCATCGAAGCTGGCTGATGAAACAAACTCAACATTGGTGGGTCATTATGCGCCGGATCAGTAAATTTACAGTGAAAGCTGAAGTAACGAGGCTACCGAAATCACGGTGTCACGCGGTCGAATTTTTCCTCCCGACAGCCGTACGCCTCGATGATTCGAACGTTCATACGTGCATTTTGCAAATGATACTCAGCCCATTCCGGGTATCTCGCGGCTCTCGTACGTTCACATTGTGCGTCACGCCGCAGTGCATCAATCAATGCCGCCCGCTCATTATGGAACAGGGTTTTAGAAACAAAATCCATGCAGACTCCCAGTTTCATGTCCGATTCAATTACTTGCTGATTCAATTCTTTGCGACCTACCGCAAGTACATGCTGAAGTCCTGGCACTTGCGGCCTTGAAAATTCCTTGGCTGTCTTACACAGCCAAACAGATGTCGCGCGGATCAGCCCAGCTCGCCAAGGGGATGGATCTTGCGGGAAACCGCCGCACCCAACGCGTCTGCGCCGTTACCGACGATCGAAGAGACGCTGGCATCCTTCTCGCCTGCGTTTTCCTTTCCCGCCATGAGGTTCTCCTATTCCAGTGCGAGTGATACCAGTAATCTTCCTGTGGTTTCAGAAGATTCGTGTCATCAAAACTTGATATGAAGCGACAGATGCCCGTCTTGAGCTTGCTGATTGGGCAGGTAGGTTGCCCGAGAATCTGAACAAAAGCAGTGGTAAGTACAGTAGATGCTGGCCTGACTCAGAGGAAAGCCGGTTTGTCTACGTCAGAATTCGGCCTGTTGACTCCCACGTTGGCGCGTACCAGCTGTTCGGGGTGATCTACCAACGCGGCCACCAGCGCCGCCACGCTCTTGCGTGATACTTCGGTCCCTTTAAAAGGCTCGTCCCGGCCAGTAATTTCATAATCCACCTCATCCTCGTCCTGGAGCCAGGCGGGGCGCAAAATGGTGTAGTCGGAATCGGATGCTTCGATAAGGTCTGCGGATGTCCGATACCGAGGCAGGTACTGGCCAATCTCATTGCGATTCCACTCGCCGAACTTTCCCGGCACTTCATCATAGATGCCAAGCGAGTTCACAAAGATCAGCCGCGTGACACCGCTGGACTTCATCGCCGCCAGAATGTGCACCGTCTGCTTGTCCACCTCGCCCGCGAGATTGGCATAAACAATGTCCTTTCCCTCCATGAGACGGGGCAGCAGTTTCTTGTCCATGACGTCGCCAATGACAATCCTGGCATTCGGAGGTTCGGCACTGGTCAGTTTTTTGGCATCGCGTACGAGCAAGGTTTGCTCGACGTTCTTGCGTTCGCCCAGCATACGTACAACCCAACGAGCGATTTGACCACTGGCGCCCAGAATCAGTACTTTGGTCATGATGTCCTTCTTGAGTAACTGGGCCTCACCATCGGCGGCAAGGCCGATGACTGTTCGGATCTGCCGCTGAAAAGATCTTCCAGTTCGGCTTTACAGGTTTTCCTTATAAAAAGGAATCAGCTTGGCCAATGCCTGGCGGACTGGTTCGGGCTTGTCATACAGATCGTAATGAGACCAGCCTTCAACGACGACAAGCTCTTTCTTCCTGGAGGCAGCCCGACCGATGATTTCGCAGCCATCCCGGTAGGCGCCAAATCCTCCAACCTTGTCCCCAACAACCACCATCAAAGGCTGCGTGAGCAAGGTTTCGCACAGATGGAAAGCATCCCAGCCGACGGCTGCGGCTTGATGGGAGAACAGTGAACGGTTCAGGCCGTTTGGCGCACGGCCACGGTCAGTGCGGTAGTAGTCGGTTGCCCCCAGGACGTCAACATCCTTGATACCAGCTTCCTTGGCGGCGTCGGGCGAAGACGGCAGCAGGTCATCGACACGCAGCTCTGCACCACGAGCCTCTGCCGTTCGCTGCTTTGCCATTGCCTCCAATGCAGCGATCGGGTTAAAGCCGCTGAAGCCCTCGCGCATCAGACGACCGTAGTTCGCCCCCGTGACGGTGCCGACGACCTTGATACGACGTTCAGTCATGGAGGCGTTAATTGCATAGCCGCCGCCGCCACAGATACCGAGTACGCCAATCCGTTCTTCATCGACATAAGGCAGCGTCACCAGGTAGTCACAGACCACACGGAAATCTTCGACACGCAGCGTTGGATCTTCGATGAATCGTGGCTCGCCACCGCTGTCACCCTGGAAACTGGCGTCAAAGGCGATAACGACAAAGCCTTCCTTGGCCAGGGCTTCGCCGTAGACCTTACCCGAAGTTTGTTCTTTGCAGCTCCCGATGGGGTGGGCGCTGATGATTGCCGGATACTTTTTACTTTCATCGAAATTTGGCGGGAAGTGCAGGTCCGCCGCGATGTCCCAGTAGGTGTGCTTGATTTTGACGCTTTTCATCATGATCTCCTTGTCGCAGCCAAGTTGGAATTCAGGGTGCTGTCCTTGATCGATGCGCACCCGTAAGTACACTTTAGACCTACTATTTGGTTTGTCATAGCCATCAATCTGCACTACAGTTGTATCCCTAAATTGACAATGCGACTGAGATGGATCCTTCATTACTTCCGGCTCTTGCCTGGTTTGCCCATGTGGCGCACCACCGCAGCTTTACCAAAGCAGCGGCAGAGATGGGCGTCTCGCGCGCCAATCTGTCGCAAAACGTGACAGCACTGGAGCGCCGCTTGAACGTCAAGCTTCTCTACCGCACAACGCGCGACATGTCGCTGACCGAAGAGGGGCAGCGTCTGTATGACGTCTGGTATCCCGCGCTAATTGCCGTGGAGCGCACGGTACAAACCATGCATGACATGCGTGACGAGCCGACTGGCCTCGTACGTGTGAACACGTCCCGTGTCGCCGCAAGGATTCTGCTGGAGCCCTATTTGAACGAGCTTTGTACTCGCTACCCCAAGCTTCAACTGGAACTCGTAATGGACGATGCGTTAGCTAACATCGTGGCAGCTGGTTACGATGTCGGCATTCGCATTGGTGAAAGCTTGGCCGAACACATGGTCGCCATGCCAGTTTCGCCCGCGTTAGCGATGGCGGTCGTGGGTACCCCAGCCTATTTTGAAAAGCATGGACGACCCAGCACGCCGGCTGAGCTCTCTCAGCATAACTGCTTACGTTTTAGGCGGGTTGGCGGAGGAATTCATCCCTGGGAGTTCACGTCGCCTGATGCAGGCGGCCATACTTTCATGGTCGAGCCGAAAGGAAGCTTCATCACCAATGACGACGACGGGATGATTCGCGCGGCATTGCAAGGAGTGGGGCTGATGCAGCACATTGATATTGCCGTTCAAGAGCATTTGAAATCTGGTGCATTGGTGCGCGTTCTGCAAGCTTGGTGCAAGCCTTTCGCAGGCTTTTACATCTATGCTCCAACCAGGGCACAGATGCCGGCCAAGGTGCGGGCATTAATCGATTTCCTGGTTGAAAAGCGTGCGGACAGGGTTTCCTGAGCAGCACTCGAGCGGCATTGTTAATCAAGGCTGAATACTGTTGTATCTGCGAAAAACCTTGGTTTTCACGGGCTTCTGCCGCAGTTTGGAGGTCTTGCGACTTTGGCTCTCGAACTCCCATGACTGTGGAACATACCTCTTTATTTCAATCTTTTACTTTCAATAACGGCATCACGCTGCGTAACCGCGTCGTGATGGCACCGATGACCACTTGGTCCGCTAATCCGGACGGAAGCATCTCTGAGGACGAGCTGGACTATTATCGTCGCCGCGTGCAGGGTGTCGGCATGGTGATCACGGGCTGTACTCATGTGACCGAAAACGGTATCGGTTTTATCGACGAGTTCGCCGCCCACGATGATCGCTTCATCCCCAGCCTGCGCCGCTTGGCCCAAGCTGCCAGAAGTGGCGGCGCTCCGGCGATCCTGCAAATCTTCCATGCAGGGAACAAGGCTGTGGTGGATGCCATACCTGCTGGCGAGCTTGTGAGCGCCAGCGCCATCAGCCCGCTTGCCGGCCCCTTCAATCGGGATGATGTGCAGCCACGTGCCCTGTCCCACGCTGAGGTCACGAACATGGTGCACGCCTTTGGGGAAGCTACACGCAGAGCCATTGAAGCTGGCTTCGACGGCGTGGAGTTGCACGGCGCGCATGGTTTTCTGCTGCAAAACTTCTTCTCGCCGCGCTACAACCAGCGTAGCGACGATTGGGGTGGCTCGCTGAAAAATCGTCTGCGCTTTCCGCTTGAGGTCGTGGCAGAGACGCAGCGCGTCATCGCCGCCAATGCGAAACGCCCGTTCCTGTTGGGGTATCGCATCTCGCCAGAAGAGCGTGAAGAAGGTGGCTACCGAGTTTCGGACATGTACGCACTTTTGGACGGTCTCATTGAAGGAGGCGTCGACTATCTGCATGTCTCGCTCAACGATGTTTTGCATGCCCGGCCATTAGGCACCGACAGCCGCCTCACGGTGGAACAGATTCTCGGACACGTCGGCAATCGTATTCCCCTGCTGGCTGCTGGCTCGCTCCGGACGCCTTCCCAAGCCCGCGTTGCGCTGGATCTTGGATTGTCACTGGTGGCAATTGGCAAGGGATTGGTAATGAATCCGGACTGGGTGGAACTGGCTCATGCGGCAAACGATGAACAGATTTGCCAAGAAATCGATATGAGCAAAGGTGCGCAGCTTTCGATACCAAGTGGGATATGGCAAGCGATGAAAGCAGCGCCGGGCTGGATCCCGATACGCCAAGCGGAGGCAACCGGATACGTCTGATGCTATCGTCCGTTTGGCCGATAGCGGACGTTCAGTATGGCTCAGATGCTTACGCCAAGAAAAGGGAAAGCGGTGCAGCTTTCCCTTCGATGATGCGGGCGGCAAGGATGCGCAATGCGGGTGTGGACGAACAATAGAGCTTGCCACAAGCTTTCCTATGAAGCGGACCGATTCCGGCATGCTGTCCTTGCAAATAATGTCTGCCACAAAGAGTTCGGCGAACGGTTTTGCATCGGTCGCTTGCAACAATAAAATTTGCCACAGCCTGCCGGCACGCATGGGGTGCGACAGTCCGGTTTCAGCCATTGCAGACGTTCCCGAGTTGGAGCTTCCATTCAGCAACGACGTTTATGAGCTTGGACTGACGTCCTTTCCAGTTGCAACAGGTAACTTGAGGACTTCCGCGACTCTTGCAGCGTTGAGGTGGCTGCAGCAGACCATATGGTCGCAGTAGTCTTCTACGGTATGAATCACCAAGTCCCCGCATGCCATTTGCTGAAGAAGCAGCCTGTCCGCGACCCACTTGATATCGTCATCGATCATGTCGAACTCATTGAGCCGGAAAGCAGTTGTCGGCGCGGCCTTCAATTCCTCACCGAACCTGTCCTCCCAAGAAAGCGACGCCTCAGCGACCTGGAATACATCTGCAAGCCTGCGCAGCGCGTGCTTGCGAACCAAGTGCCCAGGGTAGGAGACAAGCCGCTCACTGGATTTCTTACCCACCACATCTGCAGTCCTTCGTATTCAATTGGTCCATCTTGTGGCCGCGACGATGATAGGCCGCTCCTGGCCCGATAGCGGACCGTCTCGAGAGCAGGCCCACAGCGACCACTTTGTCAATCTCATCGTTTTGTGCCCAACTTTATTGTTCGTCCACACCCAGCATTTCCCAAGGAAGGCCGGCCACGCGGTCGGCATGGCTTCGGCGACCGCATTCGAGCCGAATTCCCGAAGTCGTCAGGCTGACGAAAGCGGCACCCTCGACGGATGAGCCGATGGCAGAGGTGACCTCTGTCGCACCCGCCCCTTGGAGGTACATGTAGTGCGGTTCCAAGGCCGCTAGGCAAATCTCCCGTCAGGCAAAACGCCGGCCTTTGCCGCCGACTTCCTCAGGCCTCAAGGGGAGTGATGATGCGCGTGCGCCGCATGATCCGAACGCTGCGCGGCAAACCACTCATGAATTGCCGCTATCACGGCAGTATCGCGGCTCGAGTAAGTGAGGCTGGCGCCTGCCGGTAATGCCCGGTAGCTGACGTGCAGCTTATCGCCGGCGGTGGCGAGCGTCTTCAGGCCAGGCATATCCTTGCCGTGGATCTTGGCCGGATCTGAAAAATCGCCGCGGCCGAACTGCGTGGCTTCATGCGCAAGGTGCGAGCGGATAAGCTCGACTTGCCGCTGGTCGTGGAGATCGTTCGCCGTTACTCTTTCCACGCCCCCTGTTGCGGTATCGTCGAAATAATGCGTTGTCAGGGTAAGGTCGAACGGCATGACCTCGGCTCCTTTACGGGCGACTTCGTCCTGGCGTGACGTGCTGACGTGGTCCTGTGCAAAGCCGGGTAACACGCCAAGCACAAAGCTCATCAAAATGGACGCTGCCTGAATACCTCGTTTCATCTGTCCGCCACCTCAAAATAGTAACTGCCATAAAATTCTAGCTTGTTGCGAGCACCGGTTGAATGCGCAACCCAAAGCAGTCATTGCGGTACATACTGTCGCCCCCAGTGGCGCGTGACCTACAGCGTCCTCTTAGTGCTCGTCCATTGATAGCTAACTGGCAGGCCGGTTTCAAGGCGGTGCAAAGGGTTCGGCCACAAGTCTGATGAGTAGCCATCCCGAGACTGGCACGCAAATCCACGACAATAGCTGACACCAGAACAATCCGACCCCTAGGGCAGGCAGTATGTTTACACCTCCTGCGAAGCAGGGGGCGAGGTTTTTAACCCCACCTTGGCACGCAAAAAAGTCATACGCCCAAACTGCCAATCTCCAGCCACCAAAGGTGACGATCGCGGGAAGCAATGCAAAGAAGTAGCGCAGAATAATTTTGATGCTTTGCTTCATCGACCCCATGCCAATTTAAATATTGTTACGGTAGCCGCGCGTTTGCTCCTGGCCGACAGCGGACGTCGGCTCAGTGTACGAGGTCGTTGCTGCAGGAGCAAGTAAAGGGTTTTGTGAAGCGCTCTAGATGGCAATGTCAACCCTGCACACTATCAGGCATTGATCTTTATCGAATGACTAAACTGAATCTCATTTCGATCAATTTCCGCAAGGGAGTGGCTCATGGACATTACGTTGATCAGTCATGCCTCGGTAGTCATCGACGCGGGAGGAACGCGCATCTGGACCGATCCCTGGACACTGAGCCGCGCCTTCAACAATTCCTGGAGCCTGATCGGCAAGCCGGCATATTCGCCGGACATGCTGGATGAGGTCGAGTATGTCTGGATTTCCCACGAACACCCCGACCATTTCAATGTGCCAACCCTGAAAAGCCTACCGGATACATTCAAGCAGCGCGTCACCGTCCTGTTTCAACAGCAGAATTCGGAAAAGATCTTCAATGCCTTGCACCAGTTCGGATTCCGGAATTTCCAGTCGCTGCCGAATGGGCGCGTTGTGACTTTAAAAGAGGGCGTTGACGTTTATTGTTATCAGGCGAGTTTCGGCGATTCCTGCCTGGGTATCCGGCATGGCGATGAAACGATTTTCAATATCAACGATGCCGAACTCTCGGCATCGGATTGCCGGCGCGTATTGAAAGACCTGGGGAAAGTCGATCTGGTGCTGAACCAGTTTTCCCTGGCCGGCTATAACGGCTATTTGAATTACGAACAGGTATTGCCGACACTGGCCAGGGAAAAGCTGGCGCGGCTGCTCAACAATCACCGCGAACTGCATGCCGGCGTGACGGTACCGTTTGCCAGCTTCGTGTATTTCTCGGCCGACGACAATCGTTTCCTGAACGCGTATGCCAACAGCCCGCAGGTCGTCGCCGCCTGGATGCAGGCGAACGGCGCGCCGGTGCGCTTCCTGTTCCTGGGCGAGCGCGCATCGTTGCGCGACCTCGTCGACGCCGGCGGCGAGGCGGCCGAGCGCAGCTTGTCGCAGTGGCAGGCGATGTACGACAGGATCGACGAGCTGGAATACACACACGACGCGCCGGTGGCGCTCGAGGAGATCCAGGCGCTGGCCAGCGCCTTCTCGGCCTCACTGCGCCAGTATTTTCCGGCGCTGCTGCTGCGGCGCGTGAAGCCGCTGCGTTTCTACATCCGCGACCTGGACCTGGTCACATGTTTCGACGCCGCCAGCGGCACCCTGGCGCCGACCGGCGAGCCGCAGCAGGCCGCCGACATCCTGGTCAACGCGCAGCCGCTGGCGGCGGCATTCCGCTTTCCTTCCGGCTTCGAGACGCTGGCCGTGTCGGGCCGCTTCCTGGTGCAGCAGCATTTCAGGAACTGGCAACTGCTCAAGAGTATTACGATCCTCTGGAACAACCAGATCTACCTGCGCGCCCGCTACCTGCTGAACGGCCGCCTGCTGCGTTACCTGGCGATGCGCGTCAAGGGCGGCCTGCTGCGCCAGATGATGGCCAAGGCGAAGATGCGCGCCGCGGCGATGCGGGCTGCGACGGCGCAACCCGCCGCTGCGCCACCGACGGCTGGTGCGCCGGAGGCCTGAAGCCGCGCATCCGGTGAGTCAGGCGGGCGGCGGCAGCCACGTGCGCGCTGCCTTCACCAGCGCCGCATCCCTGCGCTCCAGCCGCGCCGGCTGGATGCGCCAGGCGTGTCAATACAAGGGCACGTCCACGTGCCGGCCGGGCGCCAGGTCGACCAGCTCGTCGCTTTCCAGCAGCGCCGCGCACAGCTCGGGCGGCATGTCGCTGCTGAACCCGCACGTGTATCTCGACACGGTGTGCTGCTCGGCGCGGTCGGCAGCAGCCTGGCGCTGGGCCACCGCGGCGCCTTCGCGGCCGGCGCGATGACCGCTTCACTGCTGTGGTTTTCCTGCCTCGGCCTGCTGGCGCGGCGCTTCTCGCCGGTGCTGGCCCGGCCGGGCGTGTGGCGCGCGGTCGAGACGTTCACCGGACTGATGATGCTGGTGCTAGCGGGGATGGTGGTGCGCGGGTGAGGCGGGCAGCGCAGGTGGCGCATTGCGAGCTGTCGAGGTCGGCTTTCGACCCGATTGGAGACGTTCGGGCCAGCATAGCGTGTTGCCAAAGTCGAAAATCCCGCGGAATGTCACGAAGGTCTGCAGCAGAACCGGAACGGACCTTCCATTCCGGTTAGCCGTAGCCTAGCTGCTCGGTATTACAGAGAAAACCTTGCTTTCCTGCATATTGAAAACCAGCCTGATGAGCAGATCGAAACCCGGTAGCCGCTCCCTGACCGTAAATAAAACGGCCCTCGCTGCGGGACGCTAGTTACAAACTGTCCAGAATATGGCTGCAGTGTCCCGACGTTCCACCCGCGCGTGAGGTTGAATTTATGGAGCTGAAACGACTCTGCTTGAGCTTCCACGCTCCAAACGACCTTCTCGGATGCCGTCTCTGCTCTCTCAATTCGTCCAACGTCCGAAGGATAATCATGAAGCACTTCGCAGTGAATGGTAGCCCCATGCGCAGATGACTCCGCATAAACCGATGGAGTGCAAAAATACACATAGGCGATAAGCACAAGAACGAGAGGAACTGCGACAGCAATCACAAAATATTTCATCGAGCCCGGCTTCCTCATGTAATCACAAAAGCCTGCTGCCGGCGAACCAGGTCGCTCGATTCAGCACAGCAGGTTGCCGAGGCTGAGGCGTCACAAACCGTCATCGCTGTCCGGGACCGACCCTGAGCAGATGTACGCTATTTATCGGTAACTTTGCTACCGCAGGGGCTTCGGGTGCTGATGTTTCTTGGTCGCTCACGATCAGCGTCAGCGTGTCCTGCTGGGCTGAAGCTTTTTGCTGAACGATCTTCACTGCAACTGCACGGCCATCGACCACGGGCCTCGGATGGAAAAAGTTGAACATGAGTACTTACTGGCGTTGAGGTGAGGCTGCATTGAACGCAACAATACCTCAGCGCGTGGCTGAGGTCGATCACGGCAGTTGAAAGGTCCAGTTATGGCCGAACCCGGCCATTGTAAGACTTTGGAAGTTATTGCCGTGGTCTCGAGAAAGACCATCCGTCTGGAAGCCGTTCAGCCAGTGCTTTCAATGCGTTCAAGTGCCTATCACGCATGTCGTTGAAATATGCTCGATCGTCACGCTGCGGATCGGGTTTGTCGTGCATGAGTTCGTCACAGAGCGCACGGCCTGGCCAAGGATTTGAAGCAAAGACTGCTTTCGCTCGATTGATGTGCTCCTGCACCTGCGGAGCATTAACCAGGCTCTTGCCAAGGCGAGTATTAGACAAATCCGGGTATTGGGCTAAGCATGCAGTGGCGGCGGGCAGAATCCATAGGCCATCATTTCCAGAACTCCAGCTAGAGGCACACACACAAAATGTGCACAATGCGATAGTCAACTTACGATGCCGCATGGTTTTCCTTATCGTGTTGTTGGTTGCACGTGACCATCTGCTCTTAGGCCGATAGCGGACGTTCAGTATGGCTCAGTGTACGAACTAGTTGCTGGGACAAGTCGCAAGATGCCGGTAGCTCGTGGTCTTGTGGCAGACAGACTTTATTGGTTTGCGGCGAACTTTATTAACGCACAGCGGAGGCCTTCAGCCAGCATGCGGATGCTTGCGCCAAAAAAAAGGGAAAGCGGTGCAGCTTTCCCTTCGATGATGCGGACGGCGAGGATGCGTAATGGGGGAGGACCGGCCGCCCCCGCTCCGCTTACTCCACCGTCACCGACTTCGCCAGGTTGCGCGGCTTGTCGACGTCGGTGCCGCGCGCCAGCGCCGTGTGGTAGGCCAGCAGTTGCAGCGCGGCCACGTGCAGGATCGGCGACAGCAGGCCGTAGTGCTCCGGCAGGCGGATCACGTGCACGCCGTCGCTCGAGGTGATCTGGCTGTCGACGTCGGCGAAGCAGTACAGCTCGCCGCCGCGGGCGCGCACTTCCTGCATGTTCGACTTCAGCTTTTCCAGCAGGGCGTCGTTCGGGGCGATCGTCACCACCGGCATCTCTTCGGTCACCAGCGCCAGCGGGCCGTGCTTCAGCTCGCCTGCCGGGTAGGCTTCGGCGTGGATGTACGAGATTTCCTTCAGTTTCAGCGCGCCTTCCAGGGCGATCGGGTAGTGGATGCCGCGGCCCAGGAACAGGGCGTTTTCTTTTCGCGCGAATTCCTCGGCCCAGGCGATGATCTGCGGCTCGAGCGCCAGCACCGCGCTCAGCGCGACCGGCAGGTGGCGCATCTGCTTCAGGTAAGTCGCTTCTTCTTCGTCGCTCAGGCGGCCGTTCACCTGCGCCAGCGTCAGGGTCAGCAGGAACAGCGCAGCGAGCTGGGTGGTGAAGGCCTTGGTCGAGGCCACGCCGACTTCGACGCCGGCACGGGTGATGTAGGACAGCTTGCACTCGCGCACCATGGCGCTGGTGGCGACGTTGCAGATGGTCAGCGTATGCGGCATGCCCAGGCTGCGGGCGTGCTTCAGCGCGGCCAGGGTGTCGGCGGTTTCGCCGGACTGCGAAATGGTGACGACCAGGGTTTGCGGATGCGGGACGCTGTCGCGATAACGGTATTCGCTGGCGATCTCGACGTTCACCGGGATCTTGGCCACCGATTCGATCCAGTACTTGGCGGTGAGACCGGCATAGTAGCTGGTGCCGCAGGCCAGGATCAGTACGCGGTCGATTTCCTTGAACACGCGGAAGGCCTGGTCGCCGAACAGTTCCGGCATGATGCCGGTGACGCCGTCGAGGGTGTCGCCAACCACGCGCGGCTGCTCGAAGATTTCCTTCTGCATGTAGTGGCGGTAGGGGCCGAGCTCCGCGGCGCCGGTGTGCGCGTGCACGGTCTTGACTTCACGCTCGGCCGGGCGGCCGTCGACGTCGACGATCCAGTAGCGGGCCAGCTGCAGGTCGACCACGTCTCCCTCTTCCAGGTAGATGATCTGGTCGGTGGTGCCGGCCAGCGCCATCGCGTCCGAGGCGACGAAGTTTTCACCTTTGCCGAGGCCGACGATCAGCGGCGAGCCCTGGCGCGCAGCCACCACGCGGTGCGGCTCTTCGCGGCAGAATACGGCGATCGCGTAGGCGCCGTGCAGGCGTTTGACGGCTTGCTGCACGGTCTCGAACAAATCGCCGTTGTACATGTGGTCGACCAGGTGGGCGATGACCTCGGTATCGGTCTGGCTCGTGAACTTGTAGCCGAGATCGGTCAGTTCGCGGCGCAGCTCGTCGTGGTTCTCGATGATGCCGTTGTGGACCAGGGCGATGCGGGCATTTTCCTCGGTCGGCGAGAAGTGCGGGTGCGCATTCTGGGTGGCCGGGGCGCCGTGGGTGGCCCAGCGGGTGTGGGCGATGCCGGTGAAACCTTGCAGGTCGGTTTCCTTGATCTGGGACTCGAGGTCGGCCACGCGCGAGGTGCTGCGCGAACGCGACAGGCGGCCGTCGACGTGCAGGGCAACGCCACAGGAATCGTAGCCACGGTATTCAAGGCGCTTCAGACCTTCGATCAGGATAGGGGTAATGTTGCGCTGGGCTACTGCTCCGACGATGCCACACATGATGAGCTCCAATAAAAATTAACAGTTGTCACTAATGTAGAGTAGACACAGTGAAATAAGCTATCGAGTTTCACATGTTTTTGATAGATTATTTCATACATGTATAAAAACGAAATATTCTTTCAAATTCTTAAGAAAACTTTATAAAAATGTCGAAAGACCCACAAAACTTGGACGATCTTGATCGTCGCATCCTGAACACCCTGCAGGTTGACGCTTCTCACACCAATGCCGAGTTGGCGGAATTGGTACATGTGTCCCAGCCAACTTGCCTGCGGCGCGTCAAACAGCTGACCGAGAGTGGTGTTATCGAACGGCAAGTTGCGATCGTTTCGCCGGACAAGGTCGGCGCGCGCCTGACGGCCATCGTCGAGATCTCGCTGGACGTGCAGGCCGCCGACCGCATGCAGGAATTCGAAGACGCCGTCGCCGGCGAGGCCGCCGTGCTGCAGTGCTACCGGGTCGCGCCCGGTCCCGACTTCGTGCTGGTCGTGCAGGTGGCCGACATGCCGGCCTACCACGCGCTGGCACATCGCCTGTTCACCACGCACAGCAATGTGCGCAATGTGAAAGCCTATTTTTCGACTTTCCGCAGCAAGTTCGAAACCCGCATCGTGGTCTGAGAAAAGACCGTCACACACAGGCTATCCACAGGGGGCTGTGAATAATGTGGATAAACTGTTTACCTGTAAACTTTGCCACCGAACAGGTAATCCACAATCCATCCACAGGCCGCTGTGGACAGATTGTGACATTGCTGAATTCATGAGCAATCGACCCGCAAAACCGCAAAAACGGCCACCCTGGAGCCTTCCGCAAGCATTTCATGCGCTGTGGATAACTCATGCGCCCGGCATGCGGCGCAGGCCCACGCAATTTGCGCCTCACTGGAGAAACCCGCGCTAAAACAAGCACCAATCAAGACAACAGGCCCGCCGGATTGCCGTGCGGGCCTGTGGATGACTTTGTGGGTATGTGTGTGGATGAGCGGTTCATACCCCTGTGCACAGCCGGTGGATCAGCTTGTGTTTATCCTGTGCGATTCCGGTGAATTACTTCTTCTTGACCGGACGTTTCCAGTTTTCGATCGTCAGCTGCTTCGGACGCGAGATCGTCAGCATGCCGGCCGGCGCATCCTTGGTCAGCGTGGTGCCGGCGCCCAGGGTCGCGCCCTTGCCGACCCGCACCGGGGCCACCAGCTGGGAATCGCTGCCAATGAAGGCGTCGTCCTCGATCACGGTGCGGAACTTGTTGGCGCCGTCGTAGTTGCAGGTGATGGTGCCGGCGCCGATGTTGACGCGCGAGCCGACATCGGCATCGCCGACATAGGCCAGGTGATTCGCCTTGCTGTGGGCCGCGATCTTGCTGTTCTTGACTTCGACGAAGTTACCGATGTGGACATCTTCGGCGAGTTCCGTGCCCGGGCGCAGGCGCGCATAGGGACCGATCTGCGATTTGTCGCCGACCACCGCATCTTCCAGGTGGCAGAAGGGCTTGATCTGCACGCCCGCGCCTACCTTGGTATTCACCAGCACGCAATTGGCGCCGATCGTCACGCCGTCGGCCAGCTCGACGCGGCCTTCGAACACGCAGCCGACGTCGATCGAGACGTCGCGTCCGCAGACCAGCTCGCCACGCACGTCGATGCGGGCCGGATCCAGCAGGTGCACGCCCTTTTCGAGCAGCGCATTCGCGATGTTCAGCTGGTGGCGGCGCTCGAGTTCGGCCAGCTGTACCTTGCTGTTCACGCCGGCGACTTCCCATTCGGCCGATGGATGCGCCGACACCACCGGCACGCCGTTGGCAACGGCCTGGGCCACGATGTCGGTCAGGTAATACTCGCCCTGCGCATTGTTGTTCTTCAGCGCGCCCAGCCAGCCGTTCAGGTGCTTGGTCGGGATCACCATGATGCCGCTGTTGATTTCCTTGATCGCGCGCTCTTCCGCGCTGGCATCCTTCTCTTCGACGATGCGCACGATTTCTCCGTTCTCGCGGATGATGCGGCCCAGGCCGAAGGGATTGTCCTGCACCACGGTAAGAATGGCCAGCTTGTCCTGGCCGGCCGCTTCGACCAGGCGCTGCAGGCTGGCGGCGGTGGTCAGCGGCACGTCGCCGTACAGCACCAGGGTCGGCGCGTTTTCATCGATCTGCGGCAGGGCCTGCATCACGGCATGGCCGGTTCCCAGCTGGGGCTGCTGCAAGGCAGTGTCGACCACGATGCCCGTATCCAGTCCCCATTCATGAACCGCACTCGGCACCGCTGCGCCGCCGTGTCCATAAATTACGCATAATTTGGATGGGTTCAGGCTGCGGGCCGTGTTGATGACATGCTGCAACAGTGGCTTGCCAGCCAGTGGATGCAAGACTTTCGGCAGGGCGGATTGCATGCGTTTTCCCATGCCGGCGGCGAGGATGACTACGTTCATATGCCGTTCTCAATAGAAAATGTAGTTGAAAAATATGAAAAAGTTTAACACGCAACAATCCTTGTTCCAGCGCGCACGATTGCTGTTTCTGGTCGCGCTGATGGTCCTTGCGGCAGGATGCAGCACGATCCGCTTCACCTATAACCACGGCGATACGCTCTTGTACTGGTGGTTGAATGCTTACCTGGATCTGGATAGCGATCAATCCGACTGGGTCAAGAAAGATATCGACAACCTGTTCCAGTGGCATCGCTCCACCCAGTTACGCGACTACGCCGGCCTGCTGAGCAAGATGCAGCGCCAGCTCGGCGACGGCACCGTCACCAAGGACGAGCTGCTGTCCGACTACCGCGACATCAAGGCGCGTACCGAGCTGCTGGCCTTCAAGGCGCTGCCCGAGCTGGCGGACCTGGCGATGTCGATCAAGCCCGACCAGATCGGGCAGATGGAACAGAAATTCGCCAGGAACAACGACAAGTTCCGCAAGGAGTTCATGAGCGGCAGCGTCGACGACCAGAAAAAGGCGCGCTTCAAGAAGTCGATGGACCAGCTCAACCTGTGGTTCGGCAGTTTCAACCGCGAGCAGGAAGCGCAGTTGCGCGCCGCCTCGGATGCGCGTCCGCTGGACAGCGATGTCTGGCTGCAGGAACGTCAATTACGCCATAAGAAGATCGTGGCCTTGCTGCGTCGCGTACATGATCAGAAGCTGAACAAGGAACAGACCATGTCGGCCATCCATGACCTGCTGCGCGACATGTTCGACCGCATGGAAGCGCCGGACAGAAAACCCTTCTTCGATGCCTATGTGGATAACACGGCAAAGTTCATCATGACGGCGGTCAAACTGACCACGGCGGAGCAGAAGGCGCACGCGCAGAAGCGGATGCAGGGCTGGATCAACGATTTCAACGCACTGGCGCAGGGCAAGTGATATAGTCCGCCCCCATGCAAAAGAAGTCTTCACACAAACCCGCATTCCCCCGCCGTCCCGGCCCGCCGCAACAGGTCCGCATCATCGGCGGCGCCTGGAAACGCACGCCGCTGCCCGTGCTCGACGCCTTCGGCCTACGTCCGACCCCGGACCGCGTACGCGAAACCGTGTTCAACTGGATCCGGCACCAGGTCGATGGCGGCTGGGACAGCCTCGACTGCCTCGACCTGTTCGCCGGCAGCGGCGCCCTCGGCTTCGAAGCGGCCAGCCGCGGCGTCCGCTCCATCACCATGGTCGATACGCTCGGTCCCGTGGTGCGCCAGCTGGAAACGATCAAGGACAAACTGAAGGCGGA
This sequence comes from Massilia sp. WG5, assembly GCF_001412595.2. Taxonomy (NCBI): domain Bacteria; kingdom Pseudomonadati; phylum Pseudomonadota; class Betaproteobacteria; order Burkholderiales; family Oxalobacteraceae; genus Massilia; species Massilia sp. WG5. Next base: position 3,421,029 of record NZ_CP012640.2, read on the forward strand.
CAATGTAAAAATCCTGCGCGCCGACGCCCTCGCCGTGGCGCGCGACCTGATCCAGCGCGGCCAGCGTTTCGACCTGATCTTCCTGGACCCGCCTTATCAACAGGATTTCCTGAGCCAGGTCCTGCCCCTGTGCGCCAGCCTGCTGAAGGAGGGCGGCCTGGTATACGCCGAATCCAGCGCCGCCCTGCCGTTCGCCGAAGGCGAGGAGGGCGGCACGCCGGCATGGCTGTCGGCTTGGGAGCTGGTGCGCGCCGACAAGGCCGGGATGGTCCACTTCCACCTGTTGAAGTTGCACTGAAACACCGCTTTTTCGGCGGATCTGCTCAAATATTGAGCAATTCTCGCCCTACGGTGGGGCAACTGCCGAATTTTCAGGCATAATGCGCGCTTATTCAGGTGCATTTCTCCAGGGAGCCGCAATGGTTGTAGCCGTTTATCCAGGTACGTTCGATCCGCTGACCCGCGGCCACGAGGATTTGGTGCGTCGCGCATCGGGTCTGTTCGATACCCTGGTCGTCGGTGTCGCCGACAGCAAGAACAAGAAACCGTTCTTTTCGCTCGCCGAACGCCTGGAAATCGCCAACGAAGTGCTCGGTCACTATCCGAACGTGAAGGTCGAGAGCTTTTCCGGCCTGCTCAAGGATTTCGTGCGCCAGCATGATGCGCGCGTGATCGTGCGCGGCCTGCGCGCCGTGTCCGACTTCGAGTACGAGTTCCAGATGGCCGGCATGAACCGCTACCTGCTGCCCGACGTCGAAACCCTGTTCCTGACCCCGTCCGACCAGTACCAGTTCATTTCCGGCACCATCGTGCGCGAGATCGCGATGCTGGGCGGCGATGTCTCCAAATTCGTGTTCCCTTCGGTCGACCGCTGGCTGCAGAAGAAAATCGCCGCCATCACCGCCGCACCGAAGGCCTGATTTCTACAGGTTGTAAAAATGGCTTTGCTGATTACCGACGACTGCATCAATTGCGACGTGTGCGAGCCCGAGTGCCCGAACGACGCGATCTCGATGGGCGCGGAGTACTACCAGATCGACCCGCACAAATGCACCGAATGCGTCGGCCACTTCGACGAACCGCAGTGCGTGGCGCTGTGCCCGGTCGCCTGCATTCCCTTCAATCCGGAGTGGCGCGAAAGCCGCGAAGAACTCCAGGCCAAATACGAAAAGCTGACCGCCGCCAAGGCGGCTGCCTGATCGTCCGGCAGGGCGCCTAGGCCCCCCTTCCTTCTATTCCTACCCCGATCGGCACCGGTGCGACACTGCGCCGCTGCCGTCGCTCGTCTCCGCCATGCCCGCCGCTGCCTGTTGCTTGTGCATCTGCAGCATCGAAATAGTCTCGAATGTGTAGTTACAGCAAATAAGTTGATGCTATATTTATTAGCAAAAAAATAGCACGTCCATACTATTTTCGGGACCTGGAGTCAAGATGATTCGTAACACGAGTATCGGCCAGCGCCCGGCCGTGGGCTTCGGCATCGTCATCGCTTTGCTGGTGCTGCTGGCGGGGATTTCCTGGCTGCGCATGGAAAGCCTGAACAGGGAGATGGAAACGCTGCTCAATGTGCGTTACGCAAACACGGTGGCCGCCAATCGCGTCAAGGAAGACGTCAGCGAAGCCACGCGCAGCATGCTGAACGTCCTGATCATGAGCGATCCGGACCAGATCCGGAAGGAGCTGGCGAATACGGAAGCGCGCAGCGCCAAGGCCAGCGCCGCGGTGGCCGACCTTGCCAGACATGCCAGCGATGCCGAAGGCGCCGCGATCCTGAAGGCGATCGGCGTCATCCAGGCCAAGTTCCTGCCGGCCCAGAGCAAGTTCATCGGCCTGGTCAACGAGGACAAGAAGGACGAGGCGATGGTGAAATTCATGTTCTCGCTGCGGCCCCAGCAGGCGCGCTACTTCGAGCAGCTCGACCTGTTCGTCGCCTACCAGAACGCGGCCATGACCCGCGCCGGCCAGGAAGCCGCCGCCGTGACGCATCGCACCGAGCTGCTGATCCTGCTGCTGGCCGGCGCCGCCTGCCTGCTGTCGGTGGGCGTGGCCATCCTGTCCACCCGCAGCATCACCCGGCCGTTGGCCCAGGTGGTCGAGATCGCCCGGCGCGTCGCCGATGGCGACCTGAGCAGCGAGATCGCGGTCGACAGTCGCGACGAAGCGGGCCAGATGATGGCAGCGCTGCGCCACATGAACGCCAGCCTGGTCCGCATCGTCGGCGAAGTGCGCAGCAGCACCGAATCGATGTCGGGCGTGTCCGGCGAGATTGCCAGCGGCAACCTCGACCTCTCGGCGCGCACCGACGCCCAGGCCTCGTCCCTGGCCAAGACCTCGAGCTCGATGCGCGCGCTGACCGACACCGTGCAGCAGAACGCCGATAACGCGCGCCAGGCGAATGCGCTGGCCGCCCAGGCTTCCGACGTGGCGGCGCGCGGCGGTTCCGTCGTGTCGCACGTGATCGCCACCATGGGATCGATCACGGACTCGTCGAAGAAGATCGTCGACATCATCGGCGTGATCGACGGCATCGCCTTCCAGACCAATATCCTGGCCCTGAACGCCGCGGTGGAAGCCGCGCGCGCGGGCGAGCAGGGCCGCGGCTTCGCGGTGGTGGCCTCGGAAGTACGCAACCTGGCGCAGCGCTCGGCGGCGGCGGCGAAAGAGATCAAGTTGCTGATCAGCGATTCTGTGGATAAAGTGCATGAAGGTAGCCACCTGGTCGAGCAGGCCGGCGTGACGATGGCCGAGGTGGTCGAGAGCGTGCGCCGCGTGGCCGACATCATGGGCGACATCGCGGCCGCCAGCGTGGCGCAGAGCGCCGGCATCGCCGAGGTCAGCCAGAACATCGTCGAGATGGACCAGACCACGCAGCAGAATGCGGCGCTGGTCGAAGAGGCGGCAGCGGCCGCGGCGGCGATGCAGGAGCAGGCGGCGCAACTGGCGCGCGCGGTCAGCGTCTTCAAACTCGACCAGGCCGTGACACAAGAACCATCCCTGCAGCACGAAGCCCGGCTCGCGCTGCACTAATTTTATTCCTGAGGAGATGCATATGACTTTCACCATCCACCGTACCCTGGCCGGCGCCCTGCTGGCTGCGGCCGTCAGCCTGCCGGCCTGGGCCTCGGTCGACGTCAACGGCTACAAGTTCGAAGACACGACCAAGGTCGCCGGCAAGGACCTGAAACTGAACGGCGCCGGCATGCGCACCAAGCTCATCATCAAGGTCTATGCCGCCGGCCTCTACCTGCCGGAGAAGAAGAGCGCCGTGGCCGAGATCCTCAAGCAGGACGGCCCGCGCCGCATGACCCTGCAGATGGCGCGCGACATCTCGTCCGAAGACTTCGGCAAGGCCTTCATGGATGGCCTGAACGAGAACGTCGACAAGGCCGAGAAGCAGAGGATCGTGGCCCAGATCGGCAAGTTCGGCGAGATGTTTGCCAACGTCGACGGCCTCAAGAAGGGTGACGTGCTGCATATCGACTGGATTCCCAGCACCGGTACCCAGATCGAGCTGAATGGCAGGAAGCTGATCGAAAACGTCCCCGACATTACCTTCTATAACGCCCTGCTGCGCATCTGGCTGGGCGACCATCCTGTCGACCGCTCGCTCAAGCCGGCCCTGCTCGGCGAAGCCAAGTAAATCCACCATCCCTATCCTGGCTTGACGCGGCCCCGGGCAACCGGCGCCGCGTTTTTTTTCGTCCGTATTTTTTGACTGCGTGACCGCCATTTTTTTGGATAGGGTCGGACCCCAGGCAGCCTTGCGAAGGCGCAGGCGGCGCATGCATTCGATATGATCGAAGTAACGATAACTCAATCATATCCAGTGACTTTAGTTGAACTTCCTTCTTTGTAGCGCCAACGTATCCATAAGATGCCGATATCTTCGTCTTTCATTCACTTTCGCAGCACTCATGCAAGGGCATCGGCGCAATCGGGGCTCATTGGCTGTTTCAGGCAATATACCTGATAAAGTGGCGCTAAAACTCATCAATAACCATTCATCTCGCATCGGATACCATATTCGAATTCATGCATAACGCATAAGATAGCGACTAAATGTTAAATCGATTGCCTGAAAAATCCCCAGAAAACCGGATCGACCGGAAGTCGACGGCGATTCTTGATTCCCGCTCGACGCGGGTGGGAAACACGAGTGAAAAGGACGAAAAAAAACGGCGCCGGTTACCCGGGCGCCGTTCAGGAAGAAGGACGGTAATCTGGATCAGGAACGCAGGGCGCGCACCTCGGCAGGGGCGGCAACGGCGGCTGCGCCAGCCTGTTGCGCCAGGCGCAGCTTACGGCGCGCGGCCAGCTCGTCCTTGGTCGGACGCGGGCGCACCACCAGCACCAGTGCACGGGCGATGCCGATCAGGAGAGGGCGGAAGAACATCAGCAGCGCGCCCAGCAGGGTCAGCTGGACCATGCTGGTGAATAGCTGCATGAACGGCACTGCCGTCATCGGTGCTTGGAACAGGGTGGCAGTGAAAGACATGGCGCGAAAGACGCGAGTGTGCGTTTGATGTTAAGGTTCCATGTAATATAGTGCGACGCAACATATAAATCTAATCACGTTTCCTGATACGTCTTATATTGATCGTGAATGGAAATCGGGTACACTTGGCACAACCAAGAAACACAGCCCCAGAACGGATCCCATGAGCTTCCTCACGCTTGACCTGAACCTGCTCCGCGTCTTCGACGCCGTCATGACCGAGCAAAACCTGACCCGCGCCGCCGGCCACCTGGCGATGACCCAGCCGGCGGTGTCGAACGCCATCAAGCGCCTGCGCGAAAGCCTGGGCGACGAGCTGCTGATCCGTACCGCCTACGGCGTCAAGCCGACCCCGCGCGCCGAAGCACTGTGGCCCTCGGTGCGCCAGGCGCTGGCCGCGCTGGAAGCGGCCGTGATGCCGGAAACCTTCGACGTGTCCAAGGCCCAGGCGACATTCCGCCTGGCGATGGCCGACGCAACAGCCGCACTGTGGCTGCCCTCGCTGGTGCGCTCGATCGAAAAGGAAGCGCCGGGGGTGAATATCCGCATGGTGCCGCTGACCACGCGCGAGCCGCGGCCGATGCTGCTGCGCGGCGACATCGACCTGGCGGTCGGCTTTTTCCCTGGCGTGGCGGCCCAGCTGTCGTACGAAACCGGCTCGCCGATCCGCCACGAACGCCTGTATTCGGGTGAGTATGTGGCGGTGATGCGCAAGAACCATCCGCTGGCCCAGGGCAAGCTGGACCTGGACAGCTATTGCAAGGCCAACCACCTGCTGGTGAGTTTCTCGGGCCGCGCCCACGGCCTGGTCGACGAAGCTCTGGCCCAGATCGGCCGCGAGCGCCGCACCCTGCTGACCGTGAACCAGTTCTTCACCGCCGGCCGCGTGGTCGCGAACTCGGACCTGGTGACGGTCCTGCCGCGCCACCTGATCGCCTCGACCGGCGCCGCCGATTCCCTGGTCTGGCGCGAACTGCCGTTCCAGCTGCCGGCCGTGCACCTGGACATGCTGTGGCACGAGCGCGACGGCCGCAGCCCGGCGCACCGCTGGCTGCGCACGAATCTCGAACAACTGTCGGTGACGGCGCAGAAGACGCTGCCGCACAAGTCCGAGATGACGGAAAAGATGGAAAAGATTGCTTGATTTTGTACGTCGTCCCCGCGCAGGCGGGGACCCAAGTGTGTACGCGTTTCGATAGCTTACGCAGAACTTGGGTTCCCGCCTGCGCGGGAACGACGAGCCATCTGCTTATTTGATGGGCAGCTTGGTGGTGTTCTTCACTTCTTCCATCACCGCATAGGTGTGCGTCTCCCGCACGCCTTTCTGCAGCAGGGTCTTGCCCAGGAACTCCCGGTACGCCGCCATGTCCTTCACGCGCGCCTTGACCAGGTAGTCGAAGCCGCCGGCCACCATGTGGCATTCCAGAACCTCGGGGATCAGCTGGACGCTCTGCTTGAAGGCGTCGAAGACTTCCGGGGTGGTGCGATCCAGCACCACTTCGATGAAGACCAGCAGTGACACGTCCAGCAGCACAGGGTTCAGCTGGGCCGTGTAACCGGTGATGTAGCCGGACTCGTGCAGCTTGCGCACCCGTTCCAGGCAGGCCGCGGGCGACAGGTTGACGCGGGCGGCCAGTTCGACGTTGCTGATACGCCCGTCGCTCTGCAGCTCGGCAAGGATTTTCTTGCTGATCTTGTCCAGCATGTTGGTTCACTCTCCACTATAAATATTATTTGGTCAAATTCTCTCACCAAAAACTATCTATTGCTAGTCTTCTGTAAAAACAGAATTAATCCAGAAGATTTCCCTCTACAATCGAATTCATGTAGCTACATCTGCCGTTGCGCCGGCCGTCCCTGACGGTGCGGCGCTTTGCACATGTGGACCCGGTCTCATCCTTATCCCTTTATCCAGAGCTTTCATGAACATTGCCGCCACCCCGGCCATCACCTTCGTCCCCTTCGACGCCTTGCAGGCCGAGACCAAACGCGAGCAGACGACGCTGCGCGCGGCGATCACCGCCGCCTACCGCCGCGACGAGACCGCGGCCGTCGAATGGCTGCTGGCGCAAGGCGCCGTTGCCTCCGCCGACGCCACCGCGCTGGCGCACCGCCTGGTGTCGAGCGTGCGCGAAAAACGCACCCGCTCCTCGGGCGTGGACGCGCTGATGCACGAATTCTCGCTGTCGTCGGAAGAGGGCGTGGCCCTGATGTGCCTGGCCGAAGCCCTGCTGCGTATTCCGGATGCCGACACCGCCGACCGCCTGATCGCCGACAAGATCAGCCGCGGCGACTGGAAGAAGCACCTGGGCGAATCGCCGTCGCTGTTCGTGAACGCCGCCACCTGGGGCCTGCTCATCACCGGCAAGCTGGTCTCGAGCAGCAGCGAGAAGGGGCTGGGCGCGGCGCTGACCCGCCTCATCGCGAAAGGCGGCGAACCCTTGATCCGCAAGGGCGTCGACATGGCCATGCGCATGCTCGGCAACCAGTTCGTGACCGGCCAGACCATCGTCGAGGCGCTGAAGAACAGCCGCGAGAATGAAACGCGCGGCTACCGCTACTCCTACGACATGCTGGGCGAAGCCGCCCTGACCGAGCTGGATGCGGAACATTACTACGCCTCCTATGAAGCCGCGATCCACGCGATCGGCAAGGCTTCGAACGGCCGCGGCATCAAGGAAGGGCCGGGCATCTCGATCAAGCTGTCGGCCCTGCACCCGCGCTACAGCCGCGCGCAGTCCGCGCGCGTGATGGGCGAGCTGCTGCCGCGCGTGCGCAAGCTGGTCCTGCTCGCCAAGCAGTACGACATCGGCATCAACATCGACGCCGAGGAAGCCGACCGCCTGGAAATCTCGCTCGACATGCTGGAAGCACTGGCGTTCGATCCGGACCTGGCCGGCTTCGAGGGCATCGGCCTGGTGGTGCAGGCCTATCAAAAACGCTGCCCCTTCGTGATCGACTACGTGGTCGACCTCGCACGCCGCAGCGGCCGCAAGTTCATGGTGCGCCTGGTGAAGGGCGCCTACTGGGATGCCGAGATCAAGCGCGCCCAGGTCGACGGCCTGCCCGGTTACCCGGTCTACACGCGCAAGGTGTACACCGACGTGTCGTATCTGACCTGTGCGAAAAAGCTGCTGGCCGCCACCGACCTCATCTACGCCCAGTTCGCGACCCATAACGCGCACACCCTGTCGGTGATCTACACCTGGGCCAGGGCCGACGGTGTGGACAACTACGAATTCCAGTGCCTGCACGGCATGGGCGAGACGCTGTACGACCAGGTCGTGGGCGCCGACAAGCTCGGCAAAGCCTGCCGCATCTACGCGCCGGTCGGTTCGCACGAGACCCTGCTGGCCTACCTGGTGCGCCGCCTGCTGGAAAACGGCGCCAACTCCTCGTTCGTGAACCAGATCGTCGACGAAAGCGTGCCGATCGACACCCTGCTGGCCGATCCCTTCACGCAGGCGCGCGCCGCGAAATGCCTGCCACACCCGCGCATTCCGCTGCCGCTGGCGCTGTACGGCGCCGGCCGCAAGAATTCCGCCGGCCTGGACCTGGCCAACGAAGACGTGCTGCGCGCGCTGGCGCTCGAGCTGGCCGCCCCGCGCCACTACCTGGCCGCGCCGCTGGTCGAGGGTCCGCTGGAAGCCGTGGGCGCCGTGAATGTGATCAACCCGGCGCAGTCGGCGGACATCGTCGGCCAGGTGACCGAAGCGACGGTCGCCGACGTCGACACCGCCCTGCAGGCGGCCGATGGCGCCTTCCCGGCCTGGGAAGCGCTGGGCGCCAGCGCCCGCGCCGACATCATTGCGACCGTCGGCGACCTGTTCGAGCAGCACATGGCCGAGCTGATGGCCCTGGCGGTGCGCGAAGCCGGCAAATCGCTGCCGAACGCGATCGCCGAGATCCGCGAGGCAGTCGATTTCCTGCGCTACTACGCGGAAGAAATCCGCTACAGCGGTGATGCGAAAGCGCTGGGCTCGGTCGCCTGCATCAGCCCGTGGAACTTCCCACTGGCAATTTTTACGGGCCAGGTCGCGGCCGCGCTGGCTGCCGGCAACGTGGTGCTGGCCAAGCCGGCCGAGCAGACCCCGCTGATCGCCTACCGCGCCGTGCAACTGTTCCACGCGGCCGGCGTGCCGGCCGGCGTGCTGCAACTGCTGCCGGGCCGCGGCGAAACCGTCGGCGCGGCGCTTACCGCCGATGCGCGCGTCAACGCCGTCATCTTCACGGGCTCGACCGAAGTCGCCCAGCTGATCAACCGTACGCTGGCGAAACGTGCGGCCGCCGAAGGCTGCGACATCCCCTTGATTGCCGAAACCGGCGGCCAGAACGCGCTGATCGTGGATTCCTCGGCGCTGCCGGAACAGGTGGTGCAGGACGTGCTGTCGTCCGCCTTCGACAGCGCCGGCCAGCGCTGCTCGGCCCTGCGCGTGCTGTTCCTGCAGGAAGATATCGCCGACAAGACCATCAAGATGCTGAAGGGCGCGATGCAGGAACTGCGCGTCGGCGTGCCGGACCGCCTGGCCACCGATATCGGCCCGGTGATCGACCGTGAAGCCCAGCAGAACCTGCTGGCCCACATCGAGGCGACCCGCGCCAGCGCCCGGCAAACCTTCGCGCTGGAACTGCCGGCCGCGCTCGAGGCGCAGGGCACCTTCGTGCCGCCGACCGTGCTCGAGATCGGCTCGATGGCGGAACTGCAGCGCGAAGTCTTCGGTCCGGTACTGCACATCGTGCGCTACCGCCGCGCCGAGCTCGGCAAGGTGATCGACACCATCAATGGCACCGGCTACGGCCTGACCCTGGGGATTCATTCGCGCATCGACGAGACCATCGACTTCATCGTCGCCCGCGCCCACGTCGGCAATATCTACGTGAACCGGAATATCGTCGGCGCCGTGGTCGGCGTGCAGCCCTTCGGCGGCGAGGGCAAGTCGGGCACCGGTCCGAAGGCCGGCGGTCCGCTCTACCTGAAGCGCCTGCAAAAGGAGGCCGCGCCGCTGCTGCAGCGCGCGCGCCACAGCAACGACGCACTGGACGCCCTGATGGGCTGGATGCAGGCCAAGGGCCACGGCGACGTCGCGGTGCTGGCCGAGCAGTACACGACCACCACCCTGGACGGCATCAGCCTCGAGCTGCCGGGCCCGACCGGCGAACGCAACACGCTCGGCTTCACGCCGCGCGGCGCCATCCTGTGCGCGGCGGGCGACGTGAAAGGTGTGCTGAACCAGCTGGCGGCGGTGCTGGTGACCGGTAACCGGGCCCTGCTGCTGGCGGATTCGCGCGACCAGGCGCTGGCCAGCCTGCCGGCGGAAGTGAAGGAGCGCGTGCGCTTCGTCGCCGACGCCGAACTGGACGCGCTCGAGATCCAGATGGCGCTGGTCGAAAACGGTTTGAAAGGCAATCTGCAGGCAAGACTGGCGGCGCGGTCCGGCGCCATCGTCGGCATCGTCGACACCCGGCCTTCGGCACCGGTCGCCCTGTGGCGGCTGGTGGCGGAACGGGCCGTGTGCGTCAACACGACCGCGGCTGGCGGTAACGCAAGCCTGATGACGCTGGGCTTGTAATCATAAGAAGAAATGACCGGGGCACATGCCCCGGTTTTCACATGCGCAGTCGTTTGCGTTGTTTACATGGAGGCAGACATGCTAGTTGGCGTTCCCAAGGAAATCAAAAACCATGAGTACCGGGTCGGCCTGACCCCGCCCAGCGTCCACGAACTGGTGACGCGCGGGCACCAGGTGCTGGTGCAGACCGGCGCCGGGGCCGAGATCGGCTTATCCGACGAACAATACACGGCGGCAGGCGCCAGCATCGCGGCCAGCGCAAAGGAGATCTTCGAACGCGCCGACATGATCGTGAAGGTCAAGGAGCCGCAGCCGCAGGAATGCGCGATGCTGCGCGAAGGCCAGATCCTGTACACCTATCTGCACCTGGCGCCGGATCCGGAACAGACCGCGGCGCTGGTGAAATCCGGCGCGGTCTGCATCGCCTACGAAACCATCACCGGTCCGGGCGGCGGCCTGCCGCTGCTGGCGCCGATGAGCGAGGTGGCGGGGCGGATGTCGATCCAGGCCGGCGCCAGCCACCTGGAAAAATCGAAGGGCGGCATGGGGCTGCTGCTGGGCGGCGTGCCGGGGGTGGCGCCGGGCCACGTGGTGATCATCGGCGCCGGCGTGGTCGGCACGAATGCGCTGCAGATGGCGGTCGGCGCCGGGGCCCGGGTCAGCGTGCTGGACAAGAACGTCGACCGCCTGCGCCAGCTCGACCTGGTGTACGGCAACCGGATCGCGACCCTGTACTCGAACGCCCATGCGATCGAGGAAGCAGTACTGTCGGCCGACCTGGTGATCGGCGGCGTGCTGGTGCCGGGCGCGGCGGCGCCGAAGCTGGTGACGCGCGCCATGGTCTCGCGCATGAAGAAGGGGGCGGTGGTGGTCGACGTCGCGATCGACCAGGGCGGCTGCTTCGAGACCTCGCATGCGACGACGCACGCCGATCCGACCTTCGTGGTCGACGGCGTCGTGCACTACTGCGTGGCGAACATGCCGGGCGCGGTGGCCCGCACCTCGACCTTCGCGCTGAACAACGCCACCATCGGCCACGCCGTGGCGCTGGCCAGCAAGGGCTGGCGGCAGGCGCTGCGCGACGATCCGCATCTGAAAAACGGCCTGAACGTCTGCCAGGGCAAGGTGACGTACGCGGCCGTGGCCAAGGGCCTGGGCTACGACTACGTGCCGGCGGATACCCTGCTGGCCTGAGTTGCGCGCAGCTGCCGGCAGAACTGCCTGACGATATAAAAAGCATATTGCGCGGCCACCGACTTCACGAAACGCATGAAGTCGGTGGCCGCGTTTTCATTGGCGTTGTCGGAAATCGTTCGGATCACGCCGAACGGAACGCCGAGCTCGAAACACACCTGCGCCACCGCGGCGCCTTCCATTTCCACCGCCAATAGCCCTGGCAAAGCCTCGCCAAGGGCCTGGATACGCTCCCTGTGGCTGACGAACTGGTCACCGCTGCCCACCAGGCCCCGGTGCACGCGCGGCGCCTGCAGCGCGAATACGGCCCTTTCCCGGGCATCGATGGACTTGTCCAGCTCCAGCTCGAGGAAGCGTTCGGCGGCCTGCGCCAGTTCCAGCGTCAGCTGGCGGTCGCTCGCAAAATGGCTGAGGCCCGTCAGCGGCACCTCGTAGCGCGGAAACAGCGGGCTCGCATCCATGTCGTGCTGGACCAGGGAGTCGGCCACCACGACGTCGCCAACCCGCACCGCGGCATCGCCGGAACCGGCCACACCTGTAAACAGGATGTGCGTAACTCCGAACTTCTCCACAAGCGTGGTGGCTGTCATGGCAGCGGCAACCTTGCCTATACGCGATAAAACGCACACAGCGTCGATTTCCCAGAGTTTCCCTCCCCAGTACTCACGCATACCGTGGATGAGCTTGTAGGGCCTCTCCATGGCCTCTACGAGCCCCTGCTGTTCTTCGTGCAAGGCACTGATGATCCCTAATCGCATGTTTTTTCTGTCCTGGATGGCTTGGCAGCCGGGGTTAACACGGTTTTGCAGCCCAATGTTTTAACAAAACAAGATGTATATAAAAACTGGTAGTAGATAGTAAACGGGCATTTTGCTGTGGATAAACCCGGATTTGTCTACAGCGTCAAGGGTTTACGTACTGTCGGATGCGCTGGAAAAGCATTGTATCCAGCTTGAACCGATCTTGGACAAAACGGCTTTGGCCAGCAAAAAAGTGGCTTCTGCACATTTGCTGCTGTGGATATGCAGGCGTTTTTCCACAGACGCGGCGGTTAACGCGCGCATTTTGTGGCTGATCTTGCTGAATTTGCATTTGGTTCAGCAAAAACCAGGGTGTCGGCAGCCTTGGTGCAGCGACTGGCCTGTGCTTGCCGTGTCGGCTTTCGTCTCTTTCCCTGTCTGCAGTCCAGGATCGCTGTTCCCTGCGATGGGCTCGTATTCCGTTCTTCCTGAAGACAAACAAGAATTTCTCAAGCAGTCGCGGCTTTCGCTTTGTCCACGCAAGTTCGCATCTCTGTTTTAGTTAACTTGAATAGATATATAAATTGGTAGTGATAGTAAACGCTGCCAGATCTGTGGATAAGACCAGTTTTCTCCACAAGCTCAAGGGTTTACGTGCGTTTTAAGCTGCTGGACAAGGCTTGCGTCTGGCGGGGATCGAAACTGGACAAAAAATCGGCTGTGGCCAAGTCCCGCGGTTTCGCACATTCGATCCTGTGGATATGCATGGGTTTGTCCACAGAGCAGGGCGGTCTGGCGTTTGCCGGCGTCATCGACGCCGTCAACCCGGCCAGGATCGTGGCTGGTCCGGAGTCGGGAAATTTTTTTTTAGCAGCCAGATGCTTCGGCAGCATCGGATCGTTCACCAGCGTCAGCGGTCGAAGTCGAAAGTACAGCCGGGCGTCAGCCTGGCCGAAGCCGAAAATTTTTTTTCGTCGAAGCGGCGATTCAAAAACGGATCCTCAGGTTTACACCCAAAAGCGTGTATACAGAATAGTGGTAATAGTTAACGGAGGTGCTCATCTGTGGATAAGCCGGGTTTTGTCCACAAGATCAAACGTTTACGGTCCGCATAAGCCAGTGGGCTTGCCTTGTATGTGCTTGGTGGAAAAAATGGATAAAAAATCGTGTTGTGCGAAAACCGGGCGTTTCGCACAATCCGTCCCTGTGGATATGCAGACCCTTATCCACAGTCCTGAAACCTTGCCGATCTGGTAAGCTTGCTCAAGCGAAGCATCACCATATCCAGGATGGAGGGGGCAGCGTGGAATCGGCAGGGGAATACGACTACATCATCGTGGGCGCCGGCACTGCCGGTTGCGTGCTGGCGAATCGCCTGACCAGGAAGCCGGACGTCCAGGTCTTGCTGATCGAGGCCGGCGGCAAGGACGATTACCTGTGGATCCACATCCCGGTCGGCTACCTCTATTGCATCGACAATCCGCGCACCGACTGGCTGTTCCGCACCGAAGCCGACCCCGGCCTGGGCGGCCGCGCCCTGATCTACCCGCGCGGAAAAGTGCTGGGCGGGTCTTCCTCGATCAACGGCATGATCTACATGCGTGGCCAGGCTGGCGATTACGACCGCTGGGCCGAGCTCACCGGCGATCCGTCCTGGCGCTGGGAACATGTGCTGCCCCTGTTCCGCCAGAGCGAAGACCATCATGGGGGCGCCAGCGAGATCCACGGCGGCGGCGGCGAATGGCGCGTCGAGCGCCAGCGCCTGTCCTGGGAAATCCTGGATGCGTTCCGGGAAGCCGCCGCAGAGAACGGCATTCCGAAAATCGACGATTTCAACGGCGGCGATAACGCCGGCTGCGCCTATTTCGAAGTCAACCAGCGGCGCGGCATCCGCTTGAACACCGCCAAGGCCTTCCTGAAACCGGCCTCGCAGCGGCCGAATCTCACCATCATGACCGGCTGTCATGTGGAAAAGCTGCTGATCGAGGCGAGCGGGCAGGACAAGGTCTGCCGCGGCGTGCAATTCACGGGCGGCGGGCGCGCCTTCACGGCCACGGCGCGCCGCGAAACCCTGCTCGCCGCCGGCGCGATCGGCTCGCCGTCCATCCTGCAGCTGTCCGGCATCGGTCCGGCCGCCAGGCTGGCGCAACACGGCGTCAACCCGTTGGTCGATTCCCCGGGCGTCGGCGAAAACCTGCAGGACCACCTGCAGCTGCGCATGGTCTATCGCATCACCGGTGCGCCTTCGCTGAACACGAGCGCCGCGCACTGGTTCGGCAAGGCGAAAATCGGCCTGCAGTACATGTTGTTCCAGAGCGGGCCGATGTCGATGGCGCCGTCCCAGCTGGGCGCCTTTGCCCGCTCCGACGAGCGCCAGGCCACGCCCAACCTGCAATACCACGTGCAGCCGCTGTCGCTGGAAAAATTCGGCGACCCGCTGCACGGTTTTCCGGCCTTCACGGCCAGCGTCTGCAACCTGCGCCCGACCTCGCGCGGCCACGTGCGGATTGCCTCCGGCGACAGTTACGCCGCGCCGAAGATCACGCCCAACTACCTCAGCACGCCCGAAGACCGGCAGGTGGCGGCCCATGCGCTGGCATTGACGCGCCGCATCGTGGCATCGAAGGCGCTGGCCAGGTACCGGCCCGAGGAATTCAAGCCGGGCCCGGATTACCGCACGGAGGAGGAGCTGGCCCAGGCCGCCGGCCTGATCGGGACCACGATTTTTCATCCGGTCGGCACCTGCCGGATGGGGAAAACCGACGATCCGCTGGCGGTGGTCGACAGCGAACTGCGTGTCAAAGGCGTGCGCGGGCTGCGCGTGGTCGACGCCTCCGTCATGCCGTTCATTACCTCAGGCAACACGAATTCACCGACCCTGATGATCGCCGAGAAGACGGCGCAGCGGATCGCGGCGCAGAACAGCTAGCAGCCCGCTGGGCAAAAATGCACAACGGGTTTGCGTTGACGCAGTACGCAACTGAAAGACCGGCACGAAAGATGTGTTGTATCGTGGCGATACCTAAAAATATGTAGTTTTCGTCAATGGAGACGCAATGGCGGACGTCATTCTGGAGACGCGCGAGCTGACGAAGGAATTCAAGGGATTTACTGCTGTCAGCAGCGTCAACCTGCAGGTGCAGCGCGGCCATATCCACGCCTTGATCGGCCCGAACGGGGCCGGCAAGACCACCTGCTTCAACCTGTTGACCAAGTTCCTGGTGCCGAGTTCGGGCCAGATCCTGTTCAACGGGCGCGACATCACGGGCCTGAAACCGGCCCAGATCGCCCGCATGGGCATCATCCGTTCCTTCCAGATCTCGGCCGTGTTCCCGCACCTGACTGTGCTGCAGAACGTGCGCATCGGCCTGCAGCGCGCACTCGGCAGCGGTTTTCACTTCTGGCGCAGCGAACGGACCCTCGACCAGCTGAACGGGCGGGCCATGGCCCTGCTCGAGGAAGTCGACCTCGGCAGTTTTGCCGATACCCTGACCGCCGACCTGCCTTACGGGCGCAAGCGTGCGCTCGAGATCGCCACCACCCTCGGCATGGAGCCGGAACTGATGCTGCTCGACGAACCGACCCAGGGCATGGGGCACGAAGATGTGCACCGGGTGACGGAGCTGATCAAAAAAGTGTCAGCCGGGCGAACCATCCTGATGGTCGAGCACAACATGAACGTGGTGTCCGGTATCTGCGACCGTATCTCGGTGCTGCAGCGCGGCGCCATCCTGGCCGAGGGCAGCTATGCCGAGGTCTCCCGCAACCCGCAGGTGATGGAAGCGTACATGGGCACCGAAGCACCACTCGAAGGAGCGCACTGATGGCGGCGGCACTCGAGATACAGAACCTGCAGGCCTGGTACGGCGAATCGCACATCCTGCACGACGTCGGCTTTTCGGTCGACGAGGGGGAGGTCGTGACCCTGCTGGGCCGTAACGGCGCCGGCCGCACCACCACGCTGCGCGCCATCATGGGCCTGACCGGCACCCGGCGCGGCTCGATCCGCGTGCACGGGACCGAGGCGATCCACCTGCCGACCTACAAGATCGCCCACCTCGGCATCGGCTATTGCCCGGAAGAGCGGGGCATCTTTTCCTCGCTGTCGACCGAGGAAAACCTGTTGCTGCCGCCCGTGCTGGCGGCGTCGAAGGGCAGGGCGGCCGGCATGTCGCTCGACGAGATCTACGAGATGTTCCCCAACCTGTACGAGCGCCGCCACAGCCAGGGCACGCGCCTGTCGGGCGGCGAGCAGCAGATGCTGGCCGTGGCGCGCATCCTGCGCACCGGCGCGCGCCTGCTGCTGCTGGACGAGATCTCGGAAGGCCTGGCGCCGGTCATCGTCCAGGCCCTGGCGCGCATGATCACGACCCTGAAATCGAAGGGCTACACGATCGTGATGGTGGAACAGAACTTCCGTTTCGCGGCGCCGCTGGCCGAGCGTTTCTATGTGATGGAACACGGCCAGATCGTCAAGACGATCCGCGCGGCCGAGCTGCAGGCCAGCATGCCGGCATTGACCGAACTGCTCGGCGTTTGAAGAAGAAATAAAACCAACCCTCTTTTTTTGAATGGAGACAATAATGAAACGCACCGCCATTGCCACCGCCATCGCCGCTACCGCCGCGGCCGCCTGCTTGTCGATCCCGGCCCAGGCCCAGGTCTCGGGCGACACCATCAAGATCGGCTTGATCACCGACCTGTCGGGCGTGTATTCCGACATCGACGGCAACGGCGGCGCCGAAGCCGTGCGCATGGCGATCGCCGACATGGGCGGCGCCGTGAACGGCAAGAAGATCCAGTTCATCGTCGCCGACCACCAGAACAAGGCGGACATCGCCGCCAGCAAGGCGCGCGAATGGTTCGACCAGCAGGGCGTCGACATGCTGATCGGCGGCACCAACTCCGGCGCTAGCCTGGCCATGGCCAAGGTCGCCGCGGAAAAGAAAAAAGTCTTCATCGCCATCGGCGCCGGCTCCGCCCGCCTGACCAACGAGGAATGCTCGCCCTACACCGTGCACTACGCCTACGACACCGTGGCGCTGGCGCGCGGCACCGGCGGCGCGATGGTCAAGCAGGGCGGCAAGTCCTGGTACTTCCTGACCGCCGACTACGCCTTCGGCCAGTCGCTGGAAAAGGACACCACCGAGGTCATCAAGGCCAACGGCGGCAGCGTGCTGGGCAGCGTGAAGCATCCGCTGGGCGCCTCCGACTTCTCGTCCTTCCTGCTGCAGGCGCAGTCGTCCAAGGCGCAGGTGCTGGGCCTGGCGAACGCCGGCGGCGACTTCATCAATTCGATGAAAGCCGCCAACGAGTTCGGCCTGACCAAGAAGATGAAGGTGGCCGGCCTGCTGGTGTTCATCAACGATATCCACACCCTCGGCCTGAACACGACCCAGGGCCTGTACCTCACCACCGGCTGGTACTGGAACCAGAACGACGCCACCCGCGCCTGGGCCAAGCGCTACTTCGCCAAGATGAAGAAAGAGCCGTCGATGCTGCAGGCGGCCGACTATTCGGCCACCATGAACTACCTGAACGCGGTGAAGGCGGTCGGTAGCGACGACGCCGACAAGGTCATGGCCCACCTGAAGAAGACCAGGATCAACGACATGTTCGCCAAGAACGGCGAGATCCGCCCGGACGGCCGCATGGTCTACGACATGTACCTGATGCAAGTGAAGACGCCGAAGGAATCGAAGGCGCCGTGGGATTACTACAAGGTCATCGCCACCATTCCGGGCGCCCAGGCCTACACCACCAAAGCCGAGACCAAGTGCGCGGCGTGGAAGTAATTCGTTAACCTGACCGTCGTCCCCGCCTGCGCGTGGACGACGGACGCATTAGCCTGAGCTCTTATGGAAATTTTTGGCGTCCCCCTGCAAGCCATGATGAGCCAGCTCCTGCTGGGGCTGGTCAACGGTTCTTTCTATGCGATGCTGTCGCTGGGCCTGGCCGTGATCTTCGGCCTTCTCAACGTGATCAACTTTTCGCATGGCGCGCTGTACATGATGGGCGCCTTCGCCGCCTTCATCGGCGTCACGTCCTTCGGCTTGAACTACTGGACGATGCTGGTACTGGCGCCGCTGCTGGTCGGGGTGTTCGGCATCCTGATCGAGAAATCGATGCTGCGCTGGCTGTACAAGCTGGATCATTTATACGGCCTGCTGCTGACCTTCGGCATCACCCTGCTGCTGGAAGGCGTGTTCCGCTCCATCTACGGCGTGTCCGGCCAGACCCTGGACGTGCCGGAATCCCTGTCCGGCGCCACCGACCTCGGTTTCATGATCCTGCCGAACTACCGGGCCTGGGTGGTCGCGGCGTCCTTGACGGTGTGCCTGCTTACCTGGTTCGTGATCGAAAAGACGCGCCTGGGCGCCTACCTGCGCGCCGGCACCGAGAACCCGAAGCTGGTCGAAGCCTTCGGCGTCAACGTGCCGCTGATGGTCACGCTCACCTACGGCTTCGGCGTCGCCCTGGCCGGCTTTGCCGGGGTGCTGGCGGCGCCCGTCATCAACGTCACGCCGCTGATGGGCTCGAACCTCATCATCGTCGTGTTCGCGGTGGTCGTGATCGGCGGAATGGGCTCCATCCTCGGCTCCATCCTCACCGGCCTGGGCCTGGGCGTGATCGAGGGCCTGACCCGCGTCTACTACCCGGAAGCGTCGGAAGTGGTGGTGTTCGTCGTGATGGTGATCGTTTTACTGCTGCGTCCGGCAGGACTGTTCGGCAAAGAGAAGTGACATGAATCGAAAAATCGCCTATACCATCGCGCTGCTGGCGGCCCTGGCCGCGCCCTTCGTCGGCTACCCGGTGTTCCTGATGAAGCTGCTGTGCTTCGGCCTGTTCGCCTGCGCCTTCAACCTCCTGATCGGCTACACCGGCCTGCTGTCCTTCGGCCACGCCGCCTTCTTCGGCGGCGCCGGCTATGTGGCCGGCTACGCCCTGACGACGCTGGGTCTGCCGTTCGAGGCCGGCATCGTGCTGGGCGTGCTGGCCGCCGCCGCCATCGGCCTCGTGATGGGCCTGCTGGCGATTCGCCGCCAGGGCATCTATTTCTCGATGATCACCCTGGCGCTGGCCCAGATGGTGTATTTCGCGGCGCTGCGCGCACCCTTCACGCACGGCGAAGACGGCCTCCAGGGCATTCCGCGCGGCAAGCTGCTGGGCCTGCTCGACCTCGGCAACGACCTGACGATGTACTACGTCGTGCTGGCGATCTGCGTGCTCGGCTTCGCGCTGATCATGCGCATCGTCCATTCGCCCTTCGGCCAGGTGCTGAAAGCGGTCAAGGAGAACGAGCCGCGCGCCATCTCGCTGGGCTACGACGTCGACAGGATCAAGCTGCTGGCCTTCGTGCTGTCGAGCGCCCTGGCGGGCCTGGCAGGGGCCACCAAGGCCGTGGTGCTGGGCTTCGAGACCCTGACCGACGTGCACTGGACCATGTCCGGCCTGGTCATCCTGATGACCCTGGTGGGCGGCATGGGCACGCTGGCCGGCCCGATCCTGGGCGCCTTCCTGGTGGTCGCCCTGGAAAACAAGCTCGGCGACGTAGGGAACTTCCTCGCCGAAGCGACGCATGTAGAATGGTTCTCGTCCCTGGGCGAATCGGTGGGCATCGTCACCGGTCTGATCTTTGTTGCCTGCGTGCTGCTGTTCCGGCGCGGCATCGTCGGCGAGATCATGGCGGCGGTCGAGGCCAGCAAGCGGGGGAACAAGCCGGCTTAAACTTCGGGAGGTGACGCCGTGATCGACGAATCCCTGATGGTGGATGTGAACGGCATCCACATGCATGCCACCACGACCGGGCAGGGGCCGGTGATCCTCCTGCTGCACGGTTTTCCCGACACCCACCTCGTGTGGCGCAAGCAGGTGCCGGTGCTGGCCGGCGCCGGCTTCCGCGTCATTGCCCCCGACCTGCGCGGCTACGGCCGCACCGATGCGCCACCCCATGTGCTCGACTACACGCTGGACAAGGTCCGCGCTGACGTGCTGGGCCTGCTGGACGCCTTCAAAATCGACAAGGTGCACCTGGTCGGCCACGACTGGGGCGGCGTGATCGGCTGGCAGCTGGCGTCCATGGTGCCTCAGCGCATCGAACGTTTCGTCACCCTGTCGACCGGCCATCCGAAGGCGATCGCCCATGCCGGCATCCTGCAGCACATGCGCATGGCCTATATCCCGATGTTCTGCATGCCGGGTATTGCCGAGGGTATGCTGCGGGCGGCCGACTGGTTCGCGCTGCGCCAGTTCACCAGCGAGCCGGGCCAGGCGGAAATCTGGAAGCGCGACCTGGCGCGGCCAGGGCGCCTGAGCGCCGCCCTGAACTACTACCGCGCCAACCTCAAGCTGGCGCTGCCGCAATCCTATGCGCCCGTCAAAGTGCCGGTGATGGGCATCTGGAGCGACCGCGACCCGGCCCTCGGCGAAAAGCAGATGCGCGATTCCGCCCATTACGTCGACGGTGAATTCCGCTTCGAACGCATCCACGACGCCGACCACTGGCTGCAGCTGACCGCGCACGAGAAAGTGAATGCGCTGCTGCTGGATTTTTTGGCAGCGAAGAGGCCGCAGAGCACGTTCTGAACGTCTAGAGCGCCGCCGCGTAGATCGCCCGCGCATCTTCCCGCGTCAGCTCGCGCGGATTGTTCCCCAGCAGCCTGGTCTGCAGCATCGCTTCGTCGGCCAGCCGGTCCAGGTCGTGCTCGCCGATGCCGACCTGCTGCAAGGTCGTCTCGACGCCGGTGATCTTGGCGATCTGCTGCATCGCAACAATCAAGGCCTGGGCCCGCACTTCCTCGCTGCCGCTGGCGTGCGGCACCACGATGCCGGCCAGTTCCGCATAGTGGCTGCTGGCCGCTGGCAAATTAAAACGCAGCACATGCGGCAGCACGAGCGAGTTGGACAGGCCGTGCGCCACGTGGAAGACGCCGCCGATCGGGTAGGCGAGGGCGTGTACGGCGGCCACCGGCGCATTCGAGAAGGCCTGGCCGGCCAGGCAGGCGCCCAGCAGCATGGCTTGGCGGGCGTCCAGGTCGCGGCCGTTCTCGCAGGCTTTCACGATGTTTGCGGACAGCAGGGACAGCGCCTGGCGCGCCAGCATGTCGGACAGCGGGTTCTTCTTGTGGCGGCTGGTATAGGCTTCGATCGCATGCACCATCGCGTCGATGCCGGTCGCGGCGGTGACGACCGGCGGCAGGCCGAGGGTCAGCTTAGCGTCCAGCAAGGCGATGTCGGCATACAGCTGGGGCGCGACGACGCCCATCTTGGTGGTCTCGCCGGTGGTGACGATGGCGATGTTGGTGACTTCCGAGCCGGTGCCGGCGGTGGTCGGCACCTGCACCAGCGGCAGGCGCTTGCCGCTCACCTTGCCGATGCCGTACATATCGGCCAGCGGCTGCGCGCTGCCGGCCAGCACGGCGACCAGCTTGGCGACGTCCATCGAACTGCCGCCGCCCAGCCCGATCACGAGTTCCGTTCCCTGCTGGCGGGCGAACTCGGCCGCGGCCTGGACCACGGCTTCCGGCGGGTCGGCCATCACGTCCGAATAGATGGCGACCTGCATGCCCTGGCGTTCAAGGCTGAGGCGTGGCGGCTCGACCAGGCCGGTGCGCAGGAAGCCGGGATCGGTCACCACCAGCACCCGCCGCACGCCGGGGAAGCGCTCGGCGACGAGCTGTCCGAGCCGCAGCGATGCGCCCGGTTCGGACACGATGCTGGAAACCGTGGTGAAACTGAAAGCGGGAATGATGCTCATCGTCGTCTCCGTTTTGATTTTGTGTTTTCTCAAGCTTACACCAGCTCGACACGCCCGTTACCGTACAATGGCGCCTTCCTTCCGCCCCGTATGTTGTGGTCCCATGCTTGATTTCCTCGTCCTGGCCTGCGCGGCCTTTCTTGCCGGTCTGGTCGATGCTGTGGTGGGAGGGGGAGGGCTGATCCAGATCCCGGCGATCTTCGCCGTGTTCCCGAAGGAAGTGCCGGCGACCCTGCTGGGGACCAACAAATTGGCGTCGATGTGCGGCACCTCGGTGGCGGCGGTGAAATATGCGCGCCGGGTGCAGGTGGCGTGGAGCACAGCCGCCCCGGCCGCCATCGCCGCCTTCGCCCTTGCCTTCGTCGGCGCCTGGACCGTGACCCGCGTGCCGGGCGATTTCGTACGCAGCCTGCTGCCGTTGATCCTGTTGGCGGTTGCGGTCTACACCTTCAAGAAAAAGGATTTCGGGTCGGTGCACGCCCCGGTCCACAGCGGCATGACGGAGCGCCTGCTGGCGACCGGCATCGGCGCCGCCATCGGCTTCTATGACGGCTTCTTCGGTCCGGGCACCGGCAGCTTCCTGATCTTCATGTTCGTACGCTTCTTCGGCTTTGATTTCCTGGGCGCCTCGGCGGCGGCGAAGATCGTCAACGTGGCCTGCAATGTGTCGGCCCTGCTGTGGTTCGGCTACAGCGGCCACCTGATCTGGAAGCTGGCTGCGCTGATGGCGGTATGCCAGGTCGGCGGCTCGCTGATCGGCACCAGGCTGGCGCTGAAGCACGGCAGCGGCTTCGTGCGCAAATTGTTCCTGGTCGTGGTGTCCTTGCTGATTGTAAAGACGGCCTACGATTCGTTCACAAAGGTGGGCTGGTGATGTGGGGGCTGGTAGTGTTTCACGTGAAACATTGGGGCAGTGCGTCGTCCTGCTGAACCTCGTTACCGTGGTCGGACGCGGAACGAGTCCGCTCGCCTCATCGCCTTGAGCAACTCGAGCGGACCACCAAGCACAGCCAAACTTGGTTTCACGTGAAACAATTTCTGTCGTTTTCCGCCATCAACTGAAGCCGCACAGAAAAAAGAATCTATAATCCCAGCTTAACTCTCCTCGCAGCACACTCCATCATGCTATTTCCGACAGAATTCGACGTGATCGTCGTTGGCGGCGGCCATGCCGGCACCGAAGCGGCTCTCGCGTCCGCGCGCATGGGGCAAAAGACCCTATTGCTTACTCACAACATCGAAACCCTCGGTGCGATGTCCTGCAATCCCTCGATCGGCGGCATCGGCAAGGGCCACCTGGTCAAGGAAGTCGACGCCATGGGCGGCGCGATGGCGATCGCCACCGACGAGGCCGGTATTCAGTTCCGCATCCTGAACTCGTCCAAGGGTCCGGCCGTGCGCGCTACCCGCGCCCAGGCTGACCGCGTCCTGTACAAGGCGGCGATCCGCTCGCGCCTGGAAAACCAGCCGAACCTGTGGCTGTTCCAGCAGTCGGTCGACGACCTGATGGTCGAAGGCGACCGCGTGGTTGGCGCCGTGACCCAGATCGGCCTGCAGTTCCGCGCCCGCGCCGTGGTGCTCACGGCGGGTACTTTCCTCGACGGGAAGATCCATGTCGGCCTGCAGAACTACACCGCCGGTCGTGCCGGCGATCCGGCCGCGGTGTCCCTGTCCGCGCGCCTGAAGGAACTGAAGCTGCCGCAAGGCCGCCTGAAAACGGGCACGCCGCCGCGCATCGATGGCCGCAGCATCGACTTTTCCGCCATGAGCGAACAGCCGGGCGACCTCGATCCGGTCCCGGTGTTTTCGTATATGGGCAACGTCGCCATGCACCCGAAACAGGTGCCGTGCTGGGTCACGCACACGAATGCCCAGACCCACGACATCATCCGCAGCGGCCTGGACCGCAGCCCGATGTACACCGGCGTGATCGAAGGCGTCGGCCCGCGCTACTGCCCGTCGATCGAAGACAAGATCCACCGCTTCGCATCAAAAGAGTCGCACCAGATCTTCCTCGAGCCCGAAGGCTTGACCACCAACGAGTTCTACCCGAACGGGATCTCGACCAGCCTGCCTTTCGACGTGCAGCTGGCCCTGGTGCGTTCGATGCGCGGCCTGGAAAACGCCTTCATCCTGCGCCCCGGCTATGCGATCGAATACGATTACTTCGACCCGCGCGGCCTCAAATCCTCGCTGGAGACCAAGGCCATCAATGGCCTGTTCTTCGCCGGCCAGATCAACGGCACCACCGGCTACGAAGAAGCGGCCGCGCAGGGCATGCTCGCGGGTATCAACGCCGCGCTGCAGACCCAGGGCCGCGACGCCTGGACCCCGGGCCGCTCGGAAGCCTACCTCGGCGTGCTGGTCGACGACCTCACGACCCAGGGCGTGGCCGAGCCTTACCGCATGTTCACCAGCCGCGCCGAATACCGCCTGTCGCTGCGCGAAGACAATGCCGACATGCGCCTGACGGAAATCGGCCGCAAGCTGGGCGTGGTCGGCGATGCGCAGTGGGAAGCCTTCGAGCGCAAGCGTGAATCGGTGGCCCGCGAACTGGAGCGCCTGCGCTCGACCTGGGTCAACCCGCGCATCCTGGCCGCCGCCGAATCCGAGCGCGTGATCGGCCAGGCCATCGAACGCGAGTACAACCTGGCCGACCTGCTGCGCCGTCCGGGCGTCGAGTACGACAGGCTGGTCACGATGCAGGGCGTCGATGGCCAGCAACTGGCCGGCCCCGGCGTCGACGATCCGGCGGTGAAGGAACAGGTCGAGATCCAGCTGAAGTATTCGGGCTATATCGACCGCCAGGCCCGCGAAGTGGAGCGCCACGACCACTATGAAAACCTGAAACTGCCGGAAAACCTGAATTACCTGGAGATCGCGGCGCTGTCGATCGAGGTCAGGCAAAAACTCGACAAGCAACGCCCGGAAACCCTGGGCCAGGCCTCGCGCATTTCCGGCGTGACCCCGGCGGCAATTTCCCTGCTGCTGGTGCACCTGAAAAAGCGCGGCGCCAAGGGCTTTAGCAATGCACCGGCGGAGGAAACGGCCGAATGAAGAATTTCGACCGCAACACCCTGTCCCAGGTACTGCGTGAGGGCATCGCCGAGATGCAGCTCGATGTCAGCCCGGCCCAGCAGGAAAAGCTGATGGATTACCTGGCCCTGATGTTCAAGTGGAATTCCGTCTACAACCTGACCTCGCTGCGCGACCCGATGCAGATGGTGACCCACCACCTGCTCGATTCGCTGGCCGCGGTACCCGCCTTCGCCAGCGCAAAGAACGTGCTGGACGTCGGCTCGGGCGGCGGTTTGCCGGGCATCGTGCTGGCCATCGTGCGCCCGGACATGAAGGTGTCGATGATCGACACCGTGCACAAGAAAACCGCCTTCCTGACCCAGGTGAAGGCGGAACTGCAGCTGGCCAACGTCACCATCTACACCATGCGGGTCGAGCAACTGCAGGTGAGCGACAAATTCGACGTCATCACCTCGCGCGCCTTTGCCGACCTCTCCGATTTCGTCAACTGGTCTTCGCACCTGCTGGCGGAGCAGGGCCGGTACATCGCCCTGAAAGGGGTGGCGCCGGCGGAAGAGCAGCAGAGGCTGCCGGCCGCATGGCGGGTGACCAAAGTGGAGCCCCTGCAGGTGCCCAGGCTAGGCGCGGAGCGCCACCTGGTGCACATCGAGAAAATTCGCGAAGCAAGCAGCTAAACGATATAAACCGTTTATACCGTATTACCAAATAAATCGTATAAATCGTTTTAATGGTATTAACGGTATGGCTTTTTGAAGGCATACATGGCGAAAATTTTTTGCGTAGCAAACCAGAAGGGCGGCGTCGGCAAGACCACCACCAGCGTCAACCTGTCCGCGGGGCTGGCCAAGCTGAACCAGCGCGTGCTGCTGGTCGACCTCGACCCGCAGGGCAACGCCACCATGGGCGCAGGCATCAACAAGGCCGGGCTGGCGTCCTCGATCTACCAGGTGCTGCTCGGCGAGGCCGATGTCGCTTCCGCGCGCCTGCGCAGCGAAGCAGGGCGCTTCGACGTGCTGCCGGCCAACCGCGAGCTGGCCGGCGCCGAAGTCGAGATGGTCGAGCTGGACAACCGCGAACGCCGCCTGAAGGACGCCCTCGCCAAGGTCGATGCCGATTACGACTTCATCCTGATCGACTGCCCGCCGGCCCTGTCGATGCTGACCCTGAACGGCCTGGTGTGCGCGCACGGCGTGATCATCCCGATGCAGTGCGAGTACTACGCGCTGGAAGGGCTGTCGGACCTGGTCAACACGATCAAGAAAGTGCACGCGAACCTGAACCACGACCTGCGCATCATCGGCCTGCTGCGGGTGATGTTCGATCCGCGCATGACCCTGTCGCAGCAGGTCTCGGCGCAGCTCGAGCAGCATTTCGGCGACAAGGTCTTCAAGACCATCATCCCGCGCAACGTGCGCCTGGCCGAAGCGCCGTCCTACGGCATTCCCGGGGTGGTGTTCGATCCTTCGTCGAAAGGCGCGCAGGCATATATCGCTTTCGGCGCCGAGATGGTCGAACGCATCAAGACCATGTAATCAACATAAAACAACGACAGTCCAACACCATGGCAACCAAAAAACTGAAGGGACTCGGCCGCGGCCTCGACGCCCTGCTCGGCGGCGACGCCCACGACACCCCGGCCGCGCCCGCCGGCAGCCCGTCCACCTTGTCGGTGACCCGCATCCAGGCCGGCAAGTACCAGCCGCGCACCCGCATGGACGACGGTTCGCTGTCCGAGCTGGCCGCATCGATCAAGAGCCAGGGCATCATGCAGCCGGTGCTGGTCCGTCCGATCAGCCCGGCGGGCGAGGTCGCTTACGAGATCATCGCCGGCGAACGCCGTTTCCGCGCGGCCCAGCTGGCCGGCCTGGAAGAGATCCCGGTGCTGGTGCGCGAGGTCGACGACCAGAACGCGGCCGCGATGGCCCTGATCGAGAACATCCAGCGCGAAGACCTGAATCCGCTGGAAGAGGCGCAGGGCATCGCGCGCCTGATCTCGGAATTCGACTTCACCCACGAGCAGGCGGCGAATGCGGTCGGGCGCTCGCGCAGCGCGGTCTCGAACCTGCTGCGCCTGGTGAACCTGGCCCAGCCGGTGCAGACCATGCTGATGGCAGGGGATATCGACATGGGGCATGCGCGTGCGCTGCTGGCGGTCGATGCCGCCAACCAGATTGCGCTGGCCAACCACGTGATCGCGAAACGCCTGTCGGTGCGCGAGACCGAGAAGCTGGTCGCCCGCACCCTGGAAGAGCAGAACGCCCCGGCCGCCACCGCGCGCCAGAAGGAAAAGTCAGGCGACATCGTGCGCCTCGAGGAAGAGCTGTCCGACCGGCTCGCCACCCCGGTGGTGTTCAAGATGGGCAACAAGGGCAAGGGTCAGATGATCATCGACTTCGCCGACTTGGACGTGCTCGAAAGTGTACTGGCGCGCCTGCGCGGCTGACCTCCCTGTAAATTTCTTACACTGTGGGTAAGTGGCAACTTACCCACAGACAACCTGCGCTTTCCCTCTTACAGAGCGACGTCGGACGCCTTTCGCCCCCTTCGCGCATTCACTGCGGTTACAGGAAAAACGCGTGCTTTCGTAGGAAATTTAACAATTTTGGGACAAAATTCTTTGTCGTTTTTACATCGACTTAAGCTTAATTTAAGACCAGAAGAGTTTGACGACGGCGTTCATAAGCCCTTATAATCCCGCTGATTCATGTAATTACCATACCGTAACTCGGTTCCACCACGGCTGGCGCGAAAGAAAAATAACAATGTTGCGCCTGGT
The DNA here is from genome assembly GCF_001412595.2 of Massilia sp. WG5. Classification (NCBI taxonomy): domain Bacteria; kingdom Pseudomonadati; phylum Pseudomonadota; class Betaproteobacteria; order Burkholderiales; family Oxalobacteraceae; genus Massilia; species Massilia sp. WG5. Next base: position 3,448,600 of record NZ_CP012640.2, read on the forward strand.
CTCCCTGCAAATGCTAGTAACAGTCGTGGCCGGCATGATTGCCGGACTGCTGGGGGGATGGTCTGCGATGTTTTCGGCGGTATTGGGCGGGTTATGTTGTGTTGTTCCGAACGGTGTCATGGCCGTGCGCCTGTTCGCCAGCGCGCAAAAGCCGGGCGGCGCGAACCCTGCCACATTTTTCATCTGGGAATTCGTAAAGATTGCTTTAACGCTGGCGCTGCTGTACATAACGGCGCGGCTTTACCACGATCTGAACTGGTTCGCCCTGCTGGGCGGGTTCATCGTGGCGCTAAAAAGTTACATCATCTTAATATTTAGGCAGAAACAATGACGAGTCCAACGGTAGAAAATGCAGCGGGGCATGCACCCACTGCAGGAGAATATATTTCCCACCACCTGGGTCACCTGACCAATGTCCACCAGGGCTTTATCGTGGACTTCAAGGTCATCAACTACGATACCGTCTTCTGGTCCATCCTGATGGGCGTTATCGGCGTCTTCGTTCTGTGGCTCGGCACGCGCCGCGCCACCTCGGGTGTACCGGGTCGTTTCCAGGGCGCCATTGAAGCTGTCGTCGAGATGGTCGAAGACCAGTCGAAATCCATCATCCACGGCGATCGCCGCTTCATCGCGCCGCTGGCCCTGACCGTGTTCGTCTGGGTGTTCCTGATGAACTGCCTGGACTTCCTGCCGGTCGATCTGTTCGCCGCCATCCTGCGCGCCATGGGCATGGGCGAGATGCACTTCCGCATCGTCCCGACCGCCGACCTGAACGGTCCGCTGGGCATGTCGCTGGGTGTGCTGGCCGTGGTCCTGTTTTACAACCTGAAGGTCAAGGGCGTGGGCGGCTGGGTGCATGAGCTGTTCGCCGCGCCGTTCGGTATTTATATGGCTCCGTTCAACTTCCTGTTGAACATGATCGAATACGCAGCACGTACGGTGTCGCTCGGCATGCGACTGTTCGGCAACATGTACGCCGGCGAGCTGCTGTTCCTGTTGATTGCTCTGCTTGGCGCACTGGCTGGCCCGTTCGGTATCGTTGGCCAAATCGTCGCCGGTTCGGCTTGGGCAATCTTCCACATCCTGATCGTGCTCCTCCAAGCTTTCATCTTCATGATGCTGACGCTGGTGTACATCGGTCAGGCCCACGAGAGCCACTGACCGACGCGATCGCAAGAACGAACAAGATAGTGGTAGTAAAGAGTTGTAAATTTTTAATTTTTTAAATTAACTTTTGGAGTAAATCTAATGACTGACTATTCTTACATTGCGCTGGCTTGCGGTCTGATCATCGGCCTGGGTGCAATTGGTGCCTGTATCGGTATCGCTCTGATGGGCGGCAAATACCTGGAAGCTTCGGCACGTCAGCCTGAACTGATGAACACCCTGCAGACCAAGATGTTCCTGCTGGCCGGCCTGATCGACGCGGCATTCCTGATCGGTGTTGGTATCGCAATGCTGTTCGCATTCGCAAATCCGTTCCACGCCTAATCGAAACACCATTCGATTCTGACTAGCCGAACCTCCCCCGGTTCGGCATCCGTTTTTGTGAGAAGGAATTTACCGTGAATCTGAACGCAACTCTGTTTGTTCAGTTCGTGGTCTTCTTCATCCTGGTGTTCGTCACGATGAAATTCGTGTGGCCGCCGGTGATGAAAGCGCTCGACGAGCGCGCCGAGAGGATCGCGAACGGCCTCGCCGCAGCTGACCGTGGCAAGGCAGAAATGGCCGCCGCCGAAAAACGCATCGCCGCCGAACTGGCTGCGACCCGTGACGAAAGCGCCAAGCGCATCGCCGACGCTGAAAAGCGCGCCCAGGCGATCATCGAAGACGCCAAGCAGACCGCTGCCGTCGAAGCCGCACGCATCGTCGAAGGTGCCAAGGCTGACGCCGAGCAGCAAGTGACCCGCGCGCGCGAAGAACTGCGTGCCCAGGTGGCTGCGCTGGCCGTTGCCGGCGCCGAGCAGATCCTCAAGCGCGAAGTGAACGCAGCGGCCCACGCCGACCTGCTGAACCGCCTGTCGACCGAGCTCTGATCATGGCTGAGTTCGCAACCGTCGCCCGCCCCTACGCCGAAGCGCTGTTCCGTGTCGCCCAAAACGGCGACATGGCGGCCTGGACCAACATCGTCTCGGACCTGGCCCAGATCGGCGCCAATCCGGACGTGCAGGCTTTTGCCAGCAATCCGAACGTCACGGCGGCACAACTGGCCGAGACGATTGCGTCGCTGGTCAAGTCGCCGCTGAACGCCGAAGCGAAGAACTTCATCGCCATGCTGGCCGAAAACGGCCGTATCGCGCTGCTGCCGGAAATCGCCGCCCAGTTCACCGTGCTGAAGAATGCACAGCTGGGCGCCGCCGACGCCACCGTCTACAGCGCGTTCGACATCTCGGCAGACCAACTGAACTCGGTGGTCGCCGTGCTGGAAAAGAAATTTGGCCGCAAGCTCAACCCCACGGTCGAAGTCGACCCGTCGCTGATCGGTGGTGTGCGCGTGGTCGTTGGTGACGAAGTGCTGGATACCTCGGTCCGCGCGAAGCTGCAGCAAATGCACAACGCGCTGGTGGCCTGAGGATCTTTGCACCGTCTTCCGCGTCCAAGCACTTGCCCAACGCATCAAGAAACTATTAGGAGTTAGCACTCATGCAACTTAATTCGTCTGAAATCAGCGAACTGATCAAGAGCCGCATCCAGGGCCTCGAAGGTTCGGCTGATGTTCGTAACCAAGGCACGGTGATTTCCGTCGCCGACGGTATCTGCCGCATCCATGGTCTGTCGGACGTGATGCAGGGCGAGATGCTGGAATTCCCGGGTAACACCTTCGGTCTGGCGATGAACCTCGAGCGCGACTCGGTCGGCGCCGTGATTCTGGGTGCTTACGAGCACATCTCCGAAGGCGATACCGTCAAGACCACCGGCCGCATCCTGGAAGTGCCGATCGGTCCGGAACTGCGCGGCCGCGTCGTCAACGCACTGGGCCAGCCGATCGACGGCAAGGGTCCGGTCGACGCCAAGATGACCGCCCCGATCGAAAAGATCGCCCCGGGCGTGATCGCGCGTGAATCCGTGTCGCAGCCGCTGCAGACCGGCATCAAGTCGATCGACGCGATGGTGCCGATCGGCCGTGGCCAGCGTGAGCTGATCATCGGCGACCGCCAGACCGGTAAATCGGCTGTCGCAGTCGACGCGATCATCAACCAGAAGGGCCAGGGCGTCACCTGCGTGTACGTCGCGATCGGCCAGAAGGCCTCGACCATCAAGAACATCGTCCGCTCGCTGGAAGAGCACGGCGCGATGGAGTACACCATCGTGGTCGCCGCTTCCGCTTCGGAATCGGCTGCGATGCAGTACATCTCGGCCTACTCGGGCTGCGCGATGGGCGAATACTTCCGCGACCGCGGCGAAGACGCGCTGATCGTCTATGACGACCTGTCGAAGCAAGCTGTTGCTTATCGCCAGATCTCGCTGCTGCTGCGCCGTCCGCCGGGCCGCGAAGCCTACCCGGGCGACGTGTTCTACCTGCACAGCCGCCTGCTGGAGCGCGCCGCGCGCGTGAACGCCGACTACGTGTCCGCCTTCACCAACGGCGCCGTGACCGGCAAGACCGGTTCGCTGACCGCACTGCCGATCATCGAAACCCAGGCCGGCGACGTCTCGGCATTCGTGCCGACCAACGTCATCTCGATTACCGACGGTCAGATCTTCCTGGAAACCTCGCTGTTCAACGCCGGTATCCGTCCGGCGATCAACGCCGGTATCTCGGTGTCGCGCGTCGGTGGCGCAGCCCAGACCAAGGTCATCAAGAACCTGTCCGGCGGTATCCGTACCGACCTGGCGCAGTACCGTGAACTGGCCGCGTTCGCGCAGTTCGCGTCGGACCTGGACGAGTCGACCCGCAAGCAGCTGGACCGCGGTGCACGCGTGACCGAACTGCTGAAGCAGAAGCAGTTCTCGCCGCTGCCGGTCTCGCTGATGGCTGCCTCGCTGTTCGCCGTCAACAAGGGCTATTTCGACGACATCGAAGTCAAGCGCGTGCTGGATTTCGAAGCCGGTCTGCACAACTTCCTGAAGTCGAGCCACGGTGCCCTGCTGTCGAAGATCGACGACACCAAGGTTCTGGACAAGGACGGCGAAGCAGCGCTGGCCGCCGCCATCGCCGATTTCAAGAAGTCGTTCTAAGCGCGGCTTTCTGATGGATCGCAGGACGGGGAGCAATCCCCGTCCGCATAAGGAGTAAGGGCTCATGGCAGCAGGCAAAGAGATACGTGGCAAGATCAAAAGCGTAGAAAATACGAAGAAGATCACCAAGGCGATGGAAATGGTCGCCGCGTCCAAGATGCGCAAGGCGCAGGACCGGATGCGCGCCGCCCGTCCCTACAGCGAGAAGGTCCGTAACATCACGGCCAACCTCGCCACTGCGAATCCGGAGTACACCCACGCGTTCATGGCCCAGGCCAAGGACGTCAAGGCGAAAGCCGTCGGCTTCATCGTCGTCACGACCGACAAGGGTCTGTGCGGCGGCATGAACACCAACGTGCTGCGCCAGGTGACGCAGAAGACCCGCGAGCTGGAAGCCGCGGGCAAAAGCATTGAAGTCGTTGCAATCGGTAACAAGGGCCTGGGCTTCCTGAGCCGCATCGGCGTGAAGGTCGTCTCCAGCGTGACCCAGATCGGCGATACCCCGCACCTGGAAAAGCTGATCGGCCCGATCAAGGTCATGCTCGACGCCTACCAGGATGGTCAGCTGGACGCGGTGTACCTGTGCTACACCAAGTTCATCAACACCATGCGCCAGGAACCGGTGGTCGAGCAACTGCTCCCGCTGCCGGCCAAGGCACTGGAAGCCGACCGCGGCAGCCACTCGTGGGACTACATCTACGAGCCGGACGCGCAAGTGGTCATCGACGAGCTGCTGATGCGCTACGTCGAGGCGCTGATCTACCAGGCGGTGGCCGAGAACCTGGCGTCGGAGCAGTCCGCGCGCATGGTGGCGATGAAGGCCGCAACCGACAACGCGGGCAACGTCATCGGCGAGCTGAAGCTGGTCTACAACAAGACCCGCCAGGCAGCGATTACGAAAGAACTCTCCGAGATCGTGTCGGGCGCAGCTGCAATCAGCAGCTAAGCGCTGCAAGCGACCTCTCGTAACGAAATTAAAACTATATCTGAAGGAACGAACATGGCTGATGGCAAAATCGTTCAGTGTATCGGTGCAGTGGTTGACGTGGAATTCCCGCGTAACGCCATGCCGAAGGTGTACGACGCACTGAAAATGGAAGGCTCCGAACTGACCCTGGAAGTGCAGCAGCAGCTGGGTGACGGCATCGTCCGTACCATTGCGCTGGGCAGCTCGGAAGGCCTGCGTCGCGGCATGACCATTCAAAATACCGGCAAGCCGATCATGGTGCCGGTGGGTAACGCTACCCTGGGCCGTATCATGGACGTGCTGGGCAACCCGATCGACGAGCGCGGCCCGGTCAACGCCGAGACCACTGCATCGATCCACCGCACCGCCCCGGTGTACGACGAGCTGTCGCCGTCGCAGGACCTGCTGGAAACCGGCATCAAGGTGATCGACCTGGTCTGCCCGTTCGCCAAGGGCGGTAAGGTCGGCCTGTTCGGCGGCGCCGGCGTGGGCAAGACCGTCAACATGATGGAACTGATCAACAACATCGCGAAGGCGCACTCGGGTCTGTCCGTGTTCGCCGGCGTCGGTGAGCGTACCCGCGAAGGTAACGACTTCTACCACGAGATGGCCGATGCCAAGGTCGTCGACCTGGACAACCTGCCGAACTCGAAGGTCGCGATGGTCTACGGCCAGATGAACGAACCGCCGGGCAACCGTCTGCGCGTCGCGCTGACCGGCCTGACCATGGCGGAAGCGTTCCGTGACGAAGGCAAGGACGTTCTGTTCTTCGTCGATAACATCTACCGTTACACCCTGGCCGGTACCGAAGTCTCGGCACTGCTGGGCCGTATGCCGTCCGCGGTGGGCTACCAGCCGACCCTGGCCGAAGAGATGGGCCGCCTGCAGGAGCGCATCACCTCGACCAAGACCGGTTCGATCACCTCGATCCAGGCCGTGTACGTCCCTGCGGATGACTTGACCGACCCGTCGCCGGCAACCACCTTCGCCCACCTGGACTCGACCGTCGTGCTGTCGCGTGACATCGCTTCGCTGGGTATCTACCCGGCCGTGGACCCGCTGGACTCGACCTCGCGCCAGCTGGACCCGCTGGTCGTCGGCGAAGAGCACTACTCGACCGCGCGCGCCGTGCAGGGCACCCTGCAGCGCTACAAGGAACTGCGTGACATCATCGCGATTCTGGGCATGGACGAACTGGCGCCGGAAGACAAGCTGGTCGTGGCACGCGCTCGCAAGATGCAGCGTTTCCTGTCGCAGCCGTTCCACGTCGCTGAAGTGTTCACCGGCGCACCGGGCAAGTACGTTTCGCTGAAAGACACGATCAAGGGCTTCAAGATGATCGCGTCGGGCGAACTGGACCACCTGCCGGAGCAGGCGTTCTACATGGTCGGCACCATCGAAGAAGCGATCGAGAAGGCCAAGAAGCTGGCTGCTTGATCAAGCCGACTTCAAAGGACACTTATGGCAAACACTATTCACGTAGACGTCGTCTCGGCCGAAGAGCAGATCTTTTCGGGCGAAGCCGAGTTCGTCGCGTTGCCGGGTGAATCGGGTGAGCTGGGTATCTACCCGATGCACACCCCCTTGATCACGCGTATCCGTCCGGGCGCCGTGCGCATCACGGTGCCGGGCCAGAGCGAAGAGGAATTCGTCTTCGTCGCGGGCGGCATCCTGGAAGTCCAGCCGAAAGGCGTGACCGTCCTGGCCGACACCGCGATCCGCGGCGCCGACCTGGACGAAGCGAAAGCCCAGGAAGCCAAGCGCAAGGCTGAAGAGCTGATGCTGAACAAGGAATCGCAGATCGACTACGCCAAGGCGCAAGCCGAACTGGCGGCCGCGATCGCCCAGCTGGCGGCCATCGCCAAGCTGCGTCACAAGGGACGCTGATCGCTGTTGCTTGGTGATCAAAAAGAAGGCAGCCTGCGGGCTGCCTTTTTTCTTGTCTGACCGTTCTGGAAATACGGCCTCTCGTCCTTATCTAGCAGGGATCACGACGATGGCTTGAAAGGACTGATAATGAAACAAGAAACCGCAATCCTCGCAGGCGGCTGCTTCTGGGGCATGCAGGACCTGATCCGCAAGATGCCGGGCGTACTGGCGACCCGGGTCGGCTATTCCGGCGGCGATGTGCCGAACGCCACCTACCGCAACCACGGCACGCACGCCGAGGCGATCGAGATCGTGTTCGATCCGGAACAGATCAGCTACCGGCGCCTGCTCGAGTTCTTCTTCCAGATCCACGACCCCAGCACGGCCAACCGCCAGGGCAACGATATCGGCGCCAGCTACCGCTCCGCGATCTTTTATACCAACGACGCGCAGAAAGAAGTCGCGCTGGACACGATCCAGGACGTCGACGCCTCCGGCCTCTGGCCCGGCAAGGTCGTGACCGAAGTAAAACCCGCCGGCCCATTCTGGGAAGCGGAACCGGAGCACCAGGATTACCTGGTCAAGCATCCGAACGGTTATACCTGCCACTTCGTCCGCAAGGACTGGCGCCTGCCTCACCGCGACGGCCGCGCCGCCTGAAGCGGCGCCAGCCCTCAGCCGCCTGGCGCAGACGCCGCCTGCGCCAGCTTGAGCGCCACCTTGTGCCGGAAATAGCCATCCTGTACGTAGCGGTACAGGTTGGCACCCGGGCACACGGTCTGCTTCGAGAAATCGCGGTGGCTGGCGATGTGGTCCAGGGGCACCTGATATTTGTGGGCCAGCAGCGCCATCAAGTTCACCACGGCGTCCAGCTGCTGCTGGTTCGGCTCGACTTCCTCGAAATTCCCGACCACCTCGATCAGCGCGTGACCGGTCGGGTCGTATTCCGTGTTGGTGTCGCCGGCATAGTCGATCTTCCTGCCTTCGTAGATGCGGCCGTCGAGGTCGATGATGTAGTGGTAGGGGATGTCCAGCCAGTGTTTCGTCCTGCGCGACCAGTTTTGAAGATTGCGCAGGTACTGCCGCGGATCGGTGCCGGGCCTGAAAGGCTCGCCCTGGTGATGCAGGGTGATGTGGGTGATGGTCTGGCGCTGCGCGCGGGAGGCGTCGGCCGGGGTGCCGCCCCAGCTCGCGACGGGGACGATGCCGCGTTCGACCTCGGGCAGGGACTGGGCCGCCGCGCCAACGCAGGCGAACAACAGCAGGGAAAGGATGAGGGCAGGGCGGATCGTCATGGTGCGGGTTTCATGCGCCGGGGCGCGATATAAAGATGATAAGCTGGCCATGACGATAACATAGCGAGCCCAGCATGCGAACCATCGAACAAATCCTCAAGACCGCCAAGACCGTCGCCGTGGTCGGCCTGTCGAACAAACCGGAACGCGCCAGCTACGAGGTGGCGGAATACCTGCAATCGCAGGGCTACGAGATCCTGCCCGTGAACCCGGCCTATGCCGGCCAGCAGATCCTCGGCCGCACCGTCTACGCCACCCTGCAGGAAGCCGCCGACACGCTGGCGAAGGATGGCCGGCGCATCGACGTGGTCGACTGCTTCCGCAAATCCGAAGACATCCCGCCGGTCGCCAAGGATGCCATCCATGTGCGCGCCGGCACCCTGTGGATGCAGCTCGGGATCGAGAACCAGGCCGCGGCCGACCTGGCGCGCGCAGCCGGGCTGGACGTCGTCATGAACCACTGCATGCTGATCGAGCACCGCAAGCTGGAAGCCCGGGCATGAAGACCCTCGAACGCTTCCGCGCCCCGAAGGCACTCAAGCTGCGCGACGAGGACGCCGGCCTGACGCCGCTGCGCGAAAAGAATGGCGACGAAAAGAACGGCAAGAACGGCGGCGCCAAGCAGCGTGAGCGAGCGCTGACTAGCGAGCTGATCTGTAAAATCGGCCACCTCCAGGAAATGCTGTTCGCCAGCCGCAGGCAGAAGCTGCTCCTGATCCTGCAAGGCATGGACACGTCCGGCAAGGACGGCACCACGCGCGCGCTGTTCGCGGAATCGCAGATCAGTCCGATGGGCCTGCAGGCCACCGGCTTCAGCGCGCCCAGCGAACGCGAACGGGCCCACGACTACCTATGGCGCGTGCATGCGCATGTGCCGGGCAATGGCATGATCGCCGTCTTCAACCGCAGCCATTACGAGGATGTGCTGGTGCCGCGCGTGCTGGGCGATATCGACGGCAAGGAAACCAAGCGCCGCTACGCCCAGATCCGCGATTTCGAGCGCATGCTGTCCGAGACCGGGACCACGATCATGAAGGTGTTCCTGCACGTCTCGAAGGACGAGCAGAAGAAACGCCTGCAGGAGCGCCTGGACGATCCGGAAAAGCACTGGAAGTTCGACCCGGTCGACCTCGAGGCGCGCGCGCAGTGGGATGCCTACCAGCGCGCCTACGAGGATGCGATCGACGCCACCAATGCCAACCACGCGCCCTGGTACATCGTGCCGGCCGATTCCAAGACCCACCGCAACCTGATCGTCGCCAACCTGCTGCTGGAGACCATGGAAGCGATGAAACTGTCGTGGCCGGCGCCGAAGGCCGACCTCGCCAAGGTCAAGGTGGACTAGAATGGTATTTTTTTAACCCTGACCTTCGCCGCCATGTCCAAGACCACCACCCTGCTGTTCTCCCTCGGCGCCGCTTTAGTCTCCAGCTTCGCCGCCACCGTGCCCGCCCAGGCCCAGAACGCATCGGCCGCGATGGCGCCGGCCGCGGCGCCGGCGTCCTGCCCGGCCGTGCTGAAGCACACCTTCAAGCGCCTGCAGGACGAGGCGCCGCAAGACCTCTGCCAGTATGCCGGCAAGGTGGTATTGGTGGTGAACACGGCCAGCTACTGCGGTTATACGCCGCAATACCAGGGCCTGGAGGCGCTGTACGCCAAGTACGCGGCGCGCGGCCTGGTGGTGCTGGGCTTCCCGTCGAACGATTTTAAACAGGAATCGAGCGACGCCAAGAAGATCGCCGACCTCTGCTACAACACCTATGGCGTGAAGTTCCCGATGTTCGCCTCCAGCGTGGTGAGCGGCGCCGATGCGAATCCGCTGTACACCGAGCTGATCAAGGCGACCGGCAACCAGCCGAAGTGGAATTTCAACAAATACCTGATCGACCGTAACGGCAAGGTGGTCGAGTACTTCCCGAGCAAGGTCACGCCGCAGGATCCGGCCCTGGTGGGCAAAATCGAGCAGGCGCTCGGCGGCTGAGCGATCAGGCTGCGCGCCGGATCGTGGCGCGCAGCGGCCCGCGCAGCGCATTGCAGACTACGATCTCCTGCGCGCGCTCCAGGGTCTCGCGCGAGATCGGGCATTCGATCGCATTCCAGGCAGGATCCTCCAGCAGCAGGCCGCGCATCACGCCGGGCAGCACGCCCGAGGACAGCGGCGGCGTGTACCAGCGCTCGCCGACCCGCACGAACACGCTGCTGCGCCCGCCCTCGGCCAGTTCGCCGCGCTCGTTGAAGAACAGGGTGTCGAAGGCGCCCACGCTGTCGGCAGCCTTCCAGGCGGCGTCGTAGCGGCTGCGGATGTTGGTCTTGTGGCGCGCGAACAGGGCCGTGGAGTCGACCGGCTCGTCCGACAGCAGTACCTCGACCGGACCTTCCAGGGGCGCAAGCGGCGCCGTATGCACCACGACCTCGCCGTCCGGCTGCAGGGCCAGGCGCAGGCGGTGCGGCGACTTCCCGGGCAGCACCGCACAGGCGGCGATGGCGCCGGCCCGCGCGACTTCCTCGGTGAACGGAAAGCCGAAGTAGGCGCTCGATGCCCGCAGGCGCGCCAGGTGGCGTTCCAGGTGGCGACAGCCGTCTTCGCGGGTGGCAAGCATGGTCTCGAAGATCTCGAAGGCGTTCGGCAGGCCGGTCAGGAAGCGCGCCTTCAGCTGGCACTCCGCGTACTCCGCGGCGGGATCGCTGTCGTACACGATGCCGGCCCCGACCCCGAGTTCGCCGCGCCGCACGCCGTTGTGCTCGGGGTGCAGCACCAGGGTGCGGATCGGCACCGACAGACAGAAGTCACCTGACTGCGCGCCGGACGCGGGCGGATCCATCCAGCCCAGCGCGCCCGTGTAGATGCCGCGCGGCGCCGGTTCCAGCTCGTGGATGATCTCCATGGTGCGGCGCTTCGGTGCGCCCGTGATCGAGCCGCAGGGGTACAAGGCGTCGAAGATGCCGCCGAGAGAAACCCCCTCGGCCAGCTGGGCCTGGACGGTGGACGTCATCTGCAGCACGCTGCTGAAGCGGCGCACTTCGAACAGGGCCGGCACACCGACGCTGCCGGTGCGCGCGATCCGTCCGAGGTCGTTGCGCAGCAGGTCGACGATCATCAAATTCTCGGCGCGGTTCTTCGGATCGGCCGCCAGCGCGCTGGCGCGCACGGCATCGAGCTCCTCGTCGCCGCTGGCGGGCGCGGTGCCCTTCATCGGCCGCGCCAGCAGACGTCCGGCGTCGTGGCGCACGAACAGCTCGGGCGACAGCGACAGCACGGTGCGGCCGTCCGGCAGCCTGAGCAGCGCGCCGTAGGGCACCGGCTGGCGCTCGCGCAGGCGCGCGTACAGCGCGTAGACGGAGCCGAAGGCGTCGAAACGGATCCGGTAGGTGTAGTTGACCTGGTAGGTATCGCCGGCGGCGATGTAGTCGCGGATGCGCCCGATGGCGCGCGTAAAACCGGCTTCGTCGACGTTGGCGCGCACATCGGCGATCCCGGCCGGGCCGCCGCCGGCGGCGCGTTCGGCCAACCAGCTGCCGACTTCGTCCGCAGACATCAGCGTGTAGCCCTGGAACAGCAGCACCTGGGCCAAGGGCGAGTCCTGGGCTGGCGCAGGCGGCACGATCCCGAGCAGCTGCTCGCCCAGCTCGTAGTCCAGCACCGGCACCGCGTGCAGGCCGGACGCCAGGGCTTCCTGCAGGCGCGCCAGCAGGGCCGGCCATTCTTCCAGCGTGTAGCAGGCCAGCATGCCCGCATAGCCGTGGTACAGGCGCGAGCGCGACGGCGGCGCTGCGTCCGGCGTGGCGTTGTCGAGCAGGGCGAAAACCGGGCTGTCGTCCATGACGGGACTCACGTGCTCAGGCGGCGAGCAGCAGCGACAGCTGCAGCGCGCTGTTTTCCGCCGGGTGCTGGCGGAAGCCGCTCTTGGCGAAACGGTGCCAGCGTCCGGTCACATAGGACACCAGCAGGCTGGCGCGCGCGCCGACGTCTTCCTCGCGCCCGTGGCCCTGGGTGACGGCGACCCGCAGGGCTCCCTTGAACGCCAGCTCGACCTTGTCATAGAACTGGTTCATGCGCGACTGCAGGCGTTCGTCCTCGCCGACCAGGGCGTCGCCGATCAGCACCCGGGTCATGCCCGGATTGTTGGCGGCGAACGAGAGCAGCATCTGCAGCATCGCATGGGCCTGGGCCACGCCGTCGTCCTCGCGTGCCGTGATCTGGTTGCACACGCCGAACACGCTGGACTCGATGAATTCGATCAGTCCCTCGAACATCTGGGCCTTGCTGGCGAAGTGGCGGTACAGCGCCGCTTCCGACACCGACAGTTTGGCAGCCAGCGCCGCGGTCGTGATCTTCTCGCCCTTCGGTTGTTCCAGCATCGCCGCCAGGGCCTGGAGGATCTGCAGTTTTCGTTGGCCCGGCTTGGTGCTTGCCATGTTGTCCCGGTTCTCCGTGTTCAGGTCGATGAGCGCAGCCGGCGCAGGTGCGACGGCAGCTGAAGCACGGATTTTACTTTGACATCGACATAGGCGGGTCGTTTTACCATCTTCGGCAGAGGGGCTTTGCCGATCGGATCGCTCATGCGCAGGTATTGCGTGACCCAGGCGGTGCGCACGCCGACGCGCTTGGCGTGCTTGAGGTTGACCAGGGTATCCTCGACCAGCACGCAGCGATGCGGCGCCAGTCGGTGCTTGCGCAGCAGGCGCCGCAGCATCAGCGTCGACGGCTTCGGGCGCAGCTGGCGGTGCACGTGCATGTCCTCGATCGCGATGTGGTGCGAGAAATGACGATGCAGGCCCATGTGGCGCATGACCTCGGTCGAATACGCGGTCGGCGCGTTCGTCAGCAGGATCTTGCGGCCGGGCAGGCGCTTCATCAGGCGCGCCAGGCCGCGCTCCCAGCGCACCATCTCGCGCAGCGCTTGCAGATCGTGGGTCTCGCGCAGGAAATCGGCGGCGTCGACCTGGTGGTGACGGATCATGCCGAGCAGGGTGGCGCCGTAGCGCTTCCAGTAGCCGAGCCGGGCCGCGTTCACCGCCTCGATGCTGGCCGGCGTGACGCCGTCGCCGAGCACGCGCGCGATATAGGTGTTCATGTTGGCGCTAATCGCCGGAAAGATCGCGTGGGACGCGTCGTGCAGGGTGTTGTCGAGGTCGAACAGCCAGACGGGGGAGGGCTTGGGCACAGTGCGATTCCTTGATAAAAAAAATGCCTCCGCGAGGGAGGCATTTTTTCTGAATCTGGCGGAGCGGACGGGGCTCGAACCCGCGACCCCCGGCGTGACAGGCCGGTATTCTAACCAACTGAACTACCGCTCCAGATGGTGCCCTTGACGTGGATTGAACACGTGGCCTCTCCCTTACCAAGGGAGTGCTCTACCACTGAGCTACAAGGGCATCGCTACTTCGTTTCGAAGCGACTTGAATCGCTGCAAAATTTCAGTGAGACCGGATCATAGTGCCAAAGGCCTGTTCGGTCAAGACTTCCAGCAATAAACTGTGTTCAATGCGCCCGTCGATGATGTGCACGGTATTGACGCCGGACTTGGCGGCGTCCAGCGCCGACGAGATTTTCGGCAGCATGCCGCCCGAAATCGTGCCGTCCGCGAACATCTCATCGATCTCGCGCGCCGACAGGTCGGTCACCAGATTGCCCTGTTTGTCCTGCACGCCGGCGATGTTGGTCATCATGATCAGCTTTTCGGCTTTCAGGATTTCCGCGATCTTGCCGGCGACGACGTCGGCATTGATGTTGTAGGCCTGGCCATCCTGGCCGAAGCCGATCGGCGAGATGATCGGGATGAAGGCGTCATCCTGCAGGGCTTTCACCACGGCCGGATTGATCGCCTCGATTTCGCCGACGAAGCCGATGTCGAGGAACTCGCCCGGCTTTTCCTTGTCCGGCATCGCCATGCGGCGCGCACGGATCAGGCCGCCGTCCTTGCCGGTCAGGCCGACCGCCTGGCCGCCGTAGTGGTTGATCAGCATGACGATGTCCTGCTGGACTTCGCCGCCCAGCACCCACTCGACCACTTCCATGGTCTCTTCGTCGGTGATGCGCATGCCTTGCACGAAGGTGCCCTGCTTGCCGATCTTTTTCAGGGCGTTGTCGATCTGCGGACCGCCGCCATGCACCACGACCGGGTTCATGCCGACCAGCTTCAGCAGGATGACGTCGCGCGCGAAGCCGTGCTTCAGGCGTTCGTCGGTCATCGCGTTGCCGCCGTATTTGATGACGATGGTTTTTCCGTGGAAATTACGGATATAGGGAAGTGCTTCGGCCAGGATCTGCGCCTTGATCTGCGGCGAGACCGCAGTCAGGTCGTTCTTCTGGTCGTCGCCCGTCATTGTGCTCAGCGTAGCGTTCATTAGGGGTCCAAAAAGAATTTGCGAGATTTTACAGGCAATGGCCCGTCGCAGTGCGCATTATAAAGGCAGCTTGTTGTATTTTCCGGCCCGCCCCGTTAAGGTGGGGCCATGAGCACTTGTATTCGTTGCGGCGCGGCGTTCGGCTGCGCCATGGTCGATGGCGGCACCGAGCCCTGCTGGTGCACCGCCTTGCCGCCGGTCGTGCCGGTACCATCCGGCGCGCGGGCGCCCGCAGCCGGCTGCTGGTGTCCCGCCTGTCTGCGCCAGCATATCGCGCAACAGGCCGGCGCGTCGCCGGACACGTCCGGAGCAGCGTGAAGCCTCAACGCCGGGTACGGAAGAAACGCATCATTTCGCGGCTGGCGTCCGGGCCCTTGGCGTCCGTATAGGTGCCGAGGACATTCCCCCCCGACCAGGCATGGCCGAAGCCGTGCACCAGCCAGTGTTCCGCGTGGATCGTGCCGTCCGGATGGCTGTGCACGGTGCGCGTGTAGGCATGGCCATCGGGCACCCGGCCCGGCTCGACCACCACCTGTTCTCCCGTGTGGCGGCGCCGGCGCCGGATCAGCTCCTCGCCATTCGCCGGGTGTACCGTGGTGTCCTGGTCGCCGTGGAACACGATGATCGGCAGTTCGCGCACCTTGTTGCCCTTGGGGCGGCGGAAATCGCCTTTCATGGCGGCCATCGCCGTCGGCAGGTCGTGCGCGGCCGCGAAAGGCAGGCCGGAATGCACGCCCACCGCCGCGTACAGCTCGGGATACAGCGTGCCCAGGATGGCCGACATCGCGCCGCCGGCCGACAGGCCCGCCACGTACACCTGTTCCGGATCGACCGCATAGCGCGCCATCAGGTCGCGCGTCAGCCCGGCGATGATCGACGGTTCGCCCTGGTCGCGCTGCTGGTCGACCGCATTGAACCAGTTCCAGCAGCGGTGCGCATTCGCCTGCTGCGACTGGGCCGGATACACGACCAGGCAATTCCACTCCTCGGCCAGCGCGTTCATGCCGGTGCCGAGCGCAAAGTCGTCGGGATTCTGGGTGCAGCCGTGCAGCATCACCAGCAGCGGCGAAGGCTGGCCGGTATAGCTGCCCGGGACGTACAGCTTGTAGTCGCGGGTGCCGGCGTCGTTGGTGAAGGAACCGTCGATGAAGCGCCCGGGCAGGCCGATCGCGGCCGCACCGCTCGACAGCGGCGGCGCATTGAAGGGATTCACGGACTGGCCGATACGGCTCAGGCCGGCCAGCATGTCGGAAGCGGAATCGATATTCACCGGCTTGGCGGCCGGCTTCAATTTCCGCGCCGGGTGCATGCTGGAGGCAGTCTTGATCGATTCCCGCATCACGGTGCGCGCCACGGAGGGGCCGCGGCGCATCAGGGAACGGGTGGCGGCGCGCATCTGCGCCAGCAGTTTATTGCTTAGGGTCATCGGCCCTCCTTGTGATTGGCCATGCCGCAGTCTTGGTCGGAAAGCTTGCGTCAACCTGACAGCGTGGTACAAGCGCAAACCGACCGGATACGGTAATCTGCGCAGCATGAGTCCAACATTTCAGCCGGGGATCCGGTTCGAGTGGCGTTACACGGTACCTGAACGGGCGACCGTGCCGCAGCTCTACCAAGATACCCCATTCTGCCTCGACATGCCGGAGGTGCTCGCTACCGGATACATGGTCGGGATGATGGAGCTTGCCTGTGTGCATGGCATGATGCCTTACATGGACTGGCCCCGCGAACAGAGCCTGGGCACCATGGTCAGCTTCCAGCACCTGGCGCCGACGCCGCCCGGCATGACCCTGCATGTGAAGGGGGAGGTCATCGAAGTCGAGGGCCGCCGCGTGCGTTTCAAGGTCGAAGCCTGGGACGATGTCGAACGCATCTGCGAAGGCATCCACGAACGCCATGTGATCGACCCGGCGCGCTTCCAGGCCAGACTGGCAAGCAAGATCGACAAAGCTGCATCGACATGACGAATCCGGAAGACCGCACCCCTGTCCCATCCCCCTGCATCAACGTGTGCCGCATGGTCCGCGAGACCGGCCTGTGCGAAGGCTGCCTGCGCACCATCGACGAGATCGTCGCGTGGGGCACTGCCTCCGACGCTGACAAGCGCGCCGTGTGGGCCGAGATCCGGCGCCGCGAAGCCCGGCTGTTCGAGTGATGCGGCTGCCGGCCTCGATGCGGGTGTTCGAGCGCGGCTGGCTGTCCGCCAACAACATCCTGTTCCTCGGCCGCGACCAGACCACCCTGGTCGACAGCGGCTACGTGACGCATGCCGGCCAGACGCTGGCGCTGGTCCGGCAGGCGCTCGGCACGCGGGCGCTGGACCGCGTCGCCAACACCCATCTGCACGCCGACCATTGCGGCGGCAACGCAGCCTTGCAGGAAGCCTTCGGCTGCCGGATCGCGATTCCCGCCTTCGAGGCCGATAAAGTCCGCGACTGGGACGAGGACGCGCTCAGTTATCGGGCCACCGGCCAGCAGTGCGCACGATTTACCTTCGACGAGACGCTGTCGCCGGGCGCGGTGCTGGCGATGGGCGACCTGCACTGGCAGGTCCTGAGCGCGCCGGGCCACGATCCGCACGCGCTGCTGTTCTGGTGCGCAGGCGAGGGCATCCTGATCGCCGGCGACGCCCTGTGGCAGAACGGTTTCGGGGTGGTCTTCCCGGAACTGGCCGGCGAACCGGGTTTCGCCGATGTGCGCGCCACGCTCGACCTGATCGCCTCGCTCGATGCGCGCCTGGTCATTCCCGGCCACGGCGCGCCGTTCACCGACGTCGAGGCGGCCCTGCAGCGGGCCCGGTCGAGGCTGGATTACCTGGCCGCCGACCCGGTGCGCAATGCCGAGAACGCCGTCAAGGTCCTGCTGAAATTCCTGCTGCTCGAGCGCCGCGCCATGCCGCTGGCCGACGTCGACGCCCTGTTCGGCACGGTGCCGCTGCTGGTGCTGGCGCGCCAGCGTTTCTTGAGGCGGCCGGCCGCCGAGCTGGCGCAGTGGGCGATGACGGCGCTGGTCAAGGCCGGCGCGGCGCGCATCGAAGGCGACCTGCTGGTGGATGCCTGAATTAGAGTCGAGAATCTAGCACGGTCGTGCTTTTTTGAATCTATAATCGGGCAGTGGTCCGATCAACCCTTCATTGCAAACTTCACCGGGAACATCCATGGCGCTGCCTACCGTCCTGCAAGACCTTTCCTTACCCGTCATCGCGTCGCCGATGTTCATCGCCAGCGGCCCGGCCCTGGTCGCCGCGCAGTGCAAGGCTGGCATCGTCGGTTCCTTCCCGGCGCTGAACGCGCGCCCGGCCGAGCAGCTCGACGTCTGGCTGACCGAACTGCAGCGTGAACTGGCCGACTACCAGGCAGCGCATCCCGATCAAAAGCTCGGTCCGATCGCCGTGAACCAGATCGTGCACCAGTCGAATGACCGCCTGGCGCATGACGTCGAGGTCTGCGTGAAGCACCAGGTGCCGATCATCATTTCCTCGCTGCGCGCGCCGCCGCAGGAGATGCTGGATGCGGTGCACGCCTACGGCGGCATCGTGCTGCACGACGTGGTCTCGATCCGCCATGCCGAGAAGGCGCTGGAAGCGGGCGTCGACGGCCTGATCCTGGTCGCGGCCGGCGCCGGCGGCCATGCGGGGGCTTTGTCGCCGTTCGCGCTGGTGGGGGAGGTGCGCAAGTTCTTCGACGGTCCGATCGCCCTGTCCGGTGCAATCGCCACCGGCGACGCGATCCTGGCGGCGCAGGCCATGGGCGCCGACTTCGCCTACATCGGCTCGCGCTGGCTGGCGACCAGGGAATCGAACGTCAGCGAGGCCTACCGCGACGCGATCGTGGACTCGAGCGCGGCGGACGTCGTGTACACCAACCTGTTTACGGGCGTGCACGGCAACTACCTGAAAAAATCGATCGTGGCGGCCGGGCTGGATCCGGACAACCTGCCGGTGTCGGACAAGAGCAAGATGAGTTTCGGCGCCGGCAGCGCCAAGGCCTGGCGCGACATCTGGGGCGCGGGGCAGGGCGTCGGGTTGATGGACGATGTGCCGACGGTGGCGGAGATGGTGGAGCGGTTGAAACAGCAGTATCAGGCGGCCAGGGAAAGACTGGGCCTGAAGGCGTGAGTTAGCCGGCGAGCCGTCGTCCCCGCGCAGGCGGGGACCCGAGTTCGGCGATCAGCGCGAACGTGTAAAGGCTATTTCACGTAAACCTGGGTTCCCGCCTGCGCGGGAACGACGTTCAAACGCGGTTTCGGCCGCGCGCCTCAAGCCGCGGGCGCCGCCGGCGGTGCTTCCTCCACCTGCTTGTCTTCTTCCTTGATCACCCACAGCCCCGGCAGGTTACGCCAGTAGCCATGCGCATCCATGCCGAAGCCGACCACGAACTTGTTCGGGATGGTCAAGCCGACGATATCCGCCTGCACCGGCTTCTTGCGGCCCAGGTCCTTGTCGGCGAACACGGCCAGGATCACCTCGGCCGCGCCCATGTCGAGCAGGCGCTGCTTCACGTGGGCCAGGGTCTCGCCTTCGTCGAGGATGTCGTCGACCACGATGATGGTGCGGCCCGCCACGTTCTGGCGCGGAATCACCTTCCACACGACTTCACCGCCGCGGTCCAGGTCGCCGTAGCGGGTGACGTGGATGTAGTCGAATTCGAGCGGGAAGCTGAGTTGCGGCAGCAGGTGGCCGGTGAAGACCACCGCGCCACCCATCACGCCCAGCACCAGCGGGAAGGCGCCGATGGCGTCGTTGTCGAAACGTGCGTTCAGCACGTCGGCGACATTGCGCACCGCGGTCTGGACGGTGTCGGCGCTGACGAGTTCTTCGGCACGGGAGAGCAGTTCGCGGGCGCGGTTGTAGTGGAAATCCTGTTCTTGCATAGTTTATCGTGAGAAAAAGAATTCAAGTCCGATTATCCGTCAGAATGCCGCCGGCTGCGATTCGCTTGCTCCGGGCAGATCGACAGATTGATGTTCCAACGCAATCAGGCTCCTGCGCCACATCCGGACAGAGGGGCGTATCATACGCAGATTGGAGAATCCACAACACATAAAAATCCCGAATATGTCAGCAACCGACACCACTGCCCTGCGCGCCGAACGTCTTGCCCAGCTGCGCGCCGCGATGGCGCGCCACCAGGTCGACGCCTTCATCGTTCCCTCCGCCGACCCGCACCTGTCCGAGTACCTGCCCGGGCGCTGGAAAGGGCGCGAATGGCTGTCGGGCTTCACCGGCTCGGTCGGCACCTTCATCGCCACCCGGGATGTCGCCGGCGTCTGGACCGACGGCCGCTATTACACCCAGGCCGAGCAGGAACTGGCGGGCACCGAGATCCGCCTGATGAAGATCCCGTCGGGCGCCAGCCTGCTGCACATCGACTGGCTGGCCGACACCATGCAGCCCGGCCAGACCGTCGCCGTCGACGCCCGCGTGCTGGGCCTGGCCGTGGCGCGCCTGCTGGAAGACGCATTGACGGCGCGCGGCGTCAAGCTGCGCACGGATCTCGACCTGCTGGACGAGATCTGGAGCGACCGTCCCGGCCTGCCGCCCGAGGCCGTGTACGAGCACGAGGCGCCCTACGCCTGCACCTCGCGCGCCGACAAGCTGCACGCGACCCGCAACGCGATGGCGAAACTGGGCGCCGAGCGCCATTTCATCTCGACCCTGGACGACATCGCCTACCTGTTCAACCTGCGCGGCGCCGACGTCAGCTACAACCCGGTGTTCGTGGCCCATGCGCTGGTCGAGCCGTCGGGCGCGACGCTGTTCGTCGCCGAGGGCAAGATCCCGGCCGCGCTGCGCGAGCGCCTGGCGCAGGATGGCGTGCGCGTCGCCCCGTACGACCAGGCGGCCCGGGCCTTGGCCGCGCTACCGGCGGACAGCGCCCTGCTGCTCGATCCGCGCCGCGTCACCGCCGGCATGCGCCAGGCCGTACCCGCGGGCGTGCGCGTGGTCGAGGCGATCAACCCGACCACCTTCGCCAAGTCGCGCAAGCTGCCGCCCGAAGCCGACCACGTGCGCGACGCCATGGAGCAGGACGGCGCGGCCCTGTGCGAATTCTTCGCCTGGCTCGAACCGACCCTGCTTGATGCCGACCGCGCGCCGCTCACCGAGCTCATGATCGACGAGCAGATCACCGCGGCGCGCGCGCGCCGTCCGGGCTTCGTGAGCCCCAGCTTCGGCACCATCGCCGGCTTCAACGCCAACGGCGCGATCATGCATTACCGCGCCACGCCCGAGAACCATGCCGTGATCGAGGGCGACGGCCTGCTGCTGATCGACTCGGGCGGCCAGTACCTGGGCGGCACCACCGACATCACCCGCGTGGTCCCGGTCGGCACGGCATCAAGCGCGCAGAAGCGCGACTTCACGCTGGTGCTGAAAGGGATGATCAACCTGTCGGTGGCGCGCTTCCCGCGCGGCACCCGCGGCCCGATGCTGGACGCCCTGGCGCGTGCGCCGATCTGGGCCGCCGGCATCGACTACGGCCACGGCACCGGCCACGGCGTCGGCTACTTCATGAACGTGCACGAAGGCCCGCAGGTGATCTCGCCGACCGCCATGCCCGAGCCGCACACCGCGATCGAGCCGGGCATGATCACCTCGAACGAGCCGGGCATCTACCGCCCCGGCCACTGGGGCATCCGCATCGAGAACCTGGTGCTGGCCCAGGTGGCCGAGACCACGGAGTTCGGCGAGTTCCTCGGCTTCGAAACGCTGACCCTGTGCCCGATCGACACCCGCTGCATCGACATGTCCCTGATGCGCGGCGACGAGGTCGCGTGGCTGAACGACTACCACCGCAGCGTGCGCGCACGCCTGCTGCCGCTGGTCGACGGCGCCGCGCGCGACTGGCTCGAACAACGTACCCGGGAGATCTGAGATGGCAGCCGGCGTCCGTTCCACCCGCGCCAGCGCCGCCGTCGATCGGCTCAAGCGGCGCACCGGCATCACCACCTATTCGATGGCGCGCACCGGCGCCGGCCACTTCTTCCTGGCGGAGAAGGCCGGCGCGCCGCCGCTGTGCCCACCGATGGAGCTGGACGACTTCGTGAAGTTCGTCGACGGCCTCGGACCGCAACCGGAAAAGCGCATCACCAAGAACGATGCCGCTTTCGAAAAGCAGCTGGTGCGCAAGAAGCCGTGAATCCGGCCACAACGCATGGCTCCGTGCTGACCTTGCCGGACCTGGTCAATCTCTATTGGTCGCAGGCCGAACTGCAGACCAATGCCCTGGTCCTGCTGCACCTGCTCGGCGCGCTGCTGCTGGGGCTCCTGGTCGGCTACGAGCGCTCCTATCACGGGCGCGCCGCCGGCATGCGTACCTATGGCCTGGTGTGCATGGCGTCCTGCGCCTTGACCATCATCGCCGGCTACCCGAACTCCTGGTATGGCGGGCATGGCGCCGCCGTGGCCCTGGTCGATCCGACCCGCGTGATCCAGGGCGTGGTCACCGGCATCGGTTTCCTCGGCGCCGGCGTGATCATGCGCTCGGGCTTCAACATCAGCGGACTGACCACCGCGGCCTCGATCTGGGCCTCGTCGGTGATCGGCATCATGGTCGGCGTCGGCTTCTACATGGCGGCGATGGGCCTGGCCTTTTTCTCCGCGATGATCATGATCTACCTGAACCGCGCGGTCAGCATGCTGCCGTCGCGCCAGGCGGTGGCGGTGACGCTGCGCTTCAAGCCCGGCGTACGGCCCCAGGAAGAGGTGCTGCGCAAGCAGGCGCTGGAGCGCGGCTACGAGATCGCCGGCGGTTCGCTCACCATCGGCAGCGACAAGGGCTGCCAGGAATGGCGCTTCGTCGCGCTGGCGCTGGCCAACCATGCGGGCGCACCGCTGTCCTCGCTGGCCTCGGAGCTGTCCGGCTTCGAGGGCGTGGACGGCTTCCTGCTCTCGCATGCCCGCAACTGATAGGAAAATCATCATGAACGCCCAGCAAGTACTCGATTTCTGGTTCGGCGCGCCCGGCAGCGAGACTGCCGGCCAGCCGCGCCGCGAATGGTTCGTCAAGAGCGAGGCCTTCGACGAACAGATCCGGCGCATGTTCGGCGCGGCCATCGACCAGGCCGTCGCCGGCGGCCTGCGCGAATGGGATGCCGAGGGGCCGCAGGGCGTGCTCGCGCGCATCCTCGTGCTCGACCAGTTCACCCGCAACGCCTACCGCAACACGCCGCGTTCCTTCGAAGGCGATCCGCTGGCGCTGGCCGCCGCGCGCCAGCTGGTCGACAGCGGGGCGGACAAGGAGCTGCCGCCCTGGCAGCGCTCCTTCGTCTACATGCCTTTCGAGCACGCCGAGGACGCCTTCATGCAGGAGCGCGCGGTCGAGCTGTTCTCGGTGCTGGCCGCCGACCATCCGGGCTTCGACGAATCGCTCGACTATGCGCACCGCCACCGCGGCATCATCGCGCGTTTCGGCCGCTTCCCGCACCGTAACGAGATCCTCGGCCGCGCCTCGACCCCGGAAGAGATCGAATTCCTGCGCCAGCCCGGCTCCCGCTTCTGATGAGCGCAAGCCTGAATATCGTTGGCGCCGGCCACGTGGGCCGCGCGCTGGGCCGCCTGTTCGCCGCGCGCGGCGTGCTGCCGGTGCAGGATGTGCTGACCCGTTCGCACGCCAGCGCGCAGGCGGCGGTGGCCTTCATTGGCGCCGGGCGCGTGGTCGATGCGGTGGAGGCGCTGCGGCCGGCGTCCGTCTGGATGCTGGCCGTGCTCGATGACCGCATCGCCGGCGTGGCGCAGCAACTGGCCGCGCGCGGCGATCTGGCCGGTGCGGTGGTGTTCCATTGCAGCGGCGCCAAGGCGTCTTCCGAGCTCGAACCCCTGCGCGCGGCTGGCGCCCTGGTCGCCAGCGTGCACCCGGTGCGCAGCTTCGCCGATCCCCGGCAGGTGGCCGATGCCTTCGACGGCACCTTCTGCGGCGTCGAAGGCGACCCGGAGGCGCTGGCCGTCCTGACGCCGGCCTTCGCGGCGATCGGCGCGCGCGTGGTCCCGATCGATGCCAGCGCCAAGACCGTGTATCACGCCGCCTCCGTGTTCGCCTCGAACTACCTCACCACGGTGCTCGACGCCGCCCTGCGCGCCTACCAGGCGGCCGGTATTCCGGCCGAGGTGGCGCGCGAGCTGGCGCGGCCGCTGGCGAGCGAGACCCTGGCCAACGTGTTCCGCCTGGGACCGGAAACCGCGCTGTCCGGCCCGATCGCGCGCGGCGACGCCGCCACCGTGGCGCGCCAGCAGGACGCCGTGAACGCCTGGGATCCGGCTACCGGCGCCTTGTACGAGGCGCTGGCGGCCGCGACCTGGGACCTGGCGCGGCGCCGCAACATTCACTCATAGGAGAAGCAAGATGCGCTTGACTGCGTGGGCGACGCTGGCCGTGCTCGGCGTGTATTTCTGGACCGGCGTGATGGCCGGCCTGGCCAGGGCGAAATATAAAGTGCCGGCGCCGGCGATGGATGGCCCGCTGCCGTTCCAGAGCGCGCAGCGGGTCCAGGCCAACACCCTCGAGCAGCTGCCGCTGGTGCTGGCGCCGCTATGGCTGTGCGGGATGTATCTGGGCGATACCTGGGCGGCAGCCGGCGGATTGCTGTGGTGCGTCGGGCGCATCCTGTATGCGCTGGGCTATTACCGCGACCCATCGAAACGCGAAGCCGGCTTCGTCATCGGCATGCTGGCGTGCGGCGCCTTGGTGGCCGGCAGCGCGCTCGGATTGCTGTTGCACTAGAGCAAAACCTTCACTTGGTTTCGTGACAAAGTTCCCGTAGTGCAATAAGCTGGACGTCTACGACCATGGAGGATCGCATGCTGTTTTTGAAGAGTACCAGCGTCACCAAAGCGCCCGGCATTTACGAAGTCGACGTTGCCGCCAAACCGCCGGGCAAAACCTTCGGCGTCTTCATGGCCACCGACCCGGACAATCAGCCGAACGCCGTGCTGGCCGCGCTGCAAGAACTTGGCTTCGCGAACACCTACCAGCAGAGCTATGTCCACAAAGACAAAGGCAAGGTGCTCGACCTGCATTTCCAGAAAGACGGCAGCGACCTGTTCAAGGGCTGGAAGGCCGACGAATGCGCGACCAACCTGGCGGCGCTGGATGCGCTGTTTGGCAATTACGGTATTGCGGTGACGCCAAGGGTCATGAGCCTGGCCGAAGCCTACGCTTGAGGAGCCCCGCAAACCTGCTGCGCGTTGCAGTTTCGTTCTGCGATGCTCGCTGTACGCTCGTACAGCTGCGCTTCTCAAACGAAACTGCGGCCGCTCGCTACGGTTTTCGAGGCTCCTTACCTTAATTTACTTGAACGTGATAAAGCGCCCACGGACAAGCGGCAAACCGCTGCGCCAGCGGCTGTGCGGCCATCTCCGGCACCCGGTCGGCGTCGTACACCGCCCATAGCGGCCCTAGTCCCCCCAGCGGCATCGCCTTGCCGTCCACCTGCGTGGCGACGATGAAGCGCCGCGCGCGCGCCTGCGCCAGCGGCAGCTCGACGTTGTAGCCGTCCACCGCGCGCAGCACCAGCACCGTCTTGTCCCCCAGCGTGGCGCCGGCGCGCGCCAGCACGTCCACCAGCAGCGGGCCGCGGAGCAGGTGCGGCTTGCTGTCATATTCCAGGGTCGGACGGATCGTCAGCGCCGGCAGCGTCCGTAGGGCGGCATCGTCGAACACGTAGGCCTTGCGGAAGGACACGCCGTGCTTGTGCATCATCTGGTCGAGCACCGGGTCGAAGGGACCGCGATTGGCGCGGGCGATGTTGCCGGTAACCGTCAGCAGGGCAGGGCCATCCGGCGGTGCGGGCCGGGAGGCGCCTGCGGCCTGGCCGGCGAGCGGAAGGGCGCCGGCCGCTGCCGCCGCGCCGAGGAACTGGCGTTTGTTCATGCGAAAATGTCCTGTCGATGGGATTGCGCCATCATAACGTTCACTCCCGCCCATTGTCCCAAGCTTACATGGATCTGTTTCCCCTGGATACCGGCCTGCAGCCGATCCCGATCGAGGATGGCGAACTGGCGCTGCTGCCGCAACTCCCTCTGCCGCTCGGCAATGCCGAGATATTCGAACGCCTGCTGCGCGACACGCCCTGGCGCCATGAGACGGTGGTCGTGTACGGCAAGCGCCATCTGCAGCCGCGCCTGACAGCCTGGTACGGCGAAGCCGGCTATACCTATTCCGGCCTGCGCCTGGCGCCGATGCCATTGACCCCGTTGCTCGCGGAATTGCGCGGCGCGGTGGAAGCCGCCACCGGCCAGCGCTACAACAGCGTGCTGCTGAACTACTACCGCGATGGCGCCGACAGCATGGGCATGCACAGCGACGACGAGCCGGAACTGGGGCCGCGTCCGGCCATCGCCTCGCTCAGCTATGGCGCCACCCGGACCTTTATCCTGCGCCACAAGCAGAGTAAAAGGACGCTGAAATTCGCGCTCGCCGACGGTAATCTGTTACTGATGGCAGGTGTCCTTCAGCAACACTGGCTGCACGGGATCAACAAGACTGCAAAACCAACCGGACCCCGCCTCAACCTCACTTTTCGTTACATCGCCTAATATCTAGGCAACTGCTGTCAATATCGGCCATTTTATTAATGAATAATGGGTCATTAAGTTACATCTGATTACAGTTCTTACGAAATGGCCACTGACTTAAGTATTTGCCACCTGTTATCTTGACCACATCGCGATTCACTTTGCATCGCGAATCAGTCACACCAGATAAAGGATGCCGAATATGAAAAAGCTCATCGTTGCACTGATCGCAGGCGCTGCCGCCATGTCCGCAGCACAAGCCCAGAATTTCACCGATAACCCGCACGCCTACGTCGGCGCAGGTGTCAGCTCCGCCAAGAACGTCCAGCTGGATGAATACAAGGCAAACGGCAAGATCTACGGCGGCTACGAATTCAATCGCACCTGGGCTGCTGAAGCCGGCTACACCGATTTCGGTACCAATACTTTTGCCAACGGCAACACCAAAGGCGACAGCTACTACGTGGCAGCCAAGGCAACCATGCCGATCAACGAGCAGTTCTCGGCCTACGGCAAGCTGGGCGTCGAGCACAGCCAGCGCAAGCTGAACACCACCGGCCTGGAACTGAGCAGCAACGACACCGGCGCCTACGGTGCCCTGGGCGTCCAGTACAAGCTGAACCAGCAAGTTGCACTGACCGCCGAGTACGAGCGCTACGGCAAAGAGAAGGATTTCGGCGCCAAGTCGAACGTCTGGACCGTCGGCGCGCACTACAACTTCTAAGCGCGTAGGGTGGGCACAATGTGCCCACGTACGTAAAACGGGGCCTTCGCGTGAACTGAACCCCAAAAGTTGGACACCAACTTTTGGGGTTTTTTCATGACGAAGTACGATGAGCGGTTCAAGCTCAAGATTGTCCAGGAATACTTGGTCAAGCGAAGGGGCAGCAAGACCTTAGCGAGGAAGTACGGTTGTCAACGTTCATCTGTAGAGCACTGGGTCAGCTTGTATCGTGTGCATGGCAAGGACGGACTCAAGAAGAAGCACAGCTCGTATAGTGCGGAGTTCAAGCTGTCGGTGCTGCAGCACATGTGGGACAATGAGCTGTCATTCGGCCAAACAGCAGCTGCTTTCAATATCCGCAATCACGCAGCGGTAGGCATATGGGAGCGCAGTTATCGAGAAGGCGGTTTCGACGCACTGATAGCACGCCCACGAGGAAGGCCCAAGCAGATGTCTGCTCCAACAACAAAACCAGAGCCGTCGCCCGACGATGAAAAGTGTACTCGCGACGAGTTGTTGGCCGAGTTGAATCAGCTGCGCATGGAGAATGCGTACCTAAAAAAGTTGCGAGCCTTAGTTCAAGCCAAGCAGAAGGCGACGCCGCCGACAAAGCGCAAATAGTGCAGGAACTAAGGCAGCAGTATCCGCTTGCGGGTTTGCTTGCGTTCGCCGGGCTGGCTCGCAGCACGTTCTACTACCAACTCAAGACGCGGCAAGCGAGCGATAAACATCAGCAGCTCAAGACCATAATCCGATCCGTTTTCGCCCGTCACAAGGGTCGTTACGGTTATCGGCGTGTCACCGCAGCCATTCGTCAGACAGGAACGCTCGTCAACCATAAGACCGTACAGCGATTGATGACGGTGTTGGGATTGAAGTCATTGGTGCGCCCCAAGAGATATCGCTCGTTCAAAGGAGAGATAGGTCACGCTGCACCTCACGAGTTACAACGCAAATTCACAGCTGCAGGTCCGAACCAGAAGTGGGTGACGGACGTTACCGAGTTCAACGTCGCTGGCGAGAAACTGTACCTTTCGCCAATCCTGGACCTATACAACGGTGAAATCGTGGCCTTCGAAACATCCCGGCGCCCTGCATTCGACCTGGTGAGTTCGATGCTCAAGAAGGCATTGCGCAAGCTTTCGCCACAGGATAAACCCATGCTGCACTCCGACCAGGGATGGCAGTATCGTATGCCAGCCTACCAACGCATTCTTCGGAAACGCGGGCTCGTGCAGAGCATGTCACGCAAAGGGAACTGCCTCGACAACGCGACCATGGAAAGCTTCTTCGCCGTGCTCAAGTCCGAGTGCTTCTACCTGAACAAATTCGCCAACATCGACGTCCTGCAGGTTGAACTGACCCGCTACATCCGCTATTACAATCACGACCGTATCAAGCTCAAACTAAAAGGCCTGAGTCCTGTTCAGTACAGGACTCAGGCCTTGGCCGCTTAATAAACTAACCGTCCAACTTTACGGGGTCAGTTCATCGCGGCCCCGATTTTTATTGGTGCGCCCGCTTCAGAACGGCGCCCGCGCCAGCGCATGCAGCGGCCGCGTCCACGGCAGCGGGGCCAGCGGCGCCTGCGGCGCTTCGAAGCCGGCGGCGAGGAAGCGGTGCAGCGAAGACCACGGCCACTCGGCCGCCTGCTCGCAAAAACCGTGGCGCATCGGATTGCTGTGCACGTAGTCGATCAGGGCCGCGTACTCGTCGTCATCGCCGACGCGGTAGTCGCGGTAGTGGCGTTCCCAGATCGACGCGTCGGTGGCGCCCGTCAGGGTCAGGCCGGTCTTGTGCAGGGCCTTGGAAAAGGCGATCTTGACCGCGCGCCAACGCGTGGCGCAGTCGTGGTCGCCGGGCGGCAGGGTCCAGATCGCGTGCGCGTGGTCGGGCAGGACCACCCAGGCATCGACGTGGAAGGGTTTGCGGATCCTGGCCTGGCGCATGGCTTCGCCAAACGCCGAGAAATGGTCCGTCAGCAAACTGCTATTCCGGTCCAGCAGGCGCACCGTAAAAAAGTACGTCATGCCAGGAACGCGGTTATCGCGGTAATGTGTCATGTATAAATGTGGCGTGAGCCGACCTCGACGAGGACCGATTCTACACATGAGATGGGAAACGGGCCGATCCATTTCCGCGCGAAAAATCGAAGCGCCTACGCCCGGCAAACCAGTTGCCAGCATTGCGCGCAAGCCCGGGCGCACCGGTCGATAGGCGAAAAAAAAGCTCCCCGCAGGGAGCTTTTGTGGTGTCGATACGACTGATGCGGCGCTGGCTGCTTACGCGGTAAGCGGCTTGTAGCGGATGCGCTTCGGCTTCGCGCCTTCTTCGCCCAGACGCTTCTTCTTGTCGGCTTCGTATTCCTGATAGTTACCGTTGAAGAAGGTGACTTGCGAGTTGCCTTCGAAGGCCAGGATGTGCGTCGCGATACGGTCCAGGAACCAGCGATCGTGCGAGATCACCATCACGCTGCCGGCGAATTCCAGCAGCGCGTCTTCCAGCGCACGCAGGGTTTCGACGTCGAGGTCGTTCGACGGTTCGTCCAGCAGCAGGACGTTGCCGCCTTGCAGCAGGGTTTTCGCTAAATGCAGACGCCCGCGTTCACCGCCGGACAGGTTGCCGACCACCTTTTGCTGGTCCGCGCCCTTGAAGTTGAAGCGGCCGAGGTAGGCGCGCGACGGCATCTCGAAGCGGCCCACGCTCAGCATGTCGGCGCCGCCGGTGACGTCTTCGAACACGGTCTTGGTGTTGGCGAGGTCGTCGCGGTGCTGGTCGACCAGCGAGACCTTCGCGGTCTGGCCGATCACGACTTCGCCGCTGTCCGGCTGCTCTTTGCCGGCGATCATCTTGAACAGGGTCGACTTACCGGCGCCGTTCGGGCCGATGATGCCGACGATCGCGCCCGGCGGCACGGTGAAGGACAGGTTGTCGATCAGCAGGCGGTCGCCGAAGGCCTTGCTGACGTTCTTGAACTCGATGACGTCGTTGCCCAGGCGCTCGGCCACCGGGATGAAGATCTCCTGGGTCTCGTTGCGCTTCTGGTATTCGTATTCGCTCAGCTCGTTGAAGCGGGCCAGGCGCGCCTTCGACTTGGCCTGGCGCGCCTTCGGGTTCTGGCGCGACCATTCCAGTTCCTTCTGCAGGGCTTTCTGGCGCGCCGATTCGGTCGCTTCTTCCTGCTTCAGGCGGGCTTGCTTCTGGTCCAGCCAGGACGAGTAATTGCCCTTCCAGGGGATGCCCGAACCGCGGTCCAGTTCCAGGATCCATTCGGCGGCGTTGTCGAGGAAGTAGCGGTCGTGGGTGATGCCGACCACGGTGCCCGGGAAGCGCAGCAGGAACTGCTCCAGCCACTCGACCGATTCGGCGTCCAGGTGGTTGGTCGGCTCGTCCAGCAGCAGCATGTCGGGCTTGCTCAGCAGCAGTTTGCACAGCGCCACGCGGCGCTTCTCGCCACCCGACAGCACGCTGATCTTCTGGTCCCACGGCGGCAGGCGCAGCGCGTCGGCAGCCATTTCCATCTGCAGGTTCAGGTTGCCGCCGTCGGCCGCGGCGATGATCGATTCCAGGCGCTCCTGCTCCTTGGCCAGGGCATCGAAGTCGGCGTCTTCCTCCGCGTACGCGGCGTACACGGCTTCCAGCTTGGCCTGGGCCTCGAAGGCTTCGCCGAGGCCGGATTCCACTTCCTGGCGCACGGTCTTTTCCGGATCCAGCTGCGGTTCCTGCGGCAGGTAGCCGATGTTCAGGCCCGGCATCGGGCGCGCTTCGCCCTGGATGTCGGTGTCGATACCGGCCATGATCTTCAGCAGGGTCGATTTACCGGAGCCGTTCAGGCCCAGCACGCCGATCTTCGCGCCCGGGAAGAAGGACAGCGAGATGTCCTTCAGAATCTGGCGTTTCGGTGGGACGATCTTGCCCACGCGGTTCATGGTGTAGACGTAATTGGCCATGTAGTAATTGAGTAATGCGATTGAGAGGACGACAGGATACTGTAAAAAATCGGGGTCAGAGCACATTTTCCGCTGCGTGCCGCGGGGGGCCATGTCGAAAAAAGTGCTCTGACCCCGAATTGGAGAAATTGCCTGAAACCGGAGTCTGACCCCGGTTTGATGCAGCTTAAGCTTGCTTCGCAGCCGCGCTTGACGGGCGGCGCAGCAGGCCTTCGGCGGCGAACAGCGCCAGCGCCAGCCAGATCAGCACGAAGCCGACCAGGCGGTCGGGCGAGAAGGCTTCGTGGAACATCCAGACGCCCAGCAGGAATTGCAGGGTTGGCGACAGGTATTGCAGCAGCCCCAGCACCGACAGCGGGATCTGGCGCGCGCCCGCGGCGAACAGCAGCAGCGGGATCGCGGTGATCGGCCCGGCCGCCATCAGGAGCAGGCGGGTGGTATTGGAATCGGTGGTGAGGAAGGCGTTCTGGCCGTGCACGGTCAGCCACGCCACGTAGGCGGCCGCTACCGGGAACAGCACCATGGTCTCGAAGGACAGGCCCTCCAATGCGCCTAGCCTGGCGGTCTTGCGCATCAGGCCGTAGCCGCCGAAGCTGAGCGCCAGCGCCAGCGAGACCCAGGGCACCGTCCCGGCCTGCCAGGTCAGCCAGGCCACGCCCAGCGCCGCCACCGCGACCGCCACCCACTGCGCCGGCCGCAGGCGTTCCTTCAGCAGCAGGTAGCCGATCATGATGTTGACCAGCGGTGTGATGAAGTAGCCCAGGCTGGACTCGATCACGTGGCCGTTATTGACCGCCCAGATATAGATCAGCCAGTTCACGCTCAGCAGCAGGGCCGAGACGATGAAGCTGCCGAACACGCGCGGCTGGCGCACGAGATTGAGCCAGGCCCACTGGCGGCGCACGGTCAGCACGATCACCAGGAACAGCAGCGACCACAGCATGCGGTGCGCGAGGATCTGCAGCGGCGGCACCTCGCCGATGGCGTGGAAATACAGCGGGAACAGGCCCCAGCACAGGAAGGCCGAGGCGGCGGAAAGGATGCCGGTACGCATGGGATCGGAGGAAGAGGTAGGACCCGACATTATCCCCGAACCCGCACCTGCCTGCAGGCGAGCTTGCCATTTTCCTATTCGCTGAGACAATAGCGTTTTTGGAAGACGGGATTTTGCTTGTCTTTCCATGTTCGTTATTCTATTGTGCAACGCACCAGAACAAGCAACGGTGACATCTTGACCGAGCAACATAAGAAAAGCAGCCTGGCGGCGCTGACCCTGTCCGCAGTCGGCATCGTCTATGGCGATATCGGCACCAGCCCGCTGTACACGCTGAAGACCATCTTTGACCCGACCCATGGCCTGGCCCTGACCACGCCCAACCTGCTCGGCATCGTGTCCCTGATCTTCTGGGGGCTGACGATGATCGTTTCACTCAAGTACGTGACCCTGGTGTTGCGCGCCGACAACCGCGGCGAGGGCGGCATCATGGCCCTGATGGCGCTGGCCCTGAACTCGGTGGCGCGTACATCGCGCTGGCACTACGTGCTGATGCTGCTCGGCGTGTTCGGCGCCACCATGTTCTATGGCGACAGCGTGATCACGCCGGCGATCTCGGTGCTGGGCGCGATCGAGGGCCTGGAAGTGGCCACGCCGGGCCTCGAAAAATACGTGGTGCCGCTGACCATCGTGGTGCTGGTGATCCTGTACAGCGTGCAGCGCCACGGCACCGCCGGCATCGGCCGCTTCTTCGGCCCGGTGATGGTGGTCTGGTTCGCGGTCCTGGCGGCGATGGGCGTGATCAACATCGTCCAGGCCCCCGTCATCCTGCAGGCCCTGAACCCGCTGCATGCCTTCGAGTTCATGCTGCGCGAACGCATGATCGCCTTCATCGCGCTGGGCGCGGTGGTGCTGGCCTTCACCGGCGCCGAAGCCCTGTACGCCGACATGGGCCACTTCGGCAAGAAGCCGATCCGCTTCGCCTGGTTCATGGTCGTGTTCCCGGCCCTGGCGCTGAACTATCTTGGCCAGGGCGGCCTCCTGATCACGCATCCGGAAGCGCTCGAGAACCCCTTCTTCCGCCAGCTCGGCAGCTGGAGCGTGCTGCCGCTGGTGCTGCTGTCGACGATGGCCACCGTGATCGCCTCGCAGGCGACGATTTCCGGCACCTTCTCGATGACCAAGCAGGCAATCGCCCTCGGCCTGCTGCCGCGCATGCGCGTGAATCACACCTCGGAAAGCGAGATCGGCCAGATCTACATCCCGGCCGTCAACTGGCTGCAGCTGGCGGTGGTGCTGGCCGCGGTGGTCGGCTTCGGCTCGTCCGACAAGCTGGCCGGCGCCTACGGCATCGCGGTCACCGCCACCATGTCCGCCACCACGTTCCTGACCTTCTTCGTGATCCGCTACCGCTGGCACCTGCCGCTGCTGCTGTGCCTCGGCGCGACCGGCTTCTTCATGATCATGGACGTGATGCTGTTCTCGGCCAGCACCTTGAAGCTGCTGCACGGCGGCTGGTTCCCGCTGCTGCTGGGCGCGATCCTGCTGACCATCATGCTGACCTGGAAGCGCGGCCGCGAACTGGTGTTCGAGAACCTGGAAAAGCACGCGATCCCGCTCGACGACTTCCTGCAGTCGCTGTTCGTCGGCCCGCCCACACGCGTGGCCGGCACCGCGATCTTCCTGCGCGGCGAAACCGACGGCGTGCCGCATGCCCTGCTGCACAACCTGCTGCACAACAAGGTGCTGCACGAGCGCGTCGTGTTCCTGACGGTGCATATCCGCGAAGAGCCGTATGTGCCGCCGTCGGAGCAGGTCGACATCGTCGCGCTGGGCCACAACTGCTTCCAGCTGAACGTCGTCTACGGCTTCAAGGACGAAGCCAACATCCCCGACATCCTCCGCCTATGCGCCCTGAAGAGCCTGGAATTCGAGATGATGGAGACCTCCTTCTTCATCGCCCGCCAGACCGTGATCTCGGTGCCGGGGCAGGGCATGATGCCGTGGCGCGAGCACCTGTTCGTGCTCATGCAGCGCAACGCGCGCACCGCCGCCGACTACTACCAGATCCCGGCCAACCGCGTGATCGAACTGGGCACGCAGGTGGAAATTTAATACAAATTTCGCACAGACAGCGACAGCCGCTCCTTGCTATGGTCGAAGTTTCCTTAGTTAAACTTCGATTTCGTACCGTACAAGGAGCACCATGAAACTGTCCTTCCCGCTGGCCGCCATCTTCGCCGCCGTGTTGAGCCTGAGCGCCTGCGGCGGCGGCAATGCCGGTGGCAGCAGCGCCGTCGTCGCCAACCCATCCGCCTTCACCAAGACCGACACCGTGCTCGGCACCGGCGCCGAAGCGGTGGCCGGCAAGAGCGCCACCGTCACCTACACCGGCTGGCTGTACAGCGCCACCGCCACCGACCACAAGGGCAGCCAGTTCGACACCGGCAGCTTCAGCTTCACGATCGGCGCGAAACAGGTTGTCGACGGCTTCGACCAGGGCGTGCTGGGCATGAAGGTGGGCGGCAAGCGCACCCTCCTGATCCCGTCGAGCATGGGCTACGGCGCCAGCGGTTTCCAATCGATTCCGCCGAACGCCGGCCTGGTGTTCGAGGTCGCGCTCACCGCCGTCAAGTAAGCCTCATTCGAGCAGCGCCAGCGCCGGGCGGATCCGCACCGCGGCCAGCGTATGGCGCAGGGTCGAGCCCAGCGTCACCACCAAGGCCAGCAGCAGCGCCGCGGCGATGGTCCAGGCGCCGATCGGCGCCCGTTCCGTGAAAGTGGCCAGGTAGCGCTGCAGGACGATCCAGGCCAGCGGCAGCCCGGCCGCCGCGCCGGCGCCGACCAGCAGCGCGAACTCGCGCAGCACCAGGGCGCCGATCGCGCCGCCGCGCGCGCCATGCAGCTTGCGCAGCACGATTTCCTTCTCGCGCCGCTGCACGCTGTAGGCAGCCAGCACGTAGATGCCGAAGGCGGCGATCGCGGTCGCGATCACGCTGGCCGCCGCCAGCAGCTTCGACAGGCGCAGGTCGTCGGCGTAGAAGCGCTCGGCGATCAGGTCCTGCGCGCGCCTCACGCTCAGCGTCTCGTTGGGAAAGTAGCGCATCCACAGCGCCTCGATGGCATGCCTGGCCGTCTCGGCGTCGCCGCTGCAGCGGACCGTGAACATGCCAACCCGCGGATGCAGCATGTACATGGTCGGCTGCTGGCCCTCGCGCCGAGCGGTGCCGCATGTCGGGCGCCACGCCCACGATCTGCCTCGGATTGGCGCCGCCGGCGCCGTCGCCCAGGGTCTTGCCGACCGCATCCTGCGGCGTCGCGAAGCCGAGCTTGCGCGCCGCCGCGGCGTTGATCACCAGCCGGTCGCGCGCGGGGGCGAACAGCCGCCCGGCCACCGGCTTGACACCGTAGACGCCGAAGAACTCGGGGCTCACCGCATACTGGTTCAGGTCGGCCGCATCGCCGCCCTCGCGGCGCAGCCTGACGATGTTGTTGCCGGTGCTGAAGGGCATCTGCGATTCCGCCACGCCGGCCACCCCCGGCAGGCGCGCCAGCGCGTCGCGGAAGGCCTGCAACTGCGGGTCGCGCATGTCGCTGGCGGCGGCGAACATCAGCAGCGGCGCGGGATCGAAGCCGGGATCGAGGCTGGTGGTGTAGCGCGTCTGCCAGGCCACCGCCAGGGTAGTGGCGGTCAAGCCCATGGCGACGCCGAACTGCAGCGCGGTGAGCGCGCGCCGCAGCCACAGGCCGCGTGCGGTCTCGCTGCCCGCGCGTCCGGCCAGCGCGGCGGTGGCGCGCACTTTCATCGCCGACCAGGTCGGATAGGCGCCGGCCGCCAGCCCGAGCAGCACGCCGAGCAGCAGCGTGAGCGCGATCGCATCGAGGCTGAACATGTTGTCGAAGCGGCGCTGCACCAGGTCGGAAAACAGCGGCAGCACCAGCCAGGCCAGCAGCAGGCCGAGCGCGGTCGCGATCAGGCACACCAGCACCGACTCGGCCAGGAACTGGCGCGCCACCGCCCTGGCCGACGCGCCCAGCACCTTGCGCATCGCGATCTCGCGCTGGCGCGCCAGGGTGCGCACGGTGGCGAGATTGACGTAGTTGGTCCCCGCCAGCAGCAGGATCAGCAGCGCAACGGCAGCGAGGCCCAGCACGCCCTGCCGGTTGCCATGGATCGCCGGCTCTTCCTTGACGTCGGGATCGAGGTAGGCGCCGGCAAGCGGCCGCAATCTGTACTCGATCAGGTCACGGCCGCCGAGCGCCGCCACCTGCTCGGCGTAGTCGCGCCGCACCAGCGGCGACTGGCGCAGGCCGCGCCGCACCGTGTCGAGGATCGCCTGGCGGTCGGCGCCCGGCAGCAGCTTGACGTACACCTTGCCGTTATCCAGTCCCCAGCTGCGCGACATGATCTCGCGCATATCGGCACGCATCACCGTGCCGCCCATGCCCGACAGGGCGTCGAAAGGCATGGTGCTGGCCGCCGGCTGGTCGGCCACGACCGCCGCCACGACATAGGTCTGCCGGTTGCCGTGCAGGACCGCGCCGACGACATCCGCGCGTCCGAACAGCTTGAGCGCGGTCGTGCGCGCCAGCGCCAGCGCATCCGGGCGCGTGAGGGCCGCGTGCAGGTCGCCCGCCAGCACCTGCGGCGCGAAGATCTTCTCGAAGTCCGGATCGGCCAGGCCCACGTTCAGCGATTCGACGTGGACGCCTGCGCGCACGTCGAGTCCCTGGTAGAGGAAGGCGCTGACCAGCACCGGCTGGCCGCTGGCCCGCACCGCGTCGCGCGCCGGCAGGCTGGCCTCCGGAAACCAGCCGCCGCCGAGCAGGGCCAGGTTCCAGTATTCCTGCAACTGGTAGACGCGCTCGCGCTCCGGCACCTGCTCGTCGTAGGAAAAGGAATGGCGCACGAAGCCGAGCAGCAGGAAGCAGGCGGCGATGCCGACCGCCATGCCGAACACCACCACCGCCGAATAGGCCGGCTCCTTGACCAGGGTGCGCCAGCCGAGCCGGAAATCACGCAGCTTCACCGGTTAGCCTTCGCGCAGCGCCAGCGCCGGGCGGATCCGCACCGCCGCCAGCGTGTGGCGCAGGGTCGAGCCCAGCGCCACCGCGCCCGCCACCAGCAGCGCCGCGACGATGGTCCAGACGCCGATCGGCGCGCGCTCGTTGAAGGCGGCCAGGTAGTGCTGCATCGCCAGCCAGGCCGGCGGCAGGCCGAGCAGGGCGCCGACGCCGATCAGGACCAGGAATTCGCGCATCACCAGGCCGCCCACCGCCGTGGCGCCGGCGCCGTACAGCTTGCGCAGCACGATCTCGCGGGCGCGCCGCTGCACGCTGTAGGCCGCCAGCACGTAGATGCCGAAGGCCGCGATCGCGGTCGCGATCACGCTCGATGCCGCCAGCAGCTTGGCCAGGCGCAGGTCGTCGGCGTAGCTGAGGGCGAAGATGCTGTCCACGCGCTGCACGTTCAGCACGTCGTTCGGGAACCAGCGCGGCCACAGTTCCTCGATCGCGTGCTGCACCGCTTCCATATTCCGTTCGCTGCGCACGGTGAAGGTGCCGGTGCGCGGCGACAGGAAGTAGACGGTCGGCTGCATCGTTTCACGGGCCGAGCGATGGCGGATATCGGGCGCCACCCCGACCACCTGCATCGGGTCCCTGCCATTCGGCTGGCGGATGGTCTTGCCGATCGCGTCCTGGGCGCTGGCGAAGCCGAACTTGCGCGCCCCGGACTCGTTGATCACGATCTTGTCCTCGTCCTCGGGCTTGTCGCGCGACGGATCGTACAGGCGGCCGGCGACCGGCTTCAGGCCGTAGACAGGGAAGAATTCGGGGCTGACGTACAGCCAGTTGATCTCGATCGGCGCGCCGCCTTCGCGCTGCAGCGAGGTGCTGTTGTTGTTGACGGTGACCGGGGCGTCGGTGACAGCCACGCCGTTCACGCCGGGCAGGCGCAGCAGGGCGTCGCGGAAGGCGCGCTCGTTGGCGTCGCGCATGTCGTCGCTGGTGCGCACCACCAGCAGCGGGCCCGGATCGAAGCCAGGATCGAGGCTGCTGGCGTAGCGCGTCTGCCAGGCCACGGCCAGGGTCAGGCCGGTCAGGCCCATCGCGGTGGCGAACTGCAGCACGGTCAGCACGCGGCGCAGCCACAGGCCGCCGGCGGTTTCGACGTTGCCGCGGCCGGACAGCGCCGCGGTCGGACGCACCTTCAGCGCCGACCAGGTCGGGTAGGCGCCGGCCGCCACCCCGACCGCCACGCCCAGCAGCAGCGACAGGCCCAGCGAAGCGGGCGTGAACATGCGGTCCAGCTTGCGCTGCACCAGGTCGGAAAACACCGGCAGCAGCAGCCAGGCCAGCAGCAGGCCGATGGCGGTGGCGATCAGGCACACCAGCACGGATTCGGCCAGGAACTGGCGGCTGACCGCACCGGCGCTGGCGCCCACCACCTTGCGCACCGCGATCTCGCGCTGGCGGCGCAGGGTGCGCACGGTGGCGAGATTGACGTAGTTGGTGGCGGCCAGCACCAGGATCAGCAGCGCCACGGCGGCCAGGCCGAAGATGGTCTTGCGGTCGCCATGGGTCTTCGAGCCGCCGCCCACACTCGGGTCGAGGTAGGCTTCGGCCAGCGGACCGAGACGGAAGTTGATCATGTCCTGTCCGTGCAGCGAAGCCTTCTGCTCCGGCGTCTGGCGCGTATAGAAGTTCGAGGCCAGCATGGCGCGGCGCACCCCGTCCGCTACCGCCTGCGGATCGCCGCCGGCGCCCAGCTTGATGTAGACCGGGCCGTGCGAGGAGCCCCAGTTGGTGGTGACCAGCTTGCGGTATTCCTGCTTCCAGATGGTGGTGGAGGTGCCGGCCAGGGCTTCGTAGGGCATGGTGGTGGCGGCCGGCTGCTCTTCCAGCACCGCCATCACCAGATACGGACGGCCGCCGATCTGCGCGGTCTTGCCGACCGCGCCATCGGGGTTCACCGCACCGCCGAACAGTCTGGCGGCGGTCTCGCGGGTCAGGGCCAGCGCATCGGGACGCGCCAGCGCGGCGGCGAGGTCGCCAGCCAGCACCTTCGGCTGGAAGATGCGGCGGAAGTCGGGGTCGACCACGGCCATGTGGATGGTCTGCACATTGACGCCGGTCTTCACGTCGACGTCGCGCGCCAGGAAGGTGCTGGCCATCAGCGGCACGCCGCTGGCGATGGCGGCGTCGCGCGCCGGCAGGCTGGCGGTATCGCTCCATTTGCCGTCGGCGGTCGAGATGTTCCAGCGCTGCATCAGCCGGTAGATGTGCTCGCGCTGCGGCACATGGCGGTCGTAGGACAGCGAGTGGCTGACGTAGCCGAGCAGCAGGAAGCAGGCGCAGAAGCCCACCGCCAGGCCCAGGATCACGACCGCCGAAAAGCCCGGCTCCTTCGCCAGCAGGCGCCAGCCGATGCGGAAATCACGCAGGTTGATTGCCATGATCGTCTCCTCACGCTGCCTGCAGGGCGTCGACCACCACGCGGCCGTCCAGCAGGTGCAGGGTGCGCGAGGCCTGGGCCGCGTGCGCCGGCGAGTGGGTCACCATCACCACCGTCGTGCCTTCGGCGTTAATCTGGCGCAGCAGGCGCATGACTTCGTCGCCGTGCGCGGTGTCGAGGTTACCGGTCGGTTCGTCGGCCAGCAGCATGCTTGGGCCGGCCACCAGCGCGCGCGCGATCGCGACCCGCTGCTGCTGGCCGCCCGACAGCTGCGAGGGGCGGTGGCCGGCGCGGTGCGCCACGCCCAGGCGCTGCAGCATTTCCTGCACGCGGCGGCGCCGCTCGGCCGCCGGGGTGCCGGTGTACTCCAGCGCCAGCTCGACGTTCTCGTACACCGTCAGCTCCTCGATCAGGTTGAAGCTCTGGAAGATGAAGCCGACCTTCCCGCGCCGCAGCGCGTTCAGGCGCGCCTCGCTCCAGCCGGCCACGTTCTGGCCTTCGAACCAGTATTCGCCCGAGCTCGGCACGTCCAGCAGGCCGAGCACGCTGAGCAGGGTCGACTTGCCGCAACCGGACGGCCCGGTGATGGCCACGTATTCGCCGGCTGCGATGTCGAGGTCGATGCGGTCGAGGGCGGTGGTCTGCACTTCGCCCGCGAGGTGGACTTTGCTGACGCCTGAGAGTTTGAGCATGTTCGCTTCCCTGTGTTGGATGATGGATTATTTGGTCAGCTGCAGCCGCTCGGCCTTGCCGAATGGCGTGT
The DNA here is from genome assembly GCF_001412595.2 of Massilia sp. WG5. NCBI lineage: Bacteria > Pseudomonadati > Pseudomonadota > Betaproteobacteria > Burkholderiales > Oxalobacteraceae > Massilia > Massilia sp. WG5. The sequence continues at coordinate 3,488,657 of NZ_CP012640.2, forward strand.
AGCTGGACACGATGACCTGTTCGCCGGGGGCCAGGCCGGACAGCACTTCGACCTGGGCGTTGTTGCGCCGCCCGAGTTTGACGGCGCGCTTCTCGACGCTTTCGCCGTCGCGCCCGAGCACGAACACCCAGGCGCCGCCGGTGTCGTTGACGAAGGCGCCGTTCGGCAGCAGCATGGCCTTGGCCGGCTCGCCCAGGGTCAGCTGGGTGTCCATGCTCTGGCCCGGGCTGATCACCTCCGGCTGGGCACCCAGGAACACCATCTCGGCGGTGAAGCGGCCTTCCTTGATCTGCGGGTAGACGGTCGCGACTTTCAGCGGGTAGGTCTTGCCGTCCTGGGTCACGCTGCCGACCCGTCCGACCGTCAGGCGGCTGAGATAAAACTCGTCGACCTGGGCGCTGAGCTTGAAGTGCTGCGGGTCGTCGATGCGGCCGATGTGCTGGTCCGGGCGCACGGTCTGGCCGACCAGCATGCGGAAGTCGGTCAGGACGCCGTCGGCGGGCGCCCGCACCGCCAGCGCCTCGACGGTGGCGTTGACCAGCTTCAGGCCCGACTGCAGGCCGCGCAGCGCGCTGTCCATCTCGTCCTGGGCGCGGCCGCGCACCTGCTCCTCGGTGGCGATGGCGCGCTTTTCCTCGTTCAGCGCGCGCTGCTGCTGCGCCAGCTTGTCGGCCGACTCCTCCAGCGCCACCGCGGAAATGAAACCCTGGCTTGCCAGCCGCCGGTTGCGGGCATGCTGCTTCTGCGCCTGGCTGAAGGCGAATTCGAGATCGGACAGGCGGCGCTGGTGGTCGGTGCGCACCGATTCCTGCGCCACCCGCATGTTGGCGGCGTTCCAGATCTGTTGCGAGTACTCGGTCTGGCGCGCCAGCAGCTCCAGGTTGCGCTGCGGGTTCGAGAGGCGGAACAGCAAGTCGCCCTTCTTGACGGCCTGGCCGTCCTTCGCGAACACTTCTTCGACGCGCCCGCTTTCCACCGAGTCGAGGATGATCGAATTCAGCGGTTCGGCGGTGGCGCGCACGACGATGTCGTCGCGGAACACGCCCTGTTCGACGCGCGCCAGGCGCACGTCGCGCGTGGCCACCTGCAGGCCGTGCGGGACGAATTGCCAGCCGCCCCAGGCAAGCAGCACGGCAAGCGCGGCGGCGCTGCCGATGCGTACCAGCAGCCGCCCGCGCCGCTTCGGTACGACGGTGTCCATGGCGGCGCCGGTGACGGCGGAAGGAGGAATGTGATCCATGGCGATGCGTGTCTCCGAACGATGATGCGGGAACAGTTTGCAAGTGCCGTGCCAGGGCGTTTCGGGCCGGTTTTCGGCCGTTTTTCCGGGGGTGCGCGCTGCACCTGTCCGAATCCGGACAGGTATGCATGTGCGCTTGCGGACAGGCGGCCGCTGCCGGTCGCTTCGGCAGAAAGGCGCTGCTAGAATGGCAATATCCCGTCGTTCTTCCACCGCCATGGCCGACCCCGCCCACATCCTGATCCTCGACGACGACATCGACGTCGCCTGCGCCGCCCAGATGCTGCTGCGCCGCCGCCACGGCCGGGTGACGACGCTCGACGATCCGGCCCGCCTGGCCGGCTTGCTGGAAGCCGGCGTACCCGACGTCGTGCTGCTCGACCTGAACTTCACGCCCGGCCGCATCGACGGCGCCGAAGGCCTGGCGGTGCTCGACCGCCTGCGCGCGCTGGCGCATCCGCCCGCCGTGATCGCCCTGACCGCCTACGCCGACGTGCCGCTGGCGGTCGAGGCTTTGAAACGCGGGGCCGGCGATTTCATTACCAAGCCCTGGGACAATGCGCGGCTGGTGGCCGCCGTCGACAGCGCGCTGGCGCGCCGCACCGCGCTCGCCGGCGGCGCCGCCGCCAGTGGCCTGATGGGGGAGTCCGCCGCCATGCGCGACGTGAAATCGATGATCGCCAGCGTCGCCCCCACCGAAGCGAATGTGATGGTGCTGGGCGAGAACGGCGCCGGCAAGGAACTGGTGGCGCGCGCGATCCATGCGGCATCGAGCCGGGCCGCGGCGACCTTCCTCGCGGTGGACATGGGCGCGCTGCCCGAATCGACCTTCGAGAGCGAGCTGTTCGGCCACCGCAAGGGATCCTTCACCGATGCCCGCAGCGACCGCGCCGGCCGCTTCCAGGCCGCGCGCAGCGGCACCCTGTTCCTCGACGAGATCGGCAACATGCCGCTGGCGAGCCAGGCCAAGCTGCTGACCGCGCTCGAGCGCCGCGAAGTCACGCCGATCGGCGCCGACCGTCCGGAAGCGATCGACGTGCGCATCGTCAGCGCCACCAACCTGGTCGAACAGCGCCTGTTCGATCCGGGCGTGTTCCGGCCGGACCTGCTGTTCCGCCTGAACACCATCGTGATCCGGGTGCCGCCGCTGCGCGAGCGCAGGGACGACGTGCCCGGCCTGCTGCATCACTACCTGTCGCTGTACGAGGCCCAGTACCGGCGGCCGGTGCGCGAACTGGCGCCCAGCGCCCTCGAGCGCCTGTGCGACTGGGCCTGGCCGGGCAATGTGCGGGCCCTGCGCCACGCCTGCGAGCGCGCCGTGATCCTGGCGTCCCAGGACGAGTATCGCTTTGAAGATTTCGGGCTGGCGATGCCGGCCGCGGCGGCGCCGGAGATGCCGCGCATGGCCGCCGCCGCCGCCGAGGGCGCCGGCGCGGATGGCGAATTCCGCCTCGGCGCGCTCGAACGCGACACCATCGCCGCCGCCCTCGACAAGGCCAAGGGCAATATCAGCCTGGCGGCGCGCATGCTCGGCCTGAGCCGCGCCGCGCTGTACCGCAAGCTGGGCAAGCATGGCATCTGAGCGGCGCCTGAAGGCGGGCGCGCTGCTGTCCGTGGGCGGCATCGCGCTGCTGGCCTTCGGCGCCGGCGCGCTGCGCGAGTCGCCGCGCCTGGCCGTGCTGTGCGGATTGATTGCACTGCCGCTGGCGGCCAGCCTGTGGCGCTGCCTGGAGCGGCTGGCCGCGCTGCGCTGCAGGCCGGCGCCGGGCCAGGCCGGCTTGCCGGTCGAGCAGCAGGCCCTGCTCGACAATGCGCTGGCGCTGGAAGCGCGGCTCGAGCACACCCCGGTGGCGCTGTTTCGCATCGACGGCCCGGGGGGCGAGGGCCAGGCGGCGCCGCTCAACGCGAATGCGCGCAAGCTGGTGGCGCCGGGCCGCGCCAGCGATCCGGCCGGCCTGTACCGCCAGCTGGCGGCGCAGCCGGGCGATCGGCGCGCACTGATCGATTTCGACACCGAGCGCGGCACCGAGCGCGCGCTGCTGGCGGTGTCCTCGATCACGCTGCAGGGCCGGGCGCAGCGCCTGGCGGCCCTGATGCCGGTCGAGAGCGAGCTCGAAGCCGAGGCCCTGCACGCCTGGCGCCAGCTGGTGCACGTGCTGACCCACGAGATCATGAATTCGCTGACGCCGGTGGCTTCGCTGTCGCACACGGCCTATGGCCTGCTGGGCGAGTTCCGCGGCGCGCTGCCGGACGACGTCGGCGCCGACCTGAGCACCGCGCTGGACGCGATCCGGCGCCGCGCCGACAGCCTGGTCGATTTCGTGGCCAGCTACCGCAGCCTGTCGAACGTACCGGCCGCGCAGCCGGAGCGGATGCGCCTGGATGCACTGTTCGAGCGCGTCGCGGTGCTGGTCGGCCCGGCCTGGCGCGCGCGCGGCGGCGAAGTCCAGTTCTCGGTCGAGCCGGCGTCGCTGGAACTGCGGGCCGATCCGGGCCAGCTCGAACAGGCCCTGATCAACCTGCTCAAGAATGCCTTCGAGGCGACCGCCGGGAATACCGGCAAAGCGGGCCATGCCTGGGTGACGGCGCGGCTGGTGCGCGGCGCGCGGCTGCGCATCGAGGTCAGCGACGACGGTCCCGGCGTGCCGGACGGGCTGGCGGCGCACATCTTCACGCCCTTCTTCACGACCAAGAAGCAGGGCGGCGGGATCGGCCTGGCGATGGTGCGCCACCTGGTGCACGAGAACGGCGGCACGGTGCGGCATGCGCGTTCGGTCGGACGCGGCGCGCGCTTCGTCATCACGTTCTGAGCCCGTTCCGAGCCAACCGCTGTCTCCTGCGCGCCACGATTCGGGAATAGCTATTATGCTAAGTCTGCCTGGCCGCGCTGGCCTTGGCGGACCCGTCCGGGAAGTCGTCCAGCTGCTGCCGAGGTTTCGATGGACCATCCCGGAGGAAGCAATGACAACAACGGACATATCGGAGGCACGCGCCCTCCACGACCTGACCCCGCGCCAGCGGGTATTCGCGATCGTGGGCGCTTCCTCCGGCAACCTGGTCGAGTGGTTCGACTTCTACATCTATTCGTTCTGCGCGCTGTACTTCTCGGCGGCGTTCTTTCCAAAAGATAATCCTACTACCCAGTTGCTGAATACCGCCGGCATCTTCGCCGCCGGCTTCCTGATGCGCCCGGTGGGCGGCTGGCTGTTCGGGCGCGTCGCCGACCGCTATGGCCGCCGCAACTCGATGATGATCTCGGTGCTGATGATGTGCGGCGGCTCGCTGCTGATCGCGGCGCTGCCGACCTACGCCACGATCGGCACCGCCGCGCCGGCGCTGCTGCTGGTGGCGCGCCTGTTCCAGGGCCTGTCGGTGGGCGGCGAATACGGCACCAGCGCCACCTACATGAGCGAGGTGGCCGAGCCTGGCCGCAAAGGCTTCTTTGCCTCCTTCCAGTACGTGACCCTGATCGGCGGCCAGCTGGCGGCCCTGCTGGTGCTGGGCATCCTCCAGCTGCTGCTGTCGCATGCTGAACTGGTGGCCTGGGGCTGGCGGATTCCCTTCGTGGTCGGCGCCGCCGCAGCCCTGGTCTCGCTCTACCTGCGCCGCTCGCTGCACGAGACCACCACGGAATCGGAGCGCAAGAGCGAGCAGGCCGGCAGCGTCGGCTCGCTGCTGCGCCACCACGGACGCGCTTTCGTGACGGTGCTGGGCTTCACGGCGGGCGGTTCGCTGATCTTCTACGCCTTCACCACCTACATGCAGAAGTACCTGGTCAACACGGTCGGCATGACCACCACCACCGCCAGCCGCGTGATGACGGTCTGCCTGCTGCTCTACATGCTGATGCAGCCGCTGTTCGGCGCGCTGTCGGACCGTATCGGCCGGAAAACCTCGATGATCGCCTTCGGCGGCCTGGCCGCGATCTTCACCGCGCCCATCATGTTCGGATTACGCGGCGTCGGCAGCCCGCTGATGGCCGGGGTCCTGATCATCTGCGCGCTGGCGATCGTCAGTCTGTACACCTCGATCTCGGGACTGGTCAAGGCCGAGATGTTCCCGGTGGAGGTGCGTGCGCTCGGGGTGGGCCTGTCGTATGCGGTCGCCAACGCCATCTTCGGCGGCTCGGCCGAATTCGTGGCCCTGTGGTTCAAGCAGGCCGGCCACGAGCCGTATTTCTACTGGTATGTCAGCATCATGTGCGCGATAGCCTGCGTGGTGGCTCTCTTGATGCCGGACCCGGGCAAGTCGGGCCACCTCAAGTAAACCGCTTCAGGCTGCGCCCAGCAGCATGTCGATGTGCAGGATGCCGTCTTCGTCGTAAGGATCGGAGACGGTGACGAAGCCGAAGCCGGCGTAGAAGCGCTCCAGGTGGGCCTGGGCGCCGATGCGGATCGCGTGGCCCGGATGCAGCTGCCGCGCCAGCGCGATGCCCTGCGCCACCAGCTCGCGTCCGAGGCCGCCGCCGCGCGCGGCCGGACTGGTCACCACGCGGCCGATCGACATCTCCTCGTACTTCGCGCCCGGCGCCAGGCAGCGCAGATGGGCCGCCAGTTCGGGCTTGCCGCCGGCATCGCGCCAGCCCAGCAAATGGTGGGCGCCCGGATCGAGGCCGTCGATGTCGGGGTACAGACAGGCCTGTTCGAGCACGAACACTTCCTGGCGCAGCGCCAGCATTGCGTACAGCTGCGCGGCCGTCAGGTCGGCGAAGCCGTTCCATTGCCAAGTAATCATTTGTTTATTTTGATGAACAATTGTTGATTCAGGCTGCCGTCTCGAAGCCTTCGAGGACGTTGACGACATTAATGCCGAGTTCGGGCACGACCGAGCCGCCTTCGAACACGAACACGGTCGGCAGGCCGAGGTAGCCGATGCGTTCGCCGATACGCAGGAAGTCCGCGCTGGCGAGCATGAAGTGCGAGCGCGGATCGCCGCCGAAGCCGTCGACCCCCAGCGACACGACCAATGCCTGCGGCGCGAACATCGCAATCTTCAGGCAGGCCGACTCCAATGCCGCGAACCACTGGGCGGCGGTGGCGCCGTGCGGCAGCGGCTGGTTCATGTTGTAGCCGAGGCCTTCGCCTTCCCCCAGCTCGTCGGCGTGGCCGAGGTAGAAGGGGTAGTCCTGGCGCGGATCGGCGTGGATCGAAGCGAACAGCACGTCCTTGCGATGATAAAAAATGCTCTGGGTGCCGTTGCCGTGGTGGTAGTCGATGTCGAGGATGGCGACCCGCTGCAGGCCGTCGTCCAGCAGGTGCTGGGCCGCCAGCGCGGCATTGTTCAGGAAGCAGTAACCGCCGAAATAATCGGCGCCCGCGTGGTGTCCGGGCGGACGGGTCAGCGCAAAGCTGCCGTGCTCTCCGAGGCGCAGCGCGTGGGCCGCGTTGACGGCGCAGTCGGCCCCGGTCTTGGCCGCGACCCAGGTGCCGGCGGTCAGCGGCGTGCCATTGTCCATCGAGTACAGGCCGAGGCGCGCCGTGAAATTGTCCGGCTCGACGTCATGGCGCAGCGTGCGGACCGGCCACACGGAAGGGACGGCATCGCGCTCCGCATTGCGCGGGTCGAGCTGCTGCCATTCGCTCCAGGCGCTGCGCAGGAAATGCAGGTAGCGCGGCGTGTGCACCCGCTCCAGCGAGACCAGCGGCACCCCGTGCGGCGTGACGATCCGGCCCAGTCCGCGCCGGCTCAGCTCCGCGACGACGAGGTCGGCCCGCTCGGGCTTTTCCGAACACGGGACCTGCTCGCCACGGAAGATCTCGTGGCGGGCGTGGTGCTGGGCGTGGTGTTCGTTGTAAAAGGTGAGCAAGGCGGGAGTCCTGTGCGATGGCCTGTAACCGTCGAGGTATCAGCTATTACAGCACAGTGTACTGCTGTTATACGCCGCCACGAAATCGTCGAAACTGCCCGTATCGGTCTGCTCGATCTGCGCCTGCTCGGCCAGCGAAGCCTGCGCCATCTCGTCGAACACGGCCACCTCGGCCGGCATCAGCGGTTCGGCGCGGAAGGCTTGCGCGTGCAGCTCGCTCTGCTGCAGGCCGAACCTGGCGAACGAGCCCAGTTCGCGCACCGCTTCCAGCACCTTGTGCGACGGCGTCAGCGCCGGATCCAGCACCTTGGCCTTCTGCGCTTCCAGCGATTCGACGTGCACGCCCTTGTAATTGTGCTCGCTGTCCAGCAGCTCGGCCAGCGGACGGATGCGCTCGATCAGTTCCAGCGCCCAGTCCTTCAATGGCACCTCCTGGTCGTCCCGGGTCAGGGTCAGGTCCGGACGGCGGCCTTCCTTGACGGTGCGGGCGAAGTTGCGGGCGTGGACCTGTCCTTCCATCGCATTGATCTTCGGGCTCTCCTCGAGCGCGCAGAACAGCAGGAAGGCGTCCAGGAAACGGCCGGTTTCGAGCGCGATGCCGACCGGCTCGAACGGGTCGACGTCCAGGCAGCGCACCTCGATGTACTGCACGCCGCGGTTGCACAGCGCCTGCACCGGGCGCTCGCCGGTGCGGATCACGCGCTTCGGGCGGATCGTCGAATAGTATTCGTTCTCGATCTGCAGGATGTTGGTCGACAGCTGGATCCATTCGCCATCCTTCTTGGTGCCGACCTCGGCATACGGCGGATAGGGACGGTTGACCGCGTCCATCAGCGAGGTGACATAGCTTTCCAGGCTGTTCTCGTGCGGCCGCAGGCCGGACTGGGCGTCGTTCTGGTAGCCCAGGTCGCTCATGCGCAGGCTGGTCGCGTACGGCAGGTAGAGGGTGTCGTCGGACAGCGTCTCGAGCTGGTGCGCGCGGCCGCGCAGGAAGCCCTTGGCCAGCGCCGGCGAAGCGCCGAACAGGTACATCAGCAGCCAGCTGTAGCGGCGGAAGTTGCGGATCGTCGCGATATAGCTCTCGGACTGGAAGTCGCGCAGCGCATGGCGGCGTTCTTCCATGATGCCTTCGTTCTGGGCGATCAGGGTCCACAGCTGCTCCGGCAGCGAGTAGTTGTAGTGGATACCGGCAATGCATTGCATGGCCTTGCCGTAGCGCAGCGCCAGGCCGCGGCGGTAGACGTGCTTGAGCATGCCGATGTTCGAGCTGCCGTACCAGGCGATCTCGATCTCGTCTTCCGAGGGCAGGTCGCAGGGCATCGACTGGCTCCACAGCATCTCATTGCCCAGCTTGCTGTAGGCGTAGCGGTGGATCGCGTCCAGGCGGTGGATCGCCAGGCCGATGTCGTGCTCGGCCGGGGTGATGAATTCGAGCAGGGTCTCCGCGTAATCGGTGGTGATCTGCGAATGGGTCAGGGCCGAGCCAAGTTGCACCGGATGAGGCGTGCGCGCCAGGTGGCCCTGGCCGTCGACGCGCAAGGTCTCGCGTTCGATGCCGCGCAGACCCTGCTGCAGCAGACCGCGATGGGCGTCGTCGTCCAGCAGAGCCAGGCGCCTATTCAATTGATTCGACACGGTGTTTCCTTTCTTGTACTGCCGATGAGGTGCAGAGAGTAACCGAAAAACGGCAAGCGCGCCGGGCTCCCCCCAATTCCGCAGGATATGACTATTTTATTAATTATTCGTGACCGGCGCAGGCGTCGGCGCGGCTGCGGGAACGGGCGCCGGCGCCGGCGCCTGGGCGGCGATCCAGCGCCTGACCTGGCGCTCCAGCAGGCCCAGCGGCAGGGGGCCGTTGTCCAGCACGGCGTCGTGGAAGGCGCGGACGTCGAAGCGCTCGCCCAGCGCCGTCTGCGCCTCCGTGCGCAGCGAAGCGATGCGCAGCTGGCCGAGCTTGTAGGCCAGCGCTTCGCCGGGCCGCGCGATGTAGCGGTCGACCTCGACCTCGTTGTCGCCGGTGGGATTGGCGGTGTTCGCGTTCAGGTAGTCGATCGCCTGCTGGCGCGTCCAGCCCAGTGCGTGGATGCCGGTGTCGGCCACCAGCCGCGCCGCGCGCAGCAGCTCGTCGGCCAGGTAGCCGTAGCGCGGGAACGGGTCGCGCAGCAGGCCCAGGTCCGGTCCCAGGCTCTCCGCGTACAGGGCCCAGCCTTCGCCGTAGGCGCCGTACCAGCCGTAGCGCCGGAAGGCCGGCAGCGCGCTGTTCGCCCGCGCGCGCGCGACCTGCAGGTGGTGGCCCGGCAAGCCTTCGTGCAGGGTAAGCGTTTCGATTTCCCACATCGGCCGGGTGTTCAGGCGCGAGGTGTTGATCACCAGCGCCGCCGCGCGGTCCGGGCTGCCGGCTTCGTAATACGCTGCGCCCTGGCCCTCGGCGCCGGCCGCCTGTACCGGCTTGACCGCCAGTTCGTCCTGCGGGATGTTGTTGAACAGCAGCGGCAGATGGCTGGCAATGCGCGCGATGGTGCGCCGGTAGCGGCTCAGCAGGGCGTCGGCGTCGGTGTAGAACAGGCGCGGATCGCTGCGCGCGAAGGCGATGAATTGCGCGAGATTGCCCTTGAAGCCGGTGCGCGACACCAGCGCCGCGATCTCGGCGCGGATCCGGGCCACTTCCTTCAGGCCCAGCGCGTGGATCTCGGCCGGGGCCAGGTCGCTGCTGGTGGCGCTCTTGACCAGGAAGGCGTACCACGCCGCCCCGCCGGGCAGGCTGGAGGCGGCGATGGTCGGCCGCGCGGCGGGCAGGTAGGCGTCGCGGATGAATTCCTCGAGCTGCTGCAGGCTGGGCGCCAGGCCGGAGATGGCGGCCTGGCCGTCCAGCATCAGCTGGTCGCGCACCTCCTGCGGGATGGTGGCGGGCAGGCGGCGGAAGGGTTCGGACAGGGGGCCGTCGTTCAGGTGCTCACGCAGCGCGCGCAACTGGGCCGGCAGGCCGGCCATCGCCGGCTTCGGCGCGGTCCAGCCGGTGCGCATCCCTTCGCGCAGCTGCTCGATGATGCCTTCGATGTGGCGCGGCGCCGCATTCAGGCGCGCGATCCAGGCGCGGTAGTCGCTCTCGGTGACGAAGGGCATCTGCGCGGCCAGCTGCGGCAGGCGGATGTGGATACCGTCGCGCGCCGTGATCGGTTGCGGGTCGAAGGCGACGAAGGCGGCCTGCTGCAGCTGCCTTTCCTTGTCGGCGGCGAACAGGTCGAGGGACAGCTTGTCCTGGGCGCCGAGCTGGCTGCGGTCGAGCTGGCGCGCCAGCTCCAGCATGTGCAGCTCGTGCTCCAGGGCGCGGGCGGCGCCGGCCAGCGAGGTATCGGAAAGGGTGGCGTCGTAGCGGTGGTCGCCGACCGAGGTGGCGAATTCCGGCTGGTGCTTCAGGCGCCACTGCCAGTCGCGCTCGAACAGGGCCTGCGCCTGCTCCTTGGCGCCGTCGGCGGCGCGCGCGCCGGGCGGCGCCAGCAGGATCGCAGCGGCCAGCAGGGAGACGGTGAACAGCGGGAGGGTCAGCCGGGCCGCGAACAGCCGGGGCGCGGACAGTCGAGGCATCGCGGGGCTCCGGGAAGTGGGCGGGTCATTGTAGCAAACCGAGCCGAAGCGCCGCGCGCTCTTATTCAGGTGGCAATCCTGCCGCCGCTGACCCGTTCGATCCCGGCCAGGTCGCGCCAGCTCTGCACCTCGGTGTAGCCGGCGGCGTCCAGCAGGGCGCACACGCCGGCTGCCTGGTCGTAGCCGTGTTCCATCAGCAGCCAGCCGCCGGCAAGGAGGTGGCGCGGGCTGCCCTTGATGATGGCGCGCAGGGCCGACAGGCCGTCCGCGTGGTCGGTGAGGGCGCCGGTGGGTTCGAAGCGCAGGTCGCCCTGGGACAGGTGGGCGTCGCCGGCGGCGATGTAGGGCGGGTTCGAGGCAATCAGGCCAAACCTGTCGTCGGCGTCGCCGGCGTCGAGGGCGGCAAACCAGTCGCTGCGCAGGAAGCGCACGCGGACATGGTGATGTGCGGCATTGCGGCGCGCCACCTCCAGCGCCGCATCGCTGACATCCAGCGCGGTCACCGCCGCATCCGGGCGCGCATGCGCGACGGCCACCGCGATCGCGCCGCTACCGGTGCCCATGTCGAGCAGGCGGCCCTGCGGCGGCAGGCGCTCGATCGCGAGTTCCACGAGCAGTTCCGTGTCCGGGCGCGGGATCAGCACCGCTTCGCTGACCTCGAAATCGAGGCCGAAGAATTCGCGCTTGCCGACCAGGTAGGCGATCGGCTCGCCGGCCAGGCGGCGTCGCACTAATGCCGACAGGCGCGCGGCCTGTTCCGCGTCCAGCGCCTGCTCGGCGCGGGTGATCAGCTGCACGCGGCTCAAGCCGGTCGCGTGGCACAGCAGGATGCGGTTTTCCAGCGGATCGAGGGGCAGGCTCGCCTGCAGCGCGCCGATGGTGGCGCCGGGTTCGATGAGCATCAGCGTGCGCGGCGCGCCAGCACCCAGAGCAGCGCCAGGGTCAGGATCGTGAACCAGACCGCCGACCATTGCGGCACGTTCAGGCCGAGCACCGTGTCCTGGGCCGCTTCGCACAGGCCGTCGGCGCGGAACAGCCAGGGGAGCATGGTCGCGGTCGGGATCTTGTTCAGCACGGTTTCCATCGGATCGATGCCGCAGGAGAAGCCCGGGTGGGCCAGCACGTACAGGTGCTTGCCGACCACGCCCAGCCCGCCCAGCGCGCACAGCAGGGCCAGCGCGCCCAGCGCCTTGATCTTGTCGGCGAAGGCGCCGATCAGGCTGAAGATCGCGATGCCCAGGAACAGGTAGCGCTGGATCACGCACAGCGGGCAGGGCAGCATGTCCTTCACGTGCTGGAGATAGAGAGCGGCGCCGACCAGCGCGATGCTGATGGCGGCGATCAGGAGCAGGGCGTTGCGGTTGCTGGGCATAAAGTATTCCTTGATGACGAATCTTGCGATTCTCGCACGGCCAGACTTAACTTGGCCTGAATCAAACCGGGGTCAGACTCCGGTTTTTGGAAATGTCGCGCAGGCTCTTGCCAAAATCGGGAGTCTGACCCCGGTTTGAGGATGGTCAATCGCCGAGGGCGGCCAGCAGTTCGGCCTGGTGCTCTGCGGACAGGGCATTGGTCAGCTCGTTCAGGTCGCCGTCCATGATCATGTCCAGCTTGTACAGCGTCAAGTTGATGCGGTGATCGGTCAGGCGGCCCTGCGGGAAGTTGTAGGTGCGGATGCGCTCGCTGCGGTCGCCCGAGCCGATCAGGCTTTTACGGGTCGCCGCCTCCTTGCTCTGCTGTTCGCGCAGCTGCACGTCCTTGATGCGCGCGGCCAGCACCTTCATCGCCTGCGCCTTGTTCTTGTGCTGGCTGCGGTCGTCCTGGCACTCGACCACGATCCCGGTCGGCAGGTGGGTGATGCGTACCGCGGAATCGGTCTTGTTGATGTGCTGGCCGCCGGCGCCGGAGGCGCGGTAGGTGTCGATGCGCAGGTCGGCCGGGTTGATCTGCACGTCCTCGACCTCGTCCGCCTCCGGCATCACCGCCACCGTGCAGGCCGAGGTGTGGATCCGGCCCTGCGTTTCCGTGGCCGGCACGCGCTGCACGCGGTGGCCGCCGGACTCGAACTTCAGCTTCGAATACACGCCGTTGCCGATGATGCGCACGATGACTTCACGGTAGCCGCCCAGGTCGGACGGCGATTCCGACACCACCTCGACCTGCCAGCGGTTGCGTTCGGCGTAGCGGGTGTACATGCGCAGCAGGTCGCCGGCGAACAGGGCCGACTCGTCGCCGCCGGTGCCGGCGCGGATCTCGAGGAAGATGTTGCGCTCGTCGTTCTCGTCCTTCGGCAGCAGCATCTTCTGCAGCTCCAGGTCGAGCTGGGCCAGGCGTTCCCTGGCCGACTCGATCTCGTCCTGGGCCAGCTCCTTCATCTCCGGGTCGGACAGCATCTCCTGCGCGGTGGCGATGTCGTCCTGGGCGGTCTGGTACTGGTGATAGACGGCGACCAGCGGACCGAGTTCGGCATGCTCGCGGCTCATCTTGCGGAAGGTCTCCATGTTCGAGGTGGCGCCTTCGGTCGCCAGCAGCTCGTCCAGTTCGACGAGGCGGTTGGCCAGTTGGTCCAGCTTGGCCAGCATGGATGGTTTCATAGTGTTCGGGGCGAAATGGGATAAGACAGGCCGCGCAGGCGGCTCGGGGGCGCGACCGGGGAAGGCCGCGCGACGGGAACACGGGCGCTAACGGCGGCCGCGGAACAGCTGGGGCAGCAGGGCGGCCAGGCGCGCGCGTTCGTCGCCCTGGGCACGGTGCAGGGCCTGTTGCGGGCCGTGCAGGAATTTGGCGGTGAGACCCTTCGACAGCGCGTCGAGCACGGCGTCGACGTCTTCTCCCTTGGCCAGCAGCTTGCGCGCGCGTTCCAGTTCGGCCAGGCGCAGGCTTTCGCTGGACTCGTGCAGGTCGCGGATCACCGGCACCACGGCGCGGTCGCCGATCCAGTGCATGAAGGATTGCACGCGGGTGTCGATGATCGCTTCGGCCTGGGCCACCGCCGCCTGGCGGTGCTCGACGCCGGTGCGCACCACCTCGGCGAGGTCGTCGACCGTGTACAGGAACACGTCGTCGAGCTTGCCGACTTCGGGTTCGATGTCGCGCGGGACCGCCAGGTCGACCATGAACATCGGGCGGTGGCGGCGCGCCTTGATCGCGCGCTCGACCAGGCCCTTGCCGATCAGCGGCAGGGTCGAGGCGGTCGAGGAGATCACGATGTCGTACTGCGGCAGCAGTTCCGGCAGGTCGGCCAGGCGGATCGCGCGGCCGGCAAAGCGCGCGGCCAGGCTCTCGCCGCGTTCGAGCGTGCGGTTGGCGATCGTGATCGATTTCGGCTTCTGGGCCGCGAAGTGGGTCGCGCACAGCTCGATCATCTCGCCGGCGCCGATGAACAGCACGTTCTGCTCGCTGACGGAATCGAAGATGCGCTCCGACAGGCGCACCGCGGCGGCCGCCATCGAGACGCTGTGGGCGCCGATCTCGGTGGTGCTGCGCACTTCCTTGGCCACCGCGAAACTGCGCTGGAACAGCTGGTGCAGATAGGTGCCGAGGCCGCCGGCTTCGTCGGCGACGCGCACCGCGTCCTTCATCTGGCCCAGGATCTGGGCTTCGCCGAGGACCATCGAGTCCAGGCCGGAAGCGACGCGGAAGGCGTGGCGCACCGCGTCATGCTGGGGCAGCATGTACAGGTGCGGACGCAGTTCGGAGAAGTTCAGCCGGTGATAGTCGGCCAGGAAGCGGGCGGACGCGTCGAGCGGGTCGGCAACGTCGCTGGCGGCATACATCTCGGTGCGGTTGCAGGTCGAGAGCAGGGCCGCTTCGTGTTCGCCGCGGCTATTGCTGGGCGGGTCCTGGCGCGCGAACCAGCCGCGCGCCGCCTGCACCGCCTGGCCCAGATGCTCGGGCGCCAGCGCCAGTTGCTCGCGCAGCGAGACCGGTGCGGTGTTGTGATTCAGGCCGACGGCGAGCAGTTGCATGGGTGGTCAAAAAATGGGCAGCGCGCCCATTATACCCCGATGGCGCAAGCGTTTCACGCCCCCAGCTTTTCCAGCCGGTACCCGTAGCTGTACACCGGCACCAGGCGGAAACCGTTCTCCGGACGCAGGCGCAGCTTGTTGCGCACGCGCGAGACGTGGGTGTCCATGGTGCGCGAAGGCACGGCGGTTTCGCGCACCCAGATCGATTCGTGGATGTAGGCGCGCGACAGCGGACGGCCGAGGTTGCGGAAAAACAGCAGCGCCAGGTTGAATTCCTTGTGCGTGACGTCGATCGCCTCGCCGCCCATGGTCAGGCGACCCGGACGGGTTTCAAAGGTATAAGGACCGAATTGCAGCTGTTCGGCGCCGTTCTGCGAGGGATAGGCCCGGCGCAGCAGGGCCTGCACCCGCGCCACCAGTTCGCCGCGGCGCAGCGGCTTGACCAGGTAGTCGTCGGCGCCGGCGGTCACGCCGGACACGATATCGTCTTCGGACGCGCTGCCGGCCAGGAACATGGTCGGGGTATTCGGCGCCATCTTTTCCTTGGCGCGGCGCAGCAGTTCGGCGCCCGGGACGTCGTTGATCTGCCAATCCATGATCAGGAGATCGGTGCTGTCCTTGCGCAGCTGGCCCAGCAATTCCTTGCCGCTGTCGAAGGCTTGGCACTGGTGCCCGGCGCCAGACAGTACCTGGCAGATCAATTCGGCCTGGGAAGTATCGTTATCCAGTACTGCAATTCTCATGATGAAGCGGTCTCGACAGGTGGGACTACAAGCAATTTTGTTGTAGGATCGATCCTACAACTTATTACCGAATATAGCAGATTTTTTAAAATCAAAGCTACATATGCTTCAGATAAATTTACATTTTCGTTGGGGAATAACGTCACAGCCGTGACAGCCCGCCTGCACGGCCCGGGCTACACTGTCCTTACGAAAGCAAATCGGGGAATGCAATGCTGAAGAAGCTGTTCAAGAAAAAGGGTCACGGGAGCGCGGTGACGCTGTTGCCGATGTCGGGCGACGACATCGGCCGGGTGCGTGAGCGTTGCCGGATGCTGGTGCGCAAGCGCGCGGCGATTTCCGCCGGCATCTCGGCGGTGCCGATCCCCGGCATCGACATGGTCGCCGACCTCACCAGCTTCGCCTCGATGGTCGAGGACATCAACAAGGATTTCGGGCTCACGCCCGCGCAGATCGAGGCGCTGCAGCCGCACATGCGGGTCGTCACCTACCAGGCGATGGCGGCGCTCGGCGGCACGCTGGTCGGCAAGATCGTGACCAAGGAGCTGGTGCTGAAACTGTTACAGAAGTCGGGAGCGAAGCTGGCGGCCAAGTCGGCCACGAAAATCGTGCCGCTGGCGGGGCAGATCGCCTCCGCGGCGATCGGCTTCGCGCTGTTTCGCCAGATGGGCTACCAGCACGTGGAAGCCTGCGCCAGGGTGGCGCAGGAGGTGGGACAGGCGGCGGACAAGCTGCACCCGGCCTGAAGGCGGCCGGGGCGGGAGATCAACCCGGGCTCAGGCGTCCGGCAGGACCACGTTGACGTCGAGGACTTCCAGGTTGCCCTGGCGGTCCAGCGAGATCTTGATGTCGTCCGCGTTGACCTTGGTGTACTTCGAGATCACCTCGATCAGCTCGCGGTGCAGGGCCGGCAGGAAATCCGGGCCGCCGGCACGGCCGCGTTCGCGGGCGATGATGATCTGCAGCCTTTCCTTGGCCGCCGTGGCGCTTTTCTGATTCTTCGGAAACAGGAATGAGAGCAGGGGCATGTCACTTTGCTCCGAATAAACGCTGCAGCAGGCCGGGTTTTTCGTAGTTGGTGAAGCGCAGCGGGATCTCTTCGCCGAGGAAGCGCGCCACCACATCCTGGTAGGCCTGGGCGACGTCGGTTTCCTTGAAGTGGATGGCCGGGTTGCCCTGGTTCGACGCGTGCAGCACCGCTTCCGATTCCGGGATGATGCCGATCATCGGAATGCGTAGGATTTCCTGCACGTCCTGGTAGGACAGCATTTCGTCGTTTTCCACGCGGCGCGGCGAGTAGCGCGTGATCAACAGGTGTTCCTTGACCGGTTCGCCGCCGCTCTGGGCGCGGCGCGACTTGGCCTGCAGGATGCCGAGGATGCGGTCGGAGTCGCGCACCGACGACACTTCCGGGTTGGTGACGATGATCGCCTCGTCGGCGAAGGTCAGGGCCATCAGCGCGCCGTGCTCGATGCCGGCCGGCGAGTCGCAGATGATGAATTCGAAGTCCATCTTGACCAGGTCGTTGAGCACGCGCTCGACGCCGTCTTCGGTCAGGGCGTCCTTGTCGCGGGTCTGCGAGGCCGGCAGGATGAACAGGTTGTCGCAATGCTTGTCCTTGATCAGCGCCTGGGTCAGCGTCGCTTCCTTGTTGACCACGTTGATCAGGTCGTACACCACGCGGCGTTCGCAACCCATGATCAGGTCCAGGTTACGCAGGCCGACGTCGAAGTCGATGACGACGGTCTTGTGGCCGCGCAGTGCCAGGCCGCTCGCAAAGCTCGCACTCGAAGTGGTCTTGCCCACACCGCCCTTACCGGACGTTACAACGATAATTCTTGCCATGAAAATTAAAGGTCCTATTCAGTATCTGGTCAGTGCTGGGGGGATCGAGCAAGCTCAGGCGCGGCTCGCCGAACCCAGCGATGATATATCGATTCGGTCGCCGACCAAACGGATTTGTGCCGGCTGGCGCGACAGTTCGGCCGGAAAACCTTCGTCGAAGGTGCGGTACACGCCCGCGATCGACACCAGTTCCGGCTGCATTGACAGCGCGAAGATGCGCGCCTCCGCATTGCCCGAGGCGCCGGCCAGGGCACGGCCGTGCAGCGGCGCATACACATGGATGCTGCCGTCCGCGATGAGCTCGGCGCCGTTGTTTACCACCGCAGTGATGATCAGGTCGGTGCCGCGTGCATAGATACGCTGGCCGGCGCGCACCGGGGTGTCGACGATCATGGCCTGGGCCGGCACCGCCGGCGCGGGGGCCGGTGCAGGAGCAGGAGCAGGAGCAGGGGCGGGCACCGGGGCGGCGCTCGGCGCGGCCGGGGCTTCCTCGCGTGCGGCCGGGGTCCGCGCCACGCCGCTCGAGCCGTCGTCCAGGAACAGGCCGTGGGCGCGGATCGCCGCGTGCAGCGCGGCCGGGGCGCCGCGCACCGCGACCGCGTTCAGGCGGTAATTCTTCAGCAGCGCCACCAGGGCCGGCCAATCGACCTGCGCGGCGTCGTCGGCGATGCCGGCGACGTCGATGACGGCGAATTCATCCTCGAAAAAGTCCGATACCCCACCGGTCATCTGCTTGAGTGCGGCGTCGATCGCGATCGGATCGGCCGAATGCAGGATGGTCGAAATCGCCACGACCGTGGAAATCTTTATTTCGATGGGTAAGGAGCTCGGGCTTTTGGACATAAAACGTTCTGGTTGGAACTAGCCCGTGCATTCTACTGTGAAAGTTCCTCGAAAGGTAAAGGGTTTAGGCTAGATCGTAATAGGCGGCAATGGGTATTTCCATAGATAAAAAACTGAACAATAAAAGATGCTCTGCAATAACACAATTAGCTGAAATGACGGGTTTCTATCATAAATAAACTGATAAGATTGATTTCGCTCAAACGGGGCATACGTTAGATATCTAACATTGTTGGCTTTCCGGCCAAAAGGCTTACTCATCGGAGATTGATATGGAAGACGTTGTCATCGTGGCCGCCGGCCGAACCGCCATCGGCAAATTCGGCGGTACCCTCTCGAAAATCCCGGCCACCGAACTCGGTGCCCAGGTGATCAAACAACTGATGGCCAAGACCGGCATCGATCCGGCCTCGGTCAGCGAAGTCATCATGGGCCAGGTATTGACCGCCGGCGTCGGCCAGAACCCGGCGCGCCAGGCCGTGATCAAGGCCGGCCTGCCGGACAGCGTGCCGGCCTCGACCCTGAATGTGGTGTGCGGCAGCGGCCTGCGCGCGGTCCACCTGGCGGCCCAGGCCATCAAGTGCGGCGACGCCGAGATCGTGATCGCCGGCGGCCAGGAAAACATGAGCGCCTCGCCGCACGTGCTGAACGGCTCGCGCGACGGCTTCCGCATGGGCGACGTCAAGATGACCGACACCATGATCGTCGACGGCCTGTGGGATGTGTACAACCAGTACCACATGGGCGTGACCGCCGAGAACGTCGCGCGCAAGTTCGAGATCTCGCGCGCCGAACAGGACGAATTCGCGCTGCAATCGCAGCTCAAGGCCGAAGCCGCCATCAAGGGCGGCAAGTTCAAGGACGAGATCATCCCGATCGAGATCGCCTCCAAGAAGGGCACCACCGTGTTCGATACCGACGAGTATCCGAAGCATGGCGCGACCCTCGAAGGCCTGGCCAGCCTGCGTCCGGCTTTCAACAAGGAAGGCAGCGTCACCGCCGGTAACGCCTCCGGCCTGAACGACGGCGCCGCCGCCGTGATCCTGATGTCGGCCTCCAAGGCGCAGCAACTGGGCCTGACCCCGATCGCCCGCATCAAGGCGTACTCGCTGTCGGGCCTGGACCCGACCATCATGGGCATGGGCCCGGTCCCGGCCGCGCGCGCCTGCCTGGAAAAGGCCGGCTGGAAGCACGAAGACGTCGACCTCATGGAAATCAACGAGGCCTTCGCCGCCCAGGCCGTCGCCGTCAACAAGCAGATGGGCTGGGACACCTCGAAGATCAACGTCAACGGCGGCGCGATCGCGCTGGGCCACCCGATCGGCGCCTCGGGCGCGCGCGTGCTGGTGACCCTGCTGCACGAGATGGTGCGCCGCGACGCCAAGAAAGGGCTGGCCAGCCTGTGCATCGGCGGTGGCATGGGCGTGGCGCTGGCGGTCGAGCGCTGAGCGCGGCCCGCAGGACTCAGCGGGCAGGAAGCAGTCCCAACGATAACAAAACGGTTTCAGGCAGTTTCGACAGGTTCGTAAAACTAGGAGAAGACAAATGGCTAGAGTGGCATTAGTGACCGGCGGTATGGGTGGACTTGGCGAAGCGATCTGCATCAAACTGGCGGCACTCGGCTATACGGTCGTGACGACGTATTCGCCGGGCAGCAAGAAAGCCGAAGGCTGGCTTGCCGCGATGCGCGAACAGGGCCATGAATTCAAGGCCTATGAGTGCGATGTGGCCGACTACGAGTCGGCCCAGGCCTGCGTGAACCGGGTGGTGCAGGAAGTCGGCCCGGTGGATGTGCTGGTGAACAACGCCGGCATTACGCGCGACATGACCTTCAAGAAAATGGACAAGGTCAATTGGGATGCGGTGATGAGGACCAATCTGGATTCCGTGTTCAACATGACCAAGCCGGTCTGCGACGGCATGGTCGAGCGCGGCTGGGGCCGGATCATCAACATCTCGTCCGTCAACGGCTCCAAGGGCGCCTTCGGCCAGACCAACTACTCGGCGGCCAAGGCCGGCATCCACGGCTTCAGCAAGGCGCTGGCGCTGGAAGTGGCGCGCAAGGGCGTGACCGTGAACACCATCTCGCCGGGTTATATCGGCACCAAGATGGTGACCGACATCCCGAGCGAAGTGCTGGAAACGAAGATCATCCCGCAGATCCCGATGGGCCGCCTGGGCAAGCCGGAAGAAGTGGCTGGCCTGGTCGCCTACCTGTCCTCGGACGAAGCGGCGTTCGTGACCGGCGCCAACATCGCCATCAACGGCGGCCAGCACATGCAGTAAATGGCAACCGAGCACGCTGTTTGCCGCATCGACAACACCGCCTCCGGGCGGTGTTTTTCTTTTCCGGCGTATGCGGGCGTCCCGGCTGCGCAGCTTGTCGTATCCTCGTATTACCGACACGACGACGAGGCAGACATGGCGATCGATACCAGGCAGGTGCAGGCGGTGGTGATGCTTCCCGGGCCGCAGCGTTATGAATACTTCATCAAGCGCGTGGCCGAGACACGTACCGTGTGGAGCCTGTACCGCAACGGCTGGGCGCTGGCGAAGAAGGAAGACGGCACCATGGTGTTTCCGCTGTGGCCGGACAGCGATTTTGCGAAAATATGCGCCGATTACGAGTGGACAGGCTACGCGCCGCAGGCGTTTTCGCTGGACGAACTGGTCGGCGAACTGCTGCCCCAGCTCGAGCAGGACGGCATCGTCACCGGCGTCTTTTATACGCCTGGCGCACGCGACGTGATGCCGAGCGCCGCATTGTTGCTGCGTGACCTGGACGATGAATTGAAGAGTCAGAGGAACCCATGAATGCCTTGCCCCACGGCGGCCTCGCGCTGTCCAGTCTTGAAGAGCAGGTCCTGCAGCCCGGCGTGAAGGGCTTGCCGATCGTCGCGCCGCTGCGCCAGGGGGCGATCGGGGTGCAGGGATGGAACGTGCTGCACGGCGACACCAGCTTCCCGGTCGCGGTATTGAAGACCTCGGCCCTGCGCCACAACCTGGACTGGATGCGCGCCTTCTGCGCGCGCTACCGCGTCGAGCTGGCGCCGCACGGCAAGACCACCATGAGCCCGCAGCTGTTCGGCGCCCAGCTCGCCAACGGCGCCTGGGGCATCACCCTGGCGAATGCCGTGCAGGTGCAGGTGGCGCATCGCTTCGGCGTGCGGCGCGTGCTGATCGCGAACCAGCTGGTGGCGCGCAGCGACGTGCGCGCCGTGCTGCAGCTGCTGCACGACGATCCGGATTTCGAATGCTTCGTGCTGGCCGATTCGCTGGCGGGGGTGGCGCGATTGGCGGAAGAAATCGCGGCCCACGCCTTGTCGCGGCCGCTGCCGCTGCTGGTCGAACTCGGCCTGTCGGGCAAGCGCGCCGGCTGCCGCACGCTGGACGAGGCGATGACGGTGGCGCGCGCCATCGAACACGCCCCGGGGCTGCTGCTGGCCGGTTTCGAGGGTTATGAGGGTTTGCTGGACAGCGCGGGCGCGGTCGAGGAATTCATTCGTCAACTGTGCGCACTGGTGCTGGAAGCCGACGACGAGGGCCTGTTCGGCGCCCCCGAGATCCTGGTCTCGGCCGGGGGCTCCAGCTGGTTCGACCTGGTCGCACGCGGCTTCCAGGGCCTGCATGGGCTGTCGCGCCCCTTGCGCCCGGTGCTGCGCAGCGGCTGCTACCTCACCAGCGACCACGGCATGTACCAGGGCCCGCTGCGCGACCTCGACGCGCGCGAGGGCGTGGCGCCGGGGGACGGCCTGCGTCCGGCCCTGGAAATCTGGAGCGTGGTGCAGTCGCGTCCCGAGCCCGGCCTGGCGATCCTCACCATGGGCAAGCGCGACGCCTCGCACGACGCCGGCCTGCCGGTGCCGCTGTGGGCGCACCGGCCGGGACCGGGCACCCCGCGCGCGTTGCCGGCCGGCTGCGAGATCGTCAAGATGAACGACCAGCACGCCTATTTGCGCCTCCCGGAGAGTGACCCGGTGCGCGATGCGCTGGCGGTCGGCGACCTGGTCGGCTGCGGCATCTCGCATCCGTGCACGACCTTCGACCGCTGGCCGCTGTTGCTGGCGGTGGACGACGACTACATGGTGCGCGGGGCCCTGAATACCTTCTTCTGAATGGCCGGGCGGTGAGCTACAATCGGTTGTCGCTTCATAAATAAGATGCCCATGCCCGCCATTCCGCCGTCGCTGTTCCCGCCCATCCTGCCCAACCGCCACGGCATGCTGGCCGTCGACGAGCTGCACACGATCTACTGGGAAGAGGTGGGCAACCCGAACGGGATCCCGGTGCTGTTCCTGCACGGCGGCCCCGGCGCCGGCCTCTCGCCGCAGCACCGGCGCTTCTTCGATCCGGCGGTTTACCGCGTGATCCTGTTCGACCAGCGCGGCGCCGGCAAGTCGATCCCGCTGGGCGAGTGGCGCAACAACACGACCCAGCTGCTGATCGAGGACATCGAGCGCCTGCGCAGCATGTTTGGCATCGAGCGCTGGCTGGTGTTCGGCGGTTCCTGGGGCTCGACCCTGGCGCTGGCCTACGGCGAGGCGCATCCGCAGCGCTGCCTCGGCTTCGTGCTGCGCGGGATCTTCCTGTGCACCCCGGCCGAGATCGAATTCTTCCTGTATGGCGTGCAGTGGTTCTATCCCGAGCTGTACGACGACTTCATCGCCCCGATCCCGCTCGAGGAGCGCGGCGACCTGTTGAAAGCCTATACGCGCCGCCTGCTGTGCGACGATCCGCAGCAGTACTGGCCGGCCGCGCGCGCCTGGAGCCGCTTCGAAGGCCGGCGCGTGTTCCTGCTGCCGCAGGAGGAAGAGACCTCGTCCGACACCCTCGACCTGGGCGTCGGCCGCCTCGAATCGCACTACATGGCGCACGGCGGCTTCCTGGAAGCCGACCAGCTGATCCGCGATGTCGGCCGCATCGCGCACCTGCCGGCCGTGATCGTGCAGGGCCGCTACGACGTGATCTGCCCGCCGCTGTCGGCCTACCGCCTGCACCAGGCCTGGCCCGGCTCGCGCCTGCGCATGATCCCGGACGCCGGCCACGGCGCGCTGGAGCACGGCATTGCGCGCGCCCTGGTCGCGGCCACCGAGCAGTTCAAGCGCTTCGGCCGTTTCGACTGAGGCGGCCGCATGAACATCCAGACCAACGACATCGGCCACGTGATCCAGCTGGCCATCGCGCCGGTGTTCCTGCTGACCGGCGTGGCCACCAAGCTGACGGTGCTGATGAACCGCCTGGCGCGCATCATCGACCGCACCCGGGTGCTGAAGGACGAGCTGCGCAAGGCGCCGAATCCGGAATGTGTCGAAGAGCTCGACGTGCTGTACACGCGCTGGCAGCTGATCAACTACGCGCTGACCGCCAGCACCGCCTGCGGCTTCCTGATCTGCGTGATCATCGCCTGCCTGTTCCTCGGCGACACCGCCGACCTGCCGCTCGACCGCTACATCGCCGGCATGTTCGTGCTGGCGATGGTGGCGCTGATCGGCAGTTTCATTTTCCTGCTGCGCGAAGTGTTCGTCTCGTTCCGCTACATGCGCATCCACCTGCACGACACGCAGGCACAGCCTCCACATTAGAAAGTCCCGAATTTATGCACGACTACCAACGCCCTCCGACCCTGCATCGCTACGGCATGCGCTCCGAACTGGAACAAGCGCTCTCCGCCGGCCAGTTTCGCCTGCTGCCGGCAAACGGCTTCCTGACGCTGTCGTTTTCGCAGGCCTGGGACAAGCAGCTGTTCAACGTGCTGGGCCCGGCCGACGCCTGCCTGGTGATCCACAACACCGAGGAATTCGGCGAGCGCCTGCACCGCGCGGTCCAGCGCACCCTGCCCAACTGGGCCGGCATCGACGGCCCGGTCGAATACGGCGTGCGCTCGCGCCTGGGCCTGGCCTTCAGCAAGTCCGCGGCCGAAGCCCGCGAGAAGGAATGGAAATTCGCCTGGCGTTCGATGTCGCCGCAGGCCACCCTGAACCCGGTGACGGTGCGCATCGGCAGTATCGAGCAGTTTGCGGAAATCCGTTCGCCCGAGAGTTATCCTGTTTGATGTCATTATTTTAGACACACGAGTCTAGGAAAACCGGGTGTAATGCGGGTCATCCACCGTCGTCCCCGCGGAGGCGGGGACCCAAGTTTGCACGCGCTCCGACTGCTCAAACAGAACTTGGGTTCCGCCTTCGCGGGAACGACGTTCATCGATGACGCCAATGAACGCACCTGTCCCCGCCACCGCCTATCCCCACCTGCTGTCCCCCCTCGACCTCGGCTTCACCACCCTGAAGAACCGCGTGATCATGGGCTCGATGCACACCGGGCTCGAAGACCGCTTTTATAACTACGGCAAGCTGGCGGCCTTCTACCGCGAGCGGGCGCGCGGCGGGGTCGGGCTGATCGTCACCGGCGGCATCTCGCCGAACCGGCAGGGCTGGCTGCTGCCCTTCGGCGGCACGCTCAATTTCATCGGCGACGTCCCGAACCACCGCCGCGTCACCCGCGCCGTGCACGAGGAGGGCGGCAAGATCCTGCTGCAGATCCTGCACGCGGGACGCTACGGCTACCAGCCGCTGGTGGTGTCCGCTTCGCCCCAGAAGTCGCCGATCTCGCCGTTCCGCCCGCGCGCGCTGACGGAGAGCGGGATCGAATCGACCATCGAGGCCTACGTCCGCTGCGCGAAGCTGGCGCAGCGGGCCGGCTACGACGGCGTCGAGGTGATGGGCAGCGAAGGCTACCTGCTGAACCAGTTCCTGTGCGCGCGCACCAACCGCCGCCAGGACCGCTGGGGCGGCAGCATCGAGAACCGCATGCGGCTGCCGGTCGAGGTGGTGCGCCGCATCCGTGAGGCAGTCGGCGTCGACTTCATCATCATGTACCGCCACTCGGTGCTGGACCTGGTCGAAGGCGGCAATACCTGGACCGAAGTCGTCGCCGTGGCGAAGGCGCTGGAGGCGGCCGGCGCGACCATCCTGAACACCGGCTACGGCTGGCACGAGGCGCGCATTCCCACCATCGTCACCTCGGTGCCGCGCGCGGCCTTCGCCGAGGTGGCGGGGCGCTTGCGCAAGGAAGTGCGTATCCCCGTGGTGGCGTCGAACCGCATCAATATGCCGCAGGACGCCGAGGGTCTGCTGGCGCGCGGCGACGCCGACCTGGTCTCGATGGCGCGGCCCTTCCTGGCCGATCCGGACTGGGTCGCCAAGGCGGAAAGCGGCCGCAGCGACGAGATCAATACCTGCATCGCCTGCAACCAGGCCTGCCTCGACCACACCTTCTCGAACAAGCGCGCCACCTGCCTGGTGAATCCGCGCGCCTGCCACGAGACGGAACTGGTCTACCGTCCGGCGGTGAAGCGGCGCCGCATCGCGGTGGTCGGCGCCGGCCCGGCCGGGCTGTCGGCGGCGACCGTCGCGGCCCGGCGCGGTCACGAGGTCACCCTGTTCGATGCCGCGGACAGCATCGGCGGCCAGTTCAAGATCGCTATGCGGATCCCGGGCAAGGAAGAATTCGCGGAGACCATCCGCTACTTCGGCCGCCAGCTCGAACTGGATGGCGTGCAGCTGCGCCTCGGCCAGCGCGTCACGCGCGAGGAACTGTTCGCCGCGGGCTACGACGACGTGATCGTTGCCACCGGCGTCAGCGTGCGCATGCCGCGCATCGAGGGCATCGACCATCCAAAAGTGCTCTCTTACCTGGACGTGCTGCGCGGCGGCGCGGAGGTCGGCAAGCGCGTGGCGATCGTCGGCGCCGGCGGGATCGGCTTCGACACCGCGGAGTACCTGCTGCACGATCCGCGCGAACCCTTGCCGGTACCGGTGCCGACCTGGATGGCGGAGTGGGGCGTCGACCCCGCCGTGCGCGCGGCGGGTGGCCTGGCCGAAGCGCACAAGCCGACGCCGCTGCGCACGATCTGGCTCCTGCAGCGCAAGACCACGCGTCCGGGCGCCGGCCTCGGCAAAACCTCGGGCTGGGTACACCGCGCCACGCTGGCGCGCAATGGCGTCGTCATGATGGCGGGCGTGCAGTACGAGCGCATCGACGACGCCGGCCTGCACATCACCGTGGGCGGGCAACAGAAACTGCTCGACGTGGACAATGTCGTGATCTGCGCCGGCCAGGAAAGCCTGGCGGCGCTGATGCCGCCCGAGGGCACGCAGGGCGGACCGCGCTTCCACAAGATCGGCGGCGCCGCGCTGGCGGCCGAGCTGGATGCGAAGCGGGCGATCCGCGAAGGAGCGGAACTGGCTGCCGCCCTGTGATGGACAGCGCCTCGCTGGCCTACCTGCTGGTGCTGTTCGTCGGCGTGGCGGCCGGCATGGTCAGCGGCATCGTCGGCACCGGTTCGTCGATGATGCTGATGCCGGTGCTGGTCATCTTCTTCGGCCCGCAGCAGGCGGTGCCGGTCATGGCGATCGGCGCGCTGATGGGCAATCTCGGCAAGGTGCTGGCCTGGCGCCGCGAGATCGACTGGCGGGCCTGTGCGGCCTATTGTGCGACCGCGGTGCCCGGCGCGGCGCTCGGCGTGCGCACCCTGCTGGCGCTGCCGGCCCATGCCGTCGACATCGTGCTTGGCCTGTTCTTCATCGCGATGGTGCCGGCGCGGCGATGGCTGGCGCGCCGTTCGGTCAAGTTCAGCCTGCTGCACCTGGCGCTGATCGGCGGCCCGGTCGGCTTTTTGACGGGCATCGTCGTCTCGACCGGCCCGATCACGGTGCCGGTGTTTACTTCCTACGGCCTGGAGCGGGGCGCTTTCCTGGCGACCGAGGCGGCCGCTTCGCTGGGCGTGTATGCCAGCAAGATCACCGCCTTCGAGGAATTTGGCGCGCTGCCGGCCAGCGTGATCGCGAAAGGCCTGATTGCCGGCGCGGCCCTGATGACGGGGTCGTTTTGCGCCCGCCCGGTGCTGCTGCGGATGCCGCCGGCGACCTTCCGGTTGCTGGTCGACGGCTTGATGGTGACGTCCGGCGCGAGCCTGCTGTGGGCAGCGACGAGCGCCTGACAAAGCCCTCATGCCTGCGTTGCACCGTCTCGCCGTGCCCAATGTACCGTCTTCGACGGTGCGCCTTGCCCTGAGGGCTTTGCCAGGCGCTGTGGGGCCCGGTGTCCGGCTAAAAAAATAGCCGGGCGAATGCGCGCCCGGCCACGATCACCAATCGCTCAGGCCTCAGTCCTGTCCGGCCCCGCTGCTGCGCTTCTTGGTCTTCTTGCTCGCATGATCCGACGGCTTCTGATCGCTCTGCATCGAACCCGACCCGCTCGCCTGCTTTTGTTCCATGCCGCCATAGCCCGACTGGCGCGAAGCGTTCAGGCGGTCTTCCTCGCCGCGCGCCTGCATGCGCTGGGCGCTCTGGCGGGCGCTCCAGCCGGCCTGCTGGGCGCCGCCGCCGCCGCGCTGGCTGCCGACATACTGGTCGCCGGCGCCGTTGCCCTGCAGCGAACCACGCGAACGCAGGGCCGCGCCCTGCTGTTCAATATTTGCCGATTGCACGTTGGCACTGCCCGGCGCCACCCAGCCCGGCGCGCGCGGCTGCTGGCTGCCGTTTGCGACAGGGACGGTTTTTTCCTTGGCAATACCACGTGCGCGGACGCTATCCGGGCCTTTTTGCTTGGTCATTTGATCCTCCTCAGGTGCTGCGCATGTTGATGCGCTGACAGGGAGATCATGCGCGCGGGGAAGGACGTATTCCAGAGGAATCGGGAGCGCACCGGTGTAGGACTGGAACTACCAAGATTCCTTTTGGAATTTGGAATATTGGTTACTGTTGAGTTTGGCGGAGTGCGGAGCAAACTTGGGCCCCCGCCTGCGCGGGGGCGACGGAAATTGCGGGGCGACGGTTCTTGTTGCGATGATTACTTCTTGCGCACCACCACGCAGCCGATCGAGTAACCGGCGCCGAACGAGCAGATCACGCCGTTGGCGCCGCTCGGCAGGTCGTCCTGGTAGCTGTGGAAGGCGATGATCGAACCGGCCGACGAGGTGTTGGCATAGGTATCGAGAATCACCGGCGCTTCTTCCGGGGTGGCGTCGCGATTCAGCAGCATGCGCACGATCAGCTGGTTCATGTTCAGGTTGGCCTGGTGCAGCCAGAAGCGCGAGATGTCCTCGATCTTCAGGCCGGCGCCTTCGACCGTGCTGCGGATCATCTCGGCGGCCATCGGGCACACTTCCTTGAACACCTTGCGGCCCTGCTGGCGGAACAGCTTGTCGGCCTGGCCGATGCCGCTTTCGTCGAAGCGGTTCATGAAACCGAAGTTGTTGCGGATATTGTTCGAGAACTTGGTCTTCAGTTTCGAATCGAGGATCTCGAACTGGTGCTCGCCGGTCGCGGTGTCGGCGGCTTCGACGATCATCGCGGTGCAGGCGTCGCCGAAGATGAAGTGGCTGTCGCGGTCGCGGAAGTTCAGGTGGGCGCTGGTGATTTCCGGGTCCAGCACCAGCACCGCGCGCGCCTGGCCGGTCTGCACGGCCGCCGCCGCGGTCTGGATCGCGAAGGTCGCCGAGGAGCAGGCCACGTTCATGTCGAAGCCAAAGCCCTCGATGCCCAGCGCGTCCTGGACTTCGACCGCCATCGCCGGATAGGCGCGTTGCATATTGCTGGCGGCGACCAGCACCATGTCGATGTCGGCCGGCGTGCGCTTGGCGCGCGCCAGCGCCTGGCGGGCGGCGGCGACGCAGATCTCGGCCTGCAGCGACAGTTCCTCGTCGGCGCGTTCCGCAATGCGCGGGGTCATGTGCTTCGGATCGAGGATGCCGGACTTTTCCATCACGTAGCGCGACTTGATGCCGGACGCTTTCTCGATGAAGGCGCTGCTGGAGGCTTCCAGGGCGGTGACTTCGCCGGCCGCGATTTTCTGCGCGTTGTCGGCGTTGAACAGTTCGACGTAAGCATTAAAGGCCGTCACCAGCTCATCGTTGGAGATCGAATTCGGTGGCGTGAACAGGCCGGTGCCGCTGATGACGACAGGTTTCATGATTGGCTTTCAAAAAGATGATAACAGGAGGCAACACCCTGCGATCTGCCGATTCTACACAATCGTACACACCCTGGGAACGCCTCCGGCAATACGTCAAAAGTGCGTAGAGCGTCCAACAAAATCCCACATGGCGGCCTTGCATCGTCTCGCCGTACTAAAGCTCTCAATGCGCCTGCTGGGCCAGCGGCCCGGCGCCGTCGCCCGCGCGTTTCGACAACTGCAGCGGCAGTCCCTGCAGGTGGCGCAGGGCCTGGGCCAGCTGGAAGTCGGCGTCGCTGCCGAATTCGAGCGGCTTGCGGCGGCGTTCGGCGATCAGGATCCGCATCTGTGCCTCGACATCGTCCTTGCGCGTCGCTGCCTCACGGCTGCTGCCGTTCGACAGATGGTGCTGCAGGTCGGCTTCGCGCATGCGCAGCGCGTTCAGGCCGTCGCCGTCGGCGTTCTCGTCGACCGGGAAGTCGGGCAGCACGCCGCGCGCCTGGATCGAGCGTCCGCTCGGCGTGTAGTAGCGCGCCGTGGTCAGCTTCACCGCGGTTTCGCCCGCCATCGGGCGGATGGTCTGCACCGAGCCCTTGCCGAAGGTCGGGCTGCCGACGATCGCCGCGCGCTTGTAGTCCTGCAGGGCGCCGGCCACGATTTCCGAGGCCGAGGCCGAGCCGGTGTTCACCAGCACCACCATCGGAATGGTCTTGAACAGTGCCGGCACCTTTTTCAAGGGATCGTCGCCGCGGCTGAGCATGTAGTGTTCGGGGCGGCCGTAGAAGCGTGCCTTCGATTCCTCGAGCTGGCCATTGGTCGAGACGATTTCGGCGCCGTCGGGGAGGAAGGCGGCGGCGGCGCCGATCGCGCCCTGCAGCAGCCCGCCCGGATCGTTGCGCAGGTCCAGCACCAGGCCGCGCAGATCCGGCTCCTCGCGCGCCAGCGCCGCCAGCTTGGCGGCGAGGTCGCTCACGGTGGGCTCCTGGAACTGCGAGATGCGCACCCAGGCGTAGCCCGCGCCGTTCGACCTGACGATCTTGCCCTTCACGCTCTTCTGCATGATCTCGTCGCGCACGATCGTGATCTCCAGCGGGCCGGGTGCGCCCTGGCGCAGGATGGTCAGCACGACCCTGGTGTGCGGCTCGCCGCGCATGCGCTTGATCGCATCGTCGAGCGTCATCTCCTTGACCGCCGCGCCGTCGATGCGCGCGATCTGGTCGCCCGCCTTGATGCCGGCGCGCGCGGCCGGCGAATCCTCGATCGGGGAGACGATTTTCACGTAGCCCTCGTCGCTCGGGCCGATCTCGATCCCGAGGCCGACGAAGCGGCCTTCGGTGCCTTCACGCAGCTCGCGGTAGGCCTTGCGGTCCAGATAAGCGGAATGCGGATCGAGCGCGGCCACCATGCCGGCCGTGGCCTGGGTCAGCAGCTTGCGGTCTTCGACCGGTTCGACGTAATCCGACTTGACCAGGCTGTAGACATCGGCCAGCTGGCGCAGGCTGGCGATCGGCATGCCGTTTTCGACCGGTTTCTGGGCCAGCGCGGAAAACTGGATGGTGACCGCGACGCCCAGGATGGCGCCCAAGGTGAGGAGGGCGGAATGTTTGAGTTTCGAGCCCATGTGCTGTCGGTCCTTCGCTAACGTTATGCCTGAGCGCCGTCGAGTATACCCGTCCCGCGCCCGTAGCGGCCGCCCGGGCCCGGTTTGTGTGAATAATCGCGGTGATATAATGGCCCGTTCACGTGCATATGTTGCTTATTTAAAATGAAGAAAGTTCTCATTCTCGGCGTCAACGGCTTCATCGGCCACCATCTGTCCAAGCGTATCCTCGAGACCACCGACTGGGAAGTCTACGGCATGGACATGAATTCGGAGCGGATCACCGAGCTGCTCGACCATCCGCGCATGCATTTCTTCGAAGGCGACATCACGATCAACAAGGAATGGGTCGAGTACCACGTCAAGAAGTGCGACGTGATCCTGCCGCTGGTGGCGATCGCCACGCCGTCGACCTATGTCCAGGCGCCGCTCAAGGTGTTCGAACTCGACTTCGAAGCCAACCTGCCGATCGTGCGCTCGGCCGCCAAATATAAAAAGCACCTGGTGTTCCCGTCGACCTCGGAAGTGTACGGCATGTGCCACGACGAGGAATTCGATCCGGAGAACTCGGAACTGGTCTACGGCCCGATCAACAAGCCGCGCTGGATCTATGCCTGCTCGAAGCAGCTGATGGACCGCGTGATCTGGGGCTACGGCATGGAAGGCCTGAACTTCACCCTGTTCCGCCCGTTCAACTGGGTCGGCGCCGGCCTGGACTCGATCCACACCCCGAAAGAAGGTTCGTCGCGCGTGCTGACCCAGTTCCTGGGCCACATCGTGCGCGGTGAGCCGATCCAGCTGGTCGACGGCGGCGCGCAGAAGCGCTCCTTCACCTATGTCGACGACGGCATCGACGCCCTGGTGCGCATCATCGAGAACAAGGATGGCAAGGCCAGCGGCAAGATCTACAACATCGGCAACCCGTCGAACAATTATTCGATCCGCGAGCTGGCCCACATGATGCTGGAGCTGGCCGCCGACTACCCGGAATACCGCGAGACCGCCAAGCAGGTGGCACTGGTCGAGACCAGCTCGGGCGCCTACTACGGCGCCGGCTACCAGGACGTGCAGAACCGCGTGCCGAAGATCGAGAACACGGTCTCGGAACTGGGCTGGACGCCGCAGGTCAATATGCGCGATGCGCTGGCCAAGATCTTCGATTCGTACAAGGACAAGCTGGTCGACGCGAAGGACCTGATTCCGGAGCGCAGGCAGCAGCAGCGCGGCTGATCCGTTCCCGCTTTTCGCTTTTGCCAGAACCGCCATGCCGCGCAAGCGCATGGCGGTTTTTCTTTACGACTTCGCGAGACTTGTAAATCCATGTAAGCCGTACGCAAGCGCCCGGTAAGTAATTGTAAGAGTGCGCGCGAGCAAGGGAGGCCGCGCCTATAGTTGTTATCAGTTTTTCTCTCTCTCCCACTTCTTGAAGTGGTCTTTGCCCACGGTTCCCTCCGTGGGCTTTTTTATGCCCAGGAGCCTCAGCGAATGTCAATGCGCATGATCCACCGGATGCCCGCGCGCCTCGTCCGCGCCTGCCTGCTTGCCTTCAGCTTTGCGACCGCGGTACCGGTCCTGGCCGTGCCGCTGATGGACATGCGCGCCGAAGACCTGGTG
This sequence comes from Massilia sp. WG5, assembly GCF_001412595.2. Classification (NCBI taxonomy): domain Bacteria; kingdom Pseudomonadati; phylum Pseudomonadota; class Betaproteobacteria; order Burkholderiales; family Oxalobacteraceae; genus Massilia; species Massilia sp. WG5. The sequence continues at coordinate 3,520,854 of NZ_CP012640.2, forward strand.
CCGATGGCGTCCGAATTCAAGAAATCCTTGAACCTGAACGCCAACCAGCAGACCCTGTGGCAGCAGGTCGAGAGCCGTTCGCGCGCCCTGCTGCGCGAGCGCCAGCACCGCCGTGAAGCGCTGCAGGAACAGGCCAGGACCCTGCTGGCCAGGCCGGACGTCGAACTGCGCGAGCTGAACACCCTGGTGGAAGCGGAAAGCGCCGCCACCACCCAGGAAGACAAGCAATTGCGCACACTGTGGCTGGGCCTGAACGATGCCCTCGACGACGCCCAGCGGCGCCAGGTCGCGACCCTGTTGAACGAACAGCTGATGCGCGTGGTGCCGGAAGGACGGCAGGGCGGCGAGCGCGGTGGGGAACGGGGCGGAGAACGCGCCGGCCACGGGATGGGCGGTCATGGACGCGGCGGGATGTCGCCATCCGCCGATACGTCCTTGCGCTTTTGACGAATTTGCTTCCTTGACATGTATCGTAAAGTAACAACGGCCACCTGATCGGGCTTTTGGCCATGCTTAACGGCTAGAATTTGGATTAAACGGACGGCAACAGTCCGGGAAACCGATAATAACGATAAGCATGAGCAAACTGATCCCGATGGCCTGCCTGGCCTTGCTGGGCACGGCGGGACACGCCTGGGCCTTCGCCCAGAGCAGTGACCAGGCGACCTCCGTCGACCCCGCTTCCATCCCCGCCACCCCTGCCGGGACCAAGACCCCGGCAACGCCCACAGCCCAGCAGGGCGTGACGCAGGTACGCGTCAGCGGCGCGCGCGCCGACGACACCGAAGCGCGCCGCCTCTCGACCGCCGCCAAAATGGTGTTCGGCCGCGAAGAACTCGACCGCAACGGCGATACCAGCGTCAGCGAAGTCCTGAAACGCCTGCCCGGCGTCACCATCGGCGGCGCGCCGGGACGCGGCGGCGGCGGTGTGCGCATGCGCGGCATGGGCAATGGCTATACCCAGATGCTGGTCAACGGCGAGCGCCCGCCGCCGGGGTTCTCGCTGGAGTCGCTGTCGCCCGACCAGGTCGAGCGCATCGAGGTGATGCGCGGCCCGGTGGCCGAGCACAGCACCCAGGCCATCGCCGGCACCATCAACATCATCCTGCGCGAAGGCTACCAGCAGAAGGATATCCAGCTGCGCCTGGCCGACAACATCGAGCAGGGCCGGCACGGCGCGCACCTCGGGCTGGCGATGCCCGGCAAGCTGGGCAGCCTGAGCTGGATGCTGACCGGCGCGCTGATGCAGAACCGCCCGCACAACGAGGGCGACACGCTCAACCTCAGCACCCGCAAGGACGGCACGGTGGAGCGACGCCAGGAAATCCACGACGAAGGCGGCGGCGTGTTCGACGGCCTCTTCCTGTCGCCGCGCTTCTCGTACAAGTTCGCGAACAGCGATACGCTGACTTTCCAGCCCTTCGTCGTCGCCAACCGCAGCCGCAACGGCGCCGACAGCTGGCTGGACCAGCCGATCGGCACGGTCGCGCCCGAGTACGCGCACCAGCGTGCCGACTCGCGCTCGCATTCGGCCTTCGTGCGCGGCTTCGGCAACTGGCTGCACCGTGGCGAGGCCGGCGCGCGCCTGGAGGTGAAGTTCGGCTTCACCGGCGGCCGGAACGACAGCACCAGCGTCCGCAACACCTTCGATGGCGGCGCCGCCGCGCTGCGCCGCTATCTCGACAGCGACGCCAGCCGCGACAGCGGCGTCAACCTAGGGGGCAAGTACAGCCGCCCGCTCGGCCAGGGCCATCTGTTCGCGGCCGGCTGGGATCTCGAATCGAGCAGGCGCCGCCAGGAGCACGTGGCGGCCGGCGATTCGGCCGCCCTGTTCGACGACGGCGGCGCTTCGCTGGCGGCGCAGTCGCGCCGCGTGGCCCTGTTCGTGCAGGACGAGTGGGACGTCACGCCGCAGTTCTCGACCTATCTCGGGATGCGCTGGGAGGGCATTCGCGTTACCAGCGAAGGTGGAGAGAACGGCGCGGGTACCGGCGTGGAAAACACCTCGAAGGTGTGGAGCCCGGTGCTGCACGGTGTCTGGCGCATCCCCGGCCATGAGAAGGACCAGGTGCGCGGCAGCGTCACCCGCAGCTACAAGGCGCCGGCGCTGACCGACCTGATCGCGGTGCCCACCATCTCGACCTACAACGACGCCACCCGTCCGGACCGCAGCGGCAACCCGAACCTGAAGCCGGAACTGGCCACCGGCCTGGATCTCGCCTACGAACACTACCTCGGCAAGAGCGGCCTGCTGTCGGCCAGCGGCTTCGTGCGCAACATCGACGACCTGATGCGCCGCCAGACGGTGCTGAGCGCCACCGCCGGCGGGCCGCGCTGGGTCTCCACGCCGATCAACGTCGGCAAGGCGCGAACCAGCGGCGTCGAACTGGAAGCCAAGTTCCCGCTGAGCGAGCTGTGGCCGGCCGCGCCGCTGATCGACGTGCGCTCGAACTACAGCCGCTTCTGGTCGCGCGTGGACGGCATCCCGGGCCCGAACAACCGCCTCGACCAGCAGCCCAGGCAGACCGCCAACCTCGGCCTGGACTACCGCGCGAAGGGCTTGCCGCTGACCCTGGGCGGCGGCCTGAACTGGACCCCGGAGACGCTGGTCCAGACCACGGTCAACGAGACCGCTACCACCGGCACCAAGCGCCAGTTCGATGTGTACGGCCTGTGGAAGCTGAATCCGATGGCGCAGCTGCGCGTGTCGGCCAACAATCTCGACCCGCGCGTGTATGAAACCGCGCGCAGCCTCGACACCGGTCCGCTGGTGCAGAGCGCGGCGACGCGGGCCCGTACGTACACGACGCTGGGCCTGCGCTATGAAATGAAACTGTAGTAAATGCAAGACAGCAGCCCGGTTTCGGCAAGCCGGGCTGTGATACATTTGCCGATGGCCATAAGCCGTTCTTTTCCCTGCAACTAAGGACTTTCTTGTGAAACGATACCTTCTGAGCACCCTGACCTTGTCGATGCTGGCCGCCTTCGCCGGCGCCGCGGACAATGTCCACTCCGCTGCCGCCGGCACGACCTCCGGCATCGAGACGCAGTACATCGACCAGGGCGTGCGCGTCCAGGACGATTTCTTCGGTCACCTGAACGGCAAATGGCTGCAGTCGACCGAGATCCCGTCGGACCGTACGAGCTGGGGCACCTTCATGAAACTGCGCGACGACACCCAGGGCCAGATCCGCGGCATCGTCGAAGCGGACCAGAAGAAGCCGGGCAAGAAGGCCGGCAGCGACGAGCAGAAGATCGGCGACCTGTACACCAGCTTCATGGATGAGAACAAGCTCGACACCCTCGGCTACAAGCCGCTGGCGGGCGAACTGCAGCGCATCCGCGCGCTGAAGGACAAGCACGGTGTGCCGGCCCTGGTCGCGCACCTGTCGCAGATCGGCGTCGCGACGCCGTACGGCATCGGCGTGGCCCAGGATGCGAAGGAGTCGACCAGGTATGCGACCTACATCCGCCAGGGCGGCCTGGGTCTGCCGGACCGCGACTACTATCTGAAGATGGACGACAAGCGCATGGCCGGCATCAAGGCCAAGTACGAGCAGCACGTCGCCAATATCCTGACCCTGGCCGGCGACAAGGATGCCGCCGCCAAGGCCAAGGCCATCGTCGCCTTCGAGACCGAACTGGCGAAGGCGCAATGGACCCGCGTCGAGCTGCGCGACCCGAACAAGAGCTACAACAAGATGAGCGTGGACGAGCTGTCCAAGCTGGCGCCGGACTATGACTGGAAGGCCGCGCTGGGCGCCGCCGGCATCGGCAACAAGGCGAGCTACGTGATCGTCGGCCAGCCGAGCTACATCACCGGCTTCAACGAAGTGCTGGGCAAGACCGACCTCGACACCCTGAAGGCCTACTTCCAGTGGCAGGTGCTGCGCGAATACGCACCCTACCTGTCGAAGGCCTTCGTCGACGAGCGCTTCGACTTCTACGGCCGCACCCTGTCGGGCGTGAAGGAACAGGAACCGCGCTGGAAGCGTGGCGTCGCCACCGTCGAAGGCGCGCTGGGCGAAGCCCTGGGTCGCGAATACGTCGCCGCCTACTTCCCGCCGGAGCGCAAGGCCCGCATGGAAGAGCTGGTGAAGAACGTGCTGGCCGCCTACCGCGAATCGATCGACAAGCTCGACTGGATGGGCCCGGAGACCAGGAAGGAAGCCCAGGCCAAGCTGGCCAAGTTCAACCCGAAGATCGGCTACCCGAACAAGTGGCGCGACTACTCGAAGCTGGCGATCAAGAAGGATGACCTGGTCGGCAACGTGATGCGCACCGCGACCTTCGCCTACAACCGCAACATCAACAAGCTGGGCAAGCCGATCGACCGCGAAGAATGGGGCATGACGCCGCAGACCATCAACGCGTACTACAACTCGCGCCTGAACGAGATCGTGTTCCCGGCCGCGATCCTGCAGCCGCCGTTCTTCAACGCCGCCGCCGACGACGCCGTGAACTACGGCGCGATCGGCGCCGTGATCGGCCACGAAATCGGCCACGGCTTCGACGACAAGGGCAGCCAGTCGGATGGCGACGGCAACCTGCGCAACTGGTGGACCAAGGAAGACGAGGCCCGCTTCAAGGCCAAGACCGACATGCTGGTCAAGCAGTACGACGCCTTCGAGCCGGTGCCGGGCTATCACGTGAACGGCGCCCTGACCCTGGGCGAGAACATCGGCGACAACTCGGGCCTTGCCATCGCCTACAAGGCCTACAAGATCTCGCTGCACGGCCAGCAGGCCCCGGTCATCGACGGCCTCACCGGCGACCAGCGCTTCTTCATGGGCTTCGGCCAGGTGTGGCGCTCGAAGATGCGCGACGAAGCGCAGATCAATCAGGTGAAGACCGACCCGCACTCGCCGGGCCAGTTCCGCGCCAACGGCACCCTGCGCAACCAGGCCGCATTCTATGAAGCCTTCGGCGTCAAGGAAGGCGACAAGATGTACCTGAAGCCGGAAGACCGCGTCACGATCTGGTAATACCAAGCACCAGAACAGGGACGGTGGCTACCCCGCCGTCCCCATCCACCCAAAACAACCCGAGGGAGATGCAAGAATGAAGAAACAGTACCTGTTGAGCGCCCTGACCCTGGCCCTGATCGCCAGCGTCAGCCACGCTGAAGGCACCGGCGGCGCGGCCGCCGCTGCGAAAGCCACCGCCACCAAGGGCCAGACCCTGAGCGCCGGCATCGCAACCCAATACATCGAATCGTCCGTGCGCCCGCAGGACGATTTCTTCGAATACCTGAACGGCAAGTGGCTCAAGACCGTCGAGATCCCGTCCGACAAGTCGAGCTGGGGCTCGTTCATGGAGCTGCGCGAGAACACCCTGCCGCAGCTGCGCGGCATCATCGAGAACGTCGCCAAGAAGAACGCCGCCAAGGGCACCGACGAGCAGCGCATCGGCGACTTCTACGCCAGCTTCATGGATGAAGCCCGCCTCGAACAGCTGGGCGCGACCCCGCTGAAGCCCGAACTGGACAAGATCGCCGCACTGAAGGACAAGGCCGAGCTGCCGGCCCTGCTGGCCCAGCTGGGCAAGATCGGCGTCGGCGTGCCGTTCGACTTCGGCATCCACCAGGACAACAAGGATTCGACCAAGTACGTCGCCGACATCGGCCAGGGCGGCCTGGGCATGCCGGACCGCGATTACTACCTGAAGGCCGACGACAAGAAGCTGGCCGACACCAAGGCCAAGTACCAGCAGCACGTCGAGAAAATGCTGAGCATGGCCGGCGACAAGAACGCCGCCGCCAATGCGAAAGCCATCGTCGATTTCGAGACCGAGATCGCCAAGGTGCAGTGGACCAAGGTCGAACTGCGCGACCCGATCAAGGCCTATAACAAGGTCAACCTGGCCGACCTGAACACGGTCGCCCCGGGCTTCGACTGGAAGACCTGGCTCGACACCACCGGCCTGTCCGGCAAGGTCACCTACGTGATCGTCGGCCAGCCGACCTACCTGAAGGCTTTCATGGACGTGGCCAACCGGACCCCGATCGACACCTGGAAGGCCTACCTGTCGCTGCACCTGATCGAATCCTACGGCAGCTTCCTGTCGAAGAACTTCGTCGACGAGCGCTTCGACTTCTACGGCCGCACCCTGTCGGGCGTGAAGGAACAGGAACCGCGCTGGAAGCGTGGCGTGGGCGCGGTCGAGCGTGCGCAGGGCGAGTCGCTGGGCAAGCTGTACGTGGCCGAGTACTTCTCGCCGGAGAAGAAAGCGCGCATGGAAGCGCTGGTGAAGAACCTGCTGGCCGCCTACAAGCAGAGCATCGACAAGCTCGACTGGATGAGCCCGGCGACCAAGAAGGAAGCGCAAGCCAAGCTGGCCAAGTTCACCCCGAAGATCGGTTACCCGAACAAGTGGAAGGACTACTCCGCGCTGACGGTCGCGCGTGACGACCTGGTCGGCAACGTGATGCGTTCGCGCGTGTGGGCCGCCGACTACGAGATCAACAAGCTGGGCAAGCCGATCGACCGCGACGAGTGGGGCATGACGCCGCAGACCATCAACGCCTACTACAACCCGGAGATGAACGAGATCGTGTTCCCGGCCGCGATCCTGCAGCCGCCGTTCTTCGATGCGAAGGCCGACGACGCGGTCAACTACGGCGGCATCGGCGCCGTGATCGGCCACGAGATCAGCCACGGCTTCGACGACCAGGGCGCCCAGTACGACGGCAATGGCAACCTGCGCGACTGGTGGACCGCCTCGGATCACAAGAACTTCAAGGCCAAGACCACGGCGCTGGTCAACCAGTACAACGCCTTCGAGCCGATTCCGGGCTACCACGTGAACGGCGAACTGACCCTGGGTGAGAACATCGCCGACAACTCGGGTCTGGCGATCGCCTACAAGGCCTATCACATCTCACTGAAGGGCAAGAAGGCCCCGGTGATCGACGGCATGACCGGCGACCAGCGCCTGTACGCGGGCTGGGCCCAGGTGTGGCGTTCGAAGATGCGCGAGCAGCAGCAGATCGTCCAGGTGAAGACCGACCCGCACTCGCCGGGCCAGTACCGCGCCAACGGCACGCTGCGCAACCAGCCGGGCTTCTACGAAGCTTTCAAGGTGAAGCAGGGCGACAAGATGTACCTGGCGCCGAACGAGCGCGTGATCATCTGGTAATCAGTCTGTCCTGGTGATCTCAAAGGCCGCGCATGTCGCGGCCTTTTCATACTGTCGCGCTGCCGATGCATTTGATGAACTTCAGCAAAATTCTGCTTGGGCGATTTTATGTCGAAGGTACAATGCTCAGAGAACAGCAGGAACACGCGCAGTTTTTATTTCACTAGAACGATAGGCAATCATGACTATTTCGAACCAATCGGCATCCTCTGCGATTTCGACGGTTGTCCAAGCCGACAGCATGTATGTCAGTGCTTCCGTCCAAGTGGGCAGTCGGACCTCTACCTTCAGCTTCAACTATTCGCTGTTTAAGGTCTTGTCCATCTTGATGGTGGTGACATCCCATTGGTTCAGCAATTTGCCGCTATGGTTGCCAACGACGGTCGGGTTATTCATTTTCGCCTTTTCTTCGGCGCTTTTCACAACGCACGGCTACAGCGGGCAGTTTGATGTGACTGCTTTCTGGCGCAAGAAGTTGCGGCGTTTACTGGTGCGCTATTGGTTCCTGCTTTTTTTTGTGTCCGTGTTGGTGCTGATCGAAGGGCGCACGCTCTTCCACTGGCACTCGCTAATACATGTGTTCGGCCTTTCTGCATTCCTAGACCTGTTCAGCCATAACAGAAGCGGGCTTGGCAAGGGGCTGTGGTTCTTCACTGTTTTGCTGCTCTTTTACATTGTTTTCCCTTATCTCGCCAAGCTGTGTGCGGCGAGCGGAAAGGACTTCTTCCTGCCGCTTGTCGTCACCGCGCTGTTCATGTTCCTGAACCTGCACATTCTCCCTGGTTTTGCTTTATGGTTGACGATGCTGGGCTTTTTTTTAGGTGTGTATGTGGGTATGTACGGAACAGAGGTATCGTCTAGGCTGAGCCTGACCTTGGCGCTGGGAAGCATGCTTGCCATCTTTGTTCTCAATGTTGCATTCGGATACAAGGAGGCCACGCAATGGTTAGTTCTGCTCGTCTGTATTAGTATTAATCTATGGATTTTGAAAGCGCATCTGCCTCAATGGCGCCCTTTGGTTGCACTGGCAACTCTGGAAACCTGCTTGCTCGAGATTTTTATTATCCATTCGTACTTCTTTGTGCACCCAAGCGGCAATACGGTGCTGGATTTTCTAGCGTCCTTATCGCTGATCATTGTGCTGGCATGGATCTTGAATTTTGCAGGCTCTAAGCTCGTCCGGTTGATCTTCAAATAAGCGCTCCGCTTACTGTGCCTCCCAGGCGTTGATGTCGATCACGCCCGTTATCAAGTGTGCGGTATCCGAGGCAATATGCTTGTCCTGACCTCCGCTTGAACAAGATGCTGGCGTTCGATACCAAGTTCGGTCGCAAGAGAATTGACGAGCGGCCGCAGGGTTCACGAAGCCCTGCGACACCAAATGGTAGTCGGTCTTCTGGACCGCATTGGTTTAGGTGCCAAAGGTACCGGTGCCGTCGAAGACATTATTCTGGAGTAGACCGCCCGGGTCCCGCCGATCTGTACGACCGTACCGCAAAAGCTATCGTTGTTTGTGGAGGTGCTTTTCACCACGTACGGACCCTTGCTCAGTTGTTTTTTCCTTCTTCGCTCTATCTCACTATGGTCGGGTTACTAAGGCTTATTGTGTTTGGCAATGGAAAGAACACAGAAGAAAGTGTTTCACTCTGAAATTGAATAAATATTTTGCTAACCAATTTCCAGAAAAATCTTTAGCTAAATTTACTAAATAGAATTTATGCGATCCAAATTAGCCTTGATAAGGCCTTTATAGTAAGAAATGACTATTTTTAGGAAAAAGGGCCGGATCTCAGTGAGATCTGAGATCCGGCCCTCGTTAGCGCTTGGCAAGCCAAGCGGAGCATGATATGGATATGTTTAACGCGGCACGATATCGAACTGCGCCGCAGTGCTGTAATCCGGTTTAACCGAGCGGTTCATGAACACTGCCCAGGCAGTTTTACCAGCGGTACCCATGACATTTGCAGTATATGCCAATGCAGGTTGCATGTTTGCCGGGTAACCGGCCGTGGCAGCCGCATAACCCGTCATCTCGCCTACTTTCAGCTTTAGAGAGGCAGCCATGGCGCTACTGCCACAAGCCAATGCGACGAAGTCTGAAGTATGAGTTGCTTTATAGGCTTCTGCGTACGTAGTAAAGAATGGACTGGTCGAGTTAGTGCGGACATTTAGGGCATATGGTGCCCCGTCAATCCAGCAGGTACCTGGCGCAGTCATTCGCGCGACCGAGAACTGTGCCTTCCACTTCAGCAACGCAGTCGCCTTGTCAAACCCCAGATCGGCGGTATGACCGACGGCAGAGGTGAAGAAATCGTCCATCCATGGCGCCATGCCACTGCCGTTATTGTAACCCAAGGCATAGCCATTCACGATGATACCGAGCTTATTCGCAGAAGTATTATTGGTATAAGTCGCGTTGTACCAGTCGAGGTTGCTGTTAAGGATTTGCGTAAAATGGCTCTTTAGTCGATCGCTATCCGGCGTAATGTAAGCAGCTTCTGCAAGCGTACGGAGACTCCACGCTTGAGCACGAACCTGCTCTTGTTGCAGCAATCCCTTTACGTTCTGGCGATAACCAGGGTTCGAGGAAAATTGGTTCCACATTGCCCAGAACTGCAACTCTTCCAGATAGTAATAATCGCCCGTGAGCATGTAAGGCAGATAAGCAAACGCAGGCTGGTGTGCCGAATCGTGAGTCAGTGTGGTTTTACAGCCATCTGTAGTTGCGCAAGCTGGAAATGCTTCTCGTTTGCCAGTTGTCGGATTCATGGTATCGCTGGCCTGTCCATAAATCGTCATGTACGGGTAGTCCAGCAGACTGACCGGCTTATCGGTCAGCTTGTCGCGATAGTGCGCAGACCAAGTGCCGGCCAGGTCTGCCGTACCCATAGTTACCATGCGCGCACGCTTGTCCATACTCAGCAGGTAGCTCACGCCCCATCCGGGAAGAAGGCCGATGTCATCACGGCCGCCAGTTGCCGGCATATAGTTTTCGGCCAGGCCAGCACCCACCATCGGTTCGATATTGGAACCGGTCCAGCGCTTCTGCAGCGTTGTCAGGGCGCTCTCAGCAATTTTGAGCGAGCGATCATAGTTCGGCAAAGCCTTCGAGTCAAGCAGGTAGGCGGTATTGAACTTTACGTCGACTTGAGGCTCTGTGCCATTGAACCAGAATACTTTGCGCCAGCGAGCATGGTTGAAATGGACCATGCCAGTTTTAGTGTAGACCGACTTCCCGCCCACAATGACGTTGGCATCATAGGTAAAATTCTGGGGGGACGGCTCGTAAGCCCAGTCATTCTCGACCACGACGTCCACGCGGGCCTTGTTCACCCCCGGGAACCAACGGATGGCGAAGCGAGCCTGTAGGTGCGGATGCTGGACGCCACTGGCCGTCTGCAGCGGAGCATGCACTTGCCATTCGGTGGCAATCGGGCCGCTCAGCCAAGTGGTGGCACTGCTACGCTTCAGCAGATCGTCGGCCGACGCGTAGTAGTCAACGCCGTTGAGTTTGGCATGTACGGAGGCGCTAAAACCGTTTCGCATTAGCATATCAATACTGGTGCTGCCGGTCGGCGCGGTGCCGCCCTTGACGAGGCTCATGGTGCGGGTAGTGCTCGCAGCCAGGGACGGCAGCACGGCTGAGATCACTGCATGGCGGATCGAACCGTCAGCATGCTTGGCCTTGACGTCCACCTGCAGCGGCACGGTGGTGCCGTCGTCGAGGCGGCCGGACAGCTGTTCGCCGGCCTTCAGGTGACCCACGGCGAACACCTGGCCAAAAGTAACCGGTACGTTCGTTTGGGTCGTGGCGGAAGTATTTTCGAAGCGGACATCGGTGATTCCGGTGCCGGCGACGGTCGCAGTCGAGGTGTTGGTGGGAGTCGTGGTCGGAACAGTCGTGGTGATCGGGCCGGTCAGAACGTTGCTGGCGAGGCTCGTGCTCGAGCCGCTCAGTACGGCAGCGGTCTGGGGGGCGGAAGTATTCTGTGCCTGATCGCTCCCGGCGCCACAAGCGGCGAGCGTAGCGGAACATGCGATCACGGAAAGGTGGCGGAACTTCGAGAGTTGGTGTGCAAATTTCATCATTAATTTCTCTGGTTTGGCTCTGTGTGGGATGTTTTCTTCTTTTGAGCCAAACAGGTTACCGTACAGAAATTAATGGCGCACGGAAAAATTACGGATTTTTTGTGAAATGTCCCCCTAAGGCAACGAAATATTTTCGTTTCTTTAACATATATTGTTCGGAATAAATGGCTAAAAGATATCTTTTTATTAGTCTGAAATCCTTTAAGCGAAAAAACACCGCCTGTACAGGCGGTGTTTTTATGTCAACTTCGTAAACTATTACTTGGCGGCAGCGACCATGTAGTCGACTGCGCTCTTGACGTCGGCGTCGGACGCACTTGATCCGCCTTTCGGCGGCATCACGCCGGCTTTACCCTGGAAGCCCTTGATGGCGTGCTCGTACAGGACGCTGGCGCCCTGCGCGATGCGCGGCGCCCAGGCCGCCTTGTCACCATACTTCGGCGCACCGGCGATGCCGGCGCCATGGCAGGCTACACAAGCCGAGCTGTACAGAGTCTTGCCTGCGCCTGCGCTGGCGGTCGCGGTGGCAGGCGCTGCCGCCGGGGCAGGGGCGGCCGGCGGCGTTGCCGCGGCGGGCGCCGGGTTTGCTGCTGCCGCCGGCGCTGCACCTGCAGTTGCCGCAGCCGGCGCGTTGGCCGCCGGAGCGGCGCTGGCCTGGGCCTTGGGCGCCGGTGCTTCCGGTTCCTTGAACTTGGCGCCGCCCTGGTTGGCCATATAGACCATGGCGCGCGCTACTTCGATATCGTCGAGGTCCGGATTGCCGCCCTTGGCAGGCATGGCGCGAATACCGTTGACGGCGTGCTGGACCAGCGTGTCGTAACCTTGGGCAATTCGCGCGCTCCAGGCGCCGGCATCGCCAACTTTCGGAGCGCCGGCGGCGCCAGTGGCGTGGCAGGCGGCGCACACGGCGGTGTAGACGGCCTGGCCGTTCTGCAGCACCTTGGGCGCATTCATGTCTTTCAGCGAGAAGCCTTCTTCAGCCACAGGGCGCACGCGGGCAGCGACCTCTTCGGGATTCGATCCTGCGGAGCCGGCGCCGGCGAGGGGGCGGTTGGTAGCGAAGGACACTAATAAGATGATGCCGATCACAATGACCAGGAAGAATCCGGCCACTGCGCCAATCAACTGCTTCGGGGTCCTGATAAAAGACTGGTGCTCACTGTGGTTTACGTCGCTCATGATTTCCTTATAAATAAAAAAACCTGCTGGCGTCCGGCACTCGGTCCAACCTCACTACAGATGGCTCGGAACCAATCGATTATAGATCGAAAACATCTTAATTGAAACGCAATTTCTCCTACGTCAACATCGTTATCCATAGACGTGGCGACGGAAACTCTGTATCCTTCGCATCACTCCTGCGCGGCTGTAGCTCAGTGGATAGAGTATTGGCCTCCGAAGCCAAGGGTCGCTGGTTCGATCCCAGCCAGCCGCGCCACTTTCCTCAGTCGTTCCCCATTTCCTGCACGCTTCCGATCTCCGCGCTGCCATGCAGCAGCTGCGGCGGCATTTTCGCAGCCGACCAGTCTCTCTGAGCATGTAGTTTGTACGCTGCATAGCGGCAGGTCGGCTTCTTCAGGAGCACCCTGGCCTGCTGCGGCTGGGTCGTAATCCACTGCTTGACCAGTTCGGCCGCCGTCTCCGGCAGCTGTTGCGCAGGCAGGCGCCGCACTGTCATGTGTTCGCGCAAGGCGCGGTTTTCGAGTTCGCCCTGGGCCTGGCGCAGGATGCGTTTGAACTGCGCCTTGACGTTACGGAAGGTGAGTGAGGATTGGCCGGGGATGTCCCAGGTGGCGTCGCCCGCCACCACCATCCGCTTGGGTTCCCACTTCGCGCTTTCCGGCGCCAGGTTCAACAGCAGGAAGGCGCCGACCAGCGAATCGGTTCGGTACAGCCCCAGCGGCAGGCGCAGGCCGCGCTCCCTCATCCCGGCCATGGCGGCGCCGCTCAGTGCATGCATATTTCCCTGGATACCGCCGTGCTGGAGCATGTATTCGCGCGTTTTCGCGGCCGAGCGCCCGGCGCTCGGCACACCGGTCACGCCAAGCGCTTCCGGCGCTTCGGCAAGCCGCCGGCTCAGGGCGCCAAAGGCGTCGCGCCGGGCTTCCACATAGCCATCGAGGAAATAGGCGATTTCACTGCCGGGCCAGATGTGGTGCACGTACTGGTTCCAGGCATGGGCCTTGTCACCGACCGCGATCGACCAGACGCGCATCGTGCTGGGGCCCTGGTCAAGGGTGCCGGAGCGAACCAGCGTGGCGGCCTGTTCGGCCAGGACCGGATTTCCATTGATAACAACATCGATGACTGCTCCATGGGAAGCGCAGGCCGTCAGCGTCGCCTTGATGCAGCGGGCCAAGGTTTCAATGGACTCACGCGCCGCAATGATGGCGACTGTCCAGGGAGCAATGTTGTTGTGCATGTTGGGAAAATATTGAAAATGAGTAAATTATTTTACGTCAAACTGTGACCCCGGTGCTATTCTGGTCTGTGGCGAACACAGCAGCGAAAAAGGGTGCGCACGATAGCCGCAAAGAAAAACTTGATTTTCCGAAAATGCTAAAATTGCATCTGTGCCATGAGTGAAGCTGGACGGTATGCATGCTACCCGTGTAGAACTGAATCTCCGACGACGTAAGCATGTCTGAATAAGAGCAGGACATACCGTTGCGGGAAGATCGGTCTCATGCATCTTGTTGGTTTCTTGATATTTTCTTTAAGACATTTATGGTTGTGGCACAACAGAGTTGACAAATTGTTGGGTGTCACTGTTGTCTTGCTACTAGTCAATAATGGTAAAAATCCATTCATAAACGGAACGTAATATGAAAGCAGATGAGATCGTCGCAGTAGTGGGCCTGGGCTATGTTGGCCTGCCCCTGGCCGTAGAGTTCGGCAAGAAGGCGAAAACGATTGGTTTCGACCTGTCGGTATCGAAGGTCGAGAACTACAAACGGTTCGTGGATCCGACCGGTGAAGTGTCGAGCGAGCAGCTGAGGGCCGCGCAACACCTGGAAGTGACCACCGATCCATCGCTGCTTTCCCAGGCCGATTACATCGTGGTCGCCGTGCCGACCCCGGTCGACATCGCCCACAACCCCGACTTCACCCCGCTGGCCGGCGCCAGCAAGACCGTCGGCAAGAACATGAAGCGCGGCGCGGTCGTCGTGTTCGAGTCGACCGTGTACCCGGGCGCCACCGAGGAAGTCTGCATCCCGATCATGGAAAAGGAATCGGGCCTGAAGTGGAAGGAAGACTTCCACGTCGGTTTCTCGCCGGAGCGCATCAACCCGGGCGACAAGGAACATACCCTGACCACCATCCTGAAAGTGGTGTCGGGCGACGACGACGAGACCCTGGACCGCATCGCCAAGCTGTATGAATCGGTGGTGACGGCCGGCGTGTACCGCGCCTCCAGCATCAAGGTGGCCGAGGCCGCCAAGGTCATCGAGAACACCCAGCGCGACCTGAACATCGCCCTGATGAACGAACTGGCGATCATCTTCGACAAGGTCGGCATCGATACGCTCGAGGTCCTGAAGGCCGCCGGCACCAAGTGGAACTTCCTGCCCTTCCGTCCGGGCCTGGTCGGCGGCCACTGCATCGGCGTCGACCCGTACTACCTGACCCACAAGGCCGAGATGGTCGGCTACCACCCGCAGGTGATCCTGGCGGGCCGCCGCATCAACGACGGCATGGCCAAGTTCGTAGCCGAGAAGACCGTCAAGTCGATGATCTCGTCGGGCTTCCACGTGAAGGGTTCGAAGGTCAACGTGATCGGCCTGACCTTCAAGGAAAACTGCCCGGACCTGCGCAACTCGAAGGTCGCGGACATCGTCCACGAACTGGAATCCTACGGCTGCGAAGTGCACGTCTACGATCCGGTCGCCGAAGCCGACGAAGCCCAGCACGAATACGGCATCAAGCTGGAGAGCTGGGAAGCGCTGCCGAAGGCCGACGCCCTGGTGGTGGCCGTGCCGCACAAGGAAGTGCTGGCCCGCTCGCTGCTCGACTTCCAGGCCAAGCTGAACGACAACGGCTGCTTCATCGACGTCAAATCCCAGTTCGATCCGAAGGCGATCAGCGAAGCCGGCTACTGCGTCTGGCGCCTGTAAGCATTTCCCGGAACTGACGCCGCCTGCAACGGCCGCACGCCAGCGGCTGTGCGGCCCACGCAGGCGGCAACCCAGCGGGCCTGTTTCGGCCATTTGCCCGCGCGACTTGTAAGAGTGTCTCAACGTGAACAAGATTCAAGACGTCCAACAGCAATTGCAGCGGCACAGCTACCACTGGCTGGTTACTGGCGCTGCCGGCTTCATCGGCTCGAACCTGGTGGAAGCCCTGCTCAAGCTCAACCAGCGCGTTACCGGCCTCGACAACTTTGCGACCGGGCACCAGCACAACCTGGATCAGGTCCGTGAACTGGTGGGCGAGGTCGCCTGGTCCAACTTTACCTTCCTGCAGGCGGACATCCGCTCGCCCGACGATTGCGCCCGTGCCTGCGAAGGCGTGGACTTCGTCCTGCACCAGGCCGCGCTCGGCTCGGTGCCGCGTTCGATCGCGAATCCGCAGCTGACCAACGAGACGAATATCTCCGGCTTCCTGAACATGCTGGTGGCCGCCCGCGACGCCAAGGTCAAGCGCTTCGTCTACGCCGCTTCCAGCTCGACCTACGGCGACCATCCCGATCTGCCGAAGGTCGAGGACCGGATCGGCAAGCCGCTGTCGCCGTATGCAGTGACCAAGTACGTCAACGAGCTGTATGCCGACGTGTTCGGTCGCACCTATGGCTTCGAGTCGATCGGCCTGCGCTACTTCAACGTGTTCGGTCCGCGCCAGGACCCGAACGGTGCGTATGCGGCCGTGATCCCGAAATGGGTGATGGCCCTGATCCGCAACGAAGAACTGAACATCAACGGCGACGGCGAGACCAGCCGTGACTTCTGCTATATCGACAACGTCGTGCAGGCGAACCTGCTGGCGGCCATGGCCGGCAGCGAAGCGGCCAATCAGGTATACAACGTCGCGCTGAACGACCGCACTTCGCTCAACCAGCTGCACGCGATGATGAGCGAACTGCTGGCCCGGCGCTTCCCGCATGTGGCCGAACACAAGCCGACCTATGTCGATTTCCGCAGGGGCGACGTACGTCATTCCCAGGCCGACATCAGCAAGGCCGCCACGCTGCTGGGCTATGCGCCCACGCACCGTATCGGCGACGGCCTGAAGCAGGCTATGGACTGGTATGTCGACAATTTGCCGCGATAAGCACTGCAGTATGAGTTCTGTATGTAATAAGAATACCGGAGGCTACTGTGCTTAGGATCTCTAATCACTACGTGTCGAAAATCGTTTTCGTCCTGTTGTTCGTCGAGGTGCTGGTGCTGCTCGGCGCAGCCTACGTCGGCGCGGCGGTCCGCTTCATGGAATTGGGCCAACCGATCATCCTGTCGAACATCGAGCACCTGGACCACTTCTTCACCTCGGCCATCGCCTTTACCGCCGCCATCATCTTCAGCATGAGCGCGATGGGCATGTACCAGCTTAACTTCAACGAGGGCCTGCGCAACCCCTTCTTCATGAAGCTGATGCCCTCGTTCCTGATGGGCTTCCTGATCCTGACGCTGGTGTTCTACGTCGCCCCCGACCTGTATTTCGGGCGCGGCATCCTGGCCCTGGTGTTCGTGATCGCCGCCGCCGGCATCTTCATCGCGCGGATGATCTTCTTCAAGAGCTCGGAACTGCGCTTCCTCGAGACGCGCATCCTGTTCCTGGGAAGCGGACCGCTGGCCAAGGAGTGCAGCGACCTGGCCCTGCAGAGCGCGAGCTACCACCGCTACAACATCACCGGCTTCATGCCGACGCCGAACGAAGAGCTGTGCGTGCCCTCGACCAGCCTGCTGAACGGACGCGAAGGGGATACCCTGGTGTCGCTGGCGCGCCAGTACAACGTCGAGGAGGTCGTGGTCTCGGTGCAGAACCGCCGCGGCGGCTTCCCGATCAAGGAGCTGCTCGAGTGCAAGCTGGCCGGCGTGAAGGTCACCGACGCCGCCACCTTCTTCGAACGCGAGACCTGCCAGATCCGGGTCGACTCGCTGCAGCCGTCCTGGCTGGTGTTCGGCGGCGGTTTCGACCAGAGTTTCGTGCGCACCTTCATGAAGCGCAGCTTCGACATCGTGTGCAGCGTGATCATCCTCATGCTGACCCTGCCCCTGATGCTGCTGGCGGCGCTGGCCGTCAAGCTGGAAGACCGCGGCCCGGTGTTCTACTCGCAGGAGCGGGTCGGCAAGGATGGCAAGACCTTCTTCGTGCATAAATTCCGCAGCATGCGCACCGATGCCGAAAAGGGCGGCAAGCCGCAGTGGGCCCAGCAGAACGACCCGCGCATCACCCGCATCGGCAACTTCATGCGCAAGACCCGCATCGACGAACTGCCGCAGATCCTCAACGTGTTCAAGGGCGAGATGTCTTTCGTCGGCCCGCGTCCCGAGCGTCCCTACTTCGTCGAGCAACTGATCGAGGTGGTCCCGTATTACAATGTGCGTCACAGCGTCAAGCCGGGCATCACCGGCTGGGCCCAGGTGCGCTACGGCTACGGCTCGTCCGCCGAGGATGCACTGCAAAAGTTGCAGTACGACCTGTACTATGTGAAGAACAACAGTCTGTTCCTCGACGTCCTGATCCTGATCGACACCCTGAAAGTCGTCCTGTTCCGCAGCGGACGCTGATCCCTGCCGCGGCCTGGACGGTTCGCATCGTCCAGGCCGCGCGGGCTTATACTCATCCATGCCGTGACCAATATCGCCGCCTATAGTTATGCACTGGCCGCAGCCGGCTACCTGCTGCTGGTCCTGCCTGTACTGTCGGGATGGAGCGGGCGCAACCAGCGCGGGACCCTGTCCGCCGCCTGCCTGCTGACCGCCTTGTGGGCCGCGTGGCTGGCCTGGGACGCCAGCCATGCGCGGTTCTGGAGCGCATTTACCGGATCGCTCGAAATACTGCGCGACGGCGCCTGGTCGCTGTTCCTGGTGGCGCTGCTGGGGCACTGGCGCAGCGAGGGCAGTCGCCTGCCGTTCGGCCTGCGCCCATCGCTGTTCGCGGCCGGCTGCGCCTACCTGGTGCTGCTGGGCGCGATGCTGGCCGGGCACTTCCGTTTCGAACTGCTGAACGCCCTCGGCGCGCTGCCGGTGGTGACTGCCTTCGCCTGCCTGGCCGTGTACGGCATGCTGCTGGTCGAGCAGGTGTACCGCAACAAGACCATCGAAGAACGCTGGGCGATCAAATTCGCCTGCCTGGGCATCGGCGGCATGTTCGCCTACGACTTCTACCTGTACACCAACATGATGCTGTTCCGCGAGCTGAATCCGGAACTGTGGAATGCGCGCGGCGTGATCAATGCCCTGACGGTGCCGCTGGTGGCGGCCTCGATGGCGCGCAGCAAGTCGTGGAGCACCCCCTTCGTGGTGTCGCGCCGCGTGATGTTCCACTCGGCCGCGCTGTTCGGCTCCGCGATCTACCTGCTGGCGATGGGATCGGCCGGGTATTACCTGCGCTTCTTCGGCGGCCGCTGGGGCACGGTGATGCAGGCCGCCTTCCTGTTCGGCGCGGTCAGCCTGCTGCTGGTGATCCTGTTTTCCGGGACCTTCCGTTCCTGGCTGAAGGTTTCGATCAACAAGCACTTCTTCCGCTATAACTACGACTACCGCGAGGAATGGATGCGCTTCACGCGTACCCTGTCCGAACGCGGCCCCAACCTGGGCGACCGCGCGATCCAGGCGATGGCGGCGCTGGTCGAGAGCCCGGGCGGCACCCTGTGGCTGCGCAGCGATGCCGGCCGCTACGAGACCCGCGCGCGCTGGCATGCCTCCGAGGCCGACACCGTCGAGCCGGCCAATTCGCCCTTCTGCCGGTTCCTAGAAAGCACCCAGTGGGTGGTCGATCTCGACGAGTTCGTGGCCCGCCCCGACAAGTACGAAGGCCTGGCGGTGCCCGATTGGCTGCTGGAGTATCCGCGCCGCTGGCTGGTGGTGCCGCTGATCCTGCACGAGAAGCTATTCGGCTTCGTGGTGCTGCAGCGCGCCCGCAGCCCGCTCAAGCTGAACTGGGAAATCACCGACCTGCTGGAAATCGCCGGCAGCCAGGCCGCCGGCCACCTGGCCCAGGAAGACGCCGCCAACGCGCTGATGGTGGCGCGCCAGTTCGAATCCTTCAATCGCATGTCGACCTTCGTCGTCCACGACCTGAAGAACCTGGTGGCCCAGCTGTCGCTGATGAACGCGAACGCCGAAAAGCACAAGGACAATCCGGAGTTCCAGCGCGACATGCTGGAAACCCTGAACCATTCGGTGCAGAAGATGAAGCTGCTGCTGCAGAAGCTGTCCCGCACCGAAAACGCCGAGAAGCCGCTGCCGCTCGCGGTCGAACAGGTGGTGCGCCAGGCGGTGGCGCTGAAGAGCGCCTTCGAGCCGCGCCCGCAGCTGGTGGTCGAGGTGCCGGGCATGAAAGTGATGGCGGACCGCGAGCGCCTCGAGCGCGTGGTCGGCCACCTGATCCAGAGCGCGATCGAAGCCACGCCGCGCGACGGCCATGTCATGATCCGCCTTGGCCGCCGCGAGGCGGACGGGCAGCCTGACGCAGTCGAAATCGAGATCGTCGATACCGGCGAAGGCATGAGCGAGGAATTCATCCGCGAGCGCCTGTTCAAGCCCTTCGACTCGACCAAGTCGGCCGGCATGGGCATCGGCGTGTTCGAGAGCCGCGAATACATCACCGAGCTGGGCGGGGCGCTGGAAGTCACCAGCCGGCCCGCGCTCGGCACCACGTTCAAGGTCGTGCTGCCGCTGTACCATGAGGCGGCGGCAGCGACGATCTCCTGAAAGGAAAACCGTGACCCAAACCAAACCGAAACTGCTGATCATCGAAGACGACCCCGGCCTGCAGAAGCAGCTGCGCTGGAGCATCGACGCCTACGAGGTGGTGGTGGCCGGCGACCGCGAGGCCGCGCTGGCCCAGATCCGCCGCCACGAACCGGCGGTGGTGACCATGGACCTGGGCCTGCCGCCCGATCCGGACGGTTCCACCGAGGGCCTGGCCACGCTGGCCCAGATCCTGGCGCTGGCGCCGGACACCCGCGTGATCGTCCTGACCGGCAACCAGGACCACAACAATGCCGTCAAGGCGATCGGCATGGGCGCCTACGACTTCCACCAGAAGCCGGTCGACCCCGAAGTGCTGAACCTGGTGATCCAGCGCGCCTTCTTCCTGCACAACCTGCAGCAGGAGAACCGCCGCATGCAGCAGTCGCAGGCCGATTCGCCGCTGGCCGGCGTGATCTCGCGCGACCCCGGCATGCTGAAGGTCTGCCGCACCATCGAGAAGGTCGCGCCGACCTCGGCCTCGGTGATGCTGCTGGGCGAATCCGGCACCGGCAAGGAAGTGCTGGCGCGCGCCGTCCACGCGCTGTCGCCGCGCTCGAAAGAGCGTTTCATGGCGATCAACTGCGCGGCGATTCCGGAAAACCTGCTCGAGAGCGAACTGTTCGGCTACGAGAAGGGCGCCTTCACCGGCGCCGCCAAGCAGACCAAGGGCAAGGTCGAACTGGCCCACGGCGGCACCTTCTTCCTCGACGAAGTGGGAGACCTGCCGATGCCGCTGCAGGCGAAACTGCTGCGCTTCCTGCAGGAGCGCGTGATCGAGCGCATCGGCGGCCACGAGGAGATCCCGGTCGACGTGCGCATCGTCTGCGCGACCCACCAGAAGCTGAAGGACCTGTGCGTCCAGGGGCGCTTCCGCGAGGACTTGTATTACCGCCTGTCGGAGATCGTGGTGAACATTCCGCCGATGCGCCTGCGCGAAGGCGACGCCGCGCTGCTGGCCCACCACTTCAAGAACAAGTTCTGCAGCCAGGAAGCGCGCTCCTCGCTGCACTTCTCGCCGGATGCGCTGGCGGCGATCGAAGCCTATGCCTGGCCGGGCAATGTGCGCGAGATGGAAAACTGCATCAAGCGCGCCGTGATCATGGCCGACGGGAACACCATCGTCGCCGACGATCTCGGCCTGCCCGACACCGAGGCCGAAGAAGAACCGTTGAACCTGCGCCAGGTGCGCGACGAGGCCGAGTACAAGGCCATCGTGAAGGCGCTGGCGCGGGCCGACGGGAATATCGTGAAGGCGTCGGAGATGCTGGGCATTAGCCGCCCGACCATGTATGACCTGATGGGGCGGCACGGCATCAAGGCCGCCGCGTGACCCGTCACCGGCGCCGTTTCACGCAGGCGGCCCTGCTGCTCGGAGGCGTCGGCCTGCTGGCGGCGGCCGGCGGCCTGCTGTACCTGCAGGGACAGGGCATCACGCCGCGCGCGCTCGCGCCTTACATCGAGAAGCGCAGCAGCGGCCACAATCCGCTGATCGAAGGCGCCGGACAGGAATTGGCCGCGGCACTGTACGGCATTGACCGCGGCGAGGCCGTGCCGGATCTGCTGGCGCAGGGCCTGGTTGGCGCCCAGCCTGCCGGCGCCGGGCGGCAGGACGAGCGGGATGGCGGCCACACCCGCAAGCTGGTCGCGTCAAGCGAGGAAGCGCGGCGCGCCATTGCCGCCGCCGCGCCGGGCGACGAGATCGTGTTCCTGCCCGGGACCTACCGCATCCGCGGCAACCTTGACGCCAGCCGTGCGGGAGAAGAGGGCGCGCCGATCGTCGTACGCGCCGAGCGGCCGGGCAGTGCGACCATCGAGTTCGACGCCGCCGAGGGCTTCAAGGTGTCGGCGCCGTACTGGCGTTTCGAAAACCTCACCATCCGCGGGGCCTGCGCGCAGCAGGAATACTGCGAACACGCTTTTCACGTGGTCGCCGGCGCCCACCATTTCGCGGCCGTCAACAACACCATCCTCGACTTCAACGCCCACTTCAAGATCAACGCCGCGGACGGGCGTTTCCCGGACGACGGCCTGATCGAATCGAACACGCTCGCCGATTCGGCGCCGCGCCGTACCGCCAGTCCGGTCACGCCGATCGACCTGGTCGCGGCCAGCAACTGGGTCATCCGGCGCAACCTGATCGCCGACTTCATCAAGCTTGGCGGCGACCGGATCAGCTATGGCGCCTTCGCCAAGGGCGCCGGCGCGCACAACCGCTTCGAGCGCAACGCCGTCGTGTGCGAGCAGCACCTGCGCGGCTTCCCTGGACAGCGGGTCGGCCTGTCCTTCGGCGGCGGCGGCACCGGCAAGCCTTACTGCCGCGACCACAGGTGCGTGACCGAGCAGGACCAGGGCGTCATGCAGGACAACCTCGTCGCCGCCTGCTCGGACGTTGGCATCTACGTGAACGCCGCGGCGCGGACCCGGCTGCTCGGTAACACGGTGGTCGACACGGCCGGCGTGGACGTGCGTTTCCCCGAGAGCAGCGCCGAGGCCAATGGCAACCTGGTCGACGGCAGCATCCGCAGCCGCAACGGGGCCCGCCTGCATCCCGGCGACAACCGGGAAACCCCGATCGCGCTGGGCTATCTCGGCTATCACCCGCTGCGCAAGTGCGGCAGCGCATGGGGGAAGGAAGGGCGCTACGACGGCGCCCGCTGCGGCGACTGACCGCTAATCAAGCGGAAATCAGGCCGCGCGCAGCCAGGCCGCGGTCCACGCCACGACCTGCTCGTGCCACTCGCGCCGCGAGCAGGTATGGTCGGCCCCGGGCAGCGTATGGCGGGTCACGTGCGGCCCGGCCAGCAGGCGCTCCCAGTCGCGCGAGCCGGACGACAGCCCGGCGAATTCCTGCGCCGTCAGGTCGGCGCCGCTCAGCATCACCAGCACCCTGCCGCCGAAACGCTGCAGCGCGGCGTGCATCCGCTCGGGCAGGGGAGCAGGGCTGTCGGCCTGCTGCGCGGCAGGGGCTTTCGGGCCGAACGCGGCGCGGACCTGGGCCGCGAAGGAGGTCGCGGCCTGCCTGGCATCGAAGCGGCCGCTGGCGATCTTCTTCCACAGCTCCGGCGCCAGCAGGCGGCTGCGGTAATAATGCTTCAGGGTCGCCCTGGCGGCGCCGTCCTCGGTGCGTACCCAGGGATTCAGCAGGGCCAGGCCGGCCACGCGCGCGTCATTCGGCGCGTACATCGCCGCCGCCGAGGCGCCGTCGCACAGGCCCCACAGCACCACGTCTTCGAGTCCCGGCGCCTGCGCCATGAAACAGTCGATCGCCGCGCGCAGGTCGTCCTCGATCTGTTCGAAATCGCGCGGCGCGCCTTCGCTGTCGCCCATGCCGCGGTAGTCGAAGCGCATGGCCGGAATACCGGCCTGCGCCAGGCTGCGCGCGAGCAGGGTGAACTGGCGGTGGCTGCCGGTGCGCACCTGCGGGCCGCCGACCACGATCAGGACGCCGCGCGTCGCCGGCCGGGCCGGCAGCGACAGCACCCCATACAGCCAGGAGGCGCCGCAGGCAAAACTCAGGGCGCGTTCTTCAAGATGCATCGCTGGCCTCCCGGTACAGGGCGGCGGTGGCGTCGAGCAGGGCCGCGCATTCGCTGATTTCCGGCGTGGTCCAGAACGGCTCGCCATGCACCAGCTGCACGCCGAAGTCGATGCCCTGGGCCTGCCAGATCGCGGCGATGCGGCTGGCCGCCGGCGGCAGCGGCCGCTCGGGCGCCGCCGTGACCTCGAACCAGTCGATACGGCAGCCGCGCGGCGCCAGCACCGAGGCGTCGAGGCGTTCGATGGCGGCGGCCATCGGCGGCGCCAGCTCGTAGCCGGCGATCTCGAGCGATCTGCCCTGTTCGAGCTGCAGGCGCAGCGCCTTGGTGCCGCCGTTGCCGGCGCCATCCTGCAACAGCTCGGCGGCGACGCGCAGGCGCAGGAACTGGGTCAGGAAGCCGGCGCCGCTGGTGACCGGTTGCCACAGCAGCAGGCAGGGCGGGGTGGCGGCCGCGCCGGCCGCATAGTCGAGCGCGAGCAGGGCGCCCAGGCGCAGTCCCCACAATCCGGCGCGGCGGCCGAGGCGCTGCTCCAGCCAGGCGCGCGCGGCGTCGACGTCACGCTTCCAGCCGTCCCAGCGCGCATCGCCGAATTCGCCGCTGCTGTCGCCGCAGCCGTGCAGGTCGATCTGCAGCACGCCGACGCCGCGCGCCGCCAGCGCGCGCGCCTGCAGCGCGGCCATGCGGCGCGACTTGTTCATCTCTTCGGCGAAGGGGTGCAGGTAGACCAGCGCACCCCGGCATGCGCCTTGCGGAACGTGGAACAGGCAATAGCGCAAGCCATCCTGCACGGGCAGGAAGAAGGCTTCGGCCGGCGCATGGGCCGGCACCGCGTTTGCCGGCGCCATGCTCAGGCGGCTTTCTGCTCGACGAAGGCAGCCAGGCTGCCGAGCGTTTCGAAGGTGCTGGCGCTGATGTCGTCGTCGTCGATGACGATGCCGAAATGCTCTTCCAGTGCGCCGATCAGGGTGACCACCGCCATCGAGTCGAGTTCCGGCAGGCTGCCCAGCAGCGGGGAACCGGCATCCAGGGCCTGGCCGGCATCGCCGAGGTTCAGCACGTCGATCAGGAGGTTTTTGACTTCATTTAAATACATGGGTGCTCCATTATTGGCTGCGTTGCCGCCGCTCGTGCATCGCATGCAGGCGGCGCAGGCCCGGCCAACGGTAATAATTGACATGGTACATAGTGCGCACCTCGTCCGTCCAGCGCAGGTGCCATTCCATGACCCTGCCGTAGAACTCGATCCGGCCGAGCCGGGCTTCCTCGAACAGCGCGCGCGTCGCTTCTTCGCGCATCAGCAGGGTCGGCGAAAACTGCTTCGGCACGTTCTCGTCGTAGGCGGTCTTCAGCACCACGATGCAGGCCCCGTCCTCGATGCAGAGGTCCATCGCCACCAGCCGCTCGTCGAAATAATAGCGGTACACGCGGCCGGCGCCGCGCCGGCACAGCGCTTCCAGCATCGCACGATAGTAACGCCCTTGCGCATCGTCGGCATGGACCGCGGTGCCGCAGCCTTCCTTCCAGCCCGAACTCTCCAGGCGCGCATAGTCGGCCACCGCCTGCGCCATCGCGGACGGGTCGCGGCTGACTTGCAGCGTGAGCGCCACGCCGTCCTTGTCGAGCCGGGCGCGCTGCTTCTTGAGGTTGCTGCGCAGGTTCTTGCCGCGCGCCTGCCAGTAGTCGTCGAAGCTGCCGGCCAGCGTCACCTTTGCCGTCTCGATGTAGTCGAGCGTGGCCAGCTGCGCGGTCGCGCGCGGGCGCGGCATCAGGGCCGGATCCATCTGGGTCAGCCCGAGGATCAGCGGGAAGCCGGGCAGGGCGCGCACCAGGCCGGCCAGCAGTGCATCCAGCTCCAGCCCCGGTTGCTGCAGCCACAGCCCGAGCGGCGCCTGGGCCGGCTGGAAGGTAGTCCAGCTGCCGCGCCGGGACGGGGTCACCAGCGCCATCGCGACCGGCACGCCGTCGCGTTCGCAGATCGCCAGCAATTCCTTGCCGGTGCCGAAGGCGTCCAGCAACGGCGCCACGAAATCGTGGGCCAGCAGCAGCGATGCCCCGGCCGCGCGGTGCAGCGCTTCCCACTGCGGGGCAAAGGCGGCCAGGCGTGTGGCCGGCTCGAGCTTCCACTTCATGGCCGCAGCGCCTTTCCGATCGCTTCGATCATCCAGCCGAGTTCTTCCGCGCGCAGCTCCTGGTGGCAGGGGAAGGACAGGACCTGGCGCGACAACCGGACGCTGTTGGCGCAGACCTGTTCGTCCACGCCCTGCCACAGCGGATTGCCGAAGCGGGTCACCGGCACCCCGGCAGCCTGCACGCGCTCGAACAGCAGCGCCGGATCGTCGGCCACCAGCGGGTAGACCCAGGGGCAGACGCCGTCGGGCAGCGTCGGATACAAAGGCCGCACCCCGGGCAGGCCGCGCAGGGCGGCGTCCAGGCGCAGGTAGTTGGCCCGCCGCAGCGCCGCGATGCGGCTCGGCGAGACCAGGCGCAGCATGGTGCGCGAGAACCAGGACGAGCGCTTGTCGATCCAGGCCGGGTCGAGCTCGAAGCTGCTGTCGGAGGAGCCGGGCGCCATCGCCGCCGGCGCCGTACTACCCGGACGGCGCCGCTTGACCAGGTTCCACAGCGTGCTCTTGAGTTGCAGCGGCAACCACAGCGCCGCGCGGACGGTCGGCAGGCGGCCGTAGGCGAAGCCGTTTTCCAGGGAATTCAGCGCGACCTTGGCCTCGAAGCCGGTGCCGGCCGGGCGCAGCGGTATCCGCTCCAGGCTGTGCCGGCTCGACACCAGTGCGCCGCCTTCGTAGATGGGGAAGAATTTCATGCTGCTGCCGATCGCGTAGTCGCCGATCGAGCCAACCGGCGCGCCGCGGTATTCGCCGATGAAGGCGTGCGCGCAATCCTCCAGCAGCGGCACGCCGCGCGCGTCGCACAGGGCGCGCACCCGTTCCACCGCTTGCGGAAAGCCGAAATAATGGGTCACCATCACTGCCCGCGTGGCCGGGCCGATTTTCGATGCAATGTCGTCGAGGTCGACCGCGGCGTCCGGACCCAGGCGGTAGAACACGGGGGTGGCGCCGCGCCACAGCACCGGCGGGATCATCGAGGGGCTGTGCCAGGCCGGCACCAGCACTTCGTGGCCGGGGCCGACCCCCATTTCACGCAGCGCCAGCGCGATTGCGACGCGGCCGCTGGTGACCAGCCGCGCCTGGCCGGCGTCGAGCAGGGTCGGCAGGCGCAGCGGGGCGGCGCGGCGGAACGAGGCGGCGGACAGGATCGGTGCGAGCGGGATCAGCGGACGGGAAGCCTGGGTGGAAACCATGCCCGAGTATAGCCGCAGAGTAGAAATATTTGCCACGAGATATGTTGGAATCTAAACAATTATATTGGGCGCCTGGCGCAAGCTGTTAAGATGCCCACCTGCACGACACAGCCATCCCCTATGCCTGATCTGATCCACGACTTCATCTTCGATTCCGCACGGCGCACGCCCGACGCCGAAGCGCTGGTGCATGGCGGACAGCGGCTCGACTACGCGGCGCTGGCCGGCGCGGTCGAGCAGGCCGCCGGTGCGCTGCTTGCCTGCGGCATCCGGCGCGGCGAGCGCGTCGCCGTCTATCTCGACAAGCGCGTCGAGAACGTCGCGGCGATGTTCGGCGCCAGCATGGCCGGCGCCGTGTTCGTCCCGGTCAACCCCCTGCTCAAGGCCGAGCAGGTGGCGTACATCCTGTCCGACTGCAATGTGCGGGTGCTGGTCACCTCCGCCGAGCGCCTGGCGCCGCTGGACGCCGCGCTGGCGGGCTGCCCCGACCTGCGCATGGTGCTGGTGACCGGCGCCGCGCCGAAGTCCGGCCTGCCGCCCGCCGCCGGCGGGGCCGCGGTGCAGGCCTGGGATGCGGCGCAGGTATGCCCGGACGCTGCGGCGCTGGCCGCGCGCCGCGCGATCGACGCCGACATCGCCGCGATCCTGTACACCTCGGGCAGCACCGGCAAGCCGAAGGGCGTGGTGCTGTCGCACCGGAACATGGTGGCCGGCGCGCAGAGCGTCGCCAGCTACCTCGAACTGACGCCGCGGGACCGGGTGCTGGCGGTGCTGCCGCTCAGCTTCGACTACGGCCTGTCGCAGCTGACCACCAGCTTCCTGGCCGGCGCCACCGCGGTCCTGATGAATTACCTGTTCCCGCGCGATATCGTGAAGGCGGTGCGGGACGAACGCATCACCGGCCTGGCGGCGGTGCCGCCGCTGTGGATCCAGCTGGCCGCGCTGCCGTGGCCGGAAGACTGTTCGCTGCGCTATCTCACCAATTCGGGCGGGGCCATGCCGCGCGCCACCGTCGACGCGCTGCGCCGCGTGCTGCCGGAGGCGCAGCTGTTCCTGATGTACGGCCTGACCGAGGCCTTCCGTTCCACTTACCTGCCGCCGTCGGAACTGGCGCGCCGCCCCGATTCGATGGGACGCGCGATCCCGAACGCGCAGGTGATGGTGGTGCGGCCGGATGGCAGTTCCTGCGCGCCCGGCGAAGCCGGCGAGCTGGTGCACCGCGGCGCACTGGTCTCGCTCGGCTACTGGAACGATCCCGCCAAGACCGCCGAGCGCTTCCGCCCGGCGCCGGGCCAGGACCCGGCCCTGCCGCTGACCGAGATGGCGGTGTGGTCGGGCGACACCGTGCGCATGGACGAGGAGGGCTACCTGTACTTCATCGGCCGCAGCGACGACATGATCAAGGTGTCGGGCTACCGCGTCAGCCCGACCGAGGTCGAGGAAGCCGTGCACGCGAGCGGGCTGGCGCTGGAAGCCGCCGCTTTCGGCGTGCCGCACCCGGCGCTGGGCCAGGCGATCGTCCTGCTGGCCGTGCCGCGCGAGGGCGTGACCACCGCCGAGCTGCTGAAGGAATGCCAGCGCCGCCTGCCGGCCTGGATGGTGCCGGCCCACATCGTGCTGCATGACGGCCAGTTCCCGCGCAACCCGAACGGCAAGATCGACCGCAATCTGCTGCGCCAGTCCTATTCAACGATGTTCAGTTCCGACCGATGAGCCAATCATGAGCACGACTCCGAATCGCCCGGTGCACGCCGCGCAGACGCTGTTTTCAACCGCCGACGGTTGCCTGCAGGTCGGCGGCGTGCCGCTGACCCGGCTGGCGCAGCGCGTCGGCCGCACCCCCTTCTATGCCTACGACCGCGCGCTGGTCACGGAGCGCGTGCGCCACGTGCGCGCGCACCTGCCGGAAGCGGTCGGGCTGCATTATTCGATCAAGGCGAATCCGATGCCGGCGCTGGTGCAGCACCTGGCCGGCCTGGTCGACGGGCTCGACGTCGCGTCCGGCGGCGAATTGTCGGTCGCGCTCGACACCGGCAAGGACCCGGCCCACATCAGCTTTGCCGGTCCCGGCAAGTCCGAAGCGGAACTGACCCGGGCCGTGGCCGCCGGCGTGCACGTGCACGCCGAGTCGGAACGCGAGATTCGCCTGCTGGCCCGCATCGGCGAACAACTCGGCCTCGGCCCGCAACTGGTCCTGCGCATCAACCCGGACTTCGAGCTGAAGGGTTCGGGCATGCGCATGGGCGGCGGCGCCAAGCAGTTCGGCATCGATGCCGAGGAGGCGCCGCACATGCTGGCGCTGGCGGCGCAACTCGGCCTGACGGTGCTGGGCTTTCACATCTTTTCCGGCTCGCAGAGCCTGAAGGCCGAGGCGATCGCCGACGCCCAGGCCCAGACCCTGGAACTGGCGCTGCGCCTGGCCGGCGACGCCCGCGATCCGCTGCGCGTGCTGAACATCGGCGGCGGCTTCGGCATTCCGTATTTTCCGGGCGAAGCGCCGCTCGAGCTGGCGCCGATCGGCGAACGATTGGCGGCGGCGCTGCCGCGCGTGCAGGCCGCCTTGCCGCAAGCGCGCCTGAACATCGAACTGGGACGCTACCTGGTCGGCGAGGCAGGCGTGTACGTGGCGCGCGTCATCGACCGCAAGGTCTCGCGCGGGCAGGTATTCCTGGTGACCGACGGCGGCCTGCACCACCACCTGGCGGCTTCCGGCAACTTCGGCCAGGTGATCCGCAAGAATTACCCGGCCGCGATCGGCAACCGGAGCGGGCAGGAAGAAACGGAAGTGGTGTCGGTGGTCGGCCCGCTGTGCACGCCGCTCGACCTGCTGGCCGAGAAGATGGAACTGCCGCGCGCCGAGGTCGGCGACCTGGTGGTGGTATTCCAGTCCGGCGCCTATGGCAAGAGCGCCAGCCCGGGCGGCTTTCTCAGCCACCCGGAAGCGCTTGAAGTGCTGGTGTAGCACGTCCGGCACACTTTCGCTTGCCATTCAAGTAATAAACTTCGTACACTGATCGGTGCGGTCATTGACTCCCGCTAGCTGAAAATGGAAATAAGAATACCGATGGATAAGAATTCCGTGCCAATGGTGGACGTAACGGTAATCATGGCTTGCTATAACCGCTCGGCGCTGATCCTGCGCGCCTTGCAAAGCTTGCATGTCCAAACCGTCTGGCCGCGTCAAGTGATCGTCGTCGACGACGCTTCAACCGATGACTCCGTCAAGAAAGTACGCGACTGGGCCGCCGCCACCGGGTTTCCCGTCGTCGTCGAAGCGCTGGCGCGCAACGGCGGCGCGGCCGCTGCCCGCAACCACGGCATGAAGCTGGCAACCACGACCTATCTCGCGTTTCTCGACTCGGACGATGAGCACATGGGCGACGCACTGGCAAAGATGGCCGCGGCGATCGACGCCAATCCGGACGCCGTCCTGGCGTTTGGTGATGGCACCAAAGTGACGCCTACGGAAACCATTCCGAATGCGATGTTCTCCAGTAAGGTCGACATGGCGAAGGAATGTGAGCTGCTCGATCAGGAAATGCCGCGCTATCGGCTCCGCAACGCCAAGACGACGATGCTCAATGCGAGCCTGATTCCAACTTGCGCCACTTACTTCCGGCGAGCCGACGCGCTTGCGGTGGACGGCATGCCGGTCGCGTTCCGCACCGGCGAAGACTGGTTGTTCTGGCTGAAGCTGAGCGAGCGGGGCGACTTCATCTATGTGCCGGAAAATCTCTCGCTCGTGCATCGCCATGTCGATAACCTGACGCATCCGGCCAGCGGCGTCGCGACCTCGCTGGCCAAGCTGGTCGGCTTCATCGCGCTCCTTGACGGCTCTGCCGGTATTCAGATCGACCAAGAACAGCGCGCGCGCCTCCAGCGCTTCGTGAGGGAACGTACCGCCCTGCTGCGCTACCAGTCGTCCCGACTTGGCCTGGCTGCCTACCTGAAGCTGCTGCGTGAGCTGCCGTCGATTCAGCGCCAGAGCTTGCTGGCCCATGTCTTCGAAGACCCCAAAAGCATCATCCGTGCTTTTATCTGCTCGGTATTGCCCGCAGCCGCCCCGCCAACGCGCTAGGTCAGCGCGTGCTGCCCGGCGACGGGGCGCGCCGCTTTCTACTTCAATTCATCCATTTTGACAGGGTTCCCATGCCGAACTGATGTTTTTCGGCACGATACCCGCGCACGCTACGTTTTGTCGGAAAGAATATTTGCTTAAATTGCTACAATATATATCGATTGTAATTTCCATCTACGTCCTCCCGATATGCCGCTCACAACAAGCTCACCAGCCAAAACCAAACAAGTGAGCGTCCTGAAAGGCGCCTTCATCTACGTAATGATGCGCTGGATGGACCGGCTGGTCGGGTTTGCGAGCACCCTGATCCTCGCGCGCTGGCTGGTGCCGGCGGATTTCGGCATCATCGCCATGACTTCGCTGGTGATCGGCATCGCAGACGTGTTGCTCGACCTCGGCGTCAACGTGGCGCTCATCCAGAACCCTTCGCCAACTCCGGCGCATTACAACACCGCCTGGACACTGCGGATGATGCAGGCATGCTGTACCGTGCTAATCGTTTCGCTGATCGCGCCCTACGCCGGCGATTACTTCCACGACCCGCGCATCGTACCGGTGCTGCGTATCGCCTGCCTGGGCGCCCTGCTGGCTGCGATGGAAAACATTGGGGTGATCACCTTCCAAAAGGAAATGCGGGCCGATCTCGATTTCCTGCTGACCTTCGTGAAGCGGATCTCGGGCTTCATTGCGACCGTCATCCTGGCATGGAAATTCCAGAGTTATTGGGCACTGGTGTTCAGCACGCTGTTCGGCCGCGCCGTCGGGATCGTGATGAGCTATTGCCTCCACCCAATGCGTCCCCGCTTCAGCGTGGAAAAATTCCGCGACATCTTCGGCGTTTCGCAATGGATGCTGGTGAATAGCATCGGTAATTACATCAACAACAATCTGCATCGGACGCTGGTTGGCCGCTGGACCAATGCAACCACGATGGGCGGCTATACTTTGTCGGACGAGATTTCCTCCATGCCGTCGACGGAAATCCTGGCGCCGCTGAACCGGATCCTGTTCCCCACCTTCGTGCGCGCCAAAAACGATCCTGTCGAACTGAAGCGCAATTTTCTTCTCGCGCAGGGCTTGCAATGCCTGATCGCGATTCCGGCGAGCCTGGGGCTGGCGCTGGTGGCGCATACCATGGTCTTTGTCCTCCTCGGCGAGAAATGGATGATGGTCGTTCCCTTCGTTCAGATCCTTGCGCTGACCAACATTGTGCAGGCGATTTCGACAAGCACGGCTTATATCCTGCTCTCGCTCGGCAAGAACCGCAACGCCACCTTTACGACCTGGACCCAGGTCACGCTGTTCGCGGCAGTCGCGTTGCTGGTCCTGCATCATCCGCAGGCGCTCGAACTCGCTTGGCTGCGCTTGGCCTGCGTAGGCAGCGGACTGCTGGTCGCACTGGGTATGCTGATGCAGACAATGCGTAACGTCAGCCTGTTCGATATGCTCAGGAACGTGTACCGCCCAGGGGTGGGCGCGCTGGTGATGGCCGGCGTCATCCATGTGGTGGAGCCGCTGATTCCGAGCACGCCAGCCGTGATCCTGGTCGCCACCATCATCGCGGGTGCGCTGGCCTATACCCTGACCGTGCTCGCTGCCTGGACGCTTGCCGGCAGGCCGCAGGGTGCGGAATCCTATATCGTTGAGAAAATCGCCGGCGTGCTGAAACGGCGCGCCATGGCGAAACTGGACGGCGTTACCGAAAGCTGAGGCCAAACGCGCGGGCGGCAGCACCGCCCGCGGCGCATACTGCCTTCCGTTCACATCTTTCCCTATGCGGCCTTGACCTTGCTGGTACTGATCGCTGCGTCGAGCAGATGCGCTAGTTGCTGAGCGCGGTTGGCGCGCGAGCACTGTTTCACGACCTCGTCCGATGCAACATGGACTGAGCCGGAGCGGATCTGCTCGATGAATGCCTTCAGCACCGGCACGATAGATTCGGGCCGATCCATGTGGGCCACGCTTTCGAAGCCGGCCGCACCCATCACACGCGCCGTTTCGCCGGTCGGATCGACCAGGCCCAGAATGGGACGGCGCGCCCAGAAATATTCATACAGTTTGGCCGGGATCTGCGTATTGAAAGGCGTGCCTTGAAATACCATCAGGCCATCGACCGACAACATCTCGCGCAAGGCTTCGCGGTAGGGCACCGAAGGCGCGATCTCGACGATGTCGTCGACGCCGTGTTGCTGCGCCAGTTCCAGCATAGCCTCGGCCTCGCCCGGCGCGCGCAGGATCACCCGCAGCGTTGCGGCGCTGACGGCGCCTTCTTCCTTGAGCATTGCCACCGCCTTCATGAACGCGGAAGGATTGCGGCCGGTCTGGTACAGCACGCCGCTGTGCAGCAGGGTGATCCGCTCCTCGTCAGCCGGGGCCGCGGCGCGGGCAGTTGGAGCCGAAGCGGCGAGGCCATCTTCGTCGTAACCATTTTCGATGACCGTGAACTTCGATGCCAGCTCGGGGAAACGAGTGCGGTAGGTGCTCATGGCGCTGTGCGTCGTTAGCACGGCGAAGGTGCATCGCTTGACGGTTTCCGCTTCAATCCACTGGTAGACCTTGCGCTGCAACTTTGCCGTCGGATAGGCCGGCTGCAACATGGGGTCACGAAAATCGGCAATCCAGGGCAGACCGGTCAGGCGATGCAGGGCCAGGCCGATCAGGTGTGCGGTGGCGATCGGAAAAGTCGACCAGATGACCTGGGGACGGTGCTGGCGGATCAGCGATAGGCCGGCCGGCACCGCGCCGAAGAACCAGGAAACCCAGCGGTCCGGCAGGGCCAGCAGCTCCAGGTAGCGGCCCTTGATGCCCATGTGGTATTTGGTGTCGAGCGCGAAGGCGCGGCGCACTACCTGGCTAGCGGGGAGGCTGGCCAACTGCGACGGGTTCTGCTGACGATATACGCGCGGATGGGCCGACAGGACCATTGGCTCCCAGCCGTACTTCCCCAGGTGCTTGAAGAAGCTCAGGGTGCGCTGGATGCCGCTGCTGATGGCTTCCGGCGGAAAGTGGAAGGCGATCAGCAGGACCCGCCTGTTCGTTTGCGCCAGTTTGTCGGAATGCACCGCCGGGGTGGCCGGAACCACCGCCTGATCGGTGGTGACGGCGGCGGTGGCGCGGGTAGTGCTGTTTTCGTTGCTTAACATCGTTTACTCCTGGGCCAGCCAGCGCAGCAGGCGCAGCCCAAACAAAAAGGGGTTAGCGTCCCATGGTCGGCTGCGAGGCAGCTGGAACAGGTCGCCCCCGCGTACGGCTGGGCCCACCTCGGTAGAGAAAGCGGCGGCAAAGCCCGCGCTGCGTACCATCTCCTTGTGGCGCTCGTCGAAATCCTTGCCGACCTTGCCGTTCGGGTAGGCGAAATAGCGCACTGGGGCGCCGGTGATCGCTTCCAGGTCGCGCTTGCACTGCTCGATTTCATGGCGCGCCGCCTCGTCGCTAAGGGAAGTCAGGATCGGGTGCGAGACGGTGTGGGCGCCAATCTCGAAGCGCTGCGCAGCCATGGTCCGGATCATTTCCGGGGTCAGCATCAGGCTGTCGGCGCCACCGCCGCCGACCATCGCCATCAGGCGCTCGGTCAGCGCCTGGCGTTCCGCCGGCGGCATGTATTTGGCATGCGCCGTCAATTCGTTCAGCAGGTTCCGGCGGTCGTCGCTGGTGCGCAGTTCGCGCATGCCGAGCCCGGCGCCGGATAGGTCGACGGCGCCGTCGGGCAGGCGCCTCACCGCGTCGGCAATGGTCTCGTTCCACATCGTGCCCGAGTCCAGGTAAGCGGTCGAGACGAACACCGTGGCCGGCAGGCCGAACTCGTTCAGGACTGGCATGGCCAGGTCGTGGACCGAGCGGTAGCCATCGTCAAAAGTGATGCAGACGGCACGCGGCGGTAGGCGGCCGGCGGACAGCCTGGCGATAGCGTCCGGCAGCGACAGCACGTTGAAGTAGCGCGCAACTAGGCGCATCTGCCAGCGGAAGGTCTCGACGGTCGGCTCGTCGTCGAGAAGAGGGTCGGGCTGCGCCAGGATGCGGTGGTAGTTCAGCACGCACAGGCGGTCGGCGTCCTGGAATGGAGTAAACATGGCCGCGGCACGGATCAGGCGCGCCGGCAGGTTGCTGGGAACGGGAAGCGTCGTCATGCCGGCCCGCTTTCCAGGACAGGCGGCTTGGGCGCCGCCACGGGCGCTAGCTGCCGGAGTGGCACAGTGACTTTCGAGACGAGCACTTTTTCCAATAATACCAAAATTATAACCACATCATACAACAGGTCGGCGTAGGCGAGCGTCAGGAATGCGCCGCCGGCACAGTAGCCGAGCAGGCTGACCTGGCACATCGCGGCCAGGTCGGAAGCCCATTTCAGCTCCGGCTTGTCCTTGCAGAAGCGCAGCACCCGGCTGCCGGTGCGCCAGGCAAAGAAAAGGAAGGCTAGAAACAGCACCAGGCCGACGAAGCCGTGTTCGCCCAGCACCTGGAAATATAGGCTATGCGGCGCGTGGACGTTGGCCGGCTCCGGCGCATACAGCCAGAACATTCTCGGCGTAAAGCAGCGGAAGCCCCCGCCCATGAAGTTATGTGTGGCGACGTTGAAGGCAAAGTGCCATGCGTTCACGCGGCCCATGGCCGAGCCATCGGCCTGATATTCGCTGATCGTCCCCATTCGCCCGAACCACTGCTCCGGCATCAGGATGTACACTAGTGGCACCACCAGCAGAACTACTATGCCGGTACGTAGCTTGTTGCGGCTCTTTAGCCATAACATGACTAGCATGGCGCCGAAACCAAGCAGGGCGCCGCGCGAATAAGAACCGATTACCGCAACCATGCTCAGCAAGGCCAGGGCGGCCCAGCCCCATTTCAGCCAGCGGTGCTGCTCCTGCAGGTGAAGGTACCAGACCAGCGGCACGATGGTCAGCAGCGCCAGCGCCAGATCGTTGTTGTCGCCAATGTATGTGCCAGGCGGTCCTAGTACGCGGTTGCTTCCACCTGATAGCAAAGTGAAGATTCCGCCCTTCAATCCGTAGAAGCCTAGAGACAGAATGACGACAAGTGCAAACAGTTTAGTGTCCTTCTGGTTGTTGATGGCGCCAATTGTCACCAGCGCGAAGAAAAGTGTTTTCATTACACGGTCCCACTCGTCCCAAGCACGATCCGGCTCGAATGCGAAAGGGGTGGTAATGGTCATCCATGTCATGAATAGCACCAAGGTTATCGTAAGAGCGTTCTTCGGTAGCTTGAATTGCTCCGGACGGGCGAACAACGACAGCAGCGTGAGACCACCGACCGCCGCCACCCATGGGAGGCTGTAGGCGAAACCGTAAGTAAGCCGGTGCGGGTTCATAAGTGAAAGCCACGCAAAGGTCATGACGCCGATTGCTGGTCGTTTCGGAATTTGCACTAGCAGAAAGCAAATGATTAGGCTAAGAGCGATGTCACGCATGGCAGTAGGCTCCCCTGTTTTGGGCCAGCGCCTCGAAGATGGCCAGCTGGCCGGCGGTGGTGTCTTCCCAGCTGAAGCGCTCGGCGTAGCGGCGGGTGGCGGCGCGGTCCGGATAGTCGGCGCGCAGCGCTTGCACGCCGTCGGCCACGCCGCGTGCGCTGAGTTCGTTCATCAGCACGCCGGCTTCCGGCGCGGCCACGACTTCGGGCGTGCCGTATACGCGGCTCGCTACCACCGGGGTGCCGCAGGCCATCGATTCGAGCAGCACATTGGCCCAGCCTTCGCGGCTGGAAGCCAGCACCAGGGCGTCGGCCTGGTTGTAGTGCTGCACCAGCTCGGGCTGGCGTACGGCGCCCAGGAAATTGACGCGTCCGGCGACGCCGAGTTCCTGCGCCAACTGCACCAGCTTGGCGCGGTCGGGACCGTCGCCGGCAATGCGCAGGCGTACTTCCGGCAGCAGCGGCAGCGCGCCGACGATCCGCTCCTGGCCCTTGACCGGCACCAGGTGGCCGACCGCGAGCAGGGTGAACGGCGCCTGGACCGCCGGGCGCGGCGTGGGGTGGAACAGCGCCAGGTCGACCCCGTTGCGCAGCGAGGTCACGCGGTCCGGGGCGACGCCGAGCGCGATCACTTCCTCGCGCAAGGCATTGCAGACGGTGATCATATGCTCGGCGCTGGACGCCGCCCACTTGATCATGCGGCGCGGCAGACGGTAGTTCGGCAGTAGCGTGATGTCCGAGCCGCGCGCGGTGATCGTCACCGGCTTGTTGAAGTAGCGGCCAAGCATGGCGGCGGCCACGCCGTCCGGGTAGAAGTAATGGGCGTCGATCACGTCGAAATCGAAGCCCTCGTCGAGCAGGCGGCCGATGGCGGCGCGGCTCGAGGCGGCCAGCAGTGCCGGCGCGACGTTCATGCCGATCTTCGGCAGGACCGGATAGCGCGGATGCAGCACCTCGATGCCGGCGCGCTGTTCGCTGCGCGGCACCGCGGCCCATGCGGCCCAGGCGCCGAAGCGCGGATGGCGCGACGGGAACCAGGGCACCGGCGCGACCACGCGCGATTCCACGCGCCCGCTGGCCACCAGGTGGCGCAGGCGGGTCTCCACGAAGATGCCGTGCCCGGGTTTAACGCTGTTGGGGAACAGGGTGCTGAAAGTCAGGATCTTCATGCAGCTTGCAGCCGGTCAGGCCGCCATAGATGTTCTTGTAGCGCGCCACGCTGACACGCCAGTTGCGCTCGGTTTCGACATACTGACGCCCGGCCGCGCGCAGCGCCGGCCAGGACTCCTGCGCTTCCAGCAGGCCGATCAGCTTGCCGGCCAGGGCGGCAGGATCGTCGGCCTTGAACAGTACGCCGGTCTTGCCGTCGGCGATCAGCTCGAGGTGGCCGCCGACGTCGGATGCCGCCAGCACCCGGCCCTGGGCCATGGCTTCCAGCGGCTTCAGGGGCGTGACGAGGTCGGTCAGGCGCATCGACAAGCGCGGGTAGACCAGCACGTCGAGCAGGTCGTAGTACTTCTGCACCTGATCGTGCGGCACGCGGCCGGTGAACACGACTTTGTCGGCGATGCCGAGCTCCTCCGCCAGGCGGCGCAGCGCCTCGTCCTGCGGACCGCCGCCGACCAGCAGCACGCGCAGGTCCGGCAGGCGCGTCACCAGCTGCGGCACCGCACGCAGCAGCACGTCCAGGCCCTCGTAGGCATAGAATGAACCGATGAAGCCGACCAGGCGCGCGCCCGACAGGCCGAGCTGTTCCTTGAGCGCCAGGTCGGCGCTGCCGCCGACCGCGAACTTGTCGATCTCCACGGCGTTCGGAATCACCGTGACCTTCTCGGCCGGGATGCCGCGCGCCACGATGTCCTTGCGCAGGCCTTCGCAGATCGTGGTGACGGCGTCGGCGCGCTTGAGCGCCCAGGTCTCGAGGGCACGGGTGGCGCGGTAGCGCAGGCCGAATTCCTTCGAGGTGCCGTGGTCGACCGCGGCGTCTTCCCAGAAGGCGCGCACTTCGTACACGACCGGGATGCCGAAACGGCGGCCGGCGCGCAGGGCCGCGACCGCGTTGAGCGAAGGCGAGTGCGCGTGCAGGACGTCCGGCTTGACCTGCGGGATGATCTCGGCCAGGCGCCTGGTGAGGCCGTCGATCACCTCCTTCTGGTTCAGTACCGGCAGCTTCGCCAGCGGACTGGTCGAAGCGGACGTGCGGTAGAAGTGCAGGCCATCCACGGTTTCTTCCAGCATGTCCTGCGAATGCTGCTTCGAACCGGTCACGTGGAAGGTTTCCCAGCCGAGCGCGCGTTGTTCGCGCAGGATCGCGCGGGTGCGGAAGGTATAACCGCTGTGCAGCGGGATCGAGTGATCCAGGATGTGCAGGACACGCATTTACGCCGCCTCCATTTCTTTGCGCAGGAAGGCTTCGAACATCAGCACCGTCCAGATCGGCGCGCTGTAGTCGCGGCGGCCGGACTCGTGCTGCTCGACGATCTCAGCCAGGAAAGCAGTGTTGAAGATGCCAGTGCTGTTCAGGATCGGGCCCAGCAGCGACTCGCGCACGCGCTGGCGCAGAGGGCCGCGGAACCAGGCCGCCAGCGGCACTGCAAAGCCCTGCTTCTTGCGGTACAGGATGTCGTGCGGCAGGTAGCGCTCCATGCTCTTCTTGAAGATGTACTTGCCTTCGCCATTCTTCAGCTTGATCGATGAGGACAAGCCGGAAATCCATTCGACCAGCTCGTGGTCGAGTAGCGGCACGCGCACTTCGAGCGCGTGCGCCATGCTGGCGCGGTCGACCTTGGTCAGGATGTCGCCCGGCAGGTAGGTCTTCATGTCGAGGTACTGGATCAGCGACAGCGGATCGTCGGTCGGCGCTTTGGCGGCGTGCCCGCGCATGACGTCGATCGCGCGGTAGCCCTGCAGGCGCTGCTGGAATGCCGGGGTGAACAGGCGCTTGCGCATCGCGTCAGACATGATCGACACGCCATGGAAGTAGCCCTCGACCAGGTCGCGCGCGAGCGACTCGAAGGTGGTTTTGGCGCGGAATACGCGCGGCGCCCAGTCGGCTTTCGGGTAGTAGCGACCGAGCGGACCGAACACATTGCGGCGCAGCGCCGGCGGAATCCGGGAACGTACCGCGTCTTCCGCCATGGTCAGGCGGTAGCGGCGGTAGCCGGCCAGGTTCTCGTCGCCGCCGTCGCCAGACAGCGCTACCGTCACGCGCTTGCGCGCCAGTTGGCACACGCGGTAGGTCGGGATCGCGGAGCTGTCGGCATACGGTTCGTCGTACAGCGCGGCCAGGGTGTCGAGCAGCGCGTAGTCGTCGGTGTCGACGGTCTCGACGTGGTGGTTGGTCTGGTACTTGCGCGCGACCTGGTCGGCGTATTCGGATTCGTCGAAGGCCTTGTCGTTGAAGGCGATCGAGCAGGTGTTCACCGGTTCATTGGTCAGGCCGGCCATCATTGCCACCACCGCGCTCGAGTCGACCCCGCCCGACAGGAAGGCGCCGAGCGGCACGTCAGCCTTCAGCTGACTCTGCACCGCTTCGCGCACGCGTGACGCCAGTTCGCCGGCGGCGTCGGCCTCGGTCATCTTCTCGTGCTGCTTGAACGGCACATCCCACCACTGCTTCGGCTGCGGCACTGGCTGGCCGATCCGCACCGTCAGCGAGAAGCCCGGCGCCAGCTTGCGCGCGCCGGCGTAGATGGTCTTCGGCTCGGGCACATAGCCGTAGGCGAAATAATCCTCGACCGCGGTCGGGTCGATCTCGCGCGACAGGCCCGGGTGGGCGCGCAGCGACTTCAGCTCGGAGCCGAAGATGAACATGTCGTCCGGCAGATGGGCGTAAAAGAAGGGTTTCACGCCCATGTGGTCGCGCGCCATGAACATGGTCTGCTTGTTGCGGTCCCACACCGCAATCGCGAACATGCCGCGCAGGTGGTGCACGCAGTCTTCGCCCCAGGCTTCCCAGGCGTGGAGCACGGCTTCGGTGTCGCTGTTGGTGCGGAACGGGAATCCGAGCTTTTCCAGCTCGGCGCCCAGTTCGCGGTAGTTATAGATCTCGCCGTTGAACACCACGCCGACGTCGCCGGCGGCATTGAACATCGGCTGCTGGCCGGCGGCCAGGTCGATTACCGACAGGCGGCGATGGCCGAAGCCGACGCCGGGCTCGGTATAGATGTCGCCCTCGTCCGGACCGCGATGATGCTGGGTCTCGTTCATCCGCTTGAGCAGCACCGGATCGATCGGGCGCGCTCCGCGGGTATCGAAAATGCCGACTATTCCACACATGATTTGATGGGCTTCCTGAATGGGGTTTTACGTTCGAGCAGGCTGTCGTAGAGCGCCTGGTAGCCGGCGACCATCGCCGGCATTGAATAGTGGGACATGACGCGCGCGCGTCCGGCGGCGCCGTGGGCCTGGGCCATCGCCGGCGCACGCACGTAGCGCGCCAGCGCATCGGCCATGGCGTCCGGATCGCGCGGCGGCACCAACTGGCCGGTGACGCCGTCGGCGATTACCTCGGGCACGCCGCCGACGCGGGTACCGACCGCGGGCAGGCCGCTGGCCATCGCTTCCAGGACGCTGCCAGGCGTGCCCTCGGCGATCGAGGAGATCGCATAGGTGTCGAAGCCGCGCAGGATCTCCGGGACGTCGTAGCGGGCGCCGGGCAGCCACACCAGGCCGTCGAGACCGAGCGCGCGCACCTTTTCGCGCAGCGCCGGCAGCAGCGAACCCTCGCCGACGATCGCCAGGCGCAGGTTCGCGGCCTGCTCCGGCAGGCGCGCGCGAAGCAGGGCGAAGGCGTCGATAAGGGCGGCATGGTCCTTGACGTCGGTCACGCGGCCGACCGTGCCGATCACCCGGCAACCGGGACCGAAACCGAAATCCGGGCGCTCCTCGTCCGCAGCCAGCGGGCGGAAGCGCTCGGCGTCGATGCCGTTGGACAGCAGGCAGCTCTTCCGTTCGGGCACGCCGATCACCTCGCGGTTCCAGGCCAGCATGTCGCCGGAATTGGCGTAGCAGTGGTCGTAGAACGGCAGCATTAGGCGGCGCAGGAAGTTGTGCTTGGGGTTGCGGCCTTCGGGATCGGCGGCGTCGCGGCCGTGCAGGCCGTTGATACGAACCGGCACGCCGGCCAGCATCGCCATCGGCGCATACTCGATGGCGGCCAGGTTATAGGTGTGCAGGATCGCCGGCTTCAGGCGGCGCATCAGCTTGAATAAGTCTGCGTGCGTGCCCAGCGATAGGCCAGGGCGCTTGTTCAGGGCATACACCCTAACGTCCGGCTTGCTAATCTTGCGAGCGAAGTCGGTGCTGCGGGTCAGCACGACCACGGCG
Source organism: Massilia sp. WG5 (assembly GCF_001412595.2). Classification (NCBI taxonomy): domain Bacteria; kingdom Pseudomonadati; phylum Pseudomonadota; class Betaproteobacteria; order Burkholderiales; family Oxalobacteraceae; genus Massilia; species Massilia sp. WG5. The sequence goes on from NZ_CP012640.2 coordinate 3,562,683, forward strand.
TGACGGTAAGCCTCGGCCGGCATCCGGTTAATGCGCTCGATGAGCAGGGTCTCCAGCCCTCCAAAGTCGAGACTATAGGTCAGATGGACGATCAGGGGCGCGGTCATCGGTTCTTCTTTGGTGCGTACAGCGGCGCCGTAAACAAGGTAGTGCGCATGGCGTATTGCTTCAGTGTCTGCGCGCGTTGTCGAGCGCTAAATTGATAACTTTGTAATTGTCTAACAGAAATGAATGTAGTGTCGCACGCGCTGCATCGGGCTGTTCGTCGAAGGGCGCGGACAGCATGACGGCCGCGCCATCGTCACCGTGCAGCAACAGTTTCGACTGTGCCTGCAGCAGTTTGCCGACCGCGTTGCTGGTGACGTCGCGGTCGCCGACCCGCATCCAGTCCCACACCAGCAGGGCCCGGCCGTCGCGGCGCAGCACGGTCTCGCGCACGGTCAGCGCGACGCCGTCCACGGTCTCGGTATGGCGGGACGACGTGGTCTCGTGCCAGGCGTCCTTGTAGCCGGCCAGGCGGTTCAGGGAGCTGATCAGGGACTTGCTGCGGTCCTGGTTGCGGTAGTAGAGCAGGGTCAGCGCCACCGGCGTCGCGCCCTGGCGGTAGCTGCGGTGCACGGCGGCGTCGGGCGCCATGTAGTCCGGCTTCCAGTCGGCGAAGGCGGGAACCTCGGGCCAGCTCACCGCCACCTGGTCGAGCTGGACCGGGGCCGGGTTGTGGTTGGCATGCTCGCCGTAGCGCGCGAATCCCGGCCACACGGCGCACAGGGCAACCACGCAGACGGCCATCATCGGGACGCGCGCCGGCGCGCCGGCTTCCGCGCGCAGGGGCGCGGCGCCGTTTGCCGCCGGGGTATCGGTGTCTTCGCGCCAGTAGCTGCCGATCCAGAACATGATGAACATGACCAGGCCGAAGAACAGCCAGCCGTAGATGATGTGGTCGACGCCGGTCGCCAGCGCCATGCCCGACAGGTGGCCGATCATCACGATCATGTAGGCGCGCAGGCCGTTGGCGAGGATCGGCACCAGCACCGACAAGGCGATGAACAGGGCGCGCCGCGCCATCGAGCGGTAGGTGAGGTAAGCGTACAGGCAGCCCAGCGTGATCGAGGAGATCAGGTAGCGCACGCCGCTGCAGGCTTCGACCACCGACCAGTTCCCGGTCGGCAGCTCGAAGCGGGTGCCGCTGCGCAGCACCGGGATGCCGGTGGCCTGCACCGCCGCCACCGTGAAGTCGGCGGTGAACTGGATCAGCGGCGCGACGAAGACTTCGCCGAAGGGCACCGCGAACAGCAGGAACAGCAGCGGGAAGGCGAGCGAGCCGGCCAGGCGCGGGCCGAGCAGGGCCAGCGCGGCGACCGGGAACATGGCGACGAAGGTGTATTGCGACACCACCTGGACCTCGCCCAGCTGCGCCGCCAGCCAGCCGGCGCCGAGCACGGCCAGCAGGGCCAGCGCCGGCGCGTACGGCGTCGGCGGATACAGGCTGAAGTTCTGGCGGCGGCGCCAGATCAGCCACAGGCTGATCGGCAGGATCACATAGCCGTGGGCGAAGGTCTCGGAACTGTTCCAGATCGAGACGATCGATTCGACCGTGCCCAGGTAGAGGGCGAACGGCGCAAGCAGGGCCAGCGCGATCAGGACAATCGCCGAACGCGCCAGCGGCGCGGCGGCGGGAGGGGCGACGTTGGCGACGCCGGGCGGCGGATTCAGGATCATTCCAGGTTCTCCCCGATACATGCAAGGTTACTGGACCAGCTGTAGCGCTGCTGGACTTTGGTGCGCGCGGCCTGGCCGATGGCGGCGGCGGCGCTGTCCTGACCTTGCAACAGCATGGCCACGGCGTCGGCGAAGCCGGCCGCGTCCTCGGCCAGCACCAGTTCATTGCCCGGTTCCGCTTCGATGCCTTCCAGCGCCTGCGGCGACACCACCACCGCGCGCGCCATCGCCATCGCTTCCAGCACTTTGTTCTGGATGCCGCGCGCGATGCGCAGCGGCGCCACCGCCACCGCCGCATGCGCGATATACGGGCGCACGTCCGGCACGGTGCCGGTCACTACCACGCCGGCCTGCTGGCCCAGGGCCTGCACCGCAGGGCTTGGCCTGGCGCCGACGATGTAGAAGCGCAGGTCCGGGAAGCGCGCGCGCAGCAGCGGGAACACCTCGCCGGTGAACCACTGGACGGCGTCGACGTTGGGCCAGTAATCCATCGCGCCGGTGAACACCAGCGCGCGCTCGCCGGCCGCGTACGGGCTGGCGTAGGCCTGCTCGGGCGAGAAGTAGTCGGTGTCGACGCCGTTGTTGAAGTGGCCGATCTTGGCCGTGCTCTCCGGCGCCAGGCTGCGGAACAGGTCGGCTTCGGGGGCGGACACGAACAGCGAGGCGTCGTATTCGCGCGCCACCTGGCGCTCGTAGCGCAGCAGCTGGTCCGCCTCGTGGCGGTACAGCCAGCTCATGGGGAAGGATTTCTTGTCCGCGTACTGGCGCCACTTGTCGGAGTCGACGTCGCAGAAGTCCACCACGCGGCGCGCCTGGCGGTAGTCGTCGGCATACTGCGCCATCGCCGAGGAGAACACCAGCACGCGCTCGATCCCGTGCGCGGACACGGTGTCGCGCACCCAGCGCGCGAGCCCGGCGTCGCGGTAGTACTCGAGCGACAGCGAACGGTTCTTCAGCAGGGCGGTAAGACTCTTCACGCGCGCCAGCAGCGGGTTCATGCGGGCGAAATGGCTGCTCGCGCACAGCGCCTGCACGTGCGGCACATACTGCCAGTCGTCCGGGTCGTCCACGAAGGTCGCCAGGTGCACCCGGTAGTGCTTCGCCAGGTGCTTGAGCAGGTGGTAGGAGCGGATCTTGTCGCCCTTGTTGGGCGGGTAGGGGATCCGGTGGATCAGCAGGAGCAGGTCTTCCACGATTGTTCAGCCCAGGTTGCGCACGATGTACGGGCCCATGAAGTTGGCCAGCGGCAGCGGCAGCTTCTTCCACATCTTGATGAACAGCTGGTACTTCGGATTCAGCGGATTGTTGTCCGGCAGCGCTTGTGCCCCGTACAGCTTGTACTCGTAGGGCAGGTGTTCGGCGGTGAAGCCCCAGTTCTTCTTGAAATCGTAGGCGCCGGTGCCCAGCTTGCTGCGGCCGAAGTCGAAGATCCGGCAGCCACGCGCGGCTGCTGCCTGCATCAGGTTCCAGTACATGAAGTCGTTGCCGGCCACGTTGCGCGCGATGTCCATGCCGCCACCGTAGTAGGGCACGACCTCGTCGCGCCAGTAGAACGACAGCACCGATCCCACCAGCTGGTCGTCTTCGGTGAGGATGGTGCGCACTTCGCACTCCGGGCCGAAGGTCTTCTGCAGCAGGGCGAAGTATTTTTTCGGGAACACCGGGGTGCCGAGGCGGTGCACGCTGTGCGCATACGCTTCGAACATGCGGTCGACGTTGTCCTCGACCACGCCCTTCAGGCCCAGCTTGATGCCCTTGCGGACCATCGCGCGCTGCTTGCGCGGGATCGCGTTCAGGTTGGCCTCGTCGTCGCTTGAAATCTCCTTGCGGAAGGTGACGTACAGCTCCTTCGTGTGCCAGGACGCGTCGTCCGGATGGAAGCGCTGCATGCCGCGGTATTCGAGGTGGCCCACGCCCAGCTTTTGCGCCAGTTCGTGCGCGGCCTGGTCCAGCATCGCGCGCGCGGCATCGCCGCCGGCGCCGCCGGATGCGGCCGGGCCGCCATACACGCAGAACGGCATCGCGCCCAGCGAGTGGCCGAACAGGCGGCTCTTGATCTCGGCGAGCGGCAGCACGCCCTGGATCTGGCCGTCCTGCTGCACGTAGTAGAACCAGGTCTTGATGCCGAACGAGGTCTCGATCACCTGCTGCCAGCCTGACAGGTGGAAGAAGGTGGCCGCGGGGCAGGTACGCACGAAGGCGTCCCAGCGTGCGCGGTCGTTCGGCTGCATGAGGTGCAGGGTCAGCGGGCCGGCGGCCGGGGTTGCTGCTGCCGGGGCGGTGCGCTTGAGTTGTGCTGCTTCGATGATCGAGTTCATGCTTGGTTCAGGAAGATGCGGTCCATACGATCCCAGGCGAAGTCGCGCGCCAGTGCTTCGATGCGGCGCTCCATCCGGTTGATATTGATGTAGTGGCGGAAGCGGGCCTTGGCGCCGAGGCCTTCAGGGCGCGGCTGCTGCGTGTCGATCTCCCACGGGTGGAAGTAGAACAGCGAGGGCTGGCGGTCGTCGCGGTTGACCTTTTCCATCATCCAGCGCGACAGCGCATACGGCAGCAGGCGGAAGTAGCCGCCGCCGCCGGCCGGCAGGTTGCGTTTCAACAGGCTCACCGTGGTGATCGGCACTTCCAGCAGGCCGTCGGGGCCGTTCGGGTAGAAGGCGAAGCGCGGCGCTTCCGGCATGCCGTAGTGGTCGTGGGCGATCGGATAGATGCTGGAGCTGTAGCGGTAGCCGGCTTCCAGCAACTCGTCCAGCGCCCACAGGTTGGCGCGGCCGATCGAGAAGCTGGGCGCACGGTAGCCCAGCACGGCCTGGCCGCCGAGGTCTTCCAGCAGTGCCTTGCTCGAGCGGATGTCGTTGGCGAATTCGGCGCGGGTCTGGTCGGAAGCGCGCAGGTGGCCGTAGCCGTGGCTGGCCAGCTCGTGGCCGCCGGCGACGATGCGCCGCACGACCTGCGGATAGCGCTCGGCGATCCAGCCCAGGGTGAAGAAGGTGGCGCGCACGCCGTTGCGCTCGAACAGGGCCAGGATGCGGTCCATGTTGGCTTCGACGCGGCATTCGCGGTCCGGCCAGCTGGCGCGGTCGATATAGGGTGCGAAGGCCGAGACCTGGAAGTAGTCCTCGACATCGCAGGTCATCGCATTGCGGATGCGTTCCCCCGGCGCCGGCAGGCGGCGCGGGGCGAGTTCATACATGTTCATTCTTGGTTGTCCATCGGCTGGGTGACCGCCCCCTGGGGCGTGGCAACGATCTTCTTCAGGATCGACAGTACGGAAACGATCGATTTCTCGAGGCGCATCATGCGTTCGTCGAGCACCTCGACGCTGCTGGCGCGGCGCTCGCCGGCGCGCTCGTCGAGGGTACGCAGTTCCTGGCCCAGCACGCCCAGGCCGGCGCCCGGCAGGGCCTCCGGCGCCCCGGCAGCAGCCTGGCCCTCGGGCAGCTGGAACTCCTCGCTGATGTCGCTGATGACGGCCTGGATGTCGGCGTCCGTGAAGGCATGCATCTCTTCCAGGTAGCCCATCAGCAGCACGCGGTCCATCAGGGTGTTGACTTTGCGCGGGATGCCGCCGCTGTAGGCGTAGATGGCGGCGTGGGCGCCGTCATCGAAAGACGGGTCGCCGTTCCAGCCGACCGTGTGCAGGCGGTGCTCGATGTAGGCGCGGGTTTCCTGCGCGTCCATCGGGCCCAGGTGGTAGCTGGCGATCACGCGCTGGCGCAGCTGCTGCATGCCGGGGCTGTGCAGGGTGGCGCGGAATTCCGGCTGGCCGAGCAGGAAGGTCTGCAGCAGCGACTTGTCGTCGGTCTGGAAGTTCGACAGCATGCGCAGCTCTTCGACCGTGCGCGCCGACAGGTTCTGGGCCTCGTCGATGACCAGCAGGGCGCGCTTGCCCTGGTGGTCGACGTCGCACAGGAATTTTTCCAGGCGGGTCAGCAGGTCGGTCTTGCTCGCGCCTTCGTACGGCAGGCCGAACGCCGACACCACCATGCGCAGGGTGTCGTCCGGATCGAGGTGGGTGTTGACGATGTGCGCCGCCACGATCTGGTCGGACGGCAGGCCGTTGAACAGGTTGCGCACCAGCGTGGTCTTGCCTGCGCCGACTTCGCCGGTAACGATGATGAAGCCTTCACCTTGCGACAGACCGTACTCGAGGTAGGCCATGGCGCGCTTGTGCCCCTTGCTGCCGAAGAAGAAGTGCGGGTCCGGACGCAGTTGGAAGGGTTTGGCGGAAAATCCGTAAAAGGTTTCGTACATCGCTGCTCCGATTAAAACTGGGCGGAAAGTGAGGCTGATACTGCGTTCTCGGTGTAGGTCTGGCCGGTGCCCGCGCCGCTGCCGCCGCGCACGTGGCGCAGGTCGACGGCGAAGTTCAGGCGGCGATCCAGGCGCCGCGCCAGTCCGACCCGGAACTGGCGGTGGTTTTCGGTGATGCCGGTATCGATCGAGGTCACGCGGGCCAGATTCGCGCTTGCCGTGGCCGCGCTGCGCGACGACAGCTGGTAGGTGAAGACGCTGTTGAGACTGCGCTGGCGGGTATTGTTGTTCAGGGTGGCGAGCTGGCTGCCGAGCAGCTCGCTGTCGCTCTGCTGCAGGGACAGTGCGGTGCGCTCGGTTTTTGCGACCGAGGTCACCAGGCTGCTATGGGCCCAGTTGAAGGCGACCGCGGCCGACAGCTGCTTCTGGCGCAGGTAGCGGTTGCTGAGGTAATTCACGTTGTTCGCCAGGCTGGGCGGCAGGCCGGTGGCCTGCAGGTAGGCCTGCACGGCTTGCTGGCGCAGCACCGGATCCGGGATCGAGGCGCTGAACAGGGTGTCGAGCAGGGCCGCGGTGTCGACCGTCGACGGCAGCAGGAACTGCTGGCGGGTGGTCGTGATGGCGTCGCTATAGTTGATGCTCCACACGCTGTGACGGCTGTGGTGGCTGGCGATCAGCGAGCCGGTCTTGCCGAAATAACGGCGGCCAAAACTGGCTTGCAGGTTGGTGCGGCTCGACGGGGTCCAGATGAAGCCGCCGGACCAGTTGCGTCCGGCGGTGCGTCCGCCCAGCGCCTGGTAATCGTATTCGTCGTAGCCGGCGCTGGCGGTGGCGCTCAGGTACGACGAATAGCGCAGGCGCAGGTTGCCCAGCGCATTGCTGGACGACGAGCCGCCGGCCAGGCGGTTCTGCATTTCCTGGTGGGTGTACGACAGGCCCCAGCCGACGGCATGGAAGGCGGTCCCGCTGTTCACGTTCACGCTGCTCGTGCTGGCGGTGCTTGAACCGAACAGGTTGCGCGCGCCGGCATCGACGCCATCGCGCGAATAGCGCAGCAGCAGGTTGGCCACGTTGCTGTAGTGGTGCTGGACGTAAGGACTGATGCGCCAGGTGTTGACGGTGGTGCGGTTGCCCATCGTATACAGGCTGTCGCTCACCTGGGGGCCGAAGGCCGAGATACTCTGCGGGCCGCCGCTGGCCGCCACGTCGAGGAACACGTCGTCCGTCAGCTTGGCCAGGGCGGCGGCGCTGTAGTCGTGTTCGCGGTTGTTCAGGTTCGGCAGGCTGCCATCGGTGTAAGCGAACTGGTGTACCCGGCCGGACGCGGAAAAGCGCAGGCGCGAACTCAGCTCCGTCACTGCAAACCCACCCATTGCTTCGCTGACGAACTGGCCGTGCGCCCGATCGCCGGGCTGCAGGTTGACGTTGTCGGTATAGGTTTCGGTCGCCCCGACGGTCGGGGTAAATTTCCAGTCGGCGCGACATTCGGCCGACCACAGCAACGCCGCCATGGCGAGCGGCGTCAGCAGAAGCGCCCGTTCTGGACGCTTAGCCGTAGTGATAGTCATACGTCTCTTCAATGCCGGGGAGGTCCCTGGTCTTGTTATAGATGAGATTTACGTTGTTCAGGCCATCGAGCTGGCTCAGGGCTTCCTTGACCGCATGCTGGGTCGTGGTCTGGGCTTCGACCACCAGGACGATCTGGCCCATGTGCGAGGCCAGCACGCGCGATTCGCTGGTCAGCAGCAGCGGCGGCGAATCGAAGATCACGATGCGGTCCGGATAGCGGTTGGCGATTTCGGTGACCAGGTTGCTCATGGTCGAGCTGGCCAGCAGCTCGGTCGCGCGCGGGGTGCTGGTGCCGGCCGGCAGGATCGACAGGGTGTCGACGTTGGTGCGCAGCATCACGTCGCCCATGTCGAGCTTCTCGTCGACCAGCAAGTCCATCAGGCCGCGCTGGGCCGGCAGGCCGAGCGTGCGCAGCACCGACGGACGGGCCACGTCGGCATCGACCAGCAGCACGGTGTGGTCGAGTTCCATGGCGATGCTCATCGCCAGGTTGATCGCGCTGTAGGTCTTGCCTTCACCCGGCAGCGAGCTGGTGATCATGATCAGGTTGCCCGGCTTGTCACCCGGCGCGCGCTCGGCGAAGGCGCGCTGCAGCAGCGGGCGCTTGATGATACGGAAGTCTTCCAGCAGCGGCGTACGGCCGCTGGCCGCGGTGACCATGCCGGTCTCGCGCATGCGCGCCAGGTCCAGTTCGACGCGGCGGGTGCTGAACTTCGGCACGGCGCGCTCGGCGCCAGCGGCTGGCGCTGCCGCCGCGGGGGCGGCGCCAAAGGCCGGCGTGGCCGGGACTGCGTGCACGACCTCATGCGCCGGGATGTCCAGCACCGCGGCCGGGGCCGCGCTGGCGTCGATGGGGCTGGCAGGGATGACGGGGGCGGTGCTGCGCTGCTGCCGGTCGATGCGGCTGGCCGCTTTTTCGATAATGCTCACGAGGAACTCCTTGCAATCTTTACGGGGGCGCCGCGATTAAAGCGTCGGATGGGACAGGATCGCTGCCATCCCGGCGCCATAAATGCCGAACAGGACCAGTACCGATACCCCGAGCGCGGCCAGGCGGCGCTTGCGGCGGATCGTCTGTTGCGAGGTCCAGTTCATGCCGATCGAGCCGAGCACCGGCAGGCCGGTGACCTCGCGCAGGGTGGCCTGGCTCAGGAAGGTCGGGCGCAGCTGGCTCATCAGGAAGGCGACGGCGATGCCGGCCACCAGGGCGCCGGCGAACACCAGCGAGAACAGGCGCAGGCGGTTCGGGCCGCTCGGCTGCAGCGGGACGGTCGGCGGGTCGATCACGCGGAAGTTCAGCATGTCGGTGGCGGACGACAGGTCACCCGACAGGCGTGCCTGTTCGCGGCGTTCCAGCAGCTTCTGGTAGTTTTCCTTGTTGACCTGGTAGTCGCGGTTGAGCTGGGCCAGCTGGGCTTCGACTTCCGGCACCGAGGCGCTCTGGGTGCGCAGGCGGGCGACGCGGGCCGCATATTCGTCGACGCGGGTGCGCATCGACGCCACATGGGCTTCGGCCTGCGACAGCGAGACGTTCAGCTGTTGCAGCATCGGGCTGTAGCCTGCGCCGGGGTCGGCGCTGCGCTTCTTCTGCTTGGACAGGTCGGCCTTCTGCGCCAGCAGCTGGTCCAGCAGGCGGCGGTTGGCGACGATGTCCGGGTGCTGCTCGGTGTACTGCAGGCGCAGGGCATCCAGGTTCTTCTGGGTGGTGGCGATGCGGGCTTCCAGTTCCGGATCGGTCACCGGGATATTGGCCACTTCGCCCGGCTTGGCCGGCTCGCCCGAGATCTGGCGGCGGATCGCGTTCCGGGCCTGCTCGGCTTCGGCCAGCTCCAGGCGCGCCTGGCTCAGCTGGTCGGTGGCCTGGCTCAGCTGGGAACTGAAGTCGCCGCCGCCTTCGCGCGGCAGCAGGCCCATGTTCCTGATCTTGAATTCCTTCAGCGAGTTTTCGGCAGCGGTCAGCTTGCCTTCATAGGACTTGATCTGGTCGTCGATGAATTGCACGGCCCGTTCCGAGTCCTGTTTCTTGCCGCTGGACCCGCCCTCGACGAAGATGGTCATCAGCGACTGCACCACGTCCTTGCCCAGCTTCGGGTTGTCCGCGGTATAGGTGATCGTATAGATGTCGTCGCGCTCGGTACCGGCGATCTTGATCTTCGCCATCAGCTCGTCGACCATCTTTTCATGTTCCTTGGTGTCCCTGGCCTTGACGTCCAGGTCCACCATGCGCATCAGGCGCTCGACGTTCGGACGGCTGATCAGGGTGCGGCGCATGAAGACCACCTGCTGGTCCAGGTTGGGCAGGGTAGTCATGCCCGACAGCAGCGGCTTGAGGATGCTTTGCGTGTCCACATACACGCGGGCCGACGCTTCGTACTGGTTGGGCAGCTTTAATACCACGGCCCAGCCGATTACGGCGATCGTCCAAGAAATGGCAACGGCATACCAGCGGTACTTGCCGATTGCTTTAAGGAAGTTCAGGAGGGTGGCTGTGATCTCTGCCATCGTGTCAATCTCACCAGGAAGGAACCGGATTTATGTACTGATCCGGGTCAAGGAAAATGGAATACTCATCATCATCGCTTGTACTCAAAGCAATTGCAATTAAGCACAAGAAAAATGTGAAGCGCTCGACAGGTAGTACCTCGTCTACAACACAAATGCCGTCAAGAAACCCGGAGATGCGCTGTACTTGCATTGATTTTGTGAAATTATTGAAAAGAGTTTATGAAAAACAAGGATGTAAGATGCATTGAGGCAATACAGCGGCGGCAGGCAGAGTATTCATGGAGTAGACTTGCAGAATCGCAATTTTCTAAAAGAAATCGAATTTATTGTAATGTCTAAATTGCAAAAAGGGGTGCACGGTTGGTGCGCAATCGAAACATGGTCTGGCGCGGCGCGTCGGCTGCTGGCGGGGGGAGTGGCGGCCTGCATGCTGGTGCCTGCAGCGGGCGCCGATCTGACGGCCGTAGTTCCGACCGTCAAGCGTTCAGTGGTCGGCGTCGGCACCTTCGAGCGCACGCGCAGTCCGTCGACCGTGTTCTTCGGCACCGGCTTCGTGACGGGCGACGGCCTGGATGTGATTACCAATGCGCATGTGGTGCCCGAGAAGCTGGACGAGGCGCATATGGAGCAGCTCGGCATCGTGACCAGCGACGGCGACGTAGTGCGGTTCCGGCCGGCCCAGCTGGTGGCGCGCGACAACGAGCATGACCTGGCCCACCTGCGGCTGAGCGGTCCGCCGCTGCCGGCCTTGAAGCTGGGCGATTCCGATGAGGCGGCCGAGGGCCAGAACCTGGCGTTCACCGGTTATCCGCTGGGCATGGTGCTGGGCCTGCATGCGGCCACCCACCGCGCCACCCTGGCGGCCATCACGCCAATCGTCATGCCGTCGCTGAACTCGCGCAAGCTCGAGGTGCGCCAGCTGGCCCAGCTTCAGCGCACGTCCTTCGACATCTTCCAGCTCGACGCGACAGCTTATCCCGGCAACAGCGGCAGCCCGGTCTACGACCCGGCCAGCGGCCAGGTATGGGGCGTGATCAACGCCGTGTTCGTCAAAGGTTTGAAGGAAACCGCGATCAGCAACCCCAGCGGCATCACGTATGCGATCCCGGTGAAATACGTTAAAAATCTAATGCAACAGAAATGAAACGTTAGGGAAAGTTTTCAAGCGTGCGCGGTCTTTTCCTAAAGCACTATGATATACAATAGCTCGCTGTTAATGGCTTACTAACATATTGCGTTCGACGAAAGGGAATGACGTGGGCAAGTACAAGGCGAACCTGATCAAACATACGGCAGTAGCGGCGTCCACTGCGCTTGCGCTGGTCCTGACCGGCTGCGCCACCAGGAGCCCGCTGCCGCCTCAAACCCAGGTCAGCAACCCCGAGTACCTGATCGGACCGGGCGATACCGTGAATATCATGGTGTGGCGCAATCCCGAGGTGTCGATGTCGGTGCCGGTGCGTCCGGACGGCAAGATCACGACCCCGCTGGTCGAAGACCTGCCGGCCGCCGGCAAGACCTCGACCGAACTGGCGCGCGATATCGAAAAGGCGCTGGCCAAATTCATCCAGCAACCAGTGGTGACCGTCATCGTCACCAACTTCATCGGCAATTTCAGCGAACAGATCCGTGTGGTCGGCCAAGCTGCCAAGCCACAAGCCCTGCCGTACCGCCGCGACATGTCCCTGATGGACGTGCTGATCGCGGTCGGCGGCGTGACCGAATTCGCGGCCGGCAACCGTGCCAGCCTGATCCGCACCGTCGATGGCAAACAGCAGAAGTTCAACGTCCGCCTGGACGATCTGATCAAGGACGGCGATATCTCGGCCAATATGCCGATGCGCCCGGGTGATGTGCTTGTGATCCCCGAAAGTTTCTTCTAATCTTACGCGTCGATAATTTTTACACTCGGCAGCGTTCCGACTTACAATGGAAATTTCCGGGTAGTACATCAGCGACTAAGCGTCTGATTTAAAATATTTTTTTCGGAACAGCGTGATCATGGCCCGGAACTTGCTTTTCATGGGAAGTCAGGGAAACTTCGCATGAACGCAACACATCTTTGGGGATATCGCACGTGCCTACCGAAAATCAAGAAAGCAATGGAAACGCGGCGCCCTTGTCCTTGAGTGAACGCGGCGCCACGCGGCGCCGGCTGGCCAAGGCCGGCGTCGGCGCAGCCGGTGTCCTGTTGACACTGGAAAGCCGTGCCGCCATGAGCCCGATGATCTGCAAGTCGCCCTCGGGCGCCCTGTCCGGCGGCTTGAGCAGTCATTACGGCCCGGAGCCAGTCTGCCAGGGGCTCTCGCCGGGATACTGGAAAAATCATACCAGCGCCTGGCCGATTCCCACCACGACCATGTTCGCCGCCGTGTTTTCCGCCGGCGACCCGCGTTCCTGCAGCGCCGATACCAAGGGCAAGAACTACACCTGCTCGACAATGCTTAACCTGCTGACGCCGCAGCACTTTGACCAGTACAAGCTGGCGATGCATGCAGTGGCGACCTACCTGAATATCAAGTCGGGCAAAATCAATTTCCTGTCCGTCGAGACGCTGCTGAGCATGTGGTCCGAGGTGCAGGCCAAGGGCTACTATGAGCCGACCGCCGGAGTGAAGTGGAGCGCCGAGCAGGTCAAGAACTACCTGCAGGCCACTCACGACTGACGGGGCGGCAATAAGCATGTGGCGCGTGGTTCAAGGGCAATCCCTTTTCTTTCGGGAATGGGATGGCGAAGCGGTGTTGTACAACGACCTGTCAGGCAATACCCACCTGCTGGATGGCGGCGCCATCGATGTGCTGCAGGCCTTGCGCGCCGGCCCGGCCGATGCCGCTACCCTGGCGGCCGGACTGGCCGGGCGCTTCGAGGCCGATGCCGATGAACTGAGCGCCGTGATCGACGACATGCTGGCCGGCCTGGCCACCCTCGACCTGGTCGAATTTTCCCCATGCTGACCATCGCCGACCTGCCGCGGCGCGAGCTGGCGGCGCGCCTGGCCGGCCCGGGGCTGGTCCTGCGCACCGGGCCCTTCGCCAACCGCATCCGCAGCGACATTCCCTATCTGGTCGATGGCATTGCGCTGCTGTACGCCGACTATCCGGTTGACGAGCCCGGCGGCTTTGCCGACTTCCACCTGTCGCTGCATCGCGCGGGCGGCGTGCGCCGCTGGTTCCGGCCGCAGGTCCGTTTCGCCCACGAGGGCATGACCCCGTTCAAGCCCTTGCCGCTGGCGCAGGCCTATCCGATGTTCGAATGGGTGATGAACTGGTGCGTGTCGCACCGCGCCCACGCTTACCTGATCATCCATGCCGCCGTGCTGGAGCGGCATGGCCGCGCGGTGATCCTGCCGGCGCCGCCCGGCTCGGGCAAGAGCACGCTGTGCGCGGCGCTGGTCACGCGCGGCTGGCGCCTGCTGTCCGACGAGATGACCCTGGTGCGCCTGGACGACGGCGCCGTGCTGCCGCTGCCGCGTCCGGTCAGCCTGAAGAACGGGTCGATCGACGTGATCCGCGGCTACGCCCCCGATGCCGTGCTCAGCCGGCCGGTGGAAAACACCGCCAAGGGCACCATCGCCCACCTGAAACCCCCGGCAGACAGCATCGCCCGCGCCTTCGATCCGGCCCGCGCCGCCTTCATCGTGTTTCCGCGCTACGAGGCGCAGGCCGCCACCAGCCTGGCGCCGCTGGCGAAGGCGCGCGCCTTCATGGGCGTGGCCGAGAACGCTTTTAATTACCAGGTGCTGGGTGTGCGCGGCTTCAAGGCCCTCGGCGACCTGATCGAATCGACGGCGGCCTTTGAGTTCCGTTACAGCAAGCTGGACGAAGCGGTGACCCTGTTCGAGCGCCTGGCGAAGGAGGGCGCATGAGGGACCCGCTGCTGCTGCGCGTGCTGCGCGAGCCGTCCGCCGCCGCCGGACTCGATCTGGCCGGCTGGGACCTGCTGCTGCGCCAGGCGCTCGGCGCGAATATGAGCGCCATGCTGCCGGTGCTGCTCGAGGATGCCGGCCTGTTCGACGCGGTCCCGCCGGCGCCGCGCGCCCAGCTGGAGTGGGCGCGTGCCGCCAGCGCGCGCCATGCCCAGGCGGTGCATTACGAGGTGATGCAGATCGACCGCGCCTTGTCCGGCCTGGGCTTGCCGCTGATCCTGCTCAAGGGCGCGGCGTATGCGATGGCCGGCTTGGCGGCGGGGCGCGGCCGGATGTTTTCCGACATCGATATCCTGGTGCCGAAAGCGCAGCTGGGCCAGGTAGAGGCCGCCCTGATGCTGAACGGCTGGGCCAGCCTGCACCAGGATGCCTACGACCAGCGCTATTACCGCGAGTGGATGCATGAATTGCCGCCGATGGAGCACCTGCGCCGAGGCAACGTCATCGACGTGCACCATGCCATCCTGCCCGAGACGGCGGCGCAGCGTCCGGATCCCGCCAGGCTGCGCGCGGCCGCCGTGCCGATCGATGGCCTCGCACCGGGCATGCCGCGGTTGTTCATGCTGGCGCCGCGCGACATGGTGCTGCACAGCGCCGTGCACTTGTTTTCGGAAGGCGAGTTCGACCACGGCCTGCGCAACCTGTTCGACATTCACCGGCTGCTCCAGCAATTCGGACCGCAGCAGGGCTTCTGGGACGGCTTGCCGGCGCGCGCGCGCGAACTCGAACTCGAACGGCCGCTGTTCTATGCGCTGCGCTACTGCCGGCGTCTGTTGGGGACGCGGGTGCCGGACGCGGTCCTGCAGGCCATGGCGCCGTCCGGCCCCGGCCGCCCGCTGCTGGCGCTGATGGACCGCCTGTTCCTGCGCGCCCTGGTCCCGGCGCACCCCAGCTGCGCCGACGCTTTCACGCCGGCCGCCCACGGCATGCTGTACATCCGCGGCAACTGGCTGCGCATGCCGTTTTTCCTGCTGACGCGCCATCTGTTCCATAAAGCCTTTCTTTCTCCTGACGCAAAGCCGGCCCATTGAATGGCTGGCTCCGCAAAGTGAAAAGGCATATTATTAAAAGATTATTGATATGCAATCATTAATATTGCGAGGACGACATGGGAAGCGCGGAAAACAGGCTGGTGCGATTGCAGGACCTGCAGCATTTTCTGGCGGAAGGCAGCCTCGACGATAATCTGCAGCACCAAGCCACGCTGGCGGCCGGCCTGCTCGGTGCGGGAAGCTGCTCGATCATGCTGCTCAACAGCGGCGCGCCCGAACACCTGCGCATGACGCTGTATGCGCGCGTCGGCAACTTGCCGGATGCGGCCCTGACGGCCTCGGTCGGGCAGGGGGAAGGCATCTGCGGCCGGGTGCTGGCCAGCGGCGATCCGCTGCTGGTCGACGATATCGCGCAGTCGGAACTGGCGGGGCTGGCGCATGCCCGCGACGACATCGGCGGCAGCCTGATGTGCTCCCCCTTGCGCGTCGACGGCAAGATCGTTGGCGTCATCAACGTGGCGGGCGCGAAGGACAGGCCGGCATTTGGCCATAGCGATTTGCAATTGCTGAATATAATTGCGCTATTCATTGGTAAGTCGATCCAGGTGCAACAATTGCAACGCTTGCTCGATTCGCGCTTTGCCCAGCTGGCCTTGCTGCAGGAAGCGCGTGACCAGGTCGAGGACAAGGTCCGCCTGGCTTACCGTAATCCGGAGGATGCGGCAAAAATTCTGGCGCGCTCGTTTTTCAAGGAAATGACGAAGGCCGGTTTCGAGTCCGGCCAGATCGTCAGCGCGGCAACCGAATTGATCGAGCAACTGAACCTGAAGTTGAAGCGTCCTCCATTGTCCCCACCGACCTGAAGCGATTCTTAATCCGATTCATGCCCGATACCACACACCATCTGGCGTCCGCACTGGATGCCTGGCAGGCATTGCTCGGCCGGGACAATGTCCTGACCGGCGATGCCGCCCAGCAGGCCTGGGGCCGTGATACCACCGGCGCCGCGCGCCGCCTGCCGGCCGCGCTGCGCATCCTCGACAGTCAACTCCTGCCTGAAGTCATGCGCATCGCCCAGCGCTACCGGGTGCCGGTGCACCCGATCAGCACCGGCAACAACTGGGGCTACGGCAGCGCGCTGGCGGCGCGCGACGGCTGCGTCATCATCGATTTGTCGAAGCTGCGCAAGATCCTGCATTTTGACCAGGAAATGGGCGTGATCACGGTCGAGCCCGGCGTTACGCAGGGGATGCTGGCCGACTTCCTGACGCAGAAGGACTACCCGTTCATGGTGCCGACCACCGGCGCCGGTCCCCATTGCAGCCTGCTCGGCAATGCGCTCGAGCGCGGCTACGGCGTGACGCCCCATACCGACCACTTCGCCGCGGTGACGGACCTGGAAGCCGTGCTCGCGGATGGCAGCCTGTACCGCACGGCGATGCGCGAAGCGGGCGGCGACGATATCGCGCGCCTGTTCAAGTGGGGCATCGGTCCCTACGCCAGCGGCCTCTTCACCCAGAGCGGCCTGGGCATCGTGACGCGCATGAGCATCATGCTGGCGCGGCGGCCGGAAAAAGTGAAGGTATGCCTGTTCAGCCTGAAGGACGACAGCCTGCTCGAGCCGGCCGTCGAGCGGATCCGCACGATTCTCGGCCGCCTGCCCGGCACCGTCGGCGGCCTGAACCTCATGAACCGGCACCGGGTGCTGGCGATGTCGGCGCCGTATCCGGCCGACCGGGTCGGGCCCGACGGCCTGATCCCGCAGGAAGTGATCGACGCGCTCGGCAGCCAGTACCAGATCCTGCCCTGGACCGGTTTCGGCACCCTGTACGGCACCGCCAGGATGGTGGCGGCGGCGCAGAAGGAGATCCGGGCCGCGCTGAAGGGCGTAGCCAGCCGCCTGCTGTTCCTGAGCCAGGACAATGCGAATACCTTGCTGGCCCTGTCGCGCTGGATTCCAGGGCCGGCCGGGCGGCGCTTGTCGAGCACCGCGTCGACCCTGGCCAGTTCGATGGAACTGGTGCTCGGGCGCCCGAACGAAACCGCCTTGCCGCTGGCTTATTGGCGCAATCCGCGTCCGCATGGCGAGGGGCCGCGCGATCCGGCGCGCGATGGCTGCGGCCTGATCTGGTACGCGCCGCTGGTGCCGATGCGCGGCGCCGGCGCGCGCGCCTATGTCCAGATGGTCAGGGAGATCACCCGGCGCCACGGCATCGAGCCCTTGCTGACCTTCACCTCGCTCAGCGACAAGCTGTTCGACAGCACCGTGCCACTGCTGTTCGACCGCCATTCCCCGGCGGCAGTGGCGGCGGCGCAAGCGTGTTACCGCGAACTGATCGCCGCCGGCCGCGAGCGCGGCTGGTTCCCCTACCGGCTGGCGGTGGACGCCATGCCCGAACTGCAGGGCTGGCTGGACGATTCGGCGCGCCTGCATGCGCGGCTGCGTCGCGAGTTCGACCCGCACGACCTGCTGGCGCCGGGGCGTTATCACAGCTGAGCACATGCCCGGCAAATCTCCTCAGCGGTCATGGCCCGACAGATGTGTTAAACAGCGCACTGTCGGGTTTTTTTACAATTTTTGTTAACCGGGCAATGTAATTACGCAATAATGTTAATTTCCAAATAACAATTCGCTTAAAAATCAGTTATTTACAAGGTAACTCTTCATGCTGGCACAGAGGTTGCTTATATACCTGTGCTGTCGCAACCATCAATTGAAATCCAAATATTGGAGAGAACATGAAGAAGTTACTCGCTTTCGCCGCTACTGCCGTCATGAGCGTTGGTGCCTATGCTGCTCCGGCAATCGCCCTGCCGGATGGTCCGCTGTACCTGAAGTTTACCGGCCAAGAACAAATCGCCACGAATGGTGCGACCACCTGGAACGCAAATGGCGTGAAAGAGATCAACTGGGGTGTCTTTAGCGTCGAGACCCTGTACAAAGGTAACGTCGTGGTTCCGCACGACTCGGTCAATCCGATCACCCCGGCTATCTACGCCAATGGCTTCTCCGGCGGCCAGATCACCGGTATGTTCTACGGCGTTCAAGCCGGTACTGCTTCGACCGACCCGCTGAACGCATTCCCTGCAACCGGCGGCTACCTCGACCTGTACTGGCGCGATACCAGCAAGATGAGCGCCAGCTCGACCGACATCAGCCCGGCCGGCGTTCGTTGCGGCTATAGCTGCGCCACCGGCTTCACCGAAGGTACCTTCCTGGCGCGTATCATGTTCGATACCGGCATGGATACCGGCAACACCACCAACACCATCGTCGGCACGACCATCCCGAGCAGCAACGGCTTCTCCGGTGTGGCTGATTCCTACGGTTCGGTCGTGGCCGATGCCACGGTCAACGGCATGACCGGCCTGTGGGCAAACCAGCTGGACTCGAACTGGTTCTCGAGCTACCTCGGCCTGCGCGACCTGCGCTTCAAGAACAGCTACAACTACAACCCGACCTGGAATGGCGGCGCCAACATCCTGGGCGCACGGATCGACGATCCAGCCCAGGCATACTCCGGCACCGTCCCGGAACCGGGCGTGCTGTCGCTGATGGGCCTGGCGATGGTCGGCATGGGCGCTGCCCTGCGTCGCCGCGAGAAGAAGCCTGCCAAGTAATCCTGGCGCGCTCATGAAAAGGCCTCTTCGGAGGCCTTTTTCTTTTTCTAAAACTTTTGCTGATTGACAACATCAGCGTCCTATTGTTTACTTGCCAAATGTATATACGAACCCGCCTTCTTCTCCAGGTGCCGGCAGTCATGCTGATCCTGGCCTTCGTGCCGACCAACCTCGGCAAGCTGGCCGCGTTGCTGCTGCTCTGGGCCCTGACGTTCGGCCGGATCAGCAAGGTGGAAGCGATCTTCTATGTCTGCGTCTGCCTGTTCTTCACGGCGATGAACGCGGCGTCCCTGAAGCAGGGCATCTTCATGTTCGCCCATCCGGACATCCTGCTGCAGCCGGTCTGGGAGCTGTTCATGTGGGGCTTTTATCTGCTGCACACGCGGCGCCTGCTGAACGGTCCGGCGCCAGGCGGCCGGCGCGCCACGGTGTGGGCGCTCGCACTGGCCTATGCGGCCGCGTTCGCGACCATCCACGACAGCAATACCTTATTGATGGTGACCGGCGCCTTGCTGCTGGTCGGGCTGGTGCTGTTCCACGAGCCGCTGGACCTGGCCTATGCCGGCTATATGGTGCTGCTCGGGGCGCTGATCGAATACACGGGCGTGCATAGCGGGCAGTGGGGCTATCCCGGCAATCCGCCGGGCGGCGTGCCGCTCTGGTTCATCACGATGTGGGGCGGCATCGGCCTGTTCATGCGCCGGCTGATCGTGCCGATCCTGGTGCGCCATGAAGCGGCCGGGCAGGCGCCGGCGGGTGCGCCGGGCGCCTGAGCGGGTCTGGAAGCCTGTCCGGACTCAACCGAGATTGGTCAGGCGGCGCGCGATACCTTCTTCTTCCTTCTGGGAGAAGAAATAGGGGAACAGGGAGCGTTCGTTTTCTATGGAATCGCTGGTGCCGCCGTAGCGCTCGATCTGTTCCTGGACGTAATCGAGGCTGTTCCACAGCAGCCAGCCCGGCGCATCCACGCGCGGGTTGATGCGCAGTTCGCCCATGCGCTTGAAGCCGAGCATGGTTTCATAGAAGCGGCGGTGGCGCGGATTGACTTCGATGAACACGTCGGTGCATTTGTGCAGCCGGCGGCCATAGATGAACATCACGTGGAACAGCGAGGCCAGCGCGGCCTTGGAGCGGACTTTGGGATCGAAGGCGAGCTTGGTGATCTCGCAGACTTTTGCCCCGCGCGCGCGAAAGCGGTCGATCTCGTCCTTGAAGACTTCGTCGGCCAGCAAGCCGACCGGGGAATCGATGCCAAGCGTGACCGTTCCGACCACTTCGCCGTGGTCAGAAGCCGAAAGGGTAATCCGGTTCGGATCATCGTCAAGACGATGCGTGCCCGTATAACCGCGCCACGCATACATTTTGTTGATGAGAAGATTCGCAGAACTGCGTCTCCCATCCGTGTCCGCAGTGCGGATACCAAATGTTTTTTCGTTAATAGTCACGTCTGTGATCGTATCACAGTCGAGCTTGGCAGCTTGCTCAGGAGCGGTATCGTACCGTGCGCCTTGAGATTCAGAGGACGCTTTTGTCAATTCCTCGTGAGTTGTTAAACTGTTCATTCTTTTAATCTCCGCAGGACGTCGATAATCATCTTGCGCAAAGGCGCGGGTACTTTAACAATCGTAACACCGAGGCAGTAAAGATTCTATAAAGAAATGAATAATTGCTAACTAATATGATGAAAAATGCACTATTTGTGACACCGGCGGCTTGCGCCGCCGGTGAAAATTCACAGTTGTTGTAACAGTTCCTTGGCCTTGACCGCAGCCTCGCCTTTATTGGCTGCAGAAAGCTTTTCCAGTGTCTTGCGGGCGTTCGCCTTGTCGCCGCTCTTGACTTGGGCTTGTGCCAGATGCAATTGCATGTCGCCGTTCTCGGGCAGCGCCGCCACCGCCTTCTGCAGCAGGTCCACTGCGCGTTTGCTGTCGCCCTTGTCGGTCAGGATGCTGCCGAGGGTGTCGAGCACGGCCGGGTTGTTGCCGGCGATGCTGTAGGCCTTCTCGGCCGTTTCCAGGGCCTTGGGATTGTTCAGCTGCTGGTAGGTCCAGGCCAGGTTGTTGAGCGCCAGCGCATTATTGGGCGTCAGCTTCACCACCGTCTCCAGCTGGGCGGCCGCAGGCTGGTACTGTTTGCTGTACAGGCTTTGCTCGGCCGAGTACATCAGTGCCTGGACATCGTTCGGATGGTCCTTGATCCATTGTGCCAGACCCTGGTTGGCCTTCTGTTCCTTGCCGCTCATCTTTTGCAGACGGTGCATGGCAAGGGCGACCTGGGTGGTCGGATGGCTGGCCTGGGCCTTCTCGTACAGCGGCAGGGCCTGGTCGATCTTCTTCTCCATGGTCAGCAGGTCGGCTTCGAGCATTAGGCCGGCGGACGCATTGCGTTCCTGTTTCTGCAGGCTGCGGGCGATGGCCAGCGCTTCTTCCGGATGCTTCTTGCGCATCGCCAGCTCGGCCAGCGCAAGCTGGGCCGGGAGGAAGTCGGGCTGCAGGGCGGTCGCCTTTTTCAGCTCGGCGGCGGCATCGTCGTCACGCTTGGCCACCGCATAGGCCGAGGCGAGCTGGTACTTGGCCTGCGCCGACTTCGGCTGGACGTTGACCAGCTTGCTGTAGGTCTCGATCGCGCCTTCGTTGTCCTTGTTTGCCAGCTGGGTCTGGCCCAGCAGGTTCAGCAGGTTGGGATCGGTCGGATGTTCGGTCTGCAGCTTGCGCGCCACGGTCAGCGCCTTCGGCGCCTGCTTGTTGCGCAGGTAATGGTTGGCCAGGCGGATGCCGGGGGCGACCGCGTCCGGATTCTCGCTGCTGGCTTTTTCGAGCCAGGTCGTGGCCTTGTCCGGCTGGCCCTGCACGTTGGTCAGCTCGGCCAGCGCGGTCATCGCCGCGATATTCTTCGGATCCTTCTTCAGCAGCGTGGTGAAGCGGGCCTCGGCATCGGCCGGCTTCTTGTCGTTCAGGTCGAGCTGGGCCAGATTGGCCGCGGCGGGGAAATTGCTCGGTTCGAGCGCGAGCGCCTTTTCCATGCTGGCGCGGGCATTGGCGATATCCCCCTTGGCCGCATATACCGAACCCAGCAGGACATGCACCTGCGCATTCTCGGGCTGCTGCTTCACCAGCGCCTGGGCGGCGGCTAGCGCCTTGTCGTAGTGCTGCATCGCCAGTTCGGCCTGCACCAGCGCAATGCCGCCCTTGGGCGAGCTGGTATCGAGCGAGGCGCCGAGTTCGAGTTCGGACAAGCCCTTGGCCTGGTCGCCCTGGTGCAACTTCGACAAACCCAGGGAAGTGTGCAGGGCCGCGACCTTCGGTACCAGCGCCGAGGCTTTTTCGAGGTAGGTGGTGGCGTTGCCGTAATCCTGGTTGCGCAGATAGGTTTCGCCGGCCAGGGCCAGCAGCTGCGGGTCGTCCGAGTTCCCCTTCAGCGCCGGCGCCAGGGTGGCGAGGGCATCGGACGGGGCGGTCTGCAGCTGGGCCTGGGCCAGCAGCTTGCGCGCATAGGTATTGTCCGGGATGGTGTCCAGGTATTTGCGCAGGTGTTGTTCGGCTTGCTGTTGGGCACCCATTTTGAGCTCGATCGCGCCTGCCAGCAGCAGGCTCGGCATATGCTCGGGTGCACTCTTGAGCACTTTTTGCACGGATTCCAGGGCCGCCGAGTTATCGCCCTTGGTGAAGTCGAGCAGGCCCTGGGTATAGGCCAGCTGCAGGCTGCCCGGGGTGAGCTTGCGCGCCGTGACCAGGTCGGCCTTGGCCTCGTCGAACTTGCGCAGGTTGATCTCGACGAGCGCTTTTTCGATATACGCGGTGCGGTGGTCCGGCTTGATCACGGATGCCTGGGTGAACGCGGCCAGCGCTTCCGGCATCTTGCCTTCGTTGCGCGCCAGCGAGCCCTTGAACATCCAGGCGTCGGTATTCTTCGGATCCTTGGCGACAGCCTGGTCGATCAGCACCGCCGCCGCCATGGCATCCTTCTGGAACAGCGCCAGGCGCGCCATGCCGATCAGGACGTTGCCGCTGTCCGGCTGCAGTTTGGCGGCCTGTTCATAGGCTTCCTTGGCCTTGTCCGGCTGGTTCAGGTCGAGATAGGCATTGCCGCGCAGCGTCAGCAGCTCAGCCGAGCTGGCGGCGCTGTCGGCCGGGATCACGTCCAGCACGTCCTTGTACTTGCCCTGCTGGTCGAGGGCACGGGCCAGCGGCGACAGCACGCGCTTCTTGTCGATGCCGAGCGACAGCGCCTTGCGTAGTTCTTTTTCTGCGGAAACATAATCGCCGGATTCGACGTACAGGGTGCCGAGTGCCAGACGCGCTTCGCCGTTTTCCGGGCTGTTGGCGACGGCATTCTTCAGCTCGATCATCGCGGCCTTGGTTTCGCCTTTTTGCTGGTACTGCTTCGCTTCCGCCAGCAGTTGTTCGGTCGGCTTGGTGCGATTGCAGCCGCCGAGAGCGGCGGTAACGATGATGGCTCCGGTGACCAGAGCGGTGCTGAGCGCCTTCTTGTTGACTTTACGCGGCATGATTTCCTCGAAATATAGGCGGGTGCAAACAGGCCTGTCTGCATAGAAATTTACAAAAATTAATCATACCCGAAGAAATCAATGCTTCATTAACACAATAGGCAATTGTGCGAAATCAAACAAATCTGTGGTTTGTCGGCCGCACTTACTTCTTGTTGCGCAGTCGGCTCAGCAGCGCCTCGACATTGTCGCCGGCAGGGATGCCGTGACGGCGCAGCAGCTGGACGTGCAGCACCAGGTTTTCGAGCACCAGCTTGGCGGACACGGCAAGCAAGGTCATCAGGCGGTCTTCGGAGCTGAAGTTCTCCATCGAGGCCGCCATTTCGCACAGGTGATTGGCGACCAGCTCGCGCAGATCGTCTTCGGGGAAGGGGAGGTCGGCGAAATCGATCGGATCTTCCTGCTCGACTTCGCGCATCAGGGCGGCGAGGTGTTCCGGCTTGATCGGCATGCATGGCTCCGTGGTGGTCCTGGAACCATTCTAGGACAGGCCCGTCGCCCCTGCCCACGGGATTGCCTGAGCTAAAACGAAAAACGGCGCCCGCAGGCGCCGCCGGCTGGCCGGACAGCCAGCTTACATATTCCGGCGATACTGCCCGCCGACTTCGAACAGCGCGGTCGTGATCTGGCCCAGCGAGCACACGCGCACGGCATCCATCAGGCGCGCGAACACATTCTCGTTGTCGATCGCGGCCTGCTGCAGCGCGGCCAGCGCGGCCGGGGCCTCGGCGGCATTGCGCTGGTGGAAAGCTTCCAGGCGCGTCAGCTGCGACTGCTTCTCGTCGTCGGTCGAACGGGCCAGCTCGATGGTGGCCGGGGCTTCCGCGCCCTTCGGGTTGCGGAAGGTGTTCACGCCGATGATTGGCAGCGAGCCATCGTGCTTCTTGTGCTCGTACAGCATCGACTCTTCCTGGATCTTGCCGCGCTGGTAGCCGGTTTCCATCGCGCCCAGCACGCCGCCGCGCTCGGCGATCCGCTCGAACTCCTGCAGCACCGCTTCCTCGACCAGGTCGGTCAGCTCCTCGATGATGAACGAGCCCTGGTTCGGGTTTTCGTTCTTGGCCAGGCCCCATTCGCGGTTGATGATCAGCTGGATCGCCAGCGCGCGCCGGACCGATTCGTCGGTCGGGGTGGTGATCGCCTCGTCGTAGGCATTCGTGTGCAGCGAGTTGCAGTTGTCATAGATCGCGATCAGCGCCTGCAGCGTGGTGCGGATGTCGTTGAAGTCGATTTCCTGTGCGTGCAGCGAGCGGCCCGAGGTCTGGATGTGGTACTTCAGCTTCTGGCTGCGGTCGTTGGCGCCATACTTGTCGCGCATCGCCACCGCCCAGATGCGGCGCGCCACGCGGCCCAGGACCGTGTATTCCGGGTCCATGCCGTTCGAGAAGAAGAAGGACAGGTTCGGCGCGAAGTCGTCGATGTGCATGCCGCGCGCCAGATACGCTTCCACGAAGGTAAAACCGTTCGACAGCGTAAACGCCAGCTGCGAGATCGGATTCGCGCCGGCTTCGGCGATGTGGTAGCCGGAGATCGACACCGAGTAGAAATTGCGGACCTGGTGCTGGACAAAATATTCCTGGATGTCGCCCATCACCTTCAGCGAGAACTCGGTCGAGAAGATGCAGGTGTTCTGGCCCTGGTCTTCCTTCAGGATGTCGGCCTGCACCGTGCCGCGCACATTGGCCAGCACCCATGCCCTGATCTTCGCCGATTCTTCTTCCGTCGGCTGGCGGCCCTTCTCCAGGGCGAACTTCTCCATCTGCTGGTCGATGGCGGTGTTCATGAACATCGCCAGGATGGTCGGGGCGGGGCCGTTGATGGTCATCGACACGGACGTACTCGGGCTGCACAGATCAAAACCGTCGTACAGCACCTTCATGTCGTCCAGGGTCGCGATCGACACGCCGGAGTTGCCCACTTTGCCGTAGATGTCGGGGCGCAGGGCCGGGTCGGCGCCATACAGGGTCACCGAGTCGAAGGCGGTCGACAGGCGCTTGGCGTCCATGCCTTGCGACACCAGTTTAAAACGGCGGTTGGTGCGGAAGGCGTCGCCTTCGCCGGCGAACATGCGGGTCGGGTCTTCGCCCTCGCGCTTGAAGGGGAACACGCCGGCGGTGTAGGGGAAGGCGCCGGGGACGTTTTCCAGCATCAGGAAGCGCAGGATCTCGCCATGGTCTTCGTACCTTGGCAGGGCGACCTTGCGCACCTTGTTGCCGGACAGCGTGGTCTGGACCAGGCTGGTCCGGATTTCCTTGTCGCGGATTTTCACGACATGCTCGTCGCCGGCATAGGTCGCCTGCAGCTGCGGCCAGGCCGCCAGCAGGTTCTTCGCTTCGCCATCCATCGCGTTGTCGCGCTCGGTAATCAGGTCGTCCAGCACCACTTCACGGTTCGCAAGCGCCAGCATGCGTTTGGTTTCGCTGAGCTGCTGGCGCTCGCGCGCCAGTTTCACCTGTTTATAAGTGGTGCGATGGTAGCCGCGCACGGTATCGGCGATCTCGGCCAGGTAGCGGGTGCGGCCCGGCGGCACGATCACGTTCTTGCCGCTCGAGTATTTCTGCGACGGCTTCGGCAGCTTCGGCGCTTCGGTTTTCAGGCCGAGCTCGGCCAGGGCCGGCAGCAGGCCATGGTACAGGGCCGTCACGCCGTCGTCGTTGAAGCGGGAGGCCTGGGTGCCGAATACCGGCATCTCGTCGGCTTGCCTGCTCCACAGTTCGCGGTTGCGCTGGTACTGTTTCGCGACGTCGCGCAGCGCATCCTGGGCGCCCTTGCGGTCGAACTTGTTGATGGCGATGAAATCGGCGAAGTCCAGCATGTCGATTTTCTCGAGCTGGGATGCGGCGCCGAATTCCGGGGTCATCACGTACATCGACAGGTCGACGTGCGGGACGATCGCCGCGTCGCCCTGGCCGATGCCCGAGGTTTCGACGATCACGAGGTCGAAACCGGCCACCTTGCAGGCAGCGATCACTTCCGGCAGCGCCTGCGAGATCTCGGACCCCGCTTCGCGCGTGGCGAGCGAGCGCATGAACACGCGGGATTGGCCGTTCCACGGATTGATCGCATTCATGCGGATGCGGTCGCCGAGCAGGGCGCCGCCCGACTTGCGGCGCGACGGATCGATCGAGACCACGGCGATGTTCAGGCGGTCGCCCTGGTCGAGGCGGATGCGGCGGATCAGCTCATCCGTCAGCGAGGATTTGCCGGCGCCGCCGGTGCCGGTGATGCCGAGCACCGGCACCTTCAGGCTTTCGGCCGCATCGACGATCTGCTTGCGCAGTTCGGCCGTGGCCTTGCCGTTTTCCAGCGCGGTGATCAGCTGGGCCAGCGGGCGGTGGCGCTGTTCGATCGCGCCAGCCTGCAGCGGCTCCAGGCTGGTCGGGGCATACGTCGAGAGGTCGATGTCGCAGGCTTCCAGCATCGAGCGGATCATGCCGACCAGGCCCATGCGCTGGCCGTCTTCCGGGCTGAAGATGCGCGTCACACCGTAGGCATGCAGCTCTTCGATTTCGCTTGGCACGATCACGCCGCCGCCGCCACCGAACACCTTGATGTGCGCGCCGCCGCGCTGGCGCAGCAGGTCGATCATGTACTTGAAGTATTCGACGTGGCCGCCCTGGTAGCTGGAGATGGCGATGCCTTGCACGTCCTCGGCCAGGGCCGCGGTGACGACGTCGTCGACCGAGCGGTTGTGGCCCAGGTGCACGACCTCGGCGCCGTTCGATTGCAGGATGCGGCGCATGATGTTGATCGAGGCGTCATGGCCGTCGAACAGCGAGGCGGCGGTCACGAAACGCACTTTATTGCTCAGCTTCGGCTGTTCCGGCAGATCGAGCTTGGCGGCGGGGGTGATGTCGTTCATGGTGTTCCTTGAGATTGCGGAAGCGAACAGGAGTTCTTGGTACGGTATATGACGTTAACGTAAACGTCAAGAATGCGAAACGTCGCCCCCGCGCAGGCGGGGGCCCAGTGCTGTTTGCGTTACCGAAACGCCAGCAAGCTTGGGGGAATAATGCCGGGGGCATTATCCCGCCTGCGCGGGGACGACGGTTCAGGCAGCGCGTTTCTTGATGTTGCCGCTCAACAGCTCTTCCTTGCGCGCACGGTATTCGGCGACCGCCTTTTCCTTCACATGGCCGAAGCCGCGGATCTGTTCCGGCAGCGCCGCCAGCTCGACCGCCGTCGCATGGTTCGACATATCCAGCGAGCGCAGCACGCCTTCGATCATCTCACGATACTCCTTGATGAGCGCGCGTTCCATCTTGCGCTCGGCGGTGTAGCCGAAGAGATCGAAAGCGCCGCCGCGCAGGCCCTTCATTTTCGCCAGCAGCTTGAAAGCGCTCCACATCCAGGAGCCGAATTCGGCTTTCACGAGATGGCCCTTGGCGTCCTTCTTCGCGAACAGCGGCGGCGCCAGGTTGAACTTGACGCTGAACTCGCCTTCGAACTGGGTCTTCAGCTGCTCGACGAAGCGGCCGTCCGTGTACAGGCGCGCGACTTCGTACTCGTCCTTGTAGGCCATCAGCTTGAACAGGGACTTCGCCACCGCGGTGGTCAGCTTGTTGCCCAGGTCGTGGGCGGTCTCGATCTTGCGCACCTTGTCGACCAGGTCGGCGTATTGCGCGGCGTAGGCGGCGTCCTGGTAAGCAGTCAGGAACTCGACCCGCTTCTTGACGATGCTGTCCAGGCTCTGCGGCATCTGCACGACGATGGCCTGGGCCGGGGTCGCGGTTCTTTCCACACGCTTGAGGTCGAAGGCGGCGCGGCGGCCCCACAGGAAGCTGCGCTTGTTCGACCCCACGGCCACGCCGTTCAGTTCGATGGCGCGCAGCAGCGCGGCTTCCGACAGCGGAATCAGGCCCTTCTGCCAGGCGTAACCCATCATGAACAGGTTGGCGGCGATCGAGTCGCCCATCAGCGCGGTGGCGAGCCTGGTCGCGTCGATGAAGTCGGCACCGGCTTCGCCGCCGACGGCTTCCGCGATCAGCGAGCGCACCTGCGCGGCCGGGAATTCCCAATCCCGCTGCTGGGCGAAGGTGCCGGTCGGCTGCTCGTGCAGGTTGACCACGACGGTGGTGCGGCCCGGGCGCATCTTCGAGATCGCGTCGGAGGCGCCGGCGGTGAGCATGTCGCAACCCAGCACCAGGTCCGCTTCGCCGGTGGCGATGCGCTGGGCGCGCAGGCGTTCCGGGGTTTCGGCGATCTTCACGTGCGAGGTGACGGAGCCGTTCTTCTGGCTCATGCCGGTCATGTCCAGCACCGAGGCGCCCTTGCCTTCGAGGTGGGCCGCCATGCCCATCAGCGCGCCGACGGTGATCACGCCGGTGCCGCCGATGCCGTTGATCAGGATGTTGTAGGGCGCCGCGATCGAGGGCAGCGCCGGTTCCGGCAGCGGGCCCCAGCCATCATCCGTGCCCTCCTTGGCCACGCCGGCCTTGTTCTTCTTGAGCGTGCCGCCTTCGACGGTGACGAAGCTCGGGCAGAAGCCCTTGGCGCACGAATAATCCTTGTTGCAGGACGACTGGTCGATGGCGCGCTTGCGGCCGAATTCCGTTTCCTTCGGCAGGATCGAGACGCAGTTCGACTGCACGCCGCAGTCGCCGCAGCCTTCGCAGACGGCTTCGTTGATGACCATCCGCTTGTTCAGGTCCGGGAATTCCCCCTTCTTGCGGCGGCGGCGCTTTTCGGCGGCGCAGGTCTGGTCGTAGATCAGGACCGTCACGCCCGGCAGTTCGCGCAGCTCGCGCTGGATGTCGTCCATGTGCTTGCGGTCGTGGATCGTGACCAGCTCCGGCAGGCTCGACCTGTCCTCGTAGCGGGATACATCTTCGGTGACGAGGGCGATGCGTTTCACGCCCTCGGCCGCCATCTGCTGGGCGATCAGCGGCACCGAGGTGATGCCGTCGACCGGCTGGCCGCCGGTCATCGCGACCGCGTCGTTGTACAGGATCTTGTAGGTGATGTTGACCTTGGCCGCGATCGCGGCGCGGATCGCCAGGTAGCCGGAGTGGAAATAGGTGCCGTCGCCCAGGTTCTGGAATACGTGCGGCACTTTCGAGAACGCGGCCTGGCCGATCCAGGGCGTGCCTTCACCGCCCATGTGGGTGGTCAGCTTGTTCATCTCCGGGTAGATCGAGGTCGCCATCACGTGGCAGCCGATGCCGGCCAGCGCAAAGGAGCCGTCCGGCACCTTGGTCGAGGTGTTGTGCGGGCAGCCGGAGCAGTAGAAGGCCGGGCGGAAGGGCGTGGTGACCGCTTTCATGAGCACCGCGTCCTTCGCTTCGAGGAAGGCCAGGCGGGCCTTGATGAGGTCGCGGGTGCGCTGGTCCAGGTTCAGGCGCGCGATGCGGCCGGCGATCACGCGCGCCACCTGCGCCACCGAGAAGTCGGCCTTCGGGGGCAGCAGCCATTCGCCGCGCGGCGCGACCCACTCGCCCTTGTCGTCGAACTTGCCGACGATGTGCGGACGCACGTCGTCGCGCCAGTTATACAGTTGTTCCTTGAGCTGGTACTCCACCACCTGGCGCTTTTCTTCCACAACCAGGATCTCTTCCAGGCCTTGCGCAAATTCGCGCACGCCTTCCGGCTCCAGCGGCCAGATCATCGCGACCTTGTACAGGCGCAGGCCGACCTGGGCTGCCATCGCTTCGTCGATGCCGAGTTCTTCCAGCGCTTCCAGCACGTCCACATACGATTTGCCGGAGGCGATGATGCCGAGTTTCGCGTCCGGGCTGTCGATGGTGACGCGATTGAGCTTGTTTTCGCGCGCGTAGGCCAGGGCCGCGTAGATCTTGTAGTCCTGCATCAGCGCTTCCTGGTTGCGCGCCTGCTGGCCCAGCGGCACCGAGGACAGGCGCGTATTCAGGCCGCCTTCCGGCATCGCGAAGTCCTGCGGAATTTTCACGTCGACGCGGAACGGGTCGGCATCCACCGAGGCGCTCGATTCGACCGTATCCGCCAGCGCCTTGAAAGCCACCGCCAGGCCGGAGAAGCGCGACATCGCCCAGCCGTGCACGCCCAGGTCCAGGTATTCCTGCACGTTCGACGGGTACAGCACCGGGATCATGCAGGCGGAGAAGATGTGGTCGGACTGGTGCGGCAGGGTCGAGGAGTAGGCGCCGTGGTCGTCGCCGGCCACCAGCAGCACGCCGCCGTTGGTCGCCGTGCCGGCATGGTTCATGTGCTTGAAGACGTCGCCGCAGCGGTCCACGCCCGGGCCCTTCGCATACCACATGGCGAACACGCCATCGTATTTGGCGGGGCCGATCAGGTCGACGGTCTGGGTGCCCCAGACGGCGGTCGCGGCCAGGTCTTCGTTCACGCCCGGCACGAACTGGATGCTTTTCGCTTCCAGGTGGCCCTTGGCCTTCCACAGGTTCTCGTCCAGGCCGCCCAGCGGCGAGCCGCGGTAACCCGACACGAAGCCGGCCGTATTCAGGCCCGCGGCTTCGTCACGCAGCTTCTGGATCATCGGCAGGCGCACCAGCGCCTGGATGCCGGACAGGAAGATCTTGCCGGAGGTGGCGGTGTACTTGTCGTCGAGGCTGACGTCTTTCAAGCGGTCCGGCGTGCCGGAGACAGGCAGGGAAGGGGTGGCGGGTACGGCGGACGCAGGCGCGCCCTGGCCAAGGATGGTGTCAGGCATGGTGTCTCCAAATGGTCTTCGGGTGGGCTGGCTTTGGCGCGGCGCCGGGTAGGCGCTGGCTGGGAACCGGCCGCTGGATGCTTTTTTAGCTTTGCCCGCAGTGTAGAGACAACTTGACGTATACGGAAATACGGAATGGGGATGGGGCTATAAGAAAAAATGATGGCTCATCAGGCGTCCCGGCCGGCGTCCAGCGCCCGCGCGCCGATCCAGGCGCCGTTGGCGCACAGTTCCGTGGCGACCTGGGCCACCAGGCGGCTGACCGCGGCGGCGGCGTTGGTCAGCGGGATGTTCTTCGAGGTGCACAGCACCACCGTGCGCGAGATCGTCGGGCTGTGGATCGACAGCGCCCGCATCGCGCCGCGCTCGACTTCCGCCAGCACCGGCGCGACCGGCAGGATGGTGGCGCCCATGCCGGCCAGGATCGCCGATTTCAGGATCGCGATCGAGTTGATCTCGATGACGCCGTGCGTGTGCAGACCGGCGGCGCGCGCCGTGCTTTCGATGCGCGGACGGACGCCATGCTGCAGGCCGGGCAGGATCAGGGTCGCGTCCAGCGCTTCTGCCAGGCTCAGGCGGTCGCGTGCGTCGGCCCAGGGCGCGTCGGCACGGCAGATGAAGCGCAGCTCTTCCTCGACCAGGGGCGTGGTCACGAAGCTGGCCAGTTGGCCGTCGTCGAACAAGACGGCCAGGTTGAGGCGTCCGGCGCGCAACTGCTCGGCCAGGTTGCCTGTGATTTCTTCGGTCAGCTGCAGGGTGATTTCGGGATAGCGCTGGCGGATCGCGGTCAGCAAGGGCAGGGCCAGCGCGCCCGAGATACTGTGCGGTAAACCGAGGGTGACGCTGCCGGATGGCCGCTCGGCCGACTGGGTCACGGCTGCCTGGGCGTCCGCCACCTGTTTCAGGATTGCCAGCGCGTGCTCGTAGAACACCTTGCCGGCATCCGTGCTGACCACGCCCTGCGCCGAGCGGTGCAGCAGCTGGGCGCCGAGCTCGTCTTCCAGTTGGCGCAACTGCTGGGTCAGCGCCGGCTGCGCCACGTGCAGCACCAGCGCGGCGCGTGAAAGCGAGCCGTGATCGACGATGGCAACGAAATAGCGTAGCTGACGGAGTTCCATGGCGCAATTTTTGTATCTTTAAGGACACATAATCAGCAAGAGAGTTTACTTATGGCAATTGGGTAGCTGGACAGTTGCTATACTGAAAGCACGTCGAAACGCGGCGAGATTAACACACCCCGTTTTATCCCCATGCTTAAAAAAATCGATTCCTCACAACTTCGTGTGGGGATGGCCATCCATGACCTCGATTGTGGCTGGATGGAACATCCCTTTGTGCGCAACCGTTTCGTCATCAGCAGCGAGGACGAGATCCGCAAGGTCCTGCACGCGGGTATCCGCGGCGTGACCATCGATTGCGGCAAGGGGCTGGACGTGGACGACGCCCCGACCGTCGAGGAGGCGGACGCGGTGCTCGATGCGGAAATGGCGGCGATCGCGGCCAAGCCGGTGGCGCCGCTGCGCACCACGCTGGCCGAGGAATTCGACCGTGCCGTCGCGATCCGCCGCCAGGCCGCCGGCCTGGTCAAGACCGTGATGCAGGATGCGCGCCTGGGCAAGGCGGTCGAAATGGACAAGGTGTCGCCGGTCGTCGAGAGCATCACGGCGTCCATCCTGCGCAATGCCAGCGCCTTGCTGGGCCTGTCGTATATCAAGAACAAGGACGATTACACCTTCCTGCACTCGGTCAGCGTGTGCACGCTGCTGGTCGCCTTCTGCCGCTCGCGCAAGATGGACGACGAAACCATCTACCAGGCCGGCATCGGTGGTCTGCTGCACGACACCGGTAAAGCCCTGGTCCCGGACCACATCCTGAACAAGCCGGGCCGCTTGACCGACGAGGAGTTCGAGGTGGTGCGCCGCCATCCGCGCGACGGTTACGAGATCCTGCGCCGCTCGCCGGAGATCGGGCCGATCCCGCTCGACATCACGCTGCACCACCACGAACGGCGCGACGGCACCGGCTACCCGGACCGCCAGGGCGCCGACCAGATCGGTGAACTGGCGCAGATGGCCGCGATCGTCGACGTCTACGACGCGATCACGGCCGACCGCTGCTACCACAAGGGCATGCCGGCAGCCGAAGCCCTGCGCAAGATGTACGAGTGGAGCAAGTTCCACTTCAACCCGGCGCTGACCCAGGAGTTCATGCGCTGCGTCGGCATATATCCGGTCGGCACCCTGGTGCTGCTGGAATCGGGCCGCCTGGGCGTGGTGGTCGAGCCGCACGAAACGAGCCTGCTCACGCCGAAGGTCAACGTGTTCTTCAGCACCAAAAGCCAGACTTATATCAAGCCGGAGACGATCGACTTGTCGCGCGGCCTCGGCTTCGGCGGCGGCGACAAGATCGTGCGCCACGAATCGCCCGAGAAGTGGAAGGTCGACCCGATGCGCTTCATGGCGTTGGCGGCGTAAGACCTCAGAAGAATTCGGCGGTGTCGTTCGAGGTCACCGCCTGCAGCACGCCGTGCGAGACCAGGTCGTCGTAGTGGCAGGCCTGGTTGCGGCCATTACTCTTGGCGTAGTACAGCGCCTGGTCGGCATGGCCCAGGGTCACCACCGGCGACTCGTAGGCGCTGATGCTGACGAAACCGACGCTCACCGTCACCCGACCCACCTGCGGGAACTCGTGGTTCTCGACATTGGTGCGGAAGCGCTCGATGATTTTCCACGCATTGTCCAGGGTCGTCGAGCGCAGCAGCACGACGAATTCCTCGCCGCCGAAGCGGAACACCCGGTCCTGGACCCGGAACGATGACTGCATCAGGTTAGCGATCAGGATCAGCACTTCGTCGCCGTACAGGTGGCCGAACTTGTCGTTGACGGCCTTGAAATGGTCGACGTCGACCACCGCCAGCCACTGTTTTTCCGGGCCGTGCGCCTGGCGCCGCTCGGCCGTGCCGGGCAGGCGCGGATCCTGCTCATGGGCGCTGTGCAGCATGCGCGCCAGCTGGTCGTCGAAAGTCTTGCGGTTGAGCAGGCCGGTCAGGGAATCACGCTCGCTGTAGTCCAGCAGGTTCTGGAAATTCCGGTAGACGCCGACGATGCCGCCGACAGTATGGATGGTATCGCTGCAGAAGGGCTTTTCGTTGTTCAGTTCCAGGCAGGTGCTGGCCTTGTCGCCGAACCAGATCGGCAGCCACAGGGTGCGGCTGCCGTTCGCGCCGCAGGCTTCGGCGCTGGTACGGTGTTCGGCGAGGCAGCGCGCCAGTTCGGGACTCAGGGGTTCGCCGAGGGCGCCCTCATGCACATCTTCGAGGCGGGCTTCGCCGCCGGCATGGATCGAGGCGCGTGCGCGCAGGTATTGCTGTCCAGCCACGGTGGCAATGCTCAGGATGCGTGTCTGCGTGGCGCCGGCCAGTTCCTGCACTGCCGAAATCACGGAGATGTCGAGCATCGCGTGATCGCGGTGGCCGGTCATATCCACCATGTGTTTCAGAAGCGAGTCCATGTCGTTCTCAGCAATGTAATCCACCGACCTGCGGGCCAAACAGCTGCCTTCGCTTCGCAGGTATCTGGCATGTCACAAAGAGCAAGCAAAACAGGATATAGCTTTTTTGCATTCTATGCAATTATGCAAAAGCAATTTTTTTGTCCTCAAGGGATTTCCTCAAGGATCGGCCTGATCCGATGCGTCGAGCGAACGATAGATGATTCTCCTCGACAAAGAATAGTTCCCATTGGAAAGCTTGTGTGCAGTCAACTTGCCGTACGGCATCAGCTCCTATAGTGAACTCACTGGCACGGAACGCGGAGCAGCCAACCGTAGAAAGCCTCAAGCAGTGTCTCCGGCCAGCGTTGTACTTACTAACCTACCATATGGGAGTAATGTCATGAGCAACTTCATCTCTGCAGTCAAAGCCTTCATCGACGACGAGAATGGTGTCACCGCCATCGAGTACGGCCTGATCGCTGCACTCGTCGGCGTGGCGATGGCGGCGGCAGCGACCACGCTCGGTAAGGAAATTTCAAATACCTTCGATACCGTCAAAAACTCGCTGAGCGATGCACTGTCGGCAGCCTCGACCACGCCTGGTGGTAACGGCTAATTGAGCCACAGCCCTCCGGGTCCCTGCCCGGAGGGTTTTTTTGTGGGAGGTTGGCATGCCCATCGAACAGTATCTTGAAGTGGCCCTGCTTCTGCTGGTGAGTATCAGCGCACTCAATGACCTCGCGACACGCCGTATCCCGAATCGCCTGTTGCTGGCTGGCCTGGGGTGCGCACTGCTGTTGCGCGCAATCTCTACCGAGCCCGGAACAGCCCTGCTCGCCGCCTTTGGCGGCATGGGCGTGGGTTTCGCCTTGTTCCTGCCGTTTTACCTGGTAGGCGGGATGGCAGCGGGGGACGTCAAGATGATGACCGTGGTCGGCGCCTTTACGGGCGTGCCGGACGCAATCGTGATTGCCATTTCCGCATGGTGCATCGGTGGCGTCATGGCGATCCTGCTGATGCTGGTACGCGGACGTCTGCGCCTGGCCGTCGGCAACATGTGGCAAATCATCCGTGGAGCAACGATGCGCCATGCAGGCATGGGCGCGCCGCTGGCGCCCACGAGTGCCGGTTCCATGCCGTATGGGCTCGCGATTGCGGCTGGCACAGTCGCGGTTCTGGTTCGCCATTATGGCTGAGTTCGCTCTTGGCGAAACGCAAGAGTGGGCCGGGGGACGGTCGCTAGAATCAATCTGACCCGTTTCGGAAAACATGCAAGTCTGGGGGATCCGATGATTGAAACGCTATCGACAGGCAGTACCGCGACGGCGCCGCGCGCCGCGCAACCGGTGCCGCTGGGCAGCCCGGACATTGCTCCGATCCTGCCGCGTCAAGCCAAGACTGTACGCGACACCGGCCTGGAACCACGCTTCGTCACCGACCTGGTGCTCAAGTCGATCCAGGTGATCGGCAAGGCGCCGCTGCCGGTCCTGGCGGGCAAGCTGAGGCTGTCGATCAGCGTGCTGCGCGAGGTGCTCAATCCTATGATTGCCGAGCAGCAGGTAGAAGTGGCCTGGTGCGGCGAATCCGACATCGATATGCAGTATCAGCTGACGCCGATCGGCCAGCGCGGCGCGGCCGACGCGCTGGCGCGCTGCCGCTATGTCGGCCCGGCGCCGGTCACGCTGGCGTCCTACCGTGCAGTGGTCGAGCGCCAGGCGCTGCGCCATGCCGATGCCGAGCGCACTACGCCAGCCCAGCTGGCCGCCGCCCTGGGCGAGGATGGGCTGTCGCCGATCACCCGCGACGTGCTGGGGGCCGCATTGTATGCGCGCCGCACCCTGCTGCTGCACGGACCGTCCGGCAGCGGCAAGACCCAGCTGGCGCACAAGCTCGGACGGCTGCTGCCGGGGGCGATCGCCGTTCCCTACGCCCTCATCGTCGGGCGCCAGGTGATCCGGTTGTACGACCCGGCGCTGCACGTGGCGCCGCCGCCGCTTCCGCGCCAGCAGGAAGAACGCCGCAGCTGCGACGCGCGCTGGATCGTTTGCCAGCGTCCGCTGGTGCACGTCGGCGCCGAGCTGGGACGCGAGATGCTGGATTTGCGCTACGACGTCGAGGAAGGCGCCTACCATGCCCCGCCGCACCTGCAGGCCAACAATGGGATGTTGGTGGTCGACGACGTCGGACGCCAGCGCATTCCAGCCGCCGAACTGCTCAACCGGTTCATCGGTCCGCTGGATTCCGGCGAGGACCAGTTAACCCTGCAGGGCGGCCAGGCAGAAACTGTGCCGTTCGATGTTTCCGTAGTGTTCGCGACCAATCTCGCGCCGTGCACCGTGTTCGATGATGCGGCGCTGCGCCGTATCGGTTACAAGGCTGCGATCGGCCCCTGGTCGCCGGCTTCCTACCGCGCGTTGTTGCGCCGCCAGTGCCGGATGCGTCGCATCGACTACGACGAAAGCGCAGCCGATCACCTGATCGAGAAGCTGCACATGCAGTCCCGGCGTGCGCTGCTGGCATGTTATCCGGGCGAGCTGCTCGACCGGATCGCCGATTTCGCCGGCTTTGCCGGCATCCCGCCGCGCCTGACCATGACAGCGGTCGAGCAAGCCTGGCGCAGCATGTTTATCGCCTGCGACACGGAGGCATGAATGAAGAACAAGCGCGCCCTTATCGTGATGACGATTGCCATCCTGTTCGGCCTGGCGGCGGTGGTATTCGCCTCGCGCTGGCTCCTGAACCAGCCGGGTGGCGCCAGCGGACGGATCGCCGTCGCGAACGCCGATATCAGTCTTGGACAACGCCTTACGCCGGAAATGTTCAGGCTGGCCGAGTGGCCTGCCGAAAGCGTGCC
The DNA here is from genome assembly GCF_001412595.2 of Massilia sp. WG5. NCBI lineage: Bacteria > Pseudomonadati > Pseudomonadota > Betaproteobacteria > Burkholderiales > Oxalobacteraceae > Massilia > Massilia sp. WG5. The sequence goes on from NZ_CP012640.2 coordinate 3,599,766, forward strand.
GAAAGCTGCGTTCACCGATCTGCAAAAACTCAGCGGGCGGGTCCTCAAGAGCAACCTGCTGATGGGCGAGCCGATCAGCGAAACCAAACTGGCGCCAGCCGGCACCCTGGGCGGGCTGTCGGCCCTGATCACCGAAGGTAAACGCGCCATCACCGTGCGTGTGAACGACGTCATCGGCGTGGCTGGCTTCGCGTTGCCCGGCAATTATGTCGACATCATCGTCAGCACCCAGAAGGAAGCCTCGCCCGGTTCCGATTCGCGTGAGCAGAACATCTCGAAGATCGTGCTGGAGCGAATCCTGGTGCTCGCTGTCGCCCAGGAAGTCAACCGCGATGAGACCAAGCCGAAGGTGGTCAATGCGGTGACGCTGGAAGTCACGCCGGAACAGGCCGAAAAGCTCGACCTGGCGCGCAGTGTGGGCACGCTGTCCCTTGCACTGCGCAATCAGATCGACCCGCAGTCGGCCAGCACCCTGGGCGCCACCAAATTGACCCTGCTGCCGGAGGTCAAACCGTCGGCTCCGCCCAAGCCCGCTCCCAAGCCGGCCCCGGCGGCACGTCCGGTGCCGGTGGTGGTCAAGGTGGCGGCGCCGGTACGGCGTGACTGCGTCAGCGTGCTCAATGGCCTGCGTGTGACGCAGGAATGCTTCTGAACCTGTCTGGGGTAATGCCATGAACGGATGCCTGATGCATACGCCGATTGTCCGCAGCCTGCTTGCCGCCGGCCTGGCGCTGGTGGTCGCCGGACCTGCGTTCGCCGCCTCCAAGTCCGCTGCACAGAGCGCCGAGAATGCCGCGCAGGCCGCACCGGCGCGCACCGAAATCGGGCCGAATTGCCAGGGCGAGGCAGCGCGGCCCGCCCAACTGTCCCTGGAAATGGGCAAGTCAAGGCTGATGCGCCTGCCCGAAGCGGTCCAGCACCGCAGCGTCGGCAATCCGGCGATCGTGCAAGCGCTGATGGTGTCGCCGGACACCCTGTACATTGCCGGCATCGATGTCGGCACGACCAATATGATCGTGCAGGGTAAAAGCGGCCTGTGCAGCGTACTCGACATCACGGTCGCGATGGATCCTTCGGCGCTGCAGGCCACGCTGGCAGCCGCCATGCCGGAAGAACGGGATATCAAAGTCATGGCCGCGGCCGACGCCCTGGTGTTGAGCGGTACCGTGAGCGATGCCGCTGCGGTAGCCCGCGCGATCGAACTGGCTGGCGCGTACGTGCGGCGGCCACTGCGCATGCTGCCCGGCCTCGACAAGGACGATATGCCCGCTGGGCAGGGCGGAAGCGGCGGCGCCAACGCGGCCGGCGCCCGCGTGATCAACCTGCTGTCCGTCAGCGCCCCGCAGCAAGTCCAGCTGGAAGTCAAAATCGCGGAAGTGTCGAAAACCCTGCTCGAGCGGCTGGAAGCCGGAGCAACCTGGCGGTTCAGCTCCGGCAGCTGGGGCGCGACGCTGTTGTCGAACTTCCTCACGGGCACCTCACACAGCAGCCTTGAGGCAAGCAAGGGTGTCGGCAAGAACCTCACCCTCGCAGCCGACAAGCAGGACGGCCTGGTGCGGATATTGGCCGAGCCGAATGTAATGGCCATCAGCGGCCAGGAAGGGACATTCCTGGCCGGTGGCAAGTTCTACGTGCCGGTACCGCAAGATAACAGTCGCGTGACGCTGGAAGAGAAAGAGTTTGGCGTCGGATTACGCTTCACGCCGACGGTGCTGGGAGGCGGGCGCATCAACCTGCGTGTCGCACCCGAGGTCTCGGAGTTGTCGCGGGAAGGCATCGGCTTCTCGGCCAACGGCTCGTCCGCCGTTTCGGTCCTGCCGGTCGTGACCACGCGCCGCGCCAGCACTACCGTCCAGCTGTATGACGGCCAGAGTTTTGCGATCGGCGGCCTGATCAAGAATAACGTGGTGACCAACCTGAAAGGCCTCCCCGTGCTGGCGGACTTGCCGGTGCTGGGCGCGCTGTTCCGCAGCACCGACTACCAGCAGGATCGCACCGAACTGGTGTTCGTGATTACCGCCCACCTGGTCAAGCCGCTGCCTGGCATTGGCTACCAGCTGCCGACCGATAAGGTAGGCGAGCCTTCGCGCGGCGCGCTCATGCTCGGCGGCCGGCTGGATGGCGCCGCACCCGAGACCACGACGGCGGCAGCGTCGACGCCGATGCCGGTGCCGCCGGCGTCGCACAGCACCGGTGGTTTCGAATTGAAATAGGAGAACGCGATGCCCATCAGATCCAACCAGCTCATGCTCCTGGCCTTGCTGGGCGTGACCCTGCAGGGATGCAGCTCGACCCCACGCTTCAACGACCATTTTGGCGCCTCCGTTCGCGCCAACCTGGCGGCCCAGGTGATCGATCCGGCGGCAGCCGCGAACACCAGTCCCGCCTCCGGCGTGGACGGCGCTGCCGCCCGCGCGGCCCACGAGCGCTACCAGCGTTCGTTCAAGGAAACCGATGCCAGCGCGGCCAGTCCGCTCGTCGGCGGGAATGGCCTGAAATGAGAAAGTGCCTGCCGCCCTGGCTTGAGCACATCGCCCTGTCCCAACCCAACATGGACCCGACCGAATGCCGTTCCGAGGACCCCAATGAAAGCCCTCCTGATCAGCCGCGACACACAACTCTACGCGGAGATCGCTTCCCAAGGCGCGGCACGCGTACCGCCGTTGAATGTGTGCGCCAGCCGCGCCAGCCTGCGCGATGCGCTCGACCGTCCGCTGGCTGAAGCCCCCGCCCTGGTCATCGTCGACACCAGCGAAGCCGATACCGCCGACGGTGACCTGCTCGAACGCCTGACCCGCCATTACGCAGCAGCGCACTTCATGCTGCTGACCGACAACCATCATCCGGAGCTTCTGATCCGCGCCATGCGCGCCGGCGTGCGCGAGGTGCTGCCGCTGCCGCTGGTACACCGGGCGCTGCACGAAGCGATCGATCGCGTCGCCTCCAGTACCGGCAGCGCGTCGACGCGCGACGGCAAAGTCCTCGCCTTCATCGCCTGCAAGGGCGGCAGCGGTGCGACCTTCATTTCGACCAACTTCGGCTATGCACTGGCGACCCTGGCCGATAAAAAAGTCCTGCTGATCGACCTGAACCGCCAGTTCGGCGACGCCACGCTGTACGTGTCGGACCAGAAGCCGGCCATGACGCTGTCGGACGTCTGCCGGCAGATCGCGCGCATCGATGGCCCGTTCCTCGAATCATGCCTGGTGCATGTGGCGCCCGGATTCGGCGTGCTGGCCGCAGCCGATGACCCGGGCCAGACGAGCGAGTCCAAGCCCGAGCACATCGATACCATCCTGCGCGTCGCGCGCCAGCACTATGACTTCATCCTGCTCGACGTCGGCCGCCAGATCGACGCGGTCTCGCTGCGCGCGCTGGACAGCACCGATGCGATCTACCCCGTGCTGCAGCTGGCATTGCCCGATATCCGGGATGCCCGCCGCCTGCTCGACATCTTCCGCTCGCTCGGCTACGTCACCGACCACATCCGACTGATCGTCAACCGCTACGAGAAAGGCGGCCGGCTCCGCCTGCAGGACCTGCACGCGGCGCTCGGCGCGGAAGTACTGCATACCGTCCCCAACGATTACGTCGCCGTCACCGATTCGGTCAACCAGGGTATCCCGGTCCTGCAGCTGTCGCGCGGCAGCGCAGCCGCGCGCAGCCTGGCCGATCTGGTCGAGGTGATCACGGCGCGCCGCGTCACCGAGACCAAGGGCCTGTTCGATCGCCTGTTCGGACGCGGCGAAGGTGATGATTAATTCCTGAAGGAGCAGCCCCATGTCTCTGCGTGAACGTTTATCGGGAACCGACGAGGACCGCCATTACCAGGCCTTTCCCGAGGTGGCCCAGCAAGCCTACCAGGAGCTGAAGAAGGCGATGCTCCAGATGATCCTCGACCGGATCGACCTGGAGCGACTGAAGCGCCTGACCAGCGAGCAGTTCAAGCACGAACTGGCCCTGCTGGTCCAGCGCATCGTCGAGGAAGAACGCATCGTATTGAACCAGCAGGAGCGGCACCACCTGGTGCTGGACATCCAGCACGAAATGCTCGGCTTCGGTCCGATCGAGCCGCTGCTGAACGACCCGACCATCTCCGACATCCTGATCAACACGTTCAACAAGGTGTACGTCGAGCGGCGCGGGCGCCTGGAGCTGACCGACGTAAGCTTCCACGATAACGCGCACCTGATGAAGATCATCGAGAAGATCGTCTCGCGGATGGGGCGCCGCGTCGACGAGTCCAGTCCGATGGTCGATGCGCGCCTGCCGGACGGTTCGCGTGTGAATGCGATCATCCCGCCGCTTGCGGTCGACGGCCCGCTGGTGTCGATCCGGCGCTTCGGCGCGACACCGCTCACGGTGCAGAACCTGCTCGACCTGAAGAGCGTCACGCCGCCGATGATCAAGGTGCTGGAAAGCCTGGGACTGGCGAAAGTGAACATTCTGATCTCCGGCGGTACCGGCAGCGGCAAGACGACGCTGCTGAACCTGATCTCCGGCTTCATCCCCGGCAATGAGCGGATCGTAACGATCGAGGATGCGGCCGAACTGCAGCTGCGCCAGCCGCACGTGGTGCGCCTGGAGACACGCCCGCCCAACATCGAAGGCAAAGGTGAGGTCACGCAGCGCGCCCTGGTGCGCAACTCGCTGCGCATGCGCCCCGACCGCATCATCCTGGGCGAGGTGCGTGGTCCGGAAGCGCTGGACATGCTGCAGGCCATGAACACCGGTCACGAGGGCTCGCTCGCGACGATCCATGCGAATACGCCGCGCGATGCGCTCGCACGCCTGGAGAACATGGTCGGCATGGCCGCCGTGGCCCAGCCCCCACGCGCGATCCGCCAGCAGATCTGCTCGGCCATCACCGTGATCCTGCAGGCATCCCGCCTTACCGACGGCACGCGCAAACTGGTGAGCATGCAGGAAATCACCGGCATGGAAGGCGACATCATTTCGATGCAGGAGATCTTCCGCTTCGAGCAGACCGGGGTCGATGCTGATGGCAAGGTGCAGGGCCATTTTTGCGCGACCGGCGTGCGTCCGCGTTTTGCCGACCGCCTGAAGATGTTCGGCGCGCCGGTGCCAGAGGACACCTTCGATCCGGACCGGATCTTTACCTAGGCCGTTCGCGGAGCCGCACATGGACACTCTTTTCTACGGTTTTGCCGTCTTCCTGTTCGCCGCCGTGATCCTCGGCATCGAGGGCGTGTACCTCTGGTGGATGAACTCCCATGGCGCTGCGGCCCAGCGTGTAGCGCGGCGCCTGCAGATGATGTCGGGAGGCCCGGGTCGTTCCAGCGAGCGCATCTCCATCCTCAAGCAGCGCCGCTTCAGCCGGCACGACGTCGTCGACCAGGTGCTGCACCGCATCGCCCTCGTGCACCGCCTCGACCGGCTATTGGTACAGTCCGGCATGAAATGGACGGTCGGACAATTCCTTACGTGGACCGGCGTGATGCTCCTTGCCGCCGCCCTGATCGTCTTGCGATGGCCGATTCCGCTGCCGGTGCGCTTCGGCATGATATTCCTGTTCGCCCTCACGCCCCTGTTCCTGGTGCGGCGGGTGCGTGCACGGCGCCTGACCACCATTGAAGAGCAGTTGCCGGACGCGGCCGACTTCATCGCGCGCGCGCTGCGCGCAGGACATTCCTTCACCAATGTTCTGCAAATCGTCGGCAACGAACTGCCGGAGCCCCTCAGCAGCGAGTTCCGTATCGCCCGCGAGGAAATCAACTATGGGGTGCCGATGAGCGAAGCGCTGCACAACATGGCCGCCCGGATCCCGCTGACTGACCTGCGCTACCTGATCATCGCCGTGCTGATCCAGCGCGAGAGCGGCGGCAACCTTGCTGAAATCCTCGGCAATATCAGCCACATCATTCGCGGCCGGCTCAAGCTTGCCGCCCAGGTAAGGGTCTTGTCGGCGGAAGGGCGCATGTCGGCCCGGATCCTGCTGCTGCTGCCGTTTGCCGTCTCCGCCATGCTGTTCGTGGTCAATCCCACCTATGTCAAGATCTTGTGGACCGATCCGTCCGGCATCAGGCTGGTCTGGTATGCGCTGGCGATGATCCTCGTCGGTGTGATCTGGCTGCGCAGGGTAGTTCGTATCCGGATCTAAGGAGCCAACGATGACTAGCGCACAGCTGTTTTTCCTGCTGATCGTCTTCGCGGTCGCCTGCGGGCTCGTGTGGCTCGGCATGGCCTTGTTCGCGCCCGGCGCGCTGCGCGAACGCCTCGCGAATTTCATGAACCGCTCGGAGGAGAACAAGGACGGCATCGGCTGGATCGAGCGTGTGGCGCGCGTGGCGCGGCCGCTCACCAAGCTGTCGATCCCGGAAGAGGGCTGGGAAAAGTCGGCGCTGCGCACGCGGTTCATGAATGCCGGCTGGCGCAACCCGGCCGCGCCGACGCTGTTCTTTGCGTCGAAAAGCGCACTTGCGCTGGCGCTGCCCGCCATCGTGGGCATCGGGCTGGCCTTTGTGCCTGCGCCGCTCGTCAAGGCCAAGCTGTTGTTCCTGCTGCTGCTTGCGGCTACCTGCGGCTATTACCTGCCAAACGGCGTCCTGCACCACATCGTGCGGCGCCGCAAGCGGGAAATCTTCGAGACCATTCCCGACGCGCTCGATCTGCTCACCGTCTGCGTAGAAGCCGGGCTGAGCCTGGAACGCGGCCTGGTCAAGGTCGCCGCCGAAATCCACATCAAAAGCGTGACGCTGGCCCAGGAACTGCAGCTGGTATTGATGGAGATGCGTACTGGCTTCAGCAAGGAAAAGGCATTGCGCAATTTTGCGCTGCGCATCGGCCTGGACGACGTCGATTCACTGGTCGCGATGCTGATCCAATCCGAACGCTTCGGCACCAGCGTCGGCGACGCCTTGCGCGTGTATTCGGAAAACCTGCGCGGCAAGCGGCGCATCCTGGCCGAAGAGGCTGCGGCCAAAATCGGCCTGAAGATGCTGTTCCCGCTCATTTTCTGCATTTTCCCGACTCTCATGATGGTGCTGCTCGGCCCAGCCGGCATCCAGATTACGCGCACCTTCAGGAATGTCCTGGGCGCTCATTGATTCTTGTGGAGACTGTCATGCGATCGCGAATCCTCTTCCGTACCTTGCCACTCCTGTGCAGCGGCGTCATGCTGCTGGCTTGCAGCAGCCCGCCCCAGCGCCAGGAAGCATCCACCGCGCTGTCCGCGGCCAACGACAGCTATCTGCGCGGCCGCAATGCGCATCTGGCACGGCGTTACGGCGACGCGATCGCGGCGTACCAGGAGGCGCTGCGGGTCGACGATGCGCACGTGAATGCCAGGAATGGCCTGGCCATCGCCTACGCTGAACAGCGCGATTTTGCGAAGGCGATTCCGATCTGGCGCGAACTGACCCGCGGTGCGACGATGTCGTCCGGTCCGGCGATCGCCTTCTTGTTCGGCAACCTTGGCTATGCTTATTTCCTCAACGGAAACTACGACGACGCCCTGGTGGCGCTGGAAAAGGCCTGCCTGCTCGATCCGCTCAATCCCCGGAACTGGCAGTACCTGAGCGAGACCTTGCAGCAGCTCGGCCAGCAAGAGCGTGCGCAACAGATGTTGCGCCAGGCGAATGCCCTGCGCGAGCACGATTTCCGCTCCGATTACACGGCGGCGAACGGAGGCGCCAGGGTGCCGGCGATCGAGCAGGCGCTCAAGACCGGCCCACGCCAGGATCGGGACTGGGCCTTCATGGAGGTGACCACCAAGGCCAACGGCATGCTCGAACTGCGCCGTGTCGTCCCTTCCCGGTTGTCGCCGCCGGCCGCACCGCCAAAGCCCGAGAGGGCGCCGGCGCTCCCTCCGGTCACCGTCGTCGCGCTCGAGATCAGCAACGGCAACGGACGCCAGGGCCTGGCGCGGATGATGTCGCGCCAGCTGCACGACGCGGGCCTGAAAGTGGTGCGCCTGACCAACGAGAAAGGATTCGCAGTGCGCCAGACCCGCATCGAATACCAGCCGGCCTTTCGCGGCGCGGCCGAACGGCTGGCCGAGCGCTTCGGCGGCGCCAGGCCGGTCGAGGTCAATATGAGCGGGCGTGCGAATGTGCGGCTGGTGATCGGTCACGACCTGTCGGCCGGATCGATCGCCAGCCGTTCAAGCGTTTCGCCGCCGGGCCAGGCGAGCGGAGCCGGCGCCCCCTGAGGGGCAGTGCTGTTTTTGCAACAGTATCGAGCGCCAGGCTGAGCCGAAATTGGGAATAATAAAAATCTCAATAACTCGGGAGAACTGCCATGGCTTTTACTCGTCGTTTCCAGATCGCTCTGGTTCAATCCGTCATCGCTGGCGCCCTGCTGGTCTCGGCCGTCGGTTGCGCTCCGACTCCCACCCGTGAAGGCACCGGTGAATATATCGATGACTCGATGATCACCGGCAAAGTCAAAGCTGCCTTCGCCGCCGACCCGACCGTCAAGGCGACCCAGGTGCAGGTCGAAACGTTCAAGGGTACGGTTCAACTGAGCGGCTTCGTCGATTCGCGCGAAAGCGCCCAGCGCGCCGTCGAACTGGCGCGCGGCGTGAAGGGCGTGAAATCCGTGAAGAACGACACGGTGATCCGCTAAGCCTGTTATCAAGCGGCCGGCACGGCGGCCCAGCCGCGCGCCGGCCGCTGCCGCTGCTACCCCTTACTGCCAGCTCACCTTGCCGAACCCGTTGGTGGTCGCGTTGCGCGTCGCCGGCTTGCCGTAGACGGTGGCCGAGCCCATGCCGTTCAGGCTGACGTTGGCCGCGGTCCTGGCGAACACGCTGGCGCCACCCAGGCCCGACATATCCAGGTCGACCGTATCGGCGCGCAATTGCTGCGCGTCGAGGCTGCCGACCCCGCCCAAGTGGGCGCGCAGCACCTTGGTCTGGCCGCTCACGCTGATGTGACCGGCGCCGCCCAGTTTCAGCTCGATGCGGTCGGCCTGGCCCGACGTATTGAGGGTGAGGCCGCCAACGCCGCCCAGGTGGGCATCGATGTCGCGGTACTGGCCGCTGACCTTCACGGCGCCAGCGCCATCGAGCGACACGACCAGCCGATCGCCACTGAAGCCCGATACCTCGCTCGAGCCCACGCCTTCGGAGACGAATTCCTGCAGGTTCGGCACCGTGAGCTCGGCACGCACTTCGTTCTTGTTGTTCCCGAAGCGCATATCGTTATTGCTTTCGGTATCGATCATGAGGGTATCGCCGCGCTGGGTCGTCGTGATCTTCGAGACATAACGGCGATCGCCCGACACCACCAGCGACGCCGTCGGCCCCTGACGCACGTTCAGGCGAATCACGCCACCCAGGTGAACCTTCGAGACCTTGGCATCGACCGGGCGGTTTTCGCGCACGATGTCGTCCGCCCAGGCGGCGTGTGCGCCCAGCGAGAAAGCGGTGGCCAGGAATGCGGTGCCGAGCAGTTTGTTCATGACATATTCTCCAGAGGTGGGCTGATGGCTTCACTATAGGCCTGTGCGCTGTGGGGAAATGGCGGATTGCGACAGACTGCAGCATCGGCGGGATGAAGCGCAAAATCCCTTTGAAAATCCGATCCGTGGAAAGCGTCAGCCTGCGTCGAGCTGATCCGACCGGTGCACTGCTGTCAGGCCACACAACGTGAGAATCGTATGGTCGTCTTCGCACACGCGATGCAAAACCATGCCATCCCGATCGCGGCAACGCCGTCGAGGGCATAGTGCCAGGCCAGCACGAGAGTCGAAAGCCAGATAAGTCCGGCGCACGGGATCGCGCACCACAACATTGGCCGCCAATGGCGCATGACGAACCACGTCGCCATCGCCGTTAAGGCGACGTGAAGGCTCGGCATTGCCATGGTTCCGTAAAACAGGCCGTTTTGCGGTATTTTCCCCGATTGGTAGCTTCCCAACATGTCCTGCAAATATTTGCTGACCGAACCTTCCAGATAGCCGAATAGTTCCGGGCGATAGTATTGCGGCCCTGCGACAGGAAAAGCCATGGCAATGAAGGTAGTGCAGTAAAAGGACAGTACGATTGCTATCGCGAAGGTCATATAACTTTCAGTGCGATCCTGCTTAACCAAGGCTGCCATCACGAATAAGATATACACCCACATCATGTGATAGACCGTTTCCCAAAATTTCAAGGGAAGAAAATTTGAGGAAATAATGGTGCGAAATAGTGGCTCTTCGATGTTCCACAAAATCCGGTCTTGCCAAACCAGTGTATGGGAACGATATATTTCGATGAGGTTGGCATTCCCGTTGATCGAAAAAATGACAAGCGCCATCACGCCGCTTCCCGTCAGCATCGCCGATTTCATCGGTAAACTGTTCCAGAGCGCAACGACATCCACCTGCTTGGAGCCTTTGTCCACAAAGGACTTTACCGACCTGACTGAGTCCAGCAAAAACAGCAGGGACATTATTAGTAGAAAACAGGTAAGAAAAGATATTGCCGAATATATCTGAGCGGCAGTGATGATTCCTATGGATAATTGCCCGGCACAGACCGCCGACAAGCTTGTGAAAATAGTCCCGAGTAAGGCGAGAGGCATTGCTGCACGAACGAAATTCTTCATTGCGCTCATAAAATTCCTTTCCGATAAGTCGAAAAATAGAAATTGACGAGACTTGCAAGAATCAGGTCATCAGGTCGACTGACGGTAAGCGGTGAATCTATTCAAATGGCATCGGGTCGGGCATCATGCGCCGGATCGATTGTAGAGAGATTCGAAAATGGGAGAAAGGATTTTTTGCTCACGCTCAAATTTCAGATGAAACAAGCGAGTGAGCAACAGCAGAGTTTCGATACGGCCCAAGGCGGCGCAATTCTTCGACGCCCGGAAAGCAAAAAGCCCAACCATGAAGGCTGGGCTAAGTGCTTGAATTATTGGTGCCGGCTGCAGGACTCGAACCCGCCACCTGATGATTACAAATCAACTGCTCTACCTGATGAGCTAAGCCGGCAATGTGGCCAGAATTATACCTCTATTTGATCCTGGTCAACGTCGGGCGGCCACCTTTTTTAGGTGGCTCGTTGTTGTCGTCGGGCAGATGCGACACTTCGGAAGCTGGCGCGCTCGAGGTTTTGCCGGGAACGGCGGACAAGCCGGGGGCGCTGGCCGCCTCGGGAGCGGGGATGGGCGCTGGGAGCGGGGCCATCTCGGCGGCGGTGGTGCTGACGTCGAAGGCCATGCCCTGGCCGTTTTCGTTGGCGTAGATCGCCAGCACGTTCTGCACCGGAATGTAGAGTTCGCGCGAAACGCCGTTGAAGCGCGCTCGGAAGGTGATTGCGTCGTTGTCCATCTTCAGCCCGGAGGTGGCGCCGTAGCTGATGTTGAGGATGATTTCGCCCTTCTTCACGTATTCCATCGGAACCGTGGTCGCGGCGTCGACCTTGACCGCCAGGTAAGGCGTGTAGCCGCTGTCCGTGCACCATTCATAGATGGCGCGCAGTAGATATGGCTTGGTGGAGATGTCTGGCATTTTGTAGATCAAATTGCATCAAGTTGTTACACGCCAGTGTAATCCGATTCGCCGCAAGGCGTCGAAAATTGGCGTGCAACAGTGTCCGGGGGCGCCGGACCGGTAGACCGGCGCCGGACGAAGCGCGAGTGCGTCTGCTTGCGCTTAGCGGCGCATTACTTTCTCGGACGGCGTCAGCGCTTCGATGTAGGCAGGACGCGAGAAGATGCGTTCGGCGTACTTCATCAGCGGCGCGGCGGTCTTCGACAGCTCGATGCCGTAGTGGTCCAGGCGCCACAGCAGCGGCGCGATGGCGACGTCCAGCATCGAGAACTCGTCGCCCAGCATGTACTTGTTCTTCAGGAACAGCGGGGCCAGGGTGGTCAGGCGGTCGCGGATTTCCGCGCGGGCCTTGTCGTGGCTCTTGTCGCCGACCTTGCTGCGCTCGTTCTCGAGCGTGTTCACGTGCACGAACAGCTCTTTTTCGAAGTTGAACAGCATCAGGCGGGCGCGGGCGCGCATCAGCGGATCGGCCGGCATCAGCTGCGGGTGCGGGAAGCGCTCGTCGATGTACTCGTTGATGATGTTCGATTCGTACAGGATCAGTTCGCGTTCGACCAGGATCGGCACCTGGCCGTACGGGTTCATCGTCGAGATGTCCTCGGGCTTGTTGAACAGGTCCACGTCGCGCACCTCGAAGTCCATGCCCTTTTCGAACAGGACCAGGCGGCAGCGCTGGGAGAACGGGCACGTGGTGCCAGAGTAGAGAACCATCATGGTTTATAGTTCCTTCAAGTAACAAAGGGGTGAAGCGCCGCGCGGCTCACCCCAGGATAATAATTGCCCGCATTATAACCGGGCAATCAAATCACTTTACGTCTTTCCAATAAGAAGCGTTCAATCTCCACGCAAGGAAAGCAAAAACAGCAAGGAACAGCAACACAATTGCACCCAGGCGCTTGCGCAGGTCCTGCGCCGGCTCCGCCATCCAGTTCATGTAGGCAACCAGGTCCGCCACCTGGGTGTCGAACTCCTGCTGGGTCAACTGGCCCTGGCTGACCTGTTCGAAGCCGGCGAACTTGTGCACTTTCTTGCCGTGCTCATGCGGATCCTCTTCCTCGACCATCTTGGCAGTGCGCACGCCTTGCAGCTGCCACAGGACGTGGGGCATGGCGACGTTCGGCACCACCATATTGTTCCAGCCGGTCGGGCGGGTATCGTCCTTGTAGAAAGTGCGCAGGTAGGTGTACAGGTAATCCGCACCCGAACCGGCGCCCGACGAGCGGGCGCGCGTGATCACCGACAGGTCCGGCGGCACCGCGCCGAACCAGGCTTTCGCATCCGCAGGGCGCATCGCGATCGTCATCATGTCGCCTACCTTCTCGCCGGAGAACAGCAGGTTGTTCTTGATCTGGTCTTCATTCAGGCCCAGATCCCGCAGGCGATTGTAGCGCATCGCTGACGCCGAATGGCAGTTCAGGCAGTAGTTGACGAACAGCTTGGCACCGTTTTGCAGCGACGCAATATCATTGCGCTCCGGCGCTCGATCCAGCGGGAAACTTCCCTCGTTCGCAAAGACGAATCCCGGCAGCAAGGCAAGGACCGCGAGTATCTTCTTCGAAAATTTCATGGTTGTCCTTTTCCTTTCGATCAATGCGGGGTGAAGGTCACGCGATTCGGCACGACCTTGAAGCGGCCGGCGGCGCTCCACCACGGCATCAGGAGGAAAAAGCTGAAGTAGATCAGGGTGCAGGCCTGGGCCATCAGCGTCGAGGACGGGGTCGGCGGCTGGGTGCCGAGGTAGCCCAGGGTCAGGAAGGCGACGGCGAACACGAGGTACACGTACTTGTGCCAGCTCGGGCGGTAACGGATCGACTTCACCGGCGAGTGGTCCAGCCATGGCAGCAGGGCCAGGATCACGACGGACGAGCCGAACAGCACCACGCCCCATACCTTCGCGTCCAGGAACAGCATGCCGATTTCCAGCACCACGGCGATCGCGGTAACGGCGAGCTTGGTCTTGTACGACAGGCGCGAACGCAGCCAGATGAATACGACGTAGGCGGCGACGCCGGCCATCACGACCCACATGAAGTCGGACGTCGTGGCGCGCAGCACCGAGTAGAAGGGCGTGAAGTACCAGGTCGGCGCGATGTGCGGCGGGGTCTTCATCGAATCGGCCGGCAGGAAGTTGTTGTATTCCAGGAAGTAGCCGCCCATCTCAGGCGCAAAGAAGATCACCGCGCTGTAGATGAACAGGAACACCGAGACGCCGAACAGGTCCTTGGTCGTGTAGTAGGGGTGCGACGGGATCATGTCGACGCCGTGACCGTCCGGGCCGAGGTTTTCCTTGACCTCGATGCCGTCCGGATTGTTCGAGCCGACTTCGTGCAGCGCGATCAGGTGCGCGGCCACCAGGCCCAGCAGGACCAGCGGGATCGCGATCACGTGGAAGGCGAAGAAGCGGTTCAGGGTCGCGTCGGACACCACGTAGTCGCCGCGGATCCACAGCGACAGGTCCGGGCCGATCAGCGGAATGGCGCTGAACAGGTTGACGATCACCTGGGCGCCCCAGTACGACATCTGGCCCCACGGCAGCAGGTAGCCGAAGAAGGCTTCCGCCATCAGGCACAGGAAGGTGGCAAAGCCGAACAGCCAGATCAGCTCGCGCGGCTTGCGGTAGGAACCGTACAGCAGCGCACGGGTCATGTGCAGGTAAACCACGATGAAGAACATCGAGGCGCCGGTCGAATGCATGTAGCGCACCAGCCAGCCCCACGGGACTTCGCGCATGATGTATTCGACCGAGCCGAACGCGAGGTTGGCGTCCGGCTTGTAGTGCATGGTCAGGAAGATGCCGGTGACGATCTGCAGCACTAGCACCAGCATGGCCAGCGAGCCGAAGATGTACCAGACGTTGAAGTTCTTCGGGGCGTAGTACTTGCCCCACTGATCGTTCCACAGCTTCGACAAGGGGAAGCGGTCGTCGATCCAGGCCAGCGCTTTCTGGCCCTTCGGCGCATTTGCCGGGAGTTTGGTTTCCTTGAACGCGGCGCCCATGTTATGCCTCGCCTTTCTCGTCTTTGCCGATCAGGATCTTGTTATCGGACAGGTACATGTAGGGAGGAACGTCGAGGTTGGCCGGCGCCGGCTTGTTCTTGAAGACGCGGCCGGCCAGGTCGAAGGTCGAACCGTGGCAGGGGCAGAGGAAGCCGCCGTGCCAGTCGTCCGGCAGGTTCGGCTGCGGGCCTTCGGCAAAGCGGGAAGAGGGCGAACAGCCCAGGTGCGAGCAGATGCCGACCGCGACCAGCACTTCCTTGTGCTCGGCGCGCGAACGGGTCTCGTTCTTGGCGTACTCAGGCGTCTCCATCTGGTACGGTTTTTCGGACTTCGGATCGGCGACCAGACTGTCGTTCTTCGGCAGGCTCGCCAGCATTTCCGGGGTACGGCGCAAGACCCAGACCGGTTTGCCGCGCCATTCCACCACTTTCATTTCGCCCGGCTTGACGTCGGAGATATCCACCTCGACCGGCGCGCCAGCCGCTTTCGCTCGTTCCGAAGGCTGGAAAGTACTTACCAGAACTCCGGCCGTTGAAACACCGACAACGCCACCCGCCGCGCATGTAGCCACGAGCAAGCCTCGCCGGCCTGTATCGACCTGCTTCTCATTACTCATACCAACTCCATTCGTCAAATGCGAAATGCTGCAATGCAATAGATTGCAATTAGGTAAAAACCTTTATTGCAACAGTCGATTATATGTGAACAGTTTTACAAATTAAAGAAAAAACGTTCTTGCGGTCATGATGCCTTCCAAATGTGCATTTTCACCTTTCCCTTGGAGCCGCATTGGAACTCACTCTCGACAGGATCGGACCCGCTTTCAGGTATCATCCTGATAGATATGTAAAAACAACAAGGAGTTCCAAAATGGCGATGATGGAAGAGTTCAAAAAATTTGCGATGAAGGGGAATGTCGTCGACCTGGCCGTTGGCGTGATCATCGGCGGAGCTTTTGGACGCATCGTCGATTCGCTGGTGAAAGACGTGATCATGCCGCCGGTTGGCATGCTGTTCGGCAACCTGAACTTCGCCGACTATTACATTCCCCTGAACCACCAGCCGTATGGCTTGTCGCTGGCGGAAGCCCAGAAAGGCGGTGCGGTACTGGCCTACGGTAACTTCCTGACCATCCTGCTGAACTTCCTGATCCTCGCCTTCATCATCTTCCAGATGGTGCGTTTGATGAACCGTTTGCGCAACGGGTTCCAGCGCAAGCAGGAAGAAGAAGTCGTGGTCGTGGCGCCCGAAGAGGTCCTGCTGCTGCGCGAGATCCGCGACGCCCTGAAAAACAGATAAGCTCCAACCATGCGCCGTACCTGGCTCCTGTTCGCGCAGACCGTCACGATCGCCCTCGGCATCTACGCCGTGATCGCGACCCTGCGCCCGGAATGGTTCGGGTCGATCCGGACAGGGGCGCCTGTCCAGGTGGGTGTCGGCGGCGCCGGCCGTGCGGTGCCGGTGCTGCAGGCGCCCGGAGCGCCGGCCCCGGGCAGTTACCGCGAAGCGGCCGGGCGCGCGATGCCGGCCGTCGTCAACATCCTGACCAGCAAGGCCCTGCGCGAAGCGCATCCGCTGCTGAAGGACCCGTTTTTTCGCCGCTTCTTCGGCGACAAGATGCCGCCGCAGGAACAGATGGCCAGTCTCGGTTCGGGCGTGATCGTCAGCGCCGACGGCTACATCCTCACCAACTACCACGTGGTCGAAGGCGCCGACGAGATCGAGGTCGGGCTGGCCGATGGCCGCAAGGCTGCCGCCAGCATCGTCGGCACCGACCCGGAGACGGATCTCGCCGTGATCCGCATCAAGGCGAATAAACTGCCGGTGATCGTGCTGGGCGACCCGAACGAAGCGCGGGTGGGCGACGTGGTGCTGGCGATCGGTAACCCCTTCGGCGTCGGCCAGACCGTCACCCTCGGCATCATCTCCGCCCTGGGGCGCAACAACCTGCACATCAACCACTTCGAGAATTTCATCCAGACCGACGCCGCGATCAACTTCGGCAACTCGGGCGGCGCCCTGGTCGACACCCGCGGCAATCTGCTCGGGATCAATTCGGCGATCTATTCGCAGACCGGCGGCTCGGTCGGCATCGGCTTCGCCATCCCCGTCTCGACCGCCAAGACCGTACTCGACTCCATCATCAAGCATGGCCAGGTGGTGCGCGGCTGGATCGGGATCGAATCCCAGGACATCACGCCCGAACTGGCCGACAGCTTCGGCCTCGCGCGCGACAGCGGCGCCATCATCGCCGGCGTGGTGCGCAACGGCCCGGCCGACCGCGCCGGCATGCGCCCGGGCGACATCCTGCTGTCGGTGGACGGCAAGAAGGTCTCCAGCACCAACGACATGCTGAACTTGATCGCCGCCCTGCCGCCGGGCGGCAAATCGAAAATGACGGTGATGCGCAAGAACCGGCAGTCCACGCTCGACGTGACGGTCGGCCGCCGCCCGCGCCAGACTCCTTAACCAAGACAACCCGCCACAACCCATGCACCTGCGCGACCTCACGCAATTCCTCGCCGAGCTCAAGGACAACAACAACCGCCCCTGGTTCCTCTGGAACAAACCGCGCTACGACATCCTGCGCGTCGAATTCATCGAGACGCTGACGGAGCTGATCCGGGAAGTCGCGAAGTTCGACCGCCAGGTGGCGGCCTGCGACCCGAAGAAGGCGGCGTTCCGCTTCCAGCGCGATACCCGCTTCTCGCACGACAAGACCCCGTATAAAACGCATTTTTCGGCCGGGATCGCGCCGGGTGACAAGCGCCGGCCCAGCGAAGCCGGTGGCCCGACCTATTACTTTCACATCGAAGCCGACGGCACCCTGCAGTTCGGCGCCGGCGAATACCTGCCGCCGGCGGCGCGCCTGAAGGCGATCCGGGAACACGTGGTCAACGATGCGACAGGGTTCGGCAAAATGTTGAAGAATAAACATCTGCGCGAGACCTACGGCGACCTGACGACGGAAGACAAATTGCAGCGTCCGCCAAAAGGCTTCGACCCGGACCATCCGCTGGTCGAATACCTGAAGCTCAAGAGCTATTTCGTCTGGATCGAGGTGAAACTCGACGTCAACGCCCCGGAAAAACTGGTGCCCCAGCTCGCGCAAGGATTCAAGGACGCCACCGCGCTGGTGAACTGGCTGCGTGGCGTGCCGCAGACGTTTGAAGAGATAGCGTAAAAAGGAGAGAACACCATGGCCTTGCAACATGCACGATCCGGCGAATGCATCGCGCTCGAACGCGGTGAAGACGACATCGCGAATTTCACCTCGATCGCGCTGATCAAGACCGACCACATGGAGTTGATCCGTCTGGTGCTGCCGAAGGAAAAGCCGATGCCCGAGCACTGGGTCGAGGGAGAGATGACGCTGCTGTGCCTGGAGGGAGAAATCGCCTTCGACGCCCATGGCCGTACCACGATCCTGCGCCCGAACGAACTGGTCTACCTGGCCGGCGGCGAACCACACGCGATCCGCGCCAACCAGGATGCGGTGGCCCTGATGACCATTTTGCTGCATCCGGGCGACAACAGCGGCGGCCCGACGCGCCGCGACACGCAAGCCACGTCGGACACCTGAGCCTTACGCCAGTTCGTTACGCGGATCCCGCGCCAATAACTGGTCCACGGTTTCCTGCACCGAGGCGCCATCGAACAGCACGCCGGCCACCGCATTGGTGATCGGCATGTCCACGCCGAGCCTGGCCGCCAGTTCGCGCACGGCCTTCGCGCACGGCACGCCTTCAGCCACGTGGCCGAGTTCCTTGACGATGGTGTCGAGCGCCTTGCCCTGGGCCAGCGCCAGGCCGACGCGGCGGTTGCGCGACAGGTCGCCGGTGCAGGTCAGGATCAGGTCGCCCATCCCGGTCAGGCCCATGAAGGTGCCGGGCTGGGCGCCGAGCGTGGTGCCGAGGCGGGTGATCTCGGCCAGGCCGCGCGTGATCAGGGCCGCGCGCGCGTTCAGGCCCAGGCCCAGGCCGTCGGCCGCGCCGGTGGCGATGGCGAGGATGTTCTTCACTGCGCCGCCGACTTCCACGCCGACCAGGTCATCGCAGGCATACACGCGCACGCTGCCGCCATGCACCAGCGCGACCACGCGCTCGCGCAGTTCGGCCGAGCTGGACGCTACCGTCAGCCCGCAGGGCAGGCCGCGCGCCACTTCCTGGGCGAAGGAGGGGCCGGACAGGGCTGCGCCGGGGATCGTATCGCCGAGCACTTCGCGCACCACCTGGTGCGGCAGCAGGCCGGTGCCGTATTCGAAGCCCTTGCACAGCCAGACGATGTTCGGGATCGCCCGGCCCTTCAGCCGTTCGAGCAGCGGGCGCAGGCCGGCTACCGGGCAGGCCGCGATCAGGAGCGGCGTGGTCCCGGCCGGCGCTTCGGCGACGTGGGCGATGGCGGCCTCGAAGTCGGCCGACACGCGTAGTGCCTCGGGCAGCGGATGGCCGGGCAGGTAAGTAAGGTTGTCGCGCGCCGCGTCGGTGGCGGCCATCTGTTCCGGGTTGCGGCCCCAGAGCAGGACGTCATGGCGGGCGGCCAGCGCGATCGCGACCGCCGTGCCCCAGGCGCCGGCGCCAAGGACAGTGATGGGTTGGGGGTGTTTGTCTTCTTGCATGGGCATGGGAATGAGGGACTCAGATGCCCCAGATGTCGGACGCCCTGATATAGCCGCTGATGCCGTCGCGGTGGCGCACGCGCAACCACGGGCCGGCTTCCGGATCGACCAGTTCCAGCAGGACGTTCTTGTCGGCCGTCATCAGGACGGCGGCATTGTCTTCCGGCGCGGCACGTACCCGTGCCCCGGCCACGCGCACGATCACATTGCGCCTGGCCGACAGGTTTTTGGACTCGGTCCAGGCCAGGTCGCCGGACGCATCGCGCACCTTGACCCAGTCGCCATAGCTGAGCATGACCTCGACCGGCATGCCGCTCGGGGCGATGAACAGCTTGCCGCCCTTGGCGGACGGGGCGTCGTACAGGATCGCGGGACGCGCGCCCACCGTTTTGAAGTCGAACGCCAGAGCGCTGCAGGAGGCCAGCAACAGGATGCTGCCTGCGATGAGACGTGGACGGATGCAAGTGGTGCGCATGACAGGCCTTTGGGAAAACGACACGCGCCAAAAGGCAGAAAGGAAAGTACAGCAAGGCACTCCGGCCCGTCCGCAGCGGACCGGCCGGAACGCCCGGGGTATTACTGGTTGGCGGCCGGGGTGCCGGCTGCGCCAGCCTGCTCGGCCAGTGCCTGGCGACGCTGCTGGTAGAACACTTCGAAGTTGATTTCAGCCAGGTGCACAGGCGGGAAGCCGGCACGGGTGATGAAATCGGCGATGTTGCTACGCAGGTAAGGATAGATGATGTTCGGGCAGCCGATGCCCAGCAGCGGATCCATCTGGTCAGCCGGGATGTTGCGGGCTTCGAAGATGCCGGCCTGCTTGCCTTCAACCAGGAAGGCGACCTTGTCCTTGACCTTGGCGGTCACGGTGATGGTCACGGTCGATTCGTAGATGCCATCGGCGATTCCTTCGGCGCCGACGTCCAGCGAGACCTCGATGGTCGGGGCTTCCTGCTCGAGGAAGATTGCCGGGGAATTCGGTTGTTCCAGCGACATATCTTTCAGATAGATACGCTGGATTTGGAACACGGGTTGCAGGTTTTCGTCAGCCATGGAACGCTTTCGTTAATTATGTAAAGGGCAAGTCTCGCCCGTGCTTGAATGTCAAGGCGTCGGCAATTGTATCAAAACCAATTCGGTTTCAATAGGATTGCCGGCCGCCCTGGCGCGGAGTGGCACTGCCTTGGCATTTCCCTGGCATCAGGCCTGTCTCAGGCCGCTTCGCCCTTCAGCAGCGGGTCCAGGCGGCCGGCCTGGTCGAGTGCGTACAGGTCGTCAAAGCCGCCGACGTGGGTATCGCCCACATAGATCTGCGGCACGGTACGGCGGCCGGTGCGCTGCATCATGATGGCGCGCTGCTCCGGGTCAAGGTCGACGCGGATGCGCTCGATGTCGGTCACGCCCTTGGCTTCCAGCAGGCGCTCGGCGCGCACGCAGTAGGGGCAGCTTGCAGTGTGATAGAGAACGACGTGGGCAGTCATAAGCAATCCTTTGGAACGATTATTTGATGAGGGGCAGGCCGGCGGCCGACCAGGCCGCAACGCCGCCATCCAGCGTGTAGACGTCCTCGAAGCCGGCCGCCTTGATCTGGCGCGCCGCCTTGTCCGCGCGGGCGCCGCTCTGGCATACCACGATCACGGTCTTGGTTTTCGACTTGTCCAACTCGCCGATACGATTGCCCAAGTCTGCCAGCGGAATGTTTTTTGCGTCGCGCAGGTGGCCGGCCGCGAACTCGTCGCTGCCGCGCACGTCGACGATGGCCGTGGCTTTGCCGCGGTTCATCATCTGGGTCGCCTGCAGGGGCGTGGCGCGGCGGCCGCGCGGCGCGAGCGCCGGCCACAACAGGGCTGCGCCGGAAATCACGGCGATCGCAACAACGAAGATATGGTCTAGGATGAATTTCACGAAGTTTCCGTCGGTTGAACTGAATTGAATCGTCGCATTATAAAATAGAAGCTGAATCCGTATTCCTTCCAACTTTTTTCCAAAAAGCCTTATGTACAAAATCGTATTCATGCGCCACGGCGAGTCCACCTGGAATCTCGAAAACCGTTTCACCGGCTGGACCGACGTCGACCTCACGGAAAAGGGCGTGGGCGAGGCCAAGACCGCCGGCCGCCTGCTGCGCGAAGCTGGCTTCACCTTCGATCTTGCCTATACCTCGGTATTGAAGCGCGCGATCCGCACCCTGTGGCTGGCCATGGACGAGATGGATATGATGTGGCTGCCGGTCAAGAACGACTGGCGCCTGAACGAGCGCCACTACGGCGCCCTGCAGGGTCTGGACAAGGGCGAGACCGCCGCCAAGTTCGGCGACGAGCAGGTGCTGGTCTGGCGCCGCAGCTACGACACCCCGCCGCCGGCGCTGGAAGAGAACGACCCGCGCACCTCTTTCGCCGATCCGCGTTACGCCGGCCTGGACAAGGGACAGATCCCGCTGACCGAATGCCTGAAGGACACCGTGGCGCGCGTGATGCCGGCCTGGGACGAGGAAATCGCCCCGGCCATCCGCGCCGGCAAGAAGATCCTGATCTCGGCCCACGGCAACAGCCTGCGCGCCCTGATCAAGATGCTCGACAACATCAGCGACAGCGACATCGTCGGCCTCAACATCCCGAACGGCACTCCGCTGGTGTATGAGCTGGACGAGAACCTGAAGCCGATCCGCCATTACTACCTGGGCGACCAGGACGCGATCGCAGCCGCGATGGCCGCCGTGGCCAACCAAGGGAAGGCAAAGTAAATCTTGCGTCTTCCAATGAAGTCCGCCGCCAGCACGCTGCTGTGCGGCCTGCTGGCGTGCGCGCTTGCGTTCGCCCCCGGCGACACGCAGGCGGGACGCAGCCGTCCCACCGAGCGCAGCAAGCAGAAGGCCCAGGCCGAGGCCGAGCGCGCCGGCATCCAGCAAAAGCTGAATGCGCTGAAGAAGGACATCAGCCGCACCGAGAGCGAAAAGGACGATGCGGCCGACGAGCTGGCCGATTCGGAAGAGGCGATCTCGGACGCCAACCGCTCGCTGCGCGAACTGGCCGGCGAGCAGGCCGCCACCAACGCCAAGCTGCAAGACCTGGGCACCCAGCAGGAGCGGCTGACCCGGACCATCGCGACCCAGAAGCAGCAGCTGTCCAGGATGCTGCGCGAACACTATGTCGCGGGTAACGAGGACCGCATCAAGCTGCTGCTGTCGGGCGACAATCCGAACCGCATCAACCGCGACCTGCAGATGATGGCCTATGTGTCGCAGGCCCAGGCCAAGCTGCTGACTTCGCTGCGCAGCAACCTGGCGGCGGTCGAGGCGAACCAGGCCGACACGCAAAACGCCAAGGACGAGCTCGAAGAAATCGCCCAGGAGCAGCGTGACCAGAAGGCGCTGCTGGAAAAAGAGAAAGCCAGGCACGCTTCCCTGGTGGCCAGCCTGTCGAGCAAGCTGGTGTCCCAGCGCAAGCAGGCCAGCAAACTGGAGCAGGACGAACAGCGCATGAGCGGCCTGGTCGACCGCCTGACCCGCCTGATCCGCGAACAGGAAATCGCCGCTGCGGCCGAGCGCAAGCGCCAGCAGGAACTGGCCGCCGCGCGCGCCAAGGCCGCGGCCGAAGCGAGGGCGCGCGCGCTGGCCCGCGCCAAGGAACAACAGGCCGAGCGCGAGCGCCTGGCGCGCGAAGCGGCCAAGCACGGCAAGCCGTACAAACCGCCTGCGCCGGTCAAGGAAGAAGAGCCGCAGGTGGCCGAGCAGCCGGCCGAGAAACCGGCGCCGAGGTCGGCCGACACCGCGCTCGCCGCCGATCTCCCGAGCGGCGCCTTCGAGAGCCTGCGCGGCCGCCTGGCCACGCCGGTCGCCGGCACCGTCGCCGCCCGCTTCGGCGCCAAGCGCGCCGACGGCCCGGCCTGGCGTGGCGTGTTCATCAAGGCGCCGGAAGGCACCGACGTGCGCGCGGTCGGCCCGGGCCGCGTCGTGTATGCAAAATGGATGCGCGGCTGGGGCAATATGATCATTGTCAACCATGGCGGCGAATACCTGTCGATCTACGGTTTCAACGAAACCCTGCTGAAGCACGAGGGCGACGCGGTCAAGGCCGGCGACGTCATCGCGAGTGCGGGCAGCACCGGCGGCAACGGCGAATCGGGGCTATACTTTGAACTCAGACATATGGGCAAACCGATCGATCCGGCCGGCTGGGTCAAATTCTAGGAACGGCAATGGGCAACAAACTCAAGAATCTCGGTCTGGTCGGCATCGGCATGGTTGCCGGTGTCGCGGCCTCGTTCCAGTTCTCGGCGATGGCGCAGAAGGATGTCGAAGCGCCGCTGCCGCTGGATGAGCTGCGCCAGCTGGCCGACGTCTACGGCCTGATCAAGAGCGACTACGTGGAGCCGGTATCGGACAAGAAGCTGCTGTCCGACGCGATCGCCGGCATGGTGTCCTCGCTCGATCCGCACTCGGTCTACCTCGACGAAAAGGATTTCGCCGAGATGCGTGAATCGGTGCAGGGCAAGTTCGTCGGCGTCGGCGTCGAGGTCGCGATGGAAGACGGCTACGTCAAGATCGTCTCGCCGATCGAGGACACGCCCGCCTTCCGCGCCGGCATCAAGGCCGGCGACCTGATCACCCGCATCGACAATGTGCCGGTCAAGGGCCTGACCCTGGACGAGGCCATTTCGAAAATGCGCGGCGAGCCGCACAGCAAGGTCATGCTGACCATTGCGCGGCGCGGCGCCGAGACCCCGTGGGTGGTGCCGGTCGAGCGCGACGAGATCCGCGTGGCGAGCGTCAAGGCCAAACTGGTCGAGCCGGGCTATGCCTGGCTGCGGATCAGCCAGTTCCAGGAAGAGACCGTCGACGAGCTGGCCGAGAAGGTCAAGGGGCTGTATGCCCAGAACCCGAACATCAAGGGCCTGGTGCTGGACCTGCGCAACGACCCGGGCGGCCTGCTGCAGAGCGCGATCGGGGTGTCGAGCGCCTTCCTGCCGCAGAACGAGGCGATCGTCTCCACCAAGGGCCAGCTGGCCGAGTTCAACACCACGTATTACGGCCGGCGCGACTTCTATGCGACGAAACCGGGCGCCGACCCGCTGGCGAAGCTGCCGGCCGCGCTGAAGACGGTGCCGATGGTGGTGCTGGTCAACACCGGCTCGGCCTCGGCCTCCGAGATCGTCGCCGGCGCCCTGCAGGACTACAAGCGCGCCATCGTGATGGGCAGCCAGACCTTCGGCAAGGGCTCGGTGCAGACCCTGCGCCAGCTCACCGAGAACACCGCCGTCAAGCTGACCACGGCGCGCTACTACACGCCGAAGGGCCGCTCGATCCAGGCGCGCGGCATCGTCCCCGACCTGAAGGTCGACGAGACCCCGGAAGGCGACGGCCTGAACGCGCTGCGCGTGCGCGAAGCCGACCTCGACCATCACCTGTCGAACGAAGGCGAGATCAAGGCGAATGCCGTCAGCGCCAAGCGTGACGAGCTCGAGGAAGAGCAGCGCGCGCTGGCCATGCTGAAAAATGCCGCGCCGCCCGAGTTCGGCGGCAAGGACGACTTCCAGCTGAGCCAGGCCATCAACCACTTCAAGGGCTTGCCGGTCAAGCTGGCCAAGGCCGACCCGGCCGACGACGCGCCGGCCCCGGCCAAGCTGCCGGGCACCGAGACGAAGCCGCCTGAAGTGAAGGGCAGCCCGAAGAAGTGAGTTTGCCCGAGACTGCGGCCGGCATGGACGACCGCCAATTGTTGCGCTACTCGCGCCATATCCTGCTCGACGAGGTCGGCATCGAAGGGCAGCAGCGGGTGCTGGGCGCGCGCGTCCTGATCATCGGCGCCGGTGGACTCGGTTCGCCGGCGGCGCTCTACCTGGCCGCCAGCGGCGCCGGCCGCATCACCCTGGTCGACGATGACGTGGTCGATCTCACCAACCTGCAGCGCCAGGTCATGCACACGACGGCCCGGATCGGCCAGCCCAAGGTCGAGTCCGGTCGCGAAGCGTTGATGCAGATCAACCCCGAGATCGAGGTCGTCGCCCTCCGCGAGCGCGCCAGCGGCGAACGCCTGCGGGAACTGGTGGCCGACAGCGATGTCGTACTCGACTGCAGCGACAACTTCGCCACCCGCCAGGCAGTCAACCGCGCCTGCGTGGCGGCGCGCGTGCCGCTGGTGGCCGGCGCCGTGATCCGCTTCGACGGCCAGCTGTCGGTGTTCGACGTACGCGACCCCGCTTCTCCCTGCTACGCCTGCCTGTTCCCCGCCGACAGCCGCTTCGAGGATGTGGCCTGCAGCAGCATGGGCGTATTCGCGCCGCTGGTCGGCGTGATCGGCGCCGCGCAGGCGGCCGAGGCCCTCAAGCTGCTGGCCGGCTGCGGCCGTCCGCTGGTCGGGCGCCTCCTGATGCTCGACGGCCGCGGCATGGAATGGACCGAAGTGCAGGTCGGGCGCAACCCCTGCTGCCCGGTCTGCCATGAGCGGGAACGGCAGCGCGGATAGCCATCCCGACAAGAAGTGCAGCGGCGTTTCTCCTGGCTTACAATTGGAAAGTGTTCCGGGTGACGGTTTAAGCTCATTCGGCCTTATACTAGTTCGATTCTTCCGACCACCATCCATCATTACTCTATGCAGAACATTCCGTATCGCATGTCGCAGCGGCGCCGCCAGGGCGGTTTCACCCTCGTCGAGATCATGGTCGTCGTGGTCATCATCGGCATTCTCGGCATGCTGGTCGTGCCCAAGCTGCTGGGCCGTACCGGCGAGGCGCGCGTTACCGCCGCCCGGACCGACATCGCGACCCTGATGCAGGCGCTCAAGCTGTACAAGCTGGACAACCAGCGCTACCCGACCACCGAGCAGGGCCTGCAGGCGCTGGTCCAGAAGCCGACCACCGGCCCGGCCGCCAACGGCTGGAAAGAAGGCGGCTATGTCGAGAAGCTGCCGAAGGACCCGTGGGGCAATAATTACCAGTACCTGTCGCCGGGCCTGCATGGCGAGGTCGACGTGTTCTCGCTGGGCGCGGACGGCCAGCCCGGCGGCGCCGGCGAAGATGCCGACGTCGGTTCCTGGGAAGGCAAATAAGCAAGGCTGATCCATCGGCCCGCCAGCACTGAGGAGAATCCATCCCGATGACCAGACACGTGCGCGGACGGGCTGCCCGGCCCGCCTCGGCGGCCAAGGGCTTCACCCTGGTGGAGATCATGGTCGTGATGGTCATCATCGGCATCACGCTGGGAATGGCGTCGCTCAACGCGATTCCGAGTCCGCACCAGGACCTGCAGAAAGAGGCCCAGCGCCTGACCCTGCTGCTGCAGCTGGCGCGCGACGAGGCGATCGTGCGCAACCGCCTGGTCACCTTCGAAGCGACGCCCGAGCGCTACCACTTCCTGGTCCGCAACGAGACGCGCTGGGACCTGATCACCGGCGACGACCTGCTGCGCGAGCGCGAATTCAAGAACGGCCCGCTGACCCTGCTGCTCGACCCGGCCAGCGCCGGCACCCTCAATCCGCTGCGCATCACCTTCGGCCGGGAGCCGGTCGACAAGCCCTTCGTCCTGATCCTGGCCACCGGCGGCAACCGGGTCGCCATCCGCGCCGACGGCATCGGCCACTTCACGGTCGAATGAACGCTGCCATGAAGATATCCCGCTCCCGTGGCTTTACCCTGCTCGAAGTGCTGGTGGCACTGGTCATCGTCGGCACCGCGCTCGGCGCCGGCCTGCGCGCGGTCGGCAGCCTGACCGCCAACAGCAGCGGGCTGCGGACCTCGATGATGGCGACCTGGTCGGCCGAGAACCGGCTCGTGCAGATCCGCCTGGGCAAGGAATTCCCGGAGATCGGCAAGCGCGGCTTCGACTGCCCGCAGGGCGACCTGCACCTGGTCTGCCAGGAAGAAGTGTTCGCCAGCCCGAACCCGCGTTTGCGCCGCGTCGAAGTCTCCGTTTTCGACATCGAAAACCCGAACCGGCGCATCGTCAAGCTGGTCCAACTCGTGCTGAGGCCGCGTCTATGAAGCGTCTACGGCAGCGTGGCTTCACCCTGGTCGAACTGCTGGTCGCGATCAGCATCCTCGCGATCGTGGCCGTGCTCGGCTGGCGCGGGCTGGACGGCATCATCCGCGCGCGCGTGGCGCTCACCAATCAGATGGAAACCACGCGTGGCATGCAGCTGGCTTTCGCCCAGATGCAGAGCGACTGCGAGCACATCGCCGGACGCGACGTGCTCGAGCGTCGCCCTTATCTGCTGACGGGCACCGACCGCTTCACGATGGTGCGCGAGGTGTTCACCGAAAACCAGCCCTCGCGGCTGCAGGTGGTGGCTTACCGGATCATCAACGGCACCCTGGTGCGGCGCGAGTCGCCGGCCGTGCGCGACCTGGCCCAGCTCGACGGCCTGTGGCAGGCCGCAGTCAGCGACACCGACACCAGCGGCGCCGTCACGCTGCAGTCCGGGGTCACCGGGATGCAGGTGCTGACCTGGGAGAACCGCGCCTGGCGCCAGGCCACCAGCGCCGCGACCGCAGGCAACGCCCAGGCAACGCAACAGACGCAGCAGGCGCAGCAGACTGAGCAGGCCCAGCAGGCCCAGCAGGATTCGAATACCGTGCCGCTGCCGCCGACCGGCATGCAGGTGGCGCTGCAAGTGCAGGGACAGGAAGTACCGATGACCAAGTCTTTCCTGCTGGGGGAACCATGAGACGGCCACGACTGCGGGGCGTGCGCGAACGCGGCGTCGCCGTCATCACCGCACTGCTGCTGACGACGCTGGCGATTTCCATCGTCGCCAGCCTGTTCTGGCAGCAACAGGTACAGGTGCGCTCGATGGAGAACCAGCGCCTGCACCTGCAGACCAAGTGGATCCTGCGCGGCGCCCTCGACTGGGCCAGCCTGGTGCTGTTCCAGGACGGCCTCGATCACATGCAATATACGTCGCTCGACCAGGTCTGGGCCACCCCGCTGGCGGAAACCCGGCTCGACCAGTACATCGAACGCGAACGGGTCGCGGGAGAAAATTTCGATGCGACCTTGTCCGGCAACATAATTGACGCTTGCTCGCGCTACAATCTGCGCAATCTGGCCGACAAAGGGCAGGTGAATCCGGAGCAGATGGAAGTGTTCGGCCGCCTGCTGCGCAACCTGCAGATGGACCAGCAGCTGGCGGGGCGGGCCGCCGCCTTCGTCGCCGCCGGCCAGCCGCTGGAAGCGCCGACCCCGGAGGGCGGCGCGGCGAGCGGCGAGAACGGCGCCGGTACGGGAACGGGAACAACGACGGGCGGTACGGGAACGGGAACGGGAACGGGAACGGGAACGACGACCGGCAGCCGGACCCTGCCGAGCGTCAGCCGCAGCAGCGTGGCCGGCTCGCCGATGAAGTTCCTGGCGGTGGACGACCTGCTGACGGTGCCGGGCTTTACGCCGGCGATGGTCGAGCGCCTGCGGCCGTTCGTGATCGTGCTGCCGGACGTGACGCCGGTGAACGTCAACACGGCGCCGGCCGAGGTGCTGGCGTCCCTGATGCCGAACATGTCGGTGTCGGAAGCGAATTCGCTGGTCGTGCGGCGGCAGCGCGCGGCCTGGCGGGGGATCGAATTTTTTGCGATGGACGTCGGAGACAGCAGGCCGATCACGCCGAACGCCGCGGGCGTGCGGAGCGACTGGTTCCTGGTAAACAGCCGGATCCGCCTGGACCGCGCCGCCCTGGATGCCGAGGCGCTGATCCACCGCTATCCGACGCTGATTGCCGGCGGCGGCACCAAGGTGGAGTGGATCCGCCAGTACTAAAAAAGAGCGCTCTACAAGACTAAGAAAGAGAGACGGTTTGACTACACTCTATATCCGGCATCCCGCCCGCGCGGAAGGCGAGCACGCGCTGAGCCGCTTCGCTCTCGTGAACGATGGCGGCGTCATCGAACAGCAGGGCGAAGGCCCGCTGCGCAACCTGGGCGACCTGGTGGGCGGCAACCGGGTCGTGCTGCTGCTGGCCGGCGCCGACGTCAACCTGCTGCAGGTACAGGCCCCGCCCCTGACCGGCGCGCGCCTGAAGGCCGCGCTGCCCGGCCTGGTCGAAGAACACATCCTCGGCGACCCCGCCGACCACGTCCTGGTGGCCGCGCCCCAGCAGCCGGACGAGACCCGGCCGGTCGCCGTGGTCGACCGTGACTGGCTGGAATCCATCGTGCGCAGCCTGCTGGCGCAGGGCGCGCGCTCGGTGGCGGCGGTGCCGGCCCAGCTCTGCCTGCCGCTGCAGCCGGGCAGCGTCTCGGCCGCCATCCAGGGCGCCGAGCTGACCCTGCGCCAGGGCCTGTTCCAGGGTTTCGGCCTGGCGCTCGACGCCGCCCCGGCGGTGGTGCTGCAGACCGCGCGCGCCTTCAGCGGCGACGCCCCGCTGGCGCTGTACGTGCCGCCCGGCCAGTTGGGCGAATACCAGGCCCTCGCGCTCGACGCCGGCCCCGGCATCAGTTTCGAGACCGACGACTGGGCGCACTGGATCGCCGGCTCGAAGAGCACCTCGCTCGACCTGGTGAGCGGCCTGGGCGCCGCCGGCAGCCAGCCGCGCGACTGGCGCCGCTGGCGCTGGCCGCTGCGCCTGATCCTGCTGGCGGTGGCGGTCAACCTGATCGGCCTGAACGTCGAGTGGCTGCGCCTGAAGCGCGAAGCCGACACCGTGCGCCAGTCGATGACCCAGACCTTCCGCTCCGTGTACCCGAACCAGACCGCGATCCTCGACCCGGTCGCCCAGATGCGCCAGAACGTCGCGCGCGCCCGCGCCAGCACCGGCGAGGTGGCGCCCGACGAATTCACCTATATCGCCTCGGCCTTCGGTGAAGCGACGCGCTCGCTCGGACGTCAACCCGGCATTGCGTCAATTGAATACCGGGAACACGCACTGTCGGTCAAAGTCAAACCCGAAACAGTCGACCCCGGTTTGACGGGGCAGCTGCGTACCGCCCTGGCTGCGCGCAACATGAGCCTCGACGAGGCCGCGCCGGGCAACTGGGTGATCCGCAGCACAGGAGCCAAGCAATGAGTCTAGCCACCACCATCGCCCAGTACCGCGAGCGCGCCAACGCGCTCTGGCTCGCGCGCACCGAACAGGAACGCCGCTTCCTGAGCATCGGCGGCGCCGTCGTGGTGCTGGCGCTGCTCTACCTGGTCCTGGTCGATCCGGCCGTCGAAGGCCGCGCCCAGCTGCGTCGCACCCTGCCGCAACTGCGCCAGCAGGCCGCCGAGCTGCAGGCCATGGCCCAGGAAGCGAGCAGCCTGGCGCATGCGCCGGCCACCCAGGTCACGCCGCTGACCCGCGAAACCGTCAACACCAGCCTCAGCGGCCGCGGCCTGACGCCGCAATCGCTGTCGATGACGGGCGAATACATCAAGCTGCAGTTGAATAATGTGTCGTTCGCCAACCTGGCGACCTGGCTCGACGAGCAGCGCCGCGCCAACCGCGTACTGGTGCAGGACGCGGTCGTCACCGCCTTGCCGGCGGCCGGCCAGGTCGATGCCAGCCTGACGCTGCGCCAGAATACCGGCGCCGCCCAATGAGGCGGGCCCTGCTATGGGTCGGGCTGACCGCGCTGGCGGTCGCCGTCACGATCCTGGTCTTCCTGCCGGCTGCCTGGCTGGGGCCGATCGTCGAACGCCAGACCGGCGGGCGTTTGACTCTGGGGGATGCGCAGGGTACGCTTTGGCACGGTTCAGCCTTCTTGGGCGGCGCGCCGGGCGAAGGCGGTTCGGTCACGCCGCTGCTGCCGGGCCGGTTCAGCTGGCGGCTGTCGCCGCTGGTGCTGTTCGGCCAGGTGAGCATGGACCTGGCCAACGAGCGGGCGCTGGCGCTGCCGGTGCGGATCACCGGCAGCTGGTCGCAATGGCAGGTCAGCGCCGGCGAACTGCTGCTGCCGGCCGAGGGCCTGGCTGGGCTGGGAGCGCCGCTGAACACGCTGGCGCCGTCGGGGGTGATCAAGCTGTCCTGGAACCTGCTGGACATCGCGCGCCAGGGCCAGGCGGTGGCCGTGCAGGGCCGGACGGTGCTGTCCCTGACCGACATGGGATCGCGTATGAGTCCGGTCAAGCCGCTCGGCAGCTATGAGCTGGCGATGGATTGGCGCGGTCAGCAGGCCGACCTGAGCCTGCGGACCGTGCGCGGCGCGCTGTTGCTTTCCGGGAGTGGTACTCTGCAAAATGGCCGTCTGCGCTTTTCGGGTCAGGCGCAAGCGGCCGATGGATATGAAGACACGCTGGGCAACCTGCTGAACCTGCTGGGCCAGCGCCGAATGGTGAACGGCAAGAACATAATCGCATTAGAGTTCAGATAATGAAAAATACTCCGCAAACCCCGGCTCTGCGCCGTCTCGCCGCCAACGTCATGCTGTGCTGCGCCGTGCTCGGCACGGTGCCGCCGGTACCTGCCTTTGCCCAGGAAGGCAATGGCGCCGCCCTCAACTTCGTCAACGCGGACATCGAATCGGTGATCAAGGCGGTCGGCCACTACACCGGCATGACCTTCATCATCGACCCGCGCGTGAAGGGCACCCTGACCCTGGTGTCGGAGCGCACCCTGAGCAAGGCCCAGGCCTTCGCCCTCCTGACCTCGGCGCTGCGCCTGCAGGGCTATGCGGTGGTCACCGGCGACGGCTATGCGAAAGTGGTGCCGGAAGCCGAAGCCAAGCTGCAGTCTTCGCCGACCCAGGTCGGCGTCAAGGGTTCACGCGCGCACGGGGACCAGATCGCGACCCAGGTCTACCGCCTGCAGCATGAGTCGGCGGCCAACCTGACCGCCGTGCTGCGCCCGCTGATCTCGCCGAACAATTCGATCATGGCCGACCCGGGCAACAACAGCCTGGTGATCACCGACTATGCCGACAACCTGCGCCGCCTGTCGAAGATCATCGCCGCGCTGGACTCGCCCTCGACCGGCGACCTCGACGTGGTCCCGATCCGCAACGGCATCGCCAGCGACGTCGCGGCCCTGGTCACGCGCCTGATGGAGCCGAGCCCGGGCGGCGACGCCGGCCGCGTCACGGTGCTGGCCGATCCGCGCACCAACTCGGTGGTCGTGCGTGCGCCCTCGGCGGCGCGCGCGAACATGGCCAAGAGCCTGATCGCCAAGCTCGACCAGCCGACCTCGGAGATGGGCAACATCCACGTGGTCTACCTGAAGAACGCCGACGCCAGCAAGGTGGCCCAGACCCTGCGCGCGGTGGTCTCGCAGGACGCCTCGGCGGTGCCGGTGCAGCAGCAGGGCACCTCGGGCGGCTCGATCCAGTCCACCAACAACACCGGCGCCGGCGGCGGCGCCGGCCAGCAGGGCCAGCAGAGCAGCGTCGGCATGGGCGGCACCGGCAACACCTACGCCCAGCAGAGCCAGGCCACGGCGGCCGGCGGCGGCGGCGGCCAGGGTTCCGGCTTCATCCAGGCCGATGCCTCGACCAACAGCCTGATCATCACCGCGCCGGACGCGATCTACCGCAACCTGCGCTCCGTCA
This sequence comes from Massilia sp. WG5, assembly GCF_001412595.2. Taxonomy (NCBI): domain Bacteria; kingdom Pseudomonadati; phylum Pseudomonadota; class Betaproteobacteria; order Burkholderiales; family Oxalobacteraceae; genus Massilia; species Massilia sp. WG5. The sequence continues at coordinate 3,632,326 of NZ_CP012640.2, forward strand.
TCGACCAGCTCGACGTGCGCCGCGCCCAGGTGTATATCGAAGCCCTGGTGGTCGAGGTCACTTCGAACGACGCCGCCGAATTCGGCGTGCAGTGGGTCGGCCTGAGCGGCGACGATTCCAGCAAGTACCGCGTGGGCGGCCTGCAGTCGTTCAGCGTCGGCGGCAACAGCAACAACATCGTCAACCTGGCCACGGCCGCGGTAAGCGGCCTTGGCGGAACGAATGCGGGCACTACCAGCTCGACCTCGATCCCGAACCCGACCGGCCTGTCGATCGGCGTGTTCCGCCAGATCAATGGCCAGCTCGGCCTGGGCGCGATCGCCCACCTGCTCGACAGCACAGGCAAGGCGAACATCCTGTCGACGCCGAACATGATCACGCTGGACAACGAGCTGGCGACGATCAAGGTCGGCCAGAACATCCCGATCATCACCGGCTCCTTCACCACCGGCGCGAGCGGGGCAAGCAACCCCTTCCAGACCGTCGACCGCAAGGACGTCGGCCTGCTGCTTAAAGTGCGTCCGCAGATTTCCGAAGGCGGTACCATCAAGCTGTCGATCTACCACGAGAACTCGGGGATCGACACCTCGGTCACGAATTCCGGAGGCATCATCACCACCGTCCGCGCCATCGAAAGCAATGTGCTGGCCGACGACGGCCAGATCATCGTGCTGGGCGGCCTGATTTCGGACGATGAAACCGAGAACCAGGAAAAAGTGCGCGGCCTGGGCGATCTTCCCATCGTGGGCAACCTGTTCAAGTACAAGACCCGCAGCCGCGCGAAGCGCAACCTGATGGTCTTCCTGCGTCCGATCGTGGTCCGCAGCAAGGAGCAGAATGACAGCATCTCGATGGACCGCTACCAGTACATGCATGCGGCGGGAGCGGGCGCGCAGCCGGCCGACAACAACATCCTGATCCGCGACCTCGGCGCACCGCTGCTGCCCTCATTAACCAATGGCCAGCCGCCCGCGGGCGGCTCGATGGCCACGATGCCGCCGCCAGCGCCAGTCGCGCCGCGTCCGGGCGCCGCCACCGGCACGGGCACGAACCAGCCGGCGCCGCCGGGCCAGCGCACACAGCCGCGCTATGAGTCCGAATTCCGACCGGTGCAGCCGCAGCCGGCGCCGTCGGATTACCGGCCGGCATCGCCGACACAGAATTGATCGATCATGAATAATCTGTTGCCCTACGCATTCGCACGCGACTACGGCGTGCTGGCGCGTTCCAATGGCGACCCGTCGCAGGCCGTCGAAGTCCTGGTCTCGAACGCGACCAAGCCGGCCGCGATCGCGGAAGTCTCGCGCCGCTTCGGGCGCATCGCCCTGCACCGCATGGACCGTGCGGAGCTGGAAGCGGCGATCGCCGCCGCCTATGCGAATGCCGGCGGCGACGCCTCCCAGGTCGCCGACGAATTCGACGCCGATCTCGACCTCACCAAGCTGCTGCAGGACGTGCCGGCCATCGAAGACCTGCTGGAATCGTCCGACGACGCCCCGGTGATCCGCATGATCAACGCGCTGCTCACGCAGTCGCTGCGCGAAGGCGCCTCGGATATCCATATCGAGCCCTTCGAGCAGACCTCGGTGGTGCGCTTCCGCATCGACGGCGCGCTGCGCGACATCGTGCGTCCGCGCAAGGCGATCCACGCCTCGCTGATCTCGCGTATCAAGATCATGAGCCAGCTGGACATCGCCGAGAAACGCCTGCCGCAGGACGGCCGCATCACCCTGCGCGTGGGCGGCAAGCCGGTCGACGTGCGTGTCTCGACCCTGCCGACCGGCCACGGCGAGCGCGCAGTGCTGCGTCTGCTCGACAAGGAAGCGGGCCGCCTCGACCTCGGCCACCTCGGCATGAGCGAAGGCCTGCTGCCGCAGTTCGACCGGATGATCAACCAGCCGCACGGCATCGTGCTGGTGACGGGCCCGACCGGTTCCGGTAAAACCACCACGCTGTACGCCTCGCTGTCGCGCCTGAACGCCAGCACCACCAACATCATGACGGTGGAAGACCCGATCGAATACGACCTGCCCGGCATTGGCCAGACCCAGGTCAACGCCCGCATCGACATGACCTTCGGCAAGGCCCTGCGCGCCATCCTGCGCCAGGACCCGGACGTGATCATGATCGGCGAGATCCGCGACCTCGAAACCGCGCAGATCGCGGTGCAGGCCTCGCTCACCGGTCACCTGGTGCTGGCGACCCTGCACACCAATGACGCGGCCTCGGCCGTGACCCGTCTGCTGGACATGGGCATCGAGCCATTCCTGCTGTCGTCCTCGCTGCTGGGCGTGATGGCGCAGCGCCTGGTGCGCAAGCTGTGCCCGTACTGCAAGAAGCAGGACAGCAATGGCCAGTGGGTGGCAGTCGGTTGCGAGCGTTGCGGCCATACCGGTTACCAGGGACGGGTCGGCGTCTACGAACTGCTGGAAACGAACGAGCAGATCCGTGCGCAGATCCACAATCAGGTGTCGGAAGCCCTTATCCGCGATACGGCCTTGAAGTCCGGCATGAAGACCATGCGCGAGGATGGCGAACGCTGGGTGCGCGAAGGCGTGACCACCGAAGCCGAGCTGGTGCGCGTGACGAAGGCTGACTGATGCCGGCATTCCGCTACGAAGCCGTCGATACCGGCGGCGTCACCCGCAAGGGCGTGCTGAACGCCGACAGCCCGCGCGCCGCCCGCGCCGACCTGCGCCTGCAGGGCCTGACGCCGCTCGCGGTCGAGGCCATCGCGGCCCAGGTCGACGAGAGCGGGGTGGCGCGCTCGCGCGGCTTCGGCGAACGCCTGTCCCAGGTCGAGCTGGCCCTGTTCACGCGCCAGCTGGCCAGCCTGCTGGAGGCCGGCCTGCCGCTCGAACAGGCGTTTACGGCCTTGCTGGAGCAGGCCGAGCGCCCCTACATGCGCGACCTGGTCGCTTCGATCCGCTCCGAAGTGATGGGCGGCGCCTCCTTCTCCAGCGCGCTGTCGCGCCATCCGCGCGACTTCGCCGAAATCTACCGCGCCCTGGTCTCGTCCGGCGAGCAGATCGGCCAGCTGGCGCGCGTGCTGGCGCGCCTGGCCGACTACATCGAGCGCCGCAACGCGCTGGTGCAGCGGGTGCGCCTGGCGTTCACTTATCCGGCGATCGTCACCGTGGTCGCGTTCGCGATCGTGATCTTCCTGCTGACCTACGTGGTGCCGCAGATCGTCTCGGTGTTCGCCAACACCAAGCAGAAGCTGCCGGTGCTGACCATCATGATGCTCGGCGTGTCGAACTTTACGCGCGCTTATGGCATCTATGTTGGTTTGGCCATCGTCGCGGCCTGGTTCATGTGGCGCCGGGCGCTGCAGAATCATGCATTGAAACTGCGCTGGCATGCCTGGCTGCTCGACGCCCCGGTGTACGGCCGTTTCGAACGCAGCCTGAACACGGCGCGCTTCGCCAGCACGCTGGCGATCACCACCGGTTCCGGCGTGCCGATCCTGCGTGCCCTCGAGACCAGCCGCGACACGCTGTCGAACGTGGCCATGAAGGGCCTGGTCGAGGATGCGACCGCCGCCGTGCGCGAGGGCGCGAGCCTGGCGCGCGCACTGTCGGCGCAAAAGTATTTTCCGCCGATGCTGGTGCACATGATCCGCGCCGGCGAAATCACCGGCGAACTGCCGGCCATGCTGGAACGCGCCGCCGATTCCCAGCAGGCCGACCTGGAGCGTCGCGCGCTGACCATCGCCGGCCTGCTGGAGCCGGTGCTGATCCTGGCCATGGGCCTGGTCGTGCTGCTGATCGTGCTGGCGGTGCTGATGCCGATCATTGAAATTAACCAATTGGTGCGCTGACAGGGACCCTGACACTGATGAACAAGCGTTTACCCCTTCTTTTGAGTTTGCTTGGCGTGATCCTGCTGGCGGCCTCGCTTGCCTACTGGATCCTGCAGCTCTACCAGCCGCCGCAGCGCCCGCTCGCCGCGGTGCCGCGCACCAGCATGCCGGAGCCCGGCATCGACGCCGCCGCTACCCTGTTCGGCGGGCAGGTGGCCACGGCCAGCGCGACCAATTACCAGTTGACCGGCATCGTGGCGGCCGGACGCGACAGCGCGGCCATCATCGTGGCCGAGGGCTCGCCGCCGAAGGCGCTGAAAGTGGGCAAGGAAGTGGCGCCCGGGATCACCCTGGCCGAGGTGCATCCACGCTACGTGATGCTGTCCGATGGCGGCGTCATGAAACGGCTCGACCTGGCGACCGACAGCAAGGCGGCGGCGCCGATGGGCGGTCCGCCGGGCGCCCAGGGCGGTGCGCCCGCCAATGCCGCCATGCCGGCTACCCTGGCGCCGGGGGCGCCCGTGCCGGAGCCGCCGATGTCGCCGGGCGCGGTCCAGCAGCAGGCGGTGCCGCCGGCCGGCCAGGTCGCGCAGGGCTCGACCTTCCCGGATCCGGGCAACCCGGGCCAGGTCAGCGGGCCGCCGGAAGAGCCGCCGCCGGCCACGCCGAACATCGCCGTGCCGAACAACGCGAACAACCCCAACGGCGCGAACAATCCGAACAGCGCGAACAACCCCGCCCCGGCGCCAGTGCAGATGGCGCCGCCAACCCGTTCGACTAGCAGTCCGGTAGGCGGCCGGGCTCCAAGCACTCAATAAGAGAGCGTCTGACAAAACCTCCGTAGCTGCGTGCAGCGCCTCGCCGTACGCTCCTCTCAGCCCGCTTAGCGCCGCAGCGCCGTAAAAGCAGAAAACTCCCACGAGCGGAATCCGACCAGCAAGGTAAAACCGTCGCGTTCGCGCGGCGCCAGGCGGCGGTCGTTGCGGTGCAGCCGCGCCAGCTCCCCGGCCAGCTGGTAGATTTTTTCCGTCAGTTCGGCGGCGCTGGCCAGCGACAGTCTCGCCGGCAGGCACATCAGCGCCTCTCCCGGACCGTCGAAGCGGCCGTCGAAATAATCCCCCACCACATGCTCGCGGAAGTAGCGCTGCACCGGACCGTCCGGCAGCCAGCGGAAGGCGTTCGAGACGCGCAGGCTGTAGCGGTTCAGGGGTTTCAGTTCGATCAGGCCGAGCCGGTCCAGTTCGGCCAGCAGGCCGATGCATTCCGGTTCGCTCAGCCGGTAGGTTTCGATGATCTGCTCCAGGCTCCAGTGCCCGAGGCAGCAGATCGCCACCAGCAGCAGGCGCGGGTTGGCGACCAGCGAGGTTTCCTGCGGCAGGGTGAGGGTGTCGGCCTGGGGGCGCGCGTCGGCCGCGCGGCGCAACACGTCTTCCATGTTGACGCCGGCGGCCTGGCAGATCTGGGCCAGGCGCGACAGGGTCATGTCCTTCTGGCCGAACATGCGCTTGATGCTCGATTCGCTCATCGCGATGCGATCGGCCAGCATCTTGTAGGTAATGCCTGCGGCGCGCAGTTCGGCGCGCAGGACGTCCAGAACCATGTCGGGGGAGCTCATGGGTTCTGACTTTACAGAAGAACAAGCCAGTCTTCAACGAAAAACAACGCCGGCGGGGGCCGGCGTTGTTTCATTCGTCGTCCGCTTCCAGCTTGACCTTCTTGAGGGCACGCTTGGCGGCTTGCCGTTCGCTGGCCACCGGTTTCGCATGTGGACCCGCTGCGCGCTGCTTGGCGAAGCCGGCAAAGGGATTGCGCGGCTTGAGCGGCGGCATCGGTTCGACGCGCAGCATCATCTTCTGCCGGGTTGCAAGGGCCTTGTTTGCCATCTTTGCCTCCTTTCTGATTACAGTACCTCAGTTAAAGCACATAACGCGACAGGTCTTCGTTAATCGCCAGTTTGTCGAGCCGCTCGTTGACGTAGGCGGTGTCGATGACCAGCTTCTCGCCCGACTTGTCGGTGGCCGAGTACGAGATCTCCTCGAGCAGCTTTTCCATCACCGTGTACAGGCGGCGCGCGCCGATGTTCTCGGTGCGTTCGTTGACGGAATAGGCAATCTCGGCCAGGCGGTGGATGCCGTCCGGCGCGAACTCCAAGGTCACGCCCTCGGTCGCCAGCAGGGCCTCGTACTGCTTGGTCAGGCTGGCGTCGGTCGAGGTCAGGATGCTCTTGAAATCCTCGACCGACAGCGCTTCCAGCTCGACGCGGATCGGGAAGCGGCCCTGCAGCTCCGGAATCAGGTCCGAAGGCTTCGACAGGTGGAACGCGCCCGAGGCGATGAACAGGATGTGGTCGGTCTTGATCATGCCGTATTTCGTGTTCACGGTGGTGCCCTCGACCAGCGGCAGCAGGTCGCGCTGCACGCCGGCGCGCGAGACCTCGGCCCCGCCGTGTTCCGAACGTGAGGCGATCTTGTCGACCTCGTCCAGGAACACGATGCCGTTCTGCTCGACGTTCTGGATTGCCTTCTGCTTCATCTCGTCTTCGTTGACGAGCTTGGCGGCTTCCTCGTCGATCAGGATCTTCATCGCATCCTTGACCTTCATCTTGCGCGGCTTCTTGCGGGCTGCGCCGACGCCGGCGAACATCGACTTGATCTGTTCCGTCATCTCTTCCATGCCCGGCGGCGCCATGATGTCGACCTGGGGCGCGGCGTCGGCCACTTCGATCTCGACTTCCTTGTCGTCGAGGGCGCCTTCGCGCAGGCGCTTGCGGAAGGTCTGGCGGGTGGTGTCGCCGTCCTTGGCTTCGGTGCTGCTGACGTTGAAGCCGAAGTCGCGCGCCGGCGGCACCAGGATGTCGATGACGCGGTCTTCGGCGGCGTCTTCGGCGCGCTGGCGGTTCTTCTGCATCTCGCTGGCGCGGGTCTGCTTGACGCCGATGTCGATCAGGTCGCGGATGATGGTGTCGACGTCGCGGCCGACATAGCCGACCTCGGTGAACTTGGTCGCCTCGATCTTGATGAAGGGCGCATCCGCCAGCTTCGCCAGGCGGCGCGCGATCTCGGTCTTGCCGACGCCGGTCGGGCCGATCATGAGGATGTTCTTCGGCGTGATCTCATGGCGCAGGGGTTCAACCACCTGCTGGCGGCGCCAGCGGTTGCGCAGGGCGATCGCCACCGCACGCTTGGCCCTGCTCTGGCCGACCACGTGCTTGTCGAGTTCCGAAACGATTTCGGAGGGGGTCATATTCATTTGATTGTTCATTGCTCAGTCCAGCGTCTCGACGATGTGGGACATATTCGTATAGATGCACAGCTCGCCCGCGATGGTGAGCGCCTTCTTGACCACCTCGGCGGGGGCCATATCGGTGTTTTCCTGCAGCGCCTTGGCGGCCGACTGCGCGTACACGCCGCCCGAGCCGATCGCGCCGATGCCATCCTCGGGTTCGAGCACGTCGCCGTTGCCGGTGATGATCAGGGTCTTCTCGCGGTCGGCGACCAGCAGCATCGCTTCCAGGCGGCGCAGGATGCGGTCGGTGCGCCAGTCCTTGGCCAGTTCGACCGAGGCGCGCAGCAGGTTGCCCTGGTGCTTTTCCAGTTTGGCTTCGAAGCGATCGAGCAGGGTGAAGGCGTCGGCGGTGCCGCCGGCGAAACCGCACAGGACCTTGCCCTGGTACAGCTTGCGCACCTTGCGCGCCGAGCCCTTCATGACGACATTGCCGAGGGTGACCTGGCCATCGCCGCCGAGTGCGACCTGTTCGCCGCGTCGCACGCTCACAATGGTCGTGCCGTGAAATTGTTCCATAGTTGCCTCGTGGTTGATTGCTCACCAAACGTGGGGCTATTTCACTTAATTACAAGACGAAACTGTCGCGTTCGCTGGCCGGACCGAGATTCAATACTTGTGCGCGTACAGACGCGCGTACTCGCCCGCGCCCAGCAGGCGCAGCAGGGCGGCGACGAGATGGTTCAGGTCGCGTAGTTCGATGCTGCGCTTTGCATCGGCACTGCCGGCGCCGGCCAGCTGGCGCAGGCGGGCGACGAGGGCGGTGGCCGCCGCGTAATCGATGCGCGCCAGGCGCGAGCAGTCCAGCACCAGGGAGGCGTGCGGGCCGGCATGGGCGTCGATCGCGTCCAGCAGCGCCACGCTGTTGCCTTCGATGAGGCCCGGGAGCAGGAAGCGGTCGCCGCTGCTTGCAGGACTGTCCGCCGTGGCGCCGACGCTGACCGCGGCGCGCGCCGGCGCTTCGAAGGAGGGCGGCGAGACTTCGAAGGTGACGCAATAATCCATCGCGGTCTCTTCGAAATCCTTTTCGCGGTTCATCAGGAGCAGCAGCTCGAGCAGCAGCAGCCAGGGTGCTTCGCCGGCCCCGCGCTCGCCGATCGCCAGCATCGGGCGCAGCACGGCGATCAAATGGTCGGCGCCGGCCACGACCAGCTCGCGGCCGCCCTGGCGCAGGGTTTGCAGGGCCGCGAGCAGGACTGCGCAGCCTTCCGGCGTGGCCGAGGCGACCGTGCTGAATTCCAGGCGCACCAGCGGCAGCGTCGAGTCCAGCACGCGCGCCAGCTGGGCGCCGGCGGCGCCGTCGAGGCGGCCCGACAGGCTTGCGGTCGGGGTCGCACCGGCGAAGGCCTGGGCGGACGATTGCGCCCCCAGCGGCGCCAGGAGGGGCGAATACGCCGGCGGCGAGGTCTCGAAATGGCTGGCATAGTCGATCGCGATGCTCTCGAAGGCCGGCTCGCGCCCCGTTGCCTGGTACAGGTCGAACAGCATCCACCAGGGCTGGCGCTCGCCGCGGCAGGCGCTGTCCAGGCAGGCCCGCAGCGCCTGTTCCGCCGCCTCGACCTGGTTGTTGGCATACAGGATCGCCGCTTCCTCGACCGCCGGCGCGCTCGACGGCGCTACCGCCGCGTCCGGCATGTTTTCTTCCACCAGCAGGTCGGCCGTGTCCAGGTCGAGCAGGGGAGCGCTGGGCGCGCCCGAGGCGACCGCCGGCGCGCGCCGGTTGCCGGCCCAGGCCTGGTCGTCGAAGATGTCGGCGGCCATCTGCAGCTCGATCTCGTCGATCTTGGCCGCGGTTGCGCGCGCGATCTCGCGCTGGCGCTCGCGTTCGGCTTCGGTGTCGAGCGGCATGCGGGTTGTCGGCGCGAACATGCTGGCGGGATCGGGCGCAGTGGGCGCGCGCGGGCGTGCGCCGGCCCGCGCGTCGGGCGCCTCGGTCTTTTTCTTCAGGAAGGAAAAGAGTCCCACGTCGGTCCTTGTCTACCGTTTTCACCGGTCGAGACAGTAGCACGGCGGCCCGCCGCGCATGGCGCGCACGCCTGAGCTGCGTCAATCGACAGGCAAGCCGACGCTAGTGTATCCCAAGGGAAATAACTATGTAGCTCAAATAAAAAAAGCATGCGAGTGACGCATGCTTTTTTTAGCGGAGCCTGTCACGGTCAGTCGCCGTACAGCTTCTGCTTCAGTTCGCGACGCTGCTGGGCTTCCAGCGACAGCGTTGCCGTCGGACGGGCGATCAGGCGCGGAATGCCGATCGGCTCGCCGGTTTCTTCGCACCAGCCGTATTCGCCGGCTTCGATGGCGGCCAGCGACTGCTGCACTTTCTTGAGCAGCTTGCGTTCGCGGTCGCGGGTGCGTAGTTCGAGCGCGTGTTCTTCCTCGATCGTGGCACGGTCGGCCGGGTCCGGTACCAGGACCGTCTCGCGCAGGTGTTCTGTAGTCTCGCCGGCATTCTTGAGCAGCTCCTTCTCGAGCTCCTGCAGCCGGTTCTTGAAGAACGCGAGCTGAGCCGGGTTCATGTAGTCGTCGTCGCTCATCGCCCGAATTTCTTCTTCCGTCAGGAGGCGGTCTTCGGGCTGCGCCACGGTATTCGGTTTCGTTGTTTTAGTCATGACTTCACTTACCTTTGATACGACAGAGTTTCCATTTTATCAGCTTACTCAGCGGTTACTCTTGTTGCGGTGTGCGCTGGTTCGCTGCCGTGACGGCAGGGTTGGCGCCCTGCCTGTCCCGCTGTATTGCGGGACTGTTCAGTCGTTCAACTACCGGCTTGCACGGTCAAGCTGCCTGACCTGCAATACAGAACCGGAGTAGTTTATACCAAACATTGTTCCAATCCCCGGATAAAGACATCTTTCGGTAAATTTTTACCAATAAACACCATCTTGCTGCCGCGTGGTTCTTGATCGCCCCACTTTGCACCCAGGTCGCTGCCCATGATTTGATGCACGCCTTGGAATACCACCTTGCGATCCGCCCCCGCCATCGACAGCACGCCTTTGTAGCGCAGCATATTCGGGCCAAAGACTTGCACCATGCTGCCGAGGAACTGGTCGAGGCGTTCCGGATCGAAAGCGCGCTCGCTCTTGAACACGAAGGCGGCAATATCGTCGCTGTGGTGGCCATGATGGTGGTCGTGGCTGTGATCTTCGCTGTGATTGCAGGCTTCGGTGTGCACGTGCTCGTGATCGTGCTCGTGATCATGCGCCTCGTCGGCGGTCAGGAAGGCCGGGTCCAGCTCCAGCTTGTCGTTCAGGTTGAAGCCGCGCAGGTCGAGCACCTCCTGGATCGGCGCGCGACCGAAGTCGGAGACCGCGATCGGCGCACGCGGGTTGATGCGGCGGATGCGCGCCTTGAGCTCCTCGAGCGCGGCGGCGTCGACCAGGTCGGTCTTGGACAGCAGGATCTTGTCTGCGAAGCCGACCTGGCGCTGCGCTTCTTCCTGGCGGTCCAGCTGGTCCATGGCGTGACGGGCGTCGACCACGGTCACCACGGCGTCGAGCAGGTAGTGAGCACCAACTTCCTCGTCGACGAAGAAGGTCTGTGCCACCGGCCCGGGATTCGCCAGGCCGGTGGTTTCGATGACGACGCGGTCGAACTGCAGTTCGCCGGCGTCGCGCTTGCGCGCCAGGTTGCCGAGGGCAACGATCAGGTCCCCACGTACGGTGCAGCAGATGCAGCCGTTGTTCATCTCGACGATTTGCTCGCTGGAATCCTGCACCAGGATTTCGTTGTCGATGTTTTCCTGGCCAAATTCGTTTTCGATCACGGCGATGCGCATGCCGTGGTTTTCCTGCAGGATGCGGTTGAGCAGCGTGGTTTTGCCGGCGCCGAGGAAGCCGGTCAGGATGGTGCTGGGGATCAATTCCATATTTCGCTATCCGATCAAAGTGGGCCCTACGGCCGCAGAGAATCGGGGGATTATGCCGGAATTTACGAAATGTCACCACCAACCGAAGTCGCGTGCGCTGGCCTTCGTTTGATCTTTTACCTGGTTTGATCTCTTACTTGGCCTTGGCGCGCGGATGCGCCTTGTCGTAGACGGCGGCCAGGTGCTGGAAGTCGAGCGACGTGTAGATCTGGGTCGAGGTGATGCTGGCGTGGCCCAGCAGTTCCTGCACCGCGCGCAGGTCGCCCGAGGACTGCAGCAGGTGCGAGGCGAAGGAGTGGCGCAGCACGTGCGGGTGCACGTGGACCGGCAGGCCGGCCTTCAGGGCGTGGTTCTTCAGGCGGTGCTGGACCACGCGCGGGCTGACGCGGGCGCCGCGCGCCGACAGGAACAGGGCGTTGCTGCCGTCGCTGCTCGGCGGGCGCACCGCCAGCCAGGCCGCGATCGCCTCAACCGCCGGGGCGCCGACCGGCACCCGGCGCATTTTATTTCCCTTGCCGGTGACCACGACTTCCTGGGCTTCCAGCTCCAGCCAGCCCATCGATGCCGGCGCGCCATCCCCGGCCGCCACGAAACCGACGTCCAGCCCCGCCAGCTCGGACACCCGCAGGCCGCTCGAATACAGCAGCTCGAACATCGCGCGGTCGCACAGTTCGGCCGGTTCGGGATGGCCGTGCCGGTTCGCTTCCATCAGGCGCACGGCGTCGTCGACCGGTAATGCCTTCGGCAGGCGCCGGGCGCGGCGCGGCGCCCGCACCCCATCGGCCGGATTCGCGGGAAGCGGCGTCTGGCGCGCCAGCCAGTTGAAGAAGCCGCGCCAGCCGGACAGCTTGCGCGCGATCGAGGTCGGGCTCTGGCCGTCGGCGTGCAGCTTGGCGGCGAAGCGGCGGATGTCGAAGTGGGTCAGCCTGGCCCAGTCCGTATGGCCGGCCAGGCGGGAAAGTTCGCCCAGGTCGCGCGCATAGGCGGCGACGGTATGGCCGGACAGCTTGCGCTGGGTGCGCAGCTCGGCCAGGTAGCGGCCGGTCCAGTCGTCCGCGGCCGGGGTGTCCATGGCTGGCGTCGCTGCCTCAGGCGCGCAGCGGGCTGAGCGCGGCGCTGGCCGTCTCGCCGATGTGGACCAGGAAATCGGTCCCCATGCTGGCGCTGAAGCGCTCCGCATCGGGCGAGCCGAGCACCAGCAGGCCGAAGGCCGAGCCGGCGGCGCGCAGCGGCACCAGCACGGTCGAGCGTACCGAGGCGCTGTCCTCGAGCCAGCGGACGGCGTCGAAATCGCGGTTCGGGCCGCAGTAGGGCGCGCGCAGGCCGTTGGCGAACAGGCGGACGTCGTCGGAGACGCCGCTGGCATACCACTCGGACGCGTGCTCCGGCGCCAGGCTCCACAGGCGAAGGGTTGCCTGCGGGACCACGAAGTGCTTGATCAGGCCGTCGACCACGGCGCGCGGCATTGCGGCCGGCGCCTCGTCGGGCGCGCCGGCTTCCAGCAGCTGGCGGGTCCAGCCGTGGAAACGGTTGGCGATCGCCGCGTTTTCCTCGGCATGGCGGACCAGCTCGGCCATGCGCAGCTCGAGTGCCTTGTACTTGTCGCGCATCACTTCCATCTGCCGTTCCTGCAGCGAGACGGCACGGCCGGTCAGTGGGCTCGACAGCTTTACCTCGCCCAGCAGGCCGGCGTGTTCTTCAAAAAACTGCGGATGATCGACCAGGTATTGGGCGATGGCAGCGGAATCCAGTGTTGCGGTCATTGCATGGTCTTGCAAAAGAGGTAGACCGCCAATTTTACCCGACTGTAAGCGCCATCAGCAGATAAACATGCATCAAAAGCGGTAGCGCATGCCGAGCTGGAAGGCGCGGCCGTTGTCGCCGGGCGCAGGGGTGAAACCGCCGGGCGCACCCGCCGTCGCCGGGCTGTACTGGGCCTCGTTGTCGTTCTTGATGTAGGAGACGACGGCGTAGATGTCGGTGCGCTTCGACAGGTAGTAGTTGTAGCCCAGCGCATACAGGGTCGCATCGCTGTCCGAGACCGTGCGGTCGTTCTGGCGCGCGACCGAGGCCAGGATGCGGTTGGGGCCGATGCGGTACTGCAACCCGGCCTGGTAGCTGGCGGCGTCCTGCTGGCTGTTGAAGGAAATGTTGTTGACGAATATCGCGCGCAGGGCGGCGGCAGTGGCCGGGCCCAGCGGTGCGAGCTGGGGCGCGATCTGGGCATCCCAGCCGGCGATATAGGTGGGCAGCAGCGCCGAATGCTTGTTGCGCTGGTCGTGCCAGCCGGCGAAGAACTTCCAGTCTTCCCAGGTGTACGAGCCGCCGACGGTGGTGGTGCGCAGGCTCGGCGCGCCGGACGGATCGTAGGCGTGGTTGTGGCCGATGCCGACATCCCAGCCGCGCGCCTTGTAGGTGATGGCCGCGCCCCAGAATTTGTTGTACAGGCCGAGATAGCCGGAGCCCTTGCCGGCGATCATGACCGAACCGCCGAGGCCGGAAGGCAGGGCGATCCGGTACTGCAGGGCGCGCTGGGAACGGATGTCGGCGCCCAGCGCCTGGAAGCCGGCGGTGCCGCCGGTCACGCTGCCCCAGGTGCCGCCGGTGCCGACCTCGAAGGTATCGGCCGCCGCGAACACTTCGTAGCCCGGTGTGTACATGCGTCCGACCAGGACTGCGCCCAGCGGCGTGACCAGGCCGACCATCGCGGTGCGGTCGAACAGCGCGTTCTCGGGATTGACGGCCGGGCCGCCGCGCGGCTGCAGGGCGCTGCGCACGATGGCCAGCAGGTTGGGCGGCAGGGCTTGCATGCCGCGCGTCAGGTAAAAGCCCTGGTTCTCGTTGATCAGGGTCGGCTGCTGCTTGCCGGTGTCGAGCTCGATCCGCGCCTCCAGGTTGAACACGGCCTTCAAGCCCCGTCCGAGGTCTTCGCTGCCCTTGACGCCGAGACGGGAGCCGTCGGCGCCCCCGCTGATGAGCTTGGGCGAAGAGCCGTGCTGCCACATGAGGCCGGCGTCGGCGATACCGTAGAGCTGGACGCTGGACTGGGCCAGCACGAGGGTCGGAACGCAGGCGCCGGCGAGCGCGCCCAGCACAATCTTTTTCATCGTATCTCCCATGGCAAATCGAATCACATCGCGACACAATCGGATGCCTGTCAATTCGCGCTGGCCGATACGGCTCAGCCGCGTGAGCGTTGCGCGAATCGCACAGGGCCCAGATGCAGCAAGGGCGGACCTGGTTTCCCAGGCCCGCCCTTGCGGAGTTACTGCTTAAGACTTACAGCGTAAAGCTTAGAACGAGTGGTTCACGCCCACGTCGTAGGTGTTGATGGTCGGGGTGCCAGCCAGAGCGCCGGTGGTCTGGTTGAAGCTGGCGTTCTTCTTGCGCGACGCATCGATGTACACGTAGGTACGCTTCGACAGGCTGTACTCGTAGCCCAGCGAGTACTGGCGGGTCAGCAGGTCGTGCTGCAGGAAGTTCTCGTCCTGCTTCTTGACACCGACGCCGGCCAGCACCTTGCCCGGGCCGACCGCGTAGGTCAGACCCAGCACCGTGCCCTTGACCTTCGGACGCAGGGTGTTGGTGTGTTCCTTGTCCTGACGGCTGTAGGTGGCCATCAGTTTCAGTTCCGGGGTCACGGCGAACGAACCGGCGATCGACCAGATCTTGGTTTCGATGGCGTTACGCTCGTAAGCCAGCATTGCAGCGGCCGGACCGTTGTTGTAGGTGGCAGCGACCGAGAACGGGTTGGCCGAAGCTTCCTGGCCCGAAGTGTACGAGGTTGCGCCAGCGCCGACGCCGGCGACGGCTGCGCCGCCTGCGATGCCTTCCTTGCTTGCCCAGGCAGCGTTCACCTGGAAGCCGTTAGCGACCGGCGAGTTGTAGAAGATCGCGTTCGAGAAGCGGTTGTTGCTTGCGCCAGCGCCGCTGGTGTTGCTGCCCTGGTCCAGCGGAGTCGAGTTGTAACCGGCGATGCTGATGTCGGTATAGAAACCGGCCGGGGTCGGCAGGCCGTGCCACGGTTCGAACGAACCGACCACTTCCTGGAACGGGGTCAGGCCACGGCCCAGGCGGATCATACCGAAATCACCCTGCAGGCCGACGCGGGTCTGGCCCTGGAACAGCGGACGGGTGTTGTTCTCGACGGTGCCGGTGTCCGGCTCGTAGCGCATTTCAATCTGGAACAGCGCTTTCAGGCCGTTGCCCAGATCTTCGGTGCCCTTGAAGCCCAGGGTGTTGGAAGCACGCTTGCCGATGGCCAGGGTCTGGTCGGTACGCTTGACCAGGCCGGCGTCGATGTTGCCGTAGATTTGCACTGCGGTCTGCGCTTGCGCGACACCAGCGAATGCACCCAGCAGAGCGACTGCCACGAGGGATTTTTTCATCTATTTATGTCCTTATAAAGTGAAACGCAGGAATCCAGTGAGCATTGAGGCTTTTTCTTTTTGCTGAACACTCGGATGTGTGAACCTTAAATGCTGGAAGCATCAAGGTTGTCTGATTAGTCAATTATGACGGGTCCACTTGGTGGAAAGCCAATAAATCCAATTGTGCTGTTGTATTTTCGAAACGGCAGAGCTGATTCACGTAGGAAATCTTAAGCATTGTTTAAGTTTCTGGGCGTCATCATGCCAGCCGGGCACGACATTTAACATTTGTGCGGCCTCAAATGCACATGGAATCGCAGGCGAATCGCCCCTGAGCCGGCTTTAGACTCTGCCCCATCCGACAACCGCAACCGGATGTCCAGGTCTGGCGACCTCATCCATCATGTACTTACCAGGATTTGCGTGCATCTGCATGCATCTGCGGCGGTGTCTTACTACCGATAAATGAGCGATGGCAAACCGTGAAGAGCTAGCAATCATCCGTGGCGCACGCGCCGGCCGGGCCGACTCCCAGCTGGCGCTGGGCCGACTGTATCTTTTTGGGAGCACCGGCCTGCCGAAGAGCCTGCCTACCGCGCTGCACTGGCTGGACCGCGCCGCGCGCCAGGGCTGTGCCGAGGCCTGGCAATTGATCGGCAATCACATCCCGCTCGACCTGGCCCGGCAGAGCCCCCAGCCCGTGACCTGCTGGTACGAGCGGGCCTACGACGGCGGACTGGCGCGGGCCGGCCTGGTCTATGCGCAGCTGGTGCTGGGCGGCGAGCGGGTAGCGCCGGGGCAGCGCGCCAAGGCCCTGCGCGCGCTCGAGGACGCGGGCCGCGGTGGTTTTCCGGAAGCGCAGTGGCTGCTGGCGCGCGAACACGGGGCCGCGCCGCCGCGCCCGGGCGCCACGGCGGCGATGCCGGCGGAGCAGGGCGCCGGCCTGCCGACTGCCGGCGCCCTGGGCCGCGATTCTTCGGCACCGCGCGCCGGCGCGCCGGAGCATGCCGGCCAGCGCTGGCTGCGCCGCGCCGCCGACAATGGCGTCACCCCGGCCCAGTTCGCGCTGCTGGCGCAGGAATGGGAATCCGGAAACCAGCAGGGCTATCTGGTGCGCGCGCTGCCGCTGGCGCGCTCCCTGGCCCATTCCGAAGTGGCGCAGGACAGGGCTTGCGCGCGCCTGTCGCCGGACGAGGTCACCCTGCTGTCGCGCTGCGCCCGGCTGGTGGAAGAGGGCGCTGTCACCCACGACGTCGCGCCCGACGAATTGCACGCGTTCTGGGAAATGGCCGCCGCCGAGCAGGACTGCTACGCCCAGTTTGCCCTGGGCCTGTGGTGCGCGCGCATGCGCATCGATGGCCGCCGCATTCCCGGCAGCAGCGGCGCGGCCAACTTCAAGAAGGCGGTGCGCTGGCTGCAGCAGGCCGGCGAGCAGGGCCTGGCCGAAGCCTGGTACGCGCTGTCACGCATTTATGTGAAGCCTGAATTTTCCCAGCGTAATGTGAACGAGGCCCAGAAATATCTCGAGCGCGCCGCCGAGATGGGTTACCGCGACGCCCAGCTGGAATGCGGGAATGCCGCCTGGCGCGCGCGCCGCGAGAACGAGAACAATGATGTGCGCGCCGTGTTCTGGCTGCAGAAGGCGGTCGCGCAGGGCTGCGCGAAGGCGGCGGCAATGCTGCGCAAGATCGCGCCGCGCGTTCCCGGCGCCTGGCCGGATCTGCGGGCGCTGTTGTCCGGGCGGGATCTGGCGGAATACCCCTTGCTGGCGGCGCGCCTCGAGCTGGCCCTGGCCTTCGGCCTGAGTCGTGCGGAGGCGCTGCTGCTGGACATCGGCAATGCCGACCGCGGGCACTGCCTGGTGGTCGACATCCGCGCCAGCTACGGGCGCAGCCGGAGACGTCTGGTGCCGGTGGAAACGGCGCAGGAGCGCCAGCTGCTCGACCGCATCGTGCGTCTGTTCGAGAGCGTCGACTGCGGTCCGGGCGGTCCGGAAGGAAATTACCGCCAGCGCCTGTACCGGCTGCGGACCCTGCTGCCCGAGGCGGGCGGGGCGGATTCTTCGCTCGACCTCGACCTGGCCGCCTAATCGCGCCTGACAGCACCCTGATGGCAGCGTTGCATCGTCTCGCCGTACACGCATACTGTCTTCGAGGATGGGCCTTGCCCTCAGGGCGTTGTCAGACGCGATTATTCAGAGCGTGATCTCGCCTTCGAACACCGTCTCGGCCGGCCCGCTCAGGTAGACCGGCTGGCCTTCGCCGGCCCAGGCGATGCTCAGGCGGCCGCCGCGCGCTTCGACCTGCACCGGCGAATCCAGCAGGCCGCGCCGGATGCCGGCCACCACCGCCGCGCAGGCGCCGGTGCCGCAGGCCAGGGTTTCGCCGGCGCCGCGCTCGAACACGCGCAGCTTCACGTGGCCGCGGTCCAGCACTTGCAGGTAGCCGGCATTGACCCGTTTCGGGAAGCGCGGATGATGTTCGATCTGCGGGCCGGTCTCCGCGACCGGGGCGGTGTCCACGTCGTCCACGACCTGCACCGCGTGCGGATTGCCCATCGAGACGGTCGAGACCAGCACGGTCTGCTCGGCGCCGCGCGCGCGGACCGTGATCGGCCACAGGGCATCGCGGCCTTGCGTTACGCTTTCCAGGCCCTGGCTGTCGAACGGCACCAGGGCCGGCTCCAGCACAGGCGCGCCCATGTCGACGGTCACGCTGCCATCCGTCTCGAGACGCGGCGTGATGATGCCGGCCATGGTCTGCACGCGGATGCTGCGTTTGTCCGTCAAGCCCTTGTCGCTGACGAAGCGCACGAAGGCGCGCGAGCCGTTGCCGCACTGTTCGACCTCGCCGCCGTCGTTGTTGAAGATGCGGTAGCGGAAGTCGCAGCCTGCCTCGCTGGGCGGCTCGACGACCAGGATCTGGTCGGCGCCGATGCCGAAGCGGCGGTCCGCCAGGCGGCGCCACTGCTCGGGACCGAGGTCGATCTGCTGGTTGATGGCGTCGATCACGATGAAGTCGTTGCCGGCGCCGTGCATCTTAGTGAATTTCAGTTTCATTGCTGGATCCTTACTGGTAAAGCGAGGGTTCGCCGTTGGGCCGGGTTTTGAAACGTTTATGGGTCCAGAAGTACTCGGCCGGGTTCTCGCGCACCCGCTCTTCGATGAATTCGTTCATGCGGCGCGTGGCGGCGACCATGTCGTCGCCCGGATAGTCGTCCCAGGCCGGATAGAACACCACCCGGTAGCCCTTGTAGTTGGGCAGGAAGGTCGCGACCACCGGGATCACCTTGGCCTTGGTGGCGGAAGCCAGGCGGGGCAGGGCGGTGAGGGTGGCGGCCGGGATCCCGAAGAAAGGCACGAAGCTGGCGTCCTTCTCGCCGAAGTCCATGTCCGGCAGCATGAAGTAGGGCAGGCCGTCACGCAGCGCGCGCAGGATCGGCTTGATGCCGTCTTCGCGCGTGAACAGGCGCACCGGGCCGTAGCGTTCGCGGCCGTGGCGCAGCAGGCGGTCGAAGGCCTGGTTCTTCTGCGGCGAATAAATCGTCGACAGTGGAATGACGCGCGCCGCCACGCCGGCCACGTCGAGGCAGACGAAGTGCGGGCACAACAGGATGGTCGGGCCGCTTTCCATTTCCGCCTTCGGCACCGCCGGCACGACTTCGATCAGGCCGTGGATGCGCTCGAATGGCGCCCACCAGATCAGCGAGCGCTCCAGGATGCTGCGCGAGTAGCCCATGAAATGGCGCTTGGCGATGGCGACCCGTTCCGCTTCGCTCAGCTCGGGCATGCACAGGCGCAGGTTGGTCAGGGCGATCTTGCGGCGTTTCGGGATCGCGTAATACATCAGCCAGCCGATGGCATTGCCGATACGGCCCAGGATCGGCAGCGGCAACCAGTGCAGCAGCCACAGCAAGGCAATCAGGAACCTCATGCGACCGCCTCGGTTTCCGGGGCTGCCACGCCTTGCGGACGCTTGTAGCGGTTATAACTCCAGAAATACTGGGATGGGCAACGCGCGATCAGTTGCTCCATCGCGCGGTTGATGGCGGCGGCCTGCTCGGCCGCAGTGCCGGACAGCTCGCCCTCGAAGGGAACGAAGCGGATCACGTAGCCGCGTCCGTGCGGCAGGCGCTCGGCGTAGGTCAGCAGGATGTCGGCCTTGCCCAGCTGGGCCAGCTTGGCCGGCAAGGTCATGGTGTAGGCCGGACGGCCGAAGAAGGGCGCCCACACGCCTTCTCCTTCCTGCGGCACCTGGTCGGGCAGCACGCCGACGGGCTGGCCGCCGCGCAGCGCCTTGACCAGCATGCGCACGCCCGACAGGTTGGCCGGGGCCAGGTGCATGTTCTGGCGCGCGCGGGCGCCTTCGACCAGGGGTTTCAGCGCGCTCTTGCGCGGCGGACGGTACATGACCGTCAATTCCTGGCGCAGCGAGACCTGCTGGGCGGTCAGTTCGAAACAGCCCAGGTGTGGCGTCAGGAATACGATGCCACGACCAGCGTCGAGCTGGCGCTGGACCAGTTCCCAGTTTTCCATCGTGACATGGCTGGTCACGCGTTGTTGTTGCGCGCACCAAACAAAAGGCAGCTCGACGATCGCCTTGCCGGACTCGGCGATGGCAGTGCGCAGGTGGGCGCCGTAGCCCGCCAGCTCGAGATTGCTGCGTAGGCGGCGGCGATAGGAGGGAGAAGCCAGGTAGACCAGCCAGCCGAGCCCGGCGCCCAGCGCATGTAGCACAGGGAGCGGAAACACCGACAGGAAACGGAACAAAAGGACGAGCATTATTGATTCAGGGTAGAGGTGATGCGGCTTGCTTCACCAAAATTTTTTAAGGAGCGTAAAATACCACTTTGAGCAGGATCCGCGGAGTTAATGACAACTTGCGAAGCGGAATATAAATATCGCTAAAGCGTCGCAGGCAATGGTACTGCGGCATTTATCTCAACAGTATCAGGAGCCTTAATGTCTTCCAATGACTACCTCTTTACTTCCGAGTCTGTCTCGGAAGGCCATCCGGACAAAGTCGCCGACCAGATTTCCGACGCCATCCTCGACGCCATCCTCGAACAGGATCCGCGCGCGCGCGTGGCCGCCGAAACCCTTTGCAACACCGGTCTGGTGGTGCTGGCCGGCGAGATCACGACGCACGCAAACGTCGATTATATTCAAGTTGCGCGCAACACCATCAAGCGCATCGGTTACGACAACACCGATTTCGGCATCGATTACAAGGGCTGCGCGGTGCTGGTCGCCTACGACAAGCAGTCGCCCGACATCGCCCAGGGCGTCGACGAAGGCGCCGGCCTGGATCTGGACCAGGGCGCCGGCGACCAGGGCCTGATGTTCGGCTACGCCTGCGACGAGACCCCGGAACTGATGCCGGCCGCGATCTACTACGCGCATCGCCTGGTCGAGCGCCAGTCGCAGCTACGCAAGGACGGCCGCCTGCCCTGGCTGCGCCCGGACGCCAAGTCCCAGGTCACGCTGCGCTACGTGAACGGCCGTCCGGTGTCGGTCAATACCGTGGTGCTGTCGACCCAGCACGCACCTGAAATCAGCCACAGCCAGATCGAAGAAGCCGTCATCGAAGAAATCATCAAGCCGGTGCTGCCGAAGGAATGGCTGCAGGACACCCGCTACCTGGTCAACCCGACCGGCCGCTTCGTCATCGGCGGGCCGCAGGGCGACTGCGGCCTGACCGGCCGCAAGATCATCGTCGACACCTACGGCGGCGCAGCCCCGCACGGCGGCGGCGCCTTCTCGGGCAAGGATCCGACCAAGGTCGACCGTTCGGCAGCCTATGCCGCCCGCTATGTGGCCAAGAACGTGGTCGCCGCCGGCCTGGCGCGCCAGTGCCAGGTGCAGGTCAGCTACGCGATCGGCGTGGCCAAGCCGATCAACATCACCGTCTACACCGAAGGCACCGGCGTGATCTCCGACGAGAAGATCGCCGAACTGGTGATGGAGCACTTCGACCTGCGCCCGAAAGGCATCGTGCAGATGCTGGACCTGCTGCGCCCGATCTACCAGAAGACCGCCGCCTACGGCCACTTCGGCCGCGAAGAGCCGGAGTTCAGCTGGGAGCGCACCGACAAGGCCGCGCTGCTGCGCGCCGAAGCCGGTCTGGCCTGATGGCGTAGGGTGGGCACGGGGTGCCCACCCTACGATCGCAGGCAATACAACACAGCGGCACACCAGCAAGCCGCCCGTGTTAAACTTATGAATTCCGAGGAGCGTTGCGACGAAAGATTCCTCTTTCGCCAGGCTCGGATCATCAACACCGCGCTCACGTTACTTTTTTCTTAACTTGAAAGGAGGGCGTGATGAGCGCCGTACTCAAAAACACTTCCCAGGATTACCTCGTTGCCGACATCGGCCTCGCCGCATGGGGCGAGAAGGAAATCCGCATCGCCGAAACCGAAATGCCGGGCCTGATGGCCATCCGCGAGGAATACGCCGCCGCCCAGCCGCTGAAGGGCGCGCGCATTGCCGGTTCGCTGCACATGACCATCCAGACCGCCGTGCTGATCCGCACCCTGGAAGCCCTCGGCGCGCAGGTGCGCTGGGCCTCGTGCAACATCTACTCGACCCAGGACCACGCCGCCGCCGCCATCGCGTCGGTCGGCACCCCGGTGTTCGCCATCAAGGGCGAAACCCTGGACGAGTACTGGGAATACACCCACCGCATCTTCGAATGGCCGGGCGACCAGCACGCCAACATGATCCTGGACGATGGCGGCGACGCCACCCTGCTGCTGCACCTGGGCGTGCGCGCGGAGAAGGACATCTCGGTGCTGGACAAGCCGGGTTCGGAAGAAGAGATCTGCCTGTTCAACGCGATCAAGGGCCGCCTGGCTGTCGATCCGCAGTGGTACTCGAAGCGTCTGCCGGAAATCAAGGGCGTGACCGAAGAGACCACCACCGGCGTGCACCGCCTGTACCAGATGCACCAGGAAGGCAAGCTGGCCTTCCCGGCCATCAACGTCAACGATTCCGTCACCAAGTCGAAGTTCGACAACCTGTACGGCTGCCGTGAATCGCTGGTGGACGGCATCAAGCGCGCCACCGACGTCATGATCGCCGGCAAAATCGCCGTGATCGCCGGCTATGGCGACGTGGGCAAGGGCTCGGCCCAGGCCATGCGCGCGCTGTCGGCCCAGGTCTGGGTCACCGAGATCGACCCGATCTGCGCCCTGCAGGCTGCGATGGAAGGCTACCGCGTCGTGACCATGGACTACGCTGCCGAACACGGCGACATCTTCGTCACCTGCACCGGCAACTACCACGTCATCACCGAAGCCCACATGCAGAAGATGAAGGACCAGGCGATCGTCTGCAACATCGGCCACTTCGACAACGAAATCGAAGTCGCGGCACTGAAGAAATATCAGTGGGAAAACATCAAGCCGCAGGTCGATCACGTGATCTTCCCGGACGGCAAGCGCATCATCCTGCTGGCCGAAGGCCGCCTGGTGAACCTGGGCTGCGGCACCGGTCACCCGTCCTACGTGATGAGCTCCTCGTTCGCAAACCAGACCATCGCCCAGATCGAGCTGTTCGCCAACACCGACAAGTATCCGGTCGGCGTGTACACCCTGCCGAAGCACCTGGACGAGAAGGTCGCGCGCCTGCAGCTCAAGAAGCTGAACGCACAGCTGACCACGCTGACCGAAGAGCAGGCGGCTTACATTTCGGTATCCAAGGAAGGTCCTTACAAGCCGGATCATTACCGCTACTAATTTGTAGTCTGGTAAGCTTTCCGTGACATGGCGCCATCCAGCTGGGTGGCGCCGGACTTCTTACGCCCTCACGAAAGACACCGATATGCGCTTGCTCCTGACCTGGTTGATCAATGCCGCCGCCCTGATGGCGCTGCCTTACCTGATGCATTCCGTGACCGTCACCAACCTCGGCGCCGCCCTCGTGGCCGCGCTGGTGCTGGGGCTGGTCAATACCATCATCCGTCCCGTGCTGGTCGTGTTGACCCTGCCGGTGACCGTGGTGTCGCTCGGACTGTTCATTCTGGTGATCAATGCGCTGCTGTTCTGGCTGGTGGCGCACCTGGTCGAAGGATTCCATGTTGCCGGGTTCTGGTCGGCCTTCCTGGCAGCCATCCTGTACAGCGTGATTTCGTGGGCGCTTTCTACCTTACTCCTGAATAAAGATGGAAACCCCTAATATCAGCATCGAGTTTTTCCCGCCCAAGACCCCCGAGGGTGCGGAAAAACTGCGCGTCGCGCGCCAGAAGCTGGCGCAACTGCAGCCGAAATACTTTTCGGTGACCTTCGGCGCCGGCGGCAGCACCCAGCAGGGCACGCTCGACACCGTGCTCGAGATCCAGTCCGAAGGGCACGCGGCCGCGCCGCACCTGTCCTGCGTCGGCGGCACGCGCGAGTCGATCCGCACGATCCTGCGCGAATTCCAGGCGAAGAACATCCATCGCCTGGTGGCCCTGCGCGGCGATCTGCCGAGCGGCTACGGCGGCGCCGGCGAACTGCGCTATGCCAGCGACCTGGTCGAGTTCATCCGTCTTGAAACCGGCGACTGGTTCCACATCGAAGTCGCCGCCTACCCGGAAATGCACCCGCAGGCGAAGTCGCCGCAGGACGACCTGCAGAATTTCGTACGCAAGGTGCAGGCCGGCGCGAACGCCGCCATCACCCAGTATTTCTATAACCCGGACGCGTATTTCCAGTTCGTCGACAACGCGCGCAAGCTGGGCGTGGACGTGCCCATCGTGGCCGGCATCATGCCGATCACGAACTACACGCAACTGATGCGCTTCTCGGACATGTGCGGCGCCGAGATCCCGCGCTGGATCCGCCTGAAGCTGGCCAGCTTCGGCGACGACAGCGCCTCGATCAAGGCTTTCGGCCTGGACGTGGTCAGCCAGCTGTGCGAACGCCTGATCGCCGGCGGCGCACCCGGCCTGCACTTCTACAGCATGAACCAGGCGGCGGCCACCACCGCCATCTGGCAGCGCCTGCACGGGACGCCAGCGGCCTGAGGCGCACCGATCGCCGCACCGACAAGCCCACGCGCTGCTGGCCGTGGGCTTTTTTTTCAGGTCACCTGGCTGCGCTCGGTAACGATCACATCCAGCGGCACATCGTGCGGCCCATGCCCGAAGCGGGCTTCCTGGTTACTGTAGGCAATCCCCAGCGTCAACGGACGTGGCGTCAGCGCCAGGGTGCGGTCGTAGTAGCCGCCGCCATAGCCCAGCCGGTAAGCCTCGGCATTGAAGCCCAGGCAGGGAATCAGGAGGGCCGGGGGACGCTCGATGAAGCGCAGCGTGGCCGGCACCGCCACCCCCATCTCGTCGGCCAGCATCGGCTCGTCCAGCTTCCATTCCGTGAAGGCGAGCGGGGCGTTGCGCTCCATCACCACGGGCAGCGCCAGGCGCACCCCGGCCAGCGCCAGTTCCGCATAGGCCGCGCGCAGGTCGGGTTCGCCGGCCAGCGGCCAGTAGACGCCCAGCACAGGCATCTGGCGCAGGCGCCACCAGGCGACGACCTGGGCGCCGATGTGCGCGTCCCACTGGACCTTGATGGCGGGGTCGAGCGTTCCGCGCGCCGTCCTGAGCGCCTTGCGCAGCGCGGCCTTGGCCGCCTGGCTGTCGCCCGTCACGCTTGAGGCATCGGATGGCAGTCCCGGGAGGGGCCGTGGTATTCTTGATTCGCCGGTCATGGATGAAATGAAGCGTACATTGAAGGTTGGTTTGATGTTTCTGTTGAAATTGTTAGCCGGCGCAAGTATTGCTGCGTCTACATTGCTGGCGTTTTCGCCCGCATCCGCCCAGACGGCGCCGCCCGCCGCCGCCGCATCTGCCGCGTCTGCCGCTCCTGCTGCACCCGCCGCGTCTGCCGCGCCTTCCGGCATGCTGCTGCAGGCCGTTGCCGTTGCCGATGCTGCGCGCGAGCAGGATGCGCTCTTTCTGCAGTTGCGCGAGGCCGCGCGTGCGAACGATGCCGGCAAGGCGGCCGAGCTGGCGGCGCGCCTGCCCAACTACGCAATTCCCTCGTATGTCGACTATTATCGTCTCAAACCGCGCCTGAAGGACGCGCCGAACGAGGAGGTCCTGGATTTCCTGAAGCGCTACGAGGGCAGCGCCATCGCCGACCGCCTGCGCAACGACTGGCTGCTCGAGCTGGGCCGCAAGCGCGACTGGGTGAATTTCGACCGCGAACTGCCGCTGTTCGTGAAGGACGACGATTACCAGGTCAAGTGCTACGCCCTGCTGTCGCGCGCCGTGAAAGGGCAGAACGTGGCCCGGGACGCGCGCGCCCTGCTGGACAATCCGCCAATGTATGGCGAAGCCTGCGCCGCCCTGGTGGCCCAGCTGGCCCAGTCCGGCCAGTTCAGCAAGGAAGACCTGCTGGCCCAGCTGCGCCTGGCGGGCGAGATGCACGCCACCGGCCCGTCGCGCCGCACCGCGCTCCTGCTGGGCGCTTCCGACACCCGCGCCGCCCAGGCGGTCGACTTCCCGGCGCTGGCGATGGCGCGCGGCATCGGCAGCACGCGCGCCGAGCACGAGATCTACCTGGTCGCCATCGGCCGCATGGCGCGCACCAGCCTGAAACTGGCCACCGTGGCCCTGAACAAGAATGCGTCCCGGCTGTCCGCCGAGGAACGGGCGATCGGCTGGTCGAACATCGCCCTGGCGGCCTCGCTGGTACTGGCGCCGGACGCCTACGACGACTGGCAGCGCAGCGCCGGCGCGCCCCTGTCCGAAACCCAGTTCGAGTGGAAGACCCGGATCGCGCTGCGCCGCGGCGACTGGAAGACGGTGCGCGCCACCATCGAGGCCATGCCGGCGGACCAGCGCGCGCTGCCGGCCTGGACCTACTGGCTGGGCCGTGCCGATCTGGCGCAAGGCCGGCGCGAAGCCGCGCAGGCGCTGTTCCGCCGCATCGCCGACCAGAACAATTTCTATGGCCAGCTGGCGCTCGAAGAGCTGGGCCAGCAGATCACGATCCCGCCCAGCGCATCGGGACCGATCGCGCCGACCGCGCCCGAGCTGGCGCAGATGGCCGCCAATCCCGGCTTCCGGCGCGCCCTGAAGTTCTTTTCCCTGCGCTTGCGCTTCGAGGGCACGCGCGAGTGGAACTGGGCGCTGCGCGACTTTTCCGACCGCCAGCTGCTGGTCGCGGCCGAGTACGCGCGCCAGAACGAGATCCTGGACCGCATGGTGAACACCTCGGAGCGCACCCGCACCGAATTCGACTACACCCAGCGCTTCCCGGCCCCGCACAACGACATCCTGCACCCGACCGCGCAAGGGCTGGGCCTGGACCAGGCCTGGGTCTACGGCCTGATCCGCCAGGAATCGCGCTTCATTTCCGACGCCCAGTCCGGGGTCGGCGCCGCCGGCCTGATGCAGGTGATGCCCTCGACCGGCAAATGGGTGGCGGAAAAGATCGGCATGAGCGACTATGCCCACGGCATGCTGAGCGATATCCGCACCAACATCCTGCTCGGCACCAATTACCTGAACATGGTGCTGAACAATGCCGACGGCTCGCAGGTGCTGGCCACCGCTTCCTACAACGCCGGCCCGGGCCGCGCGCGCACCTGGCGCGGCCTGCTCAGCGCGCCGATGGAAGGAGCGGTGTTCGTCGAAACCATTCCATTCGAGGAAACCCGCAACTACGTGCGCAACGTGATGTCGAACGCAACGAACTACGCCGCACTGTTCGAGAAGCGTCCGCAGTCGCTCAAGGCCCGACTGGGGACGATCACGCCGCGCGGCAGCGCAATTGGCCTGCCCTGAGGAGTCCAGCATGCGCCAGCTGTCGGTAGTGTTGTTCGGAGGAACAGGATTCATCGGCAGCCACCTGGCCGCCAGGCTGGCCGAGCGCGGCGTCACGATCGTGGCGCCGACCCGGCACGAAGCGCATGCCATGCACCTGATGCCGCTGGGCGTCGACATCGTCGAGGCCGACATCAACGACGATGCCGTCCTGCGCCGCCTGGTGGCCGGCAAGGATGCCGTCATCAACCTGGTCGGCATCCTGCATTCGCGCCGCGGCATGCCCTACGGGCCGCAATTCCGCCATGTCCACGTCGAGCTGCCGCGCCGCCTCGTGGCCGCCTGCGCGGCCGGAGGCGTGCCGCGCTACCTGCACATGAGCGCGCTGGGCGCCTCGCGCGACGGGCCTTCGATGTACCAGCGCTCCAAGGCCGACGGCGAACTGGCGGCCGCCAGCGAAACGGCGGTCGCGCCGACGATCTTCCGGCCCTCGGTGGTGTTCGGTCCCGGCGACAATTTCCTGAACATGTTCGCGCGCCTGCAGCGGCGCCTGCCGGTGGTGCCGCTGGCCGGCGCCGGGGCGCGCTTCCAGCCGGTGTACGTGGGCGACGTTGCCGACGCCTTCGTGCACGCCCTGTTCAAGCTGGAAAGCCGCAACCGGACCTACGAGCTGGGCGGGCCCGGCATCTATACGCTGGCCGAACTGGTGCGGCTGGCGGGACGGTATGCCGGCCATCAGCGCCCGATATTGCCGCTGCCCGACGCGCTGGCGCGGCTGCAGGCGATGCTGTTCGAACTCTTGCCGACGCCGCTGATCACGCGCGACAACCTGGACTCCATGAAAGTCGATAATGTTGTCAAGCCGTCCGATCAGGCCTTGACAGCGGAGGCGCTCGATATCAAGCTCACGGCGCTCGAGTCGGTCGCGCCCCAGTACCTGGCGCCGAGCGGACAACTCGACGAGCTGCGCTCCCGGGCGCGGCATGCTCATGCGGAACACCCCCATCCGAAATAGAAAGAAACCATGCAGACAATCGAACTCGATCCGACGCTTTCGCAGACCCTCGACCAGGCGCGCCAGGCGGGCCTGACCCTCGTCATCGGCAACAAGAATTATTCGTCGTGGTCGATGCGCCCGTGGGTGGCAGCGGTGGCGGCCGGGATCCCGTTCACCGAAGTGCGCGTCCTGCTCGACCAGCCGGACACCGCCACCAACATCGCGCGCTTTTCGCACGCCGGCCGGGTGCCGGTGCTGCTGGCCGGCGAAATGACGATCTGGGACAGCCTGGCCATCTGCGAATACCTGGCCGAGCAGTTCCCCGAAAAACACCTGTGGCCGCAGGATGTGGCGGCGCGCGCGATGGCGCGTTCGGTGGTCGCCGAGATGCATTCCGGCTTCCCCGACCTGCGCAGCGCGATGTCGATGAACATCAAGGCGCGCCTGCCGGGCCGCGGCCGCACGCCGGGCGCCCAGGCCGACATCGGCCGCGTCTGCGAGATCTGGGAAGAGTGCCTGTCGCGCTTCGGCCACCACCGCTTCCTGTTCGGCGACTTTTCCATCGCCGACGCCTTCTATGCGCCGGTGGTAATGCGTTTTAAAACCTATGGCGTGGCGCTGGCGCCGGCCCTGCAGGCGTATTGCGACCGCATGCTGGCGCACCCGGCCGTGGCGCGCTGGGTCGAGGAAGCGATGGCGGAAACGGAAATCGCCGCCGCCCACGAAGACGAGCTGCCGGAGTGACGGAGCCGATGCCGATGCGGGCCTATGTCGTCGGCGGCGCCGTGCGCGATGAGCTGCTGGGGCTGCCGGTGCAGGACCACGACTGGGTCGTCGTCGGCGCCACCCCGGAACAGATGGTGGCGCAGGGCTTCCGCCCGGTCGGCAAGGATTTTCCGGTCTTCCTGCATCCCGAGACGCACGAAGAATATGCGCTGGCGCGTACCGAGCGCAAGACCGCGCCGGGCTACCACGGCTTCGTGTTCCACACCTCGCCCGAGGTCAGGCTCGAAGACGACCTGGTCCGGCGCGACCTGACCATCAATGCGATGGCGCGCGCCGAAGACGGCACCATCGTCGATCCCTACGGCGGCCGGCAGGACCTGGAAAACCGCATCTTCCGCCACGTGTCCGACGCCTTCGTCGAAGACCCGGTGCGGATCCTGCGCCTGGCCCGCTTTGCCGCGCGCTTCCCGGCCTTCCGCGTGGCCGATTCCACGAATGCCCTGATGCGCAGCATGGTGGAGCAGGGCGAGGTCGACGCCCTGGTGCCGGAACGTGTCTGGCAGGAACTCTCGCGCGGGCTGATGGAGCGGACGCCCTCGCGCATGTTCGCGGTGTTGCGCGACTGCGGCGCCCTGGCCCGCATCCTGCCGGAGCTCGATGCCAGCGAGGGCCTGATGCTGACGATCGATGAGGCGGCCGGACGCGGGGTCGAGCTGCCGGTGCGCTTTGCCGTCCTGGCGCATGCGCTGCGCCAGGCGCCGCAGCGGATTACCGAAGTTTGCAAACGCCTACGCGTACCGCTGGAGTGCCGCGACCTGGCCGTCATGAGCGCGCGCGAGCACGATCCGGTCGAGCGCGCGCTGGCGCTTGGCCCGGATGAGATCGTTACCCTGTTCGAGCGCAGCGACGCCTTCCGCAAGCCGGAGCGTTTTTCCCAGATGCTGCTGGTGGCCGCGTGCGTGGCGCGCGCGCCGGACTATCCGCAGGCGGCCTGGCTGCTGCGCGGGCTGGCGGCGGCCCGTGGGGTGAATGCGGGGGAGATCGCCGGCAGGTGTGCGGAGAACAAGGCCGGTATTCCGGGCGCCGTGCACGCGGCGCGGGTAGCGGCGGTGGCGGCGGCCCTGAACGCCAGCGGGTAAAGCGCTTTTCCGCGAAGCTTGTGTGCACCTTACAAACCAGCCCGGCAGTTCCGCATCCGATCCGCTAGAATACGGGATTGGTGCAGTGCACAAAAGAATATCCCCCATGCAGGACAATCCCCTCCGCCGCTGGCTGAACAACCTGATCGGCAAACACGGCCGCCAGCCGGTGCTGGTCAAGGCCTTGAGCGAACGCGATCGCAAGCGCGTGCTGCGGCATTTCATGGCGCTCGACAGCAATGACCGCCTGCTGCGCTTCGGCAGCGTGTTGCCGGACGAGCAAGTGAGCAACTACGTCGGCAAGCTCGACTTTGCGAACGACATCGTGTTCGGCGTCTACAACCGCCTGTTCCAGCTGGTCGGCGTCGGCCATCTGGCGTTCACCTCGCGCGAGGCGCGTCCGGACAGCATCCACTACACGGACAAGGAAAAAGTGGCCGAGTTCGGGGTCTCGGTGTCGAAGTCGGCGCGCGGGCAGGGCGTCGGCACCCGGCTGTTCGAGCGCGCTGCCATGCACTGCCGCAATTCGGACGTCGACACGCTGTACATGCAGTGCCTGTCCTCGAACCGCACCATGATGCACATCGCCAGGAAGGCCGGCATGGAGATCCAGCGCGAGTACGGCGAGGCCGACGCCCACCTGCACCTGCCGCCGCCCAGCCCCTCGAGTGTGCTGGCCGAAGCGCTGGAAGAGCAGATCGCGAAGATCGACTACACCTTCAAGCGCAACACCCGGCTTGCCCTGAAGTGGCTGATGCCCAAAAAATAGGCGATCAGACGATCGGCAGCGCCGTCGTCTCCTTGATTTTCTGCAACGCGAAGCTGGATTTGACGTCCAGCACCGCCGGATGCCGCAGCAACGTCCCCATCATGAAGCGCGAGAAGTGGTCCATGTCTTCCACGTGCACGCGCAGCAGGAAATCCATTTCTCCCGTCATCGCATAGCAATCCACCACTTCCGGCCAGGCCGACACGGCCTGGGCGAACTCGAAACGCGGCGAGGTCGCCGGCACGCGCGCGTTCGGCGCGCCTTCGGCGTGCTTTTCCAGGCGCACGTTGACATAGGCCAGCAGGCCAAGCCCCAGCTTGTCCGCATCGAGCAGCGCCACGTATTGGCGGATCACCCCGGCTTCTTCCAGGCGCTTGATCCGGCGCAGGCAGGGCGATGGCGACAGGTTGACACGCTCGGCCACGTCCTGGTTGGACAGGCGGCCGTCGGCCTGCAGGATGGCCAGGATCTTCCTATCGGTTTTATCCAGCTCGATCTTTGACATGAATTTTTCTCGTCTTCAGGGGTTCCGCAATTTTATTGCGCAAATCGCGCGGCGGGGGGAATCGATTGAAATTTAATGGCCGGGGGGCGGGAATATACTGGCGCACAGAATAACGCGGCCTGGACCACAGAAGACCGCGCGCACAAAAACAACCCGGAGACACAATGAACGCACCCCTGGACCGCACCCAGCTGGAGCCGCAGCCGCCTGCCCACGACATCACGCTGGACGACAAATGGACACTGGAGCGTGGCCGCGCCTTCATGACCGGCACCCAGGCCCTGATCCGCCTGCCGATGCTGCAGCGCGAACGCGACCTCAAGGCCGGCCTGAACACCGCCGGCTACATCACCGGCTACCGCGGTTCGCCCGTCACCGCGGTCGACCAGACCGCCATGAAGGCGAAAAAGCACCTGGAAGCCCACCATGTCCACTTCCACCCGGGCATGAACGAAGACCTGGCGGCGACCGCCGTCTGGGGCACCCAGCAAACCAACCTGTTCAAGGACGCGAAATACGACGGCGTGTTCGCGATGTGGTACGGCAAGGGCCCGGGCGTGGACCGCTGCGGCGACGTCTTTAAACACGGCAACAACGCCGGTTCCGCCAAGCACGGCGGCGTGCTGGTGCTGGCCGGCGACGACCACGCGGCGAAATCCTCGTCCACCGCCCACCAGTCCGACCACATCCTGCACCACGTCGGCATGCCGGTGCTGTTCCCGGCCTCGGTCCAGGAATACATCGACTACGGCCTGCACGCCTGGGCGATGAGCCGCTACAGCGGCCTGTGGGTGTCGATGAAGTGCGTGACCGACACCATCGAGTCCGGCGCCGTGGTCGACCTCGACCCGGACCGCGTCCAGCCCGTGATCCCGACCGCCTTCGAGATGCCGCCGGGCGGCCTGAACATCCGCTGGCCGGACGCCGTGCTGGACCAGGAAGTGCGGATGAACAATTACAAGTGGTACGCGGCGCTGGCCTATGCGCGCGCCAACAAGTTAAACAATATTATCTGGGACAGCCCGACCCCGAAGATCGGCATCATCACGGCAGGCAAAAGCTACCTGGACACCCGCCAGGCCCTGGCGGACCTCGGCATCGACGAGCAGGCGGCCAGCGACATCGGTTTGCGCCTGTACAAGGTCGGCATGACCTGGCCGCTCGATTCCGTCGGCGTGCACGAATTCGCGCAAGGCCTGGACGAGATCATCGTGGTCGAGGAAAAGCGCCAGGTGCTGGAATATGCGCTGAAGGAAGAGCTGTACAACCTGCCGGACGGCGAGCGTCCGCGCGTGGTCGGCAAGTTCGACGACAGCGGCGAATGGAGCATCAAGAACCGCTCCGGCCAGGGCGACTGGCTGCTGCCGGGCACCTACGAGCTGAACCCGGCCCAGATCGCGCGCGCCATCGCCTCGCGCATCGGGCACTACTGCGCCGGCCACCCGGTGGCCGAGCGCGTCAAGCAGCGCATCGCCTACCTGGAGGCGAAAGAGGCCGTGCTGAAGGCGATCCCGGTCAAGGCGAATCCGGAAACCGACCGCATCCCCTTCTTCTGCTCGGGCTGCCCGCACAACAGCTCGACCAAGGTGCCGGACGGCTCGCGCGCGCTGGCCGGCATCGGCTGCCACTACATGGTGCTGTGGATGGACCGCGAAACGTCCACCTTCACGCAGATGGGCGCGGAAGGCACGACCTGGATCGGCCAGGCCCCGTTCACCGATGAAAAACACGTGTTCGCCAACCTCGGCGACGGCACTTATTTCCACTCGGGCGTGCTGGCGATCCGCGCTTCGGTCGCGGCCAAGGTCAACATCACATACAAGCTGCTGTACAACGACGCCGTCGCGATGACCGGCGGCCAGACCCATGACGGTCCACTGGATCCGGGCAAGATCAGCCGCCAGCTGGCGGCCGAAGGCGTCACGCCGATCGTCGTCGTCACCGACGAGCCGGAAAAATACCCGGCGGATTATCCGTGGGCCGAGGGCGTCACCGTGCGCCACCGTGCGGAACTGATGGACGTGCAGCGCGAACTGCGCGAGGTGCAAGGCGTATCGGCGATGATCTACGACCAGACCTGCGCGTCGGAGAAGCGCCGCCGCCGCAAGAAGGGCGAATATCCCGACCCGGCCAAGCGCGCCGTGATCAACGAAGCCGTCTGCGAAGGCTGCGGCGACTGCTCGAAGCAGTCGAACTGCCTGTCGGTCGAGCCGCTGGAAACCGAACTGGGCCGCAAGCGCCAGATCAACCAGTCCTCGTGCAACAAGGATTTTTCCTGCGTCACCGGTTTCTGCCCGAGCTTCGTGACCGTCGAAGGCGGCGGACTGAAGAAGCCGAAGAAGGCCTCGAGCGCTGAAGCGGCGCCGCGCAGTACAGCCGATCCACTGCCGGCCCCGGCGATTCCGGCCACCCTCGAACCCTTCGGCATCCTGGTCACCGGCATCGGCGGCACCGGCGTGGTCACGGTCGGCCAGATCCTGGCCGTGGCCGCCCACGTCGAAGGCAAGGGCGCGCTGGTGCTGGACATGAGCGGCCTGGCCCAGAAGGGCGGTCCGGTGATGTCGCACGTGCGCCTGGCGGATAAGCAGTCCGACCTGCACGCGACCCGCGTCGGCACCGGCAGCGCGGACCTCGTGATCGGCTGCGACCAGATCGTCACCGCCAGCCGTGACGCCCTGTCGCGCATGGGAGAGGGCCGCACCCGCGCGTTCGTGAACAACAGCGGCGCCACCACGGCCGCCTTCATCAAGAACCCGGACTGGCAGTTCCCGGCCGAAGGTTCGAAGGGCGCGATCGTGCAGGCTTGCGGCGCGAACAATGTCGATTTCGTCGACGCCGGCCAGATCGCCACCGCGCTGATGGGCGACGCCATCGCCACCAATATGTTCATGCTCGGCTACGCCTTCCAGAAGGGCCAGGTGCCGCTGCAGGAAGCCTCGATCATGAAGGCGATCGAGCTGAACGGAGTGTCAATCCCGTTCAACAAGGCCGCCTTCAACTGGGGCCGCAGCGCCGCGCACGACCTCGCGTCGGTCACGAAACTGACGACCCCGGCCAAGGTGATCGAGTTCAAGCGCAGCCAGTCGCTCGACGACCTGGTCAAGCGCCGCGTCGAACTGCTGACCGCTTATCAGAACGCCGCGTATGCCGCCCAGTACAAGAGCTTCGTGGACCAGGTCCGCGCCGCGGAAGAAAAACTCGGCAAGGGCACCCGCCTGGCGGAAGCCGTGGCGCGCTACCTGCACAAGCTGATGGCCTACAAGGACGAGTACGAAGTCGCGCGCCTGTACACCGACCCGGCCTTCATGCAGAAGATCGAAGGCATGTTCGAAGGCGATGTCACGCTCAAGTTCCACCTGGCGCCGCCGCTGCTGGCGAAGAAGGACCGGGACGGCCACCTGATCAAGCAGGAATTCGGCCCGTGGATGATGAAGGCCTTCGGCATGCTGGCGAAACTGAAGGGCCTGCGCGGCACCGCCTTCGACGTCTTCGGCTACACCGACGAGCGCAAGATGGAGCGCGCCTTGATCGGCGAATACCGCCGTACGGTCGAGGCCCTGCTGCCGAAGCTGGACAGCGGGAACCTGGCCCAGGCCGTGGCGATCGCCAGCATCCCGGAAGACATCCGCGGCTTCGGCCACGTCAAGGAACGCAACCTGGCGGCGGCCAAGCGCAAGGAGGCGGAGCTGGTGGCGGCGTTTCATGCGGGCAGTGTGGGCGCACGCGCCGCATAAGCCGTCGTTCCTGCCTGCGCGGGGACGACGTGTACATGGCGTCGGTGCTACAGTGAAGCATGAACACCGTGTCCGACACATGCCGTGAACTGCTGGCGCAATCGCGCCACTACGCGCCGCTGTACGGTAACCGGCTGGCCAACCACCTGCCGATGGCGGTGGTGGCGCTCGACCGGCTCGGCGCCGATGCCGGCATCCTGCGCCGCTTCGCCGCCGGCTATGCCCGCAAGCTGCTGCCCGGCGCGGCGTCGGGCAGCGCGCTCGATCCGCACGACTACCTGGGCAGCAGTGGCGACTATCCCCGCTTCGTGAATTTCTTCCAGGATCGCATCCGCGAGGCGGGCTTTGATGCCGTGCTGCATGACTGGGTGCCGGTCCTGATGCCGGGCCTGGCGGCATCCGCCTTCCATGCCCTGATCCGCCTGGCCTATGCGATCGAGGGCGGGATCGAGGACGAGATCGCGTGCGCACTGGCCTACTGGGCCGGCGAATATGCGAGCCTGCCGCTGTCGCTGGAACCGTCCGACGGCACCCTGGAGCAGATCGCCGGGCGCCTGCACGACAGGGTGGCGGAGCATGTGTTCAAACCCGGCATCATCATCGACCGGATGCTCGAGATCGCCTGGGACCCGGCGCTGGCGGGCGCGGTGCTGCAGCCGGCCGCGCCGCCGCCGCTGTGCGAGATCGCCCGCTTCGCCCTGCAGGCATACGCGCGGCGCGAAGACTTCACCCTGCTGCACATCGTCACCGGCTGCCACGCCTTTCGCATCGTGCAGCCGTATGCCGGCGACAAGCCGCTGGCGCGGCGCTACCTGTGGCAGGCGGCGCTGGCGGCCTGGCTGACGGTCGTGATCGGCCGGGGCGACCCGGCGCAGGCCGCTGAGCAGGCCGGCGCCGGCGAAGGCGAGATCATGGCGCGCGCCATCCTGTCCAGCGACGACCACGTCATCAAACTCTGCTATTCCGCACTGTGCGAGTACCGGGAATACGGCGACCCGGCCTATTTGCTTGTGGCCGCGCGCAAGCTGGCGCTTGATGTGTAGTTGAGGTTTGGCGCACACCGCTGTCGCATCCTCCCAACTGTTACAGTTGTTTGCAATCGGGAAGACGGGCGCGTCTATAATCAGGCGCATGAGCTCGCGATATGTCCCTTCCGGCCGCCTGGCCGTTCTGTCCCAGATTGCCGCGTCTGCCTGTGCGGCTCTGGTCCTGCTGGCCGGCTGCGGCGGCGGTGGCGGCGGCGGTTCGTCCGCCAGCGCCGGTACGCCGGTCGGCGACAGCCCGACGCCGGTCACGCCCGCCGACCCGGGCACGCCGACTACCCCGACCACGCCAGGCGCCCCCGCGGATCCGATCCCGACCGACTTCATGAGCTACGCGAACCTGTGCGCCGCGCCGCGCACGGGCGTGGACGCCCAGGGCTACGGCTTCCCGGACCGCCAGGGCACGCTGCAGGACGAAATGAAGTTCCTGCGCGGCTGGGCCGACCGCTATTACCTGTGGTACGACGAGATCCCGACCACGGTGCGGATGGCCGACTACACGAACACGCTGGATTATTTCGCGGCGCTCAAGACGCCCGCGCTGACGGCCGCCGGCAAGCCGAAGGACCGTTTCCACTTTACCTATACGACGGCCGAGTGGGACGCGCTGAGCCGGGCCGGCGAGGAAGTCGGTTATGGCCTGACCTGGTCGCGCAATTCCGCCACCGCGCCGCGCACCTGGCTGGTTTCCATTGTCGAGCCCGGCTCGCCGGCGGCGAAGGCCGGCCTGCAGCGCGGCGACATGCTGACTGCGGTCGACGGCCTCGACTTCGTCAACACCACCGGCAGCGCCGGCGTCGACGCGCTGAATGCCGGCCTGTTCCCGGACAATGCGGGTGAAACGCACCGCCTGACGATCCAGCGCGCCGGCAGCAAATTCGATGTGACGCTGGTCTCGCAAGTGGTCGCCAGCGATTCCGTGAAGAACACCAAGGTGATCGACACCCCGACCGGCAAGGTCGGCTATCTCACCTTCGACGACCACAATGCGGTGGCCGAGAAACAGCTGATCGACGCCTTCAACCTGTTCAAGAGCCAGGGCGTGAGCGACCTGGTGCTGGACATGCGCTACAACGGCGGCGGCCTGCTGTACATCGCCAGCGAACTGGCCTACATGGTCGCGGGTCCGAGCTCGGCCGGCGAGACCTTCGAGCGCCCGGTCTACAACAACAAGACGGCGCCGGACGCGCCGATCCCCTTCCGCAACACGGCCTACGGCTTCACGTCGCCGAATCCGGTCCCGGCCGGCATGGCGCTGCCCTACCTGGGCCTGAAGCGCGTGACCGTGCTGACCACCGCCGGCACCTGCTCGGCCAGCGAAGCCGTGATCAACGGCCTGCGCGGCGTCGACGTCGAAGTGGACATCATCGGCGGCCAGACTTGCGGCAAGCCCTACGGCTTCACCCCGGTCGACAACTGCGGCACGACCTATTTCTCGATCGAGTTCCAGGGCGTGAACGCGAAGGGCTTCGGCGATTTCGCGGACGGCTTCGCGCCGACCTGCACCGTGGCCGACGACCTGAACCACGCGCTCGGCGATCCGGCCGAGAACGTGCTGGCCGCGGCGCTGACCTATCGCGCCACGAATGCCTGCCCGGCCTCCGGCACTGCCCGCGCGAGCGCCGCACAGATGCAGCTGGTGCGGCCGCAGATCAAGGAGATTTCGATTTATCCGCCAAGGCAGCGTTAGCAGCCCGTCGCCCCGCGTACACCGTCGCCCCCGCGCAGGCGGGGGCCCAAGCTCTGCTTGAGTTACCGAAGCGCATGCCAACTTGGATTCCCGCCTCCGCGGGAACGACGAGTTAACGTCTATAATTTCCGGATTGAATTTTTCCCAACTCTGCCGGAGCCATAGATGATCCGTTCTGCGTTACTGCTGGCCATGCTGGCTGCCCTTCCTCTTGCGCAGGCCGCGCCCGACCTGGTCACCGTGTCGGAACGTTCCGGCTTCACGGCCACCGGCCGCTACGACGAAGTCATCCAGCTGTGCGGGGCGTACCAGCAGGCGTATCCGAAGCAGGTGAAGTGCTTCCAGTTCGGCGTCAGCCCGGAAGGCCGGCCGATGATGGCGCTGGCCGTGACCGCGACCGGCGCCTTCACGCCCGAGGCCGCGCGCAAGAAGAACCTGCCGGTGACCCTGATCCAGGGCGGCATCCACGCCGGCGAGATCGACGGCAAGGACGCCGGCTTCCTGGCGCTGCGCGAGATGCTGGAAAACCGCATCGCCCAAGGCGCGCTCGATCGACAGGTGTTGATCTTCGTGCCGGTGTTTAACGTCGACGGCCACGAGCGCTTCGCCAAATGGAACCGTCCGAACCAGCGCGGCCCGGTCGAGATGGGCTGGCGCACCACCGCCCAGAACTTCAACCTGAACCGCGACTACATGAAGGCCGACGCGCCCGAGATGCAGGCCATGCTGGCCCTGGTGAATGCTTGGGATCCGCTGACCTACGTCGATCTGCACGTCACCGACGGCGCCATGTTCCAGCACGATGTCTCGATCCAGGTCGAGCCGGTCTACTCCGGCGACATGGCATTCCGCAAGGCCGGCCTGGCGCTGCGCACCAATGTCATCGCCGACATCACGAAAGAAGGCTCCTCGCCGCAGTCCTATTACATGTCGTTCGTGGAAAACGACAACCCCGCCTCGGGCTTCAGCAACACCGTGTACGAGCCGCGCTTTTCGACCAGCTATTTCCAGTTGCGCAACCGGATGTCCCTGCTGGTCGAGACCCATTCGTGGAAGGATTACGCGACCCGCGTGCGGATCACCCACAACACCATCGTCTCGATCATGAACCAGGTCGCCGCGCATGGCAAAGAGTGGCGGCAGCTGGCCTTCGATGCCGATGCGCGCGCCACCCGCATCGCCGGCCAGCCGGTGGCATTGACGTACAAAACCACCGACAAGACCACGATGGTCGACTTCCAGGGCTATGCCTATACCCGCACCATGTCCGACGTGTCCGGCATGATGATGACGCATTACGACGAGAGCAAGCCGCAGGTCTGGCACGTGCCGCTGCGCGAAGAGGTGGTCGACGACCTGCAGGTGAAGGCGCCGGGCGCCGGTTACGTGGTGCCGGCGGCCTGGGCGCAGATGGTCGCGACCAAGCTGGTCCAGCACGGCATCGCTTTTCGCACGCTGGACAAGGCGCTCGCCCAGGCCCGGCTCGAAACCTTCCGCGCCGACAAGGCGAGTTTTGCCGCCACTTCCTTCGAATCGCACCAGCGCCTGAAAGTCGAGGGCGCGTGGCGGCAGGAGCCGCGTGCGGTCGGCAAGGGCGCGCTGTTCGTGCCCATCGCCCAGCCCAAGGCGCGCCTGGTGATGGCCCTGTTCGAGCCGCAGGCGCCGGATTCGCTGCTGGCATGGGGCGAATTCAACAACGCCTTCGAGCGCAAGGAATACATGGAAGAGTACGTGGCCGAGGACGTCGCGCGCGAGCAGATGGCGAAGGATCCGGCGCTGGCCGCGGAATTCCGCCGCAAGCTCGAGACGGACGCCGCCTTCGCGAAGAATCCGCATGCGCGCCTGGAATTCTTCGCGCGCCGCCATCCGTCCTGGGACGAACGCCTGAACCTGTATCCGGTGATGCGCAGCGATATCGCTCTCTGATTCCGCGCAAAGCCCGGCCATTCCGCTGCAACCGCGGCCGGCGCGGCCGCTCTGATCAAGTATTGACGAGCGGCCGATGCGGGAGCAACGATGGATGATTATCCGAAACAGCAGCGGAAGCAACAGCAGCAGGGCGGGGTGCACTGGCGGGAGCGATGCTCATGATGCCGCGGGCCAGCTGTTCCATCGTCTGTTACCGCAGCCGGCGCGAGCAGCTCGAGCGCCTGCTGGCCAGCGTCACCACCGCCAGGCCGGACCTCCTCGTGTACCTGGTCGATAACTCCCCCGACGATGCGCTGCGCGCGCTGGCCGAACGCGTCGGCGCGTGCTACCGCCACCAGCCCGACAATCCCGGCTACGCCCGCGCCCACAACCTGGCGCTGCGCGAGGCCATTGCCGCCGGCAGCATCTACCATTTCGTGCTGCACGCCGACATCCAGATCCCCCTCGACGCCATCGGCAAGCTGCTCGCCTACATGGAGCAGCATCCCGACATCGGCCTGCTGGCGCCGCGCGTGCATTATCCAGATGGCCGCCTGCAGCCGCTGTGCAAGCTGCTGCCGCATCCGCTCGAACTGCTGGTGCGGCGCTTCTTTCCGCTGCTGCACCGGTCCAGCGGCCGGCTGGCGCGCTACGAACTGCATGGCAGCGGCTATACCCGGGTGATGGACGTGCCCGCGCTGTCCGGCTGCTTCCTGCTGATGCGGCTCGAGGCGGTGCGGCGCGCCGGCCTGTTCGACGAGCGTTTCTTCCTGTATTTCGGGGATGTCGACCTGTCGCGCCGGGTCGGCCGCATCGCGCGCACGGTGTTCGTGCCGCATGTGGCGGTGGTGCACGACTACGGGAGGGGGTCTTACCGCGACTGGCGGCTGCTGGGGCACCACCTGGTCTCGGCGGCGCGCTACTTCAACAAATGGGGCTGGCTGCGTGACGAGGAACGGGCCCGGATCAATGCCCGGGCCCTGTGCGCTCAGCAGTTCTCGAGGGGACGGCGGGCGTACCAGCCGAACACCAGGATCAGCAGGTAGCAGATCGCGGGTACGGCCAGCGACAGGCGCAGGCTGGACATGTCGGCGGTGAAACCGGTAATCAGCGGCACGATGGCGCCGCCGACGATGGCCATGCAGATCAGGCCCGAGCCTTCGGCGGTGCGCTCGCCCAGGCCTTCCGAGGCCAGCGTGAAGATGGTCGGGAACATGATCGAATTGACCAGGCCGATGGCCAGCAGGGACCAGCCCGACACGGCGCCGGTGCTGTTGGCCGACACCAGCAGCAGCGCGGCGGCCAGGCCGCCGGCCACCGCCAGCACCTTGCCCGGCGAGCAGATGCGCAGCACGTAGGCGCCCAGGAAGCGGCCGACCATGGCGCCGCCCCAGTACAGCGGCACGTGCTTGCCGGCCGCCTCGGCGCCCAGGCCCAGCACGTCGAACTGCATCAGGTAGTTGACGATCAGCGAGCCGACCGCCACTTCGGCGCCGACGTACAGGAAGATGCACAGCGTGCCGAAGGCGAAGCGCGGGCGCTGCAGCAGGCCGAAGGCGTTCAGGATGCTGCCGGCCGGGCTGGTGTGCTCGACCAGCTTCTTGCGGTTCATCCAGACCATGGCGGCGACGATGGCCAGCGCGATCGCCAGTCCGATATAGGTATGCACGACCACCTGGCTTTCGGCCGCGCGGTAGGCGGCCAGCTGCACCGCCGACAGGGTGGCCTGGTCGACCTTGGCCAGCGAGCCGAGGATCAGGATCGCGCCGACGTAGGGGAAGACGGTGGTGCCGAGCGAGTTGAAGGCCTGGGCGAAGGTCAGGCGGCTGCTCGCGGTCTGCGGTGCGCCCAGCATCGAGATCAGCGGGTTGGCCACCACCTGCACGATGGTGATGCCGGCCGCCAGCACGAACAGGGCCAGCAGGAAGGCGCCGAACAGGCTGGACGAGGCCGCCGGGATGAACAGCAGGCAGCCCGCGGTCATGGTCAGCAGGCCGACCACGGCGGTGCGCATATAACCGATGCGGCGCACGATCGCGGCCGCCGGCAGCGAGACGATGAAGTAGGCGGCGAAGAAGGCCGACTGCACCAGCATCGCCTGGGCATAGCTGAGGGTGAACAAGTCCTTCAGCTTGGGAATGATGACGTCGTTCAGGCTGGTGATGCCGCCGAAGGTGAAGAACAGGGCGAACACGAAGACGCGCAGGCTGGCGAGGTTCGCACCGCCGTTGGCGCTGTGGGAGGCGTCGCTTTGCGCAGCGCCGGCAGGGTGGCCGATTTGCATAGAAAAGTCCAGGTGGGTTGATGCGGGCAGTCCGGCGGATTGGCTGCCGGGCTGAAGTAGGAATATTACATGGCTTCGTATAAAAAATACGTATAACCAAATAAAAGCTGCATGTTTCCTTCATGCATTCTTCATGCTAGTCTAGCCGCCCGACGATTGGAGGATGAGATGTTGTTGCTGGAAGACCCTGGCCTCATGAATAAGCAAGCGCTGCTCCAGCTTCTCGATCGTATGAAGCCACCGGCCTCGGACGCCTTGTCCGACGAGGAATTCGACGCCCTCGTGCTCGCTTTCTGCGCTGCCTGCCCCGATCCCGTACGGGCAAGATGGCTGCTGCTCGACTGTCTCGCATCGCTGACGGATGAAGAGCTGGTGGATCGCGCATTGGCGGCGAAATAAGATTCGAAAATTTCGACTTTAAATCAGTAAATTATCCGTTTTTCACCGTCGCTGTCCTCCCGCATACTCGCTCCATCGAATCGGACACACTGTCCTGTTTGCTTCGAAACATTCGACCCTTAACAAGGAGGAGCGAGCTATGTATCTGGTTTCCCTGGGCGCCGGCCTCTTGGCTGGCGTGCTCTACGGCTTGATCGGCGTGCGCTCGCCGGCCCCGCCCGCCATTGCCCTGATCGGCTTGCTGGGCATGCTGCTTGGTGAACAGGCAGTGCCGCTGGTCAAGCATCTGATTTTCAAGATCCAATAAATCCGGAGGCCGACGGCCTGATGGCGTAAAAAAGCGCCGGCGGGACTGGCCCGGCCGGCGCTTGCGTCAAGCTGGCGCGGATGCGAATTACAGGAACTTGTACTTCGCGCGCAGGTAGAACATGCGGCCCAGCGGATTGCCGTACTGCGGATCGTAGCCGACCTGGAAGCCCTGGTCGTTACGCGAGCTCGGCGGATCCTGGTTCAGCAGGTTCTTGATGCCGAACGCCACGTCCAGGGCCTTGATCGGGCTCCAGACCAGCTGGGTGTCGAAGGTGCTGATCGACGACACATGGCGGACCGCAGGGTAGTCCGGGCCGATCAGGTCGGCGTTCGTGTAGTCCTGGTAGCCGGCCGTGTAGTTGTGCGTCAGCGACCCGGTCCACGCGCCGTGCTTCAGGCTGAAGGTCAGGATGTGGCGCCAGCGCGGGGTCGCACCGAAGTCCTCATACTTGCCGAGATCGCTGACCGTCGCCACGCCCGCATACTGGTAGCCATGCTTCAGGTAGTAGGTGCCATCCATATTGGCGCCGAAGCTGCCGATGCCGGCGAAGTTCTGCTTGTAGTTCAGGTTCAGGTCCAGGCCCGAGGCGAAGAAGCGCGACGAGTTGGCGTAGGGCAGATCGACGAAGGCCAGCGGGAAGGCCGGGTTGGTGCTGCCCTGGATCGTATTGCTCTTGTTGAGCAAGGTCGGATCGAGGAAAGGCTTGCCGGTCGAATCGAGCGGCAGGGTTTTCGGATCGACGCGCCAGTAATTGTTCTGGTACAGCGTCGGATTGCCGAGCACGCCGATTTCCGAGGTCTGCACGATCGAATTGTTGATCTTGATGTTCCAGTAGTCGAGCGAGCCGCTGATGTGCTGCGTCGGCTGGAACACCATGCCCAAGGAATATTGTTTCGATTTCTCCGGCTGCAGGTTCGGATTGCCGCCACGTGCGGCGCTCAGCTGCACGTTGCACTCATCCTCGAGCGCGCCGACCGGATTGGCGCTCTTGATCGGCTGGCCGCCCGGGCAGCGGACCGGGTCGCTGTAACTGCCGTTGGTGTTCTGGCCATACGAGTAGGGCAGCAGGTTCTGGTACAGGGTCGGCGCGCGGAAGCCTTCGGCGAAGGAACTGCGCACCATGATTTCCTTGATCGGCTGCCAGCGCAGCGAGACCTTCGGACTGACCTGGGAGAACGAGGTGCCGAAGTCGTTCTTGTACTTGTCGTAGCGCGCCGCCATGTCGAGGTCGAGATGGGTGTACAGCGGGACCGACACCTCGGAGTAGGCCGAGTAGACCTTGCGGCTGCCGGTCACGCCCGGCACCGGCCCGTTGCCGCCGACCTGGTCGCCGGACGCGAGCGCATCGGACGAGACCTGCTCCAGCTTTTCGTCGCGCATGTCGACGCCCACCGCGAAGCCGAGCGCGCCGTATGGCAACTGCATCAGTTCCCTGGACACGCGGGCGTCGAATTCCTTGGCCGTCGAGGTCGCACTGTTCTCCATGCCGGTCAGGCGCGCGCCTTGCAGCGCCGCCAGGCTGTTTGCATCCTGGTCGCCGAACACATTGATGGCGCCGGAGGCGATCAGCGGGCTCAGTTTCGCGTAGCTGTACTGGCCGTCGCCGAACGAGATCACGCCTTCGTTCTTCGAGTACGAGATGGCGGTGTCGTAGTCCCAGCCGGCGATGGTGCCGCGGGCGCCGACCAGGAAGCGGGTATTGGTGGCGTCGGTGATGTCGGCGCGGCCACCGCCGGCCACGGTACGCCAGGTGCCGCTCATCGGGCCGACCGGGGTGACGGTGGTATCGGCGGCGAGGATCGAGCCGTCCGGCATGGTCATGCCTTTCGGCAGCGTGAAGCTTTTCGGATAGAAGCGGCCGTTCGCCGGGTAGATCATCGGCTTGGTGTAGGGAGCCGGCGAATAGTGGGCCGTGGTCTCGTCCTTGGTGCGGATGGCTTCGGCGTACAGCTGGTTGTCCTCGTTCAGCTGCAGCACGCCGCGCGCGACGATGTTGTCGTGCTTGGCTTTCGGGATCAGGTCGATGAAGCGGACGTAATCGGTGCCGCA
Source organism: Massilia sp. WG5 (assembly GCF_001412595.2). Taxonomy (NCBI): domain Bacteria; kingdom Pseudomonadati; phylum Pseudomonadota; class Betaproteobacteria; order Burkholderiales; family Oxalobacteraceae; genus Massilia; species Massilia sp. WG5. The sequence continues at coordinate 3,676,948 of NZ_CP012640.2, forward strand.
GGTGGTCGCGCTGCCGATCGGAATCAAGGCAAAGGCAGCGTTGTCGCAGTTCTTGTAACGGAAAGGATTGACGGTGGTGTAGTGATTACCGTTGGAATCCGTGAAGTTGAAGTTGGGGATGCCGTTACGCGGCGAATTCTTGATCAGGCCCAGGTCCGGGCGCACGCCGGTGCTGGCGTACGGGCGCTGGGTCGCCTTGAGCGCGTCGTCGGTCTCGTGGTTCGCGCTCAGCAGGACATTGAAGCCCTTGGTCGACAGGTCGCCGTAGCCGCCGGTGAAGTTGAAGCTGCGCGTGTTGCCGCCTCCTTGCTGGACCTTGGTGTCGTAGGCCGAGACTTCCGCGCCCTGGTAGTCCTTCTTGAGGATGAAGTTGATGACGCCGGCGACCGCGTCGGCGCCATAGATGGCCGATGCGCCGTCGCGCAGCACCTCGACGCGTTCGATCGCCGAGAGCGGAATCGAGTTCAGGTCGACCGGGCTGCTGCCGAAGGCATAGTTGGCCACGCGGCGGCCGTTGAGCAGCACCAGTGTGTACTGCGGGCCGAGGCCGCGCAGGTTGGCGGTCGAGGGATTGCCGGTCGAGCCGACGTTCTGCGCCAGCACGCCACCGCCGAAGTTCGACGGGATCAGGCTCACGAGATCCTGCGCCGTCGTGGCCCCGGTGCGCTCGAGGTCGGCGTGGGTCAGCACCGAGATCGGCAGCGCGGTCTCGGATTCGGTACGCTTGATCGCCGAGCCGGTGACTTCGACACGTTGCATGGCTGGTGCGGGGGTACTGCCGGTCGCATCCTGCGCCGTTGCCGGCAAGGCCAGCAGACCGAAGCCGGCGGCGATGCCGCCCGAATAAATGACTCGCAGCGAGCGCGCGAGCATTGTCTCCTTGAACATATTGTTCCTTTTCTTTTGTAGGGAAAGTACTCACCCGTTTCGGGTAGGAAACGGACGTGGCGAGCATCTGAACATATGCATATTTAAGGGTCAATACAGAACAGGGGGCATTACCAAGATGTAATCCAGAGGCGCGACGGGGCCCTTGAATAGGACATTCGAAAATTTCGATTAAATATCCGCAAATTATCCGTTTTTCACTTGCGCCCGGATCCCACATACTCACGTCATCGCATCACACATGAAGCAGAGCGGCACAGTCCGATGCTTCGAAACCTTCGATCTTTAAAGAGGAGTACATCATGAGCAATCCGAAACTCGAGGTCCTGACCCCGCAAAACTCGCAGCTGATCATCATCGACCACCAGCCGCAGATGGCCTTCGGCGTGCAATCGATCGACCGCCAGACCCTGAAGAACAATGTGGTCGGCCTGGCCAAGGCGGCGAAGGCCTTCGGCATCCCGACCGTCATCACCACCGTCGAATCCGATTCCTTCTCCGGCAGGACCTACCCGGAAATCCTGGACGTGTTCCCGGACCATCCGCTCCTCGAACGCAGCTCGATGAACTCCTGGGATGACCAGAAGGTGCGCGACGCCCTCAAGGCCAACGGCCGCAGGAAGGTCATCGTGGCCGGGCTGTGGACCGAAGTCTGCAACACCACCTTCGCCCTGTCCGCCATGCTGGAAGGCGACTACGAGATCTACATGGTGGCGGACGCCTCGGGCGGCACCTCGAAGGAGGCGCACGACTTCGCCATGCAGCGCATGGTGCAGGCCGGCGTGGTCCCGGTGACCTGGCAGCAGGTGCTGCTGGAGTGGCAGCGCGACTGGGCGAACCGCGACACCTACGACGCCGTGATGAAGATCGTGACCGAGCACTCGGGCGCCTACGGCATGGGCGTCGATTACGCCTACACGATGGTGCACAAGGCGCCGGCCCGCAACCAGGGCCATAACGAGGTGCTGGCGCCGGTCCCGGCGCCGGTCCGCTGATTCACCGATCCACGCAGGAGAACAAGCATGCAAGCACAGTCCACCACCAAGGCAGCGCCGGCGCTCATCCTCATCAACGGTCGATTCGCCACCCTCGACCGCGCCCAGCCGCAGGCCAGTGCGGTCGCGATCCGCGACGGCCGCTTCCTCGCCGTCGGCGATGTCGAGCACGTGATGCGCTTCCGCGAAGCGGGCAGCCAGGTCATCGACCTGAACGGCCGCACCGCGATTCCGGGCCTGAACGATTCGCACCTGCACCTGATCCGTGGTGGACTGAACTACAACCTCGAGCTGCGCTGGGAAGGCGTGCCTTCCCTTCGCGATGCGCTGCGCATGCTGAAGGAACAGGCCGACCGCACCCCGCATCCGCAGTGGGTGCGCGTGGTGGGCGGCTGGAGCGAATTCCAGTTTGCCGAGCGCCGCATGCCGACCCTCGAAGAGATCAACGCCGCGGCGCCCGATACCCCGGTGTTCATCCTGCACCTGTACGACCGCGCGCTGCTGAACCGCGCCGCCCTGCGCGCCGTCGGCTACACCAAAGACACGCCGAACCCGCCGGGCGGCGAGATCCAGCGCGACGCCGCCGGCAACCCGACCGGTATGCTGATCGCGCGTCCGAACGCGATGATCCTGTACGCGACCCTGGCCAAGGGGCCGACGCTGCCCTACGATTTGCAGGTGAATTCGACGCGCCAGTTCATGCGCGAGCTGAACCGTCTCGGCATCACCAGCGCGATCGACGCCGGCGGCGGCTTCCAGAACTATCCCGAGGATTATTCGGTCATCGAAGAGCTCGACCGCAACAAGCAGCTCACCATCCGCATCGCCTACAACCTGTTCACCCAGAACAAGGGGCAGGAGCTGGAAGACTTCCAGCGCTGGACGAAGATGGTGACGCCGGGGCAGGGCAGCGATTACTACCGCCACAACGGCGCCGGCGAGATGCTGGTGTTCTCGGCGGCCGACTTCGAAGACTTCCTGGAGCCGCGGCCGGAACTGGCGGCCGGCATGGAAGATGAACTGGAGAAGGTGGTGCGCCACCTGGTCGCGAACTGCTGGCCGTTCCGCCTGCACGCGACCTATGACGAATCGATCACCCGCATGCTCGACGTGTTCGAGAAGATCGATCGCGAGATCCCCTTCGACGGCCTGCACTGGATGTTCGACCATTGCGAGACCATCAGCCCGCGCAATATCGACCGCGTAAAAGCGCTGGGCGGCGGCATCGCGATCCAGCACCGCATGGCCTTCCAGGGCGAGTATTTCGTCGAGCGCTACGGCGCCGACGCGGCGCGCGCCACGCCGCCGATCAAGCAGATGCTGGCGTCCGGCGTGCCGGTCGGCGCCGGCACCGACGCGACCCGCGTGGCCAGCTACAACCCGTGGACGGCGCTGTACTGGCTGGTGTCCGGACGCACCGTCGGCGGTTTGCCGCTGTACGGGAGCGCCGGGCATTTGCCGCGCCAGGTCGCACTGGAGCTGTGGACTTCGGGCAGCGCCTGGTTCTCGAACGAGCAGGGCCGCAAAGGCCGGATCCAGGAAGGCATGCTGGCCGACCTGGCGGTGCTGTCGAACGACTTCTTTACCGTGCCCGAGGAAGAGATCAAGGCGCTCGAATCGGTGCTGACCGTGGTCGGGGGCGAGGTCGTGTACGGCGCCGCCGAATTCACGCGCCTGGGACCGCCGCCGATTCCGGTGCTGCCCGAGTGGTCGCCGGTGCAGAAGGTGCCGGGCCACTGGCGCCGGGCTGAACCCCGGGCGCAGCAGCCGCAAGCGCGGACCGCCCTGGTACACCAGTGCTCCGGCCCCTGCGGCGTGCACGCCCACCAGCACGACAAGGCGCGCAAATCGGCCGTGCCGGTGTCGGATTTCGGCGACTTCTGGGGCGCCTTCGGCTGCAGCTGTTTCGCGTTCTGAAGGGAGGCCGCATGGACACGCAAGGATTCCAGCGCCTGCAGGGCGTCAGCATGGGCTTTTTGGCCGGTTATGTCGACACGCTCGGCTTCGCCGCGCTGTTCGGCCTGTTCACCGCCCACGTCACCGGCAACTTCATCCTGTTCGCGGTGGCGCTGGCGGCGCCGGGGCACACGCCGGGCGTGCTCAAGCTGCTGGCCTTCCCCGCCTTCATCCTGGGCGTGGCGGCCTGCCGGCTCCTGATCGCCGGCTGCGAGCGGCGCGGCCTGTCCGCCACCAAGCCATCGTATGCGCTCCAGCTGGCGCTGCTGCTGGGCTTCATGGTGTGCGGGGTGCTGGCCGAACCGCTCGGCACGGCCGCCGACGGCATGGCCATCGCCGCGGGCATGCTGGGTGCGGCCGCCATGGGCGCGCACGGTGCGACCAGCAAGCTGCTGCTGAACCACCTGGCGCCGACCTCGATGATGACAGGGAACGTTACCCAGCTCGTGATCGATACCGTGGACCGCCTGCGCGGCGCCGCCGACGCGGCGACCCGGGCGCGCAGCAGCAAGTTCTTCTGGCAGATCGTGGCGTTCGCGCTGGGCTGCGGCGCGGCGGCGTTTGCGTATTTTGCCTTCGGCTTCGCGGCGCTGCTCGTGCCGGCCGCGATCCTGGGCCTGCACCTGTACTTGCCGGAGCCAACGGCGGCCCCGACAGTCATCAAGGCGGCTTAAGGCGTCCCGAGCAGGATCGTCCTGACCTGCCCAGTCGCGCCGGGCAGCAGCAGGTACAGGCGGTCGAACTCGTCGTCGCCGATCTCGCTGCCGGGCGCACCGCCGAACAGGCTCACCAGTTCCGGCAGCGTATTCGAGTGCCCGACCACCACCACCGCGCCGTTCAGGGCGCGCACCTTCTCGACCAGCGCCTTGGGCGCGTGCGGATCGTAGATCTGGACGCCGAGGCCGGTCTGCGCCGCCAGCGGCGCCGCGGTCTGCCGGGTGCGCGCAGTGGGCGTGCTGAAGATGGCCGTGATGCCGGCCCGGCGCAGGATCGCGGCGATATGCTGGGCACGCAGCCGGCCCTGCGGCGTCAGGTCCGGATCCTTGCCCCCGGCCATCTTCTCGGCATGGCGCACGAGGTAGATGGTGGCCGGTTCCGCCGCCGCCAGGCCCGGCAGCAGGGATGCCGCCGCCAGCGCGGCGCACAGCAAATGGCGGAACGTGGGCATGGGCGGTCTCCGTGAGGGATGAAGGATTACAGCGGCTGCAGCGGAATCGTGCCCGGCAGGCTGGACGGCGTCGAGCACGGCTCTTCGTCGAAGGCGATGTCGCCGTCCGGATTCGCCACGCCGTCGGTCTTCAGGTCCTGGAAGCCGAACATGTCGCGGTCCATCAGGTGCGACGGCACCACGGTGCTGAGCGAGGAGAAGATGTTCTCGACGCGGCCCGGATGCTTCTTTTCCCAGTCGCGCAGCATCGCCTTGATCTGCTTGCGCTGCAGGTTCTCCTGCGAGCCGCACAGGTCGCAGGGAATGATCGGGAAGCCTTTGACTTCGGCGTAGCGCTCGGTATCCGCTTCCTTTACGTAGGCCAGCGGGCGGATCACCATGTGCTTGCCGTCGTCGGAGACCAGCTTGGCCGGCATGCCCTTGATCTTCGCGCCGAAGAACATGTTCAGGAAGAAGGTTTCGAGGATGTCGTCGCGGTGGTGGCCGAGGGCGATCTTGTTGCAGCCGAGTTCGTCCGCCACGCGATACAGGATGCCGCGCCGCAGCCTGGAACAGAGCGAGCAGGTGGTCTTGCCTTCCGGGATCAGGCGCTTGACGATGCTGTAGGTGTCCTGGTTCTCGATATGGAAGGGGATGCCCAGCTTTTCCAGGTAGGCCGGCAGCACCTCGGCCGGGAAGTTCGGCTGCTTCTGGTCGAGGTTCACGGCCACCAGTTCGAACTTGATCGGCGCGCGCTCGCGCAGCGTCATCAGGATGTCGAGCAGGGCATAGCTGTCCTTGCCGCCGGACAGGCAGACCATCACCTTGTCGCCGTCCTCGATCATATTGAAATCGCCGATCGCCTGGCCGACCAGGCGGCACAGGCGCTTGTGCAGCTTGTTGTTCTCGTACGCTTGTTTCTCAGCCTGTTTTTCCACGGGCTGCGCAGTTGCCTGCTCCATCACTTCACTCATGCTTGATCCTTGATCTGGAATACTTCGACCCCGACGCCTTCGCAGTCGGGGTACACGTCCGGTTTCATGGTCGACACGCCGGCGGCGCGCACGCGCGGGTGCGCGAGCATTGCCTTGACCACGTCGTCGCACAGCGTTTCCTGCAGGTGCACGTGGCCCTGGGCGATGCGCCTGGCGATGGTCTCGCGCATGAAGTCGTAGTCCACCACTTCGTGCAGCTGGTCGTCCTTCGGCGTCGACATCGCCAGCGGGATGTACAGCTCGACATTGATCAGGACGCGCTGCTCGCCCTTCTTCTCGAAGTCGTGCACGCCGATGTTGATCATGACTTCGTAATTGCGCAGGAACAGGCGACGGCAATCGCGCAGCTGCGGGTGGGACAGGGCGGACAACATAGAAACCTTTTATTTAGTTAAAAACATCACGTCGCGATCCAGCGGCACCAGGTGCTGCCCGCCGTCGACGAGCAGGGTGGTGCCGGTCAGGGCGCGCGCATTCGCCGCATAGCAGACGGCATCGACGATGTCCTGCGGGGTGGACGAGCGCCCCAGCGGCGTGACGGCATGGGCGCGCTCGAAGCCGTCCTCGGTCTGGTCGCCGGACACCATCGTGATGCCGGGGGCGACGCCGACCACGCGCAGCTTCGGCGCCAGGGCCTGGGCCAGCATCGTGGTCGCCGTCTGCAGTGCCGATTTGGACAGCGTGTACGACAAAAAATCCGGGTTGAGATTGTACAGTTTCTGGTCGAGCAGGTTGATCACCACGGCCTGGCCGCCGTCGGGCACATGCGCGTGCAATTCCTGCGCCAGCAGCAGCGGGGCCGCCAGATTGCACTGCATGTGGGCCGCCAGCAGGGCGGGCGAGAAGGCGTCCGGCTTGTCGTATTCGAACAACGAAGCGTTGTTCACGATGCAATCCAGGCTGCCCAGCAGGTGCACGACTTCGCGCGGCAGTTCGCGCACCGCATGTTCATCGGCCAGGTCCGCATGCAGCGCCACGGCGCGCCGGCCCAGCGCGCGGATCGCGTGCACGACCGCTTCGGCCTCGGCATGCGAGGCGCGGTAGTGGACGGCCACGTCCCAGCCGGCCTGCGCCATGCCGAGCGCGATTTCCCGCCCGATGCGGCGTCCGGCGCCCGTCACCAGGGCCACGCGGGCGCGGCCGGCGTGGGCCGGGAGATCCTTGGAAGCTGTGTCTGTCATGTTCTGCGTGATATGTCCTACAATGGCCGGATGTCTCTACCCGCACCGAATAGCGACGCGTTGGCCGCGTCCCAAGCCCTGCAGCGCCTGATCGCTGCCGAGATCGCCGAACAAGGCGGCGCCATCCCGTTTTCGCGTTTCATGGAGCTCGCGCTGTACGCGCCCAGGCTGGGTTACTACAGCGGCGGCGCCGCCAAGCTGGGCAGGGACGGCGACTTTACCACCGCGCCCGAGATCAGTCCGCTGTTCGGCGCCACGCTGGCGCGGGCAAGCGCCGCTATTATGGCCCAAAGTGGCCCCAACATCATCGAATTCGGCGCCGGCACCGGCAAGCTGGCGCGCGACGTCCTGACGGCGCTGCTCGAACTCGGCGTGACCGTCGACAGCTATACGATCATCGAACTGTCGGGCGAGCTGCGGGCGCGCCAGCAGGAGGCGCTGAAGGATTTTCCGCAGGTGCGCTGGCTGAACGCCTTCCCCGACGGCTTCCAGGGCGTCGTGCTGGCCAACGAGGTGCTGGACGCCATGCCGGTCGAGCTGGTCATGAAGGAGGGCGCAGGCTGGACCCGCCAGTACGTCACCATCCATGGCGGCGCCTTTGCCCTGATCCCGGGCCAGGCGGATGCGGCACTGCTGGAGCAGGTGGCGCGCCAGATCCCGGACTTCGCATCGCTGCAGGACGGCTACCTGACCGAGGTGCACCCGGTGGCCTGCGGCTTCATGCGCTCGCTGGCCGAGATGTTCAAGAACGGCAAGGGGGCGGCGCTGCTGTTCGACTACGGCTTCCCGGCCCACGAATACTATTTCGACGAGCGCAGCAGCGGCACCCTGATGTGCCACTACCGCCACCATGCGCATCCGGACCCGTTCTACCTGCCGGGCCTGCAGGACATCACCGCCCACGTCGACTTCACCGCCATGGCGCTGGCCGCGCAGGATGCCGGGCTGGACGTGCTCGGCTACATGAACCAGGCCTCCTTCCTGCTGGCGGCCGGCATCGGCGAGCTGCTGCTGCGCACCGATCCCGAGGATGCGCTGCGCTACCTGCCGCAGTCGAAGGCTGTTCAAAAACTGGTGTCGCCGGCCGAGATGGGTGAACTGTTCAAGGTGCTGCTGGTCGGTAAAGGCGTGGAGCTCGATCCGGCAATCGTGCGCGCTGATCGTTCTCACAAGCTTTAAGATTTTGATATCTTGCGCGCCGGCTACAAACCCGGCTATGCTGACTCATGGCCAAAATCCACACTCACTATGACAACCTGAAGGTGTCGCGTCATGCGCCGCAGGAAGTCATTCGTGCGGCCTACAAGGCGCTGAGCCAGAAATACCATCCTGACAAGAACCCGGGCGACGAACGCGCCGCTCGCATCATGGCGATCGTCAATACCGCCTACAACATCCTGTCCGACCCCATGCGCCGCAAGGAGCACGACGACTGGATCGCCTCGGAGGAATGGGAAGTCGAGTGGCTGGAAGGCAGCCATGGCGAGGACGGCCGCGAGAAGGCGCGCGGCGAAGCGCACTGGGAACCGCGCCAGGTCGAGGCGCCGGCGCGCTGGCGCTTCCTGCTCGCGCCGCGCTGGTGGGGCGGCATGCTGGCCTTTTTTGCGGCCGGGGTGGTGCTGACCGTGCTGTTCGTCGATCCGCCCCGGGTATTGCCGGCCGCCCTGGCCTGGGGCGGCAAGCCGCCCTCGGCCAGCGCCAGCGCCCCGAATTCCCCGCCCGATCCGCTGGGCGCCGATACCAGCAACGACGGTTGGGCCCGCCCGGCGGGCCAGGCCGATGCCCCGCCCGACATCAAGGCCCTTGCCGTGACCCAGCTGGTGGTGCCGGCGCGGGCGCCGGATTGCGATACCGACCTGCAGAGCCAGGTCTCGCCGAACGGCGACCCGTGGCCGGCCCAGTCCGGCTATATCGACAGCTTCCCGGTCGGTAACCAGGGCGAGGAAATGCAGATCCTGGTCGACAACAGCGGCAATCCCTCGCCGGTGCTGGTCAAGATCTACGACCTGGACCGCCGCTCGAACGTGCGCCACGTCTATGTGCTGGGGCGCGCCAAGTTCCTGATCGACAAGCTCTCGGCCGGCAAGTACGAGGTGCGCTACCAGAACATCCTGATCGGCGCCTCGCGCAGCGAGTGCGCGAATGGCCGCCGGGCTTCTCTCCGCCAGGCGGCCGCCCGCTGAGGAGTGTGGTTTTCTGCGACACTTCGTGTCGCCGCTCAGCCGTGAGTAAGTATTTTGTTCCCTGGACGTAATATACTCGGACAGCCGCGGGCCCATGCAGCCTGCCGGCCCATGCCCAACGCAGGCTGATACGGAAAAAACCGGGATATGAACGAACTAGACGGGCTGACCGCCCTGATCATCGAGCCGCATGCCGGGATGCGCGCGACGATCCATAACATGCTGACAATGTGTGGCTTGAGCAAGGTCGACCATGCCGGCAGTTCCAACCAGGCGGTCAAGCACGTCGGGATGAAGCAGTACGACCTGGTGCTGTGCGAATACGCGCTGGATGGCGGCCAGGACGGCCAGCAATTGCTCGAGGATTTGCGCCACCACAAGCTGATGCCGCTGGCGACCATGTTCTTCATGGTGACGGCCGAAGGCGACTACGGCAAGGTCGTCAGCGCCGCCGAGCTCGCGCCCACCGACTACATCCTGAAGCCCTTCACCGCCGACCGCCTGCTCGAGCGCATCGCCCGCGCGCTGGACAAGCGCAACGTGTTCCTGCCCGTGTACGAACTGATGGAGTCGGGCAGCCAGCGCGAAGCGATCGAGGCCTGCATCGAGGGCGAGGAAAAGCATCCGCGCCATGCGATCGACTTCATGCGCCTGCGCGCCGAGCTGCACATCTTCCTCGGCGAGGCCGACCAGGCCGAGCCGATCTACCGGCGCCTGATCGAAGCCAAGGCGATCGCCTGGGCGCGCCTGGGCCTGGCCAAGACCCTGTTCCTGCGCGAGCGCTTCCCCGAAGCCCAGGAGATGCTGGAAGACCTGGTCCGGACCAACAAGAACTTCGTCGACGCCTACGACTGGCTGGCCCGCACCCACGAAGCGGCCGGCGCGCTGGACAAGGCCCAGGCGGTGCTGGGCGATGCCGTCGCGGTGTCGCCGCATGCGGTGCGGCGCCTGCGCAAGCTGGGCGAGACCGCGCTCGAGGCCGGCGACCACGACACCGCCGAGAAGGTCCTGAAGCAGGTCGTCAGCAAGGCCAAGTACTCGGAATTCCGCGATCCGCAAGACCATCTGCGCCTGGTGCAGACCCTGGTGCGCAAGGGCGACCCGGTGCAGGCGGCGGCCGTGATCCGCGACCTCGACAAGTCGATGGCCTTCCAGAAGGGCACCGCGCTGTGCAGCGCGATCGCTTCCAGCATGGTCCATGAATACACCGGCAACGAGCCGCGCCTGAACGAATCCCTGCTGGCCGCGCTGGCCGCCAGCAAGGAAGCGCCCGTACTGGCGCCGGACCTGAAGCTGGAACTGGCGCGGGTGGCGATCGAGAACGGGATGGAAGAGGGCGCGGCCGAGGTGATGCGCGAAGTGATGCGCAACGCCCGGAACAGCGCCGCCATGGGCCGGGCGATGGCGGTGTTCGAGAAGGCCGGCCATGCCGACCTGGCCCAGCAGCTGGCGCGCGAAAGCCGCCAGCAGGTGGTCGACCTGGTCGCCAGCGGCGCCGCCAGGGCGAAGGAAGGCGACTTCAAGGGCGCGGTGTCGATGATGCAGGAAGCGGTCGCCAAGCTGCCGGACAACCCGCAGGTGGCGTTCAACGCGGCCCTGGCGGTGCTGAAGGCCCTCGACAACGGCGGCTGGGACGAGCGCCTCGGCCGGCAGGCGATCGCCTACATCGGCGCGGTGCGCCGCCTCGACCCGCTCAACCCGAAGCTGCCGGCGCTGGCCGGCCTGCACCAGACGGTGCTCAGGAAATACAACAAGGGTCCGAAAAGAACATGAAAGCAGTACCCCCAGCAGCGCCGGCGACGACAGAGGTCCCGGACGCCGTGGCGACGGACCGCCGGCGTGTGCGCGCCGCGCTCCTGAATAAAGTCTGCGGCGACGAAGACATGTTCGCGCTCGGCAGCTCGGTCGCGCGCGTGGTGCAGATGGCGTCCTCGGACGACGAAGGCACCCATGCGCTGGCCTATTACGTGCTGTCCGACGTCGCGCTCACCCAGCGCATCCTGCGCCTGGCGAACACCGTCAAGTACCGTACCGCCTCCGGCACCGCCGTCACCACGATCTCGCGCGCCATTTCGCTGCTCGGCTTCGACAACGTCAAGACCACCGCGCTGGCGATGCTGCTGGTGGACGCGCTGGCCAGCAGCGAACATGCGTGGAGCGTGCGGCTCGAGCTGGAAGCATCGCTGTGCGCCAGCCTGGTCGGGCGAGAGATGGCGCGCCACAGCTTTTACCAGGGCGCCGAGGAGGCCTCGATCGGGGCCCTGTTCAAGAACCTGGGGCCGCTGCTGGTGGCCTCCCACGAGCACGAGCGCTACCGCGAGATCGGGGCCCTGGTCGCGGCCGGCAGGCACAAGCTCGGCCAGGCGGCCCAGATGATCCTCGGCTGCAGCTACGACGCGCTGTCCGAGGCCGTGCTGGGCGAATGGAAGATCCCGGACGTGATCATGCGCGCCCAGCGCCCGCTGCCCGAGGGGGCGCTGAAGGTGGCGCTCAACCGCGGCGAATGGATGCGCCAGGTGGCTTCGTTCAGCCTGGACGTGGCGCGCCTGCTGGCGAAATCCGGCGATCCGGCCGGCACCCCGGAAGCGCAGGCGCTGCTGGAACGCTACGGCCATGCGCTGAACCTCGACGGCCAGCAGCTCGACGAGCTGTTCGGCGCGGTGGCCCGCGAGATGACCTGCCTGCTGGAGAGCATGAACCTGGAGCCGGTGCGCCGCCGCGAAGAACCCGACGGCGACGGCCTGCCCAACGTGCTGCTGCTGGCGACCCTCGGCTCCGGCGAGGAAGAGCAGGGCAACTACCCGAGCGGCAAGCCGAAGAATGCGCGCGAGCTGCTGCTGGCCGGGGTGCAGGATGTGACCCAGATGCGCGCCTCCGGCCGGCACAAGGTCAACGACGTGGTGCTGGCCGTGCTGGAGACCCTGTACACGGCGCTGGGCTTCCGCTTCGCCACCGTGGCCCTGAAGGACGTGCGCAGCGGCCAGTACCGCGCCCGCGTGTCCTTCGGCGCCGACAAGTCCGCGACCCAGGCGGGGTTTGCCTTCCCGGCCGCAACGGGAAATGCAGGCAGCCGTGACCTGTTCTTGCTGGCGATGGCGAACAATGCCGACCTGATGATCTCGGACGCCGCCAGTCCGAAGATCCGCGACCTGCTGCCGGCCTGGCACCGCCAGCTGCTGCCGGACGCGAAGAGCTTCATCGTGCTGCCGCTGGTGGTGGGCCAGGCCCAGCTGGGCCTGTTCTACGCCGACCGCGTCCAGACCGCGCCGGAAGGCGTGCCGCCGGACGAAACCTCGCTGATCAAGGCGCTCAAGGGTCAGGTACTGGCTGCGCTTGCGCCCTGACGAAGTCGCCGAACTCGCGCGCCGGCATCGGCCGGCCGAACAGGAAACCCTGGGCTTCGTCGCTGTGCTTGTCGCGCAGGAAGCCCCATTGGGCCTCGGTCTCGACCCCTTCCGCCACCACCGACAGCCCCAGCGAATGCGCCAGCCCGATCGTCGCGCCGACGATCGCGGCGTCGTTCGGATCGTTCTCGATGTCCTTCACGAAGCCGCGGTCGATCTTGATGCGGTCGATCGCGAACAGCTTCAGGTAGGCCAGCGAGGAGTAGCCGGTGCCGAAGTCGTCGATCGCCAGCTTGAAGCCGCGCGCGCGCAGCTGGCGCAGCAGGGCGCGGGTATTTTCCGGATCGCGCATGGCGGCCGTCTCGGTGATCTCCAGCTCCAGCCGCGAGGGGTCGATCGGATGCTGGGCCAGCAGCTGGTCCAGGCGCGCGAGCAGGGAGCCGCCGCCGAACTGGCGCGCCGACAGGTTGACCGCCAGGCGCAGCCCGCCGAGTCCCTCGCGCTGCCACTCGGCCAGCAGGGCCATGGCGCGCCCCAGCACCCAGTCGCCGAGCGGCAGGATCAGGCCGGACTCCTCGGCGATCGGAATGAAGCGGCTCGGCTCGATGCTGCCCAGCTCGGGGTCGTGCCAGCGCAGCAGGGCTTCGGCGCCGATCACGCGCCCGGTGTCGAGCGCGACCTGGGCCTGCAGGTGGACTTCGAAGCCACCGTTCTCGAGCGCCGCCCACATCCGGTTTTCCAGCATCAGGTGCTCGTGGGTGGCGGCGTTCATGGCCGGCGAGAAGAAGCGGAAATTGCCGCGCCCGTCGCGCTTGGCGGCGTACATCGCCATGTCGGCATGCCGCACCAGGGTGTCGGCATCCTCGCCATCCTCCGGGAACAGGGCCACGCCCACGCTGGCGCCGCTGTGCGCGGTGATGCCGTTCAGGTAGTAGGGCTGCTGCAGCGACTCGACCAGGCGCACCGCCACCGTGGTCACGCTGTCCGGCGTCAGCGGGCCGCCCAGCACGATGATGAATTCGTCGCCGCCCAGGCGCGCCAGGGTGTCGACGTCGCGCAGCAGGTCCTTCATGCGCGTGCTGGCGCCGATCAGCAGCTGGTCGCCGGCCTGGTGGCCGAGCGAATCGTTGATCTTCTTGAAATGGTCGAGGTCGATGAACAGCACCGCCAGCGGCAGGTTCGAGCGGCGCGCCTGGGCCAGCTGCTGCTCCAGCCGGACACCGAGCGCGGCGCGGTTCTCCAGGCCGGTCAGCGGATCGTGGTGGGCCAGGCGGTGGATGTCGGCCTGCGAGCGGTGCTGCTCGGTCAGGTCGCGCAGGATGCAGACATACAGCCGCTCGCCGGGCAGGTCCACCTGCGAGACCGACACCGCCAGCGGGAACGGTTCGGCGCGCGCGTCGATGCCGTCGAGCTCGCGCCCGTCGGGCGGTTCCCCGGCCAGGCGCGCCAGCAGTGCGGCGCCGTCTTCCTCGCCGGCGCCCGGCACCAGGGTGGTGAAGTCGAGGCCTGGCAGGTGGGCCTGGGGATAGCCGAACAGCGCTGCGGTGGCCGGGTTGGCCGACAGCACGACGCCGCCCGCATCGACGGTGACGATGGCGTCGCCGGCATTGTCGAGGATGGCCTGCAGGCGCGCTTCGCGGTCACGCAGGCGCGCGGTGCGATCCAGCACCTTGGCTTCGATCGCGGCGCGCTCGCCGCTGGTCAGCAGCAGCATCGCGCCCAGCAGCGCGGTCAGGAGTAGGCCGGCGGTCAGCACGGTCCAGCTGGCGACGCCGCGCTGTTCTTCCATATAGGCGGCGGTCGGGGAAAAGCGCAGTGCATAGCTGCGCCCGCCGAATGAGAGTGTGACCCGGTAGTCGGTGCGCGCGGCGCGGCGCCGGATGTCGCCGGTCAGCACGCGCGGCGTCGCATCCGTGATGTCGGCCAGGCTGAGGTCGAAACCGCCGAAGCCGCTGTGCCGCACCGCCTGGTCGATGAAGGCGTGTGCATCCAGCACCAGGGCCAGCAGGCCGAGCGGCTGCTGGCCCGGCTCGCCGACCGCGCGGAACAGCACGATGCCGGTGCCGGCGCCATTCGCGAGGTCGAGCGGCGGGGTCGCCAGCGCCCGGGTGCTTTGCAGGGCGCGCTGCGCCGTTTCGGCGCGTCCGGGGGCGGTCAGGAAGTCCATCCCGCGCAGGAAGCCGAGGGTGGGCGGCCAGATGTACAGCATCGGCAGGTAGAGATCGCGCTCGCCGGCTGGATGCAGCGTGCGCTCCAGGCCCAGATCGCGCAGGCCGGTAAAGGCCGGGTCGACTTCGGTGCGGACCCAGTTCTCGAAGGCGCGCCGTTCGCTGCGCGTCACCGGCACCATCCAGTTGACGCCGACGATGTCGCTGCGCCCGTCGACATAGCCCCGGGCGATGCGCAGGAATTTTTCGCGCGCCATGTACTTTTCGTCGGCGCCGAGGGTGCGCGCGAAGGTGCTGACGAAGCGCTCATGCTCGTTCAGCTCGGCCTGCAGGCCGTCGGCCACCTGCTGGGCTTTCAGGAGATAGGGCTGCAGGTGCTGCTGGGTCTCCCAGCTCACGGCCTGTTCGTACACCGCCACCACGGCGCCCGCCGCCAGCACCAGCGGCACCGCGACCACCGGGGCGCGCTGCCGCCACAGTGCGCGCGGGCGCCCGCAGGCGATCCATACCAGCGGCGAGGCGAGCAGCACGCCGATGGTGTCGCCGGCCCACCAGTTGATCCAGTTCGCCCAGCGGTCGGCGGCCGGGATCAGCCCCAGCCAGTACAGGGCGGAGACGCTGATGCTGGCGTTGATCAGGCAGACGGCCGGCGTCAGCGCCAGGAAGCGGCCGACGTCGCGCGCCGAGTCGAGGGCAGGGCGCACCAGGCGCCGGAACCAGCTGGCGCCGAGCCAGGCCTGCAGCACCGAGCCGACGGTGGTGATGACGGTGATGGCGATGGCAGGGCTGCGCGCGGCATTCGGGCCCAGCCAGGTGCCGGGCAGGTGCAGCAGCGCGGCGCCGAGCGCGATGGCGGGCAGCACGCGCCAGCCGGCGGTGACGGTCAGCGCGAAGCCGACCCCGGCGGGAATGAAGACCGGCGTGGCATAGCCGGACGGCAGATCGAGCAGGTCGCTGACGAAGCGCATCGCGACATAGACGCCGACGATCGCCAGGCTGGCCAGCAGAAGCTGTGGCCATTCCCAACGGGCTTTTCCTGCTGGTATGCGCGCCATGCCTCTTCCTCTGGGTTTGCGCCAGTCTAGCCGCTCCCGTAAATACTTGGCGCATTAGTTGCACCCTGCAACCGCCTTGCAAAGATAGTTGCAAAGAACCCTTGCGGACTTGCGGTTGGGTCGCTACAATCACGCCCCGAAGCAACGACACTATGTGAGTCAGATCAGTTCTGATGAAACAATAGTTGACAGTAGTTTGTCCGTGCTTCATACTCTGCGGTTCTTCGCGGTGGGGTGGCCGAGTGGTTAAAGGCAGCAGACTGTAAATCTGCCCTCTCTGAGTACGCTGGTTCGAATCCAGCCCCCACCACCAAATGCGTTGATCGTGAAGTCGAATCGAAGTTGAGTTGAGAAGTGCCTCGTGCGGGTGTAGCTCAATGGTAGAGCTGAAGCCTTCCAAGCTTATGACGAGGGTTCGATTCCCTTCACCCGCTCCAGTTTCAAATAAGCCCTTGTAGCTCAGTGGTAGAGCACTCCCTTGGTAAGGGAGAGGCCACGTGTTCAATCCACGTCAAGGGCACCAGAATTTAAAACGGCAGTCAGCTGTACCCGACCGTCAGACGTGCCTGGTAATTTCAAACATCGTTAGGATCTTAGGAGTCAAGAATGGCAAAGGAAAAATTCGAACGGACCAAGCCGCACGTCAACGTCGGCACCATTGGTCACGTTGACCACGGCAAAACCACCCTGACGGCTGCAATCGCAACCGTCCTGTCGAAGAAATTCGGCGGCGAAGCCAAGGCCTACGATCAGATCGACGCGGCTCCGGAAGAAAAGGCACGCGGCATCACCATCAACACCGCGCACGTCGAGTACGAGACCGCAAACCGTCACTACGCTCACGTTGACTGCCCGGGCCACGCCGACTACATCAAGAACATGATTACCGGTGCTGCCCAGATGGACGGCGCGATCCTGGTGTGCTCGGCCGCTGACGGCCCGATGCCGCAGACCCGCGAGCACATCCTGCTGGCGCGTCAGGTTGGCGTTCCGTACATCATCGTGTTCCTGAACAAGTGCGACCTGGTCGACGACGCAGAACTGCTGGAACTGGTCGAAATGGAAGTGCGCGAGCTGCTGTCGAAGTACGAGTTCCCGGGCGACGATCTGCCGATCATCAAGGGTTCGGCTCGTATGGCACTGGAAGGTGCTGCCGGCGAAATGGGCGAAGACTGCATCATCCGTCTGGCCGAAGCGCTGGACACCTACATCCCGACCCCGGAACGTGCCGTTGACGGCGCTTTCCTGATGCCGGTGGAAGACGTGTTCTCGATCTCGGGCCGCGGTACCGTGGTGACCGGTCGTGTCGAGCGCGGCATCATCAAGGTCGGCGAAGAGATCGAGATCATCGGTATCGTCGACACCGTGAAGACCACCTGCACCGGCGTGGAAATGTTCCGCAAGCTGCTGGACCAGGGTCAAGCTGGCGACAACGTCGGCCTGCTGCTGCGCGGCACCAAGCGTGAAGACGTCCAGCGTGGCCAGGTTCTGGCCAAGCCGGGCTCGATCAAGCCGCACACCGACTTCACCGGCGAAGTGTACGTGCTGTCGAAGGACGAAGGTGGTCGTCACACCCCGTTCTTCAACAACTACCGTCCGCAGTTCTACTTCCGCACCACCGACGTGACCGGCTCGATCGTTCTGCCGGCCGACAAAGAAATGGTGATGCCGGGCGATAACGTGTCGATCACCGTCAAGCTGATCGCCCCGATCGCGATGGAAGAAGGTCTGCGCTTCGCAATCCGCGAAGGCGGCCGTACCGTCGGCGCCGGCGTGGTTGCCAAGATCATCGCCTAAGTAACAGATGTACCTCCGGGAGGAACGTTTCTGTTCCTCCCAACAACAGAGTGTTGCGCGGTGCACCCGCACCGCGTATAATGCTCGATTCAGCTAGAAGTTTATGTAGGGGAGTAGCTCAATTGGCAGAGCGTCGGTCTCCAAAACCGAAGGTCGCGGGTTCGATTCCCTCCTCCCCTGCCACCGAATTCGGTGCTAGGCACCCGAAAGTAAATTAAGTATGTCTAATCAATCCGTGCAAACCGTCAGCACCTCGAACGACAAGTTCAAGGTTGCGCTGGCAGTGGTTGCTACGATTGCAGGCGTGGTTGGCTTCTTCATTCTGAAGGGCCAGAACAAACCAGCTCTGGTGTGCGCAGGCGCACTCGTGGCTGGTTTGGCCGTTGCTGTCCTGCTCTTGTGGACCTCCGCTACCGGACGCGACTTTCTGGGCTTCGCCAAGGAGTCCGTGCGTGAGACGAAGAAGGTTGTTTGGCCCACCCGCAAGGAAGCTACCCAGATCACGGCCGTCGTCTTCGGCTTCGTGCTGGTGATGGCGATTTTCCTGTGGGGCACGGATAAGATTCTTGAATTCCTGATGTACGACGTAATTCTGGGGTGGAAACAATAATGAGCGAAAACGCTGACAACGTGCCGGGTGAAGTCCCGGCGGCCGGCGTTCCGGCACAAGACGCTGGTGCGCCGCTGAGTACTCCGGTCAGCAACAAGCGCTGGTACGTCGTGCATGTCTACTCGGGCATGGAAAAGAGCGTGATGCGCGGCCTGACCGAACGCATCGAGCGTGCCGGCATGCAGGAACAGTTCGGCCAGATCCTGGTCCCGACCGAAGAAGTGGTCGAGGTCAAGAACGGCAGCAAATCGGTGTCCGAGCGCCGCTTCTTCCCGGGTTATGTGCTGGTCGAGATGGAAATGACCGACGAGTCCTGGCACCTCGTGAAGAACACGCCGAAAGTCACCGGCTTCATCGGCGGCAAGAGCAACAAGCCGACCCCGATCCCGGCCCGCGAAATCGACAAGATCATGCAGCAGGTCCAGGAAGGCGTCGAAAAGCCGCGGCCCAAGGTGCTGTACGAAGTGGGCGAGCAGGTGCGGATCAAGGAAGGCCCGTTCACCGACTTCAACGGCAACGTCGAGGAAGTCAACTACGAAAAATCGAAGGTGCGTGTCACAGTCACCATCTTCGGCCGCGCAACTCCGGTGGAACTGGAGTTCGGGCAGGTAGAGAAAGTCTAACAACGCTGAATCGGAGCGTCGCAGCAGCAAGGCGGAATCCGGTAAGAGGAGCTCCGCCTGATAAGTGGTACAGGTGGAGCGCTACCACTCAATCGAGAGATTAGGAGCCATCATGGCAAAGAAAATCATCGGTTTTATCAAGCTGCAAGTGCCGGCTGGTAAAGCAAACCCGTCCCCTCCGATCGGCCCGGCCCTCGGCCAGCGCGGTCTGAACATCATGGAATTCTGCAAGGCCTTCAATGCCAAGACCCAAGGCATGGAACCGGGCATGCCGATTCCGGTGATCATCACCGCCTTCGCGGACAAGTCCTTCACCTTCGAGATGAAGACCCCGCCGGCAACCTACCTGATCAAGAAGCTGTCGGGCGTCACCAAGGGTTCGGCCAAGCCGCATACCGACAAGGTCGGCACCCTGACCCGTGCTCAGGCTGAAGAAATTGCTAAAACCAAACAGCCGGACCTGACCGCTGCCGACCTGGACGCTGCTGTGCGCGTCATCGCCGGCTCGGCACGTTCGATGGGCATCACGGTGGAGGGTATCTAAATGGCTAAGCTGTCCAAGCGCGTCAAAGAAATGAAAGCCAAAGTGGATCGTAACAAGGTCTACGCTTTCGACAACGCAGTCGCAATCGTCAAAGAATTCGCTACCGCCAAGTTCAACGAGTCGATCGACGTCGCCGTCCAGCTGGGCGTGGACCCGAAGAAGTCGGACCAGGTCGTTCGCGGTTCCGTGGTGCTGCCGGCTGGTACCGGCAAGACCGTCCGCGTCGCTGTGTTCGCACAGGGTGACAAGGCCGAGCAGGCTAAAGCCGCCGGCGCCGACATCGTTGGCATGGAAGACCTGGCAGAGCGCGTGAA
This sequence comes from Massilia sp. WG5, assembly GCF_001412595.2. Taxonomy (NCBI): domain Bacteria; kingdom Pseudomonadati; phylum Pseudomonadota; class Betaproteobacteria; order Burkholderiales; family Oxalobacteraceae; genus Massilia; species Massilia sp. WG5. The sequence goes on from NZ_CP012640.2 coordinate 3,696,748, forward strand.
GGCCGGCGACATGCCGTTCGACATCGTGATCGCTTCGCCGGACACCATGCGTATCGTCGGTACCCTGGGTCAGATCCTGGGCCCGCGCGGCCTGATGCCGAACCCGAAGGTCGGCACCGTGACCCCGGACGTCGCCACCGCCGTCAAGAACGCCAAGGCTGGTCAGGTTCAGTACCGTACCGACAAGGCTGGTATCGTTCACGCCACCATCGGCCGCAAGTCGTTCTCGGACGAACAGCTGAAGACCAACCTGGTCGCGCTGATCGACGCCCTGAACAAGGCCAAGCCGGCATCGTCGAAGGGCATCTACCTGCGCAAGGTTGCCCTGTCGTCGACCATGGGCGCTGGCATCCGTGTCGATCACGGTAGCCTGGCTGCTTAATACGGCGGTCTTGTCGTCGCCCCCGCGCAGGCGGGGGGTCAAGTTTAGAATTTAGTCCCTGCAAAACACCGTGGGGCAGATCTTTGGGCTGGCGGGGCAACCCGCCAGGCAATCAAAGACCGTTGGGCCGAATGCAGCCGCTGTTCCGGGCAAGGCAGGAGGTTAATACATCACCCAACGCAGATGGCGAACCCGAACAAGTTTTGTAGTCGATGCTATGTCGTACTTCTTAACTTCGGACGCCGTGTTCGAACCGATGCGGGGGATGTCCCTCACATCATTTAAGGAGATTGACCGTGGGTCTTAATCTGAATGACAAAAAGGTCGTCGTCGAAGAAGTTAGCGCAAAAGTAGCAACTGCGCAAACCATCGTCGTCGCCGAGTACCGTGGCATCCAGGTTAGTGCTCTGACGAAACTCCGTGCAAATGCTCGTTCGCAGGGCGTGTACCTGCGTGTTCTGAAGAACACGCTGGCTCGCCGCGCTGTGGAAGGCACCCAGTTCGCATCCCTGGCCGACACCATGGTTGGTCCGCTGATCTACTCGATCTCGGACGACGCCGTGGCTGCCGCCAAGGTGCTCAGCGACTTCTCCAAGACCAACGACAAGCTCGTGGTCAAGGGTGGTAACTACGCTGGCAAGAACCTGGATGTCGCTGGCGTCAACGCGCTGGCAAGCATCCCGAGCCGTGAAGTCCTCATCGCCCAGCTGCTGGGTGTCATGCAGGCTCCGGTTTCCGGCTTTGCACGAGTTCTGGCTGCCGTGGCAGCACAAAAAGGCGAAGGTTCCGCAGCTCCGGCAGAAGCCGCAGCGGAACCGGCAGCGGCTGAATAAGCCCTGGCCTTTTTGCTCAAGTACTAATCACACACTAAATATTTGGAGTTTCAAATGGCAATTAGCAAAGAAGAGTTCCTGGACGCAGTTGGCGCAATGTCGGTCATGGAACTGAACGACCTGGTCAAGGCATTCGAAGAGAAGTTCGGCGTGTCGGCAGCTGCTATGGCAGCACCGGCAGCTGGCGGCGGCGCAGCTGCTCCGGCAGCTGAAGAGCAGACCGAATTCAACGTCGTGCTGGCTGAAGTCGGCGCGAACAAGGTCGGCGTCATCAAGGCCGTCCGCGAAATCACCGGTCTGGGCCTGAAAGAAGCCAAGGACTTGGTCGACGGCGCACCGAAGACCGTCAAGGAAGCCCTGCCGAAAGCTGACGCTGAAGCCGCTAAGAAGAAGCTGGAAGAAGCTGGCGCCAAGGCCGAGCTCAAGTAATACATATGCAAAGGGCGCCGCTTGCGACGCCCCGAGCCGGAGTCAAAGCTTGCAGACCCCCACCGGAAGGTGGGGTATGCGGCTTTGGCTCTTTTGTCGTCCCTGCGACAAACATGCGTCACCCCGGCAGGCCATCGTAACACTAGCAGTACGCAGTAATCGTAACACAGCAGTACCGGCTGTCTTTAATCATCAGGCGGAGCGTGACGAGTTTTGAGGCCTTGCATGTGGTGCCCTCGCCACTGGCAATTCCTGAAGTCTCATCCCTTTCTGTCACTCACGGAGTGTCCATGCACTACTCATTTACTGAGAAGAAACGCATTCGCAAGTCGTTCGCGAAGCGCGCCAACGTTCACAACGTTCCCTATCTCCTGGCTACTCAGCTGGAGTCCTACGAGAATTTCCTGCAAGCGGACGCAACCCCTTCCGTGCGCAAGAATGAAGGCCTGCAGTCGGCCTTCAGCTCCATCTTCCCGATCGTGTCGCACAACGGTTTTGCGCGCCTCGAGTTCCTCTCATACGTGCTGGGTGACCCCGCTTTCGACGTCAAGGAATGCCAACAACGCGGTCTGACCTTCGCGTCGCCGCTGCGCGCCAAGGTGCGCCTGGTGATCCTGGACAAGGAATCCCCGACCAAGCCGGTCGTGAAGGAAATGAAGGAACAGGAAGTGTACATGGGCGAACTGCCGCTCATGACCGCCAACGGCTCGTTCGTGATCAACGGTACCGAGCGCGTGATCGTCTCGCAGCTGCACCGCTCGCCGGGCGTGTTCTTCGAGCACGACCGCGGCAAGACCCACTCCTCGGGCAAGCTGCTGTTCTCGGCACGTATCATTCCTTACCGTGGCTCGTGGCTGGACTTCGAGTTCGACCCGAAGGACATCCTGTTCTTCCGCGTCGACCGCCGCCGCAAGATGCCGGTGACGATCCTGCTGAAAGCCATCGGCATGACGCCGGAGCAGATCCTCGCCAACTTCTTCGTGTTCGATAACTTCAACCTGCGCTCGGAAGGCGCGGAGCTGGAATTCGTGGCCGAGCGCCTGCGCGGCGAAGTCGCGCGCTTCGACATCGTCGATCCGAAGTCGGGCAAGACCCTGGTGCAGAAGGACAAGCGCATCAACGCCAAGCACGTGCGTGACATCGAAGCCGCCGGCATCACCTATATCTCGGTGCCGGAAGACTACCTGGTCGGCCGCGTGCTGGCCACCAACGTGGTCGACGGCGACACCGGCGAGATCATCGCCAGCGCCAACGACGAGCTGACCGACGAGCTGCTGGGCAAGCTGCGCGACGCCAACATTTCGGCGATCCAGACCCTGTACACCAACGACCTGGACCAGGGCGCCTACATCTCGCAGACCCTGCGTACCGACGACACCGCCGACCAGACCGCCGCACGCGTGGCGATCTACCGCATGATGCGTCCTGGCGAGCCGCCGACCGAAGAATCGGTCGAAGCGCTGTTCAACGGCCTGTTCTACATGCCGGAACGCTACGACCTGTCGGCCGTCGGCCGCATGAAGTTCAACCGCCGCATCGGCCGTGACGAACTGGTCGGCGACATGACGCTGTCGAACGAAGACATCCTGGCCGTGATCAAGATCCTGGTCGAGCTGCGCAATGGCCGCGGCGAAGTCGACGACATCGACCACCTGGGTAACCGCCGCGTGCGCTGCGTGGGCGAACTGGCCGAAAACCAGTTCCGCGCCGGCCTCGTGCGCGTCGAGCGCGCCGTCAAGGAGCGCCTGGGCCAGGCCGAAGCCGACAACCTGATGCCGCACGACCTGATCAACAGCAAGCCGATCTCGGCCGCGATCCGCGAATTCTTCGGTTCGTCGCAGCTGTCGCAGTTCATGGACCAGACCAACCCGCTGTCGGAAATCACGCACAAGCGCCGTGTTTCCGCACTGGGCCCGGGCGGCCTGACCCGCGAACGCGCCGGCTTCGAAGTGCGCGACGTGCACCCGACCCACTACGGCCGCGTGTGCCCGATCGAAACGCCTGAAGGCCCGAACATCGGCCTGATCAACTCGCTGGCACTGTACGCCCGCCTGAACGAATACGGCTTCCTGGAAACCCCGTACCGCAAGGTCGACGGTTCGAAAGTCACCGACAAGATCGAATACCTGTCGGCGATCGAAGAAGGCCGCTACATCATCGCCCAGGCAAACGCCGCGATCAACGCGGAAGGCCAGCTGGTCGACGAACTGGTGTCGGCGCGTGAAGCCGGTGAAACCATCCTGGTCTCGCCGGAACGCATCCAGTACATGGACGTGGCCCCGGGCCAGGTCGTGTCGGTGGCAGCGTCGCTGATTCCGTTCCTCGAGCACGATGACGCGAACCGTGCACTGATGGGCGCCAACATGCAGCGCCAGGCCGTGCCTTGCCTGCGTCCGGAAAAAGCCTTCGTCGGTACCGGCATCGAGCGCACCGTGGCGGTCGACTCGGGCACCACCGTGCAGGCCACCCGTGGCGGCCTGGTCGACTACGTCGACGCCGGCCGTGTGGTGATCCGCGTGAACGACGACGAGGCGCAAGCCGGCGAAGTCGGTGTGGACATCTACAACCTGATCAAGTACACCCGTTCGAACCAGAACACCAACATCAACCAGCGTCCGATCGTGAAAGTGGGCGACCGCGTCGCGCGCGGCGACGTCATCGCCGACGGCGCATCGACCGACCTGGGCGAACTGGCACTGGGCCAGAACATGCTGGTGGCGTTCATGCCGTGGAACGGCTTGAACTTCGAGGACTCGATCCTCATCTCGGAGAATGTCGTCAAGGACGACCGCTACACCTCGATCCACATCGAGGAACTGTCGGTGGTTGCCCGCGACACCAAGCTGGGCCCTGAAGAAATCACCCGCGACATCTCGAACCTGGCGGAGAACCAGCTGGCTCGCCTGGACGAGTCGGGCATCGTCTACATCGGCGCCGAAGTGCAGGCCGGCGACGTGCTGGTCGGTAAGGTCACCCCGAAAGGCGAGACCCAGCTGACCCCGGAAGAGAAGCTGCTGCGCGCGATCTTCGGCGAAAAAGCGTCCGACGTGAAGGACACCTCGCTGCGCGTGCCGTCGGGCATGGTCGGTACCGTGATCGACGTGCAAGTCTTCACCCGTGAAGGCATCGTCCGCGACAAGCGCGCCCAGCAGATCATCGACGACGAGCTGAAGCGCTTCCGCCTGGACCTGAACGACCAGCTGCGCATCGTCGAAGGCGACGCCTTCCAGCGTCTGGAACGCCTGCTGGTCAACAAGACCGTGAACGGCGGTCCGAAGAAGCTGTCCAAGGGCGCCGTGATCACCAAGGAATACCTGGCTGATCTGGACAAGTTCCACTGGTTCGACATCCGTCCGGCCGACGACGAAACCGCCAACGCACTGGAGGCGATGAAGGAGTCGATCAACGAGAAGCGTCACCAGTTCGACCTGGCCTTCGAAGAGAAGCGCAAGAAGCTGACCCAGGGCGACGAGCTGCAGCCGGGCGTGCAGAAGATGGTCAAGGTCTACCTGGCCGTCAAGCGCCGCCTGCAGTCGGGCGACAAGATGGCGGGCCGCCACGGTAACAAGGGTGTGGTCTCGCGTATCGTGCCGGTGGAAGACATGCCGTTCATGGCCGATGGTACCCCGGCCGACGTCGTGCTGAACCCGCTGGGCGTCCCGTCGCGTATGAACGTCGGTCAGATCCTCGAAACCCACCTCGGTTGGGCGGCGAAGGGCCTGGGCCTGCGTCTCGGCGAAATGATCAAGGCCAAGGCACAGACCGAGCAGCTGCGCGCCTTCCTGGGCAAGATCTACAACGAGACCGGCAAGAAGGAAGACCTGGACAACTTCAGCGATGAAGAGATCGTTGAACTGGCGCACAACCTGAAGAACGGCGTGCCGTTCGCGACCCCGGTGTTCGACGGCGCCCACGAAGACGAGATCCGCCGCATGCTGGACCTGGCGTTCCCGGACGAGATCGCTGCCCACCTGGGCATGACCCCGTCGAAGAACCAGGTCACGATGTACGACGGCCGCACCGGCGAAGCATTCGAGCGCAAGGTCACCGTCGGCTTCATGCACATGCTGAAGCTGCACCACCTGGTCGACGACAAGATGCACGCCCGTTCGACCGGCCCGTACTCGCTGGTGACCCAGCAGCCGCTGGGCGGCAAGGCGCAGTTCGGTGGCCAGCGCTTCGGTGAGATGGAGGTGTGGGCACTGGAAGCCTACGGCGCGTCGTACGTGCTGCAGGAAATGCTGACCGTGAAGTCGGACGACGTGAACGGCCGTACCAAGGTGTACGAGAACCTGGTCAAGGGCGACCACGTGATCGACGCAGGTATGCCGGAATCGTTCAACGTGCTGGTGAAAGAGATCCGTTCGCTGGGTATCGACATCGACCTCGAGCGCAGCTAAGAGCCAGTACCCCGTCGCCCCCGCGAAGGCGGGGGTCCAAGTACTTGGGTTCCCGCCTCCGCGGGAACGACGACTGAAGTAAAGAATTCAATCACCCGGAGTGATAAATGAAAGCACTGCTCGATCTATTCAAGCAAGTTCAGCAAAACGAGAGCTTCGACGCCATCAAGATTGGCCTGGCGTCGCCCGAGAAAATCCGTTCGTGGTCGTACGGCGAAGTCAAGAAGCCGGAGACCATCAACTACCGTACGTTCAAGCCGGAGCGTGACGGCCTGTTCTGCGCCAAGATCTTTGGTCCGATCAAGGACTACGAATGCCTGTGCGGCAAGTACAAGCGCCTGAAGCACCGCGGCGTCATCTGCGAGAAGTGCGGCGTCGAAGTCACCCTGGCGAAAGTGCGCCGTGAGCGCATGGGCCACATCGAGCTGGCCTCGCCGGTCGCGCACATCTGGTTCCTGAAGTCGCTGCCGTCGCGTCTGGGCATGGTCCTGGACATGACCCTGCGCGACATCGAGCGCGTCCTGTACTTCGAAGCATACGTCGTGACCGATCCGGGCATGACCCCGCTGAAGAAGTGCCAGATCATGTCGGAAGACGACTACGCCGCCAAGTACGAAGAGTACGGCGACGACTTCACCGCATTCATGGGCGCCGAAGGCATCCGTGAACTGCTGCGCTCGATCGACATCGACCGCGAAGCCGAAGCGCTGCGCGTCGAACTGAAAGAGTCGAAGTCGGAAGCGAAGATCAAGAAATACGCCAAGCGCCTGAAAGTGCTCGAGGCATTCCAGCGTTCGGGCATCAAGCCGGACTGGATGATCATGGAAGTGCTCCCGGTCCTGCCGCCGGAGCTGCGTCCGCTCGTCCCGCTGGACGGCGGCCGTTTCGCGACCTCCGACCTGAACGACCTGTATCGCCGCGTCATCAACCGTAATAACCGCCTGAAGCGCCTGATGGAACTGCGCGCGCCGGAAATCATTACGCGTAACGAGAAGCGCATGCTGCAGGAAGCGGTGGACTCGCTGCTGGACAACGGCCGTCGCGGCAAAGCGATGACCGGCGCCAACAAGCGTCCGCTGAAGTCGCTGGCTGAAATGATCAAGGGTAAGGGCGGCCGCTTCCGTCAGAACCTGCTGGGCAAGCGCGTCGACTACTCGGGCCGTTCGGTCATCGTGGTGGGTCCGCAGCTGAAACTGCACCAGTGCGGCCTGCCGAAGCTGATGGCCCTGGAACTGTTCAAGCCCTTCATCTTCAACAAGCTGGAACTGATGGGTCTCGCGACCACCATCAAGGCTGCGAAGAAGCTGGTCGAGCAGCAGGAACCGGTGGTCTGGGACATCCTGGAAGAAGTCATCAAAGAGCACCCGGTCATGCTGAACCGTGCGCCGACCCTGCACCGTCTGGGTATCCAGGCGTTCGAGCCGGTGCTGATCGAAGGCAAGGCGATCCAGCTGCACCCGCTGGTCTGCGCGGCGTTCAACGCCGACTTCGACGGTGACCAGATGGCAGTCCACGTCCCGCTGTCGATCGAAGCGCAGATGGAAGCCCGCACCCTGATGCTGGCCTCGAACAACATCCTGTTCCCGTCGAACGGCGAGCCGTCGATCGTCCCGTCGCAGGATATCGTGCTGGGTCTGTACTACGCGACCCGCGAAGCGATCAACGCCAAGGGCGAGGGCATGCTGTTCCCGGACGTGTCGGAAGTCCTCCGCGCGTACGACAACAAGGAAGTCGAACTGGCGACCCGCATCACCGTGCGTATCGTCGAGTTCCCGAAGAACGAGCAGGGCGGTTTCGACCAGACCCTGACCCGCTACGAGACCACGGTCGGCCGTGCGATCCTGTCCGAGATCCTGCCGAAAGGCCTGCCGTTCTCGGTGCTGAACCGCGCGCTGAAGAAGAAAGAGATCTCGAAGCTGATCAACACGTCGTTCCGCAAGTGCGGCCTGCGTGCGACCGTCGTGTTTGCCGACAAGCTGATGCAGTCGGGCTTCCGCCTGGCGACCCGCGCCGGTATCTCGATCGCCGTGGACGACATGCTGATCCCGGACGTCAAGAAGTCCATGATCGCGACCGCCGAAGCGGAAGTGAAGCAGATCGAGCAGCAGTACGCTTCGGGTCTGGTCACCGCCGGCGAGCGTTACAACAAGGTCGTCGACATCTGGGGCAAGACCTCGGACGAAGTCGGCAAGGCGATGATGGACCAGCTGAAGGTGGAACCGGTCGTCAAGCGCGACGGCACCCACGGCACCCAGGAATCGTTCAACGCGATTTACATGATGGCCGACTCGGGCGCCCGTGGTTCGGCAGCCCAGATCCGTCAGCTGGCCGGTATGCGAGGCCTGATGGCGAAGCCGGACGGTTCGATTATCGAAACGCCGATTACCGCGAACTTCCGCGAAGGCCTGAACGTTCTGCAGTACTTCATCTCGACGCACGGCGCCCGTAAGGGTCTGGCCGACACCGCGCTGAAGACCGCGAACTCGGGTTACCTGACCCGCCGCCTGGTCGACGTGACCCAGGATCTGGTGGTGATCGAGGACGATTGCGGCACCACCAACGGCACGCACATGAAGGCGATGGTCGAAGGCGGTGAAGTGATCGAGCCGCTGCGCGACCGTATCCTCGGCCGTGTCGCGGGTACCGACATCGTCAACCCGGAAACCCAGGAAACCCTGTTCGAAGCCGGCACGCTGCTGGATGAAGACATGGTCGAAGAGATCGAGCGCGTCGGTATCGACGAAGTGAAGGTCCGCACCCCGCTGAACTGCGACACCCGTTATGGCCTGTGCGCGAAGTGCTACGGCCGTGACCTGGGCCGCGGCCTGCTGGTGAACAGCGGCGAAGCCGTCGGTGTGGTCGCTGCACAGTCGATCGGTGAGCCGGGTACCCAGCTGACCATGCGTACCTTCCACATCGGTGGTGCGGCATCGCGTGCGGCAGTGGCATCGTCGGTCGAAGCCAAGTCGAACGGTACGGTCCGCTTCACCGCGACCATGCGTTACGTCACCAACGGCAAGGGCGCCCAGATCGTCATTTCGCGTTCCGGCGAAGTGCTGATCACGGACGACCACGGCCGCGAGCGCGAGCGTCACAAGGTGCCGTACGGCGCGACCCTGGCGGTGCATGACGGCATGGTGGTGAAAGCCGGCCTGCCGCTAGCAACCTGGGATCCGCTGACCCGTCCGATCATCACGGAATACGGCGGCACGATCAAGTTCGAAAACGTGGAAGAGGGCGTCACCGTCGCTCGCCAGGTGGACGAAGTGACCGGCCTGTCGACCCTGGTGGCGATCGATCCGAAGCGCCGCGGTTCGGGCAAGACCCTGCGTCCGCAGGTCAAGCTGCTGAACGAAGAAGGCCAGGAAGTGAAGATCGCCGGCACCGAGCACGCCGTGACGATCGGCTTCCAGGTCGGCGCGCTGATCATGGTCAAGGACGGCCAGCAGGCGTCGGTGGGTGAAGTGCTTGCACGTATCCCGACCGAGTCGCAGAAGACCCGTGACATTACCGGTGGTCTGCCGCGCGTTGCCGAGCTGTTCGAAGCCCGTTCGCCGAAAGATGCCGGCATGCTGGCGGAAGTCACCGGTACGGTCGCCTTCGGTAAAGAGACCAAGGGCAAGCAGCGCCTGGAAATCACCGACATGGACGGCAACAAGCACGAGTTCCTGATTACCAAGGACAAGCAAGTGCTGGTGCACGACGGCCAGGTGGTGAACAAGGGCGAGATGATCGTGGACGGCCCGGCCGATCCGCAAGACATCCTGCGCCTGCTGGGTATCGAAGCGTTGGCCCGCTACATCGTCGACGAAGTGCAGGACGTGTACCGTCTGCAGGGCGTGAAGATCAACGACAAGCACATCGAGGTGATCGTTCGCCAGATGCTGCGCCGTGTCCAGATCGTCGAAGCCGGCGACACCGACTACATCGTCGGCGAGCAGGTCGAGCGTTCGGAACTGCTGGAAGCGAACGACCGTATCGAAGCCGCGGGCAAGCTGCCGGCGACCTACGAGAACGTCCTGCTGGGTATTACCAAGGCATCGCTGTCGACCGACTCGTTCATCTCGGCCGCATCGTTCCAGGAAACCACCCGCGTGCTGACCGAAGCGGCGATCATGGGCAAGCGCGACGGTCTGCGCGGCCTGAAGGAAAACGTCATCGTCGGCCGCCTGATCCCTGGCGGTACCGGCCTGGCCTTCCACCGCGCCCGCAAGGAAAAAGAAGCGTGGGAAGCGGAAGAGCGCCAGCAGCTGCTGCAGCAGGAGAAGGCCAACATGGCTGCCGAACTGCAGGCGATGGAAGACCAGCAGCAGGCTGCGGCTTCGATCGAGCAGCATCATGGCGATGGCGAGTGATTCTTGCTCCAGCCTTAGCTGAATAAGCTAATGAAAACGGCACCTGAGGGTGCCGTTTTTTTATGTCTGTCAGCACGCCTACCTGTCAGCAGCGACAGGGCAAAGTCATGCGCAAAGATGCTAACGTTGAGCAAAGAACCCCGAACGGCAAACATGGCTGAACAAACCGCACTGATCATCATCGACATGCAGAAGGGTATGCAGGGCAGCGCCCTTCCACCTAGGAACAACCCGGCCGCAGAAGACAACATCGCCCGTCTGCATACCGCCTGGCGCGCCGCGGCATGGCCCGTGATCAGCGTGCGCCACATCAGCCGTTCCCCGGCGTCGGTATTCGCACCCGGCCAGAGTGGCGTCGAGTTCCAGGAGCGATTCATGCCGCTGGCGCACGAACACGTCGTCGAAAAGAACGTCCCCGATGCGTTCATCAATACCGGCCTCGAACGCTGGCTGCATGCGCGCGGTATCCGGCAACTGGTGATCGTTGGTGTGAGCACCAACAATTCGGTGGAGGCGAGCGCGCGTACGGCCGGCAACCTGGGCTTTGCGGCGGTGGTCGTCGCCGATGCCTGCTTCAGCTTCGAAAAGCAGGATTTCGGCGGCACCCTGCGGACTGCCGAAGAGGTGCATTTGATGGCGCTCGCCAACCTGCATGGCGAATATGCCCAAGTGATGTCCACTGAAGAGCTCATCGATCAGATGATTTAAGTCTTGGCATATCCAGTTTACAGGACAATAAATTCCTATATACTGGACGCCATGGATATCAACCACCTCATCGCCCAACGCCTGCGCGAACTGCGCGACGCCCAGGGCCTGTCGCTCGCCGCCCTGGCCGAGCGCAGCGGCGTCAGCAAATCCAACATCTCGCTGATCGAACGCGGCGAGAGCAGCGCCACCGCCACCGTCCTCGATAAATTGAGCGCGGCCCTCGGTGTGACGGTCGCCTCGCTGTTCGAGAAGCCGGCGCAAGATATGCCGTCCCCGGTTTCGCGCGCGAAGGGCCAGCCGGTCTGGACCGACCCGGGCTCCGGCTACGTGCGCCGCAACCTGTCGCCCGCTGTCTACTCGCCGATCCAGCTGGTCGAGGTCAGCTTCCCGCCCGGCCAGCGCGTCGCCTACGAGACCAGCGCGCGCGACGTCGACGTCCACCAGCAGGTCTGGATCATCGAGGGGACGATGGACGTCACGGTCGGCGAGACGCTGTGGACGCTCGACCAGGGCGACTGCCTGGCCATGCGCCTCGACCAGCCGATTACCTATCACAACCCGAGCGGCCAGCCGGCGCGCTACCTGGTCGCGCTGGTCACGCAAGCCCACAAACCACCGAGGAGAGAGGCATGAGGAACGATGTCGCCGTACGCCTGCTGGGCGCCGATGAAGCCAGGGAACGCATCGACCGGCTGGCCGACGTGCTGCTCGATTGCGTCGAGGGCGGCGCCTCGGTGAGCTTCATGCTGCCGATGGCGCGCGAGACCGCGCTGCGCTTCTGGCACAAGGTCGCCGACAGCATCGCCCGCGGCGAGCGCACGTTGCTGGTGGCCGAGGATCGGGACGGCATCGTCGGCACCGTCCAGCTGATCACGGACATGCCGGAAAACCAGCCGCACCGCGCCGACGTCGCCAAGCTGCTGGTGCACCGGCGCGCCCGCGGCGCCGGGATCGGCCGGCAGCTGATGGAAGCGGTGGAAGCGGCGGCGCGCGGGCAGGGCAGGCGCGTACTGGTGCTCGACACGGCCAGCGAGACCGCCGAGCGCTTATATGAACGCCTGGGCTGGCGGCGCGTTGGCGTGGTGCCGGATTATGCCTTCATGCCGGATGGCGCGCTGTGTGCTACGACTTTCTTCTACAAGCACGTTTGAGAGGCATCGTCAGCAGACAATCCCGCCAATACTCTTCCCGCTGCGCAGGTCGAAGCCGAAATTGCACGAGTACTCCCCTTCAGCGGACCGCATGCAGAACAGCTTGTCGTCATCCTTCGCGCGTACCCGCGTTCCGCTGCCTGCAGTGCATACGTCCTTTTTGTCCGGACCGAGTGCGTCGAACAGCTCGCGGGCTGCCCCGCCGGCGATGGAAAACATCACTTTCTTGTCTTTCGCGGTCGGCGCCACCGGATCGCCTAATCCCCCGCCATAGATGCGGTAGACGCCCTCGAGTTTGCGATGTTCCCCGAGCGCCTGGTCGGCGCCAATGGCCGCCGCTGCTGCACCGAGCATCAGGGTAAAAACGACAGCAGCTTTTTTCATCATTTCGCTCCCAAAAGTTGGATATGAAAATGGTCGTGATGGCCCTTGGCAGGAGTGACGTGCGGGATCGCCAGATCGTTGAACAATACGACTTTCAGCGCCGCGTTTTTCCTGAAGAGGGCGATCAATTTTGTCGTGGCTTCCCTGTCGTACTGGGCATCATGGATGGAACAGGGTAGACGACGACCGTCCTTGCGCACAGGTCGGACGTCGACCTCGAGGCCACTGCGATGGGTCGCGTGATCGGGATGCTTGACGCCATCTGCCAGGCTGATATTGCCGACTCCGAATTTTCGCTCGTCGATCGCCGCCCATGCCTCGGCTACCAACCCGATCAGCGTCATCAGCCGTGGATGCGCATACTGGCTGCGTCCCTGATCGGGAGTGCCGTAGGTGTAGTAACCGCCGCCTTCGTATCCTTGCGGAAGCATGAAAAACTTTCGTGCATCTTGAACGGGTGGAGTAGGCATAGGATGTCCTTTTAAGGAAATAACAGCCAACAATTTTTCGCCAGAACGCCTCCCCAAGCGGTGAGCAGGCTCAAGCTCCTCCCGTCCGCCCTCATCCATTGCATTGTCATACACTATCCCCGCTCCACCTTCCCACCTGAAAGGAGACGGTCATGAACACACATACCAAAACCGCCCTGCTGGCCTGCACCCTTGCCGCAGCCCTGGCTGGCACGGCCAGCGCCCAGACCACACCCACGGGCCCGTCCGCGAAGGCGGCCCAGACCCCGGTGCCGGCCGCGGCGGGCGCCGGCGGCCAGCTGCAAGCCCCGATGACCCTGGTAAGCGCCGGCGGCACCGGCAAGATGATCGGCGTCGTCTCCATCAGCGAATCCCCGAACGGGCTGGTGTTCACGCCCAAGCTGACCGACCTGCCGGCGGGGCCGCATGGCTACCACGTGCACGAGAACGGCAGCTGCGGCGTCAACGAAAAGGATGGACAGAAGGTCGCGGCCGGGGCTGCCGGCGGGCATTTCGACCCGCATGGCACCAAGCAGCACCTCGGCCCTGCCGGGAACGGCCACCTGGGCGACCTGCCGCCGCTGGTGGTGGGCGCCGACGGCCGGGCCAGCGTGCCGGTGACGGCGCCGCATCTCAAGACCCTGGCGGAAGTCAAGGGCAAGGCCCTGATGATCCACGCCGGCGGCGACAACTATGCCGACAAGCCGGCGCCGCTGGGCGGCGGGGGCGCGCGCATCGCCTGCGGCGTGATCCAGTAAGCACGGCAGTCGGCAGGCCGCCACACCCGGCCGGGGAAAGTTGCAAATTGTTCACTGATGCATGCATGTATTTAACAATGCCTGCTATGATGGTTAGCTGAGCCGACCGCCCAGCTCTGACCTGCTTGCGAATACTATGCCCTGGCCTTTCGATCCTGCCGCGTCCGGCGACGTCCCGCTCCCCAACGTCAGCGAGATGGAGATGCGCATGCGGCGCCATCCGTGGGAGACGACTGCCGTCGGTCCCGTCGATCGCTGGCCGTCCAGCCTCAAGCTGACGGTGCGTTCGCTGCTCGATTGCCGGATGCCGATGTGCCTGGCCTGGGGCGAGGACAATCTCCAGTTCTTCAACGACGCCTACCTGCGCATCCTCGGCAACAAGCAGGGTGCGGCGCTGGGCCAGGATGCGCGCGTGACCTGGGCCGAGATCTGGCCGCTCATGGCCCCGATGTGGCATCGCGCCCAACGCGGCGAACCGGTCGGCGCCGACAAGCTGGAGCTGACCATCAATCGCTACGGCTACCCCGAAACCTGCTGGTTCAATTATTCGTACAGCCCGGTCTACGACGACGCACGCCGGGTCGCGGGCGTGCTGGTCACCCTGATCGAGACCACCGAAGCCGTGATGGCGGAGCGCCGCCAGGCCTTCCAGCTCGAACTGGCCGACATCGTGCGCCGTGAAACCGAAGCCGACGCGCTGCTGCGCGCTTGCGGACGCCACGTGAGCAGCTATGCCGCCGGCGTGGCGGCGATCTATGCGACGGTCGATCACGAATCGCATGCGGCCCTGATCCGCGAACAGTGGCGCGACGGCGCGCCCGACGGCGGGGCCGGACGTACCGTGCCGCTCGAGATGCTGGCCTTCGGGCGCGCATCCGCGCTGCTGCGCGGCGAGACCGTGTGCGTGTCGGACGTCGCCGGCGAGGGCATTCCGGGCTTCGAAGCGTGGCTGTCGCAGGGCATCGGCGCCGGCATCGCCGTGCCGCTGATGGATGGCGACCGGCTCGAGGCGGTGATGGCGCTGCAGGTCCCGGCTGCGCGGCATTGGGACCCGGCCGAGATGCGCCTGATGGAAGACGGGGTCCACCGCACCTGGGACGCGCTGCGCCGCATCCGCGCCGAACAGGCGCTGCGCGAAGAGACCCGCCTGCTGGAGCTGATGAAGGACGCCACCGAGAAGCTGGCCTCGACCATCGATCTCGAGCCGCTGATGCAGGCGATCACCGACGCCGCCACCCAGCTCACCGGGGCGGAATTCGGCTCCTTCTTCCATAACAACACGGACAGCAACGGCGACGCCTACCTGCTCTACACCCTGAGCGGGGCGCCGCGCGAAGCGTTCCAGCACCTCGGCCAGCCGCGCGCCACCAAGGTATTCGGTCCGACCTTCTACGGCGGCGCGCCGGTACGCAGCGACGACATCACCAGGGATCCGCGCTACGGCTCGATGGCGCCGCACTACGGCATGCCGAAGGGGCACCTGCCGGTGCGCAGCTACCTGGCCGCGTCGGTGGTGTCGCGCTCGGGCGAGGTGATCGGCGGCCTGTTCTTCGGCCATTCGACGCCTGGCATGTTCAACGCCCGCACCGAGGAGCTGATCAGCACCTTTGCCGGCCAAGCCGCAATTGCGATCGACAACGCGCGCCTGTACGACATGGCGCAGAAGGCGGCGCAGGAGCGCGAGAGCCTGCTGGCCAGCGAACGCGCCGCGCGCGCCGAGGCCGAGCGCCACAACAAGATGAAGGACGAGTTCCTGGCAATGCTGGCGCATGAGCTGCGCAATCCGCTGGCGCCGATCACCAGCGCCGCCCAGCTGCTGCGCCTGCCGGAAGTGAACGAGGGCCTGCGCCTGAAGGCCAGCAACATCATTTCGCGCCAGGTGCGCCACATGACGGAGCTGGTCGACGACCTGCTGGATGTCTCGCGCGTCACGCGCGGCCTGGTCAAGCTGGAGAACGAGGTGCTCGACCTGAACAAGGTGGCGATGGCCGCCGTCGAGCAGGCCCGCCCGCACATCGAAGAGCGCCGCCACACGCTGGTGGTCGACCTGCCTGCCGACCAGGTGCCGGTCGAGGGCGACCGCACGCGCCTGATCCAGGTGCTGGTCAACCTGCTCAACAACTCGGCCAAGTACACGCCGGCCGGCGGCAGGATCACGCTGGCCGTCGCCAGCGCCGGCGGGACGGCCGAGGTGAGCGTGCGCGACAACGGCAGCGGCATCGACGCCCAGCTGCTGCCCCACATCTTCGACCTGTTCACCCAGGCCGACCGCGCGCCGGACCGCTCGCAGGGCGGCCTCGGGATCGGGCTGGCTTTGGTGAAGAGCATCGTGCGGATGCATAACGGCAGCGTGTCGGCGTACAGCGATGGCGCCCAGCAGGGCACGACGATGAAGGTCGCGCTGCCGCGCGCGCAGGCGCTGGCACTGGTCGGCGCCACTCCGCGCCCGGCCGGCGCCGGCGAGACCCGGCCGCTGCTGGTCACCATCGTCGACGACAATGCCGACGCGGGCCAGTCGCTGGCGGTGCTGCTGCGCGCCCACGGCCACAGCGTGCAGGTCTACGAGGATGCGTCGACCACGCTGCGCGCGCCCGAGGTCGAGGGCACCGAGGTCTTCATCCTCGACATCGGCCTGCCCGACATGACCGGCTACGAACTGGCGCGCCGCCTGCGCCGCCAGCCCGGCCACGCCGGCGCCGTGTTCGTGGCGCTGACCGGCTACGGCCAGGAGCGCGACCGCGAACTGTCGCGCCAGGCCGGCTTCGACCACCACCTGGTCAAGCCGGTCGATATCGCGAAGCTGGCGCAGATCCTGGCGGCGGCCGCCGTCCCCGTACCGGCGGCGTCCGTCCCCGCGCTGGCGCGATAGCGCGGGTTGGCTTACCTGTCCGCCAACTTGCCCGCCGCACGCGCCTTGCCGAACTGATCGCCCGGCTGCCAGGTCGGCATGGCCGGCGCATCGGCCACCATGCGGCCCAGGTTCAGCGTGTACTGCGCCTGCTGCACCATGCCGGACAGGTCCCAGTTCGGATCGTATTCGTCGCTGACCTGGTGGTAGCGCGTGCCGTAGGCCTTGCGCTTGGCCTCGCTGGCCTCCTTGTCCTTCACCCAGTCGTGGCCGCCCGAGATCGAGAACGCCGGCACGCCGGCCTTGGCGAAGCTGAAGTGGTCGCTGCGGAAGTAGCCGCCCCCCAGGTCCGGATGGGCCGGCGCCACCGTCATGTGCATCGCCTTCGCGGTCTGCGCCGCCAGTGCGCCCAGGGTGCTGCGTTCGCTGCCCTGCACGCCGACGTCCCTGACCGCGCCGACGAAGTTCAGGCTGTCCAGGTTGAGCGCCGCCGCGGTTTTATCCAGGGGCCACAGCGGACGGGCGGCATAGGCCGCGCTGCCCAGCAGGCCCTGTTCCTCGGCCGCGACCCACAGGAACATCTGGCTGCGCCTGGCCGGATGGCGCACCGCTTCCTGGGCCATCGCCAGCAGGCCGGCGCTGCCCGAGGCGTTGTCGACGGCGCCGTTGAAGATGGTGTCCGCGCCGTTGCCGCCGTCCCCCTGCTTGCCGAGGTGGTCCCAGTGCGCGCTGTAGATCACCACTTCGTCCTTCAGCTTCGGGTCGGTGCCCGGCACGATGCCGGCCACGTTGAACTGCTCCAGCGTGCGCACCGTGGCGCGGGTCTGCCCCTGCACGCGGGCGTTCAGCGCGACCGGCCTGAAGGATTTTTCTTCGGCGCCGGCGCGCAGCTTGTCGAGGTCCTGGCCGGCGGCGGCAAACAGGGCGCGTGCACCGGCATCCGTGATCCAGCCCTGCAGGCCGGTGCCGAGGTCGGCGTCGGCCAGCTGGAAGCGTTCGGCGGTCCAGCTGTTCTGCACCACGCTCCAGCCATACGAGGCCGAGGCGTCGGTGTGGATGAGGATCACCCCGGCGGCGCCGCGGCGCGCGGCTTCCTCGAACTTATAGGTCCAGCGGCCGTAGTAGGTCAGTCCCTTGCCGTTGAAGCGCTTCGGTTCCGCGTCAGTCGGCGCCGGGTCGTTGACCAGCATGACCAGCACCTTGCCTTTCACATCCAGGCCCTTGTAATCGTCCCAGCCGCCTTCTTCCGGCGCGCTGATGCCGTAGCCGACGAAGACCAGTTCGGCGTCCATGTCGTGCACCGGTTTCGCGTCGCCAGGCGCCCACACCCAGTCCTTCGCGAACGCCAGCGGCAGCGGCTTGCCGCCCGCGACCACGGCCACCGAGCTTTCCTCCGGCTGCGCTTTCACGCCGGCGATCCGGACGCTCTGGCGGTAGCTGCCGTGCCTGGCCGGCAGCAGGCCGGCGGCCATGGCCTGGGTTTCCAGGTAGGTGACGGTCAGTTCGCCGCCGCGCTGGCCGGTGCCGCGGCCTTCCATGGCGTCCGAGGACAGGAAGGCCAGGTGGGCGCGCAGCGGGGCTTCCTGGACGATGGCGGCGGTGGCGGCGGGTTTGGCGGCGTGTGCGGAAAAGGCCAGCGCCAGGCTGGCCGCGAGGGCCGAGTGGATGAGCTTGTGCATGCCGTCATTCTACGGAACTAGCGGAAATAAAGCACGTCCGCGGAGACCGTGGTGCCGGTCTGTGGCAACAGGCGCGGCAGCATCCCGGCCGGGCGCGCCGGCAGGTCGCGGTCGGGGAGGCCCGGCATCCGTTCCTGGATGAAGATCAGGAAAGGCGGGTCGCCGACCAGGTCGAAGGCGAAGCGAAGCTCGCGGTCCTGCATGCCGTGCAGGTCGAGCTTCCAGCCCCGGTAGCGCCTGGCGGTCAGCACGCGGCCGTTCAGGCTGGATTTCAGGGTATCGGCGCCGACCAGGCGGATCACGATCTCGGGTGCGCTGTTCTTCGAACGCATCAGGACTTCGACGTGGCGCACGTCGCCGCCGCGCTGATCCTTTTCGATGATCAGGTAGGGATAGGCGACGCTGTCGTCGCGCTTGGCCGCGGCATACCACACCGGGCCGGCGCTGGAGCCGAACAGGTAGGGCAGCTGGTAGGGATGCATGGTGTTGGGGAAGACCTGGCGCGTCCAGGCGTCGAGCGGCACCGGCGGATACAGCCAGAAAGCCTGCCAGCTCGGGGTGTCCTTGAAGTATACCAGCTGGTTCGGCTGCGGCAGTGCGGGCGGCGTCGGGCTGCCGCGGTGGGCCAGCACCATGCAGGCGCATACGCCCAGCAGCAGCGGCCGTACCACCAGGCGCGCGCCCACTTCAGCCAGCAGCGGGCCGCACAGGGCCGGCAGGCAGCAGGCCAGGGCCCCCGGCAGCACCAGCCAGGTGGGCGAGACGAACAGCAGGCTGTCGCGCGCCGCCGGCAGGATCAGGAACGCGGCCGGCACGGCGGCCGCCAGCAGCACCGCCAGCCTGCGCGCCCGCGTCCATGCGCGCGCGCGGCGGCTGGACAGCACAAGAAAGGCGGACAAGGCCGCCAGCAGCGGCCAGGCCAGCACATAGCTCGCGCCCGGCACGAACCAGCTGGCGCCGAGCAGGGCGAGGCTCAGGGTGCACATCGCACCCAGCGCCACCGGCGTGACGCCGAGCCGCTCCTGCAGTTTGCGCTGCAGGGCGATGAAGACGGCCACCGGCAGCAGCGTGAAGACGAGCAGTTGCCAGCGCACGCTGGCGGCCAGGCCCGGGCCCCCGGCCAGCAAGCCGGCGTCGTAGCGCGGCGCGAGCCCCGGCTGCGCATCGCGGCACAGCCAGGCGGCGCCGATGGCCAGCATTGCCGTCATGAGGAAGCCGAAGGCGCCGTGCACGATGTCGATGCTGTCGACTTTTTCGCGCCGGACCGCGTTGCGCCAGGCGGCCGCGCACAGCAGGCAGACCAGCAGGCTGAGTGGCCACACCAGCGGATACGCATAGTGCAGCATGCCCAGGCCCGGCAGGGCGAAGAAGACCTGGCCGCGTACGCCGGGCTCCGGCAAATGGGTCGAGCCGAAGCGGCGTAGCAGGGTCAGCATGGTGTCGCCTTCGTGCTGCAGGCTAGCGCTGTCGAGGCGTTCGGGAATATCCCCGGCGCCGTCGCCCAGCGGCCCGGCGGTGGTGGCGAAGTGCAGGACCGCTGCCTGCGCCGGCGCGCCGGCGCCATCCGGTCCGCCCAGCAGCGCGGCGGCTTCGTGCTGCGGCAGCGTGGCGTACAGCTCGCCCATCAGCGACGAGCCCTGCGGATCGGGCGCCAGCCCGGCCCAGGTCTGTACCGCGAAGCCGTCCGCGCGCTCGGCGCCGATCAGCTGCAGCGCGCCGCGGTTGCCCGGATTGTCGAAGCGCAGCGCGACGCGCGCGCGGCGCGCCCACGGATGCGCTTGCACGAAGCCGCGCGTGCCCAGCGCCTGGCCGGCGTCGCCGTCGGTGAACACGACCAGCAGGTCATTGTCGAGCGGCGGGCCGGCCTGCAGCACGCGCAGGGTCTCCAGCAGGGCCGCGCTGGAAGCGGCGCCGTCGGCCGCGCCCAGCGTGGCGCTGCCGGAATCGTAGTGGGCGACCGCCAGCACCGCCGGCCTGCCGGCATGGCCCGACACCATGCCCGGCTTCTTCACGACCACGTTGTGCACCTCGGCCAGCGTCACGCGCACGTTGGCGGTGAGGTCGGACGACGCCGTCTGTGCGATCGCCGTCTGCACCTCCGGCTCCAGGCCGATCGCGCGCAACTGGGCCAGCAGGTAGGCGCGTGCTTCCTGGTTGGCGCGGCTGCCGACCGGGCGCGGCGCCGCCGCCAGCGCGCGCACATGGGCTTGGGCGCGGACGACGGAAAATCCGCCCGCGGCGGGCGCCCCGATATGCGTGGATGGCGCCGGAAAATGGCGCGGGGCCAGCGCCAGCCAGGCCAGCAGCGCGCCGAGCAGGCAGGCGGCGGCGAAGCCCTGGCGCCCGCTGGTGGCGGGCAGGACGGAATCGTGGGACATCGGGTCTCCAGGCAAAAAAAAGCCCGCCAGGCTTCGAGGAGGTAGGCGGGCAAAGAAGGGTTCTCGTCAAGGGCGCCCCTGGTCCAGTTTCCAGGCATGGGCCAGCTGGGTCCAGCCGGCTTCCGGCGCGCTGTCGTTCATGGCCTTCCTCCTTGTTGTTGTCAGGCAGTGAAACAGATTGGCTAAGCTGTGGAATAAATATATGCTATGTACTAGCAATATGTAAAGCGAATTATTGGTAAAATTGCTTCCATTGGCTACCGCGCCTGTCTTCGTTGGAGTTGCGTTCTTTATATGGAATAATCTCCCTATCCAGATACCAGGGAATGGCAAGAGATGCAGAAAGAGCAAACACCGATCCGCGTGATGCTGGCGGACGACCACCCGATCGTGATGACCGGTTTCGCCATGTCGCTGGGCGCCCAGGGAATGGAAGTGGTGGGCCAGGCCAAGTCGCCGAGCGAGGCGGTGGCGATGTACGCCGAACACAAGCCCGACGTGGCGGTGCTCGACATCCGCTTCGGCACCGAACTGACCGGCCTGGACGCCGCCCAGAACATCCTGAAGGCCGATCCGCAGGCGAAGATCGTCTTCCTCAGCCAGTTCGACCAGGACAGCCTGATCAAGGAAACCTACCGCCTCGGCGCGCATGCCTTCGTCACCAAGGACTGCGACCCGGCCGACCTGGCCGAGGCGGTACGCCAGGCGCACGCCGGCAAGCTGTACTTCCCGCCGCAGATCGCCGAGCGCCTGGCCAGCCTGGCGGTGCGCGGCGACGTCTCGCCGCAGTCGATGCTCGACGAGCGCAGCCTGGAGATCTTCAGGCTGATGGCCGAAGGATTGACCAACAACGAGATCGCCGAGCGCCTGAACTTGTCGACCAAGACCATCAGCAATATCAGCCAGTCGGTGAAGGAAAAGCTGGGGGTGCATCGGCAGGCGTATATCACCAAGCTGGCGGTAAAGCATGGTCTGATCGAGCCTTGACGACATGCTGAGGAAGCTGGCATGCGGCGCCATGGCGGCCCTGGTCCTGGCTTCGGGCGCCCAAGCCGCCAAACCCGTCCAGGAACCCAGCCAGGGCTTCCGCTTCCAGTTCGTCACCGGCGACGACAGCGCGCTCACCCAGCGCATCACCGAAGATCTCTATAAACGCCTGGTCCCGATCTTCGCCGGCTTTCGTACCGAGCTGGCGCAGCACCGCCGCATGCTGTACGTGGCGATCGGTCCGGCTGCCCTGCGCGAGGTCGCATCGAAGCGCTGCGATTGCGTGGTGATCTCGGCCTTCACGTCGAGCCAGGTGTACCGGTCCATCATGGACCAGGCCGCGCGCGGCGGCGGGCATCCGGTCGCCAGCACCGCCGTCTACGCCGAGCCGGCGCCGGCCGACCAGCTGCGCCTGGCCGCGCTGCTGTACCGCCGTCCGGTGCGCGTCAGCGCCATCCTTGGCGCCGATACCGCCTTCCTGCGGCCGGCGCTGGAAGCAGGCAAGGTCGCGGTGCTGGACGCCGCCGCCGGCGACGACATCAACCGCCTGCTGAACCAGATCGCCCAGACCGACGTGCTGCTGGCCCTGCCCGACAGCGCCGTCTTCACCACCGAGAGCATCCGCAACATCCTGCTCTCGACCTACCGCCACAAGCAGGGCGTGATCGGCTTCTCGGGCGACATGGTGAAGGCCGGCGCGCTGGCCACCACCTATTCCGAGATCGAGGACATCGACGCCCAGGTCGCCGAGATCGCCGGCGCCTACGTGGCCGGCGGCGAGCTGGCGCCGCCGCAGTTCCCGCGCTACTTCCGCACCATCGTCAACGAAGGCGTGGCGCGCTCGCTCGACCTCACGGTCGGCGACGAGGTGCGCAGTTTCTCCCGCCGGGCGGCGGATCCGGCTCCGGCGCGCCGGCCATGATGCGCTACCTGTCCTTCTGGCGCGGCTGGAGCATCGGCCTGCGCATGGCCTTCATTACCATGCTGCCGGTGGCGCTGCTGTTCTCTTCCTTCGTCTGGTATTCCTGGTACTCGCACCGCGCCCAGGTCGACGAGGAGCTGGCCGAGCGCGGACGCATCCTGGCGCGTGCGCTGGCCGAGACCAGCGAGTACAACGTCATCTCAGGCAACCTGTCCGACCTGAGCCTGACCATCAACGGGCTGGTGCAGTCGGACCGCAGCGTGTACCGCATCGACGTGCTCGACACCAACGGCAGGAATGCCGTCAGCGCGATTTCCGAGCACCCGATCCAGGCCGAGGCGCGCTCCTGGGAAGCGCCGATCCGCAAGCAGGTGGTGTGGATCAACCTGTTCTCGGACAACGGCACGCCGCACGTCTCGGCTTCGAGCGACACCCGCCCGCCGACCCTGACCACCGAGGTGGTGGGACGGGTGCGGGTGACGATGTCGCCGACCAGCATGCTGGCCAAGCAGCTGCGGCGCTTTCGCATCGAGCTGGCGATGGCGGCGCTGGCCCTGGTCGCCAGCGGCCTGCTGGCCTACTTCCTGGCGCGCAGCCTGACGGTGCCGCTGCAGGAGGCGATCGCCGTGCTGCGCGCGATCCGCGGCGGGCACTATCGGGTCGAGCTGCCGGTCACAACCGGCGGCGAGATCGGCGAGCTGCAGGCCTCGATCGGCGAGATGTCGGTGGCGCTCGACCGCTCCAAGCAGGACCTCGAGAACAAGGTGGCCGAGCGTACCCGCGACCTGCTGGCGTCGCGCAACGAGGCGCTGCGCGCCGACGCCGACAAGCGCAAGCTGATCCAGAAGGTCAACAACATCATCGAGGACGAGAGAAAAAGCATCGCGGTCGAGATCCACGACGAGCTGAACGCCTCCCTGATCGCGGTGCGCCTGGAATCCCAGACCATCCAGCAGCTGGCGGGCAAGGCCGCGCCGGGCCCGGAAGTCGAGCAGATCGGCGCCAAGGCCCAGGCGATCACCAAGCTCGCGCTCGACCTGTACGCCAACGGCCGGCGCCTGGTGCGGCGCCTGCGCCCGGAAGTGCTCGACATGCTGGGCCTGCACGGCGCGGTCGAGGAGATGGTCAGCCACTACCGCTCCAGTTCCGGCATCGATTTCGAATTCCATACCGAGGGCGACTTCTCGCGCCTGAACAATGAGCTGGCGATCTCCGCCTACCGCATCGTGCAGGAAGCGCTGTCGAACATCATGAAGCACGCGCATGCGTCCGCCGCCCACGTCAGCCTGGTGCTTGCCGACACCGACCAGGCCCTGCACATCGAAGTCGGCGACGACGGCGCAGGCTTCGATCCGGCCGTGTCGTCCGAAGGGATCGGCATCATCGGCATGCGCGAGCGCGTGTTCGCGCTGGGCGGCACGATCCAGGTGCGTTCCCGGCCGGGGCGCGGCACGACGGTGGCGATCACGCTGCCGCTGGGCGGCGCATCCGAGGCACGCAACTGAGGTACATTAGCGGCTTCGCATCGCCCCGCTTCGCATCACCCATTATTCAAGAACCAAGACGCCATCATGTCCAATGAATTGAAGACCCCTTTCGAGAAGGGCAACCAGAACCAGACCACCACCTGGGCCGACTGCATCGCCTGGTACGAAGACCTCGCCAAGCGCTATCCGCGCGTGCTGCGCTTCAGCCAGATCGGCACCTCGGATGCTGGCGTGCCCATCCACGCGGGCGTGGTCAGCGCCGACGGCGTGTTCGACCGCTTCGAGATCAAGCGCGACAAGCGCCCGGTGTTCTTCAACAATAACGGCATCCACCCGGGCGAGCCGGAAGGCGTGGACGCCTGCATGGCGCTGGTGCGCGACTTCTGCCAGGAGCCGGAGCGCCTGGCGGGGTTGAAACGCACCGTATTCATCTTCATCCCGCTGTACAACGTCGACGGCGCCTTCAACCGCAACAACAGCTCGCGCGTGAACCAGGACGGCCCCGAGCAGTTCGGCTTCCGCGGCAACAGCCGCCACCTCGACCTGAACCGCGACTTCGTCAAGTGCGACACCTTCACCGCGCGCGTGTTCAACGAGTTCTTCACGGCCTGGGATCCGGATGTGATGGTCGACACCCACACCTCGAACGGCGCCGACTACAGCTATACCATGACCCTGATCCAGACCCAGGCCGACAAGCTGGGCGGCGAACTGGGCGACTTCCTGCGCGACACCATGGTCCCGGCGATGTACGCCGAGATGGAAACGCGCGGCTGGCCGACCTGCCCCTACGTGAACCCGGTCAAGGATAGCCCGGACCAGGGCATCGCCGACTTCCTGGAGACGCCGCGCTTCTCGACCGGCTATGCGGCCCTGCATTACACGATCGGCTTCATGCCCGAGACCCACATGCTGAAGCCCTTCGCCGACCGCTACCACTCGATGCGCGCGCTGGTCGAGACCGCGCTCGGCTTCACGGTCGCGAACGGCGAGAAGATCGTCCAGCTGCGCCGCGCCGCCAGGGACCTCGGCCGCACCCGCCGCGAGTGGCCGATCCACTGGTCGATGGACGACGCGAACCCGTCGACTTTCCGTTTCAAGGGCTACGAGGCGAAGTACAAGCCCAGCAACCTGGGTAACTACCAGCGCTTGTGGTACGACCGCAGTGCCCCGTTCGAGAAGGACATCCCCTATTTCAACCGCTTCCCGGCCGACGTGGTCGTGTGGGCGCCGCGCGCCTATGTGGTGCCGCAGCAGTGGCGCGAGGCGATCGAGCGCCTGCAGTGGAACGGCGTGCGCATGGAGCGTGTCGAGGCCGACCGCGTGCAGACCGTGGCCTGCTACCACGTCCGCTCGGTGACGTCGCGCCCGCACGCCTACGAAGGCCATATGTTCCACGACGACGTGCAGCTGGAGCGCCGCAGCGCCACCGTGACCCTGCGCGCCGGCGACTACGTCGTGCCGCTGGACCAGGACAAGGCGCGCTACGCGGTCGAGATGCTCGAACCGCTGGGTCACGACAGCTTCTTCCGCTGGGGCTTCTTCAACAGCGTGCTGGAAAAAAAGGAAGCGTATTCGGATTACGTGTTCGAGGACGAGGCCGAGAAGCTGCTGCGCGACGAGCCGGAACTGGCGGCCAGGTTCGAGGACTGGAAACAGGACAATCCGCACCTGCTGGAGAACCAGGAAGCGGTGCTGGACTTCATCTTCGCCAACTGCGCGCGCTACCGCGAGCCGGAGTGGCGCCGTTATCCGGTCTTCATGATCGACTGAGCGCTGGATTCAACAAGGAGAACAATATGCATCGATCCATTTTGGCGGCGAACATCGCCGCGCTGGCGTGGCTGGCGGCAGGGGCCGCGCAGGCCGCGCCGGCGGCCGGCCAGACCTATTTCGAGCGCAACTGCGCGAGCTGCCACACGGTCGATCCCAAACTGGGTTCGCGCGCCGGTCCGGGCCTGTACAACGTGGTGGGCCGCAAGGCCGCCGCGGTGGCCGGCTACAACTACACCGATGCGCTGACCAGGGCCGGCGCCGCCGGCAAGACCTGGACCCGCGAGGAGCTCGACGTCTTCCTGCGCGATCCGAGCAAGGACGTGCCGGGCACCGCCATGCCGATCGGGATCGCCGACGCCAGGGCGCGCGCCGCCGTGATCGACTACCTGGCGTCGCAGAGCGGCAAGGCGGCGCCGACGGCGGCCGCGGCGCCGACAGGCGCGAACGGCGGCGACAAGGCCGGCGCCTGGCTCGATGACAAGCCGGGCGACCTGCACCATCTCACCGTGGACAAACTGGCGGCGCCGTTCGCCAGCGACAGCGCCGGCAACGGCCCGAAAGTCGCCGCGCGTCCGGACAATGCGATGCCGGCCGTGCCGAAGGGCTTCAAGGTCTCGATGTTCGCAGCCGACACCGGCAAGGCGCGCCTGGCCTTGCGCGCGCCGAACGGCGACATCATCGTCTCCGAGGCGAGCAAGGGCCAGGTCAGCATCCTCCGCCCGGGCAAGGGCGGCGACAAGGCGGACAGCAGCAGCGTGTTCGCCAGCGGCCTGTCGCGCCCCTACGGCCTGGCCCTGTGGCCGTCCGGCGCGAATCCGAAATACCTGTACGTCGCCAACGTCAACTCGGTGGTGCGCTTCCCGTATTCGGTCGGCGACCTGAAGGCGAAGGGCGAGCCGGAGACCATCGTCGAGAAGATCGCCGACACCGGCGGCGGCCACGTCACGCGCACGCTGGCGTTCTCGAAGGACGACAAGACGATGCTGCTGTCGGTCGGCTCGGCCACCAACATCGCCTCGAACATCGGCCCGAAACCGCCCGAGGCGCTGGCGCAATGGGAAGCGAAGCATGGCCTGGGCGCCGCCTGGGGCGAAGAGACCGACCGCGCCGCGGTGCTGGCCTTCGACGCCGACGGCAAGAACCGCCGGCCCTTCGCCAACGGCCTGCGCAACTGCGTCGGCATGCTGGTGCACCCGCAGACCGGCGACCTGTTCTGCAGCGTGAACGAACGCGACGAGCTGGGCGACAACCTGCCGCCGGACTACGTCACGCGCGTGAAGCAGGGCGGCTTCTACGGCTGGCCGTGGTACTACCTGGGCGCGCACGAAGACCCGCGCCTGAAGGGCATCCGCCCCGACCTGAAGGACAAGGTGACGATCCCCGACACCCTGATCCAGGCGCACTCGGCGCCGCTGGGCATGGTGGTCTACCAGGCTCCGGCGGGCGCCCGGCACGCCTTCCCGAAAGAGTACGAGGGCGACATCTTCCTGGCCCTGCACGGCTCCTGGAACCGCGCGACCCGCACCGGCTACAAGGTGGTCCGCGTGATGATGAAGAACGGCGCGCCGACCGGCCAGTACCAGGACTTCATGACCGGCATGGTGCTGAGCGACCGCGACGTCTGGGGTCGTCCGGCCGCGGTGACGGTGGCGCAGGACGGGGCGCTGCTGGTGGTCGACGACGCGGGCGGGGTGGTGTGGCGCGTGGCGCCGGAACGATGAGGTAAGCGGTGGGCGGCAGGTCGCCTGTCCGCCCGCGTCACAGCGACTACCTTGTCGAGAATATTTACAATATTTTAGGGAGGAGAAACTTTAATTTCTTTAAGTAATTGAAATTATTGAAAAATTGCCCTTTGGCATAGGACTTGCTTGGCATTCCGGCACTCAAACCATAACTAGGAAACCCATGAAAGTCCTGAAATCCCTTCTCCTGGCAGCATGCGCTGCGGCGTCGTTCGGTGCACAAGCTACCACGATCGATTTTGCAACTTACGATGGCGCTCTGGCGTCGGTGAACGATGCACACTTTTCACTGGCAGGTGACGGTGAGCAGGGCACCCCGTCGGCGTACTATGGTTACTTGTTCAATTCCGTCGATGGCCCTGTCTACCCGACCAACTCGATCCTGAAAATCCAGTTCGATCAAGACGTCACTGGTGTCAATTTCGTGTTCAACACCTTTGGCGACAAGCCAACCACGGCCTGGTCGCTGTTCGATGCGACCCATACGCTGATCAGCACAGGCCATCTGTCATGGGAAAACGATGTGTCCTATGACTTGTCACAGTTCGGCAATGTCCGCAGCATCGAATATAACAACGGCGGAAATAACTGGTACTTCGGCGTCAGGAGCCTGACCTACACCGCTGAGGCGGCCGACGTGCCGGAGCCGGCTTCGCTGTCGCTGCTGGGCATGGGCGTGGCCGGCCTGCTGCTGGCGCGCCGCCGCAAGGCCGCCTGATCCGGCCACTCGGGAGCCGTTCGCAGCATGAAACAAGAGTGCCGTTCAGCCGAGGCTGAGCGGCATGCGGACATACCCCGGTCTTGCTACGTCATTTGGACTCGGCAATCCACCGATCCACCTTCTTCTCCAGCAGCGCCAGCGGCAGCGTACCTTCGCCCAGCACGATCTCGTGGAATTTCGGCAGGCTGAACTTCGGCCCCAGGGCCGATTCGGCGCGGCGGCGCAGTTCCTGGATCTTCAGGGAGCCGATCTTGTAGCCCAGCGCCTGGCCCGGCCAGGCCATGTAGCGTTCGGTCTCGCTGCGTGCGATCGATTCCGGATAGCCGAGGGTCTCGCGCATGTACTGGATCGACTGCTCGCGGGTCCAGCCTTTCGCGTGCATGCCGGTGTCGACCACCAGGCGCACGGCGCGCAGCATCTCGTCGTTCAGGTGGCCGAAATAATCTTCCGGCTTGTCGAACAGGCCCATCTCCTTGCCGAGGGTTTCGGCGTACAGCGCCCAGCCTTCGGTGAAGGCGTTGTTGCCGCCGAACTTGCGGAAGTTCGGCAGCTCCAGCTCCTGCATCAGGGCGATGTGGAAGTGGTGGCCCGGCTGGCCCTCGTGCAGGAACAGCGTCACCATGCCGGTGCTGCCGTACTGGGTCGGGTCGTTCACGACCGACCAGAACACGCCCGGACGCGAACCGTCCACCGCCGGCGGCGTGTAGTGGTCGGAAGCCGTGGCGCGCGACAGTTCCGGCTCCAGGCGCAGGTCGAGCGGGGTCTTCGGACGCAGCGTGAACAGCGCCGGCAGCTTGGTGTTCAGCTGGGCGTTCAGCTTGCGGTAGACGTCGATGATCTCGCCTTCGGTCTTGAACGGCTTGTACTTCGGCTGCGACAGCACCCAGGTCGGCAGGCCGGCGGCCGGGCCGTCGTAACCCATCTGCGGGCCGATGCGCGCGTATTCGCCCTGGATGCGCGCCACTTCCTTCAGGCCGATCTGGTGGATCTGCTCCGGCTGCAGGTCGGTGGTGGTCTGGCTCGCCACGCGCACCAGGTACCAGTCCTTGCCGTTCGGCAGGGCGCTCCAGCCGGTGCTGGTGCGGCAGGCCGGGATGTAGTCCTTTTCGAGGAAGGCGGCCAGGCGGGCCAGCGCGGGGTTCAGCTTGCCGGCGATGGCGGCGCGGTAGCCGGCCGTCAGCTTCTTCCTGTCGGCCTCCGGGAAGGAAGCCGGCAGTTGCTTGATCGGGGTGTAGTAGATGCTGTCTTCCGGCTTGTCCGCCACCAGCTTCTTGAACTGGGGCAGGGCGGACAGCATGACGGCCTTCGGCTGCACCACGCCGCGCTTCATCCCTTCGCGCATGTTCGCGATCGCCTGGTCGATCCACGGGCCGAGCTGGTTCAGGCGGCTCAGGTAGGCCTGGTAGTCCTTCACGCTCGACAGCGGCTGGGCGCCTTCGCCGCTCGAGTAATTCGCCAGCGTCACCGGCAGGCTGTCCATCTGGTTGAGCGGCAGCAGGTGCTCGGGGAAGGGCTCGAAGCGCAGCGCCGTCGCCAGCTCGTAGTCAAGGATGTCGTAGCTGGTCTGGTCGCGCTGCGACAGGGCCTCGCGATGGATCGTGTGCAGGCGTTTCAGGTAGCCCTTGTAGCGCGCGAACTGGGCGGCCCGGTTCTTGGCCGAGATCGACATGCCGATCTGGTCGGCAAAGCGGTTGTCGCCGCTCTCGCCGGCCGAGACCGGGTCGAAGCGCGCCAGCGCATCGTAGTACTCGTCGCCCAGCTTGTTCAGGCGCTGCGATTCGGCGTTGGTGCTCGCGGCGGTGGTCTTGGCGGCGGCCGGTGCAGCGGTGGAGACGGCGCCGGCGGGCGCGCAGGCCAGTGCGGCGGCGCAGGCGATCGCGCCCAGCTTCAGGATGTGATTCATGTGTGTTCCGTGCTTTGAAATGAATAAGGCGGCGACAAGGATAACCCTTGCGCCGCCTGCGGCCCAGTCTTTACGGGTGCTTGTTGATCAATAGCTCGCCAGCGGCGCCAATGCGCCGTCCTTGAAGGTGTACACCGTCACCGCAGTCTTCTTCAGGTTGCCATTCGGGTCGTAGCCATAGGTGCCGGCCACGCCCTGGTAGCTCATGGTGTGCAAGGCTTTGCTTACCGCGGCCGCGTCGACCGTGTTCGCATTCCTGATGGCCTGGGCGATGAACATCGTCTGGTCGTAGAAGGCCGGTGCGTAGACGTCCGGATCGCGCTGGAAGCGCTGCTTGTAGCGGGTTTTGAACGCCGGGCCGCCGGGCTGTTTGTCGAGCATGGCGCCGGCCTGGGCGCACAGCACGTTGCCGCCGACGGCGTCGCCGCCCAGCTTGGCCATCTCCGGGCTGCACAGGGTGTCGCCGCCGAGCAGGCGGACGTTCGCCAGGCCGAGCTGCTTCATCTGGCGCGCCATCGGCGCCGCCTGCGGCGCATAGCCGCCAAAGAAGATCGCGTCGACCTTCTTCGCGCGGAAGGCGGTCAGGATCGAGGCGAAGTCGCTGGCCTTGTCGGTGGTGAACTCGCGGCCGGCCACGCTCAGGCCGGAGGCGCGCGCCTGCTTGGCGAATTCGTCGGCGATGCCCTGGCCGAATGCGGTGCGGTCGTCGATCACGCCGACGGTCTTGATCTTCAGTTCCTTGGCCGCGTAGGACGCCATCGAGCCGCCGACCTGGTTGTCGCTGGCGACGATGCGGAACACGTTCGGATAGCGCGACTGGGTGATCTTCGGATTGGTGCCGACCGTCGACATCAGCATGCCGGCATCGTTGTAGACGCGCGACGCGGGAATCGCGACGCCCGAGTTATACGGGCCGAGCACGAACTTCACGCCGGCGTCGGCGAATTTCTGCGCCACGTTCACGCCGGCCTTGGGGTCGCCCTGGTCGTCTTCGGACATCAGTTCGAAGCGGAGCAGCTTGCCGCCCACTTTCAGCTTCTGCGCGTTGAGTTCTTCGACCGCCAGGCGCACGCCGTTTTCATTGTCCTTGCCGGCGAAGGCGTTCGCGCCCGAGAGGGGGCCGCTCACGCCGATGCGCACCAGCTGGTCCTGCGCCTGCGCGGAAGCGCCGAACGCCGTCAGGGCCGCGGCCAGCGCCAGCGGCGCAATCTTGAATTTCGATGGCATTACCAGTCTCCGTTATGTTCCAACGGGCGCCATCATCGCATGATTCGGTAGGCCTGGAACAGCGTCAGGCGGCGAGCCCGTGCGAAATCAGCTCCAGCGGCAGCGCCGTGGTGCACTTGATCTGTTCCATCGAGAAGGCCGAGGAGACGCCGGCCAGCTGGGCCGTCTTGATCAGCTTCTTGTAGAAGCGGTCGTAGCCTTCGATGTCGGTGGTGACCACCTTCAGCAGGTAGTCGATGTCGCCGCTCATGCGGTGGAATTCGAGCACCTCGGGCAGGGACACGACGGCCGCGGCGAAGCGCTCCAGCCATTTTTCGTCGTGTTCCTTGGCGCGCACGCTGACGAAGACCGTGACCGGCAGGCCGACCTTGTTGCGGTTGACGATGCTGACGCGACTCTCGATATAACCCTCTTCCTCCAGACGCTTGACGCGCTTCCAGCAGGGAGTGCTGGACAGCCCGACTTTCTCGCTCAGACCGGAAATCGACAGGGTAGCGTCCGCTTGCAGGGCGGCAAGAATCGCGCAATCGTATTTGTCGAGTGAATTCATTTGGTTTATGCAGTAAGAATGAGAATGTCAGTTCTTCTTTGAAGCGAAAACTAAGGAATTTTAGTACATCTTATTCTGCGTCAGCCCCTAACATATTACTCAACTATAGCCCCTTGTGCGCAAATTATTTTTTGTTTTTAGCAATCTTTCCGAGATTTAATTCATGAGTCACGACCTCTACCTCGACGCCAACGCCACCTCGCCGGTGCTGCCTGCCGCCGCCCGCGCCGCCCTCGACGCGATGGAAGCCTGTTTCGGCAATCCGAGCAGCAGCCATGCGACCGGCCTGCGCGCCCGGGCCCTGCTCGACGCAGTGCGGGCGCGGGCGCGGCGCGTGCTGGGCGCGGAAACGGGCAGGGTGCTGTTCACCAGCGGCGCCACCGAGGGGATCCAGACCGCGGTGCTGTCGGCGCTGTGCGCGGTGCGCGAGCGGCAGGCCGCGGGAGAGGCCTGCGGCGACCTGCTGCTCTACGGCGCCACCGAGCACAAGGCGGTGTCGGAAAGCCTGGCGCACTGGAACCGCCTGCTCGCTACCGGCTTGACCCTGTGCGCGCTGCCGGTCGACGGCGCCGGCCGCCACCGCCTCGATTTGCTGCGCGAACTGGCGCCGCGCGCGGCGATGGTCTGCACCATGGCCGCCAACAACGAGACCGGCGCCGTCTCCGACCTGGACGGCATCGCCGCCGTGCTGCGCGAGCATGCGCCGCGCGCCTATTGGATGGTCGATTGCGTGCAGGCCCTCGGCAAGCTGCCGCTGACGCTGGCGAACACCCGCATCGACTACGCGCCGTTCTCCGGCCACAAGCTGTATGCGCCGAAGGGCATCGGCATGCTCTACGTGCGCGAGGGCGCGCCCTACACGCCCCTGATGATCGGCGGCGGCCAGGAAGCGGGCCAGCGCTCCGGCACCGAGAACATGGCCGGCATCGCCGCGCTGGGCGCCGTGCTGGCCGCGCTGGAAGAGGGGACGACCTTCCGCAGTCACGCCGAACTGGCGGCAATGCGCGAGCGCGTGGCGGCCAGCCTGGCCGACGCGTTTCCCGGCATCGTGTTCAACGCGCCCTTCGACCTGACGCTGCCGACCACCCTGAACTTCGCGGTGCCGGACATGGCCAGCAAGGACCTGCTCGACCTGTTCGACGCCGCCGGCGTGCGCGTCAGCGCGGGTTCGGCCTGCTCGGCGGCGAAGGCCGCGCCCAGCTACGTGCTGGAGGCGATGGGCCTGCCGTCCTGGCGCGCCAGCGGCGCCGTGCGCCTGTCCTTCGGGCCGCTGGCGACCGAGGAATTCATCGATGAAGCCTGCGCGCGGATCCGCCGCTGCGGCCAGGCGGCGCGCCTTCCGGCGCTGGCGCCGTCGCGCTTCAGCGGCGACAGCCGCGGCCTGCTGCAGCTCGGCGCCGGTGGACAGCACGGCTGGATCCCGTTCGACGCCGTTGCCGGCGCCTGCGTGCTGATCGATCCGCCGGCCGGGATGGCGGCGCGGATCGCGGCCCAGGTCCGGGGCAGCGGCCTGCGCGTACTGGCCGTGCTGGGCACCGGCGCCGACCCGAGCGGCGCGGATGCGCGCGCGGCCCTGCGCACGGCCCTCGGCCTGGACAGTCATGAAACGGGCGCGCTCGGCTGGCCACGCGACGGCGCCGGCGAGACGGTGGCGCTGGCCGACGGCCGCGCCGCGCCGGCGATCGCGATCGGCGACGAGGTGCTGGTGCGGCTGGCGATGGCGGATGGCGGCGCCGCCTACCTGCTGGGCCCCGCGCGCGGCGGCCGGCTGGACGCCGCGGCGGTGCGCCTGGCCTTCACCGGCGGGATCGCGCTGCGCGAAGCGGACCTGCAGGACCTGGCGCGGCTGATCGATGGCGCGACGGTGCTGTGCCATGGCGCCGACATCGGCGGCGTCTCCTGCGGCACGGCGGCGCGGCAGCGCGCGGCAGCGTCGGCGCAGGCGGAATCGGAAGCGGTGCAGCAGCTGCAGCCGGAGCGCCTGCACGCCTTCCTGCGCGCGCACGAGGATGCGTTGCTGGTCGACGTGCGCGAAGCCTGCGAGCGCGAAGCGGGCGGCATGCGCCTGCACGGCATCGAGGCGCAGGCGGTGCCGCTGTCGCGCCTGGCCGAGCATCTGGGCGGCTTGCTGGCCGCACCGCGGCGTCCGCTGGTATTCGTCTGCCGCAGCGGCAACCGCAGCGCGCGGGCGGCGCTGTGCCTGCAGCGCCTGGGACATGCGCAGGCCTGGAGCCTGGCCGGCGGCCTGGCCTTGAGCGTCTAAAAAACCCTCATGGCGGCGTTGCGTCGTCTCGTCGTACAACGCATCACGCACCGGCAGGGCTTTGGCATTCACGCCACAAGCCCTTAACGGCGGGGGGGCTTCCAGCTACACTAGCGTTATCTCGGCATGCCGATAACCCCCACTTCACGAAAACAGAGAACAAGATGAGCGAACGTACGAGCGTCGCGGCCCTGGCCGCGTTCGGATTCCTGGCCATTGCCGCAAGCACCGCACTGCCGGCAACGGCCGCCGACTGGAGCGATACGGCGATCAGCTGGCGCTACGGACAACGCTTCCGCGAGCCCTTCAACCCGTCCGACATCAAGAAGAACATCTTCGCGCTGACCCACGCCAGCGGCTACAAGTACGGCTCGAACTACTTCAACATCGACCTGCTGCAGTCCGACAGCAACGACCCGGGCTCGCTGAACCAGACCGAAGGCGCGCAGGAAGCCTATATCGTCTACCGCCACACGCTCGACATCGGCGCACTGCGCGGCGCCCCGATCAGCTACGGTCCGGTGAAGGGCCTGGGCCTGGTGCTGGGCTTCGACTGGAACACCAAGAACGACGTCGGCTACAACTCGCGCAAGCGCATGCTGGTCGCCGGTCCGACCCTGATGTGGGACGTCCCGGGCTTCCTCAACACCGGCATCCTGCTGCTCCGCGAGAGCAATGCGCCGAGCGGCGCCTTCCCGCCGATCTCGGAAGTGCGCAGCCGCTATACCTACGACTACCACCCGATGTTCTCGGCCAGCTGGGGCATCCCGATCCCGGACAGCTGGGCCAGCGGCCTGTCCTTCGAGGGCTACCTGAACTACATCGCCGCCAAGGGCAGGGATGAAGTCGGCAACGGCACCGGCGCCGAGACCAACCTCGACATGCAGCTGATGTATGACATCGGCAGCCGCTTCGGCCAGCCGAAAAACCGCTTCCGCGTCGGCCTCGAATACCAGTTCTGGAACAACAAGTTCGGCAACACCGCGGCCACCACCGGCAACCGCGGCCAGCGCGCCAGCACGCCGATGGTGCGCGCCGAGTACCATTTCTGAGCTGGCTGTACTTTTGTCAATTAACTAATAACAATTTGACATCGGCATGATCCGATGATCAAGATGGGGGCTTGATGCAATTGCAAAAATTGCATCATGAAAACCTCATCCCCATCCCCCTTCCTGGCCTGGACCCGCTGCCTCGTACTGGCAGCGGCCAGCTTCTCCCACTTCACCGCCGCCGCCGCTGCTCCACCTTCAGCTCCAGCTCGGCATGAGCACCAGGAGTTCGAGGCGACGCTCGCTGCGCCCTACCACGGCGAGCGCCGCGGTCTCGACGCGCGCACCTTCACCCTGTCTTTCGACTACCCGGGCCTGCTGGGGCGCCGCGATGTGCACTGGCGCCTCGAGCTGGTGGCGCCTTCGGGCCGGCCGGTGCGGCGCTGGCAGGGGCAGGCGACCCTGTCCGGCCGTCCGGTCGACGTGCCGGTGCGCTGGCCAGGCTTGCAGGGAAACGCGCCGGCCAGGCGCTCGCTGGCGCCCGGCGTGTACCGGGTGCGCCTGCACGCCGCGGCCGGGAGCGAGGAAGTCGAGCAGTCCTGGGACATCGTCGTCGGCAGCCCGCCCGCGCCCGCGCTGCCGGGTTTCGTTCCCTTGCGCAGCCGGGGCGCGGTCCTGCAGGCCGCGCCGGCGCCGGACGCGCTGCCCTACACCGTCTATTACGGCAACCTGCACAGCCAGACCCGCGACAGCGACGGCGGCGCCGCCCTCGACGCTTGCCGCGGCGCGCAGGACCCGCAGACCGCGCCTTTCGGGCCGGACGCGGCCTTTCCTTACGCCCGCGAGCATGGCCTGGACATGCTGATGGTCTCCGAGCACAACCACATGTTCGACGGCTCGGACGGCACCAATGGCGGCGCCGATCCTGCGGCAGCGAAGGCGCTGTACCAGGCCGGCTTGCAGGCCGCGCGCGACTTCAACCAAGGGCACCGCGACTTCCTGGCCCTGTACGGCATGGAGTGGGGCGTGATCAGCAATGGCGGCCACCTGAACATCTTCAACAGCGACGAGCTGCTGGGCTGGGAAAAGAACGCCAGGGGCGAGCTGCTGGCCGACGCCGCTACCCCGCGCAGCGACTATGGCGCGCTGTACACGCTGATGCGCAGGCGGGGCTTGATCGGCCAGTTCAACCATCCTTCGCTGAAGGACCAGTTCAAGGTGAACGGCGTGCCGCTGGCCTACACCGAGGATGGCGACGAAGCGATGGCGCTGTGCGAAGTCATGAACACCTCGGCCTTCTCGACCAACGACAAGGAAGCGGAAACCCGGCGCAGCAGCTTCGAGGCGGCCTGCAACAAGCTGCTGGAAGCGGGTTATCACCTGGCCTTCAGCAGCAACCAGGACAATCACTGCGCCAACTGGGGCGCCGCCTATACCAACCGCACCGCGGTGCTGGTCCCGAACGGCGAGGCGCTGACCCGCGACAGCTTTGTCGCCGCGGTCCGCGCGCGGCGCGTGTTCGCGACCATGGACAAGGAATCGCAGCTGGTCTTCAGTGCCAACGGCCACCTGATGGGTGAGCGTTTCGACAACCTCGGGCCGCTTCGATTCAGTGTGCAGTTCGCGAACGGCGCCGGCCGGCGCGCGGCATCGGTGGCGATCATGGAGGGTGTGCCGGGCCGGAACGGCGCGGTGACCCAGCTGGCCGGCGAGGCCTCGGTGACGGTCACGCCCTCGCCCGGCCGACATTTCTATTACGCGAAGCTGACCCAGGACGACGGCAGGGTATCGTGGTCGGCGCCGGTGTGGGTCAACCAGTTACCGGAGGAGCAGCCTTGAAAGCTATCGGGACAAGGACCGAAGTGCTATCCTGCTCGCGCTCCGTTTATTCAGCCCAGCTTCCAGTCAAGGATCTACCCGTGCTCTCCATGAACCGCATCGCAGCAGCCCTCCTGATCGCATTCTCCGGCGCCGCCCTGGCGCAGGCTCCCGCCTCTGCTCCAACCGCCGTCCCGGCATCGGCCGCCGTGGCCAGCCCGGCGACGATCCAGCTCGCCAGTCTCGACGCCGACGTCGAACGCGTCATGAAGCTGTTCGACGTGCCGGGCATCGCCATCGCCATCGTCAAGGACGGCCAGGTGCTGACCGCGCGCGGCTTCGGCGTGCGCAAGCTGGGTGCGCCCGAGAAGGTCGATGGCAAGACCCTGTTCGAGGTCGCGTCGAACTCGAAGGCCTTCACCGCCGCGGCGCTGGCGATGCTGGTCGACGAGGGCAAGCTGGCCTGGGACGATCCGGTCACCAAGCACCTGCCGGACTTCCAGATGTACGACGCCTACGTGACCCACGAGATGACGGTGCGCGACCTGCTGACCCACCGCAGCGGCCTGGGCCTGGGCGCCGGCGACCTGCTGTGGTGGCCGACCACCAGTTTCTCGACCGACGAGATCATCCACAAGCTGCGCTATATCGCACCGAGCACCAGCTTCCGCAGCAGCTACGCCTACGACAACCTGCTGTACATCGTGGCCGGCAAGATCATCGCCGCGAAGTCCGGCAAGACCTGGGGCGAGACCATCCACGAGCGCATCCTGGCGCCGGTCGGCATGGCCAGCACCACCACCAGCCTGGCGGAAAACGCGGGTAACCCGAACGTCGCCAACGCCCACAGCAAGATCAACGACAGGATCGCCGCCGTGAAGGCGATGCCGGTGCCGAATGCGGTCGGCGCGGTCGGCATCAACACCAACGCCGAGGACATCGCGCGCTGGATGAACGTGCTGCTGGCCGGCGGCAAGCTGCCCGCAGGCGCCAAGGCGGGCGCCGACGGCAAGGAAGCGCGCCTGTTCAGCGCCAAGCAGGCGCGCGAGCTGTGGACTGCACAGACGCCGATGCGCACCGGCGAACCGAACGCCAGGCTGGCCGCGACCAAGGCCAACTTCGCCGCCTACGGCCTGGGCTTCCAGCTGCGCGACTACCACGGCCGCCTGCTGGCCCTGCACAGCGGCGCGCTGCAGGGCTTCTATTCAAAAGTGGTGATGGTGCCGGAAGAGAAGCTGGGCATCGCGATCCTGACCAATGCCGAGAGCGGCGGTTCGCTGAACGCGCTGCAGTGGCAGCTGCTGGGGCGCCTGGTGGACCACGACGACAGGACCGACTGGATCGGCGCCGTCGCCGCGGTCGAGGAAGAGATGCACGCCAAGGAACAGGCGCGCCTGGCCAAGACCGGCGCCGCGCGCGCCGCCAAGTCCCAGCCCTCGCTGCCGCGCACTGCCTACGACGGCGACTACCAGGATCCGTGGTATGGCATCGCCTCCATCAAGCACGTGGGGGGCAAGCAGGTGCTGTCGCTGTCGCGCACGCCCGACCTGACCGGGGAGCTGGAGCACTTCCAGCACGATACCTTCATCGTGCACTGGAAGGAGCGCAACTTCAACGCCGACGCCTACGTGACCTTCGCCCTGAACCCGGACGGCAGCATCGAGCGCATGAAGATGCAGCCGATCTCCACCGAGACCGACTTCAGCTACGACTTCCAGGACCTGAACTTCACGCCGGTGAAGAAGTAAGCCTGCGCGGGGGCGGGCTCAGATCGGCGGCACCGGGTTAAAGCCCGACACCGCCCGGTACTTCCCGCTCCCGTAACGCAGCACCTGGCGCTGGTCGACCGGCGCCGGGGGCGCCAGGTAGGCTTCGGCGCGGCTCATCGCGCCCTGGTAGCGGACCACCAGGTCGCCCGGCTGCTCGTGCGAGGCGTCGACGGTCCAGCTGCTTTCGATGGCGTAGCAGTCATGGCTGTCCGGCCGGCCGCCGGCGGGCGCGGAAACCGGCGCCGACGCCAGCGCCGGCGTACCAGGTTTCACCAGCGGCTGCAGGCGGCGCGCGCAGTCGGCTGTGCTGTCGGCATTGCTGCCGGACAGCGCCAGCTCGACCGCCGGCTCGCGCCGCACCGCGCCCTTGTCCACTTCGTACAGCGCCATCCAGGTGCCGCAATAACCATCCCAGCAGCTGCCGTATTCGATGCCGATGCCCTGGCGCTGCGCCGACAGCGCGACCGCCTGCACATTCGCCGTGCCATTGAAGCCGCGCCAGGCGAACACGCCCTGGCGTCCGATCAGCGTCCAGGCGCCGCCACGCTGCTCGAACTGGTAGGAAGCCAGGGCCATCGGGGTCAGCTGGGAAGCCGCCGGCTTGCCGTCCTCGCCGGCCGGCGCCAGGCCGGCAATCAACATGAGGCGGCCGTTGTCGAGCCGCAGCACCAGCTTTGGTTCGGCAATCACCCGTACCTGTCCGGCGCTCCAGCCGTCCCGGCCCGCACCCGGCGCCGGGCCGGGCAGGGACACGGTCTGCACGTGCGCCGAAGGATGGTCCGTCCAGCCGGGGAAGGCCAGGGCCATCAGGTGGTCCGGCGCCAGCGGCGCGGACGCCGCGCCGGGCGCGTTGGCGGCGCCGGCCCCCAGCACCGATGCCGCCGCGAGGACGGCGCACAAGCGGACGGTCCGCTGCTGCAGTTTTGCCATGCTCAGATCTTCTTGCCGTTCCAGACTTCCATCATGTCCGGCGAGCCCTGGGAGCGGATCCCGTTGTCGGACAGGATGTTCTCGGTGGCGCCCAGCATCTCCTTGCGCGGCAGGACCATGGTCTCGCCCTCGCGCTGGTCGAAGCGGATCACCAGCATATCGTCCTTCAGGTCGCGCAGCAGGGCCACCAGGTGGCGCAGGCTGCGCACCGGCACGCCGTTGACCGACTCGACCACGGAGCCCATGCGGTTGCTGTAACCGGCCACCAGCTTGTGCGGGAAGAAGGGCGAGCTGATCACCACCAGTTCCTCGTGCTGCGCATCGGGGGCTTCGCCGCGGCGCGTCACCAGCGGGCTGGCGTTGAACGCGAAGGCGTTCAGCGCCGACGCATTCGTGTTCATGAAGGACAGGTATTCGGCGGTAGCGCGCGAGAACACGATCGGGCCATACACGAAGTAGGACGGGTAGCCGCCGTGCAGGTCGGGGATCAGGAGCTGGCGCGGGCCGCTCACCGGCACCTGCAGCTGCAGGGTCTTGCCATCGCGGATCACGGTCAGCGGCACCTTGCCGTCCTTTGCGACCTGCTGCACGCGGTACTGGAAGCGCACCCGCAGGTTCGGGCCCAGCTTGACCATGGCCTGGTTATCCACGGGGTAGTCGCCGATGCGGGTGATGACGTCCCATTCCTTCAGCGGATAGGCGGCGTCGCTGCGGTGCGGGCGGTGCACGATCGCGCCCTCGACCGACTTGTCGAGCTTCAGGTACTGGCGCAGCACCGGGTTTTCCAGGGTCTGGATCGAGTCGAGCAGGAGCGGCTTGCCGTCGTAGCGGCCGTCCGCGACGTCGCTCAGGAACAGCTCGATCTCCTCGTTCGGGATCACGTAGCCGATGTTGTTGGCGCCGGCGATGCCGGAGAAGGCCAGGCCGATCATGCGGTCGCCGGCAATCACCGGGCCGCCGCTGTTGCCGGGGTTGATCGGGGCGTCGATCTGCACCCGCAGGCCGGCGTTGCCGTAGCCGTAGGGGACGAATTCGACCCGCGAGACGATGCCCTTGGTGATCGACAGCGAGCTGCCGCCGACCGGGTAGCCGTAGGCGAACACCTGCTCGCGCACATCCGGCAGCACGCTCGCGCGCGGCAGCGCCGCATGCTTGTCGAAGAAGGATTCGTCGTCGAGCTTGAGCAGGGCGAGGTCCATGCCGCGCGCCACCGCCACCACCGTGGCGCCGACCTTGTCGCCGTCCTCGCTGGCCTGGACCTGCACCTGGCTGGCATAGCCGACCACGTGGGCATTCGTGAGGATGCGCCTGCCCTCGATGATCACGCCCGAACCGGTGACGTCCTGCGGCGTGGCCTTGGTCCACGGTTTGTAGGGGTCGGGCCGGCGCAGGGTCGAGAAGATCTTGACGACCGAATTCTCGACGTGGGAAGCGATGGCGGGCGCGGTCGGCGCGGCCTTGGCCTTGCTGTCCTGCGCCTGGGCGGCGAGGCTGGCGGCGGCGAGCAGGACTGCTGCAGCGATACGGGAAAATGTCATGCGTTTCTTAAATGTAAAAGATTGCGGATCGACTATACACCGTGAAGCTGCGTAAAAGTTCACAAATACTCACCGCCGCGTGACAATCACGGCTTCACGAACTTGAGCGTCATGCGGTCGCTCTCGCCGATGGCCTGGTACTTGGCGCGGTCTTCGTCGCGGTTGGTCAGGGTCGGCGGCAGCGCCCACACGCCGCCCTTGTGGTCGGCCTTGTCCTTCGGATTGGCGTTGATCTCGGACTTGCCGGCCAGCCTGAAGCCGGCGCTCTCGGCCATCTTGATCACATACGACTCGTGGACGTAGCCGCTCGTGGCCTTGGCATCCTGCGGCATGGAT
Source organism: Massilia sp. WG5 (assembly GCF_001412595.2). Classification (NCBI taxonomy): domain Bacteria; kingdom Pseudomonadati; phylum Pseudomonadota; class Betaproteobacteria; order Burkholderiales; family Oxalobacteraceae; genus Massilia; species Massilia sp. WG5. The sequence goes on from NZ_CP012640.2 coordinate 3,738,487, forward strand.
TCCGGCAGGCGGTGGTCGGTCACGCCCAGCACGCCGCCCGGCTTGAGGCTGGTGTACAGCGCCTTGAACATGTCCTTGACCTTGTCGTCGCCCAGGTCGACAAAGTTGTGCACGTTGCGGAAGGTGAGCACCATGTCGACGCTGTTCGGCGGGGCGAAGTCGTAGACGCCCTTTGGCGGACTGAAGGGGGCCCGCACGACCTTGTCATAGACCGCCGGGTTGGACTCCAGCAAGGTCCTGGAGATGGCGCCGGCGCCGATCAGCTTGCCGTCCTGGCGCAGGTAGGGCGCCAGGATCTCGGTGTACCAGCCGCCTTCCGGCAGCAATTCGACCACCGTCATGGTCGGCTTGATGCCGAAGAAAGTGAGCGTTTCGTAGGGATGGCGCCAGCTATCGCGCGCCACGTTGGCGCTGCTCCGTTGGCTGCCCGCGATGGCGGCGCGCAGCTGGCTGTCGTCCGCCTTGTCGGCCAGTGCCGTGCCGGCCAGGCCAGCGCCCAGCAGGACGGCCAGGATGAATCGTTTCATGTTCTTCTCCAGGATCGGTGGCGCCGACGCCATGCCGGTGCCGCGCGACGATCATCGGCCAGTCGATAGTTGTCGTCAAGTAAAGATTGCATACGTATCAAACGCGTCCGGCGGACACTGCCCGGACACGGGCGGACACGCGCCAGCCGGACACTCCCGGGCAGCCTCATTCCGGCAGCGGACACTCAGGCGCATGGCATAAAGATTGCCTATTCAAAAACTTTGCTTGCTGATATGGTTCAGCAGCTAGAGAAGAAGACAAGCGCAATAAAAACCAGAGCGGTCCGCCCGCCGGGCCACTGTCCACCTCAGGAGACGTCATGGAACGCCGTACCTTCCTCAACATCAGCAGCCTGGCTTTCGGCTCGATGCTGGTGCCCGTCTTCGGCCGCGCGATCGCCGCCGAAGAGCTGCTCAATCCGATGCCGGCCGCGGCCAGGAAAATGCTGGCCGATACCGCCCTGGGCGCCGCCACCAAGGCCGGCGCCAGCTACTGCGACGTGCGCATCGGCCGCTACCTCAACCAGTACGTGATCACCCGCGACCTGAACGTCGAGAACGTGGTCAATACCGAGTCGGCAGGCATCGGCGTGCGCGTGGTCTGCAACGGCGCCTACGGCTTCGCCGCCACCAACGACATGACCCCGGACGGCGTGGCCGGCGCGGCGCGCCAGGCGGTGGCGATCGCCAAGGCGAACGCCAAGCTGCAGTCCGAACCGGTGCAGCTTGCACCGGTCAAGGGCGTGGGCGAGGTGGCCTGGGCCACGCCGGTGCTCAAGGACTGGCGCACCGTGCCGATCAAGGAAAAGGCCGAGCTGCTGATCGCCGCCAACAAGGCCGGCATGGACGGCGGCGCCAACTTCATGCAGTCGATGCTGTTCCAGGTGAACCAGCAGAAGTACTTCGCCTCCACCGACGGCTCCTACATCGACCAGGACATCCAGCGCCTGTGGGCGCCGCTGACCGCGACCGCGGTCGACAAGGCGACCGGCAAATTCCGCTCGCGCCAGGGCCTGTCGGCGCCGGTCGGGATGGGCTACGAATACCTGTCCGCGCGCAAGGAAGACAAGATCAAGGCCGCCGGCGGCATCGCCACGCTGTACACCAAGTCGTACGACATCGTCGAGGACGCGCGCGCGGCCGGCCGCGACGCCAAGCGCAAGTTGACCGCCAAGAGCGTCACCCCGGGCAAATACGACCTGGTGCTCTCGCCGGAACACCTGTGGCTGACGATCCACGAATCGGTCGGGCACCCGACGGAGCTGGACCGCGTGCTGGGCTACGAGGCCAACTACGCCGGCACCAGCTTCGCCACCCTGGACAAGTGGGAGTCGAAGAAATTCAACTACGGCTCGCCGCTGGTGAACATCGTGGCCGACAAGACCACCCCGGGCTCGCTCGGCAACGTCGGCTACGACGACGAAGGCGTCAAGTGCAAGCGCTGGGACATCATCAAGGACGGCGTCCTGGTCAGCTACCAGGCCACGCGCGACCAGGCTCACATCATCGGCAAGACCGAATCGGACGGCTGCTCGTACGCGGACAGCTGGAGCAATGTGCAGTTCCAGCGCATGCCGAACGTTTCGCTCCAGGCGGGCCAGAAGAAGATGACTCCAGACGAGATGGTCAAGGACGTCAAGAAGGGCATCTACATCGTCGGCGACGGCTCGTTCTCGATCGACCAGCAGCGCTACAACTTCCAGTTCGGCGGCCAGCTGTTCTACGAGATCAAGGACGGCAAGATCGGCCAGATGCTGGAAGACGTGGCCTACCAGTCGAACACCCAGGACTTCTGGAATGCCTGCACCGCGCTGTGCGACGAACGCGACTGGCGCATGGGCGGCTCCTTCTTCGACGGCAAGGGCCAACCGCCGCAGATTTCCATCGTGTCGCACGGCGCCTCGACCGCGCGCTTCAACGGCATCAACGTCATCAACACCGCCCGCAAGATCGGCTAAGGCAGGGAGACCCACATGACCATCCTGACCCAGGAACAAACCAAGCATATCTGCGACCGCGTGCTGTCGCTGTCCAAGGCCGACGAATGCAGCGTCAACGTGAACGGCAGCCGCCAGGGCAATATCCGCTTCGCGCGCAACGCCGTTTCCACCGCCGGCCTGGCGGAAGACACGAATATCGCGGTGCAGGTCGCCTTCGGCAAGCGCCAGGGCACCGCCACCATCAACGAGTTCGACGACAAGTCGCTGGAAAAAGTCGTGCGCCGCGCCGAAGACCTGGCCAAGCTGGCGCCGGAGAATCCGGAGTTCATGCCGGCCGTCGCCAAGCAGAACTACCGCAGCTCCGAGACCTTCAGCAAGAAGACCGCCGCCATCGATCCGGAATTCCGCGCCCAGGCCGCCGCCTACGCGATCGAAGCCTGCCGCAAGAACAAACTGGTGGCCGCCGGCTTCTTCACCGACAGCACCTCCTTCTCCTCGGTCGCGAACTCGAATGGCGTGTACGGCCACCAGGACGAGACCGGCTTGGACTTCACCTGCACGGTGCGCACCGAGGACGGCCGCGGCTCCGGCTGGGTCAAGCGCTCGGCCACCGACGCCGCACGTTTCGATCCACGCGAAGCGGCCGACGTGGCGATCGAGAAGGCGCTGCGCTCGGTCGATGCGAAGGCGCTGGAGCCGGGCCGCTACACCGTGATCCTGGAGCCGGCCGCCACCTCCGAGCTGCTCGGCTTCATGCTGTTCGGCTTCGACGCGCGCCAGACCGACGAAGGCCGCAGCTTCCTGTCGAAGAAGGGCGGCGCTTCGCGCCTGGGCGACAAGCTGTTCGACAGCCAGGTCAACATCTGGGCCGACCCGTGGAATCCGGACGTGCCGGTGCTGCCCTGGGACACCCAGAACCTGATCGCGCGCGAGCGCATGGACATCATCAAGGACGGCAAGGTCAACGCCCTGAACTACTCGCAGTACTGGGCCAAGAAGAAGGGCGTGAAGCCGACCGCGACCCCGGGCAACATCATCATGGCCGGCACCGACAAATCGACCGCCGACCTGATCGCCAGCACCAAGAAGGGCATCCTGGTGACCCGCACCTGGTATATCCGCATGGTCGACCCGCAGTCCGTGCTGCTGACCGGCCTGACCCGCGACGGCACCTTCTACATCGAGAACGGCAAGATCAAGTACCCGATCAAGAACTTCCGCTTCAACGAGAGCCCGGTGACCATGCTGAACAACATCGAGGAAATCGGCAAGCCGGTGATCATCGGCGGCGATGAAGTGCCGTTCCAGATGGCGATTCCGCCGATGAAGGTCCGCGACTTCAACTTCACGTCCTTGTCGGACGCGGTGTAAAAAAGTAGCAGCCGTCGTTCCCGCCTGCGCGGGAACGACGGGCATTCTTGGAGATTCAATGGAACGCCGTACCTTCCTCCACCTCGCCGCCGGCACCGCCGGCGCCCTGCTGGTCCCTGTCTTCGGCAACGCCATCGCCGCCGAAGAGCTGCAAAGCAGCATGCCGCCCAGCTTCAAGAAGGCGCTCGCCGACGCCGCCATGGACGCGGCCACCAAGGCCGGCGCCAGCTATTGCGACGTGCGCATCGGGCGCTACCTGAACCAGTTCATCAGCACCCGCGACCTGACGGTGCAGAGCGTGACCAATACCGAGTCGAGCGGGGTCGGCGTGCGCGTGATCGCCAATGGCGCCTACGGCTTCGCCGCCACCAATGCGATGAACCCCGACGCCGTCGCCAACGCCGCGCGCCAGGCGGTGGCGATCGCGCGCGCCAATGCCAGGCTGCAGACCGAGCCGGTACAGCTGGCGCCACTTGGTGGCAACGGCAGGGGAGTCGGCGAAGTCGCCTGGGCCACGCCGATCAGGAAGGACTGGCGCACGGTCCCGGTGAAGGAGAAGGCCGAACTGCTGATCGCCGCCAACAAGGCCGGCCTCGATGCCGGCGCCAGCTTCATGACGTCCAACCTGTTCCAGGTGAACCAGCAGAAGTATTTCGCCTCCACCGACGGCTCCTACATCGACCAGGACATCCACCGCCTGTGGGCGCCGCTCACCGCCACCGCGGTCGACAAGGCGACCGGCAAGTTCCGTTCGCGCGCGGGGCTGGCGCCGCCGGTCGGCATGGGCTATGAATGGTTCGATGTCCGTCCCGAGCACAAGATCCGCGCCGCGGGCGGCGTCACCACGCTGTACAAGGGCGGCTACGACATCGTCGAGGAAGCGCGCAACGCCGGGCGCCAGGCGCGCGAAAAGCTGAGCGCGAAAAGCGTCGAGCCGGGCAAGTACGACCTCGTGATCGCGCCGGAAAACCTGTTCCTGACGATCCACGAGTCGGTCGGCCACCCGACGGAGCTGGACCGCGTGCTGGGCTACGAGGCCAACTATGCCGGCACCAGCTTCTGCACGCTCGACAAATGGGAAAGCCGAAAATTCAAGTTCGGCGCCGACAAGGTCAACTTCTTCGCCGAGAAGAGCACGCCCGGCTCGCTGGGCGCGGTCGGCTACGACGACGAAGGCGTCAAGCCGAAGCGCTGGGACATCATCAAGGACGGCATCCTGGTCAACTATCAGGCCACGCGCGACCAGGCCCACATCATCGGCGAAAAGGAATCGCAGGGCTGCTCGTATGCGGACAGCTGGAGCAATGTGCAGTTCCAGCGCATGCCGAACGTCTCGCTGGCGCCGGGCAAGGCGCGCCTGACCCCGGACGAGATGGTGGCGGACGTCAAGAAGGGCATCTACATCCTCGGCCGCGGCTCCTACTCGATCGACCAGCAGCGCTACAACTTCCAGTTCGGCGGCCAGCTGTATTACGAGATCAAGGACGGCAAGATCGGCCCGATGCTGGAAGACGTGGCCTACCAGTCGAATACCCAGGAATTCTGGAATGCCTGCAGCGCCATCTGCGACGAGCGCGACTGGCGCATGAGCGGCTCCTTCTTCGACGGCAAGGGCCAGCCGAGCCAGGTCAGCGCGGTCTCGCACGGCGCCTCGACCACCCGTTTCAACGGCGTCAGGGTGATCAATACCGGCCGCAAGATCGGATAACACGAGAGAGACAAGATGAAACAGTTGAACCAGGAAGAAGCCAAACGAATCTGCGACCGCGTCCTGTCCTTCTCGAAGGCCGATGAATGCAGCGTCGCCATCAACGGCAGCCGCAACGGGAATATCCGCTTTGCCCGCAACAGCGTCTCCACGGCCGGCCTGAACGAGGACCGGCGCCTGACCGTCACCGTCGCCTTCGGCAAGCGCCAGGGCACCGCGACAAGCAACGAATTCGACGACAAGTCGCTCGAGCAGGCGGTGCGCCGCGCCGAGGACACCGCCCGCCTCGCGCCCGAAAACCCAGAGTATGTGACGCTCCCGGGCAAGCAGGAGTTCAAGGCGACCGGCGAATACTTCGCATCGACCGCAGCGATCGATCCGGACTACCGCGCCGAAGTGGCTTCGCATGCGATCATCGCCGGGCGCAAGAATAAACTGGTCACCGCCGGCTTCTTCACCGACAGCACCGGCTTCGAGACCATCGCCAACTCGAAGGGCCTGTTCGGCCACCGCGAGTTCACCGGCCTCGATTTCACCTGCACCGCGCGCACCGAGGATGGCCGTGGCTCCGGCTGGGTGACCCGCTCGGCCAGCGACGCCAAGCGCTTCGATCCGCGCGAAGCGGCCGAGGTGGCGATGGAAAAGGCGCTGCGCTCCGTGGATGCGAAGGCGCTGGAGCCGGGCCGCTACACCGTGATCCTGGAGCCGGCCGCGACCTCCGAACTGCTGGGCCGCATGTTCGGCGCCTTCGGTGCACGCCAGGCCGACGAGGGCCGCAGCTTCCTGGCGAAGAAGGGCGGCGGCAACCGCCTGGGCGAAAAGCTGTTCGACGAACAGGTCAACGTCTGGTCCGACCCCTGGGACAAGGATGTCCCGGTCAGCCCCTGGGATGCGCAGTCGATGCTGGCGCGCCAGCGCCGCGACCTGATCAAGGACGGCAAGGTCGCCAATCTCGAGTACTCGCGTTTCTGGGCACAGAAGAACGGCCTGGCGCCGACCGCGCGCGCCGGCAATATGATCATGGCCGGCGGCACCAAATCGCTCGAAGAGCTGATCGCCAGCACCAAGAAGGGTGTGGTGGTGACCCGCACCTGGTACATCCGCATGGTCGATCCGCAGTCGATGCTGCTGACCGGCCTGACGCGCGACGGCACCTTCTACGTCGAGAACGGCAAGATCAGGTACCCGATCAAGAACTTCCGCTTCAACGAAAGCCCGGTCACGATGCTGAACAACGTCGACGAACTCGGCAAGCCGGTGATCATCGGGCCGGACGAGGTGGCCTACCAGATGGTGATTCCGCCGATGCGGATCCGCGATTTCAACTTTACCTCGCTGTCCGACGCGGTCTAGGTTCGACAGTGGTCTACGATTTTTACTTCACGCGCCTGATGTACGAGTCGGGCGACTGGGACGTGGACATCCGCATGCCCAGCAATGTGCTCAACTCGCTGGTCGAATACACGACCCTGCGCGTGGATCCGGCCGAGCGCGTGATCGCCCTGTCGGACCCGAAGATGCTGCAGGCGCCGTTCTGCTACCTGGCCGGGCACAAGCTGGTGCAGTTCACGCCCGCCGAGCGCCGCAACTTCGAGCGCTACGTGAAGGGCGGCGGCTTCGTCTTCGTGGACGACTGCAACCACGACATCGACGGCCTGTTCGCCAAGTCCTTCGAGGCCGAGCTGGCGAAGATGTTCGGACCCCTGGCGCTGAAGAAGATCGCGAATACGCACCGCCTGTATTCCAGCTTCTTCAAGTTCGACGGGCCGCCGAACACCGCGGTGGAGCTGAACGGCTGGGGCGACGACCTGGTGCACGAATACCTGCGCGCCATCGAGGTGAACGGCCGCATCGGCGTGCTGTATTCGAACAAGGACTACGGCTGCGAGTGGGACTACGACTTCCGCAACAAGCGCTGGCTGGCGGTCGACAACACCCGCTTTGCGGTCAACATCATTCAATATGCGTTAGGAGCGTAGCATCGTGGCAGAAGCAGCGGCATGGACGGAACACGAGATCGCCGACCTGGTGGCGAAGGTCGACGGGCTGAAGCGAAGCATGGGGCAGGTGATCATCGGCCAGAAGGACGTGATCGAACTGCTCGTCACCTGTCTGCTGGCCGGCGGCCACGCGCTGGTCGAGGGCGTGCCGGGGCTGGGTAAGACCCTGCTGGTCAAATCGCTGGCCCAGGCCACCGACATGCAGTTCCGCCGCGTGCAGTTCACGCCCGACCTGATGCCTTCGGATATCGTCGGCACCGAGATCCTCGAGGAAGACCAGGCCACGCGCAAGCGTGTGTTCCGCTTCCAGCAAGGCCCGGTATTCACCCAGGTGCTGCTGGCCGACGAGATCAACCGCGCGCCGCCGAAGACCCAGTCGGCCCTGCTGGAAGCGATGCAGGAACGCAGCGTTACCTTCGCCGGCCAGACGCACAAGCTGCCGCGGCCCTTCTTCGTGCTGGCGACCCAGAACCCGATCGAGCAGGCCGGCACCTACCCGCTGCCGGAAGCCCAGCTCGACCGCTTCCTGCTGCGTATCGATGTCGGCTACCCGACCGAGGATGAAGAGATGGCGATGGTCGGCGCCACCACCCATGCCGGCCTGGTCGACGCCGAACCGGCGATGACGCTCGAAGCGCTTCTGCGCCTGCAGCAGCTGGTGCGCGACATCGAGATCGGCGAGCCCATGCTGCGCTACGCCACGCGCCTGGTGCGTGCGACCAGGCCGGGCGACTCGCCGGTCGAGGCAATCCGCAAGCACATCGGCTGGGGCGCCGGACCGCGCGCCGGCCAGGCACTGGTGCTGGCGTCCAAGGCGCGCGCACTGATGCATGGCCGCCTGGCCGTCACCCGCGAGGATATCGGCGCCATGCTGCTGCCGGTGCTGGCCCACCGCGTGCTGCGTAATTTTGAGGCGGAAGCGGACGGCATCGCGATCGCCGACATCCTCGCCGCGCTGCGCAGGGAAGTGCGGATCGATTGAGGGATTGACCAAGTGGCAGTATTCGCAAGCGCCGCGCTGGCGGCGCACACGGGAAAACTCGAGCTCGCGATCCGCCATGTGCTGGCGGGGCTCGGGCACGGCATCCATGCCGGCCGCGAGCGCGGCGCCGGGGTCGAATTCTCCGAATACCGGGCCTATGCGCCCGGCGACGAGTGGCGCCGCGTCGACTGGAAACTGATGGCGCGCGCCGACCGCTACTATGTGCGCGAGGCCGAGCGCGACAGCCACGTCGCGGTCTGGCTGGTGCTGGACGCCACCGCCTCGATGGGCGAACCGAGCCGCAGTATCTCCGGCCTCGACAAACTGGGCTATGCACGCCTGCTGCTGGGCTGCGTGGGCGCCATCGCCCAGCGCCAGGGCGACGCCTTCGGCCTGGTCGTATGTCATGGCGAGCGCGCCCACTTCACCCCGGCTTCACGCGGACCGCGCCAGCTGCAGCGGGTGCTGTCCCAGCTCGAGCGCGTGGAGGCCGCCGGCACGCTGCCCGGCAGCGAGGTGCTGCGCGCCAGCCTGCATTTTGCGCGCGCGCCCAGCGTGGTGTGCGTGGCCGGCGATTTCCTGGAGTGGCCGTCGCCGCTGTCCGAGGCGATGATCCGCCTGCGCGGCATGCGCCACGACGTGCGCGCCCTGTGCCTGCAGACCGAGGCCGAGATCGCGGCGGATTTCGATGCCGCACAAGCCTGGCGCGATCCGGAAGGGGATGGCAAGCTGTTCCGCTTCGGGCGCGAAGCACGCAGCGAATACGCCCGCAAGCGCGGCGAACATTTCGAGATGCTTGCCCGGCAGTGCCGCGCGCATGACATTCCCTATACGGCGGCGCCGATCGAACGCGCGCCGGGCGAGGTCCTGCGCTCCTGGCTGCAGACCAGGCTGAATGCGCGGGGAGGACGCTGATGGCGAGTCTCTGGTGGTGGGCGCTGCCTGTCCTCCTGTTGCCGATCCTGTGGCACCGGCAGAAGCGCGAACAGACGCAGGCGGCGCCATTGGCGACGGCGCGCTTCCTGCCGGCGTCAATGCCGGTGCAGCTGCGCGTGTGGCGCTGGCGCGATCTGCTCCTGCTTCTCCTGCGCTGCCTGCTGCTGGCCACCCTGATTGCCTTTCTGGCCGATCCGGTACTGCCCTGGCGCGGCGACAGCGTGCTGGTGGCGCCGGGCGCCGACCCGGCCTTCGTCGACCGGCAGGCACGCGAGGCAGGCCTGGCGGACGCCGGCCGCATCGCCTTGCCCGGCCGCGACGGCTATCGCTGGCTGCACCAGCACGAGCGCGAATTCAAGCCGCAGGCGCGCCTGCTGCTGGTCGGCGATGTCGCCATGCCGGCCGCGCTGCCGCATCTGCGCCATGCCCTCACGGTGCGGCCGCAGGCGGCATCGGTCCCGTCATCCGAACAGCATGTGGCCGTGGTCAGCCGCCGCGCCGAGGAATGGCGCACGCTGTTCGCCGCGCCCGGCGGGCCGCAACGCTATGTCGTCGACGCGCAGGCGGGACCGAAGACCGGACTGGTGGTGTGGGATGTGCCGGAGCCGCCGCCGCCGGGTGTGCATGCGCCGCTGTGGTGGGTCGCCGACACCACGGCCTTCCCCGAACTGCAGAAAGCGCCGCAGGCCGGCGATCTTCACTACCTGGACAGCCCGCGCGGACGCCTGTGGAGCGCCGCCTGGCTGCCGCCGCGCGACGCCGCCGGCGCGCGCACGATGTTCGAGACCTGGCAGCGCCTGCATGCCGGCGTCGCTCCCTACACCGCGCCACCGCAGGCCCCCGTCGTCGATGCGGGCGCGCCGGCAGGGCCGGATGGCGGCGCCCTGCGTGACGCGCTGGCGATGGCGCTGCTGGTCCTGTTTGCTCTCGAAAGGATGTTGACCCATGTCCGCCGGCGTTGACATCTTCGCGCGTCTCTGGCGTGCTGCGCTGCTGCGCCGCGGCGGCCTGTGGCTGGCCGGCGCCGTGCCCTGGCTGCTGCTGCGCTCCGGCCCCGGCCTGCTGGCCTGGTCGGCGTTCTGCGCCTGGGATGGACTGCGCCTGCAGCGCCAGGTGGCCCACGGCTGGACCGCCTGGCTCGACGGCGCGGTGCCGGAACTGGAAGACAGCGCGGTCCTGCTGCTGCATGCGGAATCGCCGCTGGCGCAGCTGCAGCGGCAGCGCCTCCTGTCACGCGTCAAGGCCAGCCTCACGGGTGCGCGCGTGCGTGCGATCGTGCGCGAACGCGTGCGCCTGGGCCTGCCATGGCTGGCCGGGAGCCTGGCGCTGGCGGCGCTGGCCTGGGGCGCGGTGCTGCCGCCGCATGGCGGGCAGCCGGCTGCCGCGGCCCTGCCGGCGCTGCAAAAGGCCAGGCCGGCCGCAGCCGCGCCCGAGCTGCTCGTGAAGCTGGCGCCGCCGCGCTACACCGGGGTGGAGGCATCCAGTTCGGCGCCGCGCGATGTGCAGGCGCCGGAGCAGACCGTGGTCGAATGGTGCCTGAAGAATCCGGCCGCCGGCGCCGAGACGATCGAACTGAGCGACGGCCAGCTGCTGCACGCCGGCGCCCAATGCGCACGCTGGACCGCCACCGAATCGATCTTCTGGCGCTGGCGCGGCGCCCGCTACACATTGAAGGTACTGCCGGACGCCGCGCCGGAGATCGTGGTAACCCAGCCGAACGAGATCATCAAGGAACTGGCGCGCGACGCCACCCAGGCCGCGATGGCGATCTCGGTGCGCGACGACTACCAGGTAAAACAGGCGACCCTGCACCTGACCCTGGCGCGCGGCAGTGGCGAGAACATCCGTTTCAGCGACCGCGAGATGCCGATCCCGGCCGGGCATGACCCGCGCCGGCGCGACTGGTCGAAGAACTGGGCGGTGAGCGAACTTGGCATGGAGCCGGGCGACGAGCTGTACTTTTTTGTGCGCGCCACCGACAACGCGGCCAAGGCCCACACCGTGCAGTCGCCGACCTACACGCTGCGCCTGCCCGCGCCGCCCGCCGCGGAGGACGAGCAGGTGTCGGCGCTGCCGGTGATGGTCAAGCCCGAAAGCCTGCGCAGCCAGCGCCAGATCATCATCGACACCGAACAGCTGATTGCCGACATGCGCGTAGGCGACGTGCGCGTAGGCGACATGCGCGTAAAGAAGATGGATGCGGCCACCGTGCGCGAGCGCAGCGAATCGATCGCCACCGACCAGGCCGCGCTGCGGCGCCGCTACGGCCAGTTCCTGGGCGAGGAATCGACGCTGTTCGGCAAGGACGATCATGACGACGACCATGGCGCCGGCAACGGAAAACCGCAGGATGTCCTGCACGAATTCGGGCACGCCCACGACCAGGCCGAGAACGCGACCCTGTTCGACGACGCCACCAAGAAGGTCCTGCGGCGCGCACTGAGCGCGATGTGGGATGCCGAGAAGGCGCTGCGCGCGATTAGTCCGAAGACGGCGCTGCCGCCCGAGCACAAGGCGCTGGAAGCGATCAAGGAATTGCAGCAATCCGAACGCATCTACCTGCACAAGACGGCGTTCGCGCCGCCGCCGATCAAGGAGGACAAGCGCATGACCGGCGACATGGCGGGCGCCGCCAGCAACCGGCGCGAGCAGTCGGCAGCCCCGGACGGCATCCCGGCCGAGCTGCGCGCGCTGGTGCAGGCGCTGGCCGGCGACGGCCCACTGCCGGCCCTGTGGACGCGCACCGCCCACGACTGGGTGCGCGAGCGCATCGCCGCCGACGAACAGCGCCTGGCGGCGCAGCGTGCGATCCAGGACGTGGCCGACGGCTGCCTGCCTTGCCGCCCGGTGCTGCGCGCCTGGCTGCGCGGCGCCGTGCATGAGGCGCCGGTACTGCTGCAGGCCACGCCGAAGGTCGAGACGCCGTTCGAGCGCGCCGCGCGGGGAGGACTGCAATGACGACGCTCGCACTCGTCGCCCTGGCGATCGGGGCGCTCGGCATGCTGGCCTATGGCGCACGCCGGCGCTGGTTCGACGCCCTGCTGGCCGCGCTGGCGGGTATCGCACTCGCGGGCGCGGTCGGCAATTTCACGCTGCCGGGCGAGGCGGGCGCCACGCTGGCGTTGTCCGCTTCGAAGCCGCCGGCGTCGCTGGACGGCGTGCGCGCACTGACGCTGGATGGGGACGGCCTGCGCGCCGCCGAATGGGACGATTTGCCGGCACGGCCGCTGGCCTGGACCATGCCGGCCACACCGACGGTCCGGGTGGCCTTTCCGCGCACGATCGCGCTGGGCCGGATGTTCACCTTGACGCTGGCGCGTTCGTGGCGGGCGCCAGGCCGGCTGCAGCTGCTGGCCGAGAACGGCGAAGTGCTGGCCGAGGGCAGGGGAGAGGGCGTGTTGTCGGTGCAGTGGCTGCCGCCGCTGGCCGAGCGCCTGGTCTTGACGGCGCGCCTGCTCGATGCGGACGGCAAGCCGGTCGACCAGGGGCCGGTGCCGGTGACCGTGGTCGAGCCGTCGCCGCTGCAGGTGCGCGGGCGCTTCGGCGCGCCGTCCTTTGACCTGCGCACGCTGGATGACCTGCTGGCGGCCAGCAATGCCGTGATCGACTGGCAGGTCGAGCTGGGCAAGAACCTGCGCCGCAGCGAGAGCGCGCGCGCCGAGATGGCGGCGCCGAACCTGGAGATCGTCGACGCCGCCTGGTTCGAACATGCCGGCGACGCCGCTAGAACCGCATTGCTGGCGCGGGTGGCCGCCGGCGCGCCGCTGCTGGTGCTGGGCGCGAACGCGGGCGACCCCGGGGTCTGGTCGCGCAGCGTCGGCCTGCGCTTGGCGCCGCAGCCGGCCGATAAAACGATTGGCGCGCGCCTGCCGATGGCCGCGGGCGGCCTGAACCCCGCTCAGGAGCGCAGCGGCGAGTGGCAGGGCCAGGACGGACTCTGGACCCGCGACTGGCACAGGGGCCGCATCGCCTGGCTGGGCGTGGGCGGCTGGCACCGCCATGCGATCGAGGCGCCGCGCGCGCTGGCGCTGTGGTGGCAGGACGTGCTCGACCGCCTGCGCGTGCGCACCAGCGAGGACCTGGCCTGGCTGGATCCGGACGAACTGCCGCTGCCGAACCGGCGCCTGGAGGTATGCGCGCGCGGCGAAGCGCTGCGCAAGTCGGCGGCGCTGGCCTTCCCGGACCTGGCCTTGAGCCTGCCGTGGCAGCGCCGTTCCGAACGCGTCGACGCCTCCTGCGCGGCGGTGTGGCCGAAGCAGTCCGGCTGGCTGAAGCTGCGCACGCAGGCCGGGGGCGACCGCACGCTGGATGACGCGGTGTACGTGTATGCGGAGCGCGACTGGGCCCTGTGGCAGCGCGCCCAGCGCCGCGACGCCACCGCGCGCTATGCGGCCCGCACCCCGCTGCCCGCCGTGGGCGGCGCAACGCGCCCGCTGCCGGCCTGGCCCTTCGGCCTCGTGTTCGCGCTGGCGATGCTGGGCCTGTGGTGGCGCGAGCGGCGCTGATCGCGCCCTCAGTCCCGGTGATCCTGCATCCACTCCTTCAGGCCATTGACCCAGTTCTTGGCCGGCAGGTTGTAGCGCCGCTTGATCTCGGCGGCGCGTTCGTACAGCACCGCGAAGTCGATCTGCGGCGCCTGCTTGAAGGCGATGACGACGATGTTGGCGTCGTGGACCTCGGGCAGCCAGACCACGGCGTCGAAGGCCTGCTCCATCGCCTTCAGGTTCTTGTCGTAGTTGATGAAGTCGCCGAACACATTGGCGGTCATGACGCCGCCGTCGACCAGGCAGTCGGCGCAGGCCTGGTAGAACTCGGGCGTGTCGAGCACCGGGCCGCGCGCTTCCTCGTCGTACAGGTCGACCTGCAGCACGTCGACGGCGCCGTGGTTGGCCGCATCCATCACGAAATCGAGGGCGTCCATCTCGCGTACATCCAGGCGCGCATCGTTCGGCGGCAGGCCGAAGTGGGCGTGGCAGATGGCGATCACGTTCGGATTCAGTTCGGCCGCCGTGACCCGCGCGTCCGGGAATTTCTGGTGGCAGAACTTGGTGAGCGCGGCGCTGCCCAGGCCTAGCTGCACGATGCGGCGCGGCTGCTGCACGAACAGCATCCACATCATCATCATCTGCACGTATTCGAGTTCGATCGCATCCGGCCTGCTGAGGCGCATCGAACCCTGCACCCAAGAGGTGCCCAGGTGGAGCGAACGGACGCCCTCGAATTCGGTAATGGTGGCGGGAGGATGGCCGGGCTGGGAGAAGCGGGGGTCGGTCGATGGGGACATGGCGCGATCTTACCAAAGCTGCTGGCTGAACACCGGGAACACCGGGGTCAGAGTCCCTTAAAAAGCAACACCGGACTCTGACCCCTTGATCATGTCGTACAGCTGCTGCGCCGCGGGCGACAGCGCGATCCCGCGGCGCCGGATCAGCCCGACCGTGCGGGTGACGTCCGGCTCCACCAAAGGAATGCTGACCAGGGTCGGGTGATCGCCCGGCGGCATCGCCAGCTGCGGCACGGCGGCGATGCCGAGGCCCGCCTCGACCAGGCTGACTACCGTCATCACATGGCGCACCTCGCAGAAAGAGCGGGGCCGGGCCGGCGTGTCGGCCAGCGCCAGGTCGAGCAGGAAGCGGTTGCCGCTGGCCTTTGCGACGGTCATGTAATCGTATTTGTCGAGCTCCGCCCAGGTCACCTTCTTGCGCCTGGCCAGCGGATGCTCCTTGCGGCAGGCGACCACGAAGGATTCCTTCAGCACCGGCTCGAACTCGATGTTCGGCTCGTGCGCGCCGATGTAGTTGATGCCGAAGTCGGCTTCGCTGCGCGCCACGCTGGTGAGCACGTCGCCGGCGCCTTCGTCGCTCACCCGGATCAGGATGCGCGGATACTTCTGGTGGTACTGCTGCAGTACCTGCGGCAGGAAGTAGCGCACCGCCGACGGCACGCAGGCAACCGTGACCTCGCCGCTCATGCGTTCCGCAATCGCGCCGATGCCCAGCAGCGACTGGTCCAGGCCGTAGAGCAGCTCGCGCGCCTTGCGTGCGAAGTCGCGCCCGACCGTCGTCAGTTCGACCTTGCGGGTGGTGCGCTCGAGCAGCCGGACGCCGAGCGAGGCTTCGAGTTTCGCCACCCTGCGCGACAGCGCCGGCTGGGACAGGTGGATGTCGTTGGCGGCGGCGTGAAAGCTGCCGCGCTCGGCGACCGCGACGAAGGCGCGCAGATCGCCGAGATCGAGATTCATGTTGGACATGCATTAATCGCAAAGAATTTTGCAATTCACATATTAACACTGCTCATGCATGATGGATCGGCACAGCACCCACACCAACATCCATGGAGACCACGTACATGAGCACCACCAATCGCCGCAACTTCCTCAGGGCGGGCGCCGCCGCATCGATCGCCGGCGCCATCGCGCCGGCACTCGCGATGCCTGCCGCCGCCGACGACAAGGCGGCATCCGGCCCGGCCGCGCAGGGCGTGACCCGCACCCTGGCGCGCTACATCGTCGGCGCCCGCTACGAGGACCTGCCGGCGAACGTGCGCAAGGAAGGTACGCGCACGCTGCTGAACTGGATCGGCGTCGCCGTGGGCGGCTCGCACCACGAGACGGTCGACAGGGCAGTCGCCGCACTGGCGCCGTTCTCGGGCCCGGCCCAGGCCAGCCTGCTGGGGCGCCGGGAACGCTTCGACATCATGAACGCCGCCTTCCTCAACGGCGTCAGCAGCCACATCTTCGACTTCGACGACACCCACCTCAAGACCATCATCCACCCGGCCGGCCCGGTCGCGTCCGCGATCCTGGCGCTGTCCGAGTACCACCCGGTGAGCGGCAAGGACTTCCTGAACGCCCTGGTGCTGGGCATCGAGACCGAATGCCGGATCGGCAATGCCGTCTACCCGAACCACTACGACGTGGGCTGGCACATCACCGGCACCGCCGGCGTGTTCGGCGCGGCGGCGGCGGCCGGCAAGCTGCTCGGGCTGAGCGAGCAGCAGATGGTCTGGGCGCTGGGCCTGGCCGCCTCGCAGCCGGTCGGCCTGCGCGAATCCTTCGGCTCGATGAACAAGAGCTTCAATCCGGGACGCGCGGCGAGCAACGGCATTTTCGCGGCGCTGCTCGCATCGAAGAACTACACCAGCTCGGAAGGCATGATCGAAGCCAAGCGCGGCTGGGCCAACACCATCAGCACCAAGCAGGACTACCGCCAGATCACCGAGGGCCTCGGCCAGCGCTACGAAGCGGCGCTGAACACCTATAAACCCTTCGCCTGCGGCATCGTGATCCATCCGGCGATCGACGCCGCGATCCAGCTGCGCAACGAGAACAGGCTGACGGCCGACCAGATCGCGCGCATCGACCTGAAGGTGCATCCGCTGGTGCTGGAACTGACCGGCAAGAAGACCCCGCAGATCGGCCTGGAGGGCAAGTTCAGCGTCTACCACTCGGTGGCGGTGGCGATCATCGAAGGCGCGGCCGGCGAGAAGCAGTACAGCGACCGCGCGGTGCGCGACCCGCAGGTCATCGCGCTGCGCGACCGCGTCAACGCCATCGTCGACCCCTCGGTGAGGCCGGAGCAGGTGGACATGACGATCACGCTGAAGGACGGCCGCACGCTGCACAAGCACATCGAGCATGCGATCGGCAGCGTCGAAGTGCCGATGACGGACCAGCAGCTGGAAGCCAAGTTCACCGACCTGGCCGACGCCGTCCTGCCGGCGGCCCAGGTGCGCAAGCTGATCGAGACCTGCTGGCAGGTGGAGCGCTTGCCGAATGCGGCGGCGATTGCGACGGCGGGGGTGTTGCAGCGCTAGTGGCTGAACACCGGGGTTGAACACCGGGGTCAGAGTCCTTTTAGAAGCAACACCGGACTCTGACCCCTACTCTGACCCACCCTGTTGTGCAGGATCGCGGACCAGCGCACAGGACATCATGTCCGGCGCATCCCGCGTGTAGGCGCTGCGCTTGTCCGCCTGGTAGCTGGCCCGGTCGGCATAGCCGGTCGCCTCCCATCCCGTATCCTCGCCGGCGCTGTCGTCATGTATCAGCGAGATCACCCGGAAGCGGCATGCGGATGCGCTTCCTGTGAGTTCGAAGGTCAGCCGCCGCTTGCCGCCAGTCCGCGTGTCTTCCGCCAGACGGAAAGGCCGGGCCTTGCACTTGCTGAAGGCGGTATGCCACGAGATCGCCTTTTCGGTGATGTCGAGCGTCCCGTAACATGCGCGGCCGCAGCCGACGAAATGGCCCGTCAATGAAGGCGTGGCGGCGTGCGCGTGGGTGAACAGGGCGCCGATGACGATTGCGGAAAAAAGCAATATCGCGCGCATGCTATTGCCTCCTTACGGATGATCGATTAACGGTATTCCAGCGCTCTTGCACAGGATGCGCAAGAACGGCGTCAAACCGCCCCCGGCCCCACCGGCAAAATCATGGTCACCGCCAATCCGCCCCCTTCGCGGTTCGACAGCAGGATGCGCCCGCCGTGCGCCTCGGCGATTTCGCGCGCCAGCGCCAGGCCCAGGCCGGTGCCGCTGCGCTTGGTGGAGTAGAAGGGCACCAGGGCGTTGGTCAGCACGGCGTCGTTCATGCCGCTGCCGCGGTCCAGCACGTCGATGCGGACCACGTCCTGCACGCGGCGGATCTGCAGCTCCACATGATCCGGCCAGGAGCCGGATTCGTGGGCGTTCTTCAGCAGGTTCAGCAGCGCCTGCTCCATCTGGGCGGTGTCGATCTGGGCGGGTTCGGGCGGCAGCTCGCCGACCAGGCGGAACGCCACCTGGCCGGCCAGGCGCGTCACCAGGGACTCCCAGGGCACGGCGCCGATGCGCGGCGTCGGCAGCTTGGCGAAGCGGGCGTAGCCGAGGATGAAGGTCTCGAGGTGGCGGGTGCGCTCGCCGATGGTTTCGAGGATCTGCGGCAGGCGCTCGGTCTGGCCGCGCCGCACCAGCTCCGCGCCAGAATGCGCGAGCGAGGCCAGCGGAGCCAGGGAATTGTTCAGCTCATGGCTGATGACGCGGATGACCTTCTTCCAGGTCTGCACTTCCTGGCGCCGCAGCTCGGTGGTCAGCTGGCGCAGCAGCAGCAGTTCGTGGCGGCGGCCGTTCAGGCTGAAGTTGCGGCGCGCCAGGTGATAGACCTCCTCCATCTCGCCTTCGCCGGCGGTGAACAGGCCGTCGCCGCCGCGTCCCAGGGCCTCGATCAGGGCGGGCGCCGCATGTTCCAGCACCTCGTTCAGCGCGTGTCCTTCCAGCTTGCGGCCTTCCGACAGCAGCTGGCGCGCCGCCAGGTTGGCGTAGACGATGGTGCGCGGCGCATTCGCGAGTTCCGCCACCAGCAGCATGGCCACCGGCGTGTTCTGCACCATGGTGTCGAGCAGTAGTTCGCGCTGCGCGAGGTCGAGGCGCTGTTCGCGCAGCACCTGGCCGAGCGCGTTGTGGGCCTCGATCAGGTCGGACAGCTCGTCGTTCTGGCCCCAGTGCAGGCTGAAGGAAAAGTCGCCGTCGCGGTAGCTGGCCACCGTGCCCTCCAACGCGCGAAACAGCGACAGGATCGGCTGGACCTGCGAGCGGATCGTGATCAGGGAGATCGGCACCACGCACAGCAGGCAGATCCCGAGCACGGCCAGCGGCTGGCCGGGCAGCAGGTGGTCGAGGGCCAGCGCGATCAGGATCCCGACCGCCAGCAGCGTGCCGACCAGGGCCGACCAGCGTGTGACGAGCGAGAGCCTGAAGCGCTTCCCCTGACTCATGCGGGATTCACACCAAGCTCATGCAGCGCGCGCGATGCCGAGGCGCTCCATGCGGCGGTACAGCGCCTGGCGCGACAGGCCGAGGTCGGCGGCGGCCTGGGCGATGACGCCGCCCGCGCGCGCCAGCGCCTGCACGATGGCTTCGCGGTCCGGCTCGGCATCCTGGACGCTGCCGGCGGGCGCCGGCAGGCCGAGTTCGGCCGGCTTGATGACGTCGCCGTTCGCCAGCAGGCTGGCGCGCGCCATCACGTTCTTCAATTCGCGCACATTGCCCGGCCAGGGATGCGCCAGCAGCGCGCTTTCCGCGCTCGGGTGCAGGGTCTTGCCGGGCGGGAGGAAGGACTGCGCCAGCGGCAGGATGTCGCCGGGGCGGGACGCCAGCGGCGGCAGCTTCAGCTCGATCACGTTGAGGCGATAGAACAGGTCTTCGCGGAAGGTCCCCAGGCGGATCATGGCCTGCAGGTCGGCATTCGTGGCGCTGACCACGCGCACCTTCACCTGGCGTTCGCGGTTCGAGCCAAGGCGCTCGAAGCGGCCGGTCTCGAGCACGCGCAGCAGCTTCATCTGGCCGGCCAGCGGCAGGTTGCCGATCTCGTCGAGGAACAGGGTGCCGCCGTCGGCCGCCTCGAACTTGCCTTCGCGCGCCTTCGAGGCGCCGGTGTAGGCGCCGGCGTCGGCGCCGAACAGCTCGGCTTCGATCAGCTCGGAAGGCAGGGCGCCGCAGTTGAGCACCACGAAGGGCCCGTTGCGGGCCAGCGAATTGGCCTGGATGATCTCGGCGATGCGTTCCTTGCCGGTGCCGTTCGGCCCCGTGATCAGCACCGGCACGTCGGCGCGCGCCACCTGGCAGGCCAGGTTCAGAACGCGCTCGGTGGCCGGATCGGCCCACACCAGGCCGCGCAGGTCGTAGTTCTGTTCCAGTTCGCGGCGCGCGCGGTGCTCGCGCTGCAGGCGCTGGTTCAGGGCGCGGTTGGCCTGGCCCAGTTCGACCAGGTTGGTGACCGTCGCCAGCAGGCGGTCGTCGTTCCACGGCTTGGACAGGTAGTCCGCCGCGCCGGCCTTGACCAGGTCGACCGCGGCGTCCAGGTGGGTCCAGGCCGTCAGCAGGATCACCGGCAGGTCCGGGTGGCGCCGCCTGATCTCGCGGAACAGCGCCACGCCTTCCTCGCCCGAGGTGGTGTCGGCGGTGAAGTTCATGTCCTGGATCACCAGGTCGACCGGCTGGCGCGCCAGCAGCTCGAGGCCTTCTTCGGGCGAGGCCGCGTGCAGCGCCGCGATGTCGTGCAGCGAGAACAGCACGTCCAGGGCGACGCCGACGGCGGCGTTGTCGTCAATGATCAGTACGGTAGGCATAGGCATGGTTGCTAGCATACCACCGGGTTTACACGCTGCGGGTGGCCGTGGCCGGCGAAATGCTGGCTGCGCGCCAGGCCGGCCCGTAGGAGGCCAGGATGCCCAGCAGCCAGAACACCACCGCGCCGGCGATCAGGTAGCCGCCCGGCAGGCGCGCCATCTCCAGCTTGCTGACCAGGAGCTGGTTCAGGGCCAGCCCCAGGGCCACGCCGCCGAACACGCCGGCGCTGGTGATCATGAAGTTCTCGGCGATGAAGTAGCGCAGGATGTCGAACTTGCGCGCCCCCAGCGCGCGGCGCACGCCGATCTGCTTGCGGCGCTGGGTGACCCACAGGCTGGCCATGCCGACGATGCCGCAGCAAGTCACCACCAGCAGCAGCAGGCTGACGGTGATCAGCATCCACTGCACCGTCACGCTGCTGCGGTATTTGTTGCTGCGGTCCTCGTCGGTCGAGGTCAGCTCCAGGATCAGGGGCAGGGGCGAGGATTTGCGCAGCGCGGCTTCCGTTTCCTTCATCACGCGGTCGCGCTGGCCGGGTTCGGCGCGCACCGCATACATCGTGCCGCGGCCGCCGCCGTAGGCGCGCTGCGGAATGATCACCGAATACATGGCGCGCTCCTTGAACTCGGCATGCGCGCTGATCAGGTTCTCGACCACGCCGAGGATGCGGGTGGGCTGGGCATCGGCCCCGGTGCCGAAGTACATGGTCTTGCCGATCGCGCTGGCGCCCGGCCACAGCTTCTCGGCCAGCGGCCTGGTGATGATCACGCCCGGCGGATAGACGTTCTCGGTGGCTTCGTTGACGTCGACCAGTTCCGGCGCCAGGAAGTCGCGCCCTTCGACCAATTTCAGGCCGAAGGTCTTGATCAGCGAGTCGCCCGACACGTAGATCGAGCCGACCGTGCTTTCCTTGTTCTGGCGCGGGTCCAGCGCCAGCGAGGTATTGCTGCCGCTGGTCGACATCGGCATCTGGCTGACCTGGGCCACCGAGGCCACGCCGCCGACGGCGCGCAGCACCTCGGTCTGGCGCTTGATGTCGGCCAGCTGCTGTTCCGGCGTCTCGTTGCTGAGGGTGCGCACTTCGATGCGGAATACCGCGTGCTCATCAAGCATGCCCGAGGGGCGCGCGGCCAGGCCGCGCCTCTCGTTCACGATGTGCAGCGCATTCGCCAGGATGGCCAGGCTGAGCGCGACCTGCAGCGCCACCAGGATCGGGCCGGTCTTGTTGCGCATCAGCGCGGAAAAGATGGGGCGGATTTCCATGATGATTCTCCTTGCGACGATGCGCTTATTGCGATTTGAGTTGGATGGCCGGCGTGACCTGGCAGGCGCGCCAGGTCGGCAGCAGGCCGGCCAGGACCGCCGCGCTCACCGAGATCACGAAGGTCAGGCCCAGCATCTGCCAGTCCATCTGGGCGAGGTTGGCCATCGCCTTGCCCGACATGCCGATCAGCTTCAGCGCGCCGAACGCGAGCAGCAGGCCGAGCAGGCCGCCGACCAGGCCCACGACCACGGTCTCGATCAGGAACTGGTGGAAGATCTCGGTGCGCGAGGCGCCCAGCGCGCGCCGCACGCCGATCTCGGAAGCGCGCACCGAGAACTTGGCCAGCAGCAGGCCGACGGTGTTCACCAGGCACAGCACCAGGAAGCCGAAGGCCAGCCAGGCCTGCAGCTTGCTGTCCTTGCCGACCACGCCGGTGTATTCCATCCAGCCGGGGACGTCGAACAGGCGGTTCGGCGCATTGCGCTTCAGGCGGCCCAGCTTGCGCTGTTCGCTGGCGTAGTTGTCGAGCCAGGACTGGATGTCGCTGCGGTCGCCGGCGGACGCGGTTTCGATCCAGGCGGTGATCCAGGTACAGTCCGAGGCCAGGCGCGCAGCGAAGCCCGGGCCGAGGTTCTGTGAGCAGCTCATGCCGCCGTTATGCTGGGTTTCGTGGCGCACGGCGGTCGCCAGCGGGATGAAGAACTCTTCGCCGGTGGCATACGGCGAGCCGCCCTGCAGCAGGTAGACGCGCGGCAGCATCTTCCATTTTTCGGTGACGCCGACCACGGTGAACGGGAAGCCCATCAGGTTCAGCCGCTTGCCGACCGGGTTGACCTCGCCGAACAGCTTCTCGGCGATCGGACGGCTCAGCACCACCACGTCGGCGCCGCGCGCCTCGTCGGCCTCGGTCCAGGCCTGGCCGTAGGCGAAGGGCACTTCGAACATGGCGAAGAAGTCGCGCGTCGGCGCCAGGCCGCCCATGGTGAAGGGCGGGATCTCGCGACGCGGCGGCTCGACCGAGCCGGCGACGCCGTACAGCGCGGTGCGGCGCACGCCCAGGCCGCTCTTGAGGATGTTGATCGCATCCGGGTAGGCGATCTGGATGTCGCCGGGCTTTTCGCCGGCCGTGTAGTTGTCGAGCGAGGCGGGGTCGATCAGCGGCACGAACAGGCGCGCACTCTTTTGCGGGATCGGGTCGTTCGACATCATGTGCAGGATGGTCAGCGTGGAGACGCTGGCCGCCACGCCGACCGCCAGCGTGATCACCATCAGCGCGGTCAGCGCCGGGTTGCGGCGCAGGCTGCGCAAGCCGAGCTTGAAGTAATAAGCGAACATGGCCGGCTCCTCAGGCGGTGGCCGTGCTGGAAGGGGTCACCAGCGTCGGCCCCTTGCGCACCAGGTCGGATACCTGGCCGTCGATGATGTGCACGTTGCGGGTGGTGCGCACCGCCAGTTCCGGATCGTGGGTCACCATCAGGATCGTGGTCCCGGCGGCGTTGATCTCTTCCAGCAGCTCCATCACGCCGCGCGCCATCGCGGTGTCCAGGTTACCGGTCGGTTCGTCGGCCAGCAGCAGCTTCGGCGAGCCGGCCAGCGCGCGCGCGATCGCCACGCGCTGCTGCTGGCCGCCCGACAGCTCGGCCGGATAATGCTTCATGCGCGAGGACAGGCCGACCTTGGCCAGCGCTTCCTCGATGCGCTTCTTGCGCTCGGTGGCATTGAATCCGCGGTAACGCAATGGGACATCGACGTTGTCGAACAGGTTCAGGTCGGGGATCAGGTTGAAGCCCTGGAAGATGAAGCCCAGCTTTTCGTTGCGCAGGCGCGAGCGCTGGTTGTCATCCAGGCCCTTCACGTTCACGCCGTCGAGGATGTATTCGCCCGAGGTGAATTCCTCCAGCAGGCCGGCGATGTTCAGGAAGCTGGTCTTGCCGGAGCCGGACGGGCCGGTCACGGTGACGAATTCGCCTTCCTTGACGTCGATCTCGAAGCCGCGCAGGGCGTGCGTCTCGATCATGTGGGTGCGGTACACCTTGGAGAGGTTGGTCATGCGCAGCATGGTCTTTTCCTTTGGATGATTATTGGTTGATCGAGATGCGGTTCGCGTTCGCAAACGCGTCGGTCCCTGCCACTACGACTTTGTCGCCCTGCTTCAGTCCGGAGACGATTTCGACCGCCGAGATGCTGGTCGCGCCCATCGTGATCGGGGTGCGCACGGCGATGCCGTCGTGGACCACGTAGGCATAGCGTCCGCCTTCGCTTTCGACGAAGGGACCGCGCGCCACCATCAGCACGTTCGGCTTTTCTTCGATCAGCAGGCGGGCGGTCACGCGCTGGCTCTGGCGCAGGCCTTTCGGCTGCTCGCCGTCGAAGCGCACCCGCGCCAGCACCATGTTCTTCACCACTTCCGGCGACAGCGCCGACAGCTTGCCGGTGGCCGTGCCCGAGGGCAGCTGGATCTCGGCGTTCATGCCCAGGCCGAGGTCGGCCACGTAGGTCTCCGGTACCTCGACCTCGATCTCGAGCTTGGACAGGTCGACCAGCGTCATCAGGGGCGCGTTGGCCGCCACCACCATGCGGTTCTGCACGTTCAGGGTGCCGATGAAGCCGTCCACCGGCGCGCGCACCGTCAGTTCGTCGACGCGGCGCTGCGCTTCTTCCATCGACAGCTTCGCGCGTTCCAGCTCGTTCACCTTGGTCTTCAGGGCCAGCTGGACGTCGTCGCCTTCCAGCGCGGCGGCTTGCGAAGCGTGCCTGGCGCGGATTTGCGCCGACTGCAGCGCGTCCTTGGCCTTCTGGTAGTCGATCTTGGCGATCACGCCGACCTGGGCCACGCTGTCGTAGCGCTCCAGGGTGCGCTGGGCCGACAGGCGCTCGATCTCGGCGGTGTCGGCTTCCTTCTGCGCCAGCAGCTTCTGCTTGCGGGCCAGGATGTGCTGGCGCGCCACCTCGGCCTTCAGGCCTTCGTAGGCGGAAGTCTCGCGCTTCAGCACGTCGGCCAGGTCGGGCGACTCCAGCACGGCCAGCACCTGGCCCTTCTTGACGGTGTCGCCGGCAGCGACCTTCAGGTTGACGGTGGAGGAGGCCTTGGCATACAGGGTCGGACTGACGGCGGCGACCACCCGGCCGTTGACCGAGGCATCGCGCACCAGGGTGCCGCGGGTGACTTCGGCGATGCGCAGGCGCGAGGCGCTGACCGAGGCTTCGCTGCTGCGCCAGGTCGAGAACAGGCCGACGCACAGCGCGGCGACGCCGACGGCGCCGGCGATCCAGAGGGCGCGGCGCTTGATGGCGTGTCCCGCCGGCGGGGCGATGACGGCGTCTTGGTGTGAGGTATCGCGAATCATGGTGTGGACAGTCAGGTTGTGGACAGTGCTTTATTTGCACGAAACATGCCAACCCTGCGCCATCTGCCAAGTCATTGATTCTTAAGGCGTGTCCGGCAGCGGACGCGCTGTCCGCCGTGTCCGCGCAGGCGGTGGTACGGACAGGGCCGGACAGGCTTGAGATTTTGCCAACAGTCACTATTTTCTATGCATGAGCCCGACACTCTTCCGCATGTTCTCCGCCTGGCGTCCCGCGTTGACGCAGTTCCTGGGCGGTCTCGCGCCGTCCGAGACCGAGCCGCCCGCGTATCCCTTCGCGCCGGCCGACCTCATCCAGCTGCACCGCTTCACGGCATCCGACCCGGCCGCGGCGCTCGACGAGCCGACCTGGCGCGACCTGCTGCTCGAGCGCTATGCGGACAGCCTGTCCGGGGAGCTCAGCATTGTCGGCCGCCAGGAGCTGCACCGCCGCCTGCGCGCCGGCGCCAACGACGTCGAATGCGCGCGGCGGCGCGAGCGCATCGAGTGCCTGCAGCGGGAGCCGGCGCAGCTCGACGGGCTGCACCGGACGCTCCGGTCGCTGCGCCGTTCCGAGGTCGAGGTGGCGGAAGTGCTTTTCGATCCGCAGTGGCAGGCGCCGCCGCGCCCGGGCTGGCTACGTCATGCGCTGCTGCTGCCGGCCGGCCTGGTCGCTTCGCTGGCGGCGGTGCTGCTGTGGAGCGCCTGGGCCTGGATTCCCTTCGGCGTCGTGATGTACTGGCTGATGACGCTGCAGATGCGCTACAGCGACCGGGTCGGCGCCTGGACGCGGACGACGCGGGCGCTGCAGATGCTGCTGCGGGTGGTCGCCCTGCTGGACGGCAGCGGCCAGCCGCTGTGCGAGGACTTTGCGGGACGCGGCGCGCCGGCCGGACGGCTCAGCCGCAGCCTGTCGCGCTCCATCGTGGCGGAAGCCATCCCCGACGCCGCCGGCTACGGCGACTGGTTCATGCTGGCCAACGTCCGGCATTACTTCAAGACCCTTGAAATCGTGGCGCGCGAGCGAACTTTGCTGCGCGCGTGCTACCGGCTGTGCGCCGAGCTCGAGGCCGATGTCGCCCTGGCGCGCCACCTGCGCGGCGTATCGAGCTGGTGCTGGGCGAGCCGCGGCAACGACCATGCGCTCGAACTGGAAGAGGGCGTGCATCCGCTGCTCGACGGGGCGTCCGTACTGTCGCTCGGGCTGGCGGGGAAGGGCGCTTTCGTCTCGGGCCAGAACGGGGTCGGCAAGAGCACCTTCTTGCGCATGCTGGGCCTGAACCTGGCGGCGGCGCGCGCCTTCGGCTTCTGCTATGCGCGCCGGGCGCTGCTGCCGGCGCTGCCGGTGGTCGCCAGCATGCAAAACGAGGATTCACTGCTGGAAGGGCACAGCCTGTACATCGCAGAGCTGGCGCGCGCCCGCGAACTGCTGGCGGCGAGCGAGGGCCGGCCGGTGGTCTGCCTGGTCGACGAGATCTTCCGCGGTACCAATCACGAGGAATCGGTGGCCGCCGCGGCGGCCGTGCTGGACGAGCTGGCGGAACGCGCGCTGGTGGTAGTCTCGTCGCACAATCTGGTGCTCGGCCCTCTGCTGGCGCACCGCCTCGACCCCTGGCGCATCGTGCGCACGGACGGGCAGGGCCTGCGCGTGGAGCCGGGCGTACTGGGACAGACGAATGGCGTGGCCCTGCTGGCGCAGCGCGGCTTCGGTGACCGCATCCAGCGCAAGGCGGAGCGGGTGGCTGCGTGGCTGGCGCGCCAGCGGCACGAGGAAATGCCGGATCAGCTGCGCGGCACCGGCTTGCCCTTGGCGATCACTTCGTGACAATCGCCCTGGATGGTGGCGCGGTCGTAGTCGGTCCAGCCGTAGCTGTCGACGTAGCGCCGGTGCTGCTTGAAGCCGGAATTCACGAAGCTCCATTCGAGCCGCTCGCCGGGATAGCGCACCTCGGCCATGTCGAGCAGGGTGTGGAACATGTTTTCGGTTGCTAGCTTGGCCTTGCTGTGCTTCAGCAGTTGTTCGACCTTGTCCGGATAGCGCTCGCGGTAGGCATCCGAATACCAGGCGAGAGCCGGGATATGGAATTCGTATTGGGTATTGTGGCCGTGGAAGGCCAGGCGGCAGCTGTTGTCGTACAGGGTCTGGCCGTGGTCCGCCACGTACAGCATCGAGGCCGGCAGCCCGGTGTCGCGCAGCGAGTCGATCACGTGGGCCAGGAACCAGTCGGTGTACAGGATCGAGCTGTCGTAGCTGTTGTTCAGCTGGGCCTTGATGCGCAGGTCGGTGTAGGCCGGCTTGTCGACGCCGTACAGCGAGGGCAGCCATTTGTCGAACTGCTTCGGATAGCGGTGGCTGTAGTTCCAGTGGCTGCCCAGGGTGTGCAGCACGATCAGTTTCTTGGGCGCCGGGTCGGCCATCGCATGTTTCAAGGGCCCGAACAGCACTTCGTCGTAGTTCGAATTGTTGGTATAGCCGCCCAGGTTCAGGAAATCGACCACGTCGGCCTCCTTGGCGAACACTGAGACCGGGGTATCGAACTTGCCGAACGACATCTGGTTCGACAGCCAGAAGGTCTTGAAGCCGGCTTCCTTGAAGGCGGTCAGGAAGGATTTTTCCGAGAATCCATCGTGCAGGCTCTGCATGGCGGGCTTGCGCGAAATGATCACCGGCACCGACAGCCGGGTCGCCGAGACCGAGGTGATCATGTCGGGCAGCGTCACCAGGTTGGTTTCCTGCGACAGCAGCGGATTGGTGTCGCGCGCATAGCCGTTCAGGCTCCAGCGGTCGTAGCGCGAGGATTCGCCGATCACCATCACCACCAGCTGCGGCTCGCTGCGCGGCCGGGCCGCATGGGCGCCGAAGTGGAAATGGGCGCTGCGCTCGTTCAGGTCGGCCAGGTAGACCCGCTCCTGGTAGAAGTCGAAGCCGCGCGCCAGCAGGCCGAAAGGCCAGGAGCGTGAAAAGGCGTCGAGGTCGAGCGGCAGCTTGGCCCAGTGTGCCAGCGGCGGCAGGCGGCCGGCAGGCGGCAGGCTGCCCGGGCGCGGCGCGGCGGTCTGCTCGGCGGCGCTGGCCGACGGACTGGCAACGCCGCCGGTCTTGATCGGCACGACCTTGGCCGCACTCGCCAGGGCCGGCGGCGGCGGTGCGATGCCGTAGTGGTGGCCGTAGCCGAACACCGCCACACCCAGGCCCAGCACGCCCATCACCACGGTACGCGAAACGTCGTCCCAGTCGAGGTCGCGGGTGCGCCAGGCGGCGATCCAGGTGGTGATAAACCAGACGACGACGCCGATGAAGGCGCCGGCCAGCAGCCAGACTTTGCTGCCCAGGAACTCCATCGCCTCGGCCGGACTGGTCTCCGCAATGATGCCGAGATGGTGGGTCGAGATGCCCTGGCCGTAGAACGCATATAAATAGAGCTCCATCGGCACGCCCAGGAAAGCAGGCAGCAGCAGCCAGTGGAAGCAGGCCGGGCGCTTGCAGAAGGCCCAGATGCCGATCCAGCAGATCAGTTCGACGCCCAGCAGCTGGCTCGGATGCGCGACCGGGTGGCCGAACAGCCAGGGCGCGAACGGCAGGCTCGACAGTACGAGGTAGCTCAGCAGCACGTACAGGTTACGGGGACGCAGCAGGGATCGCATCGAAGCCAGGAGTGGAAACACTTGGGAAGAAAATCCGCTCATTATCTCGCCTTTGCTACCGGGAAACCAGCGTACAATGCTTGTGTCGCAGGCGCGACATTCTTCTGGCGATTTCGCCATCAATCGCCATCCGCACGGCCCCCAGGCCGCAAGCTGGTTGACCTTGCCCTCCTTCGGGTCTATACTCGCGAGTTCTCGAATTAATCTGCACATCGTATACGCATTGAAGCCGCTCCCATTGGTGAGTGGCTTTCGTCGCCTGTACAGCGAGCAATCCGGGACTAGGTTTCAGTCCCCGGACAGCAAGACGGTCCGGGTCATCAACGTAGTAGCAAATTTTGTTGGATTAAGAACGATGCCAACCATCAATCAACTGATTCGCAAGCCGCGTGAAGCCGCGGTTGTGAAGAGCAAGTCCCCGGCACTGGAAAACTGCCCGCAGAAGCGCGGCGTTTGCACCCGTGTCTACACCACGACCCCGAAGAAGCCGAACTCGGCACTGCGTAAGGTCGCCAAGGTGCGCCTGACCAACGGTTTCGAAGTCATTTCGTACATCGGCGGTGAAGGCCACAACCTGCAAGAGCACAGCGTCGTCCTGATCCGCGGCGGCCGTGTGAAAGACTTGCCGGGTGTGCGTTACCACATGGTTCGCGGCGCACTGGATACCCAGGGCGTGAAAGACCGTAAGCAAGCTCGCTCGAAGTACGGTGCGAAGCGTGCCAAGGCCGGCGCCAAGAAGTAATTCTGCGGTCTCGTCATATCGAGGTCACATTTAAAAGTTAAGTTGAGCCGGCCGGAAGGCCGAGTAAGTGAAGGGTCATGAGGGCCTTTCGCGAGTGCGGAATAAGCACTCAACTGAAGACAGGAAGGAATTGAAATGCCACGTCGTCGTGAAGTACCCAAGCGCGAGATTCTGCCGGATCCGAAATTCGGCAATACCGATGTCGCCAAGTTCGTCAACGTTCTGATGCTGTCCGGCAAGAAGTCGGTCGCAGAAAACATCATCTACGGTGCGTTCGAATACATCCAGACCAAATCGGGCAAGGACCCGCTGGAAGTGTTCGTGGCCGCGATCAACAACGCCAAGCCGATGGTCGAGGTGAAGTCCCGCCGCGTCGGCGGTGCCAACTACCAGGTGCCAGTGGAAGTTCGTCCGGTTCGTCGTATGGCTCTGTCTATGCGTTGGTTGCGCGAAGCCGCAAACAAGCGTAGCGAGAAATCCATGCCGCAACGTCTGGGTGGTGAGCTGATGGAAGCCGCGGAAGGCCGTGGCGGCGCGATGAAGCGTCGTGACGAAGTCCACCGTATGGCTGAAGCGAACAAAGCGTTCTCGCACTTCCGCTTCTAAGCAAGTGGCCAAACCTCGAAAGGGGTGCGGCCATGCAGTATCCGTTGTTCAGGCCGGGCGCATTTTGATCACCAGAATGCTGCTCGGTTTTGTCCATTCAAAGATTTAGGAAAAATTATGGCACGCACTACCCCTATTGAGCGCTACCGTAACATCGGTATCTCCGCTCACATTGACGCCGGTAAGACGACTACCACCGAGCGCATCCTGTTCTACACCGGCGTGAACCACAAGATCGGTGAAGTGCACGACGGTGCAGCAACCATGGACTGGATGGAGCAGGAGCAAGAGCGCGGCATCACCATTACCTCGGCAGCGACGACCTGCTTCTGGAAGGGTATGGCCAACAACTTCGAGCCGCACCGCTTCAACATCATCGATACCCCGGGCCACGTCGACTTCACCATCGAAGTGGAACGTTCGATGCGCGTCCTGGACGGCGCCTGCATGGTTTACTGTGCAGTCGGCGGCGTGCAGCCGCAGTCGGAAACCGTGTGGCGTCAGGCTAACAAGTACAAAGTCCCGCGTCTGGCATTCGTCAACAAGATGGACCGTACCGGCGCGAACTTCTTCAAGGTGTACGAGCAGATGCGCGCCCGCCTGAAGGCCAACCCGATCCCGCTGCAGATCCCGATCGGCGCCGAAGACAACTTCAAGGGCGTGGTCGACCTGGTCAAGATGCAGGCGATCTACTGGGACGACGCGTCGCAGGGCATGAAGTTCGACTACCGCGAAATCCCGGCCGAACTGCTGGACACCGCCAACGAATGGCGCGAGAAGCTGGTCGAGACCGCCGCTGAAGCGAACGAAGACCTGATGAACAAGTACCTCGAAGAGGGCGACCTGTCCGAAGACGAGATCAAGAAGGCACTGCGTCAGCGTACCATCGCGTCGGAAATCGTCCCGATGATGTGCGGCACCGCCTTCAAGAACAAGGGCGTGCAGGCCATGCTGGACGCGGTCATCGAATACCTGCCGTCGCCGGTCGACATCCCGCCAGTCAAGGGTACCGACGAGGACGACCAGCCGGTCACCCGTCAGGCATCGGACGAAGAGAAGTTCGCAGCGCTGGCATTCAAGATCATGACCGACCCGTTCGTCGGCCAGCTGATCTTCTTCCGCGTGTACTCGGGCGTCATCAAGTCGGGCGACACCGTCTTCAACCCGATCAAGGGCAAGAAGGAACGCGTCGGCCGTATTCTGCAGATGCACGCGAACCAGCGTGAAGAGATCAAGGAAGTCCGCGCAGGCGACATCGCTGCTGCAGTCGGCCTGAAGGAAGCGACCACCGGCGAAACCCTGTGCGATCCGTCGGCACCGATCATCCTCGAAAAGATGGTGTTCCCGGAGCCGGTCATCCAGCAGGCCGTCGAGCCGAAGACCAAGGCCGACCAGG
The DNA here is from genome assembly GCF_001412595.2 of Massilia sp. WG5. Lineage (NCBI taxonomy): Bacteria > Pseudomonadati > Pseudomonadota > Betaproteobacteria > Burkholderiales > Oxalobacteraceae > Massilia > Massilia sp. WG5. The sequence continues at coordinate 3,770,048 of NZ_CP012640.2, forward strand.
AAAAGATGGGCCTGGCGCTGAACCGTCTGGCGCAGGAAGACCCGTCGTTCCGCGTGCGTACCGACGAAGAATCGGGCCAGACCATCATCGGTGGTATGGGCGAGCTGCACCTGGAAATTATCGTCGACCGCATGAAGCGTGAATTCGGCGTGGAAGCGACCGTCGGCAAGCCGCAGGTGGCATACCGCGAAACCATCCGCAAGGGTGTGAGCGACGTCGAAGGCAAGTTCGTCAAGCAGTCGGGCGGCCGCGGCCAGTACGGTCACGCTGTCCTGAACGTCGAACCGCAAGAGCCGGGCAAGGGCTTCGAGTTCATCGACGCCATCAAGGGCGGCGTGATTCCTCGCGAATACATCCCGGCAGTCGAGAAGGGTGTGCGCGAGACCCTGACCACCGGCGTGCTGGCTGGCTACCCGGTCGTCGACGTCAAGGTCACCCTGGTCTTCGGTTCGTACCACGACGTGGACTCGAACGAAAACGCGTTCCGCATGGCCGGTTCGATGGCATTCAAGGACGCTTGCCGTAAAGCGAACCCGGTCATCCTCGAGCCGATGATGTCGGTGGAAGTGGAAACGCCGGAAGACTACGCCGGTACCGTGATGGGCGACCTGTCGTCCCGCCGCGGTATGGTGCAGGGCATGGACGAAATCCCGGGCGGCGGCGGCAAGATCATCAAGGCCGAAGTCCCGCTGTCGGAAATGTTCGGTTACTCGACCGTGCTGCGTTCGGCAACCCAGGGCCGTGCGACCTACACGATGGAATTCAAGCACTATGCTGAAGCTCCGAAGCACGTGATGGACGCGATCGTGACCGCGAAGTCCAAGTAATAAAAAAATGGGGGCAGGACACAATCCTGCCTCCGACCTAACAAAAATTAAGTAAATTGTTCTTTTAAAGGAAGATCAAAATGGCAAAGGAAAAATTCGAACGGACCAAGCCGCACGTGAACGTCGGCACCATCGGTCACGTTGACCACGGCAAAACCACCCTGACGGCTGCAATCGCAACCGTCCTGTCGAAGAAATTCGGCGGCGAAGCCAAGGCCTACGATCAGATCGACGCGGCTCCGGAAGAGAAGGCACGCGGCATCACCATCAACACCGCGCACGTCGAGTACGAGACCGCAAACCGTCACTACGCTCACGTTGACTGCCCGGGCCACGCCGACTACATCAAGAACATGATTACCGGTGCTGCCCAGATGGACGGCGCGATCCTGGTGTGCTCGGCCGCTGACGGCCCGATGCCGCAGACCCGCGAGCACATCCTGCTGGCGCGTCAGGTTGGCGTTCCGTACATCATCGTGTTCCTGAACAAGTGCGACCTGGTCGACGACGCAGAACTGCTGGAACTGGTCGAAATGGAAGTGCGCGAGCTGCTGTCGAAGTACGAGTTCCCGGGCGACGATCTGCCGATCATCAAGGGTTCGGCTCGTATGGCACTGGAAGGTGCTGCCGGCGAAATGGGCGAAGACTGCATCATCCGTCTGGCCGAAGCGCTGGACACCTACATCCCGACCCCGGAACGTGCCGTTGACGGCGCCTTCCTGATGCCGGTGGAAGACGTGTTCTCGATCTCGGGCCGCGGTACCGTGGTGACCGGTCGTGTCGAGCGCGGCATCATCAAGGTCGGCGAAGAGATCGAAATCATCGGTATCGTCGACACCGTGAAGACCACCTGCACCGGCGTGGAAATGTTCCGCAAGCTGCTGGACCAGGGTCAAGCTGGCGACAACGTCGGCCTGCTGCTGCGCGGCACCAAGCGTGAAGACGTCCAGCGTGGCCAGGTTCTGGCCAAGCCGGGCTCGATCAAGCCGCACACCGACTTCACCGGCGAAGTGTACGTGCTGTCGAAGGACGAAGGTGGTCGTCACACCCCGTTCTTCAACAACTACCGTCCGCAGTTCTACTTCCGCACCACCGACGTGACCGGCTCGATCGTTCTGCCGGCCGACAAAGAAATGGTGATGCCGGGCGATAACGTGTCGATCACCGTCAAGCTGATCGCCCCGATCGCGATGGAAGAAGGTCTGCGCTTCGCAATCCGCGAAGGCGGCCGTACCGTCGGCGCCGGCGTGGTTGCCAAGATCATCGCCTAATTTCGGTTAGCGATTCGCCGGCGGCCTGTGCTGCCGGCACAACGGATGGGGACAGACTTTTGGGTCTGTCCCCATCTGTTCAAGTGAGAACGGTGATATACTCCCGCCTCTTGAGCAGTACTGAATCACCTGAAGCACCTTTTACACATTGCCGGCGCAAGCCGGAACGTTCTTTTAAAGGAAATAGCATGTCCAATCAGAAAATCCGCATCCGCCTGAAAGCGTTTGACTACAAACTGATCGACCAGTCCGCTCTGGAAATCGTCGACACCGCCAAGCGCACCGGCGCTGTGGTCAAGGGCCCGGTCCCGCTGCCGACCCGCATCCAGCGTTTCGACGTGCTGCGTTCCCCGCACGTGAACAAGACCTCGCGCGACCAGTTCGAAATCCGTACGCACCAGCGTCTGATGGACATCGTGGACCCGACCGACAAGACCGTCGACGCACTGATGAAGCTGGACCTGCCGGCTGGCGTCGACGTCGAAATCAAGCTGCAGTAATTCGGTTTTAGCCTGGCGGATCACGGTCCGCCGGCGAACAAACGGGGCTGGCCTTCACTTTGTGAGCCAGCCCCGTTTCTTTTGGTGAAAGGGAACAGTGCGCATGATGACTTTGCCAATGCGCCACATCCGCACAGCGACGCCTATTCGCCCACTGCATTTGTTCGATACTTGTGGCATAGTGAAGACATGAAAGCACTGAAAAGCCAGCTGGCGACGGAACTTCTTGCCGATCCAAAAGCAAGAGACCAGCTTCGTCAATTTATGACGAGTAAGCATCCTCAGGCCCAGGCCGCACCTCAGTCCGTCGCGGGAGAGTTTCATATTCGCCGTGCCGGTGGCCAGGCAGTGCGTGCTACGATCGTGCCTAAAGCAAAAGCCGCCTAACTGACACGTCGATGAATGTAGCGCTGCCTGCACTCATCGTCTTCTTCCTGCTCCTGCCCGGCTTTATCTTCCGTACGAACCTCAAACGGGCCGAGCGAACTTCTCTCGACTTTTCACCTTTCGGACAGGTCGCTGCGGAAGCCATCTTGTGGGCTCTCGCGCTACATTCGCTCTGGCTTTACGTTTCCCATCTTGTCTTCAAACACGACTTTGAACCGGTCGTGCTGATGAAGCTTTTGTCCTCCGCCTCGACCATTCAGGCCGAGGCGACCGACATCGTAGGGCGCCAGTTCAACTGGATCGCCGCCTATTTTGCAACACTCATCAGTGTTGCGTTCGCGTTGCCCAAGCTCATACGCTATGTCATCTCCCGGTACCGGCTCGATCGCGCTGGCGCACCATTAAGCGAGATTTTTCGCTTTCATCAAGCGCCATGGTATTACCTGCTTACCGGAGCAGATTTCGAGCGCGATGAAGCACCTGACTTCATCGTCGTGTCGGCCATCGTGGAAATAGGTAAGGAGGCGGTGCTCTACGTCGGTGTATTGGATGAGTTCTATGTCGACGCTGAGGGACAGCTCGACCGGCTCGTCTTGCAGAGTGTCGTACGCCGCCCGATCAGCAAGGACAAGTCTGATGCGTCTATTGCGAGTAGCGCTGAAACGCGCTTTTATGCCGTCGATGGCGACTCCTTTGTACTTCGTTATAGCGAAGCGATCACGCTGAATATCCAATATGTGCGCCTGACTCCCGAAGACACGGAGCTTGACGCCGCAGCTTCTTGAGCGACCGTTCCTAAAGTTGCTGTTGGCAATATTCTGAGGATCGGCATGACAACTATTTCCGCTTCTCTCCCTGCGCGCAAAGCGCTTGCACCACATCCCGTGGCTGGACGTGATCGGCGCCGCCTGACTGGTCTTCGTTGGCATATGGCCGTCAGGCTCATCCTGCCGCCCGCGCTGCGCGATCGTGCTGATCGCCGCCTGCCAGCGTATCGACGAGCCCGCCGACCGCTGGCTGCGCCGCCACGGCATCGAGCGTCCCATGCCGTGCGCGCTTCTGCTCTTGATAAGCCGAACACCGTCCTGATCTTGAAGCCAGACAGCCCAGTGCGCCTGACGCGCCTGGGCGTCGAGCGGTCCGGCCTGCGTTGCGTGTTCCTGTACCTGGACCGCCCGCAAGAGCTCATTGATGTTGCAACTTTTGAAACACATCGGTGATAATCGCGCTTCAGGAGGAACGCGATGGCAACAATGAAGCAGGTGGCGCAACGTGCGGGGGTCTCGATCTCGACGGTTTCGCATGTGATCAACAATACGCGCGCCGTCAGCGATGAGGTGCGGTGCAGGGTGCTGGGCATCATCGACGAGATGCGCTACGTTCCCAGCGCCGTCGCCCGCAGCCTCAAGAACGACAAGACCAACATTATCGGCGTGCTGGTGCCGAACAGTTCGAATCCCTATTTTGCCGAACTGCTCCGCTGGATCGAGGACGCCGCTTTCGAGTCGGGCTACCACATCATCCTCTGCAACGCCCACGGCGACGCGCGCAAGCAGACCGCATACCTGCGCCTGCTGATGGAGCGGCGCATCGACGGCCTGGTCCTGGTCGCCAGCGGCGCCGACGAAGAACACGATTTGCTGCTGCGCCACGAATCCGTGCCCGTCATCCAGCTCGAGCGCGCCCTGCCGGGGTTGGACGCCGACCTGGTCCTGGCCGGCCAGGAGGAGGGCGCCTGCCAGGCCACGCGCCACCTGATCGAGCTGGGCCACCGCGCCATCGCCTGCGTGTCGGGCCCGGTCGACCTGCCGCGCAGCCGCGAACGGGTCGGCGGTTTCCTACGTGCGATGCGTGAAGCGGGGATCGAGGTGCCTGATGACAACGTGGTTCACGTGGAATTCACCAGCGCCGGCGGCTACGCGGCTTTTGCCAGGCTGCTGGCGCGGCCCCAACGCCCGAGCGCCGTGTTCGTCACCAGCGACCTGATGGCGATCGGCGGCCTGTGCGCAGCCGGCAGCGCCGGGATCCAGGTGCCCGGCGAGCTGTCGGTGGTCGGCTACGACGACATCTGCGCCGCCAGCTATGCGACGCCGCCGCTGACCACCATCGCGCCGCCGAAGCGCGAGATGGCGCGGCTGGCGATCAAGCGGCTGATCGAGCGCATCCGCGGCGTGCGTGAGCCGCTGCGCAATATCGCCTTGGCCAGCTCGCTGGTGGTGCGGGCCTCGACCGCGCCCGCACACTGATCCATTCCCTGAACGCTAGCTTGCCGCCGGCGGCAAGGGCACCGGGCCGCGCTCGACCGGCACGATGCCGTCGCGGGCCTGCGCCGCCAGGTCGCGCGCATCGCGCACATGCAGGGTCTGGGCAGGGAAGGCCAGCTCGATGTCCATCTCGGCGAAGCGGTCCAGCATCTGCAGGTAGATCTCCTGCTGGATGTCCATGAAGCGCAGGTAATCCGGTGTCTCGACCCAGTACACGACTTCGAAGTTGTACGAGGACGGGCCGATCCCGCTGAAGTGGGCGCGGTCGAAGCTGACCGTTTCCCGCGCCTTGACGAGCTCGGTCAGCAGCGGTGGAATTGCGCGCAGCTTCGAGGTCGGGGTGTCGTAGGTGACGCTGACCCCGAACACCACCCGGCGCCGGTTCATGCGCGTCATGTTCTGTAGCCGGCTCCTGAGCAGGTCGGCGTTCGAGAACACCAGCTGCTCGCCGCTCAGGCTGCGGATACGGGTGGTCTTCAGGCCGACGTACTCGATCGTGCCCAGGAACTTGTCGACGATGACGAAGTCGCCGATCACGAAGGGCTTGTCGAGCACGATGGAGAGCGAAGCGAACAGGTCTCCGAGGATATTCTGCACCGCCAGCGCCACCGCGATACCGCCGATGCCCAGCGAGGCCACCAGGGTGGTGATGTTCACGCCCAGGTTATCCAGGATCATCAGGAGGATCACGATCCACAGCACCATGCGCGCAATGAAACCGACTGCCGCGGCCGAGGTCGCGCGGGCCGGGTCGGTGTTCGTGTTGCCGTAGTACTCGGCCAGCCAGGCGCGCAGCGCGGTATTGCCCCAGATTGCCGCCTGGATCAGTCCGCTCACGATGGCGAAGCGCGTCGCGAACAGCTTCACCGACAGCGGCAGGGCCAGCACCGTGCTGCCTGCGTACAGGCCCATGATCAGGATCACCGAGGTCCTGGTGGCCAGCAGCGCGGCCACGGCGATGTCGTCGAGTTTGGTGTCCGTGCGCGCCGCGATGATGCCCAGCCGGTGCACCACCACATTCTTCACCAGGTGCAGGGCGAGCGCGACGCCGACCGCGATGCCCAGCGCGGTCAGCCAGCTCAGCACCGTGTTATTCAGGAACATCACTTCCATGCAGCATCCTTTCGAGGTCGATTGCAGGGTTTGCTCATGCGGCTTGCGCGAGGGCATCGCCTTCCAGGGCGGCGCGCTCGACCGCGTCCAGGAAGTCCGCGCCCCAGCGCGCCACGTCGTGCTCGGCCACGATGGCCGCCAGGCGCTCGGTGCGATAGACGGCCTCGTCCTGCCTCATTGTAATGGCGCGGTACAGGGTGCTCGTCATCGAATGCGTATCGTAGGGGTTGGTCAGCAATGCGCCGTGCAGTTCGACCGCGGCGCCGGCGAATTCCGACAGGATCAGCACGCCCGCCTTGCCGGCTGCCTTGCGCGCGGCAATGTATTCCTTGGCGACCAGGTTGAGGCCGTCGCGCAGCGGCGTGATCCAGGCGATGCCGCAGGCCGCGTAGTGCGCCAGCACCGCTTCGAACGGCAGCGAACGGTAGAAATAGCGCACCGGCACCCAGTCCAGCGTCGAGAAGCGGCCGTTGATCCGGCCTACCGTGCGGTCCAGTTCCTCGCGCAGGGCTTCGTAGACTTCCATGCCCGGTGCTGCCGGCGTGATGATGTTCAGCAGCGTCACCTTGCCGGCCAGCTCCGGATGCAGCTCCAGCAGGCGCTCGAAGGCCTGCAGCTTTTCCAGCGAGCCCTTGACGTAGTCGAGGCGCTCGATCGAGACGATGCCGGTGCGGCCGTCCAGGTAGGCGTCGATCTCGGCCAGGCTGCTCGCCACCGCTTCGGTGCCGAGCAGGCGCTCGATCGAGCCGACGTCGGTGCCGACCGGATGCGCGCCGAGCGCGATCCTGCGGCCGCCGGCTTCGATGGTGGTGGCGACGGTATCGACCCCGAGCGCGCAGCCGTAGGTGAGGAAGCGCGGCGCGCACTGGGCGCGTTCGAGGACCTCGAGCGGCGCGAAGGCGCGTGCGGCGTCGACGAAGTTCTCGGCGTAGCGCGGGATATGGAAGCCGATGTAGTCGCACTGCAGCAGGCTGGCCAGGATCTCGCGCCGCCATGGCAGGATGTTGAACACGTCGCTCGACGGGAAAGCCGTGTGGTGGAAGAAGGCGATCTTCAGGTCCGGGCGCAGCGGACGCAGGAAGGCCGGCACCATCCACAGGTTGTAGTCGTGGATCCAGGCGGTGGCGCCGTCCTGCGCTTCGCGCGCGGTCTGCTCGGCGAACAGGCGGTTCACCTCGAGGAAGCGCTCCCAATGGTCCTGGCGGAACTCGGCCTTGTCCGGGAAGGAGAAGATGATCGGCCAGAACGCCTCTTTCGAGAATTTTTTGTAGAACAGGTCGACGTCCTCGCCAGTGAGGGCGATGCGCGCCGCTTCCAGGTTCGGGTAGCGTTCGGCGTCGACCGCTTCGTGCGTGACGAAGCCTGCCGGCGTACGGGAGTCCTGCTGCGACCAGGCGACCCAGGAGCCGGTGCGGCCGTCGGCGAACAGGCTGAGCAGGGTCGGCATGATGCCGTTCGGGCTCTTCGGGCGGCGGCGCACGCTGACGCCGTTCTCGACCGCCTCGTCGTAGGGCAGGCGGTGGTAGACCATCACCAGTCCGGCTTTTCCGCGCGTGGGCTCGGCGGCGGCGTCCGTATCGGCAAGCGTCAGCCCGTGGTGCGCCAGCCCTTCGAGAATGCCGTCGCAACCCTCGCCGTCGGCGATATACGCGTGCTTCATGCGCCGCACCCGCGCCACCAGCGCCGGCTCGGAACCGCCGACGGCGATGCCCTTGAAGCCGGCCTCGAACAGCGAAAGGTCGTTCAGGGTATCGCCCGCCACCACCACCTGCGAGTGGTCGAAGCCGGCGGCGTCCGCCAGCCGGCGCAGCGCCGAGCCCTTGCAGACGCCGCGCGGCAGCACGTCCAGGTAGCGGCCCGCCGAGAACAGCAGGTCGCAGCCGAGGCTTTCGACGGCGGCGCGCAGCGCGGGCGTCACGCCGGCTTCGCTGGAGAGGAAGGAGCAGCGGCGCTCCTGCGGCACGCTCTGGCGCTGCAGCCCGGGAAAGCCGGCCAGGGCCTTCACGACCGCGTGGCTGCCGGGCCAGTTGGCGGCGGTCTCGTGATGCAGGGGCTCGACCGGGCGCAGGTCGCGGCCGCGGACGATCGTCGAGCCGACGTCGGCGATGATGTAATGCGGGGTCGGGATGGTCGGATCGGACAGCAGCGGCATCACCGATTCGAGGCCGCGGCCGGTCACGAATACCAGCGTCGCGCCTTCCAGTCCTCCGCTGAACAGTTCGCGCACCTGGCGCCGGGCGTCGCCGGAGCCGGCCAGCAGCGTGCCGTCGAGGTCGGTGGCGAGGACGAGCTTGCGGGGATCGAGGACGGGGGAGGGGAAGCGGGAAATGGTAGCGGACATGCGATCATCCTTTTTTCTGGGCGTGGGCGTGCAGGTACGCGGCCGTGGGCCGGTGCACGCTTGGGAAATGGCGAGGCCGTACGCGCGATGGCGGGCCTGCCGGCGAGGAGGGAAAAGACAGCGGCTGGCTTGATTTGCAGCCGTGCGCCAGCGTGAGGAGTTATAAGTATTTTAGGGGTGAGACTGCGCTTGTCCCTCGATGGAGCATTACAAGGATAACATTGTGAAACTGCATCGACAACCCGTGTCACGATAGCATCATGCCGGGCGGATAAAGAATTTCACGGATGGGTATTGCACTTTCCTGATTGCGGCCCTTATAATGCGGCCTCCCCGGGCGGTTAGTTCAGCTGGTTAGAATACTTGGTCGACATCCAAGGGGTCGCAGGTTCGAATCCTGCACCGCCCACCAGAATTCCTCCATATCGCAGGCCTCGAGCCTGCAGAGAAAAGGTAGCCGTGCTGCCTTTTCTGTGCTGATCGACAAGATCAGATTTCTTTCTTCTCCACGACTACAGCGTAAAACGCAACAGACCGCGTCAGCTTCCGCATTCTTCTGTTGCGCCTACTCGACGCGCGCGCTATACTAGCCGGCTTCGGTATGGGCTAGTCTTTTTTTGCCCATGCGTTTTTGTAGTTCAATTAGCCCCGCCCAATCGTAGGTGGGAATGGAGAAAAAATGAGCCTGGGCCTCCTCGGTCGCAAGGTTGGCATGATGCGCATCTTCACGGACGACGGCGATTCGATTCCCGTCACCGTGCTGGACGTGTCGAACAACCGTGTTGCGCAAGTCAAAACTCCTGAAACTGACGGTTACTCCGCTGTTCAGGTCGTATTCGGTCAACGTCGCGCCTCGCGCGTGAACAAGGCCAGTGCGGGTCACTACGCCAAAGCTGGTGTCGAAGCCGGTACGCTGCTGAAGGAATTCCGCATCGACGCCGCTCAAGCCGCTGGTTTCAAAGCTGGCGACGCAGTCAATGTCTCGATGTTCGAAGTGGGTCAGAAAATCGACGTGCAAGGCACCTCGATCGGTAAGGGCTACGCCGGTACCATCAAGCGTTACAACTTCTCGTCTGGCCGTGCTACCCACGGTAACTCGCGTTCGCACAACGTGCCGGGTTCCATCGGTATGGCACAGGATCCGGGTCGCGTGTTCCCTGGTAAGCGCATGACCGGTCACATGGGTGATGTCACTGTCACCACCCAGAACCTGGAAATCGCCCGTATCGACGCCGAGCGTCAACTGCTGCTGGTCAAGGGTGCCGTTCCTGGCGCCAAGAACGGCCAAGTGGTTGTCAAGCCGGCTGTCAAAGTCAAAGCAAAGAAGGGAGCTTAAACGATGGAACTGAAGCTCCTGAATGAGCAAGGCCAAGCCGGCTCGAACGTGAGCGCCACCGACGAAGTCTTCGGTCGCGATTACAACGAAGCACTGATCCACCAGATCGTGGTCGCCTACGCCGCTAACGCGCGCTCGGGTAACCGCAAGCAGAAGGATCGTGAAGAAGTCAGCCACACCACCAAGAAGCCGTGGCGTCAAAAAGGTACGGGCCGTGCTCGTGCCGGTATGTCGTCCTCGCCGCTGTGGCGTGGTGGTGGTCGTATCTTCCCGAACTCGCCTGACGAGAACTTCTCGCACAAAGTCAACAAGAAGATGTATCGCGCCGGTATGTGCTCGATCCTGTCGCAGCTGGCCCGCGAAGAGCGTCTGAACGTCGTCGAGAACCTGTCGATCGAAGCCCCGAAGACCAAGCTGCTGTCGCAGAAGCTGCAGAGCATGGGCCTGGAATCGGTCCTGGTGATCACCGACACCATCGACGAAAACCTGCTGCTGGCATCGCGCAACCTGCCGAACGTGCTGGTTGTCGAGCCGAAGCATGCTGACCCGATGTCGCTGGTGTTCTACAAGAAAGTCCTGGTCACCAAAGCTGCTCTGGCCAAGATCGAGGAGATGTACGCATGAGCGCCGCAATCAAATTCAGCGAAGAGCGCCTGATGAAGGTGCTGCTGGCTCCGGTCATTTCCGAAAAGGCGACCTTCGTCGCTGAAAAGAACGAACAGATCGTGTTCAAGGTTCTGCCGGATGCGACCAAGCCGGAAATCAAGGCTGCCGTCGAGCTGCTGTTCAAAGTCGAAGTGGAATCAGTGCAGACCGTGAACCGCGAAGGCAAGCAGAAGCGCTCGGGCCGTTTCATCGGTCGCCGCAACCACACCAAGCGTGCTTTCGTGTGCCTGAAGCCAGGCCAGGAAATCAATTTTGTCGAGGAGGCTAAATAATGGCACTCGTTAAGATGAAGCCAACCTCCCCAGGCCGCCGCGGCATGGTGAAGGTTGTGAACAGCGACCTGTACAAGGGTCGTCCGTTCGCAGCCCTGGTTGAAAAGAAATCGAAGACTGCTGGCCGTAACAACAACGGTCACATCACGACCCGTCACATCGGCGGTGGTCACAAGCACCACTACCGTGTCGTGGACTTCAAGCGCAACAGCAAGGATGGCATCCCGGCAAAGGTCGAGCGTATCGAATACGACCCGAACCGTACCGCGCACATCGCGCTGCTGTGCTACGCCGACGGCGCACGTGCTTACATCATCGCCCCGAAGGGCGTTGCTGTCGGCGACACGCTGATGAACGGTTCGGAAGCACCGATCAAGGCCGGTAACTGCCTGCCGATCCGCAACATCCCGGTTGGTACCGTGATGCACTGCGTCGAAATGCTGCCGGGTAAAGGCGCACAGATGGCCCGCACCGCCGGTGCCGCTGTCGTGCTGATGGCCCGTGAAGGCACCTACGCCCAGGTTCGCCTGCGCTCGGGTGAAGTGCGCCGCGTGCACATCGAGTGCCGCGCCACCGTGGGTGAAGTCGGCAATGCCGAGCACAGCCTGCGCAAGATCGGTAAAGCCGGTGCGATGCGTTGGCGCGGTGTCCGCCCGACCGTCCGCGGTGTCGTCATGAACCCGATCGACCACCCGCACGGTGGTGGTGAAGGTCGTACGGCAGCCGGTCGTCATCCGGTGTCGCCATGGGGCCAGCAGACCAAGGGCAAGAAGACGCGTTCGAACAAGCGCACTTCGTCGATGATCGTCTCGCGCCGCGGCAAGAAATAAGGGATAAAACATGACTCGTTCATTGAAAAAAGGGCCGTTCATCGACGCCCACCTGGTGAAGAAAGTCGAAGCCGCGCAAGCAGCCAAAGACAAGAAGCCAGTCAAAACCTGGTCGCGCCGCTCGACGATCACTCCGGACTTCATCGGTCTGACCATTGCCGTGCACAACGGTAAGGTCCACGTGCCTGTGTACGTGTCGGAGAACATGGTCGGCCACAAGCTCGGCGAATTCGCGCTGACCCGTACGTTCAAGGGCCACGCTGCTGACAAGAAGGCGAAACGATAATGGAAACTAAAGCAATCCTCAAAGGCGTTCGCCTGTCCGAGCAGAAGGGCCGCCTGGTTGCGGACCTGATCCGCGGCAAGAAGGTCGACGCCGCGCTGAACATCCTGCAGTTCAGCCCGAAAAAAGGCGCCACCATCATCAAGAAGGTGCTGGAGTCCGCAATCGCGAACGCCGAGCACAACGATGGTGCCGACATCGACGAACTGAAGGTCGTTCAGATCTATGTCGAAAAGGGTCCGATCCTGAAGCGCTTTACGGCTCGCGCCAAAGGCCGCGGTGATCGCATTTCGAAACAATCCTGTCACGTCTACGTGACTGTCGGTAACTAAGGAGCATACGATGGGTCAGAAAATCCACCCAACCGGCTTCCGCCTGGCGGTCACCCGTAACTGGGCGTCGCGCTGGTACGCGGGCAACGGCAATTTCGCCGACATGCTGAAGGAAGACCTGGAAGCACGCGCTTTCCTGAAGAAGAAGCTGAAGAACGCTTCCGTCGGCCGCATCGTGATCGAGCGTCCGGCCAAGAACGCACGCTTCACCATCTACTCGTCGCGTCCGGGCGTGGTCATCGGCAAGAAAGGCGAAGACATCGAAGTTCTGAAGTCGTCGCTGACCAAGATCATGGGCGTGCCGGTGCACGTCAATATCGAAGAGATCCGCAAGCCGGAAATCGACTCGCAGCTGATCGCCGATTCGATCGCCCAGCAGCTCGAAAAGCGCATCATGTTCCGTCGCGCCATGAAGCGCGCGATGCAGAACGCCATGCGCCTGGGCGCTGTCGGCATCAAGATCATGTCGTCGGGCCGTCTGAACGGCATCGAGATCGCACGTACCGAATGGTACCGCGAAGGCCGTGTGCCGCTGCACACCCTGCGCGCCGACATCGACTACGGCACCAGCGAAGCCTCGACCACCTACGGCATCATCGGTGTCAAGGTCTGGGTCTACAAGGGTGACCGTTCGCCGACCGGCGAAGCACCGGTGATCGACGTGCCGGCCGACGAGAAAAAGCCGCGCGGTCCGCGTCGTGACGACGGCAAACCGGCTGGCCGTGGCCGTCCGGGCGCCAAGCCAGGTACCGCACCAGCAGGCCGCCGCGCTGCCAAGCCGGCTGCTGAGAAAGCAGGAGAATAAGCATGCTGCAGCCATCCCGCAGAAAGTATCGTAAAGAGCAGAAAGGCCGTAACACCGGCATTTCGCACACCCGCGGCACCGCTGTGTCGTTCGGTGAGTTCGGCCTGAAGGCCGTTGCCCGCGGCCGTATCACGGCTCGCCAGATCGAAGCGGCACGTCGTGCCATGACCCGTCACATCAAGCGTGGCGGCCGTATCTGGATCCGTATCTTCCCGGACAAGCCGATCTCGAACAAGCCGGCTGAAGTCCGTATGGGTAACGGTAAGGGTAATCCGGAGTACTACGTCGCTGAAATCCAGCCGGGCAAGGTCCTGTATGAGATGGACGGCGTCGCAGAAGAACTGGCGCGCGAAGCATTCCGCCTGGCCGCTGCCAAACTGCCGCTGGCAACCACTTTCGTGGTGCGCCAAGTCGGCCAATAACAGGAGTTAAGAATGAAAGCAACGGAACTCCGCGGCAAGGACCAGGCAGCTCTGCAGCAAGAGCTGAATGAGCTGCTGAAGGCACAGTTCGGTCTGCGCATGCAAGTCGCAACGCAGCAGCTGACCAACACCGCTCAGCTCAAGAAGGTGCGCCGCGATATCGCACGCGTCAAAACCGTGATGACCCAGAAGGAAGCCAAATGAACGACACCACTAAAACGGCGCTGAAGCGTACGCTGGTCGGCAAGGTCGTGTCCGACAAGATGGACAAGACGGTAACCGTGCTGGTCGAGCGTCACGTCAAGCACCCGCTGTACGGCAAGATCATCGTGCGCTCGAACAAGTATCACGCGCACGACGAGACCAACCAGGCCAAGACCGGCGACACGGTCGAGATCCAGGAAGGTCGTCCGATCTCGAAGACGAAGGCTTGGACCCTGACCAAAGTTGTACAGGTCGCACAGGTTCTGTAACGCCTGAAAATTTGTCTTGCGAGGCCCGCTGGTATCTGAGATACTAGCGGGCTTCGTTCATGTGTTGCCGCAGTTGTCCCCGCGATGTCTGCGGCCTGCAATGAAGTAATTGGAAAGTCCAATCACCCAAACGTAATGCTCCAGCAGGGGCGCTACGGCGGGACCAAGACTGACCGCAGGCCCACAGATTATCTGTGGGATTTTCTACGGCTTAAGTTGGGAAAGAAAATATCATGATTCAAACCGAAAGCCGGCTCGAAGTAGCCGACAATACCGGTGCCAAAGAAGTTCTGTGCATCAAGGTATTGGGCGGCTCCAAACGCCGTTACGCCAGCATTGGCGACGTGATCAAGGTCACCGTGAAGCAGGCTGCTCCGCGCGGCCGCGTCAAGAAAGGTGAAATCTACAATGCCGTGGTTGTGCGTACCGCTAAAGGTGTGCGCCGCCAGGACGGTTCCCTGGTGAAGTTCGACGGCAATGCCGCCGTGCTGCTGAACGCCAAGCTGGAGCCGATCGGCACCCGTATCTTCGGACCGGTGACCCGCGAACTGCGCACCGAAAAGTTCATGAAGATCGTGTCCCTGGCACCTGAAGTTCTGTAAGGGAGTCGTAATGGATAAGATTCGTAAAAACGACGAAGTCATCGTTCTGGCCGGTAAAGACAAGGGCAAGCGCGGTGTCGTTCAGCAGCGAGTAGATGCTGAGCACGTCATCGTTGAAGGCGTGAACGTGGCCAAGAAGGCCGTCAAGCCGAACCCGATGACCGGCGTAACTGGTGGTATCGTCGACAAGACCATGCCGATTCACGTGTCGAATGTCGCGCTGTTCAATGCAGCGTCCGGCAAGGCTGATCGCGTTGGCTTCAAAGAAGTGGATGGCAAAAAAGTCCGCGTCTTCAAGTCGAACGGCGAAGTAGTGAAGGGGTAATAAGAAATGGCCCGTCTGCAACAACTGTATAAAGACAAAGTCGTCTCCGAACTGACCGAAAAATTCGGTTACAAGTCGGTGATGGAAGTGCCGCGCCTGACCAAGATCACCCTGAACATGGGTCTGTCGGAAGCTGTCGCCGACAAGAAGATCATCGAGCACGCCACTGGCGACCTGACCAAGATCGCCGGCCAGAAGCCGGTCGTGACCAAGGCTCGCAAGGCAATCGCAGGTTTCAAGATCCGCGAAGGCTACCCGATCGGCACGATGGTGACCCTGCGCGGCGCCCGCATGTACGAATTCCTGGACCGTTTCATCACCGTGGCCCTGCCGCGCGTGCGTGACTTCCGTGGCGTCAGCGGCAAGTCGTTCGATGGTCGCGGTAACTACAACATCGGCGTCAAAGAGCAGATCATCTTCCCGGAAATCGATTACGACAAGATCGATGCGCTGCGTGGCATGAACATCTCGATCACCACGACCGCTAAGACCGACGAAGAAGCCAAAGCGCTGCTCGCCGCCTTCAAATTCCCGTTCCGGAACTAAGAACATGGCAAAACTTGCACTGATCAACCGCGAACAGAAGCGTGCAGACCTGGTGGAGAAATTCGCCGCAAAGCGTGCCGCTCTGAAAGCAATCATCGACGACCAGTCGAAGACCGAAGAAGAGCGTTACGAAGCTCGCCTGAAACTGCAGGCCCTGCCGCGTAACTCGGCGCCGACCCGCCAGCGTAACCGCTGCGCCATCACCGGCCGTCCGCGTGGCACTTTCCGTAAATTCGGTCTGGCCCGTATTAAACTCCGCGAATTCGCCATGAAAGGCGAAATCCCGGGTATGACCAAAGCTAGCTGGTAATAGGAGAATAAGCAATGAGTATGAGCGATCCTATCGCCGATATGCTGACCCGCATCCGCAACGCACAAGGCGTGCAAAAGACCAACGTGTCGATGCCGTCGTCGAAAGTGAAAGTTGCGATCGCCAACGTCCTGAAGGACGAGGGTTACATCGAAGATTTCGCCGTGTCCACCGAAGGTGGCAAGGCTGAACTGAACATCGGTTTGAAGTATTACGTTGGCCGTCCGGTTATCGAGCGCATCGAGCGCGTATCCCGTCCTGGCCTGCGCATCTACAAGGGCAAGGACGAAATCCCTCAGGTCATGAACGGCCTGGGTGTGGCAATCGTCTCGACCCCGAAGGGTGTGATGACCGACCGCAAAGCACGCGCAACCGGTGTCGGTGGCGAAGTGCTGTGCTACGTGGCTTAAGGAGTAGACGATGTCTCGAGTAGCTAAGATGCCGATCGCCGTTCCGGCCGGCACTGACGTCCAGATCTCCGCTTCGGCGATCACGGTCAAGGGCCCGCTGGGCTCGCTGACCCAGCCGCTGAACGGTCTGGTCAAAGTAGAAAACAACAATGGCTCGCTGACCTTCGACGTCGTGAACGATTCCCGTGAATCGAACGCCATGTCGGGTACCCTGCGCGCCCTGGTCAACAACATGGTTACCGGCGTGACCAAGGGCTTCGAGCGCAAGCTGACCCTGGTCGGCGTGGGCTACAAGGCAGCTGTGCAGGGCAACGCCCTGAACCTGTCGCTGGGCTTCTCGCACCCGGTTCTGCACGCGATGCCGGAAGGTATCACTGCAGCAACCCCGACCCCGACCGAAATCCTGATCAAGGGTATCGATCGCCAAAAGGTCGGCCAGGTTGCCGCTGAAGTGCGCGCTTACCGCTCGCCTGAGCCTTACAAAGGCAAGGGTGTCCGTTATTCGGACGAAGTGGTGAAGCTTAAAGAAACCAAGAAGAAATAATCGGAGCTGACGATGGACAAGAAAGAATCGCGTCTGCGTCGTGGACGCCAAACCCGCATCAAGATCGCGCAGCTGGGCGTGAACCGCCTGTCGGTGCACCGCACCAACCTGCACATCTATGCGAACCTGATCAGCCCGGATGCGAAAGTCCTGGTTTCGGCTTCGTCGCTGGAAGCAGAAGTGCGCGCCGAGCTGGGCGGCAAGTCGGGTGCGGGCGGCAACGCCGCTGCAGCCGCACTGGTCGGCAAGCGCGTCGCAGAGAAAGCACTGAAAGCAGGGATCACCGAAGTCGCATTCGACCGTTCGGGTTTCCGTTACCACGGCCGTGTGAAGGCGCTGGCTGAGGCCGCGCGTGAAGCCGGTCTGAAGTTCTAAGGAAGAATCGTCATGGCAAAAATGCAAGCGAAAATGGCAAGCGACAAGCCGGATGATGGCATGCGCGAGAAAATGATCGCGATCAACCGCGTGACCAAAGTGGTCAAGGGTGGTCGTATCATGGGTTTTGCAGCGCTGACCGTTGTCGGTGACGGCGATGGCCGCATCGGCATGGGTAAAGGCAAGTCGAAGGAAGTTCCGGTCGGCGTGCAGAAGGCAATGGAAGAAGCCCGCCGCAACCTGATCAAGGTGCCCCTCAAGAACGGTACCCTGCAGCACACCGTTACCGGTCGTCACGGCGCCTCGCGCGTCCTGATGGCTCCGGCCAAGCCGGGTACCGGCGTGATCGCCGGCGGCGCAATGCGCGCAATCTTCGAGGTGATGGGCGTGACCGACGTGGTCGCCAAGTCGACCGGTTCGTCGAACCCGTACAACCTGGTTCGTGCGACCCTCGACGGTCTGGCGAAGATGAGCACTCCGGCTGACATCGCTGCCAAGCGCGGCAAGTCGGTCGAAGAGATCCTGGGTTAAGGGGAATTACCATGGCAAACACCATCAAAGTCAAGCTGGTCAAAGGCCTGATCGGTACCCGTCAGGATCACCGCGCCACCGTGCGCGGTCTGGGTCTGCGTCGTGTCAACTCGGTTTCCGAGCTGCAGGACACCCCGGCGATCCGCGGCATGATCAACAAGGTCAACTACCTCGTGAAAATTGTCGACTAAGCCGCGGCTTGGTTAACGGAGAAAACAATGCAACTCAATACCATTCAACCTGCTGACGGCGCCAAGCACGCTAAGCGTCGCGTCGGTCGCGGTATCGGCTCGGGCCTGGGCAAGACTGCCGGCCGCGGTCACAAAGGTCAGAAATCGCGTTCGGGCGGCTTCCACAAAGTCGGCTTCGAAGGCGGTCAGATGCCTCTGCAGCGCCGTCTGCCGAAGCGCGGCTTCAAGTCCCTGAACGCCACGTTCAAGGCTGAAGTCCGTCTGTCGGACCTGAACAACCTGGCCGTCGGCGATGTCGACATCCTGGTGCTGAAGCAAGCCGGTGTGCTGTCGGTCGTCGCTCGCGATGTGCGCGTGATCCTGTCGGGTGAAATCACCAAAGCGGTGAACCTGAAAGGCATCAAAGCCACCGCTGGCGCGAAGGCAGCGATCGAAGCAGCTGGCGGTTCGGTCGCCTAAAAGCGACCGCTGCCTGATCGGAGCAAAAATTGGCGACTAATTCACAACTTGGTAAAAGTGCCGCATCCGGTTTCCCCTGGGGCCGGTTGTGGTTCCTGCTTGGGGCATTGGTCGTGTACCGCATCGGAGCTCACATCCCGGTCCCCGGGATTGATCCGGTCGCCATGGCCCAGCTGTTCAAGCAGAACGAAGGCGGCATCCTGGGCATGTTCAACATGTTCTCGGGCGGCGCCTTGTCCCGCTTTGCCGTGTTCGCTCTCGGTATCACGCCTTATATTTCGGCTTCGATCATCATGCAGCTGGTGTCGATCGTCTCGCCGCAGATGGAGGCACTGAAGAAGGAAGGCGAGGCCGGCCGCCGCAAGATCACCCAGTACACCCGGTATTTCACGGTGGTGCTGGCTCTGTTCCAGGCGTTCGGCATCGCGGTCGCGCTGGAAGCCCAGCAAGGCCTCGTGCTCGATCCGGGCATGGCGTTCCGCTTCGTGACCGTCGTGACGCTTCTCACTGGCACCATGTTCCTCATGTGGCTGGGTGAGCAGATCACGGAACGTGGTCTTGGCAACGGTATCTCGATCATCATCTTTGCCGGTATTGCAGCCGGTCTGCCGAGCGCACTGGGTAATCTGTTCACCCTGGTGTCGCAAGGTTCGATCAGCAGCATTTCCGCAATCTTCATCGTGATTCTGGTGGCCCTGGTGACCTACGCGGTCGTGTTCGTAGAACGCGGCCAGCGCAAGATCCTGGTGAATTACGCGAAACGCCAGGTCGGTAACAAGATCTACGGTGGCCAAACCAGCCACCTGCCGCTGAAGCTGAACATGGCTGGTGTGATCCCGCCGATCTTCGCTTCGTCGATCATCCTGTTCCCGGCCACGATCGTTGACTGGTTCACGCGCGGCAAGGACGCCTCCAGCCCCTTCATCGGGTTCCTGAAGGATCTGGCAGCGTCGCTGAGCGCAGGTCAGCCGATCCATGCGTTGCTGTATGCGGTGGCGATCGTGTTCTTCTGCTTCTTCTATACGGCGCTGGTATTCAACAGCAAGGAAACGGCGGACAACTTGAAGAAGAGCGGCGCATTTGTTCCGGGCATCCGTCCGGGCGAGCAGACTGCGCGCTACATCGACAAGATCCTGATGCGCCTGACCCTCGCCGGTGCGGTCTACATCACCCTGGTGTGCCTGCTGCCGGAGTTCATGACGTCGTACTGGAAAGTTCCAGTGTATTTCGGCGGTACCTCACTGCTGATCGTAGTGGTGGTAACCATGGACTTCATGGCTCAAGTTCAGAACTACGTCATGTCGCAGCAATACGAATCACTGCTGCGCAAGGCGAATTTCAAGGGCGGTATCCCGTCGCGTTAAGCGGCGCGTGATACCCAGGAGTGGAATAGACCGAATGGCAAAAGACGACGTCATCCAAATGCAAGGGGAGATTCTCGAGAATCTCCCGAACGCGACCTTTCGCGTGAAGCTGGAAAACGGGCACGTGGTGTTGGGACATATCTCGGGTAAAATGCGGATGAATTACATTCGCATCCTTCCGGGCGACAAGGTGACGGTGGAACTGACCCCGTACGACCTGTCCCGGGCCCGCATCGTGTTCCGCACCAAGTAAAACATTTAGTAATCGAATCTGGAAGAGAGTGCAAAATGAAAGTTAACGCTTCAGTCAAGCGGATCTGCCGCAACTGCAAGATCATCAAGCGCAAGGGCGTGGTCCGTGTGATCTGCGTCGAGCCGCGTCACAAGCAGCGTCAAGGTTAATACGAGGAATAACGAATGGCACGTATTGCAGGGGTCAATGTCCCCAATCATCAGCACACCGTCATCGGCCTGACGGCGATCTACGGCATTGGCCGTACCCGTTCGCAGCAGATCTGCGCAGCGACCGGCGTTGCTACCAACAAGAAGGTCAAGGACCTGGACGACAACGAACTGGAAAAGCTGCGTGAGCAGGTTGGCAAGTTCGTGGTTGAAGGCGATCTGCGTCGCGAACTGTCCATGAACATCAAGCGTTTGATGGACCTGGGTTGCTACCGCGGCATGCGTCACCGTAAGGGCCTGCCGGTCCGCGGTCAGCGTACCCGTACCAATGCACGTACCCGCAAGGGCCCGCGCAAGGCCGCTCAATCGCTGAAGAAATAATCTAGGAACCTGATAATGGCTAAGCAACAAAGCAGCGCGGCAGCAGCACGCATCCGCAAGAAGGTCAAGAAGAACGTCGCCGAAGGCATCGCACACGTCCACGCATCGTTCAACAACACCATCATCACGATCACCGATCGTCAGGGCAACGCCCTGTCGTGGGCAACTTCCGGCGGTGCTGGTTTCAAGGGTTCGCGTAAATCGACCCCGTTCGCGGCGCAGGTCGCAGCTGAAGCAGCAGGCAAGGTCGCTCAGGAATACGGCGTGAAGAACCTGGAAGTGCGCATCAAGGGCCCGGGCCCGGGCCGTGAGTCGGCTGTGCGCGCGCTGAACAACCTGGGTATCAAGATCACCGAGATCCAGGACGTGACGCCGGTGCCGCACAACGGCTGCCGTCCGCCGAAGCGTCGTCGTATCTGATCGATGAGCGGGTTCGCCCGCTTGTTGTAAGTGCGCGACGCGCACTTACGCGACACTTTCGTCGTCAAAGAATCGCCGGTGCAGTGAACCCAGAAATGGGTTATACTGCCCGGCTATTGTCGCCTTGCGTCGTCCCGATGCAGGGTTTTTGTAAGCCACGTCCGGTCTCTCCGCAGAACCGGACTAGCGCCTGTTGCGAACCTGTTATTTACCGAGATCGCATCCGGGGCGTGATCATTCAAACAAAGGAAGTTTAACGTGGCACGTTATATCGGACCAAAAGCAAAACTGTCGCGCCGTGAAGGCACCGACCTGTTCCTGAAGAGCGCACGTCGCTCGCTCGACTCCAAGTGCAAACTGGACGTCAAGCCTGGCCAGCACGGCGTCAAGTCGGGCCAGCGTACCTCGGACTACGGCAACCAGCTGCGTGAAAAGCAGAAGGTCAAGCGCATGTACGGCATCCTCGAGCGCCAGTTCCGCCGCTACTTCGCAGAAGCGTCGCGCCGCAAGGGCAACACCGGCGAAACCCTGCTGAAGCTGCTGGAAGCCCGCCTCGACAACGTCGCTTACCGCATGGGCTTCGGCTCGACCCGCGCCGAAGCGCGCCAGCTGGTCAGCCACAAAGCGTTCACCGTGAACGGCAACGTCGTGAACATCGCTTCGTACCAGGTCAAGACCGGCGACGTCGTCGCTGTCCGTGAAAAGGCCAAGAAGCAGACCCGTATCGTCGAAGCGCTGTCGCTGGCCGAACAAGTCGGCATGCCGAGCTGGGTGTCGGTCGATTCGAAGAAAATGGAAGGCACCTTCCGCGCCTTCCCGGAGCGTAACGAGATCGCTGCCGACGTCAACGAAGCACTGATCGTCGAACTGTACTCGCGTTAATGCAGAAAACGACGGCACAGGTGCGGCTCAGCCGGCCTGTGCCGTCGTGTAATACCGAATTCGTTCTACCCGCCCGCCACCGTAGCGGGCGTTTCTACTGATGCCATCAGCCTTATCGGTGTAACGAGCCGAGGGTATTGATAAAGGACCTTTCATGCAAAATAGTCTGTTGAAGCCACGTATTATCGATGTCGAGACGCTCGGCGCCGGCCACGCAAAAGTCGTGATGGAGCCGTTCGAACGTGGTTATGGCCATACGCTGGGCAACGCGCTGCGTCGCGTGCTGCTGTCGTCGATGATCGGCTACGCGCCGACCGAAGTGACGATCGCCGGTGTCGTGCACGAGTACTCGTCGCTGGACGGCGTGCAGGAAGACGTGGTCGACCTGCTGCTGAACCTGAAGGGTGTCGTGTTCAAGGTCCACAACCGCGACTCCGTGACGCTGACCCTGAAAAAGGAAGGCGAAGGCCCCGTCCTGGCATCGGACATCGACCTGCCGCATGACGTCGAACTGATCAATCCGGAACACGTGATCGCCCACCTGACCGCCGGCGGCAAGCTGGACATGCAGATCAAGGTCGAGAAGGGCCGTGGCTATGTGCCGGGTAACGTGCGCCGCCTGTCGGAAGACACCAACAAGACCATCGGCCGCATCATCCTGGACGCTTCGTTCTCGCCGGTGCGTCGCGTGTCCTACGCCGTGGAATCGGCCCGTGTCGAACAGCGTACCGACCTGGACAAGCTGATCATCAACATCGAGACCAACGGCGTCATCACCCCGGAAGAAGCGATCCGCCAGTCGGCACGCGTGCTGGTCGACCAGCTGAACGTGTTCGCCGCCCTGGAAGGCACCGAAGCCGCCGCCGAAGCACCGTCGCGTGCTCCGCTGGTCGATCCGATCCTGCTGCGTCCGGTGGACGACCTGGAACTGACCGTCCGTTCGGCAAACTGCCTGAAGGCCGAGAACATCTACTACATCGGCGACCTGATCCAGCGTTCGGAAAACGAACTGCTGAAGACCCCGAACCTGGGCCGCAAGTCGCTGAACGAGATCAAGGAAGTCCTGGCTTCCCGTGGTCTGACCCTCGGCATGAAACTCGAGAACTGGCCGCCGGCTGGCCTCGAGAAATAAGCTCGATAAACCTACTGCGCAGGCACATTTCGAGTCTGCGATGCTCGCCGTACCGTAAGTACGGCTGCGCTTCTCGACTCGAACTGAGCCCGCTCGCTACGGTTTCTCGAGCTTACGAGAGTGTAGTGGTTCGCCAAGATACAAATCGTTGTAATTGCAGTACCGTTATCGGCATACCGCCGAAGCGTTTTAACTTTAACCGGCCCGCGCTGCGTCATGCGTAGCGATCGAAGAGCTGGATTTAAACTCAAACTCGAAAGGATTTACCATGCGTCACCGTCACGGCCTCCGTAAACTGAACCGTACTTCGTCCCACCGCCTGGCCATGCTGCGCAACATGACCGTTTCGCTGCTGCGTCACGAAGCGATCAAGACCACCGTGCCGAAAGCCAAGGAACTGCGCAAAGTCGTTGAGCCGATCATCACCCTGGGCAAGAAAGACACCCTGGCAAACAAGCGCCTGGCATTCGCCCGCCTGCGCGACCGTGAAATCGTTCAGAAGCTGTTTGCCGACATCGGCCCGCGCTTCGCGAACCGCAACGGCGGCTACACCCGCATCCTGAAGATGGGCTTCCGCGTTGGCGACAATGCACCGATGGCCTACGTCGAGCTGACCGACCGTCCGGAAGTCGGCGTCGACGAAAACGCACCGACCGCCGAGTAATCGTCAGTCCGCGTATGAAGAAACCAGGCCTCGTGCCTGGTTTTTTTTCGCCCGTGCATCGCTTGAGCGCCGGGTGTACCATTCCGCAGGCCAAACCGATACTGTTCAACTCCTTGCCCATGCTCCGATTCCTGCTCTCCCTGATCGCCTGCGCCGTCCTGCTCGCTCCCGCGCATGCGGACGACGACTTCCTGCCGCCCGACCAGGCCTTCAAGTTCTCCGCCCGCATGCTCGATCCGCACACGGCCGAGGTCAGCTATGCGATCGCCGACGGCTACTACATGTACCGCGAGCGCTTCAAGTTTGCCGCCAGCGGCGCCCGGCTCGGCGAGCCGCAGGTCCCGCCCGGCAAGGTCAAGTTCGACGAGACCTTCAACAAGGACGTCGAAACCTATCACCACGGCGTCGCGATCCGCATTCCCGTGCAGGGCGAGGGGCCGTTCACGCTGACCGCCACCGGCCAGGGCTGCGCCGACAAGGGCCTGTGCTATCCGCCGCAGGACGCCACGATCCGCCTGGTGGCCGGCGGCGGCGGGGCAGGGCAGTCGCAGCCGCAGATCAGTCTGCCCGCCGCCGAGGGCGGCTCCCCGTTCGCGCTGCCGGGACAGTCGCTGCCGCCGGCTGCGCCCGCCGCGCAGCCGGCGCCGTCGAGCGCCCCCGCCAGCGCCCCGGCAGCCGCACCTTCCGAACTCACCGGCATCGCCGCCCTGCTGCAGGGCGGCCGCCTGCTCGCCATCGTCCCCGCCTTCATCCTGCTCGGTCTCGGCCTGGCCTTCACGCCCTGCGTGCTGCCGATGGTGCCGATCCTCTCGTCCATCATCGTCGGCGAAGGCAAGCAGACCGGGCGTGGGCGCGGCTTCGTGCTGTCGCTGTCGTATTCGCTCGGCATGGCGATCGTCTACACGCTGCTGGGCGTGGCCGCCGGCCTGCTTGGCGAAGGCCTCGCCGCCGCCCTGCAGAACCCGTGGGTGCTGGGCGCGTTCGCCCTGCTGATCGCAGCGATGTCGCTGTCGATGTTCGGGGTGTTCCAGCTGCAGGTGCCGGCGGCGCTGCAGACCCGCCTGGCCGACGCCTCCGGCCGCCAGGCGTCCGGCAAGCTGGCCGGCGTATTCGTCATGGGCGCGATCTCGGCCCTGATCGTCGGTCCCTGCGTGGCGGCGCCGCTGGCCGGCGCCCTGGTCTACATCAGCCAGACCCGCAACGTGCTGGTCGGCGGCGCAGCGCTGTTCGCGATGGCGGTCGGGATGAGCATCCCGCTGCTGCTGGTGGGTATCTCGGCCGGCTCGCTGTTGCCGCGCGCCGGCCTGTGGATGGAGTCGGTCAAGCGCTTCTTTGGCGTGCTGATGCTGGCGATGGCCTTGTGGATGGTGGCGCCGGTGCTGCCCGGCTTCGTCCAGATGCTGTTGTGGGCGGCGCTGCTGCTGGGCTATGGCTTCTACCTGTTGCGCAGCACCGGCAAGCCGCGCCACTGGGCCGGCATGGCCTTCGGCGCGGCCCTGGCGGTGCTGGGCGCGACCCAGCTGCTCGGCCTGGCCAGCGGCGCACGGGATCCGCTGGCGCCGCTGGCGCGCTTCACCGGCGAGGCGCAGGCGCCGTCGCTGGCCTTCACCCGCATCAAGACCGTCGCCCAGCTCGACGCCGCGCTGGCGGCCACCAACGGCAAGACCGCCATGCTCGACTTCTATGCCGACTGGTGCGTGTCATGCAAGGAGATGGAAAAGCTGACCTTCGTCGACCCTGCAGTCAGGGCGCGCCTGGCGAACACGGTGCTGCTGCAGGTCGACGTGACCGCCAACGATGCCGACGACCGCGCGATGCTGAAGCGCTTCGGCCTGTTCGGGCCGCCGGGGATCATCCTGTTCGACCGGGGCGGGAAGGAGATCCAGGATGGGCGGGTGATCGGCTACCAGGACAGCGCGAAATTCCTGGCTTCGCTGGCCAGGCTGCAATAAAGAAAAAAGGGATGCCGAGGCATCCCTTTTTTACGCCGGCGTGCCGATCAGCCGCGTGCGGACTCGCCGCGCTGCTGGCCGCCATGCTGCTGGCCGTCATGCTGCCAGCCATGCATGCCGCCATGGCGTCCGTAGTGCGCCTGCATCTGCGCGGCCTTCTCGTCGAAGACCTTCTTCTGGTCCGGCGACAGCACCGAATAGAAGGTGTTCAGGGCGGCCAGGCGCTGTTCCATGGAGGCCACGCGCTGCTTCTGGCGCTCGATCATCTTCTCGGCGCGCTGCGGGGCGCTCAGGCCGGCCCAGGAGGCGCGGTCGTCGTGCTCCGCGCCGGCGCGCTTTGCCGGCTTCATCGAGGCCACGAAGGTGTTCCAGGCGCTTTCCTGGGCCGGCGTGATCTTCAGCTCGTCGTGCAGCTTGGCGATGCGCTGGGCGCGCATCTGCTCGCGCTTGGCCGAGAACTCGGCGTGCCTGGCCTGGCGCTCCTGCTTGCTCAGCTGCGCTTTCGGATGGGCGTCGGGCGCCTGGGTTTGCGCCTGGACGCCGATCATCGCGCCGCCCAGAGACAGCGCGGCCAGTCCGGTCAAGAGGGTTTTGCGTAAGGTGTTCATCTCTTTTTTCCTAGTCATGTTAGAGGTGGCGGCTGCCACGGCTGCGTGCATCGGGATCGAAGAACATCTCATCTTGCTGCACGGTGAGTCCATCATCGGTGAAAAGTGTAAGCGCAGCGTGTCCGCTGTCGCGCCCTTTGTATCAATTTGTTTCCTTGCACCATCCATATACAAGCCGATACAAAGTGACTGTTCAGGGCCAGCTGAAGTCGGGATAATGATGTCATGGACACTCCATCTACCATTCTGATTGTCGACGACGACCGCGACATCCGCTCGCTCCTGGCCGATTACCTCGAGGCGAACGGCTATCGCGCGCTGGCTGCCGCCGACGGCAATGCGATGTGGAAGACGCTGGACGAGGCGCGTCCCGACCTGATCGTGCTCGACCTGAACCTGCCCGGCGACGACGGCCTGACCCTGTGCCGCAAGCTGCGCGCGAGTTCGACCCTGCCGGTCATCATGCTCACCGCGCGCAATGAGCCGCTCGACCGCATCCTCGGCCTCGAAATGGGCGCCGACGACTACCTGCCAAAACCCTTCGAGCCGCGCGAACTGCTGGCGCGCATCCGCAGCGTGCTGCGCCGCAGCCACGCGATGCCGCCGAATTCCCAGACCGAGAACGTGCAGCAGATGAAGTTCTCCGGCTGGACCCTCGACCTGACCGCGCGCCACCTGGTCAATCCGCAGGGTGTGGTCATCATGCTGTCGGGCGCCGAGTTCCGCCTGCTGCGCGTATTCCTCGAGCATCCGAACCGCGTGCTGAACCGCGACCAGCTGCTGAACCTGACCCAGGGCCGCGACGCCGACCCCTTCGACCGCTCGATCGACATCCAGATCAGCCGCCTGCGCCAGAAGCTCGGGGAGGACGCGCGCATGCCCCAGATTATCAAGACGGTACGCAACGGCGGCTACGTGCTGGCCGGCCAGGTGAGCGTGGAGCCCGGCGCGTGAAGGCATTCTTCGGCTCGATGACGGGCCGCGTGTTCATCACACTGCTGCTGGGCGTCCTCCTGACCGCTGCGCTGAGCCAGCTGGTGGCGGACGCCGAGCGCGCCCGCGTGATCGACGAATACCGCGACATGCATTCGCTGGACCGCGCCGAGCAGCTGATCATGGCCACCGAAATCGTCCCCGAATCGGCGCGCAGCGCCTATCTCGAAGTCGCGAACCGCCCCGGCATGCTGCTCGAAGCGGCGGGGCCGAAGCTGCCGGCCCTGGCGCCGGCGCCCACCGAATTCACCGAACTGCTGGCGGCGCGCATGAACAAGACCCCGGGCAAGCGGCTCTACCGCCTGCAGTCGGTGGCTGCGCGCCCGGAAACCTGCGAATTCGCGCGCGAGCAGTCGGTGCTGTTCGGCCTGCTGCGCATGAAGTGGCGCGGCACCTGCGAAAGCATCCTGATCGGCCTGCGCGACGGCACGCCCCTGATCCTGTCGGTGCTGCCGCCGCGCTACGCCACCACGCCGGAGCGCACCGACTACCGCGGCACGATTTCGCTGTTCCTGGTCAGCATCGCCTTCCTGGCCTACCTGGTGGCGCGCATGACCACCCGCCCGCTCAAGCAGCTGGCCCAGGCCGCGAAAGACCTCGGCAACGACATCAACCACCCGCCGCTGGACCTGACCGGCGCCGACGAGATCCGCCAGGCCAGCGCCGCCTTCAATGCGATGCAGGCGCGGATCCGCCAGTACATCTTCCAGCGCACCCAGATGCTGGCCGCGATCACCCACGACCTGCAAACCCCGCTCACGCGGATGCGCCTGCGCCTGGAGAAGGTCAGCGACAGCGACCTGCAGCAGCGCCTGATCGGCGACCTCTCGGCAATGCAGGCGATGGTGCGCGAAGGCCTGGACCTGGCGCGCAGCATGGACACCACCGAGACCATGCAGATGCTGGACCTGGATTCGCTGCTGGATTCGGTGTGCGCCGACGCCGCCGACGCCAGCCAGCGCGTGAGCCTGAGCGGCACCGCCAACATGGCGCTGCTGGGCCGTCCGATGGACCTGCGCCGCGGCCTGGTCAACCTGATCGACAACGCGGTCAAGTACGGCCAGTCGGCCAAGGTGACGGTCGACCGCATCAACGGCGCCGCAAGGATCCGCATCCGCGACGCCGGCCCGGGCATCCCGGACGCCGAACTGGCGCGCGTGTTCGACCCGTTCTACCGCGTCGAGAGCTCGCGCTCGCGCGAGTCGGGCGGCACCGGCCTGGGACTGACGATCGCCCGCAACATCGCCGAGCAGCACGGCGGCAGCATCGCGCTGGCGAATCATCCGGAGGGCGGGCTCGAAGTAACGCTCATGCTGCCGGAGTATTACCCAGGGAAGTAATGGCAGGGCCTCGCCAATGTGCGAAAATCGCCGGCGGAGACCCACGTCTCGTCCTCATCGAATAGATAAAAACGAAGCCGCCGGCACTGGCGGCACAGGGAGTGGAATGAAAAAGCACCATCTCGGCCCTATCGTGGCCGCCGTCATCATCCTGGCCGGCGCCAGCGGCTGCAGCCAGGAAAAGGAAGCCGCCGGCGCGGGCGCCAAAGGCAAGGGCGGCCCGCCGCCTGCGGTCGTGAATGTGGTGGCGCCGCAACGCCGCGACGTTCCGGTGGTGCAGCTGGCCAACGGCACGGTGACCCCGATCCGCACCGTCGACCTGCACCCGCAAACCACCGCCACGATCCGCCAGGTCCACATCAAGGAAGGCCAGTTCGTGAAGGCCGGCGAGCTGCTGTTCTCGCTCGACGACCGCGCCGACCGCGCCAACCAGGACAAGGCCCAGGCCCAGGTCGAACGCGACCGCGCCCAGCTGGGCGACCTCGAACGCCAGTTCAAGCGCAGCCAGGACCTGTTCGCGCAGAAGTTCATCGCCCAGAGCGCGGTCGACACCCTGCGCGCCCAGGTCGACCAGGCCAAGGCGACCCTGCAGTCCGACACCGCCGCGGTGCGCGCCGCCGGCGTGAGCACCAGCTATACCGCGATCCGCGCGCCGATGTCCGGCCGCGTCGGCGGCATCGCCGTCTATCCGGGCAGCCTGGTGCAGCCGGCGACTTCGCTCACCACGATCACCCAGCTCGATCCGATCACGATCGCCTTCACGCTGCCGGAATCAAGCCTCCCAGGCCTGCTGGCGGCGCAAAAGCGCGGCAAGGTCGAGGTCGAGGCCCTGCCTTCCGCCGGCATGGCGCCGGTCACCGGCACCCTGAGCTTCATCGACAACACGGTCGACCCGACCGCCGGCACCATCAAGGTCAAGGCCGAATTCGCCAACCGCGACACCACCCTGTGGCCGGGCCAGTACGTGAACACCAAGGTCACCGTGCAGACCATCAAGGATGCCGTGGTGGTGCCGCAGAGCGCGATCATCACCAACGCCAACGGCACCTACGTCTACGTGCTGGAGAAGGATCCGCATCAAGGTTATTCAGCGCGTCAGCTGCCGGTGCAGCGCCTGTACGGGGCCGGCGTGGACGCCGCCGTCAGCGGCCTGACCGGCGACGAGCAGGTCATCACCGAGGGCAAGCAGAACGTGCGCCCGGGCGGCAAGGTGCGCCTGGCTTCGGAAATGGCCAAGGGCGGCAAGGGCGGCGCCGAAGGCGCGAAGAACGCCGGCGAAGGCAGGAAGGGCGGCGCCGCATGAGCCTCTCCGAACTGTGTATCCGCCGGCCGGTCATGGTCGTGCTGCTGTCGATCAGCCTGATCCTGGTCGGCGTGCTGGCCTACCTGCACATCCCGGTCGCGGCGCTGCCCAGCTATAACACCCCGGTCATCAACGTCAACGCCAACCTGTCGGGCGCGAGCCCGGAGATCATGGCGTCCTCGGTCGCGCTGCCGCTCGAGAAGCAGTTCTCGACCATCGCCGGCATCAACCTGATCACCTCGACCAGCACCCAGGGCAATACCTCGCTGACGCTGGAATTCGACAACTCGATCGACGTGAACCGCGCCGCGGTCGACGTCCAGGCCGCGCTGCTGGCGGCCCAGCGCCAGCTGCCGCAGGAAATGACGGACCTGCCGTCCTACCGCAAGGTCAACCCGGCCGACGCGCCGGTGCTGTTCATGACCATGACCTCGCCGTCGATGAACCTGTCGGAGCTGAACGACTACGCCGAGAACCTGATATCGCCGGCGATTTCGACCCTGCCGGGCGTGGCCCAGGTGTCGGTCAACGGCGGCAAGAAGTTCGCCGTGCGCGTGCGCGCCAAGACCGACCTGATGAACGCACGTAACCTGACGATGGACGAGCTGGCGACCTCGCTGCGCACCGCCAACTCGAACGCGGCCCTCGGTATCCTGGACGGCCCGCAGCAGACCCTGACCATCCAGGGCCCGCCGCAGATGATGAAGGCGGCCGACTTCGCCGAGCTGATCGTCGCCATCCGCGACGGCCAGCCGGTGCGCCTGAAGGACGTCGCCACCGTCGAGGACAGCTACCAGTCGACCAAGGCCTACGGCGCCTACAACGGCGAACGCTCGATCGTGCTGCTGGTGCAGCGCCAGCCGGACGCCAACACGGTCGAGGTGGTCGACCACGTGCGTGCGCTGCTGCCGCGCTTCCAGTCGCAGCTGCCGGCCTCCATCAAGATCAACCTGGTGAACGACCGCTCGGTCTCGATCCGCGAAGCGATCCACGACGTGAACTTCACGCTGGCGCTGACGGTCGGCCTGGTGGTGCTGGTGATCTTCCTGTTCCTGCACCGCGTCTCGGCGACCTTCATCCCGGCGATCACGATGCCGATCTCGCTGCTGGGCGCCCTGAGCCTGCTGTACGCGCTCGGGTATAGCCTCGACAACATCTCGCTGCTCGGCATCACGCTGGCGGTCGGCCTGGTGGTCGACGATGCGATCGTGGTGCTGGAGAACATCGTGCGCCACATGGAGATGGGCAAGAAGCCGCTGCGCGCCGCGCTCGAGGGCTCGAGCGAAATGGGCTTCACCATCATCTCGATCTCGGTCTCGCTGGTGGCGGTGTTCATCCCGATCTTCTTCATGCCGGGCGTGATCGGCCTGCTGTTCCACGAATTCGCCGTGATCGTCGGCCTGGCGATCCTGGTGTCGGCGGCGGTGTCGCTGACCCTGGTGCCGATGCTGGCCTCGCGCCTGCTGCCCGAGCATCGCCATGGCGAGGAAGAAAAGAGCTTCATCGGCCGCCACTTCGAAGCCGGCTTCGCCAAGGTGCGCGACGCCTACGCGAAGACCCTCGACCTGGCGCTGAGATTCCGCTTCGTGGTGCTGCTGATCGCCTTCGGCACCTTCGCGCTGACGGTGCTGCTGTACACGACCATCCCGAAAGGCTTCTTCCCGGAAGAGGATATCGGCCAGCTGCGCATCAGCACCGAAGCCGCGGAAGACATTTCGTCCTCGGCCATGGTCAAGCTGCAGACCCAGGTCGCGGCCCTGATCCAGGCCGATCCGGCGGTGCAGGACACGACTTCGTTCTCGGGCGGCGGCAACAACGGCCGCATGTTCGTGGTGCTCAAGCCGCGCGACCAGCGCGACAGGATGCCGCAGGTGATGGAGCGCCTGCGCACGGCGACCCGCAAGATCGCCGGCGTCAACGTCTACATGGCGCCGGTGCAGAACCTGCAGCTCGGCGGCCGCCAGTCGAAGAGCCGCTACCAGTACACGCTGCAGAGCGTGTCCGGCGCCGACATCGGCCAGTGGGCCAACGAGTACATGGAACGCATGCGCAACAACCCGCTGTTCCGCGACGTCACCAGCGACACCCAGGAAAAGGGCCTGCAGGCGACCCTCGACATCGATCGCGACAAGGCCAACCTGCTGGGCGTGCAGCTGGGCGACGTGCGCACCGCGCTGTACGCGGCCTTCGGCGAACGCCAGGTCTCGACCATCTACTCGACCGCTGCCAGCTACTACGTGATCTTGGAGACGGCCAACGAAGACCGCCAGTTCGAGGACGCGCTGTCGCGCCTGTCGGTGCGCAGCAAGACCGGCCAGCTGGTGCAGCTGTCGAGCCTGGCGAGCGTCAAGCGCACGGTCGGCCCGATCGCGGTCAACCACCAGGGCCAGCTGCAGGCGATCACGCTGTCCTTCAACCTGGCGCCGGACGCCGCACTGGGCGACGCCACCGCGGCGATCGAACAGATGGGCCGCGACATGAAGCTGCCGGCCTCGATCATCACGAAGTACGGCGGCGACGCGGCGGTGTTCCAGAGCTCGCAGTCGAGCCAGCTGATCCTGATCATCGCGGCGGTGGGCGTGATCTACGTCCTGCTGGGCGTGCTGTACGAGAGCTTCATCCACCCGATCACGATCCTGGCCGGCCTGCCGTCGGCGGCCGTCGGCGCGCTGCTGACCCTGCGGCTGTTCAACATGGACCTGACGATGATCGCCATGATCGGCATCCTGATGCTGATCGGTATCGTCAAGAAGAACGCGATCATGATGATCGACTTCGCCTTGGACGCCCAGCGCAACCAGGGAATGACGCCGGAAAAGGCGATCCGCGAAGCCTGCATCCTGCGCTTCCGTCCGATCCTGATGACGACCCTGGCCGCGCTGATGGGCGCGCTGCCGATCGCCCTCGGCCTGGGCGCCGGCGCCGAGCTGCGCCAGCCGCTCGGCCTGGCGGTGTGCGGCGGCCTGATCTTCTCGCAGGTCATCACGCTCTACATCACCCCGGTGATCTACCTCTACCTCGACCGCTACAGCGGCAAGGGTCCGATGACCGACGAGCATCTGGCCGCGCTGGAAACGCATCACCACGAGGCGCCGAAGGTCGTCCTGACCAAGGCTGCCTGATGAAGCACCCGCGTTGCTTACCTTTTGGTAATCAACGCGGTGTCGCGTCTTTGATACACTCTGTAACAACCATCAATTTCGGCAGCTTGTAAGCTGTTAGTAAAGGTCCAACAAACATGTGCGGTCTACCCAAAACAGGTTAGACTGCGGCCCTCGGACCATTCTTTGCTACTTCCCGGAAAGTTGTACAAAATCTTGCGTGACCATGCCCATATCCCTCTGGAGGACAGCGATGTCTGCGCACATTGCGGTCAGGTGCTGCCTGGGCGGAAAGTAGCAACTTACGGTAAAAGCGGGCCGAACCGTACCGGCCTGATCGTCACCGTCGCCCTGCACCTGCTGATGGTCGGGATCTGGCTGTTCCAGCCGAAGGCCGAGCACCATGCGCCGCCCAAGCGCGGCGAAGCCGTCGTCTGGCTGCCGCCGCTGAAACCGAGCAAACCGACCCCGCAGGCCGCGCAGGCGGCGCCGAAGCAGAGCGCGAGCACCCCGCCACCGATGCCGAAGTTCACGCAGCCGCGCATCGTGGTGCCGCGCCTGCCGAACACGATCACCTTGCCGAACGAAAAGCCGGTCGAGCAGCCCAAACCGCAGCCGAAGGAAGAAACCAAGCTGCAGCCGGACGAAACCGACATGGCCGCCTTCATCGAAAAGCGCCGTCAGGCGCGCGGCGCCCGCAGCGAGCAACCGGCCGAGGAAAGCGACGCCCAGCGCGGCATGCGTAACGCGATGGCCAACATCGCCGCCATCAACGGCCGCGGCGGCCAGGATCCGAACGAGACCGGCGGCGTGTTCAGCGTCACCAACAAGACCTTCAGCCATGCCGACCTGAAATTCCGCGGCTGGAACCCGAACTTCAAGCGCCGCTGGCTGACCGCCGTGACGGTCGAGCGCGGCAGCGATCCGGACATCGAAACGGCGATCGTCAAGAAGATGATCGAGCTGATCCGCAAGGAAAAGAACGGCGACTTCGAGTGGGATTCGCACCGCCTGAACAAGGTGGTGACCCTGTCGGCAAGGCCGCAGGACACGCAGGAACTGACCGCCTTCCTGTACAAGGAAATGTTCCCGGATTACAAACCACCGAAGTAATCCAGGGCAGGCAAGAAAAAACCGCGCCGAGGCGCGGTTTTTCATTGCCGAAGCAGAAGCCGATCAGGCCATCGCCTTCAGCCTGCGCGCCACGTCCAGCGCAAAATACGTCAGCACGCCATCGGCGCCGGCGCGCTTGAAGGACATCATGGTTTCCAGGACGATCTTGTCCGGATCCAGCCAGCCATTCTGGAAAGCCGCCTGCAGCATCGCATATTCGCCGCTGACCTGGTAGGCGAAGGTCGGCACCTTGAACTCGTCCTTCACGCGGCGCACCACGTCCAGGTAGGGCATGCCGGGCTTGACCATCACCATGTCGGCGCCTTCGGCGATGTCCAGCGCCACTTCGCGCAGGGCTTCGTCGCTGTTGGCGGGGTCCATCTGGTAGGTGTTCTTGTCGGCCTTGCCCAGGTTCGCGGCCGAGCCCACCGCATCGCGGAAGGGACCGTAGTAGCCCGAGGCGTACTTGGCCGAATAGGCCATGATGCGGGTGTGGATGAATTCCTTTTCTTCCAGCGCCATGCGGATCGCGCCGATGCGGCCGTCCATCATGTCCGAGGGCGCGATGATGTCGACGCCGGCTTCGGCCTGGGCCATGGCCTGGCGGGTCAGCATGGCGATCGTCTTTTCGTTGACGATGTAGCCGTTCTCGTCCGGCAGGCCGTCCTGGCCGTGGGTCGTGTAGGGGTCGAGCGCGACGTCGGTCATGATGCCCAGCTGCGGGAAGTTGCGCTTGAGTTCACGGACGGCACGCGGGATCAGGCCTTCCGGATTGGTCGCTTCCACGCCGTCGTAGGTCTTCAGCGAGGCGTCCACCATCGGGAACAGGGCCAGCACCGGAATGCCGAGGCTGACGCATTCTTCCGCGACCTTCATCAGCAGGTCGACCGAGACGCGTTCCACGCCCGGCATCGAGGCCACCTGCTGGCGCTGGTTCTGCCCGTCGAGGATGAACACGGGGTAGATCAGGTCGGAGGCGGTGACGGTGTTTTCGCGCATCAGGGCGCGCGAGAACGGGTCGCGGCGCATGCGGCGCATGCGCACGGCAGGGTACTGGCTAGGCGTAATGATCGGCATATCTTGCCCTCGGAAATAGTTAAGAACAGAGGTTCAGAGCGGAGCGTCCTGCGGGGCCTCGTCCTCTTCGTCGTCTTGCAGGCCCAGCAGTTCGATGATCTTGTCGTTCGCTTCTTCGATGCCGACGCGCTTCAGGGCCGAGAACAGCTGCACGGTGAAGGGGAAGCCATTGCCATCCTCGTCCACGTAGCTGTCGAGCACCTGACGGGCCTGGCGCAGCGCATTGGTCGATTCGTTGCGGTTCAGCTTGTCGACCTTGGTCAGGATACAGTGGATCGGCTTGCCGGTCGGGGCGAACCATTCCAGCATCTGGATGTCCAGCTCGGTGAACGGACGGCGCGAATCCATGATCAGGACCAGGGCCGCCAGCTGTTCGCGGCGCTGCACGTAGTCGCCCAGCAGGCGCTGCCAGTGCAGCTTGGCGTCGCCCGACACTTCCGCATAGCCGTAGCCGGGCAGGTCGACCAGCAGGGCCTGGATCTCGTCGACCTTGGTCGGGTCCTTGCGGTGCATGGCCACGTGGGCGCCGCCGATCGAGAAGAAGTTGATGTGCTGGGTGCGACCCGGCGTCTTGGAGGCGAAGGCGAGACCCTTCTGGTTGGTCAGGATGTTGATCGCCGTGGATTTACCCGCGTTGGAGCGTCCGGCGAAGGCGATTTCCGGCACCTGCGTGCGCGGCAGGTCGCGCAGCTGGTTGACGGTCGAGAAGAAGCGGGCTTGCCAGAGTTTGGACATGGGTGGGGGCGCTTGCTTGAAGCGAAAAAGACAACAAAAGAGGCGGTTCGGAAACAAAGCTATTGTACAATAGGGAGTTACCTGTCGTTGGCGCTAACAGCGCTCGAGGCGCTTCGATGGCAGGACACGAGCATGGCCGCTGCACTGTACGCAAGAATTATTGTTAATTTTTTCAGGGTGCTTGAATGAATCGTGTGTTTCCCCCGGCCGCCGGCGCGGCAATCGTAAAGTCCTTGCTGCTCGCGACCCTGGCATTCGCCGGTAGCGCCTCGGCAGCCGACGCGGCCCATGGCGCCGCAGTAAAAGCCGATCCTGCCAAGGGCGGTTCCCTGTACGACACCGGCGACAACGCACGCGGCATCCCGGCCTGCGCCTCCTGCCATGGCGCCAACGGCAACTCCACCATCGTCGCCAATCCCAAGCTCGCCGGCCAGGCCGAAGCCTACATCCACAAGCAACTGGTCGACTTCACGACCCCGAACCGCCAGCAGCCGGTGATGACCACCTACGCCAAGATGCTGAGCGACGAAGAGAAAACGAATATCGCCGCCTGGCTCTCGACCCAGCAGCCCAAGCAGGGCGCGGCGCGCAACAAGGACACCATCGAACTGGGCCGCAAGATCTATCGCGGCGGCATCGCCGACCGCGGCGTGGCCGCCTGCGCCAGCTGCCACGGCGCCACCGGTTCCGGCATCCCGGCCCAGTATCCGCGCCTGGCAGGCCAGCACCAGGATTACACCTTCACCCAGCTGCAGGCCTTCAAGACCGGTGCGCGCAACAACAGCCCGCAGATGGGCGCACTGGCCAAGCGCATGTCGGACGAGGAAATGAAAGCCGTTGCCGACTACATCGCCGGCCTGAAGTAAAATCGGGCCTTTGTGCCCGCCAGGAATCGATGAGCACCACCGGAATTGAACTGAAAACGCGCCGCCGCGGCCTCGCCGAGGCGGTCGAGCTGGTGTCGTCGATGCGCTTCGCCATCGCCCTGCTGGTGATGCTGGCGATCGCCGCCATCATCGGCACGGTCATGCAGCAGAACAAGGCGGCGCCGGACTACGTCAACCAGTTCGGCCCGTTCTGGTTCGAGATCTTCCGCAAGCTGGGCCTGTACACCGTCTACAGCGCCTGGTGGTTCCTGCTGATGCTGGCGATCCTGATCCTCTCCACCAGCCTGTGCATCGCGCGCAATGCGCCTAAGATGCTGCGCGACATGCGCAGCTGGAGGGAAAGCGTGCGCGAGGAATCGCTGCGCAACTTCCACCACAAGAGCGCCTGGACCACGCCGGGCAGCGCGGTGGCGCTGGCCAGCCGGACCGCCCAGCGCCTCGGCAATGCCGGCTACCGCGTCAAGCTGGTCGACAAGCCGAACGGCGTGCTGGTGGCGGCCAAGAAGGGCGCCGCCAACAAGTTCGGCTATATCTTCGCGCACTCGGCGATCGTCATCATCCTGCTGGGCGGCCTGCTCGATTCCGACCTGCCCATCCGCTTTCAGCAATGGTTCATGGGCAAGACACCGTATACGGGCGGCGGTCTGATCGCGCAGATTCCGCCCCAGCATCGCCTCGGTCTCGGCAATCCCAGCTTCCGCGGCAACACCATGATCCCGGAAGGGCAGAGCAGCGCGACTGCCATCCTGCCGCAGTCGGAGGGCGTGCTGATCCAGGAACTGCCGTTCACGATCCACCTGAACAAGTTCATCGTCGACTTCTACTCGACCGGCATGCCCAAGCTGTTCGCCAGCGAGGTCACGATCCGCGATCACGAGACCGGCAAGACCTTCCCGGCCAGTATCAAGGTGAACCAGCCGCTGATCTACCGCGGCGTGGCCATCTACCAGTCCGGCATCGAGGATGGCGGCAGCAAACTGAAGCTCACCGGCTACCCGATGACGGGCGCGTCCGACAAGGCCTTCCCGCTCGATGGCGAAGTCGGCAACGCGACCGAGCTGAAACAGGGGAGCGAGCCCTACACCGTCGAGTGGTCGGGCTTCCGCGCCTTCAACGTCGAGAACACCACCGCCAACCAGAAGGAAGGCCAGGACACGCGCGACGTCAAGAAGGGCGAGTCGCTCGAGCAGCAGTTCGCGCGAACGCTGTCCCAACATACGGGCTCGGCCGCCAAGAACGCCAACAACAAGGACCTGAAAAACGTCGGCCCCAGCGTGCAGTACAAGCTGCGCGACCGCACCGGCCAGGCGCGCGAGTTCATGAACTACATGCAGCCGGTGACGCTCGAAGGGGCCGAGGTCTACCTGGCCGGCGTGCGCGCCAATCCGAGCGACCCCTTCAGCTACCTGCGCATTCCGTCGGACGACCAGCACAGCGTGCGCGAATGGATGCGCCTGCGCGCCGCGCTGGAAGACGCTTCCCTGCGCGAAGAAGCCGCGCGCCGCTATGCCGAGCGCGCCATGCCGCAGACGAAAGACGATCCTGCGCTGGCGCGCCAGCTGCAGGAATCGGCCGCCAAGACCCTGGCGATCTTTGCCGGCGACGGCGAAGGCCGGCACGCCGGAAACAGCAATGGCGGCTACCTGGCGGTCTCGCAATTCCTGGAGCGCATTCCGGCCGCCGAGCAGGAAAAGGCCGCCAATGTGTTCATGAAGATGCTCAACGGCGCCATGTGGGAGCTGTGGCAGGCTGCCCATGCGCGCGCCGGCGAGCCGCCGGTGGCGCCGACCGAGGCCCACGGCCGCTTCCTGCAACTGGCGACGAATGCCTTGTCGGACAGTTTCTTCTACGGGGCGCCGGTCTACCTGTCGCTCGAGGATTTCACCGAAGTGAAGGCCTCGGTGCTGCAGGTGACGCGTTCGCCGGGCAAGAAAGTGGTCTACCTGGGCTGCCTGCTGCTGGTGCTGGGCATCTTCTCGATGTTCTACATCCGCGAGCGCCGCATCTGGGTCTGGGTGAAGGAGCAGGATGGCGATGCGCACGCCCTGATGGCGATGAGCACCCAGCGCAAGACGCTCGACTTCGAGCGCGAGTTCGATGATTTGAAGACCAGGTTGCCGCAAGCGCCGGAAATCGGCGTAAGCTAGGGCTGGAATCGGAGAGAGAACCCATGTCGCAAGCAACCCAACCCCGCAGCACCCCGTCGTCGCCGGCCTCGCAGGCGGCTTATACGCAACCGCCGGGCTTCTTCAAGCGCCTGGGCGCGATCGACTGGCTGTACGGCGCCGGCCTGCTGGCGGCCGCGCTGTTCGCGCTGCAGCGCTTCGGCAGCTTCATGGACGTCTACGAACAGGCGATCCTGGTGCTGGCCGCGCCCACCTTCGCCCTGCTGGGCTGGCACTGGAAGCCGGTGCGCTGGCTGATCCCCCTGATCGCCGTGCTGTCGCTGTGGGGCGTGTCGCTGTACGGCGGCGCGCTCGATGCCGCCAACCAGAAATTCTTCCTCAAGTACATGCTGTCGAGCCAGTCCGCGATCCTGTGGATGAGCGCGCTGTTCGTGTTCTCGACCGTGTTCTACTGGATCGGCCTGGCGGCCAGGTCGCCGTTCGGCGCCAGCGTCGGCTCCAAGCTGTGCTGGGCCGCCGTGGTGCTGGGCTTTACCGGCATGATGGTGCGCTGGTACGAGTCCTACCTGATCGGCAGCGACGTCGGCCACATCCCGGTGTCGAACCTGTACGAAGTCTTCATCCTGTTCTCGATGATCACGGCGCTGTTCTACCTGTACTACGAACAGCGCTACGCCACCCGCCAGCTCGGCCCCTTCGTGCTGCTGGTGATCTCGGCCGCGGTCGGCTTCCTGCTGTGGTACACGGTGGCGCGCGACGCCGCCGAGATCCAGCCGCTGGTGCCGGCCCTGCAGAGCTGGTGGATGAAGATCCACGTGCCCGCCAACTTCATCGGCTACGGCACCTTCGCGCTGGCGGCCATGGTCGGCAGCGCCTATCTGCTGAAGTCGCACGGCATCCTGGCCGACCGCCTGCCCTCGCTCGAAGTGCTGGACGACGTGATGTACAAGTCGATCTCGGTCGGCTTCGCCTTCTTCACGGTGGCGACCATCCTCGGCGCACTGTGGGCGGCCGAGGCCTGGGGTGGCTACTGGTCCTGGGACCCGAAAGAAACCTGGGCCCTGATCGTCTGGCTGAACTACGCGGCCTGGCTGCACATGCGCCTGATGTCCGGCCTGCGCGGCCGCGCCGCCGCCTGGTGGGCGCTGATCGGCCTGGTGGTGACCACCTTCGCCTTCCTGGGCGTGAACATGTTCCTGTCCGGTCTCCACTCGTACGGCAAGCTTTGACATGACAGCCCGATTACAAATTTGTCAGAAGGCTCTACGGTAACAGCCTGCCGGGAACAGATGGTGTAAGGTTGCTATGTGCGGCGCATTTCGTGGCCGCACATGCCCAGTGGAGCCAGCCATGCTGATCAAACGAAACCCGAACGGTATCGACTTGCCGTTCCCATCTGAAATTACGCCGCGCGAAGTCTATGAAGGCAGGCGCAAGTTCATCGCGCAGATTGCCGCCACCGCCGCGCTGGGCTCCTCGCTGTGGGAACTCGCCAATCGCGAAGCCTTCGCGCAAGGGAGCCCCGCGCAAAAACTGGCCGCCGCCCGCAACGCCGCCTTCTCGACCACGGAAAAGCAGACCTCCTTCGAGGACGCGACCCACTACAACAACTACTACGAATTCGGCACCGACAAGTCCGACCCGGCGCAGAACGCGCATACCCTGCGCACGCGGCCGTGGACGGTGCAGATCGATGGCGAAGTCAAAAAGCCGCTGACCCTCGACATCGACCGCCTCACCAAGCTGGCGCCGCTGGAAGAACGCATCTACCGGCTGCGCTGCGTCGAAGGCTGGTCGATGGTGATCCCCTGGGTCGGCTATTCGCTGGCGAACCTGATCAGGCAGGTCGAGCCGACCGGAAATGCCAAGTACGTCGAATTCACGACCCTGGCCGACAAGCGCCAGATGCCGGGCGTCGGCAGCCGGGTGCTGGAATGGCCCTACGTCGAAGGCCTGCGCATGGACGAAGCCATGCACCCGCTGACCCTGCTCACGGTGGGCATGTACGGCCAGGTGCTGCCGAACCAGAACGGCGCGCCGGTGCGCGTGATCGTGCCCTGGAAGTACGGCTTCAAGTCGGCCAAGTCGATCGTCCGCATCCGCTTCGTGCGCGACCAGCCGCGCACCGCCTGGAACACGGTCGCGCCCGAGGAGTACGGCTTCTATTCGAACGTGAACCCGAACGTCGACCACCCGCGCTGGTCGCAGGCCAGCGAGCGCCGCATCGGCGAGGGCGGCTTCTTTGCGCCGAAGCGCAAGACCCTGATGTTCAACGGCTATGACCAGGTGGCGTCCCTGTATAGTGGGATGGACCTGAAGAAGTACTTCTGACGAGGCCCGATGACCAAGAACGCGCCCCCACGACCCGCCGTCGGCCCAGCGCCCAAGCAGCTCGCCGCGATCAAGAGCGCGGTGTTCGTGCTGGCGCTGCTGCCGTTCGCGCGTATCGTCTGGCTGACCGTCCAGCAGGTGCCGGTCGACCCGGTCGAGTTCGTCACCCACGGCACCGGCGACTGGGCCCTGTACCTGCTGTGCGCGACCCTGGCCATCACGCCGCTGCGCCGCTTCACCGGCTGGAACTGGCTGGTCCGCCTGCGGCGCATGCTGGGCCTCTACACCTTCTTCTATGCCCTGATGCACTTCCTGACCTTCCTGTGGGCCGACCACCGCTTCGACTTCGGCGCGATGTGGAAGGACGTGCTGAAGCGCCCCTTCATCACGGTCGGCTTCATCGCCTTCGTCCTGCTGCTGCCGCTGGCCGCGACCAGCACCAATGCCATGATCAAGCGCCTCGGCCGGCGCTGGTCCCAATTGCACCGCCTGATCTACCTGATCGCGCCGCTGGCGATCCTGCATTACTGGTGGATGAAGGCCGGCAAGCACAACTTCGAGCAGCCCATCGTCTGGGGCACGGTCGTCGCCGTGCTGCTCGGCCTGCGTGCGTACTGGAGCTGGAGCCGTACGCGTCAACTCACCTCAACCGGATCCGTCCGTTCCTGACGTGATGAAGGGACCTACCGCCCTCGGCCTGCTGCTGGCACTGGTTCTCGTGCTGGTGCTGGCGGTGTCGCGCTTCCACACTGGCTCCTCGGTCGACCGCTGCCTGGTGCTGGACGGCCGCTGGAACGAGCAGGCCGTCGCCTGCGCGCGGCAGGCCTGGCCCGAAGACCGTTCGCGCGGGCGGGATTGACAGGCACACCATTGCAAACGGCTCCCCGTGGCCTAGAATCAAATGAGGATGGCACACGGGGGCTGGCATGGATACCCACGAAAAAGGAATGGCGAAACGCCTGATGCTTGCGCTGGGCGCCGCAGCCCTGTCGGGCTGCTATTACTACCCGCCGCCGCCGTATGCGATCTACCGCGCCGCGCCGGGCGACACGTCCGAGGCCACGTCGGCCACCGCGAGCAGCACGGGCAGCACGGGCAGCACGGGCACCTCCACGGCCACGCCGAGCTATTCCTACTACCCCGGCTATTACCCTTACTACTATCCGTATTACTACCCGTATTACTACCCCTATTATTACGGCTACCCGACCTATGTCGGGCCGCCGATCTCCTTCAGCTTCGGCTACTACGGCTACCACGGCGGCCATGGATGGGGCGGACACGGCTGGGGAGGACACGGCTGGGGCGGTCACGGCAGCGCTCATGGTGGAGGCCATGGCGGCGGTCATGGCGGGCATTGAGGCCTGGCGCACCCGTGAACGCGCCGTCGGCCGCCGCGCCGGAAACAAGGTGGTTCATGCCTGCCACCCTTGCAGCACGGTGACGATGCCGGTGCCGACCAGCAGCACGCCGACCGCACGCGTGGCGAGTCCGCTGGCGCCGAGCGAGCCGCCGGCCCTGTGCGCCAGCAGGGCGACGCCGCCATACACGCCGGCCTGGGTGCCGGCCGTGATCAGGCCGAGTGCGGCAGCCTGCGGCCAGATCGGTCCCTGGGCCGGC
The DNA here is from genome assembly GCF_001412595.2 of Massilia sp. WG5. Lineage (NCBI taxonomy): Bacteria > Pseudomonadati > Pseudomonadota > Betaproteobacteria > Burkholderiales > Oxalobacteraceae > Massilia > Massilia sp. WG5. The sequence continues at coordinate 3,812,894 of NZ_CP012640.2, forward strand.
TTGAGGAATTGCGGGAAGACCGCCAGCATGAACACATAGGCTTTCGGATTCAGCAGGCAGGTCACCATCCCTTTCAGGAACACGGACGAGGCAGGCCGTCGCGGCGTATCCGTACGCAGCTCCAGCGTGGTCGCGCCGGCGCGCATCAGCTGCCAGCCGATCCAGCCGATATAGGCGGCGCCCGCGACCAGCAGCAGGTTGAACAGCGCCGGCCACAGTCGCACGATGGCGGCCACGCCGAGCGCACCCATCGCGATATGGCAGACCCCACCGGCGACGATGCCCGCCACCGCGGCCAGTCCGGCGCCGCGGCCCCCTAGCAGTGCGTTGGCCAGCACATAGGCCATGTCGAGCCCGGGCAGGGCGATGATGCCAAGCACCAGCACAAAATACAGCCACAGCGTCGTCGTCGCGTTCACGTTTGCCTCCATGCTCAAAATGGCAGCGTAAGCGCCATATAGGTCATAATCGGTCCTATGTACCGTCCGACCACACGCGTTCTCGCCCTGCTGGAGCTGCTGCAGACCCATGGCCGCATGAGCGGGGCCGAGCTGGCGCCGCGGCTCGGCGTGGACCGCCGCACCTTGCGCCGCTATGTGGGCAAGCTGGAGGACATCGGCATCCCGATTACCGCGGAACGCGGCCGCGCAGGTGGCTATGCGCTGATGCCCGGCTTCAAGCTGCCGCCGATGATGTTCACGGAGGACGAGACGCTGGCGCTGTCGCTGGGCCTGCTCGCTGCACGCGGGCTCGGCCTGGCCGAAGCGGCGCCCGCGGTGGCCAGCGCACAGGCCAAGCTGGAGCGCGTCATGCCGGACCAGCTGAAGCAACGCGTGCGCGCCGTCGACGAAACGGTGAGGCTGGAGGCGGGGAGTGCGGCGGCGGCGGGATCCAGCAACCGCGCACTGGTGGCGCTGACCGGCGCCGCCCAGGCCTGCCGGCGGGTGGTGCTGCATTACCGGAACCAGGACGGCGCGGCATCGGTGCGCCGCTTCGACCCCTTCGGCGTGGCCTTCCGCCATGGGCGCTGGTACGCGGCCGGGATGTGCCACCTGCGGCGCGAACTGCGCAGCTTCCGGCTGGACCGCGTGGCGGCGGTCGAGCCGCTCGACGAGCATTTCGAGCGCCCGGCAGGCTTCGATCCGATGGCCCACCTGGTGCAGTCGCTGGCCACCTTGCCGCGTGCCTTCACGATCGAGGTGCTGCTGAAGACCGACCTCGTCTCGGCGCGTGCGCACCTGTTCGCCGAAGCCGGGGTGCTGGTCGACACCGCCGAGGGCGTGGTGGTCCACAACCAGTCCGACGAACTGGACTGGTTCGCCCGCCAGCTGGCCGGCATGCCCTTCGATTTCGAGATCCGCCACCCTCCCGAGCTGCACGCGGCGGTGGGGGACTGCGTGCGGCGCCTGCTGCGCTGCAGTGCTGCAAGCTCATCCGGCTAGCTCGGCCGGTATGTAACGCGCATGTAACACCAGTTGTAAAGAGCGTCCTCTAGCCTAGAATCAAGTAAGACGACACATGAGGGCGTCAAGATGGAAACCCGAAAACAAGGCGCGGCGAAACGCCTGATTCTTTCGCTGGCGGCAGGCGTCGGCCTGTCGGGGTGCGTGTATGCACCGCCCTATGCAGCGCCGTATTCGGCCTACGGGTATTCGGCCTACGACACGGCGCCTGGGTATTACCAACCCTATTCCTACGGCTACCCGACCTATGTCGGTCCGCCGCTATCGCTCAGTTTCGGCTTCTACGAGCATGACTACCACGGCGGGCGTGGCTGGGGCGGCTACCGCGGCGGCTGGAGGGGCCGGCACTGAAGCAGTCCGGCCCGCGCGTGCTGCTTACCTGACGATGGTTTCCAGCGCGAACAGCTCGGCCGGGGTCTCGCGGCGGCGGATCAGGTGGACCCGGTCGCCGTCGACCAGCACCTCGGCCGCGCGGCCGCGGGTGTTGTAGTTCGAGGCCATGGTGAAGCCGTAGGCGCCGGCGGCCATCATGGCCAGCACGTCGCCCGGCTCGACCGCCAGTTCGCGGTCACGCGCCAGCCAGTCGCCCGATTCGCAGACCGGACCCACCAGGTCGTATTTCACGGCGGCGCCGTCGCGCGGGCTGACGGGCTTGACGTCCATCCAGGCCTGGTACAGTGCCGGGCGCGCCATGTCGTTCATGGCGGCGTCGATCACGCAGAAGTTCTTTTCTTCGCCCGGCTTCAGGAATTCGACCGACATCAGCAGCACGCCGGTATTGCCGACGATCGAGCGGCCCGGTTCGAAGATGACCTTGATCGGCTTGCCATCGTGCTTCTCGGCGCGCCAGGCATCCACGCGCGCGAACACGCGCGAGACGTAGTCGCCGATCGCCACCGGGGCGTTGTCGCCGGTGCCGTAGTCGATGCCCAGGCCGCCGCCCACGTCCAGGTGGTGCAGGTGGATGCCCTCGAGGGCCAGGGTGTCGATCAGTTCGATCAGCTTGTCCAGCGCTTCCAGCAGCGGCGCGTCGTCCAGCAGCTGCGAGCCGATGTGGCAGTCGATGCCGACCACTTCCAGGTGCGGCAGGGCGGCCGCGGTACGGTAGGTCTGCAGCGCATCCGAGAAGGCCACGCCGAACTTGCTGGCCTTCAGGCCGGTGGCGATGTAGGGATGGGTCTTCGGATCGACGTTCGGGTTCACGCGCAGCGACACCGGCGCGCGCTTGCCGAGGCGGCCGGCGACTTCGTTGATCCGGTCCAGTTCGGGAATCGACTCGACGTTGAAGCACAGGATGCCCTTTTCCAGCGCCAGTTCGATCTCGGCCACGGTCTTGCCCACGCCCGAGAAGATCACCTTGCCCGGATCGCCGCCGGCGGCGATCACGCGCAGCAGTTCGCCGCCCGAGACGATGTCGAAGCCGGCGCCTTCGCGCGCCAGGATGTCGAGGATGGCCAGGTTCGAATTCGCCTTCATCGCGTAGCAGACCAGGGCGTCACGTCCCTGGCTGGGCGCCGCATAACCGCGGAAGTTCTGCAGCAGCTGGGCTTTCGAATAGACGTAGGTCGGGGTGCCGAACTGCTGGGCGATTGCGGACAAGGGGGCGCTTTCGGCGTGCAGGACGCCGTCTTGGTACGAGAAGTGCGACATGATTACTGTTGGGGAACCGGTGAAGTAGGAGAGGGAGCTTGCGTATTGTTGGAATTCGATCCTGCGGGCGGCTGGCTCATGCCCGCGGCGGGTGCCGGCGGGCTGACCGTGGTGGCCGGTACCGGGGCGGTTTGCGCGGGGACGGCCGGGCTTGCCGGAGCCGTTGCGGCGCCACGCACGGGCGGCTTGGGCATGTAGAGCGGGCCGGGCTGGCCGCAGGCGGACAGCAGCAGCAGCGAGGCGGCGGCAAAAGCCGGGAGCGCAAATGGGGACTTCACGATTAGAATCACGGTTTGATTAGCAGACCTTGGAGTGTAGCATGACCGAAACCGAATTTTTGGACCTCGCCGAAGCCACCCTGAACGAGATCGAACAAGCCTTCGATCGCCTGTTCGAGCAGGACGTGGTCGACGTCGAATGCAAGCGCAGCGGCAACGTGCTGGAGATCGAATTCGTCGACAACGGTTCGAAAATCATCGTCAACAGCCAGGCCCCGCTGCAGGAGATGTGGGTCGCGGCCCGCGCCGGCGGCTTCCACTACAAGCGCGTCGGCGACGAGTGGCGCAATACGCGCGACGACAGCGAGCTGTTTGCCTCGCTGTCGGATTACGCCACGCAGCAGGGCGGGGCGCCGGTCAAGCTGCGCTGAGTACGCCCAGCAGGGCTTCCATGTCGACCGGCTTGACGAAATGCCGGTCGAAGCCCGCCGCGGCGGTCCTGGCCCGGTCCGCCTCCTGCCCGTAGCCGGTAATCGCGACCAGGGTGGCGGGCGCCATGTGCGGCAGCTGCCGCAGTTGCCGCGCCAGCTCGTTGCCGTCCATGTCCGGCAGGCCGATATCGAGCAGGCAGGCGTCGTAGGCTTGCGTGCGCGCGCTGTCCAGCGCCGCGCGCGCGCTCTGCACCACCGTCACCCGGTAGCCAGCGCTTTCCAGGTAGAGTCCGAGCATCTGGCCGGCGTCGTCGTTGTCGTCGACCACCAGCAGGCGCAGTCCATGCGATTGCGCCGGCGCCGCGCCATGTCCCGCGGGCGCGTTTTCGTGGCCGGGCGCCGCCACCCGCGGCAGGGTCACCGTGAAGCTGCTGCCTTTCCCCATGCCCTCGCTGTACGCCGATACCTGGCCGCCGTGCAGGACCACCAGGTTCTTCACCAGCGCCAGGCCGATCCCGAGCCCGCCCTGGGAACGGTCGGAGCTGCGCTCGGCTTGCGCGAACATGTCGAACACATGGTCGATCACCTGCTGCGCCATGCCGATGCCGTTGTCGCTGACGGTATAGCTCACGGTGTCGCTATCGGTATGCAGGGCCACGGCGATCTCGCCGCCCTCGGGCGTGTATTTGGCGGCGTTGTTCAGGACGTTGGCGAGGATCTGCACCAGGCGCTTCTGGTCGCCGTGCACGAAGGCGGCGCCGGGCGGCATGCCGATGCTCACGCGGTGATGGCGTGCGTCGAGCAGGGGCCGCACCTGCTCGACGGCGCTGGTGACGATCTGGCGGGCGTCGAGCAGCGTTTCGTCGAGCGAGACCAGGCCGCGCGAGACCCGCGCCAGGTCCAGCAGGTCGTCGATCAGCCCGGTCATGTGCTTGACCTGGCGTGAAATGATCTCGCTGGTCTGGCGGATCCTGTCCGGACCCAGCGACGGCAGGCGCAACAGGTCGGACGCGGCCCGGATCGGCGCCAGCGGGTTGCGCAGCTCGTGCCCCAGCATGGCCAGGAACTCGTCCTTGCGCTGGTCGACTTCACGCATCGCGTATTGCCGGCGCCGCGCGCGCAGGGCCGACTGCGCCGCGCTGACCAGGGTCACGCCCTGCGCCGGCCGCTCGATCAGCGAGACGTTGCCGAGTTCCAGGTAGCGGTGCTGCAGCCCGGAGGACATGGCCTCGCGCCGGCTCATGACCAGGACCGGCAGGTCGGACCAGCCCTGCTGGTGCTCGATGAAGTGGCCCATGGCGAGCAGGAATTCGGGCGTGATCGCCTCGTCGCCGACCAGCACCGCCCCGGCCCCGCGCCGGAGCTCCCCGACCAGCTGGCCGGAGTCGGCGCATACGCTGCAGTCGATGCCGGCGCGGCCGAACAGTTCGGCGATCAGCCTTGCGTCCTTTCCTACCGGCGCATGAATCAGGATGCGGTATTCCGGGCCGCCGTCGAGCATCACGGCGCCGGGAAGGGATTGCCCCGGGCCTGGTCGGCTTCCAGGATCGTCGGCACGCCGGTCAGGATGCCCTGGAAGTTGCTGAGCACCGGACCGACCGTGAGGCCCTTGTGCGTGATCTCGAACCGGCGGAGGGTGGTCTCGTGGAGGCTGCCGCGCTTCTTGAGCACGGAAATCGCCTTCTGCACCGCGCCCTGCGCCTCGAAATAGCGCAGGATCAGGACATTGTCCGCCAGGTAGCTGACGTCCATCCCGGTCGACATGGTGCTGCCGACGATGCCCTGCTGGACGCCGACCAGGAAGGTCAGCACGCCGCGCTGGCCCAGGTAGGTGAGGATTTCGTGCAGGTGGGTGGCCAGGAAGCCGGCTTCGGGCATCGCGTTCATGTAGCCGTTCAGGCTGTCGATGATGATGACGCGCGCGCCCTGGTCGGCCGCGCCGCACACGGCATGGCTGAATTCGCCCGGCGACATTTCCGCCGGATCGATCTGGTGCACCGTCAGCAGCCCGGCTTCATAGGGCGCGTGCAGGTCGACCCCGATGCCTTCGCTGCGGTTCAGCAGGGTATTGAAGGATTCCTCGAACAGGAACATGGCGGCGCGCTGGCCGCGGTCCGTCATCGCCTTCACGAACTGCACCGCGACGCTGGACTTGCCGGTGCCCGGCGGTCCGGAGATCAGGGTGCTGGAGCCTTCCTCGATGCCGCCGCCCAGCAGCATGTCCAGCGCCGCGAGGCCGCTGCCGACCTGGGCGCGCCGGCCCAGTTCGCGGCTTTCGGCCGCCACGATGCGCGGATAGACGACCAGGCCGCCGGTGACGATCGAGTAATCGTGCGGGCCGCGGCGGAACGCCACCCCGCGGTATTTCAGGATCCGCACCAGGCGCCGTTCGGCGCCGTACTCGGAATCCGTATGCTGGAGCGAAATCACGCAGTGGGCGACGCTGCGCACCTGCTGGTCGCCTTGCACCGACGTCTTGTCGTCGAGCAAGATGGCGGTGCAGGAGCGTTTCGCGAAATACTGCTTGAGCGCCAGCACGTGGCGCCGGTAGCGCAGCGGGCTGCCCGACAGCAGCTGCAGTTCGGACAGCGAATCGAGCACCACCCGGGACGGATTGAGTTCCTCGACCAGCCTGAGGATCATGTTGTTGGTTTCGCCCAGCTCGACCTCGGACGGATGCAGCACCGTGTACTGTTCGCCCGGATCGAGCAGGCTTTCGTCCGGGATCACTTCCTGCACCGTGACGCCGTCCAGCGTCATGCCATGCGCCTCGGCGACCGCGCGCAGTTCGACTTCGGTCTCGGCCAGGGTGATGTACAGCACGGTTTCGCCGCGCGCCGCGCCCTCGGCCAGGAACTGCAGCGCCAGCGTGGTCTTGCCGGCGCCGGGGTCGCCCTCGACCAGGTACAGCCGGTCCCTGGTGAGGCCTCCGCCGAGGACATTGTCGAGCCCGGGAATGCCTGTCGAGATGAACGCCGTGCTGGAGGTATTCTGGATGCTCATGGTACTTTTCCGCTCAATCCACTCAATTTCGTCAGAATAACTCGTTTCGGACCGCGTCGCGCGTCTTCTGCTGGTCCGCGGGCGGCGGCGCCCCGACGTCCAGCGACTGCACCCCGGTGCCCGGCGGGTTTTCGGCGTAGTAGTACTCGTCGCCGTACTGCACCAGGCCGGCCGGCACCTGGCGTTCGGCGACCGGCACGTCCTTCAGCGCCTTCTGCATGAAGCCGATCCAGATCGGCAGCGCCAGGCCGCCGCCGGTCTCGCGGTTGCCCAGGTTGCGCGGCTGGTCGTAGCCGATCCAGGCGATCCCGACCAGGTGCGGCTGGTAGCCGGCGAACCAGGCGTCGATCGAGTCGTTGGTGGTGCCGGTCTTGCCCGCCAGGTCGGGACGCTTCAGCATCTGCTGCGCCTTGGCGGCGGTGCCGGAGCGGGCCACGTCCCGCAGCATGCTGTCCATCAGCCAGGCGTTGCGCTCGTCGATCACGCGGTTGGCGTCGACCCCGGCGCGTTCCGGACGCGCTTCCGACAGCACCTTGCCGTCGGCGTCCGTCACCTTCGAGATCAGGTAAGGCATGACGCGGTAGCCGCCGTTCGCGAACACGGAATAGGCGCCGGCCATCTGCAGCGGCGTGGTCGCGCCCGCGCCCAGCGCCAGCGTCAGGTAGGGCGGGTTCTTGTCGGCGTCGAAGCCGAAGCGGGTCGCGTATTCCTGGCCGTAGCGCGCGCCGATCTTGTTCAGGATGCGGATCGAGATCATGTTCTTCGACTTCATCAGGCCGCGCCGCATGGTCATCGGCCCTTCGTACTTGCCGTCGTAGTTCTTCGGCTCCCAGGCCTGGCCGCCGGTCGAGCCGGCATCGAAGGAAATCGGGGCGTCGTTGATCAGGGTCGCCGGCGAAAAGCCGCGCTCCAGCGAGGCCGAATAGATGAAGGGCTTGAACGAGGAGCCCGGCTGGCGCCAGGCCTGGGTCACGTGGTTGAACTTGCTGCGGTTGAAGTCGAAGCCGCCGATCAGGGCCTTGATTGCGCCATCGTCCGGGCTCACCGCGACGAAGGCCGATTCCACTTCCGGCATCTGGGTGATGCTCCAGCTCGAGCCGCCGTCCTGGGTCACGCGGATCACCGCGCCGCGGCGCAGGCGGCGGGTTTCGGCCGCCTTCGGCGACAGCCATTCGCGTGCGAACGCCAGGCCCGGACCGCTGACCTTGATCTCTTCGCCGGAGGCTAGCACCGCCGTCACCTGCGAAGGCGAGGCCTGCAGCACGATGGCGGCGACGATGTCGTCCGAATCCGGATGCTCGGCCAGCTCGGCCTCGATGGCTTCGTCGGCTTCGCCCTTGGCTTGCGGGATCTCGATGTATTTTTCCGGACCGCGGTAGGTGTGGCGGCGTTCGTAGTCCATCACGCCGCGGCGCAGCGCCAGGTAGGCGGCGTCCTGGTCGGCCTTGGTGATGGTGGTGAACACGTTCAGGCCGCGCGTGTAGGTGTCTTCCTTGAACTGCTCGTAGACCAGCTGGCGCGCCATCTCGGCCACGTACTCGGCATGCACGCCGAAGGCCGTGCTGTCGGTCTTGATCTTCAGTTCCTCGTTCTTCGCGGTCTCATATTGTGCGTCGCTGATGTAGCCGAGCTGGTGCATGCGCAGCAGGATGTACTGCTGGCGCAGGCGCGCGCGCTTCGGGTTCACCACCGGGTTGTAGGCCGACGGCGCCTTCGGCAGGCCGGCCAGCATCGCCGCCTCGGCCACGCTGATGTCCTTCAGGTCCTTGCCGAAGTAGATCTGGGCCGCCGACGAGAAGCCGAACGCGCGCTGGCCCAGGTAGATCTGGTTCATGTAGACCTCGAGGATCTGGTCCTTGCTGAGGTTCTTCTCGATCTTCCAGGCCAGCAGCGCTTCATAGGCCTTGCGTTTCAGGGTCTGTTCCGAGGACAGGAAGAAGTTGCGCGCGACCTGCTGGGTAATGGTCGAGGCGCCCTGGCGCGCGCCGCCGGTGGCGTTGTGCAGCGCCGCCCGCAGGATGCCCCAGTAGTCGATGCCGCCGTGTTCGTAGAAGCGGTCGTCCTCGATCGCCAGCACCGCCTTCTTCATCACATCCGGGATGTCCTTGAAGTGCACCAGGGTGCGGCGCTCCTCGCCGAATTCGCCGATCAGGACGTTGTCCGCGGTGAAGATCCGCAGCGGCATCTTCGGCCGGTAGTCGGTCAGGGTGTCGAGGGCGGGCAGGTTGGGGTAGGCCATCGCCAGCGCGAACACCACCACCAGCACGCCGCATACGGCCAGGCCGAACAGGCTGGCAAGCAGGGTGAGGAGGATGCGTTTGGGGCTCTTGCCCGTGCTGTGCTTGTTGGAATTCGGTGCTGGCGGAGACGGCGGGGTAGGCGCCCCGTTCGAAGATGCTTTCATGCGCATGAATGGTTCGCTGTGTTGATCTGATTCATTATAAGGCAGGGTCGCTATAGAAACACGACTGGTCAAGCCGATAACAGGTGTGTAGACGGTGACAATGTTGATCTATCACAGCAGAAAACCAAGTGTCGCATTCATGCTTCGGATCAAGATGTTCCCGTGTAGAAATATCTTGTCTGTACTCATCCTTATTGCTACGATTTAACGCAGTGCCTTAAACATCTACATAAACAAGGCACTTTACACCGCTGGTTTTTCTAAATAAATAATCCCCGCCCGGGCGTTCAATTAGTCGTTCTTCAGGAACGCGCAGCAGCAAAGAGGGAGCAACGCTCGTGATCAGTCTAGGTTCCTTGTTCGGACAGTCCAACCCGCCCTTGATCGGGATCGACATCAGTACGTCCGGCGTGCGCCTGGTCGAGCTGGCCGACGCCGGCAAAGGCGAACTGCGCCTCGAGCGTTATGCCTCCGAGCCGCTGGCGCGCGGCATCGTGGTCGACGGCAACATCGAAAACATCGAAGCGGTGTCGGAAGCGCTGCTGCGGGTCTGGAAAAAGAGCGGCACCAAAATCAGGCACGTCGCGCTCGGCATGCCGCCGGCCGCCGTCATCACCAAGAAAATCATCCTGCCCGCGGGCCTGGCCGAAGACCAGCTCGAAGTGCAGGTCGAATCCGAAGCCAGCCAATATATCCCGTTCGCACTGGACGAAGTCAGCCTGGACTTCGACGTCATCGGTGCGGCGCCGAATTCGCCGGACGACATGGAAGTGGTGCTGGCGGCGGCGCGCCGCGAGAAGGTCGAGGACCGGGTCGCGATCGCCGAGGCGGCCGGCCTTACCGCCACCGTGATGGACATCGAATCGTATGCGGCGCGCAGCGCGGCGCAGCGGGTGTTCGATGAACTGGGCGCCGTATCGGGCAGCGCAGAAGGGCAGATCGTGGCCCTGTTCCAGATCGGCGCCCAGGCCACCCACATCTCGGTGCTGCAGAACGGCGAGACCATCTACGAACGCGAGCAGCCCTTCGGCGGCATCCAGCTGACCCAGGACATCGTGCGCGCCTACGGCCTGTCCTTCGAGGAGGCGGAAGCGCGCAAGAAGGCCGGCGACCTGCCGGACAACTACGGCGCCGACCTGCTCGCGCCCTTCCTGGAAAACGCCGCGCTGGAAGTCACGCGCGCGATCCAGTTCTTCTTCACCTCGACCCCGTACACCCGCATCGACCAGATCTGCCTGGCCGGCGGCTGCGCCCTGGTGCCGGGCCTGCTCGACATCATCGCCAGCCGCACCAGGATCAGCAGCAGCGTGATCTCACCGTTCAAGGGCATGCAGCTGGGCCCGTCGGTGCGCGAACAGCAGCTGCGTAACGAAGCGCCGGCCTACCTGGTCGCCTGCGGCCTGGCAATGCGGAGGTTTGGCTGATGATCCGGATTAACCTGCTCCCTCACCGGGAAGCGAAACGCAAGCAGAAGCAGGCCGCCTTCGCCGCGCTGCTGGCCTTCGGCGGCCTGTTCGGCGTGGCCCTGGTGCTGATGGTGGGCGGCTACAACGCCAGCCGCATCGCAACCCAGAACCAGCGCAACCAGGTCCTGAAGAACGCCAACGCGGAACTCGATACCAGGATCAAGAAGATCGCCAACCTGAAGGCCGAGATCGAGGCGCTGAAGGCGCGCCAGCAGGCGGTCGAAGACCTGCAGGGCGACCGCAACCAGCCGGTCTACCTGCTCGACGAACTGGTGCGCCAGACGCCGGAAGGGGTCTACCTGAAGAGCTTCAAGCAGGACGGGCAGAAGGTGCTGCTGGTCGGCGTGGCCCAGTCGCAGGAACGGGTCGCCGAACTGCTGCGCAACCTGTCGGGCAATTCGCCCTGGCTGGAGCGCCCGGACCTGACCGAGGTACGCGCCGCCACCCTGGCCCAGAGCAAGACCGGACGCAAGGTCGTCGAATTCACGCTGAACGTGCTGATCAAGCGTGCGCGTGAGAAGGAAGAAACCGCGAAGCCGGGACCGAAATCATGAACATCGATCTGAAACAGCTGGGCGCCGACATCGCGGCCCAGTTCGAAGGCCTGCAGGGCCGCCATCCCGGCCTGTGGCCGCTGGCGCCGCGCGTGTTGTGCGCGGCCGGCGTGATGGCGGCCGTGGTCGGCCTCGGCTACTTCTTCTACTGGAGCGGCCAGTTCGAGGAACAGGAAACCCTGGCCGCGCAGGAGCAGTCCCTGCGCAATGATTACAAGGCCAAGATGGCGCAGGCGATCAACCTGGAAGCGCTGGAAGCCCAGCAGCAGCAGGTCAACCGCTACGTCGAACGGCTCGAGAAGCAGTTGCCGAGCAAGGCCGAAATGGCGGCCCTGCTGTCGGACATCAACCAGGCGGGCCTCGGCCGCGGCCTGCAGTTCGAGCTGTTCAAGCCGGGCCAGGTGGTGGTCAAGGATTACTACGCCGAGCTGCCGATCGACATCAAGGTCACCGGCAACTACCACGACATCGGCGAATTCGCCGCCGACATGGCGAAGATGCCGCGCATCGTCACCCTGAACAACCTGTCGCTCAATACCGGCAAGGACGGCACGCTGTCGCTCGACGCGGTCGCCAAGACCTTCCGCTACCTCGACCAGGACGAGCTGGACGCGCAGTCGCAGGCGCGGAAGAAAAAGAAGAAGAAGGGAGCCAAGGCGTGATCAAGCAACTGAGGCAAGCGGGCGCCTGCGTGGCGGTCGCGCTGCTGCTGGCCGGCTGCGGCGACAGCGACGTCAAGGAAGTGCGCGACTGGATGGACCAGGTCAAGCACGATACCCGCCCGGCGGTCAAGCCGCTGGCCGAGCCGAAGGACTTCATCCCCTACGCCTACGGCGCCAAGGAAGCCGTGGATCCGTTCAGTTCGAGCAAGCTGCTGAACCAGCTGGCCAAGGCGGCCGAGACCACGCAGGACCCCAACAAACCCGACCTGCAGCGTCCGCGCGAGGCCCTGGAAGCCTACCCGCTCGACACCATGCGCATGGTGGGCACGCTGCAGAAGGCCGGCGCGAACTATGCGCTGCTGCAGATCGACCGTTCGGTCTACCAGGTCCGTGCCGGCCAGCGCATCGGCCAGAACTTCGGCATCGTCACCCGCGTGGGCGACGATGCCATCACAATCCGCGAAGTAGTGCAGGACGCCGCCGGCGAGTGGGTCGAGCGCATGGCGAAGCTGGAGCTGCAAAGCAAGGAGAACCGGAAATGACCCGACTTGGAAGCATCGCCCTCGGCCTGGTGCTGGCGTTCGGCGCCAGCAGCGCCTTCGCGCAGAACGCGATCGAATCGATCAGCGCCAACCAGCAAGGCAATAACGTCGTCATCAATGTGGCGATGAAGGATGCCCCGGCCAGGTTGCCGATCGGCTTTTCGATCACCAACCCGGCGCGCATCGCGCTCGACTTCGGCGCCACCCAGAACGGCACCGGCAAGAGCGCCCAGGACATCAACCTGGGCGACGTGCGCGGCGTGAACGTGGTGCAGGCCGGCGAGCGCACCCGCCTGGTGCTGAACCTGAAGCGTCCGCTGAACTACGCCGCCGCGATCGACGGCAAGTCGGTGATCCTGACCGTGGAAGGGTCGGGCGGCGCGGCCCAGGCGGTGAACGCGTCCGGCCTGCCGGTCCATGCCGCGGCGCCCGCCGGTCCGCAGACCCTGCGCGACCTCGATTTCCGCCGCGGCGCCAACGGCGAAGGCCGGATCGTGGTCGACCTGCCGAACAGCCAGGTGCCGGTCGACGTGCGCCAGGCCGGCAACCAGATCCAGGTCGAATTCCAGAAGACCGGCCTGCCGCCCACGCTGCGCCGGCGCCTGGACGTGACCGATTTCGGCACCCCGGTGACCCGCATCACCACCACGCCTTCGGGCGAGAACGTGCGCATGACCATCGACGCCCAGGGCAACTGGGAACAGAGCGTGTATCAGAGCGACACCCAGCTGGTCATCGACGTCAAGCCGGTCAAGGAAGACCCGAACCGCCTGGCCCAGGGCCCGCAGGGCTACCGCGGCGAGAAGATCTCGTTCAACTTCCAGAACGTCGAGACGCGCGCCGCGCTGCAGGCGGTGGCCGACATTTCGGGCCTGAACATCATCGCCAGCGATTCCGTCGGCGGCAACCTGACCCTGCAGCTGAAGCAGGTGCCGTGGGACCAGGCGCTCGACGTGATCCTGCAGGCCAAGGGCCTCGACATGCGCAAGAACGGCAACGTGCTGTGGATCGCGCCGAAGGAAGAACTGCTGACCAAGGAAAAGCTGGAGCTCGAACAGAAGGCCCAGATTTCCGACCTCGAGCCGCTGCGCTCCGAGATCTTCCAGCTGAACTACCAGAAGGCCGAAGCCTTCCGCACCGTGTTCGGGCTCGACGCGGGCGGCGGCAGCGGCAGCGGCAACCGCGTGCTGTCCAAGCGCGGCAGCGCCACCATCGATCCGCGCACCAACCAGGTGTTCGTGACCGACATCCCGTCGAAACTGGAGGATGTGCGCAAGCTGATCCAGAAGGTCGACATCGCGACCAAGCAGGTGCTGGTCGAGGCGCGCCTGGTCGAGGCCAACGACGGCTTCTCGCGCAACCTCGGCGCCAAGCTGGGTTTCGCCGACATGCGCACCATCCGCGGCGGCGACGCCGGCTACCAGGTCAACGGCGACCAGCGCGTGGCGATCGGCGGCAACCTGAACGGCATCGGCCAGACCACCGGCCAGCTGGCGCTGAGCAACGACTCCTACAACAACACCCAGCTGATCAACCTGCCGGCGGCGCCGATCAACGGCGTGAATGCGCCGACCATCGCCTTCTCGCTGTTCTCGTCGGCGGCGAACCGCTTCCTGAACCTGGAACTGTCGGCGCTGGAAGCGGACGGCAAGGGAAAGATCATCTCCAGCCCGCGCGTGGTCACCGAGGACAACGTGCCGGCCGTGATCGAACAGGGCGTCGAGCTGCCGTACCAGCAGGCCACCAGCAGCGGCGCGACCTCGGTCACCTTCAAGAAGGCCAACCTGCGCCTGGAAGTCACGCCGCAGGTCACGCCGGACGGCAACGTGGTGCTGGACGTCGACGTGGCCAAGGATTCGAAGGGCGAGAGCACCTCGTCCGGCTTCGCCATCAACACCCAGCACGTGAAGACCAAGGTGATGGTCGAGAACGGCGGCACCGTGGTGCTGGGCGGTATCTACCAGCAGAGCGAGAGCACCAACGACTCCAAGGTACCGCTGTTCGGCGACCTGCCGGTGGTGGGCCACCTGTTCAAGACCACGGCGCGCTCGACCTCGAAGACCGAGCTGCTGGTGTTCATCACCCCGAAGATCGTGACCGACCGCGTGCAGAACGCGGGGCAGTGATCCGACCGATACAATCAACAAGAAGAAGGCAGACATGAGCAATACCAACATCACGCGCCGCGGCGCGCCCGTGGCCACCGCGCTCCTGATGGCGCTGGTGCTGGCCGCGTGCGGCGGCGGCGGCGGCAATCCGGGCACCACCGGCGGTTCCGGCAGCGGCAGCACCGGCAGCGGCGGCAGCGGCGGGACCACCGTTACCGCGGCCCCGGCCGTCACCCTGGGCTTCGTCAACGCCAGCGGCGCCAGCACCAATGCGCTCACCGGCGCGACCCCGCTGACCGTCAAGGCGACCGTGCTCGACGCGAGCAAGAAGCCGGTGCCGAACGCGATCGTCAGCTTCGCGACCGACAATACCCTGGCGGTATTCTCGCCCTCGGCCGGCACCGCGCTGACCGACGTCAACGGCGTCGCCACCGTCACCATGCGCGTGGCCAGCCTGGCTGCCGGCGGCGCCGCCAAGGTCACCGCCACCAGCACAGTGGGCGGCACCACCGTCACCGGCGAATCGAACTACTCGGTCGGCGCCACCACGCTCGGCTTCGGCGCCCTGAGCGCTTCGCCGAACAGCATCCAGGCCTACGGCTCGACCGTGCTGTCGGTCGACGTGCTGGCCGGCTCGGGCAAATACACCGAGCAGCAGGTCAACGTCACCTTCAGCTCGGCCTGCGTGGCCGCCGGCAAGGCCACCCTGGCCACCACCGTCGCCACCAACAACGGCAGCGCGCAGACGGTCTACCGCGACAAGGGCTGCGCCAACAACGACGTGATCACCGTCTCCGCCGACGGCATCGCCAAGTCGGCCACCACCCAGCTGCAGATCGCCGCCCCGGCCGCCGCCTCGGTGCAGTTCGTGCAGGCGTCGCCGACCAACCAGTCGATCGTGATCGCGGGCCAGGGCGGCAACGGCCGCACCGAGACCGCGACCCTGACCTTCAAGGTGGTCGACATCTTCGGCAACCCGCTGGCCGGCAAGCAGGTCAACTTCTCGACCACCACCTCGAGCGTCCACGTCAACAAGAGTACCGACACCACCGACGCCAACGGCAACGTGGTCACCACGGTCAACTCGGGCACCGTGGCGACCACCTTCCGCGTGCAGGCGACCCTGCCGGGCACCGCCGCCAACGGCAACCCGGACATCTCGACCATGTCCGACTCGATCGTGGTCACCACCGGCCTGCCGGTGCAGCGCTCGTTCTCGATCAGCTCCGGCTCCTTCAACGTCGAAGGCCTGAACATCGACAGCACCCCGACGACCCCGGCCACCCACATCCAGGTGCTGCTGGCCGATACCTTCGGCAATCCGGTCCCGGACGGCACCCCGATCGTATTCCAGACCAACGTCGGCTCGGTGGGATCGTCGGACAAGGGCGGCTGCAACACCGTCAACGGCGGCTGCTCGGTCGACTTCCGTGCGCAGGAGCCGCGCACGCCGCTGCCGAACACCCCGGTCACGCCTTGCAATACCGGTCCCGGCGCCAGCCCGGACAGCACGCGCCCCGGCCTGGCGACCATTTGCGCCAGCTCGACCGACGGCACCAACACCGTGTTCGGCAAGACCGCCGTGTTCCTGAGCGGCAGCCGCGCCGACCATACCTACCTGAATGGCGCGCAAGTGTCCTTCGGCACCCCGAACGACCTGGGCTCGATCAGCTCGAGCGAGACCAAGGTCTTCCAGCTGCAGCTCAACGACATCAACGACAACCCGATGCCGGTCAACACCAAGGTCGAGCTGACCAGTGTCCTGAACGCCGTCGCGGCCGCCGTCTCGCCGGCGACCGTGCCGAACATCGCGCCGCACGGCGTCAAGGGCGACGACAACACCGGCAACACGGTCAGCGGTGCGCAGGGTTCGAGCCACACGTTCAGCATCTCCAGCACTGCCCCGACCGGCTGCAAGGGGCCGGCGCAAGCATCGTTCAACGTGGCCATCACCACGCCGGGGGGGACGGTAACCAATATTCCGTTTAAACTGTTGTTCACCTGCCCGTAAATCGGCGAATAGACCATGCGGCGGCCAGGTTATCCTGGCCGTTTGCATTTTGAGCGATCGACAATAGTGCCTCACTGCAAGAACAACAACATCTTCCTGGTCGGCCTGATGGGCGCCGGCAAGACCACCATCGGACGCCTGCTGGCGCGCCGGCTGGGCATGCACTTCGTGGATTCCGACCATGAGATCGAAGCGCGCACCGGCGCCTCGGTACCGTGGATCTTCGAGATCGAAGGCGAGCCCAGCTTCCGCCGGCGCGAGGCCGACATGATCCGCGAGCTGACGGCCGCCAGCGGCCTGGTGCTGGCCACCGGCGGCGGCGCCGTCCTCAACCCCGAAAGCCGGCGCCTGCTGGCCGAGCGCGGCACCGTGATCTACCTGCGCGCCAGCGTGAACAGCATCCTGCAGCGGACGTCGCACGACAAGAACCGCCCACTGCTGCAGACCGCCGATCCGCGCAAGAAGCTCGAAGACCTGACCGCGCAGCGCGAGCCCCTGTATCGCGAGATCGCCGACCTCGTCATCGATACCGGCCGGCCTAACGTACAATCGATGGTTCAGACAATCCTGGACCAGCTGGCCGCGATCGATGCGGCGCGCCAGCGCACCAAGCCACGCACAAACATGAACGAACAAGCCTGTATCTCTCTTAACGTCGACCTGGGCGAACGCAGCTATCCGATCCTGATCGGACGCGGCCTGCTGGACGACGGCGCGCTGCTGACCCGGCACATCGGCGCCGGCGGCGGCAAGATCGCGATCGTCACCAACACCACGGTCGCACCGCTCTACCTGGAAAAGGTGGCGGCGCCGCTGCGCGCCAGCGGGCGCGAGGTCGTCAACATCGTGCTGCCGGACGGCGAAGAACATAAAAACTGGCACAGCCTGAACCTGGTGTTCGACGCCCTGCTGGAACACAAGTGCGACCGCAAGACCACCCTGGTGGCGCTGGGTGGCGGCGTGATCGGCGACCTGACCGGCTATGCGGCCGCCAGCTACATGCGCGGCGTGCCCTTCGTGCAGATCCCGACGACCCTGCTGTCCCAGGTCGATTCCTCGGTAGGCGGCAAGACCGGCATCAACCACCCGCTCGGGAAGAACATGATCGGCGCCTTCTACCAGCCGCGCGCCGTGATCGCCGACACCGCGACCCTCGACACGCTGCCGGACCGCGAACTGTCGGCCGGCCTGGCCGAGGTGATCAAGCATGGCGCGATCCTCGACTTGTCCTTCTTCGACTGGATCGAGGAGAACATCGGCAAGCTGGTCGCGCGCGACCACGCCGCGCTGGCGCACGCGATCCTGCGCTCCTGCGAGATCAAGTCCGACGTGGTGCGGCGCGACGAACGCGAAGGCGGCCTGCGCGCGGTGCTGAACTTCGGCCACACCTTCGGCCACGCGATCGAGAATGGCCTGGGCTACGGCGAATGGCTGCACGGCGAAGCGGTCGGCTGCGGCATGGTCATGGCGGCCGACCTGTCGCATCGACTCGGCCTGCTCGACGCCGCCAGCGCGCTGCGCGTGCGCCGGCTGGTGAAGGCGGCCGGGCTGCCGGTGGTCGCGCCGGACCTCGGCGCCCAGCGCTGGATCGAGCTGATGGAAGTCGACAAGAAGAACGAGGGCGGGGCGATCAAGTTCATCCTGCTGAAACCGCTGGGCAGCCCGAGCATCACCGGTGCGCCGCAGGAGCAACTGCTGGCGACATTGGCGGCCTGTGTCGGCGCCCCCATGGAGAAAAACTCACGATGATCGATTTCGACGCCCACCTGGCACCTTATGCGGCGCACTCGTCGAAGTCCCGTGGGCGTCGTCATCCGGAACCGGCCGCGGGCTCGCGCAGCGAGTTCCAGCGCGACCGCGACCGCATCATCCACTCCACGGCCTTCCGCCGGCTCGAATACAAGACCCAGGTCTTCCTGAACCACGAGGGCGACCTGTTCCGCACGCGCCTGACGCACTCGATCGAAGTGGCCCAGATCGCGCGCACGCTGGCGCGCAGCCTGCGCCTGAACGAAGACCTGGTCGAAGCCACCGCGCTGGCGCACGACCTCGGTCACACGCCCTTCGGCCACGTCGGCCAGGACGTGCTGAACGAATCCATGAAGGACTACGGCGGCTTCGAGCATAACCTGCAGAGCCTGCGCGTGGTCGACCAGCTCGAAGAGCACTACGGCGCCTTCGACGGCCTGAACCTGACGTTCGAAACGCGCGAAGGCATCCTGAAGCACTGCTCGCTGACGAATGCGCGCCAGCTCGGCGAGCTTGGCCAGCGCTTCATCGACAAGCAGCAGCCCAGCCTGGAAGCCCAGCTGACCAACCTGGCCGACGAGATCGCGTACAACAACCACGACATCGACGACGGCCTGCGCTCCGGCCTGCTGACCATGAAGCAGATGGAGGAGGTCGAGCTGTTCGCCCGCCTGCACCATCAGGTGGTGCAGCAGTATCCGGGCCTGCCGGGCCGGCGCGAGCTGTACGAGACGATCCGCCTGATGATCACGGCCATGACGGCCGACCTGGTCGAGGAATCGTGCCGGCTGCTGAAGGAAGCGGACCCGAAGGACATCGACGCGGTGCGCACCAGCCCGCCCTTGATCCGCTTCTCGCCGAAGATGCGCGAAGAGACCACCGCCCTGAAACGCTTCCTGTACGCGAACCTGTACCGCCACTACAAGGTCAACCGCATGCGGGTGAAGGCCAGCCGCATCGTGCGCGAGCTGTTCGACGCCTTCATGACGGATCCGGTGCTGCTGCCCTTCGACTACCAGGTGGCGGGCGGCGACACTCTGAAGCAGGCGCGCAAGATCGCAGACTATATTGCGGGGATGACGGATCGGTATGCGATCCGGGAGCACAAGCGGATCTTCTCACTGGATGAACTGTAATCAAACCGGGGTCAGACTCCGATTTTTGGAAATATCCCAAGGGATTTTGCCAAAATCGGGAGTCTGACCCCGGTTTGTTTTAAGTCAAGCGAATAGCGACGGCTGCCCGAGCTGCCCCAGCAGTTTCTTGACCGGCGCCGGCAGTGCGGCGGCCTCGATGTCGGCCAGGTTCCACCATACATAGCCGGCCGGGATCTCGCCGCGCGATTCCAGCCCGATCCGGTAGGGATGGATGTGCAGCTTGTAGTGCGTGAACCCGTGCTCCAACGGCAGCAGCGCTTCCGTCTCCGCGACCGCGCCGAACTTTTCCCCGGCTTCGGCAGCGGCGCCCAGCTCGAGTTCTTCTTCGTCCAGCGCCACGTGCCCGTCCACCTCCGGCAGCGACAACAAGCCTCCCCAGATCCCGCTGCCGGGCCGCTGCTCGAGCAGCACTTGGCCCTGGTCGATCACGACCAGCATCTGCGCGCGCTTTTCCGGCGTCGCCTTCTTCGGTTTGCGCACCGGCAGCTCGGCGGTGCGGCCGGTGGCGCGGGCCACGCAGCGGTCCTGCAGCGGGCAGCGGCCACAGTCGGGTTTCGAACGCGTGCACAGGGTCGCGCCCAGGTCCATCAGGCCCTGGGTATAGGATTCGATGCCGTCGCCGCCTGCCGGCAGCAGCGCCTCGGCGCGGCGCCACAGCGCATCCTCGACCGGTTTCAGGCCCGGGTACTGGTCGATGCCGAACACGCGCGCAAACACGCGCTTGACGTTCCCATCCAGGATCGCGGCCCGGGCGCCGCTCGAAAACGCGGCGATGGCGGCCGCGGTCGAGCGGCCGATGCCGGGCAGCTCGGCCAGCAGCGCCGGATCGCTCGGGAACACGCCGCCATATTCGGCGACCACGCGCCGCGCGCAGGCGTGCAGGTTGCGCGCGCGGGTGTAGTAGCCGAGGCCTGCCCAGTACGTCATCACGTCTTCCACCGGCGCCTCGGCCAGTGCGGCCACGGTGGGGAAGCGCTCCAGGAAGCGCGCGTAATAGCCCAGCACCGCGGTGACCTGGGTCTGCTGCAGCATGATCTCCGACAGCCAGATCCGGTAGGCATCGCGCGTGTTCTGCCACGGCAGGGCGTGGCGGCCGTGCTGGCGCTGCCAGTCGATCACGGCGCGCGAGAAGCCCGGGTCGGCCAGCTCGCTCACATCAAATTCAGTCAATCTCTTCATGCTACTTCCAATGTATGGGGTGACCCCGCCTGCGCTGCCGGCGCCGCGTCCAGCGCCGCATCGAGCACCCGCGTCACCGCACCCGACAGCAGCGCCAGTTTCGCCTTGACCTGCTCGAGCTCGCGCTGGGCCAATTCGAAGGCGGCGATTTTCTGTTCCAGGCTCTCGGTGGCGTCGTGGATGCGCTGGATCGAGGACTGGCGATGGCGCAGCTGCTCGCGGTGCTGGCGGATCTGCGCTTCCAGCGGCGCCATGATCACCTTCAGCCAGGCTTCGACGTCCGCATTCGCGGCGCGGAAAGTGTGCTTGATGCGCGCGGCGATGGTGTCGACGAAGCGCTCGAGCAGGGCGCCGCGGCTGGTGATCAGGAGGGTCGCGGTGCCGGACTGCTTCTGCCAGATCGCTTCGATGGCATCGATCTCGCTGCGGTAGCGCGCCAGCGACAAGGCCATCGGCATGGCCAGCGCCAGGCCGTGCTCGGCCGAGAACCGGCGGTACATGGTGTCCATCATCGCGCCGATCTCGCCGATCTTCGCGCTCGATGCGTCGAGCCTGGCGCGCGCCTGCTCGAAGAACTCACGCACCGGCGCGCGCATGCCGGTGGCGAAGCGCACGCCTTCCATCGCCGCGCGCACGGTCTCGACCTGTTGCTGCACCAGGTCCATGCCGATGCTGCTGTACAGCTCCGTCGAGAGCGTGGCGAACACGGCGCGCGTGCCCTGCAGCTTGAACAGGCTGGCGTCGAATTCCTTCTTCTCCATCTCGACGCGGCGCATCATGTGGGCGATCACGCCCTGGTTCTTGCCGCGCAGGCTTTGCAGCTCCTGCAGCTGCTCGACCAGGTCGCGGATGCGCGTGCCCAGCAGCGCCTGCTGGCCGGCGGTGATGGCTTCCATGTCTTCGCGCAGCTGGCGGCGCAGGATGTCCTGGCGCGCCGGGATCAGTTCGTTGAACAGGGCCGATTCGAGCAGCTTGACGCGGCTCTTCTCGAACAGCGCCATGTCGCCGGTCACGCGCCCGACCAGGCCTTTCTGGGCCGAGACCGGGAACACCTGCGATTCCTCCAGGCCGAGCAGCTGGGCCGCATTCGCCTGCTGGCGCGCGATCGCGGCCTCGTTCTCCTGCGGCGTGCGCAGCTCGTCCCACAGGGCGTCGATCTTGTTGAGCACCACGATCCGGCCCGGACCGGCGCCGATGTGGGTGCGCCAGACTTCGATGTCGCTCTTCGTCACGCCGGTCTCGGCGGCCAGGATGAACAGCACCGCGTGCGCATTCGGGATCAGGTTCAGGGTCAGTTCCGGCTCGGTGCCGATCGCGTTCAGGCCCGGGGTGTCGAGGATCACCAGGCCCTGCTTCAGCAGCGGATGCGGGAAGTTGATCAGGGCATGCCGCCATTGCGGAATCTCGACCAGGCCGTCATCGCCGACCGTGCCCGCCAGGTCCGGATCTTCCGGATCGTACAGGCCGTAGCTGCGCGCCTCGCCGGCGTCGACGCGGCGTGTCAGGCTGACCTGGCGGAAGGTCTCGATCATGCGCTCGGGCGAATCGAGGTCGAGCGGCAGCGCGGTCCAGGCCGCCGGATCCTCGCGGTAGTCGCTGGTGGCCAGGCGCTGGGCGCGGGTCTCGATCGGCAGCAGGCGGATGCAGGGCGGCAGCAGCGGATCCCAGGCCAGCTCGGTCGGGCACATGGTGGTGCGGCCCGGGCTGGACGGCACGATGCGCTGGCCGTAATCGGCAAAGAAGATTGCGTTGATCAGCTCGGATTTCCCGCGCGAGAACTCGGCCACGAAGGCGACCGACAGGCGGTCGTCGCGTACGCGGGCGAGGGCGCGCGCGAGGCGCTGCTCGGCGGCCGCGTCGAGCAGCTCGGCGGCCTGGACCCAGCCGCGGTATTGTTCGAGCGTCTCGGCGACGCTGGCGCGCCAGGCGCCGTACTGTTGAATATCTTGCATGTTGTGCCGCCTTTCTTGGCCTTACCGCTGGCAGGTTGCACAGTAGAACGTGGAGCGCTGGCCCTGGGTGATCTGGCGGACCGGCGCGCCACAGTTGCGGCAAGGCACTCCTGCACGATCATAGACGAAATATGTCTGCTGGAAATATCCGGATTGACCATTTACCGCAATAAAGTCACGCAAGGTGCTGCCGCCCTGCACGATGGCGGCGGCCAGGATCTCGCGGATGGCCTCGGCCAGCTTGTCGTAGCGCGCGCGGCTGATGCGCGAAGCGGCTGTCTTCGGGTTGATGCCGGCGCGGAACAGACTCTCGCAGGCGTAGATATTGCCGACCCCGACCACGATGTCGCCGGCAAGCAGCACCTGCTTGATGGGCGCGTTGCGGCGCCTGGTTTCCCGATGCAGCAGGGCGCCCGAGAAGCCGTCCTCGAGCGGCTCGACGCCCAGGCCGCGCAGCAGCAGGTGCTGTTCGAGTTCGCCGTCGTCGTTGCCATGCCAGAGCACGGCGCCGAAGCGGCGCGGATCGTGCAGGCGCAGCACGCGCCGGCCTTCGGGGCCGCGCACCACCAGGTCGAAGTGGTCGTGTTTCTTCAGCTCGACGCCTTCCGGCAGCACCCGCAGGTGGCCGGACATGCCGAGGTGGACGATCAGCGTGCCGTGCTCGAAATGGATCAGCAAATACTTGCCGCGCCGGCTGGTCGACAGGATCTGGCGGCCGGCCAGCAGCTCGCTCAGGTTCGGCGGGAAAGGCCAGCGCAAACCCTCGCGCCGCAGCACGACCTGTTCGACGACGCGGCCTTCCAGGTGCGGCGCGACGCCGCGCCTTGTCACTTCTACTTCTGGGAGTTCAGGCATAGATCAGCTGAAATGAGCAATGAAGAACAGAGGAAAAGTATGTAAATTCGTGTTGCAACGGCGCACGCGAGGAGGGCGTTAAGCGTAGAATCGGTCAATCTTGTCAATGCGGGATCGACCTTGAAAAACACTTTCGCCATTGTAACTCTCTCGGCCTTGTTATCTGCATGCGCTGTGGCGCCCAAACAGCAGCCGCCCCAGGCCGCCGCCGACAAGGCCGACCGGCCGCTCCTCGCCGCCGAGGCCCAGCGCGGATCGGGCGCCGATCGTGCCGCCGGCGAAGCTGCCCAGGACAACGCGAAGCAGGGCGAAGAGCAACTGCCGAACGTGAAAATGACACCCCAGATGATGACCCAGCTCATGAATGCCGAGCTGGCCTTCAAGAAGGGCGACTGGCAGGGCCCCTACCTTACGCTGATGAGCCTGGCCCAGCAGACCAGGGATCCGCGCCTGGCCAAGCGCGCCGCCGAGATGGCGCTGTCGGCCAAACAGGCCGACGACGCGCTCGCCGCGGTGAAGCTGTGGCGCCAGTACGCGCCCAACTCCGACGAGGCCAACCAGTACTATCTGGGGTTGGTGGTCCTCTCTGACAACCTCACCGAAGCAGAAAGTGCGCTGAAGCAGCGCCTGGCCGATGCGACGCCGGGCGCGCGCGGCCTGGTGATGTTCCAGATACAGCAGCTGGTGATGCGCGCCAAGGACAAGGAAGCGGGCCTGGCCATGCTCGACCGCCTGGTGGCGCCCTACGGCAACATGATGGAAACCCATGTGGTGCTGGCCCAGTCCGCCCTCGCACGCGGCGCCAAGGAAGACGCCGTGCGCGAAGCCCGCGCCGCGCTGCAGATCAAGCCCGATTCCGAGATCGCCATCCTGACCCTGGCCCAGGTGACGGAAGGCGACGAGCAGTCCGCCAAGGTGCTGTCCGACTTCCTGGCCGCCCATCCGGACGCGAAGGAAGTACGCACGGCCTATGCCCGCATGCTGGTCAACGCCAAGCAGTACGACGCGGCGCGCCGCGAATTCCTGGCGCTCGATAAGGCCCAGCCGAACAACCCGGGCACCCTGTACGCGCTCGGCATCCTGTCGATGCAGACCAACGACAACAAGAGCGCCGAGCAGTATTTCACCCATTTCGTCGAGGTCATGGAAAAGGCCTCGGACGAGGAGCGCGATCCGTCCAAGGCGGTGCTGATCCTGTCCCAGCTGGCCGAGGAGCGCGGCGACATTCCCGCCGCGCTGTCCTGGCTCGACCGCCTCGACACGCCCGATCCGAAGATCCAGTTCGGCGCCGACCTGCGCCGCGCCCAGCTGACCGCCCGGCAGGGCGACCTGCCGGGGGCCCGCAAGCTGCTGGGCACGCTCAAGCCCGAGGATCCGGCCGAACAGGCCCAGGTGG
Organism: Massilia sp. WG5; assembly: GCF_001412595.2. Taxonomy (NCBI): domain Bacteria; kingdom Pseudomonadati; phylum Pseudomonadota; class Betaproteobacteria; order Burkholderiales; family Oxalobacteraceae; genus Massilia; species Massilia sp. WG5. Next base: position 3,837,694 of record NZ_CP012640.2, read on the forward strand.
TGCTGGTCGAGGCCCAGCTGCTGCGCGACGCCGGCAAGAACCAGGACGCCTACAAGCTGATGGAGCAGGGCCTGAAGCGCTTCCCGGACAACACGGACTTCCTGTACGACTTCGCGCTGATGGCCGAAAAGATGGGCAAGACCAGCGTGATGGAAAAATCGCTGCGCAAGGTGATCGCCAAGGCGCCCGACAACCAGCACGCCTATAATGCCCTCGGCTATTCGCTGGCGGACCGCAACGTGCGCCTGAAGGAAGCCTATGCGCTGATCGAGAAGGCCCAGAAGATGGCGCCGCTTGACCCCTTCATCATGGACAGTATGGGCTGGGTGCAATATCGCATGGGCAAGCTCAACGAAGCCGAAGCCCAGCTGCGCAAGGCTTACGAGATCCGCAGCGACCCGGAAATCGCCGTCCACCTGGGCGAAGTGCTGTGGAAAAAGGGCCAGCACGACGACGCCCGCAAGCTGTGGCGCGAAGCGCGGGCCAAGGATCCGAAGAACGATGCGCTGAAGAGCACGCTGACGCGGCTGCGCGCTTCGCTCTGAACCCGCTTAACCCAGGTCGCTCCCCCTTAACCAAGGTCGCCCCCGCTTAACCAACGTCGCCCCCGCGAAGGCGGGGGCCCAAGTTTCTCACCGATGCCGATTCCTCATTCCATCCGCCTGCTCGCAGCCGCCACCGTCGCCTTTGCCCTGGTCGGCTGCGCCACCCCCACCGCCAACCTGTCGACCGCCCCGGTCGGCGCCTACCGCGACACGATTGACCTGAACGGCAGCATCGCGGTGAGCTACCAGAAGGCCGATGGCCAGCCGGACAGGCTGACCGGACGCTATACCTGGACCCAGCGTCCGGGCCGCGTCGATGTGTCGCTCGCCAGCCCCTTCGGCACGACCGTGGCCGAGATCAGCGTTACGCCGGACTCGGCCACGCTGACCCAGCCCAACCGCGCGCCGCGCACGGCGCAGGATATCGACGCGCTCACCCGGCAAACGCTTGGCTGGCCGCTGCCGGTGGCCGGCCTGCGCGACTGGCTGCAGGGCTACGCGACCGATGCCCAGGGCAAGCGCTTTGCCGCTTCGCCCGCGAATAACACCGTGTTCACGCGCGACGGCTGGAACCTGCGCTTCAAGGAGTGGCAGGACAAGCCGGGGCCGGGCGGGGCGCCGATGCCGAAGGCCATCCAGGCCGGACGCGGCGCCACCGCGAACAGCGGCGAGCTGTCGATCAGCATCTCGATCCTGCCGGAAAGCTGAGATGGCCCTGACTTCGCTGCATGGCTGCCCGGCGCCGGCCAAGCTCAACCTGTTCCTGCACGTCACCGGCCGCCGTCCGGACGGCTACCACCTGCTGCAATCGGTGTTCCAGCTGATCGACCACGGCGACACCCTCGACTTCGACTTGCGCAGCGACGAACGCATCGTGCGCGTCAGCGATGTGCCCGGCGTGCCGGAAGAGCAGGACCTGATCGTGCGCGCCCTGCGTGCGCTGCAGGCCGAATACCGGCGTCGCCATGGCCGGCTGCCGCCCGGCATCGACGTGCGCATCGACAAGCGCTTGCCGATGGGCGGCGGCCTGGGGGGCGGCTCGTCCGACGCCGCCACCGCCTTGATGGCCGCGAATGCCCTTTGGCAAGCCGGTCTGAGGGATGCCGAGCTGATGGCGATCGGTCTGCCGCTGGGCGCCGACATCCCGTTCTTCCTGTTTGGCGAGACCGCCTTCGCCGAGGGCGTGGGCGAAGCGCTGCAGGCGGTGCCGGGTCCGGATTGCTGGTATGTGGTGATCGAGCCGGGCGTCACGGTGCCGACCGCTGCAATTTTCACGGCGCCCGATTTGACAAGAAACACGAAACCCATTACAGTAGCGGACTTCCTAGGGCGCCAAGCCTTAAGAAATGATTTGCAGGACGTGGCCACCCGCCTGTTCCCGCCGGTAGCAGAGGCGGTCGAATGGTTGAGCGGCCATGGAGCGGCCAGGATGACTGGCTCCGGAGCGTGTGTGTTCAGCGCGTTTTCCAGCGAGCAAGAAGCAGAGCAGGTACTGAAGAAGGTGCCGGCGAAGTGGATAGCGTGGAAAGCAAAGTCGCTAACGAAACATCCGATGAAATCGCTCTTGCAAATCAACGAGTTGTAGAATAAAATTTTGCCTGTCAGCGCAACGGCAACATAGTCGAAGCGTAGATCAGCAAGATGCAGTACAAGTTTCAGTGTAGGGGAATCGCCAAGCTGGTTAAGGCACCGGATTTTGATTCCGGCATACCAAGGTTCGAATCCTTGTTCCCCTGCCAAAGTTTTTGCCTGAGCTGCGGATGACTAGTGCTCCAGCAGGCAAGTGAAGTGGAGCCGCCTAGAGCGGCCCATTTTTTTTGTAGTCCAAGCGTTAATCTTCTTGTATTAACGGCTTTTCAGTTCTTTCAACGCTCTTACTCTTCTGGGACTCCCCATGGCTTACGAAAACCTGATGGTTTTTACCGGCAATGCCAATCCGGCGCTAGCAGAAGGGGTCGCAAAAAACCTCGGCATTCCTCTTGGCAAGGCCGTGGTCTCGAAGTTCTCCGACGGCGAAGTAATGGTCGAAATCAATGAGAACGTTCGTGGCAAGGACGTCTTCGTTCTGCAATCGACCTGCGCTCCCACCAACGACAGTCTGATGGAAATCATGCTGATGGTCGACGCTCTCAAGCGCGCATCGGCAGGCCGCATCACTGCGGCGATTCCTTACTTCGGCTATGCCCGCCAGGACCGCCGTCCGCGCTCTGCGCGTGTCGCGATCTCGGCCAAGGTCGTTGCCAACATGCTGCAGGAAGCCGGCGTGGAACGTGTGCTGATCATGGATCTGCACGCCGACCAGATCCAGGGCTTCTTCGACATTCCGGTCGACAATATCTACGCATCGCCGATCCTGCTGGGCGACCTGCAGAAGCGCAACTACGACGACCTGCTGGTCGTGTCGCCGGACGTCGGCGGCGTGGTGCGCGCCCGTGCGCTGGCCAAGCGCCTCGGCTGCGACCTCGCGATCATCGACAAGCGCCGTCCGAAGGCGAACGTGTCGGAAGTCATGAACATCATCGGTGAAGTCGAAGGCCGCAACTGCGTGATCATGGACGACATGGTCGACACCGCAGGCACCTTGACCAAGGCCGCTGAAGTCCTGAAAGAGCGTGGCGCCAAGAAAGTCGTGGCGTACTGCACGCACCCGGTCCTGTCCGGCCCGGCAATCGAGCGCATCACGAATTCGCCGCTGGACGAGCTGGTCGTTACCGACACCATCCCGCTGAGCGAAGCCGGCCGTGCCTGCGGCAAGATCCGCCAGCTGACCAGCGCACCGCTGCTGGCCGAAACCTTCAAGCGTATCGTGAAGGGCGACTCGGTCATCTCGCTGTTCGTCGACTAAGCTGCACCGTTTCAAACGCGGCGCGCCTGGCTGAAAAAGCCGGCGCGCCGTTGACACATCAGGCATCACAGAATTTCTTGAGTGCGTAGCAATGCGCTCAATCCATGGAAGCCCCTGGTCGCGGGGGCGTCCACCACCCGGGTAAGCGGGCCGGAACTGTCCGGCATTCGAACCCACTTTATTTTGGAGTTTCACATGAAAGTAGTCGCATTCAAACGCGAACAGCAAGGTACCGGAGCGAGCCGCCGCCTGCGCAACGCTGGCCAGACCCCTGGCATCATCTACGGTGGCGCCGCTGCCCCGGAACTGATCGCCGTCGACGGCAACGCGTTGTACCACGCGCTCAAGAAAGAAGCATTCCACGGCGCCGTCCTGGATCTGGAACTGGATGGTCAGCCTCAGCAAGTCCTGCTGCGTGACTTCCAGATGCACGCATACAAGCAGCTGGTCCTGCACGTCGACTTCCAACGCGTCGATGCATCGCAAAAGATCCACACCAAGGTCGCCCTGCACTTCGTCAACGCCGACGTCTCGCCGGCAGTCAAGCTGAGCGGCGCCATCGTGTCGCACGTGCTGAACGAGCTGGACGTGACCTGCCTGCCGGGCCAACTGCCGGAATTCATCACCGTCGACCTGAGCAAGCTGGAAGCCGGTCAATCGGTGCACGTGTCCGACCTGACCCTGCCGGAAGGCGTGAGCATCGTCGCCCACGGCAAGGACCAGACCGTCGCCACCTCGTCGATCCCGCGCGGTGCTGCTACTGCTGAAGCTGCTGCTGAGTAATTCGGCTGCGCTGCCGCTCTTCGCGAGTGGTTGATGAAAAACCCGCCCGACCCTGGTCCGGCGGGTTTTTTGTTTCTTGCTCAGGTATGCGCGGTTTTCCGCGATAATCGAGCTTTACGATTTGATTGACGCTTTATGCACATCCGCCTGATCGTCGGCCTCGGCAACCCCGGCCCGGAATATGAACAAACCCGCCACAACGCCGGCTTCTGGCTGGTCGACAACCTGGCCAACACCTTGCCGAGCTGCCGCCTGCAGCGCGAATCGCGCTTCAACGCGATGGTCGCCAAGACCTCGATCGCGGGCAAGGAGGTCTGGCTGCTGGAACCGCTGACCTTCATGAACCGCTCCGGCCAGTCGGTGGGCGCGCTGGCGCGCTTCTTCAAGATCGCGCCGGAAGAGATCCTGGTCGTGCACGACGAACTCGACCTGCCGCCCGGCGCGGCCAAGCTCAAGCGCGGCGGCTCCTCGGGCGGCCACAACGGCCTGAAAGACATCACCTCGGCGCTCGGCACCCAGGACTACTGGCGCCTGCGCCTCGGCATCGGCCACCCGCGCACCCTCAACCTGCAGCAGAACGTGGCCGATTTCGTCCTGCACCGCCCGCGCCGCGAGGAGCAGAGCCTGATCGAGGAAGCGATCGACAAGTCGCTGCGCATCATCCCGATGGCCTGCGAGGGCAAGATGAACCAGGCCACGATGCAGCTGCACACCGATTAATGTAGGGTGGGCACTCCCGTGCCCACGCGGAAGCCAGCGGGTTACTTGCGTCACGCGTGGGCTCGGGGAGTCCACCTACGAAATCAGGCCGCGGCTCAAGGCCTTCAAGGTTGCCGCCGGGCGCGAACCCGCATCGAGCTTCTGGAAGATATTGTCGACGTGGGTCCGTACGCTGGCCGGGCTGATCTTCATGGCGCGCGCCGCTTCGCGGCTCGTCTCTCCCAGGCTGATGTGGCGCAGCACCTCGATCTCGCGGGCCGACAGCAGGGCGTCGCGCACTTCGCGGCCCTGGCCGCGCTTCGGCGCCATCGCGCGCGCGGCCTCGAGGACGGCGGCCACCGCCTGGCGGTCGAAGCGTCCCGCGCCGGCCTGCGCGACCAGCAAGGTCCCGGCGGCCGCTTCGCCATGGGGCGGACGCCAGGGCCGCGGCGAGCACATCGCCGTGTAGGCGGCGGCCACCGCCAGCACCCGTTCCTGCATGCCGATCGCCTCGCCACGCGCCTTGCGGAAGTAACCGCTGCCGTCCAGGCGTTCGTAGACGAAGGAAGCCAGGGTCGCATCCTGGGCGATGGCGGGCACCTGGGCGCCGGCGCGCGCCGTCCAGAACGGCACCTTTCTCACCTGGTCCCAGTCGAGGACGCCCAGCTTGCCGGGCCGCTGCCAGACCGCGTTCGGCACCGCCACCCGCCCGATCCCGTGCAGCAGGGCAGCCCGCACCAGCGGCTTTTCCTCGAGCGCGATCAGGCCGGCCGGGACCGCGCTGCGCCGGGCCAGCTCCGCCACCCGGCGCGAATAGCCGGCCAGCCAGGGCAGCTTCAGCTCGATCACGTCGGCGACGATGGTGAGCGGGACGCGGCGGTCGTGCCCCGCATAGTTGGCGGCGCAGGAGGGTTCGTCGAGCGCATCGAGCCAGTCCTTGGCGTGCGGCAGGAGGCGCTGCACCAGGGTTGCCGGATACTTGACGCCGGCCCGCTCGCCGATCAGCCGCAGCGCGCCGTCCGTGCCATGGGCCGGCGCCAGCACCTCGAGGTCGCCGGCCAGGCGTACGTAGAACACGGCGCGCGGGATGTTCGGCGCGAACAGTGCATCCTGCATGTCGCCGCGGTGGTGGCTGCCGAACAGCTGGCGCAGCGCTTCCTCGACCTCGCTGGACAGGCGGAGCAGGGCGGCGATGTCGCCCGCGACCTCGCACTGCATCTGGGCCAGCGGCAGCACGTTGGGTAGAGTCAGGTTGGGATTGCCGGACAGGGTGCGCGTTACCATCGCATGGCGGCCGAGGACGTCGTCGCCCAGCAGGTTGGCAAAGCCGGCCGCGGTCGCCGTGCTGCCCGACCAGCGCAGCAAGCCGACCAGGCGGGTGCTGGTGCAGGCATCCGCGGCATCGCCGTTTTCTTCCGCCAGGCGCGCAGCCAGGCGCGCCGTCCGCACCGAATGGTCGGACGGCAGGCCCATGCTCAGGTCGCCGACCATGGCCAGCACCTGCACCGCATCTTCCACGCTGATGGTTTCGTCGAGTTGCATGGTCATAATGTAACGGCCAACAAGAGAGTCAACAAGGAGCACGCATGAAGAGAAGCATCAGGCGTTACCGCCCGGACGACCGCAAGGCGGTGCTGGCGGCCTTCCGCAGCAATGTGCCGGACCATTTTCCGGCCTCCGAAGAGGCCTGGCTGCGTTCGGCGCTGGACGAGCCGGACGGTCCGTTCTTCGTCGTGGTCGAGGGGAAGGAGGTGGTGGCCTTCGGCGGCTACGAACTGTCGGATTTCTACGACCTGGGCACGCTGGTGTTCGGCCTGGTGCGCGCCGACCGCCACGGCACGGGCATCGGCCGCATGCTGCTGGCGTACCGCCTGCTGCACATGGCGGGCCGCAAGCTGAGGCCGCGCTGGGTGACGGTCGACACGCACGCGCACACGGCCGGCTTCTTTCAGCGCTGCGGCTTCGAGATCCTGGCGCGCTGGCCCGGCGGCTACCGCTCGGGGCGGGAGCGGGTCGACTTGCGTTTCGAGCTGACCGACGAGGCGGTCGACCGGCTGCGCGCCGGCTAGCTGCCCGACACCACGATCTGGCTGCGCAGGTCGCGCACGATACGCTCGAGCGCGGGCTGCATGGCGCGGAAATCGTCCGGGGTGCAGGTGGCGCGGCCGTGGCGGAAGCTCAGGCGGCGCCTGACCACGACCTGGTTGCCGCGCCGCGTGTAGCTGGCGCGGTAGACGATGCCGCCGTCCATCAGGCTTACGGGACGCGGCAGGGCGAGGATGCGCACCTCTTTCGGGAAGCGGAATCCGGTCTCGTCATCGATGTCGATGGCGGGACAGACGAACTCCTGGCGCCGCTCGCTTTCCTGGCTCAGGTTGAGGACGGCTTCGCCGAGTCCGCCCCAGAAGTCGTAGGTGGTGGCCAGGGCGCTCGGCCCGGGCAGGTCGAGGAAGCCTTCGCTGGTGCCGGAAAAGGAGATCCGCACCTCGTCGCCATTGCCGCCGCCATCGCCTGGGACGGCATCGAACACGCCGCGGCTCTTGCGGCCCACGGCCTGCAGCATGCGCAGGGCGAACGCGTCGCGTTCGGCCTGGCGCGAGTCGCGCAGCGCGGTGCGGTAGGGCTCGGCCATCACGCCGCTGGCCGTCTTGCTGAGCCGGAAGCTGCTGCGGCCATCGCGGCGGATGTCGAACCAGGTCGTGGTGCGGTTGCGCTCCGGCTGCAGGATAGGCGTCATCGCGAAGCCGCCGGTCTTCAGCAGCAGCACCGGCTTGCCGAGCAGATTGGCGGACAGGTAACCCGCGCCCACCGTTTCCGCGGTCGGGTCGAGGTAGAGGTCGAGGCCGGGTACCCAGGTGATCATGTGGTTGAGCACGCCCAGCGTCGGCGTCTCCGGCAGGCGGTAGGCGTTGCCGCTGTTGACCAGCGCGCCCGTACTGTCGATGCCGACCGCGGCCAGCAGGGCTTCGAGCAGCACCGCGTGGTCCTTGCAGTCGCCGTAGCGGTTCTCCAGCACGGTCGATGCCGCATGCGGGACCACGCCGCCGGTGCCCATGTACAGGCCGGCATAGCGGATGTTGTGCCGGACCCAGTCCGACAGCGCCAGCGCGCGGGCGCGCGTGTCCGGCAGTCCGGCCGTGAGCTGGCGCGCCAGGGCGGTGATCGCCGGCGACGGATTCGCCTTGCCGGCGGCGCCGGTGCGGAAGGCGCGGGCGAAGGCGGCGTAGTCGGGGAAGGTCGATACCGCCAGCCGCTTGCCGTAATCGAGGTAGCTGACCGAGCCGGCTTCGAGGCGCTCGTTGTCGCCGTTCACGTAGCGCCACTGGTAGCGCCGGCGTCCGGGCGGACTCTCTCCCGGCACCGGCACGAAGCCGACCGCATCCGCATGCAGCGGCATCGAGGCCGGCATGTCGTAGATCAGCAGGAAGTTCCGGTTGAAGTAGAAGGGCGAGGTCGACAGGTCTTCGAAATGGCCGGGAAACAATGCCGCCCTGCGCCGCAGCACATAGCGCACCACCAGCTGGTCGCCCACCGCCGCCTCGGGAAACACGACGACCTTCAGGCGCGTGTCCTGGAACATTGGCGCCTCGCCGGACGCGGCGGCGGCTTCCTGCTGGTCCTGGACCTGGCCCGGCTGCACCGGCACGCGGCGCCCGTCCGGCTTCTGCGTCCAGGCCTCGAGACTCAGTACCTCGTCCAGTGTGCGGTTGTAGCTGATCGTGTACTGGCCATGGGCGCGCAGGGCGCGCGGCTGGACGATGGTCTTGGCATGGTCGACGCTGAGCTGGTAGCTGCCGTCGGGCTCGACCACGTAATGCTGGATGCTGCGGTCGACCACGACGCCCGGATCGGTGCCGGTATCGCGCGCCAGGACCTGTCCACACGTGAACAGGATCCACAGGCATAGCAAGGCGCAATATCGACGAGGCATGCGGGTCTCGGAGGCATCCAATGAAAACGCGATCGGACCATGTTACGCAGGCCTACCTTGTGATCCTTGAGCCAACACAAGCACGCTCTTCCTGCGATAATTTCGGGATGAGTGCACTCACTTTCCACGCCGGGCCGCTGGCCCTGGCGCAGATCCGCGCGCATGGCCTGCGCGCCCGGGACGTCGCCGTCGTGCCCGCCGCGGCCGGCGGTCCCAAGGGACTGGTCTTCCGTTCGCTCGACCAGTGGGTGTTCGGCGAATGGTTCCCACCCGCGCCGCGCGAGCGCACCCTGATCGGTTCCTCGATCGGCGCCTGGCGCATGGCTGCCGCCTGCCAGCGCGACCCGGTGAAAGCCTTCGCGCGCCTGGGCGAGCTGTACAGCGGCCAGCGCTACACCAGTACCAAACCGTCGCCGGAACAGATCGACGAGGTCGTGCAGGGGCTGTTGAACGAACTGGTGCGCGGCCACGAGGACGACATCGTCGGCCATCCCTGGTACCGCCTGCACCTGCTGACCGTGCGCGGCAAGCGGGCGCTGGAGGCGCCTGGGCACCGGTATGCGGAAATGAAGGGATTCGCGGCGGCGGCCCTGCACAACCTGGCCTCGCGCGACCGCCTGGCCCAGCTGATGGACCGGGTGGTGATCGGCGACGTGCGCAGCGCCGCCCCCTGGCTGCGCGAACCGTTCGACAGCTTTGCCACCCATTTCTCGCCCCTCACGCGCGACAACCTGGCGGCCGGCCTGCTGGCTTCCGGCACGCTGCCGATGCTGATGAAGCCGGTACGCGACATTCCAGGGGCGCCGCCGGGACATTACTGGGACGGCGGCATCATCGACTACAACCTGGCGCTGCCTTATGCCCGCCTGGCGGCGCAGGACGCCGGCTCGATCGTGTTCTACCCCCACTTTTCCGAACACATCGTGCCGGGCTGGCTGGACAAGGCGCTGCCCTGGCGCCGCGCCGCGCGTGGACCGAACCGCGGCTGGCTCGACAATGTGCTGATCGTGGCGCCGAGTCTTGAATTCCTTGGCAAGCTGCCGCGCGGGAAACTGATCGACCGGAGCGACTTCAAGTACTACGGGCTGAACCACGATGCGCGGATCCTGGCCTGGAAGCAGGCGATGGATGAGGGCGAACGGCTGCGCGACGAGTTTGCGGCGTTTGTGAACAAGCCGGATTTGTCGCGGATTCGTCCGCTTTCATGAGGCATTTGCGGTCTTCGAGGGCCAGCAGAGGTACAATACGAGGTTTCGTAATTCGACCCTGAAAGCTTCCCATGAGTCTCAAATGCGGCATCGTCGGCCTGCCCAACGTCGGCAAGTCCACCCTGTTCAACGCCCTGACCAAGGCCGGCATCCCGGCTGAAAACTATCCGTTCTGCACCATCGAGCCGAACGTCGGCGTGGTCGAGGTGCCGGATCCGCGCATCGACCAGCTCGCAAGCATCGTCAAGCCGGAGCGCATCGTCAAGGCCATCGTCGAGTTCGTCGACATCGCGGGCCTGGTGGCCGGCGCCTCGAAAGGCGAGGGCCTGGGCAACCAGTTCCTGTCGCACATCCGCGAAACCGACGCCATCGTCAACGTCGTGCGCTGCTTCGAAGACCCGAACGTCATCCACGTGGCCGGCAAGGTCAGCCCGATCGACGACATCGAAGTGATCCAGACCGAGCTGGCGCTGGCCGACATGGGCACCGCCGAGAAAGTCCTGCACCGCGAGCAGAAGAAGGCGCGCGCCGGCGACAAGGACGCGATCAAGCTGTGCGCGATCATCGAAAGGCTGCTGCCGCACCTGAACGAAGGCCAGCCGGTCCGCACCCTGGGACTGGACGCCGACGAGATGGAACTGATCAAGCCGCTGTGCCTGATCACCTCCAAGCCGGCCATGTTCGTCGCCAACGTCTCGGAAAGCGGCTTCAAGGACAATCCGCTGCTCGACCAGCTGACCGAGTTCGCGAACAAGCAGAACGCCCCGATCGTCGCCATCTCGGCCGCCATCGAAGCGGAAATCGCCAACCTCGACGACGAAGACAAGAAGGCCTTCCTGGACGACATGGGCATGGAAGAGCCGGGCCTGGACCGCCTGATCCGCGCCGCCTTCAAGCTGCTGGGCCTGCAGACCTACTTCACCGCCGGCGTGAAGGAAGTACGCGCCTGGACCGTGCCGATCGGCGCTACCGCCCCGCAGGCGGCCGGCGTGATCCACACCGACTTCGAACGCGGCTTCATCCGCGCCCAGACCATCTCCTTCGACGACTACGTGGCGCTGAAGGGCGAGGCGGGCGCCAAGGAAGCGGGCAAGATGCGCGCCGAAGGCAAGGAATACATCGTCAAGGATGGGGATGTGCTGAACTTCCTGTTCAACGTCTAAGCATGCTGTCGGAATCCCGCTGATTCCGATAAACAACAAACGCCCCGGTCTCCTCTGGAACCGGGGCGTTGTCTTATCCGCGATTGGCCGGCTGAGAAGCGTGATACCGGGCCCATCAATCGTGTGCCGATGGATTCTTTTTCCGTCCTGGATTAGATTAAGAAAAAATTGTGCCGAGGTGATGCCATGCTGAACCTGCTCAACGATTTCGAACCCAGGCTCGTTTTGCATGCGGGGGTACTGATATTGGGATTGGCCACCTTCGTCGGCCTGATCCTGTACACGCAGTGTCCGCGCTGCGGCTGGCTCGAGTGGATCAGCGATCGCTCGGCGTCCGACGACGCGGAATGAGGCCGGGCCCTTTCAGTCCTCGAACAGGGTCTTGACCATCTGCCGGAACCAGATGTTTGCCGGATCCGTGTGCGCCACGGTATGCCAGTGCTGCATCAGGTGGAAGGAGGGCGGCTGCAGCGGCAGGTCGAGCAGCTGCACCTTGGCCAGGCTGGCGAACACGTGGCCGATGTCGCGCGGGACGGTGGCGATCAGGTCTGAACTGGAAATGATCGTCAGCAGGCTGGCGAAGTGCGAGAGTTCGGCGCGCACGTCGAGCTTGATGTTCTTCGAATGCAGGAACTGCTCGAACAGGTGGGTCCGCCCCGCCGGACGCACGAGCGCATGCGACTCGCGCAGGAACTCGTCGCTCGTCAGGCTGCCCCGGATGCGCGGGTGGTCGGCGCGCACCATGCAGACGAATGAATTCTTGAACAGGCGCTGCTGGTAAAAGCCCGGCTTCGCCAGGTCCGGAAAGTAGCCGATCGCCAGGTCGGCCAGGCCAAGCTCCAGCGCCTCGCCCGCGCCTTCCGAGGAAATCGCCATCGAGCGGATCGCGATCCGCGGCGCATGCGTCTGGGCGTAGGCCAGGATCTTCGGGACGAACACGGTTTCCCCGATGTCCGGCGTAATCACCGTGAATGTGCGGCTGGCCGTCGCCGGATCGAAGGCCGGCTGTTGCAGCACGTCCAGGCGCACCATCTCCAGAATCCTCTTCACCGGCTCCGCCAGTTGCAGGGCGCGCGGCGTCGGCCGCATGCCATGACCGGTGCGGACGAACAGCGGGTCGCCCAGCTGGGCGCGCATCTTCGCCAGGGCCGCGCTCATGGCCGGCTGGCTCAGGTCCAGCGCATGGCCGGCGCGCGTCACGCTCTGGTGCTGCAGCATCGCATCGAACACCACCAGCACGTTCAAATCCAGGTCTGCGATATTCAAATTTTGGATTCCTAAAATCGAGAAAAGCGGCTTTTCCGATTATTGGCGCGAACGTACCATAAGTCAATCGATGCAAAAAATAGATGGGCCTGCGACACGAGCGCTGCGCCCGCAAAGGAGACTATCAATGGCAGCAAGCTTCGACGTGCGCGAAGAAATCGAAGGGGCCGAGATCAGCAGCTTTCACTGGAAGCTGGGAGCACTGATCGGCGTCATCATGTTCTTCGACGGCTATGAACTCTTCAACGCAGCCTATGCGATTCCGCTGATCCTGAAATCCTGGCGCCCGCTGCCCTCGCAGATCGGCATGATGTTGTCGAGCGGGATCGTGGGGCTGTCGATCGGCTCGGTGCTGCAAGGCCTGCTGGCCGACCGGCTGGGGCGGCGCAAGGTCATGCTGTGGGCCCTGTATGGCCTGGGCCTGGCCAGCCTGCTGCTGGCGGCCGTCGCCGGCAATCCTCTGCAATTCGCCGGCTTCCGCCTGTGCCTGGGCACGGCCCTGGGCATGATCACGCCGCTGACCATCTCCTACATCAATGAATGGGCGCCGCGCCGTACCGCCAACGTCTACACCATCTGGGTGTTCCAGCTGGGTTTCAGCCTGGGCGGCATCATGGCCGGTTTCGCCGGCGCCTTCCTGGCCACGCGCTTCGGCTGGCCGGCGATCTATTACGCCGGCGCGGCCTCGCTGCTGGTCGCCGTCGCCGCCCAGTTCCTGTTGCCGGAATCGGCCCAGTACCTGGCGACCAGGCGCGACTTCGACGGCATCGGCCGCGTCCTCGGCCGCCTGCGCCCTGAACGCAAGCAGCTGTACGAAGGCGCCGTGTTCACGACCACCGCGACCCGCCATGCGGCGCCGGTCAGGGTCCTGCTGCAGGCGCCTTACCGGACCCGCACCATCGTGGCCTGGCTGTCGGGCGCCCTCAGCCTGTTCTGCGTCCACGGCCTGACCGGCTGGCTGCCGACGCTGCTGGTGCAGCGTGGCGAAGCGCTGTCCTCGGCCGCGACCTACGGCGCCCTGATCATGAGCGCGGCCCTGTTCGGCGGGATCGGCAGCGGCTGGCTGGCCGACCGGACCCGCAGCCGGGTCACCGCCATGGTCGTGTGGTGGTTCATGGCGGCCCTGGCCATGCTGGCCCTCAGCCATGCGCACGGCACCCTGATGATGATGGTGCTGGTGGCCGCCGCGGGCTTTTTCGTGTTCGGCGGCCAGTCGGTGCAGAACAACTATATCGCGATGATCTACCCGACCGAGGTGCGCAGCACCGGGGTCGGACTCGCGGTCGGCATCAATCGCGTGGGCGGCATGCTGGGCCCCGTCGTCATCGGCCTGGTCAAGTCCTACGACCCCGATCCGACCTACACCTTCTACGTGCTGGCCGCGGCCCTGCTGCTCGCCTGTACCTCCTTCCTGCTGGTGCGGGGCGAGCGCCGCGATGGAGACGAGCCGGCCGCGCGTCCCATCGACCCGGCCGCCGCCCAGGCCTCGCTGGCAAACGACTGACTATTCGGAGATCAAGAATGAGCGAAGCTCACAACAACGCGTCAGGCCTGAGCCTGGCCGAAGCCAACGCGATCGTGGCCGCTGCGCTGGCGGCCGCACGTGCCGACGGCCTGCCGCCGATGGCCGTGGTGGTGCTGGACGCTGCCGGCCATCCGGTGGCGCTGCAGCGCGAAGACGGCGCGACGATGCTGCGCACCGATATCGCCCTCGGCAAGGCCTATGCCGCCGCCGGCATGGGCGTCGCCACCCGCGTGCTGCATCAGCGCGCCCAGGACAATCCCGTGTTCTTCAATGCGCTTGCCTCGTCCAGCCAGGGCAGGTTCATTCCACAGACCGGGGCGGTGGCGATCCGGCGCGCCGACGGCACGCTGGTCGGGGCAGTCGGCGCCAGCGGCGGCACCGGCGCCCAGGACGAGGCGATCTGCGCGGCCGGCGTACGAGCGGCCGGGCTGGAGCAGGCATGAGCACCGCGCACCAGCATACGCCCGGCTGCGGCTGCGGCATCGACGTCCATGCGCACGTGATTCCCCATGACCTGCCGCGCCATATCGGCAATGCACTGCCGGCCGGCTGGCCCTCGATGGCGCCGGCCCATGCCTGCCACCGCCACGTGATGATCGCCGGGAAGGTGTACCGCACCGTATCCGAGCGGGCCTGGAGTCCGAGCCGCCGCATCGAAGACATGGCGACCATGGACCTGGCGGTCCAGGCGATCTCGCCGATGCCCGAACTGCTGTCGTACTGGATGGAAGCGGAGGCGGCAAGCCAGCTGCTGCGCTACATGAACGAGCAGATCGCGGAGATGGCCGCGCTGTCCGGCGGACGCCTGGTCGGCATGGGCGCGGTGCCGCTGCAGGACCTCGACCTGGCGCTCGGGGAACTCGACTACGTGGTCGACAGGCTGGGCTTCAGGTCCATCGAAGTGGGCAGCAATATCAACGGCAAGGCGCCCGGTTCGCCCGAGTTCATTCCCTTTTTCGAGGCCTGCGCGGAGAAAGGCGTCGCCGTGTTCGTGCACGCGCTCAAGCCGGCCGGTACCGAGCGCCTGGTCGGACCGGAAAAACTGCTGCCGGCGCTGGCGTATCCGACCGACGTCGGCCTCGCCGCAGCTTCCGTGTTGAGCTCGAACCTGGTAGGCCGCCTGCCGGCGCTGAAGATGGCGTTCAGCCATGGCGGCGGCACCCTGGCCTCGCTGCTGCCGCGCCTGGAGCAGGCGCGCAAGGTGTTCCCGGCGCTGCTGGACGCCATGCCCGCCAGCCCGTCGGAACAGGCGCGCCGGCTGTTCTACGACACCCTGGTGTTCGACGCGCCGACCCTGCGGCACTTGATCGATCGCTTCGGCGACACCCAGCTGATGATCGGTACCGACTACCCGTTCGCTTTCCACGACGCGCGCCCCGTCGCCAGCATCGCCGAGGCGGTGAGCGACGCGCAGGTGCGCGAGCGGCTCGTGACCCATAACGCGGCGCGCTTCCTCGGCCTCGAAGCCGGCGCCGCCGTTCCCAACGCTTAAGGAGTTCCCATGACCACATCCCCAGCCGGGCAGCTGCGCAGCATCGCGATCGGCGTCACCGATCTCGAGGCGGCCGAGCGCTTCTATAACGACACCTGGCACCTCGCTACGGTGGCGAAGACCGATGACGCGGTCTACCTGCGCGGCGCCGGCAGCTTCCATCACATCCTGGCTTTGCACCGCAGCGCACGGCCCGAGGTCCGCAACGTGAGCTTCAGCGTCGCAAACCGCGCCGACCTGGATGCGATCGCAGGGCGCGCCGCGGCCGCCGGCGGGCGTGTCCTGTCCGGTCCCGCGCCGCTCGATGAACCCGGTGGCGGCACCGCCGTTACGATCGCCGATCCGCAGGGGCGCATCCTGCGCTTCGTGCACGGCGACGAGCGCCACACCGAGCAGGCCCACCGCGATGCGCCGAGCCGCATTACCCACGTCGTGTTCAACAGCGCCGACGTCACGGTGGCGCAGCGCTTCTTCGAGGAGGCGCTTGGCTTCCGCCTGTCGGACCGGACCAAGGTCATGGCCTTCATGCGCTGCAACAGCGACCACCACAGCATCGCGCTGGCCGACAGCGACGCCGACACGCTCAACCACATCGCCTTCGTGATGCCGGACCTGGACGCGGTGATGCGCGGCGCCGGCCGCATGAGCGACGCCGGCTGGCCGATCGAATGGGGCGTCGGCCGCCACGGCCCCGGCAACAACGTGTTCTCGTACTTCGTCGGCCCCGACGATTTCGTCATCGAATACACCGCCGACGTGCTGCAGGTCGACGACAGCTACCGGACCGGCGGGCCGTCGGACTGGACCTGGCCGCCGGGGCGCTTCGACCAGTGGGGCGTGTCGAAACCGCCGTCCGAGCGCATCAAGCAGGCACAGAAAAAAATCCGTTTCACCCAAAACTAGGCACCACCAAGGAACCCACATGAAATTCACCAGCTACCGCAAGGGCAACGAAGCCCGCCTGGCCGTCGTCGACGGCGACACCCTCGTCGACCTGAATCGCGTCCTGCCGGAGGTGCCATCCGATGCGCGCGCAGCGCTGCTGGCGGGCGTCGACCTGGTCGCCGCCGGCCGCCGCGCACTCGAACTGGCGGGGCCGGGCGAACGCCTGTCCCTGGCCGGCGCCGCGCTCGCGCCGGTCGTGCCGGAACCGGGCAAGACGGTCTGCCTGGGCCTGAACTACTACGACCACGCGGCCGAAAGCGGCCGCGACAAGCCGGTCTATCCGTGGTTCTTCCTGCGCTCGACAACCTCGCTGCTGGCGCATGGCGAAGCGTCGCCGCGCCCGCGCGTCTCGGAAAAATTCGACTACGAGGCCGAGCTGGCCGTCGTGATCGGCAAGCGGGCGCGCCACGTCAAGCGCGAGGATGCCCTCGACTACGTGTTCGGCTACGCCTGCTTCAACGACATCTCGGTGCGCGACTACCAGAAGCGCACCCCGCAGTGGACCATCGGTAAGAATTTCGACCGCACCGGCGCATTCGGCCCGGTCCTGGTCAGCGCCGACGAGCTGCCGCCGGGCGGCGCCGGCCTCGCCATCCAGTCGCGCCTGAACGGCGAGGTCATGCAGGACGCGAACACCAGGGACATGATCTGGGACGTGGCCGAGACGATCGCCCTGCTGACGGAATGCCTGACGCTGGAGCCGGGCGACGTGATCGCGATGGGCACGCCGGCCGGCGTCGGCCAGTCGCGCACGCCCCCCGTGTGGATGAAGCCTGGCGACACGATCGAGGTCGAGATCGAGGGCGTCGGCCTGCTGGTCAACAAGATCGAAGACGAACAGCCATGAAGCCGTTTGCCGACAATGCCGCGTATGACGTCGTCGTGATCGGCTTCGGCCCATCCGGCGCCGTCGCTGCCGCGCTGCTCGGCCAGGCCGGGCTGCGCACCCTCGTGGTGGATCGCACGCACGAGGTCTATCCGAAGCCGCGCGCCATCGCACTCGACCACGAGATCATGCGGGTGTTCCAGAACCTGGGCCTGGCCAATGCGATCGCGCCGCACTGCGAGCCGTTCACGCCCTCCGAGTACTATGGCGCCGACGGCCGCCTCATCAAGCGCCTGGCCACGGTGGCGCCGCCGTATCCGCTCGGGCACACGCCATCGATGGTGTTCACCCAGCCGCCGGTGGAGGCCGCGCTGCGCCGGCACGTCCAGGAACTGGCCTCGGTCGAGGTGGCGCTGGGCTGGCGCTTCACCGGCGTCGCGCAGGACGATGACGGTGCGACGGTCGGCCTCGAGGACGCCGAGGGCAAGGCCGCCACCGTGCGCGCCCGTTATGTCATCGGCTGCGACGGCGCATCCAGCTCGGTGCGCGAGGCCGTCGGGATCACGCTGGAAGATCTCGAGTTCGACGAACCGTGGCTGGTGGTCGATGTGCAGGTCAACGAGCAGGGCCTGGCCAAATTGCCGAAGACCAGCGTCCAGTACTGCGAGCCCGCGCGTCCGTGCACCTATGTGATCGGGCCGGGCATGCATCGCCGCTGGGAGATCTCGCTGCTGTCGGGCGAGGATCCGGCCTACATGGCAAGCGAGGAGGGCGCCTGGAGCGTGCTGAAACGCTGGATCGGGCCGGACGACGCGACACTGTGGCGCCAGGCCAGCTACCGCTTCCACGCCCTGGTGGCGCGCGAATGGCGCCGCGGACGCGTGTTCATCGCGGGCGACGCCGCCCACCAGCAGCCGCCCTTCCTGGGCCAGGGCATGTGCCAGGGCGTGCGCGACGTGGTGAACCTGAGCTGGAAGCTGCGCGCCGTGCTGGCGGGCGAGGTGGCGGGCGAAGCCGCCGAGGCCCTGCTCGACACCTACACGCTCGAGCGGCGCGAACACGTGCGCATGCTGACCACGCGCATCAAGGAAATCGGCGCCGTCATCTGCGAGCGCGACACGCAGGCCGCCAGGGCGCGCGATGCGGCCCTGATCGAGGCCGCCGGCGGCGAGATCAAGACGGTGCCGCGCCAGGAGATCATTCCGCCCCTGGTGGGCGGCCTGCTGGCGCCGGGTCATGCGCACGGCGCCGGCACGCTGTTCCCGCAACCGCGCGTAGCGGGACCGGTCGCGCCGGCCTTGCTGGACGACGTGCTCGATCCGGGCTGGTGCATCGTCACCGACCTGCCTGCCGACGCACTGCCGCCGGACCTGGCCGAACGGGCAAGGGCGCTGGGCACGCTGGTCTGCGTGGCGCCGGAAGAGCGGGCGTTCAGCGGGACGGCCGGAAGCGTCCGCACCGGGGAGCTCGACGGCGTGCTGGCGCACTGGTTCGAACGGCACACTTGCCGCGCCGCCATCGTACGCCCCGACCACTACGTCTATGGCGGCGCGCGCGACGCGGCCGGCCTGTCGGACCTGCTGGCGGCACTGGCACAGCGCCTGGCCGCTTGAGCCAATTAATAAGAAAACTAGGAGACACATGAAGACACGCAGCATGGCGGCGCTTGCCGCCGCTATCCTCTCGCCCGCGGCCATGGCACAGTCGAACGTGACCGTGTACGGCGTGCTCGACCTGGCCGTCGAGTCGGGGCGCACCGGCGGCGTCACCACGACCCGCATCGATTCCAGCGCGGTGGCCCCGGTCCGCCTGGGCTTCCAGGGCACGGAAGACCTGGGCGGCGGTACCCAGGCGATCTTCCGTCTCGAAAGCGGCTTCAATGCGGACACCGGCACGCTTGCCAATGGCGGCGCCCTGTTCGGACGCGAAGCCTGGGTCGGCATGAAGGGGGACCTCGGCCAGGTCCAGGTCGGCGTCAACTACACGCCGCTGTTCCTCAGCTACGTGACCTATTCGATGGGCGAGCTGAATACCCTGGGGTGGGGCAATGCGACGAATAACTTCGTGTTCGTGCCGGCGGCACGCACCTCGAATTCGATCCGCTATACCTCCCCGACTTATCAGGGCTTTACGCTGCGGGCCTTCCACGGCGTCGGCAACGAGAACGCCGACGGCCAGCCGCATGGCCTGGGCCGGACCAGCGGCGCGGCCCTGATCTACAGGAAGGGCAAGCTGTCGGTCGACCTCGACTACATGCAGCAGAATTACGCGGCCGGCAGTACTTTAAGTCCGCTGGTGCCGGCGCAGACCGGACGCTATTACCTGTTCGGCGCGTCCTACGACTTCGGCCTGGTCAAGCCGGCCTTCCTGTACCAGGCGCATCGCGGCAGTGCGGATATCACGGCCGCCAACAACGCGAGCTTTGCGAATCCGGACAACCATTTCTTCGAACTGGATGCGCTGGTCCGGGTGAGCACGAACGGGACGCTGCTGCTGAGTTATGGGCAGTACAGCAAAAGCCGGAACAGCGCCGGCAACGCGAAGTCCTACGCCGTGCGCCACGACTATTCGCTGTCCAGGCGCAGCGGCCTGTACGCCGGCGTGACCCGCGTCGAAAACGGCAGCGCGGCCAGCTTCACGGCCGCTCCCGCCGCCGGTCCCGGCATCCCCGTCGCCCCTGGGCATGGCATCAACAGCGCGATCGTCGGGATCATCCATCGCTTTTGACGATCCCGTTCCGCTGGTTCAGCCCCCAGCGGAACTGGCACCAGCGGCGGCGCAGGCGACGTGGATCGCCGCCTGCTGGCCCGCCGGCCCGCGGTAGGACTGCGCCACCGCTTCCCGCACGCGCCCGACCAGCCGGTGCGGCACCAGCGCCACCACGCAGCCGCCGAAGCCGCCGCCGGTCATGCGCACGCCGCCGGCCGGGCTGATGACGGCCTTGACGATGTCGACCAGATGGTCGATCGGCGGCACGGTGATCTCGAAGTCGTCACGCATCGACGCGTGCGAGACCGCCATCAGCTCGCCCATGCGCGCCAGGTCGCCTGCCGCCAGTGCATCCGCCGCCGCACGCACCCGGTCGTTTTCGGTGACCACGTGGCGCGCGCGGCGCAGGGTCAGCGGGTCGAGCTCGGCGCCGCGCGCCGCCAGCAGGCCCGGGTCGAGGTCGCGCAGGGCGCGCAGGCCGAAGTGCCGCGCCGCCGCCTCGCATTGCGCGCGGCGCGTGTTGTACTCGCTCTCGACCAGTCCGCGCCGCACCATCGAATCGACGATCACGATGGCGGCATCGTGCGGCACCGGCACCGGCCGCACCGCCAGCGAGCGGCAATCGATCAGGAGCGCATGGCCGTCGACGCCGCAGGCGGAACTGATCTGGTCCATGTTGCCGCATCGGGTGCCGACGAAGTCGTTTTCCGAGGCCTGGGCAATGAGCGCCATGTCCACCGGTTCCAGGTGCTCGAAGCCGGGCAGGGTGGCGAACAGCCTGCACACCGCAACCGACAGCGAAGCGGACGACGACAGGCCGGCGCCCTGCGGGATGTCGCCGGCAATCGCCATGTCCATCCCGCGCACGGGCAGGCCGAGCAGCACCAGCTGCCGGATCACGCCGCGCACGTAGTTGGCCCACATCGGCCTGGCCAGGCGCGTGATCGGCGCGTCGAGATCGATCCGGTCGGCCGCGTCGTCGTAGTCGGCGGCCACGAGCTTGACCTGGCGGTCGTCGCGCGGGCGCGCGACGATCACGGTGCGGTAGTCGATCGCGCAGGGCAGCACCAGGCCCTCGTTGTAGTCGGTGTGTTCGCCGATCAGGTTGACCCGGCCGGGGGCCTGGACCAGGATCGTGGCGGGCGTGCCGAAGGCGGCCTGGAAAACGGTGTAGGCGCGCTGCGCCAGGGTTGCGTTCATTGGATTTTCAGGACGGGGTTTCAGGATCGAGATAATGCACGTCGGACTGCTCGCGCAGGCGCGCGGCGGCCTGTTCCGGGGTCAGGTCGCGCTGGGCTTCGGCCAGCATCTCGAAACCGACCATGAACTTGCGTACCGAGGCCGAGCGCAGCAGGGGCGGGTAGAAGTGCGCGTGCAGTTGCCAGGCCGCGGTGTCGCCGCCGTCGTGAGGGGCGCCGTGCCAGCCCATCGAATACGGGAAGGAGGTCTGGAACAGGTTGTCGTAGCGGGTGGTCAGGCGTTTGAGTACGAGCGCCAAGTCGGCGCGCTGCTCGGCATCCAGGTCTTCCAAGCGCGCGGCCTTGAACTTGGGCAGCAGCAGGGTTTCGAAGGGCCAGGCGGCCCAGTAGGGCACGATCGCCAGCCAGTGTCCGGTCTCGACCACCACGCGCTCGGCCAGGGCGGCTTCGCGCGCGGCCGCGTCGAGCAGCATCGGCCGCCCGTGCGCGGCAAGGTAATCGCGCTGGCACTGGTCTTCCCGCGACGGCAGGTCGGGCAGGAAGCCGGTCGCCCAGACTTGTCCGTGCGGATGCGGGTTCGAGCAGCCCATGGCGGCGCCCTTGTTTTCGAAGACCTGCACCCAGCGGTAGGCCGCTCCCAGCTCTGCGGATTGCGCGCACCAGGTGTCGACCACCTGTTCGATGGCGCGCAGCGAGAGTTGGGGCAGCGACTTTGCGTGGTCGGGCGAGAAGCAGATGACCCGGCTGGTGCCGCGCGCGCTCATGGCCTGGAACAAGGGATCGTCGCCTCGCGCCGCCTTGGAGGTCGCCGGCATCAGGGCGGCGAAGTCGTTCTCGAAGACGTAGGTGCCGGCGTAGTCGGGATTGCGCTCGCCGGTGACCCGCGGGTTGCCAGGGCACAGGTAGCAGTCCGGATCGTGCGCGGGCCTGGCGCCGCGCTCGGCGGCTTCCTGCTGGCCCTGCCACGGACGCTTCGCGCGGTGCGGAGACACCAGCACCCACTCGCCGGTCAGCGGATTCAGGCGGCGATGCGGATGGTCGGATGGATCGAACATGGTTTTCCTTTCAATGCAGGTGGCTTACCACCAGGCGCCATACACCGCTGCAAGCATCACGCAGATCAGCATGGAGCCGAGCGCGAAGGCGCCGTCCACCCGGAACAGGCTGCGGCTGATGTGCATGTTCCTGGCGGCCGGGTCCCGTCCGCCCAGTTTGCTGATCAGGACCATGCCGGCGACCACCACGAGGAAGACGATCAGCATGCGGTCGATGAAGGGGATGTCATAGTCGCCGGCAGCGTTGCGCACGGCAAAGCCGATCGGCTCCAGGAAGCGCAAATCCATCATCTGCGGCAGGAACTTCAGGACGATCGACAGCACCAGACCACCGAGCGTGGCAAACATCGCCGCCGCCGTGCTGGTCTTGCGCCAGAAGAAACCCAGCAGGAACATGGCAAGGATGCCCGGCGAGACGAAGCCCGTGTACTCCTGGATGTACTGGAAGCCGCCTTTCTTGTCGATGCCCATCCGCGGCGCGATCAATACCGCGATCGCCATCGCGGCGACCACGCACAGCCGCCCGATCCATACCATCCGAAGCTCGCTCGCCGCCGGATGGAAGCGCTTCTTGTAGATGTCGAGCGTGAAGATGGTGGCGATGCTGTTGGCCTTGCCGGCCAGCGAAGCGACGACGGCGGCGGTCAGTGCGGCGAAGGCCACGCCTTTCAGTCCCGCCGGCAGCAGCGCCAGCAAGGTGGGGTAGGCGCGGTCGGGATTGAGCTCGCCGCCCTGGCGCATGGCGTCGCCCAGCGCCCCGGATTTGTCCAGTGCATAGGCGGCGATGCCTGGCAGGACAATCACCACCGGCATCAACAGCTTGAGGAAGGCGGCGAACAGCAGGCCCTTGCGGGCGGTCGGCAGGTCGGCGCCGAGCGCACGCTGCACGATGTACTGGTTGCAGCCCCAATAGTTCAGGTTGATGATCCACATGCCGCCGATCAGGGTGGACAGCCCCGGCAGGTCGATGTAATTCGGGTTGCCGCGCGTGAGCACCATGTCGAAGTGGTCGCGCGCACTGTGGAACAGCGCGTTCGCGCCCGCCAGCGCACCATGGCCGCCGCCGAGCGCCGCCACCAGGTCGAGGGCGATCCAGGTCGTGACCAGACCGCCGCCGACCAGGCACAGGACCTGGATCACGTCGGTGTAGCCGATCACCTTCATGCCGCCCAGCGTGATCATGGCGGCAAACGCGGCCAGGAATACCATGCAGGCAAACAGGTTCAGCCCGGCGATGCTCGAAATCGCCAGCGCGCCAAGGTAGAGAATGGAGGTCAGGTTGACCACCACGTACAGGCCGAGCCAGAAAACCGCCATGGTGGTGGCGACCGCCTTGCCGTAGCGCTGCTCGAGGAACTGGGGCATCGTGTAGATGTGGTTCTTCAGGTACACCGGCATGAAGAACACCGCCACGATGATCAGGGTCGCGGCCGCCATCAGTTCGTACACGCCGATCGCCATCCCGATCCGGAAGCCCGAGCCGCTCATCCCGATGAACTGCTCGGCCGAGATGTTGGAGGCGATCAGGGATGCGCCGATGGCCCACCAGGACAGCGAGCCTTCGGCCAGAAAGTAGTCGTGCGAGGCCGAGGAACCGGCCGCGCTCTTCTTTCGGCGGTAGACCCACAGGCCATAGCCGGCGACCACCACGAAGTAGACGATGAAGACCAGGGCATCCAAGGAAGAGAAAAGCTTCATGAGGTCCTAAAGTGTGTCGTGTCGTACCTTGTGTGCGCGTAGCAGCGCCACCAGGTCGCTCAGGTTGAGGCGGACGTCGAAGCCATGAACCATGCGGATGGACGACCCGTCGATCTCCGCGCCATAACGGCCGTCGTCGAGGATTTTCCTGGCGCGGCGCAGCGTATGGGGCGTGGCATCGAAGCCGAAGGCCGTCAGCGATACCATCGCGCTGTCGCCAAAGCCGATCGATCCGCCAAGTTCGACAAATGGCGGGAGATGCAGGTATTGGCTGTAAAGCCATTCGGCGACCGGAGAAATCGTGCGGAACCCGCCGGTCAGTTCGGCAACCGAAAGCTGGAAGCGCATGTATTCTTCCTGCGCTACCTGCCACACCTCCACCTTCGATTCTTCCAGCACATACCTGGCTGCGGCGATATCGGTGGCCAGGTTGTATTCCACGGGGGCGTCGGTGGCCGCCGTGCCGCCGATCCAGACCAGCTTCAGCCGCTTGGCGATCCGGGGCTCGAGACGCAGGGCCGCGGCGACGTTGGTCAAGGGGCCGCCGCAGGTGAGCACCAGGGGCAGCGGATCGTCGCGCAAGGCTTCTGCAACGATCGCGCGCGCGGCGGCATTGTCGCTGTCCTTTCCTGCGCCGAAGGCTTGTCTGCCGCCGACCAGGGCCGGCCTGTGCGCCAGGCGAAGGCGATCCATCAACTCGCTCACCAGCCGCGTGGCCGCCATCGGCGACTGGCCGGCATCAAGGCCCGCCATGCTGGCAAGGCCCGGCGCCACGGCCGAGGTCGTGACCAGTACGGTGCGCGCCTTCGGCGTCAGCAGTTGATGCGTCAGCGCGATGAGGCTGTCCGGATCGCCGGAAAAGTCGTTGTCGACGATGACCCGGCTGGAGGGCCGCTGGACGATACTGCCGATTGTCTGGCCGAACGTCTGGCCGAGCGCCGCCGAAGCCGGCAGGGCGGCGATCCCGCTCAAAAAAGTTCGCCGCTTCATGCTATCGCTCGCTTTTCGAATTGCGTTGGACCTGCAGGGTGACCGGTCCGATCAGGCCCGCTGGCCGTAGCGGCGCATCGGCCGTGTAGGTCGGCATGGTGGTAAAGCTCACCTTCGCCGCGCCCGGCTGGGCATCGCCGATGAGGCGGTTGACCCAGAGGTTGGCAACCCGGATTTCCACCGTGTTGGCGCCAGGTTTCACCAGCTGGCCGACCTCGACCCGATACGGCTTCTTCCAGGCGATGCCGGCGGGCTTGCCATTCACAAGGACCTCGGCCACGTCGCCGACCTGGCCGAGATCGAGCTGCATCGGCGCGTCCGGCCTGGCCCCGCCCGGCAAGGTGAAGCTGCTCCGGTAGGTGGTCGTACCCGAGAAGTACTTCACGCGGGGATCGGCGTTCTGGGTGAGCGAGCCCAGGGCGCCACGCGCGATCGGGTCCGGCGCGGCCAGGCCGTCGAAGCTTACAGCCCAGGCGCCGTCCAGCGTGGCGGCCGGCGACCAGCTGGGCAAGGGCACCGTCCTGGCGGCTGCCGTGGCCGGGCGCCGGAACACGACGAAGACCGACTCGTGCGCGCCCAGCGCCAGCGGCACCACGGTCCCGGCCTGGCCGCTGCGGTAGCTTGCGGCTTCGCCGCGTCCGGTGTCCGCATGCCAGAACTCGGCCGCCTTGCCACGGACGTTGAAATGCGCGGCCGTGTTCAGCGCCGCATCGCTCCGGTTGCTCACGAAATAGATGTCGCCATCGCGCAGGCGCCGGTGCACGAACAGGACCGGCGTGCCGACTTCGGTCCCGAAGTCGACATCGGGCGCCTGCCCGAGCTGCGCCAGGGCGGCCTCCACGTCGCGGCCATCGATGACGCGTCCCTTGCCGATGGCGGTGACGGGCGCGCCGCTCCACATCCGCTTGACCAGGGCGGCGAAGGCGTCCGCATCGTCGGCCAGGCCGGGTGTCGCGCTTGGCGCCGGTCCGACGATGGTCGCGCCTTGCCCTGCCAGCGCCTGCAGGCGGCGCAGCACGGCGAGCGTCATGCGCTGGCTGGAGCCGCCCAGGTACAGCACCCGGTAGCGCGCGCCGCTGGCCGCCACCACGTCGCCATCCTTGACCGCGAGCTTGTGCAGCAGCGCGTCCGCGTTCACGAAGTCGTAGGCGTAGCGGCGCGGCGCGTCGGGCGGCGGCCCCTTCTTGTACAGCGCGACCAGCGGCGCTTCCTCGCCATAGAAATAGCCGACGTCGGCGTAGAAACGGCCCTGCTGCAGGAGATAGCTGCTCCTCGCCATGTAGTCGACCCAGGGGCGGGCCATGCCGGCCCAGGTCTCGTTGCGGTTGAAGTACTGGCCGAAGATTGCCAGCGACAGGCCGGGCTTCTTGTCGTCGCCCAGCGGCTGGTGCACCGAGGTATGGATGACCGGCAGGTTGACCCCGCTGGCGAATTCCATGTCGATCATCGGACGCAGGTCGGAGGGGGCGAAGGCCCAGGGCGCCATCGCGCTGGTCATGGATTCGGCGGCGACCAGGTTCTGGCCGTACAGGTGGGCCACGGAAGCGGCGCCGCGCATGTCGGCGATGGCGGTCGGGTTGGGGCCGAATTCCGGGCGGTAGGTCCACATCGCCGCCATCGGGATATCGGTGTGGCTGCGCATTGCCATGTCGTCGCCGAGGGTGACGCGGGCGCTTTCCAGCGCCTCGCCGTACACGCGCATGCCATGCGCGCGCGCGACCTCGGCCACCGTGCCGTAATGTTCGCTGGCCATCAGCTCGGCCAGCGTGCGGCGGTAGTCGTACAGGAAGGCATCGCTGCGGGCGCGGTCCTTGACGATGACGCCGGCGAGCGCCGGCAGCCAGGGCCGGGCGTCGTAGCCGCGCAGGCGCCTGAACTGCTCCAGCAGGCGCGGGGTCCAGTTGGAGGCCCCGACCTCGATGCTGTCCGTGACCAGCGCGCGCACGCCGCGGGCGCCGACCAGCTCCTTGCCGGCCGCGTGTTCGTATTTCGACAGATAGGTCTCGAGGTAGTTGCGGACCGCCTTGCCGTCGTACTTGTCGACCTCCAGCCCGGTGGCCTCCGGGGTCGCCGGGTGGTTTTCGGTGCCGGTCAGCGACCAGCCGAGGCGCAGGATTTTCCACCTGCCGTTCGGCGGAGTCCAGTCCAGCGTGCCGTCGGGGCGCACCTTGCCGCTCAGGTCGACGATGGCGGACGGGGCGACGCCGGCCTCGCCGGCATCGACGCCGGTGTCGAGCGCATAGTAATCGTCGGCGGTGGCGAAGCCGGCCTTGGTCTCGAACTGGTTGACCTTCGGCTCGCCCGACAGGCGCAAGTGGGCGAGGCGCAGGCCTTTCGCCTGGCCGAGCGCGCCGAACGGGCCGGTGTCGGCGCCCGGCACCGGCATGAAGGCGGGGTTCGGCGCGGCGGGCTTGGCCGCGATGACGACACGGAAATGGGCCGCCGTGACCGGGGCGAAGCCGGCGCTGGCCGGCACCAGGGCCGGCGGCAGGTCGGCGACCTTGCGCCAGTGGGCGCCATCAATGCTGGCTTCGAGCATCGGCTGCACGCCGGCGCCGTCGAACAGCGTGGCCACGCCCGGGAAGAAGATGGTCGCCGAGCGTACCGTCTGCGGGGAGGCGTAATCGAGGGTGATGATGGCCGGCTTGTCGCTTGAGGGCAGGGCGATCTCGGCGACGGCGGCCTCGCCGAGCTGCGCCAGCCTGGCGGCGTCCAGGTCCTTGCCGGCCACGCGTATGGCCGGCAAGGGCAGGGGGGCGGTGTCCACGGGATAGGCATACACGGCGATGTCGGCGCCGCAGCGCGCCAGCTTGTCCGCGGCCGGGCGCTGGCCCATGATGTCGGGCTGGACGAACAGGTCCTGGAAGGGGCCGGTGGTGCGCGGTGCGGCGGGCAGCTTCAGTTCCAGCGGCTTGCCGCCTTCGACGATGGTCTCGCTCCACACCAGCTTCTTCATGCCGTCTTCGGGGCGCACCCATGGGCCGCCGGTCTCGCTCCAGCCGGCCGAGGCGGCGATGCCGAACTCCAGCTTGTGCTGCTCGGCCTGCTGGACGGCGAACCTGAAGGCGTCATCCCATTCGGGGCTCATGTAGGGCAGGCGCCTGGCGACCACCTGCGGGGTCATCATCTCGGCATCGAAGTTCTGCAGGCCGCCCAGGCCCGAGCGCGCCATCCAGTCGAGATCCCGGCGGATGCCTTCCTTCGTGACGTTCCCGTTCAGCCAGTGCCACCACACGCGGGGACGGGCGCTCTGGGGCGGATTGTCGAAACCGGCGGCGAGCGGGTCGCCGGGGGCCGCCGGTACCGGCGTAGCGAGGCAGGCGATGGCGGCCGCCAGGGCGATCTGGCGAAGAGGGGAAGCGTGTCCTGACATTGCGTTGGTTTCCTTGTGCTGTCCATCAAACGGCGGCGCGGCCGGACGTTCGAACGTCGCGGCCGCGCATGAGCTCAATGCGGATCAGAAGCGGTAGTCGACCGTCACGCCGATGCGGCGGAAGGAGTTCTCGCCCAGGCTGTAGGCGAAGCCCGAACCGGCGCCCTTGCCCGGCAGCGGGTAGATGATCGCGTTCGGCACACGCTTGTCGGCGAGGTTGCGGTCGTAGACTGCGACGCCCCACTTGTCATCCGGCGAACGCAGCGCCACGCGCAGCGAGGCCACCGAATGGCCGCCGAAGCCGCACTCCGGGTCGAGCGTGTTGCAGTAGCGGACGCGGCTCTTGTAGACCAGGTCGCCGCCGAACTTCAGCTGGTAGTCCCCCGGCAGGTCCCAGTTGTAGTCGCCGTTCAGCGTGACCTTGCTGCGCGGCGAGTACATCAGGCGCTGGCCGCCGACGTTCACGTTGTCGAAGCTGAAGCCGGCCGGATAGGCGGTGTCGAGGATGAGCGCCAGGCTCATGCCGAGCTGCAGCTGCGGCAGGGGACGGGCGCGGATGTCGGCTTCGAGACCTTTGGTGGTCACGTTCGGCACGTTCAGCGGGATGCAGGAGAGCGCGCCGACCGGGGTCAGCGTGCAGTTCTGCTCCTGGAAGTCCTTGATCTTGGTATGGAGGGCCGCCAGGTCGACGTCCAGGCGGCGCTGCAGGAAGGACAGCTTGGTGCCCAGTTCCAGGCTGGTCGGCAGCTCGGGCTTGACCGTGTAGCCGGGATAGCTGCCGGCGTCCGCGGCGACGTTGATCGGGGTGCTGGTGTCGATCTGCGGGCCCTTGTAGCCGCGGCTGAGCGTGGCGTAGACGTTGGCGGTTTTCGAGATCGTATGCTGCAGGCCCAGCTTGCCGGACAGGTTCGACTGGTCGGCGTGGCCGCTGGAGCTCTTGACGCTGGCCGGCAGCGTGAAGGGCGCGAAGGCGACCACGCTGGACTGGGTCTGGTCGGCCGAGACGCTGTCGCGGGTGTAGCGCAGGCCGCCGATCAGGCCCGTATCCTCGGTCAGGTGCCAGGTCGCCTGGCCGAATACGGCCTTGGTGCTCAGCTTGGCGTGCTGGATGGCGTCGGTCGCGATCGAGCGCGGCACCGGGGGCGAGGGCGCGAAGGGGCTGGGCAGGATGGTGGTGGTCGAATCCTTGTAGTTGGCGGAGTCCGCGTAGAACAGGCCGGCCACGTATTCCAGGGGCTGCTTGATGGGCGAAGCAATGCGCAGCTCCTGCGAGAACTGGCGCGCATCCTGGTGAGGAACATAGTTGTCGACCTTGTCGTAGGTGTTCGACATGCCGATGTTGACGCTGTCCGGACCCTGCTTGCGGGTGCGGTAGCCGGTGATCGAGGTCAGCGAGCTCCCGTTCGGCATGGTCCAGTCGACCTGGGCGGACAGGCCACGCACCTGGGTGTGCCGCAGTTCTGGACCGTCCGAGCAGACCTCGTTGTTGGTCTTGGAGACCGTCACGCCGCAGGACGCGAACTCCGCCGCCGGATGGTGATTGCCCGCCGTGTTGGTCGCATAGGCCACCGAGGGCGCGAAGAACACCGCATTTTCGCTGAAGCTGTTCGAGGCTTCGCCGATCAGGTTGACGCTCAGGTCATTGTTCGGCTTGAGCAGGTAGCGCAGGCGCGCGCCGCCATTGTCGGTGACGCTGTCCTCGCCGGTCAGCGTGTTGTGGTAGACACCCTTGTTGCGCTCGGCGATGCCGGAGATGCGCAGCGCCGAGATGTCGTTCAGCGGCACGTTGCCGGTGGCGCGCACCGCGTCGCCATGCTTGCCCTTGAATTCCAGCGACACGCTGCCGCCGGCGTCGCCGATGATCGGTTCCTGGGTCGCCATGTTCAGTACGCCGGCCGAGGCATTCTTGCCGAACAGCGTACCCTGCGGGCCGCGCAGTACCTCGACGCGCGCCAGGTCCAGCATCAGGCCGCTGGCGGTGGCGCCCTGGGGCACGCCGTCGACGACCACGCCGACCGAGCTTTCGGCCGAAACCGTGAAGACGGCCGTGCCGACGCCGCGGATCGAGGCGCTGCCGCCCGGGCCGCCGGCGGACTGGTCGCCGAATTCGAGCGAGGCGGCGGTCTTGGACAGGTCACCGATGTCCTTGACGCCGGCGCGCTCGAGCTGGGCGGCGCTGACGGCCGTGATCGCGACCGGGACTTCCTTGATGCTCTGGGCGCGCTTCTGCGCGGTGACGACGACCGTCTGGATCCCGTTGTCGGCTTTCCTGACCGCTTCCGGGCTGGCGCCGCTGCCGTCGGCCTGGGCCTGGGCCGGGCTCCAGATCGCGGCGAGGCTCATCGAAAGGACGGTCAGCGAACCGATCGCCGACGGGGTACGTGGTGCGGCCATATAAGTCTCCTTGTGCGCCGGTCCCTGCGGCCGGCTTGTTATGTAGATGAGTCGAATCGAGTATAGGCACGCATCGCATCCATCATGAAGTCGTAATTCCCGATACCTGCTATCGGCTTGCGAGGGTAATGATCAAACGCGTGAGCGATCGGAAAACCTGATAGCTCCTATCGCAACTCTGGTCTTCGGCCGCACACGCCGCGCTGCTATCGTTGCCGGGCAAGGACAACAACACCGACAACGGAGACACCCATGCACACCATTTCACCGGGCCGCGTCCCGGAACGTGGCCGCGGCCGCGCCACACTCATGCTGTGCCACTTCGCCGGCATGGTCGACCTGGTCGCGCTGCCGGTCTGGGTCGGCACGCTGGTCCAGCATTACGGCTTCGACCTGGAGCACGCGGGCATGATCGTCACCGCCTTCCTGCTCGGGGCCGTGGGCGCCAGCATGCTCGCTGCGCCGCTGTACAACCGGCTGCCGCGCGGCGCCTGCACCGCCGCCGGCTACGGCATCGCCGCGCTGGCCTTCCTCGGCGCGTCGCGGGTGAACGCATTCGCCGGGCTGGCGGCGCTGCACCTGGTGGCCGGCGTCGCCACCGGCGCCGCACTGTCGCTTGCCCACGGCACGATCGGCAGGAGCGCCAATCCGCACCGGCTGTTCGCGCTGGCCGGCACGGCGCTGGGTATCGGCGCCGTCATCTTTTACGCGGCGGTGCCGGCAGCGGTGGCGGCGCATGGCGGAGCCATGCTCTTTATGGTGTTCGCGGGCCTGATGGCGCTGGCGGCACTGGCCTGCGCGATCGGCTTTCCGCAGGTGGCGGCGCAGGTCCGGGAACGCGGCCTTGCCGGTCCGCTGCCGCGCGCGGCCTGGTTCGCGATCCTCGGCGTGGCCTGCATGGCGCTGAACCAGGCGCTGACCTTCAGCATGCTGGACCGGATCGGCGTGGCGCGCGGCTTCGGCCAGGACCGGGTGAATGGCCTGCTGGTCGTGGTCGGCCTGCTCAACCTGTTTCCGGCCGCCGTCGCCGCGCTGTTGCAGAAACGCCTGGACCCGGTGCGCGTGGCCCTGGTGGCGGCGCCGCTGCAGGCCGCGCTGGCGCTGACCGTCACGCTCTCCAGCGACTTCCTGCCCTATGCGCTGGCGGGCGCCGTGTACCCGGCGGTGCTGATCTTCACCCACACCTTCCTGTTCGGACTGATTGCGCGCCTGGACCCGAGCGGCCGCGCGCTGGCCTCGACACCCGCGATGATGATGACCGGCTCGGCGATCGGCCCGGCGCTGGCGGGTGCGGTGGCGATGCGCGCCGGCTTCGCGGGGCAGGCCGCGCTGGCCGTCGCGGTGGGCCTGAGCGCCACGCTGCTGTTCGCCATGCTGGCGCGCCGCGCCGGCGCCCGGCCGCTGGCCACCGGAATCCATTAACGATCACATAAGAACACTGGAGATAAACATGACACGACAAGATGACCGACACGATGCCCGCCGCCGCAGCCTGCTGGGCCTGGGCACCGTGCTGACCGGCGCCGCGCTGCTGCCGGCGGCGGCCCGCGCAGCCGCCGGCAGCCATGCGGGCGCCTTCCCAAAGGGATTCCTGTGGGGCGCGGCGATCGCCGGCCACCAGGCCGAGGGCGACAACGTGGCCAGCGACGCCTGGCTGCTCGAAAACATCAAGCCGACCGAGTTCAGGGAGCCGTCCGGCGCGGCGGTCGACCACTATCGCCTGTACGACCAGGACATCGCGACCCTGGCCTCGCTCGGCCTGAACACCTTCCGCTTCTCGATCGAGTGGGCGCGCGTCGAGCCGGTCGAGGGCATGTTCTCGATCGCCGCGCTGGAACACTACCGCGACGTGCTGCTGTCCTGCCGCAAGCACGGCGTCAAGGCCATGGTCAGCTTCAACCACTTCGTCACCCCGGCCTGGTTCGCGGCGCGGGGCGGCTGGGAAGACCCGGGCTCCACCCAGCTGTATGTGCGCTACTGCGACAGGGTGGCGCGCCACCTGGGCGAACTGATCGACTACGCGACCACCTTCAACGAGCCGAACCTCCCGCGCCTGCTGTTCGGCATCCCGGGCCCGCTTGCAGGCATGGCCGACAACCCGAACATGCGCGCCATGCTCGCCAGGGCGGGGCAGGTGGCCGGCACCGGCAAGTGGTCATCGTGGATCTTCGGCGACTTCGCCAGGATCGAGGCCGGCCTGCTGCGGGCCCATGCCGCCGGCTACCAGGCGATCAAGGCCGTCCATCCGAACCTGCCGGTCGGCTTCTCGATCGCGATCGCGGACGACCAGGCGGTCGACGGCGGCGAGGCGATGGTCGCGAAGAAGCGCGCGATCGCCTACGAGCCCTGGTTCCGGGCCATCGGCGAGCACGGCGACTTCATCGGCGTGCAGACCTATACGCGCGAACTGATCGGTCCGGACGGCGTGCGCCCGCCACCGAAGGACGCGAAGTTCACCTCGAGCCACATGGAGTTTTACCCACAGGCGCTGGAGGCGACCATCCGCTACACGGCGAAGAACGTCAGGGTGCCGATCTACGTCACCGAGAACGGGGTCTCGACCGACGACGACGCCATGCGCGTTGCCTACATCCGCACGGCGGTGGGCGGTGTCGCCCAATGTCTGAGGGACGGCATCGACGTCAAGGGCTACATCCATTGGTCGCTGCTGGACAACTTCGAATGGATCTTCGGCTTCGGCCCGCACTTCGGCCTGATCGCGGTCGACCGCACGACCATGAAGCGCAGCGTCAGGCCGAGCGCGCGCCTGCTTGGGCAGATCGCAAGGAACAACGGCGTCGCCGCATGAGCGTCCGCCGGCGATAGCAGGTATCGCCAAAATAGGCTTCGGTCAGGCCGGCCGGATCGATAAGCTGAGCAAATTCGATGTGAATAACAGGGAGACTCAACGTGGGCGGTATTATTTTTGAAAACGTACGCATTTTCGACGGCGCCCAGATGCGCCAGGGGATCGGTGCGGTACGCGTGGAGGGCAATCGCATCGCCGAGGTGGCTGACGGCGAGCGCCGCATCGCACGCCAGGACGGCGACCGGGTCATCGACGGCGAGGGCGCGACCCTGATGCCGGGCCTGATCGAGGCGCATGCCCATCTATCCTGGCCCAGTTCGGTCGAGCGTTTCGTACCGGGCATGGCCCTGCCGCCGGAAGACCTGGTCCTGACGACGGCGCGCAATGCCCGTATCCTGCTCGACCACGGGTTTACCGGCGCCTACTCGGCCGGCTCGCTGAGCAAGTCGGTCGAGGTCGTGCTGAACACCTTCATTACCAGCGGCGGCATGCCGGGCCCGCGCCTGGTCGCCTCGTCGATCGAGCGCGAGCCGCCGACCGTCGAGGAACTCGACCCGGGCAAGGTGGCCGAGCATGGCCGCGGCCCGGAGGCGGTGCGCGCGTTCGTGAAAGAGTGTGCGTCGATCGGCGCCAAGTCGGTCAAGTTCCTGCTGTCGGGCGAGGACGCCCTGAAGCCGGGGGCGTCGCAGCAGCTGATGTACACGCAGGAGGAAGCCGACGCCGCCGGCGCGCAGGCGCGCGAGTCGGGCGTGTGGCTGGCCTGCCACGCCCAGGCCTCCGATGCCGTCAAGATGGGGCTGCGGGCGGGCTTCCGGGTGCTGTACCACTGCACCTATGCAGACGAGGAAGCGCTCGACATGCTGGAAGCCAAGCGCGACGAGGTGTTCATCGCGCCGGCGATCGGCATCATCCAGGCCACGCTGGACGCGGCCCCGCCGCCGCACTTCGACATGAGCCACATGAAGAGGAGCGCCGCCGAGGTGCTGGAACTGCAGAAGAAACTGGTGCCGGAACTGCGCCGGCGCGGCCTGCGCGTGCTGCCGGGCGGCGACTACGGTTTTCCGTTCAATCCGAACGGCCGCAATGCACGCGACCTGGAACTGTTCGTCGACCTCCTCGGCTTCACGCCGGAGGAAGCGCTGTCGGCCGCGACGCTGCTCGGCGGCGAGCTGATGGGCATGGGCGACGAGCTGGGCCAGGTCAAGCCCGGCTTCCTGGCCGATCTGCTGCTGGTCGATGGCGACCCGACCGCCGACGTGCGGATCCTGCAGGACCGCAAGCGCCTGCGCGGCATCATGAAGGACGGCCGCTTCCACAAGGATCCGGCGCTGGCGGCCTTCCAGGAGGGACGATGACGAGCAAGCCGTCCTTGCGCGAACTCGAGCAGATCATACGCGCGGCCGGCCCGGTGATCGACCCGCCGGCCGCCAAGGCCTTGTACGCGCCGCTGCTGGCCGACATGCCGCTGGGCGGCGAGGTCCTGCGTGACATCGTCTACGGGCAGGACGAACGGCAGCGCCTGGACGTCTATCTGCCGCTGGGCGAAGAGAAAGCGGCGCCGGTCGTCGTGTTCTTGCACGGCGGCGGCTTCATCCGCGGCGACAAGGCCGACCGCGCGGCCGTCGGCCACTATTTCTCGCGCCATGGCGTGCTGGCGATCCTGCCGAACTACCGCCTGGGACCGCGCCACCGCTGGCCGGCCGGGGCGCAGGACGCGTCGGCGGTACTGGAGTGGGCCCGCGCGAATGTGGCGCAGCATGGCGGCAACCCCGATCACATCGTGCTGGCCGGCGAATCCGCGGGGGCGGCGCACGTGGCGGCGGCGACGCTGATCAAGCGCTTTCACCCCGACGAAGGCCTGAAGATCGCCGGAGCGTTCCTGGCCTCCGGCGTGTACAACGCCGAGCTGGAACTGCTGGCGCGCGAGCAGTTGGGGATCGCCACGCCGGACCCGCGCAACGAGGCCTACTTCGGTACCGACTTCGCCCGCTATCGGGCCATGTCGACGGTGGAGCTGGTGAATGCCGATCCCTTCCCGCTGGCGATCACGTATGCGGAACTGGACCCGATCCAGATGCAGGCGCAGGCAGGAGAGCTGTTTTCCCGGCTGGTCACCCGGCACGGCTTCGCGC
The DNA here is from genome assembly GCF_001412595.2 of Massilia sp. WG5. Lineage (NCBI taxonomy): Bacteria > Pseudomonadati > Pseudomonadota > Betaproteobacteria > Burkholderiales > Oxalobacteraceae > Massilia > Massilia sp. WG5. The sequence goes on from NZ_CP012640.2 coordinate 3,873,281, forward strand.
CGCGCGTCGCCGTGATCCGTAATCACAATCACCTGAGCCAGGTGTACTCGATCAACAGCGGCGACGAGGCGCTGGCCGGCCCGCTGCTGGCTTTCGTGCGTGATCCGACAGCCTGAGTCCCTTGCACGGCCGGCGGCCCCTTCCGCGCTGCGCGTGGCGCGGGCCGCTTTTTTTAATGACAGGCAGGCCAAAAATAAATACAGTGAGGGTAGAACTGCGACCCGGTCGCGAGGATAACAAGGAGACAAGCAATGCGTTTCAACCGCCTCGATCTGAACCTGCTGCTGGCGCTCGATGCGCTGCTGGAGGAGCAGAACATCACCCGCGCGGCGGCACGCGTGAACGTCAGCCAGTCCGCCATGAGCGGCATGCTGGCGCGCCTGCGCGAGTTTTTCGAGGACGACCTGCTGGCCGCCGTGGGCCGCAACATGGAATTGACGGTGCTGGGACGCCAGCTGGTGGGACCGGTGCGCGACCTGATCCTGCACGTGCACGCCACGGTCGGCATCCGCGTCAGTTTCGATCCCGCACGCGAGACGCGCACGATGAAGATCATGGTGTCGGACTACGCGACCGAGGTCTTCCTGAACCGGGTGATCGCGCGCGTGCTGCGCGACGCCCCCAACATGACGCTGGACCTGGTGCCGCTGGCGGATGACGCCAACGAAAAACTGCGCCGTGGCGAGAACGATTTCCTCATCATCCCGCGCAACTTCCTGGATCCCGAACACCCGCAGCGCCTGCTGTTCGAAGACCATTATTGCGTGGTGATCTGGGAGGGCAATACCCAGGTCGGCGACCAGCTCGACGCCGCCACCTACGAGCGCCTCTCGCATATCGCGCCCATGCTGGGCCGCCCGCGCTCGCCGACGATGGAAGAGCGGATGCTGCAGGCCCTCGACGTCAGACGGCGCATCCGTGTCACCACCTCCGATTTTTCCAGCATGGCCACCGCACTGGTCGGCACCGACCTGGTCGCCACCATGCACACGCGCCTTGCGCTCGGGTGCGCACGCCGCCTGCCGATCCGCGTGCTGCCGCTGCCTTACCAACTGCCGGTGCTGGCCGAATGCCTGCAATGGCACCGCTTCCAGGAAAACGATCCGTGCCATATCTGGCTGCGCGGCGTCATGCTGGACGTCGCGCGCGGCATGACCTCGAACCGCGACCTGCCGATGGCGCCGCTCTCCGCCAACGCCATCGAGACGGGACGCGGAATGGCAAGTTTGATGACGGCGTGATCGAAGTACGTATGCAACAGGCGGCAAGCCTGGCGCTATGACTGCCCATCCGAGTGGCCATTCGGCGGCCTCTGGCAGCGTTGTGGCGGCGTAGAGCGTGACGTCGCGTGGGGAATGTCACCAGGAACGATGAAGGCCGGTGATGCCGAACGGGGGCTTGCTCGCTTGCCGGACTAGCCGAGCAGCTTCGTTTTGTCCCAAGGCCGGCTCACCGCCGATAGCAGGTATCGGGAATCGCGTCTTTCAAGATGGTCAGCGCCGGCCCTATACTCGTTGCGCCAACCTGGAGCAGGCTGGCGTGGCAGAGTCCGATCCGGACCGACGGACGCACTTTCGCTTACGCCCGGATACAGCCAATGTGCAACAGTTCCTCAATTCGTTGACGGACAGTTCCCGTCCGCAGCGCCTTGCCCTGCGCAGCAGTCCATCGCGTCACTGCGTAAACCCTGGGCGACAATTCCTGCATGTGCTGGCTGACGACGTCAACTTTCCTTTAGTGGTGCATCACTATCCAGCCCGACGCGACCCCCTGGTCGCCGCATTTTTTGGAACAGTCAGTTCCAGCTAGGTCGCCTCTCGCACCCCGCAGCCGGGCCGGCAGCTGACTCGTTTCGGATGCCAGATTTTCGATAGCAGGTATCGGAAATATCGACTTTAAGGTCGGAGAGCAACGGTCCTATACTCGGAACACCTCCCGACTGCGTGCGTTCCCGCATCGGCTGCCAAGGAGCTGCAAACAAAAGGCCGGCCAAACGGACCGGCGCAAACGGAGACGGCATGCCTGTAGTACACCCCTCGTCAGCGATCGTTTCGCTGGCCGACCCTTCCACGAGCCTGGCGACGGGTCCTGGTGTCAAAACCGATGCAGCAATGAGGCGCCCATGACACGAGCTTTTACTCTGCGCGGTCTGAGACTCGCCGCCCTGCTGGCGTGCTCCAGCATTTCATTCACCAGCAGCGCAGCAACGGGCGACACCGTGCGCCGGGAAACGCCTTTGCTTGAACACTGGCGTTTTGTACAGAACGATACGCTGGCGGATTCTGCTGCCCTCGCGTCGAGCGGCACCGACTGGCAAGCCGTCAGCGTGCCGCACACCTGGAACATGACTGACGCCGCCAGCACCGCGCAGACCAGCCCGGACAGCAAACCATACAAACGTGGACGCGGCTGGTACCGGCTCGAGTTCGACCATGGCGCGCTACCGGCCAACGCCTGGTTACAGTTCGATGGCGCCAGCATCGTCGCCGACGTCTGGCTGAATGGCAAATACCTGGGCCGGCATCGTGGCGCGTTCACCGCCTTTCGCTTCGACGTCACCGACAAGCTCGCGGCTGGCAAGAACGTCCTGCTGGTCAAGGTCGACAACAGTGCGCCTGTCCACGGCGACGATCTGACCGCCATCGCGCCCTTGGGCGGCGATTTCAACATGTCGGGTGGCTTGTATCGCAGTGTGTCGCTGATCGAGACGCCGGCGCGTGCACACCTTGCACTGGGCGATTACGGCAGCAGCGGTGTATACGCCGATACTGTCTCCGTCGACCGTGACCGCGCCAACGTGCGTGTGCGCGCGCTGGTCGAGAACGAAAAGGCGACTGACGCCGGCCTGACGCTGCGCACGCACCTGATCGATGCCACGGGAAAAACGGTGTCGTCCAGCGTACGGAGGCTGCGGGTCGGCGCCGGCGCAAAGGCGCAGGGCGAACTGGTCCTGTCCGTCCCCCGTCCACACCTGTGGCAAGGCGTAGCCAATCCCTACCTGTACCGCCTGCAGGTCGAACTGGCCGACGGGGCCGGCCGCGTGATCGACCGTGTCGAGCAGCCATTCGGTATCCGCCAATTCCGCTTTGATCCCCAGGCCGGCCTGTTCCTGAACGGCCAGCACCTGCGCCTGCACGGCGTGAACCTGCACCAGGACTGGCAGGACAAGGCCTGGGCCATCGGACCGCGCGAGATCGACGCCTCGCTGGCAATGGTGCGCGAGATGGGCGCCAACGCGGTGCGGCTGGCGCACTATCCACATGCGGCCCACACCTACCAGCAGGCCGGCCGGCTCGGCCTGGTCGTGTGGGCCGAACTGCCCTTCGTCGAGCGCAGCCTGACACCGGCCGACTGCAAGGCCGGCGCGGCGATCCCGCCGGCCTTCCTCGACAACCTGGACGATCAACTGCGCGAGATGATCCGGCAGCACTACAATGATCCCGGCATCGCCATGTGGTCGGTCGCCAACGAGGTGGCGATGGGCGGAACCTGCCACGGCGTTGACACTGTCACGCCAGCCGTGCGGCGACTGCATGCGCTGGCAAAGCAGGAAGACCCCACACGTCCGACCACGCTTGCCGATTTCAATGAGGATTACCCGATCGTCGGACCGATGTTCCCCGTGCTGCCGACCGGTGGCATCACCGACATCTGGGCGGTCAACCGTTACCACCTCTGGTACTACCCAGGCGGTGGCGATGCCTTCGGTGCGGCCCTCGACCGCTTTCACGCCAAGTATCCGACGCACCCGCTCGGCGTGTCCGAGTACGGGGCCGGCGCTGCGCTATCCCAGCAGACCGACAACCCGCTCGGCGGCCTGGTCGGCGCCATGGACATGCACGGCCGCAGCCGCGTCGTGTATCAGCCCGAAGGCTACGCGAACTACGTGCACGAGCAAATCTATGCGGCACTGGCCCGGCGGGATTACCTGTGGGGCAGCTTCATCTGGTCGATGTTCGATTTCGGCTCCGGCACGCGTCATGAAGGAGACATCGGCGGGACTAACACAAAAGGCCTGGTTACCTTCGACCGTGCCACGCGCAAGGATCCGTTCTACTTCTACAAGGCGAACTGGAGCGAGGCGCCGGTCACGTGGATCACCGGTCGGCGCTACCGCGATCGCGCCTATCGGGTGACGGACGTGCGCGTGTATTCAAATGCGGACATGGTGACGCTGTCTCTCAACGGCCGCGAAATCGGTGTGCGCAAGGCCGACGAGTGCCCGCTGCGCACCTGCGTATTCGAGCATGTGCGTCTGGACGAAGGCAGCAACCAGCTGCAAGCGCAAGGCATGCATGGAACCGCAAGGACGAGCGATGCGGTGGCATGGACCCTGGCGCCCGACAACGCGCGCAATGTCTACCTGGCCGCTGGGCAGATCGCAACCGGCCAGGTCTCGAGCGACGGTCACCGCTACGGCTCCGACAACTTCTTCGTCGGCGGCCAGGGCACGCCGCTAGAACTGGACTCACCCTACGGTAGCCGTTTCGGCACCCATGTCCGCAACGTCACCGACGTGCGTGACGCCGCACTGTGGGCAGCCGTGCGCCATGGGAGCTTCGGTTACCGCATCGCGCTCGAGAATGGACGCTACCGCGTGCGCCTGGGTTTCCTGGATCCTGTCAAGGATGCGCAACCGGGCACGCGCCGTTTCAGCGTGACCGCCAACGGCGGCGTGGTGCTTCCCAGCCTGGATATCGTGGCCGTCGCGGGCGCGCCAGCCACGGCCATCACGCGTAATTTCGACGTCGAGGTTCGTGATGGCATCCTGCGGCTGGACTTGGTGCCGGAGGTCGGGGAAGCGGTGCTATCGAACCTCGTCGTCGAACGCCTGTAAGCGGATGTGCTTGGTGGCGGTCGCAAGGCATTGTCCCGAAGCGGCTGCGCGCCGGGCCCGCATTGGTCAGGCATCGCATCGCGGCGGCCTCGTCATCACGTCCAAACAACCGATCTTAATTCGTCCTGGCGACGAGAAAGACCTCGACCATGCACCCGAGCGCTATCGGCAATTACAGGTGGGCCATTTGTGGTCTGCTGTTCTTTGCAACCACGATTAATTACCTCGACCGCCAAGTCCTGAGCCTGCTTGCCCCCTCTTTGTCCAAGCAATTCGGGTGGTCGAACAACGATTACGCGAATATCGCCGCTGCGTTCCAGTTCGTGTACGCGGTGGCACTGCTGTTCGCAGGCCGCATCGTCGACCGTCTCGGCACCAAACGTGCCTATCAGCTCGCGATCCTGGTTTGGTCGATCGGGGCGATTGTCCACGCGTTCTCGCTCTCCTTAGGTTACGCAATCAACAGCGTGCTCACAATGCTGGGCTTTGCAGCAGTGCCGGCGTCGATCGCTGGCTTCATCGTTGCGCGCGCAATCCTGGCGCTTGGCGAAGCGGGCAACTTCCCGGCTGCGATCCTGGCCCCGTTGACGGTGCCAATCATTGCCGAAATCTGGGGCTGGGAGACTGCCTTCATCTGGATCGGAAATGATCACCGGACAGTGAAAGAAGGGGCTGCTTAAGCTGAATTCAGTGCATCCAGCCAGCGCGCGCGATAGGCTTCAAGTCCGGCCAGGGACAGCGGCGCCACCGCCGCGCCCGCGCCGGGCGGCGTGCCGTCGCGGTAGCGCAGCAGCCAGGCGCCGCAGGTCGTGCCGCTGCCGTCGTCCGAATAGCTCACCGCCTGCTGCGGACGCAGGGCCGCCAGCAGCCGGCCGAACCAGGGGTTGGCGGTAAAGCTGCCCTCCACCGACAGCGGGCCGGCGGCGCCGAGCATCTCCAGGCAGTAATCCGTCATCAGCACCACGTACAGCGTGGCCAGCGCATAGCGTTCCGCAGCGTCTTGCGGCGCGGGGCCGGCGATGCGTCCGGCACGGCCCGCGAACGGTCCGCCGGTGGCCGCAAAGCAGGGGAGGGCGCACGTGCCTTGTCCGATCATGCGCGCCAGGTCGGCCGGCGAACAGGCTTGCCCATGTTCCTGGACGCCGGCCAGTTCGCCGAACTCCCGGCCGCCCATGAAGCGCATGCACGCTACCGGCTGGCCGAGCGCACTGGTATTGGCCAGCATGTCGGCGTCCTCGCGCAGGCCGGCCAGGTCGGCGCCAAAGGCCGCGGCGATCAGCCAGGTGCCGGTGGAGAGCACCGTGCGCGGGGTGGCCTTGCCCGACTTGTCCAGGTAGCGCAGCAGCGACGCATTGCTGTCGTGGATGCCGCTCAGGACCTCGCAGGCGGGCGGCAGTCCGGTAGCCGCCGCCACCTTCGGGCGCAGCGTGCCGAGGACGGCCGAGGCAGGCCGCAGCGGCGGCATCAGGGCCTGCCAGCCCATGCGTTCGACCAGGCTGGAATACTGCTGGCGCAGCGGATCCCAGAGGTCGGTATGGCATCCCAGCGAGGTCGCTTCGCCGGCAGCCACCCCGCACAGGCGCCAGGCCCAATATTGCGGGTACATCAGGATGCGATGCGCGCGCCCGAACCCGGCGGGGTAGCGCTGCTGCAGCCAGGCCAGCTGGCGGCCCAGGTTCAGGCCGGCCGGCAGGCCGGGCGAACGGGTCTCGGCATAGGGCGGGCGTACGGTGTCGTAGTCGACGCCGGGCAGTTCCGCCTCGTAGTCGAGCACGGGCAGTACCAGGCCGTCGCTGTCAACGAGGGCGGCGGTGGCGCCGTGGGTCACCGGGACGATGGCCGCGACCTCGGCCTGCGCGGCGAAGGCGCGGCAGGTGGCCAGCAGCCATTCCCAGATGCCGTCGGTGTCGTGGTGCGGGTAGGGCCCGTCCGCCAGCACCGTATTCGGCCGGCGCTGCTCGGCGAGCGTCCGGCCGCCGGCGTCGATCAGGGTCAGCTTGGCGTTGGTCTTGCCGATGTCGAGGACGATCAGTGCGCCGCTCATGGATGCGCCGCCCTCATTGCCGCGTCGGGCGCCCGCGCAGCAGGCGCGGCATGGCAATGGTCACCAGCAGCAGCACCCCGATCGTGATGGTCATGTAGATGCCGGGGATGTTGGCCAGCGACAGGCCATAGGTCAGCGTGCCGATCGTGAGCACGGCCAGCAGCACGCCGCCGATGCTGCCGACGCCGCCGGCGATGCTCACGCCGCCCAGGATCACCATGGTGATGATCTCGAGTTCCCAGCCGGTGGCGATGTTGGGACGGGTGCTGCCGATCCGTCCGGTCAGCAGGAAGGCGGCCAGGCCGGCCATGGCGCCGGTCAGCACGAACAGGGCCAGGCGGTAGCGGTCGACCGCGATGCCGGAGAAGCGCGCGGCGTCGGGATTGCTGCCGATCGCATAGATGCGGCGGCCCCAGGCCGTGGCGTGCAGCAGCACCGCGAACAGCACCGCGAAGGCCAGCAGCACCACGAACTCGCGCGGCACGATGTCGAAGAAGTAGCCCTGGCCCCAGTCGGCCATCAGCTGCGGGTAGCCGGTGTAGGCCTTGTCGCCCAGTACGACGCTGGCGAGGCCGCGGTACAGCGAGACGGTGCCGATGGTGACCACGATCGACGGCAGGGCGAAGCGTGTGACCAGCAAGCCGTTCAGGAACCCGCAGGCGCCGCCGGTGGCCAGCGCGACCGGGAGCAGTGATGCGGGCGGCAGCCCGGCGGCCTTGGCGAGACCCATCGCCACCGAGGATAGCGCCAGCGTGCCGGCCACCGAGATGTCGATCTCGCGGCAGATGATCAGCAGGGCCATCGGCAGGGCGATCAAGGCCTTCTCGCTGAAGTTGGAAGTGCCGTCCAGAAGGTTTTCGAGGTCCAGGAAGTGTGGCAGGGCGATGCTGTCGGCGACGAACACCGCCACCAGCAGCACGGCCAGCAGGCTCTCCCAGCGGCCCAGGACGGTTTTCAGCCGCGGGGCCTCGCGGTCGAGGATGGCGTAGCGCGAGGTTTTCTCGTGCGGCGTCAGGAGGATCGGATTCATGCCGCGCTCTTCATGTCGGATGTATGGAGGGGAAGGATCTGGCGGCTGCGATGCCGGTTGCCGCGGGCGTTGATCAGCACGGCCGCAAGGATCACCAGGCCGGTGAGGGCGCTCTGCCAGAAGGGCGAGACCTGCAGCACCGGCAGCGCGTTGCCGATCACGGACAGGAACAGCGCGCCCAGCACCGCGCCCGCGACCGAGCCGATGCCGCCGGCGATGCTGACGCCCCCGATCACGCAGGCGGCGATCACGGTGAATTCGAAGCCGTAGGCGATCTCGGTATACGCCACCGCATAGCGCGCCACCCACAGGTAGCCGCACAGGCCGGCGACCAGGCCGGACAGGCCGTAGGTCCACAGCAGGCGGCGCGCGCTCGGGATGCCGATGTAGGCGGCGCACTGGGGCGCGTTGCCGATCGCGTACAGGTCGCGGCCGAAGCGGGTGTAGCGCGCCAGCCAGGCCGTCAGCGCCAGCGTCGCCGCGGCGATCCATACCAGGTGCGGCAGGCCGAGCAGGCGCGTCAGCGGGAAGGCGATGAAATCCTGGGGCATCTGGTGCGCCGACACCCAGGCGCCGCCCGAGAGCACGAACACCAGGCCGCGGTAGACGCTCATGGTGCCCAGCGTGATGACGATCGGCGGCAGTTGCAGGTAGCCGATCAGCCAGCCGTTGACCAGGCCGAGGGCCAGGCCGACCAGCACCGCCGCCAGCATCGCCAGCACCAGCGGCAGGCCGGGGTTGCGCGAGGCCAGCATCGCCGCCACCATGCCCGACAGCGCCAGGTTGGACGCCACCGAGAGGTCGACGCCGCGGGTGACGATCACCAGCATCTGGGTGAGCGCGAGCATCACCAGCAGGGTGCTGTCGGTGACCAGGTTGGCCAGCGAGGCCGGGGCCAGGAAGACCGGCGCGCGCAGGCCGACCAGGCCGACCAGCGCGACGATCATGAGGGCGAGCAGGGGCTCGCGTTGCTTCAGCAGCTTCATCGGTCCTCCGCTCATTGCTCGGTTGCCTCTTCGACCAGTTCGATACCGGACGCCGCCGCCACCACCCGCTCCGGGCTGGCCTCGTCGCGTTCGAACACGCGCTGTACACGGCCGTGGTGCATGACCACGATCCGGTCGGCCATGCCGAGCACCTCGGGCAGCTCCGAGGACACCAGGATCACCGACAGCCCGCGGGTGACCAGCTGGCCGATGAAGCGGTGCACGGCGGCCTTGGAGCCGATGTCGATGCCTTTGGTCGGTTCGTCGAGGATGATCACTTTCGGCTCGGTGGCAAGCCATTTGCCGAGCACGACCTTCTGCTGGTTGCCGCCCGAGAGTTCGGCCACCTGCTGGGTCAGGTGGCTGGCCTTCAGCTCGAGCTGTTCGGAAAAATGACGGGCGATCGCGGCCTCGCTTGCCTGCCTGCCGCCACGCAGGAAGAAGCCGATGCGCGACAGGATGGGCAGCGTGATGTTGTGCATGATCGGCATCGACAGGTGCGCGCCGTGGTGCTGGCGGTCTTCCGGCACGTAGGCGATGCCCTGGGCGATCGCGTCCGCGGGGCTGGCGATCCGCATCTCCCGGCCTTCCAGGCGCACTTTGCCGCGCACGTCGGCGGTCATGCCGAACAGGGCCTGCATCACTTCGGAGCGCCCGGCGCCGACCAGGCCATAGAAGCCCAGGATCTCGCCGCGGCGCAGGGTGAAACCGACGCCGTCGAACTCGGTCGGGTGGCACAGGTTCTCGACTTCCAGCAGCGGGCCGCCGATCTCGGCCGCCTCCTTCGGATAGGCCTGGTGCACGGCGCGGCCGACCATCAGGGCGACCAGTTCGGACTCGGTGATCTCGCCGAGCAGCCCCTCGGCCACGAAGTTCCCGTCGCGCAGTACCGTATAGCGGTCGGCGACCTCGAAGATCTCGTCGAACTTGTGCGAGATGAAGATGACCGCCGTCCCCCTGGCCTTGAGCTGTCCGATGATGCGGTACAGTTCGCGGATCTCGCGCTGCGACAGGGCGGCGGTCGGCTCGTCCATGATGACTACCCGTGCGTCCTGCGACAGGGCGCGCGCGATCTCCACGAAGTGGCGCTGGGCCACCGACAGGTCTTTCACGCGGGCGCGCACCGGCAAGTCGACTTCCAGGCGCGCGAACAGGGCCTCGGCCTCGGCTTCCATGCGCTGCCAGTCGACCCGCTGCGCCATTCCCCGGATGAAGGGGCTGCACGGCTGGCGTCCCACGTAGATGTTCTCGGCGACCGACAGCTCGTCGAACATCACGGTCTCCTGGTGCACGGCGGTGATCCCGGCGGCCATCGCCTCTTGCGGGCTGGCGAAGGAGACCGGTGCGCCGTCCAGCGCGATGATGCCGGCGTCCGGCTGGTGGATGCCCGTCAGCGTCTTGACCAGGGTCGATTTGCCGGCCCCGTTCTCGCCGATCAGGGCCATGACTTCGCCGGCGCGGACGTTGAGGTTCATGCCGTTCAGGGCATGGATGCCGTTGAAGCGCTTGCTGATCCCTGTGAGCTGCAGCACCGGCGTTTGACTGTGTTTGACTTGCATACGATTGGCTGGACCGATTGTGAGGATGCTGTCGTCAGAACAGCTTCGCGAACTTCTCGACGTTTTCCGCGTTGTAGGTGAACGGCGGCGCGAGCGCCGCTTCGCCCTTGCCGTCGAGCGTGAGCTTGCCCAGGCGCCCGACCGGGACGCTGGCGCCTGGCTTGGCCTCGGCCTGGCCCTTGACGAATTCCGCGGCCGCATAGGTGGCGGCATAGCCCAGGTCGATCGGGTTCCAGATCGCGAACTCCTTCACCGCGCCGCTCCTGACGTGGCCCGCCATCTCGGACGGCAGGCCCAGCCCGGTCACGTAGACCTTGCCGACCATCTTCTCGTCGACCACGGCCTTGGCCGCGGCGACGATGCCGACGGTGGTCGGGGCGATGATCGCCTTCAGCCGCGGATGGCTGCGCAGCAGGCCGATCGCCTCGCGGTAGCTCTTGTCGGACTGGTCGTCGCCGTACACCGTGGCCACCAGCTTGAGCCTGTCGTATTCGGGACGTGCGAGCACCTGCTTCATCACGCCGATCCAGAGGTTCTGGTTGGTGGCCTGGGCCGATGCCGACAGGATGGCAATCTCGCCTTCGCCGCCCGCCTGCCCGGCGGCCATCTGGATCAGCTTCTCGCCGATCAACTCGGCGTTGGAAGGGTTCAGCTGCATCAGGCGGCCTTCGGGCGCCAGGCCGCTGTCGAAGGACAGCACCTTGATCCCGCGCCGCATCGCCTTTTTCGCGATCGGCACCAGGGCGTTCGGATCGTTCGCGGAGATCACGATGGCGTCGACCTTCTGGCTGATCAGGGAATTGACGATCTCGATCTGGCCTTCGGCGCTCGGCGTGGTCGGGCCGGTGTAGATCACTTCCACGCCGCCGATCTGCCTGGCCGCCTCGTCGGCGCCCGTGTGGGCGGCGTCGAAGAAACCGTTGCCAAGGCTTTTTACCACCATGGCGATGCGGGTCTTCTCGGGCTTTTTCTCGCAAGCGGCAAGGCTGGACAGGACGCCGAAGGCTGCCATCGCGAGCAGGATGCGTGTGATCTTCAAAGTAAGGCCTCGCTGTCGAAAAACTCAGTGGATGCGCGTTCGTATTCCCGGTCCAGCGATTGGCCTTCGCCGTCCGCCGCCATCTGGTCCGGCGCTACCGTGACGACCTTGACGCCCACCTGTTCGAGCATCTGCACCGCCTTGTCGGGCGCGCCGGTGTCGGTGATGACGCACGAGACCTTGTCCAGGCCGCACAGGATCAGGCCGGCGGTGCGCTTGAACTTGGAGCTGTCGGCCAGGACCACCAGCTCTTCGGTCTGGCTGATGAGGCGTTTTTCGGCCTGGATCAGCACCGGATCCGCTTCCATCAGGCCAAGCAGGGACAGTCCATGCACGCTCATGAACATCTTGCTGGCGTAGTGATGCTGGGTGATGTCGTTGTCGAAGGGGGAGAGGATGACGTTCTGTTCGCGATAGATCGTACCGCCGGGCACGATGATTTCGTTCTGGCTCGACACCAGCAGGCGCTCGGCCATCATGAAGGAATTGGTCAGGATCTTGAGGCGCTTTTCGGCGAGGAACTCGGCCATCATGAAGGTGGTGGTGCCGCCATTGATGATGATCGTTTCCCCGTCCTCGCACATCGCGGCCGCATGCCGCGCGATGGCGCGCTTGTCGGCGGTGCGGCAGAGTATGTTGTGCTGAAATGTCTCGCTCGACAGCGGATACGCTTCCGTCTTCGGCGTCACGTGCTGCGCGCCGCCCCGCGTGCGCGCCAGCAGCTTGCGGTCCGCCAGCCAGTTGATGTCCCGCCGCACGGTTGCCGGCGAGGCGCCGAGCCAGCCGACGAACTGGGCGACCGTGACGGACTGGTGCTCAGCAAGCAACTTCAGCAAACGCTTGCGGCGGTTGTGATTCACCATCGTGTCTCCTCCGAATGCCGCTTTTCTTTTTGCACGGCCTGTATTTCCTGAAGAGATTAGTGACACATTCGCTCAGGGTCAATCGCCAAACGAATCATTCAGATGATTATTTCGCGCCCTCGGCCTGCACATCCCGTCGAACCAATCATTTGGATGATTATTTCCTGATTGCCGACGTTTTGACCGCTCGAGCCGTTGACACGGTTTGCCCCGCTGCTTTCTACTATTTTTAGGCAGCACTTCGGTATCAACCTTGCTATAGAGCGATAGCAGACAACACGTGGAGACTTTGATGGGCGCAATGAGCGAAACGAAGCAGAAGGAACCGATCACGTCGCGCTGGGACGATCAGCTTGCGTCAACCTTGAGCGAACCGGAACTCCTGCTGTACCGTTCCAACCTGCTGGGCGCCGATCTGCGCATTACCAACTTCGGTGGCGGCAATACCTCCGCCAAGGTCATGATGGCCGATCCGCTGAGCGGCGAGCAGGTCGAGGTCCTGTGGGTCAAGGGCTCGGGCGGGGACCTGGGCAGCATCAAGCTGGACGGCTTCTCGACCCTGTACATGGACAAGCTGAATGCGCTGAAAGGCAAATACCACGGTCTCGAGCGCGAAGACGAGATGGTCGCCTACCTGCCGCACTGCACCTTCAACCTGAACCCGCGCGCCGCCAGCATCGATACGCCGCTGCACGCCTACATCGCCAGGAAGCATGTCGACCACATGCACCCGGATTCGGTGATCGCGATTGCCGCCTGCAAGAACAGCCGCGCGCTGACCGAGCAGATCTTCGAAGGGGAGCTCGGCTGGCTGCCGTGGCAGCGCCCGGGCTACGACCTGGGCCTGAAGCTGGAAAAGCTGTCGAGCGAACAGCCGCAGCTGAAGGGCATCATCCTGGAAGGCCACGGCCTGTTCACCTGGGGCGACTCTGCCCGCGCATGCTACGAAACGACGCTGGCGATCATCAAGCGCGCCGAAGACTGGCTGAGCGCGAATATCAAGGGCGAGCATTTCGGCGGCGCCAGGCACCAGGCCCTGCCGGCCGAGCAGCGCCAGGCCATCGCCGCCGCGTTGATGCCTCTGCTGCGCGGGAAGATCTCGAAGGACGAGCTGAAGCTCGGCCACTTCGACGATTCCGACACCGTACTGGAGTTCGTCAATTCGCAGCAGCTCGCGCCGCTGGCCGCGCTGGGCACCTCCTGCCCCGACCACTTCCTGCGCACCAAGATCCGTCCGCTGGTCGTCGATTTCGATCCGGCCAAGCCGGACCTGGACGCGACCATCGCCGGCCTGGACGCCGCCCTGGAGGCTTATCGCGCCGACTACACCGCGTACTACGAGCGCTGCAAGCGTGCCACCAGCCCGGCCGTCCGTGACGCCAACCCGGTCATTTACCTGATCCCGGGCGTGGGCATGCTGTCCTTCGCAAAGGACAAGGCCACCGCACGCATCGCCGGCGAGTTCTACGTCAACGCCATCAACGTCATGCGCGGCGCCAACGGCGTCGATACCTACGTCGGGCTGCCGGAACAGGAAGCCTTCGACATCGAATACTGGCTGCTCGAGGAAGCCAAGCTGCAGCGCATGCCCAAGCCGAAGAGCCTGGCCGGCAAGATCGCCCTGGTGACCGGCGGCGCCGGCGGCATCGGCCAGGCTTGCGCGCGCCAGCTGCTGCAGGAAGGCGCCTGCGTGATGCTGACCGATATCGATGCCGAAGCGCTCGAGCAGGCCAGGGAAAACCTGGCCAAGGCCGGCGGCAAGGATGCCGTCGCTGCCGTGCAGGCCAACATCACCAGCGAAGAGCAGGTGGCCGGAATCCTGGCGGCGACCGCGCTGCGCTTCGGCGGCATCGACCTGCTGGTGTCGAACGCCGGCATCGCCTCGGCTGCGCCGCTGGACGAGACTTCGCTGGACGTCTGGAAGCGCAACCAGGACATCCTGGTGACGGGTTACTTCCTGGTCAGCCGCGACAGCTTCCGGATCATGAAGCAGCAGAAGCTGGGCGGCAGCATCGTCTTCGTGGGCTCGAAGAACGGCCTGGTGGCGTCCGCCGGCGCCTCGGCCTATTGCACCGCCAAGGCCGCGGAACTGCACCTGGCCCGCTGCATCGCGCTGGAAGGCGCCGAACACGGCATCCGCGTCAATACGGTCAACCCGGACGCCGTGATCCGCGGGTCGCGCATCTGGGACGGCAAATGGAAGGAAGAGCGCGCCGCTTCCAACAAGATCGACGCCGACGACGTCGAGGAGTTCTACCGCAAGCGCAGCATGCTGAAGCTGGGCGTCCTGCCGGAAGATATCGCCGAAGCCGTGTACTTCTTCGCCAGCAGCAAGTCGGCCAAGAGCACCGGCAATGTGCTGAATGTCGATGCGGGCAACGCGGCCGCCTTCACCCGCTGACAGCAGCGCGAACAAGAACAAGGAGACATGAATGACGACCCTCATCGACACCGGCCTGGTGGCCGACCACAACGCCAGGCTGCAATCGCAACTGCAAGCCGACTACGATGCCCTGGGCGGCATGTTGGCGCGCCGCGGCACGGATATCGAGACATTGACGGCGCAGGCGCAGCGCTTCGCCGTGGCCGTGCCCAGCTGGGGCGTGGGCACCGGCGGCACCCGCTTCGCGCGCTTCCCGGGCCGTGGCGAGCCGCGCAACGTGTTCGAGAAGATGGACGACTGCGGCGTGATCCACCAGCTGACCGCCGCCACCCCGGCCGTGTCGCTGCACTTCCCCTGGGACCGGCCGACCGACGCCGCCGAGCTGCGCCAGGCCGCCGGGGCGTTGGGCCTGGGCTTCGACGCCGTCAACTCGAACACCTTCCAGGACCAGCCCGGGCAGGAGCAGAGCTACAAGTTCGGCAGCCTGACCAACGGCAGCGCCGCCGTCCGCGCCCAGGCCGTGGCCCACAACATCGAATGCATCGAACTGGGCAAGGCCCTGGGCTCGACCTCGCTGACGGTCTGGGTCGGCGATGGCGCCAATTTCCCGGGCCAGCACAACCTGCGCGGCGCGCTCGAGCGCTACCTGGACAGCATGCGCCAGATCTACGCCGCGCTGCCGGAAGACTGGACCGTGATGATCGAGCACAAGCTGTTCGAACCGGCCTTCTATGCCACCACCATCGCCGACTGGGGCACCAGCTTCGCCTGCGCCACTGCGCTGGGGCCGAAAGCCAAATGCCTGGTCGACCTCGGCCACCATGCGCCGAACACCAACATCGAGATGATCGTCGCGCGCCTGGCCCAGTTCGGCAAGCTGGGCGGCTTCCACTTCAACGACAGCAAGTACGGCGACGACGACCTCGACTCCGGCTCGATCAACCCCTTCCAGCTGTTCCTGGTCTTTAACGAATTGGCCGATGCGGCCCGCCGCGAGGGCGCCGCCTTCAAGCCGAGCTACATGCTGGACCAGTCGCACAATGTGACGGACCCGATCGAAAGCCTCATGAGCAGCGCGGTCGAAGTGCAGCGCGCCTACGTGCAGGCAGCCCTGGTCGACCGCGTCGCCCTGGCCGGCTTCCAGGAAGCCAATGACGCCTTGCAGGCGGCCCAGACCCTGAAGCAGGCCTTCCGCACCGACGTCGGCCCGATCCTGGCGATGGCGCGCGTGCGCGCCGGCGCCGCGACCGATCCGGTGGCCTGCTACCGCGCGAGCGGCTACCGTGGCCGCGTCGCCGAGGCGCGTCCGGCCAGGGCAGGGGCGAGCAGCAGCGGTATCGTCTGATCCGGCCCTGAAAGAAAACGCGCCCATCGGCCCGCTGTCTCTTTGAGGCAGCGGGTTTTTTGTTGCCGCTAAAAAGAGTTGACCGACCCAAAAAGCAGCACTAATATAATCGTAATTATGATTATGATTTGACCCGCCGGCCTGCATTTACCGGTCTTTCCAGAACTTTCCTGAAGGAACTAGCATGCGCTTCTCCGTATTCCTCAATGCCCGCACCATGACGCCGGACGCCGACCGCCAGCTGATCGTCGACCTCGAGCAGCACGCGCTGCTGGCGGGCAAGCTCGGCTTCGATGCGATCTTCCTGCCGGACCACCATTTCAACGGCTACATGCCGGTCGCCAGCGACAGCTTCATGTTCGCGTCCTATCTGGCGGCCAAGCTGCCGGACATGCACTTCGGCTTTTCCGTCACCACCGTGCCGCTGCACCACCCGATCCGCTTCGTCGAGCGCATCAACATCCTCGACCACCTGACCAAGGGCAAGCTGCTGGTGGGCGTCGGCTCGGGTACGACGCCGGAAGAGATGATCGGCTTCGGCGTCAACTACAAGGATGCGGGCCGCATCGCCGAGGAAAACCTGGCGGCGGCGGAAGCGCTGTGGAACAAGCGCATGGAAGACGATGCGATCGAGCTGGACGGCTTCCACAAGGGCCGCGTGCTGCAGCGCATCGCGCCCAGCCCCTATGGCCAGAAGCATGCACGCCTGATGCCGGTGGCGATGAAGGAGGCGAGCGCCACCCGCGCCGCCGTGAACGGCTGGCCGGCCTTCATTCCGGCCTTCACCCCGCCGCAGATCGGCGGCCTGGAACCGCTCACGCACGTGAAGAAGTATTTCTCGAAGTACCACGAGCAACTGCTGGCCGCCGGCCATTCCGACGAGACCGTGGCCGATGCGCTGTCCTGGACCACCCACAGCTACCAGTGCGTGCACCTGGCCGAAACCGACGAGCAGGCGCGCGCGGAAGTGCTGGAGATCCTCACCTCCTACCAGGAAGCGGTGGACCGCGAAGCCGCCTTCAACGCCAAGGCCGAAGCCGACGAGGCGAACAAGAAGACCGACCGCACCAACAGCGCGCTGACCGAGGAGTGGATGGCCACCTGGTGCCTGTACGGCAGCCCGGACACCGTGATCGACAAGCTGCGCGCCTACCAGCAGCTCGGCATCGGCAACATCCTGTGCGGCACCGTCACCGGACCCTTGACCGAACAGCGCCTGGCCTATGCCAACCAGACCCTGCGACTGCTTGCCGAGCGCGTGATGCCGGCCTTCAAATAAGCATGAAGAGCCACGGAGGAGACGCGCAGTGACGATTGAATTGAACGCGAACGAGATGGCGACGCTGACGGCGGGCGCCTCGATGTGGTCGACGGCGGCGATGCCGGACGCCGGCATTCCCGCGCTGGCGATGGCGGATGGGCCGATGGGCGTGGCCGGACCGCGCATCGACGAGCGCGATATCTCGCTGCTGACGCCGGCCCCCGTTGCGCTGGGCGCGAGCTGGGACAAGGCGCTGCTGCAAAGGGTAGGGCGCCTGGTCGGTGGCGAAGCGATCCGCCGCAAGGTGGACCTGATGCTGGCGCCGAACCTGAACCTCGCGCGCAGCCCGCTGGCCGGACGCGCGTTCGAGTACTTTTCCGAAGATCCGCTGCTGTGCGGCGTCCTCGGCGCAGCCTGGATCCAGGGCTGCCAGTCGGTTGGCACGGGCGCCGTGGCCAAGCACCTGGTCTGCAACGACAGCGAGACGGCGCGCGACCGGATGAATGCGGTGGTGGATGCGCGCACCCTGCGCGAAGTCTACCTGCAGCCCTTCGAGATGGCGGCGCAGGCCGGCTGCGCCGGCATGCTGACCGCCTATAACAAGGTCAATGGGGCGTGGTGCGCCGAAGCCGGCAAGATCATCCAGGACGTCGCCAAGGCCGAGTGGAAGTTCCAGGGCGTGTTCATGAGCGACTGGTTCGGCACCCACTCGACGCTCGGTTCGCTGAATGGCGGCCTGGACCTCGAAATGCCGGGCCCCGCGCGCTACCTGGGCGCGCACAGCGCCGCCGCGGTCGCCGAAGGGCAAGTGGACATCGCGCGCCTGCACGATGCGGCCGGCCGCGTCGCCGCGACCGCGCGCCGCTTCGGCGTGGACAAGGGCGAGCCGCTGCCTGCCGCCGAGGCCAGCGCGCTGCTGGTCGAAGCCGCCGCCGCCGGGTTCACGCTGGTGCGCAACGAAGATGCGCTCCTGCCGCTGGACCCGCTGCGCTTCGGGCGCATCGCCGTCATCGGTCCGAACGCCAGCGCACCCTGTTTCCAGGGCGGGACCTTCGCCAAGATCGCCGTGCGTCCCGACGCCGTCCTGCCGATCGACGCGCTGCGCGAACGCTTCGGCGACACCATCGTCGCCTACGAGCCGGGCGTCGATCCGCAGCCGAAACTGCCGCGCATGGCTGCGCGTCCCGCACGCGCGCTGGACGATGGCTGCACCCGCGGCATGACGCTCGACTATTTCGACAACCCGGCCTGCGCGGGCGCACCGCTGCTGAGCGAAACCCGCGATACGAATTCTCTGACCTGGTTCCACGGCGTGCATCCGGCCGGCGCCCTCCAGAAGGATGCGGCGACGCGCGCCAGCGGCGTCTACACCGCGCAAGCCAGCGGCCCGCATCGCTTCTATGTCGGCGGCACCGGCGCGCTGCGCCTGCTGGTGGGCGGCGCTGAAGTGTTCCGGCGCGACGAGCAGCTCGCGCCCGGCGACGTCATGGGCCGTTTGAAGAGCGGCGACGCCGACAGCGTGCTGGTGGCGCTGCGCGCCGGCCAGGAAGTCGAGGTCGTGGTCGAGCTGCGCTACACGGCCGCGCGCTGCCAGGGCCTGTGGTACGGCGTGCGCGGCCCGGACAGCAATGAAGCGATGCTGGAGCGCGCCGTCGCTGCCGCGCGCGCGGCCGACGCCGTCGTGCTGGTGGTCGGCGAGACCTCGGACGCCAGCGTCGAGAGCAAGGACCGGATCGATACCCGCCTGCCGGAAGAGCAGCTCGCACTGATCGAACAGGTGTGCGCGGCGAATCCGAATACCGTCATCGTGACCAACGTCGGCCATGCCTTCGACACGCGCTGGGACAGCCTGGCCCGGGCCGTCCTGCATTGCTGGTATCCGGGCGAGGAGTTCGGCCCCGCGCTGGCCCAGGTGCTGGCCGGCGACCGCGAGCCGGGCGGACGGATGCCGGTCACGATCGCGCGCGAGGATGCCGACTACCCGGCGCTTTCGCTGCAGCCCGACGCCAACGGCGACCTGCGCTATGCCGAGGGCACCCGGGTCGGCTACCGCGGCCTGGCGGTGAACGGTGTCGCCCCGCGCCAGGCTTTCGGCAGCGGCTTCGGCTACACCGGCTTCGCGCTGGAAGCTGCGACGGTCGAACCGGATGGCGCGGACGGCTGGACCGTCACGGTCCTGGTCCGCAATACCGGCCGCAGGCCCGGCGCCGAGGTCGTGCAGGTCTATCGCGCCGAACCCGAGCTGACGCTGGTCGGCTTCGACAAGGCCTGGCTGGCGCCCGGCGAGCAGCGCGCGCTCCGCATTCCCGTCGCGCGCCGGCGCCTGCAGGTGTGGGACGGCGGCTGGACCGATCCGGCAGGCAGCGTCAGCCTGCTGATCGGCCGCGCCAGCGACGACCTGCCGCTCGCCGTACACCTGATTCCCGGCGGCCCCGCAGCCGCTTCCAACTGATACGAGCTTTCGAATGGAGAACCTCATGAACGCCATGGACACCAACTTCGCCGCCGACCGTGCGCGCCCCTTCATCGTCGGCATCGGCGGGACCACCCGCCCCGGATCGAGCACCGAAAGCGCGCTGCGCACGGCGCTGCGCTTCGCCGAGGAGATGGGCGCCCGCACCCAGCTGTTCGGCGGCGAAGCCCTCAGCACCCTCGACGTGTATTCGCCCGAGCAGCGCGAGCGCAGCCCGGCCCAGCAGGCCATCGTCGAGGCCGTGCGCCAGGCCGATGCCGTGATCTTCGCGTCGCCCGGCTACCACGGCGGCGTGTCGGGTCTCGTGAAAAACGCGATCGACCTGCTGGAAGACACCCGCGGCGACGAGCGCGTCTACCTGGACGGCATGCCGGTCGGCTGCATCGTGACGGCGGCCGGCTGGCAGGGCTGCAATACGACGCTGGGCGCGCTGCGCTCGATCGTGCACGCGCTGCGCGGCTGGCCGACGCCACTGGGCGTGACCCTAAACACGGCCGGCGTGAAGCTGTTCGATGCGCAGGGCGCCTGCCTGGATGCCCAGGTCGAGGCCAGCCTCAGGCTGCTGGCCGAGCAGGTGGTGAAGCCGGCGGCGGCCTTCGCGCGCAGCCATAAGCAATCGGAAGTTTCCGTATAATCGGCGCTTTCGATCACTTCATGTCCCTGACGACCTTCATGCAGAGCGCTACTGCCCATGTCCGGGCGCCCAAACAGGGACGCAGCCGGCAATCGTTCGAACGCATCATCGAGGCGACCATCGAGTTGTGCCGCGAACGTCCTTATGACCAGATCACGCTGGCGGAAATCTGCAACCGCGCCGGCGTCTCCACGGGCGCGCTGTACGGCCGCGTGACCGGCAAGGACGAGTTGCTGCGCGCCGTGCAGGTACAGTTCCTGGAACGCCTGGGCGAGCAGTTCGCCGACGAGGCGCAGCGCATCGCCGAACGGGCGCATGGACTGGCCGAGGTCGTTCCCGCCGTGGTGGCAGGGCTCGGCCGGCTGCTCATGGAAAACGCCAGCGTGCTGCGTTCCTTCATGCTGCGCAGTTCGGCCGACGAGGCGATCGCCGCCGCCGGACGCAAGTCGGCGCAGGAGAACCATGCCAAGTTCAGCCGCCTGGTCGAGGCCTGCCGCAGCGAGATCCTGCATCCGAACCCGGAGCGGGCGATCTCGGCGAGCATGCAGCTCATCTATGCTTCCCAGGCCCGCTTCCTTGGCCTGGACAGTGTCGGCGGCATGGGCGAAGCCAGCAGCTGGACCGACCTGCTGGAAGACCTGGGCGACATGATGCTGGCCTATCTCCGCTTCGTACCCGCGCGCTGAGCCCGGAACGCCACGACCGCCTATTCATCCGGTGGATGGCAGCTATCCACCGAATCAGCCACAAGGCATGATTTTTCGCTTTGGAAAACCGCAAGACGACATTATCATAATTCTGGTTCTAGTTCCTGCGTAAGACAGGATGCGGCGCCACGCCGCGGCCACGACAAGGAGACATGCAATGCGCAGCACCCCCGAACAACGCAAGGCGGACTGGCGCCAGGGCTGGATCCTGGTGATTTCCGGCTTCCTGCCGGTGATGGCGATCATTGCCCTCGCGCCGACCCTGCCGACCCTGCTGGGCCACTTCCGCGACGTACCGAATCCGGCCTTGATGGTGCCGCTCCTGATCACCGCCCCCAGCGCCTGCATCGCCTTGCTGGCGCCGAGCGCCGGAGCGATCGCGGACCGTTTCGGGCGCCGTCCCTTGCTGTTGTGGGCCATGGCCTTCTACGGCGCCGGTGGCCTGGTCCCCTTTGCCATCGATAACTTCTGGGCGGTGGTGGCGGGACGCGTCGTGATCGGCATCGGCGAGGCCGGCGTGCTGACCGTGGTGAACACGCTGCTGGCCGACTACTTCGAAGAAAAGGAACGCCACCGCTGGCTGATGCTGCAGGGCGTGGTCGGCTCGGTGCTGGGCACCCTGACCATGGCCAGTTCCGGCTTCCTGGCCGCGCAGGGCTGGCAGTGGCCCTTCCTCGTGTACGCCGTCGCGATCCCGATCCTGCTGGCCAGCCTGGCCTTCCTGTTCGAGCCGGCGCCGCGCCAGAAGGGCAGCCTCGCGAGCCAGGCGGCCGCGGCGACGCCGTTTCCCTATACGATCGCCTTCATGGTGGCCGGCGTGACCGTGCTGCTGTCGACGATCTACTATGTCCAGGTCATCAATTTCTCGGTGCTGCTGAAGGAACTCGGGGTGAGCGATCCGGAAAAGATCGGCCTGTCGATGGCCCTGCCGAGCATCGGCGTGCCGCTGGGCGCGATCCTGTTCAAGCTGACCACGCGCTTCGGCGCCGGCGCCCAGATCTTCCTGGTCTTCCTCGGCTACGCGATCGGCCTGTCCGGCATCGGCCTGGCGCCCGACTACAAGGTGGCGCTCGGCTTCGCCTTCGTCCAGCAGCTGGCCAACGGGATCATCGTGCCGGCCCTGATCGCCTGGGCCCAGAGCAAATTCTCGTTCGAGCACCGCGGCCGCGGCATGGGCTGGTGGGCGAGCTCCTTCTTCGTGGCCCAGTTCCTGTCGCCGGCGGTGGTCAACCTGATGCGCAGCTCGGTCGGCAACCTGCAGGGCGCCTTCCTGGCCTTCGGCCTGATCTCGGCCGCCTGCGCGGTCGGGGCCTGCCTGCTGCACGTCCGCGCCGGGCGCATGGCGCGTCCGCAACCGGGGGTATGACAGCCATGCCGGCGCTCATGACCATCGTTGGCTCGACCACGGCGCTTCAAATCACTGTCTTGCTCGGCGGCGTCGCCACCTTCTGCGGCGTCGTGCTGTCCCGCGCCAATCCGCTGTGCACCTGGCTCGAGTGGGCCGGCGTCTGTTGCGACGACGGCGAGGACACGCAGCGCCATTCCTGAACACGAAGGGGAACAAGCATGCCATACCAAAACAAGCTCGCGGGCCTGCTGCCCGGCGCCGCACTGCTGGCTGCACTGCTGGCCGCACCGACGGCTGCCGGCGCCGCCCATGCCGCCGATCCGGACGACACCAACCGCGCCGCCATGCGCGCCTTCGTCGATACGGCCTACGGACAGAAACAGGTGCGCAAGGCCTACGAGGCCTACGCTGCTGCGGACCTGGTCCAGCACAATCCGAACATCGCCGACGGCAGGGAGGCGGCGATCGCCGAAATCGAAGGCCTGCTGAAGAACCCCGCGGCGCACTTCGAGGTCAAGCACATCCTCGTCGACGGCGACATGGCGGCGGTCCATTTCCGCGGCAGCCTGGGCCCGGGCATGGGCGCCGCCGTGGTCGAAGTGTTCCGCCTGAAGGATGGCAAGATCGTCGAGCACTGGGATGCCTTCCAGGTGATGGATCCGAAGGTGAACGCGCGCAATCCGCATCCGTATTTCTGAGGCCGGCCGGGACCGGCGCCGGGCGAATCGATCGAGCACTATTTCGCACACCTGAAGACCGGCCCGCGCTCTCCATCGAAGAAGCAGGTGCTGGTGCTCGGCGGCGCCAGGAAGTTCCAGCACGATTCGATTTCGACGGCCATGGCCAGCGTCTTCGCCTGGGGTGAAGGCACCGGCCTGTGGGATGCCGAACTGCGCACCGACTTCGCGCTGGTGCGCGACCGCGGCGGCGAGCCGATGAATGCAGGTTTCCAGCCGAAAGGATTGCGCGACTTCGACGCCATCGTGATCGCCAGCGCGGATGGGGAATGGGAACTGGCGCCCGACCAGAAGCGCGCCTTGCTCGACTTCGTCCGTTCGGGCAAAGGGCTGGTCGTCATGCATGCGGGGATCGATGCGAATCACGGCTGGCGCGACTATATCGACATGATCGGCGCGGAACAGGTCGGGCATCCGTACAACACGGTGGAGCAGCCGATTCACCCCTTCACTCTGCTGAACGAACAGCGCGGGTTTCCGGCAACGGCCTTCCTGCCGGGCCGTTTCGTCAAGCAGGACGAACTGTACACGCTGCGTAACTGGTCGCGGTCGGATATCGATGTCCTGCTGCGCATCGACGAAACGACGGTGCAGGATGTCGGCGACGAAGCGCCGCCGGACCGCGATCTCCCGGTCGCATGGATCAAATCCTATGGAAAGGGGCGGGTATTCGCCTCGACCCTGGGCCACACCCGCGAAGCGTTCAGGGATCCGGATATCGCGCGCATGTACACGCAGGCCATCGAATGGTCGCTCGGTCTGGTCGATGGTCCGCCGCCGCGGCCGCATTCGAACGGTGAATAGCAGGTATCGATAAAATCATGAGCCGGCGGGCGCGGTCGGCGGCTATGCTTGTCCATACAAAACCGACAAAGCGGAGACAACATGAAATCCCGACTGGCCCCAGCGAGCCTGGCGCACCACTTTCATCGTCCTTTCAGCCTTGGCAGCGCCTTTCGCGGCTATGAACCGCTCCTGCGCATTGGCCAGTTGATCCTGCTGTTCTGGCTTGCGATGGCCGGCGCGAAGGTGCTGGCCCAGGCCCTGGTGCATGGCGCCGGGATGCTGTTGTCCTGAGCGTCGACGGCATGAACGTCCAAAGCATGCGGTTCAACCGCCTCGACCTGAATCTGCTGATCGGCTTGGACGTGCTGCTGGCCGAATGCAGCATCACCCGCGCGGCGCGGCGCCTGTGCCTGAGCCAGTCGGCCGCGAGCGGGATCCTGGCGCGGCTGCGCGAGTATTTCGGCGACGAGCTGCTGGTGCAGTCCGGCCGCCAGATGGTGCCGACGCCGCTGGCGCTGTCGCTGATGGAGCCGGTGCGCGACATTCTCCTGCGGATCAAGCAGACCGTGGAAACGGCGGTGGAATTCCAGCCCGAGGCAAGCGGCCGGCATTTCCGCATCGTCGCCTCGGACTTCGTCAGCTCGGTGGTGTTGACCCAGCTGGCGGCGCAGGTGAGCCAGGCGGCGCCCTTCGTGACGCTGGAATTCCTGCAGCCGAACGAGCGCTCCCTGGCCCAGATGGAGCGTGGCGAGATCGACATCCTGCTGATGCCGGAGCGTTACCTGTCGCGCAGCTACCCGTCCGAAGTGCTGTTCTCGGACGACTTCAGCTGCATCGTCTGGGACCGCAACACCGAAGTCGGTGCAACGCTGAGCCAGGATGACTACCTGCGTCTCGGCCACGTCGCCACGTCCTTCGGTTCGCACCAGCAGCTCGCCGCCGAAGAAGTGTTCTTCAAGAGCATAGGCCTGAACCGGCGCATCGAAGTCGTGTGCGCCACCTTCAACCTGCTGCCCCAGTTCGTGATCGGCACCCGGCGCGTCGCCACGCTGCAGCACCAGCTGGCGCTGCAGCTGGCGCGCTACTATCCGGTGCGCCTGCTCGATGCGCCGGTGGCCATCCCGAGGATCGTCGAGTGCATGCAGTGGCACCCGTCCAACCAGCACGATCCGGCCCATGTCTGGTTGCGCTCGATGCTGCGCCACGCCGTCTACCGCGCGATACCCTCCACGCAGCCCGACGCCGGCGCGGACAGCAGCTGGACCGGGCCCAGCATCCCTGAATCGCGCAAGGGCGCATTCGCGGCGTAGATCCCGCCGGCCCCGCTCACCTTCACGGCGCCCGGCTGGGCGTCGCCGACCAGGCGGTTGACCCACAGGTTGGTGACCTCGACCTCGAGCCGGTTTTCGCCTGGCCGCAGCAGGCCGGGCAGGGCGCCCAGGTCGAACCGGTAGGGTGGCTTCCAGGCGATGCCGAGTTCCCGGCCATTCAACCGGACCCGGGCCAGGTCACGCACCTCGCCCAGGTCGAGGATCGCCCGCGCCGGCAAGGCGCCGTCCACGCTGAAGGTCTTGCGGTAGGTCGCCGTGCCCGAAAAATAGCGCACGCCCGGGATCTCGCTCTGGTTCCAAGGGGTGAGCCGTTCCATGGCCAGCGCCTGTTCCGGCGCGCCGCGGCCCGCTTCGAAGGCCAGCTGCCAGGCGCCGTCCAGCGGCTTCCAGGGCTGCGCTGGCGCGGTGCCGCTTTGCAGGCCCGGCGTGGCGCCGCCGCGCGGGAAGACCACGAACAGCGATTCGTCGGGCGCCAGGCGCAAGGGCACGCGAACGCCGTCGCGCCCGCGCGTGTGGACGGCGCTGGCGGCGCAGGCGCTGTCCGGATGCCAGATCTCGGGCGCGCCGCGCGCGTCGCGGAACAGCGCGGCGAGCTCGCGCGTTTCCTTGCCGGTGTTGGCGACGAAGTACAGCTCGTGGGTCGGCGTGTGGCGCTGGATCGCCATCACCCCGTCGGCAGGGCCGTCCAGGCGCAGCGCCGGCCGTACCTGCATGCGCGCCAGCGCGGCGGCGAGATCGCCCATGCCGTCCACGCTGCCGAGACCGACGCGGCGCAGGCCCGGCGTACCGCCTGCCGGGCCCCACAACTGGTCGGCAAGGCGCGTGAATTCGGCGGGCGCATCGGCCAGGCTGGGCGAGCCGGCCGGCCGCCGGCCGACCACGGCCGCGCCGGCCCGCGCCAGCTCGGCGATGCGGCGCAGGCTCGCCAGCGTCATGCGGCTGCTCGACCCGCCCAGGTAGAGCACGCGGTAGCGCGCGCCGCTGCGGCTGGCGAGCTGGCCGCCGGCCACCGAGAACTGGCGCAGCAGCGCCTCGGGGTTGACGTAGTCGAAGCCGTAGCCGGCCGGGACGTCGCCGTTCGGCCTGGTGCCGAACAGGCCGGTGATCGGAGCGTCCTCGCCGTAGAAGTAGGCGACGTCGGCCACGCCGCGGCCCTGCTGCAGCATGAAGGAGGTGCGCGCCAGGTAGTCGATCCAGGGCCTGGCCTGGCCGGCCCAGGTCTCGTGGCGCGAGAAATACTGGCCGAGGAAGGGGGCCAGCGACATGCCCGGCGTGATGCCGTCGAGCGGCTGGTGCGCCGAGGTGTGGATGACGATCCGGTTGACGCCCAGGGCGAATTCGATGTCGGCCGTCTTCTTCAGGTCGCGCGGAGCGTAGGCCCAGGGCTGGCCGAAGGCCGTCATCGATTCCGCCGCCACCAGGTTCTGTCCCCAGACGTGGGCCACCGAGGCGGCGCCCTGGAGGTCGGCGACGAAAGTCGGACGCGGCTGCCCGGACGGCGGCACGGTCCACATCGCGCCCATCGGGATGTCGGCGTGGCGCCGCATGTCCATGTCGTCGCCCAGCTGCGGGCGATTGTCCTCGAGCGCTTCGCCGTAGACCGTGAGCCCGGCCGCGTGGCTGCGCCGCGCCACGGTCGCATAATGGCCGTCCGCATACAGCTCGGCGATCGTGCGGCGCAGGTCCCACAGGAAGCGGTCGCTGGCCGCGGCGTCGTCGACGATCCGGCCGGTCACCGCCGGCAGCCAGCGCAGCGGCGAGTAGCCGCGCCGCTCGGCGAAGGCCGCCTGCATGCCGTCGGTCCAGTTCTGGAAGCCGGACTCGATGCTGTCGTTCAGCAGCGCGCGCACGCCATGCCGTCCCAGCAGCCCGGGGCCGACCGCCTCGCGCAGCTTGCCCAGATAGGTGTCCATGTAACGCGCCACGTGGCCGGCGTTCAGCTTGTCCACTTCGAGACCGGTGCCCTCGACGGGCGCAGGGCCGTTTTCCTTGCCGGTCAGGCTGTAGCCGAAGCGCAGCACGGTCCAGCGCCCGGGCGGTGCGATCCAGTCCAGGCTGCCGTCGGGACGCAGGCGCGCGCTCAGGTCGACGATGTCGCGAACGGGCACGCCGGGCGCGCCCGGCGCCGTGTCGAGCGCGTAGTAATCGCCGCTTGCCGCGAAGCCGGCCTTTTCCTCGACCCGGTGCACGCGCGCCTGCGTGTGCAGCGCGACTTCCGACAGCGGAAAGGCGCGCGCCGGCTGGCCGAAGGGCGGCAGCAGCACGCCCGGCGCCGCCGGCGGCGCGCCGCCTTCCGGGCCGGTCTTGAGCAGCACGCGCCACCAGCGTGCCGTGTGCGGCGCGAAGCCGACCGTCTGTTGCGGGGCAGTGGACAGCGGGATGGGGGCGACATCGGTGTAGTGCTCGCCGTCCGCGCTGGCCTGCAGCATCACCTCGGGCAAGGGCGGGGCGCCGAAGCCGTGCGGCGCCGGCAGCGCCAGGGTGAGGGCGCGGAAGCTTTCGGCCTGCCCGACATCGAGGTCGATCCAGGTCGCGCCGTCGGCGCCGAGGGCCAGCTGCACCGGGTCGGCGAGCCGGCCGTCGGAGAGGGATTGAGTGACATCCTCGCCCCCGCGCGTGCGGATGCTGCGCGCGCGCGGCGCCGGCGCCTCGGCCGGCAGGGCCAGCACGGCGATGTCGCGGTACCAGCCCGGCGCCGGATGCGGACCGGCCGCGGGCGCGGCGGCCAGGTCCTGGAACGGGCCGGCCACCGCGGGCGGCGCCGGCAGCCTGGGCGTCGCGCCGCCTTCGACCGTGGTCTCGCTCCAGACGAGCTTTTTCATCGCCTGTTCCGGCCGCACCCAGGGGCCGCCGGTCAGGCTCCAGCCGGGCGAACTGGCGATGGCGAATTCCAGTCCCAGGCGCTCGGCCTCGCTTGCGGCCAGGCGCAGGTCGGCCTGCCAGGCCGGGCTGCCGTACACCACGCGTTCCGGAACGATCCGCGGCGTCTGCAGGCTGGCGTCGATCTGCTGCACGCCACCCAGCCCGATGCGCTTCATCCATGCGAGGTCGCTGCGGATGCCGGTTGCGCTCACGTTCCCGTCCATCCAGTGCCACCAGGTGCGAGGGCGGGCGCTGTCCGGCGGATTGGCGAAACCGGCATACAGGGGCGTGGCATGGGCGGGGAGGGCGGATAGCGGCGCGAACAGGGAAGCGAGCAACAGGCCAATGGCGTTCAGGCGCATGTGAGGAGAGGCGAGTGTTGTAGGAATTCCATTATAGGCAGGCGGCCAGGCCATTACTCAACGCGTATTCCCGATACCTACCCATTCGCCCAACCGATAGCTCGCTCCATCCGGCAAACGAATAGGTATGCATCGAAAACGGTCGCTTACTGACCGTGCGGTACTGGCGTAGTCGCTGGCGTGCGCCAGCTTCGCTGCGAACGGGGGGCTTCGATGCGTGTCGATCCATTCACAGCATGGATAGCAACTATCGATAAAATCACGAGCCAAGGGACTTGCCCACGGATATGCTTATCCATACAAATTTTTCGCCGCCGGATTCCAATCAGCCCGGGCGCAAGGCTGACGAACCGGTGACAAACAACGAGAGACACCGTCCCGCTGGGACGACATTGGAGATGACATGCAATACAAACGAATCCTGGAGTGCCTGCTGACCAGCGGCGCCTTGCTGCTGTCCGCCCAAACCGCCTTCGCCCAGCTGGCGCCGCAGCCGGCCGATGGCGCTGCCGCCGATGGCCAGAAAGCCGCCGCCAAGCAGGATCCCAACGTGGTGGTGGTGACGGCTAACCGTGTGCGTTCCAACGCCCAGACCACGGCCGTGGCGCTGAACGTCTATAACGGCGCAGCGCTGGCCGATGCCGGCGTCAGCAACGTACAGGCGCTGCAGGCCATCGACCCCAGTGTCAACGTCACCAGCTCGAACGGTGCGGCCTACGTCGCCGTGCGCGGCATTGCCTCGACCGATACCACCGAAACCGGCGATCCGGCGGTGCCGATCGCGCGTGACGGCTTCTTCACCAACCGCTCGTTCGGCATCGCCTCGTCGATGTACGACATCGAGCGCGTCGAAGTGCTGAAAGGCCCGCAGGGCACGCTGTTCGGACGAAACTCGACCGGTGGCCTGATCAACGTCATCACCGCCAAGCCGCGCGACGAATTCGGCGGCTACCTGAGCGCCGACTTCGGCAACTACAGCACCGTCAACCTGGAAGGCGCGGTCAACGTGCCGATCAACGACAAGGTGCAGATGCGCTTCTCGGCCGTGGAGCGCCATCACACCGGCTATCGCGAGCTCACCGGCATCAACATGCGCGGCGACGACGAGGGCAGCAAATCGGGCCGCCTGCAGGTGGCCTTCCAGCCGATTCCCGGCTTCCAGGGCCTGCTGTCCTACCAGAAGGACAAGATCGACGACATCGGCGACGTCGCTTTCATCGGCAAGCTGGGCGTCGTGAACGACATCGGCGACGGCAAGTCCTTCCCCGGCTACGCCCCGACCATGACGAAGCTCGATGGCCACCGTACGCGCTGGGAGTTCAGCTACGACCGCCTGCCCTGGGGCCTGACCCTGACCTATGCCGGCGGCATCGATTCGCAGGAATACCACCACAAGACCGACGCCACGGGCCCGGCCTACCCGGCCACGCGCCAGTTCATCCAGAGCGAGCAGCCCGACACGCGCAACCACGAGGTCCGCATCTCCACGCCGCTGAAGGCCGCCGTGACCGCGCAGGCCGGCTACTTCTACTACACCGAACGTAACGTCGTCGACAGCGGCGTGTACAACCTGGCGATGAATGCCGGTATCCCGATCGACTTCTCGAACACCTACGGCATCAAGTTCGACTACGTCCTCCGGACCAAGACCCAGGGCCTGTTCTCGCAGGTCGGCTGGAGCCTGACCGATGCCCTGAAGCTGACCGTCGGCGCGCGCTATTCGCGCGACGAAAAAGAGCGCGAGGGACAGGCGCGCCTGCTGCTGGGGGCCCTGGTCAGCCCGTTCATCCCGGTGCCGGCTTTCACCACGCCGGGCGACGGTCACGTGAAGGAATCGAAGCCGACCTGGCAGGTGGGCCTGGACTACACGCTCACGCCGCAGAACTTCCTGTACACGAAGTACGCCACCGGCTACAAGTCGGGCGGTTTCAACTCGAACGGCAGCGCGGCCTCGGTGCCGTATGCAGCGGAGACGGTGAAGTCGTTTGAACTCGGCAGCAAGAACATGCTCTGGAACCGCCAGCTCAAGCTGAACGCGTCCCTGTTCTACATGGACTACCAGAACTACCAGGCCTCGCAATCCTCCGATTCGCTGAGCAGCGGCACCGGTGTGTTCAACGTCGGCAAGGCGACCATCAAGGGCCTCGAAACGGAACTGATCGCGACCGTGCCGGACGTCGCGCGCTTCGACCTCAACGCCACCCTGCTGAATACCCGCTTCGGCGACGGCATCGTCGTCAACGACGGCGCCAGCCCGTCGGTTGCGCACGACATTGGCGGCCACCAGCTCCCGAACGCGCCGAAATTCGTGATGACGGCCGGCGTGCAACGCGCCTTCGGTGTCGCCGGCGGCGAGCTGACGGCGCGCCTGTCGGCCAAGTATTCGGCCGAATATTACTACTCGGTGTTCAATAACGTGGATGAGCGCTCGCCGTCGTACACCACCCTGAACGCGCTGCTGAAATACCGTCGCGAAGGCGGCAACTGGGAATTCCAGGCCTACGCCAACAACCTGACCGACAGGGTCGTGCTGGCGAACGCCCAGCACAATTACACGGGCCAGATCAACACGATCCAGTTCCAGCCGCCGCGTACCTTCGGCGTGCGTGCGCGCTACGACTTCTGATGACGACGCGCCGTACTTTCCTGGGGGCGGCCGTGGCCGCCGCCGGCGCAGCCGCGCTGCCCGGCGCGGCGCGCGCCGCCAGCGTCTTCAACCCCGCCTTCCCGAAAGGCTTCCTGTGGGGCGCCGCGACCGCCGCCTACCAGGTCGAGGGCAACAACGTCAACAGCGACGTCTGGGCGATGGAGCATGCGCACCCGACGGTCTACATGGAGCCCTCGGGGGACGCGGCCAACAGCTTCGCGCTGTGGCCCACGGACCTCGACCTGGTGAAAAGCCTGGGCCTGAACAGCTACCGCTTCAGCCTGGAATGGGGGCGCATCGAACCGGCCAAGGGCCAGTTCTCGATCGCGATGCTGGATCACTACAAGGCGATGATCGAAGGCTGCCGTGCGCGCGGCCTGGCGCCGGTGGTGACCTTCAACCACTTCACTACGCCGGTCTGGTTCGCCGCGCAGGGCGGCTGGTCGAACCCGGAAGCGCCGGCGCTGTTCGCGCGCTACTGCGAGCGCGCCGCGCGCCACCTGGCCGCCGGGATCGCCTACGCGACCACGCTCAACGAGCCGAACCTGAGCGGCGTGCTCGACCTCGTACTGCCCGGCGACATCGGCAAGCGCCTTCTTGGCGATGACAGGGCGATGCAGGAGGCGGCCGCGCGCGAGCACGGCGTCGCGCGTTTCCTGCCGGGCAATCCGCTGTATGTCGCCGATCCGCAGGCGGTGCAGGCACACCTGCTCGCCGGCCACAAGGCGGGGCGCGATGCGATCAAGTCGGTGCGGCCAAGCTTGCCGGTCGGCGTCAGCCTCGCCATCATCGACGACCAGGCCGCGGGCCAGCACAGCCTGCGCGACGCGATGCGCGACAAGCTGTATCGTCCATGGCTGGAAGCGGCGCGCGGCGACGACTTCGTCGGCGTGCAGAACTACGAGCGCACGGTCTGGGACGACAAGGGACGCCTGCCGCCACCGAAGGGCGCCGAGACCAACGACGCCGGCGCCGAGGTGTATCCGGCCTCGCTGGCCGGCGCGGTCCGCTATGCGCATGCCGTCAGCGGCGTGCCGGTCATGGTCACCGAACACGGCATCAACGCGGCCGACGACGCCAAGCGTGCGCGCCTGATCCCGGCGGCCCTGAAGGAACTCAAGCGCGCCATCGACGACGGCGTGCCGGTGCTGGGCTATATGCACTGGTCGCTGATCGACAACTACGAGTGGGTGTTCGGTTACGGTCCGCAGTTCGGCCTGTGCACGCTCGACCGCCAGACCTTCAAGCGCACGCCCAAACCGAGCGCCGCCCTGCTGGGATCGATTGCGAGCAAGAATACGCTGTGAGCTATAAAGGCCATTTGACCGTGAAATCCTTCGTTGCATATTTCGCCGCCTTCGCTTCCCTGTGTGCGGCCAGCGCGGCCGGCGCACAGGTGAGCTACCAGAACCCCGTGCTGCCCGGTTTCTATTCCGACCCCAGCGTCTGCCGGGTCGGCAGCGACTACTACATGGTGCACAGCAGCTTCGGCTACTTCCCCGGCGTGCCTATCTTCCATAGCAAGAACCTGGTGAACTGGGAACAGATCGGCCATGTGCTGACCCGCCCCAGCCAGGTGCCGCTGCAGAAGGCCGGCGTCACGCTCGGCATCTTCGCGCCGACGCTGCGTTGCCACGCCGGCGTGTACTACATGATCACGACCAACATCACGGACAAGGGCACGTTCTACGTGACCGCGACCGATCCGCGCGGACCCTGGTCCGATCCGGTATGGGTCGACATGCCCGGCATCGACCCGAGCCTGTTTTTCGATGACGATGGCAAGGTGTGGGTGACCTCGACCGTGAACTGGGGCCCGAACATCCACGAGGGCATCCACCTGGCGCAGATCGATATCCGCACCGGCAAGCTGCTCGGCGCACCGAAGAACGTCTGGGCCGGTACCGGTGGCCGCTATCCCGAGGGGCCGCACCTGTACAAGAAGGACGGCTGGTACTACCTGATGATCGCGGAGGGCGGCACCCAGTTCGGCCACAAGGAAACCATCGCCAGGAGCCGCCGCATCGACGGCCCGTATACCGGCGACCCGGCCAATCCGATCATGACGCATGCCGACATGAATGCCGAAACCAGCGAGATCCAGGGGCTGGGGCACGGCGACCTGGTGCAGACCCAGGATGGCGCCTGGTTCATGGTGGCGCACGCTTTCCGCCAGCACCACGACCACCAGATCCTCGGCCGCGAAACCTTCCTGGCACCGGTGCAATGGGACAGGAACGCCTGGCCGGTGGTGAACGGCGACGGCACGGTGAGCGAAAGGATGCAGGCGGCTTCGCTGCCGGGGCCCGTGGCGAAGCAGGACCTGGGGCAAAAAGCCGACTTCGGCGCGGCGCCGCTTGGCCTCGAATGGAACTACCTGCACAACCCGCGCACCGACCGCTATACGCTGGCCGAGCGGCCCGGCTACCTGCGCCTGCATGGCACGGCCGCCACGCTGGGGGATGTCGACGGCGTGACGTTCGTCGGGCGGCGCCAGCAGCACTTCGGCTTCGAGGCCGGCACGGCGCTCGACTATACCCCCAAGGCCGAAGGCGAAGAAGCCGGCCTGACCCTGTTCAAGGACGACCAGCACCACTATGTGCTGGCCGTGATGCGCCGGGGGCAGGAACGGGTCGCGGTCCTGCGCATCCGCCTCGGGCTGATCGCGTCCGACCTGCGCAGCGTCGCGCTGGCGCCGGGACCGGTCACCCTGCGCGCCAGCGGCACCGCTGACCGCTACGCCTTCTCGATCCGCCAGGGCGAGGGCGCATGGACCAGCATGGGCGAACTGGACACCCGTTACCTCAGTTCCGTCACCGCCGGCGGATTCACCGGCGTCTACATCGGCCTGTACGCCAGCGGCAACGGCAAGCCTGCCACCGCGCCGGCCGACTTCGACTGGTTCTCCTACCAGCCTAATCCCTGAGACAGGCCTGCTCCTCGGCGATCAATTTGTCGAGTACCCGGCGGGCCTTGATCGCACCGGCGTCGGTTGCGAGCAGGACCGGATGCATCGCCCAGAAATCGCGCGCGCCGATCGCCGCTTGCTGGGCCTCGAGCATCGGCAGGTCTTCCTGCTCGAAAGGCTGTCTGCCGCCGGCGACGATGCTTTCGACGATCGCCTCGGCCTGCGGACCGGCCGAGCGGGCCATCGTGGTCGCATACCAGTAATGCGTCGAACTGTCGGTTTCGGGGCTGAACAGGTGAGGGAACATCGGTGCTTCAGGATTGTGTTCGCGCGGCTTGCCGCTTGGGGTGGCGCCGGCGTCGAGCAGCATGCATGCCGGTGGATTCCAGCGGACGTCGAACCAGCGGTCGACCGCGATACCTTGCGGTAGTCCCATGGCGTCGTAGAGGAAGGGCGACATCCGGTCATTGCGCGTGCTGCGGTAGATCGTGACCTGCTTGCCCTGCTGCTCGACCCTGGTGAGGGCCTGCTTGACGCCGGGGCTCCCCAGCGTGCCCGGATGCAGGAACTCGATGTGGGACAGGTCGAGGATATTGTCCGTTTCCAGGACATAGTTGGCACGCGCATGCAGGTAGCGCTTGCCGACATAATTCGTCGCCGGATCCATGCAGGAAAAGTCGGGGATCAGCGCCGGGTCGGCCTTGTTCCTGTCACCCATCCATACCCAGATCACGCTGTAGCGTTCGACCACCGGATAGGCCCGGACCACGGCTGCCTTGGGAATGACGCCATTGCCGTGCGGGTTGTGGACGCAGGCGCCGCTGGCATCGAACTCGAGCCCGTGATACGGACAGCGGACACAGTCGCCCTTGTGGGTACCTTTCGACAGCGGCGCGAAGCGGTGCGGGCAGCGGTCGAGCAGGGCGTGGGGAACGCCTGCGCTGTCGCGGAAGAACATGAGCGCTTCGTTCAACAGGGTGCGGCGGAACAGATCACCCTTGCCAAGCTCGTGATCCCACGCCGCCACATACCAGCAGTTCCTCAAAAATGCCATGCCTCGTCTCCATGCTTCAAATAAGTTCGAGAGCAAGTGTATTGGCCGCCTTGTTCGTGTGCCAATCGCGATTCTCGATACAACAAAATCGATATTCCGCGTTGGCGGAATCCTTGTTCTTGTGACTTAATTAGCGTCGGGGTCATCCTCCGCGCCCCGCTTGCCGCAGCGTCCCCTCCGAAAAAAAACCGTTGCCGAACGCCCGGAGCATGGCATAATCAAAAACACGAATACGAATTCGCATTCGCATTCGCTTTAAAAATTCACCAGGAGGAGACCACAGACATGCTCGAACGCACCCTTGTACAAAGTACCGGGTTCCGCAATACAGGCGAGGAGGGGGCCCGCAGCGGCTTCGAATTCCGCCTGCGCCTGCCGTCCTATCGCGGGCTGCGCGCCAGCCTGGTCGACGGCGTCGACGTCGTGGTCGACGGCGAGGAATTCGGCCACCAGGCGAATCGCTACCTGATCGGCGGTAGCGAATTCACCCTCGACCAACTACGCGAAGCGGCCGAGGTCCGCTGGCCGATGGATGAAGCGGGGGTCATCCGTGTCGCCAGGCCCGGCGGACTCGCCGCGGGCGTGCATGAGGTGACGGTGCGCGTACGCATCCGCCAGTCGTATATCCCGATCGAATTCCAGCCCTCGGTGTTCGTCGAATCGCGTCACGCGACCGTGGTGCAGCCATGAACGGCGCCTTCAAATACGGCGTCTCGCTGTACAGCTTCACGGACGACTTCGGCACCGTGATGAGCCTGGAAGACGCCTTCGATGCGATTGCCGACCTCGGTGCGACCGGCATCGAGATCCTCGGCGAAGGCCATGTCGCCGGCTATCCGGAGCCGGCGGTTGCCTGGATCGACAAATGGTTTGCGCTGCTCGACGAATACAAGCTCGAGCCGACCAACTACGGATGCTGGATCGACACCCGCCTGCACCACTCGCGTAAGATGACGGTGCAGCAGGGCGCCGCCAGCCTGGCCCGCGACCTGCGGCTGGCGGCGCGCCTGGGCTTTCGCTACGTGCGCCCGAAGATCGGCGTCGTGTCCTTCGACCTGGTGCCGGATCCGATCTGGGAGGAGACCGTCGAACGCTGCCTCGAGCTCGCGCACGAACTCGACATCGTCATCTGCCCGGAGATCCATGCGCCCACGCCGATCAGGCATCCGGTCGTCGAGGCCTACATCGAATTCATCGAGCGCACGAAAACGAAGAACTTCGGCCTGCTGATCGACACCGGCATCTTCCAGGACCGGCCGCTGCCCTACTTTCCGGGCGAGACGCCGGAGATGCGCCGCGACTTCCTGAACGGGATCAAGGTGCCGCCCGCGGACTTCCTCGCGATCGCACAGTACGTGGTGTTCATCCAGGCGAAGTTCCACGCGATCGACGAGACCCTCGCCGACGCCAACATTCCATGGGAAGCGATCGTCCCCATGCTCAAGAAGGCCGGATACAGCGGCTACCTGTCGTCCGAATACGAGGGCGAGCGCTCGCCCTGGCGCGCGCTCGAGCAGGTGCGGCGCCAGCATGCGCTGATCCGCGGGCTCGAACGCGCCCACGACGCCAATCACGAATAAGGAGGAGACGGGACATGGCAAGCAAAGGCAGGATCGCCATCGTCGGGGCAGGGCCCGGCGGCATGGCGGCGGCGCTGGCCGCGCACAAGAAGGGCTTCGAGGTCCAGTTGTTCGAACGCTATCCGGAAGTCAAACCGGCAGGGAATATCCTGAACCTGTGGCCGCCGCCACAGCAGATCCTCAAGCTGATCGGCGTCGACACCGACAAGCTCGGGGCGCCGTGCTCGATCCGCTTCGAGCGCCACGACGGCCGCAAGCGCGCCGACGTGGTGCTGCCCGACGAGGTGGTGCGCGAATACGGCGGCGGCTTCATCGGCCTGATCCGCTGGGGACTGTACAAGCGCATGCTGGCGGCGATGCCGGCCGGGATGCTCCAGCTGGACCACGATTGCCAGGCGATCGAAGACCGCGGGCGCGACGTGCGGCTGCAGTTCAGGAACGGACGCGAGTACGTCGCCGACGTCGTCATCGGCGCCGATGGCCTGCATTCCTTCGTGCGCCGGCACCTGTGGGGCGAGGAGCCGATCCGCCACCAGCGCCTGCACCTGGTCGGCGGCTACCTGCTGTGGGATGGCGAGGCGCCGCTTGAGGGCGTGATCGCGCACGATCGCACCACCCAGTGCAGCTACACCCCGATCCGCCACGACGACAAGGTCGGCTACGAATGGTGGGTGCTGGAAGCCTGCGATCCGGACGCGCCGCCGCCGCCGGACCTGCTGGCCTGGGCGGCCGAGCGCGCCCGCCGTTTTTCGCCCATGGTGCGCGACCTGATCGCGCGTACGCCGCCCGAGCATGTGCAGCGCTGGCCGATTCGCGACCGGGTGCCGCGCGGCCAGTGGTCGAAGGGGCGGATCACGCTGGTCGGCGACGCCGCCCACCCGACCTCGCCCTACGCGGCGTATGGCGCCGGCATGTCGATCGAGGATGGCTATTTCCTCGCCAACGAGCTGGCGGCAAGCGACCTGGCCGATACGGCCGCGATGCGCCGCGCGCTGCAGGCCTACGAGGAGCGGCGCAAGCCGCACACGGCGCGCGTCGTGCAGGAAGCCTACATGACGGGCAAGGCCTTCCACCACATGCCTGCGCTGTTGCGGCCGTTGCGCGACCTGGTGTACGACCACACGCCCCTGCTGCAGAAGGTGGTCGGCAACGAGACGCCGCGGCACATCTGCGCACAGCTGGACGAGATCAAAGCCACGCTGGAGCAGCCATGAACCGCGTGCCCGGTGTGTCGCAAGGCCTGGCGCTGATCTGCGCCGCCGGCCTGCCGACGATGGCCATCGTGTCGCTGGTTCCCAACCTGCCGCAGCTGTTCGCCCATTTCGGCGCGGTGCCGCATGCGCAGTGGCTGGTGCCGATGATCCTGACCCTGCCGTCGCTGTGCCTGGCCCTGTTTTCGCCTTTCATCGGCACCCTGATCGACAGGGTCGGACGGCGGCCGGTCCTGCTGGCATCGCTGGCGCTGTTCACGGCCGTCGGCGTGCTGCCGTATGCGATGGACGACCTTGTCCTGGTGCTCGCGACGCGCTTTTTCGTCGGGATCGCCGAGGCGGGCATCCTGGCGGCGCAGAACGCACTGATGGGCGATTACTTCGCGGGAGAGCGGCGCCAGCGCTGGCTGGGGCTGCTGAGCGTCATCAGCCCGCTGCTGGCGGCCGGCTTCGTGCTTGCCGGCGGCGGGCTCGGCGCCATCGACTGGCATGCGCCATTCCTGCTGTACCTCGTCGGCGCGCCGATGCTGGCCTGGTGCTTCTTCAGCATCCACGAACCGGCGCGGACGCGCAGCGCCGCCAGCGGGCATGGGGCCGTGGCAGAGCCCTTCCCCTGGGCTGCCGCGCGCGGCGTGGCCCTGGTGACGGTGGGCGTCTCGATCCTGTACTTCGTCCAGGCCGTGCAACTGGGACGGGTATTCCATGAGCACGGCGTCGGCTCGCCGGCGGCGATCGGCCTGCATGTCACGCTCGCCAGCGCGGGCGTGGTCGTGGGCGGCATCGTCTTCGCGCGCCTGGCCGGCGTATCGATGCAGACGCGCTTCGCACTGATGTTTGCCTGCCTCGGGATCGGCTATGCGGGACTGGGACTGGCGCAGGGCGCGGCGATGGTGCTCGCATCCGCCCTGGTCGCGCAGTTCGGCAACGGGCTCGCCATCCCGATGCTGATCGGCTGGGCGCTGGAAAAGTTCGGCGCGGCGCACCGCGGGCGCGGCATGGGCATCTGGGGTTCCTGCTTCTTCGCCGGCACCTTCCTCAGCCCGCCGCTCCTGACGGCGGTGACCGGCATCGCAGGCTCCTTCCTCGGCGCGGTGGCCGGCATCGGGGTGTTCTGCCTGTTCCTGGCCGGTGTCCTGATGCTGCTGCGCGGGCGTCGCATTCCGGCGCCGATCCGGTAAACTGCCGGGACCAGTCACAGGAGCATCGATGAGCACAGCAAAACCGGCCCGGCAATCGGCCGCCCCGAAGCAGCAGCGCAGCCGCGAATCCTACGAGCGCGTGCTCGCGGCGACCCGGCGCCTGCTGACCGAGGAAAAGGGCGCGGATTTTACCCTGGCTGACGTCAGTCGCGAATCCGGTGTCTCGATCGGCGGCATCTATGGGCGCTTCGAGAACCGCATGGCGCTCATCCTGGAAGTGCAGCTGCGCACCAACGAGTTGATGCTCGAGGAGTGCGCGGCCGGTATCGCCCAGGCCAGCGCCGCGGCGCGCGACGGCCGCGACCTGATGCGTCGCCTGGTGGTCGAGATTGCCGAGTCGCTGCGCCGGCACCGCGACATCATCAAGGCCATCGTCGACGCTTCGCTGGCCGATGCGCAGATCGCGCAGGAAGGCTTGCACATCTATGGACGCCAGCTCGAGCTGTTCCAGGCGGCGCTGCTCGCCAGGCGCGACGAGATCGCCCATCCTCAGCCGGAGCAGGCGATCGAGTTCTGTTTCCTGAGCATTTACGAGATCGTCGCCAGCCATTTCGGCTTCGGCCGCCGCAAGAGCGCGGAGGATGCGCAGTGGGCGCAGCTGCTGGCCCGGCTGCAGCACCTCTGCGTGGCTTACCTGACCACGCCGCCGGAGCCTGCCGCCTGACGCTTCAGCAGTGCCAGGAAATCACCGAAGGTCAGGCGCGCATCGAGCTGTTCATAGACGCGGATGGACCGTCCCGGCATTGCCGCGCCATAACGGCCGTCGCGCAGGATGCGCCGTGCCGGCAGCTCGCGATAGCGGCTGCTCTCGGCCGAGATGGCGCTGAGCAGCACCAGCGGGCTGTCGCCCAGCGGCCACGCGCCGCCGATATCGATCCAGTCCGGCGGCGTCGTGAAGCGGTCGTACAGCCATTCGGTCAGCGGCGAGATCGGCCGCATATCGACATCCATCTCGGCGATCGAATACTGCATCTGCCGATACGCCGCTTGTGGCACGACCCACAGCGGCACGCGGCTGCCTTCGATGACCAGTCGCGCGGCCTCGATGTCCGTCATCAGGTTGTATTCCCAGCCGCCCGCGGGAAAAGCGCCGCCGCCGATCCAGATGACGGTCATTTTCTTGGCGATCGCCGGTTCCAGGCGCAGGGCCGCGGCGATGTTCGTGAGCGGGCCGCCGCAGGTCACGATCAGCGGCAGCGGGTCGTCGCGCAGCGCCTCGGCGACGATGGCCCTGGCCGCATCCGACGGCCCCGGCGAGAAGTCTTCCGCGCCGGCCGCGATGGCGGGACGGCTTTCCAGGCCGATACGCCCGAGCAGCTCCTGCGCCAGTTCGACGCCGGCGCGTACCGTCTGGCCCTTGCCGGCGTCGCCGGCGAATTTGGGATCGAGTGCCGACACGGTGATCAAGGGAACGCGCGTCTTCGGCGACAGCAACTGGTGCGCGAGCGCCGCAAGACCATCCGGGTCGCCGCCGAAATCGTTGTCGACGATGACGCGGGCGGATGCCCGCTGGGGGATCTTGCGGGGCGCAGCCGCCAGCGCCGGGCCGAGCGCCAAGCTGCCCAGTGCGGCCGTCAAGCCTGCGCAAAAGGCGCGGCGCCCACTCTTGTATGTCTGCTGCATCGGGATCCCCTGATCGTTGTTATTCGTGAGCCTGGGTTGGGGGCGCCGCCGGACTCCTGGCGAGACTGAAGCACACCACCGCCCCGCCCAGCAGCAGCCCCGCGAACAGCGGCAGCACCTGGCGGTAGGCGCTCACGTAGTCGTAGGCCTGGCCGATATCGATCGCCGGGCCGCCATGAAAGAACAGCAGGCCCGCGAGCGCCACGCCAAGCGCGCCCGCCAGCTGCTGGACGGCGCTCAGCAGGCCGGACGCGGCGCCGGCTTCGGCCAGGGGAACGTCGGCGAGGGTCGCGTTCGACAGCGGCGGCCCGACCAGGCCGAGGCCGATGCCCATGCCGAGCTGGCCCAGCGCCAGGGCCCACAGCGGCATCGCCGGCAGGCCGATCGCCCAGCCGACCAGCAGCAGGCTGGCCAGCTGCGCGCCGGCGCCGGCCAGCAAGGTGTGGGTGCCGAGCCGGCGATGCAGGCGCGGCCCGAGCAGGCTGATGCCGAGCATGGCGCCGAGCGCGATCGGCGCGCAGGCATAGGCCATCTGCGAAGCCGACAGACCCTGACCGCCTTGCAGCACGAAGGTCATCACCAGCAGGTAGCCCGGAATGACCGGTTGCAGGCACAGGCCGCACAGCAGGCCGAGCGCCACCCGCCGCCGCTTGAGCAGGGCGGGCGGCACCAGCGCATGCCCGCCGCGCGCATCGCGCCAGCCCAGGTAGCGCCAAGTGAGCCAGGCCAGCGGCAGGGCGGCGGCCAGGATCGCGCTGGTCCACAGCGGCCAGCCGCGCGCCGGGCCTTCGATCAGCGGCAGCAGGATGGAGAACAGCAGCAGCACCGACAGCAGCGCGCCCTTGATGTCGAGCGAGACCGCCTCGACCCCGCGGCCCTTCGGCAGCAGCAGCATGCCGGCCGCCAGGCTGGCGGCGCCGACCGGCAGGTTGATCAGGAAGGCCAGGCGCCAGCCCAGGCCGAACCAGTTGGCGTCGATCAGCAGCCCGCCGACGATGGGCCCGAGCGCGGCCGACACGCCGCCCAGGAAGCCGAACACCGCATACACCCGGTAACGCAGTTCGGGCGGGTACATCACCTGCACCAGGGCCATCACCTGCGGCACCATCAGCGCCGCGCTGGCGCCTTGCAGCAGGCGTCCCGCTTCGAGCATGCCCACGCTCGGCGCCAGGCCGCACATCAGCGAGGTCAGGGTGAACAGGGCGACGCCGATCAGGAACATGCGCCGGTAGCCATGGCTGTCGCCCAGGCGCCCGCCGAGGATCAGCAGCACGGCGAAGGCAACCGCGTAGCCGGCGATGATCCATTCCAGCGAGGAGGTAGTGGCCTGCAGGCTGTGGCCGATCGAGGGCACGGCGACGTTGACGATGGTGGTGTCCAGCAGGTCCATGACGAACGCGCAGGCGACGGCGATCAGGGCGGCGGTGCGGCGGCGCGGGCTGAAGCCGGCGGCGGCCTCGAAGGCGGACTCATGGGTGGCGGAAGGGGAAACGTTCATCGATGGCGCAAAGGTCTGGTTTAGTAAGAGAGGCCGAAGCCGAACGGGAACAGCGGGTTCTCGCTGTCGTGCGGCAGGTCGGGACGCTGGCGCGCCGCCGCCGCCATCGAGGACGGCAGTTCCACCGGCAGGCGGCCTTCCGGCCTGGCCTTGCCGGTCAGGACGTCGAACAGCGCCTCGTCGCTCACGCCGAAGTTGGCCAGCACCGCGCCGGCCTTGTCGACCACGTTGGTGAGGATGGCCGCTCGCTCGAGGTTGACAGTGACGATGGTCGGCACGTGGCTGCTTGCGCGCTTGATCGCTTCGTAGTCGGGATTGCCGTCGACGAAGGCCAGCGAACCTTCGTGCGCGAGCAGGCCGAAGATATGGCGCGGGTGCAGCACTTCGAACGGCGTGGCGGCGCGGACGATGGCCAGCTCGGCCTGCGCCGGGTCGGCCACGGGCGTGAAGCCGTAGCGCGCCGCGACCGCGGCGTCGACGCCGTGCAGCCAGACCTTGCGTCCCGCATTCGTACCCGCAGCTGTCAGCGGCAGCAGCCCGCCCTTGTTCTGCAACAGGACCAGGGAACGGCGCTGCGCCTCGAGACCCTCGGCGCGGAAGGCCGGCTTGCCGACCGTCGCAAGGGCCCGGGCCTCGTCCACGTAGGGGTTCTCGAACAGGCCCTGCTGGAATTTCTGCAGCAGGATGCGGGTGGCCGAGGCGTCGATCCGGGCGACCGGAAGTTCACCGGCGCGCACCGCCTCGACCAGGTAGGACGCCTCCTCGGTGCCGCCGAACTGGTCCAGGCCGGCGTTCACGCCCTTGACGAAGCGTGCGCGCTTGCCCAGCTGTTCCACGCCCCACGGCGTGCCGAATTGCGGGAAGAAGGCCAGCGGCGTGACGCCTTCGGGCGCACCATGCAGGCACGGTCCGGCGCAGTCGTTGGTGATGGCCCAGTCGCTCAGGACCACCCCGTCAAAACCTTTTTTCCCGCGCAGCAGCTCGGTCAGCAGGGCATGGCTGTAGCCGCCGCCGACCGGGTCGAGCACCACGCCATCCAGTTCGACCCGGCCGTCCGGCTCGGAATAGGTCGGCATCACGCTCGCCACCTTCGCCGCGAACGCGCCGTCGAAGGGCAGCAGGTGGTAGGCGAAGTGGTCGGCGGAATTCGGGCCCGGGAAGCTCATGAACCTGCCCCAGGGGTTGTGGCTGTCCCAGCCGTCCTTGGCGGCGCCGTAGCCGGCCCAGTGCTTGACCACCGCGACCACGCTGCCGGGATGGAGACCGCGGTCGCCGTCCTGCAGGCCTTCGACCCAGGCCTGTACCTGCCGGCGCGCGCTGGCCGCATCCTCGCCGAAGGTCGAGAACACGCGCGGCCAGCGCGGCTCGGTCGCCAGGTCGGCCTGCGGCGACAGCGACTGCGTGAAGCCGGTCGCCAGGTATTCCTGCCGCACGATGTCGGCGAAGCGGCGCGTCAGAGCCGGGTCGCCGATCGCGGCAAGGCCCAGCGGTTCCGGCCACTGCGAGAAGCCGCCGCCGGCGACGGTTTGCCCGACCGTGTACTGGAAGTGATTGCGCGGATCGGTGCTGAGCGACACCGGGATCGCGAAGCGCGACTGTTCGGCCAGTTCCTGCAGCCGGTTGTGGACCGCCGCGAGCTGGCCGGCGTCGCCCTGCTGGCGGCTGACGAAGGTGCTGACATGCCGCTCCAGCAGCAGCGGGCGCATCGCGGCCAGGTCGGGCTGGCTGCCGTCCGCGCGCATGGCCAGGTTCCCGTGCATCATGAGGCCGGCCTTTTCCTCCAGGCGCATCGCGGCGACCAGGCTGGCGGCCCGCACCCGGGCCGGCAGGCGCCAGTCTTCGTAGGCGTCGAGCTTGCCGTTGCGGTTCAGGTCGCGGAAGCGCAGGCCGTCCACCTCGATCAGCGGCACCGTGCGGGTAGACAGTTGCGGCTGGGCCGGCGCCGGCGCGCGCATGGCGCAGCCCGCGAGCAGGGCGCACGCGGCGGCGCCGGCCGCGAGCGGCCGGAAAAGCGGGTAGTGCATGGTTTCTCCCGAAGGGCTAGATGCGCGACGCGACCTCGATCAGCCGCTGGCGCAACCAGAGGGTGGCGGCGTCGTTGCTCTTGTATTTGTGCCACTGCAGCGACTGCACCAGCCGCGGGATCTTCAGCGGCGGCTCCCACAGCCGCACCGGCAGGTAGGCCTGGGCGCTTTCGGCGATCCGGCGGTGCACGGTGGCGATGCGGTCGGTGCCGATCACCATCGCGGGCAGGGCGGCCATCGAGGGCGCCGTCACTTCCACGCGCCGGCTCACCTCGAAACTGTCCATGAAC
This sequence comes from Massilia sp. WG5, assembly GCF_001412595.2. NCBI lineage: Bacteria > Pseudomonadati > Pseudomonadota > Betaproteobacteria > Burkholderiales > Oxalobacteraceae > Massilia > Massilia sp. WG5. Next base: position 3,917,902 of record NZ_CP012640.2, read on the forward strand.
CAGCCGTCGAAGGTGGTTCCCTGGCGCTCGCCGGAGAAATTCGCGGTCACGTGGCCGCAGCTCAGGTAATCGTTCAGGGTCAGGCGCTCCTGCACGCGGGTATTGCCGGCCCAGGTGACGCACACGTACTCTTCCTCGAACAGGGCGACCGAAGGATGGCTCTTCGACAGGAATTGCGAGGGAATGATGAGGAAGTCGGCCTTGCCCTGTTCCAGCACTTCGTCCGGCCGGTCGCTCTGGCCGCGGATGTGGATGCGGATGCCCGGCGCTTCCTTGAACAGCGACTCCAGCAGCTGCGGAATCAGCACGGTCATGGTGAAGTCCGATGCCAGCAGGGTGAAGTCGCGGCTCTCGCTGCCGGGATCGAATTCCGGCTGGGCGGCGATGGTCGAGTCGATCCGCATCAGCACTTCGCGCACCGGTTCGATCAGCGCTTCGGCGCGCGGGGTGAGCAGCAGCTGGCGGCCGGAACTGACCAGCAGCTCGTCTTCGAAGTAATCGCGCAGGCGCGACAGCGCATTGCTGGTGGCGGGCTGGCTCAGGTGGATCTTTTCGGCGGCGCGGCTGATGCTGCGTTCGGTGAGCAGGGCATTCAGGACGACCAGCAGGTTCAGGTCCAGTTTATTGAATCGCATCGCTTCCTTTCGTATCAGGCCGACTCGCGCACCACCAGCGCATGCTGGAGCGTACGCGATTCCGGGTGGCCGCCGGCCAGGCGTTCCAGCAGCATCTTGGCGGCAGCGGCGCCCAGCTCGAACATCGGCTGCGCGATCGTGGTCAGGGCCGGCTCGAACATCTGGGACAGGGGAATGTTGTCGAAGCCGACCACCGCGATATCTTCCGGCACCCGGCGCCCGGCGCGGCGAAAGGCCTTGATCGCGCCGATCGCCAGCGTGTCCGAGACCGCAAACACGGCGCTGGGCGGCGCTTCCAGGGCCAGCAGGGCGCCGGCCGCCTCCATCCCGAAACTGTAGTCGGTGCCGCGCGCGATGCGCACCAGCTGCGGATCGAGCTGGAGGCCGGCGCGCTTGAGGGCGGCTTCGTAGCCGGCATGGCGCTGGCGCGCCCACAGGTAAGTCTCGTCCGCGCCCAGCAGGGCGATGCGGCGATGGCCGCGGTTGATCAGGTATTGCACGGCGTCGAGCGCGGCCTGGCCGTGGTCGATGCTGGCATGCGGGAGACCGCTGTCTTCGATGAATTCCGAGCAGGCCACCCAGGGCAGGTTCGGCAGCTCCTCGATGAGCGGCTGCAGGTCCTGGAAGTTGGCCAGGCTGATGACGCCGTCGACCAGGCGGTTGTACACGGTGTCCAGCGAAGCCTGCTCCGCTCCGCGCGCATCCGGGGCGCCGCCCAGCACGATGCTGTAGCCATGCCGGCGCACCACCGATTCGATCCCTTTCACCGTCTCCGAGTAAAACGGATTGGCGAAATCCGGCACCAGCACCAGCAGCAGCCGGCTTTCGCCGCGCATCAGGCTGCGCGCGAAGGGATTGGTGCGGTAGCCGAGCGCCGCCACCGCCGCCTCGACCCGTCCGCGCGTATCGGCGCTGACCGGCTTGCTCGCATTGATCACGCGCGACACCGTGGCGATCGATACGCCGGCCTGCTCGGCGACCGCGCTGATGGAAATCGCTCTGCCGGGAAGGGCGGGCGAGGGCAGGGAAGATTTCTCGGACATGGGTGGTTTTCGTAAGGATGGATCTTTTGGGAAAACGTTTTCCTACTATAGCGAAAAACCCGCTGCCATAGCGGCAAGTCATCTATTCAAGTTTTGGATACTTGCTATTCATAAAAAGAAAGGATGGGCGGCGGGGAAAAGGCCGGGAAAACCCCTATCATGAGCCGGTCAGATTTTTTCCCAAATGAAAACGAAGCGGCGCCCACGCCGCACGGAAGAATCAAGGAGACACATATGCATTACACCGCACGCCAGGCCGACTGGCGCCAGGGCTGGATCCTGGTCATGGCCGGTTTCCTGCCGGTGATGGCGATCATCGCGCTGTCGCCGACGCTGCCGACCCTGCTGGCCCACTTCCACGATGTCGGCAATCCGCAGCTGATGGTGCCGCTCCTGATCACGGCGCCCAGCGCCTGCATCGCCCTGTTCGCGCCGGCCGCCGGCGTCGTCGTCGACCGTTTCGGCCGGCGCAAGCTGATGCTGTGGGCGATGGCCGTGTACGGGATCGGCGGCTTCATCCCCTTCTTCATCGATAACTTCTGGGCAGTGGTCGCCGGGCGGGTCGTGATCGGCCTGGGCGAGGCGGCCGTGCTCACCATCGTCAACACGCTGCTGGCCGACTATTTCGAGGAAAAGGCTTGCCACCGCTGGCTGATGATCCAGGGTGTGACGGGCTCCGTCCTCGGTTCCGTCACCATCGCCTGCTCGGGCTTCCTGGCCGCCAGGGGCTGGCAATGGCCGTTCGCGGTCTACGGCGTCGCCTTCCCGATCCTGCTGGCCAGTGTCTTCTTCCTGTTCGAGCCGCAGCCGCGCGGCCGTGCGCAGCAGGAGGCGGCGGCGCCGGCAAGCTCGCCCTTTCCCTACATGGTCGCGCTGGGCGTGTGCGGCGTGACCGTCCTGCTGTCGACGATCTACTATGTCCAGGTGATCCATTTCTCGGTGCTGCTGAAGGAACTGGGCGTGGCCGATCCGCAATCGATCGGCCTGGCGATGGCGATCCCGAGCCTCGGGGTGCCGATCGGCGCGGTCCTGTTCAAGCTGACCACCCGCTTCGGCGTGCGCAGCCAGATCGCCCTGGTCTTCGCCGGCTACTGCATCGGCCTGGCCGGGATCGGCCTGGCGCCCGACTACAAGGTGGCGCTGGCCTTCGCCTTCGTGCAGCAGCTGGCCAACGGCATCATCGTGCCGGCCCTGATCGCCTTCGCCCAGAGCCGGTTCTCGTTCGAGCACCGCGGCCGCGGCATGGGCTGGTGGGCGAGCGCCTTCTTCGCCGCCCAGTTCCTGTCGCCGGCCGTCGTCAACATGGTCCGCAGCCTGTTCGGCGGCCTGCAGCCCGCTTTCGTCGTGTTCGGCGTCGTCGCCGGCATCGGCGCCGCCGTCACCGTGCTGGTGCGCAGCCGCGCCGGCGCCCCGGCGGTCTCCGCACGCATCTGATTTCCATTGATCGTTCCCACCACAACAAGGTCCAGCATGAACCCAACACACAGCATCAAGCGCGGCGTGTCGCTGTACTCGTACCAGTACGAGACCTTCCTGCGCAAGATGAGCCTCGACGATTGCATCGCCCACGCGGCCGGCCTCGGCGCGCGCGGCATCGAGGTCGTCAGCGAGCAGTCCTTCACGCACTTCCCGGACGTGCCGCAGGCGGAAATCGACGGCTTCTTCGCCTCCCTCGAGAAGCATGGCGCCTACGCGCAATGCCACGACATGTTCCTCGACACCAAGCTGTACAAGCACCGCAAGCTGAACTTCGACGAGATGGTCGCGTCGATGCAGCGCGACCTGCGCTTTGCCCACCGCCTGGGCTGCAAGACCATGCGCATCATCGTCAACACGCCGCCCGAGGTGGTGGTGGCCTGCGTGCCGCTGGCGGAGGAGCTGGACATCCGCATGGGCATCGAGGTGCATTCGCCCTTCCACTTCGACCACCCGTGGATCCTGCGCTATACCGAACTGACCCGCGCCACCGGTTCCGACCACGTCGGCTACGTCCCGGACATGGGCATGTACATCAAGGACTACCCGCCGGTCTTCCGCGACCGCTTCCTGCGCATGGGCGCGACGCCGAAGATCGTCGAGTTCATCCTCGAAGCGCACAAGGCGCGCGTGCTGCCCGACTACGTGCTCATGGACATCCGCAAGATGGGCGCCAACCAGGTCGACCTGGGAATGGCCGAGACCCTGCGCCACAACATCTGGAGCAATCCGCGCCGCATGCTCGAGTTCATGCCCTGGATCTTCCACATCCACGCCAAGTTCTACGAGATCGACGACACCGGCAAGGAACCGTCGATTCCCTACGACGAGATCATCCCGGTCCTGATCGAGGGCGGCTACACCGGCCACCTGTCCAGCGAATACGAAGGGCAGCGCCATATCGAGGACGCGTTCGAGGTCGACGGCCGCGAGCAGGTGCGTCGCCAGCAAGAGATGTTCAAACGCCTGTTGGGCGAAGCATAAAGGAGCCGCGCCATGTACGACAAACACATCATTTATCCGGACAGCCTGCGCAACCTGGCGGACGGCAAGGGCTTTGCCCTCGGCGTGCGCCTGCCTTACTACCGCGGCCAGCCGCTGTCGGTGGTCGAGGACATCGCGGTCAAGGTCGACGGCGTGGCGGTGCCGCGCGAGCAGGTGCGCTTTTCGGTGCGCGGCAAATCCTGGACCCTGGACCAGCTGGAAGAGAACACCGCCGAGCGCTGGGAATTCGGCGAAGTGGCCGAGGTGTCGGTGCTGCAGGCGCAGGGCCTGGCGGCGGGCAAACATGAAGTCGCGGTCGGTGTCCAGCTGCGCATCTCCTACCTGCCGTGGAGCCCGGTCACGAACTGCACGCGCACCGAGACCATCGGCGCCTGAGGTGAGCGAGAGGCCATGACCACCACTATCAAGGGACCGGCGATCTTCCTGGCGCAGTTTGCCGGCGACGAGGCGCCGTTCAATTCCTGGGATGCGATCACGAAGTGGGCCGCCTCGCTCGGCTACCGCGGCGTGCAGCTGCCGTCCAACGACACGCGCCTGTTCGACCTGGCGCGCGCCGCCGAAAGCCGCGACTACTGCGACGAGATCAAGGGTATCGCGGCTGCCAACGGCGTCGAGATCACGGAGCTCAGCACCCACCTGCAGGGCCAGCTGGTGGCCGTGCACCCGGTCTACGACGAGGCCTTCGACGTGTTCGCACCGGCGGCGCTGCGCGGCAAGCCGGCCGCGCGCCAGCAGTGGGCGGTCGAGCAGGTGCTGCTGGCGGCCAGGGCCTCGCGCAACCTGGGCCTGGATGCGAGCATCAGCTTTCCCGGCGCCCTGGCATGGCCCTTCCTGTATCCGTGGCCGCAGCGCCCGGCCGGCCTGATCGAGACCGCCTTCGACGAGCTGGCGCGGCGCTGGCGCCCGATCCTGGACGCCTACGACGAGCAGGGGGTGGACATCGCCTTCGAACTGCATCCGGGCGAGGACCTGTTCGACGGCGCCACCTTCGAGATGCTGCTCGAGCGCGTCGATCACCATCCGCGCCTGAACATCGCCTACGACCCCTCGCACTTCCTGCTGCAGCAGCTCGACTACCTGGAGTTCATCGACCTGTATCACGAGCGCATCAAGGTGATGCACGTGAAGGACGCGGAATTCCGCCCCAGCGGCAGGCAAGGCGTGTATTCGGGCTACCAGCCCTGGATCGACCGTGCGGGACGCTTCCGCTCGCTGGGCGACGGCCAGATCGACTTCAAGGCCATCTTTTCCAAGTTCGCCCAGTACGGCTTCAAGGGCTGGGCGGTGCTGGAATGGGAATGCTGCCTGAAGCACCCGGAACAGGGCGCGCTCGAAGGCGCCTCCTTCATCCGCGACCACATCATCCGGGTGACCGAGAAGGCCTTCGACGATTTCGCCGGCGGCGCGACGGATCCGCAGCAGATCCGCAAGATGCTCGGCATCAGTCAATAGAATAAAACGAGGAGACACATGGACCGAAGAACCCTGCTCAAGCGGATCGCCCTGGCGGCCGGCGCCGCTTACTGGAGCGGCGAAACGCTGGCGATGCAGCTGGCCAAGTCGGCAGGCAGCCGTCCGATTGATGACGGCAAGCCGGAGCCGTTCCCGGCGGCGCACAAGGCAAGCCTGGCCGCACTGTGCGAACTGATCATCCCGAAGACCGACACGCCGGGCGCGATCGAAGCCGGGGTGCCGGCCTTCGTGGCCGACATGTACGCGCACTGGATGGTGCCGGCCGAGCGCAAGCTTGTGCTCGAGGGCCTCGCGCAACTGGACAGCGCGGCGCAGGCCGGGCATGGACGCGGCTTCGCGGCCTGCACCCCTGCCGAGCAGGCGGCGCTGCTGGCGCCCGCGCGCAAGGAGGCGGGCAGCTACCGGTCGCAGTCGCACGGCCTCGACGGCCGCCTCGCCGATCCGGCCGCGCCCTTCTTCTTCAAGATGCGCGACCTGGTCACGCTCGGCTACTTCACCTCGGAGGCCGGCGTGAACGGCGAACTGGCCTACGTGCCGGTGCCGGGCCGCTGGGACGGCGACGTCGACACCAAAACCTGGAACAGGCAGATTCAGATATGAGCTACGAATTCGATGCGATCGTGATCGGCTCCGGCATCACGGGCGGCATGGCGGCGAAGGAGCTGACGCAGCACGGCATGAAGGTGCTGGTGCTCGAGCGCGGCCGTCCGCTGGAACACCAGAAGGACTACAAGACCGAGTTCGTGACCCCGTGGGACGCGCCCGGGCGCGGCGCGCTCGACCGCGACGCGATCGCGCGCGACTACCCGATCCAGTCCAACCAGCCCTTCGGCCAGTTCAACTGGGCCAACAAGGACTACTGGGTCAAGGACAGCGAACATCCCTACGTGCAGGCCAAGCCCTATGCCTGGATCCGGTCCAGCATCCTGGGCGGCCGGTCGACGCTGTGGGGGCGCCAGGTGTACCGCTGGTCGGACCTCGACTTCGAGGCCAACAAGCGCGACGGCCATGGCAGCGACTGGCCGATCCGCTACAAGGACATCGCTCCCTGGTACAGCAAGGTCGAGAAATACATCGGCGCCTCGGGCGAAAACCTCGGCCTGGCGCACTTCCCGGACATGGAGCTGCTGCCGCCGATGGAGATGACGGCGCCCGAGAAGCACCTGCGCGAAGCCATCCGCGCCAAGTGGCCGGAGCGCTACCTGACCATCGGCCGCACCGTCAACCTGACGCAGGAGCACAACGGCCGCGGGCCCTGCAATTACCGCAACATCTGCTCGCGCGGCTGCTCGTTCGGCGCCTATTTCTCCTCGCTGTCGGCGACCCTGCCCGACGCGCAGAAGACCGGCCTGCTGACCGTGAAGACCAACAGCGTGGTCCACCGCATCGTCACCGACCCGAAGACCGGCAAGGCCAGCGGGGTCGAGGTGATCGACGCCCTGACCGGCAAGCGCAAGGTCTACACCTCGCGCATCGTGTTCCTGAACGCAGGCACCGAGGCCAGCGTGCAGATCCTGCTGCAGTCGACCGATGCGCGGAACCCGAACGGCCTGGGCAACAAGGGCGACGTACTGGGCCGCTACATCTGCGACCACGACAATGCCGCCGCATTCGGCGTCATTCCCGGGATGATGGACCGCTATTACTATGGGCGGCGCGCCAACGGCATCTACATGCCGCGCTTCCGCAACCTGAAGGGCGTGCGCGACGAGGGCATCGACTTCGACCGCGGCTACATCATGCAGGGCGGCTCGATGCGGATGGGCTGGGCCGACATGGCCGGCGACGGCGACGATTTCGGCGCCGACTACAAGAAGCGCCTCGCCAATCCGGGCCCATGGGTCGTGTTCCTTGGCGGCTTCATCGAAACGCTGCCGCGGCGCGAGAACCGCATCACGCTCGACCCGCAGGCGCGCGACCGCTTCGGACTGCCGCTGTTGCGCTTCGACGTGGCGCGCGGCGAGAACGAGGAGAAGATGGCGCGTGACGCGATGCAGGAAGCGAAAAAGATGCTGGAGGCGGGCGGCGCCCAGGGCGTGATGTCGATGCGCGTCGGCGCAACGCCGGGCGTCACCGTGCATGTGCAGGGCGGCGCGCGCATGGGCAAGGACCCGATGGACTCGGTGCTGAACGCCCACAACCAGGTGCATGGCGTGCCCAACCTGTTCGTCACCGACGGCGCGGCGATGGCATCGAGCAGCAACGTGAATCCCTCGTTGACCTTCATGGCGCTGACCGTGCGCGCGGTCGACTACGCCGTGGCCCAGCTCAAGGCCGGCAATCTATGAGCGCGCAAATGAACGATCCCGCCTTCCCGGGCCGGATCCGGCTCGGCATGGTCGGCGGCGGCGAGGGCGCCTTCATCGGCGCCGTGCACCGCATCGCGGCCCGCCTGGACGACCGCTACCAACTGGTGGCCGGCGCGCTGTCGTCGCGGGCCGACGCGGCGCGCCGCTCGGGCCTGGCCCTGGGACTGGACCCGGAGCGCATCTACGCCGACTATGCCGAGATGGCCCGGTGCGAGGCCGCGCGGCCGGACGGCATCGAGGCGGTCAGCATCGTCACCCCGAACCACCTGCATGCGCCGGTGGCGCGCGCCTTCCTGGAAGCCGGCATCCACGTCATCTGCGACAAGCCGGTGACCACCAACAGCCTCGATGCGCGCATGCTGCGCGACCTGGCGCAGGAGCGCGGCCTGGTCTTTGCAGTCACCCACAACTATTCCGCCTATCCGATGGTCCGCCATGCGCGCCAGATGGTGCGCGACGGGCTGCTCGGCGAGATTCGCGTGGTGAATGTGCAGTACGCCCAGGATTGGCTGGCCGAGCCGATCGAGCACGATGGCCAGAAGCAGGCCGCCTGGCGCACCGACCCGGCGCGCGCGGGCGGCGGTGCGATCGGCGACATCGGCACCCATGCCTGGCAGCTGGCCGACACCATCGTCGGCCGGCCGCTGGAAGCCCTGGCTGCCCAGCTGAACAGCTTCGTGCCGGGACGCGCGGTCGATGACGACGTGCAGGTGCTGTTGCGCTACCAGGGCGGGGCGCGCGGCATGTTATGGGCGAGCCAGGTGGCGACCGGCCACGGCAACGACCTGCGGATCGGCGTGTACGGCAGCCGCGCCGGCATCCAGTGGGCCCAGGAGCGGCCGGACGAGCTGCTGTGGACCCCGCTGGGCGAGCCGACCCGCATCGTCAAGCGCGGCACCCCGGCCGCCAACGCGGCGGCGGCGCGCGTCAGCCGGATCCCGGGCGGCCATCCGGAGGGCTACCTGGAAGCCTTCGCTTCATTGTATGGCGAGGTGGCGGCCCACCTGCTGGCCGCGCGCGATGGCCTGCCGGCGCCGCAGGATGCCGAATTCCCGACCATCAGCGACGGCTTGCGCGCCGTCGAATTCATCGAAGCCGTCCAGGCCTCGGGCTGCGCCGGCGGCGGCTGGACGCCGCTGCCCGCATAAGCGCTTTCCCTAGCACCGAATGTCTCCTCTTCGACGGGCGCGGCCATCCGCGGCCGTCTTTTTTTTCGCGATCCGCCCGCGAAATCGTATTCACGGCATGGATAGCTCGTATGGGAAAAATCCATTTTACTCATCCATCCGCTAATCCTTACAGTAGCCCATCGCCACACCTGAGAAGCAAACACCATGTTCAAGTATTTCCCCACCAATTACGTCTGGAATCTCTCGGTCGACCTGGCCATCGAGATGGGCGCACGCATCGGCGAGATCGAAGCCATGTGCGCCCCGCTGCAGGAAGCGGCGAAGCAGCCCGACGCCGCCGGCACCAAGGCCTTCCGCGAAACCTGGGCCGCCATGGCCGACAAGCTGTGCGCCCTGGCCGAGGAAGACGAGGCGCGCGGCCGCCTGATCTCGGCCGGCGACAAGTACAACCGCGCCGCGACCTACCTGCTGACCGCCGAGCGGCTGCAGGCCCACGGTGCGCCCGGCCGCCTGGCACTTTACAGCCGATTTCTCGACGTGTTCGCGCGCGGCGTGAAGCTGTCCGGCGAGAACTGCGAACGGGTCGAGATCCCGTATGGCGATGCGCATATCTCGGGCCTCTACGTGCGTGCCGAAGGCGTCCAGGGGCGGGCGCCGATCCTGGTGCAGGTGAATGGCCTCGACTCGACCAAGGAAATGAAATACCGCGTCGGCCTGCCGGCCTGGCTCGCGAAGCGCGGCGTGTCCTCGCTCGTGATCGACCAGCCCGGCACCGGCGAAGCGCTGCGCCTGCACGGCATGCATGCGGTGTATGACAGCGAGCGCTGGGCCAGCAAGGTGGTCGACTGGCTCGAGACCCGCGCCGACGTCGATGCGAAGCGCATCGGCCTGGAAGGCGTGTCCCTGGGCGGCTACTACTGCCCGCGCGCGGTGGCCTTCGAGCCGCGCTTCGCGATGGGTGTGGTGTGGGGCGCCAACCATGACTGGCGCGACGTGCAGAAGAAGTGCCTGCAAAAGGAAGGCAGCTTCCCGGTCCCGCACTACTGGGAGCACGTGCGCTGGGTGTGGGGTGCGAAAGACCAGGACGAGTTCATGGCGATTGCGGAAAACGTCCACCTGGACGGCGTACTGGACCGCATCAAGGTGCCGTTCCTGGTCACGCACGGACAAAAGGATTCGCAGATCCCGCTGCACTGGGCGGAGCGCACCTACGAACAGCTGGTCAACAGCCCGAAGCGCGAGCTGAAGATCTTCACCGAACGCGAGGGCGGCGTGCAGCACTCGAGCTTCGACAATTCGGCCAATGCCGGCGCCTTCATCGCCGACTGGGTGGCCGAAACCCTCGGCGGCCGCACCGCCCTCTGAACCGACGACCCATATTAGAGAGAGACACATGAATATCATCGGACCCGACGCACTGGTCTTCGGCGTCGACGACGTCGCCGCCTGCAGCCAGTACCTGAGCGACTACGGCCTCAAGCCGGTCGATGCCGGCCCGGCCGGCGGACGCTTCGAAGCGCTGGACGGCACCGCCATCGTGCTGGCCCGCATGGACGACCCAACGCTGCCGGCGTCGATCGGCACGGCAAGCATGCTGCGCAAGACCATCTATGGCGTGGCCGACGAGCAGACGCTCGCCGCCATCGCCGCGGAGCTGGGCCGCGACCGCGAGGTCAAGCGCCTGCCCGACGGCAGCATTGAGGCCGTCGACGACATGGGCTTCGTGCTCGGCTTCCAGGTGACGGTACGCCGTGCGCTTGCGCTGCCGGCGGAAGCCATCAATGCGCCGTATGCACCGGCCGGGCGTCCGGCGAACGTGGTCGGCGTCGACGAAAACGCCGCGGCGCTGCCGCGCACGCTGTCGCACGTGGTGTACTTCGTGCCCGACGCGGCAAAGGCCGAAGCCTTCTATGTCGAGCGGCTCGGCTTCGCCTGCACCGACCGCCTGCTGGGCGCCGGACCCTTCCTGAAACCGGCCGGGACCGACGACCACCACACGCTGTTCATGATCCAGACCCCGCCCTTCATGAAGGGCTGCGAACACTTCACCTTCCACATGGGCGGACCGACCGAGGTCCTGCAGGCCGGCACCCGCTTCGTGAACAAGGGCTACCAGTCGTTCTGGGGGCCGGGGCGCCACAAGATGGGCTCGAACTGGTTCTGGTACTTCAATAGCCCGCTCGGCTGCCACGTCGAGTACGACGCCGACATGGACCTGCACGACCAGAGCTGGCAGGCGCGCGCGGTGCCGATGAGCGCCGATGCGTCCCAGCTGTTCCTGTTCCAGCAGCGCGACAAGTGGGCGCCGGGCGGTCCGCCGCCAGGCGCGGCAGGCGCCGCCGAGAGACATTAAGCATGAGCACGAGGGCCGCGCCGGTATTCCTGTGCCGCGACGACGAACTGGCGGAACGCGAATCGCGTGGCTTCGATCCCTGGAACGAGGGTCACGATACGGTCCTGCTGGTGCGCCATGGCGGCAAGGTCTATGGCTGGCGCGATGCGTGCCCTCACCACGGCGGCACGCCGATGGCCTGGCGCAAGGACGCGTATCTGAATTACGATCGGAACCGTATCGTGTGCGCCGCGCATGGGGCGCAGTTCGACATCGAGAGCGGCTCCTGCGTCCTCGGGCCCTGCCTGGGCCAGTCGCTGCAGCGCGTGGCGCTCACGGTGTCACACGAAGGACATATTTACATTCGTCCACAAGGCGAAGAGGAGACATCATGGCAGGAGTAGTGAACAAGGTACTCATCATCGGCGGCGGGTTTTCCGGAATGGCCGCCGCCATCGAATTGCGCAAGCGCGACATCGCCGTCGACCTGGTCGAGATCGATCCGGGCTGGCGCTCGTACGGCGCCGGCATCAGCCTGGGCGGCGCCACCATGCGCGCGCTGGTCCAGCTTGGCGTGATCGATGCGTTCCTGGCCGAGGGCGACGCATCCGACGGCGTCGAGCTGCATATCCCGACCGGTCAAAAGGTCGCCGAACTGCCGACCCCGCGCCTGGCCGGGCCGGAAGTGCCGGGCAACGGCGCCATCATGCGTCCGGTGCTCGCGCGCATCCTGGCCGAGGCCACGCGCAAGGCGGGCGCCAAGGTGCGCCTGGGCTGCACCTTCACCTCGATCGTGCAGGACGCCGGTGGCGTCGACGTCGCGTTCTCGGACGGCAGCAGCGGCCGCTACGACCTGGTGATCGGCGCCGACGGCCTGTATTCGAAGGTGCGCGAAGCCGTGTTCCCGGACGCGCCGAAGCCGCAGTACAGCGGCCAGGGCGTGTGGCGCGCCGTGCTGCCGCGCGACCCGGAGGTCAATGGCACCATGATGTGGATGGGGCCGAAGATCAAGCCGGGCCTGAATCCGGTATCGCGCGACGAGATGTACCTGTTCGTGACGGAAGACCGCGCCGCCAACGACTTCATCGATCCGGCCGAATTCCTGACGCGCCTGAAAGCCCTGCTGGCGCCGTTCCCGGCGCCGCTGTTGCAGCGCGTACGCGAGCGGCTGGACGAGCATTCGCAGATCATCTACCGCCCGCTCGAAAGCCTGCTGATGCCCAGTCCCTGGTACAAGGGCAGGGTGGTGCTGATCGGCGATACCGTGCATGCCACGACGCCGCACATGGCTTCCGGCGCCTGCATCGGCATCGAGGATGCGCTGGTGCTGGCCGAAGAGCTGGGCCGGGCCGGCAGCATCGACCAGGCGCTGGACCGCTACCTGGCGCGGCGCTGGAGCCGCTGCCGCCTGGTGGTGCAGAACTCCGGCCGCCTGGGCGAGATCGAGATCGCCGGCGGCGACAAGGAAGAACATGCCCGCATCATGCGCGAAACCCTGACGGCGCTCGCGGCGCCGATCTGAGGAGACAATATGACCCGCCAATTCATCGACCTGTCGATCTACCTGGAAAACGAAGTGCTGTCCGATCCGCCGCCGCTGGCGCCGAAGATCACCTACCAGAAGCATACGGACACGCTGCACGAATTCATGGCCATGATCCCGGGCACCACGCCTGCCGACTACCCGGATGGCGAAGCCGCCGCCGCCGAGTGGGTGACCATGACCACCCACAGCGGGACCCACCTCGACGCGCCTTACCACTTCCATTCGACGATGGATGCGAAGAACGGCGAGAAGAAGCCGTCGATCACCATCGACGAGGTGCCGCTCGAATGGTGCTTCCAGCCCGGCGTCAAGCTGGACTTCCGCCATTTCCCGGACGGCTACGTCGCCACGGCGGCGGACGTGGAAGCGGAACTGAAGCGCATCGGCCACGAACTGCAGCCGCTCGAGATCGTGGTGGTCAACACGCGGGCCGGCAGCCGTTACGGCCACAACGATTTCGTGTCGGCAGGCTGCGGCATGGGCTACGAGGCGACCATGTATCTGCTCGAACGCGGCGTGCGCCTCACCGGCACCGATGCCTGGAGCTGGGATGCGCCGTTCTCGTACACCGCGAAGAAGATCGCCGAGACCGGTGATACCTCCCTGATCTGGGAAGGCCACAAGGCAGGGCGCGACATCGGCTACTGCCACCTCGAGAAGCTGCACAACCTCGAGGCGCTGCCGGCCCACGGCTTCTACATCAGCTGCTTCCCGCACAAGGTCCGGCGCGGTTCGGCCGGCTGGACGCGCGCCGTGGCGATCGTCGACGACGCGCTGCTGGCGCTGCCGCGCAGCGGAGGCCAGCGATGAAACTGGCCACCTACCGCAACGGCCAGCCCGACGGCTGCCTGATGGTCGTGTCGTCCGACCTGTCGCGGGCGGTCGACGTGTCGGCGCTGGCGCCCAACCTGCTGCAGGCGATGCAGGATTGGGAAACGGTGGCGCCGCAGCTGCAGCAGGTTGCGAACCTGTTGAATGCGGGCGGTGCGCCGCGCGCCGTGGTGTTCGAGCCGGCGCGCTGCATGGCGCCCCTGCCGCGCTGCTTCCAATGGTGCGACGCCTCGGCGTTCCTGAACCACGGCCGGCTGATGGAGCGCGCCTTCAACACCCCGCCGATTCCCGACTTCGACACGATTCCCGTCATGTACCAGGGCGCCTCGGACGACTTCCTCGGGCCGAACGATCCGGTGCCCTTGCCGGGCGAGGCGCTCGGGATCGACTTCGAGGGCGAGTTCGGCGTGATTGTGGGCCCAGTGCCGATGGGCGCAACCCCGGCGCAGGCGCTGGGCGCGGTGCGCCTGCTGGTCCAGCTGAACGACTGGAGCCTGCGCGCGCTCGGGCCGCGTGAAATGAAGAGCGGCTTCGGCTTCCTGCAAGCCAAACCCTCGACCAGTTTCGCGCCGGTGGCCATCACCCCCGACGAGCTGGGAGACGCCTGGCTCGATGGCCGCGTGCACCTGGATCTCGAGGTCGAGTGGAACGGCGAAGCCTTTGGCCATCCGAATGGCCGCGAGATGAATTTCCACTTCGGCGAACTGGTGGCCCATGCCGCGCGCACGCGCCGGCTCGGCGCCGGCGCCATCGTCGGTTCGGGTACGGTATCGAATGCGGCGCGCGAGGCCGGCTCGGCCTGCATCGCGGAGCGGCGCGTGATCGAGATCATCGACCACGGCGAAGCGCGCACGTCCTTCATGCGCTTCGGCGACCGGGTGCGCATGCGCGCCCGCACGCCCGAGGGGACGCTGCCGTTCGGGACCATCGAGCAGCAGGTGGTGCGCGCACCCGCCCCGAAAACCTGAATGCGCGGCGGTGCGCGAGCACTGACCGCCCTGAACCGTGTAACAAGGTGAAAGTCCCGTGCACTGCCGGTGCCGGGGCTTTTTTCATCATGGCGGCAATGAACCTTGTCCGCCCGGGCCCGTATTCACCGTGGTGCTGTCCTCAGCTAATCCCTGCGAGGAAACCATCATGACCGCCTTCGTTCACAAGATTCCGTGGCGCGCGCTGCTGGCCGGCATCGCGCTCTCCTGGTTCACGATACCGGCGCAGGCGGTACCGAGCTTCGCCCGCCAGACCGGGCTCGATTGCATGACCTGCCACGTCAGCTGGCCGGAACTCACGCCGACCGGACGCCAGTTCAAGCTGAACGGCTATACCTTCGGCAAGCGCATGGACCTGCCGGTCGCCGGCATGCTCCAGGTGTCGCGCTCTTCGACACGCAGCGTCGATCCGAGCCTGACCGACAGCTTCCCCAAGGACCGCGAGACGATCCTGCAGCAGGCGAGCCTGTTTTATTCGGGGAAGCTGAGCGACCACAGCGGGATATTCTCGCAATTCACCTACGACGGTGCCGAGCACCGCACCAGTATCGACAACGTCGACCTGCGCTATGCGAACCACTACAAGTTCGCGGCCGGCGACCTGCTGTACGGCTTCACGCTGCATAACAACCCGATGATGCAGGACGTGTTCAACACCGGCGCGACCTGGGGCTTTCCCTATTCTTCGTCGCCGGTGGCCGTCACGCCGGCCGCGGCGCCGGCCATCGAAGGCCTGGGGCAGCAGGTGGCGGGCTTCGGCGCATATGGCCTGTGGCGCAACACCGCGTACGGCGAGTTCTCGCTGTACCGTACCAGCAACCGCTTGTTCTCGCCGCTGCGGCTCGGCATCGACCGCAGCGATGCCGCCGCGCTCAAGGGCTACAACCCCTACTGGCGATTCGCGCTCCAGCATGACTGGGACAGCGGGCGCCAGTCGGCCATGGTCGGCACCTACGGGCTCGTGGTCGACCGCTATCCGGACAACCAGCTGCAGTCCGGCCCGACCGACCGCTTCCGCGACATCGGCATCGACGCCCAGTACCAGTACATCACCGACCGCCACCGGATCAGCGGGCAGATGAACTACGTCCGGGAGCACCAGACCTGGAACCCGGGGGCGCAGGCGAATCCCACCGACAAGCTGGATTCGTTCAAGGCCAAGCTGACCTATTACTACGAGAAGAAATATGGCATCAACCTCGGCTACTTCTCGATCCACGGCACTCCCGACAGCGGCTTGTACAGCACGGGCGAGGCAGTCACCGGCAGCACCGGCGGCAGCCCGGACAGCGCAGGCTATATCGTCGAATTGAATTATCTGCCGCGCCGGGACATACGGCTGATGCTGCAGTACACCGGCTACAGCAAGTTCAATGGCGCCGGGCGCAACTACGACGGTTTCGGCCGCAACGCGAAGGACAACAACACCTTGTACCTGCTGGCGTGGCTGATGTTTTGAACGGAGGACGACATGCAGCGAGACGACATGGACCGGCACCAACGGGCGCGCCGCCGCTTGTTGAAACAGGCGCTGTGCTTTCCGGTGGCCGTCATGGTGCTGGGAAGCCGCGGCGCAGCGCAGGCAGGAACGGCGTCGAAAGAGGACTTCCACTACCAGGATCATCCGAACGAGGGAAAACGCTGCGCGATGTGCACGGCCTTCAATCCCCCGCCACAGGGGCAGGCGCTCGGCACCTGCAACGTGGTGGCCGGTCCGGTCAGCGCGGACGGATGGTGCATGGCGTTCAATCCGAAATAGCTCAGGCTTGCGCCTCGACCCAGGAAACGATGCCCTTCACGCTGCGGAAATCCGCCACCGAGCGGCAGGCGATCTGCGGATGCCGCTCGCGCAGCATGCGCGCCAGCGCATTGCCGGGCCCCAGTTCCAGGGCCACGTCGATCCGTGCCTCGGCAATCGCATCCAGGCACTCGGTCCAGCGGATCGTATTCGCCGTCTGCCGGGCCAGCAGCTCGGCCGCCTCGGCTCCGTCATGCAAGGTCGTGGCGCTGACACCCGCCAGCAGGGGCAGGGTCGGCGACGCGGCATGTGCCTGCAGCAGCTTGCGCAGCGGATCGACCGCCGACGCCAGCAGGCTGGTGTGCGAAGCAACCGTGATCGGCAAGGGCTTGTAGCCGGCGCCGGCTTGCGGCGCCAGTAAGGCCAGCTTGTCCAGCCGGGCGCGCAGGCCGCCGGCTACCAGGGCGCCCGGCGTATCGATGGCCGCTTCGCAGCCGGCTTGCGCGACGAGCTCGTACGCAAGCGGGGAGGCAATGCCGGACACCGCCGCCATCCCCTGTTCGCCGCCATGTGCGGCGGCTTCGCTCATGATCGCGGCGCGTTGCGAAGCGAGGGTGACCGCCCGATCCACCGGCAGGGCGCCGGCCACCGCATAAGCGCTGACTTCGCCGACACTGTAGCCGGCGACCATGGCGGGCCGCGGCAGGCGCCCGGCCAGCAGGCGCCAGACCATCAGGGTGGAGGCGACCACCAGCGGCTGCGCGCAGCGGTTGTCGAACATGGCCGAGGGGTGGGCGAGCAGCGCATGCAGCGCCGACCGCGCCACCGGACCTTGCGCATCGCGCAGCCAGGCCTCGACGCCGGCGATCGCGGCAGGATCGCCGGCGCCCAGGTCGAACATGCCCGGGCCTTGCGAGCCCTGTCCAGGGCAGAGAATCGCGAGCCGCATCGTCATGGCAGGCCACGCTCCATAGATAAAGCGTGAACGAAGCAGGTCGCCGCCAGCAGGTCGGCGGCGCCGCCCGGCGACAGCCGGTGCGCCACGAAGCGGCGATGCGCAGCGACAGCCGCTTCTTCCCAATCGGAGGCCGCGGTGCCGCCACGCTCGAGGAAACGCAAGGAAGTCGTACGCACGATGCGCGCACCCTCGGGCCCGCCGCGGTGGTACACATTGGTATCGGACAGCGCCGCCATCAGCGTGAACAGCGTATCGATCCGCGCGCAGCGCAAGCCGCGTCCCGCAGCCAGCGTGCGGCGCAGCGTCGGCAGCGCCAGCTCGAAGATGGCGGGGAAGCCCGCCGCCGCCTGCTCGCGCGCGCCCGGCGCCGCATGACGCGCGCGGACGAGGGCGCCGTTCGATACGGCCGCTCCGCGGTGGCCGGCCAGTGCCGCGCCCCAGCCGTCCACCAGCGCCGCGCGCAGCCGATCCGGCTCCCAGGACGAAGCGGAGGCGCGACCGGCCGCCGCACACAGCATCCCGAGCGAAAAGATCGCCCCGCGATGCGTGTTGATGCCCCCGGTCGCCAGCAGCATGCGCCGCTCCGCCTCGATGCCCAGCTCGCGCAGCACGTCGAACGCCGAGCCCTGCGCCCCAGCCAGCGCGATGTCGAGGAAGTAGCGGCGCAGCGAAAACAGGCTGCGGACAAACGTCGTCGCATCCATGTCGTCGTGGCTGCCGGTATCGACCAGCGACACCAGCCCGGGCTTCGGATACAGAGCCAGTTCCTGGTACAGGCTGCGCACCGCATGGCGCGCGACGATGGCGCCGGCCGCCGCCGCGTCGAGTGCGAGCGCATCGCGAACGACGGGACAGGCTTCAGCCATGGCGGGCCCCGTTCGCGCCGAACTGGCCGAGCAGCGCATCGCGCCGCAGCAGCGCCGCGGCGTCCAGGTGCTTGGCCAGCACGCGGTCGGCGCCGTGCTGCGTGCCCGCAATCAGCCACTCTTTCCAGGACACCGCATGCCCCAGCGGGAATTCGATTTCGCCGTCGAGCGGCAGGTGTTGCGCATGACGCGCCACCAGCGCCAGGCCGGCATCGAGCTGCGCTGCACTCGTGGGGCGCAGCAGGATATCGATATCGGAAGCGGCGCTCAGGTAGCGCTCGCCGGTCAGGGTCTGCATCGCGAGGGAGCCGAATACCCGGCAGTCGACGCCCGCCGAGCGCAGCGCGATATCCAGGCTGGCCAGGCCCGGCTGCCAGGCGGCCGGCGCTTCGGCATCGACCAGCGCGATGGCGGAAGTAAGCCGCGCGATGTCGGCGCGCCCGGCGGCAAAGCCGAGCCGCAGCTTTTGGCCGCTGTGCGGGTCGGGCGGTGCGGGGATGCCCAGGCAGACCAGGTCCGGCGGCGTGTCCGGCTCATTCCTGCGCACCACGGCCGGCAGGTCGCGCCTGCACCACGCCAGGGCCAGCTCGCGCGGCGCGCCGTCCAGGCGCTGGATCGCCGCGTCCCAGCCCTGCGGCGTCAGCCAGGCAAGGTCATGCCGCCTGAACATCGGAGCCCGAACGGACCGCCTGCGCCACCGGATAGGCCAGCTTGCGGCCGCCGCGTTCGAGGCCGAGTTCGGCCCGGCGGTCGCTTGGCTCCGCATCGGCCAGGGCCCGCTCCAGCGCTTGCGCCAGGTCGGCGTGCCAGATATCGGCCACGCCGCCCATGCGCCGGTAGTTTTCCGCGCCCGGCGCGAACACCGGATTGTCCTGGGCCAGCTCTTCCAGCCGTTCCAGCGGCACCTTGGTGATGCGCGCCATCGCCGGCAGGCCCATCACGCGGATGGTGGCCTCCGGCAGGGCATAGCAGGCGTCGGCGATCAGGCCGCTGGTGATGAACCCGCCCGACAGCGCCTGGTCATACACCAGCCCGACGACGCGGTGGCCGCGCAGGCGCGCCAGTTCGACGCATTTGCCGAGATGCGCCATGTAGCTGTTAATGCCCAGCATTTCATCGCGCCGGCGCAGGCGCTGGCCCTGGGTGTCGACCAGGATCACGATCGGCCGGCCGGGATGCTGCTTCACGGTGTCGAGGATGACCCTGGCCTGCGCCAGCGCGATCTCGACGCCGATCGGCGTGTGCTCGGTGGTGCCGATCACGGTGACGGTCTTGCCGTCCACCTGCGCTTCGCCGCTGAGGAAGTTGTCGCGTTCGACGATGCGGTGGCCCTGCGGGAACAGGGCGTCCGCCACGGTCTGCCAGTTCATGATGCTGCTCCTTCACGGTGGCCATCGGCCAGTTCGCGGAATGCGTCGATCTCCAGCAGCGGCACCACGTGGGGATCGGCGACCCCGAGCGCCTCCCAGATCTCCAGCGGATCCTCGAGATCGCCGAAGCGTTCGAGGCGCTTGCCGAGCATCTGCTGCTCCGCCTCCAGCGCTTCCAGCGTCAGCCCGGTGCCATGGCCGCGCGCCGCATCCGCCAGCGTCAGCGCGGCGTCGCGGAAGGCGTGGATGTCGTCGGCCACGATGGCTTGCGCATCGCCGATCAGGTAGCGGTGCTTGCCGCCGGTAACGCGCCAGACCAGGGCGCGGTCGCGTGCGTCGAATTCCTCGACCCCGCCGGCGGTCTCGATGACTTCCGGCCCGGACATCGCCAGCCGGCTTTCTTCGGAGATGACGATGCCGTTGGTGCAGCGCGCGACGATGCCCATGCCGCCGAAGCAGCCGTTGGCGCCGCCCACCAGCGCGATCACCGGGATGCCGGCGGCGCGGGTGTCGAGCACGGCGCGCATCACTTCCGACACGGCGATCAGGCCGGCATTCGCTTCGTGCAGGCGCACGCCGCCGGTCTCCAGCAGCAGCAGCACGGCGTCGGCGCGTTCGTCGACGGCGCGGCGCAGCATGCCGACCAGCTTGGCGCCATGGACTTCGCCGACGGCGCCGCCCATGAACGCCCCTTCCTGGGCGGCGATGAAGACCTTGCGTCCGTTGACGGCGCCGCGGCCGACCGTGACGCCGTCGTCGAAGGAGACCGGCGCGTCCAGCTGGGAGAGGTGCGGGCTGGTGATGCGCATCTGCGGCGGCAGGAATTCTTCGAAGCTGCCTGCATCCAGCATGCCGGCGATGCGCTGGCGCGCAGTGGCTTCCTGGTAGCTGCTCATGATGCGTCTCCGCTGATTGAACCAGTGATCGATTCGGCGGCCTGGTCGAGCCGCAGGCTCACCACCGCCGGGGTCGCGCCCATGTCGTTGATCGACACCCGCACGTCGGCCAGCTGCCAGCGCTGGTGGAAGTCGCGCACCACCGCTTCCCAGATCGGGCCGAAGCCGTGGGCGGCGGTGCTGATCTCGACCTCGCACGCGCCGTCCAGGGGCTGCTGCTCGATCATGACTTCCAGGTTGCCCGAGCCGACCACGCCCACCAGGCGCGCGCCGCCGATGCGGCGTTGGCCGCCGCTGAAATTGAATCGTAGGGTTTCCATGCTTACCAGTTCCTGAACTGTTTGGGCGGCTTGTACAGGCCGTGCGAGGCGCGCACCAGGTCCTTCATGTTCCTGGCCGCCAGCAGGTCGCGCGTGGCGAGCCGCTTGTCGATGCCGAGGTCCTCGGGGCGCTTGACGATGCCGCGGTCGCGCAGGTTTTCCACCATGCGGTGGTCGCGCTCCAGGCCGACCGGCGTGTAGCCGGCCACGCCGCGGATTGCCTGTTCGCGTTCTTCGTCGGTGCGGCACAGCAGCAGGTTGGCGATGCCTTCCTCGGTCAGGATGTGGGTCACGTCGTCGCCGTAGATCATCACCGGCGGGATCGCCATCTTCGCCTGCTCGGCCAGCTGCCAGGCGTCGAGGCGCTCGACGAAGGCCGGCTGCATGTGCTCGCGGAAGGTCTCGACCATCTGCACCACCAGCTTCCGGCCGCGCGGGATGGCGGAGGTGCCTTGGCGCGCCTGCTCGCCGGCCTTCAGCCAGGCCGGGCTGGCGTGGCGCCGGCCGCGCGCATCGGCGCCCATGTTCGGGGCGCCGCCGAAGCCGGAGATGCGGCCCAGGGTCGCGGTCGACGAGTTGCCCTGCAGGTCGATCTGCAGGGTCGAGCCGATGAACATGTCGCAGGCGTAGTGGCCGGCCATCTGGGAGAAGGCGCGGTTGCTGCGCATGCTGCCGTCCGGGCCCGTGAAGAACACGTCGGAGCGGGCGCGCACATAGTCCTCCATGCCCAGTTCCGAGCCGAAGGAGTGCACGTTCTCGACAAAGCCGGCTTCGATCGCGGGGATCAGGGCCGGATGCGGATTCAGCGCCCAGTGGCGGCCGATCTTTCCCTTCAGGCCGAGCGAGGCCGCATAGGTCGGCAGCAGCAGCTCGATGGCGGCGGTGTCGAAGCCGATGCCGTGGTTCAGGCGCTCGACCTGGTACTCGGCGTAGATGCCCTTGATGGCCATCATCGCCATCAGCACCTGGATTTCCGAGATCAAGGCCGGATCGCGGGTGAACAGCGGCTCGATGTAGTGCGGAGTCGGCGCCGGCACCGCGAAGTCGACCCAGTCGGCCGGGATGTCGATGCGCGGCAGCACGTCGACGATCTCGTTGACCTGGGCAATCACGATGCCGCTCTTGAAGGCGGTGGCTTCGACGATCGCCGGGGTGTCCTCGGTGTTCGGGCCGGTGTACAGGTTGCCATGGCGGTCGGCCGCCTGGGCCGCCACCAGCGCCACCTTCGGCGTCAGGTCGATGAAGTAGCGGCCGAACAGCTCCAGGTAGGTGTGGATCGCGCCGATGTTGATCTTGCCGCCGGCGACCAGCTTGGCCAGCCGGCCTGCCTGCGGCCCGGAGAACGAGAAGTCGACGCGCGAGGCGATGCCCTTGTCGAACACGTCCAGGTGTTCGGGCAGGGCCAGCACCGACTGCAGCATGTGCAGGTCATTGACCCGGCCAGGGTCGAGCGAGGCCAGGGTCCTGGCCAGGAAGTCGGCCTGCTTCTGGTTGTTGCCTTCGAGGCAGACGCGGTCGCCGGACTCGATTACCTGGTGCAGCAGTTCGCGGGCCTGGGCCGCATCGATGATTTTCCCGCGCAGGCCGGCGCCCAGGTGTTCGCGCGCCCGCGCCAGGCGCTGCTCGCGGTTGAGGCGCTGGCGGTCCCAGACTTTTTCGTTGGCGCCCATCTAGCGGCCTCCCATGATCATGTCGGGCAGGGCGGTCGAGATCTGCGGGAACACACACAGCAGGATCACCGCCACGAACATCAGCACCACGAAGGGCATCACGCCCCAGATCACGTCGGACAGGGGGATGTCCGGGGCGATGTTCTTGATCACGAAGATGTTCAGGCCCACCGGCGGGTGGATCAGGCCCATCTCCATCACGATCGTCATCACCACGCCGAACCAGATCAGGTCGAAGCCGGCTTCGCGCAGCGGCGGCAGGATGATCGGGGCGGTCATCAGGATGATCGAGACCGGCGGCAGGAAGAAGCCGAACACGATCACCATCAGCAGGATCACGGACAGCAGCACCCATTTCGACAGGTGCAGTCCCACCACCCACTGCGCCGCCGACTGGCTGATGTGCAGGTAGCTCATCACGTAGGAGTAGAGCAGGGACATGCCGATGATCATCAGGAGCATGGTCGACTCCTTGATCGTCGAGCTCAGGATCGGACCGATTTCCTTCGGCCGCCAGATGCCGTACACGACGGCCATCAGCACGATCGCCAGCAGCGCGCCGAGGCCGGCGGTTTCCGACGGGGTGGCATAGCCGCCATACAGCGCGATCATCACGCCGGTCAGCAGGACCAGGAAGGGCAGCACGCGCGGCAGCATCTCGACCTTCTCCGCCAGCGTGTAGTTGTGCGCATCAAGGTAGGCGGATTTCTCGCCGCCGCGCTGGTAGGCTTCATGGGCCAGGCGATATTCCTTGCGCGCCCGGTGCACCGCATAGCCGGCGAACAGCAGCACCAGCATCAGGCCGGGGCCGATACCGGCCAGGAACAGGCGGCCCAGCGACTGCTCGGCGGCCACCGCGTACAGGATCATCGTGATCGACGGCGGCAGCAGGATGCCGAGCGTACCGCCGGCGGCGATGATGCCGGCCGCGAAGCCGGGCGAGTAGCCGCGCTTGCGCATCTCGGGGATGCCGGCCGAGCCGATCGCCGAGCAGGTCGCCGGCGAGGAGCCGGCCATGGCGGCGAACAGCGCGCAGGCGAACACGTTGGCGATGCCGAGGCCGCCCGGGACCTTGTTCAGCCAGGCGTGGATGGCCGAGTACAGGTCGCGCCCGGCCGGCGACTTGCCGATCGCCGCTCCCTTCATGATGAACAGCGGGATCGACAGCAGGGTGATCGATGCCATTTCCTCGTACACGTTCTGGGTGATCGTGTCGAGCGAGGAGGCCGGCATGAAGAGGTACATGAACACGGTGGCGACCGCGCCCAGTGCGAAGGCGATCGGCATGCCGGAAAACATGACGACGAGCGTGGCGGCGGCATAGCCGACGCCGAGAGACAATGCGCTCATGGATTATCCTTTTCGGTGAGACGGCCGATCAGCTGAACCAGGATCTGCACCGTCAACAGCGTCATCCCGAAGGCCATCAGCGAGTACGGGATCCACAGCGGCGGCGCCAGCGTCGACGAGGTGGTCTGGCCTTCGACCAGGGCTTCGTGGAACAGGGCCCACGATTTCCAGGAGAAGAAGGCGCAGAACAGGAAGGACAGCAGGTCGACCAGGATCAGGCGGATGCGGTTGACCCGGGCCGGCAGCAGCCCGGCCAGCGCTTCGATGCCGATGTGGCCGCGGAAGGACTGGACGTAGGCTGCGCTGAAGAAGGTGGCGCCGACCAGCATGAACACGGCGGCCTCGTCCTGCCAGTCGGTGGCGACCTTGAAGAAGTAGCGCATCACCACCGAGTAGCTCAGCACCAGGGCGGTGACGATCATCCCCGCCATGGAGATCACCAGCAGCAGGTGGTTGATCCTGTTGAGGAATACCGCGAGCGTGGCCACCCCGCGGTGCGAGGGCAGCGCAGGCGCTTGCGGCGCCTGGGCCTCGAAACCGTGGGCACTCATCACTTCACCTGTTCGGCGAGCTGCAGCAGCTTGGCGGTATTGGCGTTCTTGGCCGCGAAGTCCTTCCAGGCGGTGCGGCGGGCGATGTCCTGCCATTTCTTGACGGTGGCGTCGTTCAGGTCGACGGTCTTGGCGCCGGCCTTGGCGAACACCTTGGCCACTTCTTCGTCGTCAGCCTTGGCTTCCTTGACGGCGAAGGCTTCCATCTCGGCGCCGACCTGCAGGATCACGGCCTGCTGTTCCTTGGTGAGGCGGTCGAAGGCGGCCTTCGACATCATCAGCGGCTCTAGCATGAACCAGTAGGACTTGCCGCGGCCGGTGGTGAGGGCCTTCGACACTTCTTCCAGGCGGAAGGAGATCAGCGAGGTCGAGGAAGTCAGGGCGGCGTCCATGGCGCCGGTCTGCATGCCGGCGTAGATCTCGTTCGACGGCAGGGTCACGACGGCGGCGCCGGCTTCCTTCAGGATCAGGTCCATCTCGCGCGAACCGCCGCGGATCTTCATGCCCTTCGCATCTTCCGGCTCGACGATCGGCTTGCCGCGCGAGGCCATGCCGCCCGCCTGCCAGATCCAGCTGACCATCACCACGCCCTTGTCGGCCAGGATCTTGGTCAGTTCCTTGCCGACCGCGGCGTTCTTCCAGGCGGCGCTCTGCTCATACGAGGTCACCAGGCCGGGCATCAGGCCGATATTGGTTTCGGGGACTTCGCCGCCGGCATACGACAGCGGCACCAGCGACATGTCGAGCGCGCCCTTGCGCATGGCGGAGAACTGGGCGTTGGTCTTCATCAGCGAAGAACCGGGGTAGATCTCGAACTTGACGCCGCCCTTGGTGCGCTTTTCGACCTCGGCCGCGAACATGCGGACCAGGCGGTCGCGGAAGTCGCCCTTGTCGATCGTGCCGCCGGGGAACTGGTGCGAAATCTTGATGGTCGTCTGGGCCCAGACCGGGGCCGCCGCAGCCATCGCCATACCGAAGGCCATCACACCCATTACAGCGCGTCGCTTGATTGAAATCATTGTCTATCTCCTCTGTTCTCTTCACGGGAACGCATGCTTGTGCATGCAAATTTTTTGTTTATGTATACAAGATGAACCAGAAAAAATACAATGTCAATCAGGTTACTATGATTTTTTTAAGCGGAAAGCAGTGCCATGAAAAAGCTCTCTGATCGGCTGCGCGAACAGATTGAAGAGAAGATCGCCACCGGACAGTTACTGCCGGGGCAGCATCTCGACGAGACTGAATTGGCCAATGAATTCGGGGCTTCGCGGACCCCGATCCGCGAAGCCCTGATCCAGCTGGCGTCGGCCGGGCTGGTGCAGATCCGTCCGCGGCGCGGGGCGGTGGTGTCGACCGTGTCGCCGCACGAGATCGTGGAAATGTTCGAAGTGATGGCCGAGCTGGAGGCCATGTGTGCGCGCCTGGCGGCGCGGCGCATGTCGGCCGCCGAGCACGCCAAGCTGCTGGAGGCGCACCAGGCATGCAGCAGCGCCTACGAGGCGCGCGACCCGGACGAGTACTACTACCGCAACGAAGTCTTCCACCAGACGATCTTCGCGGGCAGCCATAACCACTTCCTGGCCGAACAGGCGCGCGCCCTGTCGCGCCGGCTCCGTCCCTACCGGCGCCTGCAGCTCAGGGTGCGCGACCGCATGCAGCACTCCTTCAGCGAGCACGATGCGGTGGTGAAGGCCATCATCGACGGCGATGGCCAGAAGGCCTCCGACCTGCTGCGCAGTCACGTGGCCGTGCAGGGTCAGCGTTTTACGGACCTGGTCGCCTCGCTGGAAGCGATCCACGCGGTGGCAGCCTGAAGCTTAGAAGTCGTATTTCAGGCCGAGCGTGAAGACGTCGGCCTTCGCGCCAAAGCTCTTCTTCTTGCCGAAGCGTTCATACTCGCCGGTCAGCGCAAGATTTCCGGCCAGCTTGACCTGCACGCCTGCGCCGGCATATACGCCGGTGTCATGCTCGCCCACCGCCCCGTAGTTGGACACGTAACTGCGTTCGCTGTACGCAAGGCCCAACTTGCCATAGGCCGCGACCTGCTGGTTCAAGGGCATCGTGTATTTGCCGGCGATATAGGAGCTGGAGCCCTTGGTGCGCCCATCGACATTGCCGTCGATGGTCGCAAAGTGGATGCCGACGCGGCCAAAGCGCGTAAAGCCGGCCTCGACCCCCAGGTTCTGGTCGAACTGGTAGCCGGCGAAGAGCTTGGCGTCCGCCTTCCAGGCGTCCACGACCCTGTTCTCGGCAGTCGCCACGCCGATGCCGACATAGGCATGGGGCGTCGCGTCGGCGCTGGTCTGGGCCTGGGCGGTGCTCACGGCAAGCAAGCCGGCAAGCAATGCAAACATCGTCTTTTTCATTCTTTTCTCCTTGGTTCTGGTTTTCAGGGTGGCGCGATGCACCGGCATCGCGACGGGAAAAAGATATCAGCTTGTTTCTTTTTAATAACTGTCTTAATAGTAAGAAACTGTGACCGATGTGCATATAAATGACCGAAAAGTCATATATGCATGCAAACCGGTATTGAAGAAAGAGCGGCGTTGGAGCACGGAAGAAGGAACTTGCCGGGAGATGAAAGAACGCTGCTTGTTACTAATCGTTACAAGTTTCAAAAACCCGATGACGGTACGCGGCAAGTACTCGGCCGGCTTTTTCATGCGGACATTAAATTTCTGTCATGTGCTTGACATATGTCTCAACTAATCTCGTCAGCATTCCCACTGACCTGATCCTGGAGTGTTGACGTATGAATCCGACTACCGACCTGTCCCGCCGCCGTCTGCTGCGCCTGCTGGGCGCGACGCCCATGCTGCCGATCGGCGCCGGTACCGTGGGGGCCATGCTGGCCGGCTGCGGCGGCGGTGACGACAGCCCGGCGAGCACTGCGCCGACCCCGCCGGCCCAGACCACGCCGCCGGTCACCCTGTCGAGCGTGTCCTTCGGTTCGATGAACGCACCGACCCTGAGCGACGCCGCGGCGATGGCCACCACCTCGGTCGGCTCGACCATGAGCGTCAGCTTCAGCGACAGCAGCAAGCTCGATTTCAAGCTGTCCTACAAACCCTTCTTCATCACCGGCGACCTGGTCCCGAACGGCAACGGCGGCACCATCCTGGCCGGCGGCTACTACGACATCAATAACAAGCCGATCATCGACACCACCGTGGCCGGATCGGCGCGCCAGTTCTTCTCGGATTCGCCGGACGGCACTTCACTGCTGACGGTCCCGAACGCGAAAGTGACGGGGGTGAAGGGCAATACCGTGTTCGCCGTGGTCCAGTTCGAGTACACCACCTGGGCCCAGGACGGCAAGACCGACATGTACGGCAAGCTGCCGTCGCCGATCGCCGTGCTGACCCTGGACCAGGATCCCGCCAACGGCAAGCTGAGCCTGGTGAAGTACCACAACGTCGACACCTCCGGCGTGAACGGCCTGTGGATCACCTGCGGCGCCAGCCTGTCGCCGTGGGGCACCCACCTGTCGAGCGAAGAGTACGAACCGAACGCCTTCACCGCGGCGACCGACGCGCAGTTCAAGGGCTTCAGCAAGAACCTGTACGGCGACGAGACCAGGGCGAATCCGTACAACTACGGCCACCTGCCGGAAGTCACCGTCAACGCCGACGGCACCGGCAGCATCAAGAAGCACTACTGCATGGGCCGCATCTCGCACGAACTGGTGCAGGTGCTCGGTGACAACCGCACCGTGATCATGGGCGACGACGCCACCAACAGCGGCTACTTCGTGTTCGTGGCCGACAAGGAGAAGGACCTGTCGAGCGGCACCCTGTACGTGGCCAAGGTCGGCGCCGGCTTCTCGCTGGACCCGGCCGCCGCCGCCGCGCCGCTCACCTGGATCAGGCTGGGCTCCGCCACCAGCGACGAGATCCGCTCGCTGGCCGCTTCGCTCAAAGCCACCGACATCATGGACGTCAAGAGCGCCGATCCGCAGGACGCCACCTACACCAGGGTCGCCGCCAACGGCCGCACCGAGTGGCTGAAGCTCAAGCCGGGCATGGAAAAGGCCGCCGCCTTCCTCGAGACCCACCGCTACGCCGCGCTGGTCGGCGCCTCGATGGGCTTCACCAAGATGGAAGGCACTACCGTCAACCTGAAGGACAAGGTCGCCTACTCGGCGCTGCAGAACTGCCAGAGCTCGATGGTGGCCGGTAACGCCCTGAACGTGCCGGGCAACGGCATCTCGATCCCGAAGGCGATCAACGCCGGCGCGGTCATGATGCTGAGCCTGAAGGGCGGCCAGAAGGACACGGCCGGCAATGCCATCAACAGCGAGTGGATGCCGGCCGATACCAAGGCCCTGTTCGTGGGCGAGGACATCGCCGCCGACGCGCTGGGCAATACCGCCAACCCGAACAAGGTGGGCAACCCGGACAACCTGAAGTTCTCCGAAAAGATGCGCACCCTGTTCATCGGCGAGGACAGCAGCCAGCACGTCAACAACTTCCTGTGGGCCTACAACGTCGACACCAGGCAGCTCTCGCGCCTGCTGTCGGTGCCGGCCGGCGGCGAATCGACCGGCCTGCATGCGGTCGACGACATCAACGGCTGGACCTACATCATGAGCAACTTCCAGCACCCGGGCGACTGGGGAAGCATCCACACCGGCGTGAAGACCACGCTGGATCCGCTGATCCGTGCGAACTACAAGGACAAGTTCGGTGCGGCGGTGGGTTACCTGACGGGTGAGCTGACGCAGTTCAAGCTGGCGAAGGCCTGAGTTTCAGATACGTTGTCCCCGCGCAGGCGGGGATCCAAGTTTGCATGCGCTGTCGAGATGCGGGCAAAACTTGGACCCCCGCCTTCGCGGGGGCGACGGTGTAGAAGGCCGGGGGCGACGGTGTAAAAGCGCGGGAACGACGCTTATCGGAACAGCTGCGTGAACTCACGCGCCGCCTCATACGGCTCCGGCGCCAGGTACACGCTGCTGATCGCCGCCACCATATCCGCTCCCAGGCCCACCAGCGGCTTCGCATTCTCCGCCGTCATCCCGCCGATCGCCACCGCCGGCACCCGCAGCAGCGCTTTCGCCCGGGCGACGATCGCCAGGGGCGTACTCACCTCGTACACCTTTACCTTCGACGGATAGAAGCCGCCGAAGGCCACATAGCTCGCCCCCGCATCCTGGGCCGCCTGCGCCAGCTCGAAGCGGCCGTAGCAGGAGGCGCCGACGATCCTGTCCGGGCCCAGCGCCGCGCGCACCGCGGCCACCGGCGCGTCCAGGCCGCCGACGTGCACGCCGTCCGCGTCCAGCCGCAGGCACAAGTCGACGTGGTCGTTGATGACCAGCGGCGTCCCGTGCCGGCGGCACAGGGCGAGCAGGGCGGCGGCCTGTTCTTCGCGCAGGGCCTCATCGGCCGTCTTGTTGCGGTACTGGACCAGCGCCGCGCCGGCGTCCAGCGCGCGGCCCGTCACGTCCAGCAGGCGCCCGGTGTCGTCCCAGTCGGGCGTTACCAGATACAGTCCTCTCATCATTCATGCTCCCCGATGTTCGATACGGCGCGGAATGCGCTGGCCGGCGGCGATCGCATAGGAATCCGCCAGCGCCTGGTTGCAGCAGCGCTGGGCGCGTTCGAGCGCCTGCTCCATCGCGTCGCCCAGCGCCAGGCGGGCGGCCAGGCTGGACGCCAGCGTGCAGCCGCTGCCGTGGAATTCGCCGGGCAGGCGCGGCCAGCGCCATTCGCGCACACCCTCGCGGCTGTGCCAGCGGTTGACGACTTCGTCGCCATCGCCATGCCCGCCGGTGACCAGCAGGTGCGGGCAGGAGACCGGATCGAGCGCCGCCGCCTCCGGCTGGTTGGGCGTGAGCACCGTCGCCAGCGCCAGCAGCGGCGCCAGTGCCGCCAGCGCATCGCCGCGCGCGAGCGGGTCGCCGTGGCCGCTGGCCAGCACCGGGTCGAGCACCACCGGCAGCGCCGGCCGGCGCTCGCGCAGCGCCAGGACGATGCCGGCGATCGCCCCGGCATTCGCCAGGCTGCCCGGAATGCCCAGCTTGACCGCGCGGATCGGCATGCTGTCGAGCAGCACCGCAGCCTGGCGCACCAGCAGGCCGGCGTCCACCGGCGCCACCTCGTGCACGCGCTCGTTGTCCTGGACCGTCAGCGCGGTCACGATGGGCAGCGCGTGCGCGCCCTGGGCGGCGATCGCCTCGATGTCGGCCTGGATGCCGGCCCCGCCCGAGGGATCGAGGCCGGAAAACACCAGTACGCAAGGGCGCATCGTATGCAGCGTCACTGAGCAGCTCCGCCGAGCCGTCCCGCCATCGGCGACGAGGGCGACGCCGCGAAGCGCCGCGGCATCCGTCCCGCCAGCCAGGCTTCCCGGCCGGATTCCACCGCAAGCCGCATCGCGCGCGCCATGCGCACCGGATCACGCGCGAGTGCGATGGCGCTGTTCATCAGGACGCCGTCGCAGCCCAGCTCCATCGCCACCGCCGCATCCGAGGCCGTGCCGACGCCGGCGTCGACCAGCACCGGCACCCTGGCCTGTTCGATGATCAGCGACAGGTTCCACGGATTCAGGATGCCCATGCCGGAGCCGATCAGGGAGGCCAGCGGCATCACGGCCACGCAGCCGATTTCTTCCAGCATCCTGGCCTGGATCGGATCGTCGCTGCAGTAGACCATCACGTCGAAGCCGTCGCGCACCAGTTCCTCGGCGGCGCGCAGGGTCTCGGGCATGTTCGGGAACAGGGTTTTCTCGTCGCCCAGCACCTCGAGTTTCACCAGTTTGTGCCCGTCCAGCAGCTCGCGCGCCAGCTGCAGGGTATAGACCGCATCCTTCGCGGTGTAGCAGCCGGCCGTGTTGGGCAGGATGGTGTAGCGCGAGGGCGGCACCACGTCGAGCAGGTTCGGCGCGTGCGGATCCTGGCCGATGTTCACGCGGCGGATCGCCACCGTGATGATTTCCGCGCCGGCGGCCACGGTCGCGTCGCGGGTCTGTTCCAGGTCGCGGTACTTGCCGCTGCCGACCAGCAGGCGCGAGCGGTATTCCTTGCCGGCGATGACGAGAGGTTTGTCGCGCATTTCATTCATGTTCAAGTCGTTCATGTCTTTTCCAATGTGTTCAACCGCCGCCGATCGCGCGCACCACGTCGACCCGGTCGCGCGGCGCCAGTACGGTCTCAGGCCAGCGCTCGCGCGGCACCACGCGGCGGTTCACGGCCAGCGCCAGCGCCTGGCCGGCCAGGCCGAGTGCGTCGACCAGCGCGTGCAGGGTGGCTGCCTCGAGCCGCGCCGCATCCAGTACATACGGCGCGCCGTTCAGTTCGAGTTCGATCTGCGGCACGATCACTCCTTGTGCTCATTTTCCCGATTAGGCTCGGCGCTCCAGCGCATGAACTCGACCGCCTTTTCCTGCATGCCGCCGGCCGCGTAGTCGCGCACTTCCTGGGTGATCTTCATCGAGCAGAAGTGCGGCCCGCACATCGAGCAGAAGTGGGCGACCTTGGCGGAGTCCTTCGGCAGCGTCTCGTCGTGGAAAGCGCGCGCCTTGTCCGGATCGAGGCCGAGGTTGAACTGGTCTTCCCAGCGGAATTCGAAGCGCGCTTTCGACAGGGCGTTGTCGCGGATCTGCGCGCCCGGATGGCCCTTGCCCAGGTCCGCCGCATGCGCCGCGATCTTGTAGGTGATGATGCCGTCCTTGACGTCGTCCTTGTCGGGCAGGCCCAGGTGCTCCTTCGGCGTCACATAGCACAGCATGGCGGTGCCGTACCAGCCGATGTTGGCGGCGCCGATGCCGGAGGTGATGTGGTCGTAGCCCGGCGCGATGTCGGTGGTCAGCGGGCCCAGGGTGTAGAAGGGCGCCTCGTGGCATTGCGCGAGCTGCAGGTCCATGTTCTCCTTGATCAGGTGCAGCGGCACGTGGCCCGGGCCCTCGATCATGGTCTGCACGTCGTGCTTCCAGGCGAGCTGCGTGAGTTCGCCGAGGGTGCGCAGCTCGGCCAGCTGAGCTTCGTCGTTGGCGTCGTAGATCGAGCCGGGGCGCAGGCCGTCGCCGAGGCTGAAGGCGACGTCGTAGGCCTTCATGATCTCGCAGATCTCCTCGAAGTGCGTGTACAGGAAGGATTCCTTGTGGTGGGCCAGGCACCACTTGGCCATGATCGAGCCGCCGCGCGAAACGATGCCGGTGAGCCGGTTCGCCGTCATCGGAATGAAGGGCAGGCGCACGCCGGCGTGGATGGTGAAGTAGTCGACACCCTGCTCGGCCTGTTCGATCAGGGTGTCGCGGTAGATCTCCCAGCTCAGTTCTTCGGCCTTGCCGTTGACCTTTTCCAGCGCCTGGTAGAGCGGCACGGTGCCGATCGGGACCGGGCTGTTCCGGATGATCCATTCGCGCGTCTCGTGGATATGCTTGCCGGTCGAGAGGTCCATCACCGTGTCGCCGCCCCAGCGGATGGCCCAGGTCATCTTCTCGACTTCCTCGCCGATGGACGAGGTGACGGCCGAGTTGCCGATGTTGGCGTTGATCTTCACGAGGAAGTTGCGGCCGATGATCATCGGCTCCGATTCCGGGTGGTTGATGTTGGCCGGCAGGATGGCGCGTCCGCGGGCGATTTCGTCACGCACGAATTCAGGCGTGATCTCGGCCGGGATCGCGGCGCCGAAGGACTGGCCCGGATGCTGGCGTCCCAGCAGCGCCGCCATTTTCTTCCCGGTGGGGCCGGCCGCTTCGAGGTTTTGCAGGTATTCCTGGCGCCGCAGGTTTTCGCGGATCGCGACGAATTCCATTTCGGGTGTGACGATACCCTGGCGCGCATAGTGCATCTGCGTGACGTTGCGGCCGGCGGCGGCGCGGCGCGGCTTGCGCTGCAGGTCGAAGCGCAGCTCGGCCAGCTTCGGGTCCTTCAAACGGTCCTGGCCGTAGCTCGAGGAAGGGCCGGCCAGTTCGACGGTGTCGCCGCGCTCGCGGATCCAGGCGCTGCGCGGGCAGGGCAGGCCGGAGCGGATGTCGATGCGCACGTCCGGGTCGGTGTACGGCCCGGAGGTATCGTAGACCCAGACCGGCGGATTCGGCTCGGCGCCGAACGAGGCCGGCGTGGGGGACTGGTGGATTTCGCGCATCGGCACCCGGATGTCGGGACGCGAGCCGGCCACATGGACCTTGCGTGAATTGGGAAGCGGCGTCACGGCCGCGGCATCGACCGTGGCGCTGGCGGACAGGAATTTTGGATCGGCGTTCAAGTGCACTCCTTGTTGGCGACTGAAGATCGATCCAGCTCGGAGGAGTGCAAAGATACGTAGGCACGAGGGCATACGCGGACTCTGTAGCTTCCCTTCGCTGGCATTATCCAGATCAGGTTCGGAGGGTATTTCTCACCCGCGCGTTTGATGGCGCAGGACCCCTAGCGTTGTTGCCGGCTCATGAAGAGACGACGGGCGGAAGTGTACGTGGGTTTTGAAGCGATGGCAATCCGTGCGCTTCGTCCGTGACAAGGCAGGCATGTTGCCGGCGGTCGATCTGCTAAGCTTCCCGTAATGAGAAAGATGACGACCATTCGCGGCCTTGCGTTCGCCCTGCTGGCCCTGCATGCGGCGGTGTCGCAGGCCTGCTATTCGCCGCCCGCCGCCCAACTGATCGGTGTTGACGAACAACTCGCGCAGGCGAAAGACATCGCGCTCGCCCAGGTCATCGGCGCCACGCCCCTCGGCGGGAGGACGGTCGAATACCGGTTCCTGGTGCTGGAGCAGCTGGCCGGGCCGGCGCAAAACGTGTTCACGATGGTGGGCCGCGCCGCGACCCCTGCCGATCAGGACGGCAGCTTCGACAGTCACCGCGCCCCGGCCTTCTGGGCGCGTGGCGGCGGCCGCACGATGAACGAGGGCGACTGCGAAATCCACCCCGGTTTCGTTGTCGGCAATACCTACCTCGTGTTCCGCGGGTCGGCGCCGAC
This sequence comes from Massilia sp. WG5, assembly GCF_001412595.2. NCBI lineage: Bacteria > Pseudomonadati > Pseudomonadota > Betaproteobacteria > Burkholderiales > Oxalobacteraceae > Massilia > Massilia sp. WG5. The sequence goes on from NZ_CP012640.2 coordinate 3,952,309, forward strand.
CTGGCGCAGTTTCGAAAAAATCGACATGGCCGGCAGCATCGTCGACCACGACGACAAGTGGCTGGCCTACGTAATGGCCTACTTGCGAAAGTCCTGAAACTGCGGGAGTTTGGTGCGATACTATCCGGCCCGAAGTCGAAACAAGCCCGGCAATGCCCACCCTGTCCCAACTCTTCCTGTACCCGATCAAATCCTGCGCCGGCATCGCCGTCCAGGAAGCCACGCTGCTCGAATCCGGCCTGAGCGCGCAGGGCGTGCACGACCGCGAATGGATGCTGGTCACGGAAGCCGGCCAGTTCCTGACCCAGCGCGAGTTCCCGCGCATGGCGCTGATCCGGCCCACTCCCAGCGGCGACCAGCTGCGCGTGAGCAGCCCGGGCATGGCCGACCTGCTGCTGCCGCTCGCCTGGCAGGACGAGGCGCCGGCCTGCCGCGTGCAGATCTGGGACGACGTCGTCGGCGCGGCCGATTGCGGCGAGCAGGCGGCCGGCTGGTTCACCGAGGCGCTCGACACCCGCGAGCGGGTGCGCCTGGTGCGCTTCCGCCGCGACGTGGTGCGCCCGACCAGCGTCAAGTGGACCGGCGGCATACCCTCGCAGACGCGCTTCGCCGACGGCTACCCGCTGCTGCTGATCGGCCAGTCCTCGCTCGACGACCTGAGCCGCCGCCTGCGCGCGGCCGGCCGCGCGGCGCTGCCGATGGACCGCTTCCGGCCCAACCTGGTGGTAGCAAGCCTCGAAGCCTTCGAGGAGGACTACACGGCCTCGCTCAGCACCGGCGCGGCCGAGATCCGCCCCGTCAAACCCTGCGCACGCTGTCCGATTCCCGCCATCGACCAGGCCACCGGCGTGTCCGGCCCGGACCCGCTCGACATCCTGCAGACCTACCGCGCCAACCCGAAACTCGACGGCGCGGTCTGCATGGGCATGAACTGCATCGTCTCGGCGGGCGCCGGCAGCACCCTGCGCGTCGGCCAGGCGCTGGCGGCCGAACTGGCATTCTGACAACAGTTTCGTACAGTTTTCGATTTGCAACGCGGCCGAGTTGGCGTAATGTATGGACTAATTGCTGAAAGGAATGTCCATGCACGAGCAGCAGGGCGCCAGTGTGCGCGAACTGATGGCCGAGAACGCCGCGCTGCGCAGGCAGCTCGCCAGCCTGATCGACCAGGCGGAGAGCAACCACGCGATCATGATGCGCCACCAGGCCTTCGATCTCGATATCGTGAGTGCGGGCAGTTTCCAGGAACTGGTCGCCACCATCTTCCGCCAGCTGCCGATCGTCTCGAATCTCGACATCGTGACCCTGTCGCTGGTCGACACGGATGCCGACATCTTTACGGTGATGCACAAGCTGGGCGTGGACTTCGACGCCCTGCCCAACCTGCTGTTCCATGAACATGCCGGGGAGCTGGGTTTCGACCTCGCGCGCGGCCACCCGCCCAAGCCGCGCTTGCAGCCGTATCACCCGGTCAGCCATGCGGTGGCCTTCCCGCATCCGCCCGCCGGCCTGGCCAGCGTCGCGCTGGTGCCGCTGCTGCGCAACCGGCGCCTGCTCGGCAGCCTGAACCTGGGCAGCCGCGACTTCAGCCGTTTCACGCCGCTGCTGGGCACGGATTTCGTCGAGCACATGGGTTCGATCATCGCGATCTGCCTCGAGAACGTGATCAGCAACGAGATGCTGAAGTACATCGGCCTGACCGATGCGCTGACCGGCGTCTACAACCGCCGCTACATGGACCGCCGCCTGGCCGAGGAGATCGCCAGGGCCCGCCGCCAGTCCTACCAGATCGCCTGCCTGTACATCGATATCGACCACTTCAAGCAGGTCAACGACACCCACGGCCACCAGGCCGGCGACGACGTGCTGCGCGAAGTGGCCGCGCGCATCAAGGCCGAGCTGCGCATGTCGGACGCGCTGGGCCGCTTCGGCGGCGAGGAATTCGTGGCGCTGCTGATCGATGCCGAGCTGGAAAGCGCCAGTGTGGTGGCGCAGCGCATCCGCGCCAGCGTGGCCGACCAGCCTTTCCTGCTGGGGGACGGGCAGGGGCTGCCGGTGACGGTGTCGATCGGGGTGGCGGCGCTCGGCGGCGTCGAGCGCGAGCAGGCGGTCGAGGAAGTGGCCCAGGCGCTGGTGGCGCAGGCCGACCAGGCGCTGTATCAGGCCAAGCAGAACGGGCGGAATCAGGTCGTGGCGTCAGCGTAAAAGACGTCCTTCCGCGCGGGTAACGGCCGTCCCGGTCCCGCGCAGCACCACCACGTCGCCGGCGCGCAGCTCGGTGTCCTCCTCCGGCTCGATGCGCTGGTTGCCGCGCCGGACCGCGGTCACCTCGGCGCCGACATCGTCCAGTTCCAGGTCGCCCAGGCAGCGGCCGACCGCGCCGGCATCCTCGTTCAGCACCACCGAATGCAGGCGCACGTAGCTGTGTTCGGGGTCTTCGCTGATGTCGCTGGCGCCGTGGAAGAAGCCGCGCAGCGAGGCGTAGCGCTCGTCGCGCGCGGCCTGCACCCGGTGCACCACCCGCCGCAGCGGCACCCCCATCACCACCAGCGCGTGCGAGGCCAGCATCAGGCTCGATTCCAGCGCTTCCGGCACCACTTCGGTGGCGCCGGCCTTTTTCAGGACGTCGAGCTCGGTGTCGTCGTGGGCGCGCACGATCACCGGCAGCGCCGGCGCCAGCTCGTGCACCAGGTGCAGCACCTTCAGCGCCAGGCGAGTATCGGCGAAGGTGATCACCAGCGCGCTGGCGCGGTTGATGCCGGCCGCGATCAGGGATTCGCGGCGCGAGCAGTCGCCATAGGAGACGTTGGCGCCGGCCGCGCGCGCTTCCTGGACCCGTTCGGGATCGAGGTCGAGCGCATACCAGGGCAGCTTTTCTTCCGACAGCAGGGTGGCCAGGCTCTGGCCGCTGCGCCCGAAGCCGGCGATGATCACGTGCTTCTGGGCCGCCATCGTGCGGCTCGCGATCTGGGTCAGCTGCAGCGATTGCAGCATCCATTCGTTGGACGCCATCTTCATCACGATCCGGTCGCTGTTGGCGATCGCGAAGGGTGCGACCAGCATCGACAGCACCATCGAGGCCAGCACCAGCTGGATCAGGAAGGGATCGATCAGCTTCGAGCCGGAGGCCAGGTTCAGCAGCACGAAGCCGAACTCGCCGGCCTGCGCCAGCGCCAGGCCGGTGCGCATCGCCACGCCGTCGGACGAACCGAAGGCCTTCGCCAGCGCCGCGATCAGGGCGAACTTGAGCAGCACCGGCGCTACCAGCAGCAGCAGCACCAGCCACCAGTGGCGCGCCACCAGCTCCAGGTTGAGCAGCATGCCGATGCTGATGAAGAACAGGCCGAGCAGCACGTCGCGGAAGGGCTTGATGTCTTCTTCCACCTGGTGCTTGTACTGGGTCTCGGAGATCAGCATGCCTGCCACGAAGGCGCCCAGCGCCATCGACAGGCCGGCGCGCTCGGTGATCCAGGCCGCGCCCAGGGTCACCAGCAGCAGGTTCAGCATGAACAATTCCTGCGAGCGGCGCTTGGCGACGATGGTGAACCACTTGCGCATCAGCTTCTGGCCGAAGAACAGCAGCAGCGCCAGCACGCCGGCGGCCTTGACGGCGGCCCAGCCCAGGTTCATCGCCAGCTCCTCGGCCGGCCGCGCCAGCGAGGGGATCAGGATCAGCAGCGGCACTACCGCCAGGTCCTGGAACAGCAGGATCCCGATGATGCGCCGTCCGTGCTCGCTTTCCAGCTCGAGGCGCTCGGTGAGCAGCTTGGAGACGATCGCGGTGGAGGACATCGCCAGGGCCCCGCCCAGCGCCAGCGCGGCCTGCCAGCCGATGTTCAGCGGCGCCGGCAGGCGCGGGCTCAGGAAGGCGATCAGCATGGTGACGAGGATGGTCAGCGCCACCTGCGCCAGCCCGAGCCCGAACACGATGCGCCGCATCGCCTTGAGCTGGGCCAGCGAGAATTCGAGACCGATCGAAAACATCAGGAACACCACGCCGAATTCGGCCAGGCCGTGGGTGGTGGGGCCATTGTCGGCCAGCTGCAGGGCATGCGGGCCGATCAGCACGCCGACCGCCAGGTAACCCAGCATCGGGGGCAGGTGGAGCATCCGGAACGCGACCACGCCGAGGACCGCGCTGCCTAGGAGTAATAGGGTTAATTCAAGGCCTGATGTCATGGAATCCCGATAAACCTACTGCGCGTTGCATTTTTGGACTGCGATGCTCGCTGTCCTTCCGTACAGCTGCGCTTCTCCTCCAAAACTGCCGCCGCTCGCGACGGTTTCTCGGGACCCCGGTAGTGTAAATATCTGCATTCGGTTACATCTGGCAAGTTTTTTGCTTTCCCAATTCGGCTATACTTCTACCATGAGTGTAACCGATGAAAAAATAATGCTGACAAGTTTTAACGAGACCCAGGCGAGGCGCGCACTGGAGCTGGCCCGCGAGACCCTGGACGTCGAGGGCGAGGCGATCCGCAAGCTGAGCGCGCGCCTCGACCAGGACGACAGCGTGCCGCGCGCGGTGGCGCTGATGATGGCCTGCAAGGGTCGCGTGGTCGTCTCGGGCATCGGAAAATCGGGTCACATCGGGCGCAAGATCGCCGCCACCCTGGCCTCGACCGGCACCCCGGCCCTGTTCCTGCATCCGGCGGAAGCCGCGCACGGCGACCTCGGCATGGTCACGCCGCAGGACGTCTTGATCGCGATCTCGTATTCCGGCGAGAGCGCCGAGCTGGCGGTCGTGATTCCTGCCGTCAAGCGCATGGGCGTGCCCGTGATCGCCATGACCGGCAAGCCGGGCTCGCGCCTGGCCGAGGTAGCCGACGTCCACCTCGACGTCTCGGTCGAGAAGGAAGCCTGCCCGCTGAACCTGGCGCCGACCGCCTCTACCACCGTCACCCTGGCGCTGGGCGATGCCCTCGCCGTGGCGCTGCTGGAGCTGCGCGGCTTCAAGTCGGAAGACTTCGCGCTGTCGCATCCGGGCGGCGCGCTCGGCCGCCGCCTGCTGACCCACGTGCGCGACGTGATGCGCAGCGGCGACGCGGTGCCGAAGGTCAAGCCGGAAGCGCCGCTGACCGAAGCCCTGCTGGAAATCTCGCAGAAGGGCATGGGCATGACCGCGATCGTCGACGATGCCGGCCGCCCGCTCGGCGTGTTCACCGACGGCGACCTGCGCCGCCTGATCGAGAAGACCCACGACTTCAGCAATGTGACGATCCGCGACGTCATGCACGCGAACCCGCGCCGCGTCCATCCGGAACAGCTGGCGGTCGACGCCGTTGCCGTGATGGAGGAATTCCGCATCAACCAGATGCTGGTAACCGACGCCGACGACGTGCTGGTCGGCGCCCTGCACATCCACGACCTGACCCGTGCCAAGGTGATCTGATGGTGACGCAACTGGAACACATGCAGCGTGCGGCGCGCGTGAAGGTCATGATCTTCGACGTCGACGGCGTCCTCACCGACGGCAGCCTGACCTATGGCCCGGACGGCGAAGTCACCAAGACCTTCTATGTGCTGGACGGCCTCGGCATCCAGCTGCTGAACCGCACCGGCGTGCAGACCGCGATCATCAGCGCGCGCAATTCGCCGATCGTGGTGAAGCGTGCGGCCGACCTGGGCATCACCCACGTGTTCCAGGGCCAGCACGACAAGCGCCTCGCCTTCGCCGACCTGCTCGCCAGGACCGGCGTGACGGCTGAGCAGTGCGGCTACATCGGCGACGACGTGATCGACCTGCCGCTGTTCACCCGGGTCGGTTTTGCGGTGACGGTGCCGAGCGGCCATCCGGAAGTGCAGTACCGCGCCCACTACGTCACGAAGAACCCGGGCGGCCGCGGCGCCGTGCGCGAAGTCTGCGACATGCTGATGCGCGCCCAGGGCAGCTACGAACAGGCAATGGCGCCGTATTTTGGATAATCCCACGCAAGCCATGGCGACCACCACCTACGTCAACAAGCGTACCGCGCACCGCTGGCGCCTGCTGGCCCTGATGCTGGCGGCGCTGTTCTTCGCCTTCGGCAGCTTCTGGCTGGTGCAGGTGATGCGCGGTGGCGACGATGTGCACAACGTCAACGTGGGCAACGATCCCGACTACATCATCGACAACTTCAGCTTCGTGCGCATGTCGGAAACCGGCCAGCCGCGCTACGTGATCTCGGGCGAGCGCCTGACCCACCGACCGGCCAACAACACCTCGGTGATCGACAAGCCGGTGGTGCAGAGCCTGAGCGTGGACCATCCGCACATGACCATGACGGCGGACACCGCGCACGTCAACCAGGACCAGAACCAGATCGACCTGGTCGGCAACGTCGACATCACCCGTCCGGGCAGCGCGACCACGCAGCCCATGCGCATCCGCACCGAGGCGCTGACCGTGCTGCCGGACGAGGAGATCTCGAAGACCGACAAGCCGATCCAGATGACGCTCGGCGCCGCTTCCGCGACCGGCGTCGGCATGGTGGCCAACAACGCCACGCAGCAGCTGGACCTGGGCGGGCGCGGCCGCATTATTTATCCGCCGCGTAGCGCACGCTGACAGGACAACCTGAAAGGATTCGCATCCAATGAAAAAAATATTCGCCGTCGCCGCTCTCTCGCTGGCAAGCCTTACCGCCAGCGCGGAGCGCGCTGATTCGCTCAAGCAGGCCCAGGTCGACTTCGACAACGGCCACCTCGACGAGGTCACCCAGACCCGCACCCTGACCGGCAATGTCGTGCTGACGCGCGGCACGCTGCTGATCAAGTCGGACAAGGCCGTGATGAAGGAATCGCCGGAAGGCTACATGATCCTGGTGCTGACCGCCGCGCCAGGAAAAATCGCGAGCTTCCGCCAGAAGCGCGACGGCGGGCCCGACCTGTGGACCGAGGGCCAGGCCCAGCGTATCGAATACGACGAGCGCACCGAAGTGGTCAAGCTGTTCTCGAACGCCGTCGTCAAGCAGCTCGAAGGCAAGCGCATGACGAGCGAAGTGAACGGCCCCTTCATCTCCTACGACAACCGCACCGAGCAGGCGAACGTGCACAACGACGCCAGCGGCGACAGCAAGCCGGGCGGCGGGCGCAGCACCATCATCATCGCACCGCGCCGTAGTCCGCCCGCTGCGGCACCCGCTGCGGCGCCGGCCGCAGCACCGTCGGGAGCAGCCAAGCAATGATGGATGTCCACGCAGACGCCGCCGCCGTCACCGGCGCCGGCAGCACCCTGGTCGTCAAGGGGCTGCAGAAAAGCTACGGCAAGCGCCTGGTGGTGCGCGACGTCTCGCTGCAGGTCGCCTGCGGCGAGGTGGTCGGCCTGCTCGGCCCGAACGGCGCCGGCAAGACCACCTCGTTCTACATGATCGTGGGCCTGGTGCCGGCCGACGCCGGTTCCATCGTCATCAACGGCACCGACATCACGAGCCTGCCGATCCACCGGCGCGCCATGCTGGGCCTGTCCTACCTGCCGCAGGAAGCCTCGGTGTTCCGCAAGCTGACGGTGGAGGAGAACATCCGCGCCGTGCTGGAACTGCAGCGCGAGAACGGCAAGCCGCTGGGCAAGGCGCGCATCCAGGAACGCCTGGACGAGCTGCTGGCCGACCTGCAGATCGAGAAGCTGCGCGAGAACCCGGCGCTGTCGCTGTCGGGCGGCGAGCGGCGCCGCGTGGAGATCGCGCGCGCGCTGGCGACCGACCCGCGCTTCGTGCTGCTGGACGAACCCTTCGCCGGCGTCGATCCGATCGCGGTGATCGAGATCCAGCGCATCGTGCGCTTCCTGAAGGAGCGCGGGATCGGCGTGCTGATTACCGACCACAATGTGCGCGAGACGCTTGGCATCTGCGATCGCGCGTATATCATCAACCAGGGCGCGGTGCTGGCTTCCGGACGTCCTGACGATATCATCGCCAACGAATCGGTCCGCCGCGTCTACCTGGGTGAACACTTCCGGATGTAGCCATGAAACAGACGCTGCAACTCAAGACATCACAGCACCTTGCGCTGACGCCGCAACTCCAGCAGTCGATCCGGCTGCTGCAGCTGTCCACTCTCGAGCTGCACCAGGAGATCGAGCAGGTACTGAGCGACAATCCGCTGCTCGAGCGCCTCGACGATCCGCTCGACCGCTCCGTGCGCCTGCTGGCGGACGGCGCCATCAACAACGGCGCCTCGACCTCCACCACGCCTGACGCGCCGCCCGCCCAGAGCCAGGGCGAGGAGGGCAAGGACAACGCCGGCGGCGAGGGCGAGGGCGGCGACAGCGGCGAGGCCGGCGGCGCCGAGCACGACATGGAATGGGGCGAGCCGGGCCGCTCCGGCAACGGCGGCGAGGACGAAGACGGCCGCCCGCAGCTGGAAGCCAGCCCGGTCTCGCTGCGTGAACACCTGATGGAACAGGTGCGCCTGACCTGCATCTCGCCGCGCGACTGCGCGCTGGTCGAGATCGTCGTCGATACCCTCGACGACAACGGCTACCTCGAGGAATCGCTGGACGAGCTGCATGCGCGCATGCCGCCCGAACTGGAGATCGAGTTCGACGAACTGCGCACGGCCCTGTCGCTGGTGCAGAGCATGGACCCGCCCGGCGTCGGCGCCCGCAGCGCCGCCGAATGCCTGGCGCTGCAGATCCGCCGCATGCCCGGCGTGCCGATGGTGACGCGGCGCATGGCGCTGACCATCGTCGAACGCTACCTGACCTGGTTCGCGCAGCGCGAATTCAACAAGCTCAAGAAGGCCCTCGACTGCGACGACGAAGACCTGCGCGAAGCCCAGGCCGTGATCCGCCAGTGCAATCCGCATCCGGGCGCGGCCTTCGCTTCCGACGTCTCCGACTTCGTGGTGCCGGACGTGATCGTGCGCCGCGCGAAGGACGGCTGGAGCGTGCAGCTGAATCCGGAAGTGATGCCGCGCCTGCGCGTGAACAGCATCTACGCTGCCTTGATGAAGCAGGGAAAATCGGAGTCGCAGCTGAATGCACAATTGCAAGAAGCGAAGTGGCTCATCAAGAACATGCGCCAGCGCTTCGACACGATCCTGCGTGTAGCGCAAGCAATCGTCGAGCGCCAGCGGAACTTTTTCTCCCACGGCGCAGTTGCCATGCGGCCCCTTGTTTTACGTGAGATAGCTGATACACTAGGTCTACACGAGAGCACAATTTCTCGCGTCACAACGCAGAAATACATGCTGACGCCGCACGGCATGTTTGAGCTGAAGTACTTTTTCGGGAGTCACGTCGCGACCGAGGCAGGAGGCGAAGCATCCTCGACCGCGATCCGGGCTCTTATCGTACAACTCACAGGAGCAGAAGACCCCAAGAACCCTTTATCCGACAGCAAGATCGCGGAGATGCTAGGGGAACAGGGAATGGTTATCGCACGCCGCACGGTCGCGAAATACCGTGAGGCGCTGAAGATCCCGCCCGTTAGCCTTCGCAAATCCTTGTAACAAGCTGCCCAGCTGCGCAAGATGCGCGCATGTCCTGGCAGCGCATCTTCAAAGGAGTGTGTATGAATCTCACTATCAGCGGACATCATCTCGATGTAACCCCAGCAATCCGAGAATACGTACAGAACAAGCTTGAACGCATCACCCGCCATTTCGATCAAGTGATCGACTCCCACGTCATCCTCTGCATAGACAATCTCACCGAGAAAGAAAAACGCCAGAAGGCCGAGATCAACTTGCGCGTTGCTGGGAAGATCGTTCACGTTGCGAGCGCCGCACACGACCTCTACGCCGCGATCGACATGCTGATGGACCGCCTCGACAGGCAAGTCCAGAAGTACAAGCAGATGCTTCAGAATCACAGTAACACTCCGCTGAAACGCATGAGCAACGAATCCAACGAGTCCATTGAGGGAGGAGAAGCTGCCGCCGCAGCGTGATCATTCCGCAGGCACAGCAAGGACTAAGGGCGCATTGGCGCCCTTTTCGTTTGTTGGGCGCTAGAATGCCGTTTTCCATTTCATGAATAACAAAGAGACATGAGCGAATACGTGCAGACCCGCGTCGCCAACGGCACCGGCATCATTACCCTGGACCGGCCCAAGGCCCTGAACTCGCTGTCGCTGGACATGGTGCGCGCGCTGACGGCAGCCCTGCTGGCCTGGCGCGACGAGGCCGGCGTCGACGCCGTCATTATCAAGAGCACCAGCGAAAAAGCCCTGTGCGCGGGCGGCGACATCCGCTTCTTCCACCAGGCCGGGCATGCCACGCCGACGGGCGGGAGTGCGCTGCTGGAAGACTTCTTTACCGAAGAATACGCGCTGAACCACCTGATCCATTTCTATCCGAAACCGTATATTGCGCTGATGGACGGGGTGGTTATGGGCGGCGGCATGGGCATCGCCCAAGGCGGCCCGGACAGCGGCCTGCGCGTCGTGACCGAACGCACGAAGATGGCGATGCCCGAGGTGAACATCGGCCTGTTCCCGGACGTCGGCGGCAGCCATTTCCTGTCGCATGCGCCGGGCGCGCTCGGCATGTACCTGGGCCTGACCGGCAACACCATCGGCGCCGCCGATGCCCTCTACGTCGGCCTGGCCGACGTGTTTGTCCCCGCTGCGCAATTGCCTGCGCTGCAGGACCTGATCGCCGCCACGCCGGGCGCACAATTGCCGGCCGCGATCCGCGCCTTCGCGGCGCCGTTCGCAGCGCAGGCAGGCGACAGCCAGCTGCAGCAACAGCGTGCGCTGATCGATCGCCATTTCGCGGCATCCTCGGTGCAGGCCGTGATGGAGTCGCTGGCCGGCGACGCCAGCCCCTTCGCGCAGAAAGCCCTGGCCGCCATGCGCCAGCGCTCGCCGCTGATGATGTCCGTGACGCGCGAGATGCTGGTGCGCGGCGCCAGCATGGACGTGGCCGGCTGCCTGCGCATGGAGCGCTCCCTGGTGCGCCGCAACTTCGAGCACGGCGAGGTGCTGGAAGGCGTGCGCGCCCTGGTGATCGACAAGGACAATGCGCCGGCATGGAACCCGCCGACGCTCGAGGCCGTCACACCGGAGATGGTGGCGCGCTTCTTCGAGCCGGTGTGGCCGGCGCATGCGCATCCGCTGCGGGACCTAGTATAAATACTGTAGTGCCCCGCTTTCCGATGACGCAATGCATCATCCCTGCTATCGTTGCGCCATTCGCATAAGGAGACAACATGACAGATATTCACGTCATCGGTGTCGTCGGAGGCGGCCTGATGGGCGTTGGCATCGCGACGCAGTTCGCGCTGGCCGGCCACGCCACGCTGGTAGTGGAAGCCGACCCCGAACGCGCGGCCGGGATTCCTGTCCGCGCGGCCGACATCCTGTCGCAGCTGATGGCGGCGGGCCTGGTCGACGCGCCGCAACGCGACGCCGCGCTCGCGCGCCTGCGCGTGAGCGGCGGCCTGGACGAACTGGCCGGCGCCGCCATGGCCATCGAAGCGATTCCCGAAGTCCTCGGGGCCAAGCACACGCTGTATGCCCAGCTCGAAGACATCATGGCGCCGGATGCCATCATCGCCAGCAATACCAGCGGTTTTCCGCCGGACGCGCTGTCCGAACACATGCGGAAACCGGCCCGGTTCCTGGTCGCGCATTTCTGGAACCCGCCGCACCTGATTCCGCTGGTGGAAGTGGTGCCGGGCAGCGCGACGGCGCCCGACGCGGTCGAGCGCAGCGTGCGCCTGCTGGCCGGCATCGGCATGGAGCCGGTGGTGCTGAAGGCGGCGATTCCCGGCTTCATCGGCAACCGGCTGCAGTTCGCGGTGCTGCGCGAAGCGCTCCACATCGTGCGTTCCGGCGCGGCCACGCCCGAGACCGTGGACGCCGTGATGAAAGCCTGCCTGGGGCGGCGCTACAGCATCATGGGGCCCTTCGAGAGCGCCGACCTCGGCGGCCTGCATACCCTGATGGGGATCGGCGCCAACCTGATGCCGGCGCTGGCCAAGGACGAGGAGGTGCTCGAGCTGATGCGCGCCCACGTCGACAAGGGCGAACTCGGCGCAAGCACGGGGCAGGGCTTCTATACCTGGGACGAAGACCGGATCGCAGACCTGAAGGCGCGCCGCTTGCGCCAGCTTTCAGGCAAATGAATCATCGCCGCCACGCGCGGCATGACACAAGGTGTGCCTTCACTGCCCGACGCGGCAGGGGACACCGCAATACCAAGTAAAACAATAGAGGAGTCTGTTTTGTCGTTTCTGATTGTCCTGGCCGCACTGGCCTTCCTGATGGTTGCCGCCTACCGCGGCTACAGCGTCATCCTGTTCGCCCCGATCGCCGCGCTGGGCGCGGTCCTGTTCACCGACCCTTCCGCCGTGGCCCCGGTCTTCACCGGCATCTTCATGGAAAAGATGGTCGGCTTCGTCAAGCTCTACTTCCCCGTGTTCATGCTCGGCGCCGTGTTCGGCAAGGTGATCGAGATGTCCGGCTTCTCGAAAGCCATCGTGCAGGCCGCGATCCGCTACATCGGCCGCTCGCGCGCGAACGCCGTGATCGTGGCCGTGTGCGCGCTGCTGACCTATGGCGGCGTGTCGCTGTTCGTGGTGGTGTTCGCGGTCTATCCCTTCGCAGCCGAGCTCTACCGTCAAAGCAATATCCCGAAGCGCCTGATGCCGGGCGCGATCGCGCTGGGCGCCTTCTCGTTCACGATGGATTCGCTGCCGGGCACCCCGCAGATCCAGAACATCATCCCGACCACCTTCTTCAAGACCACGGGCTGGGCCGCGCCGGTGCTCGGCACGATCGGCTCGCTGTTCATCATCGTGGTCGGCCTGGGCTACCTGGAATGGCGTCGCCGCGCCGCGATGGCCAAGGGTGAGGGCTATGGCGCCTCGCTCGTCAACGAACCGCAGGAGGCGTCCAGCGAAGCGCTGCCGAACCCGGTCATCGCGGTCCTGCCGCTGGTGCTGGTGGGCGTGGCCAACTTCGTGTTCACCAAGATGATCCCGGTCTGGTACGGCGCCGGCGCCTACACCGTGCCGGCTGAGGTGCTGCCCGGCGTGCACACCCCGGTGACCGCGACGATCAAGACCGTGCTGGGGATCTGGTCGGTCGAAGCCGCGCTGCTGCTCGGCATCCTGCTGGTGCTTGCGACCGCCTTCCGCCGCGTCAGCCAGCGCTTTGCGGCGGGCTCGAAGGAAGCCGTCGGCGGCGCCCTGCTGGCGGCGATGAACACCGCGTCGGAATACGGCTTCGGCGGCGTGATCGCCGCGCTGCCGGGCTTCATCGTCGTGAGCGATGCGCTGAAGGGGATTCCGAATCCGCTGGTGAATGCCGCGGTCTCGGTGAGCTCGCTGGCCGGCATCACCGGTTCGGCTTCGGGCGGCATGAGCATCGCGCTGGCCGCCATGTCCGACCTGTTCATCCAGGGCGCGCAAGCGGCCCACATCCCGCTGGAAGTGCTGCACCGCGTGGTCGCGATGGCCAGCGGCGGCATGGACACCCTGCCGCACAACGGCGCCGTGATCACCCTGCTGGCGGTGACCGGCCTGACCCACCGCGAATCCTATCGCGAGATCTTTGCCGTCACGATCATCAAGACGTTGGCGGTGTTCTTCGTGATCGGCGTGTATTACGCGACCGGGCTGGTGTAAGAAAACCGTCGTGCCGGGCATTGCCCGGCCCGACTCCCCGCGCAGGCGGGAGCGACGTGGCAGGCTAGTGCTGTTCGCGATGCCGCACGACCACCCGTTCGGTATCGCTGAAATATGCGCCCAGCCGCTCCGCCATGTAGACGGAGCGGTGCTGGCCGCCCGTGCAGCCGACCGCCACCGTCAGGTAGCTGCGGTTGTCGGTCTTGAACGAGGGCAGCCATTTCGCCACGAAGGCGCGGATGTCGGCCAGCATCTCGACGGCCTGGGGCTGGGCGTCGAGGAAGGCGATGACGGGCGCGTCCTTGCCGGTCAGCGGGCGCAGCGTCAGGTCGTAATAGGGATTCGGCACGGCGCGCACGTCGAACACGAAGTCGGCGTCCAGCGGCACGCCGCGCTTGAAGGCGAAGGATTCGAAGAACAGGGTCAGCTTCGCGTATTCGATCTCGGCCAGTTCCTTGACCCAGGCGCGCAGCTTGTTGGCCGACATCTCCGAGGTGTCGATCACGTGGCCCAGCTTCTCGATCGGGCCCAGGCGCTCGCGCTCCTCCAGGATGCATTCGATCAGGGTGCGGCGCGCGGCCGGGTTTTCGCCCGGCCGCAGCTCGTGCGACAGCGGATGGCTGCGGCGGGTTTCGGAAAAGCGCGCCACCAGCGAGTGGGTGCTGGCGGTCAGGTACATCACCTTGACGTCGTGCCCCTTGTCGCGCAGCATGCGCACCGTGGCCGGCAGTTCCACCAGCGACTCGGCGCTGCGGGCGTCGACCGCGATGGCGACGCACTTGCTGTCGGCGCCGTTCACCGTCTCTACCAGCGAGGGCAGCAGGGCGGGAGGCAGGTTGTCGACACAGTAATAACCTGCGTCTTCGAGGACGTTGAGGGCAACCGATTTGCCGGAGCCCGAGATACCGGTAATGAGGACGATGTGCATACGGTGATGATACCGTATCAGCGCCTTAATCGCTGCTCATGGCTTGCCTTTGCCGCTCCATGAATTCCTGCAGCGTATCGATGCCGCGCAGCTGCAGGATGGTGTTGCGCACCGCGGCTTCCAGCAGCACCGCGATGTTGCGGCCGGCCGCGACCGGGATCACGACCTTGCGGATCGGCAGGCCGAGCACGTCTTCGGTCGGGAAATGGAAGGGCAGGCGCTCGACTTCCTCGTCCAGCGCGCCGCGCTTGACGAGGTGGACGATCAGCTTCAGCCGCATCTTGCGGCGCACGGCGGTCTCGCCGAAGATCGCCTTGATGTCGAGCAGGCCCAGGCCGCGCACTTCGAGCAGGTTCTGCAGCAGCGGCGGGCAGCGGCCTTCGATCATGTTCGGGGCGATGCGCGAGAACTCCACCGCATCGTCGGCCACCAGGCCGTGCGAGCGCGAGATCAGTTCCAGGCCCAGCTCGCTCTTGCCGAGACCGGAATCGCCGGTGATCAGCACGCCCACGCCCAGCACGTCCATGAACACGCCGTGCATGATGACGCGTTGCGCCAGTTTCTTGGATAAATAGACCCGCAGGAAATCGATCACCTGGGCCGCCGGCAGCGGCGTCGAGAACAAGGGGATGTTCTGCTCGTCGCAGATAGCGAGGATGTCCGGCGGGGTGTCCAGGCCCTGGGCGATGATCAGGGCCGGCGGACCGCCCGCGATCATTTCGCCGATCATGTGGCTGCGGGAGCCGGTCTTGAGGCGCTGGTAGTAATTCAGTTCCTGGTGCCCGAACACCTGGATGCGGCCCGGGTGGATCAGGTTCAGGTGGCCGACCTGGTCGGCGGCCGAGACGGCGTCGCCCGAGATCAGGCGCTCGCCGCCAGGGAAACCTGCAAACCAGCCGAGTTGCAGGCTGTCGCGATTGTCGTCGTACAGCCTTTGGATGGTCAGCGGTGTCTGGAGCATGGAATGTTCGGTAAATTAACCCAGGGCCTGCAGGCTCGGTTGCCAGTTGATGATGCGTTCGTGCACCGAGCGCGGATCCATATCGGTCGCCAGCGCGGTACGCACGGATTCGTCCGAGAACAGTTCGGCGATCTCGGACAGGATTTCCAGGTGCTGCTGGGTCACATGGTCCGGGATCAGCAGGAAGAACAGCAGGCTCACCGGCAGGCCGTCCGGCGATTCGAAGGGGATCGGCTCGGCCAGGCGCACGAAGGCGGCCAGCGGCGACTTCAGGCTCTTGCTGCCCTTGATCCGGCCATGCGGCACGGCCACACCATGGCCGAGACCGGTAGAGCCGAGGCGTTCGCGTGCGAACAGGTTGTCCGAGACCGTCGAGCGGGCGATGCCGCAGTTGTTCTCGAAAATCAGGCCGGCCTGTTCAAAGGCGCGCTTCTTGCTCGACACTTCTAGATCCAGCTGAACGTTCTCGAGCGAGAGGATTTTGCTTAAATTAGTCATAACACGCTTCGTATTGCAGTGCACCCTGATGCTTGCGAGCGGGAATTATAGGCCTGTTTTATGGCCGTGTAATTCGATTTCGCGTCTGTCCGGCAGGCTGTTTTATCCCTACAGTGAAACGTCAATTTGAGGGAGCGCAACCGTTTTGCATCCAGACGCAATTTCCGCTACGAAATTCTAATTTCGGCGCACAGAAAGGGTTGTTTCAAGCCCATCTTTCGTATTTTCTAGCCGAATCCTGCCGACCTGCCCAGTGTGGACCTTGGCGCGGCAAAGCAATTGACGTCGCTTTGCTGCCACGTTCTGTCGTGGGAAACGGACACTAGATGGGGGCGATGCGCAGGTTTTCTATACAAGCTGCGCATTGCGCAGCGGCCTTACTGGCGGGCGGTGCGCAAATTCGGCGGTTTTCCCGTGCTGAAATTGGCGCGCCAGGGATTGATGTCGAGCCCGCCACGCCGGGTGTAGCGGGCGTACACCGCCAGCTTGTTCGGTTTGCAGTGGCGCAGGATGTCGGTAAAGATGCGCTCGACACATTGCTCGTGAAATTCGTTGTGCTCACGGAAACCGATCAGGTAGCGCAGCAGGCTTTCCTGGTCGATTTGCGGACCGACGTAATGGATCTGCACGCTGGCCCAGTCCGGCTGGCCCGTCACCAGGCAATTCGATTTCAGCAGGTGCGACACCAGGGTCTCCTCGACCGCCGCTTCCTCATGCTTGGCGCTGAGCAATTCCGGGGCCGGCGCATAGTTGTCGACCTCGATGTCGAGGCGGTCCAGCAGCAGGCCGTCCAGTTCGCCCATCTTCAGCTTGCCGAAGTCGTCCGGCATGCTCAGCGTCACATGCACCGGTGCGCCGAAGGCGTTCGACAGGTCTTCGCGCAGCAGGGCCAGTAGGGCGTCCGTGTTCGCCAGGCGGGTCTGGTTGAAGGAGTTCAGGTAGAGCTTGAACGATTTCGATTCGACGATGTTCGGCGAGTCGGCCGGGGCCGTGATGGTCGCGATCGCCACTTGCGGCTTGCCGCGCATGTTCAGCCACGACAGTTCGTAGGCATTCCAGATGTCGACGCCGAAGAAGGGCAGGGTGCCCGTCAGGGCGAGTTCGTCGCGCTTTTGCTGGCGCGAAATGGGAAACAGCAGCTCGGGCGCGTACTGGGTCTGGTAGGCCGAGGTCTTACCGAGCGGCGATTGATCAGGGGTATTGGTCATTTTTCAGTCTCGAAAGCCGGACTTGACGCGGGATCGCCGCGTCGGCAAAGCCGCGTATCCTACACCTTTATGCCAATCGATGCGTGCGCGGATGGCAGGCACGGGCGTGCCTGCCACACAAGGCCTTACAGGAACAGCTTGTAGACCGGATTCTGGGTCTCGTCCCAGTTCCGATACCCCAGTGTCGCCAGGAATTGCCTGAACTCGTCCATCTCCCCGCCCGGCACCTGCAGCCCGACCAGGATGCGCCCGACGTCGCCGCCCTGGTTGCGGTAGTGGAACAGCGAGATATTCCAGTTCGGCGCCATGCTGTCGAGGAAGCGCATCAGCGCGCCCGGGCGTTCCGGGAATTCGAAGCGGTACAGCAGCTCGTCGTGCGCCTTGGCGCTCTTGCCGCCGACCAGGTGGCGGACGTGCAGCTTGGCCAGCTCGTCGTGCGTCAGGTCGAGGGTGCGGAAACCGTGTTCCTCGAAGGTGCGCGCCAGCATGCCCGATTCGCTGCGGCTGCCGATCTGCACGCCGACGAAGATGTGGGCTTCGTCTTCGCCGCTGATGCGGTAGTTGAATTCGGTGACGTTGCGCGGGCCGACCAGCGAGCAGAAACGCTTGAAGCTGCCGCGCTGTTCGGGAATGGTGACGGCGAACAGGGCTTCGCGGTCTTCGCCGAGCTCGGCGCGCTCGGCCACGAAGCGCAGGCGGTCGAAGTTCATGTTGGCGCCGCAGGCCACCGCCACCAGGCTCTCGTTCTTCACCGGATTGCGAGTGAGTTGCGAACGCTCGACATAGGCCTTGGCGCCGGCCACGGCCAGCGCGCCGGCCGGCTCGAGGATGCTGCGGGTGTCCTGGAACACGTCCTGGATCGCGGCGCAGATCGCGTCGGTGTCGACAATCACGATCTCGTCGACCACTTCCTTGGCGATGCGGAAGGTTTCCTCGCCCACCAGCTTGACCGCGGTGCCGTCCGAGAACAGGCCGACATCGGGCAGCGTGACGCGCTCGCCCGCCTTCAGGCTCTTCGCCATCGCATCGGAATCCACGGTCTGCACGCCGATGATCTTGATGTCCGGGCGCACCGCTTTCACATAGGCGCCCACGCCGGCGATCAGGCCGCCGCCGCCGATCGCGAGGAAGATCGCGTGGATCGGGCCGGAATGCTGGCGCAGGATCTCCATGCCGATCGTGCCCTGGCCGGCGATCACGTCCGGATCGTCGAAGGGGTGGACGAAGGTCAGTTGCTGCTCGCGCTCGAGCAGCAGGGCGTGGTTGTAGGCGTCGGTATAGGAATCGCCGTGCAGCACGACTTCGACGTTGGCGCCGCCGCGCGCCTTGACCGCATTGATCTTCACCGGTGGCGTGGTGGTCGGCATCACGACCAGCGCACGGCAGCCGAGCCGGCTCGCCGACAGGGCGACACCCTGCGCATGGTTGCCGGCCGAGGCGCAGATCACGCCGCGCTTGAGCTGCTCGGGCGGCAGGTGCGCCATCTTGTTGTAGGCGCCGCGCAGCTTGAAGCTGAACACGCTCTGCATGTCCTCGCGCTTGAAATAAATGCGGTTGCCCATGCGCTGGGACAGCGTCGGCGCGAGTTCGAGCGGGGTTTCTTGGGCCACGTCGTAGACGCGCGCGGTCAGGATTTTCTTGAGGTAGTCGGTAGTCATGGCGGATGCGATCTGTGGATTCCGGGGCGACGCGAGACTGTCCTGCTTGGCGGATAAGCGATGAGGAGTCCTGGGTGGCGGGCGGCGCAGGGTGGAGCGGAGCCTGCCGTGTCGTGATGCTGGTTTTTCCTCATTATAATGGACCACTCACCTCCACCACGTCCACCACTTCTTCGATGATCGAGTCCGCCGTCCTCTGGCTGCTGAAACTTCTTGCCGCACCGGCTGTCGGACTGGCCTCCGTTTTCCTGATCGCTTTTGTGTCGGCCACCCTGCTGCCGCTGGGCTCGGAACCGGCCGTGTTCGCCGTCGTGAAAGCGAATCCGGCCATGTTCTGGCCGGCGATCCTGGTCGCCACCCTCGGCAACACGCTGGGCGGGGTGGTCGACTACTGGATCGGCTACCGCGCCAAGGTCGCCTTCGCCAAGGAGCGCAAGTCGCGCTGGTTCCACTGGCTGGCGCGCTACGGCTCGAAGACCATGCTGCTGTCCTGGGTGCCGGGCATCGGCGACCCGCTGTGCACCCTGGCCGGCTGGCTGCACCTGCCGTTCTGGCCCAGCGTGATGTACATGGCGATCGGCAAGTTCGGCCGCTACATCTTCATGACCGCGACCCTGCTGTATGTGCCGGACGGGTGGTGGAAGTGGCTCGGCGACACCACCAGCCGCCTATTCGGCTGAGCGGCACTCCGTCATGCCCTGCACCCGGCACTCGCCGCTGGCGATGGCCGTCTGCACGCGCGCCTTCGCCTCGACCACCGCGCTGCGCTGGGCGTCCAGGATCGCGCGCAGGCGGTCGATTTCTTCCAGCCGCGCCTCCAGCTTGCCGAGCAGCGTGTCCTTCAGCGCATCGCCCTGCAGCGCCGTCACCGTCCGGATCGCCTCCAGCGAAAAGCCGAGCTTCTGGCCGAGCTGGATCAGGTCGAGTCGCTCCAGCGCGCCGTCCTGGTAGGCCCGGTAGCCGTTCGCACCGCGCTGCGCCTTCGGCAGCAGGCCTTCCTTCTCGTAGTAGCGGATGGTCGATGCCGGAATGCCGCTGCGGTCCGCCAGTTCGCCGATTTTCATATTCATGCTTGACCTTGAAGTTGACTTTAAGCTTAGGATAGCGTATCGACCCCGTTTTTAGAAGGAAATGCCATGCTGTTCACCCCCCTGACCCTGCCGAACGGCGCCGTCGTCCCGAACCGCCTGGCCAAGGCCGCCATGGAGGAAACCCTGGCCGAGGCCGGCCAGTTGCCGGGGCCGGCCATCCAGCGCCTGTACCGCCGCTGGGCCGAGGGCGGTACCGGACTCATCATCACCGGCAACGTGATGGTCGACCGGCGCGCGCTGACCGGCCCGGGCACCATCGCGCTGGAGGCGGACACGCCGCTCGCGCCCTTCGAGGCCTGGGCGCGGGCGGTGCGGGCGCAGGGCGCCCAGGCATGGATGCAGATCAGCCACCCGGGGCGCCAGGTGATGGCGAACATGGGTGGCCTGGCGTGGGCGCCGTCGGCGGTGGCGCTGGATCTGGGCAAGCACAGCAAGATGTTCGCGCAACCGGTCGCGATGAGCCAGGCCGACATCGCGGAAGTCGTCGAGCGCTTCGCCGCCACCGCCCATGCGGCCGAGCGGGCGGGTTTTACGGGCGTGCAGATCCATGCGGCGCATGGCTACCTGATCTCGCAATTCCTGTCGCCGCTGACCAACCGCCGGGATGACGCCTGGGGCGGCAGCCTCGCCAACCGGGCGCGCCTGCTGCTGGAGGTCGTGCGCAGCGTGCGCGCCCGCGTGTCGGCGGGATTCTGCGTCGCGGTCAAGCTGAACTCGGCCGATTTCCAGCGCGGCGGCTTTTCCGAGACTGAAGCGCGCCAGGTGCTGGCGATGCTGAACGCCGAGCGGGTCGACCTGGTCGAGCTGTCGG
This sequence comes from Massilia sp. WG5, assembly GCF_001412595.2. Classification (NCBI taxonomy): domain Bacteria; kingdom Pseudomonadati; phylum Pseudomonadota; class Betaproteobacteria; order Burkholderiales; family Oxalobacteraceae; genus Massilia; species Massilia sp. WG5. The sequence goes on from NZ_CP012640.2 coordinate 3,973,016, forward strand.
GCGGCAGTTACGAGAGCCCGGCCATGCAGGGCCGCACCGCGGACGGGCGCACGCTCGCGCGCGAAGCCTACTTCCTCGAATTCGCCCGCGACCTGGCAAAGGTGGCCGGCATGCCCCTGATGACCACCGGCGGCATTGCGCGCCGCGCGGTCGCCGAACGGGTCCTGGCCGATGGGGTCGCCATCGTCGGCATCGCGACGGCGCTGGCCGCCGTGCCCGACCTGCCGCGCCAGTGGCAGGCGGGACGCGAGCCGGCCGCCAGCATGCCCGCGGTCGACTGGAAGGACAAGGCGCTCGTCAGCCTGGCGCGGATGGCGCTGGTGCGCCGCCGCCTGCATGCGCTGGGCCGGGGCGGCGGGGCGCTGTCGGCCTACAGCCCGGCGGTCACGCTGGTGCTGGACCAGGTGCGCAGCCTGCGGCTGACGCGGCGCTACAGGGCGTGGAGCAAAGGAGCCTGGAGCAAAGGAATGTCCACCCAACGTGGATAAGATGCCTCGTGCATGATATGGCCGAGTTTTCGGTGCAAAAATACGTTTTTATGCACCGAAAATTTGCACGGAAAACCATTTTTCCGATGTTTGTGCTAAACCCGGTGTATCAAAAACGATCACTAAGCCAGCATGGTGCATCGCAATAAGCTAGAATGACTGTCCACTACGCGTCAGTTCGTCAGCCGATTCCATGAACGCACCAGCCAATATCCACGCCCTCCTCGAAGAGAACGCGCCCGCACGCTTGCGCGAAATTCCGTACAACTACACCTCGTTTTCCGATCGCGAAATCGTGATCCGGCTGCTGGGCGAATCCTCGTGGCGTCTGCTGGACGAACTGCGCGGCGCACGCCAGACCGGACGCTCGGCGCGCATGCTGTACGAGGTGCTCGGCGACATCTGGGTGGTGCGCCGCAATCCGTATCTGCAGGACGACATGCTGGACAACCCGAAGCGGCGCGCCAAGCTGATCGAGGCCCTGCATCACCGCCTGGCCGAAGTCGACAAGCGCCGCCTGAGCGTCGACGCCGGCGACAACGGCGATCCGGCCGCCTCCGCCGCGCGCAGCAACGCGGTCGAGCAGCTGCTGGCCGCGGCCCGCAAGGCAGTCGACGACTTCGGTAACGAGTTCCGCGCGATGTACGACCTGCGCAAGCGCGCGAAAGCCGTGCTGGGCCGCTACACCGACAAGCGCAACATCCGCTTCGACGGCATGCACCGCACCTCGCACGTGACCGACGCCACCGACTGGCGTGTCGAATATCCCTTCCTGGTCCTGATCCCGGACAGCGAGGACGAGATGGCCGGCCTGGTCAAGGGCTGTATCGAACTCGGCCTGACCATCATCCCGCGCGGCGGCGGCACCGGCTACACCGGCGGCGCGATTCCGCTGACGCCGATGTCGGCCGTGATCAACACCGAAAAGCTGATCGCGCTGGGCGAGGTCGACATTCGCCGCCTGCCGGGCGTGGACCGCGACTACGCGACCATCTACACCGGCGCCGGCGTGGTCACCCAGCGCGTCTCGCAGGCGGCCGAGAAGGCCGGCTTCGTGTTCGCGGTCGACCCGACCTCGGCCCACGCCTCCTGCATCGGCGGGAACATCGCCATGAACGCGGGCGGCAAGAAGGCCGTGCTGTGGGGCACCGCGCTCGACAACCTGGCGTCCTGGCGCATGGTCGATCCGAACGGCGACTGGCTGGACGTGACCCGCGTCGACCACAACCTCGGCAAGATCCACGACGCCCCGGTCGCGACCTTCAAGCTCGAATGGACCCATCCGTCGGAGAAGGGCGCTCCCAAGGGCGCGCCGTTCCGCACCGAGACGCTGGCGATCGAGGGCCGCCGCTTCCGCAAGGAAGGCCTGGGCAAGGACGTGACCGACAAATTCCTGGCCGGCCTGCCGGGCATCCAGAAGGAGGGCACCGACGGCCTGATCACCTCGGGCCGCTGGATCCTGCACAAGATGCCGAAGTTCACGCGCACCGTGGCGCTCGAATTCTTCGGCCAGGCGCGCGATGCGATCCCCTCGATCGTCGAGATCAAGGATTACCTCGACAGCCTGCCGAAGAACGGCAAGCCGGAGTTCGAGAGCCTGCGCCTGGCGGGCCTGGAGCACCTGGACGAGCGCTACCTGCGCGCGGTCGGTTACGCCACCAAGTCCAAGCGCGGCACGCTGCCGAAGATGGCGCTGTTCGGCGACATCGTCGGCGACGACGAGAACGCCGTGGCGCAGGCCGCATCCGAGGTCGTGCGCCTGGCGAACACCCGGGTGGGCGAGGGCTTCGTTGCCGTCAGCCCGGAAGCGCGGAAAAAATTCTGGCTGGACCGCGCCCGCACCGCCGCCATCGCGCGCCACACCAACGCCTTCAAGATCAACGAGGACGTCGTGATTCCCCTGAACCGCATGGGCGAATACACCGACGGCATCGAGCGCATCAACATCGAACTCTCGATCAAGAACAAGCTGCAGCTGGTCGAACAACTGCACGCCCTGTTCGCCTCCGGCCAGCTGGAAGTGAGCAAGGCCGACGACGCCACCGGCGAAGGCGTGTCGAAGGAAGAGATCCTGGGCGACCGTCCGCAGCAGGCCGACGAACTGCTGGCCAGGACCGCGGCGCGCTGGGGCTGGCTGCTGATGAACCTCGACCAGCCGCTGAAGGACGTGCTGCCGAAGCTGGCCGAGTTCGGCCTGGACGGCTTCTACGAAAACTTCGAGCGCCGCATCTCGGCGCAGCCGCAGGCCAGCCTGTTCGACGTGGTGCAGGACCACACCGTGCGCGTCTCGTGGAAGCAGGACATCCGCGCGCCGCTGCGCCAGATCTTCAATGGCGCGGCCTACAAGCCGATCCTCGACGAAGCGACCGCCATCCACCAGCGCGTGCTGCGCTCGCGCGTGTTCGTGGCCCTGCACATGCACGCCGGCGACGGCAACGTGCACACCAACCTGCCGGTCAACTCGGACGATTACGCAATGCTGCAGGACGCGCATAAAGCCGTCGAGCGCATCATGAAGCTGGCCCGTTCGCTGGACGGCGTGATCTCGGGCGAACACGGCATCGGCATCACCAAGCTGGAGTTCCTGACCGACGACGAGATCCGCGATTTCCGCGACTATAAGCAGCGCGTCGACCCGGAAGGCCGCTTCAACAAGGGCAAGCTGCTCAACACCGAGTCCGCCTACGCCGACCTGCGCAACGCCTACACGCCGTCCTTCGGCCTGATGGGCCACGAGTCGCTGATCATGCAGCAGAGCGACATCGGCGAGATCGCCAACAGCATCAAGGACTGCCTGCGCTGCGGGAAGTGCAAGCCGGTCTGCACCACCCACGTGCCGCAGGCGAACCTGCTGTACTCGCCGCGCGACAAGATCCTCGCGACCTCGGCGCTGATCGAAGCCTTCCTGTACGAGGAGCAGACCCGCCGCGGCGTCTCGATCCGGCATTGGGAAGAATTCGAGGACGTGTCCGACCACTGCACCGTGTGCCACAAGTGCGTGACGCCGTGCCCGGTCAACATCGACTTCGGCGACGTCTCGATGAACATGCGTAACCTGCTGCGCAAGATGGACAAGCGCAGCTTCAAGCCGGCCAACCGCGCCGCCATGTTCTTCCTGAACGCGACCGACCCGACCACCATCAACGCCACCCGCAAGGCGATGGTCGACCTGGGCTACAAGGCCCAGCGCCTGGGCGCGAGCGTGCTGAAGGCAGTGGCGAAAGAGCAGACCAAGGCGCCGCCGCCGACCACCGGCAAGGCCCCGATCCGCGAGCAGGTGATCCACTTCGTGAACAAGAAGATGCCGGGCAACCTGCCGAAGAAGACCGCGCGCGCCCTGCTGGACATCGAGGACGACAAGGTCATCCCGATCATCCGCAATCCGAAGCTGACCAACGCCGACACCGAGGCCGTGTTCTACTTCCCGGGTTGCGGCTCCGAGCGCCTGTTCTCGCAGGTCGGCCTGGCGACCCAGGCGATGCTGTGGGACGTCGGCGTGCAGACCGTGCTGCCGCCTGGCTACCTGTGCTGCGGCTACCCGCAGCGCGGCGCCGGCCAGTACGACAAGGCCGACAAGATGATGACGGATAACCGCGTGCTGTTCCACCGCATGGCGAATACCCTGAACTACCTCGACATCAAGACCGTGCTGGTCTCCTGCGGCACCTGCTACGACCAGCTCGCGACCTACGAGTTCGAGAAGATCTTCCCGGGCTGCCGCATCATGGACATCCACGAGTACCTGCTCGAGAAGGGCGTCAGGCTGGAAGGCGTGACCGGTACCCGCTACATGTACCACGACCCCTGCCACACGCCGATGAAGCTGCAGGATTCGATGAAGACCGTGAACGCGCTGGTGCAGACCGCCGACAACGTGAAAATCGAGAAGAACGACCGCTGCTGCGGCGAGTCCGGCACCTTCGCGGTGTCGCGTCCGGATATCGCGACCCAGGTCCGCTTCCGCAAGGAGCAGGAGATGGAGAAGGGCGCCGACAAGCTGCGCGAAGACGGCTTCAAGGGCGACGTCAAGATCCTGACCAGCTGCCCGTCCTGCCTGCAGGGCCTGTCGCGCTACAACGACGACTCGGGCACGACCGCCGACTACATCGTGGTCGAGATGGCGCGCCATCTGCTGGGCGAGAACTGGCTGCCGAACTACGTCGCGAACGCGAACAACGGCGGCATCGAAAGGGTGCTGGTATGACGAAGCTGCCGGGTTGCGAGCTGTGCGAGCTGGCGGCGTCCGCCAAGGTGGTCGCCAACGAGCAGTTTTCGGTGATCCTGGCCGACGAAGCCAACTACCCGGGCTTCGCGCGCGTGGTCTGGAACGACCACGTGCGCGAGATGAGCGACCTGTCCGACGCCGACCGCCTGCTGCTGAACGACGCCGTCTGGAAGCTCGAGCAGGCCGTGCGCGAGGTGATGCAGCCGCTGAAGCTCAACGTCGCCAGCCTCGGCAACGTGGTGCCCCACCTGCACTGGCACGTCATCCCGCGCTACGCCGACGATGCGCACTTCCCGGCGCCGGTGTGGGCGCAGGCGGTGCGCGAGACGCCTGTGGAGGTGCTGGCGCAGAGGCGGGCGCTGCTGCCGCAATTGAAGCAGGCAATCGAGCGGAAGTTCGCGAAGCAGTAAAATCAGCCTGTCCCGTCGTTCCCGCGAAGGCGGGAACCCAAGTTGCGCGCGTAGCGACTGCTCGAGCAGAACTTGGATCCCCGCCTGCGCGGGGACGACGGGTTATCACTTGTAGATACTATGCCCACGCCCACCAGCCTCACCATTCGCCAGCAGTCAAAAATCCTGGAAATCGCCTTCGACGACGGCGCCGCCTTCTCCATCCCTTTCGAGCTGATGCGCGTGTATTCGCCCTCGGCCGAAGTGAAGGGGCACGGCCCCGGCCAGGAAGTACTACAGGTCGGCAAGCGCAATGTCGGCATCGAAGGTGTCGAGCCGGTCGGCAACTATGCCGTGAAGCCGCTGTTCACCGACGGCCACAACTCCGGCATCTTCACCTGGGACTACCTGTACAAGCTGGGCCGTGAACACGACGCGCTGTGGCAGGACTACCTGCAGCGCCTGCAGGCGGCCGGCTTCGCGGGCGACAGCGGGCGCGAGCCGGGCACGGTGCTGCCGGGCGCCAGCGCCAAGCCGCACGCCTGCGGCCACCACCACTAAGAACCGACCAGCCGTTCGCCGAGGGCGCGCAGCAGCTGTGCGCCATCGCCGCGCCAGGCGCTGCCATGCATGCACGCCAGGGTGCCGGGCAATTCGCACGCCAGGTGTTCGATCAATTGCCCGGTATGGGTCGAGTGCGAAAAATAATCCATCGGTTTCCGAAACGCTTCGCTGTTCTCCAGGATGTCATCGCTGGTCAGGGCGGCCGCGCCGACGCCGCCCTGGGTGAACAGGTCGCCGCAAAACAGCGTCCTGGTCCGGGTATCCATCAGGAAGCCCGTTTCCCAGCCGTGAGGCAAGTGGGGCGCATCGAGCCACTTGACCGAGCGTGTCCCCAGGTTCAGCTCGGCGCCGTCGGCCATCGCATGGGCGGGCCGGTCCGCAAAATCATTTACCGAGACCATGGCCGCAACCCGGCCGCACAAGGGCGCCGCCTGCGGTGCAAGGTCCAGCCATTCATTCAGCGAGCCGCATTCATCCGCTTCGAAATGCGACAGGGCAACGAAGCGCAGGCGCTCGACCGGCATGACGCTTTCCATGGCTTCGCGAACCAGCGGGAACAGTTTTCTTGGCCCAGTGTGAAAAAGAAGCGGCTGATCGTCCACGATCAGGTATTGGTTGAACGAGAAGCCGCCCGGTACGACGCTGACCGGCGTATTGATGCGGTAAACGCCGTCAGCGATCTCATGGACATTGGTGCCTGCGGATACATTGGTGATGGCCATATCAACCTCCAGACATAGTCACTTCATGGTCACTTCAGACTAGATGAGACCGGGTCGAAGGTAAACGAAAAAAGCGCCGGCAATGTCGGCGCTTTTCTTGACCGGCTGGCTGGCCGGCGTCCGTGGGGACTTATTGCGGCTGGATGTTAGCCGCTTGCTTGCCCTTGGGCCCGGTGGTGATTTCGAAGCTGACGCGCTGGTTCTCCGCCAGGGATTTGAAGCCGGCCGTGTTGATCGCCGAGAAGTGCGCGAACAGATCATCACCACCGTCATCCGGTTTGATGAAGCCGAAACCCTTGGAATCGTTGAACCATTTCACAGTGCCAGTCGCCATGTTATTTCTCTCTCAAAAGGAATTTTGTATAAACCTTGCCTTGCCTCAGGTCTTCGCCTGGCGGACTCAACAAAGCAGAACCACTATAAGCAAAATTTCAAGAAAGTGCTGCACGATTGGAATGAATTTTTTGCAGTGTTGTTATTTCCGCGACAACGCTGCAAACAAGGCCCTTCGACAGCTCTGCCGTATGCCGGATGGGTGACGCCTGCGCCCGGGATCAGCCTTGTATAATGCAACAAGATCAAACTGGCAAACACTATGACCAACACCACCCATTTCGGCTACAAGACCGTTTCCGAGGACGAGAAGGTCCACGAGGTCGCCAAGGTTTTCCATTCCGTCGCGTCGAAGTACGACGTGATGAACGACCTGATGTCCGGCGGCCTGCACCGCATCTGGAAGACCTTCACGATCGCCCAGGCCGGCGTGCGTCCGGGTTTCAAGGTGCTCGACATCGCCGGCGGCACCGGTGACCTGGCCAAGGCTTTCGCCAAGCAGGCGGGGCCGAGCGGCGAGGTCTGGCTCACCGATATCAACGAATCGATGCTGCGCGTCGGCCGGGACCGTCTATTGAATAAAGGTCTAGTGACCCCCACCTTGCTGTGTGATGCGGAAAGGCTGCCTTTCCCGGACAATTATTTCGACCGGGTCAGCGTGGCCTTCGGCCTGCGCAACATGACGCACAAGGACCACGCGCTGGCGGAAATGCGCCGCGTGCTGAAGCCGGGCGGCAAGCTGCTGGTGCTGGAGTTCTCGAAAGTGGCCGCGCCGCTGCAGAAGCCGTACGATGTCTATTCGTTCTCGGTGCTGCCGTGGCTGGGCCAGCGCATCGCGGGCGATGCCGAGAGCTACCGCTACCTGGCCGAATCGATCCGCATGCACCCGGACCAGGAAACGCTGAAGTCGATGATGGAAGGCGTGGGCCTGGAACGCGTGCAGTACTACAACCTGACCGCTGGTGTGGCTGCACTGCACACCGGCATCAAACTTTGAGGTGTCGACGATGAAGAAATTCTTGGCCAGCACGATGATCGCGATAACGGCACTGTCCTTCGTTGCCGATGCGTTTGCACGCCCGGTGGGCGGCGGCCGTTCCTTCGGCCGCCAGTCGTCGTCGGTCAGCCGGATGCGCGCACCGGCCCCGGCGCCCGCACCGGCGCCCTACCAGCAGCCTGGCTACCAGCAGCGTCCGGCGCCGGCCCCGATGGCGCCGCAGCCGATCCCGCAGAGGCGCCCGAGCATGTGGAAGGGCGTGCTGGGCGGCGCCCTGCTGGGCCTGGGCCTGGGCGCGCTGTTCTCGCACTTCGGCATCGGCGGCGCCATGGCCAGCGCGCTGTCCTCGATCCTGATGATCCTGCTGCTGGTGTTCGCGGTGATGTTCATCGTGCGCATGTTCCGCCGCAAGGACACGCCGGCCAATCCGCAGTTTTCGGGTTTTAACCAGAACCGGGTGCCTGCCGCCGCCACGCCGGAAATCGGTTCGGGCCTGGACCAGGGGTATCAGCCGAATGCCTATTCGGGCGGCTATAACCAGCCGACTTCCAACGTGTCGCTGAACAAGGGAACGTCCCACGAACAATGGGGCGTGCCGGCCGGCTTCGATACCGAGGCCTTCCTGCGCCATGCGAAAGCCTCCTTCATCCGCATGCAGGCCGCCTGGGACCGCGGCGACCTGGCCGACCTGCGCGAGTTCACCGCGCCCGAGGTGTTCGCCGAGCTGCAGCTGCAGATCCAGGAACGCGGCGGTAACCAGGACTATACCGAGGTCGTGTCGATCGACGCCCAGTTGCTGGGCATCGAAACCACCGAGCGCGATTACCTGGCGAGCGTGCAGTTCAACGGCATGATCCGCAATGCCCCGGGCGCCCAGGCCGAGCCGTATGTCGAGGTATGGAACCTGGCGAAACCACTGTCGGGCAATGGCGGATGGGTGCTCGCCGGTATCCAGCAGATTACCTGATGGAAGGCCGATAAACCTACTGCGCGTTGCCCTGTCGGCCTGCGATGCTCCGCTACGGCGGACCGGCTGTACTATTCGTACAGCTGCGCTTCTCGGCCAACAGGGCTTCCGCTCGCTACGGTTTCTCGGCCTTCCAAGATCTTTTTTGCAATATTTTTTGCTCTAACGATCCGTGCCGCCGGGTTTGTGCCCCGGCGAACTGGTAAGATCGAACCGCCCAACACAGGGCGGTTTTTTTTTGAACGCAAGCCTCAATGTCAACGACTCCTTCTTTTCTAAGTGTGGCGACCATCAACCACCTGCTGGCCCAGGAGGCCTGGGCGCGCGATACGCTGATGCGCAAGGCCGGCAAGGTCGCCTGCATCGACATGGGCCACCTGCGCCTGTGCATGCGCGTGGCCCGCGACGGCATGCTCGAAGCCGCCGGCGATGAGGATGTGCCGGACGTCACCATCCACGTCAAGGTCGGCGACCTGCCGCTGATCCTGCAGAACCGCGACCGCGCGTTTTCCTATGTGCGCATCGAGGGCGACGCCGAGTTCGCCAACACCATCTCCCAGCTCGCGAAAGGCCTGCGCTGGGATGCCGAGCACGACCTCGAGCGCCTGTTCGGGCCGATCGCTGCGAATCGCCTGGCCGGCGGCGCGCGCGCGGCCGTTTCGCATGCCGGCGCCGCCGGGCGCCGCCTGGCCGAGAATGTCGCCGAATTCCTGCTGGAAGAGAGAAGGGTGCTGATCCGTCCCACGACCGTGGAGGGCTTCGCGGACGAGGTCAACCGCCTGCGCGACGACGTCGAGCGCAGCGCCAAGCGCATTGCAAAACTGGAGCAGAAGTTGGACCAGCGGATCGAGCAGCTGCGGGCGCAGCGCAGCACCCCGCCAGCTCTGACGAAACCGGACCCCACCACGGATAGCTGATGATTCTGAAATTCCTGCGCCTGCTGAAAATCTTCACGGTTGCCACGCGTTACGGTCTCGACGAGATCGCCATGTCCGGACTGGACGTGCCGCGCACCGCCCGCTTCATCAACACGATGTTCTTCTGGCGCCGCATCACCTCGCCGCGCGCGATCCGCCTGCGCCTGGCGCTGGAAGAGCTGGGCCCGATCTTCGTGAAGTTCGGCCAGGTGCTGTCGACCCGGCCCGACCTGATGCCTCCCGATATCGTGGCCGAGCTGTCGCTGCTGCAGGACCGCGTGCCGCCCTTCGATTCCGACCTGGCCATCGCCCAGATCACGCGCTCCCTCGGCGCCCCGCCGGATGAGCTGTTCGCCACCTTCGAACGCACCCCGGTGGCCTCGGCCTCGATCGCCCAGGTCCACTTCGCGACCCTGAAGAACGGCAAGGAAGTCGCGGTCAAGGTGCTGCGGCCGGGCATGAAATCGACGATCGACGAAGACCTCGCCCTGATGCAGATGGCGGCCGGCCTGATCGAGAAGGTGTGGCCGGACAGCCGTCGCCTGAAGCCGCGCGAAGTGGTCGCCGAGTTCGACAAATACCTGCACGACGAGCTCGACCTGATGCGCGAAGCCGCCCAGGCCAGCCAGCTGCGCCGCAACTTCGCCAACTCGACCCTGCTGATGGTTCCGGAAATGTACTGGGATTACTGCTCCAGCAGCGTGATCGTGATGGAGCGCATGAACGGCATCCCGATTTCGCAGACCGACCGCCTGGTCGCGGCCGGCGTCGACCTGAAAAAACTGTCGCGCGATGGCGTCGAGATCTTCTTCACCCAGGTCTTCCGTGACGGCTTCTTCCATGCGGATATGCACCCCGGGAACATCCTGGTGTCGGTGGAAGAGGCGACCTTCGGGCGCTACATCGCGCTCGACTTCGGCATCGTCGGCACCCTGAACGACTTCGACAAGGATTACCTGTCGCAGAACTTCCTGGCCTTCTTCCGCCGCGACTACAAGCGCGTGGCGGAAGCCCACATCGAATCCGGCTGGGCGCCGCGCGACACCCGCGTCGACGAACTGGAAGCGGCCGTGCGCGCCACCTGCGAGCCGATCTTCGACCGCCCGTTGAAGGACATCTCCTTCGGCCAGGTGCTGCTGCGCCTGTTCCAGACCTCGCGCCGCTTCAACGTCGAGGTCCAGCCGCAGCTGGTGCTGCTGCAGAAGACCATGCTCAACATCGAGGGCCTGGGGCGCCAGCTCGATCCGGACCTCGACCTGTGGAAGACGGCGAAGCCCTACCTGGAGCGCTGGATGGCCGACCAGGTCGGCTGGCGCGGTTTCGTCGAGCGCCTGCGCGACGAAGCGCCGCGCTTCGCCCAGATCTTCCCGCAGATCCCGCGCCTGGCCCACCAGGTGCTGCACAAGCGTGCGCACAGCGACCTCGACATGGGCGACCTGATGTTCAAGCTGGTGGAGAACCAGCGCCGCACCAACCGGCTGCTGGCCGTGCTGGCCTGCGTCACCGGTATCGCGGTGGTGGGCATGGCGGCCATGCATTTCATGTGATGCCTCCTGCCATGCCGGACTTCAGCAGCCGCGATCCGCTCGCCCCCGCGTTCTGGGACGAGCGCTTCGACAGGCAGTTCACGCCCTGGGACCGCGGAGCGGCGCCGGCCGGGCTGCGCGACTTCGTGGCGCAGGCGCCGCGGCCGCTCACCACGCTGGCGCCAGGCTGCGGCTCGGCCTACGAACTGGCGCTGATGCTGGACGCCGGCTGGGACGCCACCGCCATCGACTTTTCGCCGGTCGCGGTGGCGCGCGCGAAAAGCCTGGCGGGGCCGTGGGCGGACCGCATCGTGCAGGCCGACTTCTTCGAGTACACCCCGCCGCGCCCGCTGGACCTGGTCTACGAGCAGGCCTTCCTGTGCGCACTGCCGCGTGCGCGCTGGGACGCGGTGGCGCGCCGTTGGGAGCAGCTGTTGCGGCCGGGCGGATTGCTGGCGGGTTACTTCTTCTTCGACGATGCGCTGAAAGGGCCGCCATTCGGCATCACGCGCGCGCGGCTGGACGAGCTGCTGGCGCCGGGCTTCGACTGCATCGCCGACCAGGCGGTCGACCAATCGATCCCGGTGTTCGCGGGCAAGGAACGCTGGATGGTGTGGCGGCGTCGCTGAGCCCGCACGTGCAAGACCGATGGCGGCACCAATGAACAGGAAGGAAACGAAATGGAACTGAAGGATAAAGTAGTGGTCGTGACCGGCGGCGGGCAGGGCATCGGCCTGGCGATCGCCCGGCGTTGCGCGAAAGCCGGCGCCAGCGTCGCGGTCTGGGACCTGCGTGCGGAAACGGTCGATGCGGCAGCGGCGGCCCTGCAGGCGGAAGCGCCGGCGGCGCAGGTGCTGGGCTGCGTGGTCGACGTGTCGGACATGGCCAGTGTCCAGGCCGCAACGGCGGCGACGCTGGCGCATTTCGGGCGCATCGATGGCCTGGTCAACAATGCCGGTATCGTGGCCGACGCCCAGTTGCGCAAGATGAGCGAGGCGCAGTGGGACAGCGTGATCGACGTCAACCTCAAGGGTGTGTTCAACTGCGGTCGTGCGACGGTCGAAGCGCTGATCGAGAGCCGCGGTGCGATCGTGAATATCTCGTCGATCGTCGGCCTGAGCGGCAACTTCGGCCAGACCAATTATGCGGCGGCCAAGGCCGGGGTGCTGGCGATGACCAAGACCTGGACCCGCGAGCTGGGACGCAAGGGGGTACGCTGCAATGCCGTGTGCCCGGGCTTCGTCGGCACCGCCATCGTCAAGGACATCCCGCAGAACGTGATCGACGAGATGGTCAAGGCGATTCCGCAGGGACGCATGGGCCAGCCGGACGAGGTGGCTTCCTGCGTGGTCTTCCTGTTGTCCGACGATGCCAGTTACGTCAACGGCGCGACGCTGGAAGTGTCGGGCGGATTGACGCTGTAGCCGCAAAAGAAAAGGGCCCGCAATGGGCCCCGATTTGAAGTCGTTCTTTTATGGCTTGGTGGCGAAGGCCAAGGCCTGTCGCGCAAACTTCTGTTTCTTAGCAACTGAGAAGTGCTATTTAAACAGGTATGTTGATGTTCGGCAAACGTAACGCATCGATTGTGCGGAATAAAAACAACACTGTTGCCAGATAGCAGCAACTTGCATGCCTGTCCATCCCACCCGCCAAGCGCTTCAAGGGGCAACTCGGTCCGCAAAAGCTTTATAATTCAGGGTTTTGATGATTTTTGCGGAGTATTCAGATGCCGATTTACGCCTACCGCTGCGATGAATGCGGGTTTGCCAAAGACGTCCTGCAAAAGATTTCCGATCCGGTCCTGACGGTCTGCCCGTCGTGCGGCAAGTCATCGTACAAGAAGCAAGTTACCGCCGCCGGTTTCCAGCTCAAGGGCACCGGATGGTATGTGACCGACTTCCGCGGTGGCAGCGCCCCGGCGACCGGCACCGCGCCGTCGACCGACGGCGGCGGCAGCGCAGGCAGCGATAGTACCGCCAGCGCGGCGCCAGCGCCAACGCCAGCACCGGCCGCGACGCCGGGCGGCAGCGGTACCTGAGCCTATCGGACACCGATGCGTAAATATTTCATTACCGGCGCGCTGGTCCTGGTGCCCCTGGCGATTACCGCCTGGGTGCTCAACTTCGTGATCGGCACGCTGGACCAGTCGCTCATGCTGGTGCCGAGCGAGTGGCAGCCGCGCACCTACATTCCCGGCCTGGGTGCGATCATCACGCTGGCGATCGTGTTCCTGACCGGCGTGCTGACCAATAACCTGGTCGGCAAATGGTTCGTGCGCATGTGGGAGCGCCTGCTGAACCGTATCCCGGTCGTGAACTCGATCTACGGCAGCGTCAAGCAGGTGTCCGATACCCTGTTCTCGTCCTCCGGCAACGCGTTCCGCAAGGCCGTGCTGGTGCCTTACCCGCACGAGAACTCCTGGACGATCGCCTTCCTGACCGGCGTGCCGGGCGGCGACGTGAAGAACCACCTGGTGGGCGACTATGTGAGCGTCTACGTGCCGACCACGCCCAACCCGACCTCGGGCTTCTTCCTGATGATGGAGCGCAGCCGGGTGGTCGAACTGGACATGACGGTCGACGCGGCCCTGAAGTACATCGTGTCGATGGGCGTCGTCGCCCCCGTCACGGCGGATGAGCCCGCGACAGCCGCGGCCGCCGTCGCAGCGGAATAAAACAAGATAGCAAGAATCAAACGCCTGGCAGCAGGCACCGAATAACCAACCTGGATCGAAAAATTATGTCCTCCATGCGTACCAACTACTGCGGCCTCGTGACCGAAGAGCTGCTGGGCCAAACCGTCAGCCTGTGCGGCTGGGTGCACCGCCGCCGCGACCACGGCGGGGTGATCTTCATCGACCTGCGCGACCGCGAAGGCCTGGTGCAGGTCGTCTGCCACCCCGACAATGCGGAAGTCTTCAAGGCCGCCGAGCATGTGCGCAACGAGTACTGCCTGCGCGTCACCGGTACCGTCGTGAATCGCCTGGAAGGCACGGCCAACGCCAACCTGAAGTCGGGCAAGATCGAGATCAACACCACCAAGCTGGAAGTGCTGAACGCCTCGGTCCCGGTGCCGTTCCAGCTGGACGACGACAACCTGTCGGAAACCACCCGCCTGACCCACCGCGTGCTCGACCTGCGCCGCGACCAGATGCAGCACAACCTGCGCCTGCGCTACAAGGTCTCGATGGAAGTGCGCAAGTACCTGGACAACCTGGGCTTCATCGACATCGAAACCCCGATGCTGGGCAAGTCGACCCCGGAAGGCGCCCGCGACTACCTGGTGCCTTCGCGCGTCAACCCGGGTACCTTCTTCGCACTGCCGCAATCGCCGCAGCTGTTCAAGCAGCTGCTGATGGTCGCCAACTTCGACCGCTACTACCAGATCACCAAGTGCTTCCGCGACGAAGACCTGCGTGCCGACCGCCAGCCGGAATTCACCCAGATCGACTGCGAAACCTCGTTCCTGACCGAACAGGAAATCCGTGACCTGTTCGAAGACATGATGCGCGTCGTCTTCAAGAACGCCGCCGGCATCGACCTGCCGAACCCGTTCCCGGTGATGGACTTCGCCACCGCGATGGGTTCCTACGGTTCGGACAAGCCGGACATGCGCGTCAAGCTGCAGTTCACCGAACTGACCGAACTGATGAAGACCGTCGAATTCAAGGTCTTCAACAGCGCCGCCAACATGCCGAACGGACGCGTGGTCGGCCTGCGCGTGCCGCAGGGCGGTTCGATGCCGCGTTCGGAAATCGACGCCTACACCCAGTTCGTCGCCATCTACGGCGCCAAGGGCCTGGCCTACATCAAGGTCAACGAGAAGGCAAAGGGCCGTGACGGCCTGCAGTCGCCGATCGTGAAGAACCTCTCCGACGAGGTGCTGTCCCAGATCCTGGCCCTGACTGGCGCTGCGGATGGCGACCTGATCTTCTTCGGTGCAGATAAAGCCAAGGTCGTCAACGACGCCATGGGCGCGCTGCGCGTGAAGATCGGCCACTCGGAGTTCGGCAAGAAGGCCGGCCTGTTCGACGACGTCTGGTCGCCGCTGTGGGTGATCGATTTCCCGATGTTCGAGTACGACGACGAAGCCGACCGCTGGACCGCGACCCACCACCCGTTCACCGCGCCGAAGGACGGCCACGAGGACATGCTCGAGACCAACCCGGGCGCCTGCGTCGCCAAGGCCTACGACATGGTCCTGAACGGCTGGGAACTGGGCGGCGGCTCGATCCGTATCCACCGCGAAGAAGTCCAGAGCAAGGTGTTCCGCGCGCTGAAGATCGACGCCGAGGAAGCCCAGCTGAAGTTCGGCTTCCTGCTGGACGCCCTGCAGTACGGCGCGCCGCCGCACGGTGGCCTGGCCTTCGGCCTGGATCGCCTGATCACCCTGATGACCGGCTCGACCTCGATCCGCGACGTGATCGCCTTCCCGAAGACCCAGCGCGCGCAGGACCTGCTGACCAACGCGCCGTCGGAAGTCGACGAGAAGCAGCTGAAGGAGCTGCACATCCGTCTGCGTAACGAGCAGCCGAAGGTCGCGTAAGACCTGCCACGTCGTTCCCGCCGCCGCGGGAACGACGGCCAATAACGCTACAATGGCGTTATGCCCCACAAAATCCCCGAATCCGTCCTCGTCGTCATCCACACCGCCGACCTGGAAGTGCTGCTGATCGAGCGCGCCGACCGGCCCGGCTTCTGGCAATCCGTCACCGGTTCGCTCGACCGCGACGACGAGCCGCTGCCGGAGACCGCCGCCCGCGAGCTGTTCGAGGAAACCGGCATCGTCGCCGACGGCGAAACGATCCGGCTGCACGACTGGCATCTGTCGAACATCTACGAGATCTACCAGACCTGGCGCCATCGCTATGCGCCCGGCGTCACCCACAACACGGAACACGTGTTTTCCGTCTGCGTACCGCGCGACATCCCGATTACCCTGGCGCCGCGCGAGCACCTGCAATATGCCTGGCTGCCGCTCCTGGAAGCGGCCGACCGCTGTTTTTCCAGTTCGAACGCGGAAGCGATTTTACAATTGCCGCGCCATTTCGCCGCTTCATCCTGCTAGTTTCTGTAAACATAATCATTTCACGTAGACGATTGTGACAAGTGCGACACAGGCGCTGTTCAATATCTATGCTATGGTTGATTGCTCGTAACCAGGGTGTTTCCACCGCCCCAGCCGCATGCGCAGTCAACACCACATCAAGTTTGCTTTCCTGGCTGTGTTCCTCGTGATGGCGCTGGTGGCGGCCGTGCCGTTCTGGCTGGACCGCTCGACCACCATGATCGTCCGGCAACTGCGCGCGGAACTGGAGCAGCAGCAGCGCCTGGACAGTATCCTGGATGCCCTGCGCGACGCCGAGACCGGCCAGCGCGGCTTCATTATCACCGGCAATGAAGCCTTCCTCGAGCCGTATCAGCGGGCCCGGCAGACGCTGCCGGCCACGATCCACGAAGCCAAGGCCAGGGCGCGCAACGACGTCGAGCGCGCCGCCGTGTGGCGCATCGCCCGTGTCGCCGAACTCAAGCTTGCCGAACTCGACGACACGGTCGCCATGCGGCGCATCGGAGGCTTCGCAAAAACCGAAAAAGTGGTCGGCGCGATGCGCGGCAAAGCGTATATGGACGAGCTGCGCCGCATGATCGGCGCCCAGCAGTCGCAGGCCGAGACGCGGCGCGCGCAGTTGCGCACGGAGATGCTGGCGGCTTCGCACCGCATGTTCGCCGTCGGCCTGGCGGCGACCCTCATCAATGTCTGCGTGCTGGGCGCGCTGTTGACGGTGCTGGCGCGCATGCTGCGCGCGCGCCGCGAGATCGCCCTCCAGCTGGAGCAGAAGGCGGAACAGCTGGCCGCCGCGGTCGAGCTGACCGGCGGCCACAACCGCGAGCTCAAGGCCGTCGCCGAGATGCTGCGCGCAATCGAAGCCCTGCCATCCAGCCTGGACACCGGGCCGGTGGTGGCGCGCGGCTTCGCCAGATTGCTGCCGGGGACCGGCGGCACCTTCTTCGCGATGGGCGCCGGCGACGACCAGCCGCTGCGCCAGCTGGCGCGCTGGGGCGAGGCATCGAGCCAGCCGGCCGAGATGGCGCCCGAGGATTGCTGGGCCCTGCGCCATGGCGCGCGCTACCGGACCGTCGGCTACCACGGGCCGTCCTGTGCCCACTACCGCAGCCGCGGAAGCGACGGCGACGGCGACGGCGCCACCCGCCTGTGCATCCCGCTGGTCACGCACGACGAGCTGGTCGGCATGATCCACCTGGAAGGCATCGCATCGGAACCGGCGCAGCGCGACGAGCAGGAGCGTGTCGCCGTCACCGTCGCCGAACAGCTGGCGCTGGCGCTCGGCAACGCCAGGCTGCGCGAAGCGCTGCGCCGCCAGTCGGTGCTGGATCCGCTCACCGGCCTGTTCAATCGCCGCTACTTCGACGAGACCCTGAAGCGCGAGCTGTCGCGCTCACGCCGGATGGGCGTGCCGCTGTCGCTGGTAGTGCTCGATGTCGATCACTTCAAGCGCGTCAACGACGGCTTCGGCCATGCCACCGGGGATGCGGTCCTGCGCGCGATCGCCCAGCTGGTGCGGCAGTCGATCCGCGACTGCGACGTCGCCTGCCGCTACGGCGGCGAAGAGCTGGTCATCCTGATGCCGGACTGCGCGCAGGCGGATGCGGCCCGGCGCGCGGAAGCGCTGCGCGCCGACATCGCCGGCGCGCCGCCGATGCATGAAGGCGCCGGTCCCGCCGCCATTACCGCCTCGTTCGGCGTCGCCCAGTACCCGCTTCATGGTCCCGATGCCGAGGCCCTGTTCTGGGCTGCCGACAAGGCCCTGTACCAGGCCAAGCGGGAAGGGCGCAACCGTGTCGTTGCCGCTTCGCAAGCGTAATTGCCCGCAGTTGCCTGCACGTTCCCTGATTTTTACTGCTTTTAGGCAATAAATACCGAAAGATTGTTGGGCGAGCGTCACATTTCGATACATTTTGAGACAAATGTATGAGCATAATTCTTACGACTTTGTCAGCGAACGCCTACAGTTTTACAGGTAAATCGGAATTAAATTTGGAACAGATGAGATAACACAATAGATTACCTCGTTTGACAGTCGGAAACGATTTGATTAAGGTCAATAAATCGCCCAGAGGCGAATTATCTTTTTGCAACGTCCAACGAAGGTTACTGGAGGATTTATGAGCGAACAAAAGCACGAGCAGAAAGTAAAAGATGTCAGCGTTGACAATGATTATCTATGCATTGAATTGCTGAACGGCCTGCTCTTGACCGGTCCGCTGCGTACCAACCCGATTCACCGCGAATCCACCGAGTCTGCAAGCCAGGCACCGGCCGAACACTTCCTGCCGGCCATGAGCATCTGAGCCCTTTTGCGCCATTCCTGGCCTCAGACCGGGAATGGCGTGACGCGCCGCACGATTGGCGCGCTTAACGGAAGAACACGGAATGATGGGGTTAAAATGTTCCCATGAAAATTCGTGTTGCGACCTACAATATCCACAAAGGCGTCTCGTCCTTCCGCAGCACGCCGCGTGTGATGGCCCTGAAAAAAGCCATCGGCATGTTCGATGCGGACGTCGTGTTCCTGCAGGAAGTGCAGGGTCGGCACGACCGTTACCAGGCGCGCTACGGCGAAAAGCTGCGCAGCCCGCATCACCACTGGCCGGAAAAAGCCCAGCACGAGTTCTTCGCCGGTGAAGCGCTGCATGCCGCCTATGGCATGAACGCGGTGTATGACCACGGCCACCATGGGAATGCGCTGCTGTCCTGCTACCCGATCGCGAACCAGCACAACCATGACATATCCGATCACGCCTACGAGCAGCGTGGAATCCTGCATTGCGTGCTGGAGACGCCGGTCGGCCAGGTGCACTGTTATGTGGTGCACCTGGGTCTGTTCGAAGGCAGCCGCCGGCGCCAGACCGACGCCCTGATCAGCGCGGTCAACGAGTCGGCGTCGGACGGCGAGCCGGTCATCATCGCCGGCGACTTCAACGACTGGCGCAATACCCTGAGCGATTGCCTGCGCCTGAAGCTGGGCGTGGTCGAGGTGTTCGACGAACTGGAGCGGCGTTCTTCGCGGATCGGCGAGCTGGTGCGCAATGTGGCGGGACGCGAGCGGCGCCTGGTGCCGGCGCGGACCTTCCCGGCCGCCTTGCCCTGGTTCCGTCTCGACCGGATCTATGTACGCGGTTTCAAGGTCGAACAGGCGGAAGTCCTGCACGGGCCGCAATGGGCCCGTTTGTCGGACCATGCTCCCATCGTTGCCAACTTGCAGTTAGCTTAGCCCGGCCCATGCGTTCAGTTACTTACGTCGCCAACAACGACGTCAAGCTATTGGAAAGCGGTACTTACTTCAAAGAACTGCTGGCTGCGATCGATTCGGCGAAACACGAAATCCTCTACGAGACGTATATCTATGCCGGGGACGAGACCGCGCGCGCCGTCACCGAGGCCCTGAAGCGCGCCGCGAAACGCGAGGTCAAGGTGCGCGTGCTGGTCGACTGGTTCGGCACCGGCCGCCGCACCTGCTGCCAGCTGGGCGAGGAATTCGCCGAGGCTTGCGTGCACTACCGGATGTTCAATCCGTGGTTCCGGCGCGGCGCGGCGCGCAGCCACCGCAAGATCGCGGTGATCGACGGCGAGACCGCCTTCGTCGGCGGCATCAACACGAATGACAATTCGCTGTGCGACTACGCGCCCTATAAACCGCTGCCGGCGCCGCGCTGGGATTTCGCGGTGCGGGTGCGCGGTCCGCTGGTGGACAGCATCCACCGCGAGTCGCAGGCCCAATGGACCCGCGCCGGGCACCTGGACCTGAAGCATCGCTACCACCTGTTCCGCGAATCGCGCAGGCAGCCCGCCGGCCTGGGCGAGCGTCCGATGCGCGCCGGCTTCGTGGTGCGCGACAACCTGCGCAACCGCCGCACCATCCAGCGCGCCTACCTGCAGGCGATCGGGCGGGCCCGCAAGCGCGTGCTGATGGCCACGCCGTATTTCGCGCCGGGACGCAAATTCCGCCAGGCCCTGGCGGAGGCGGCGCGGCGCGGCGTCGACGTCTGTCTCCTGATCGGCGTGGGCGAGTTCCGCATGCAGGATGCGGTCGCGAATTCCTTCTATCCGCAGTTGCTGGCGGCCGGCGTGCGCATCGTCGAATACCGCAAGACGCAATTGCACGCCAAGGTGGCGGTGGTCGACCACGACTGGGCCACGGTCGGTTCCAGCAACTGCGACGGCCTGTCGCTGTTCGTGAACCAGGAAGCCAACGTGGTGGTGCGCGACGCGGCCTTCGCCTCCAGCATGGCGAAGCAGATCGAGGGCGGCATCGCCGACGGCATTCCGGTCGGCATGGATGACTTGAAGCAACTCAGTTGGGTGCGCCGCACCGGACACGGAATAGCCTATCTTTTGTATAAACTGACGATGCGGATCTTTACTATCGGCTATGCCTGAGCAGAAAACGTATTATTCATGAGCGAAAACGACAACGTACGGATCGACAAATGGCTGTGGGCGGCACGCTTCTTCAAGACGCGTTCGCTGGCGGCGGAGGCGGTCGACCGCGGCAGGATCAAGATCAATGCCGAGAACGTCAAGCCTGCACGTTCGGTGAAAATCAAGGACAAGATTCTCATCGACAATGGCTCGACGCGCTGGGAAGTGATCGTGCTGGGCCTGTCCGGCACGCGCGGCCCGGCGCCGGTGGCGCAGGCCCTCTACCGCGAGACCGAAGCCAGCGTCCAGAAACGCGCGAACGACCAGGAAGCGCGCCGCCTGTTCCCCGAACCCGGCAGCACGATCAAGGGACGGCCCACCAAGCGCGACCGCCGCGCGATCGAACGCGCCGGCGATTCGTAGGGTGGGGCAATCCGGGCCAGTGGCCTGAATTGCGTGCCCACGGGTGACGCACGAAAGCAGTTGGCTAGAACGCCAACTCTAAACTTCCCGTTTGACATTTCAAGGCTGGTAGATAATAGTACGAGCGTTCGGATTTTTTCTCGATCCACTGGGAGCATCGTATTAATACTTCAGCCAAATCCATGGTCATGCGCAAGGGCGAGATGACGCGTGCAGCGATTCTCGACGTTGCGCTCGAACTCGCCAGCCGCGACGGTCTCGAAGGTCTCACGATCGGCCTGCTGGCCGACCGCATGAGCATGAGCAAGTCTGGCGTCTTCGCCCACTTCGGTTCGCGTGAAGACCTGCAGATCGAAGTGCTGAAACTCTACCACCGCCGCTTCGAGCAGGACGTATTCGTCCCCAGCATCACGGAACCGCGTGGCCTGCCGCGCCTGGAAGCGATGTTCAGGCACTGGCTCAAGCGCGTCTCGGTCGAGATCGCGTCGGGCTGCATCTATATCAGCGGCGCGGTCGAATACGACGACCGTCCGGGTCCGATCCGCGACGAGCTGGTCGGCATGGTGCGGATCTGGCAGGGCGCCCTGGTGCGCTGCGCCCAGCAGGCCATCGACTGCGGCGACCTGAAGGCGGACACCGATCCGCAGCAGCTGGTGTACGAGATGTACGGCCTGGTGCTGGCGGTGCACCACGATGCGCGCTTCCTGCGCATCCCCGGCGCTCCAGACCGCGCGCACCGCGGCTTCGCACGCCTGATCGAGAACTACCGCAATCCCGCTAACTAAATCATCACCAATCATTACCTTCGTCAGGAGATCAACATGGGTCAGTACGTCGCGCCAATTCGGGATATGCAGTTCGTTCTGCACGAGTTCCTGAACGTTACCGAGGAGTTCAAGAACCTGCCGGCCTACCAGGAAATCGACGCCGACATCATCAACCAGGTGCTCGAAGAAGGTGCGAAGTTCACGCAGGAAGTGCTGTTCCCGCTGAACCACTCCGGCGACCGCGAAGGCTGCCACTACGACGCCGCGACCAAGGCCGTCACCACGCCGAAGGGCTTCAAGGAAGCCTACAAGCAGTATGTGGAAGGCGGCTGGGCCGCGCTGGCCTGCGATCCGGAATACGGCGGCCAGGGCCTGCCGGTCTCGCTGAACAACTCCTTCTACGAGATGCTGAACTCGGCCAACCAGGCCTGGACCATGTACCCGGGCCTGTCGCACGGCGCCTACGAGTGCCTGAAGGAACACGGCACCGAAGAGCAGAAGAAGTTCTACCTGCCGAAGCTGGTCTCGGGCGAATGGACCGGCACCATGTGCCTGACCGAAGCCCACTGCGGCACCGACCTCGGCCTGCTGCGCTCGAAGGCCGAGCCGCAAGCCGACGGCACCTACAAGATCACCGGCTCGAAGATCTTCATCTCGGCCGGCGAGCATGACTGCGCCGAGAACATCGTCCACCTGGTGCTGGCGCGCCTGCCGGACGCACCGGAAGGCTCGAAGGGCATCTCGCTGTTCCTGGTGCCGAAGTTCCTGCCGAACGCCGACGGTTCGATCGGCGAGCGCAACCCGATCTTCTGCGGCGCGATCGAAGAAAAGATGGGCATCCACGGCAACGCCACCTGCCAGATGAACCTGGACGGCGCGGTCGGCACCCTGATCGGCCAGCCGCACAAGGGCCTGAACGCGATGTTCGTGTTCATGAACGCCGCCCGCCTGGGCGTCGGCATGCAGTCGCTGGGCCTGACCGAAGTCGCCTACCAGAACGCGCTGGTGTATGCGAAGGACCGCATCCAGATGCGCAGCCTGTCGGGCCCGAAGGCGCCGGACAAGCCGGCCGACCCGATCATCGTGCACCCGGACGTGCGCCGGATGCTGCTGACCGCCAAGGCCTACGCAGAAGGCGCGCGCGCCCTGACCTCGTACGTGGCGCTGCAGATCGACCGCGAACTGAACCACCCGGACGAAGAAGTGCGCAAGGAAGCCGCCGGCGAAGTCGCGCTGCTGACCCCGATCGTCAAGGCCTTCATCACCGACAACGGCTGGATCGCCACCTCGGAAGCGATGCAGGTGTACGGCGGCCACGGCTACATCAGCGAGTGGGGCATGGAGCAGTACGTGCGCGACGCCCGCATCAACATGATCTACGAAGGCACCAACACCATCCAGTCGCTGGACCTGCTGGGTCGTAAGATCCTGATGGACAACGGCGCCAAGCTGCGCGCCTTCGGCGAGAAGATCAAGGCTTTCGTGGAAGACAACGGCCTGGACGAGCAACTGTCCGAGTTCGTGAGCCCGCTGGGCGAACTGGGCGAGAAGGTCGGCAAGCTGACCATGGAAATCGGCATGAAGGCCTTCCAGAACCAGGACGAAGTCGGCGCCGCCGCCGTGCCTTACCTGCGCGTGGTCGGCCACCTGGTGTTCAGCTACTTCTTCGCGCAGATGGCGAAGATCGCGCTGGCCAAGCAGGATTCCGGCGACAAGTTCTACGAAGCCAAGCTGGCCACCGCCCGCTTCTATTTTGCCCGCCTGTACCCGGAAACCGCGATGCTGATCCGCCAGGCGCGTTCGGGCGCGTCGAACCTGACGGCGCTGGATGCAGACCTGTTCTAAACACGCGCCATCACGTTGACTAACCGTCGTCCCCGCCTGCGCGGGGACGACGACCAAACAAGGAATACATTACATGTCCAACTTCATCGTCAAGAAAGTCGCCGTGCTGGGCGCCGGCGTGATGGGTGCGCAGATTGCCGCGCATTGCGTCAACGCCAAGGTCCCGGTCGTGCTGTTCGACCTGCCGGCAAAGGAAGGGAACAAGAACGGCATCGTCCTGAAGGCCATCGAGAACCTGAAAAAGCTGTCGCCGGCTCCGCTGGGCAACAAGGAAGACGCTGCCCTGATCGAAGTCGCCAACTACGAGGACAACCTCGACGTGCTGGCCGGCTGCGACCTGATCATCGAAGCCATCGCCGAGCGCATGGACTGGAAGCATGACCTGTACAAGAAGGTCGCGCCGCACATCGCGCCGAACGCGATCTTCGCATCGAACACCTCGGGCCTGTCGATCAACAAGCTGGCCGAAGGCTTCGACGAAGAACTGAAGGCGCGCTTCTGCGGCGTGCACTTCTTCAACCCGCCGCGCTACATGCACCTGGTCGAGCTGATCCCGACCACCAGCACCCGCCCGGAGATCCTGGACCAGCTGGAAACCTTCCTGACCTCGACCCTGGGCAAGGGCGTGGTGCGCGCCAAGGACACCCCGAACTTCATCGCCAACCGCGTCGGCATCTTCGGCATGCTGGCCACCATCCATGAAGCCGAGAAGTTCGGCCTGTCGGTGGACGTGGTCGACGACCTGACCGGCGCCAAGCTGGGCCGCGCCAAGTCCGGCACCTTCCGCACCGCGGACGTGGTCGGCCTGGACACCATGGGCCACGTGATCAAGACCATGCAGGACACCCTGCAGGACGATCCCTTCTTCAGCGTCTACAAGACCCCCGCGGTCCTGTCGAAGCTGATCGAGAAGGGCGCGCTGGGCCAGAAGACCGGCGCCGGCTTCTACAAGAAGGTCGGCAAGGAAATCCAGCGCCTGGACTTCGCCACCGGCGACTACGTGCCGGGCGGCGCAAAGGCCGCCGATATCGTCGGCCGCATCCTGAAAGAGAAGGACCCGGTCAAGAAATTCAAGGCGATGCGCGAGTCGACCAATCCGCAGGCGCAGTTCCTGTGGGCGATCTACCGCGACGCCTTCCACTACATCGCCTACCACCTCGATACCATCGCCGACAACGCGCGCGACGTCGACTTCGCGATGCGCTGGGGCTTCGGCTGGAGCGTCGGTCCGTTCGAGACCTGGCAAGCCGCCGGCTGGACCCAGATCGCCCAGTGGGTGAAGGAAGACATCGACGCCGGCAAGGCGCTGTCCAGCGCACCGCTGCCGGCCTGGGTGTTCGAGGCGCCGGTCGCCGAGAAAGGCGTGCACAGCGCCGAGGGTTCGTACTCGGTGACGAAGAACGCCTATGTGCCGCTGTCCGACCTGCCAGTCTACAAGCGCCAGCAGTTCCGCGCACCGGTCGCGGGCCTGGGCGGCGCCGATCCGAAAACCGCCGGCACCACCGTGTTCGAGGACGACTCGGTGCGCCTGTGGCATTCGGACGACGAAGTGCTGGTCATCTCGCTGAAGACCAAGATGCACGTGATCGGCGACGGCGTCATCAAGGGCATCAAGCGCGGCCTCGAAGAAGCGGAAAAGGGCTACAAGGGCCTGGTCATCTGGAATACCGACGCAGCCGAAGGCGGCGCCTTCTCGGCCGGTGCCGACCTGCAATCGGCCCTGCCGGCCTTCATGACCGGCGGCGCGAAGGCGATGGAGCCGATCGTGCGCGAGCTGCAGGACACCTTCATGGCCATGAAGTACTCGAACATCCCGGTGGTCGCTGCCGTGGCCGGCCTGGCCCTGGGCGGCGGCTGCGAGATGGCGCTGCACGCCTCGAAGCGCGTGGCCTCGATCGAGTCGTATATCGGCCTGGTCGAAGTCGGCGTCGGCCTGGTGCCGGCCGGCGGCGGCCTGAAGGAAGCCGCGCTGCGCGCCGCCAACGAAGCCAAGGGCAACGACATCCTGCAATTCCTCAAGGTCGGCTTCACCAACGCGGCCACCGCGCAGGTGTCGAAATCGGCGCTCGAAGCGAAGGCCATGGGCTACCTGAAGGACGACGACGTCATCGTGTTCAACCCCTACGAACTGCTGCACGTGGCGAAGGTCACCGCGCGCGCCATGTTCGACGCCGGTTACCGCGCCCCGGCGCGCCGCCCGGTCCAGGTCACCGGCCGCTACGGCTGGGCGACCATCCGCGGCCAGCTGGTCAACATGCGCGACGGCGGCTTCATCTCGGCCTACGACTACCACCTGGGCGACACCATCGCCGAGATCGTCACCGGCGGCGACATCGACCAGGGCAGCTTCGTCTCCGAGCAGTGGCTGCTGGACATGGAGCGCCGCGCCTTCATCTCGCTGCTGAACAATCCGAAGACCCAGGAACGCATCATGGGCATGATGCAGACCGGTAAGCCGGTGCGCAACTGATCGCGACGCGGACATTAAGGACTAATGACATGAGCAAACAACTTCAAGACGCATACATCGTCGCAGCGACCCGCACCCCGATCGGCAAGGCGCCGCGCGGCTTCTTCAACAAGACCCGTCCGGACGACCTGCTGATCGCCGCGATCAAGGGGGCGATGGCCGCCGTGCCGAACCTGGACCCGGCCCTGATCGTCGACGCGATCGTCGGCTGCTCCTTCCCGGAAGCCGAGCAGGGCTTCAACGTGGCGCGCCAGGCCGTCGTCATGGCCGGCCTGCCGAACACCGTCGGCGGCGTCACCGTCAACCGCTACTGCGCCTCCGGCATCACCGCCCTGGCGATGGCGGCCGACCGCATCCGCGTCGGTGAAGCCGACGTCATGATCGCCGGCGGCGTCGAGTCGATGTCGATGGTGCCGATGATGGGCCACCACCCGTCGATCAATATGCGCGTGTTCGACGACGAGAACGTCGGCCTGGCCTACGGCATGGGCCTGACCGCCGAGAAGGTCGCCGCGCAGTGGAAGATCTCGCGTGAAGACCAGGACGCCTTCGGCCTGGAATCGCACCGCCGCGCCATCGCCGCCCAGCAGGCCGGCTACTTCAAGGACGAGATCACCCCGGTCGAGATCGTGACCCGTACGCCGAACCTGGCGACCGGCGAAATCGATGTCAAGCGCCGCACCGTCGACCTGGACGAAGGCCCGCGCGCCGACGCCAGCGTGGAATCGATGGCCAAGCTGAAACCGGTGTTCGCCGCCAAGGGCAGCGTGACCGCCGCGACCTCGTCGCAGATGTCGGACGGCGCCGGCGCGCTGATCGTCGTCAGCGAGAAGATCCTGAAGGAGCACAACCTGACCCCGCTGGCCAAGTTCTCCTCCTTCGCCGTGCGCGGCGTGCCGCCGGAGATCATGGGCATCGGCCCGAAGGTCGCGATTCCCGCCGCCCTGGCCGCCGCCGGCATCACCCAGGACCAGCTGGACTGGATCGAGCTGAACGAAGCCTTCGCCGCCCAGGCGCTGGCCGTGATCCGCGACCTCGGCCTGGACACCAGCAAGGTCAACCCGATGGGCGGCGCGATCGCCCTCGGCCACCCGCTGGGCGCCACCGGCGCGATTCGCGCCGCCACCGTGGTGCACGCCCTGCGCCGTAACAACCTGAAGTACGGCATGGTCACCATGTGCGTCGGCGCCGGCATGGGCGCTGCGGGTATCATCGAACGCGTGTAATCCACACGTGTCAACGAAAGGGTGGGCGCGGCACAACCGTTCCCACCCTTTTTTTACAATAAGGAGACCCTGAATGGACATCCAGACCACCACCGCCGACGGCGTCCTGAGCATCGCATTCAACCGCCCGGAGCGCAAGAACGCCATCACCGGCGCGATGTACACCACGATGGCCGAAGCCTTGCGCAAGGCCGACCAGGACAACGCGGTGCGCGTCGTCCTCATCACCGGCCGCCCCGAGATCTTCACCGCCGGTAACGACCTCGACGACTTCCTGAATAACGTCGGCGAAGGCGCGATGACGGAAGACCGCCCGGTCTTCCAGTTCATGCAGGCGCTGGAAAGCTGCACCAAGCCCGTGATCGCGGCAGTCGCCGGCGCCGCGGTCGGCATCGGCACCACGATGCTGATGCACTGCGACCTGGTCTATGCCGCCGACACGGCGAAATTCTCGATGCCCTTCAGCCAGCTCGGCCTGTGCCCGGAATTCGCGTCGTCGCTGCTGGTCGCGCAAGCCGCCGGCTACACCCGCGCCGCCGAAAAGCTGATGCTGGGCGAAGCCTTCCCGGCCCAGGAAGCCTTCGAGATGGGCATGGTCGCGAAAGTGCTGCCGGCCGCCGAGCTGCTGGCCTTCGCGCAGGGCCAGGCGGCCAAGCTGGTCAGGCTGCCGGCCGCCTCGATCCGCACCACCAAGGCGCTGATGAAGCGTTCGCGCGCGGCGCTGGTCAAGGAGACCATTGCGGTGGAGAACGAGCGCTTTTCCGCGATGCTGGTGGGCGCCGAGGCGAAAGAGGCCTTTACCGCCTTCTTCGAGAAGCGCAAGCCGGATTTCAGCAGGTTCGACTGAGCCTCAGCGGCGGCAGGGGAAGCGCAGCGTCTCGCCTTCGCGCGCGAACGCCCGCGCCGGTTCGCTGTCGCCGCAACGGTAGACGACGCGCAGGCGCTTCTCTTCGCCGGGCGCCGGATCGCCGCACAGCTGGTTGCGGGCAACGACAGCGCCGGTGCGCTCGATCTCGTCGCGCACGCCCCGGCGCGCATCGCATACGGCGCCGCGCACGCCATATTCCGCTTCCTCGATATGCAGGCGGCCCAGGCCCGGCCGGCCGCCGTGATCGTCGCGGCCGGCGCGCAGGCCCGCTTCGTAACCCGCGTCGTAACCGCGGCGATACTCGGCGCTC
Source organism: Massilia sp. WG5 (assembly GCF_001412595.2). Taxonomy (NCBI): domain Bacteria; kingdom Pseudomonadati; phylum Pseudomonadota; class Betaproteobacteria; order Burkholderiales; family Oxalobacteraceae; genus Massilia; species Massilia sp. WG5. The sequence goes on from NZ_CP012640.2 coordinate 4,001,494, forward strand.
TGGGCAAACGCGGACGTGGACGCGGCGGTCAAGGCCAGCACCGTGGCGATCCGGATGATGTTTTGGTGTGCGATCTTCATTTTTTCCTCCCGAGGCAGTCGATGAGCCATGCTAGCGTGCTGCCCGGCACGCTTCCGTGCGCATGCGTACATACGGCATGCTCTCTGCAAGGAAACGTGTAGCATGTCGGCCATGAACCTCCACCGCCTCGACCTCGTCTCGCTCTCGCTGTTCATGCACGTGGTGCGCTCCGGCAGCATCAGCAAGGGCGCGCAGGCGCTCAACCTGGCGGTCGGGGCGGCCAGCAAGCGGATCTCCGACCTCGAGGCGGCGGTCGGCGCCGGGCTGCTGGAGCGGCACTCGCGCGGCATCACGCCCACCGCCGCCGGCGAGGCGCTGGCCCACCACGCCCAGCGCATCCTCGGCGACGTCAACCTGCTGGCGGCCGAGCTGCGCGACCACGCCCGCGGCATCGTCGGCGTGGCGCGGCTGTGGGCGAACACCTCGGCGATCACCCAGTTCCTGCCGGCCGACATCGCCGCCTTTGCGCGCGCCACGCCGGCGATCCGCATCGAGCTGGCGGAGCTGAACAGCGGCGACATCGTGATGGGCGTGCTGGAGGGCAGGGCGGACATCGGCATCTTCGCCGACCGCACCCCGGCGCTCGGCCTGCAGCTGATGCCCTACCGCGAAGACCGGCTGGTGCTGGTGGCGCCAAGCGGGCACGCGCTGGCGCGGCGGCGCGCGCTGCGCTTCGAGGAAGCCGTCGAGTTCGATTTCGTCAGCCTGTCGCACGGCACCTCGCTGGCGCAGCGCCTGCAGGCCGAGACCGAGGCCATGGGCCAGCGCCTGAAATTGCGGATCCAGGTGCGCAGCTTCGACGCGATGTGCCAGATGGTGGCGGCCGGGCTTGGCGTGGCGGTGCTGCCGGCCGACGCCGTGCGGGCGCTGGTGCGCTCGCTGAACCTGCGCCAGATCCCGCTGCAGGATGCCTGGGCGCGCCGCCAGCTCTTGATCGGCGTGCGCGACATCGAGACCCTGCCGCGCCACGCGCGCCTGCTGGTCGAGCATCTGGCGGCATCTTCCCGGGGCTAGCTTTCGCAAACCACGAAAGCCGGGTTCCTGTCCCGGTCATTCCATGGCGCCGGCAAAAATGCCAGAATCGCAGCATGACATCGATGAATGACGGGGACAGCATGAGCACTTCACATCAGGCCCTCAAGGGCGTGCGCGTGATCGAGATGGGACAACTGATCGCCGGGCCCTTCGCCGGCAAGACCCTGGGCGAATTCGGCGCCGACGTGATCAAGATCGAGGCGCCCGGCGCGGGCGACCCGCTGCGCAACTGGCGCATGATGAAGGACGGCACCTCGGTCTGGTGGCAGGTTCAGTCGCGCAACAAGCGCTCCGTGGCGCTCGACCTGCGCAGCAGCGAAGGCCAGGAGATCGCGCGCAAGCTGATCGCCGAGGCCGATGTGCTGGTCGAGAATTTCCGGCCCGGCACCCTGGAAAGCTGGGGCATGGGCTGGGACGAGCTGTCCGCGCTGAACCCGGGCCTGGTCATGCTGCGCATTTCCGGCTACGGCCAGACCGGCCCCTACCGTGACCTGCCGGGCTTCGGCGCGATCGGCGAGGCGATGGGCGGCCTGCGCCACCTGACCGGCGAGCCGGGACGCGTCCCGGTGCGCTGCGGCGTCTCGATCGGCGACACCCTGGCCGCCCTGCACGGCACCATCGGCGTGCTGACCGCGCTCTATCACCGCAAGGTCAACGGCGGCAAAGGCCAGGTGATCGACGTGGCCCTGCACGAAGCCGTGTTCAACGTGATGGAAAGCCTGATTCCCGAGTACAGCGCGTTCGGCGCGGTGCGCGAGGCGGCCGGCAGCGCACTGCCGGGCATCGCTCCCTCCAACGCCTACCGCTGCGGCGACGGCTACGTGCTGGTGGCCGGCAACGGCGACAGCATCTTCAAGCGCCTCATGACGGCGATCGGCCGTCCCGACCTGGGCGAGGCCCCGGACCTGGGCAGCAACACCGGCCGCGTCGCACGGGTGGACGAGATCGACGCCGCCATCGGCGCCTGGACGCTCGAACGCAGCGTGGACCAGGTGCTGGCGGTGCTGGGCGAGGCGCGGGTCCCGGCCGGCAAGGTGTACACCGCGAAGGACATCGCCGAAGACCCGCACTACCGGGCGCGCGACATGATCCTGACCCAGCAGACGCGCGAGGGCTACGAGGTCGAGGTGCCGGGCATCGTGCCCAAGCTGATGGGCACGCCGGGCGCGGTGCGCTCGCCGGCCCCGCGCCTGGGCGAGGACACCGACGCGGTGCTGCGCGAGATCGGCCTCAGCGAAGAGCAGATCGCCGCGCTGCGCGCACGCAAGGTGGTCGCATGAGCGCTCCTTTGGACATGAGCGCCTGGAACGGCGCCGGCCGCCGCATCCACATCCAGGAAGTGGGGCTGCGCGACGGACTGCAGGCCGAGAGCCGTTTCGTGCCGACCGCGGACAAGATCGCACTGGCCGACATGCTGTCCGGCGCCGGCCTGGCCAAGATCGAAGCCAGCTCCTTCGTCTCGCCCAGGGCGGTGCCGGCCCTGGCCGACGCCGCCGAGGTTTTTGCAGGGATCGCACGCCAGCCGGGCGTCGTGTACAGCGCCCTGATCCCCAACCTGCGCGGCGCCGAGCGCGCCATTGGCGCCGGCGTCGGCGAGATGAACCTGGTGATGTCGGCCAGCGAAAGCCACAACCTGAGCAATCTGCGCATGACGCGCGAGCAGTCCTTCGCCGGCCTGGAGGAAGTGGCCGCGCTGGCGCATGGCCGCGGCGTGCGGGTCAACATCTCGCTGTCCTGCAGCTTCGGCTGCCCGATGGAAGGGGAGGTGGCGCAGCAGACGGTGCTGGACTGGTGCGCGCGCTATGTCGACCAGCTGAAGGTGCAGGGCATCACGCTGTGCGACACCACCGGCATGGCGTTTCCGACCCAGGTGCACGCGCTCACCCGCGAAGTGCGCGAGCGCTGGCCGGCGCTGGAACTGACCCTGCACTTCCATAACACGCGCGGCATGGGCCTGGCCAATGTGCTGGCCGCGATCGATGCCGGCGCCGACCGCTTCGATGCCTCATTGGGCGGCATCGGCGGCTGTCCGTATGCGCCCGGCGCCACCGGCAATGTCTGCACCGAGGAAGTCGTGCACGCGCTCGGGCTGATGGGCTACGAGACCGGCGTCGACCTGCCCCTGCTGCTGCAGGCGGCGCGGCGCCTGCAGGACCTGGTGGGCCACGAGGTACCCAGCCAGATCGTCAAGGCCGGGCGCCGGCTCGACCTGCACCCGCTTACAGGCTCACGTCAACCCGTGCATACCACGAACGGCCGTTGATGCCGAACGGGCAGGTCTCCCAGCAGTAGGTGAAGCCGAGCTGGGGGAAGGGCGCGGCCTTGACCGGATCCCACTTGGTCGGGAAGGTGTTGAACAGGTTGTTCGCGCCGAGCGTCACGCTGGTCGCCTTGCTGAAGTTGTAGCGCAGCGTGGCGTCGAAGATCCACTTGGCGTCCCAGGTCTGCACGAAGGGGGCCGTAAAGCCCTGGCCCTGCACTTCGCCGTAGTAGTTGGCGCGCAGGTTGCCGTTCCAGGCGCCGGTCGTGTAGTCGGCCGACAGCACGTGGTGCTGGCGCGGCTGGCCGCGTTCGATCAGGGTCACCTGGGAATCGTCGAACAGCTGGGTGCCGCTCAGGACCGGCGAATCGGAGTGGCGGCCCTTCACCTTGGTGCGGTTGAAGTCCAGCTGGCCGGACAGCACCAGGGTCGAACCCGGCAGGCGGGTGGTGTGCTCGGCCACGATGTCGAGGCCGCGCGTCTGGGTGTCGATGGCATTGGTGAAGAACTGCGCCTGGCCGACCTTCAGCGGATCGAGGATGGCCTTGATCGGGCAGGCCGCAAGGGTGGCGCAAGGGCCCGATTCCGGCGCGATGTTCGACGAGAACACGATGCGGTTGTCGATGTCGATGCCCCACAGGTCGGCCGTCAGCGAGAAGTTCGAGGCCGGACGCAGCACGATGCCGACGCTGGCGTTCTTCGACGTTTCCTCCTTCAGGTTCGGGATGCCGAAGGCCTTGGTGACGGCGCTGCCTTCGCGCGCGGTCAGGGTCTCGGTCAGCACGCCGGCCGCGTTCAGGTTGGTCGAGACCGAACTGTAGAACTTCTGCTGCACGCTCGGCGCACGGAAGCCGGTCGACACCGTGCCGCGCAGGCCCACGGTTTTCGAGGGATCGTAGCGCAGGCTCAGCTTGCCGGTGGTGGTGCTGCCGAAGTCCGAGTATTTTTCCCAGCGCACGGCCGCGCCCAGCAGCAGTTCGTTGGTCAGCTTGTGTTCGAGGTCGGCGTACAGCGCGATGTTGTGGCGGCTGTCGTCCACCGCGGTGCCGGGCGTGTAGCCGGGGAAGCCCTGGGTGCCCGAGGCCGCCGCGCCGCCGGTCTGGTCGCGGATCACGATGGCCGGATTGTTGGTGCGGCCGTACTGGTAGGAGACCGGATCGCCGGCGTCGATCGCATAGCCGTCGCGGCGGTATTCGAAGCCGGTGGCGAAGGAGATGGCGCGGCCGCCGATCTCGAGCGGGCCGCGCAAGTCGGCGTTGACGGTGGTCTGCTTGAATTTCAGCTTGCCGGTGTCGGCTTCCAGCGGCGATTCGGCGTAGATGCCGCCGCCCGGCTTCGGCTCGTACCAGTAGCTGACGTTGATGGTTTCCTTTTCGTGGAAATCGAGCTCGCTGCGGCCATGGTTGACCGAGAAGTCGACTTTCCACTGGCCGGCCAGGTCGCGCCGGTAGCCCAGGGCCAGCGAAGCATCCTTGACCGTGGTGCGGATGTTCGGCAGGAAGCCGTTCGGGTACACGGCCGGCACGTTGCGGCCGTCGCCGGCGGAGCGGAAGAAGCCGGCCGAGTCGCCGGTGCGGTGCGAGACGCCGCCGAAGGTATAGAACTCGCCGTCGTTCCCGGTCGGCAGCGCCGAGTTCCACCAGAAGTACTTGTCCTTGGCCAGGCTGTCGCCGATGCGCTGGGTCACGCGCGGCGGGTCGACCCGCAGGCTGTCCACGCCGGCGCGGTTGGTCTCGCCGCGGTGGCGGCCTTCGACGGTCAGGTTGACGTAGCCGCCGTCGCCGATCGCCCAGCCCCGGTTGGCGCTGCCGGAGTAGAGCTGGCCGCCGCCTTCGCTGGTGCCGCCGGCGGTGCCCGACAGCTGGGTTTCGCCGGTCTGCTGCTTGAGCACGATGTTGATCACGCCGGCGATCGCATCCGAGCCGTATTGCGCGGCCGCGCCGTCGCGCAGCACCTCGATGCGCTGGATCGCCGACATCGGGATCGCATTGATGTCGGTGCCGGCCGAGCCGCGGCCGATGGTCTGCTGCACGTTGACCAGCGCCTGCTGGTGGCGGCGCTTGCCGTTGACCAGCACCAGCAACTGGTCGGGTCCGAGCGAACGCAGGGTCGCCGGGCGGATGATGTCGGTGCCGTCGCTGATGAAGGTCGACGAGAAGTTGAAGGACGGGTCCAGGGTCTGCAGCAGCTTGCCGAGTTCCAGCGGCCCCGCCATCTGCATGTCCTTGGCGCTGATCAGGCCGACCGGCGCGGAGGCGTCGAGGGCCGTGCGCGCCGCGCCGCGCGAGCCGAGCACCACGACCGAGGGCGCGGTCGGATCGACGGCGGACTGGGTCGGGGCGGTGTCGGCCGTCTGCGACCAGGCGGGCGCAAAGGCAAGCAGGAGGGAAGAAGCGAGGAGGGTGCGGGTAAAGCCGGGCAAGACGGTCTGTTTGGTCATCCTGGTTCTCTCGTCGATAGGGTTCGGATACTGGCGGCGCGGGCAGGGCGCGCATCCAACCGGACGAGTCTAACGAGTCAAGATGAGTATGGACAATTGTTAACGCAAGGGATGCATACGCTATGTACCATTCCGGCAACATTGCTTGTATAGTCAGGCCGAATTCGGCTACTCTTGAGAGAGCGCCCGCGCCATCCCGGCCGGTTTTCGGGATGGCGCATCCCGGTCAATTGTGACATTTCGAGAGAATGTCCGCGCGTTCCCCTCACCCACTCTGCGGCCGGCTCCAGCCTTGCGCCGCGAAGCGTTATATATTCGTGTATATTGCGTTTTCGTTCCCAAGGATCCGGAGATGTCGTGCGCATTACTGTCATGCAAAAGGTCGCTACCGCCACCGCTTTCAGCCTGGCGGCAAGCCTGGCGCAGGCAGGCGACCTGCACGTTTCCGCCGCGGCCAGCCTGACAAATGCCTTCAAGGACATTGCCGCGAGTTATGAAGCCCGGCATGCGGGCACCAGTGTCCTGCTGAACTTCGGCGCATCCGGCGCCCTGCTGCAGCAGATGGCCAAGGGCGCGCCGGTCGACGTGCTCGCCTCCGCCGACATGGAAACGATGGACACGGCCGTGAAGCAGAAGCTGGTCGCGAACGGCGAGCGCCGCAACTTCGCGCGCAACAGCCTGGTCCTGGTCGTGCCGTACGACAGCAAACACAGCCCGAAGCGCCTGCAGGACCTCGGCCAGCCGAGCGTGCGGAAGATCGCCATCGGCAATCCGGCCAGCGTGCCCGTCGGCCGCTATACCCGGCACGCGCTCGACGCGGCGCAGCTGTGGTCCGGTGTCTCCGCCAAGGCCATCCATACCCAGAACGTGCGCCAGTCGCTCGACTACGTGGCGCGCGGCGAAGTGGATGCCGGCTTCGTCTACGGCACCGATGCCGCCCTCATGAAGGACAAGGTCAAGGTCGCGTTCGAGGTGCCGCTCGATATCGCCATCGGCTATCCGATCGCGCGTACCGCCGCCAGTACCGATCCGCTCGAGGCGCAGCGCTTCATCGATTTCGTGCTGTCGCCGGCGGGGCAGGCGGTGCTGGCGAAATACGGATTCCGGAAGCCATGAACGCGGACGCGTGGTCGGCGCTGGCGCTGTCGCTGAAGGTCGCGGGCTGCGCCACGCTGATCAATCTCGTGCTGGGCGTCGGGATCGGCTTCCTGCTGGCGCGGCGGCGCTTTCCGGGCCGTGAACTGCTGGACACCCTGCTGACCCTGCCCATGGTGATGCCGCCGACCGTGCTGGGCTACTACCTGCTGGTGCTGGTCGGCCGCCATGGCTGGCTCGGCGCCTGGCTGCAGGACCGCTTCGGCATCAACCTGATCTTCACCTGGCAGGGCGCCGTGATCGCCGCCGCCATCGTCATCTTCCCGCTGGTGTTCAAGCCGGCGCGCGCCGCCTTCGAGGCGGTCGACGGCCAGCTGGAGCAGGCCGCGCGCGTGCTGGGCATCTCGGAGGCCGCGCTGTTCTTCCGGGTCACGCTGCCGCTGGCCTGGCGCGGCATCCTGGCGGGCGTCCTGCTCGGCTTCGCGCGCGCGCTGGGCGAGTTCGGCGCGACCCTGATGGTGGCCGGCAGCATTCCCGGCCGTACCCAGACCCTGTCGATCGCGGTGTACGAAGCGGTGCAGGCCGGGCAGGACGATACCGCCAACCTGCTGGTGCTGCTGACCTCCTGCGTCTGCGTCGCCGTGCTGCTGACCGCGGGACGGCTGGCACCGGGCCGCCTGGCCGGCCGCTAGGGGACGGCGATGCTGCTCGATCTCGATATCCGCAAGACCCTGGGCGCCGGCAGGCAGACTTTCCGGCTCGACGTGCGCCTGCGCACGGACAGCCAGCGCACCGTCATCCTCGGTCCGTCCGGTTCCGGCAAGAGCCTGACCATGAAGGCGATCGCCGGCCTGCTGCGTCCGGACGCCGGCCACATCAGGCTCGACAACCAGGTGCTGTTCGACGCCGCCCGGGGCATCGACCTGGCGCCGCAGCAAAGGCGGCTGGCCTATGTGTTCCAGGACTATGCACTGTTCCCGCACCTGACCGTGCGCCAGAACATCGCCTTCCCGCTGGTGCGCGGCTGGTTCAACCCGCGCCGCCGCCAGCACCGGGAACAGGTCGATTACTGGTGCGAGGCCTTCCAGCTCGGCCATGTGGCCGACCAGTACCCGGACGAACTCTCGGGTGGACAGAAGCAGCGCACGGCGCTGGCGCGCGCCCTGGTGACGCATCCGCGTGCGCTGCTGCTGGACGAACCCTTCGCCGCCCTCGACCGCGATTTGCGCGTCCTCATGCGCGCCGAACTCAAGGAGCTGCAGCATCGCCTGCAGGTGCCGATGGTGATGATCACCCACGATCCGGAAGACGCCGAGGTGTTCGGCGACCACGTGCTCGAATTCACAGGATGAACATGGACGTCATGCAAGAAAAAACGGCGATCGGGCTCGACGGCGAGATCTGGATGACGGTCGGCGGCGAAAACCTCGGCGGCCCGGGACGGATCGCGCTGCTGGCGAAGATCGGCGAGTGCGGCTCGATCACCCAGGCGGCGAAAGCCATCCGGATGAGCTACAAGGCGGCCTGGGACGCCATCGACGCGATGAACAACCTGGCCGGCGAGCCGCTGGTGGCGCGCCTGGCGGGCGGCAAGGGCGGCGGCGGCACCCGCCTGACCGCGCGCGGCGAGCAACTGGTGGCCAACTTCCGGCTGATCGAACGCGAGCACCGGAACTTCGTCCAACGCCTGGGCGAGCAGGCCGCCGGCATCGCCGACGATTACTTATTGGTCAGGAAAATGAGCATGAGAACTAGTGCACGCAACCAGTTTTCCGGAAAAGTCACACGGCTTGCCCGCGGCGCCGTCAACGACGAGATCGAGCTGGCGGTGGCCGGCGGCCACGCCATCGTCGCCATCGTCACGCATGAGAGCGTCGACAGCCTCGGCCTGCAGGTCGGGGCGGACGCCTTCGCCCTCGTCAAATCCTCCTCCATCATCCTGGCGGCGCAGGACGAGGGCGCGCGCTATTCCGCCCGCAACCGCCTGACCGGGACCATCGCCCGTATCGAGCCCGGCGCCGTCAACACCGAGGTCGTGATCGACCTGCCGGGCGGCGGCTCGGTGGCCGCCATCGTTACCCGGGAAAGCAGCAATGCGATGGGCCTGGCGGTGGGCGGCACGGTGACGGCGATGTTCAAGGCATCGAGCGTGATCGTCGGCGTACCCGCCTGAGCGGTGTGCCTGCGGCGCGCGGAACGCGCTACAGTAATGCGGTGTGAAGGAGGAAAAAATGGAATGCGAAATCAAGCTGGGCCTCGACGGCGCCAGCGCAAGCCAGGTCAAGAAAATACCGCTCCTGCGCCCGCCCGGCGGCGCCAAACCGGAAGAGCACGAACACGTCGATCGTTATTTCGACACCGCCGACTTCACCCTGTGGCAGCACGGCTATGCGCTGCGCGTGCGCAGCGAGGGCATGCGCCACGTGCAGACGCTGAAGGGCGGCGGCACCGTGGTCGCCGGCCTGCACCGGCGCGTCGAGCTGGAAGCGGATATTGCCTCGGACGAACCGGACCGCGCGCTGTTCGCACGCCAGCTGCGCGAGGTCCTGCCGGCGCTGGCGAAACAGTTCGAGCGCCATGCGGCGCCGCTGGAGCCGGTGTTCGTCAACAAGAGCAAGCGCAGCGCCTGGATGCTGGAACTGGACGGCGGCGCGCAGGTCGAATGCGCCCTCGACACGGGGGAACTGCAGCGCGGCGACCGCACGGTGCCGGTGCGCGAGCTGGAACTGGAAATGAAGGACGGCGACCCGGCGCGTTTATATGAGCTGGCGCGCCAGGTGCACGCAGCGGTCCCGGTGCGGATCGAGAACGTCAGCAAGGCCGAACGCGGCTATGCACTGGCCGGCGCTGTCGCGCCGCGCGCGGTGAAGGCGACCGCGGTGAGCCTCAGGCGCAAGGCCAGCATGGGAGAAGCCCTGGCAGGCATCCTGCGCAACTGCCTGGAGCAGATGCAGGCCAACGAGCAGGGCGTGCTGTCCGGCGAGGTCGAGAGCCTGCACCAGATGCGCGTCGGGCTGCGCCGCCTGCGCGCGGCGATGGCGATGGTGAAGGGCATGGTGCAGCTGCCGGCGCCGCTGGCGGACGAGGTCGAATGGCTGGCGGGCGAACTGGGCGACGCGCGCAACTGGGACGTCTTCATCGAATCGCTGCTGCCTGGCCTGCCGGTGCCGGACGAGCACAAGCCGGCGCTGGCGCGGGTCGCGGTGGCGGCGCGTGAAGAGGCGGAACGGCATCGCGCCCGCGTGCGCGCGGCGGTCGGCAGCCCGCGCTACACGGGCCTGATGCTGGGCCTGGGCGCCTGGATCGCCGGGCAGGGCTGGAAGCAGGCCGACTCGATTCCGCAGGATGCGCCGGCGGATGCGCTGGAGCAGAAGGTGCTCAAGGCCGCGCCGCGCCTGGTGCAGCATGCAGCCGCGCGGGTGCGCAAGCGCGCCCGGGGCTTCGACCTGAAACAGCCCGAATCCCTGCACAAGGTGCGCATCGCCGCCAAGAAGGAACGCTATGCGCGCGAGTTCTTCGAGGCCCTGAGTCACGGCAAGAAGGAAGCGCGCCGCCACGACCTGCTGACCGGCATGCAGGACGAACTCGGCCTGCTGAACGACAGCGTGGTCGCGCGCGGACTGGTCGCCCAGCTGCGCGAGCGCGTGCCGCAGGAGCAGGCGCTGCTCGGTTTCATCGAAGGCGTGCTGGCCGTGCGCGCTCTCGATGCCTTGCCGCGCGCGGGCAAGCATGTGCGGCGCAAGCTGCGGGCGCGGGCGGCGTTCTAGGCCGCCTGCTGAAATTGATGCCGGTATCTTTCCCGACCGCCGGCTCCGGTAGGGCGGCTGGGCCGCCGTGCTCTTTTCCCTAGGAGCGAGGCGTATTGTGCGGGCCGAATGTGACAGGCGTTTGACGCCACCGCAGGCACATGGCGCATGCATTGTGCATTGACATTGTTGCAATGTGAAACGACCATGCGGGTGGATCAATGCGAAAGGATCGTCACATGCAACGCCTGCCGGCTGCCTTGCTGTCGCTGTTCTCCCTGCAGGCCATGGCTGCCGAAGCGCCCGGCGAGCAATTCGCGCAGGTCGGCGCCAACAAGCTGGCCTTCGAATGCCGCGGCGAAGGCAGCAAGACGGTCGTGCTGATCGCCGGCATGGGGCTGGACGCGCACGCCACCTACAAGAACACCTTCCGCAACTTTGCGCTGCCGGGTTACCGGGTCTGCCTGTACGACCGCGCCGGGGTGGGCAAGAGCACGCCGCAAACGACGGCGCGGCCCCTGCGCGCGCTGGCCGATGAACTCGACGGCCTGGTGAAGGAGCGCGGCTGGCGCGACGTGGTGCTGGTGGCCCACTCCTTCGGCGGCCTGATCGCCCGCGCCTATGCCCAGGCCCATCCGGCAGCGGTGAAGGGCGTGGTGTTCGTCGACTGCGTGCACGAATCCTGGTACCAGGCCATGAAGCAGGCGATGACGCCGGACGGCTGGCGCATCATGGACATGGTCATCAGCTGGGAACGGGACAGGAATTCGCACGAGGATTTTCCGGAAGCCGTGCAGGCCTTGACGGCCAGGCCGGGCAAGCTGGACGTGCCGGTCACGGTGCTCAGCCGCGGGCTTCCCTATACGGCCATCCGGCAGGCGAAGATGAGCTACGAAGACGTCGACGCCTTCAACACGACCTGGGATGCGGCCCAGTTCGAGCTCGCGAAAGTCGCCGCCGACATGCGCCATGTACGCATGCGTTATGCGGCGCACCTGTTCGACGAACAGGACCCGTGGCTGGTCCTCGACGAGATCGGCCTGCTGGTCAAGCGCGTCGAGGCGCGCCCGGCTTCCGCGCCCTAGGCGGCTATTCGTGCCGCAGCGCCTCGATCGGATCGAGGCGGGCGGCGCGGCGCGCCGGAAAGTAGCCGAACACGATCCCGATCGCGGTCGAAAAGACGAAGGCCGTCAGATTGATCGAGGGACTGAAGAGAAAAGGCATGTGCATCAGGTTGGCCAGGCCGATACAGGCGAGCAGGGCCAGCGCGATGCCGATCAGGCCGCCGAAACCCGACAGCACCACGGCTTCGATCAGGAACTGCCACAATACCTCGCGTTCGAGGGCGCCGATCGCCAGCCGGATGCCGATCTCGCGCGTACGCTCGGTCACCGAGACCAGCATGATGTTCATGATGCCGATCCCGCCGACCAGCAGGCTGACCGCCGCGACCGCACCCAGCAGCCCGGTCATGGTGCGGATGGTGCCCGACAGCGTTTCCGCGATCTGCCGCGTGTCCATCACGCTGAAATTGTCGTCTTCATTGTCGGCCAGCTTGCGGCGCTCGCGCAGCAGGCCGGCGATCTGGCGCATGGCCTGGCCGGCGCTGGTGGCGTTCTTCAGCGACACCAGGATCGTCGAGATATCGGTCCTGCCGGTGAGCCGGCGCTGCACGGTGGCCAGCGGCATCACGACCACGTCGTCCTGGTCCATGCCCATCGCGCCCTGGCCCTTGGGCGCAAGCAGGCCGATCACCTCGCACGAGAAGGTCTTGATCCGCATCGTGTCGCCAATCGGGTTGCGGTTGCCGAACAGCTGGCGCCGGATGGTATCGCCGATCACGCAGACCGCCTTGCCGGCGAGCAGCTCATCGTCGCTGAAGCGGCGGCCCGCGGCCAGTTTCCAGTTGCCGGTGACGAAATAATCGTTGGTCGTCCCGGTGACGCTGGACGACCAGTTGTTATTGCCGGCCACCAGGGTCAGGCCCTGGCCAACGGCCGGCGCCACCGCCTTGATCCCGGCCAGCTGGGCCCGCACTGCATCGACATCGGCCTGCTTGAAGGCGGGCGCGCCGGCGCTGTCGCGCCCGGGACCGAGGCGCTGGCCCGGGCGCACGATCAGCAGATTGCTGCCGAGGCTGGAAATCTGGTCGGCCACCGCGCGGGTGGCGCCGTTTCCCAGCGTGACCATGGTGATGACCGCCCCGACCCCGATCACGATGCCCAGCACCGTCAGGAAGGAACGCAGCAGGTTGCGGCGGATTTCGCGCAGGGCAAGCTGCAGGGCGTTGCTCAGCATGCTGCCTCCGTGCGCTCCCGATCGCTGTCGATCGTGCCGTCGACAAAATGTACGATGCGCTGCGCATAGGCCGCCATGTCGGGCTCGTGCGTCACCATCACGACGGTGATGCCCTGCTCACGGTTGAGGTCGGACAGCAGGCGCATGATTTCGTGGCTGCGCTTGCTGTCCAGGTTGCCGGTGGGCTCGTCCGCCAGCAGCACCAGCGGATTGGTGACGATCGCGCGGGCGATCGCGACCCGCTGCTGCTGGCCGCCCGACAGTTCGGCCGGCGTGTGTCCCTCCCAGCCGCTCAGGCCGACGCGCGCCAGCGCGGCGCTCGCCGCGCGATGCCTGGCCTGGGCTGGCAGCCCCCGGTACAGCAGGGGAAGCTCGACATTTTCCTGGGCCGAGGTACGCGCCAGCAGGTTAAAGCCCTGGAAGACGAAGCCGATGCATTCGCGGCGCAGCAGGGCGCGCTGGTCGCGGTTCAGGCGCTCGACGTGGATGCCGCGGAACAGGTACATGCCGCTGCTCGGCGTATCCAGGCAGCCGAGCAGGTTCATCGCAGTCGACTTGCCCGAACCGCTCGGCCCCATCACGGCGACGAACTCGCCGGCCGCGATGCGCAGGTCGATGCCGCGCAGCGCCTGCAGCGCGGCATTGCCTTGTCCATAGGTCTTGCTGATGCCGCGCAGCTCGATCAAAGGCGCGTCAGCGGCCATCGGCGGCCTCCTGGACATCGGTGATGACGGCCATGCCGGGTTTCAGTCCGCCGCCCAGGATCTCGGTCTGGCGCCCGTTGCTGACGCCGGTCCGCACCGGCACCGGCTGCGGGCCGTCGGCGCCCGCTATCCAGACCTGCCGCCCCGCGCTCGCCGCCGGCGCGGTCCGGCGCGGCGCCTGCGGCACGCGCGGCAGCAGCCGGGACACGAAACCGGAGGGGGCGGCGGCCTTGCCGGCCGGCGGGCTGAAGCGCAGTGCGGCATTCGGCACCAGCAGCGCATGGTCGCGCCGCGCCGTGACGATCGAGGCGGTGGCCGTCATGCCCGGGCGCAGCGCCAGGTCGCGATTGTCGACCTCCAGGATGGTCTTGTAGGTCACCACGTTGTCGGTGATGGTGGAACCCAGCCCGACGCGTTCGATGGTGGCGGGGAAGCTCCGGCCGGGCCAGGCGGACACCGTGAAGTCGGCATGCTGGCCCGGCCGGACGCTGGCGACGTCGGCCTCGTCGACCTTGACCTGCAGCTGCATGCGCGTCAGGTCTTCGGCAACCACGAACAGCACCGGCGCGTTCATCGCGGCGACCACCGTATTGCCGGGCTCCACCTTCCGGGTCAGCACCACGCCATCCACCGGCGACAGGATGCGGGCCTTGGCGAGGTTGGTCAGGTCGGTCTTGAGGGCGGCGCGCGACTGCGCTTCCTGGGCGCGCGCGGTCGCTTCGTTGGCCTGGGCGCGCAGCAGGGCCGCCTCGGCCGTCTCGAGGTCGTGGCGGGCCGGCTCCTGGCCGCCCGACATCGTCGACAGGCGCCGCAGGCGCGCCATCGAGGCTTCGGTCTCGGCGACGGTGGCGCGCGCCTGGGCCACCAGCCCCACGGCGGCCTGCACCGCCGACTGGGAGCGGATCACGGCATCCTTCAGCCGCTCCGTGTCGAGCTCCGCCATCAGCTGGCCGTGCTTGACGACATCGTTCTCGTCGACCAGCACCCTGGCGACCGTGCCCGACAGTTCGCTGCCGACGTCGACCGACTTGGTCGGCTGCAGGGTGCCGGTGGCCGTGGCGCTGACGACCAGGTCGCCCTCGACGACCGGCTCGGTGAGGTAGCGCACCGAGGCGCCGCCGGGCGATCGCGCGAACAGGAACAGGAGCAGGGCGGCGCCCGCTACCAGCGCCAGCGCGACGGCGCCGGCTCGCCGCCAGCCGATCCTGCCGCCACTGCCGGATTGCGCGGCCTCGAGCAGCCGGTTGAGCTTGTCATGGGTATCGGGGTTCGCGTCATTCATACAAAGCCTCTGTCTGAAAGCCTCGTCCGCAATACCGATATTGGCACAACGCGGACAGCTTGCGTTAGTCCTCAGCACGGTTTTTTAGCTTGTTTCCCAAACCAAAAAACACAGATAATCATTGTTTCTGCTAAGACAGTTTCAGGAGTACGCTGTGCACGATAAAGATCACGACCACGACCACGAGCAGCCGGAAGCCGGCCAGCCCGCCAACCCTTCGCGCCGCAAGATCTTCCAGGCCGCCGCCGCGGTCGGCCTGTCGGGCGCGCTGCCGGCCGCCAGCGAAGCGGCGCCCGCCAGCAGGCATCCCAGGGCCGGGAAGGCGGCCATGGGTTCGCTCGACGCCAAGCTCAGGGAGCACGTCAAGAACGTGGTCGTGATCTACCTCGAGAACCGCAGCTTCAACAACCTGTTCGCCGATTTCCCGGGCCTGGCCCAGCCGCTGTCCGAGCTGCCGGCATCCGCTGCGGCGCAGAAGGACCGCGACGGCACGGTGTTGCCGGAACTGCCGAAGGTCTGGGGCGGCATGGTGCCGGCGCGCCAGAACCTGGGCGGCAAGGATTACCTGATCAAGGAAGACGACATCCAGCACCTGCCGAACGCGCCCTTCAAGCTGAGCGACGGGCAGGGCAAGCCGCTGCCGGAAGGGCTGGTCACGCGCGACCTGGTGCACAACTTCTACCACAACCAGATGCAGATCAACGGCGGCAGGAACGACGGCTTCGTCGCCTGGGGCGACAGCGGCGGCCTGGTGATGGGGCACTACGGCGAGACCTCGAAGAACCTGGGCCTGTACCAGATCGCGCGCGAGTTCACCCTGTGCGACAACTTCTTCATGGCGGCCTTCGGCGGCTCCTACCTGAACCACCAGTTCCTGGTCAGCGCCCGCACGCCGGAATTCTTCAACGTCGCCGACACGCCGGCGAAGAAGAAGATCGCGGTGCTGGAAGACGGCCCGCAGGGCGTGCGCCTGGCGGTGGCGCCGGACTCGCCGAAGTCGGCGCTGGAGGGCAAGCCGAAGTTCGTCAACAACGGCCCCATCACGCCGGACGGCTACGCAGTCAATACCATGGCCCCGCCTTACCAGCCGAGCTGGGTACGTCCGGCACCGGGCGGCGACCCTGCCATGGCCGACCCGCAAGACCCCGGCGTGCTGCCGCCGCAGAGCTATGCCACCATCGGCGACCTGCTGTCGGAACGGAAGGTGGACTGGGCCTGGTACGGCGGCGCCTGGCAGGCGGCGCTGGATGGCCGCGGCGAAGGTTCGCGCCCGAACTTCCAGCACCATCACCAGCCCTTCAATTACTTCAAGCAATTCGCGCCGGGCACCAGGGCGCGCCAGGAACACATCCGCGACGGCGGCCTGGGCGACAGCCCGATCTCGAACAGGTTCATCGCCGACGCGGTGGCCGGCCGCCTGCCCGCAGTCAGCTTCTACAAGCCGCAGGGCAACCTGAACCTGCACGCCGGCTACTCGGACATCGAGGCGGGCGACGCCCACGTCGCCAACGTGATCGAGCACCTGAAAAAGTCGCCGCAGTGGCGCAACATGGTGGTCGTCATCACCTTCGACGAAAACGGCGGCTGGTGGGACCACGTGGCGCCGCCCAAGGGCGACCGCTGGGGCCCGGGCTCGCGCATTCCGGCGATCGTGGTGTCGCCGTTCGCGAAGAAGGGCGCGGTCGATCACAACTTCTACGACACGACCTCGATCCTGCGCTTCATCACCCGCCTGCACGGCCTGCCGCTGCTCGAAGGCCTGGCGTCGCGCAACGCCGCTTTCGAGGCGCGCGGCGCGCGTCCGCCGGGCGACCTGACGGCGACGCTGCGCTTCCGCTGAACATAAAATTTCCTGATGGCTAACGCGCGCTGTACGGTAAAGCACGGCGATACACTCTGCTCCTGCCGTTGTCATTTGAATACGGACTTTTACCGCGAACTTTCACACAAGCGATCAGGAGAGTGAGATGCAAAAGAATAAAACTTTGAAAGGGCTGCTGGCCGTGTCGGCAGTGGCTGCGATGTTCAGCGCCTTTGGCGTCCAGGCCCAGACCTCGGTCGGCTCGAGCCCGTCCCAGACCGGCACCAGCAGCACCAATCCCAACCAGGCCGGCAAGACGACCAAGGAAGGGACGATGGACAACACCAACAGCACCGGCATGGAAAACCGCGGCAACCAGATGATGAACAAGAAGGGCATGCACGGTTCGACCGGCTCCAGCTCGTCGGGCATGGCCGCCACTGGCGGCAGCGCGGCCGGCCAGAGCGCGGCGGCCGGTTCGTCGTCGGCCACCGGCGCCAAGCTGAGCAGCGGTGACCAGAAGATCCTGAAGGACATCGCGATGGCCGACATGGCCGAAGTCGAGGGCGGCAAGCTGGCCCAGAGCAAGGGCCAGAGCGCCGAGGTGAAGGCCTTCGGCCAGCAGATGATCGACGACCACAGCGCCAACCTGAAGGATGTGCAGGCCCTGGCCCAGGCCCGCGGCGTGACCCTGCCGACCGAGCCGGACGCCAAGCACAAGGCCATGGCCGCCAAGCTCGAGAAGATGAGCGGCGCCGACTTCGACAAGGCCTACATGAAGCAGGCCGGCGTGCAGGATCACAAGACCGTCCACGCCAAGCTGATGACCGCCCAGAAGAAAGCCAAGGATCCGGAAGTGAAGGCCCTGGTCGACAAGACCGAGCCGGTGGTGGCCCAGCACCTGAAGTCGGCGCAGCAGATGCCGGCCGAGAAGTCGGGTACGACTGCGGGCAAGTAAGCAGAAGCCTTAGCGGGTAAGCGTAGCTCCCGCAAGTTTTACCGTCGCCCCCGCGCGGGCGGGGGCCCAAGTTCTGCAGGCGTTATCGAAACGTTTGCAAACTTGGGTCCCCGCCTTCGCGGGGACGACGTTTTTTGGGCCGCGGGGACGACGTGTTTTTGATCTAATAACTCCTGCACGCCGTTCCCGCAGGATGCGCGTCGCCGGGGTGCGGCGTCTCCGCCAGCAGCGGCAGGCGCACGGTGAATTCGCTGCCGCGGCCCGGTCCCGCGCTGGCGGCATGGATGCTGCCGCCGTGCAGTTCGACGATGCCGCGCACCAGCGCCAGGCCGATCCCGAGGCCGCCCTTGGCCCGGTCCAGCGCCGGCTCCAGCTGCGAGAACATATTGAAGACGCTCTCCAGCGCGGCGGCCGGGATGCCGATCCCGGAATCGCGCACGCGTAGTTCGGCGAAGCCGTCGACGGCTTTCAGGCGCAGCTCGATGGTGCCGCCGTCCGGCGTGTACTTGATGGCGTTGGTCAGCAGGTTGAGAGCGACCTGCGACAGCCGGGTGGCGTCGCCGTCGACCAGCAGCGGCGCCGCGCCGAGGTCCAGGCGCAGCGTGTGGCGCGCGGCGCGCATGGCCGTGCCCAGGTCCTGGACCACGCCCTGCGCGAGCGCTCCCAGCTCGACCGGCCCGCGGCGCAGCTGCATCCGGCCCTGGGTGATGCGCGAGACTTCCATCAGGTCGTCGACCAGGCGGGTGAGGTGGCGCAGCTGGCGGTCGAAGGCCTGCAGCAGGCGTTCGTCGGCGGCGTGGCGACCGCCGAGCTGCAGGATGTCGAGCGCGTTGCGCATCGGCGCCAGCGGGTTGCGCAGCTCGTGCGACAGGGTCGCCAGGAACTCGTCCTTGCGGCGGTCGGCCGCCGACAGCTGGTCATTCAGGAACTGCAGCCGGGCTTCGGCGCGCTGGTGCGCGGCCAATGCCGCCTCGGCCGTCCGGCGCGCCGCCAGCAGTTCGCATTCATAGGCATGGCGGTCGGCGGACTGGAACAGGGCCCACTGGTCGATCACCTGGTCGGCCTGGCGGGTGCGCACGATGTTCACCAGCACCGGCAGGCGCCGCTCGCGCCGGTCGCGCAGGTCGAGCTGGATCTCCGCCACCGCGCCCTTGTCCTGCAGCAGCGGCAGGCAGTGAGTGTGGTGGAACAGGCGCGCGCCCATCGGCAGCAGCTCGGGCATGCGCAGCTTGCCCGCCAGTTCGGCTTCTTCATAGCCGAGCCAGGCGCGCACGGTGGCGTTCGCGCGCAGGATCAGACCGTCGGCATCGGTCAGCAGCAGGCCGCAGGCGGCCTGTTCGAACAGGGCGTCGGTGCAGGGCAGGATGGTGTCCATATCGGTCAGCGCAGGGCTTGCGTGAGGAAGGCGTCGATCGCGCGCGAACTCTCGGCCGGCGCGCTCATGTGCGGGCAGTGGCCGACGTTGCGGATCACGCGCAGCGTGCTGGTCGGGAGGTGGCGGTGCAGCCAGACGCCGACTTCCTGCGGCGCGATCAGGTCGTCGCTGCATTGCAGGATCAGGGCCGGCGCCGTCGAGTGCGGAACGTCGGCGCGGTGGTCCGACATGAAGGTCACGCGCGCGAAGTGGCGGGCGATGCCGGGATCGTTCCGGCAGAAGCGCTCGGTGAGTTCGTCGCGCAGCAGCGGCTGGTTCGGCGCGCCCATGATCATCGGCGCCACGCTGCGCGACCAGCCGAGGTAGTTCGCGTCCATGGTGTCGAGCAGCTCGTCGATGTCCTCGCGGTTGAAGCCGCCCACATAGCCGCCGTCGTTGAGGTAGCAGGGCGAAGGGCCGACCATGACCTGGGCGGCAAAGCGCTGCGGCGCCGCGATCGTGGCCAGCATGCCGATGGTGGCGCCGACCGAATGTCCGACCAGCACCGCCGGCCCGGCCCCGATGGCGTCGAGGATCTCGAGCAGGTCGGCGGCATGGCCGTGCAGGCTGGCGTATTTGCTGCGGTCGTAGGCCGCGAGGTCGGACTGGCCGCAGCCCGTCAGGTCATAGGTGACGATGCGAAAGCGATCGGCGTAGGCCGGCGCAAGGAAACGCCACATGGTCTGGTCACAGCCGAAGCCATGAATGAAGACCATGGTGGCCGCACCCTTGCCGTTGACATGGATGCGATTGCGCGTCTGTATGGACATGACTTCCTCCACTTGCCTTTGCGGCAGAAAGGAATCCTGCTAATTGGAAATTGCGTCTGCGTAATAAAAAATCACATTTATTGTGCGCCGCAATCGGAATCCATGTCCAGAAAAAAATTGCAATTTTTATGGCCAGCCCGGCGCCTGGAAGGCTGCCATGCCGGTCGCATGCGCGATGCGCGCGCGCTCGGCTTCGCCGCGGTTCTGGCTGGCTTTCCACTTGCCCTGCAGGCGTTCGATCACGATCTCGATGCCCACCGTGGCCCGCACCAGTTTGTCGATATAGTCGCGCGGCGCATCCTCGACCTCCCAGCCGTGGCCGTGGTCCCGGCCTTCCTGGCGGCGCGTCATCCGGCCCATGTGGGCCAGCAGCCAGGCGGCGTCGTCGACGCTGCGCAGGCGCCCGTGCGCGTGCACGACCGCGTAGTTCCAGGTCGGGACCACCCGCCCGTCGACGGCCCTGGCATCGTAGAGCGCCGGCGAGACATAGCCGGACGGTCCCTGGAACAGCACCAGCACCGCCGCGCCGTCCTGGCGCCACAGCGGATTGGATCGCGCCACGTGGGCGCGCAGCAGGCCGTACGGCGCCTCGCCGGAGGGCGGCGCGAGCTCGAAGGGGAGATGGTCGGCGGCCAGTCCGTCTTCCTCCAGGCGCACCAGGGCGCCCAGCGGATGGGCTTCGATCAGGCCGTGCAGGACCTCGAGGCGGTCCTCGGCAAAGTGCTGCGGAACGTACATCAGGCTTCCTCCTCGACCACGACTTCGCCGCGCAGCGAGCTGGCGATGTAGCAGCGCGCATGGGCCTCCCGGTGCAGGCCGGCCAGTACGGCGGCCTCCGGCGGCGCGCCGGCGAAGGCGATGCGCGGACGCAGCACGATGCGCACGATCGCCTGGCGTCCGCGCTCGTCGCCGTCGAGGATGCCGGTGGCGCGGTCGCGGTAGCTGTCGACCACCAGCCCGCGCGCCGCCGCCAGCGACAGGAAGAACAGCATGTGGCAGCTGCTCGCGGCCGCCACCAGCGCCTCTTCCGGATCGACCGCGGCCGGATCGGACATCGGCAGCGGCACCGACAGCGGCGAGGACGAGGCCGGCACCGACAGGCCGCCGTCGAATTGCCAGGTATGCGCGCGGCTGTAGCGCTGGTCGCCGAAGGGCTGGGCGCCGCGGTCCCAGGCCAGCGTGGCTTCGAAGGTTTTCATGGGCCCATCTTAGGGGCAATAATGGCTTGCTGGAATAACCAATAAGGCCGAAGATGGGCGTACCAATCCGGGAGGCTCATGCACGTCCACGACATCCTCGCCGCCATCCCGCTCGAACGGGATGGCGCCGCACCGCTGTTCCGCCAGCTCTACCAGCGCATGAAGGAAGCCATCCTGGCCGGCGACATCGCCCCGTCCGCGCGGCTGCCGGCCACGCGCGAGCTGGGCCGGCTGTTGACGGTCTCGCGCCAGACCGTGCTGGCCGCCTACGAGCAGCTGATGGCCGAGGGCTACCTGGAGGGCGCGGTCGGGAAGGGGACCTTCGTGAGCGCCTCGCTGCCGGCGTCGGCCAGCCGTGCGCCGCCTGAAGACGGCGCGCCGCCGCTGCTGCGTCCCTTATCGGCGCGCGGCGAAGCGATGGCGGCGGCGATGGCGCGCGTGCGCCACCACGAGGGCCCGCTGCGCACTTTCCGCATCAGCATGCCGGGCCTGGACCTGTTCCCCTTCGAGGTCTGGCGCAAGCTCGAGGCGCGCCACTGGCGCCGCCGTGAAATCCCGCTGGGCTATGGCGCGGCAGCCGGCCATCCGCCGCTGCGCGAACTGCTGTGCGCCTATCTGAAAGCGTCGCGCGGGGTGCGCTGCGCGCCGGAGCAGATCGTCGTCACCACCGGTTCCCAGCAGGCCCTGTACCTGCTGGCCCAGCTGCTGCTGGCGCCGGGCGAGGGCGTGTGGCTGGAGTCGCCCGGCTACCAGGGCGCGCTGGCGCCGTTCGCGGTGGCCGGGGCGCGGATCTGCCCGGTGCCGGTCGACGCCGAAGGCATGGATGTGGCGTATGCCGCGGACCGCTATCCGGACGCGCGCCTGGCGTTCGCGACACCCTCGCACCAGCTGCCGCTGGGCGTGACCATGAGCCTGGGGCGGCGCCTGGAACTGCTGCGCTGGGCCCAGGCGAAACGCGCCTGGATCGTGGAGGACGACTACGACAGCGAATACCGCTACACCGGCCCGCCGCTGGCCTCGCTGCAAAGCCTCGATCGCGCGGGCTGCGTGATCTACGTCGGCACCCTGTCGAAGGTGCTGTTCCCGGGGCTGCGCCTGGGCTATATCGTGGCGCCCCCGGGCCTGGTCGAGCCGCTGGCGCGCGCCAAGGCGGTGGTCGACCGCCACAGCCCGATCGTGCCGCAGGCGGTGCTGGCCGACTTCATCCAGGAAGGCCACTTCGCGCGCCACATCCGGCGCACCCGCGACGCGTATGGCGAACGGCGGCTCGCGCTGCTGGAAGCGCTGCAGGGCCGCCTGGGCGGCGTACTGGCCTGCGGCCCGTCCGACGCCGGGCTGGATTTGTGCGTGGGCGTCACAAATGGCCTGGGCGAGCCTGAAGCGGTCGCGCGCGCCGTCGCCGGCGGGGTCGACGTGCGGCCGCTGTCCTATTACACGAACCCGGACGCCGGCCCCGATTGCGCGGTGCCGCCCGGGATGCTGCTCGGCTTTTCGGCATTTACGCCGGCGCAGATCCGCACCGGGGTGGCGCGCCTGGAAGCGGCTATCTGCTCAGCAGGTAGGCGCTGATGTCCAGTGCATCGCGCTCGGTCACGCCCATGTTCGGCATCGCCGTATCCGGGTCGACGGCCTGCGGGTTGCGAATCCAGCGCACCAGGTTGTCCTGGCCGTTGGGCAGCAGGCCGGCGATGATGCGGCGCTTCGCCAGGTCGTCCAGCGTGCGGCCGACGTTCACATCGGACCCGGTGATGCCGGGGATGCGGTGGCAGGACTGGCAGGCATACTGGGCCAGCACCCGCTTGCCGCGGCCCGCGTCGCCGCGCAGCAGTTCGCCGTGGGCCGAGACGGTGCGAGGCGAAGCCGGCAGCGGCAGGTCCTGCGCCCCGGGACCGGGCCGGGTCCTGGTCATTTCGCGGTAGGCGCCGGCATCGAGCCCCGGCAACTGCGTGAGGAAGGCCACCACCGCCCAGGTGTCGGCCTCGTTCAGGCGCACTTCCCAGGCCGGCATTCCGCTCATCTTGATGCCGTGGCGCGTGATCCAGTACAGCTCGCGCGGCTTCCAGCGCGCGCTGGCGTCGACCAGCGGGCCGGGTGCCGGCTGCATGCTCATGCCGTGCGCCGCCGGCGCCGTGCCCGGGCCGCCGTGGCACTGGGCGCAATGCTCGCTGTAGAGGCCCGCGCCGCGCAGCACCTGGGCCGACTCGCCCAGGCGCGGCGCGGCGACCGTGCTCGCATGGTGCTCCACCGAGTAGCGCATGGCCCGTTCGAGCAGGCTGTAGACGGCCTGGAGGTGCGGGGTGGTGGCGGCGACGTTGTACAGGCCGGAGCGGAACAGCGCAAAGCCGGCGGCCGCGCCCACGCCGGCCGCGGCGAGCAGCGTGAATACGGCGGTCTTGAGGACCAGGCGGGTGCGGGAGGAGGGCACGGGTTCGCGAATCGTATCGTGTTAAAAAAATTATATCGATTCCGGTATTATAAAAGTCATCCGCTCAAGCGGCCCGATGAGTGAATTCAACTGTGCGAGCCTTGAACCAGCGATGCCGATGCCGATGCCATTCCGATCCTTCCGCCTGCCCGCCTGCGCGATCCTGTGCGCGGCCTTGATGGCCGCCTGCGGCGGCAAGGAGGACGAGCGCAAGGTGGCGGGCGGCGATGCATCGACCGGCAAGCGCCTGGTGACCCAGTACCAGTGCGGCGCCTGCCACAGGATTCCGGATATCCCGGGGGCGGGCGGCGAGGCCGGGCCGGACCTGGAACATTTCGCAAAGCTGAGCTATATCGCGGGACGCATCCCCAACCAGCCGGACCGGCTCACCGCCTGGCTGCTCGATCCGCCCGCCCTGAAGCCCGGCACCGCGATGCCGGCCATGGGCCTGACCGAGCAGGAAGCGCGCCATATGGCGGCCTTCCTGTACACGCGTAAATGACGGCGCCGGAGAGCGCGCCGCTGCAGTCGGTGCTGCACCCGGCCGGCGCCGATGCGCACCTCATCGGCCAGTTCGCCTGGGTGCTGTTCGGCGCCGGCGCCCTGATCTTTGTCGCCATGATGGCCCTGCTGGCGCTCAGCCTGCGCCGCCATGCGCAGCCGGTGCGTCCCGGCCTGTGGATCGCCGGCGCCGGCGTGGCCCTGCCGGTGCTGCTGCTGACCGCCCTGCTGGGCTGGAGCACCTGGCGCAGCGCCGGGCTGGCGCCGCAAGGCTCCGCCCAGCTTTCCGGTAACGCACTGGCGATATCCGTGACCGCCAGGATGTGGTGGTGGGAAGTCCGCTACCGCGACCCGGCGAGCGGACGCGAGATCGCCGCCGCCAACGAGATCCGCATCCCGGCCGGGCGCACGGTCTACCTGGGCCTGAATGCGGCCGACGTGATCCACAGCCTGTGGGTGCCGTCGCTGGCGGGCAAGCGCGACATGATCCCGGGCCGCGTCACCGGCCTGACCCTGCGCGCCGACAAACCGGGCGTCTACCGCGGCCAGTGCGCCGAGTACTGCGGCATCCAGCACGCGCACATGGCATTGCACGTGGTGGCGCTGGCGCCGGCCGAATTCGAGGCCTGGCTGGCGCAGCAGGCCAGGCCCGCGCAGGCGCCCGCAGCGGGGCTGCCGGCGCGCGGGCGCGCCGCCTTCTTCGAACAGCGCTGCCAGAACTGCCACACGATCCGCGGCGTGGCCGAGAGCGCGCAGCTGGGGCCGGACCTGACCCACGTCGGCAGCCGCCTGCAGATCGGCGCCGGCCTGCTGCGCAACCATCGCGGCGCGCTGGCCGGCTGGATCGCCGACCCGCAGGCCCTGAAACCCGGCGTGTTCATGCCCGCCGCCTCCGGCATCGACGGCGAATCGCTGCGCGCGCTGGCGGCTTATCTGGAGGGGCTGAAATGATGCGGCCGGGCGGCGAACTGGAACAACTGGAAGAAGTCTGGCGCACCCGCAGCGGCTGGCGCTTCTTCTCGTCGGTGAACAACACCAACATCGGCCTGCTGTACATCGGCAC
Organism: Massilia sp. WG5; assembly: GCF_001412595.2. NCBI lineage: Bacteria > Pseudomonadati > Pseudomonadota > Betaproteobacteria > Burkholderiales > Oxalobacteraceae > Massilia > Massilia sp. WG5. Next base: position 4,026,566 of record NZ_CP012640.2, read on the forward strand.
GGCCCTGCTGTTCTTCCTGCTGGCCGGGGTGCTGGCCCTGCTGATGCGCCTGCAACTGGCGGTGCCCGGCAACACGCTGCTGAGCGCGGAGACCTACAACCAGGTGTTCACCATGCACGGCACGGTGATGATGTTCCTGTTCGCGATTCCGGTGGTCGAGGCGATCGCCGTCTACCTGCTGCCGAACATGCTGGGGGCGCGCGACCTGCCGTTCCCGCGCCTGTCCGCCTATGCCTACTGGGCCTATGCCTTCGGCGGCCTGGCCTTCTTCTGCACCCTGTTCGTCGGCCTGGCCCCGGACGGCGGCTGGTTCATGTACCCGCCGCTCACCGGCCTGAAGTACTCGCCGGGACTGAACGCCGACTTCTGGCTGCTCGGGATCGGCTTCATCGAGATCTCGGCGATCGCCGGCGCGATCGAACTGATCGTCGGCATCCTGTTCACCCGCGCGCCCGGCATGACGCTGGGCCGCATGCCGGTGTACGCCTGGGCGATGCTGGTGGTCGGCCTGATGATCGTATTCGCCTTCCCGGCCGTGATCGCCGGCACCGCGCTGCTCGAACTGGAGCGCGCCTTCGACTGGCCCTTCTTCATCGCCGAGCGCGGCGGCGACCCGCTGTTGTGGCAGCACCTGTTCTGGTTCTTCGGCCACCCCGAGGTCTACATCATCTTCCTGCCCGCCGCAGGCATGGTCTCGACCATGATCCCGACCATCGCTGCAACAAAGCTGGTCGGACGGCGCGCCATCATCGCGGCCCTGCTGGGCGTGGGCGTGTTCAGCTTCGGCCTGTGGGCGCACCACATGTTCACCGCCGGCCTGGGCGTGCTGGAGATGAGCTTCGTCTCGGCCGCCAGCATGGCGGTGGCGGTGCCGACCGCGATCCAGGTGTTCGCCTGGATCGCCACCCTGTGGAAGGGCAAGGTCCAGCGCGGCGCGCCGGCCCTGTTCCTGATGGGCTTCATGTTCATCTTCGTGCTGGGCGGCCTGACCGGGGTGATGGTCGCGGTGATCCCCTTCGACTGGCAGGTGCACGACACCTATTTCGTCGTCGCCCACTTCCACTACGTGCTGATCGGCGGGATGGTGTTCCCGGTGTTCGCCGCAATGTACTACTGGCTGCCGCTGGTGAACGGGAACCGCCTGTCGGAGCCGCTTTCGCGCTGGGTGTTCTGGCTGATGTTCATCGGCTTCAACCTGGCGTTCTTCCCGATGCACATCACCGGCCTGCTGGGCATGCCGCGCCGTGTCTACACCTATGGGCCGGAGATGGGATGGGATGGCCTGAACATGGTGTCGACGGTCGGCGCCTTCCTGTTCGCGCTGGGGGTCGTGCTGTTCGCCGTCGACGCCTTCCGCGCCCTGCGCCGGCCGGAGCGGGAGGTCGGCAATCCGTGGAACGCATCGACGCTTGAATGGCTGCCGTCCGAAGACTACGGCAACCGCAGCATCGCGCGCGTGGACTCGCCCGATCCGCTGTGGGACAGGCCGGAACTGGCGCGCGAAGTCGAAGAAGGCCGGCATTACCTGCCGCACAGCGCCTTGGGACGGCGCGAAACCATCGCCACCAGTCCGGTCGCGGCGGAACCGCGCTACCTGCTGGTGCTGCCCGGCGACAGCTGGCTGCCGATGGTGGCCGCCTTCGGCACCTCGGCCTTCTTCCTGCTGCTGACCGTGAAGCTGTATGCGCTGGCCTGGCTCTTCGGCCTGGTGGCGGTCGGGGGCGTGCTGGGCTGGATGTGGGAATCGGACCGTGAAGCCGGGCAGGAGGAGGTGGAGGCCGGCGCCGGGCTGCGCCTGCGGGTCGGGGCGCAGGGCCGTGCATCGCATTCCTGGTGGGCGACCGTCATCATGCTGGTGGTCGACGCCAGCATTTTCGCCTCCTTTGCCTTCGCCTACGTCCACGTGTCGATGCGCCTGCAGGTGTGCCCGCCGCCCGGTGCGGCGCTGCCGCCGCTGGCGCCGGCGCTGTGGTCCTGCGGCCTGCTGGCGCTGGGCTCCCTGCTGGTGTGGCTGGCGCGGCGCAGTCTCGGCAAGCAGCGTAATGAGCGGCGCCTGCCCTGGCTGGTGCTGGCGGCGCTCGGCTGCGCGCTGGGCTCGCTGGTGCTCGACCTGCTGGGCTGGCGCAGCAGCCTGGAGCCGTCGGCCAGTGCCTGGGCGGCGGCGATCGCGGCCCTGGCCAGCTACCAGGGCCTGCACATCGCCTTGCTGGCCGTGCTCGCCCCCTACCTGGCGCTGCGCGCCTGGCGCGGCCACCTGGGCCCGCGCAGCCGCGCCACGCTCGACAACATCGCCCTGGTCTGGCACTACACGACCCTGCAGGGCATCGCGGCGGTGGCCGTGGTGCGCCTGATGCCGCTGCTGATGGAGTGAGGATGGAAACCCGCCCGCACAAGGAAGGCTTCTGGCGGCGCGCGTGCCTCGTGACGCTGCCGCTGATGGTCTGGATCGTCCACTTCGCCTTCAGCTTCGGGCTGGCGGCGGCGCAGTGCTCGCCGGCCGGCCTGCGTCCCGGCGGACCCGACCGCCTGCTGCTGGGCGTGGTGACGGCGGCGGCGCTGGCGGTCTGCGCGCTGCTGGCCTGGCGTCGGCGCGGCCTCCTGCTCGACCGCCAGGCCGGGCTGGCGCAGCGGGCGGGTGCATGGCTGGCCGTGCTGGCGCTGGTGGGGGTTGCCTGGGTAGGACTGCCGCTCCTCCTCGTCAGCGGCTGCGCCTGACGCGGCTGACAGAGCCCCCATGGCGGCCGCTTTTAAAAGTCAGCGCTTGCAGCGCGCCCGCAGCCTGCGCTGCAGCAGCAGGGCGGCGGTGGCCAGGCCGGTCAGCCACAGGCTGCCTGGCTCGGGCAGCTCGTGGGGCTTGGCCGGGGGCGTGAGGACGGGGAGGGGATCGGGAGGCATGCCCGGCGCAGGCGGCGTGCCGGGGTCGCCGCCGTCGGGCGTGCCGCCGGGTTTGTCGCCGCCGCCGGTGGTAGTGCCGGTCGCGCCGCCCGGGCCGTCCGCCGGCGTGCCGCCGCCGCCGCTGCCGGTATCCCCGATCGTCACGCCGCCGCTGCCGCTTGCCGGTTCGCCGGCCGTCCCTGGCGCGCCACCGTCCGTGGCGCCATGCGTCGCGCCGTCCGATGCCGGCTTGTCCAGGCTGGCGAGCAGGGTCCGCGCGCGCGAGGTGGAGGAGGGCAGGATGCCGAGGTTTGCCCGCGCCGTGTCGAGCGCGCCCGGGCCGGCCTGGCTTGCGCCGGCATGCGCCTGGGCGGCGGCCAGCAGGCCGGCGCCGTTCGGGAAGGAGCGCAGCACGAAAGGTTCGCCGCCGTCCTGCTCGTCCAGGTCAGCCGACACCTGGCGCAGCGCGCCGTCCTCGCCCTGCTCGCTCGGAGTATCGAGTTCCTGCTCGCCGGGGCCCTTGGCCTCGACCGGCAGCTGGGGGGTGTCGGAGATGCGGTTGCCGCAGCGCCCGCGAATATCGTTCTGGCCATCGGACAGCACGGTCTCGCCTTCGGCCAGCCTCACCTTGTGCGCGGTCCAGTACACCTGCTCGCCCTTGCGGTACGAGACGTAGACGGCGCGCGCCCTGTCGACGGTGCGCAGGCTCGCCTTCTCCACCGCGAAACCGGCGTAATGCGCGGCCACCACCTTGTCGGCCATGACGGCGCGCGCCAGTTCGGCGCGGCTGCTCACGCCGCCGGGCACGATCGAATACGGGTACACGCGCCGCGGCGCCGCCGGAGCTGCCTGGTCGGCAACGCGCAGCACTTCCGGCACTGCCGGTACCGGCGCGACCGGCGCCGTGGATGGCTTATCCTTGTGCGGCGCTTCGGCGTGCAGCAGGAAAGCCGCGCAGGCGCTCGCGGCGACCACGGCAGTGACGGCAACGCGCTGTTGCAGGGATCGACGCATGTTGAAGGTCTGGGCTTGAGGAAGTAGGAAAGATCCTACATATTATATCGCCGCAGTTGGCAAAAATATATCTTCCCAGGAAATCTTTGTTTCAATGTAGACATTTTGCTACACCCCGGACGACGCCGGCATGCCATTCATCTGGAGGACGGCGAGGTTTATACTGTCATCATGAACCCCACCCGCTGCACCTGGGCCAATATGGCCAACCCGCGCTACATCGCCTATCACGACCATGAGTGGGGCGTGCCCTGCCATGACGAGACCACGCTGTTCGAGATGCTGAACCTCGAGGGAGCGCAGGCCGGGCTGTCGTGGGAAACGATCCTGAACAAGCGCGACAACTACCGCATCGCCTTCGACGGCTGGGATGCGGAAAAGATCGCGCGCTATGACGACGCCAAGGTGGCCGAGCTGCTGGCCAACCCCGGCATCGTGCGCAACCGCCTGAAGGTCGCGGCCGCCATCAACAATGCCAGGGCTTACCTGGCCCTGCGCGAGCAGGGCTCGAGCCTCGACCGCTACCTGTGGTCCTTCGTCGACCGCAAGCCGATCGTCAACGACTGGCCGGACGGCGCCCGCCCGGCGCGCACCGAGCTGTCGGACCGCATCTCGAAAGACCTCGGCAAGCGCGGCTTCAAGTTCGTCGGCTCGACCATCGTGTATGCCTACATGCAGGGGATCGGCATGGTGAACGACCACGACCGCGGCTGCATCTGCCGCCAGGACTGACCATGGACTATCGTGACGCATGGCGCAGCCAGGCGCGCTATACCGTCTTCGACGCCGGCTATGGCGACGGCGCTGCCTGCAGGGTGCTGGCCGATGTCTGGCGCACCGACCCGCACCGCTCGCCGCACCTGCACATGATTGCGCGCTGCGAGCACCTGATGCCGGGTTTCCATCGGATGCCGCAGGCCGAGCCCGGCGTGACCCTGGATCTGATCAAGGCGCCCATCGAGGATGCGCTGGGCCAGTTGTCGGCGCGCGTCGACCTGTTCCGCCTGCACGGCCTGGAACATGCCGGCGCCGGCTTTGCGCGCGTGCTGGCGCGCGTGGCCGCGCCCAAGGCCAGGCTGCTGGGCGAGGGCCTGACGGCGGAGCAGGTGGCGGCGCTGGAAGCCCAGGGTTTCGTGTTCGAGCCGGTCGCGGAAGGCGGGAAGCAGAATGCGCGCTTCGCCAGCCGCAAGCCGCAAAAGCCCTTGCCGCCCTTGCCGGAGCGGCGCGCCATCGTGCTCGGCGCCGGCATCGCCGGTTCGGCCGCCTGCGAGCGCCTGTGCGCGCGCGGCTGGGACGTGACCCTGGTCGAGCGCCACGAGTGCCCCGCCATGGAGGCGTCCGGCAACCGCGCCGGCATCTTCATGCCGCTGGTCTCCAGGGACGACAACATCCCGACCCGCCTGACCCGCGCGGCCTACCTGTACGCGCTGCGCCACTGGGAACGCCTGGGCGGCATCGGCCCGGGCCGCGCGATCGAAGGCGAGGCCTGCGGCGTGCTGCAGCTCGCGCGCGACCCCGGCCACGCCGAGGTGCAGCGCGCGATCGCCGCCAGCGGCGCGCTGCCCGCCGACTTTGCCGAGTGGCTCGAGCAGCCGCAGGCCGAGGCGTTGCTGGGCCTGCCCGCGCCGGACGGCGGCTGGTTGTTCCGCCAGGGCGGCTGGGCCCGTCCCGGCAGCGTGTGCGAAGCCATGCTGGCGGCCTGCGGCGGGCGCCTGCAGCAGCGCTTCGGCGTCGGCGACGTCCATATCGCCTGGCAGGACGGCCACTGGGAAGTCAGCGGCCAGCACGGCGAGGTGCTGGGCCGCGCCCCTGTCCTGATCCTGGCCAACGGCGCCGGTGCGATGCAGGTCCCGCACGCCGCGCCGCTGCCGCTGACCGCCATGCGCGGCCAGGTCAGCCACCTGCCGGCGGAGATGCTGCCGGCCCTGCCGGTGGTACTGTGCCGCGAAGCCTACCTGACCCCGCCCTCGCACGGCGTCGCCAGCGCCGGCGCCACCTACGACCTCGACGACAATCCCGAGCTGTCGCCCGCCAGCCACGAGGAAAACCTGCAGCGCCTGCGCGGCCTGCTGTCCGATCCGAAGCTTGCGCAGGGCGCGCCGTTGCAGGGACGCGTGGGCTTCCGCTGCATCGCGCCGGACCGCCTGCCGCTGGTCGGCCGCCTGCCGGACTTCGCCGCCGCCGGCAGTACCGAACGCCTGCGCGACGTGCCGCGCCATCCCGGCCTGTACGCGCTGCTGGGCTATGCCTCGCGCGGGCTGATCTGGGCCGGCTGGGCCGCCGAGCTGCTGGCCGCCCAGCTCGAGGGCGAACCGCTGCCGCTGGAGTCCGCGCTGGTCGACGCGCTCGACCCGGCCCGCTTCGTGTTGCGCGCGCGCCGCACCGGCAGGGGACCACAAGCCACGGCTATTTGATTTCCTGTAAGAAATTTTATCGACTGAAGGTATAATTGGCGTCCAGCAACATTTCACATATGAAAGGTTGAAATGGACGACCTCCTGGCGGATGCGCCGCCCGACACGCCCAACACGCACGACCTGTTCCTGTTTCTCGCCTCGACCGCGCACGACATGAAGAACTCGATCAGCGTCCTGTCAGGGACGCTGGAGCATCTGCTCGCCGCGAATCCGTCTTCCAGCTCGCCGCAGGCCGAACCGGCCTATGCGCAGATGGCGCACATGCTGTACCAGACCAAGCGCCTGAACGACAACCTGATGCAGCTGCTGGCGCTGTACAAGCAGGTCGGCAAGCCCGAGTATCCCTTCGACGTCCAGCCGCTCGAGCTGGGCCAGCTGGTCGAGCAGGTGGTGGCGATCGGGCGTGTGCTGCTCAAGTCGCGCGGCATCAGGCTCGAACTGGACTACGACCCGCAGCTGATCTGGCACTTCGACGAAGACCTGGTCGTCGGCGTGCTCTCGCATGCGATCAACAACGCCATCCACTACACCTGCGACACGGTGCGCCTGGCGATCCGCGAGCGCGAGGGCTGGCTCGAGCTGCGCGTCGAGGACAACGGCCCCGGTTATCCGCCGTCCCTGCTGAAGGCGGGCGCGATCGCCACGCGCGAGGTGGCGGGCGGGGTCAACTTCCTGACCAACAGCGCCGGCCTGGGCCTGTATTTTTCGAGCGAAGTCGCGAAGATGCACCGCCACCGCGGGCGCAGCGGCAGCCTGCGCCTCGAGAATGGCGGCGCATACGGCGGCGGCTGCTTCGTCCTGAAACTGCCATGAACCTCGCGAATCCGGCCGCGCTTGCCGCGGCGGCCGACCAGGTCGACTGGGCCGACAAGAACTACCTGGTGGTCGACGATTTCGTCGGCATCCGCCAGCTGCTGCGCGAGAGCCTGCGCAGCCTGGGCGCGAAAAACATCGACCAGGCATCGAGCGGCGGCGAGGCGATGGGCCTGTTGTCCCGCATCCGCTACGACGTGGTCCTGTGCGACTACAACCTCGGCGAGGGCAAGAACGGCCAGCAGGTGCTGGAAGAGGCGCGCGTGCGCAACCTGGTCAACCCGAGCACCGTGTGGCTGATGGTGTCGGCCGAGAAGAGCGTGGAATCGGTGATGGGCGCGGCCGAGCACCAGCCGGACGCCTACCTGATCAAGCCGATCACCGAAGGCGTGCTGCTGACGCGCCTGAACCGTGTCTGGCACAAGAAGCAGGTGTTCCGCATGATCGACCAGGCCTGCGCCGAAAAGGACTACCTGCGCGCGGCCAGGCTGTGCGACGCCCAGATCGAGACGCAGCGCGTGCACGAACTCGACCTGCTGCGCATGAAGGCCAGGCTGATGGAAAAGAGCGGCCAGCCGGCGCGGGCGCGCGAAGTCTACGAGCAGGTGCTGGAGCAGCGCGAATACCAGTGGGCGCGCGCCGGCCTGGCCAAGATCCGCATGGCCAACGGTGAATTCGAGCAGGCGCGCCAGATGTTCCAGGGCGTGATCGCGGAAAACCGCTACTACATCGACGCCTACGACCAGCTCGCCAGCGCCTACCAGAACATGGGCAAGCTGGAAGAAGCCTGCGCGATCCTGGAACGCGCCGCCAAACTGTCGCCGAACTCGGTGCCGCGCCAGCGCAGCCTGGGGAATGTCGCGCTCAAGCTGGGGAATACGCAGATGGCCGAGAAGGCCTTCCGCAAGTGCATCGCGATCGGCGAGTATTCGATCATGAAGACGCCCGACGCCTATCTCGGGCTGGCGCGCGTGTGCGGCCAGAAGAACGACCCGAAGGAAGCGCTGCAACTGCTGCTGGCGGTCCAGCGCGAGTTCGCGCAGGAGCATCCGGACATCCAGCTGCGCGCCAAGATCACCGAAGGCCTGGTCTATCACGAGAGCGGCGACTACCGGCGCGCGCGCAAGGCCGGCGACGAGCTGGAAGCGATGTTGCAGCTGAGCTCGGCGCGTCCGGACACCGTCACCTGCCTGGAGCTGGCGACCCTGCTGTTCGCGGTGGGGGTGAAGGATGCGCCGGCCGAGCTGCTGTGCTACGTGATCCGCAACAACCACGACAATCCGCTGCTGCTGGACGAGGTGCAGGCGATCTTCGAGAAGGCGCGCTTGAAGGACGAGGGCATGGCCCTGATCCGCAGCGCGAAGAAGGAAGCGGCGGACCTGATGAACCAGGGCGTGCTGCTGTGGAAGACCGGCAAGCTGGCCGAGGCGGTGGAGTGGATGCGCAATGCGAGGAAGAGCGTGCCGAACAACCAGCGCATCCTGTTCAACGCGGCCCAGATCCTGGTCTCGCACATGCAGCAGCATGGCTTCGATGCGGACATGTGGGCCGAAGCCCAGGAAGTGCTGCACCATGTCGACCACCTGCTGCCGGGCCAGCAGCGCTTCGCGCAGCTGATGGAACAGCTGGCGCAGCTGCAGCCGCAGCCGGCGCCGGCGCCGTAGGGTGGGCACCGGGTGCCCACGCTACGCTTTATCGGCCTTCGGCTTGGCGCCGCGGGCCCGGCCGTTGCCGCTCGGCGCGGCGGCCGCCGATGCGCCGGGCGCCGGTTCGGCTGCGCCGGCTGGCGCCTTGGCCTGCGCATCGCCCTGCGGCGCCTTGGCCGCGCCATCCGCCGGCGCCGGCGTCATCGCATTCGTTACTGCCTGCGTGAACTGTTCCTGAAGCATATTCCACCACGCCATTGCCGTCGACATGCCCAGGGCGGCAGCCTGGTCCTGCGACGGCGCGCCCGCGCCGGGCTGGGCCGATCCGCCACCGGCATCCGCTGCCGTGGGCGAGGGCGTGGACGGCGCCGCGGCGCCCGTCGGCGGCTGGCCGAAGAAGGCGGAAAAAGGCGTGCCCGCCATCTTCTCGGCGCTGACGCCCGACTGGCGCATCGCCTCGGCCATCGAGGCGCCCATCGACTTCAGGGTGGACAGGGTGGCGCGCTGGACTTCCATGGTCTGGATCGTCCCGCGCAGCATGGTGAGGTTCAGGTTCAGCCAGGATTCGACGGCCTTCAGGTCGGCGATCCGTTTGTCGAGGTCTTCGACCGACATCGGCGGCGCGGCCATGCCCGACATATTGGTGCCCGGAAGGTTCATCGAACCCCATAGGTTCTTGACGAAGTCCAGCGTATCGGTCATCCCGGGCATATTGGCTGCAGGTGGTTTAAGCATGGTGGTCGTCTCCTGTTTTGGGTCCCGCCTAGCGTAGCAGATAAACAATGGGCCTCATAGACGTTACACTAGACGCATGAGCCTCGCTATCGCCTCGAACCGCCACCGCAGGAAAATCGTGCTGGGGACGGTCACGGTCCTGCTGCACCTGCTGGTGCTGGACTGGTTCAGGGGCCAGCTCGGCAAGCCGCGCATGGACGCGGCGCGGCCCGAGGCGTCGCTGGCGCTGGCGGAGCTGATCCAGGTCCCTGCGCAGCAGCAGCAGCAGCCGCAGCCCGCAGCGCCGCCGCAGCCGGCGCTCGCACCGCCGCCGCCGCTGCCCCAATTGCCGACCGAGCCGGTGGCGGTGGCGGCGCCCGACGCCGGCGCGCCGCCGGCGGCCGGCCCCACCGACGGCGCGCAGTCCGCTGCGCCCGATGCCGCGCCCGGGGCCGATGCGGCCGGGCAGGGGGGCGCCGCGCTCGCCGCTGCCGACGTACAATCGCCCCAGGCTGCTCCGCAGGCGCAGCCGGCGCCCGCAGCTGCGCCGGCCAGGACCGCACCCGAGGCGCGCCATTACAAGCTCGATCTGCCGCCGGCGGCCGACATCCAGCTGGACGTCGCCCGCACGGATGCGAACGGCACGCAATGGAGCGGCAACGCGCTGCTGTCGTGGACGCTGACGCCGACTTCGTACAAGATCCGCGTCGAAGCCGGCATCACTGTTGTTTTCGCACACGTGAACCTGTTGACGCTGACCAGTGAAGGCGCAATCGGCGAGGAGGGTTTCACGCCGACCCTGATGACGGAAAAGCGGCGCGGGCGCTCGATGACGGCCACCCACTTCAACCGCAAGGACGGCAGGCTGAGTTTTTCGGCCTCGGAGGCGAACTACCCGCTGGTCTGGGGGGCGCAGGACAAGGCCAGCGTGCCGCTGCAGCTGACGGCGATCGCGCGTGGCGATCCCCGGCAACTGTCGGGAAATATCGACATTCTCGTCGGCGAAGACCGCGACGCCAGCATTTACAGCTTTACAGTGCTGGGCCAGGAGCAGATCGACACGCGACTGGGTAAGATCGCGGCATGGCACCTCGCGCGTCCGCCCAAGCCCGGTTCGTACAATGCGCGGCTGGACCTGTGGCTGGCGCCCGACTACGGCTGGGTGCCGGTCCAGATCCGCAACCTCGAAGCGAACGGGGCGGTGACGACCCAGACCGTGAACAATATCGTGATGAAGAATTCAGGAAGCTGACATGAACAAGATGTGGAAACTGGCCGGTGCAGGCGTATTGCTGGCGGCGACGATGACGGTGAACGGTGCGCCCGCGGCCGACGATCACCCGGCGCAGCTGCGCCCCTTCAACCTGCCGCCTTCGGCCGACCTGTCCTACTCGATCAGCGCCCGCCAGCGCGGCTTCACCCTGAGCGGCGACGCCACCCTGACCTGGCGCCAGGGCGACGGCAAGTACACGATCAATACCGAGTCGCGCGTGGCCCTGCTGGGCAAGCTGACGGAAAACCGCAGCCAGGGCACGATCGACAGCTTCGGCCTGGCGCCGAACGAGTACTACGACAAGCGCTTCCGCAAGGATGCGGTCACCGCGAACTTCGACCGCGAAGCCAAGACCATCAGCTTCAGCGACGGCAAGCAGGTCTACCCGATCAAGGGCGGCGAGCAGGACCGGGTGTCGATCTCCTGGGAGCTGATCGGCATCGCGCGCGCGGCCAAGGACAAGTTCAAGGCGGGCTCGGCATGGAACTTCTTCGTGGTCGGCCCGCACGACGCCGACCCCTGGACCTTCCGCGTGATCGGCCGCGAGAAGGTGCAGGCCGGCGCCGCCATCGGCCAGGTCGACACCGTGCACGTGCTGCGCGAACCGCCGCCGGGCTCGAAAGACCAGACCCTCGACATCTGGCTGGCGCCCTCGCTGGAGTGGTATCCGGTCAAGCTGCGCTTCGTCGATAACGACCGCGATTATGTCGAGCAGACGCTCGAAAGGATCGTGCGCAAGTAGTTCGGCAGCTCAAGCAGAACTTTATTCCTGCACCCCCGGATCATCCGGCGAATCGTTCTCCCAGTGCAAAATCAGCTCCTTCGGCGCCGTGCCCAGCTTGACGCTGCGCTTGAAGGTCTTGCCCTCGGCCGCAGCGCTGATCCGGTAGGTGCCCGGCGGCAGCTTGGCGAAGAACATCGGACCGGTGTCAGGCACGCTCAGCACATTGTTGCCCTTGGCGTCGGCGATGTCGAGCTGGACGTCGGAGCGGTAGGCGCCGGTCTGCCTGGTGGCGAAGGTCAATTGCAGGTTGTAGTCGGCGCGCAGGGCGCGCATGGCGTTCTGCTCGTCCTGGCCGACGCCGCCGTTGATGTAAGCGATGCCATTCTGTTCTTTCGGCTGCTGTGCGGCAAAGCCCGAGACCGGTATCAGGCAGGCAGCGAAAGCGAAGGCCAGGGCCGTGTTGGCAAGTGCGCGGTGCATGGCATTCCTCCTCTTTTGTGATGTAAATATCGCAAGATCAATTATCCAGCGGCGTATAAATAGGGGGCGCGCGACTGACGGATATTTGTGACTGGAAGTCATAAATATCCTGTGCTTTGCAAGTCAAGCCTTTGTTTCCTGTGCGTTGCTTATTAGCCAGATGTGAAGTCCCCGGTTTCCATTCCTTATAAGTTGCCTAGTCTTAACTGATATACTGACGCCCCCGCGCCCGCCGCCACGACTGCAGCGCGTCATAAGCAATTTGGCAACTGGTAAGCCTTACGATGATCGACAACTTGGCAGGCGCTGTCGCCGCCGACTCCCATTCCATAGCGCAGGACGAGCTGGCTCATGTTCTCGACCCCTTGCAGGCCCACTTCCATGAAGGAGTGGCGCCGGACGAGATCGAGCAGGTCTATCACCTCAAGCGTGCGCAGCCCATGCTGCAGGCGTTCACGGCGCTCTTCCACGGCTCGCAGGACGGCGTCATCGTGCGCCTGCTGGTGCTGCGCGAACTGGCGGCCGACACCGACGACTCGGCCTTCTCGCGCGCCGACATCAACCAGAAGTTCGCCTACCTGATCCCGGAAAGCCTGGAGACGGTGCTGGGCCGCCTGCGTTCGCACGGCCTGCTGGCCTGGGACAACCCGGCGGCGGTGTACCGCATCACGCCGCTGGCGCGCAATGTGCTGGCCGCGCTCGACACCCTGCTGGCGCTCGGCCGTCCGGAAGAGGACGAGGCCGAGATGGGCTTCCTGCTGTCGCAGGTGGCCGGCGCCCAGGCGGTGGGCGGCGTGACCGTCGACCAGCTCAAGCACCTGCTGGGCCGCCTGCTCGAGCTGCACGAGGAGTTCCGCGACGCCATCGCCTCGGGTTCCGAATTCCGCCTGCGCGCCTCGCAGGCCAAGTGGCACATGGCCTGCGACTGGGTCGAGAAGGGCTCGGCGATCCTGCGCGCGATCACGTCCAGCGATCAGGCCGACGCGGCCACGCACAAGGCGGCGCAGGCGATCGGCCGCGCCCAGTCCTCGCTGCTGAACATGCAGGGCATGTTCTCGCGCGCCCTGAACCAGATCGAGCGCCAGCGCGTGCACCTGGGCCAGTCGGGGCTCTCCACCACCGACATCAAGCGCTGGCTGCTGGCGCACGACGACCTGGCCAGCCTGGCCGAAGGCGCGATCGAGCGCCCGGTGCTGCCGCTGTTTGTCACGCCGGCCGAGATGATCGACGTCGCCGAGACCGAGCTGATGGCGGAACGCGCCGTCAACGTCGCTCCGGGCGGCCTGCCGAGCGGCGAGGACGCCCCGCTGACCGTCAACGACAACCCGGCGATGCAGGCCGAGCTGGACGACTGGATCAAGCGCCTGGCGGACTTTGCCAACCTGGACAACTTCCCCGTGATGGCCGAGGGCGCGCCGAAGAGCGTGCCGATCCAGGACTCGCTGCTGCCGGCCAGCTTCGCGGTGGCGTCCTACCGCGCCTCGCTGCTGCCGCTGCTGGGCGATCCCGCCGAGGCCAGCCTTCAGGGCCCGACCGCCGAACTGGCGCGCCTGCCGGTGCGCTTCAACTCCGAAGACGAAATGGTTCCCCTGGACGACCCGCATGTGGCGGCGATGTCGCGCGCGACCCTTTCCCTGAATTTAGACCTGGACGGTAAAGAAGATGAATGACGACGCACAGATCCTGATTGCGCGGCTGCTTACGCACCAGACCCTGCGCCGCGACGACAAGATGGTCAAGCGCGCGCTGTCCGACGACACCTTCCGCGCCGAGATCGACAAGCGCCTGCTGGAATCCGGCCTGAAGCTGATCGACAACGTGTATGCCGACCACGTCACGCTGGCCCTGCACCGCAACGTCGAGCCGAAGATCTTCGGCGCCAAGGACATCTGGCAGAACAATAACTTCGGCCTGACCCGCGACGGCGTGGCCCTGCTGGTGGTGCTGTGGGCGCAGATCATCCTGCCCAAGCGCCAGCGCCAGGAAACCCACCAGGCCATCGACGTCGACCAGTCGGACATGTTCGACAAGGACAACCCGATCCCGCGCGCCGAGGACACCTCGATCGGCATCTCCTACACAGCGCTGCTGGCCGACTTCGGCGACAAGCTGGGCAAGAAGACCCGCATGGACATGAACCTCGGCCTGCTGTCGAAGCTCGGCTTCATCGAGCGCCGCGGCGACGTGGTCCTGGAAGGCCCGCTGCTCGACCTGCTGATGGACACCGACCTGCTGAAGGAGCGCATCATCAACGGCGCCCTGGCCGAGGTGTTCAAGCGCGCCCCGCTGACCACCATCCGCCGCGTGGCCAGCGAAGCGGCCAACGATGCGGGTTCGACCGAACCCGTATCGGCCGAGCCGGCCGTGACCGAACCCCAGGAGTAAAGCGCATGTTCCACATCAAATCTCTCGAGCTGGTCCACTGGGACTACTGGCAGCGGATCAAGAACATCCCGCTCGACGCCAAGATCATCACCATCGCCGGCCAGAACGGCTCCGGCAAGACCACGCTGCTGGACGCGCTGCGCACCCTGTTCGGCCTGGACTGCTCGATGGGCCGCACGTATAAACACTATGCGCGCCACTCGGGCCAGCAGAGCGCCTGGATCCGCGCCGTGGTCGACAACAAGCCGTCCGGCCGCCAGCTCTCGAACCGTCCGTTCCGTCACAGCGGTTTCTTTTCCGACGACGAAGTCACCCTGTTCTGCCAGGTGCAGAAGAACGGCGGCGACTGGAAGCGCCAGTACCTGATGCGACCGGGGAATATCGAGATCGAGGAAGTCACGGAAGCCAGCGACTGGATGGGCGTGGAAAACTACCGCAAGCGCCTGGCCTCGGCCGGCCTGTCGCCGGCGATGTCGAAGGTGCTGGCGCTGGAGCAGGGCGAGACCGACAAACTGTGCGAATACTCGCCGCGCCAGCTGCTGGACCTGGTGTTCCAGGTGTTCGGCGACAAGGAAGTGCTGGACGCCTACGACGAAGCCAAGCGCCACCAGCGCGACACCGAGACGGAGCTGAAGCGCTTCGAGGCCGAACTCGAAACCTCGCGCATCAACCTGGAAGGCCTGCGCCTGCGCGTCGCCAACTACCACCAGTGGGAAGACCTGAACAAGGAGCGCCAGGCCCTGGTCGAAGAGGCGCTGCCCAGCCTCGAATACCACGAGGCGCGCGAAAAGGCGGCCCAGGCCAGCCGTGCGCTGCGCGAGGCGAAGAAGCCCCTGATGCAGGCCGACAGCCAGCTGGCCGAGAAGCGCCACGCGCTGGCGGCCCAGCAGCGCGCGCTGACCGAGGCCCAGCAGCAGGAAGTCCAGCTGGAGCAGGAAGCGAACACGCTGGCCGCCCGCCTCACCGACATCAACCGCAAGCTCAAGCCGCTGGAAAGCCTGCTCGAGCAGAAGGAACGCCTGCAGAAGCTGGCCGCGGATTCCGGCGCCGACATCGCCGAGGTGCAAAGCCAACTCGAAACGAAAGAGGCGCAGCTCGCCAAGAAGAAGACCGAGCGCGACAACCTGGCGGCAAGGATCGCCGGCGAGCTGTCGACCATCTCGGCCCTGCAGGGCAAGAGCTCGATGCCGGAACCGGAAGCGCAGCGCCAGATGCGCCGCGCGCTGAACGAGGCGAACATCCCGCACGCGATGCTGTCGGATATCGTCGAGGTGACCGACCCGAAATGGCAGGGCGCCGTCGAGGGCGTGCTGGGCGGCTATGCCTCGGTGGTGCTGCTGGAGAGCGCCAAGGACGCGCCGGCGGCCTATAAACTGGCCGAGAAGGAGCGCTACCGCCACTTCATCGTGCCCGACTGCGTCAGCGCGCCGGTGGTCAAGGACGATACCCTGCTGTCGGTAGTGCGTTTCAGCTCGAAGGCGCCGTCCTGGCTGATCGACCAGCTCGAACGCATCGAGCGCGTCGAATCGGTCGATGCCGGCTTCAAGAGCGATGCCGACGAGTGGATCACGCCGGACGCGTATCACCGCGAACGTCGCGGCGGGCGCTCGCTGTTCGTCGAGCCCTCGCGCTACCGCTTCGGCGCGGCCGGCAAGACCCAGCGCCTGGAAGCGATCCAGAAAGCGCTGCCGGCGCTGGAAGCCCAGGAAGACACGCTGACGCTCGCGATCAGCAAGCTGGCGACCGAAGTGTCGGCCCTGCGCGTGCGCATCGCCGGCGTCGACGCGGTCAAGGAACTGAGCGCGCGCCAGGCCGAGTTCGAGGAAGCCACGCGCGCCATCGAGCCGCTCAAGACCGAGCGCCTGGAAGTCGGCGCGCGCCTGGGCGAGCTGCAGGTGCTGACCAAGAACGCAACCGTCACCCGCACCCGCGCCGACACCGTGTGGCAGAACGCCCGCATGGCCCTGTCGGAAGCGGAAGCCGGCATGCGCCTGAACCACCGCCGCCAGATCGAGCAGCGCAGCGAGCATGCGCGCGCGCTGCTGGAGCTGCGCCGCAACTGGCGGCATGTGCCGAAGGCCTGGCGCCAGCCGGAGCGCCGCGCCGCCCTGGTGGCCGCGCACCAGAACACCCACCAGGTCAAGCTGCGCGTGGGCTCGCTCGACAGCTCGCTGGCGCGCAGCGACTGGGAACACGACCCGACCGTGATCGACCAGTACGCACGCCTGAACGACCAGCTCTCGAACCGCCAGAACGAGACCGAGGAGCGACGCTACCAGAACAACCGCGCGATCGAGGCCACCGACAACGCGCGCGGCGCCTATATCGAGCGCCTGCGCTACACGATCAAGACCTACTCGAAGAACATCAGGGAACTGGGCGAGCTGGCCAACATCGAAGTCACGGTCGACCCGGTGCGCCTGGAGAACGACGACCTGCAGCTGGCCCAGGCCGGCCTGCACGTGCGCTTCAAGTTCGACGGCAAGGGCCAGATCGGCATGAACGACGGCGAAGCCTCGGGCGGCCAGCAGGTGATGAAGTCGCTGGTTCTTCTCATCGGCCTGCTGAAATCGGAAGAGGGCTCGGGCGGCTTCGTGTTCATCGACGAACCCTTCGCCCACCTGGACATCCGCAACATCCAGCTGGTCGGCGAGTTCCTGAAGAACACCGACGCCCAGTACCTGATGACGACGCCGCTGACCCACAACACGGACGTCTACGACCCGTCCGACCTGACCCTCATCACCAGCAAGAAGAAGAAGGACGTGCAGTGGGCGCAGCCGATCTTCGTGCTGCAGAGAAGGCAGGCGGGGAGCGAGGCGAAGGCGGCGTAAGCTGCGCAGCTCGTGATGAAAACGGCCGGCGATCCTGTGGACGCCGGCCGTTTTCATTGGCGGTGCCGGGCCAGCGCCAGCCGCGCCGCCTCGCCGATCGCCTGCCAGTGCCGGCGCCGCAGCGCCGCCCGCTTGCGGTGCTTGGACGGCATCTCCGACAGCGGCTTGAGGTAGAAGGGCAGTGCGATCCTCCAGCAGCAAGCCGCGGTGGGCACGCCGCCGAGGGTCGCCCAGAAGCCGTCGTAGGCGTTCGTGAAATGCCGCGCGTCGGCCGGGGTCCAGGCGCTCTGCCAGGCCGACTTGACGGCCATGACCTCGCTGAAGCCCAGCGCCTGCGCGATGCCCTGTAGGGCGGCGAAGCAGAAGAAGCTGGACGAATTGTTCGGGAACGCCTGCTCGAAGGCGGCGAAGGCATTCGCGGCGTCGGCGCGGCGTCCCTGGTTGCAGGCGATGAAGGGGACGACCGGCGCCGCGCACCCGGCGAAGGCGCCGTCGGCCCAGCTGAAGGACAGGCGGTGCAGAACCACGCCGGCGGCGCCGCCGGCGGGCGCGGTGGCGCGCATCGCGATCGTCAGGTCGCCCTCCGCGCTCAGGCGCGAAGCCATCTCCAGGCGGATCTCGAAGCGCCAGCCGTCGTCCGCATGTTCGTGCCGCCACAGCGCCAGGCCGCCGTCGCGGTAGACCGCCCGCTTGTAGGCGGCATCGAAGGCGGCTTCCTCGAAGCGGTAGTGGGCCAGTACGCAGCGCACCCGCTGGCGCAGCGACATGCCTTTCGCCAGGTAGTGGCGGTGGCTTAGATGGTGGAAGACGTCGTCGTGCGCCAGCGCCACGTAGCCGCGGTGGATGTCCAGCGCCAGCAGCTCCAGGTGCGCGCGCCAGAACAGCAGCACGCGCAGGCTGCGCGCGATGCAGGCCAGCCAGGAGGGAAGGGGATAGTGACGGCGCGCCAGCCAGTGCCTGGCCAGGAGAGAAAAGACCATCGGGGCTCCGGAGAATTGCGTATTGACGAAATTCTCTGTGGACCCCGAGCCGGCGTATTGGAGTGGAACAAGTCCCTCTGTAAAAGCCTGGCCTAGCCCTGTTGTTTGCGCAGGCGCTGGCGCCAGCGCATCAGGCTGGCCGAGAAGGTGGCGAAATAGGCGGCGGTCAGGCCCAGGCAGAAGATCGTCGCCGGGCTGTCGGAAAAGCGCGGGTTCGGCTGGCTGCTGCCCTGGTTCATGTAGATCTCGATGCCCAGGTAGATCACGCGCGCCACCAGCAGCATCGCCACCAGGATTCCCATGCGCATGGGCGGGGTGAAGAAATAGCCTTCGCTGGTCTCTTCGAAGCGGGTGCGGCGCAGGCCGTAGACGCCGAGGCCGATGCCGGCGATCGCGCCCAGCGCCAGCGCCGCCAGCGAAAACGGCTGCTCGCCCAGTTCGGCGCCGGGCACCAGCAGCATGCCGCCGAATACCAGCAGGCCGGTGTAATGGCGCGACATGATCGAGCGCTGGCGCGCCATCTGGGTCTTCAGGCGCTGGTAGATGCGCCAGACCAGTACGGGAACAAGGGCGATGAGGGCAAGTGTGGTAAGGCTCATTGGGTCAGTGCGGGTGCGGCGGCGGGGGCGGTGCGCCTGCGCCAGGCAAGCAGGCCGGCCGCGAAAGTCATGTAGTAACCGGCGAGGATGCCGAAGATGAACAGGGTCAGCGGGCTGGACACGAACTCATGGTGCGCGAACGAGCCCAGCGCATAGTATTCGTAGGCGCGGTAGCCCATGCGGCCGAGGAACAGCAGGGCGACCAGCATGCCGATCGGCGCGTGCGGGGTAAAGTAATACTCGTCGCCGACCTGCTCGAATTTCGTGCGGCCGGTGGCGATCCGCGCCAGGACCAGGCCCAGCGGCAAGCCGGCGCCGAGGGCGGCCAGGGCCATCGGCCCGGTCTTCAGGCTCACGCCCGCCAGCACCAGGACCAGCAGCGGGAAGAAGACCAGGGTAGTGCGGTGGCGCCACACCTTCGAGCGCTGGCGTGTCGTCAGGCGCTTGATGCGGCTGTATACGCGCCACAGGACCAGCGGAACGAGGACGGCGGCAACGACGGGAGTGGGCAACATGACGATTTCCTTGGTGTCGAATCCGCCATTGTAATCCAGCCGGGCGTCGGCAAACTGACCCGCGTGTTAATGTTTTGACTCCGTAAGCAGGAGAAACCGCCATGATGCCAGCCCCGATCTACGCCCACCGCGCTCCCGACCCAGCGCCCATCGAAGAGCCGCCCAGGGATCCGTTCGAGACCCCCGACCCGCACCAGCCGCCGATCCGCACGCCGATGAACGACGAGCCGGATACCGATCCGAACCCGAGTATTGCGCGCACGCTGCACTGATCTGTCTTAGCGCAAACCGGGGTCAGACTCCGGATTTTGGAAATTTCCCAAAATTGGAGTCTGACCCCGGTTTGTTGTTAGTCAAACGCCCAGGAGTACAGCACGTCCAGCGCTGTATTCGTGCCGGTCTGCAGCGCCACCGTGATGCGCGGGGTGAGCTTGTAGCGCAGGCGCACCACGCTGGTGGCGGTGGCGGCGCCCTGTTCGAAGCTCAGGTAGAGGCGCGAGGAGATGCGCTTGCCGACCGTGACCACGGTGTTGGCCAGCCCGGTTTCCTGGCCCTTGCCCTGGCGCACGCCGAATTCGTCGATGCCGAGGGAGTTCGCCAGCTTGCTCTGGATACCGCCGGTGCCGCCCTTGCCGCCCAGCAGGGCGCCGGCGGCCGCGCTCAGGACGTCGGCCTCGCTGCCGGTCGCGGCTTCCATGCCGTGGCCCAGCACCAGCCATGACAGCTTGTCGCTGTCCGACACGTTCGGCGTCGACACCAGCTTGGCGGTCGGCGACAGCGCCGTGCCGCGCACCTGCACCCCGGCTTCGACATTGGTGTCGCTGAGCTGCTCGCCTTCCGGGCGCTTGCGCACGGCCAGCACGTCGATCGCCGGGTTGTCGTAGGCGCCGCTGAAGGTGACCGTGCCGCGCTCGATCGCCAGGCGCTGGCCGTAGGCCGCGTAGGTGCCGCTCACGGTGCTGACCGTGCCGTTGATGCGCGGCGGGCTGTCGCCCACCTTGCGCACGTGGACGCTGCCGGTCAGGTAGGCGTCGGCGCCCATGCCGCGGATGTGGAAATCGTCGCCCAGGTCGGCCGTCAGGTCGATCGTCAGCGGTACCGCCCCCGCCTTCTTGGCCGGCGCATCCTTCGGATTCGCGCGCCCGAGCACGATCACGTCGTCGGACAGGGTCGGGCGGTCCTGCGGCGCGAATTCCACCAGCGCGCGGTCGGCCTTGAAGCTGCCCTCGACGTTGAAGCGGCGCGGATCGCGCACGACGCTGGCCTGGCCGCTCACGATCACCGTGCGGTCCGGACGCGACAGGACTTCGAGCTTGTCGGCCACCAGCTTGAGGTTCATGGCGGCTTCTCCGCCGGCGAAGCGCACGTTGCCGTCGATCAGGGCGCGGCCGCTGTTGCCTTCGAAGGCGAAGCGCTGCAGCTGCAGCTGGTCGCCGGCCAGCACGGCGCGCAGCTGGCCGTTGCGCAAGCGCAGGCCCTGGTCCGGCCAGCTCACCGCGAGCCGGTCGCCGTTCACGGTGCCGTTCAGGATCGGTGCGCCGACCGTGCCGCTGCCGGTCACGGCCAGGTTCAGGGCGCCGTCCACCTCCAGCCCCGGCTGGCCGATCAGCGGCGAAACCCAGGCCAGCGAGCCGAGGTTCGCGCTGGCGGTCAGGCGCAGCGGGCTGTCGTTGTCGAGGCGGCCATGGATCAACTGCGCGGTGGCGTCGGCTTTCGCCGTGCCGACCCGGCTGCCGTCCACCGCCAGCTGGGCGCGCAGCGCGCCGCCATTGACGTCGGCGCGCAGGTCGAGCTGGCGCAGGCCGAGCGCGACCGGGGCGACGTCGCCGGCGATCAGGTCGCCCTTCTCGCGGAACACATGCAGATTGCCGTCCAGCGCCGGCGCCGCGCCGGCGGCAACGGGCGCGCGCAGGTCGAGCGCCCAGTCGGCACCGAGCGTCAGGTCGCCACGCAGGTTCTGGCGGAGCGCATCGGAGGCTTGTTCGAGGTAGGCGAGGGGGACCCCGGTGGCGCTGCCGCGGCTGGTCCAGCGCGGGCCGTTCTTGGCCAGCGACTGCAGCGTGACCGAACCGGCCGGCAGGCGGATCGTGGCGTTGCTGAAGTCGATCTGCGTTGGATTGGCCAGCCCGGCGATGCCGGAGCCGGGCGCGCCGGCGATGCGCAGCGGGGCCGGCGCCGCCAGCGTCAGCGCGTAGCGGCCGCGGTTCTGCAGCGTGTTCAGGGTGCCGCTCCAGGTGCTCAGCTGCCCCTTCGTCGCGTAGCTGCCGTTGACCGCGACGGCGGCGTCGAAACTGTCGCCGCGGGCCGAGGCCGAAATGGTGTGCGCGCCGCGGGTGCCGGTCGATTGCAGGCGCGCCTGGGCGATACGGGTCTCGCCGCTCGCATATTCGGCGATCTGGACGTCGAGCGCCAGCGGATCGGCGGCGCCGCGTCCGGCGCCGACATTCGCGGTGGCGCGCAGGGACTTCAGGTTCTGCGTGCCCATGAATCGCAGGTTCTGGCCTTCCAGCGAGGCCGTCAGCGAGGGCGTGTCCATGGTGCCGGACAGGGTGCCGGCGCCGCGCAGCACGCCGCCGAAGTCGGGGCCGAGGGCCGCCAGCTGGGGCGCGTCGACGCGCCACTGGAGCGTGTCGCGGCCGCTGCCGAAGGCGCCTTTCGCCGCCACGACGTTGGCGCCCAGGTGCAGGTCGACGTCGGCGTTCGATACATGGCGCTTGTCCGCGCTCAGCTTCGCATAGCCCCACAGCGGCGAGTTCGACAGCGTCGACTGCTGCAGCGTGAGATCGACCGAGCCGCCCATGTTCGCGCCGGTGTGGCCGCTGGCGTCGAAGGCCCCGTTGATGCTGCCGGCGAAGGGCGAGCCGAAGGCGGCCGGGTTCAGCTTCTGCATCGACCCGGTGGCCTTGACCTCGGCGACTTTCGCATCCTTGCTGCCCGACAGCCAGGCTTCACCGCTGGCGTGCAGCAGGCCGTTATTGTTCTTCCTCTCCTTCGGCGCCCAGCCCAGGCCGTTGGCATCGAGCTCGAAGCTGGTGCGCGGCGCGTCCATGGTGCCGCTGACGACGCCGTTCGCCACCAGCGCGCCATACAGGTCCTTGCGCAGGGCCGCGAGCTGGCGGCCGTCGACGCGCCAGGCCAGCTTTTCGCCTGGCTGGCCGAAGGCGCCACGCAGCTCGACCGTGTTCTGGCCCAGCGCCAGGGCCGCGTCCACGCCGTGCACGTGGATGCCGCCATTGGCGACGGCGCCGGCGTCGAGCTTGCCCTTGCCGGACAGCGGCTGGTCGAACAGGCGGCTCGGGCGCAGCGCGAAATCGGCCGCGACCTGCCATTGCGGGGCGAGGGCGCCTGCCGCATTGATCTCGGCATTGATGTCGGCCTGCGGGAAGTCGCCGAAGGCGGCCGGGTCCAGGTGGCTGGCGACCAGGTTCGCCTTGAACGGTTTTTTATCCAGCAGATTCGCGTTGCCAGTCACCCGCACGCTGCCCTTGCCGGCCGTGATGCGCGCCTCGCGCACGTCCAGCACATTGTTCTTCAGGGCGGCTTCGGCCACCAGGCGCATGCCGGCGTCAAGCAGGTTGACGTTCAGCGTCTGCGTGTCCTGGGTGTTCGCCACCACCACGTCGCCGGCGATGGCGGTCTTCTTCATGCTGCCGTGGATCTGCTTGAGGTCGATGCGATCGGTGTGCAGCGCGAAGCGTGCGGTGCCGAGGCCTTTCTCGTCCGGGCCGCGCTCGACGCTGCCGCTGCCCGTGAAGCGGCCGGCGCCGCCGAGGTCGAGCAGCACGTCGCTGATCTTCATCGACGCCAGGTTCCCTCCCAACTGGCCGCGCATCGCCCGCAGCGGCAGGCGCTGCTGGTCGATGGTGCCTTCCGGGCCGTCGTTCGTCAGATTCACGGAGCCGCTGATGTTGCGGTTCGGGTCCAGGCGCGCGGCTACCGCCAGGTTCAGGTCGGCCGTCGGCAGCGTGGGATTGAAGAAGCCCGGATCGATGTTCCTGGCATTGAGCGTAAAGGCTTGCAGCGGGACCTCGGCGAAGGGCGACAGCACCAGGTTCGCCGTGCCCTCGGCGCGCGCGGCCTGGCCGCTGGCGTCGATGACCGTTTTCTGCAGGTCGCCGCCGGCGTGCAGCTTCAGTTGCGGAGCGATGGCCCCAGCCTGCTGTGTGCCTGTCGTCTGGCTCAGGCTGGCGTCCGCGTTCAGCTTGTAGGGCAGGGTATTCGCGATGGTGCCGCTGGCCGCCGCCTGGCCCCAGGGCGTGTCCGCCTTCGCATGGTCGAGCTTCCAGCGCGCCTTGTCGCCGTGCAGGGCGAGGCGGATGTCGTCGATCTGGGTCTCGGCGCCCTTGTTCACGAACACGGCCCTGGCCAGGCGCGCATCGTCCACCGCCACCTTGAAGGGCGGCGCCAGGCGGGTCGGCATGGTGGACGGCTCGGTGCTCTGCTTCAGCGTTTCCATGCGCAGCGACTTCGCGTACAGCTTCTGGATCTCGACGCCGTGCGACAGGTATTGCCAGGGCTTCCAGTCGATGTCGATGTCGTCCGCCGTCACTACCTGCGTCTCGGTGCGGAACACCGCGTGGCCGATATGCATGTGGCCGTACAGCGAGCCGGACACGCCGCTCAGGGTCAGCTTGCCGCCGCTGGCATTGGCGACGCGCTGGGCGATCATCTGCAGGGTGGTCTCGCGCCCCAGGTACCAGACCGCGCCGCCGAGGACCACGCCGGTGACGGCCACGCCGATCGCGACCCGGCGCGGCCAGCGGCGCGGCTTGTCTTTCTCCTGCGGTTCAGGGGTTTGTGCGTCGACGCTCATCAGAAAGTGAATCCCAGGGAGAAGTGCAGGCGGACCTCGTGCACCGCCTTGCCGTAGGCGACGTCGACGGCGATCGGGCCGACCGGGCTGCGCCAGCGCGCGCCCACGCCATAGCCGACCTTGGGCTTCAGGTCCGAGAAGTTGTCGGCCGCATTGCCGACGTCATAGAACACGGCCGCGCCCCAGGGCGGCTTGAACCACCAGTCGTATTCGGCGCTGGCGGTCATCAGGTAGCGGCCGCCGGTGATGGCGCCGGCCACCGGCACGCCCAGCTGCTGGTAGGCATAGCCGCGCACCGACTGGTCGCCGCCGGCGCGGAACAGGAAGGTCGACGGCACCTTGTCCTTGTCCTTCGAACCGACCGCGCCGAATTCGCCGCGCACGATCAGGGAGCCCGACGCGCCCACCGGGTGGTAGCCGACCGCGCGGATGTAGGCGCGCACGAAGGGCTCGTCGGTCAGCAGCCGTACCGGGGCCGCGCCCAGTTGCAGGTTGGCGGCGTAGCCGCGGGTCGGCAGCACCAGGCTGTCCAGGCTGCGCTTGGTGATCGAGAAGGTCAGCGGCAGGGCTTTCGTGCGCCTGGCCGGCTGCTCGTCGATGGTGAGCTGTTCGGTCAGCGCTTCCAGCCGCAGGCTGCGTTCCAGCAGCGGCGTGCCCCAGGCGCGGGTGGCGTGGATGCTGGTGGTGCGGGTGATCTGGCCGCGCAGGTCCTCGCGGTCGTAGCTGGCGCCGACGCTGTTGTTGTAGCCGCTCGACGTGGTCGGCCAGTAGAAATCGGTGCGCGCCGACTGGTGCAGCTGTTCGTACAGGATGCTGCTCTTCATGCGCTTGCCGAACACGTTCAGGTTGTCGTAGTTGGCCTGGGCGCGGGCGCCGGTGTTGGTCGAGAAGCCGAGGCCGACCGACACGTTCTTGCGCTTGTTCTCGGTGACGCGCACCAGCACCGGCATGCTGACCGGGCGTGACGATGCCTCGGGTTGCGCGCCCTGTCCCTGATTCAGTCCGCTGACCTGCTCCTGCAGGGCCGAGGACATGTCGACGCTCACTTCCACGCTGCTGAAGTAGCCGGTGTCCTGCAGGCGGCCCTGCAAGGCCTGCAGCGCGGCTTCGCTGTACTGGTCGCCCGGGTGGATCTGGTTCAGGTTGGTGATCACCTCGGGGCGGTAGCGCTGCAGGCCTTCGATCTTCAGGGCGCCGAAGTGCACGTCCGGGCCACTGTCGATGACGACCTTCAGCTTGGCGCGGTGACTGTCCGGATCGACGGTGGCGCTGGAGTCGAGCAGCTGGGCGCGCGGAAAGCGCGACTGCGCGATCTGGCGCACCATGCCGCGCTTGGCCGACTCCCAGTCGGCGGTGCGGAAGCGCGCACCGACCGGCAGGGTCCAGCGGTTGCGCAGCGCGGCCGCATCGACCGGGGCTTCGCCCTTGTCGAACGGGACGAAGCCGCGCAGTTCGATGTCGACGTCGCCGACGGTTGTCGGTACGCCCGGATCGACGATCACGCGCGCGACCGGTTCGGCGCCGGAGGTGTCCAGCCCGCTCGAGATCCTGGGGCTGTAATAGCCTTCGGTGGCGACCAGGGTCTTCGCTTCCTCGGGCGCGTTGCGCACCAGGCGCTGGAGCTGTTCGAGGTCGACGCGCGGGTTGCCGCGCCAGCGCAGCAGGTCGAGGTTGTTTTCCAGCAGTTCGCGCAGGGCGCGCGGGGCGTCGATCTTCACCGAGTAGCGCACCGCGGGATGCTCGGGCGCTTCCACCGGCAGCGGGGCGGCCGGCTCGCGTTCCTGTTCCTGCAGCTGCTTCTGGGTCTGGTCCTTGGAGGTGGTCGGCGCCGGGACCTGGGCCTCAGGCTGCGCCTTTACCTGGCCTGCAGCGCCCACGGAGACGCACAGCGCGTTCACGGCCAGCACGATTTGTGCCAAAATTCGTGGTCGCGCCAGCGCAATGTGCTCCATCTGATGGGGTCGTGCAGGCAACATCTCTCTCCATTCTTAATCTGCCGGGCACATCTTAACGGATTGTCAAAACTGACGGCGGACGCTTTACTTCAGGAATATCAACATGCACCAAGCTGACTCCGCGCTCGTCCTGTTCAGCGGCGGACAAGACTCCACCACCTGCCTGGCCTGGGCCCTGCAACGCTACGAACGCGTCGAAACGATCGGCTTCGACTATGGCCAGCGCCATGCGATCGAACTCGAAGTGCGGCCGACGGTGCTGTCGAAGATGCGCGCCCTGTCGCCGGAATGGGACCGCCGCCTGGGCGAGGACCACATGATCGACCTGTCGCTGATCTCGAAGATCTCGGACACCGCGCTGACCAGCAATGTCGAGATCCAGATGCAGGAAAACGGCTTGCCGAACACGTTCGTGCCGGGACGCAATCTTCTGTTCATGACGGTGGCGGCGACGGTAGCCTACCGCCGCGGCCTGAACGTGCTGGTGGGCGGCATGTGCGAGACCGACTTCTCCGGCTACCCGGACTGCCGCGACGACACCATGAAGGCGCTGCAGGTCGCCCTCAACCTGGGCATGGCCACGCGCCTGAAGGTCGAGACCCCGCTGATGTGGATCGACAAGAAGCAGACCTGGGAACTGGCCGAGCAGTGCGGCGGCGAAGCCCTGGTCGACCTGATCCGCTTCGACACCCACACCTGCTACCTGGGTGAGCGCGGCGCCGCGCACGCCTGGGGCCACGGTTGCGGCACCTGCCCGGCCTGCGCGCTGCGCGCGCGCGGCTACGCGCAGTACGCCGCGGCGCGGCGCGGCGCTTGAACCGATGCGCCTGGCGCTGCTGACCGACCTGCACGCGAACCGCGAAGCCGTCGAGGCCTGCCTGGCGCACGCCGAAGGCCGGCAGGTCGACCAGTATGCCTTCACCGGCGACTTCGTCGGCTACGGCGCCGACCCGGCCTGGGTGGTGCGCACGGTGATGGACTACGTGGGACGCGGCGCGGTGGCGGTGCAGGGCAACCACGATTATTCGGTGACCCGTCCCACAAGGCCGCAGATGCATGCGGAAGCACGGGAGACGATCGAGTGGACCCGCGGCCAGCTGGACCCGGAGCAGATGGCCTTCCTGGCCGACCTGCCGCTGACGCAGAAGCACGGCAACGCCTTCTTCGTGCACGCCAGCGCTTACGATCCGATCCGCTGGGAATACGTCACCGGCACCGAGGAGGCGGAGCGTTCGCTGAAGGCCAGCCGCAGCCGCATCGTGTTCTCGGGCCACGTGCATGCGCCGGCCCTGTACCGCCGCGCCGATGACGGCCGCATGGGTCGCCACGTACCGCAGGCCGGCCAGCGCATCGACCTGCAGCCCCAGCACCAGTACCTCGTGCTGCCTGGCGCCGTGGGCCAGCCCCGTGACCAGAACAACGCCGCCTGCTATGCGGTGTTCGACGACGAGGCCAGGGACATCACTTACTTCAGGGTGCCCTACGATCACGGTGCGGCGGCGCGCAAGGTGATCGCCGCGGGTTTGCCGATCGTGTTTGCGATGCGCTTGATCGAAGGCCTGTAGTCAAACGGCCTGGGCGCGCACCATGCGGTGCCTGCGCGAACGGCTCACCAGGTACCAGATCACGGCCAGCGGCAGCAGCAGGGGCAGCAGCAGCGGCGAGACCGCCAGCGCCAGCACCACGGCGCCGATGCCCAGTCCACCGATCAGGATGATGCCGACGCCGGCGAACACCACCGCCAGCACCGCGCCCACCACCAGCAGGATCAGGCCGGCCAGCAGCGTGCCGCCGCCTGCGAACAGTATCGCCAGCAGGGCGCCCAGCGGGCCGCCGACCTCCTCGCCGTCGACATTGAAGGCCATGTCGCCGCCGTTCAGGCCGAATGCGAAGACGTTCCACAGGAGCAGGGCGAACAGAAACAGGATGACGAAAGCGGCGGTCTTTTTCATGATGGTCCTCGTGCGATTCAGTAGGGATGCAGGTTTGTTTGGTCGTATGTCCTTGCCGGCATGGTTCCAATGTATCTGTACCGGGAAGCCGCCTCCATCGGCATGCGACAGGCTGCAATTTTCGGGGGACCGGCGTGCCCCGGCGCGCGACGAACGGTGGCCGGATGTGGCTGGAATCGTTGGCGGAAATCAAGCCTTGCAATGGAGGGCACGCGGTCTATACTGACAGCCTGCTCTGTCGCAGGAGGGAAGCTTATGCATTGCATCCAGGACCATCCGGCCCATGCGCAAGCCGTTCGGGCCGACAGGGGTGGCCACAAGAATCCGCCATCGGCGCCGCCGGCCATTCCGCCTATCATCATTACGCCGTTCAACAAACAGATCCCGAATCCGGCGATCGATCCGCGCAGCAATCCGCCGGGACCGCCCATCGTCCCGCCGCGCAGGCCCGACCTGCGCATGTAGCGCGCTCTTGTCGTACGTAGTTCCCGCGTGGTGCTTGTCCAGAGCGCCGGAATTTCCTATGATCTGGCCTTTGGGCGTTGTGCCCGATGGGATCGAACGACATGAACGAAGCACCAGACCAGCATGACGAGGACGCGCCGGTACAGGAGGCGCGGCTGTGGAAGGACAATGGCTGGACCGCGCGCGTGATCAAGAACGAGGACGACGAGGGCTGGGCCGTCGCCATGTACAAGGATGGCGAGGCCGAGCCGGCCCTGGTCGGCCCGTGGACGATGGGCCGCGACAAGAAGAACCCGAAGCCGCTCGACGTGAACGCCTTCAACACCCTGGTCAAGACCGCCCACGAAGTCTTGCGCCGCCACGAGCAGCAGCTGCACGCGCAGTTGCACAAGAGCACTGTAGTGTCCGGCGCCGATGGCGAAGTGAAGGTCACGCTCGACATCGTGCCGGACGAGGACAATCCATATGCGCTGCTGACCGCGTTCGACGAGATGGGCGAGCGGCTGGCCCAGGTGCGGGTCCAGCCCGGCTTCAAGCTGTCGCCGTCGTCCGCGCAGGCCTGGGTCGAGAACGATTTCCGCGCACCGCGCTGAAATCGCGTTTCAAAAGCTTCTTTTTCGCGACACTTTCTGCTCAGCAAGCTCCCGAGCTGCTAATATTTCCCTGACGCACTATTTCGTGTTTTAGGGGGATCGATGGAAGACCGTCTTGCGCGCCTTGAAGCGGTGCAGGCCATGCTGCTCGAAATCGGGCAGCTGTCCGCCAGTTGTACCGATATCGGTGAATTCATCGGCGCCGTGCATCGCGCGCTGGGCCGCATCATGTATGCGGAAAACTTCTACGTCACCTTGTCGGAGCGCGAAGACAATACCGTGCGCTTCGTCTACTTCGTCGACACCGTCGACCAGGGCCCGAGTCCGGACGAGCGCGTGACCCTGGCTTCGCCCGAGCAGTCGCCAACCGCCTGGGTAATGCTCAACAAGCAGGCGCTGTCGATGACCTCCGAGGAAGAGCGCGCGCGGGAGAACGGCAATACCTGGGGCACGGGCAGCGTGGCCGAGCACTGGATGGGCTGTCCGCTGCTCGACCAGCAGCACGAGCTGCTGGGCGCCATCGTCATCCAGAGCTACCTACCGGAACACACTTACAGCGAAGAAGACCAGGCGCTGTTCGCCCTGATCGCGAACCACGTCTCGAACGCCCTGCAGGGCCTGCAGAGCATGGACCGCCTCGAGCGTGCCGTGCAGGAACGCACCGCGGCGCTGGCGCGCGAAGTGGCCGAGCGCCGCCGCGCCGAACAGGTCCAGCATGCGCTGTACCAGATCGCCGACCTGTCGGCCTCGGCGCTGGACGCGGACGTGCTGGCGGCCAGCCTGCACCGCATCATCGGCGAGCTGATGGTGGCGCAGAACTTCCTGATCGCGCTGACCCACCCGGAAAGCGGCGAACTCAGCGTTCCGTACTATGCCGACGAGAGGGACAGTTACAGCCCGAACCAGCGTTTCCCGCTCGGCGCCGGCATGGTGTCCTATGTGCTGCAGACGCGCCAGGCCCAGCTGCACGACGCCGGCAGCATCGCGCGCCTGCGCGCTGCCGGCAAGGTCCGGGAACCGCTGGGCAACATCGACGTCGCCAGCTGGATCGGCGCGCCGATGCTGGTGCACGACAAGGCCTATGGCGTGATGGTGGTGCAGAGCTACGACCCGGCCATCCTTTATACCAAGACGGAGCTCGACCTGCTGGCCTTCATCGCCAGCCACGTGGCGGTGGCGATTGCCCGCATGCAGGCCGACCGCGCGATCCGCAAGGCCAAGGAGAGCCTGGAAACGCAGAACGCGGCCCTGAACCAGGCCCTTACCCAGCTGCAGGAAGCGCAGTCGGAACTGGTACGCCAGGAAAAGCTCGCTTCGCTCGGCCAGATGGTGGCCGGCGTGGCCCACGAGATCAACACCCCGCTGGGCATCTGCGTGACCGCCACCAGCCACCTGGTGGAAGAACTCAGGCTGACCAAGGAAGAGCTGGCGGCCGGCGAGATGACGGAAGACAGCCTGAACGGCTTTTTCGACGTGGTCGACCAGTCGCTGCGCATCATGACCACCAATACCCAGCGCGCCGCAAGCCTGGTGCGCAGCTTCAAGCAGGTGGCGGTGGACCAGTCCTCGGACAATATCCGCAACTTCAACCTGGGCAAGTACGTGGGCGAGATCCTGCTGTCGCTGCAGCCCAAGCTGAAGGGCAGGCCGGTCAAGGTGCAGGTCGACTGCCCGGCGGACCTGGAGCTGAACAGCTTCCCGGGCGCGGTCTCGCAGATCGTCACCAACATGGTGGTCAACTCGCTGGTGCACGGCTTCGAGCGCGGGCAGCCCGGCCACATCGCGATCCGCGCCCGCCTGGAAGAGGACGACATGGTCGCCTTCGAATACGGCGACGACGGCGCCGGCATGGACGCCGACACGCTGGCCAAGCTGTTCGATCCCTTCTTCACGACCAAGCGCGGCAGCGGCGGCAGCGGCCTCGGCGCGCACATCCTCTACAACCTGGTGACCGGCTCGCTGGGTGGTTCGCTGCGCGTGGAAAGCAGCCCGGGCAAGGGACTGCAGTACTTCCTGCGCTTTCCGCGCAAGGCCCTGCGCAAGGCCCCGGAAGCGCTGGCCGCCTGAGCCCGCGGGTGCTGCGGCTCAGTCCTGGTTCGCCAGGCTTGAGAGCAGCTCGACCAGCTGGCCGATCTCGTAGGGCTTGGCCAGCACCTGCACCCCCGGCACCGTGACGCGCTGGTCGGTGTAGCCGGTCGCCAGCACGACCGGCAGGCCCGGCCGGCGTTCGCGCAGGATACCGGCCAGGTCGATGCCGCTGATCCTGCCCGGCATGACGATGTCGGAAAAGGCGACGTCGACTTCCAATCCTTTCTCGATCATCGCCAGCGCGCGTTCGCCGTCGGCCGCCACCAGCACGTCGAAACCGGCTTCCTCCAGCGCGTGCACGACGGCTTCCCGCACCAGCGCATCGTCCTCGACGAACAGGATGCGGCCGTTGGCCTGCAGCGCTTCCGCCGGCGTGCCGCGGCCGGGCTGCGGCGACAGCGGCAGGTTCGAGCGCGGCAGGTGGAGCTCGACCCGGGTGCCCTGGCCAGGCGTGCTGGACAGCGCCAGCGCGCCCTGCGACTGGGTGGCGAAGGCATAGGCCTGGGCCAGTCCGAGTCCGGTGCCCTTGCCGTGCGCCTTGGTGGTGAAGAAGGGATCGAGGGCGCGCGCCAGCACCTCCGGCGCCATCCCGGTGCCGGTGTCCTGGACCGTCACCAGGACGTAGTCGCCGCCGCTGCGCTCCGCGGTCGGCTCCAGCACGCAGTTGCGCGCGCCGATCGCCAGGTGGCCGCCGTCGGGCATGGCGTCGCGCGCATTGATCGCCAGGTTGAGCATGGCCAGGTCGAACTGCAGCGGATCGACGGTCACCGGCCACAAGTCGTCCTCGCACGCGAGTTCGAGCGCGATGCCCTGGCGCAGCACGTTACGGATCAGTTGCACGGCATTGCGCAGCTGCTCGGACGGGTCGACCGTCAGCAGCCTGGCGTCCTGGACCCGGCCGAAGGAGCCGAGCTGGCCGGTGAGGGCGGTAGCGCGGTTGACGGTGCGCTTGCAGGTCTCGATCAGGCCCTGCACCTTGGGCTGGGTCGAGGTCAGCGCCGCCATCTGCAGGGCCGTGGTCAGGGTCTGCAGCAGGTTGTTGAATTCGTGGGCGATGCCGCCGGTGAGGCGGCCCAGGGCTTCCAGCTTCTGGCCGCGCATCAGCGCTTCCTGTGCGTGTTCGCTGGCGGCGACGGCTTCGGCCACGCGCTGTTCCAGCTCGGCCTGCGCGCGCCGGATCTGGCGGCTGGCGTCGGCCATGCGGTGCGCCACCGCGTCGATCTCGGCGATTCCCTGCGGCGCATAGGCCACTTCGCGGCCCTGGCCCAGGTCTTCGGCGCTGCGGCCCAGGTATTCGATGGGGGCGATGGCGCGCTTGCCGAAGCGGCGCGCCAGCAGCGCCGCCAGCACCAGCAGCGCCGCCATGATCCCCGCCAGGTAGGCCGCCGCATGCAGCGGCACGCGCTGCAGCTCGGACTTCGGAATGCTGACCAGCACCCGCCACTGCGAGTCCGGCACCGTGCTGAAGAAGGCGGTAGCCGGCGTCCCGGAGAGGTTGCGGCCCGCAAACACGCCTTCCACGCGGGCGGCAAAATTCTGCAGCGCCGTCCCGCTCACGGAGCGGCCGCGGAACTGCTCGGCGTCGCGCGAGCGCGCCACGATCCGGCCCTGGCGGTCGATGATCGAGGCCACCCAGGTGGCGGGAAAGCGCTGCTCCGTCATGAGTTCCTGCAGGGTGCTGGCGTTCACGCCCATGCTGAGGAAGTAGCGGATGCTGCCGTCGATGCGCACCGGCACCTGGAGCGCGAAGTCATGGCGGCCCCCCACCGGGGCGAGGAACAGGTCGGACACCAGGGTGCGGTCGGGTCCGTACTTCGCCATCAGCTCGTCCATGTTGGAGATGCGCCGGGTCGGCAGCGGCGTGCCGGGCGCGGCCCGGGTATTCACCAGCTGGCGGCCGTCCGGGCTGTGCAGGATGATCGCGGTTTCCGCCGTCGGCGCCAGGACCCTGGCGTGGCGCTCGAACTCGGCGAGGTCGCCGCGCGCCAGCGAAGGCGAGGTGGCGAGCGCGAGGAGGGTGCCTTCCTTGGTCTCGAGTTCGTTGTCGACCAGCAAGGCGAAGGCGCGCACCGCTTCCTTCACGCCGTTTTCCTGGGCCTGTCTTTCTTCCAGGTAGACGTAGCCGACCGCCAGCGTGGCGGCGGTAAAGGTCGGCACCAGGATCGCCAGGATCAGGACCAGCAGTCGGGTTCGGATGCGCATCGTAGAGTGATGTTTTCCGGGCAATAGTGCACCGGCGCGCGTAGTCTACCGGACAATCATGCGCTTGTCGCTGCCTGGTCCTGCAGGCTCAGTCCGGCCAGCGGCGGTTGATGTCGTCCGCCTTGTCGAGGTGCTGGATCAGGATGTCGACGTAATGCGGATCGAGGTGGTGGCCCGCTACTTCGCGCAGGTAGTCGCGCACCTGCCCGATCGGCCAGGCCTGCTTGTAGCAGCGCTCGTGGGTGAGGGCGTCGAACACGTCGGCCACCGCCACGATGCGCGCATACGGGTGGATCTGCTCGCCCTTCAGGCCCTGCGGATAGCCGCTGCCGTCCCACTTCTCGTGGTGCTGGTGGGCGATCACCGCCGCCGCCTTCAGGATCGGGCGCTGCGAGCCGTCCAGGATCTGCAGCCCGACGGTCGGGTGCTGCTTCATGATTTCCCACTCGTCGGGCGTCAGGCGGCCCGGCTTAAGCAGCACCGCGTCCGGGGTCGCGATCTTGCCGATGTCGTGCATCGGCGCCGCGTGCATCAGCACCGCGGTCTCGTCTTCGGACATGCCGGATTTCTCGGCCAGCAGGTGGCAGACCTGGGCCATGCGGCGCACGTGGTTGCCGGCTTCGTTCGAGCGCGACTCGACCACGTCGCCGAGGCGCAGGATCAGCTCGGCCTGGGTATCGGTGATCTCCTGGTTCAGCAGGATGTTGTCGAAGGCGATCGCGACGCCCGAGCAGAACACGTCGAGCAGCTGGACGTCGATCTCGGAAATCTCCTCGACGCCTTTCAATACCAGCAGCGAGGCTTTGCCGCTGCTGTTCGGGAAGTAGCCGACATAGGTGTCGCCGTGCAGCTTGGAAATGCGGTTGTGGCGCGCCTCGTCGAGCTGGGCCACCAGTTCCGGACCGATGTCGCTCTCGCCCATCTCGCCGATGCGGGCCAGGATCTCGTAGCGGCTCTCGCCGGTGATGACGCTGGCGCCGGTCACGCGCAGCAGCATGCTCTGCTCGAGGCGCAGCAGGGCCACGACCTGCTGCAGCAGGCCGCTGGCGAAGTCTTTCAGGTTGCGCTGCTGGAAGATGTGGGCGGAGGCGGCGATCACGCGCTCCAGGCCTTCGCGGTAGGTCAGCTGTACGCGGCGCGCATCCTCGACCTTCATGATGTCGCGGTAGGCGCGCAGGGCGGCGAAGGTGGTGGTGAACAGCTTCGTGCGGTCGAGCTCGGTCTTTTCCTTGTAGTCGTTGATGTCGTAGTCGACGATCACACGCTCTTCCGGCGCCTGGCCGGGCTGGCCGGTGCGCAGCACGATGCGGGTGAACTGGTTGTCCAGCTCCTGGCGCATCCAGCGCGCCACTTCCAGGCCGCTGTCTTCGCGCTCCATCACCACGTCCAGGAACACCAGTGCGATGTCCTTCTCGCGCGCGAGGACTTGCTTGGCCTCTTCGCCGCTGTAGGCATGCAGGAAGCTGAGGCTGCGGCCGTCCAGACGGAAGCGCGACAGGGTCAGTTTCGTGATGTCGTGGATGTCCGGCTCGTCATCGACGAGCAGTACTTTCCAGGGGGCGAGCTTGGGCGCAGCTGAAGACAGGAATGACATAAGACGATGTCCGTATCGTAAATGTGTCGAAAAGAGCAAAAGCTTGCGCCAGAGCATCAGCGCTCGAAATGATTGTAGTATGAGCAGTAGCCATTAACAACCGGAAATATTGAAACCACGAGGGATAAAGTCACAAAGTTGCAACGTGATAATCAGGCAGTATTTACGCGCTGCTATCAAATTGCGGCTAGACGTGGAGTTTCTGGCAGCGCTCGCACCAGAAACTGCGCCGGTTCGAACGGCCCAGATTGGCTTTATGGAAGGGAATGCGGCAGCGCGGGCAGGTCTTCTGGTTGTGCGCCAGCCAGTGCTGCTTGAGGGTGAATTCCTTCTTCCAGGCGAGGAAGTCGAAACTGTACTGGCGCGCCTGCTCGACCAGGGCGCGCAGCTTGGCGGGCGGCAGGGCGCCGACCCTGCACAGCGGATGCAGGCGGATGCGGAACAGCACCTCGTTCTTGATGATGTTGCCGACGCCGGAAAAGATGGCCTGGTCGAGCAGGGCGTCGCAGGCCAGCATGTCCGGGGCGGCACGCAGCTTCTTGCGCGCCTTCTTCGGGTTCCAGGCATCGGACATGACGTCCGCTTCCCAGTCGTAGAGCGCATCGAGCTCGCAGTCGACTTCCTTGACCGAGCAGGCGTAGAAGTTGAGGAAGCTGCCGTCGGCAAAGTGGAGTGACAGGCGCGGCGGCTTGTCCCGCTCTTCGTTGATGCGGTAGGTGCCGAACAGCAGCATGTGGATGCGCACCGCCATCGTCGGCATCTGGATGAAGAACTGCTTGCCCCAGGTGCGCAGCGCCAGCACCGGCTGGTTGAGCAGGCGCGCGGTGTCGATGGCCCAGGTATTGCCCTCGGCGCGCACGATGGTCTGGCCGACGAAGCGGGCAGTCTGCTCCTTCAGAATATACAGCGATGGTCCTTCCGGCACGGTCGTCTCCCTTCGGATCGATTGTCCAGCGGAAGAGCCCGGAACCGGTGTGCGCGGACTAACATTTCATTACAAACTGGCGAAACAGGCAGACGGACAGGAGCATCGAATGGGGCGTATATTGATAGCCGGAAGGCGAATTCCACGAAAGGACAGATCATGAAATCGTTCATGCAGAAGATGGCCCTGGCGGGCCTGTTTGCGCTGGCGGCCGGTAGCGCCGGCGCCACCGTTACGGTGACCTATGTGCAACCGGACCGGTTCAGCGATGTGCCCTTCGTGACCGCGGATCGTGAAGACACGCTGAAGACCCTGACCGACCACTTCACCTGGCTGGGCAGCAGCCTGCCGCCGGGCCAGGACTTGCGCATCGAGGTGCTGGACATCGACCTGGCCGGCCGCCTGATCCCCAACGCGCGCATGGGCCGCGACCTGCGCGTGCTGCGTGGCCAGGCCGACTGGCCGCGCATCGACCTGCGCTATTCGCTGGAGCAGAACGGGCAGGTGCTCAAGAGCGGCGAGGCGCAGCTGTCGGACATGAATTACCTGAACCACACCAACCGCTACTTCGACGGCGAACCGCTGCGCTACGAAAAGGCGATGATCGACGACTGGTTTGAAAAGACCATCGGCCCGCTGCCGCGTAATAGGCGTTGAGTATCGGTCCCTTAGGGAATATTCATGAGAATCGTCGGTCATAAGTTAGTGAGCTAACCAAGCGGGGCTGCTTCGTCGGCTATGTTGATCCTCTGATCAATCCACAGTCGAACCAACGAGGACAGCATGACCGCATCCAAGAAGAGCCCCGGCGCCGACGGCGCCGGTTCCGTACTCGGCACCGTCGCCGGCCCGGCCGACGCATCGCCGCCCAGCGCACGCCCCCACAATCCGGTCGAAAAACGCCTGTTTGAAAAATCCGTCGCGGAGAAGGCGCTGGCTGCGGCCATGCCCTTCAATCCGACCAAGGCCGGTGAACATGGCGAGGCGGCCCGCTCGCCGGCCGAAGGCGCGCACCACCAGCCTTCCACGCCGGCCGCCACCGGCAGCACCGCCAGCGAGATCGCCAGCTCGGACAAGGTCGGCAGCGGCAAGCCGCAGCCGGGCAGCAACCCGACCGTGGCGCCGCTCGACCGCGTGCGCGTCGATCCGGCCGACCGGCACCTGACGACCAACCAGGGCGTCCCGGTGGCGGACAACCAGAACTCGCTGAAGATCGGCCTGCGCGGACCGACCGCGATGGAAGATTTCATCCTGCGCGAGAAACTGACCCACTTCGACCATGAGCGCATTCCCGAGCGCGTGGTCCACGCACGCGGCTCGGCCGCGCACGGATTCTTCGAAGCCTACGACGATTTCAGCGCCCTGACCCGTGCCACGCCGTTCGCCGCGAAGGGCAAGCGCACCCCGGTATTCGTGCGCTTCTCGACCGTGGCCGGCGAGCGTGGCTCGACCGACACGGCGCGCGACGTACGCGGTTTCGCCGTCAAGTTCTATACCGAGGAAGGCAACTGGGACCTGGTCGGCAACAACATCCCGGTGTTCTTCATCCAGGATGCGATGAAGTTCCCCGACCTGGTCCACGCCGCCAAGCCGGAGCCCCACCATGCGATGCCGCAGGCGGCCACCGCCCACGACACCTTCTGGGACTTCGTCGGCCTGTCGCCGGAATCGGCGCACATGCTGATGTGGACCATGTCCGACCGCGCCATCCCGCGCAGCTACCGCACCATGCAGGGTTTCGGCGTCCACACCTTCCGCCTGGTGAACGCCGAGGGTGAATCGCGCTTCGTGAAATTCCACTGGAACCCGACCGCCGGCACGCACTCGCTGGTGTGGGACGAAGCCGTGCGCATCTCGGGCGCCGACCCGGACTTCCACCGGCGCGACCTGTGGGAAGCCATCGAGTCCGGCAATTTCCCGGAGTGGGAACTGGGCCTGCAGGTCTTCACCGAGGAAGAGGCGGCGTCGTTCGGCTTCGACATCCTCGATCCGACCAAGCTGGTGCCGGAAGAGCTGGTGCCGGTGCGCCCGGTCGGACGCATGGTGCTGGATCGCAACCCGGACAACTTCTTTGCCGAGACCGAGCAGGTCGCGTTCTGCACGGCCCACGTCGTGCCCGGCATCGACTTCACCAACGATCCGCTGCTGCAGGGACGCATCCACTCCTACCTCGACACCCAGATCACCCGCCTGGGCGGACCGAACTTCCACGAGATCCCGATCAATTCGCCGATCGTGCAGGTCCAGAACAACCAGCGCGATGGCATGCACCGCCAGGCCATCCATCGCGGGCGTGTCAACTATGAGCCGAATTCGCTGGGCGGCGGCTGTCCTTTCCAGTCGGGCCGGATGGGCTTCACCAGCTTCCCCGAGCGCTTCGCCAACGAGGACAAGGTACGCGGCAAGCCCGAACTGTTCGCCGAGCACTACGGCCAGGCGCGCCAGTTCTACCAGAGCCAGACCGCCGCCGAGCAGACGCATATCGCGAACGCCTTCCGCTTCGAGCTGACCCGTGTGCAGACCCCGGCCGTGCGCCAGCGCATCCTGGCCCTGCTCGGCAACGTCGACGCCGGGCTGGCCGCCAAGGTGGCCGAAGGCCTGGGCATGGAGGTGCCGGAGCCGCTGCCGCGCGCCAGCGACGGTCCGGTGCCCGACTACCCGCCGTCGCCGGCCTTGTCGCTGCTGAGCCGGCAGGGCGAGACCGGGATCCGCACGCGCCGCGTCGCCATCCTGGTGGCGCCAGGCGTGGACGGCGCCCAGGTCAACAGCCTGTATGCCGGCCTGCTGAAGGAGGGCGCCGTGCCGCGCCTGGTCGGCAGCATGCTGGGCAAGGTCAAGCCGGCCAGCGGCGCGGCGCTCGACGTCGAGATTTCGCTGGAAGCCGGCCCGTCCGTCATGTACGACGGCATGATCGTGCCGGACGGCGCCGCGGCCGAGGCCCTGGCGCGCAATGCCCATGCGATCGACTTCGTGCGCGAGCAGTACCGCCACTGCAAGCCGATCCTGGTCATGGGCGCCGGCGCGGAGCTGCTCGCCAGGGCCATGGTGCCGACCGCGCTGCCGGATGGCGCGGCCGACCCGGCGCTGCTGGTCGACGGCACGCTGGACGCCTTCACGGCAGCGCTGGCGGCGCACCGCGCCTACGTGCGCGAGACCGATCCGCCGATGGTGTAAGCCTGCGGCGGGAAAGGCGGCGGGCAGGGGCCAGGCGAGCGCAAGCGGCAAGCCTGGCGTATATTGGCGGTCTTGGCGACAATTAACGAAAGGGCAACCATGAAATCCGTCATGCATACAATAGCTCTGGCAGGCATGTTGGCATTTGCCACCGGCAGTGCCGGCGCCGCCGTCACGGTTACCTACGTGCAGCCGGACAATTTCACCGACCTGCCTGCCGCGCCCGGGGAGCGCGAGGATGCGCTGAAGGACCTGACCGAGCACTTCACCAGGCTGGGCAACAGCCTGCCGCCGGGCCAGGACCTGCGCATCGAGGTGCTGGACGTCGACCTGGCCGGGCGCGCGATCCCGCGCGCGGGTGCGCTGCGCGAAGTGCGCGTGTTGCGCAATGCCGACTGGCCGCGCATGGAACTTCGCTATTCGCTGGAGCAGGGCGGGCAGGTGATCAAGAGCGGCGAGGCGCAACTGTCCGACATGGCTTTCCTCGATCACCGCAGCCGCTACTTCGAGAATGTCACCCTGCGTTACGACAAGCAGATGATCGACGACTGGTATGTGAAGACCATCGGCCCGCTTCCCCCCAAGGCCCGCCGCTGAGCTCGCATCCAGGCGCCTAGCGCGCCTTGTCGACCTTGCCGGCCAGCCTGGCCAGCGGATCCCTGACGGTATAGTCGGCGGGCACCGCGAACAGGCTGGCGGCCGGTTCCTCGCGCTTGAGATGGTCCAGGCGGAACACGGTGTCGCCGCTGCGCGGGTCGCTGTGCTTCGTGAACACGGTTACCTGCAGCTCGGGTGCATACCAGGTCTCGTCCGAGACCACGATCGGATTGCGGTTGCCGATCTCGCCGGCCGGGATCTCGTAGCTGCGCAGCTTGCCCTCGGCCTTGACGCCGTTGAAGTCGCGCGTGCCCAGCTCCCTGGTGACTGCCTTCGAGGCCCATTTTATGTCGCCGAACGCACCGGCGGTCAGCGGCGCCAGGCGGATCCGGGCGTCGCGCAGGGCCTCGCCGTTCGCTTCCAGCGCCTTCGATACGTGGATGCGCACGTCCTCCTGGATGTCCTGGCGGGCTTCGGCGTCCGCGCGCACGATGCGCTTGACGATGATCTCTTCCTTGCCGTCCTCCAGCTTGCGCCGTTCGACGGTCGGCAGGGCGCCGTCCTTGCGCATCTGCTCGACCTGTGCGCGCGCCGTTTCGGCCGCCTTGCGCGCCGCCTCCGCAGGACGGGCGATCTTCGTCGCGCTGCGTTCCTGCGGCTTCAGGATCCAGGTGATGCCGGCGACCGGATCGTGGATGGTGACGATCCTCAGCTCGCCCTTCGGATCGGCGATTTCCTGGCGGGTGCGGCCGGCGCTGTCGCGGTAGGCCATGGTGCTGTGGCGGTCGGCGATCTGGTTGCCGTCCGCCAGGTTCTGCTGGCGCTCCGTCACCATCTGCGCGCTGTAGGGGGCGTTCCTGATCGGGCGCACTTCGGCGCCGCGCATGACGAAGGTGGCCGGCCCTTCCTGCGCCAGGACGGGAAAGGCCAGGCCGGCCAGCAGTGCTGCAAGAACGGGTTTGTTGGTCTTCATGCTCATCCTCACTTGTCATTCAATGGACGTCAGGCGGACCGCCAGCGGCCGGCCGTCGGCGCCGAGCAGCATCTCGGCCTTGACGGTGTCGCCGGCGTTTTCCGGGGTCAGCGGGACCCCCAGCGGCGCCAGGCTGCTGCGGGATACTTCGGTTTCGACCATGCGCGGCGCCGGCTCCTGCTCGATGCGCTCGGGCGATTCGAGGGCGATGAACAGGCCGCCGTCGTGTGAGGCCAGGGGCCGGCCGCGGGCGTCCGGATCGGCGGCCAGGCGCGGGTCGTGCAGCATCAGGCCGAGCACCGTCACGGCCGTCACCGCGCTCGACAGGCCGCCGGCCAGCGCCCAGCGGCGCACTGCCGGCTTCCGGTACCAGGCTTGTCGCGGAAACTGGCGCGCAAAGGCCTGCAGCAGTTCCTTTTCGACGCCGCGCGGGGCGTCCAGCTTCGCCATCTCGCCGCGCAGGGCGTCGAACAGCGGGTCCAGCGGTTCTCGGTCGTGGGATTCCATGGGAGCGGTCCTTTTCATGCCTGCGCGAGGTCGGGCGCGGCGCGCCAGCCGGCCAGGCGCCTGGCCAGGGCCGCGCGGCCGCGCGACAGGCGCGAGCGCACGGTGCCGATGTCGACCTGGCAGATGTCGGCGATCTCGGCATAGGAGAGTTCGTGCATTTCGTACAGGATGACGACGTCGCGGTAGTGCGGCGCCAGGTGGGCCAGGGCGCGCCGCACCTGCTCCGCGGCTTCGTTGTCCAGCAGCCGCGCCAGCGGGCCGCCCTCGTCCAGCGGCAGTTCGGGCCCGTCGTCGGCGCCGTCTTCATGGTCAAGCGCGTCAGGCAGGGCGACGTGGCGCCGGCGGCCTTCTTCCAGTTTCAGGATCAGCATGCGCGCCACGCCGAACAGGAAGGCCTGCAGCGTGCCGCGCAGCGGATCGAAGCAGAAGCGCCCGGTCATCAGGCCCATGAATACTTCCTGCACCACGTCGGCGGCGCTGGCCGGCGAGCCGCAGCGCAGCGCCGCGAAGCGGTACAGCGGACCCTGGTGGCGCCGGTACAGGGCCGCGAAGGCGTCTGCCGCACCGCCGCGCATGGCGCGCAGCAGGTCGGAGTCGGAAGTGGCGGAAGTGGTATTCATGGGCGTCGGTATTTACCCATATTCCGCCGGGACAGCAGAAA
Source organism: Massilia sp. WG5 (assembly GCF_001412595.2). Classification (NCBI taxonomy): domain Bacteria; kingdom Pseudomonadati; phylum Pseudomonadota; class Betaproteobacteria; order Burkholderiales; family Oxalobacteraceae; genus Massilia; species Massilia sp. WG5. The sequence goes on from NZ_CP012640.2 coordinate 4,068,333, forward strand.
AGTTCCAGCTTTTTTCGGCGGCCCTCAGTCGATCCAGTTCACGCGCTCGAACTTGGCGCGGAATTCGTCCGGCATCGCGACCACCTGGCTGGTCTTGTAGTTGAAGAAGACGAAGCCCTGCTTGGCCATCGCCACCAGCTTCTTGTCGCGCGGGCGGGTGATGCGGAAGATGATGTCGCCGCCGTATTTGTTGAAGTCCATGACCCCGACCTCGAACAGCAGCTGGTCGCGCGCATGGGCTTCGGCGCGGTAGGTGGTGGCCAGGTCGGTGACGATGATGCCGGTGCCGTCGCGCTCGGTTTCGGGGACGCCGAACTCGAACAGGAAGCGGGCGCGCGCCTCGGAAATCATCGAGATCATCGAGTCGTTGCCGAGGTGGTTGGCGGCATTGATGTCGGTGACGCGCACCGTCAGCAAGCTCGTATAGTAGTACTGGTCTTCGGGGAAGTTGAGTTGTAAGCGTGCCATAGTCGGTAAAGCTAAAACATTATTGCTGGCGGGTCAGGCGGTACATCAAAAGAGCGGCGCGGATCGCGCCGCGTTCGATCGAGGCAACGTCCAGGCTTTCGTTCGGCGAATGCGTGCCGCTGCCGCCGGCGCCCAGGCCGTCGAGGCTGTCGACATGGGGTGCGGCGAACTGGATGTCGCCGGCGCCGCGCGATTCCGGCGGAACCACGTCGATCGGGCCCAGGCCGGCATCCTGGCTGGCCTGCGAATACTGCGCCAGCACTTTCAGGTTGCCGGGCGTGACCGCCATCGGCGGGTAGGATTCGCGGAAGTCGATTTTGGCGCTGGCGCCCGGCAGGCTGTGGGCGACGATCTCGCGCATGCGCGCCTGGGCGCGGTCGCGCTGGGCCGGGTCGAGGGCGCGCAGGTCGCCCTTCACGGTCACGGTGTTCGCGATGATGTTGGTCTTGCCGAAGGCGCTGCCGCGCGAGCCGGCCTCGTCGAAGGACACCTCGGTGCCGCCCAGGATCACGCCGGGATTGAAGGTCAGGCCGGGTTCGACCACCTGCTGGCGGAAGGCGTCGAGGATGCGCGCCGCCTCGTACACGGCGCCGTAGCCGTTCGCCCCGAACACGGCCATCGAATGTCCCTGGCGCGCCTTGACCTCGAGATCGAAGGAGCCGGACGAGCGCCGTCCCACAGTGGCGGCCGGCACGCCGTTCTTGCCCGGCATGCTGCTCTCGAAGCTCAGGGCAACGTCGCTGCGCTTGGCCAGTTCGACCATGTCGCCGCGTGCGACGCTCTTCGGGTTGCCGGCATTTTCCTCGTCGCCGGTCAGCACCACGGCGATGCGGGCGCCGTCGAGCACGCCCGCGCGCTGCAGCGCGCGCAAGGCTTCGATCATGATCACGTCGCCACCCTTCATGTCGGCGACGCCCTGGCCCCTGATCTGGCTGACTTTGCCGTCGGGGCCGGCCTGCGGTTCCCAGGCCGGGGTGGCGTTGCCCGGCTCGAAGACGGTGTCGAGGTGACCCAGCAGCAGCAGGCGCTTGCCGCCGCCCTGGCGCTGGCCGGACTCGCGCTCGGCCAGCAGGTGGCCGGCGCGCCGCATCTCAGGCGGCATCTCGATCCAGCGCGTCTTGAAGCCGAGTTCGTCGAACTGGTCGCGGAACAGCTTGCCGACCGCGCGCACGCCCTGGTGGTTCATCGTGCCGCTGTTGATGAGGACGCTTTGCCGCAGCAGTTCCAGGGCTTGCGGCGCATGGGCGTGGACTTCGGCCACGATCCGCTGTTCCACCGGACTCAGTGCCTGCGCACCCGCCACGTTCACCATCACGCCTGCCGCCAGCCCCAGCACTGCCTTCACCGTTCCGCGCATCGCTATCTTTCTAAAAAATAATGATGCTCAACTGTACACCGATTCGGTGCTGCAAGCTGTATGGACAGGGCGATTCAAGGCCGCGGATCGGTCGGGTAGGGCGGCCGGCGGCGCATTTTCCGGACGATGCCGTCGCGGTCGAGCAGCAGCACCAGCTCGGCGTGGCGGCCGGCGCCGGCATCCGCTTCGTACAGCCAGGTTTCATACCCGCTGTCGAAGCGCACGGTCTGGGTCGGGCCGAAGGCGGCCAGCAGCTCGGCGCGGGTGGTGCGGCCGGGGACGACCAGTTGCGCAAGGCGGTCTTCGGCGACGATCCTGCCGGGCTCGTTCGAACCGGTGGCGCAGCCGCCCAGTGCCAGCAGCGTGCCCAGGATGGCAGTCAGGCGCTTCATGGCCGGGCCTCCGGCGCGGGCGAGGCGTCGTCCATGTACTCGAAGCTGACCAGGGTATCGTCCGGCCAGCTGCGGTCCCAGATCGGCGCGTAATAGGTGCGGTCGAGCAGGACCTGGCAGTCGCAGAAGCGCAGCATGTCGCCGGTCTGGTCGCCGCCGGCGTAGAGCATGCGGAAGGGGAGTATTTCGGTGCGTTCGCCGGCGTGCAGGGTCACCGAGAAGATCGAGCGCTCCGTGAAAAACAAGAAATTTCCTTGTGGGCTATTACACACCTGTTCCGGGCTGGTGAGGGCGTCCGAGATCCAGCTCAACAGGGGCGAGCTGTTCGACACCAGGCCGGCCTCCATGCCGACCAGGCACTCCAGGCGCAGGTCGCCCAGGCGCCGCGCGCCGGGCGGCAAGCCCGGCGTAATGACCTGAGCGCGCCAGGTCATGCTGGTGGTCTTGCGGTTGGCGACCACGGCGGCGTCCTCGCGCAGCGCCTGCTCGTTACGCGGCAGCACGAAGGTATTGTCCTCGGTCACCGTCACCGGAATCGCGATGTGGTCGCCGAGCACGCGCAGCGTGATGCCGTGCATGTTCACGCCGGGCGTGCGCGGCAGCAAGCGGAAACGCAGGACGGCCTGGGGCGCCAGCGCATGCTCGCGCTCGAAGCGTTCCATGCCCCGGATCATCTTGCGGTAGGACTTGTCGACCGGATCGCGGGTCGAGGTCACGGTGACGGTCTGCGGCGCTGGCTCGGCCTGCGCCTGCGGGGCCGGCGCAGCAGCGGCAAGCTGCGCCGATCCGGCGCAGGCCAAAGCTGCAATCAGGAAACTGCGCAAGCGCCGCATGCTGCCGGGCTTACCAGTAGCGGACGCGGCCGACGTCCATGTGGACGAACTGCGAGTCCGGGTAATAGCCGACCCCGCCTGCCTTCTGCGACATGGCGAGCTTGTGCAACTTGGCAAGATCCTGGCCCGGGACGCGCACGTCGATCGCCTTGCCTTCCATGTGCAGGCTGTGTTTCGCCACGCCGTTGGTGTTCTCGTGCAGCATCGCATTCGTTTCCGGTGAGCGGTAGCCGGAAATCACGTGGAGCGTCGGATGGCTGCCGTACTGGGCGCTGATACGGTCGAGCAGCACCAGCAGCTGCGGATCGATGGCCGATACCTTGTTGTTGCGGTGGTCGCGCAGCAGCTTGTTGATGTCCTGCAGCGCTTCAGGGATGAACTGTCCCTCGGCCCAGAAAATGCTGCGCAGGCTCTCGCCCGTGTGAGTGTTGTAGAGGCGCAAGACGCGCTCGTTCGGCGCTGCCGTACCCGGAATGGTTGCGGCCCTGGCCTTGGTGAGAACTGCCGGCGCACCGATCACGGAGGCCAGCATGGCGGAGCTTTTGAGGAAGGAGCGTCGTTGATTCATGAGCTTTCCTTTCGCTGTTCGTCAAGAAGACATGATACACCTCATGCGAAATGTGTGCAGAAGCAAGACTTTAATGGTGCGTAATCTGGAAATGTCAGCAAAAGGAAACATTTCAGTTTGTATAAGCTTGTCTGTTTCCATTCAGCGCCGCACGGATCGCACGCGCCAGCTCCTCATCGCTGTACGGTTTGTTCAGCAGGTTGACACCCTGCTTCAGTTTGCCGTCCTGGATGACTGCGTTTTCCGAATAGCCGGAGGTGAACAGCACGCGGATCTCCGGATGCATCTCGCGGGCGACGGCGGCCAGCTGCGGGCTGTTCATCGTGCCCGGCATGATGACGTCGGTGAACAGGAGATCGATTTGGCGGTGCTGGCGCAGCACGGCGGCGCCTTCGTCGGCGCTGCTGGCGCGCAGGATCCGGTAGCCGCGCGCCGACAGGATTTCGGCAACGTTGTCCTGGATCGCGACTTCGTCGTCGACCACGAGGATGGTTTCGCTGCCACCCGCGACCGGCGCCGCCGGTGCCGCGCTCTTTTCGACCGCCGCTTCGGCAGTGCGCGGCAGCAGGATGGTCACGGTCGCGCCGCTTCCCGGTTCGCTGTCAATCGCGATATGGCCGCCGCTTTGCTTGACGAAGCCATAGGCCATGCTGAGGCCGAGTCCGGTTCCCTTGCCGACGCCCTTGGTCGTGAAGAAGGGCTCGAAGGCGCGCTCGCGGACTTCCATGCTCATGCCGCTGCCGCTATCGATGAAGGCCACGCATACATAATCCTTGCCGCCGAGCTCGAGACGTTCGGCTTCGCTGTCGGACAGGACGGTATTCGATACCTGGAGGGCGAGGACGCCGCCGCCCTGCATCGCATCGCTCGCATTCAAGGTGAGGTTCAGGATGACGTTTTCCAGTTGCTGCTGGTCGACCTTGACGTTCCAGCTGTCGGGCGCGATCGCCAGCTCGATGCGGACGCGTTCGCCGACGGCGCGCTTGAGCAGTTCGTCCATGTCGGCCAGCACCAGCGCCATGCTGGTCGGCGCCGGCTGCAGGGGCTGCTTGCGGGCGAAGGACAGCAGTTGCGAGGACAGGCGGGCGCCGCGCCGGACCGCATCGCGCGCCGAGCTGCAGCGCTGCAGCACCTTGTCGTTGGCGGGCGACAGCATGCGGATCAGGTCGAGATTGCCGCTGATAATGTGCAGCACGTTATTGAAATCGTGGGCGACCCCGCCGGTCAGCTTGCCCATGGCTTCCAGCTTCTGGGCGTGCAGCAGCGCGTTCTGGGCGTCTTCGAGCGAGCGCGTGCGTTCCTTGACGAGGAGTTCCAGCCGCTCCTGGTGGCGTTCGAGCTTGTCCTTGGCGAGCGCGAGCTCGTCGGCGTTGGAGGCGGCCTTCAGGTAGACGCGGTGGATGGTCTGCATGTACAGCACCAGCATGACCAGCGCGGACAGCAGGGCGTTCAGGCGGCCGACATACCAGCCGACCGACAGCCGCGCCCCGCCGGCCATGGTGATGATGTTATCGAAGGCCAGGGCCAGGATGGCCACGCCCAGCCAGGCGCTGATGGGCGTGCGGAAGCGGCTGGCGCGCCACAGGAAGAACAGGGCGGCGAACAGGATCGCCTGGATCAGCGGGCCGTAGCCGGTCCTGGTCACCAGGCTGTAATCGTCGCCGACGTTCTGGACCGGCAGGAAGTCGTGCAGGACCGTCACCGCCGCCAGGGTCGCGGCCAGCGCCACGGCCATGATGGCGGCGGCGCGGGCGAAACTGCGGCGGGCGTCCGCCACGGTCCGGCCCGCCCCGCGCCATTCCGCCACGGCATAGCCGAGCAACATGCCGCCCGCGCCCAGGTGCCAGAAGAACCACAGCCAGATGGTCGTCTGCGCGCCGCCCAGCAGGCGCTCCCCGGCGACGAAGGCGCCGGGGAGGGACAGGAATTGCGCGGCCAGCACCGCCGCCGTATACACGCAACCGGACCAGAGCCACAGCAGCGAACGGATGCGGGTCTGCAGGAAATAACCGTAGACGAGGTAGGACGCCAGCAGATAGGTCGCGATCAGCGTCGCCTGGTAGGCCGGCACGAAGGCCGCGACGTTCTGCCACTTGTGGCTGGCGATCGGCATCAAGAGCAGCGTGACGACGGTGACGGCCAGGGCCAGGGCAAAGGCGCCGAGCTGGTAGGGGGCGAAAGGGGTGCGGAAAGAGGGATGGGCGATCATAGAGCTGCCTGGTTACGATGCTCGACGGGCGCAGGAGCAGCGTCAACAGGGAGCAGGGGTCAGGAAGAATAGCACGCTACCCGCTGCAAAGGTGAAATAAGGCCTTCTTTGTGGAAACATTTGCGCCGGTCGTGGCGTCTTATCGTGCATCCGTGCGCATGCCCCGCTGGCATAGAATGATCGGCCGGATTCCAGGAGGCACCGCATGCGTCTGTCGATTCTTCCACGAATGCTCTTCGCCGTATGGCTGGCCGCGCTGAGTGCATTCGCCGCCGCCGCGCCGCCGCCCGCCGTCGCCATCCCCATCCCCGACATCCCCTACACCAAATTCGTGCTGAGGAACGGCCTGACCGTACTTGTGCATGAGGATCACAAATCGCCCGTGGTGGCGGTGAACACCTGGTATCACGTCGGTTCCAAAAACGAAAAACCGGGCAAGACCGGTTTCGCCCACCTGTTCGAACACCTGATGTTTTCGGGCAGCGCGAACTTCAACAAGACCTTCCTGTCGGCGCTGGAAGGCATCGGCGCGAGCGACTTGAACGGCACCACGAACCGGGACCGCACGAATTATTTCGAGACCGTGCCGACCTCGATGCTCGACTACGTCCTGTTCGCCGAGAGCGACCGCATGGGCCACCTGCTGGGCGTGCTCGACCAGAAGAAGCTGGACCTGCAGCGCGGCGTGGTGCAGAACGAGAAGCGCCAGCGCGAGAACCAGCCCTACGGCGTGGTCGAACAGATCGTGACCGACAATACCTGGCCGGCCAATCACCCGTATTCCTGGACCACGATCGGCTCGATGGACGACCTCGATGCGGCGTCCATGGCGGACGTGACGAAATGGTTCAAAGACAATTACGGTCCGAACAATGTGGTGCTGGTGCTGGCCGGCGACATCACGCCCGCGCAGGCCCGCGAGAAGGTCGAGAAATACTATGGCGATATTCCTCCCGGCCCGCCGGTGGCAACCCAGCGCGCCTGGGTCGCGAAGCGCAGCGGCAGCCATCGCAGCAGCGTGCAGGACCGGGTGCCGCAGGCGCGCATCTACCGGGTCTGGAACGTACCCGGCGCCGACACGCCGGAAGAGGCGCTGCTCGACCTGGCGGCCCACGTGCTGGGCGGCAGCAAGACTTCGCGCCTGTACCAGCGCCTGGTGGTGAAGGAACAGCTCGCGACCTCGGCCTTCGCCGGCGACGACTCGAGCGAGATCGCCGGCCAGTTCGGCATCAACCTGAGCGCCAGGCCGGGCGCCGATGTGGCGCGCATGGAGCGCGCCGCCGACGAGGAACTGCAGGCGCTGCTGGCGAGCGGTCCGCGCGAGGACGAGCTGCGCCTGGCGAAGACGGCGATCCTGGCGCAGTACGCGCGCAGCGTCGAACGCGTCGGCGGCTTCGGCGGCAAGAGCGACATGCTGGCGCGCTGCATGAGCTTTACCGGCGACCCGGACTGCTACCAGACCTACCTGAAGCGCATCCAGGCGGCGACCCCGGCGATGGTACGCCAGGCCATGCGCACCTGGCTGGGCGATGGCGACTACGTCCTCGAAGTCGATCCTTTCCCGGGCGGCCTGTCTCCTTCGCTCACGACGCTGGACCGCAGCAAGGGAGCGCCCCTGGGCCGGCCGGAAGCGCTGCACCTGCCGCCGATGCAGACGGGCACGCTGTCGAACGGCCTGAAGGTGGTGCTGGCCGAGCGCCATGGCGCGCCGGTAGTGAACCTGTCGATGATGATCGACGCCGGCTTCGCTTCCGACCCCCATGCGCTGCCGGGCCTGGCCAGCCTGACGCTGCGCATGCTGGAAGAGGGCGCCGGCACGCGCTCGTCGCTGCAGGTCAGCGCCGAGCTGGAAGCGCTGGGCGCCTCCTTCGGTTCCGCCACCAACCTCGACGGCGCCTTCGTCAACATGAACGTGCTGAGCCCGACGCTGCCGCAGGCGCTGGGGCTGTATGCCGACCTGGTCCTGCACCCATCCTTTCCGCAGGCCGACTTCGCGCGCCTGCAGCGCGAACGCATCGCCGCCATCGGGCGCGAAAAGACGGCGCCGCGCGCGATGGCGCTGCGCGTGCTGCCGGGGCTGCTGTACGGCAAGGATCACGCCTATGGCCTGCCGCTGACCGGCACCGGCACCGAGGCCGGGGTGGCGCGCATGCGGCGGGAAGACCTGGTGCGCTACCACCAGGCCTGGTTCAAGCCCAACAATGCGACCCTGCTGGTGGTGGGCGACACCACGATGGCGGCCTTGGCGCCGCTGCTGGAGAAGGCCTTCGCCGGCTGGCGGCCGGGCGCGGTGCCGCGCAAGGACGTGGCCCGGGTGGCGCAGCCGGACAAGACCGTGGTCTACCTGATCGACCGTCCCGGCGCCCTGCAGAGCGAGATCGTCGCGGCCCAGCTCGCGCCGCCGCGCAACAGCCCGGATGCGGTGGCGCTGAACCTGCTGAACGACGTGTTCGGCGGCACCTTCAGCTCGCGCCTGAACATGGATCTGCGCGAGGACAAGCACTGGTCGTATGGGGTCGGCTCCTCGCTGGTGGCGGCGGTCGGGCAGCGCATCCTGTTCAGCGCTTCGCCCGTGCAGACCGACAAGACCGCGCCGGCGCTGCGCGAGCTGATGCGGGAATACGCGGACATCGCCGGCGCCCGCCCCATCACCCGGCCGGAACTGAAAGCCGCGCAGGACAACGAGACCCTGGGCCTGCCGGGCGCCTTCGAGACCATCGTCCAGCTCAGCAACGGCTACGCCACCATCCTGCAGTACGGCCTGCCCGAGGACTACTACAACACGGTCACCGACAAGGTGCTGGCCGTGGACCCGGCGGCGCTGAACGCGCTGGCGGCCCGCACCATGTCGCCACAGCAATTGTGGATCGTGGTCGGCGACATGGGCAAGATCGAGGCCGAGGTGCGTGCGCTGGGTGTGGGCGAGGTGCGCAAGATCGATGCGGATGGGAATCCGGCGCCTTGAGCAGGGCATTTGCAAACAGATGTAACGGCCGGGCTGGGTCAGCTTTGGGGAGGCCGTGATTTTTTGTTACGGTTTGGCACAATTGCCAATCGTGCGTATGGACGAGGGGTGTAAGATACGCTCACAGTATTTCATTTTTGATAATAAAAGGAGCCCTTCATGAAGACCACGACCCTTTCGATTTCGAGCATCCTGTTTGCTGTCGCCGTGCTGGCCACCGGTTGCCACAAGACGGAAAAGACGACCGTCGAGACCAACGGCATGGGCCCGGCCCAGACCGCCGGCAAGACCGTCGACGACGCCGGTGCGCACGCAGCCGCTGAAACCCGCCAGGCGGCCGCCGACGCCAACGCCGCGGCCGACCGCGCTGGCGCGAAGATCGATGCCGCCACTGACCGTGCCGCCGTGAAAGCCGATGCCGCCGCCGAGCGCGCCGGCGAAAACATGCGCGAAGCCGGCGCCAACGTGAAAGAAGGCGCCAAGGATGCGACCGCCGCTACCGGCCGCGCGCTGGAGCGTACCGGCGAGAAGATGCAGAATTCGTCGAAATAAGCGCCACGTCGTCCCCGCCTTCGCGGGGACGACGCGCAATCAGGCTTTCGCCTTCTTCTTTTTCTGCTCTTCCTGCCACTCGTGATACCGCTCGATGTGCCGCTCCCTGCGCAGCACTTTCGAATGCGGATCCAGCGTATAGCTCGTCCCTGCCGGCAGATCGACGCTGCCGCGCCCATCCGTCATCGCAAGCTTCACCAGTTGATTGCCCACCTGCACCTCGACCGGCATCGGGAAAGGCGTGTCCTTGTCCGTCTTCCAAGCCAGTTGTAGGGTGTTGCCGGTGCGCGTGGCCTGCAGTTCCGGCAGTTCCTTCTGATACAGATAGGCCTGGAAGAACCAGTCCAGGTCGCGTCCGCTCACGCGCTTGACGATGGCCATGAATTCCGGCGTCGTGCCATAGCGCGGCGCGAAATTGCCGGGCCGCGGGTCGGCGGTGCCGTAGACCTCTTCGCGCACCGCGCGGAAGAAGGCTTCGTCGCCGATCAGGCCGCGCAGCGTGTGCATGACCAGCGAACCCTTGTTGTAGATATCCTGCCCCGGACCACCGCGCTTGGTATCGTAGACGTCTTCTTCCAGCTTCGGCTTGCCGGAGACGATCGGCGCCTTGTTCTCGATCATCGCGCGCTGGCGCATCAGGGAGGCGAAATATTCCATGTCGCCGCGCAGGCTCTGCATGTACAGCGGCTGCATATAGCTGCCCAGGCCTTCGTGCAGCCACATGTCGTCCCAGTTGGCGTTGGTCAGCTGGTTGCCGAACCACTCGTGGGCGAATTCGTGCTGCAGCAGCTCGTCGTAGCCATACGCCGTCTTCGCGTAGTTGTTGCCGTAGGCATTGATGGTCTGGTGTTCCATGCCCTTGTGCGGCGTCTCCACCACGCCCATCTTCTCGTCGCCGAAGGGGTAGGGGCCGATCGTGCTCTCGAAGAAATCCAGCATCTGCGGGAACTCGGCGAACAGTTCCTGCGCGCCTTTCTCGTTCTGCGGCAGGTACCACATGCGCAGCGGGATCACGTTGCCGTAGCGGCTGCGGTATTCACCGCTCAGCAGTTTATAAGGCGCGACGTTGATCGAGATGCCGTAGGTGCTCGGGTTCTTCGTGCGCCAGTGGTAAGTGCGCCAGCCGTCCTGTTCATCCATGCCCATGGCGATGCCGTTGCCGGCCGCCACCAGCGGGCTCGGGACCGTGATGTGCTCGTCGACCAGTTTCGCCTTGCCGGTCGGGTGATCGATGCAGGGCCAGAACAGGTCGCAGCCTTCGCCCTGCACCGCACTCGCCACCCAGGGCTGGCCGTCGGGCGTCTGCGACCACACGAAGCCGCCATCCCACGGCGCTTTCTTGGCCACGTGGGGCTGGCCGTGGTACTGCACGCGCACCGCCACCTGCTTGCCCGGCTGCAGGGTCTGCGGCAAGTCGATGCTCAGCTTGCCTTCCGGATTGCGCCAGCTGGTGGCGGCCAGCGGCTGGCCGTCGACGGCGATGGCGTCGATCGGCAGGTTGCGGTCGAGGTCGAGCTCGATGCTGCGCACGGGCGCGCGGGCGCCGAAGGTGAGCGTGACGTCGCCGCGGATGCTGCGCGACGCCGGCTCGATGCGCAGCTTGAGGTCGGCCTTGTCGAAGTCGAGCGCCTGCTGGTCCGCGCTGCGCTGGGCGCCGGAACCGAGTGTGTAGGCGGTAAGGGGAGGCTGGGTGGTGCTGCAGGCCGCCAGCAGTGCGCTTGCGCCGGCGATGGCGATTTTCTTCATGGTCTGCGGCGTATGCCGTCTCTGTGTATTATTCGGGCAATTTATCACAGTGGCCACGCCGGGTCTGTATTCACAGCCGGCCGCAGGCGGCTCGCCGCGCGCCGCGAAAACCGTGCCTGGTGAATACTTGCGCCAAGGAGGATTTCATGAACAAGCTAACTATCGACATCGCTCGCACGGCCCTCGTGCAGATCGACTTGCAAAACTTTAATGTGCAAAGGGAACTGGCGCCGCACCCGGCCGAGCGCGTGGTCGGCAATTGCGTGCAACTGGCCGGCGAGATGCGCGACCGCGGCGGCATGGTGATTTTCGTGCGCGTGCAGCTGGACGAGCTGCAAATGCCGGTGGCCGACAATCCGATGTTCAAGCCAGGCACGCCGACCCCGCCGCCGGAAGCGTCGTATATGGCGGAATCGGCCCAGGTGCAGGCGAGCGACCACGTGGTGACCAAGCGCCAGTGGGGCGCCTTCTACGCTACCGAGCTCGACCAGTTGCTGCGCCGGCGCGGCATCAAGACCCTGATCATGACCGGCATCGCCACCAACTATGGCGTCGAGTCGACCGCGCGCGCGGCCTTCGACCGCGGGTACGAGCTGATCTTCGTGGAAGATGCGATGAGCTCCGGCAATGCCGAAGCGCACAAGACCTGCTGCGAGAATGTGTTCCGCAACATGGGCCGGGTGCGTTCGGCGCGCGATCTCATCGACGCGCTGCAGGCCGGCACCGGCGACGCCTGAGCGTCGATCAGGGCGCCGGCCGGCGCATCACTTGTGGGTGGCCTGCGCCTGGTTGGTGCGGGTCTGGTTTGCCTGGGCTTGCGCCTGGGCGTTGGCCTGGGCCTGTTCACGTTCCTGCCTTTCCTGCTTCTTGGACATGTGGTGGCCCACCGCGCAGCCGACGGCCGCGCCCAGCACGTGATGCTTGCCCAGGAAGTGGCCGCCGACGGCGCCCGCAGCCGCGCCTTTCAGGCAGCTCGGTTTGGCATAGGCGCCGGCCGAGGCCAGCGACAGCGACATCAGCAGGGATGCTGCAACGAGTTGAGCTTTCATGATCTGTCTCCGATAAAAGGTCGATGCGAACAGCCTAGGCCTGGCAGGCCCATCCGACTGTTCGCCAGTCAACGGAGACAACGATTTCATCATCTGCCCGGTTGACCACGGGCAGGTGACCAAATGTATCAAGCAGCGCGGGCGATGTCGGCCGTGATCTCGTAGGAGCGCAGGCGCGCGGCGTGGTCGAAGATCTGCGAAGTAATCATCAGCTCGTCCGCGCCGGTGTGGTCAATGAAGGCCTTCAGCTGCGTGGCGACGGTCTCCGGCGCCCCGATGGCCGAGCACGACAGGACCGAATCCAGCATCGAGCGTTCGGGCGGACTCAGCAGATCGAGATAGCCTTCGACCGGCGGCTTCAGCTTGGTCGGACGGCCGCTGCGCAGGTTGATGAAGGCCTGCTGCATCGAAGTCGCGCGGAAGTGCGCTTCGGCATCCGTGTCGGCGGCAAAGACGTTGAAGCCGAGCATCACGTAGGGCTTGTCGAGCTGGGCCGAAGGGCGGAAGGTGGCGCGGTACAGTTCGATTGCCTGCATCATCATCTGCGGCGCGAAGTGCGATGCGAAGGCATACGGCAGGCCGAGAGCGGCCGCCAGTTGCGCACCGAACAGGCTGGAGCCGAGGATCCAGACCGGCACCTCGAGGCCGGCGCCGGGCACTGCACGGACCTGGCGGCGCGGCGAGTCCGCAAAGTAATCCATCAGTTCCACCACGTCCTGCGGGAACTCGTCGGCGTCCGACGCCAGGTTGCGCCGCAGCGCACGCGCCGTGGTGTGGTCGGACCCGGGCGCGCGGCCCAGGCCGAGGTCGATACGGCCGGGGAACAGCGAGGCGAGGGTGCCGAACTGTTCGGCGATCACGAGCGGAGAATGGTTCGGCAGCATGATGCCGCCGGCGCCGATGCGGATCGTCGAGGTGCCGTTGGCAACATGGCACATCAGGACGGAAGTCGCCGCACTGGCGATGCCCGGCATGCCGTGGTGTTCGGCCAGCCAGAAGCGGTTGTAGCCCCAGCGCTCGCCATGCTGGGCGAGGTCGAGCGAGTTGCGGAAGGAATCGGAAGCGGTGCCGCCCTCAACAATGGGGGCGAGGTCGAGTATCGAGAGAGGAATCATGGACCCATGATACGCCGATCGGATTTTTCTCGCCGAGCGTGCCCCGCTTGACCCCGCCTGGTGGCCTGCCTATGATTGCCTTCTGTTAAATCCCTGCCCAGGCCGTCCGCGCCGGTGCCATCCATGCCCGCTTTCCCGTCACGTTTCCTGCTTGCCACTGCCTGCGCCGCCGTCGTGCTGAGCGGCTGCGCCACGCCGCCGCGCTCCCCGATGGCCGAGGGCGACCAGCCCGCCGGGCTGGATGCCGCGCGCTTCGCCGAGATCGACGACGCCGTCCTGCAAGCCGTCGATGCCCATCAACTGCCGGGCGCCGTGCTGCACCTCGAGCGCGGCGGCCAGTCCCGGGAACGGGCCTACGGCAAGCTCAGCTACGAGCCGGACGCGGCGCAGGTGGCCACCACCACGCTGTTCGATGCCGCTTCGCTGAGCAAGGTGCTGGCCACGGCGCCGTCCGTCCTGAAGCTGGCGGAAGAGGGCAGGATCGACCTCGACGCGAAGCTGGTGAGCTACTTCCCGGAATGCGCGAACGGCGGCAAGGACGCCATCACGATCCGTCACCTGCTGACCCACAGCTCGGGCCTGCCCGCCGGCCTGCCGGCAAAGCCCGCCTGGCATGGCGACGCCGCCGCCCACGCGCTGGCTTGCCGGCAGGTCGTGACGCATGCGCCCGGCACTTTCTTCCGTTATTCCGACATCAACTACATCCTGCTGGGCCAGCTGGTCCAGAAAGTGTCCGGCATGCCGCTCGACGAGTTCGCGCGCACCCGCATCTTCGAGCCGCTGAAGATGCGCGATACCGGCTATGCGCCGCTGCGCCGCCTGGGCAGCGGCGCCGCCGCCTCGATCGCGCCGACCCAGAAGGGCGGCGCGGAAGGCTCGGCGCACGGCGACCTGGCGCCCGGGCAGCTGCTGCAGGGTGTGGTGCACGATCCGACCGCGCGCCGCATGGATGGGGTGGCCGGATCGGCCGGCGTGTTCACCACCGCCCGCGACGTCGCGCGCTATGCCCGCATGCTGCTGCAGGGCGGCGAACTGGACGGCGTGCGCATCCTCAGCCCGGACAGCGTGCGCCTGATGACCACGCCGCAATCGCCGGCCGGCATCGCGGCGCTGCGCGGGCTCGGCATGGACATCGCTTCGCCGTATGCGGTGCGTCCGCGCGGCGCCCTGTTCCCGGTCGGCAGCTACGGCCACACGGGTTTCACGGGTTGCGTGCTGTGGATCGACCCCGGTTCGCGCACCTTCTATGTGCTGCTGTCGAACCGGGTCTACCCCGACGACAAGAGCAATGTGCTGGCGCTGTACACCAGGCTGGGTACGCTCGCCGCCCAGGCCGGCGGCGTGAGCGCCGCGCCCGGTTCGCCGGCGCTGACGGCAATGCACTGACTGGCTTGCTGGCTCGAATAAAGTGTCGCTTTCCCGTTCAGGAATTTTGCCGTACGGCTAACGCGCGCACGCTTCTCTGCGGCCGTTTTACACTGCGAACCCTCAATTTATCTTATTGATATTGTTGAGCTTTTTGCCCCAAATCCATTAGGAGAGCGACATGAAAATGAATAAGTTACTGAAAGGCTTGCTGGGTGCATCCGTTGCGATGGCGATGTTCGGTGTCGGTAGCGCCCAGGCGCAAAGCAGCAATGCATCGACCACCGGCGATACCAATGCCAGCGCGCAGGCGGTCCAGTCCACCAGCAAATCCTCGACGCACAAGTCCAGCAAAAAGAAACACGCGAAGAAGCATAGCGGCAGCTCGGGCTCGAGCAGCACCGGCAGCACCGGATCGAGCAGCAGCATGGGCGGCACCAGCGGCACCTCGAGCAGCGGCAGCAGCAGCATGGGCAGCGGCAGCGGCTCCTCGGGCTCGAGCGGCACTTCGGGCAGCGGCAGCATGGGCACCAGCGGCACCTCGGGCAGCGGCAGCATGGGCACCGGCACCGGCACCTCGGGTTCGTCGGGCAGCAGCGGCAGCATGGGCACCGGCACCTCGGGCACCTCGGGCAGCGGCAGCATGGGCACCGGCACCGGCACCTCGGGTTCGTCGGGCACCAGCGGCAGCATGGGCACCGGTACCTCGGGCTCGTCCGGCACCAGCGGCATGAGCGGCAGCACCGGCGCCGGCGGCACCGGCACCGGCACCAGCTCGTCCGGCATGAGCGGTTCGTCGGGCATGAGCGGCTCGTCCGGCATGAGCGGCACCGGCTCGGGTTCGGGCACCGGCAGCAGCGCCACCGGCACCACCGGCACCGGCACCACCGGCACCACCAGCACCCCGCCCGCCAGCGGCACCCGCGGCTACTGATCGCCTGCCGGACCGCCGGCGAGAAGCCGGCGCAACAGACGACACCAGCCCGCGGGCTGGTGTTTTTTTATTCCCGAACTCGCTTAATGCTGCGCGAGGAAGTCGGCGATCTGCGGATGCGTCGCGGCCGGATCCTCGACTACCGGCAGGTGCCCGAGGCCGGGCAGCGAGACGAACTGTGCCTGCGGGATCGCGCGCTGCACATCCAGGTGCTCGGTGTAGGGGACGGTCCGGTCGGCGTCGCCCCATACCAGCAGCACCGGCAGGCCGCTTTTGCCGACCTTCTCGAAGTCGGGCACCGAGGAGGCGTTCGACAGGTGGCGGATGGTCGACAGGATCGCGCGCCCGAAGCCGTCGTAGCGCATCTGCGGCTGGAAGCGCTCGGCCCAGCCGCTCACGCGTTCGGGATGCGCAAAGTCGTCGAGCTGGCTGGCAGCGAGCGAGGGCAGGAACCAGGCGCGGTTCAGCCACTCGCCCACGCCCGGCCAGGCCATCACGCTGATGTCGTGTGCGCGTGTGAGCGGGGAGACCAGCACCACGCTGCGCACCCGCTCCGGATGCTCGGCCGCGAAGCGCCCGACGATCGCCCCGCCCATCGACAGGCCGAGCAGGTCGGCCTTGGGAATCTGCAGCGTATCCATGAGTTCCAGCAGCTGGTTGGCGAACAGCTCGCGGTCATAGTCGAGGGCGGGACGGTCGCTCCAGCCGCGCCCGTAGAGGTCGAAGCGGATCACACGGAAACCCTTTGCGGCCAGGTCCGCGCTGGTCTGGTCGAACACGTAGCTGGGCACTGAAAAGCCATGCACCAGCACCACCGGGCGGCCCTGCTCGGGTCCGGCGACGCGCACGTGGACGATCCCGTGCGACAGCGTGACGAACTGCCCGGGCGCCGCGCGCCGCGCGGTGGCGTCGAGCGGGCCGTGTTCCTGGTTGCGGACCAGCGGGACGATGATCAGAACCAGCGCGAGGGCGAGGGCGATGAAGCCGCCGACGGCAAGCAGGATCTTGCGCAGGCGGCGTTTCGGAGCAGGGGCAGGAGCGGCGGTCATGGAAGCGGCAGGGGCAAAAAAGATTGCCTATTGCACAGCAAACCGCCGGCAGCGTCAATCGGCGGGCAGCATCGACCCGGTTTCGCGGTAGCGCGCATGCCAGGAAAACGCCTTCTCCAGCACGTGCGGGGTCTGGCCGCCGCGCTGCTGCGCTTCCCGCACGTACTCGCGCAGCATCGCCTTGTACGGTTCGGCCGTACATTGTTCGATGACGACGTCGGCGCGTTCGCGCGGCGCCAGGCCGCGCAGGTCGGCCAGGCCCAGTTCGGTGACGACGATGTCGACGTCGTGCTCGGTATGGTCGACGTGCGAGACCATCGGCACGATCGAGGACACGCGGCCGCCCTTCGCCGTCGACTTGGTGGCGAACACCGACAGGTAGGCGTTGCGCGCGAAGTCGCCCGAGCCGCCGATCCCGTTCATCATGTGGGTGCCGCTCACATGCGTCGAGTTGATGTTGCCGTAGATGTCGGCTTCCAGCGCGGTGTTGATCGCGATGATGCCGAGGCGCCGGATCACTTCCGGATGGTTCGACACTTCCTGCGGGCGCAGCACCAGCCGGTCCCTGTAGCGCGCGAAGTCACGGAACACCTGCGCGCTCTTTTCCGGGGACAGGGTGATCGAGGAGCCGGACGCGAATTCGAGCTTGCCGGCGTCGAACAGGTCGAAGGTCGAATCCTGCAGCACCTCGGAATACATGGTGAGGTGGTGGAAGGGGCTGTCGACGAAGCCGGCCAGCACCGCGTTGGCGATGGTGCCGATGCCGGCCTGCAGCGGCAGCAGGCTGCTGGTCAGGCGGCCCTTGATGATCTCGTCCTCGAAGAAGCGCACCAGGTGGCCGGCGATGGCGGCCGTCTCCTCGTCCGGCGGCAGCACGGACGAGGTGCTGTCCGGCTGGTCGGTGATCACGATGGCGACGATCTTTTCGGGCGGGATCTCGATGAAGGGCGTGCCGGCGCGCTGCTCGACCGACATGATCGGGATCGGCTCGCGCATCGGCCGCTTCTTGGGAATCCAGATGTCGTGCAGGCCTTCGAGGCCGGTGGCCTGGGCCAGGTTGATCTCGACGATGACCTTGTCGGCCAGGATCGCGAAGCTGGCGCTGTTGCCGACCGAGGTCGTGGGGACGATCGCCCCCGTCTCGGTGATCGCCACCGCTTCGACCACCGCCACGTCGACCGGCTTGATGTGGCGGCTGCGCAGCTGCTCGACGGTCTCGGACAGGTGCTGGTCGATGTACATCACTTCGCCGCGGTTGATCGCCGAGCGCAATACCGGGTCGACCTGGAAGGGCATGCGGCGCGCCAGCGCACCCGCTTCGGTGAGCAGCTTATCCGTGTCGTTGCCGAGCGAGGCGCCGGTGAGCAGGGTGATCTTCATGGGTTCGCGGCGCGCGCGCTCGGCCAGCGCGGCCGGCACCAGCTTGACGTCGCCGGCGCGGGTGAAGCCGCTCATGCCGACGGTCATGCCGTCCTTGATCCAGCTTGCTGCTTCGGCAGCGCCGGTGACGCGATTGCGCAGCCGTGCGCAACGGATTCGATCCAGATATTCAGTCTTCATTTTTCTAGCTGAGCCGGTAGTCGACCGGCAGTAGGGGTGGGGGAAGCTTGGTGTCGCCGAGGGCGGTGCGCAGGTCGATCTCGATGGTGCGGCAGATGGCCTCGAGCGGCAGGTCGTGGTCGGACGTGCCGAACGGTTCCTCGATCTCGTCGCCGAGGGCGTCCAGGCCGAAGAAGGTGTAGGCGACGAGGGCGGTTACCACCGGGGTCAGGTCGCCGATCGCGTCGACCAGTCCGAAGGGCAGCAGCACGCAGTACAGGTAGGCGGTGCGGTGCAGCAGCAGGGTGTAGGAAAAGGGAATCGGCGTACCCTGGATGCGCTCGCAGGCGGCGGCCACGCCCGTCATCGCCGACAGGCTGGCGTCGATGCTGGGGGCGAGGCAGGGATCGAGGCGGCGCTCGCGCAGCAGCAGGCCGAGGTCGGCGCCCATCTCCAGTATCAGCGCGTACGGCAGGTTGGGCAGGGAGCGCACGCGTTCCCATTCCTGCGCCTCGAGCCAGGGCGCGACATCGGGCTCAGGATCGCCGCATCGCAGGCGGTGGCGCAGCGCGTGCGCATAGGCGATCGCGCGCCGAATCATGCGCGTGCGCAGTTGGTCCGCGCCGCCGTCCGCCAGCGACAGGCACTGGCGCGCCAGGTTGCGGCTGCGCAGGACGAGTTCTCCCCACTGCTTGCGGCCTTCCCAGTAGCGGTCGTAGGCGGCGTTGTTGCGAAAGCCCAGGAAGATCGCGAGGGGCAGGCCCATCAGCGTGAAGGGGACCGCGCCGATGGCGATCTTGTGGTTCCACAGGGTGCCATGCGTGAAGGTGACGGCGATTGCCAGCAGGGTGGTGCCGAGCAGGCTCTTCCAGATATTCGGCAGGACCGAACCGCGCATGACCAGGAACAGGCGCAGTGCGGAGGGGCGGCCGCGGACGATCATGCCGATTCCGCCGCGCGCCGGCGTGGCGGGGAGAAGATGGAATCGGACTGGCGCTGCATCATAGGATTCGAAAACTGCCTGAACGCCATCATTGTGCTACAGGCGCGAAAACTGCCGCGTCCAGCTGAGCGATGGCAAATCCCATTCTGAACTTGGTTGAAGGAAATGACTAATTCTCATTCCTGATGCCCGCTATGCATACGATGAATGGTGCGGTGCAGCGAATTTGCCGCGTGTGGCATGTTGTCGCCATGCCGGCAGCACCAAGTGGAGTTACTGGAAGCTGTGGGATTTTCGCTGGAGGGCATCACCACGCTCAGCCGGCTGCCTGCCACGGACGCAGCCCGGCGATCGCTTCTTCCTTGTTCTTGGCCTCGATCTCGATCCACGGCGCCTGCATGTAACACGCGGGCATCGTCGCGATCAGGTCCGAGTGCTGGCGGTCGTTGAAGCCCTCGCGCCCGTTCGAGATGTGCACCATCTGCTGCGCCGGATCCGGCCAGGTCGCGCGCGCCTTTTCCAGCATCTCGGCCACGCTCGGGTCGTCGTAGCTGGACAGCTTTTCGCTGACGATGTGATGGTGGGCATCGAACACCATCGGCACCCCGCTGCGCACGCAGACGTCGTGGATCTGGGCCGCGCTGTACGAATATTCATCGTTCTCCAGGCACAGGCGCAGGCGGATCGGATCGGGCAGCGCCCTGATGCGCTCGACCAGCGCGTCGCTGCGGTTGGCCTTGCCGCCGTGGATCTCGAGCACGGCCCAGGGCGAGCGCGGCTGCTCCAGCAAGTCCATGATGTCGGCGTGCATCTGCAGGATCTTGATGCTGTTGGCCACCACGTCCGGCGAATCGGAACTCAGGACCACGAACTGGTCGGGATGCATTACCAGGCGCATGCCCAGTTCGGTGGCGCGCCGGCCGGTGCGGGCCAGGCTGGGCGCCAGGTCCCGCATCACTTCGCGCCCGATGTCCTCGTCGAAGAAGGGGAAGATCGAGGACGGCAGGCGGTACAGGCGGATGCCTTCACGCTTGCAGTACTGCAGGGCGCCGTCGAGGGTCTGGAGGTTGTCGCGGTAGATATCGTCGAGGATCTTGCGCTGGCCGGCATCGGACTGCTCGAGCAGCCGCTTGCGGGTGACGGTGCGGTAGCGGACGTCCTTCGACACAGTAATGCAGACCAACCCGAGTTCAGGAGACATGGTGCGACAGAATCGTTGAGGGGCCGGCCATGTTCCAACGATTCGCTGCTACCGTCAAACCAGTGCCGTGCCGCAATTTCCTGAAACCGGGGTCAGACTCCCGGTTTTGGAAATTGCCCAAATTCGGAGTCTGACCCCGGTTTGAGGGAAATCAAAGCAGGGGGAGGGTAACGGTAAAGATACTGCCCAGGCCCTGGCCGGCGCTGCTGGCGGTGACCTGGCCGCCGTGTAGTTCGACCAGCTTGCGCACCAGCGCCAGGCCGAGGCCGAGACCGCCCTGGGCGCGGTCGAGGGTGCGCGAGCCCTGGGTGAACAGGTCGAACACCACCGGCAGCAGGTCGGGGCCGATGCCGGTGCCGTTGTCACGCACCGTCACGCGCGCTTGGGCCCCGTGTACGTCCAGCGTGGCTTCGATGCGCCCGCCTTCGTGGGTGTACTTGGCGGCGTTGTTGAGCAGGTTGGCCACCACCTGCACCAGCCGCGTATGGTCGCCGCCGACCGTCAGGGCATGCTCCGGCAGCCTCACCTCGAGCTGGTGGCGGCGCGCCTCGACCAGGGGCCGCGACTGCTCGACCGCCTCGCTCACCACGCGCCGCAGGTCGATCGCCTGGCGGTTGATCGTGACCAGGCCGCGCGTCACCCGCGAGACGTCCAGCAGGTCGTCGACAAGGTGGCGCATATGGGCCACCTGGCGCGCGATGATCTCGCTGATCTGCTTCACCCGCGGCTCGCCCGAATAGGCGATGCGCAGCATGTCGGCCGCGCTGCCGATCGGCGCCAGCGGATTGCGCAGCTCGTGCGCCAGCATCGCCAGGAATTCGTCCTTGCGGCGGTCCGCCAGCTGCAGCGCTTCCTCGGCGTGCTTGCGTTCCGTGATGTCGATCGCGATCGCGTGCACCACCTTGCTGCGGCCGTCCGGGCCGAGGCCGAGGCGGCCGCGGATATCGACCCAGATGATGCGGCCGTCGTCGGGGCGGCGCAGGCGCGGCGTGGCGCGGTAGACGCCGCCTTCGCGCATTGCGTGCTCGACCGTCTCGCGCAGCGCCGCGCGGTCGTCGGGATGAATCAGTTCCCACAGCTCATCGAGCCTGTTCCAGCTGGTGCCGAACACACTGTGCAGGTTGGCCGAGAAGCTGAGCGTGCCTTCGACCGGATCGCGCTCCCATACCGCCATGCGCGCCGCCACCAGTCCCAGCTGCAGGCGCTCCTCGCTGTGGCGCACCGCGCGCTCGGCTTCCTCGAGCTGGCTGACGTCGGTGCAGGTGCCGAACCATTGGACGATCCGCCCGCCGGCGTCGCGCAGCGGCGCGATCGAACAGAAGAAGCTGCGGTAACGCCCGCTCGCGCCGCGCAGCGGAAAGGTCATCTGGTCCGGCTGGCCGCTGACGATGGCCTGGCGCCAGCGCCGCATCACATCCGGCAGCAGGTTCGGGTCGTGCAGCTTCTGCCAGTCGTCGATCGAGACCGAGCCTGGCGCGATCCCGGCGAACTCGTACCAGCGGTCGTTGAACCAGACGATCCTGCCGTCCGGGTCGGCCATCCACACCATCTGCGGGATGTTGTTCGACAGCTGGTGGAACTTGCGGCGCTCGGCCTCCAGGTTCGTGTGCTGCTCGTACAGGCGGTCGAGCATGCGGTTGAGGGCGCCGGCCAGGCTGACCACTTCGCGGCTGCCGGCCAGCGGCGCGCGCTGGCTGCTGATGCCGGCATCGCCCAGGCTGGCGGAAAAGGCTTCCAGGCCGCGCAGGTCGCGCGTCAGCCCCAGCGCCAGGCGCTGCGCCAGCAGGAACACCAGCAGCGCCAGCGCGGCCGTGCTGGCGCCGATCAGCAGGTATTGCGGCGCAGGCGTCTCGAGCGGCGCCGCCAGCCGGCGCTCGTCCTCGCGCAATACCAGGCCGAGGTGCGCCAGGCGGGGCGGCAGCGGCACCGGCGCGCTGATCTCGCGCGCCTGCGCGCGGCGCACGCCGTCGGGTTCGAGCACGGCCCAGGGCGCCGGCTTGAGGTCGGCCAGCCGGACCTTGTACATCAATGCGCCTTCCGGCGTGCGGGTGCGTGAGTAGCGCAGCAGATAGACGCCGACCAGCTCGCCGTCCAGCAGGGCGGGGCGCTCATCGCCGCTGGCCAGACGCTCGCGCAGCCAGGCGGCCTCGCGCTCGCCGAAGCCGTTGGCGCCGTTGTCGGCGATTTCCTGGCCTTCGAAATCGGTGAACATCACTTGCACCGGGATGCCGTTCATCTGGCGCAGGCCATGCAGGAAGGGCGTCAGGTAGGTTTCCTTGCCGGCGCTGTCGACCAGGGCGTTGGCCAGGATCGGGCTGGCCGCGACATCCGCCAGGCGGGTGCTCAGCGCTTGCAGGTTGTGGCCGACGGTGGCCGCATGAAAGGTCACTTCACGCTGCTGCAGCAGGTCGTTGGCGCGCTCGCGCTGGCGGTCGATCAGCCAGAACGAAACGATCGAGATCAGCAGCATCGCGGCCGCGGTCAGGATCGCGGCGGCGATCGCGAAGCGCCGCGACAGTCCGGCGGGCCGGGAGGCAGGCGCCATCCTCATTCCTCGGCCGGCACCAGCGCGCCGTCGGCGCGGTAGCGCACCATCAGCAGCTCGGCCGGGCCCAGCGCCTCGTGGCGCGCCGGCGTGAAGGGCGGTGCGTAGTTCTTGATCAGGCCATGCCAGGCCGGCAGATGCTCCAGCGCGTCGCGCACGGCTTTGCGGTCGGTGCTGCCGGCGCGGTCGATCGCCTGCGCCAGGAGATGGGTCAGGTCGTAGGCATGGGCCACGCCGACCGGCCCCTTGATGTCCTCGATCCGCCTGACGTCGGATACCCGGCCGGCGCTGGCCAGGAAGCGCCGCACGCGCGCCGGATCGGCGTGCCAGAAGCTGAAGGTCTGGATCACGGAAAAGTCGACCTGCTGCAGGGCCGGCCCGGCCTGCTTCGCGAACTCGCCGCCGGTCACGCCCCAATGGCTCAGGATCGGCAGCCGCTGTTCCTTCGGCAGCGCGGCCACTTCGCGCACCAGCACCGCCGCCTCGTCGTCGTTCGCCACCAGCACGATGGCCTGGGCGCCGGCCGCGCGCAGCTGCTGGTACCTGCCGACCAGGGAGGTGTCGCGCCAGTTGTACCAGGAGATGCCGGCGATCGTCATGCCGGGAATGGCGGGCACTGCCCGTTCGGCCGCTTCCGCATTGCTGCGGCCCCAGGAGGTATTCGTCAGCAGCAGCCCGACCTTGTCCAGATGGCGCCGGTGGGCCGCCCGCAGCAGCCTGGGCATGGCCAGCGAATCGCGCAAGGACAGGCGGTAGACATAGTTCGGCCGCATGTCGTTGTCGACGATCGCATCGGCCGAGGACCAGGGCGCCATGAACAGGGTGTGCGTGGCCTTCAGGGTCGGCAGCTCCTCGATGATGACCGGACTGAAGCGGCCGCCGAACACCGCCACCAGGCCCGGCATGCGCGCGAATTCCTGGATGTTGCGGATGCCGCGCGCGGGAATCGAGCGGTGGTCCTTGATCACCAGTTCGAGCGGCCGTCCGTGCAGCACGCCGCCGGCTGCATTGATCTCGGCGATGGCGGTGCGCATGCCCAGTTCGACGGCCTGGGCCGAGGTGCTGTTGTCGAGCCCGAATTCGCCGTCCATCCCCAGCAGCACCGGCTGCGGTCCCGCCGCCTGCGCCAGCCCGCCCGACAGCAGGGCGCAGGCGAAGCCGCGGCGCAGCCAGCGGGCGAAACGAAGAGAGGGCATCGGCAGGGTCACGGGCGGGACAAGTTGACAGTCAGAGACCGGATTTTAACGTTTTTGTTCCCGGCATCAGTTTCTTTTGGTCTAGCAAGATTCCTTAATGCAACAAAATTCCTTGGCATGTGACGATCCATCCACAATCATAAAATTTCCTTATGGAATTATATTGACTTCAACTAGAGTGTCGACCTTGCCTCGCACAGCCCATTTCTCCCATGTTTAAGAACACCAGTATCAAAGCGCGCCTCGTTTTCCTCACGTCTTTTCTGGTCGCGGCGCTTATCGCCGTCGGCGTCACCGGCATGGCCAACCTGAAGGCGACCAACGCCGCACTGCAGAGCGTCTACAACGACCGGCTGATCGCGCTCCGGGATCTCAGCCATGCGCTGTCGCTGATGGAGCAGAACCAGACCGCGATCATGCGCGCCGCGCTTGGCGGCATCGACAGCCGCACCCTGAGCGCCCAGTCCGACGACCGGGTCAGGGAAATCACCGGTCTGTGGAAGGCCTACATGGCGACCTACCTGACCGACGAGGAAAAAGCCCTCGCAGCGGATTTCGTGCAAAACCGCACGCAATACCTGGAAAAGGGGTTGAAGCCCGCGATGGCGGCGTTGCGCGACAATGATCTCGACACCCTCAAGGAAGTGGCATCCGGATCGCTGCTGCAGTTCTATGCACCTGTGCAAGCGAGCATGGAGGCGCTGGTCAAGCTGCAGGTGCGGGTTGCCCGGGAGGAGAACGAGGCCGCGCAAGCCCGCTACGCGCGGGCACGCATCGAATCGATCGCACTGGCGGTGGCAGCCTGCCTGCTGGGGAGCGCCGTCGCCTTCTTCCTGATCCGCGGCATCGGCGCCTCGATCGGACAAGCCCTCCACCTGGCGCAAAGCGTGGCCGACGGCGACCTGACCCAGACCATCCGCATCGATTCCAACGACGAGATCGGCCAGCTGCTGGCAACGCTGCAGAAGATGAATGCATCGCTGCTCGGCATCGTCGGCCAGGTGCGCAGCGGCAGCGATGCGATCGGCACCGCCAGCCAGCAGATCGCGGCCGGCAACCAGGACCTGTCGAGCCGCACCGAGCAGCAGGCCAGTTCGCTCGAAGAAACCGCCGCCTCGATGGAAGAACTGACTTCGACCGTCAAGCACAATGCCGACAATGCGCGCCAGGCCAACCTGCTTGCCAAGGCCGCCTCCGGCGTGGCCGAGCGCGGCGGCGCAGTGGTCGAGCAGGTGGTCGGCACCATGCAGGACATCCATGCGGCTTCGGGCAAGATCGCCGACATCATCGGCGTGATCGACGGCATTGCCTTCCAGACCAATATCCTGGCCCTGAACGCGGCGGTGGAAGCGGCACGCGCCGGCGAGCAGGGCCGCGGTTTCGCGGTGGTGGCGGGCGAAGTGCGCAACCTGGCGCACCGCTCGGCCAGTGCGGCGAAGGAAATCAAGGCGCTGATCGATAACTCGGTAGCCAGCGTAGCGGCCGGCAGCCGCCTGGTCGAACAGGCCGGCGAAACCATGCGCGAAGTCGTCGGCAGCGTACAGCGCGTGACCGACATCATGGCCGAGATCACGGCTGCCAGCGCCGAGCAGACCGCGGGCATCGAGCAGGTCAACGTGGCGGTGGTGCAGATGGACGAGGTTACCCAGCAGAACGCTGCCCTGGTCGAGGAAGCGGCCGCCGCCGCCGAGGCGATGCAGGACCAGGCCATGCAACTGGCGCGGGCGGTCAGCGTGTTCCGCACCGGAAAGAATCCTTCCACGTCGCGCCTGCCGATGCTGGCCGGCTAAGGCGCGCCCCGCACGCGCCGGTTTCGGCAGAATGGTCTCCCCGCGCGGGCGGGGAGCCAATGTTCGTCGCGTACCCATGGCATATGATGTCGGCTGTCGACGCAGACTTGGGTTCCGGCCTCCGCGGGAACGACGTTCTGGCGCTGCGATCCAACATCATGCAAAAACTCCTCATCCTCTCCGGCCTCGTCCTCCTCGCCGCCGGTCTCCTGTGGCCCTGGCTGCGCCGCCTGCCGCTGGGCCGCCTGCCCGGCGATATCCACATCGTCCGCGAAGGCTTCAGCTTCAGCTTTCCGATCGTGACCTGCCTCGTGATCTCGGTCGTGGTCTCGCTGCTGTTGTGGTTCTTCCGTCGCTGAGGCCTTGAAATACTCCTCCTATACTCCATATGGAGTATAAGGAGAGTATATTCATGAAACTTGTCGAATCCAAACCCAGATTCCCCGATACCGAAAAGGTCACGATCAACCTCGGCCTGGTCGACCTCGCGCAGATGGACCTGCTGGTCGAGGAGGGCTTCTATACCAACCGCACCGACTTCGTGCGCATGGCGATCCGCAAGCAGCTGGAGCTGCATGGCGAGGCGATCCGCCAGACCGTGACGCGCAAGCGCTACGTGATGGGCATGCAGCGCTATTCGAAGGCCGAGCTGGAAAGGACCGTCGCCGCCGGCGAACGGCTCGAGATCCACGTGCTCGGCCTGGCTTCCATCGACGATGACGTCAGCCCTGAACTGGCGCGCGAGGCGATCGCCTCGCTTCACGTGCTGGGCGCCTTCCTGGCATCCGGCGCCGTCAAGGCGGCGCTCGCCGACCGTATCGCATCCTGAAGGAACACTATGAAACCTTACGAACAATTTGTCGAAAACATACTCGGCGCGGTGCGCTCCGGCCAGGGCAAGGACCCGGCCGCGGCCACGGCACTCATCCAGGAAGCCTTGCAAAAGGCGGGCCTGTTGACGACCGCGCAGCCGGCCGCACGCACGGGCGGCATGCCTTTTCCCGACCTGAAGGGCATGCCGGCCTGGAACCGCGCTACGGCAAGGACGGAACGCGGCGCGGACACGCTCGGCGCCGGCGCCTTCCTGCACGGCAGCTATACCAACGAAGCCGGCACCCGCAATTACCGCCTCTACGTGCCTTCCAGCCCCAGCCCCGGACCGCGTCCGCTGCTGGTGATGCTGCATGGCTGCACGCAGGACCCGGAGGATTTCGCCGCCGGCACCACGATGAACCTGGCGGCCGAGCAAAGCGGCTGCCTGGTGCTGTACCCGGAGCAGGCCGCCAGCGCCAACCACTCGCAGTGCTGGAACTGGTTCGACAAGGCGCACCAGGAGCGCGGCGCCGGCGAACCGGCGATCATCGCCGGCATGACCCGGCAGGTGTTGCGAGAACATGACGGCGACGCGGCGCGCGTGTACGTGGCCGGCCTGTCGGCGGGCGGCGCGATGGCGGCCGTGATGGCGCAGGCGTATCCCGAGCTGTATGCGGCGGTCGGCGTGCATTCCGGGCTGGCGGCCGGCAGTGCGCGCGACCTGATCACCGGGCTGCAGGCCATGAAGGGCAATCACCAGGGTGCGCGCCGGCAGGCAGCGGCATCCGGCCGGGTCCGCGCGATCGTCTTCCACGGCGACCGCGACGCCACCGTGCACCCGTCGAACGGGCAGGCCGTGTACCGCCAGTTCGGCGGCGATGCCTCCCTGACCGAGATCGAGGAGCAGGGCAAGGGCCATGTCCGGGCGATGGTGCTGGACGCTGCCGGGCAGGTGGTGGCCGAGCACTGGACCTTGCACGGCGCCGGCCACGCCTGGTCGGGCGGCAGCACGGCCGGTTCGTATGCCGATCCTTCCGGGCCGAATGCCTCGGCCGAGATGTTGCGCTTTTTCCTCTCACGTTAAGCAGCGCGTTTGCTATGCTTGCGGCTTCACACATATGGAGTCACAAGATGGTTTCCCTGCAAGAGCAGCTGCTGAAGGCCGGCCTGGTCGACAAGAAAAAGGTCAAGCTGGCCAACCAGGAAAAGAGCAAGCAGCACAAGATCGAGCTGCGCACCGGCGTCGAGAAGCAGAACGAATCGCGCGAGGCCGCGCTCGAGGCGCAGCGCAAGCAGGCCGAGCGCGCCCGCGAGCTGAACGCCCAGCGCGACGCCGCCGCCGCGCAGAAGGCCGTCGCCGCCCAGATCGCGCAGATGGTCGCCACCAACCGCCAGCCCAAGGGCAATGGCGACATCGCCTACAACTTCACGATCGGCAGCAAGATCGAACGCATCTACGTATCGGAAAAGGTGCGCGACCACCTGGTGGCCGGGCGCCTGGCCATCATCGGCCAGGGCGGCGGCTTCGAGCTGGTGCCGCGCGTGATCGCCGACAAGATCGCCGAGCGCGCGCCCGAGATCGTGGTGCGCGTGACCAAGGCCGCGCCGCAGGCGGTCGAGGAAGACGATCCCTACGCCGACTTCAAGATCCCGGACGATTTCACCTGGTAAGCGGGATCAGCGTGCCTGCCGGGTCGCCTCCAGCCGGCCGAGGTCGAAACCCTGGCGTTCGAGCCGGTCGAGCAGGCTGGCCAGGGCCTGGCGCGGCACGGTCGGGGTGCGCGACAGGATCCACAAATACTCCCGCTTCGGTTCGCTCACCGCCGCCAGCTGGTAATCCGGATCGAGGTCGATCACCCAGTAGTCGCCCCAGACCTGCGGCAGGAAGGACAGCCAGCCCGGCGCGAAGCGCACCTGCAGCTTCGGCGAATCGGCGGGGCCGAGCTGGCGCGCGCTGCCGACCGCTTCATCGAAACGGCCGTCGGCGCGGCGGCAGCGGTTGATCACCTGGATGTTGCCGTCCCGCTGCAGGCTGTAGTGGGCGGTGGTGAAGCCGTCGCACTGCTTCTGGAAGCGGTTCGGGTACTTCGCGATCTCGTACCAGGTGCCGAGGTAGCGCGGCACGTCGAGGGAAGGAATCGGTACGAGCTCGGGCGCCTCATGGCGCTCGCGTCCGGCGGCCAGCACGGTGATGGTGGCGCCGAGCAGGCCGAGGGCGAGGATGGCGAGGCGGGAAACAGGAACAGGCATGGCATCGGTCGGGTTGCGCGTTGAACCGCCATCCTAGCAGGGTGGCGGCATCCACGGCGCAGCCGAGCTGCTCAGCCTGGCGCCGGCGCGTTCCCGAGCTGCACGGCGGGCAGCGCATAGCTCACGCTGGCCGCGGCGGTGGCGCCGACCGCGACGCTCACGGTCTGGGTGGCGGGCGAGGGAAACCAGGTGCCGGCACCGACCGCGACCGGCTGGGCGCTGATCGTGTAATCGCCCGGCACGAGGCCGGACAGGATCTGCGTGCCGGCGAGATCGGCGGCGTAATTGCCGGGCCCGCTCACATGCACCGCGGCACGGATCCCGGACGGCAGGTTGACGACCGTGACGCTCAGATTGCCGGTGCTGACGCCCTGCAGCTGGATGTTGGTGTTGGTCTGGCCCGGACTGCCCCCGCCGCCGCCGCAGGCGGCCAGCGAGCCCAGGAACAGCGCCAGGAACAGGATGACCAGCAGGGTCCGCACGCGCTCGGGCTGCATGACAGCTCCTCGGACGACACGATGTGATGTCATTGTCTGGCCGGGCGCCCGGGTGCACGCGAGGGAGTCGGGTCGAGTTGAGACAGGCTTAGTGACGTACGTGTCGGGTGAACTTCGAGCGCCTGCCATGAAAAACGCCAGCCGCTTCAGGCTGGCGTTGTCGGCGCAATGCAGCGGGGCGTTTATTGCAGCTTGTTGGCGCGCTGGGCCTGCAGCTGCTCGCGGATCTGCTCGCGCAGCTGCTGCGCGTTCGAGTGCGTGTAGTCCTTGTTGACCTCGAGCTTGATCAGCGGCTTGATGTGCGGATCGAGATAGGTGCGCAGGGCGCCGAGGAACTGCGGCGAGGCGGAAATGACCAGTTGCTGGTAACGGCCTTCCTGGTGCGCGTCCATCAGGTATTTCGAGATGTCTTTCGCGAATTGTTCGGCTTCGTGCTCCTGCGGCGTCTGGGCCGGCTGGTAGGCCTTGTTCGGTGCGCCGGCCTTGGCGTTGTGCGCAAAGCCCGCCGCTTCGTTGCCGCCGATGCCGTGGCTGCTGCTGCCGGCGGCCGTGCGCCCGACCTCGTCCGTGTTGATCTCCGATGTCCGCAGGCGCGCAGCGGTGCTCACCAGGTCATCGATTTCTTCCAGCGGTTCCGCCGGGTCGTAATCCGAAAAAATCCGAGCGCGGCCGGCGTTGGCCGACACAATCCAGGTCGTCTGCATGTTACCCCCTGTCAGTCTGTGAAGCATGAAGGATGGACCGGCGACAGCAAGCGCGATGGCATTGCGTACCGATCATGGCTTGAATTCAGTATAGCCAAGCTTCCGAATGGCTGGCGTCACGTATCCGCCGGGTAAGGTACGGCGGGGGAAGCGCTCCCATGTTCAAATGGCTGTCCTGGACAAAGGAGGCATCATGACCCAGACATTCAAGCCCGGCGAGAAAGTCGAATGGCATGCGGCGCAGGGCGTGGTGCGCGGCACGGTCAAGAAGAAACTGACCTCGCCGATCGAGATCAAGGGCCACCACGTGGCCGCGTCGGAAGAGAATCCGGAGTACCTGGTCGTCAGCGACGAGACTGGCGCCGAGGCTGCGCACAAGCCCTCGGCGCTCAGGAAAGTGTAGACAGCGTCCATTCATCCAGCCGTACCGGCTGGCCCTGCAAGCTCCCCTGCCGCCATCGCCGATGGCCGCAGGGGAGCTTTTTTATTCGTCTCCGGCAACAGGAAAAACGGCGGCCCCGACAAGATCGTGTTTACGAAAACACGGCTAAACTGCGCCCGTTTTTTCAAAATCTGTTGAGCTCGTATCGACAACTTTTGTATAACTTCTACAGGGCGAAGTGCGATACCCGACGGCGCAGGGCTGCCAAAACAAGCGTTTAGTAAATGTCCCCAGGCCTGCCACCAAGTCAATACAAGAAGCCCATCGATAGGGCACGATAAGGAGACTGCATATGATGTTCAGGAACGTTCTTGCTTCTCGACAGGGCGGGCGCCTGTGCGCAACCCCGATTGCCACGGCAGTTGCTTTGGCTATGTTGAGCATTGGCACTGCCCAAGCGCAAACCGCCGCCGACCAGCCGGCCGCGCCGCAGGCCGATACCCCGCAACCGGAGAAAGTGGTCGTCACCGGTTACCGCTATTCGATCGAGAAGAGCCTCGACCAGAAGCGCAACGCCAACGCGGTGGTCGACGTGGTCACCGCCGAGGATATCGGTAAATTCCCAGACAAGAACGTGGCCGACGCGCTGCAGCGCGTGCCGGGCGTGATCATCGACCGCAGCGGCGGCGAGGGCAAGAACGTCAGCGTCCGCGGCCTGTCCTCGGAACTGACCCTGACCGAACTGAACGGCAACTACGTCGCCACCGCCGAATCCAACGGCGATCCGACCCGTTCCTTCAACTACACCCTGATGCCGTCGAACATGCTGTCGAGCGCCGAGCTGTTCAAGACGCCGGAAGCGCGCATCGACGAGGGCGGCATCGGCGGCACCGTGATCCTGCACACCCGCCGTCCGCTGGAGGTGAAGTCGGGCAGCGGCTTCGTCAACGCCGAGGGCACCTGGGCCGACACGACCAAGAAGGGCGACGGCCAGTTCTCCGGCCAGTACGCCTGGCATGACGAGAGCAACCGCTTCGGCGTCCTGGTCGGCTATACCCAGCAGAAGCGCACCACGCGCACCATGGCCGGCAGCACCGAAAACTGGCAGTGGTACGCGGATGACTACAAGACGCATCCGGCCACCGACGTCAACGGCCGGCCTTCGGGCCTGACTTCGCGCTGGTGGGGCCAGTCGGGCTTCTACGACCAGAGCGGCAAGTACTACACCAACTTCATGATGCCGACCTCGGTCAACGAGAGCGTCAAGACCGAGGACCGCGAACGCAAGGGCGGCCAGCTGACCCTGCAGTTCAAGCCGATGCGCAACCTGAACCTGACGGCCAACTACTTCCGCTTCGACCTGTCGCAGAACTCGCAGACCAATACCCTGAAGATCCCGGAGTGGAACCTGGCCCGCTATGACGGCGACGGCAACTGGCCGGGCGGCCGCATGCTGGACGGCCTGACATTCGATCCGAGCGGCACCATCGTCACCGGCGCGAACTACAGCGCCCATCCGGGCAAGACCTACTATTGCAGCGAAGCGCAGGCCGCGGCGGCGGGCCAGAAACCGGGCGGCTGGGGGCCGGACGACTGCACCATCCCGACCCCGCAGATCACCGGCAGCTACAACCGCGAAAAAGCGCGCTCGCAGACCTTCGACATCGGCGCCGAATGGCGCGGCGCGTCGCTGGACGCCGACTTCAAGGCCGGCCGCACCTGGGCCTCGGGCGGTCCGTCGCTGCAGTTCACCATGCCGATCAAGCCGCGCGTGCAGAATGCGGACGGCAGCTGGACCCTCGGCAACTACGCCAGCGCCTGGAACACGGCCGGCACGCCGACCATGACCTTTTCGCCGGAACTGATGGCCAACCTGGCGAAGGGCATCGGCGAGATCGACCTCGGTTCGACCTCGTCCTCGTGGACCCACAACAGCAACAAGCAGAACTACGCCCAGGCCGATTTCACCTGGCATACCGACTTCAACTACCTGGACTCGCTGCAGTTCGGCGCCAAGTACCGCGACGGCGGCATCCACCGCAACACCGGCAACAACTACTGGGTCTGCCCGGGCGCCGATCCGAGCAACTACGACGCGCGCTACCAGGCCGGTTGCGATCCGACCGCCAACAAGTTCCAGCCGTCCTTCCTGTACTCGCAATCGCTGGGCAACCTGGCCGGCGGCATCAAGGCCAGCGCCTTCCCGGCGATCGACTACGCGAGCTACATCGCTTACCTGAACAAGACCTACGGGCAGCAGCAGACGCGTAACGAAGACAACTTCGTCTACAACGTCGACGAGAAGATCACCTCGACCTACCTGCAGGCCAACTTCAAGGCCGACCGCATGCGCGGCAACTTCGGTGTACGCCTGGTGCGCACCAAGCAGCATGCCGACTCGACCGACCAGGTCGACAACTACAAGGACTACTTCTACAACGGCGCCAACGGCGCACCGGCGC
Organism: Massilia sp. WG5; assembly: GCF_001412595.2. NCBI lineage: Bacteria > Pseudomonadati > Pseudomonadota > Betaproteobacteria > Burkholderiales > Oxalobacteraceae > Massilia > Massilia sp. WG5. The sequence continues at coordinate 4,101,257 of NZ_CP012640.2, forward strand.
CTTGCCAGGCGGGCGGCGCACCGGCCGCCGGCGCGCCAAGCGGTTCGGGTTGCGTGAGCGGCTTCACAACCCTGCCGGACAGCACCGCGCATACCCAGTCCTTCGCCGTCAGCGCGCTCGACCGCACCTACAACGACGTGCTGCCGAGCCTGAACGTCGCCTACGACCTGACCGACACCCTGCTGCTGCGCGCCGCCGCATCGAAGGTGATCGCACGTCCGAGCTACGGCGACATCGCGGCCCCGGGCGGCCTGCAGAACTACAGCCAGGAATACGTCAACGACCGCCGCCTGATCGGTGGCGGCGACGAGGTGGGCTGGTTCGGCAGCGGCAGCAACAAGAACCTGCAGCCGTACAAGGCCACCCAGTTCGACCTGGGCCTGGAGTGGTACTACCAGCGCGGCTCGGTGCTCGGCCTCGACCTGTTCCGCAAGAACGTCAGCAACTTCTCGGTGCCGGTCGTCATGAACGTGAACATGAGCGTCGCCGGCGAGGCTGTGACGGTGCAGAACTACTCGACCAGCGCCGGCGGACGTAACGGCGTGTCGCAGGGCGCCGAGTTCTACGCACAGCATACGCTGCCTTCCGGTATCGGCTTCCAGTTCAACTACACGTACAACAAGACCAACGAGGCGGCCATCACCCTGGAAGACGGCACCAACGTCGGCCAGTCGCCGCTGGTCGGCAGCGCGAAGAACCAGCTGAACCTGACCGTGTTCTACGAAACCGACAAGCTGCTGCTGCGCGCTTCGTACAACCGCCGCGGCGAAGTGGTGGACGGCCTGATCAACGGCTTGAACGTGTATGAGGATCCGTACAGCCAGGTCGACCTGAACGCGGCCTACAACTTCACCAAGCAGCTGAGCCTGACCGCCTCGGTGTTGAACCTGACCAGGCAGGAGACCCGTTCCCACCTGGGCAACGACACCAAGGACCGCTTCTACTCCAACGGTTACGCCGGCCGCATCGCGTACGTCGGTCTGAACTACAAGTTCTGAATCCCCTTCATCCTCCCCGGGCCTGGCAGGCCGGGGAGGTTTTTTTTTGGGAGGCCGTATGGAGTCGCACAAGCGCATCAACCGCATCACCATCGTCGGCGGCGGCAGCGCCGGCTGGATGGCCGCCGCCGCCCTGGCCACCTACCTGGGCAAGGGCGCCACGATCCGCCTGATCGAGTCCGAGGAAATCGGCATCGTCGGCGTGGGCGAGGCCAGCGTGCCGCACATCCGGATGTTCAACGGGCAGTGGCTGGGCATCGACGAAGCCGAATTCGTCAAGCGGACCCAGGCCACGGTCAAGCTCGGCATCCAGTTCAATGACTGGGGCCGCATCGGCGACAGCTACATCCACGGCTTCGGCGCCATCGGCCGTTCGCTGGGGCCGCTACCCTTCCACCAGTTCTGGCTCAAGCTGCACCTGGCCGGGCGCGCGGGGCCGATCGGCGACTATTCGCCGCAGACCGTGATGGCGCCGCAGGGCAAGTTCGCGCCCGGCGACCGCAACGCCGCGCCGAACTCGCCGCTGGCCGACATCGCCTACGCCTACCACTTCGACGCCACCCTGTACGCGCGCTTCCTGCGCGAACTGGCGGAACAGCGCGGCGTGCAGCGCATCGAGGGCAAGGTCGTCGGGGTGCAGCAGCGCGCCGGCGACGGCTTCATCGAGTCGGTGACGCTGGAAAGCGGCCGCCTCGTCGATGGCGAACTGTTCATCGACTGCTCGGGTTTCCGCGGCCTGCTGATCGAGCAGACCCTCGATACCGGCTACGAGGACTGGTCGCACTGGCTGCCCTGCGACCGCGCGCTGGCCGTGCCCTGCGAAAGCGTCGCTCCGATCACGCCTTATACGCGCTCGACCGCGCGCGCGGCCGGCTGGCAGTGGCGGATCCCGCTGCAGCACCGCACCGGCAACGGCTACGTCTATTCGAGCAAACACCTCAGCGACGACGAAGCCACCGCGACCCTGCTGGCGAACCTGGACGGCAAGCCGCTGGGCGAGCCGCGTCCCTTGCGCTTCACCACCGGCATGCGCAAGAAGCTGTGGAACAAGAACGTGGTGGCGCTGGGATTGGCCAGCGGCTTCCTGGAGCCGCTCGAGTCGACCAGCATCTACTCGGCCCAGTCGGGCATCACGCGCCTGCTGAGCTTATTCCCCACGCGCGACTTCAATCCGCTGCTGGCCGAACGCTACAACCGCGATTCCGTGTTCGAATTCGAACGGATCCGCGATTTCCTGATTCTCCACTACCACGCGACCGAACGGAAGGACACGCCGTTCTGGGACTATTGCCGCACAATGGCTATCCCGGACAGCCTGCGCGAGGCGATGGACCTGTTCCGCGCCGATGGCCGCTACTTCCGCAACGGCGAGGATTTCTTCGCGCTGCCGAGCTGGGTCCAGGTGATGCTGGGCCAGCGCATCGTGCCGCAAGGCTACCACCCGATGGTGGACGAGATGCCCGAAGACCGGCTGCTCGACCATGTCGACAGCATGCGCGCGCTGCTGGCGCATGCCGTTGCCGCGATGCCGACCCACCAGGAGTGGATCGATCGCTACTGGAAAGCCCCGGCGGCATGAGGGCGCGGCGCTTCCTGGGACTGTGCCTGGTCCTGGCCGCGGCGGGCGCGGCATCGGCCATGGCGGCCACGCCGGACGGCTTCGCGATCGACAAGGGTTGGCGCTTCCGCCTGGTTCCCGGCAACGCACAGGCGGCGTCCCATCCCGAAGCCGCGCCCTGGCACACGGCGGCGGTGCCCGGCACGGTGCATACCGACCTGTTCGCGAACAGGGTGATTCCCGACCCGTATGTGGGCGCGCCCGAAGCCGGCCTGCAATGGATCGGCCTGGCCGACTGGGAATACCGCACGCGCTTCGACGCGCCGCGCGGCGCACTGTCGGCCGCGCGCAGCGACCTGGTGCTCGACGGCCTCGACACCTTCGCCGAGGTCTGGCTGAACGGCGTCAAGCTGCTCGATGCCGACAACGCCTTCCGCACCTGGCGCCTGCCGGTGCAGGGCCGGCTGCGTGCCCGGGGCAACGACCTGCGCATCGTGCTGCATTCGCCGATCGCGAAGCTGCTGCCGCAGGTCGAGGCAATGCCGCACAAGCTGCTCGGCAACTATCCCTCTCCCTACGGCGACGAGCCGAAGGACGCGATGACCGCGAATTTCGCGCGCAAGCCCGGCTACCACTACGGCTGGGACTGGGGCCCGCGCTACGTCACCGCCGGCATCTGGAAACCGGTCGTGCTGCAGAGTTGGGATGCGGTGCGCATCGATGACCTGCAACTGCGCCAGGACCACGTCGACGCCGCGCGCGCCGACATCGCCGCCATCGCCTCGCTCGACGCGGTGCGCGACGGCGCGGCCGAGCTGCGCCTGTGGCAGACGACCCCGGGTGGCCGGCGCTCGCTGGCGGCGCGGCAGCGCGTCGCACTGCACGCCGGCGCGAACCGCATCGACCTCCCCGTGCACGTCGACCGGCCGCAGCGCTGGTACCCGAACGGCTACGGGGCGCAGCCGCTGTACCGCTACGAGCTGGAAGTCCGGGCCGAGCATGGCAAGGGCGCAGGCAAGGCCGCGATTGCCAGGGCCGGCGCACGCACCGGCCTGCGCAGCATCGAATTGCGCCGCGATCCCGACGACAGGGGCCGCAGCTTCTACTTCGCCGTCAACGGCATCCCGGTCTTCGCCAAGGGCGCCAACACCATCCCCTTCGACATGTTCCAGCCGCGCGTGAGCAAGGCCCGGCTGCGCCGCGTGCTGCAATCGGCCGCCGATGCGAACATGAATTTCCTGCGCAGCTGGGGCGGCGGGTATTACGAGAGCGAGGATTTCTTCGACCTGGCCGACGAACTGGGCTTGCTGGTCTGGCAGGACTTCATGTTCGGCGGCGGCATGCCGCCGGCCTACGACGAAGCCTTCCGCGCCAATGTGGTGGCGGAAGCCCGCGACAACGTGCGCCGCCTGCGCAATCACCCTAGCCTGGCCCTGTGGTGCGGCAACAATGAGGAAGAGATCGCCTGGAAATACTGGGGTGCGGGCAAGGAAATGAAGGCCGCCGCCCCAAGCCTCGCCGACAAGGTGTGGAAGGGCTATGTGCAGCTGTTCGGCGCCGACCTGCGCAAGGTGGTCGCGGAGGAGGGCGGCGGCATCGCCTACTGGGCCAGTTCGCCCGGCGACGACCTGGCCGAGGTGGCGAACACCCCGGCCAGCGGCGACATGCATTACTGGGAGGTGTGGGGCAACCCGGCTTACCCGCCAAGCAAATACCTGGAGATCACGCCGCGCTTCATGTCGGAGTACGGCCTGCAGGCCTGGCCGGTGCAGGCCACGATCGACGCCTTCGCCAGGCGCGCGGAGCAGGGCATCGCCGCGCCGGTGATCGAGGCCCATCAAAAATTCCTTGCTGGCAAGGGTAACGAGCGGCTGATGAAGTACGTCGACTACGAATTCGGCGCCACGCAGGATTTCGCCGGCTTCGTCTACCTGAGCCAGGCCGCGCAGGCCGAGGGCATCGAACTGGCCGCGCTGCACCACCGCGCCAGCCGTCCGTTCACCATGGGTTCGCTGTACTGGCAGCTCAACGACGTGTGGCCGGGCGCGTCCTGGTCGAGCGTGGACTGGTTCGGGCGCTGGAAGGCGCTGCACTTCCATGCGCGCCGCTTCTATGCGCCGGTTGCGCTTGCCGCGCTGCGCGACGCCGGGGGCAAGACGACCGTCAGCCTGCTGAACGACCGCACCCGGCCGCTGCGGGGCGAGCTGCGCCTGCGCCTGATGAGCCTCGACGGCCAGGTATTGCGCGACGAGCGCAGGCCGGTCGAGCTGGCGCCGCTGTCGTCGACGAGGGCGGGCGATTACCTGGACGCGGATTTGCTCGGCGGCGCCGACCCGGCGCGCACCGTCGCGGTGTTCGAGCTGCGGGCCGAGGGCGAGCCGGCGTCGCGCGGGGTCGTGTATTTCCGCGCGGCCAAGGAGATGGCCTGGCCCGACCCTGGCCTGCAGGCGCAGTTGCGCCGCGATGACGCCGGCTACGCGCTCGAGCTGCACGCGGCGCGCTTCGCCCGCGCCGTCTGGATCGATGTGGACGGCGCCGATGCCGATGCCGGGCTGTCCGACAATGCCCTGACCCTGTTGCCGAACGAAAGCGTCTCCCTGCGCCTGTCGTCGAAAGCGGGGCTCGAAGCGCTGCGCGGCGCGCTGCGCCTGCGTTCCCTGGCCGACATGCCATCGTTTACTAAAACGCGCTAAAAAGCACGCTGTTTTAGCCGACCTGGTTGACGCTCCAGAGACGGCTGGGATAAAAAAGCGTTTATTAAACAAAAATACCGGAGACCCATCATGCACTCGATTCCGCTGCATGAGCGCCCGCGCCGCACACGGAGGCGGACGTGAGCCACGCTACCCTGCGCGACATTGCGGAGACCACCGGCCTGTCGATCGGCACCGTGTCGCGCGCCCTCAAGAACCAGGCCGGCATGACCGAGGCGACGCGCAACAAGGTGCGCGAAGCGGCATTGCATCTGGGCTACGACTTCTCGCAGCTCAAGAAGGGCCGCATCCGCCGCATCGCCTTCCTGCTGCACAGCCAGCACAACACGCTGGCCTCCAGCCCCTTCTTCTCGCCGGTGCTGCATGGCGCGGAAGAGGCCTGCCGGCGCGAAGGCGTCGCCCTGTCCTTCATCGCGGTCGATCCGGCCGAGCCGGTGCTGGCGCAGATACGCGTGCACCAGCCCGACGCCATCATCTGCGCCGGCTTCTTCGAGCCGGAGGTGCTGGCGGCGCTGCAGCAGGTCGGCAAGCCGATCGTGCTGGTGGACATCCACCGGCGCGGCTTCACCTCGGTCAACCCCGACAACATGCGCGGCGGCTACCTGGCCACCCAGCACCTGCTGCGCTGCGGCCGCAAGCGCATCGCCATGCTGTCCGGCTCGCTGGCCCACTACAGCATCCAGCAGCGCAACCGCGGCTTCCGCCAGGCCTTGTTCGACGCCAGGGTGCACGCCGATCCGGACCTCGAAGTCATCGTGCCGACCATGGGCGAGGGCGAGGAGGCCGTGGTGGAAGCCATGCGCAGCCTGCTCAGCCTGCCGAAACGGGCCGATGCGGTCTTTTGCTACAACGACAGCACCGCGCTGGCCGCCATGAAGTATTGCCTGAACGAGGGGATGAAGATCCCCCACGACATCGCGATCGTCGGTTTCGACGACATCGCCGCGGCGGCCGCCGCCATCCCCCCGCTCAGCACGATCCGTGTGGACAAGGAAGCGCTGGGGCGGGCCGGGGTCGAATTATTGCTCCACAAGCCAGAAGAAAACGCCCCCCAGATAACCGTGCCAGTCCAGCTGATCGTGCGCGAGAGCAGCTGCGACGACTAAGCCCACTGCACCCTAACCCAACAACGACCATGTCCACTTTCCCGAACTTCCGCAGCCCGGCCGTCCTGCTCGAGCATGCGCAGCACACCATGCGCTTCTATCACCCGCGTGCGATCGACCCTGCCGGCGGCCTGTACCAGTACTTCAAGGACGACGGCGCCATCTACGACGCCCAGCACCGGCACCTGGTCAGCAGCACGCGCTTCGTGTTTACCTATGCGATGGCGTACCGGCATTTCAAGGATCCGGCCTACCTGGATGGGGCGAAGCACGCGCTGCGCTTCCTGCGCGAGGCGCACCGGGCGCCGGATGGCGACGGCTACGCCTGGATGCTGAACGGCCGCGCGGTCGAGGACGGCACCCAGCACGCCTACGGCGAAGCCTTCGTGCTGCTGGCCTATGCGCACGCCACGATGGCGGGGATCGACGAAGCGCGCGCCTGGATCGGCGAAACCTTCGAACTGATGGAAAAGCGCTTCTGGGACGAACAGGCCGGCCTGTATGCCGACGAGGCCAGCCAGGACTGGGACGTGCTCTCCAGCTACCGCGGCCAGAACGCGAACATGCACTCGGTCGAGGCGCTGCTGGCCGCGCACCAGGCCACCGGCGAGATCCGTTACCTGGAACGCGCCTACACGGTGGCCTCCAACATCACCCGGCGCCAGGCCGAGCGCTGCGGCGGCCTGATCTGGGAGCACTACGACGAGCAATGGCAGCCCGACTGGCGCTTCAACTTCGACGACCCGGAAAACCTGTTCCGCCCCTGGGGCTACCAGCCCGGCCATTTCACGGAGTGGGCCAAGCTGCTGCTGCAGCTGGAGGCGCGCGCCGTAGGCGTCCTGGAACAGGACCTGGGCTGGCTGCTGCCGACCGCCGAGAAGCTGTTCGGCGTTGCGCTGGACAAGGGCTGGGATGCGCAGCATGGCGGCGTCTGCTACTCGCTGGCCCCGGACCTGAGCGTGTGCGACGCGCACAAGTATTTCTGGGTGCAGGCCGAGAGCGCTGCCGCCGCCGCCATGCTGGCGCAGCGCACCGGCAATGCGAGCTACTGGGACTGGTACCAGCGCCTGTGGGAATACAGCTGGACCCATTTCGTCGATCACCGCTACGGCGCCTGGTACCGCATCCTCGACCGCGAAAACCGCAAGCTGAGCGACGAGAAGAGCCCGGCCGGCAAGGTGGATTACCACACCATGGGCGCCTGCTACGACATCGTGGCCGTGCTCGGAAAGGCCGGCAATGAATGATGTGACGACCAATACGACGCCGCTGATGCTGTGCGCCGGCGAGGCCCTGACCGACATGATCGACCAGGGCGGCGAGCGGTGGGTGAGCCGCGTCGGCGGTTCGGTGTGGAACGTGGCGCGCGCGCTGGCGGTGCTGGGCGAGCCGACCGCCTTCGCCGGCGCCATCAGCCGCGACCGTTTCGGCGATGCGCTGTGGGCGGCCAGCGAGGAAGTCGGCCTGGACCTGCGCCTGCTGCAGCGCGTCGAGCGCTCGCCGCTGCTGGCGGTGGTCGAGAAATGCGAGCCGCCGCGCTACTTCTTCATCGGCGACGACAGCGCCGACCTGCACTTCGATCCGGCGCAGCTGCCCGCCGGCTGGGCGGATTCGCTGCGCTGGGCCCACTTCGGCGGCATCAGCCTGGCGCGCGAGCCGCTGGCCGCGACCCTGGTCGCGCTGGCCGCGCAGCTCAAGGAAAAAGGCGTGGCGATCAGCTACGACCCGAATTACCGCAAGCTGATGGACGAGCGCTACACGCCGACGCTGGAACGCATGGCGGGCCTGGCCGACGTGATCAAGGTCTCCGACGACGATTTGCGCGGCCTGTTCCCGAAGCTCGAACTCGACCAGGCGCTGCAGCGCGTGCGCGCCTTCAACCCGGCGGCGTACTGCCTGCTGACCCGCGGCGGCGAGGGCGCCAGCCTGTACCACGGCGCGCAGCGCTGCGACGCCCGCGCGCCCAGGGTCGAGGTGGTGGACACGGTCGGCGCCGGCGACGCCAGCGTAGCGGGCCTCCTGCACAGCCTGGCGCGCCACCCGGGCCGGCCCTTGCTGTCCCACCTGCACGCCGCGCTGGCGGCCGGTTCCGCCGCCTGCCTGCAGGCCGGCGCGACCCCGCCGCCGCCGGCGGCCATGCACCGATTGTTCGAACTGCTCCAAGGAGAGACCTCGTGACGAGCCGCACCCGCATCACCCTGTTCCTGCTGGCGGCGTTTGCGCTGCCGCTGGCTGCCGACTGTGCCCCCCAGGGCGCGGCGCCTGCCACGCCGGTCAACACCTTCATCGGCACCCAGGACGAGGGCAATACCTTCCCCGGCGCCTCGGCCCCGTTCGGCATGATCCAGGTCGGCCCGATCACCGACCATTACGCCGGCTACCGCTACAGCGACAAGCGCATCCGCGGCTTCGGCCACTCCTTCCTGTCCGGCGCCGGCTGCTGGGAGCAGGGCGGGCAGCTGTCGGTACTGCCGGTGACCGGCACCATCGGCCCCGGCGGCGAGTTCGACACCAGGAAGGCGGACAGCTTCAACCACAAGACCTACGCCGCCGAATACAGCCACGAGGGCGAGGTCGGCCAGGCCGGCTACTACAAGGTCCAGCTCACCAGCTATGGCGGCATCACCGCCGAGACCACCGCGCTGACCCGCGCCGCGGCCGAGCGCTACACCTTCGCCCCCGGCGCGAATACCGGCCACGTGCTGCTGAATGTCGGCCAGGCCAACGAGCGCCATTCGGTGGTCGGCAGCGAACTGCGGGTGCTGGACGAGCACAGCGTCGAAGGCAAGATCGTCACCAACAGCTTCTGCGGCGGCGCCAAGTACACCACCTGGTTCCGCATCACCTTCGACCAGCCCATCGCCGCGCACGGCATCTGGGACGAACGCGGCGGCTTCCCGGGCGCCAGCGGCCCGACCCAGCAGGGCGACAGCCGCCCGCACGGCGCCTGGCTGAGCTTCGACCTGAAGAACGGGCGCGCGGTCACGGCGGTCAGCGCCATCTCCCACGTCGACGCCGCGGGGGCGCGCGCCAACCTGCAGGCCGAGGGCATGGCCGGCGGCAAGCCGTTGGGCTTCGACGCGATGCGCGCCAAGGCGCAGGCGGCGTGGCAGCGCGAACTGGGCAGCGTGCGCATCGACGGCGGCAGCAACGACGACCGCACCGTGTTCTATACCGCGCTCTACCACGCGCTGCTGCAGCCGCTGACCGGCAACGACGCCGACGGCCGCTACCGCGGCTACGACGACGCCATCCACACCGCCAGGGACTGGACCTATTACGAGTTCTTCTCGCTGTGGGACACCTACCGCGCGCAGAACCAGCTGCTGGCCCTGCTGCGCCCGCAGCGCGCGCGCGACATCGCCAATTCGGTGCTGAAGATCCGCGAGCAGGGCGGCTGGCTGCCGCGCTGGGGCTACGCCAACTTCGAGACCAATGTGATGACCGGCGACCCGGTCACGCCTTTCCTGGTCGACCTGTGGCGCTTCGGCGCGCTCAAGGGCCGCGAGCAGGAAGCCTATGCGGCGCTGCGCCAGAATGCGTTCGGCGTACCCCCGTTCAATATCCGCCCGCAGGGTCGCTCGGGTAACCCCAGTTACCTGCGCCAGGGCTTCGTGCAGTACGACCGCACCTTCATGGCCAAGGGCATGGATACCGATCCGCACCACGGCGCCTCGGCGACCCTGGAATATGCGCTGGCCGACAGCGCGCTGGCGAAGATGGCCTGGGCCCTCGGCCAGGAAGACGACGCGCTGACGCTGTCGCAGCGCGCCCTCAACTGGAAGAAGGTCTGGGATGCGGGCGTGCAGGACGCCCCGACCGGGCTGCACGGCTTCCCGCGTCCGCGCCTGCTCGACGGTGCCTGGTTCAAGGACGTCGGCGGCACCTACGATCCGCGCAGCGAGAGCGGCTTCCACGAGGGCACGGCCTGGCAATACCAGTGGCTGGTGCGCCAGGACATCCCGGGCCTGGCCGCGGCGATGGGCGGTCCGGACGAGGCGCTGCGCCGCCTGGACCTGTTCTTCGACTACGACGCCCTGCAGGCCGATCCGCAGGCGGTGCGCAAGTCCTGGGTGGTCGGACCGTACAGCTACTACAGCCAGTTCCGCTACAACCCGAACAACGAGCCCGACCTGCATGCGCCCTGGGTCTACACCCTGATGGGCCAGCCCTGGAAGACCACCACCGTGCTGCGCGCCGCCGAGACCCTGTTCGGCAACGGCCCCAGCGGCGTGACCGGCAACGACGACCTCGGCACCATGTCGGCCTGGTACATCTTCAGCGCGCTGGGCATGTACCCGGACACGCCGGGCAGCGGCCGCTTCCTGCTGCATGCGCCGCGTTTCGCCCGCGCCGAGATCGACCTGACGAACGGCCGTACCTTGCGCATCGAGGCGCCCGAGGCGAAGGTCGGCGAGCGCCGCTACGTGCAGTCCGTGAACTGGGCCGGCAAGCCGGCGCCGCGCGTGTGGCTGGACTGGGAGCAGCTGCAGGCCGGCGGCAAGCTGGAGTACCGCCTGGCGCCGCAGCCGGACAAGAACGGGTGGGGCACGCAGGCGCGTGACCTGCCGGCCGCACTACAATAAGGAGACAGCATGGAACATATCTCGCAGCCGTCGCTGCGGCCGCAATCGCAGCCGGCAACCGGGAATACCGGTCCGCTCGTCATCGTCACCACCCTGTTCTTCATGTGGGGCCTGCTGACCGCGCTGAACGACGTGCTGATCCCGCACCTGAAGGCGCTGTACACGCTGAGCTACGTGCAGGCCATGCTGGTGCAGTTCTGCTTCTTCGGCGCCTATTTCGCGGTATCGCTGCCGGCAGGCATGCTGATCAGGAAGATCGGCTACCAGAACGGCGCGGTGGCCGGCCTGGTCGTCGCGGCCGGCGGCTGCACGCTGTTCTACCCGGCCTCGAACAGCGGCTACGGCCTGTTCCTGCTCGGCTTTTTCGTGCTGGCTTCCGGCATCACCATCCTGCAGGTGGCGGCCAATCCTTACGTGACGGTGCTGGGCGACGCGCGCAACGCGTCGAGCCGGCTGACCCTGACCCAGGCCTTCAACTCGCTGGGCACCACGGTGGCGCCGGCCCTGGGCGGCATCCTGATCCTGTCCGGACACGCGCTGGACCGCGCGGCCCAGGCGGCCAGCGTGCAGGGACCTTACCTGGTGCTGGCCGCCGCGCTGCTGGTGCTGGCCCTGCTGTTCGCCTTTGCGCGCCTGCCGAAAATCGAACACGCGGACGAGGGCGCGGTGCAGGCCGCGGGCGTCGAGAGCGCCGCCGGCATCGACGGCGTCCCCAGGGGCTCGCTGCTGGCCCATCGGCACCTGGTGCTGGGAGCCATCGGCATCTTCCTGTATGTCGGCGCCGAGGTGAGCATCGGCAGCTTCCTGATCAACTTCTTCGGCGAGCCGGACATCGCCGGCCTGGCGCCCGCCGACGCCGCCCACTACGTCAGTTACTATTGGGGCGGCGCCATGATCGGGCGCTTCATCGGCTTTGCGGTCATGCGTTTCATCAGCCCGGGCAAGGCGCTGGCCTTCAATGCGGCCATGTCGATCGCGCTGGTCATGGTGGCCATCTTCGGCCATGGCCACGCCGCCATGTGGGCGCTGATCGCGGTCGGCCTGTTCAACTCGATCATGTTCCCGACGATCTTCAGCATGGCCCTGTACCGGCTCGGCAAACTCACCGGCCAGGCCTCGGGCGTCCTGTGCATGGCCATCGTCGGCGGCGCCCTGGTGCCCTTCGTGCAGGGCATGCTGGCCGATACCCTCGGCCTGCACTGGTCCTTCCTGATGCCGGCGGCCTGCTATGCCTTCATCCTGTATTTCGGCCTGAAGTTCGCGGGACTGTACGGCGCGGGCCCACAGCAATGAGGACAGCGCGGCGGCTGCCGGCTGCCCTGGCCTGCGCCGGGCTGCTGGCGCTGGCGGCGACGCCGGCCGCCGCCGCCCTGCGCACGGTCGGCGCCGTGGTGCAGGCCGTGCCGACCGGTGACGGCCTGGACCTGCGCCTGTCCAGCGGCGCGCGCGTGCACGTCGGCTTCGTCACGCCCGACGTGGTGCGGGTGCGCATGAACCCCGGCGGCCGCTTCGGACCGGATGTCTCCTATGCCATCGAAGGCGCGCCGCCGCGCGCCAGGGTAAGGCTGGCGACCAGGGGAGGGGTGCGGGAACTGCGTTCCGCGAGCGGCACGCGGGTGGTGATCCGCAGCGCGCCCGAGCTGGCGATCTCGGTGTACGACCCCGGTGGCCGCCTGGTCGTCGCTGGCGATCCGGCGCGGCCGATGGCCTTCGACCCGCAGGACGGCGCCATCGAAACGGCGATGCGCCGCGACGACTACGAGCTGTATTACGGCTTCGGCGAAAAGACCCTGCCGCTGTCGCGCCACCAGCAGAACATGGTGATGTGGAACGCGGACGTGGCCCCGTATCCGGCCGGCCACGATCCTTCCTACCAGGCGATTCCCTTCTTCATCGCCCTGCACGAAGGCAGGAGCTACGGCCTGTTCTTCAACAATACCTGGCGCAGCTGGTTCGACATGGGCAAGCGCGACCCGCATCGCTACAGCTTCGGCGCCAGCGGCGGCGAGCTGGATTACTACGTCTTCACCGGCGGCCCCGAACGCACGCCGGCCGGCGTGCTGCGCGACTACACGGCGCTGGCCGGACGCGGCGCCCTGCCGCCGCTGTGGGCGCTGGGCTACCAGCAGTCGCGCTGGTCCTACATGAGCCAGGAAAAGCTGCTGGACATCGCGGGCAGCTTCCGCCGGCGCCGCATCCCGGCCGATGTGCTCTACCTCGACATCGACCACATGGACGGCTTCCGCGTGTTCACCTGGAATCCGAAGACCTTTCCCGATCCGCAAGCGATGCTGGACCGCCTGCACGAGGAGGGCTTCCACGCGGTGACCATCGTCGACCCGGGCATCAAGTTCGACCAGGACTACCCGATCTACCGCAGCGGCCGCGAGCAGGGCGCCTACGTGCGCAATGCCGACGGCAGCGAGCTGCACGCCAAGGTCTGGCCCGGCGTCTGCGCCTTCCCGGATTTCACCGCGCCGGCGGCGCGCGCCTGGTTCGGCGGCCTGTACAAGAATGCGCTCGACCTCGGCGTCGACGGCTTCTGGAACGACATGAACGAGCCCGGCGTGTTCCCGGCCGACGGCTTCGACCGGCCCGAGATCAGCCTGGGACCGCAGCGCAGCTTCCCGCTCGACGTGCGCCACGCCGGCGACGGCCATCCCGGCAGCCATGCGCAGTACCACAACGTCTACGGCATGCAGATGGCGCGCGCCAGCTTCGAAGGGCTGCGCAGGCTGCGGCCGGAAAAGCGCCCGCTGGTGCTGACGCGCGCCGGTTTCGCCGGCGTGCAGCGCTACGCCGCGGTCTGGACCGGCGACAATTCGCCGAGCTGGAGCCACCTGGCGCTGAGCATCCCGATGCTGAGCAATCTGTCGGTATCGGGCGTGCCTTTCGTGGGCGCCGACGTCGGCGGCTTCATGGGCAGCCCGAGCGCGGAGCTGTACGCGCGCTGGCTGCAGGCGGCGGCGCTGACCCCGTATTTCCGCACCCATTCCAACGACGTCTCCGCCGCGCGCGAGCCCTGGGCCTTCGGCGCCGACTACGAGCGCATCAACCGCGCCACCATCGAGCTGCGCTACCGCCTGCTTCCCTACCTGTACACGCTGTTCGCGGACAGCGAGCAGTCGGGGCTGCCGCCGATGCGTCCCCTGTGGTTCGCCTATCCCGGCGACACCCGCGCCAGCCTGGTCGACGACCAGTTCCTGCTGGGCGGCGACCTGCTGGCGGCGCCGGTCCTGCACGAGGCCCAGCGCAGCCGGGAAGTCTATTTTCCGAAGGGCGATGCCTGGATCGACTGGTGGGATGGCAGCCGCCACGAAGGCGGCAGCTCGGCCATGGTCGCCGCGCCGCTGGAGCGCCTGCCGCTGTTCATCCGCGCCGGCGCCGGCGTGCCGGCGGCGCCGGTGGTGCAGCACACGGGCGAGCTGAAGGACGCGCCGCTGACGCTGGTCGTGGCGCTGGGCGGGCAGGGCGCAAGCCACGTCTTCCAGGATGCCGGCGACGGCTATGGCTACCGCGAGGGCGCTTTCCGCAGGATCGAGGTGCGCGCGGACGGACAGGGGCTGCGGCTGGAGATCCCGCCGAACCACGGCTATCAGCGCGTGGGCGCGGTCGAGTTCATCGGCCTGGCGCTGGCGCCCGCTGGCGTGCGCATCGACGGCAAGCCCGCGCAAGAGGTCCGCTTCGACGCCGCAACCCGCCGTCTGCGCATCGCCTTGCCGGATGAAAACGTAAAAGAGCTTGTCTTGAGTCGATAGGCCTTGGCGCGGGGCTGGAACCAAAGGCCATGCCAGAGGTCTGAAATCTATCGGCTCGGATGTGGGAGGGGCAAGCATGAGTGCGGGGGCGCTCGACGACACCATTCCGGCGGAACTGGAGCAAACCTGTGCGCAGGAGCCGATCCATCTGCTGGGCACCGTGCAGGCCTACGGTTTCCTGCTGGCCGTCGACCTGGCGAGCGGGCGTATCGTGCAGGTGTCCGAGGGCATCCTGCGCCATTGGCCGGGGCTCGAGAACGTCGCCGCGCTGCTCTCCCGGCCGCTGTCCGAATGGGCCGCTGCCGTGGAAGATCCCGCGATCCCGCTCGATCTCGAATCCTTGCCCACCATGCACACGGTGTCCTTGCCCTGGCGCCCCCGCTTCGAACAGACCTGTCCCTTGCCGGCCCCGCCCTTGGCCGTGCAATGGGAATGCCTCGGCCACCGCAGCGGCGCAGTCGCCGTGATCGAATGGCTGCCGGTGAACACCAATACCGACGAGTTCCGGCGCCAGCACCAGATCCTTGCCGCGTTCGGGGAAGTGATTGCCCGCCTGCGCCGCGTGGAGGGACTCGGGCCCTTCCTTGACGAATGCGTGAAGGTGATCCAGGAAGTCACCCAGTTCGACCGGGTGATGATCTACCGTTTCATGGCCGACGGCTGCGGCGACGTCGTGGCCGAGCACACCGCCAGGGCTTACCAGCAAAAATACCTGGGACTGCGCTTTCCCGCTTCCGATGTTCCCAGCCAGGCGCGCCGGCTCTACCTGATCAACCGGCTGCGCGTGCTGGCGGATGTGGAGGCGTCGATGGATGCGCTGGTCCCGTCGGCGCTGCCGGATGGAAGCGCGCTCGATCAAAGCCACTGCATGCTGCGCGGCCTGTCCGAAGTCCACCTGGCCTATATGCGGAACATGGGCGTGCGCGCCACGCTGACCCTGTCGATCGTGTGCAATGGCAGGCTGTGGGGGCTGGTCGCCTGCCACCACCACCGTCCCAGGACGCCGCCGGACCAGCTCAGCGACGGTATCCGCCAGCTGTCCGAGCTGCTGGCGGAAATCGCCAGCATGCGCATCGAGGCCCTGTCCAACCTGGAAGCGATGCGCCATCGCCTGGCGCTGGACCGCTTGCTGAACCAGTTCCACCAGGCCCTGATCCAGGATGGCGATATCCCGAACCTGCTGGAACTGTGGCTGCCCAGGCTGCTGCCCGCTTTCAATGCCAGCACGCTCGGCGTGCAGATCGGTACGCTCGCCTGGGTCGGCGGACCGGCAAGGCGGCAGGGGGCCGCGCACCAGGTCCTCGACGAGGTCGCGGCCCGGCTCGACATACGCAACCCCAGCCCGTATGTCCGCATGTGGGACGACCTGTTGGCGTCCAGGAAAAACGCGCTGACGTTCCTGCCGGAAGCGGCGGGCCTGTTGCTGGCGCAGCGGCATGATGGCGACATCATTTTCTGCTTCATGACCCGGCCGGAAGTGGTGCAGCAGGTGCACTGGGGCGGCGAGCCCGTGAAGGACCTGGTCGCGCTTCCCGATGGACGCATCCGCCTGGAGCCGCGGCGATCCTTCGAAGTATGGAAGCAGGCGGTGCGCGGCCATGCGGATCCCTGGCACCAGGCCGAGGCGGATGCGCTGCAAAGCCTGCTGCAGATCCTGAGCGAAGTGAACAAGCTGCGGGTCAACCGGAAAATGCAGGAAACCCTGCACTGGCGGGCCCACCACGACCATCTGACCGGGCTGTACAACCGCCGGGCCATGGAGGACGAGGTCTCCAGGCGCCTGGAAGACAGCCAGTACGACACCGCGCTGATGCTGCTGGACCTGGACCATTTCAAGAAGATCAACGACACCTACGGCCACGAAACCGGCGACCAGGTGCTCCAGCAATTGAGCCTGAGGCTGAAGGCGGTGATGCGGGAGGGCGACCTGCTGGCGCGCCTCGGCGGCGACGAATTCATGCTGCTGCTGCAGATCCCGCACCCGAACGCCGCTACCGCCCTGACCTTTGCCGAGCGCCTGCACCAGGCGGTTGCCGCCCCGTTCGACATCAAGGGCCAGCAATTCCGTCTCGGGATTTCGGTCGGCATTGCGATACCGCCCGCCCACGGCCGCACGGTCAGCGAACTGCTGCGCCACGCCGACCTCGCGCTGTACCAGGCCAAATCGCTGGGCCGCTGCCGCAGCGTGGTGTTCGAACTGGCGATGGCGGCGAACCAGCGCGACTACTACCTGCTCGAACGCGACCTGGACGAAGCGGTCGAGCGCAACCAGTTGTCGCTGGTGTTCCAGCCCAAGGTGGATCTCATCAGCAGCAAGGTGGTGGGCCTGGAAGCGCTGGTGCGCTGGAACCATCCGACCCGGGGCCAGAACAGTCCTTGTTCCTTCATCCCGATCGCCGAGAACAGCGACCAGATCATCCGGATCGACCGCTGGGTCATGCGCCACGCCATCGCCGAGCAGGCCCGCCTGCGCGCGCACGGCCTGATGGCGCTGCCGATCGCGATCAACCTGTCGATTGCGGACATCCTGTCGCCGAACCTGGTGGCCTACCTGACCGAGCTGCTGGAGGAATACCAGGTGCCGCCGGACGCCCTGGAAATCGAGGTGACCGAATCGAGCTTCATGCGCCAGCTCGACGAGACCCAGAGCGTGCTGCGGGCCCTGAACGAGAGCGGCATTTCCACCGCCCTGGACGATTTCGGCACCGGCTTTTCCTCGCTGAGCTACCTGCGCCAGCTGCCGCTGCAATGCCTGAAGATCGACCAGTCCTTCACGCGCAGCATGCTGGTGGACCCGAATGCGGAGAAGCTGACCCAGGCCATCGTCGCCATGGGCAACGCCCTGCAGATGACCATCGTGGCCGAAGGCGTGGAAACCAGGGAGCAGATGAACTGGCTGCTCGCCCATGGCTGCCACATCGGCCAGGGCTATTTCTTCAGCCCGCCGGTACCGTCCGAGGACGTGCACCGGGTGATCGAACGCATCGAGGTGCGCTTGACGAGCTGATCGATCCGTTTGAAGACTGAAAGCTAAATGAAGGGGAGCCGCGGTTAGAGTTGCGTCATTCATCAGAATCATAGGTGGTATTCATGACGCAAGCTAACCGACTCCCGCGCGAACAAGCGCAAGCACCAACCGAGGCACAGGCACCTGTTCAGGCCAAGCCGCATCTGTTCTGGAAACTGATGGACATCCGCCTGGGCATCATCCCGCTGCCCACGTATCTCCTGCTGGTGGCGCTGATCGGCGGCTTTGTCGCGACCGGCAAGGTGCCCAACGATATCTGCATCTCGATCGCGATCCTGACCGTCGGCGGCTTCTCGTGCGCGGAACTGGGCAAGCGCCTGCCGTTCTTCCGCAACATCGGCGCCGCCGCCATCTTCGCCACCTTCATCCCGTCCTACCTGGCCTTCAGCCACCTGATTCCCGAGCCGGTGCTGAAGAACGTGGTGAGCTTCACCAAATCCACCAACTTCCTCTACCTGTTCATCTCCTCGATCATCGTCGGCAGCATCCTGAGCATGGACCGCTCGGTGCTGATCAAGGGCTTCATCAAGATCTTCGTGCCGCTCGCGGCTGGTTCGGTCGTGGCCGCCATCGTCGGCACCGCGGTCGGCGTGGCGCTGGGCGAGGACGCCTTCCACACCTTCTTCTACCTGGTCGCGCCGATCATGGCCGGCGGCGTCGGCGAAGGCGCGATCCCGCTGTCGATCGGCTATGCCGGCATCCTGCACCAGGAACAGGGCGAGATCTTCGCGCACGTGCTGCCGGCCGTCATGCTGGGCAGCCTGACCGCGATCCTGCTGTCGGGCATGCTGAACGGGATCGGCAAGAAGCGTCCGCACCTCACCGGCGAAGGCCGCCTGCAGCCGGGCGAACACGACGACGGCAAGCCGCTGGCGGAAGTCCTGCCGCTGCACATGGACATCGGCCATATCGCCGCCGCAGGGATCACCTCGATTTCGCTGTACATGGTCGGCGTGCTCAGCTTCAAGCTGTTCGAATTCCCGGCGCCGGTGGTCATGCTGTTCGTGGCCGTCATCTTCAAGCTGTCGCGCGCGGTGTCGCCGCAGCTGCAGCAAAGCTCCTACGTGGTCTATAAATTCTTCTCGACCGCCGTCACCTATCCGCTGCTGTTCGCGATCGGCGCCTCGATGACGCCGTGGGACAAGCTGGTTGCCGCATTCACCGTCGTGAACCTCGTCATCATCGCATCGACGGTGGTCAGCCTGATGGCAACCGGCTTCCTGGTCGGCCGCAAGATGAATATGTACCCGATCGAAGCGGCGATCATCAACGCCTGCCACAGCGGCCAGGGCGGCACCGGCGACGTCGCGATCCTGACCGCGGCCAACCGCATGCAGTTGATGCCGTTCGCCCAGATCGCTACCCGCATCGGCGGCGCGATCACCGTCACCCTGACGCTGATCGCGATGGCGCAGCTGCACTAAGACCTGCCGCGCCCGGCCGGCCTAGCGGCCCTGCCGGGCCTTCACCCGATCCCAGCCCTGGCGCACCGCCTCCCTGATCCGGTGCCACGCCGACGCCTCGCCGTGCTCGCGCGTGCGCTCCCAGGCGCTCTGCAGGCTGGGTTCGGCTTCTTCCCACGAATGGTCGCGGTAGCTGTCGCTGGCGCCCATGTTCTTGCCGTAGCGATAGGCCATCTCTTCGTCCGGGTGGCGCCAGTGCGACGCCGCGCCCATCGAATCCTGGTAGGTGTTGCCGGATGGCCGGGAAGCGGCGTTCTGGGTGCCGAAGTAATAGCCGTCGTCGAGGGTGCGGTATTGCAGCGAGCCGGGCTCGGTGCCGGGCGGCCAGTCGCCGATCGCGGCCACGCCGGGCATGAAGGCAGCGCTGTCCTGGCCCGACGGTTCGTGGTGTTCCTCGATGCCGGCCGGGCCGAAGCGGCCGATGATGCCGGCGGCGCGCTCGGCTTCGGGCTCGGATTCGGTCGTGAACAGGACCACGTGATGTCCATGCATGGCCTCGCCGGCGGACGGCGCCGGTTCGCTCGCCGGCGCGGCATGGTGTTTCGATCCGAACAGCCTGTCAAAGGTATGCCTGACCGAGGCGCCGAAGCCTTCGTGGTGGTCGGCCTCCGGCGTCGCGTCGTCGCTGTCCGAGAGTGCGACGTCGGCGTGTGTGTAGCCTGAGGCGAGCAATTCTTCCAGCACATGCTGGGCATCGCTCCGGTTGTCGAAGACTGCTTTCAAAGTGTGTCGCATGATGTTCCCCCCATAGCGCTCGCGCCGTGTCGAGAGGGCCGGACAGCCTGGGGCAGCGCGTGCACGGCGCTTGCTGATTTCATCCTACTCCGAATTTTGGCGCGGTGTGAGGGCTTTGGCATGTTGCTGTAGACCTTTTCTCAGCGCAACAACTGGAGCAGGGCGCTGGCTCGGGCCGCAAGGCGATATCGATTCGTGTTAGTCTCGCCATCAGGCAAGCCTGCAGCAAAGCGAATGCGCCATGAAGATCATCGACCAAGCCGCCACCCGGCGGGCACTGCCGTTTGACGCCCTGATCGAGGCGATCGCGCGCATGTTCGCGAGCGGATGCCGGGTGCCGCCGCGGCATGTGCATACGGTCGGCGACGGCAAGGGCGCAGAAGGCACCGTCCTCATCATGCCGGCGTGGCACGGCGATTACATGGGCATCAAGACCGTCAACATCTTCCCCGGCAATGCCGCGCGCGGCCAGCCGGGCCTGTACTCCACCTATATCCTCTACAGCGCGGCGACCGGCGAACCGCTGGCGCAGATGGACGGCAACGAGATCACCTCGCGCCGCACCGCGGCTGCCTCCGCACTGGCGTCGCGCCACCTGGCGCGGCGCGACGCACGGCGCCTGGTCGTCGCCGGTTCCGGGCGCGTCGCCAGCCTGCTTCCTGAAGCATACCGGACCGTGCTGCCGATCGAGGACATCACGATATGGAGCCGCAACCCGGAGGCGGCGCGCCGCCTGGCCGGCGAATTGCAGCTGGAAGGATGGCGGGTGCGGCCCAGCGCCGACCTCGAGCAGGCCGTACGCCTGGCCGACATCGTGTCCTGCGCGACGCTGGCGAACGCGCCCATCATCCGGGGCGAGTGGCTTGCGCCCGGCAGCCATCTCGACCTGATCGGCGGCTTCACGCCGGCGATGCGCGAAGCGGACGACGCCTGCTTTTCCGGCAGCCGCCTGTATGTCGATACCGTGGAGGCCTTGCAGAAATCCGGCGACCTGCTGGGGCCGATGTCGCGCGGCGTATTTGCTCCGGGCGATGTTGCCGGCACCCTGGAATCGCTATGCCGTACGCAGGCCGGCGGACCGGAAGGGACGCAGGTGCGGACGGTCTTCAAGTCGGTCGGCACCGCGCTGGAAGACCTGGCCGCCGCGATCCTGGTGTATGAAGGCTAGGGCGGCGTTTTGTTGGCGCTACTTTTTTGGGTAGCTGCCGGCCTCGTGGAAAAAGCCGTCCCAGGAGACCACGATGCGGTTCTTGCCCTTCAGGAGCGCTTCGGTGCAGCCAATCCCAAGCGGCCGACAGGCGCATGGTAGTTTTCACGTATGTATTTCGCAGCCGGTTCGCGATGACGTTCGAAGTCGGCCTTGTCACAGGCTTCGCCAATCATGACGATTTTGTCGGGCTGAATGCTGACTGTTTTTCCTAAAAGTCTGGCGGCCCCCTGGTCGTCCATCGAGGTGATCTCTGCCGAATCAAGGACTTTCGTCAGCGTCCATATTCCCAGGGCGTCCGCATTTTTCGGTTGCGCGGCCTGGGTGGCGTTCGTTGCCAGGACGACTGCGATCGTAACAAGCATATGTCGGAACATTGTGGACTCCTCTCGTCACTTCTTGGCCATGATCGTGACCGACCGGAATGGCGCGCTTTCTTCGGCCCGGCGCGCGATGAGTCCATGTGCGAGCACTCTTTTCCCGTTCACCGTGGTGCTTGTCATTCGGCTGATGCTGGCTGCCGCCAGGGAGAATTCACCTTTTTCTATCAGCCTGAAAACGTGGCCTGAGCCCCCGACGCCAGCGTTGTATGCCAGACTGACCAAGACGTCAAACTGGTCTTGTATCAGAGCGGTTTTGCGAACATGGCGCCGTACGCCGCGCTCTGCTTCAGCAACGCCTCTGGCGAATTCAGCTTCTACTGCCGTCGGGCTCACCTTTTTGCCGACTTCATTGGCGGCGCATGGCCCGCGATGCGCCAGGATGCCTGGCCCCAGGTGCAATTACCCTTGCCGGGCCCCATGCCATCGTAATAGTTAAAGACGTCGCGTTCGCGCCTGCGCATCCTGGTGCGCGCCGCGGCGCTCATGGTTGCGCTGTCGTTAGCACCAGCCGACGCTACTGCTGCCTGCGTTTTTCCAGACATGGCCGCTGCCTCCCGTTGTGGACAGGTGCTTAATCTACCTTCGGAAAGGAAACGAACTCTGCGTCTTCACAAGCGCAAAAACAAAACGCCACCCGAAGATGGCGTTTTTTTTTGGAACTATTCGAAAGGCGGGAGCCGCTTTACGAGCCCATCTTGCGGCCGCGCCGGGACGCCAGCAGTCCCGCGCCGCCGGCGGCCATCAGCAGCCAGGTGGCCGGCAGCGGCACGCCGATCGGCGGCGGGTTGCCGTCGCCTGCCGTGCCCTGGATGCCGACGGAAAAGCCGTTCCAGTACTCGCTGGTCAGGCTGCGCCAGGTCAGCGAGTCGAATTCGCCTGTGAAGCGGATCGCGCCATGCGGCTCGCCGGTGCCGATCAGCCGGTATTCGGTGTTGCCGTTGCCGAGATCCACCACCTGCTTGGACACGCTGCCGCAACCCCAGTAGCCGCAGCTGTTGTCGCCAGGCGCGGCGGTGCCGGGGCCGCCGCCGAAACTGAGGATGTCGAAGTCCTGGTTCAGGAAGGCATAGCCGTTGCCGTTCAGGCTGACGAAGGCGAATACCGGATTGACGACCGTCTGCGAGAACGTGAGCGTCTGCTGGCCCGCGTAGCGCAGGGCGATGATGTCGGTGCCGCTGGGCGGGTTGTCGACCTGGCTGCTGGTGTAAGGCGAGTTGCTCACCGGCGTGCGCGGCGTCCAGTAGTCGATGCCGCCGCTGGGCTGGTAGAAGCCGACGCCGGCGGGATTCGAGTAAGTGACGTTGAC
Source organism: Massilia sp. WG5 (assembly GCF_001412595.2). Lineage (NCBI taxonomy): Bacteria > Pseudomonadati > Pseudomonadota > Betaproteobacteria > Burkholderiales > Oxalobacteraceae > Massilia > Massilia sp. WG5. Next base: position 4,124,099 of record NZ_CP012640.2, read on the forward strand.
GGTCTGGTTCGGGGTGGTGATGGTGCCGTGGCCGGTGAATCCGGGACCGGCGTCGGTATCGGTGCCGGTCCAGTCGGTCCAGTAGACCGGGCTTGCGCTGGCCGCGCCGCCGGCCAGCGCCAGGATTAAAACAGGGATTGCGTGAAACAGCGTTGCGGTAAGACGTTGCGTGTTCATAAGTCCTCCCTTGTTGTTGCCGGCCATCTGGTGACAGTCGGTAGGCGGGACTTAGCAAGCTTCGTGCCTAAAAAATAAGCAGTTGATTATTAAGGGAAGAATGGAGCAGGGCGCGGCACGGCGTCAATTTTTTCGACAAGTGGTCGATGCCGGAAAACAAAAACGCCACCCGAAGGTGGCGTTTTCGCTTTCAAACTTTGGTGGCCCGGGGCGGAATCGAGCCACCGACACAAGGATTTTCAATCTTCGCGCCGTGCCTACTACCGGCCGTCATTTCTGACACGGCCCGCGGCAGGAACATGGACTACAATCGATCTGCCCAGCCTGGGAGAATTTGACTTGGGCAACGAGGCCAGACGATATGCACAACACAAAATATTTTGAGCCTAATCGCACCGCCACCTGGCTCGAGTTGTTCTTCGACCTGATTTTTGTGGTGACGATCAGTGACGTGACGCATATCTTGAGCCACACGCACGAGGGTCATCTCGACCCGCTCCAGTTCTGGAAATTCGTCCTGATTTTCATCCCTTTCTGGTGGATCTGGGCGAGCCACACGATGTATGCCAACCGGTTCGACGCGGATGACCGGAAGCATCGGCTGGCAACCCTGTTCATCATGTTCCTGCTGATTATCATGTCAGGCTTGATCGACCAGCGATTCCTGACCAGCTTCGACGCCATCGTCGTCTGCTACGCCGGTTCGCGATACATCATCGCCATGATGTATCTCGTGTCGAAATACCGGCACAAGGAAAGCGATGAACTCACAACGGTCGTTTGCTGGGTGATCGGCGCTGGCGCCACCATCAGCCTCGCTTCGATCCTGTTCCCGGCGCCACAGCGATATGTCGTGTTTTACCTGGGAATAGCGTTCGATCTGCTTGCGTTCATCTTTTTCTTGCCGCGTCGACTCGAGGTCATCCCGGTGCATACCGAACACCTGATCGAGCGTGTGGGCCTGCTCACGATCATCATACTGGGAGAATCCGTCAGCAGCCTGTCCGCGGGACTGGCCAACTTCAGCTGGACTATGGATACCCTGCTGACCGCCGCCACCGGTTTTGTGATGATCTCGGCCATCTGGTGGGTCTACTTTGACAGTTTTCACCTGCTGACCAAACAGAAGCTCACGACCGGCCACTCGGTGCTTTACTCGCACTTTTTCGTCTTCATCGGACTGTCGATTCTAGCCAGCCTGATCCGGCACGCGATTCTGGACAACATGCTGCTGTCCGATTTCAGGGTACTGTCGGCCCTTGGCGCGGTCTGCTTTTTCATTGGCAAGCAGTACGCCTACTTCATGGAGCTCCCCGCGCTGCGGCCGCAGCTGGTCGTCAACACCCTGGTCGTCTTCGTGCTGACCGGGTTTGCCCTGCTATTGCCCAGAACTGCCTATATCCTGCTCGGTCTTACCGCTGCGGTGATTTGTTATGCTTTCCTCAGTCTCAGATACCTGAACGTCTCCCCGGGACGTGACGACCATCCGCGCAAGAGTCCGGGCACAGGAGACCCGCCATGAGCCACACAGCAGACCAAAAAACATGCTTTCCTCCACGTCGCGCTCAGATATGGTGAAAGCTGGTCATCCATTCCCAGCCTTGCCCTTGCCGCCATCTCATATATAGTGGAACTTGGCTCGCCACCTCCCGTCCTGCGGGTTACCGGATTTTTTTAAGCGATCGAGGAGGTCAGTATGAACGCATTAAAGGCGGGCACACCCGCCCCAGAGTTCGAACTGAATTCCACTCCCGACCAGCGTGTAAAACTCTCGGACTTTCGCGGCCAGCGTGTGATTCTCGCGTTCTATCCGGCCGACTGGAGTCCCGTCTGCGGCGACCAGCTGGCACTCTACAACGAGCTGCGCGATGAGTTCGCCAAACACAAGGCGATTTGCATCGGCATTTCAGTCGACGGCGCCTGGTGCCATGCTGCCTTTCGCGAGCACCGCGGCTACAAACTTGCGCTGCTCTCCGACTTCGAGCCCAAGGGCGAAGTTGCACGTGGCTACAGCGTATACCGGACCAGGGAAGGGGTGAGCGAACGGGCCTTGTTCATCATCGATGAGGAAGGCGTCGTGCGCTGGACTTATGTTTCGCCGATCGGCATCAATCCGGGCGCCGACGGTATCCTCAAGGCTCTGGAAGAAATGGATGGGGGAAATCATGAGTTTAGCAAAGCCAGTTGATGAAACCGACCACGTGCTGGGACTGGCGGATGCGCCGGTGACACTGGTCGAGTATGGCGATTTCCAATGCCCGCATTGCAGAGCGGCGCATTTTTATTTGAAGAACGTGCTGGCGACGATGGGTGACGACATGCGTTTCGTGTTCCGCCACATGCCGCTGACCCAGGTCCACCCGATGGCGCAACCGGCGGCCGAGGCAGCCGAAGCGGCGGGCGCGCAAGGCAGGTTCTGGCCCATGCACGACTTGATCTACGAGAACCAGGACCTGCTCAGCCCAGCGCTGCTAACGCGACTGGGGCAGCGCCTCGGGCTCGACATGCAGCGTTTCACCGACGATGTGGCGTCCCACCGCTTCCTTCCCGAGGTGAAAGAGGACTTCATGAGCGCTGTGCGCAGCGGCGCGGCCGGCACCCCAAGTTTCTTCATCAATGGCGAGCCATATGAAGGCAGCTTCGACGATGAGGCGCTGATCGACGCACTGCGCTTTGCCGCGCAGGCGCGTGCCCCGCACGTGCCGAAGGGGCGCCACGCACCACGGCCAAGGGCGCACTGACTGTCGCAGCGCGGGCGCCGCCCACGCTGCGGACCTTGTCGTTCATTGTCGAATAGCCGAAGCGAAGCGTCACATCATGGCAGACCTGCTGACACCGAACCGGACGGCCAGGCCTGGCGATTCCAGAGGCTTTGAGCGAATGTTTGCGCCGGATCGGTTGACGCTCGGGGTGTTCTTCCCGATCGAGGCTTTCTCCGGCGACCAGCCGACGATGCTCGGCCAGGAGGGCCTGGCGCGCCGCGCCGAAGAGCTTGGATACGCTGCGCTGTGGTGCCGCGACGTTCCCCTGCGCGACCCTAACTTCGGCGACGTGGGCCAGGTGTACGATCCGTGGGTCTATCTCGGCTGGATCGCGGCGCAGACCAACGAGATCGCGCTGGCCACCGGCGCCTTGGTCCTTACGCTGCGCCACCCCTTGCATACTGCCAAGGGTGTGGCATCGGTCGACCGGCTCTCGGGCAACCGCCTGGTCCTCGGCATTGCCTCCGGCGACCGGCCGGTCGAGTTCCCGGCCTTCGGCGTCGACTTTGAACAGCGTTCCGACCTGTTCCGTGACAACCTGCGCGTCGTGCGCGCCGCCCTCGCCGAGGAGTACCCGATGCTCCAGTCGTCCTACGGCAGGCTCGCCGGGACCGCGGATCTCGTGCCCAAGCCGATCACACCCGTGCCGATGCTCGTTACCGGCCACAGCGGGCAGCCGCTGGAATGGATCGCGAAACATGCGGACGGGTGGATTACCTATCCGCGCGGACTCCAGCGCCAGGCCGAGGTCGCGGCGCACTGGCGCGCCGCTGTGGGAACTGCGGCGCCCGGCGCCTTCAAGCCGTTCGTGCAATCGTTCTATGTCGACCTGAGCGACGATCCCGACGCGGCGCCAACGCCGATCCACCTGGGCTTTCGCGGCGGACGGCATTTTGTCCTGCGCTTTCTCGAGGCGCTACGCTCGATCGGGGTCAATCACGTCATCCTTAACTTCAAGTACGGCGCGCGCAACGCTGGAGACGTGCTCGAAGAGATCGGCAAGGAGATCCTACCGCAACTGGCGGCATCCCAGCCCTGAGCCAAACCGGGGGCCAAGCCTGGAATGCACGGCATCCGTACATGGGATCCAGGCATCGCTTCTGCGTTGGCAATTCCGGACGATTCCCGGACGGGGCGGCCAGGTTTTTGAACCTGGGGGCAAGCGACGCCGCACCGGAAAACAAAAACGCCACCCGAAGGTGGCGTTTTCGCTTTGAAACTTTGGTGGCCCGGGGCGGAATCGAACCACCGACACAAGGATTTTCAATCCTCTGCTCTACCAACTGAGCTACCAGGCCAAGGCGGCGAATTATAGCACGTCCTCGCACCTCTTCAATAGCCGCCGTGCCCTGAGGGCTTCGTTGGACGCTTTGCTTATGAACGCGCCGCCTGCCGCTCGGCGTGCTGCCGATCCAGCGCCAGGCGCAGTTCCTTGCGGCCCTTGGCTTCCTCGAAGCGGCGCACTTCGTCCGGCGTGGACGGCGCCAGCGCCGGCACCGGGACCGGTTTCTTGTCGTCGCCGACCGCCACCATGGTAAAGAAGCAACTGTTCACGTGGCGGACTTCCTGGGTGCGGATGCTTTCGGCCAGCACCTTGATGCCGATTTCCATCGAGCTGCGGCCCGTGTAATTGACGGCCGCGAGGAAGGTCACCAGTTCGCCGACGTGGATCGGCTGGCGGAAGGTGACCTGGTCGACGCTCATCGTCACCACGTAGGCGCCGGCGTAGCGGCTGGCGCAGGCGTAGGCGACCTGGTCGAGCAGCTTGAGGATGTGGCCGCCGTGGACGTTGCCGGAAAAATTGGCGGTGTCGGGGGTCATCAGCACCGTCATGCTGAGCTGATGGTTGGGAAGACTCATTGCGATTTACTCCTTGTTTAGCTACTTAGCGTGTGCCGACCATGCCGCGCACCGAGGCATTCAACTTCGCGGGATCATAGCCCACGCCGTCCTTGAACACGATCTCGACGTTCTCGATGTCCTGGATGCGGCGACTCGGGTCGCCGTTCACGACGACCAGGTCGGCGTTCTTGCCGGCTTCCACGGTGCCGATGCGGTCCAGCCTGCCGAGATAGCGGGCGCCGTTCGCGGTCGCGACCTGGATCGCTTCCACCGGACTGAACCCGGCTTCGACCAGCAGCTCGACTTCGCGGTGGTCGCCAAAGCCGGGCAGGACGCCGCCGTTGCCGGTCGGGTCGGGGCCGGCCAGCAGCAGGCCGCCGGCGCGCACGAACGCCAGTTCGAAGGCCATCTCCTTCTTCAGCGCCGCTTCCTGCTTGGCGGCGCGCGCCGGATTGCCGGCCGCCGCCGCGCGCGCGGCGAGATGGCTGCGCAGCGATTCGGCCGACATCATCGACTGCTGCTTCCGGGACAGCAGCGGGCGCGTGGCGACGAAGGACTCGAAGACCGGCAGGGTCGAGGTGATCGCCACCTTGCGCGCCACCAGTTCGCGGATCAGGTCCTGGACCTGCGGGCTCGTCACCTCCAGCTTTTCCCACGAAGCCGCGATCTCGGCGCCCGGCGGGCACACGTCCTTCTTGCGGTTCGGGACGAATTCGGTGTCGGTGAAGACCGGACCGTGTTCCAGGTTGTCGATGCCGATGCGCGCCGCCTGGCGGTAGTCGACCGAGCACAGGTGGCCGGTCAGCCTGGTGCCGCGCTTGTGCGCTTCAACGATGGCGGCGGCCAGCACGTCCTCGGGGATGTTCATGTAGGCCTTGAACGAGGTCGCGCCTTCGCCGGCCCAGAAGGCCACCGTGCGGCGCGCCTGCTCGCGTTCGTCCATCGCCGTCATCTGCGGGAAGAAGCTGGCCTTGCCTTCGAGGTAGGGGCCGGTCACGTCGATGTGCGGGCCGGGGATCTGGCCGGCGTCCACCAGGCGGCGGATGTTCAGGTCGGTGTAGGGCTCGACGCTGCCGGTGGTGCGCATCGTCGTCACGCCGGCGGCCAGGTACATGCGCGGCGCCGAGAACGCGATCTCGGTGACGAAGAAGCCCGGCGGCGGGATCTTGTCGTCCTCGTCGAGGTTGATCGAGGCCGTGTACATCAGGTGGTTGTGCATGCCGACCAGGCCGGGCAGCACGCTGCGGCCGCGCAGGTCGAGCACCTGGGCGCCGGCGGGCGGCGCGGCCGCGGCGTCGACGATGGCCTCGATGCGGCCGCCGCGCACGATCACGGTGCGGTCGTCAACCGCGGGCGCGCCGGTGCCGTCGATCACGCGCACATGGGTCAGCGCCAGCAGGGGGGCGTCGAGCTTGATGAACTTGCGGACTTCCGCGGACAAGGCCTGCGTGGGCGCCTGCGCGCCCGCAAGGCCGGCCATGCCGAGCAAGGCGGCCGCCAGGGCCAGGGTGCGTTGTCGCTTCATTGTCATGAAGTCTCCTTTGTCGATCCCCTATGCTAGCATGCGCGCATGTCCCTCCTGCTCGTCCCCGGCTTCATGGCCGATGAAACCCTGTGGCGCGACATGGAAGCGCCGCTGGCGCGCTTCGCGCCGCTGCATTACGCCGACCTGCGCCACGACAGCTCGATCGAGGCGATGGCGCGCCGCGCGCTCGAGAATGCGCCGCCTTCCTTCCTGCTGCTCGGCTTTTCGATGGGCGGCTACGTCGCCCGCGACATCGCGCGCCTGGCCCCGGAGCGGGTGCAGGCGCTGGTCCTGGTCGCGACCTCGACCCGCCCCGATACGCCCGCACTCCGGCAGCGCAAGGGCGCGATCGGCAAGGCCGCGCCCTCGATCGCCTTCAGCGGCTTGAGCCGTACCGCGGTCGCCACCTCGCTGCATCCGAAGGAGCGCGACAACGAAGCGCTCATCGAGCGCGTGCGCGCGATGGGCATGCGCCTGGGAGGAGAAGTGTTCCGGCGGCAGTCGATGCTGGAACGCCCCGGCGACCTCGATCGGCTGGACGAGATCCGCTGCCCGACGCTGGTGGTGGCGGCGGCCCAGGACCAGCTGCGCAGCCTCGACGAGGCACGCGAGCTGCAGGCCGGCATTCCCGGCGCGACCCTCGAAGTCATCGAGGACAGCGGCCACATGATCCCGATCGAGGCGCCGCAGCGCCTCGCCGGAGTCATCGTGCCCTGGCTGGCGCGTTACCAGCTACCTCAAGCCGGGGCGTAGGGCGCGTAGGGCGTGTACACGATGCCGTTGCCGATCAGCGCGGCCACGCCGTCCTGGTTTTCCGGGCTGTCGCTGAAGAAGGCCAGCACGTAGGGCAGCGTCGCCTGCTTGTTGTCGAGGATGCCGACCCAGTAGGCGTAGCCGCCCGCATCCGGCTCGCGGTGCAGGATGTTGTGGTACAGGCGCAGCACGATGTCGGCATTGCCGGGCGCGCTGCCGTACAGGTCGGCGAATTCCTTCGAACCCGCGAAGCCGGCGGCGATGTCGCGCAGCGAAGCGTCATGGTCGAGCCGGTCGATCCAGTAGCCGAGGCCGGCCAGGTCCGGCGTGCGGTCGAAGGCGGCGCGGTAGATCCGGTAGGCCTGCGCGGCGACGCCGTCGATGTCGAGCGCGACCGCCTGGTCGGCAAACGCGATCCTCTCCACGCCCTGCAGGGTGTCGTTGCCGTCGTTGCCGCTGCTGCCGCTCCTGCTGCGCTGGTCGGCCACGTGCCAGCCGCCGGCGTCGTGGCTGATCTTGTAGTCGCCCAGCTTGCCGCCGTAGGTGGCGGTATCGCGGCCGTCGCCGCCGATCAGGGTGTCGTTGCCGGCGCCGCCGTGCAGGATGTCGTCGCCGGCGCCGCCGGTGCGGATCACGCCCGGGGTGGCGGGGAGAGGCGGCGGGGTGACCACCACGGGCGGCGTAACGACCGGCGGCGGCGGCGGTGGTGGTGGCGGCGTGACGACGACCGGTGGCGGCGTCGGATCGGTTGGCGGTGTGGCCGGCGCGCTGGGCAGGTCGACATGCTGGACGAAGTTCTCGGCTTTGAGGTCCGCCACGTGCACGCCCTTCAGGTACAGCAGGTTGCTGAAGTAGGCGTCGGAGGCCGACATCGTCGCCTGCAGTACCGTGTACTCGCCGTTTTGCAGCAGCTTCAGTTGGCCGCTGGCGAAAGGCGTGTCGGATTTGTCGAGGCGCGCCAGCACCTGGGCCAGGTCGATCAGGTCGCCGCCGGCGCCGGTCTGGAAATCGGCGACGATATAGGGGTAGGCGTTTGCTTCGAACACGTCATGTCCCGCGCCGCCGATCGCGGTGACGAGCTGCTTCTCCGACGTCCAGTTGCCCACGCGGAAGGTGTCGTTGCCCGCGCCGCCGTCCAGCACCAGGTCGAAGTCGCTGCCGCCAGGGAGGACTTCGAGCAGGTCGTCGCCGTCGCCGCCCTCGAGGACGGTATGGCCGCTGGCTGCGGCCAGGTGGTCGTTGCCGGCCCCGCCCAGCAGGGTGTCGTTGCCCTCGATGGCGACCAGCTTGTCATTGCCGGGGCCGCCGTCGAGCAGGTCGTTGCCGCTGCCGTCGATGAGCCAGTCGTCGCCGTCGCCGCCCTCGATCACGTCGTCGCCGGCGTCGCCGGACAGCACGTCGTTGCCGCCGCCGCCGTGGATGGTGTCCGACAGGATGCCGCCCGTTAGCGTGTCGGCGCCGGCGCTTCCCTCGATGAGCTGCCCCTTGCTATTGCCGTCGATATTCCAGCCCTGGGTGTTTTCCGGCGTCAGCTTGCCGATCTTGAAGTTCTGCAGGACGAGCAGATCGCGGAAGGCATAGGTTCCCGCCGCCCCGTCGCGGTCGTACTGGAAGACCGTGTCGGCGCCGCGCTGGATGACCTGGTAGTAGCCGCCGGAAAAGGGCGTGACGCCTTCCCAGTGCATGCCGAAGATATCCAGGACGTCGCCACCGGCGCCCCCTTCGAAATCGGTGATGATGACCGAGTCGCCCAGTGCGAAGGGGTAACCGGTGATGGTGAAGACATCGCTCCCTGCGCCGCCGGACAGGTGCAGCACCATGTTTTGTGCGAATGAAAGGTTGGCGATGATGGTGTCGTGGCCCGCGCCGCCATTCGCCTCCACGGTCTTGTAGTCGCGCGTGGCGGTGCCGGGGACGTCGCTGATCCACAGGGTGTCGTCGCCGTTTCCGCCGTCCAGGGTGTCGCTGCCGGACAGGCTGTGCAGCTCGTCGTTGCCGTCGCCGCCGGACAGCTTGTCGTTGTCCCTGAGCGCCGCCCATCCTCCCTGGTTGACGGCACTGTCGAACAGGATGTCGTCGCCGGCGCCGCCATCGAGGACATCGTTGCCGGGATTGCCGTACAGGACGTCGTTGCCGTGGCCGCCGGTCAAGCTGTCGTCGAGCCAGCCGCCGTCGAGCCGCCCGCCGCCGTCGGGGGCGGCCAGCCGGTAGCCGGTCAGGCTGCCGTCGGGATTGAAGCCGTTCCAGAAGTTGTCCGGCGTGAGCGTCGTTTTGTCGACGTTTTTCAGGAGGAGCAGGTCGACGAAGGTCCCGGGCCTGGCGCCATTCAGGGTACCCGTGATTGCCGTGTCGGCGCCGCGCTGCTCGACCCGCAGGCTGCCATACTGGGCATCGAAGGGCGTCGGCCCGGCATAGCCGGAAAAGGCCGACAGGTCGATCAGGTCGCCGCCCGCACCCGCCTGGAAATCGTCGATCGTCACGCCGACGCCGGAAGCCGAGCGCATCAGGTAATAGGTATCGCTGCCGCCGCCGCCGTGGGCGAGCACGGCGGTCGCGGGCTCGTTGAGCAGGAAGGAGATCCTGTCGTTGCCGTCGCCGCCGTCGATTTGCAGGGGCGCGGCGGAAGACGGGTCGTTCCACTCGATCGACACCTGGATCGTGTCGTCGCCGCTGCCGCCCTTGACGGTATGCCCGAGGCCATGCGTCTGCAGGGTATCGTTGCCGGCGCCGCCATCGAGCAGGGCGTCGACGCCCATCACCGTCAGCAGGTCCTTGCCGGCGCCGCCGTCCAGCGTATCGTAGCTGCTTGCCGACAGCGTGTCGTCGCCGTCCGTGCCGGTCAGGTGAAGGGGTGTCCGCTCGAGCGCCGTAGAGAACTGGAAGGCTTGCGGCCTACCGCCATTGAGCGGGTTCCCGGACAGGTCGGTCAGCGCGCCGCTGTCCAGGGTGAAGCTGTACCGGGTCTCGGGGGCGAGCACATTGGCAAGGTGCAGGATGAGCTGGTTGCCCGAAATCTCGGCCACTGGGTTGCCGTCGATGGGGCCATTGAACAGCGCCGGCCTGTTCTCCGGGGCCACCGAGATGCTGCCGCCACCCGCGCGGATCGCTTCGCTGAAGACCAGCACCAGGTCGTGATTGGCGGCTTGCCAATCCCTGGGCCAGATGATCAGGGAGGGTGGGGTCGTATCGACGGTATCGGCGCCGCCGCCGGACAGCGCGCTGCTTCGGATGGTGGCCATAATGATGTCTTTTTTATAAAAATATCACTATGAACCAGCTCATCCATACAGTCCAGAACTTCTTTTAAATGAAGGACTTAGTGAGATTTTGTGATATTTCTTTGTGTCATCCTCCGTAGGGCGTGTACACGATGCCGTTGCCGATCAGCGCGGCCACGCCGTCCTGGTTTTCCGGACTGTCGCTGAAGAAGGCCAGCACGTAGGGCAGCGTCGCCTGCTTGTTGTCGAGGATGCCGACCCAGTAGGCGTAGCCGCCCGCATCCGGCTCGCGGTGCAGGATGTTGTGGTACAGGCGCAGCACGATGTCGGCATTGCCGGGCGCGCTGCCGTACAGGTCGGCGAATTCCTTCGAACCCGCGAAGCCGGCGGCGATGTCGCGCAGCGAAGCGTCGTGGTCGAGCCGGTCGATCCAGTAGCCGAGACCGGCCAGGTCCGGCGTGCGGTCGAAGGCGGCGCGGTAGATCCGGTAGGCCTGGGCAGCGACGCCGTCGATGTCGAGCGCGACCGCCTGGTCGGCAAACGCGATCCTCTCCACGCCCTGCAGGGTGTCGTTGCCGTCGTTGCCGGCGCTGCTGCGCTGGTCGGCCACGTGCCAGCCGCCGGCGTCGCGGGTGATCTTGTAGTCGCCCAGCTTGCCGCCGTAGGTGGCGGTGTCGCGGCCGTCGCCGCCGATCAGGGTGTCGTTGCCGGCGCCGCCGTGCAGGATATCGTCGCCGGCGCCGCCGGTGCGGATCAAGCCCGGGGTGGCGGGGGGCGGCGGCGGGGTGACCACCACCGGCGGCGGGGGCACGACGACCGGCGGCGGGGTAACGACCGGCGGCGGCGTGAACAGGGGGTTGACGTGTTCGACGAAGTTGTCGGCGGTGAGCGTCGATGCCTGGACGTTTTTCAGCGTCAGCGCGGTCTGGTAGTAGGTTCCGAAGCCGCCGCCGTCCAGGTCATACTGCAGCAGGGTGTCGCTGCCGCTCTGGATCAGCCGCATGTAGCCGGTGGCGAAGGGGTTGCTGCCTGGGGCCGCCGGGTCGAGGCGCTCTGCCAGTTCGATCAGGTCGCCGCCCGCGCCGGCCTGGAAGTCGGCGACGGTATAGGGTGTCAGGACATGGAACACGTCACGTCCGCTGCCGCCATAGGCCGTGATCTGGCTGCCCTGGCCGAGCACCAGGTGGACCGCAATGGTGTCGTTGCCCGCATCGCCGCGCAGTGTCGCCGTGATTTTTTCGGGGTAGGTGTTTCCCGTCAGTTCCAGCAGATCGTCGCCGTCGCCGCCTTCGAGCACCATGGTGCCGCCGTTCGCGGCGATCAGGTGATCGTTGCCGCTGCCGCCCTGCAGCAGGCCGCCGCCCCAGCCGGCGTCGAGCAGGTCGTCACCGTTGCCGCCGACCAGCGTATCGTTGCCGGCGCCGCCGAACAGGCTGTCGTTGCCGTCGCCGCCGCTGATCGTGTCGTCCAGGGCGCTGCCGTTCAGGCGGTCGGGCAGCGGTGTGCCGTCGAGATGCAGTCCCGCGGTCGAGCCATCCGATGGCCAGCCGCCCGTGTTGTCGGTCGTCAGGTCCTTCCTGTCGACGTTCTTCAGGATGACGAGGTCGCGGAAACCGCCCGCGCCCAGCGGACCGTCGGCATCGTAGCGGAACACCGCGTCGGCGCCGCGCTGCTCGACCTGGTAGTAGCCGCCGGAATAGGGCGTGATGCCCGACCAGTCCCCGCTGGCCAGCAGGTCCAGCATGTCGCCGCCGGGGCCGGCCTGGAAGTCGCTGATCGTGATGCTGCCCTTGAGCTGGTGGGCATCGAGATAGAAGAGATCCTGTCCGGCGCCGCCGCTGAGTTCGACAGTCGCCTGCGATTCAAGCTGCAGGACGACTTCGAAGCGATCGTCGCCGTCGCCACCGCTCGCGTGGATGGTGCTTGCGCCGGGGGACGCGCCCGGCAGCAGCGGCCCGGACCAGATCAGCAGGCGGTCGTTGCCGGTGCCGCCGTCGAGCGTGTCGTTGCCGCTCCAGCTGTACAGCGTATCGTTGCCGGCGCCGCCCAGCAGGCGGTCGTTCCCCGCCACATCGGCGGCGGAGATGTCGGTCTCGCGTTCGCCGGCGATGGTGTCGTCACCATCGCCGCCATCGATGATGTCGTTGCCGAAGCTGCCGCTGAGCCAGTCGTTGCCGCCACCGCCCGTCAAGGTATCGTCGAGGTAGCCGCCGCGCAGGGTATCCGCCGCGCCGCTGCCGATCAGCGCCAGACCCGTATGCGAGCCGTCGGGATTGAAGCCGTTCCAGAAGTTGTCCGGCTTCAGCATGGCGCTGTCGACGTTCTTCAGCACCAGCACGTCGATGAAGCCCTCGGCGCCGGCGCCGTCGCGGTCCACCTGCACCACTGTGTCGGCGCCATGCTGGACCAGCTGTACCCGGCCCCCGGGTCCGAACGGCGTGCCGCGCTCGTCGGGCACGATGCCGCGCAGGTCGACCAGGTCGCCGCCTTTGCCGACCTCGAAATCGGCGACGGTGATGGCCAGCTTCGGCGAGGCCTGGTTGACGGCGAAGGTATCGCTGCCGCTGCCGCCGCGGATGGTGACCAGGGTGTCCGCATCGGGATCGAGCGCCACCTGGATGAAGTCGCTGCCGGCGCCGCCGTCGATGCGCAGCAGGCCGTCCGAGGGAATGCCGGTATAGCGTTCGGCGGCGGTGCCGGCGGCGATCATGTCGTCGCCGTCGCCACCGTCCAGCATGCCTTTCCCGGTGTGATACAGCCTGTCGTTGCCGAGTCCGCCGATCAGGGTCGATTCGCCATCGGCATCCAGGACGTCGTCGCCGTCGCCGCCGTCCAGCGTATTCTGGCCGATGCCGGCGGCCAGGACATCGTTGCCGGCGCCGCCGAGGAGGAGGTTGGCGCCCGCTTGTGCATTCAGGTTGTCGTAGCCGTCGCCGCCGGACAGGGTGTCGTGGCCGCTTTCTCCGATGAGGATGTCGTTGCCGGCATTGCCTTCGAGGATGTTATGGCCGAGGCCGCTGTGGATGTAGTCGTCGCCGGCGCCGCCTTCGATGGTGTCGTCGAGCATGCCGCCGGTGAGCGTGTCCCGGTAGTCGGTGCCGATCAAATGGAAGCCGGTGGACGAGCCATCCGGCCGGATGCCGAGCGGGAAGTTATCGAGCGTCAGGTCTTTTGCCGATACGCCCTTCAGCACGGCGATCGTCACGAAGCCGCCCGCGCCGGCCGGTCCGTCGTCGTCCAGGTCGAGCAGGGTGTCGCTGCCGCTCTGGACCAGGCGCAGCCGGGTGTCCGGGCCGAAGGGGTTGGTTTCGGGGAGGTTCTTCATCATCGACAGCACGTCGAGGATGTCGCCGCCCGGTCCCGCCTGGAAATCGCGGATCGTCAGCACACCGGCCGGCGCCGCGTAGACGCGCTCGAAACGGAAGGTATCCACGCCCGCGCCGCCGCTGGCGAGGACGATGTTGTCGGTGCTGAGGCCGTGCAGGCGCAGCGTGATCGTATCGTTGCCGGCGCCGCCGTCGAGGTCGAATTTGTAGGCGCCGTCGTAACCCAGTTCGGCGGTGATATTGTCGTTGCCGATACCGCCGGTCACGGTGCTGTCGCCGAGGCCGACGCTGATCAGGTCGTCGCCCGCACCGCCGTCGACCGTCGTGCTGGTCCTGACATACGGGTTCGCGAACTGGCTGGCATTGATGCTGTCGTTGCCGGCGCCGCCGCGCAGGATATTGCTGCCTTCGCTGTCGAGGAGGAAATCGTTGCCGTCGCCGCCGTCGAGGACATCGTTGCCGGCGCCGCCGGACAGGGTGTCGTCGCCGGCGCCGCCGTCGAGCGTGTCGTTTCCTTCTTCGCCGCTCAGGTAGTCCCTGCCGGCGCCGCCTTTCAGCATGTCGTTGCCGAGGCCGCCCCACAGGGTGTCGCCGTAGAAGGTCTGCTCGTCGCCGCCGTCCAGCCAGTCGTCGCCCGGGCCGCCGCGCAGCAGGTCGGCGCCGCCGCTGCCGCCGCTGATGGTGTCGTCGAGGCCGTTGCCGCTCAGGGTGTCGTCGCCGGCCCCGCCGGTCAGCACCAGGCCCTTGCTGGTGCCGGAAGGGTCGTAGCCGCCGATGATGGCGGTGGCCGGCAGGGACGCGAGGCTGACGCCGCCGAGCGTGACCAGCAAAGTCGGACTGGCGGCATTGCCGGCGGCGCCGTCGGGGTCATAGTAGATGCGGGTGTCGGCGCCGGCCTGCTCGGCCTTCAGGTAGCCGAGGGCGCCGAAGGGATTGCCGCTCAGGCTGGCTGGCAACAGGGCCTGCAGGTCGAGGCGGTCGCCGCCGGCGGCGGAGAAATCGCTGATCGTGAGGTCCTTGGCGTGGCCGTCCGGAGCGTTCTGCAGCCGGAAGGTATCGGCGCCGGCGCCGCCGCTGGCCCTGACCTCGTCCGAGCCGTGCTGGAACACCAGCAGGTCGTTGCCGTCGCCGCCGAGCACCTGCACGATGTGCACGGGCTGGCCGCGGCCGCCGTCCACGACCGTGATCAGGTCGTTGCCGATGCCGCCGTCGAGGGTGTCGTTGCCAGCCCCGCCCTGCAGGACATCGTTGCCGGCACCGCCGCGCAGCAGGTTGTTGCCGGAGGAAGAGACGGTAAGCGTATCGTTGCCGTCCCCGCCATCCAGCAGGTTATTGCCGGCACTATCGAATAGCCGGTCGTCGCCCTTGCCGCCGGCCAGGCTGTCGTTGCCGTCGCCGCCCCACAGCTGGTCCTGGCCGTCGCCGCCGTCGAGCAGGTCATTGCCGGCGCCGCCTGACAGTGTATCGTCGCCGCCCAGGCCGCTGATGGTGTCGTCGCCCAGCATGCCGCTCAGATTGTCGGCCAGGCCGGTGCCGGTGAGCATCATGCCGATCGACGACCCTGCGGGGTCGAAGGCGCCGACGAAGTTGGCGCTGGTGAGCTGCCCCGGCGTCAGTCCCGCGAGGTGCAGGACGGTCAGGTAAGCGCCGTCGGCGGACGAGATGCGCGACTGCAGCAGCGCTTCGCCATCGCCGGCAAGCAGGCGCAGGTCGCCGTTGCCGAAGGGGTTGCCGCGGTAGGACTCGCCCAGCAGGTACGTCAGGTCGATCAGGTCGCCGCCGGCGCCGGGCTGGAAATCGCTCACGTCGATCGGGGTGTCCGTATCGGGCCAGCCGACATGCCGGAGAAGCACGTAGGTGTCGGCGCCGTCGCCGCCGGCGATGTGCACGTGGCCGGTCGTACCCGCGCGGTAGAGCAGGGTGATGCGGTCGTTTCCTGCGCCGCCGCTGACGCTCGAGTCAGGCGCGCCGGAGGAGCGGATCTGGAGGTCGATGGTGTCGTCGCCCGTGCCGCCGATGTAGTTGGCGTCGTTGGTGCCGTACAGCCAGTCATTGCCGGCGCCGCCGTCCAGGGTGCCGCTGCCTGCCGAGATATCGTCGAAGAAATCGGTGGACTGCAGCGTATCGTTGCCGTCGCCGCCGAGCAGGAGGTTGGTGCCGGAGAAATCGGCCAGCCAGTCATTGCCGGCGCCGCCGTCGAGGAAGTCGTTGCCCGCGCCGCCGCCGAGGCTGTCGTCATGCAGGCCGCCGAAGAGCTGGTCGTCGCCGTCGCCACCCAGCAGCCTGTCGATGCCGCTGCCGCCGTTCAGCGTGTCGTTGCCGGCGCCTCCATCGAGGACATCGTTCGCTTCGAACGACGCCGGCTCATCGCCGCCGTTCAGCAGGTCGTTGCCGCCATGGCCGTAGAGGACATCGTTGCCGGCGCCGCCCGACAGCGTATCGGCCAGGTCGCTGCCGTGCAGGGTGTCGGCACCGTCGGTCCCGTGCAGGTCGAGGGCCACGGGGCTGAGGCCGGACTGGAAATAGTAGGGCGACGCATTCGCGGTGAAGGGATTGCCGGCCAGGTCCTTGACCACGCCCGTCTCCAGTTTCACGTTGTAAGTCGTCGCATAGCTCAGCGGCTGCGCCAGGTGCAGGGTCAGCGTGTTGCCGGCGATGCGGATGCCTGGATCGGTGGCGCTGGCGCTGAACACGACCTGGCCGTGCTCCTGATCGGTGAGCGTCAGCAATCCGCCGCCGGCCTGGATGTCTTCGCTGAAGGTAAAGACGAGGTCACCATCGGCCGGCTGGCCGTATTCTGGGAAAGCGACAAGGACCGGTGCGGTGGTATCCGCCAGGTCCGCCGCACTGCCCGACATCGTTCCGAGCGTGGTCATGGATAGTTATGATTTTTATAAAACATCACTATCGCCCAGCTCGTCAATATGGTCCAGAAATTTCTTTCAAATTAGATAGTTAGGTGAGATTGTGTGAGTTTTTGCCGCCGTCAGACAGCCGGTAAATCGCCTCCGCCACCCCATGCCCATACGCCGGATCGGCGCGCAGGAAGTGCCCGATCTGGCGGTCCTGGGTCACGGCGTCGGCCTGGCCCAGCGAGCCGGCGATGTTCTGGATCAGCTCGCGCCGGCCGTCCTCGCCGAGCAGGCGGAACAGGTTGCCGGCCTGGCTGTAGTGGTCGTCGGTGGCGCGGGTGTCGTAGCGGCCGGCCGCGCCTTCGAGCGGCCAGCCGGCGTCGCCGTGGCCGAAGCCGCCGGCCGCCGGGGTATCCGCACGCACGGGATCGTAGTTGGCGCTTGCGCCGCCGTTGGCGATCGCCATCGCGCCGTCGCGCTGCTGGTTGTGGAAGGGGCAGCGCGGACGGTTCACCGGCAGGTGCTGGTGGTTGGTGCCGACCCGGTAGAGCTGGGCGTCGTGGTAGGCGAACAGGCGCGCCTGCAGCATCTTGTCCGGGCTGTAGCCCATGCCGGGCACGATGTTCGAGGGCGACAGCGCGGCCTGCTCGACATCGAGGTGGTAGTTGTCCGGGTTGCGGTTCAGTTCCAGGATGCCGACCTTGATGCGCGGGAAGTCGCCCTGCGGCCATACCTTGGTCAAATCGAACGCGTCCCAGCCGGTACGGGCTTCCCAGGCGGCGCGCTGTTCGTCGTCCATCACCTGGATCTCCACGCTCCAGCGCGGATAGTCACCGTTGGCGATCGCATTGAACAGGTCGCGCTGGGCATAGTCCGGGTCGGCGCCGGCCAGGCGCACGGCCTCGGGCGCACTCAGGTTCTTGATGCCCTGCAGGGTCTTGAAGTGCCACTTGACCCACACGCGCCGGCCTTCGTCGTCGATCAGGCTGTAGGTATGGCTGCCGAAGCCGTCCATGTGGCGGTAGCCGTCCGGGGTGCCGCGGCCCGAGAACAGGATCGTCACCTGATGCAGGCTTTCCGGCGCCTTGCTCCAGAAGTCCCACATGTTCTGCGCGGACTTCAGATTGGTCTGCGGATCGCGTTTCTGGGTGTGGATGAAGTCGGGGAACTTGATGCCGTCCTTCAGGAAGAAGGTCGGGGTGTTGTTGCCGACCAGGTCCCAGTTGCCGTCCTCGGTATAGAAGCGCAGCGCGAAGCCGCGCGGATCGCGCTCGGTGTCGGCCGAACCCTTTTCGCCGCCGACGGTCGAGAAGCGCAGGAAGGTCTCGGTGCGCTTGCCGATTTCGCTGAACAGCTTCGCTGTCGTGTACCGCGTGATGTCGTGGGTGACGGTGAAGCTGCCGTAGGCGCCCGAGCCTTTCGCGTGCACGACGCGCTCGGGAATGCGCTCGCGGTTGAAGTGCTGGAGCTTTTCGATCAGGTGGAAGTCCTGCAGCAGGACCGGACCGCGCGGGCCCGCGGTGATCGAGTTCTGGTTGTCGGCGACGGGAATGCCGGAGGCGGTGGTGAGGATCGTCATGGCGAGGTTCTCGTTTCTCGTTATATCTATCGATTATTTGAAATCAATAGAATCGGTTAATGTGAAACGATGGTAAGCCAGCTGGGCGATTTGCACAAACTATCTATTTCTATTTGATTCATAGAAAAAACAAATGTAGAGCTGCATCGGCATTGGCGTACTCTATTTCCTTAAATCATCAAATTTTTCTCCTGACGCAATTCAGTCTCCCATCATGAAAGCCGAATTTCTCCCCGCCGCAGAGCTGAAACTGTCGGAATTGATCGCATCTCTCAGCTACGCCCTCGACATCACGGAAGGCCAGCCGGCTGGCCACTGCGTGCGCGCGTGCTGGATCGGCATGCACATCGGCCGTCAGGCCGGCATGTCCGAGGACCAGTTGTGGGAGCTTTACTACACCTTGCTGCTGAAGGACCTGGGCTGCAGCAGCAACGCCGCGCGCATCTGCGAGCTCTACCTGACGGACGACCTGAACTTCAAGCGCGACTACAAGACGGTCGGCGACAGCCTGCCGCAAGTGCTTGGCTTCGTGCTGAAGCACACCGGGCTGAAGGCCGGGCTGGCCGAGCGCTTCCGCAGCGTGATGACGATCCTGCGCGACGGTCCGGAAATCGCGCGCGAGCTGGTCGCCACCCGCTGCCAGCGCGGCGCCGAGATCGCGCGCCTGCTGCGCTTCCCGGAGGGTGTGGCGGACGGTATTTATTCGCTGGACGAACATTTCAATGGCAATGGCAAGCCGGCGCGGCTGGCGGGCGAGGCGATCCCGCTGTACTCGCGCATCGCCCTGCTGGCGCAGGTGATCGACGTGTTCCATGCCGAGAGCGGGCGCGAGGGCGCGCTGAAAGAGGCGCGCGCGCGCTCGGGACAGTGGTTCGACCCGGCCCTGGTGCAGGCTTTCGAACAGGTGGCGCAAGCGGACGCCTTCTGGGCCACGCTGGCCGGGGACAGGGTCGACGAGGCGGTCACGGCGCTGCAGCCGGCCGGGGCGGGGCGCCAGCATGCGCTGGACGACGACTACCTGGACGACATCGCCACCGCCTTCGGCCAGGTGGTCGATGCCAAGAGCCCGTACACCAGCGGCCACAGCACGCGAGTGGCGCTGTACACGGACATGATCGGGGAGGCGCTGGGCCTGGGGCCGGAACGCCGGCGCTGGCTCAAGCGCGGTGCGCTGCTGCACGACGTCGGCAAGCTGGGTGTCAGCAACAGCGTGCTGGACAAGGCGGGTGCGCTCGACCGCGCCGAGTGGGACGCCGTCAGGCAGCATGCCGCGTTCACGGAAACGATCCTGGGACGGATCGGCGCCTTCCGCGAGCTGGCGGCCATCGCCGGCGCCCATCACGAGCGCCTGGACGGCAGCGGTTATCCGCGCGGGCTGGCGGCGGCCGAGATCCGTATCGAGACGCGCATCATCACCACCGCCGACATCTTCGACGCGATCACGGCCTCGCGGCCTTACCGCGGCGCGATCCCGATTCCGCAGGCCCTGGAAATGATGGGCAAAACCGTGGGAACGGCGCTCGATCCGGCCTGCTACGACGCCCTGGTGCGGGCGGTGGAGCGGGTGCCGTTCCCGGAGGCAGCCGTGCCGGTGTGAGTGGTCAAGCCGCCGGCCTCGCTGGTGTAGGCGGCGTTTTGATGATGAAAAAGGCGACAACCCTGCGGTTGCCGCCTTTTTCATGTGCCCTGCGAACAGGCTTACATGACCGTCAGCGTGACGTCGATATTGCCGCGGGTCGCGTTCGAGTAGGGGCAGACGCCGTGGGCGGCTTCGACCAGTTCCTGGGCGGCGGCGCGGTCCATGCCCGGCAGGCTGACCGCCAGTTCCACGGCCAGGCCGAAGCCGGCGGGGATCGGGCCGATCGAGACGCTGGCGTCGACGGCCGCATCGGCCGGCACGGTCAGCTTCTTCTGGCCGGCGACGAATTTCATCGCGCCCATGAAGCAGGCCGAATAGCCGGCGGCGAACAGCTGTTCCGGGTTGGTCGCATCGCCCTTGCCGCCCATTTCCTTCGGCGGCGCCAGGCGCACGTCCAGCAGCTTGTCGCTGGAGACGGAGCGGCCTTCGCGGCCGCCGATGGTGTGCGCCTTGGCGGTGTACAGGACTTTGTCGAGCTTGGTGGTCATTGCGTTACCCTTTCGTTGGTGAGTGTTTCGTGTGCATCGATGGGATGAATAATAGCGCACAATTAGATAGCGCGCTATTTATCTTCTCGATAAGCACGATAGATTAAGGTAATCGCGTTTTCCGGGCGCTTCAAAGCGGGCGGCCGAACATCTGGGTCCAGTACAGCGTACGGTTCTCGCTGGCCGGATTGACGGCATACGCCGCGCCCATTTCGGTGACCGCCGGATTCATGATGTTGGCGCAGTGGCCCGGGCTGTCCAGCCAGCCGGCCACGACTTCCGCCACCGTGCGCTGGCCGGAGGCGATGTTCTCGCTGATCTGGCGCCAGCGGTAGCCGGCTTGCGTCGCGCGGGTGGACGGATCGCTGCCGCCCGGTTCCTTGTGCTTGAAATAGCGCTTCATCGCCATGTCCCGGCTGTGGCCGAGGGCGGCGCGCGCCAGGATCTCGTTCCAGGTCAGGGGAGGGGCCGCGCCGAAGGCTTGCACGCCGCAGCTGCGCGGGGTAGCGCGCGCCGCGTTGACCAGGGCCAGCAGCTCCTGGCCGAACGCCGACGGGTCGGGCAGGGCGGGGAGGACCAGCGGCCGGGCGAGCACGACCTGCCACTCCTTGCCGCGGTGCGCCGTGCCGACCACCGAGAAGTCGCCGCTCAGCAGCTTGCCGCAGTAGTGCTCGCGCAGCACGGCCAGCGCCGCCGCCGCGTCCTCGGGTCCCGTCACCGTGATCGCCTCGGCCTGGGCGGTGGCATAGCCGGCCTGCTTGAGCGCCGATTCCAGGAAGGTGCCGGCGCCGATCCGCACCGAGGACAGCGCCGGCTCGGCGGCCAGCGGCGCGGCCGGCGCGGCGGCGCGGCCCGCGCAGGCGCCGGGCGCGGCGCGGTAGGCGTTGATCAGGGCGGCGAGCTGGTCGCCGTCATGCGCGCGGGCAGCGGGCACGCACAGGGCCGCGGCGCAGGCGGCGGTCAGCAGACGGGGAAATGGGGGCATGGAAGGGGCAGGAAAGATCTTTACCTGACATGGGGCCGGCAGCCGCGGAATCAAGCCGGCCGGGCACTGTATGGGCGCTCATATGCATCGAAGAAACCTTGGCACAGGGCGAAGTTTAAATTAGGATCGGCAACCCCCGATTCACCCATGGAGACAAAACAATGAAGCGTACCCTGTGCAGCGCCCTGATCGCGGGCCTGTTCGCCGGCCTTGCCCACGCCGGCGCACCTGCCGCCAACCCGGCGGCAGACGCACCTTCCGCAGCCCCGGGTCAGGCGGCAGCGCATGCCCGCTCCGGCGTCGACACCGGCGCCCTGGACGCCGCGGTACGCCCGCAGGACGATTTCTTCCGCTACTCGCAAGGCAAGTGGCTGAAGGACGTCGACATTCCCAACGACCGCTCCAGCTGGGGCGCCTTCAACGTCGCCCAGGACAAGGTCGAAACCCAGATCCGTACCCTGATCGAGCAGGCCTCGCAGGACAGGAATGCGAAAGCGGGTTCCGACACCCAGAAGATGGGCGACTTCTACGCCAGCTACATGGACGAGGCGCGCCGCAACGCGCTCGGCCTCGCGCCCCTGAAGGCGGAACTGGCGCGCATCGACGCGCTGAAGGACAAGAAGGCGCTGGCCGTGCTGGCCGCCCGCTTCGAGCGCCTCGGCGCCGGCTCGCCCGTGAGCATGGGCGTCCACCAGGACAACAGGGATTCGACCCGCTATATCGTCGACATCTCGCAGTCCGGCCTCGGCATGCCCAACCGCGACTTCTACCTGCAGGACGAAGCCAGGCTGGCCGACACCCGCGCCAAGTACCAGGCCCACGTCGAGAAGATGCTGGCCCTGGCCGGCCACCAGGACGCGGCGCGCGAGGCGAAGGCCATCGTGGCGCTGGAAACCGCGATCGCGAAGGCGCAATGGAGCGCCGTCGAGAACCGCGACCCGGTCAAGGGCTACAACAAGATGAAGCTCGCCGACCTGGCCAGGCTGGCGCCGGGCTTCGACTGGGCCGCCTACCTGAAGGACTGCGGCGTGGCTGGCAAGGCGAACGAGGTGATCGTCAGCCAGCCCTCGTATCTGCAGGGCCTCGACAAGATCATCGCCGCGACGCCGGTCGAGACCTGGAAGTCCTACTTCGCCTTCCGCCTGATCAGTGCCTACGCGCCTTACCTGTCGCAGCCTTTCGTCGACGAGAGCTTCGCCTTCCGCGGCACCGTGCTGACCGGCGCCAAGGTCAACCGTCCGCTGCAGAAGCGCGCGATCGCCGAGATCAACCGCGACCTGGGCGAAGTGGTCGGCAAGGTCTACGTGCAGAACTACTTCCCGGCCGAGCGCAAGCAGCAGGTCGAGGAGATGGTCCACAACTTCCTGCTGGCCTACAAGGAGCGCATCGATACCCTGGACTGGATGACCGATGCCACCAAGAAGCAGGCGCAGGCCAAGCTGGCGAAGATCTCCGTGAAGGTCGGCTATCCGGACAAATGGCGCGATTACGCCGCGCTGGCGGTCAAGCGTGACGACCTGGTCGGCAATGTGATGCGTTCGCGCGGCTTCGCCCACGATTTCGATATCAACAAGCTCGGCAAGCCGGTCGACCGCGGCGAGTGGGAAATGACCCCGCAGACCGTGAACGCCTACTACAGCCCGGAAAAGAACGAAGTCGTGTTCCCGGCCGCGCGCCTGCAGTCGCCGCTGTACGATGCGGACGCCGAACCGGCGATCAACTACGGCGCGGTCGGCATCTCGATCGGCCACGAGATCAGCCATGCCTTCGACGACCAGGGCGCGCAGTACGACGGCGACGGCAACCTGCGCAACTGGTGGACCAGGGAAGACGGCGAGAAATTCGCCGCCAAGGGCAAGGTGCTGGTCGCGCAGTACGCCGGCTACAGCCCGGTCGAGGGCTACCACCTGAACGGCGAGCTGACGCTGGGCGAGAACATCGCCGACAACGCCGGCGCCATCATGGCCAGCCGCGCCTACCGGATCTCGCTGAAGGGCAAGCCGGCCCCGGTCATCGACGGCTACACCGCGGAGCAGCGCATCTTCATGGGCCTGGCCCAGGCCCGCCGCGGCAAGGCGCGCGACGCCGCCCTGATCGCGCAAGTGAAATCGGACCCGCACTCGCCATCCGAATTTCGCGTCAACGGCAGCCTGCGCAACCATCCGGGCTTTTATGAGGCCTTCGATGTGAAGCCGGGAGACAAGATGTACCTGGCGCCCGAGGAGCGGGTGATTTTCTGGTAAGACTGATCAGTCCGTCGTTCCCGCGCAGGCGGGAACGCACGCTCTGTTTGATCTGACAGTACGACAGTACATATGCAACTCCGGATCCCCGCCTGCGCGGGGACGACGCATTTGGATCGATTGTTACGTGATGCGTAACAAACAATCCCTTCCACCCCTATTTTTCCTTTCGATGCTGGCAATTACCATTTGCTTGTCAGCAAAACGCCCACAACAAAGCGACTGACGTGCCACCGTCGCCAGGTGGCACACCAGAACAACGCACGGCGCCGTGGCGGCGCCGTGCACATCGAAATGGAAACCATCATGAACACCAAGCTGCTTCTCTCCGTCCTCACCGCCGTCACCCTCGCCAGCGCCGGCAGCGCCGCCCTGGCCGTCGTCCAGCCGGCCGACTTCCGCGGCAATGCGGCGCCGGCCCAGGCCCCGGTCGACCAGGTCATCGTCATCACCGATGCGACCCGCCATGTCAACGTCACCGGCGGCACCACCGTCCGCTTCGTCGTCGGCGACCAATCCTTCAGCTGGAGCTTCCAGAACGGCAGCGCCCACGTCGTTCCTTTTGACCTGGCACTGATCGCGCCGAAAGGCCTGCTGAACCATCCGGTCACCGCCTACGTGTCGGACAACCCGCTGTACCAGACCAACTAAGACGCGACCTTAGGGCAGCCGCTCGGGTAACATGAATGGCTATGCGCAAGGATCTCGATTACGGACTGCTGCATGCCATGAACGCGTTCGTGCATGTGATGGATGGCGGCAGCTTCACGGCCGCCGCCGAACACCTCGGCATGTCCAAGGCGCAAGTCTCGCGCCTGGTGACCCTGCTGGAAGACCGCCTGCAGGCCAAACTGCTGCACCGTAGCACCCGGCGCATCGCCGCGACCGAAGCAGGAGAGCGCTACGCCGCCCACTGCAAGACCATCCTCGACATGGTGGCCCAGGCGGAAGGCGAGGTCGGCGGCGGTGCGAGCGAGCCGTCGGGCCGCCTGCGCGTGACCAGCATGACCGCCTTCGGCAACCGCTACGTGACGCCCCTGGTGTCCGCCTATTGCGCGGCCAATTCCCGCGTGACCGTCGAATACAGCTCGTCGCAGAGCCCGCCCGACCTGCTGGCGGAAGGCATCGACGTCAGCATCTACCTGGCGCAGTACCTGCCCGATTCCGCCCTGGTGGCGCTGAAGCTGGGCCGCATGTTCTCGGTGCTGTGCGCGGCGCCGGACTACCTGGAGCGGCGCGGCACGCCCCAGCATCCGAACGACCTGGGCCGGCACACCTGCCTGCGCCTGGTGAATTCCTCCTTCACTTCCAGTTGGCAGCTCGACCGCGGTACGGAACGCGCGACCCTCGACCCGCAAGGACCGCTGGTCGGGAATACCACCGAGGTGCTGCTGGACGGCGCGCTGAGCGGCATGGGCATCGTCCTGCTGCCCGCCTACAGCGTGGTCGACGACCTGCGCAGTGGAAAGCTGGTGCAGATCCTGCCCGGCTGGCGCTCGCCGGAAATCGGCATCTTCGCGCTGCTGCCGTCCGGCCGCTTCGTGGATGCGAAGACGCGCGCCTGGATCGACCTGCTGAAGGAAGCGCTGCCGCCGGCCATCGAACGCGACATGGCCTACTTCGCGGCGCCGGCCGCCGATTCGTGACGGCGCGTCACAAATCCCTCATTGCTCCGTCAGCTGTTCCGCCGCCACCCGCTGCAGCGCGGCGGCCGTCGCGGTGCCGATGCCCAGTTCCTTCGCCACATACTCGCCGCCGCCCAGCGAGCGCGGATCGCGGCCGGTGACGCTGCCGAAGATGGTCAGCGCCTCGAGGTAGTAGCCGTACACGCTGGCGTGGTAGGCATCCGGCGCCCACAGGTTGATGCCGATGAGCTTGCCGTCGTAGGGATTGTCGTCCGCCAGGCCGTTGGCGATCGCCCGGTTCCAGGCCTGGCCGACCGGGATCACGCCATTGATCAGGCCCGACGCCAGCCTGGCCTTGTCGTAGCCGGCGCGCACGTCCATGGCCATCTGGGTGATCGGCTGGCCGTACCAGGCGCCGCCCGGTTTATAGGTCTGGTCGGCGCGCGACCAGGTCGCGTCCAGGCGCACGTCGACCTCCGGGTTGCAGTCGTGGAAGGCGCGGGCCAGCAGGCCGGAATACTTGACCAGCGTGGCCGGATCGCCGGGATGGGCGCCGTCCAGCGTGCTGTAGCTCTGCAGCACCACTTTGTCGAAGGGTTTGGCGATGGTGGCGAGCTTGTTGTCGTAGTGCCAGTCCAGGCCCTTGCCGGGCGCGGTCTCCAGGCTCACCTCATAGTCCAGCCCCGCCTGCAGCGTGAAGGCCTTGAACAGGGCCGGGACGCCGCCGAGATGGCTGCCGTTCAGGTCGGTAACGGTGTCGGGACGGTATTCGCGCACCAGCGGCGCGGCGCCGGCCGGATCGCCGTAGGTGAAACTGTTGCCGACGAACAGGATGGTGGTGGCCGCCGAAGCCGGCGCCGCCACGGCGCCCAGCGCCAGGGCGGCGCTCATGGCGAACTTCAAACGGCAGGGAATGCGGGGCAATAGCATGGCTGTCTCTCCAATATCGGGTTGGCAATATTGTAGAGCCAGTCTGGCCACTTCAGCTTGCGCCCGCAGATCTGGCGGCGCGGCGGCAGCGCTCCGAACAATATTTCACCTGGTCCCAGTCCCGTTCCCACTTCTTGCGCCAGCTGAAGGGCAGGGCGCAGTGGGCGCACAGCTTCACGGGCAAATCGGATTTCTTGCGCATCTTCATTACAATGTGTCATCGATTGAAAGGAAAGCCATGCGCCCGACGATGTATTCCCTGTTCGCCCTCATCCTGGCCGCGCCCGCGGTGCAGGCCCAGTCCCAGCTTGACGTAAAAATCGGCAGCGTGTCGCCGCTGTCCGGCACCGGCGCCCACCAGGGCAAGGATATCGAGAACGGGGCGCGCATGGCGATCGACGACCTGAACGCGAAAGCCCTCGCCATCGGCGGCAGGAAGATCCATTTCGTGCTGCAGGCCGAGGACGACGGCGCCGATCCGAAGATGGGCACGGCGGCGGCGCAGAAACTGGTCGACAATGGCGTGGTGGCGGTGGTCGGCCACCTGAATTCGGGCACCACGGTGCCGGCCTCGAAGATCTACAACAGCGCCGGCATTCCGCAGATCTCGCCGGCCGCGACCACGCCGCTGTACACCCGCCAGGGCTACAAGACGGCCTTCCGCGTGGTGGCCAGCGACAGCCTGGTGGGACGCACGCTGGCCAGCTATGCCATCAAGACCCTGAAGGCGAAGAAGATCGCGGTGATCGACGACCGCACCGCCTTCGGCCAGGGCCTGGCCGACGAATTCACGAAAGGCGTGAAGGCGGTGGGCGGCGCCCAGCTGGTCAGCCGCCAGTTCACCAACGACAAGGCGACCGACTTCAACGCGATCCTGACCCAGATCCGCGCGCACCAGCCCGACGTGATCTTCTACGGCGGCATGGATGCGGTGGCCGGTCCCATGCTCAAGCAGATGAAGGCGCTCGGCATCGGGGCGAAACTGGTGTCCGGCGACGGCGTGTGCTCGGAAAAGCTGCCGCAACTGGCCGGCGACGCGCTCGGCAGCGACAAGGTGATCTGCGTGGTGGCCGGCGGCGTCGGCAGCGCCGCGGAAGAGGCGGCGGCCAGCGCCTTCGCCGAACGCTACCGCCAGCGCTACAAGATGCCGCTGCAGACCTATGCGCCGTATGCCTACGACGCGACGATGGTCTTTGCCCAAGCCATGCAGCAGGCCAATTCGACCAACCCGGCCACCTTCCTGCCGGCGCTGGCGAAGATCAAGTACCACGGCGTGACCGGCGACATTGCCTTCGACCCGAACGGCGACCTGCACAATGCGGCGCTGACGCTGTACACCTATCGCGAGGGCAAGCAGGTCAAGCTGCAGGTGGTGCGTTAGCCCTGGCGCCAGCGATCGGTGCGACGAATATATGTTTGCAAAAATATAATCGATGCTCGGGCTGGCAAAAGGAGTTTCGATGCAAATGATTTTATCGGCAGGGTTCATCCTGCTCGTGGTCCTGTGGGGGATCTTCGCGCCGAAGAACATGGCGACCGTCCTCGATGACGTGCTGGCCTTGCTCACCCGCGACTTCGGCTGGCTCTACCTGTGGGCCGTGCTCGGACTGGTGGTGTTCGCCGCCTTCGTGGCCTTCAGCCGCTATGGCGACCTGAAGCTGGGCGGCGAGGACGAGGAGCCGGAATTCTCGGGCCTCAGCTGGTTTTCGATGCTGTTCGCGGCCGGCATGGGCATCGGCCTGGTGTTCTGGGGCGTGGGCGAGCCGGTCTCCCACTACATGACGGCGCCGCCCGGCATCCAGTCCGGCACGCCGGAAGCGGCGAATGCGGCGATGCGCTACGTCTTCTTCCACTGGGGCCTGCATCCGTGGGCGGTGTACGGCGTCGTGGCGCTGGCGATCGCCTTCTTCCAGTACCGCCGCAATGGCGACGCCCTGATCAGCACGGTGACCGGCAGCCTGCCCTGGCGGCAGGTGGCCTCGCTGTCCGGACTGTTCAACGGCCTGGCGGTGGTGGCCACCGCCTTCGGCGTCGCCGCCTCGCTGGGCATGGGCGCGCTGCAGATCAACAGCGGTCTGCAAGCCGTGTTCGGTATCGAGGTCAGCAAGACCTGGCAGGTCACGATCATCGTCATCACCACCACCCTGTTCATCCTGTCGGCGGTGAGCGGGGTCGAAAAGGGCGTCAAGCTGCTGTCGAACTTCAACATGGTGCTCGCGGCGCTACTGGCGCTGGCCGTGTTCCTGCTGGGGCCGACGGTGGCGATCATCGACACCCTGACCAATACGCTGGGCAATTACCTGAGCGATTTCGTGCGCATGAGCCTGCACGCCACGCCTTTCCGGGACAGCAACTGGGTCGGCACCTGGACCATTTTCTACTGGGCCTGGTGGATTTCGTGGTCGCCGTTCGTGGGCCTGTTCATCGCGCGCGTCTCGCGCGGGCGCACGATCCGTGAATTCATCATCGGCACCGTGCTGGCGCCGTCGCTGGTGGCCTTCCTTTGGTTCTCGATCTTCGGCGGCAGCGCGCTGACGATGCAGATCTGGCAGCACGTGCCGATCGCCGCGGCGGTCAAGAACGACGTCGCCACCGGCCTGTTCGCCATGTTCGCCGCACTGCCTTTCGGCCTCGTGATGTCGGCCGTCGCCACCCTGCTGGTGCTGGTGTTCTTCGTCACCTCCGGCGACTCGGCGGTGCTGGTGCTGGGCATGATGAGCACCGGCGGCAATCCGAATCCGCCGGCCCGCGTCAAGATCATCTGGGGCGCGCTGGTGGCCGGCATCGCGATCAGCCTGCTGCTGGCCGGCGGCCTGCAGGCGGTGCAGACCGCGACCATCGTGTTCGCCTTGCCGCTGACCCTGGTGATCGTGCTGATGGTGCTCGCGTTGTGGCGCGCGATGCAGATCGACTGGGCCGAGGAAAACCGGCGCGAGCGCGAGCTCCGGCGCAGGATGCGCGAGCTGGCGGGGAAATGATGCGCGCCATGGATTTCAGTTCCCTTCATGCGGTCCTGACGACCTTCCTCTCGCTCGCCGTCGTCACCCTGGTCGGCGTCGGCATCCGCGTGCTGATGATGCAGACGATCCAGCAGCGCCGCGAGCGCATGAACCGCCAGATCAACGAGCGGCTGCGGACCCTGATCGCGGCCTATAAAACGCTGGGCGGCTCCTTCACTGGCGAGCTGACGGTCGACCCGACCCATCTGCGCGACCTGCCCACGCCGCCCGGTTCCGACCGCGCGCGGCGCATCCGCGATGCGGTCGAGGCGGCGCTGGCCGACATCCTGCTGCTGGGCACCGAAGAGCACTGCCGGCTGGCCGGCCAGGCCGCGCGCGACATGGCGGCCGGCCGCCCGATTCACACGGCCGAGCTGGTCGTCTCGCTGCGCGACTTCATCCGCGAAGCCCTCGACCTGGCGCCGATGCCACGGGATGTCGCGATTCCGCTGCAGGGACCGACCCGCACCCAGGGCAGCGGCGCCCGCGGCAAGGGCGAGGGCGGTGGTGGCGGCGGTAAGGGAGGTGGCGGCGGCGGGGCTGCTGCCGGCGGCGGCATGGGAATGGGGCTCGGCATGGGGCTGGGCAGCGGCCACGCCGAGCACGACCAGCAGGAGCGCTAGTCGGTCACGACGTGCCACATGTCCTTCACCTTGTCGCCGTGCTTGTCGCCCGGCTTCTTGTCCTTGGCGAAGGTGTATAGCGGTTTGCCGTTGTAGGCGAGCTGCTTGCTGCCGTCGTCGCGGGTGATGGTCGAGTAGGGGGCGGACATTTCGCCGCTGTCGGCATGCACGGCCGGCCAGTTTTCCGCGCAGCCGC
The DNA here is from genome assembly GCF_001412595.2 of Massilia sp. WG5. NCBI lineage: Bacteria > Pseudomonadati > Pseudomonadota > Betaproteobacteria > Burkholderiales > Oxalobacteraceae > Massilia > Massilia sp. WG5. Next base: position 4,153,861 of record NZ_CP012640.2, read on the forward strand.
CGGTACAGGCGCTCTTGCCGCTGTTGGCGGTGTCCTTGTCGAAGGTATAGACCGTCATCCCTTTCGAGTCGACCAGCATGCCGTTCATTTTCTTGACCGGCGGATCGGCCGCGTGCGCGGACAGGGAGAACAGGGTAAGGAGGATTGCAGAACCAAGGCTGACTGATTTCATGGGCGTCTCCAGTGAAAGTTTCAGTACGCGAATCGGTGTGAACTGCGCGGCCATTGTAGTCCTGTGCGAAAACCTCCGCCGTTCCGTATGCGCCTATTGTGTATTAGCGTACGGACAACGACGCGTGCTCAAGCCACCATGGAACCGTATTCATTGCACAACATTTTAAAGGAGCACGATCATGGGCAAATATTTCCTGGCGTGGATTCTGGGCGTGCCGGCAATTGTTCTGGTACTGATCTATCTGTTCTTCCATTGATTGCAGGCCGCGCGGCACCAGCCCGCAGGCACGCATGAATGCCATCGTTTGCCAACGCCTCGGCGTTGGCAAATTTTTATTAGCACAAGTAAAGCGAAAATACCACTGGACTTTCATATTTATTTGCGCTATCATTCGTGCAATACATTGGTTCAAATATATATCTGCAGTACAGGTTTCCCTCGCAATTCGCGGGAAATCATTCCTGGGCCATGCGCCCATATCCGTCGTCGGTTGACGCTATTCGTCAACTATCCCGGCGCCATGCATGTGCGTGGCGCCTGCGTGCTTGAAAGTCCTGAGCCCAGCCTCTTTTGACACGCCAATGACACCCTGCGCCGGCTGCCTGTCGCCGGAAAAGCGTGCTTCGTCCCTGTTCGTCGATTGCCTGCGCTGATGCGCCCTTGCTTCGCTTGAAGCCGGTCGCTACGGGGTTGCATTGCCTTTGCCAACCAGAAGGAGAACCACAACGTGGCAAAACAAATCATCATCGACCATGTCTTCAAGGTATATGGCGACCGGCCCGACGAGGCACTGGCGCTGGTCCACCAGGGAGCCAGCAAGCAGGAAATCCTGGCCCGGACCGAATGTACCATCGGTGTGTTCGACGCCACCTTTACCATCGAGGCGGGAGAGATCTTCGTCATCATGGGCCTGTCCGGTTCGGGCAAGTCGACCCTGGTGCGCATGCTGAACCGTCTGATCGAGCCCACCGCCGGCCGTATCATGATCGACGGCAATGACATCAATGCACTGCCGGACGCGCAGTTGCGCGCCTTGCGCCGCAAGGACATCAGCATGGTGTTCCAGTCGTTCGCGCTGCTGCCGCATGTGTCCGTGCTCGACAACACCGCGTTTGGCATGGAGCTGGCCGGCATTCCCAAATCCGAGCGCCATGCGCTGGCCCGGCAGGCGCTGGACCAGGTCGGCCTCGCGGCCTATGGCGCCAGTTATCCTGACGAGTTGTCTGGCGGGATGCAGCAGCGTGTGGGACTGGCCCGCGCGCTGGCCTGCGATCCATCGATCCTGTTGATGGACGAGGCGTTTTCCGCACTCGACCCGATCATGCGCACGGAAATGCAGTCGGAGCTGCTGCGCCTGCAGCAGATCAAGCGCCGCACCATCGTCTTCATTTCGCATGACCTCGATGAAGCCATGCGCATCGGCGACCGGGTCGCCATCATGAAAGATGGGCATGTAGTGCAAGTGGGCACGCCGGAAGCGATTCTGCGCAAGCCTGCCAACGATTACGTGCGCAACTTCGTGCGCGGCGTCGATGCCGCGGCCGTCTTCAAGGCCGGCGACATCGCCCGCAAGAGCCAGATCGTGGTGTCGGAATCGCCGACCCGCGGTTCGCGTGCGGCGCTGTCGATGCTGGAAGAGCAGGATCGCGCCTATGCCTATGTCGTCAATCCCGGGCGCGAATTCCTCGGCGTGGTGTCGGCCGATTCGCTGCGCGGCGCCCTCGACGGCCATACCGGTCCGCTGGGCCTCGCGCATGCGTACCTACCGGATGTGCAGACGATTAATGCGGAAGAGCCCGTTGCCGGCCTGTTCGGCCAGGTGGCGCAACTGCCGTACGCCGTCCCCGTCGTGGGCAACGACGGCAGCTTCCGCGGCGCCATCAGCAAGACCACCTTGCTGAAGTTCCTCGACCGCGATACGCCTCCCATTGCGGAGCCACAAACACAGAAAGGACAAGCATGAATTCCAGCACCGCTATCGCCGCGAAGCCAGCCCAGGTCAACCCATGGCTGCCGACGCCGCCGACCGACACGTCCTGGCTCGACGCCGCGAATCCGGTCGCCGCGTCCGCGCACGACACGGGCTTTCACCTGACGCAGCTATTCAATGGTTCGCTGCCGCTGGAAGACTCGATCAACCGGGGCCTGGGCTGGGTTGTCGCGCATTGTCGTCCGTTTTTCCAGGCCGTGCGGGCGCCGATCGATGCGACGCTGAATGGCGTCAGCGACCTGCTGCTGGCCATGCCCTCGCTGGCGGTGATCGTCATCATCGGCCTGCTGGCCTGGCAATTTACCAGCCGTACGCTGGCGATCGGCACCGTGCTGGCGCTGCTGCTCCTGTCGATGCTGGGCGTGTGGCCGGAAGCGATGATCACCCTGTCGCTGGTGCTGACCTCGCTGGCTTTCTGCCTGGCGATCGGCTTGCCCCTCGGGATCGTCCTGGCCAATAGCGACCGCGCGCAAAACATCCTGCGGCCGCTGCTGGACGCCATGCAGACCACGCCCGCCTTCGTGTACCTGGTGCCGGTGGTAATGCTGTTCGGTATCGGCAATGCGCCGGGCGTGATCGTCACCATCATCTTCGCGCTGCCGCCGCTGGTGCGCCTGACGAACCTGGGGATCCGGCAGGTGCGTCCCGACCTGGTCGAGGCGGCGCGCGCTTATGGCGCCTCGCCCTGGCAGCTGCTGAGCCGCGTACAGTTTCCGTTGGCCATGCCTTCGATCATGGCCGGCATTAACCAGTCGCTGATGCTGTCGCTCTCGATGGTGGTGATCGCCTCGATGATCGCGGTCGGCGGCCTGGGCCAGATGGTGCTGCGCGGCATCGGGCGCCTGGATATGGGCCTGGCCACCGTGGGCGGTCTCGGTATCGTGCTGCTGGCCATCACGCTGGACCGCCTGACACAGGCGATGGGGCAGCCGCGCCGTGGCGTGCGTCACTGGTACCAGACGGGGCCGGCCGGCATCATCCTGCGCCTGGTGCGCGGCGGTGCGGCGCGCGACGACGCGGCCGCGCCTGCCCGCTCCGCGACCGCGCAATGACAAGAAAGGACATCATGCAACGTATCGAACAATTCAAGGCCACCTATAAAAGACAGCGCAGGTTCCAATGGTTTTCGGCCCTGGCGCTGGCCGCATTCGCCCTGACCACCACCCTGGCGATGGCGCAAACGCCGGCTGCCGGGTTGCCCGGCAAGGGCATCAAGGTGCAGGCGCTGCAAAGCCCGATCGCCGAGGAGACATTCCAGACCATGCTGGTCGACCGCGCCCTGGCACAGCTGGGCTACGAGCCGCAGCCGATCAAGGAAGTCGAATACCCGACCGCGCACATCGCCGTCGCCAACGGCGACGCGACCTTCCTTGCGGTGCACTGGGATCCTTTGCACCGGGACTACTACAACAATGCCGGCGGCGACGCCAAGCTGCTGCGCGTGGGCGAATACGCCGGCCCGGCCGCACAAGGCTACCTGGTCGACAAGGCGACGGCCGAGAAGTACCACATCACGAATATCGCTCAGCTGCGCGACCCGGCGCTGGCCCGGCTGTTCGACCATGACGGCGATGGCAAGGCCGACCTGACCGGTTGCAATCCGGGCTGGGGCTGCGAGGCGATGATCGAGAACCACATGGACGCCTACAAGCTGCGCCCGACGGTCAAGCATGTGCAGGGCAGCTATTCCGCCCTGATTGCCGATACCATCGGCCGCTACCAGCGCGGCGAACCCATTCTGTATTACACCTGGACGCCTTACTGGGTGAGCGGGGTACTGGTGCCGGGCAAGGATGTGGTCTGGCTGCAGGTGCCGTTCTCGTCGAATCCGCAGAAGGCCAATACCCGTCTCGACGATGGCAGCGATTACGGTTTTGCCGTCAATACGACGCGGATCGTCGTGAATCGCGCCTGGGCCGACAAGAATCCGGCGGCCGTGAAGCTGTTTGAAGTCATGCGCCTGCCGATTGCCGATATCAATGCGCAAAACGAGCGCATGCGGAAGGGCGAAAACACGCAGGCCGATATCGCGCGCCATACGGCAGGCTGGATCAAGTACCACCAGCAGCTGTTCGACAGCTGGATCGCGCAGGCGCTGGCGGCGGCGAAGCCCTGAACCGGAAGCGGTGGGATGGAGCCTTAATTCAGCTCAGCTTTTCCGGACAAATTCCGACTTCAGGCTCATTGCGCCAAAGCCGTCGATCTTGCAATCGATGTCGTGGTCGCCGTCGACCAGGCGGATGTTCTTGACCTTGGTTCCTTGCTTGACCACGCCGCCGCCGCCTTTCAGTTTCAGGTCCTTGATGACGGTGACGGCGTCGCCGTCCTGCAGGAGATTGCCGGCCGCGTCGCGCCATACACGGACCGCTTCGGCGGCGGCGGCTTCGGCCCGGACCGGCCACTCATGCGCGCATTCCGGGCAGACGTAGTTGCCCGAGCCGTCTTCGTAGGTCAGCGTGGAGCCGCAAGCGGGGCAGGGAGGAAAGGTCGTCATGGCAGTATCCTTATGAAAAACAAAAACGCCACCCGAAGGTGGCGTTTTGTTTTACTACTGAATTCTTGGTGGCCCGGGGCGGAATCGAACCACCGACACAAGGATTTTCAATCCTCTGCTCTACCAACTGAGCTACCAGGCCAAGAGAGGCATGATTATAGCCAGTGGTTTTCAAGGCCGCAAGTCCCGGGCGGCAATTTTTTCAAACCCGGCAGCGCGAGCCCGGCACGGCACGGCAAAGCCGCCCCAAGGCAAAGGGATATAATGTCCGCATGACTACACAGACCTCTTCCTCCGCACAATATCGCACCGATGCCCGTCGCAGCGACGTCTGCATCGTCGGCAACGGCGCGATCGCCAAGACCGCCGCCCTGGGCTTTTCCCAGGCCGGGCACAGCGTCACCCTGCTGGTGCCGCCCGCGCGTCCGGGTGCTGAAGAGGCGTCCGCATCCTCGTCGTCCGGCGGCGACAAGCCCTGGGACGTGCGCGTGTATGCGCTCAACCATACGGCGCAGAAGCTGCTGGCCTCGCTGAAGGTCTGGGGCGCACTCGACATGGCGCGCGTGGCCCCGGTCGACGCCATGGACGTCAAGGGCGACGGCGAGCAGGGCGGCCAGCTGGGCTTAGATGCCTTCGGCGCCCACACCGGCACCCTGGCCTGGATCGTCGAGGACAGCAACCTGAACACCGCGCTGGACGCGGCCCTGCGCTTCGCCCAGAACGTCGACATCGTCACCGGCCGCGCCTGCAAGCTGAGCAGCAGTCCGCTCGGCGCCAGGGTCGAGCTGGAAGAGGGCGCACCAATCGAAGCCCAGCTGCTGCTCGGCGCCGACGGCCGCGACTCCTGGGTACGCGGCCAGTGCGATATCGGCATCGACTACCGCTCCTATCACCAGCGCGCCATCGTCGCCAATTTCTCCTGCGAAAAGCCGCACCACAACGTGGCCCGCCAGTGGTTCACTTGCAAGGAAGGCATTATTGCGCTGCTGCCGCTGCCGGATAACAAGGTGTCGCTGATATGGTCGGCGCCGGAAACCCTGGCCGACACCATCATGGACGAGTCGCTCGGCGAACTGGCGATCCGCCTCGGCGAATACTCGGAAGAGCAGCTGGGCCTGCTCAAGCCCCTGCAACCGGAAGCGGTCAAGGCGATCCCGCTGGCGCTGGTGCGTCCGCATGCGATCGTCGCGCCGCACGTCGCCCTGATCGGCGACGCCGCCCACGCCGTCCATCCGCTGGCCGGACACGGCATGAACCTCGGCTTCGGCGACATCGTCGACCTGCTGCGGGTCGTGAATGCCCGCGAAGCACAGCACGGCATCGGCGACGAGCGCGTGCTGGCGCGCTATGCTAGAACCCGCAAGGAAGACGTGCTCCTCATGCAATTGGCCACCGATGGGCTGGAACGTTTGTTCGGCGCCAATCTTGAACCTGTGCGCGTGATCCGGAATTTGGGATTAAACTTGCTCAATAAGTTGCCGCTGGTAAAGCGCAGACTGATCGCTCACGCGATGGGCAAATAAGTGGGCAAATAATTTTTAAGGAATGAATTCATGGGCAAGACCAAACTCGCCGTCCTGCTGGCGACCGGCCTGATCACGTCCTGCGTCGGCGCGCAGAATTCGGTCGAAGCGACCATCAAGAAGAACATCGAGCCGCGCCTGGGCGGGGCCAAGATCGAGTCGATCAAGGAAACGCCTTACGGTGGCCTGTACGAGCTGCGCGTCGCCGGCGACATCCTGTACACCGACAAGAAGGGCGAATACCTGGTCATCGGCCACGTCTACGATGCCAAGACCACCCGCGACCTGACCCGCGAGCGCATCGACGACATCAACAAGATCAAGTTCTCGGACCTGCCCTTCGACTCCGCCATCAAGCAGGTCAAGGGCGACGGCAAGCGCGTGATCGCCGTGTTCGAAGATCCGAACTGCGGCTACTGCAAGCGCCTGCGCCAGACCGCGCTGAAGGATCTGAACAACGTCACCATCTACACCTTCATGTACAACATCCTGTCTCCCGATTCCTTCGTGAAGTCGAAGAACATCTGGTGCTCCGCCGACCGCGTCAAGGCCTGGGATGACTGGATGATCGGCGGCAAGGCCGCACCGGCGGCCCCGGCCAGCTGCGAGACCCCGAACGACAAGATCCTGGCGCTGGGCCAGAAGCTGAAGATCCAGGGCACGCCGGCGATCTTCTTCGCCGACGGCACCCGCATCCCGGGCGCGGTCGACCTGCCGACGCTCGAGAAGAAGCTGGAATCGATCAAGCAATAGTGGATGGGGCCTCGGCAAACCTACTGCGCGTTGCAGGTGCGGCCTGCGATGCTCGCTGTACCGTAAGTACAGCTGCGCTTCTCGGCCACACCTGCCGCCGCTCGCTACGGTTTTCCGAAGCCCTTTTACGTTGGTATTTAAAAACAAAACAGCAGCACGTCCAAACCGAAGGAAACTCACTTGGTCACTCTGAACATCAACGGGCGCGACCAGCAGGTCGATGCCGATCCCTCCACGCCCATCCTCTGGGCGCTGCGCGACAACCTCAACATGACCGGCACCAAGTTCGGCTGCGGCGCGGCCCTGTGCGGCGCCTGCACCGTGCACCTGAACGGCGAAGCGATCCGCTCATGCATCACGCCGATCTCCGCCGCCGCCGGCCAGAAGATCACCACCATCGAGGCGATGGAAAGCGATAAAGTCGGCAAGGCCGTGCAGGATGCCTGGGTCAAGCACGACGTGCCGCAGTGCGGCTACTGCCAGAGCGGCCAGGTGATGAGCGCCACCGCGCTGCTGCGCGTGAACAAGACGCCGACCGACGCCGACATCGACAACGCGATGAGCGGCAACATCTGCCGTTGCGGCACCTACCAACGGATCCGCGCGGCCATCAAGGATGCCGCGAAGACCATCGCGTAAGGAGCCGACATGCGACCAACCTGGTTCAAGAACGCGGGCCTGCCCGGCGCCGCGACGGCTGCGTTCACCGTCAATTCGCGCCGCGGCTTCCTGAAGGCCGGCGCGGCCGCTTCCGGCGGCCTGGTGCTGGGCTTCTTCCTGCCTGGCGGCGGCCGCCTGGCGCGCGCCGCCGATGCCGGTAAGCCGGCCGTCTATGCGCCGAACGCCTTCCTGCGCGTGGCGCCGGACAACACCGTCACCGTGATCGTCAACCGTCTCGAATTCGGCCAGGGCGTGCATACCTCGCTGCCGATGGTCATCGCCGACGAGCTGGATGCCGACTGGAGCCAGATACGCGCCGAGCTGGCGCCGGCCGCCGACGCCTATAAAGACCCGGCCTTCGGCATGCAGATCACCGGTGGCTCCGGCACCATCGCCCACTCCTTCACCCAGTACCGCGAAATCGGCGCCCGCGCCCGCGCGATGCTGGTGGCCGCCGCCGCCGAGCAGTGGAAAGTCAGCCCGGCCCAGTGCCGCACCGCCAAGGGCATCGTCCATGGCCCGGCGGGCCAGAAGGCGAGCTTCGGCCAGCTGGCCGACGCCGCGATGAAGCAGCCGGTGCCGGATGCCGTCACCCTGAAGGATGCGAAGCAGTTCCGCTACATCGGCAAGCCGATGAAGCGCCTGGATGCGCGCGCCAAGTCCAGCGGCCGCCAGCAGTTCGGCCTCGACTTCAAGCCGGAAGGCGGCAAGCTGGCCGTCGCCGTGGTGGCCCACCCGCCGGTGTTCGGTGCCAGGGTGGCGAAGTTCGATGCCTCGAAAGCCAAGGCGATCCGCGGCGTGATCGACGTGCTGGAGATCCCGGTGGACCGCGGCGGGCGCGGCATCGCCGTGATCGCCGAAGGCTACTGGCCGGCCAAGCAGGGCCGCAATGCGCTGCTGGTCGAATGGGATACCGGCGGCGTCGGCAAGCTCGATTCCGCCGCCCAGCTGGCCGAATTCACCGAGCTGTCGAAGACCAAGGGTGCGGTCGCGCGCACGGCGGGCAGCGCCACGCCGGGCAGCGTCGCGAAGACCATCTCGGCGGTGTATGAATTCCCCTACCTGGCGCACGCGCCGATGGAGCCGATCAACTGCACGGTCGACCTGAAGCCTGATTCCTGCACGCTGTGGGTCGGCTCGCAGTTCCAGACCGGCGACCAGGCCGCTGCCGCGAAAACGGCCGGCCTGAAGCCGGAGCAGGTGACCCTGCACACGATGATGGCGGGCGGCGGCTTCGGCCGGCGCGCGGTGCCGACCTCGGACTTCGTGGTCGAGGCGGTCAACATCGCCAAGGCCTACAAGGCGGCCGGCCACGCCGGCCCGGTGAAGATGATCTGGAGCCGCGAAGACGACATCAAGGGCGGTTACTACCGTCCTTCGCACGTGCACCGCGCCGACCTCAAGCTGGACGGCCAGGGCAATATCCTGGCCTGGGACCACGTCATCGTGGGACAGTCGATCGCCGCCGGCACGCCTTTCGAAGGCTTCATGATCAAGGACGGCGTGGACAGCACCATGGTCGAAGGCATGGGCGAACCGTATGCCGTGCCGATGAACCTGTCGGCCCACTCTGCCCGCGCCAACGTGCCGGTGCTGTGGTGGCGCTCGGTGGGCTCGACCCACACCGCCTTCGTGATGGAGACGCTAATCGACGAGGCCGCGCATGCGGCCGGCGCGGACCCGGTCGCCTACCGCAAGAAGCTGATCGACAAGAAGCATGCGCGCCACCATGCGGCGCTGGACCTGGCGGTGGCGAAGTCCGGCTACGGCAAGAAGACCCTGCCGAAGGGACATGCCTGGGGCGTGGCCGTGCACGAGTCCTTCAACACCGTGGTCGCCTACGTGGTCGAGGCCTCGATCAAGGACGGCACGCCGCGCCTGCACAAGGCGACCGCCGGCGTGCACTGCAACCTGGCCGTGAACCCGCTCAGCATCGAGGCCCAGATCCAGGGCGCCGCGCTGATGGCGCTGGGCACCACGCTGCCGGGCGCCGCGATCACGCTGAAGGATGGCGTGGTCGAGCAGCAGAACTTCGGCGACTACACGGTCGCGCGCATGAACGACATGCCGCAGGTCGAGGTGCACATCGTGCCGTCGAACGAGCCGCCGACCGGCCTGGGCGAACCCGGCCTGCCGCCGCTGGCGCCGGCCTTCGCCAACGCCCTGTTCAAGCTGACCGGCAAGCGCCTGCGCAAGCTGCCGTTCGACCTGGCCGCGGCCTAAGCGTATGCACGCCCCTGTCGTCGGTATCTTGCTGGCCGCGGGCAGGGGACGCCGTTTCGATCCGCTGGGGCAGCGCAACAAGCTGCTCCAGCCATTGGCGCAAGCCGGCGGCGAGCCGGTGGTCGTCGCCAGCGCGCGCAAGCTGCTCGCCGTGCTTCCCAGGGTGATTGCCGTGGTGCCGCCCGATGATGGCGGCGTCAATGCGCTGCTGGCCGCCGCCGGCTGCGAGGTGAGCGTCTGCCCGGATGCGGACAGCGGGATGGCGGCTTCGCTGGTGCACGCGCTGCGCCATTCTCTCTCCTACGACCCTGCGGCCTGGCTGGTGGCGCTGGGCGACATGCCTTATGTGGCCCCGCCGACTTTGACGGCACTGGCCGATGCGCTGGCCGCCGGCAGCCCGATCGCCGCCCCCGTGATGGGCGGCCGGCGCGGCAATCCGGTCGGTTTCGGACGCGTCCACCTGGAGGCGCTGCTGGCGCTGAGCGGGGACCAGGGCGCGCGCCGCCTGCTGCAAACCTGTCCCGTCACCGAGCTGCCGGTCGATGATCCCGGCATCTTCCGGGATATTGACAAGCTTACCGATTTGTAAGCGGTTCGAACTCCCTCTTGCCGAAGAATGCGATTACACTACGGCGAATAAGAGAGCGATTGTTCACACCCATGAAAAAAACCAATCAGAAGAAGCAGGCCGCGGTCCAGTACACCATCGTGCCGAAGGACCTGGCGGGACACCTGTTCAATGTCACCGTGACGGTTGCCGCACCGAGTGCGGAAGGGCAGGCGTTCTCGCTGCCGGCCTGGATCCCGGGCAGCTACATGATCCGCGAGTTCGCGCGCAACATCGTGCGCATCCGCGCCGAATCGGGCGGCCAGCCGGTCGAGCTGGTCAAGCTCGACAAGCACAGCTGGCGCGCCGCGCCGGTGGCCGGCCCGCTGACGCTGCACTACGAGGTGTACGCCTGGGACCTGTCGGTGCGCGCCGCCCACCTGGACCAGACCCACGGCTTCTTCAACGGCACCAGCGTGTTCCTGCGCGTGCTCGGCCAGGATGCGAGCCCGCACCAGGTCGACATCCAGCGCCCGGGCGACGCTGCCGCCTCCGATTGGCGGGTGGCGACTTCGCTGCCCGAACTGGGCGCCAAGCGCTACGGCTTCGGCACCTACATCGCCGCCGACTATGACGACCTGATCGACCATCCGGTGGAGATGGGCGATTTCGCGCTGGCTTCCTTCAAGGCGCACGGCATCCAGCACGACATCGTGGTTACCGGCCGCGTGCCCAACCTGGACATGGAGCGCCTGCAGCAGGACCTGAAGGCCATCTGCGAAACCCAGATCGCCTTCTTCGAGCCGGCGACGAAAAAAGCGCCGATGGACCGCTACGTCTTCCTGACCATGGCGGTGGGCGACGGCTACGGCGGCCTCGAACACCGCGCCTCGACGGCCCTGATCTGCTCGCGCAACGACCTGCCGACCACCGCCGCGCCCAAGACCGCCGAACGCAGCGAAGGCTACGTCACCTTCCTGGGCCTGTGCAGCCACGAGTATTTCCACACCTGGAACGTCAAGCGCATCAAGCCGGCCGTGTTCGCGCCCTACGACCTGCAGGTCGAGGCTTACACGCCGCTGCTGTGGCTGTTCGAAGGCTTCACCAGCTATTACGACGACCTGATGCTGGTCCGCAGCGGCATCATCAGCGAAGCGACTTATTTCAAGCTGCTCGGCAAGACCGTCGGCAGTGTCTGGCGTGGCAGCGGCCGCACCAAGCAGAGCATCGCGGAATCCAGCTTCGACGCCTGGACCAAGTACTACCGCCAGGACGAAAATGCGCCGAACGCCATCATCAGCTACTACACCAAGGGTTCGCTGGTCGGCCTGGCCTTCGACCTGACGATCCGCGCCAAGACCGGCGGCGCGAAGTCGCTGGACGACGTGATGCGCGCGCTATGGGAGCGTTACGGCCGTGATTTCTACGCCGGCGCTTCCGGCAGCGGACGCGGCGTGACGGAAAAGGACGTGGAGGCGCTGTTCGACGAGGTCAGTGGCCTGCGCCTGAAACCTCTCTTCGAACGCCATGTGCGCGGCACCGACGACATCCCGCTGGCCAAGCTGTATGCGCCTTTCGCCGTCAAGGTCCTTGACGAACGCAAGAACAGCAAGCCGTCGCTGAACGTCGGCGTCGGCCGCGACCCGCTGGGCGCCAGGCTGACCCAGGTGCACGAAGGCGGCGCGGCCCACCGGGCCGGACTGTCGGCGGGCGACATCGTGATCGCGGTGGATGGCCTGCGCGTGAACGGCAACCCGTCCAACCTGGACCAGCTGTTCGCGCGCTACCGCGTCGACGATGCCGTCGAAGTGCATGCCTTCCGCCGCGATGAGCTGATGCGCTTCGACGTGACCCTGCAGGGCTGCGTGGCGCCGGTCGTCAGCATCGGCGTGGCGCCTGCGGGTGCGCGCCGGGCGGCGACGATCGCGCGGCCCAGCGCGAGCTGAATCAGTCGGGAGTCTGCGGCCCGGCCAGGCTGCGCAGCTGGTAGCGCTTGCTGTCCGCGAACAGGAAGGTTTCCGAGAATTTCAGTTTGCCGCCTGCCTTTGCCAGCTGCAGCGGTGGCGGCAGCGGCGTGCTGCGCCGCATCGAGTCGAGCGCGATCCGCGACGCGTCCGGATCGCGTGAGCGCTGTACTGCCACATCCTCCAGCTGGCCGTTGCGGTCCACCGTGATCTCGAGGACCACGATGGCCGGCAGCATTGGCGGCAGCTTGCCGTTGTAGTTCCGTTCGGGATTGTGCTGCACCACGTGTTGGGCGACCTGGGTCTTGTAGTCGTCGAGGCCGGCGGGAGCGGGCTTCGATGCGGGGGCGGGGGAGAAGGGATGCGCGATCTTTTCGGCGACCCGTTCTATGGAAGAGCCGACGGTACCTGCCACCGTCGTCACGCTCGAGCATCCGCTCAAGCCTGCCAGAACGATTAACGTGGGAACCAGGCTCGTGCGGATGATCGTTTTCATGATCTAGTCAAATAAACGTTGCAGTTCCGTGCCAGGATCGGGCGCGCGCATGAAGGCCTCGCCCACCAGGAAGGCATGCACGTTGGCGTCGCGCATGCGCTTGACGTCGGCCGGCGCCAGGATACCGGACTCGGTGACCACCAGGCGCTCCGCCGGAATGTTCGGCAGCAGGCCGATGGTGGTGTCGAGCGTGACCTCGAAGCTGCGCAGGTTGCGGTTGTTGATGCCCAGCAGCCTCGTCTTGAGGCGCAGCGCAGCGTTCAACTCGTCGCCGTCATGTACTTCGACCAGCACATCCATGCCGAGTTCCTGGGCACAGGCTTCCAGTTCCGCCATCAGGCCGTGGTCCAGGGCCGAGACGATCAAGAGGATCGCATCGGCGCCCATCGCGCGCGCCTCGTACACCTGGTACAGGTCGACCATGAAATCCTTGCGGATCACCGGCAGCTCGCAGGCGGCGCGCGCCTGTTTCAGGTAGTCGGCGGCGCCCTGGAAGAACTGTGCGTCGGTCAGCACCGACAGGCAGGAGGCGCCGCCCCTGGCATAACTTTCGGCGATGGCGGCCGGCTGGAAGTCGGGACGCAGCACGCCCTTCGACGGCGAGGCTTTTTTCACTTCGGCGATCACGCCGGCGCGTCCCGCGTCGATGCTGCGGCGCAGGCTGGACTCGAAGCCGCGCAGATTGCTGCGCAGTTCGCTGTCGCCTTCGACTTCGCGGCGCAGGCTGTACAGGTCGCGGTGCTTTTTGGCGGCGGCGACTTCGTCGGCTTTCACCGCCAGGATCTTGTTCAGGATGTCGGACATGATGGGACTTTCAGGATTGCTTCGACAGCGCCAGTTTGACGCCGAGCCAGACGAACAGGCTGCCGGTGGCGCGACTGAGCCACAGCGACACCGCTGGCGCGAGCTTGATGCGCGCACTCGCGCGGGCCGTGAACAGGGCCAGCGCGTTACACCACAGCATGCCGTTGAGATTGAAAATGCAGCCGAGGACGATGAAGGCCAGGGCCTTGTGCGGCGCATCGGCATGGATGAATTGCGGCACGAAAGCCAGGAAGAACAGCGCCACCTTCGGGTTCAGCACATTCGTGAGGAAGCCCTGGGCGAAGATTTTCCGGTAGGGCAGGCGCGGCAGCATAGGTGCTGCTTTCACCGCTGTTTCTTCATGCTTTTTAGCGCGCAGCAGGCCGACCGCCATCCACAAGATGTAAGCCGCGCCGAGCAGCTTGACCGCCGTGAAGGCGGTGCTTGATGCCGCCAGCACCGCGGACAGGCCCAGCGCAGCGGCCAGGATGTGCACGCAGGTGCCGGCGCCGATACCGATTGCAGCGGCGCTGCCGGCGCGCCAGCCCTGGGTGGCGCTGCGGGTCATGATCAGCAGCGAATCGGGGCCGGGCAGGATGTTGAGCAGCAGCCCCGACAGCACGAACACCGGCAGGTCGTGGATGCCCAGCATCTCAGTTCGCCGCGCCCAGCTGGCGCGTGACGCTCACGAACTGGTCGAGCTTGGCCAGCGCAGCGCCCGAGGCGATGGCGGCGCGCGCCTTCTGCAGGCCTTCCTCGATCGAGGCGGCAACGCCCGCCGCATACAGTGCGGTGCCGGCGTTCAGCGCCACGATGTCGTGCGCCGGACCGGGCTCGCCGCGCAGCGCTTCCAGCACGCGCAGCTTCGACTCGGCGGCGTCGGCCACCTTCAGGTTGCGACTGGCGATCATCTGCAGGCCGAAGTCTTCCGGGTGGATCTCGTATTCGCGGATCTCGCCATTGACCAGTTCACCGACCATGGTGCCGGCGCCCAGCGAGACCTCGTCCATGTTGTCGCGGCCCCAGACCACCACCGCGTGTTCGGCGCCGAGGCGCTGCAGCACGCGCACCTGGATGCCGACCAGGTCGGGGTGGAACACGCCCATCAGGATGTTCGGCGCGCCGGCCGGGTTGGTCAGCGGGCCGAGGATGTTGAAGATGCTGCGCACGCCGAGTTCGCGGCGCACCGGCGCCACGTTCTTCATCGCCGCATGGTGGTTCGGCGCGAACATGAAGCCGATGCCGGTCTGGGCGATCGACTGGGCGATCTGCTCGGGCTTCAGGTCGATCTCGGCCCCCAGCGATTCGATCAGGTCGGCGCTGCCGCTCGACGAGGACACGCTGCGCCCGCCGTGCTTGGCCACGCGCGCGCCCGCGGCGGCGGCCACGAACATGGACGCCGTCGAGATATTGAAGGTGTGCGCGCCGTCGCCGCCGGTGCCGACGATGTCGAGCAGATTGGTGGTGTCGGCCATCGGCACCTTGGTCGAGAACTCGCGCATGACCTGGGCCGCGGCGGTGATCTCGCCGATGGTTTCCTTCTTCACGCGCAGGCCGACGGTAATCGCCGCGACCATGGTCGGGGAAATCTCGCCCGACATGATCTGCCGGAACAGGTGCAGCATCTCGTCGTGGAAGATTTCGCGGTGTTCGATACAGCGCAGGAGCGCTTCTTGCGGGGTGATCATGTTCAGCGCTCCAGGAAGTTCTTCAGCATCGCGTGGCCGTGTTCGGACAGGATCGACTCGGGGTGGAACTGCACGCCCTCGATGTCGAATTCCTTGTGGCGCACGCCCATGATTTCGCCGTCGTCGGTCCATGCCGTCACTTCCAGGCAGGCCGGCAGCGAGGCGCGTTCGATCGCCAGCGAGTGGTAGCGGATCACGGTGAAGGGGCTCGGCAGGCCCTTGAACACGCCTTCGCCGGTGTGGGCGATCTTCGAGGTCTTGCCGTGCATGACCTGCTTGGCTCGGATGATCTTGCCCCCAAAAGCTTCGCCGATCGCCTGGTGACCCAGGCACACGCCGAGGATCGGCTTCCTGCCCTTGAATGTCTTGAGGACCTCGACCGACACGCCGGCATCCTTCGGGCTCTTGGGGCCCGGCGAGATGCAGATGCGGTCCGGGTTCATGTCGGCGATCTGTTCCAGCGAGATCTCGTCGTTGCGCACGGTGCGCACATCCTCGCCCAGCTCACCGAAGTACTGCACGATGTTGTAGGTGAACGAGTCGTAGTTGTCGATCATGAGCAGCATGTCAGATCTCCCCATCCAGTCCGTCTTGCACTTGCTCGGCCGCGCGCAGCACGGCGCGCGCCTTGTTTTCCGTTTCCAGCCATTCCATCTCGGGGATGGAATCGGCCACGATGCCTGCCGCCGCCTGCACGTACAGGTTGCCGTCCTTGATCACGCCGGTGCGGATCGCGATCGCCACGTCCATCTCGCCGCCGAAGGACAGGTAGCCGCAGGCGCCGCCGTAGATGCCGCGCTTCACGGGCTCGAGTTCGTCGATGACTTCCATCGCCCGCACCTTCGGCGCGCCGGTCAGGGTGCCGGCCGGGAAGGTGGCGCGCAGCACGTCCAGGTTCGACATGCCTTCCTTCAGCTCGCCCTCGACGTTCGAGACGATGTGCTGCACGTGCGAGTATTTTTCGATGACCATCTGGTCGGTGACCTTCACCGTGCCGGTCTTGGCGATGCGGCCGATGTCGTTGCGCGCCAGGTCGATCAGCATCACGTGCTCGGCGACCTCCTTCGGGTCGTTCAGCAGCTCGTGGGCCAGTTCGGCGTCGCGTTCCGGCGTCGAGCCGCGCGGGCGGGTTCCGGCGATCGGGCGCAGCGTGACCTTGCGGCCGCCTTCGGGATTCTGTTCGTTGCGGACCAGGATCTCCGGCGAGGAGCCGACGATCTGCATGTCGCCGAAGTTGTAGTAGTACATGTACGGCGACGGGTTCAGCGAACGCAGCGCGCGGTACAGCGACAGCGGCGAATCCACGTAGGGCTTGCGGATGCGCTGGCCGATCTGCACCTGCATCAGGTCGCCAGCCATCACGTATTCCTTGGCCACCGCCACCGCCTTCAGGTATTCCTCCTTGCCGAAGTCGCGCACCGCTTCGGTACGGACCGAGGACGACGTCACCGGCGCGTCGACGCTCCGGCGCAGCATCACGCGCAGGTCCTTCAGGCGCTGCTTCGCCCGCGCATAGGCTTCCGGCTGGGACGGGTCGGCGTAGACGATCAGGTAGAGCTTGCCCGACAGGTTGTCGATCACGGCCAGCTCTTCGGTCTGCATCAGCTGGATGTCCGGCAGGCCCAGCTCGTCCTTCGGCGCCTTGCCGGCCAGTTTCTTCTCGATGTGGCGCACGGTGTCGTAGCCGAAGTAGCCGGCCAGGCCGCCGCAGAAGCGCGGCATTCCCGGACGCAGCGCGACCTTGAAGCGCTGCTGGTACTGCTCGATGAACTCCAGCGGATTGCCCTGGTGGGTTTCGACGATCTCGCCGTTCTTCTCGACGGTGATGCCGTTGCCGTCCTGCGTCGCGCGCAGGATGGTCCTGGCCGGCAGGCCGATGAAGGAATAGCGCCCGAAGCGCTCGCCGCCGACCACCGACTCCAGCAGGAAGGTGTTCCTGCCGGCGTCCTGGCTCTGCGCCAGTTTCAGGTACAGCGTGAGCGGGGTTTCGAGATCGGCGAATGCTTCCGCGATCAGGGGGATACGGTTATAGCCTTGCGTGGCGAGCGATTTGAATTCGAGTTCGGTCATGCTTTTCTCCGGGCCGGCCGAGGGGAGGGAGGTCGGACGGCGTTTTCTTCAAAAAACCTGCCGGCGTTTCTGCACGCAGGAGCGTGCGCCGGCAGCAATCAATCGGGTTTAGTCAGCCCAGGATTGCCAGCGTCGCCACAGCCAGGCCTCAAGGGCGCCGGTTTGGTTGACGGTGTGTTTTTTGGTGAAAAACATGTATAGATAAGTTAGTTTGACGTGCTGTTGTGAACAGATATCAGCTTCGCTGCATCGAGCAGCGAATCAACTATACCATCGGAATTAATACTTTGCACAGGCATTCCGTGGTTATAACCATATGGAACTGTCAGCACAAAGCAACCGGCGGCCCGCGCCGCCTCGGCGTCGTTGCTCGAATCGCCGATCGCCACCACGCTTGCCGGCGCCAGGTCGAAGTCGCGGCAGACCTGCTGCAGCGGCAGCGGATCCGGCTTTTTCCTCGGCAGCGAATCGCCGCCGTAGACCAGCTCGAACCACGGCGCCAGGCCCTTCTTCTCCAGCAGGGGCAGCGTAAAGGAGATCGGCTTGTTGGTGACGCAGGCCAGGCGCAGGCCCAGTTCCTTCAGCGCGCGCAGGCCTTCGATCACGTCGGGGAACAGGGTGGCGCGCTCGCCGTTGATGGCCAGGTAGTGCCGCTGGTAGGCGGCCATGGCCTGCTCGAACACGGCGTCGATGCGGGCGGCGTCCATATCCAGGGCCAGCACGTCGCGGATCAGCTTTTCCGAGCCCTTGCCGACCATCGGTTCGATGGTGGCCTGGTCGATCGGGGCGAGGCCGAAGTCCGCGCGCATGCCGTTCAGCGCCAGTTCGAAATCCGGCACCGTATGCAGCATGGTGCCGTCGAGGTCGATGATGGCGGCCTGGATTGCCGCAGCGCCCGCCCGCATTATTGCGCCTCGACGCCGGCCAGTTCGGCGCGCATGGCGTCGATCACGGCCTTGTAGTCAGGCTTGCCGAAGATGGCGGAACCGGCCACGAAGGTGTCGGCGCCGGCGGCAGCCACCGCGGCGATGTTGTCGGCCTTGATGCCGCCGTCGACCTCCAGCATGATGTCGCGGCCCGATTCGTCGATCAGGCGGCGCGCCTGGGCGACCTTCTTCAGCGCTTCCGGAATGAAGGACTGACCGCCGAAGCCCGGGTTGACCGACATGATCAGGATGATGTCGATCTTGTCCATCACATGGTCGAGGTAGTGCAGGGGCGTGCCCGGGTTGAACACCAGGCCGGCCTTGCAGCCGTTATCGCGGATCAGCTGCAGCGTGCGGTCGATGTGCTCGGACGCTTCCGGGTGGAAGGTGATGATGTCGGCGCCGGCTTTCGCGAAGTCGGGGATGAGGCGGTCGACCGGCTTGACCATCAGGTGGACGTCGATCGGCACCTGTACGTGCGGACGGATGGCCTGGCACACCATCGGGCCGATGGTCAGGTTCGGGACATAGTGGTTGTCCATCACGTCGAAGTGGATGATGTCGGCGCCGGCGGCGACGACATTGCGTACTTCCTCGCCCAGGCGGGCAAAGTCGGCGGACAGGATGCTGGGAGCGATGCGGTAGGTGGTCATGGCGGTCTGCAAGTCTGCAATTCTAAAAGAGCGCTATTGTACGACGCCGCGCTTTTCGCCAGCGTTGTATGATGGCGTCTTAGAAAAAAGGAAAGCCATGGCCGTTTACGATTTCGCGATCAATGTCAGGACGCAATACCTGCCCGAGCAGTCCAAACCCGAGCGGACATTGCACGTGTTTACCTACACGATCACGATCAAGAATACCGGCGACGTGCCGGCCCAGCTGATCTCGCGCCACTGGGTGATCACCGATGCCAGCGGCAAGACGCAGGAAGTGCGCGGCCTGGGCGTGGTTGGCCACCAGCCGCTGCTCAAGCCCGGCGAGGAATTCGAATACACCAGCGGCACCCAGCTGGAAACGGCCCAGGGCTCGATGATGGGCGAATACTTCTTCGTGGCCGAGGATGGCCACCGCTTCGAAGTGACGATCCCCGAATTCGTGCTGTCGCTGCCGCGCGCCCTGCACTGAACGGGCCCTCGGCGCGTGCGCTGATTACTTGCGCCCGGAGAACATCGTCCACCAGACGATGAAGATCAGCAGGAACAGCGCCGCTCCCGCTTCCAATACCAGTATCCACATCACACTGCCCCTTATGTTTTCGACACGTCGAAGTGTACCCGCCCGCAGCCTTGCCGGGTTGGTTTCCATCGCCGCCTTCCTGGCCGCCTGCACCACGGCGCCGCCTCAGCCGGCGCCCCAGCCGAAACCGCAGCCGAAACCGCAGCCGAAACCGCAGCCCCAGCCGCCGGTAAAAATGCCGCCGCCGGCCGCACCCGCGCCGTCGGCGCCTTCGCAGCTGCCGCCCGCTCCGCTGTTCACGCCGGTCAGCTTCGACCTGCTGCCGGGCTGGCAGCAGGACGACCTGCGCCAGGCCTGGCCGGCCTATCTGGCCTCCTGCCGGGCACTGGCGAGAAAGCCGGACTGGAAGACGCCCTGCGCCACCGCGAAGCTGGTTGACGCCGGCGACGGCGCGGCAATCCGCCAGTATTTCGAAACGTATTTCGTGCCCAACCTGGTGCGTGCTGCCGACGGCGCCGACAGCGGCCTGATTACCGGCTACTACGAACCGATGCTGCACGGTTCGCGCACGCGCGGCGGCGACTACCAGACCCCGCTGTACAAGGTGCCGGACGATCTCGTCACCGTCGACCTGGCCAGCGTCTATCCGAACCTGAAGGGCATGCGCCTGCGCGGTCGCCTGGTCGGCAAGACCGTGGTCCCCTACGGCAGCCGCGCCGAGATCGAACGTGCGCGCCTGCCCGGCAAGGAGCTGGTCTGGGTGAACGACCCGGTCGAAGCCTTCTTCCTCGAGGTGCAGGGGTCGGGCCGGGTGCAGCTCGACGATTCCGGCGATACGGTGCGCATCGCCTACGCCGACCAGAACGGCCATCCCTACAAGGCGATCGGGCGCTGGCTGGTCGAGCAGGGAGAGCTGACGGCCGGCGAGGCCTCGGCCCAGGGCATCAAGGCCTGGATCGCCGCCCATCCGGAGCGCCGCCAGGAACTCTTCAATGTCAATCCGAGCTATATCTTCTTCCGCGAGGAGCGCCTGCCGGATCCGAGCGTCGGTCCGAAGGGCGCGCTGGGCGTGCCGCTCACGCCGAGCCGTTCGGTGGCGATCGACCCATCCTTCCTGCCGCTGGGCGCGCCGATCTTCCTGTCGACCACCGAGCCGTCCAGCGACGTACCGGTGCAGCGCCTGGTGATGGGGCAGGACACCGGCGGCGCTATCCGCGGCGCCGTGCGCGCCGACTTCTTCTTCGGCTTTGGCGGCCAGGCGGCCGAGAATGCCGGGCGCATGAAGCAGCGCGGCCAGCTCTGGGTACTGTTGCCCAGGCCGGTCACGGTACAGGCGTCGCGCTGAAGGAGCGGCCTGCTAGGCCCGGATGCGGTGCAGACGGGTGCCGAACAAGGTGCCCGCCGTCAGCAGCAGGGCGCCGCCCGCCACCACTGTCAGTCCGCCGCGCACGCCGATCCGTTCCGCCAGCAATCCGGCCCCGGCCGCGCCCAGCGGCGCCACGGCCACCGTCAGGAAGCGCATCGTCGAGGTCATCCGGCCCAGCAGGGCGTCCGGCGTGACGCGCTGGCGCAGGGCGAGGTAGGGCAGGAAGAACAGGGTGGCGCCGCAGTCCAGCCAGAACACCACCACCGCGTAGGCGGCCGCGCTGGCGATGCTGCTGCCGAACAGCTCGCGCGGGATGGCCGGCATCAGCACGAAGCCGATGCTCGACGCGCACAGCCCGATCGCGACCGTGCCGCCGGAACCGAAACGGCGGCTCAAGGGCTTGAGCAGCACCGAGCTGGCCAGCACGCCGGCCCCGCCCAGCATCTGGGCCGAACCCATCATCCCCGGCGACATCCCGAGTACGCGGGTAGCGAACAGCACATACAGCGCCGTATAGCCGTAGAACAGCAGGTGCCAGCAGGCCGAGGTCCAGGCCAGCAGGCGCAGTACCGGCTGGCGCCACACGAAGGCCAGGCCGGCCAGCATGTCGCGCAAGACGTGCGACTCCGGCGGCGTCGGCTGCGGCTCGCGCGCGCGGATGCGGCGCAGGTTCCAGATCGACACCGAGAAGCCCGCCACATTGCAGAGGATGGCGAAGGGCGCGCCCAGCGCCTGCACGAGCATGCCCGCCAGGCCGGGGCCGAGCAGGCGCGAGGCCGATTCCGTCGCCGCGAACTTCGATTGCGCATCGATCAGACCAGCGCGGCCGACCAGAAAGGTCACGAAGATCTGCTCGGCGCCGCCGCCCACCACATAGCCGGTGCCGAGCACGAACTCGACCGCGTACAGCCAGTGGATCGTCAGCCAGCCGTGCCACCAGGCGATCGGCACACTCGCAAGACTGAGCGCCACCATCGCATCGCTGCACAGCATGACGGGCAGGCGCCGGCTGCGGTCGAGCAGGACCCCGACCGGCAGCCCGAACAGGAGGAAGGGCAGGGAGCCGACCGCCGCCAGCGTCCCCATCTGGGCCGGGCTCGCATGCAGCAGCAGGGCCGCGCAGATGGGCAGGGCCAGCAGCGTGATCTGGGCGCCGAAGTTGCTCAGGATGCTGCTGAACCAGAAGCGGCGGAAATCGGGATTGCGCAGCTGGACATCGCTGGATAGTTTGCGTAGGAAGGTGATCGGGGGCACAGCGCAATGATAGCAAAGCATCCTTGCCTTTTTTGCCACCGCTGGCGCTACAATCGCGGTTTATCTTCTCATTTTCTTATTTTTAGGGTGCCCCATGGAATATTCTGATCTGCTGATCGAGAATCACGGCAAGGTAGTCGTGATCCGCCTGAACCGTCCGAAGGCGATGAATGCCCTGAACGACAATATGATGAACGAGTTGGGCGACGCGCTGTACAAATTCGACGCCGACCCGGCCGTCAACGTCATCATCCTGACCGGCAGCGAGAAGGTGTTCGCCGCAGGCGCCGACATCGCCGCCATGGCGAACTACACCTATGCCGATACCTATCCCGGCAACTACATCGGGCGCAACTGGGAACACATCCTGAATGTGCGCAAGCCGGTGATCGGCGTCGTCGCCGGCTATGCGCTGGGCGGCGGCTGCGAGCTGGCGATGATGTGCGACTTCCTGATCGCGGCGGACAGCGCCAAATTCGGCCAGCCGGAAATCAAGGTCGGCGTGACCCCGGGTGCGGGCGGTACGCAGCGCCTGCCGCGCGCGATCGGCAAGTCGAAGGCGATGGACATGCTGCTGACCTGCCGCATGATCGATGCGGCCGAAGCCGAGCGTACCGGTCTGGTATCGCGCGTGGTCCCGGCCGACAAGGTAATGGAAGAGGCGCTGGCGGTGGCGAATACCATCGCCGCGATGCCGGTATCGGTCGCCATGCAGATCAAGGATTCGGTCAACCGCGCTTTCGAAACCACGCTGACCGAAGGTGTGCGCTATGAGCGACGTTTCTTCCATGCGGGCTTCGGCACGCCGGCGCAGAAAGAGGGCATGGCGGCCTTCCTGGAAAAGCGCAAGCCGAATTTCGACGGTCTGTAATCGAGGCTGCCTGACGGAGCCTTTGCCCGGGCTGGCGCAGCCAGCCCGGGCTTTTGACTGCCTGTTGTGCCGGCGCCGCAAATTCTGGATCGCGCCCCTTGCGGGCCTTCGCTCCGATTTGCTATAGTTCGGTCCCTGCTTCTGCAGCGCACCAAAAAGCTTCAACATCGAGTGCACACTGCGGAAAAGGATGAGTTGACGGATTAAACGAAACACTGCATAATCTCGCTTCTCTGCTGCTGACGAACACAACGATTCGCAAACGCAGCAAGGCAGTACCGAACACAGTTCTTTAACAATCAACAGTCGATAAGTGTGGGCGTTTGATGAAGTGCCAGCAGCCGCGTCAGTGGTTGCTGAATGCTTAAATTATCAAATGTTCACACAAAAGAAATACGTTGCTCAGCAATGAGTAACGGTCAGTATTTTGAGTGAGCGACACGTTGTCTGCGAAAGCGGATGACAAAACAGAGATTAAACTGAAGAGTTTGATCCTGGCTCAGATTGAACGCTGGCGGCATGCTTTACACATGCAAGTCGAACGGCAGCGCGGGGCAACCTGGCGGCGAGTGGCGAACGGGTGAGTAATACATCGGAACGTACCCAGAAGTGGGGGATAACGTAGCGAAAGTTACGCTAATACCGCATACGTTCTACGGAAGAAAGTGGGGGATCTTCGGACCTCATGCTTTTGGAGCGGCCGATGTCTGATTAGCTAGTTGGTGAGGTAAAGGCTCACCAAGGCGACGATCAGTAGCTGGTCTGAGAGGACGACCAGCCACACTGGGACTGAGACACGGCCCAGACTCCTACGGGAGGCAGCAGTGGGGAATTTTGGACAATGGGCGCAAGCCTGATCCAGCAATGCCGCGTGAGTGAAGAAGGCCTTCGGGTTGTAAAGCTCTTTTGTCAGGGAAGAAACGGTTGAGGCTAATATCCTCGGCTAATGACGGTACCTGAAGAATAAGCACCGGCTAACTACGTGCCAGCAGCCGCGGTAATACGTAGGGTGCAAGCGTTAATCGGAATTACTGGGCGTAAAGCGTGCGCAGGCGGTTTTGTAAGTCTGACGTGAAATCCCCGGGCTCAACCTGGGAATTGCGTTGGAGACTGCAAGGCTGGAGTCTGGCAGAGGGGGGTAGAATTCCACGTGTAGCAGTGAAATGCGTAGAGATGTGGAGGAACACCGATGGCGAAGGCAGCCCCCTGGGTCAAGACTGACGCTCATGCACGAAAGCGTGGGGAGCAAACAGGATTAGATACCCTGGTAGTCCACGCCCTAAACGATGTCTACTAGTTGTCGGGTCTTAATTGACTTGGTAACGCAGCTAACGCGTGAAGTAGACCGCCTGGGGAGTACGGTCGCAAGATTAAAACTCAAAGGAATTGACGGGGACCCGCACAAGCGGTGGATGATGTGGATTAATTCGATGCAACGCGAAAAACCTTACCTACCCTTGACATGTCAGGAATCCTCGAGAGATCGAGGAGTGCCCGAAAGGGAGCCTGAACACAGGTGCTGCATGGCTGTCGTCAGCTCGTGTCGTGAGATGTTGGGTTAAGTCCCGCAACGAGCGCAACCCTTGTCATTAGTTGCTACATTCAGTTGAGCACTCTAATGAGACTGCCGGTGACAAACCGGAGGAAGGTGGGGATGACGTCAAGTCCTCATGGCCCTTATGGGTAGGGCTTCACACGTCATACAATGGTACATACAGAGGGCCGCCAACCCGCGAGGGGGAGCTAATCCCAGAAAGTGTATCGTAGTCCGGATCGCAGTCTGCAACTCGACTGCGTGAAGTTGGAATCGCTAGTAATCGCGGATCAGCATGTCGCGGTGAATACGTTCCCGGGTCTTGTACACACCGCCCGTCACACCATGGGAGCGGGTTTTACCAGAAGTAGGTAGCTTAACCGCAAGGAGGGCGCTTACCACGGTAGGATTCGTGACTGGGGTGAAGTCGTAACAAGGTAGCCGTATCGGAAGGTGCGGCTGGATCACCTCCTTTCTAGAGTGGCACTGGAGCGAAAGCTCAGCATCAAGCGCCTACGCTTATCGACTGTTCAAAAGTTAAACGAGAAGAGTTTTCGGGGCTGTAGCTCAGCTGGTTAGAGCACCGTGTTGATAACGCGGGGGTCGTTGGTTCGAGTCCAACCAGCCCTACCACGTTAGATGTATGTCGGGGGATTAGCTCAGCTGGGAGAGCACCTGCTTTGCAAGCAGGGGGTCGTCGGTTCGATCCCGTCATCCTCCACCAAACTCTCTGTGTACTGCATTTATGTAAGAGCTGACTCTTAGATAAGTGTAGTTCTCGTTCTTTAACAATCTGGAAGAAGTAAAGTTTTCTTTAAGCGTTCAACGCATCGAAAGATGTATTGAACACTTAGGGTAGTAATCTGTTGTATCAACAAACATAGTAAGCTGTCATTTGCCTATGACGTTCTCTATTACTCATGTAGAGGCCAACGTTATAGGGACAAGTGAATAAGTGCACATGGTGGATGCCTTGGCGATTACAGGCGATGAAGGACGTAGTAGCTTGCGATAAGCTGCGGGGAGTGAGCAAACACACTTTGATCCGCAGATTTCCGAATGGGGAAACCCGGCCCTTTGGGTCATCACTCACTGAATACATAGGTGTGTGAAGCGAACGCGGCGAACTGAAACATCTAAGTAGCTGCAGGAAAAGAAATCAACCGAGATTCCCAAAGTAGTGGCGAGCGAAATGGGATGAGCCTTGTACGTGATAGTCGATCGGATAGTGGAAGCTTCTGGAAATAAGCGCCATAGCGGGTGATAGCCCCGTACACGAAATCCGAACGGTGGTACTAAGCGTACGACAAGTAGGGCGGGACACGAGAAATCCTGTCTGAAGATGGGGGGACCATCCTCCAAGGCTAAATACTCGTAATCGACCGATAGTGAACCAGTACCGTGAGGGAAAGGCGAAAAGAACCCCGGGAGGGGAGTGAAATAGATCCTGAAACCGTGTGCATACAAACAGTCGGAGCCTCTTCGTGGGGTGACGGCGTACCTTTTGTATAATGGGTCAGCGACTTACATTCAGTGGCGAGGTTAACCAGATCGGGGAGCCGTAGAGAAATCGAGTCCGAACAGGGCGACAGTCGCTGGGTGTAGACCCGAAACCAGGTGATCTACCCATGGCCAGGATGAAGGTGCGGTAACACGCCCTGGAGGTCCGAACCCACTAATGTTGAAAAATTAGGGGATGAGCTGTGGGTAGGGGTGAAAGGCTAAACAAACCTGGAAATAGCTGGTTCTCTCCGAAAACTATTTAGGTAGTGCCTCAAGTATCACCACCGGGGGTAGAGCACTGTTATGGCTAGGGGGTCATTGCGACTTACCAAACCATTGCAAACTCCGAATACCGGTGAGTGCGAGCTTGGGAGACAGACGTCGGGTGCTAACGTCCGGCGTCAAGAGGGAAACAACCCAGACCGCCAGCTAAGGTCCCAAAGATTGGCTAAGTGGAAAACGAAGTGGGAAGGCTAAAACAGTCAGGATGTTGGCTTAGAAGCAGCCATCATTTAAAGAAAGCGTAATAGCTCACTGATCGAGTCGTCCTGCGCGGAAGATGTAACGGGGCTAAGCCAGTCACCGAAGCTGCGGATATATTTCTCGTGATTTATCACTTGATCTATATGGTAGGAGAGCGTTCTGTAAGCCTGCGAAGGTGTCTTGTAAAGGATGCTGGAGGTATCAGAAGTGCGAATGCTGACATGAGTAGCGATAAAGGGGGTGAAAAGCCCCCTCGCCGAAAGCCCAAGGTTTCCTGTTCAACGTTCATCGGAGCAGGGTGAGTCGGCCCCTAAGGCGAGGCAGAGATGCGTAGCTGATGGGAAGCAGGTTAATATTCCTGCACCGTCGTATGATGCGATGGGGGGACGGATCGCGGAAGGTTGTCTGCCTGTTGGAATAGGCAGTTTCTGGTTCATAGAAGGCGCTTAGGCAAATCCGGGCGCGGAATTCAAGGGACTGGGACGAGCGGCTTTATGCTGCGAAGCAATCGGAAGTGGTTCCAAGAAAAGCCTCTAAGCTTCAGTCATACGAGACCGTACCGCAAACCGACACAGGTGGGCGAGATGAGTATTCTAAGGCGCTTGAGAGAACTCGGGAGAAGGAACTCGGCAAATTGGTACCGTAACTTCGGGATAAGGTACGCCCCGGTAGCTTGATTGGTTTACTCCATGAGGGTGAAAGGGTTGCAATAAACTGGTGGCTGCGACTGTTTAATAAAAACACAGCACTCTGCAAACACGAAAGTGGACGTATAGGGTGTGACGCCTGCCCGGTGCTGGAAGATTAAATGATGGGGTGCAAGCTCTTGATTGAAGTCCCAGTAAACGGCGGCCGTAACTATAACGGTCCTAAGGTAGCGAAATTCCTTGTCGGGTAAGTTCCGACCTGCACGAATGGCGTAACGATGGCCACACTGTCTCCTCCCGAGACTCAGCGAAGTTGAAATGTTTGTGATGATGCAATCTACCCGCGGCTAGACGGAAAGACCCCATGAACCTTTACTGTAGCTTTGCATTGGACTTTGAACCAATCTGTGTAGGATAGGTGGGAGGCTTTGAAGCGGGGACGCCAGTTCTCGTGGAGCCATCCTTGAAATACCACCCTGGTTTGTTTGAGGTTCTAACCTTGGCCCGTTATCCGGGTCGGGGACAGTGCATGGTAGGCAGTTTGACTGGGGCGGTCTCCTCCTAAAGTGTAACG
Organism: Massilia sp. WG5; assembly: GCF_001412595.2. Taxonomy (NCBI): domain Bacteria; kingdom Pseudomonadati; phylum Pseudomonadota; class Betaproteobacteria; order Burkholderiales; family Oxalobacteraceae; genus Massilia; species Massilia sp. WG5. Next base: position 4,181,582 of record NZ_CP012640.2, read on the forward strand.
GAGGAGTTCGAAGGTACGCTAGGTACGGTCGGACATCGTGCTAATAGTGCAATGGCATAAGCGTGCTTAACTGCGAGACCGACAAGTCGAGCAGGTACGAAAGTAGGACATAGTGATCCGGTGGTTCTGTATGGAAGGGCCATCGCTCAACGGATAAAAGGTACTCTGGGGATAACAGGCTGATTCCTCCCAAGAGTTCATATCGACGGGGGAGTTTGGCACCTCGATGTCGGCTCATCACATCCTGGGGCTGTAGCCGGTCCCAAGGGTATGGCTGTTCGCCATTTAAAGTGGTACGTGAGCTGGGTTTAAAACGTCGTGAGACAGTTTGGTCCCTATCTGCCGTGGGCGTTGGAAATTTGAAGGGGGCTGCTCCTAGTACGAGAGGACCGGAGTGGACGAACCTCTGGTGTACCGGTTGTCACGCCAGTGGCATTGCCGGGTAGCTAAGTTCGGAAGAGATAACCGCTGAAAGCATCTAAGCGGGAAACTCGCCTTGAGATGAGATTTCCCGGAGCCTTGAGCTCCTTGAAGGGTCGTTCGAGACCAGGACGTTGATAGGTCGGGTGTGGAAGTGCAGTAATGCATTAAGCTAACCGATACTAATTGCCCGTACGGCTTGTCCCTATAACCTTGGCAGTCCTTGCCGGGTTTTGACAGCTGCTTGTTGAGACAACAGATAAAACACTTCTTCCAGATTCAGGGTAGCGTCGCCACACGACGACGAAACCCGTACAAGTCATGCCTGATGACCATAGCAAGTCGGTACCACCCCTTCCCATCCCGAACAGGACCGTGAAACGACTTTGCGCCGATGATAGTGCTGCAACCAGTGTGAAAGTAGGTTATCGTCAGGCTAATTATTAAGCAAAGCCCACTGAGTAGATACTCAGTGGGCTTTTTGCTTTTCTAAAACCGCTTGATCGCTCCCCATTTCGATCGCATATGCGGCCGCCAGCCGGGCAAATTTCAGGGCGTGTGCGGCTTGTCCGCCCGAGTTGGCATACGTGTCTTTCGCGGTATGAATTGCAGGGTTATCGCGCGCAAAGCTCGATTCGAACGGCATCGACGTCGGAAAGCCTTGGGCTTGCCAGCTCGCATGGTCCGAGCATGCATAACCACACTTGTCATAACCGAGTTTCAAGTCGGGCAGATAGCTTGAAATCAGTTGCACGAGAAAGGCATTCTGCATGCTGTCGGTGTAATCCGTGAACAGATAAATATCGTTCGCTGCGCCCTTGTAATTCGTCATATCGAGTTGCAGGACGCCGACCACCGAGCCTTTCCCCTGCCTGTAAGTCCGCGCAATGTCCTGCGACCCCCGCAGGCCCACTTCTTCCGCAGCGTAGGCAATGAAATGGATGTTGCGTTTTGGCCGGTAGCCGCGGTCGAGCATGGAACGCAGCGCTTCCGTGAGGCTGGCGATGCCGGAAGCATCGTCATCCGCGCCCGGCGCCTGGGCCGTGTCGCTCATCCTCGATACCAGGATGGAGTCCAGATGGGCACCGAGAACGACGCTCTCATCCGGCTTCTCGCTGCCGGCAATGCTGAGCATGACCGACGCTTGCGGATAGCCGGCGTGCGTCACCTGCTTGACCGTGATATTCGGCCGTCCCGCAGCGATTCCGGTCCATTTTGCCGCCAGCCAGTTCGATGCGTCGACACCCGATTGGCTTTTGTAATAGCGATTGGGAAAGGCCGACAGCGCGAGAATCGTCGCCTCGATATTCTTGTCGCTCATCTGCGCAAGCACCGGCTCGACCAGCTCGCGCTGGTTGATGGCATGGGAAAAAGCAGATGGCGCCCCCGCCTTATCGTGCAGCGCCGCTCGTGCCTCCGCTTCCGTCTTATGGAAAACGAAGCCACCGCATTGCTGCCGGCCTTGATGGATCGCGACGGCGACCGTCTCGAGTGCCGCTTCGCTGACGCTGACTGCGTGGATTTTTTCTCCGCCGCCTGCGAGCTGGCGGGATTCGACCGAGGCGATATCGGGACAAGCTGGCGTACCTGGCGAAACGCCGCGTCACCGATCGTGATCCACGCTTTCTTGTCTGCTGCCGACGAGGCGGGCGCATGCAGACCGAAGGCCAGCGCCGTCGCGAGTCCAAACAGATGCACTTTCATCGGCTTTCCCGCTGGCACGAAAGAGAAAAGCCTAGCATTGCGGCGTCAGCACCGCCGGACTCGCGCGCTTAGATGTTGAGACCGGTCATGCGGCCTGTAGCCCGCGACCACATCGCAGCTTGTCCCACACACGATCATGCAGTGGCATCAGCACGACATTGCAGACCGGCTCGAGCAGCGCTGCCAAACCGCCAACCGCCACCGAGCCGGTCGCATAATACAAGACGCAAAAGGCAATGACCATGTGCATGGCCGCCAGGCTGAATTTTTCGAGCGTAAGCATCAGATAACGCCGCTGGCCGCTCACGCCGCGCAGCCGGCGATGCCATGCGCGCTCATGAAAGGGCACCAGCAAGACATTCAGCAGCGGCTCGACGAGCACGGCCAACCCACCGAGGGCGATCGATCCCGTTACCGCGTAGGCGATCGCGAAACCGATCGCCAGGTGGGTGATGACTTGACTGCCTTTGCGTACCACTGCCATGGAAAACTCCTGTCGTTCTCTACCATGCAGTGAATGATATCGATTCTCATTTGATCGGTAAAATCGATAAGTTTTAGCGAGTCGATAGAATTAGACTATTGAGAAGCGGCACGCTCGCATCCGCGATCCGGTCCAGGCTCGCTTCGCGCAAGGCTGCTGCATTGACGGCATGTTGGCTGTGCAGCCCCGCCCAGCGCAGCAGGGCAGCGCAGGCGGATGCACTGTCGAACATCCCGTGCAGATAGCTGCCGAGGATCTGGCCGTCCTCCGAGCACGCGCCTTCGCCGCGCCCTTCGATCTCGAACGCCGGCCGGGCCAGCGCGGCTCCGCTCGACACGCCCATGTGGATTTCGTAGCCGCCTACTGCTGCTCCGATGGACGCGGGGTCGAACACGCTGTGTCCGCTGACCTGGGCCAGGCGCTTTTCCCGCGTCAGCGTGGTCGCCATGTCGAGCAGCCCGAGCGCCTCGGATCGCCCGGCCGCGCCCTCGACACCTTCCGGATCGTCGACGGTGCGCCCCAGCATCTGGAAGCCGCCGCAGATGCCGATCACTTTGCCGCCATAGCGCAGGTGGCGGCCAATCGCGTCCGGCCACCCTTGCTGCTGCAACCAGGTCAGATCGGCCCGCGTATTCTTGCTGCCGGGGAGGACGATCAGGTCGGCTCCCGGAATCGCTTCGCCTTCGCGCACGAAGCGCAGGTCGAGGTCCGGATGCGCGCGCAGCGGATCGAAGTCGGTGTGGTTGCTCATCCGCGGCGTGCTCGGCACGACTACCCGGAATTTGCCGTCGCGCCGCGTGACTGCCTGCACGGCGTCTTCCGCATCGAGATACAGCCCGTGCAGATAGGGCAGCACCGCCAGCACCGGCTTGCCGGTTTCGCGCTCCAGCCATTCCAGTCCGGGTTCGAGCAGCTTGAAGTCGCCGCGGAAGCGGTTGATCACGAAGCCGACAATGCGATTGCGCTCGCTCTCCGACAGGCAGGCGAGCGTGCCGACGATGTGTGCGAACACGCCGCCGCGGTCGATGTCGGCGACCAGCACGACCGGGCAATCGACCGCTTCGGCAAAGCCCATGTTGGCGATGTCGCGGTCGCGCAGATTGATCTCGGCCGGGCTGCCGGCGCCTTCCACGATGATCGCGTCATACTGGGCCCGCAGCCGCGCGTGCGATTCCAGCACCGCGCCCATCGCCACCGTCTTGTACTGGTGATAGTCGCGCGCGTTCATTTCGGCGCGCACGCGGCCGTGGATGACGACCTGGGCGCCGGTGTCGCTCGACGGTTTCAACAAGACCGGATTGAAATCGGTGTGCGGTTCGACGCCGGCGGCAATCGCCTGCAGCGCCTGGGCGCGCCCGATCTCGCCGCCATCCTGTGTGACCGCACTGTTGAGCGCCATGTTCTGCGGCTTGAATGGCGCCACCTTCACGCCGGCGCGCTTCAAGAGCCGGCACAGCGCGGCGACCACGGTGCTCTTGCCGGCATCGGACGTGGTCCCCTGGATCATCAGGGTCTGGTACGGGAAGCGCGTCATTTGCTGCCGCGCTCAGTGCGATGCTCAGTTCGATGCTCACGCGCCAGTTCCAGCTTCTCGCACAGCGTCGCTGCGCCTGCGATCATGCGCGGGCCCGAACGGTTGACCAGGTTGCCGTCGATGGTGAACAGGTTATCGTTGCGCACCGCCAGCAGCGTGCCGTAGGGTTTCCACATGCTGACGCCGCCGTAGTTCTTCTCGGCTGTCGCGAAGATCGCTTCGGGGTTCTCCTGCAGGACGCCCTCGACGCTGACCACCGGCGCCGTCACCGGCAACTTCGCGAAGATGTTCTCGCCGCCGCACATGCGCAGCGCGTCGCTGACGATGTGCTTGCCGTTCAGGGTGTACAGCGGCTTGTCCCAGACCTGGTAGAAGACGCGCACGGTCGGACGGCTCGCATAGCGCTTGCGCAGACCGGCGAGCTGCCGGCGCAGATCGGCCGCGGCCGGATTGGCGACCTGCTCGGTGCCCATCAGCTGGCCGAGCCTGGCCACGCCCTCGGGAATGTCGTCGAGCGCTTGCGGCTCGCTGTGGAACAGCGGCACCCCGAGCTTGCGCACCATGTCGATCTGGCGCTCCGAACTTCCATGGCGCCAGACCACGATCAGGTCGGGCTTGAGCGCCATGATGCGCTCCAGGTCGACCTCGCGGTTGGAGCCGATCTGCGGGATCTTGCGTGCCGCTTCCGGGAAATCGCTGTAGGCCACGACGCCGACCACGTGGCTGCCGCCCCCGGCCGCGAACAGCATTTCGGTAACGTGCGGCGCCAGCGAAATCACGCGCTGCGCCGGCTTCTGCAGGGTGACGAGCTTGCCGTCGTCGTCCTTCACCGTGATGGCCGCTTGGGCCTGGGCTGCCGCCAGCGCGGCCAGAAAAATCAGTGTCGTCGATGTCTTCATCGCTTGGTCCATTCTTGAAGTGCGCATTCGATGCGGTCCCAGTCCCGTTCGCAGACCGGCAGGCCGAGGCGGATGCCGCGCGCCGCCTGGCGGAACAGGCGCACCCAGATCGCGCGGCGCGCCATGTGTTCGTGAAAATCGTCGGGCCGGCGCTCCGGCCACCAGTGAAACAGCGGCGTGCCCGCGGCCTGGATACCGTGGGCGGCGAGCAGGCTGCGCATCCGTGCGCCGTCGCGTGCCAGCCGTGCCTGTGTGTGCCGCTGCCAGTTCCGGTCGCGTAGCGCCGCCAGCGCAATGCGTTGGGCCGGGCCGCTGACGGCCCAGGGGCCGAGCAGGTCGGCCAGCGCCGCCAGCAGCGCCGTCTCGGCCGCGACGAAGCCCAGCCGCAAGCCGGCCAGGCCAAAAAACTTGCCGACCGAGCGCAGCACGATCAGTCCCGGCCGGCCCGCGTGCGCGGCCAGGCTGAGTGCGGGCGTCGTGTCGCAGAAGGCTTCGTCAACCACCAGCCAGCCGCCGCGCGCAGCCAGTTCGGCTGCCCAGCGCAGCAAGCTTGCGGGCGGGACGGTCTCCCCGGTCGGGTTGTTCGGATTGCAGACCACGACCACGTCGCTGCCGCCCACCGCATCGTCGAGCATCGAATAGCCGGCCTGGCGCAGCGCATGCCCATGCTGCGACCAGTGATGGGCGTGCTCCGCGTACGAGGGCGCGGCCACCGTCACCCGCGAGGCAGGCCGCAGGCGCGGCAAGGCCTGGATCGCGGCCTGGGTGCCGGCGACCGGCAGCAGCACGGGCGCGCCATAATAGCTGCAGGCGGCGTCAAGCAGCGCCGGATCCGCTTCCGGCAGCCGGTGCCAGGCATCCGGCGGGACGGGCGGCGCCGGATAGCCGATCGGATTCAGGCCGGTCGACAGGTCGATCCAGTCGATGCCGCCGTAGCGCCGCTGTGCCTCGCGCAGATTGCCGCCGTGTTCAAGCATGCCGGGCTCCGATCAGCTGCAGGGCTGCGCCGGTGCACAGGGCGAGGGTCATCCACAGCAGGGTCGTATGCAACACCAGGCGCCAGGCACGCGGAATGTCGTCCGCAGTGGCGGCGGGACCGAAGCCCAGCACCGGCCGCAGCTCGACTTCGCCCGCATAGCTTGCGGCGCCGCCCACGCTGATGCCGAGCGCGCCGGCGCCGCTGGCCATTACCGGACCTGCGTTCGGGCTGCTCCAGGCCTTTGCCTGTGCGCGCCAGCAGCGCAGCGCGCGCAGCCGGCCGCCGGGCGCCAGCAGCGCGTACGACAGCGCGGTCAAGCGCGCCGGCACATAGTTCAACACATCGTCGATGCGTGCGGCCACGCGGCCGAACAGATTGAAGCGCGTATTCCGGTAACCCCACATCGCATCCAGCGTGTTCGCCAGCCGGAACAGCAGGGCGCCGGCGCCGCCACCCACCAGGAAGCAGAACAGGGTGCCGAACACGGCGTCGTTGCCGTTTTCGAGCAGCGATTCGGCGCCGGATTTCGCCAGGTCGGCCTCGCTCGCCTGCGCGGTGTCGCGGCTGACAATGCGCGCAGTCAGGCGGCGCGCACGCGGCAGCTCGCTGGCCGCCAGGGCCGCATGGATGGGCAGGGCATGGTCGCGCAGGCTGCGCAGCCCAAGGCACAGGTAGAGCAGCACGGCGTGCATCGCCAGGCCACCAGCGCCCTCGATCGCGCACAGCCAGGCTGCGAGCGCCGTCAGCGGCAGCACGGCCAGTGTCCAGCCGACGGCGCCGCGTGCGATGCGCCAGCCACCGGCGTTCAGGCGCCGCTCCAGCCGCTGCGCCAGCGCGCCGAAGCCGACCAGCGGATGCCAGCGCCGTGCCTCGCCCAGCAGCAGGTCGAGGGCGATCCCGGCGGCCAGCAGCAGCGCGAGCGTGAGCGGAGGCAGCCCGCTCAGCACGGTGCTCCCTTCAAGGCCAGCGGCAGGCCGGCGGCGACGAACAGCACCCGCTCGCAGCGCGCCGCCACTTCCTGGTTCAGGCGGCCCGCTTCGTCGACGAACGTGCGCGAGACCGCGCCCGCCGGCACGATGCCCATGCCGACTTCGTTCGATACGAACACGACGTCGCCAGGGGCCGGTTCGTCCAGCCATGCAAGCAGATCGGCGCGCTCCCAGGCAAACACGGGCGGCAGCACGATCTCACCGACTTCCGGATAGTCGCGCTGCGACGAAAACATCAGGTTGCTGAGCCATAGGGTCAGGCAGTCGACCAGCACGATGCGCTCCGGTACGCACAGGCGCCGCAGGGTGGCGGCAAGCGCGCGCGCTTCCTCCACCGTCTGCCATTCGGCCGGCCGGCGTTCACGATGGTGGGCGATGCGCGCCGCCATCTCGGCGTCGCCGGCGTGCGAGGTTGCGACATACACGACCTCCTTGCCGGACTCCCGCGCCAGCCGCTCGGCAAGAAGACTCTTGCCGGAACGGGCGCCGCCGAAGACCAGGGTGCGGCTCATGGCGCTTCCTTCGTGAACAGGCGGGCGGCGGCCAGCGGGTTCGAGGCGAAGAAGCCGTGGAAGTAGGACGCCGTCAGGGAGCCGATCCGGTACACCGCTTCGCCCTGGGCGCCGGACGGATGCTTGACCGTGTAGGCGACCGGCGCCAGGCCGGTGTCCAGCTGCGAATAATGGAAGGTGTGGCCGCGCAGCTCGCCGGCCGGGGTCGGCATTTCCTGCGAGCCGAGCCCGCCCAGGCGCTGCTGCATGACGACCCGGCCCGGCAGCAGGGCGGGCATGGGCCAGCTGCGGCCTTCGATGTCGGTGATGGATTCCGCGACCGCCATCATGCCGCCGCATTCGGCCAGGATCGGCAGGCCGGCGGCGTGCGCCGCGCGGATCGAGCCGCGCCAGTGCGCCGCCCTGGACAGCGCCTCGGTATGCAGTTCCGGATACCCGCCCGGCAGCCAGACCACGTCGGCGCCGGCCGGCACCGCTTCGTCGGCCAGCGGAGAAAAGAAGCACAGTCGGGCGCCCAGGCGCCGCAGCACGTCCAGGTTGGCGGGGTAGATGAAGCAGAAGGCGGCGTCGCGCGCGATCGCCACCGTCTTCCCGGCCAGCAGCGGGGGGATCGCTTCGTCCTGGTCGAGGTGCTCGGGCAGGCGCGGCGTCAGGGCCTGCCAGGCCTGGGCGTCCAGGTGCAGCTGGTCGGCCAGCTCGTCCAGGATTGCGTCGATGTCGTCGACTTCTCCCGGCAGCACCAGGCCGAGGTGGCGCTCGGGCAGCTTGCGCGCCTGCCGGGGCAGGCTTGCCAGCAGGGGAATGTCGCGCAGCGAGTCCGCCACCATCTGCCGGTGGCCTTCGCTCGCCACGCGGTTCGCGACCACGCCTGCGATTTGCACCGGACCGTAGTCGCGTAGGCCCCGCACCACGGCGCCGGCGGTCTGCGCCATGGCGGAGGCGTCGATCACTGCCAGCACCGGGATGTCGAAGGCGCGCGCGAGGTCGGCGGCGGACGGGGTGCCGTCATACAGGCCCATCACGCCTTCGATCAGCACCACGTCGGCATCGCGCGCGGCCTCCGCCAGGCTGCGCCGGCACGCCTGCAGGCCGACCATCCACAGGTCGAGCGTGTGCACGGTCGCGCCGCAGGCGCGCTCCAGCAGCATCGGGTCGATGAAGTCGGGACCGCATTTGAATACCCGTACCCGCTGGCCCTGGCGGACCAGGCCGCGCGCGAGGGCGGCGGTGACGGTGGTCTTGCCCTGGCCGGAAGCCATCGCCGCCACCAGCAGCATGCGTGCGCCTGGATGTGCCATCACCACTCCGTTCCGGCTTGCGCCGCGATGCCCGCCTTGAAGGCGTGCTTGACCACGTTCATTTCGGTGACGGTGTCCGCCACCTCGATCAGCTCGGGCGGCGCGGCCCGCCCGGTTACCACCACGTGCTGCATGGCCGGGCGGTCGAGCAGGTCGGCGATCACCGTGTGCACGTCCAGGTAACGGTACTTCAGGGCGATGTTCAGCTCGTCGAGCACCACCAGGCCGATGTCCGGATCGGTGAGGAAGCGCTTCGCCTGTTCCCAGGCTTCTTCCGCCTTGGCGATGTCGCGCTCGCGGTTCTGGGTTTCCCAGGTATAGCCTTCGCCCATCGCATGGAAGCTGACTTCATCGGGGAAGCGCCGCAGGAACTGTTCTTCGCCGGTCGACATCGCACCCTTGATGAACTGGACCACGCCGACCTTCATGCCGTGGCCCAGCGCGCGCACCGCCATCCCGAAGGCGCTCGAGCTCTTGCCCTTGCCGTTGCCGGTATTGACGATGATGATGCCGATCTTCTTGTCGGCCGCCGCGATTTTTGCGTCGATGACGGCCTTCTTGCGCGCCATGCGCTGGCGGTGGCGCTCGTTCAGCGCCGCGGTGTCGTCAGAGACGGTGTCTTCAGGCGTCGAGTGGTTCATGGTAGTCCTCGCGGGGAATGAAGATGCGGCGGCCGCCGTGCTCGATCATCTCGATCGGGTGGCCAAGGTAGTCGCCCAGCAGCGCCGGCTGCATCACCTGCGCGACCGGACCGGCCAGCCAGCCGCCGTCGCCACGCAGCAGCAGGGCGTGGGTGGAAATGCCGTGCGCCAGGTTGAGATCGTGGCCGATCATCACGACCGTCTTGCGCTCGCGCCGGCACAGGCGCGCCAGCAGGCCCATGACGCTGACCTGGTGGGCCAGGTCGAGCGCATTGGCCGGCTCGTCCAGCAGCAGCAGCGGCGTGTCCTGGGCCAGCAGGGCGGCGATCGCAACCCGCTGGCGCTCGCCGCCGGACAGGGTGCGCACGTCGCGCGCCGCCAGGTGATCGACCTCCATCGCGGCCAGTGCCTGCAGCGCCGCCTGGTGGTCGTCGCTGCCTTCCCAGTAGCGGTTCGCATGGTAGGGGTGGCGCGCAGAAAGTACGGTGTCGATCGCGCTGTAGGCGAAGGCGTCGGTGCGCGACTGGGCAAGATAGGCGCGTTTGCGCGCCAGTTCCTCGAGCGGCCAGTCGTCCAGCGTCCTGCCGTCGAGCTGCACCGCCCCCTCGTGGGCGCCGCGCAGTCCGGCCACGGTGCGCAGCAGGGTGCTCTTGCCGGCGCCGTTGCGGCCGATGATGCTCCAGCATTCGCCCGCCTGCACGGTCCAGTCGAGATCCCGCACCAGCGTACGGCCGCCAATCTGCAGGCTCAGTTCCTGCGTCTTGAGTAGTTGATGAGCGATCATCTTATTTGCGCAACTGGTGCAGTTGATACAGGAAGACCGGTGCGCCGATCAGGGCCGTGATCGCGCCCACCGGCAGCTGGGTCGGCGCGACCGCGGTGCGCGCCAGGGTGTCGCACAGGACCAGGAAGCTGCCGCCGGCCAGCACGGCCGAGGGAATCAGCACCCGGTGGTCCGGGCCGAAGGCGAAGCGGCAGGCATGCGGCACGATCAGACCGACGAAGCCGATCGAGCCGGCACTCGTGACCGCGCTGGCGGTCAGCACGCCGGACACGAAGAACAAGCCCTTGCGCAGGCGGCCGACTTCGATGCCGAGCGTGCGCGCGGTGTCGGCATGCAGGGCCAGCACGTTCATCGCACGGGCATTCCGGAGGGCGAAGGCCAGCGCGCCGCCCAGCACGATCCAGGGCAGCACCCGCAGCGGCGCGCCGGCCAGGTCGCCGATCATCCAGAACACCATATTGCGCAGGCTGCCTTCCGGCGCGATCGACAGCATCAGCGTCACCAGGGCCATGCAGGCCGACGCCAGGATCACCCCGCTCAGCAGCAGCGTCGACGCGCCGCCTTCGGCCGCCACGCCGCCGCGCATGTCGCGCCGTGCCAGCAGGTAGAGCAGCATCGAGACCGCCACCGCGCCCGCCAGCGCGGCGCCGTCGACCACCACTGCTGCGCTCATCATCAGCAGCGCGAACAGGGCGCCGACCGACGCGCCGGCCGAGATCCCCAGAACATAGGGATCGGCCAGCGGGTTGCGCAGCAGGGCTTGCATCATGACGCCCGCCAGCGCCAGCGCGCCGCCGGTGACGAACGCCGTCAGGGCCCGACCGGCGCGCAGCGCGAGCAGCGAGGCGGCCAGCGAATCCTGGCGGCCATGCAGCAGCTCAGTGAGCGCCTGCGGCAGTTCCGGCAGCGCGACCCTGACCGATCCCGTGACGCCGGCGAACAGCAGGCAGGCAAGGGCGGCAAGCACGAGCGTGCCGATGATCGCGGTGGCGCGCTGGCGCGCGGATGGCTGGACTGGGTGCATGCTGGCTTGATGAGTAAGTTAACGGATCCCGTAGCGCAGCGCGGCGAACCAGCTGCGTCCGGCCGTGCCGTAGTTGCGCGCCAGGTCGTAGCGCTTGTCAAGCGTATTGTCGAGGCGTAGCAGCAGCGACCAGCCGGGGGTGAACCGCCATGTAGTGTACAGGTTCAGCAGGCCGTAGCCACCGAGGCGGTTGGCGTTCGCGGCATCGTCGAAGCGGCTGCCTGACGCCTGCAGTTCCGCGCCCAGGTCGAGCCGGTCGAGGGCATAGTCGGCGGTGAGGCTGGCGTGGCGGCGCGCGCGGCGGGCCAGCTGCTTGCCGGTGGTCTCGTCGCGCGGATCCTGCAGGTCGACGCTGGCGCGCAGGTCGATGCCCCGCAGCCGGGTCCCGGCCGATATCGTCAAACCCTCGAGCAGGGCATGGTCGACGTTGTAGGCGCAGCTGCCGGTGCGGCTCGGGCAGGGATTCGCCGTCACGATCATGTCGGTCAGGCGGTTGCGATAGTAGTTCGCCTGGAGCTCGGCGCCGGCCAGCTGGTAACGGATGCCTGCCTCGGCATTGCGACCCTGTTCCGGCTTGTTGGTGGGCAGACCGTAGCCCGGGTAGTACAGCTCGTTGTAGGTCGGGGCGCGGAAGCTGGTGCCGAAGCTGGCGGTGGCGCGCAAGTCCTTGCTGAACTCGTAGCCATAGCCGGCCGCGCCGGTGGTCTTCGCGCCGTAGATGGAATGGTCCCTGCGCAGGCTGAGGTCAAGCAGCTGGCTGCCGCGCCGCAGGTCGTAGGCGGCGGCGACCGAATTGGTGATGCGGGAGCGGTTCAGGGCGTCGCTGGAGCTGGACAGCACCTGCTCCTTGCGGTGGCCGAACAGGATCTGCAGGGTGTCGCCGCCGAGCTCGAAGGTGTTCTGCCAGGTGGTTTCATCCTGGCGCGTGTCGATCTGGCTGGCGCCGCTGGCCGCCGTACTGGTGAAGCTGCCCAGCCTGTCGTTCGAGCGCGCGGCCTGCAGGCTGCTGCGCCAGTTCGGCAGGATACGAGCGTTCAGGAACACGGCGTAGCTGTCGATGTTCTGCTGGTTGTGCGTGTCGTAGCTGGAGGCGCCGTTGTCGTATTGCGCGCGCAGGCGGCTCTTCAGGAATTGTGCGCCGGCGTCAATGCCCGGCGCGAGCTGCACCGCCAGGCGTCCATTCACGCTGTTGCGCGAGTAAGCGTCGTCGTCCGGGTTGTAGCCGAACGCGCCGGGGCGGGTGGCCGAGAAGCCGTTCGCATCTTCATGCGCGCCGCTCAGTGCGTAACTGATGCTGTGCTCACCCCCGGTTGCGCCGTGCACGCCGGCGTCGTATTGACTTGTGCCGTAGTTGCCGGCGCCGGCGCTGGCGCTGAAGGCGGGCGCACCCGCGCTGTTCTTCGTGAAGATCTGCACCACGCCGCCGATCGCGTCCGCGCCGTACAGGGAGCTGAGCGGGCCATAGACGATCTCGATGTGGTCGATGCCGGAGAGGGGAATCGCGTTCCAGCTGGCGGCGCCGGTGGTCGAGGAACCGATCCGCACGCCGTCGATCAGGACCACGACCTGGTTGCTGTTGGCGCCGCGCAGGAAGACGCTGGTGCTGGCGCCCGGGCCGCCATTGCGGACGATTTCGATGCCCCGCTGGCGGCGCAGCAGGTCGGCAACCGAGCCGGCGCCGGCGCGCGCGATCTCTTCGCTGGTGATGACGGTCGTGTCGGGGATCACCTCATCGGCGCGCTGGGGCGTGCGGGTGGCGGTGACGACCACGGCGTCGATGGCCGGATCGGCCAGGGCGGAAACCGAAGGCGAAGCAAGGGTGAGGGCGAGCAGCGGCGCGGCCGCGTGCCGTGAAGCGGGAAAACGCATGACGATGTTTTTCTTTCGTAGACAACCGGCCGACGTCCCCGTAGGCCAGATTGAACAGAAGCGCCGGCAAGCCGTCGCTTCCACCTTTTGGCCGGTATCCGGGCTGGCAAGTATGGCCGTCTGACCTTCCCATGCTTGCGCACAGTGGTATGAGAAGACGGTTGCCGCATTGACGATCACGTCCTGCGGTACTTGCTTACCGTTGCGGGGGCAGCACACCTTGACTCGTTCGACGAGCTTCGTGTTTCCCGTTTAACTGCGCCTGAGAACACAGGCGCGAGCACCAAAACGTTGACATTATAGGCGCGGGCAGGCTTGCGTTGTCAAACTTCCAGCACGGCGATCTCGCCATACGCGATGCGATGCGGCGTCCCGGCGGCCCGCAGCGCGGTCTGTTCGAGAGGCAGGCTGCCTTGCATGGCGCTCAGCAGGCGGATGGTGCCGGCATGGCAGACCAGCAGGGCTTCCGCATGGCCGGCCTGGCGCAGATCCCGGATAAAAGCGGCGACGCGGCGCGCGACGTCGAGCACGCATTCGGCGCCGCCTGGGCGGTAGTGGAGCAGATCGGCGGTCCAGGCCTCGACCTCGATGCGCGGGATGCTGTCCCAGGGCTGCATCTCCCAGCGGCCGAAGTCCATCTCGGCCAGGCGGACATCGAAGCTCAGCGTGGCCGGGGCCAGGCGCCGGGCGAGCAGGGCGCAGCGTTGCAGCGGGCTGCTGACTACGGGCAGACTGCCCGGCAGGCCGGCGGCGAGCAGACGCGCCTGTACGCGCGCGAGCTCGGCCTCGGCAACCGTTACGTCGCTGGCGCCGTAGCAGAGGCCATGCCCGATCTCGGGCTGGGGATGACGGACCAGGTGCAGTTTCACCGTTCAGGACCAGGCGCCGTGACCGAGGGTGGCCAGCACGCCGATATAGACGAAGATTTCGGCCAGCTGCTGTACGGCCCCCAGGCAGTCGCCCGTATAGCCGCCGAGACGGCGTTGCAGCTTGTGGCCGAGCCAGAGCGCGGCCAGCAGGGCGCCGAGCAGCGCGGCCAGCAGGGCAGCAGGCGTGACCCAGCCGCTTGCGAGCAGGATCGGCGCGGGCAGCAGCGCGGTGAGGGCCGCAATCGCGAATTCGCGACTCGTCATCTGCTGGGCGAGCGGCTTGGCCTTGCCTTCGCCGCGCACGTACTCCAGCGTCCAGATCAGCGAGGCCGCGGCCAGGCGTGACAGCGGATGGGCCAGGAAAAGGGCGCCGACCGCCACGCGCGGCGGCAGCATCGCCAGCGTAGTCAGCTTGGCCGCCAGCATGCAGACGATGCCGATCGCGCCATAGGCGCCGACGCGCGAATCTTTCATGATCTCGAGTACGCGCTCGCGTGTCATGCCGCCGCCAAGGCCGTCGCAGCTGTCGGCGAAGCCGTCTTCATGAAAGGCGCCGGTCAGGTAGATCGACGCGACAGTCGACAGCACGGCCACCACCGGCGCCGGCAGCACCAGCGCTGCCGCGAAGTAGACGGCAGCGGCGACTGCCGCGACCACGCAGCCTACCAGCGGGAAGTAGCGTGAGGCATGTTGCAGCCAGCTGGCCTCGAAGCCGACCCAGGACGGGATCGGCAGGCGCGTGAAGAACTGCAGCGCGATGAAGAAAAGGCGGACCTGCTGCATCTATTCGGCGGCAGATTTTTCGCTGACGCTGGCAGACGAGAAGGTCGCCATCTCGTTCAGGAAGTTGGCGGCCGCATGCAGCAGCGGCAGCGCGAGCGCGGCGCCGGTGCCTTCGCCGAGGCGCATGCCCAGCTGCAGCAGCGGCCGCGCATCGAGCTGCTCCAGCATGCGGCGGTGGCCGGCTTCGTCCGAGCAGTGTGCGAACACGCAGTAGTCGAGGATGGCGGGCGCGATGCGGCTGGCGGCGAGCAGGGCGGAGGTGACGATGAAGCCGTCGATCAGCAGGGTCTTGCGCAGCGCCGCGGCCTTCAGCATGGCGCCGGCCATCATCGCGATCTCAAAGCCGCCGAAAGTGGCCAGCACCTCCAGCGGCGCAGTCACACCGGCGTGGCGGGCGACGGCGGCCTCGATCACCTGCTGCTTGCGCAGCACGCCATGCGCCGACAGGCCGGTGCCAGCGCCTACGCAGTCCGCGACCGGAATGCCGGTCAGCTTGTGCATGAGCGCCGCGGCGGAAGTCGTGTTCCCGATGCCCATCTCGCCGAAGCCGACCACATTGCCAGGCAGGTCTGCGATCAGGGCGGCGCCATGCTCCATCGCAGTCGCGCACTGCGCGGGCGTCATCGCTGCTTCGAGCGCGAAGTTGCGGGTGCCCGGGCCGATCTTGCGGTCGACGAGACCTGCGCGCGGGCTGAAATCGTGGTTCACGCCCGCATCGACCACGTGGAGCGCGGCGCCGTTCTGGCGCGCGAACACATTGATGGCCGCGCCATTGGCGAGGAAGTTCTCGACCATTTGCCAGGTGACGTCCTGCGGGAAGGCGGAAATGCCCTCGGCGACCACCCCGTGATCTCCGGCGAACACGATGATGGCCGGCCGGTCGACCGTGACCGCGACGGTCTGCTGGATCAGGCCGAGCCGCTTCGCGAGGTGTTCCAGTGCGCCGAGGCTGCCGAGCGGTTTGGTCTTGTTATTGATAGCCGCGTCGAGCTGGAGGGCGAGCTCGGGATTCGCCGTGGCGGCAATGGAGGGGAGACGCATGCTGGCTCCGGAGTGAGAAAAGCGGCAAAGATAGCATACGGACAAGCGTTGCAGACTGCGGGCGGCTTTGTTATAGTTCTGTCCCTGCTTCTGCAGCGCACCAAAAAGCTTCAACATCGAGTGCACACTGCGGAAAAGGATGAGTTGACGGATTAAACGAAACACTGCATAATCTCGCTTCTCTGCTGCTGACGAACACAACGATTCGCAAACGCAGCAAGGCAGTACCGAACACAGTTCTTTAACAATCAACAGTCGATAAGTGTGGGCGTTTGATGAAGTGCCAGCAGCCGCGTCAGTGATTGCTGAATGCTTAAATTATCAAATGTTCACACAAAAGAAATACGTTGCTCAGCAATGAGTAACGGTCAGTATTTTGAGTGAGCGACACGTTGTCTGCGAAAGCGGATGACAAAACAGAGATTAAACTGAAGAGTTTGATCCTGGCTCAGATTGAACGCTGGCGGCATGCTTTACACATGCAAGTCGAACGGCAGCGCGGGGCAACCTGGCGGCGAGTGGCGAACGGGTGAGTAATACATCGGAACGTACCCAGAAGTGGGGGATAACGTAGCGAAAGTTACGCTAATACCGCATACGTTCTACGGAAGAAAGTGGGGGATCTTCGGACCTCATGCTTTTGGAGCGGCCGATGTCTGATTAGCTAGTTGGTGAGGTAAAGGCTCACCAAGGCGACGATCAGTAGCTGGTCTGAGAGGACGACCAGCCACACTGGGACTGAGACACGGCCCAGACTCCTACGGGAGGCAGCAGTGGGGAATTTTGGACAATGGGCGCAAGCCTGATCCAGCAATGCCGCGTGAGTGAAGAAGGCCTTCGGGTTGTAAAGCTCTTTTGTCAGGGAAGAAACGGTTGAGGCTAATATCCTCGGCTAATGACGGTACCTGAAGAATAAGCACCGGCTAACTACGTGCCAGCAGCCGCGGTAATACGTAGGGTGCAAGCGTTAATCGGAATTACTGGGCGTAAAGCGTGCGCAGGCGGTTTTGTAAGTCTGACGTGAAATCCCCGGGCTCAACCTGGGAATTGCGTTGGAGACTGCAAGGCTGGAGTCTGGCAGAGGGGGGTAGAATTCCACGTGTAGCAGTGAAATGCGTAGAGATGTGGAGGAACACCGATGGCGAAGGCAGCCCCCTGGGTCAAGACTGACGCTCATGCACGAAAGCGTGGGGAGCAAACAGGATTAGATACCCTGGTAGTCCACGCCCTAAACGATGTCTACTAGTTGTCGGGTCTTAATTGACTTGGTAACGCAGCTAACGCGTGAAGTAGACCGCCTGGGGAGTACGGTCGCAAGATTAAAACTCAAAGGAATTGACGGGGACCCGCACAAGCGGTGGATGATGTGGATTAATTCGATGCAACGCGAAAAACCTTACCTACCCTTGACATGTCAGGAATCCTCGAGAGATCGAGGAGTGCCCGAAAGGGAGCCTGAACACAGGTGCTGCATGGCTGTCGTCAGCTCGTGTCGTGAGATGTTGGGTTAAGTCCCGCAACGAGCGCAACCCTTGTCATTAGTTGCTACATTCAGTTGAGCACTCTAATGAGACTGCCGGTGACAAACCGGAGGAAGGTGGGGATGACGTCAAGTCCTCATGGCCCTTATGGGTAGGGCTTCACACGTCATACAATGGTACATACAGAGGGCCGCCAACCCGCGAGGGGGAGCTAATCCCAGAAAGTGTATCGTAGTCCGGATCGCAGTCTGCAACTCGACTGCGTGAAGTTGGAATCGCTAGTAATCGCGGATCAGCATGTCGCGGTGAATACGTTCCCGGGTCTTGTACACACCGCCCGTCACACCATGGGAGCGGGTTTTACCAGAAGTAGGTAGCTTAACCGCAAGGAGGGCGCTTACCACGGTAGGATTCGTGACTGGGGTGAAGTCGTAACAAGGTAGCCGTATCGGAAGGTGCGGCTGGATCACCTCCTTTCTAGAGTGGCACTGGAGCGAAAGCTCAGCATCAAGCGCCTACGCTTATCGACTGTTCAAAAGTTAAACGAGAAGAGTTTTCGGGGCTGTAGCTCAGCTGGTTAGAGCACCGTGTTGATAACGCGGGGGTCGTTGGTTCGAGTCCAACCAGCCCTACCACGTTAGATGTATGTCGGGGGATTAGCTCAGCTGGGAGAGCACCTGCTTTGCAAGCAGGGGGTCGTCGGTTCGATCCCGTCATCCTCCACCAAACTCTCTGTGTACTGCATTTATGTAAGAGCTGACTCTTAGATAAGTGTAGTTCTCGTTCTTTAACAATCTGGAAGAAGTAAAGTTTTCTTTAAGCGTGTAATTGGTCTAACGACCGAATGCACACTTAGGGTAGTAATCTGTTGTATCAACAAACAAAGTAAGCTGTCATTTGCCTATGACGTTCTCTATTACTCATGTAGAGGCCAACGTTATAGGGACAAGTGAATAAGTGCACATGGTGGATGCCTTGGCGATTACAGGCGATGAAGGACGTAGTAGCTTGCGATAAGCTGCGGGGAGTGAGCAAACACACTTTGATCCGCAGATTTCCGAATGGGGAAACCCGGCCTTTTAGGTCATCACTCACTGAATACATAGGTGTGTGAAGCGAACGCGGCGAACTGAAACATCTAAGTAGCTGCAGGAAAAGAAATCAACCGAGATTCCCAAAGTAGTGGCGAGCGAAATGGGATGAGCCTTGTACGTGATAGTCGATCGGATAGTGGAACGCTCTGGAAATGGCGGCCATAGCGGGTGATAGCCCCGTACACGAAATCCGAACGGTGGTACTAAGCGTACGACAAGTAGGGCGGGACACGAGAAATCCTGTCTGAAGATGGGGGGACCATCCTCCAAGGCTAAATACTCGTAATCGACCGATAGTGAACCAGTACCGTGAGGGAAAGGCGAAAAGAACCCCGGGAGGGGAGTGAAATAGATCCTGAAACCGTGTGCATACAAACAGTCGGAGCCTCTTCGTGGGGTGACGGCGTACCTTTTGTATAATGGGTCAGCGACTTACATTCAGTGGCGAGGTTAACCAGATCGGGGAGCCG
The DNA here is from genome assembly GCF_001412595.2 of Massilia sp. WG5. Lineage (NCBI taxonomy): Bacteria > Pseudomonadati > Pseudomonadota > Betaproteobacteria > Burkholderiales > Oxalobacteraceae > Massilia > Massilia sp. WG5. Next base: position 4,200,457 of record NZ_CP012640.2, read on the forward strand.
TAGAGAAATCGAGTCCGAATAGGGCGACAGTCGCTGGGTGTAGACCCGAAACCAGGTGATCTACCCATGGCCAGGATGAAGGTGCGGTAACACGCCCTGGAGGTCCGAACCCACTAATGTTGAAAAATTAGGGGATGAGCTGTGGGTAGGGGTGAAAGGCTAAACAAACCTGGAAATAGCTGGTTCTCTCCGAAAACTATTTAGGTAGTGCCTCAAGTATCACCACCGGGGGTAGAGCACTGTTATGGCTAGGGGGTCATTGCGACTTACCAAACCATTGCAAACTCCGAATACCGGTGAGTGCGAGCTTGGGAGACAGACGTCGGGTGCTAACGTCCGGCGTCAAGAGGGAAACAACCCAGACCGCCAGCTAAGGTCCCAAAGATTGGCTAAGTGGAAAACGAAGTGGGAAGGCTAAAACAGTCAGGATGTTGGCTTAGAAGCAGCCATCATTTAAAGAAAGCGTAATAGCTCACTGATCGAGTCGTCCTGCGCGGAAGATGTAACGGGGCTAAGCCAGTCACCGAAGCTGCGGATATCCTTTATTGGATATGGTAGGAGAGCGTTCTGTAAGCCTGCGAAGGTGTCTTGTAAAGGATGCTGGAGGTATCAGAAGTGCGAATGCTGACATGAGTAGCGATAAAGGGGGTGAAAAGCCCCCTCGCCGAAAGCCCAAGGTTTCCTGTTCAACGTTCATCGGAGCAGGGTGAGTCGGCCCCTAAGGCGAGGCAGAGATGCGTAGCTGATGGGAAGCAGGTTAATATTCCTGCACCGTCGTATGATGCGATGGGGGGACGGATCGCGGAAGGTTGTCTGCCTGTTGGAATAGGCAGTTTCTGGTTCATAGAAGGCGCTTAGGCAAATCCGGGCGCGGAATTCAAGGGATCGGGACGAGCGGCTTTATGCTGCGAAGCAATCGGAAGTGGTTCCAAGAAAAGCCTCTAAGCTTCAGTCATACGAGACCGTACCGCAAACCGACACAGGTGGGCGAGATGAGTATTCTAAGGCGCTTGAGAGAACTCGGGAGAAGGAACTCGGCAAATTGGTACCGTAACTTCGGGATAAGGTACGCCCCGGTAGCTTGATTGGTTTACTCCATGAGGGTGAAAGGGTTGCAATAAACTGGTGGCTGCGACTGTTTAATAAAAACACAGCACTCTGCAAACACGAAAGTGGACGTATAGGGTGTGACGCCTGCCCGGTGCTGGAAGATTAAATGATGGGGTGCAAGCTCTTGATTGAAGTCCCAGTAAACGGCGGCCGTAACTATAACGGTCCTAAGGTAGCGAAATTCCTTGTCGGGTAAGTTCCGACCTGCACGAATGGCGTAACGATGGCCACACTGTCTCCTCCCGAGACTCAGCGAAGTTGAAATGTTTGTGATGATGCAATCTACCCGCGGCTAGACGGAAAGACCCCATGAACCTTTACTGTAGCTTTGCATTGGACTTTGAACCAATCTGTGTAGGATAGGTGGGAGGCTTTGAAGCGGGGACGCCAGTTCTCGTGGAGCCATCCTTGAAATACCACCCTGGTTTGTTTGAGGTTCTAACCTTGGTCCGTTATCCGGATCGGGGACAGTGCATGGTAGGCAGTTTGACTGGGGCGGTCTCCTCCTAAAGTGTAACGGAGGAGTTCGAAGGTACGCTAGGTACGGTCGGACATCGTGCTAATAGTGCAATGGCATAAGCGTGCTTAACTGCGAGACCGACAAGTCGAGCAGGTACGAAAGTAGGACATAGTGATCCGGTGGTTCTGTATGGAAGGGCCATCGCTCAACGGATAAAAGGTACTCTGGGGATAACAGGCTGATTCCTCCCAAGAGTTCATATCGACGGGGGAGTTTGGCACCTCGATGTCGGCTCATCACATCCTGGGGCTGTAGCCGGTCCCAAGGGTATGGCTGTTCGCCATTTAAAGTGGTACGTGAGCTGGGTTTAAAACGTCGTGAGACAGTTTGGTCCCTATCTGCCGTGGGCGTTGGAAATTTGAAGGGGGCTGCTCCTAGTACGAGAGGACCGGAGTGGACGAACCTCTGGTGTACCGGTTGTCACGCCAGTGGCATTGCCGGGTAGCTAAGTTCGGAAGAGATAACCGCTGAAAGCATCTAAGCGGGAAACTCGCCTTGAGATGAGATTTCCCGGAGCCTTGAGCTCCTTGAAGGGTCGTTCGAGACCAGGACGTTGATAGGTCGGGTGTGGAAGTGCAGTAATGCATTAAGCTAACCGATACTAATTGCCCGTACGGCTTGTCCCTATAACCTTGGCAGTCCTTGCCGGGTTTTGACAGCTGCTTGTTGAGACAACAGATAAAACTACTTCTTCCAGATTCAGGGTAGCGTCGCCACACGACGACGAAACCCGTACAAGTCATGCCTGATGACCATAGCAAGTCGGTACCACCCCTTCCCATCCCGAACAGGACCGTGAAACGACTTTGCGCCGATGATAGTGCTGCAACCAGTGTGAAAGTAGGTTATCGTCAGGCTAATTATTAAGCAAAGCCCCACCAGTGATCTGGTGGGGCTTTTTGCTTTCGGGCGGCCGAAAACAGCGCCGCCCGTTCAGGTCGCATTTCTTTTTCCCGCTGGTGTTCAAAAACGTTGCTGAACGTAAACAAAATTTCGACTTTTTGTAGGCATGGTCCTACAACAAACAGATAATAAAGATGTCGTAAATAAATAGAAGTTGTAGCGTTCACATAACCATGCAACAGCGAGAAGAGAGATGAGAATGAAAGAGAAAGCGACTGTTCGTTCCGTACGGCTGGCACTGGGTTTGCTCGCGACGCTGGCTACAGGGCAGGCGCTTGGCCAGGAGCAGGCAATGCAACGGGTCGAAGTGACCGGATCGGCGATCAAGCGTATCGCTGCCGAAGGTGCATTACCGATCCAGATCCTGAATCAGGAGACGATCGCAAAAACCGGTGCCACCAACGTCGCCGAACTGATCCAGGCGCTGCCCGCCATGCAGGGCTTCACGATTTCCGCGATTTCGGCAGGCACCAATTCCGGTGGCCGGGTGACCGCCTCGATTCACGATATCGGCGAAAGCTATACGCTGGTCCTGCTGAACGGCCGCCGACTGGCGCCGCAGGGTTCGGGCAGCGCAGTCAACCTGCAGGCGATTCCGATGAGCGCGGTCGAGCGGGTCGAAATCCTGACCGATGGCGCCTCGGCGCTGTATGGATCGGATGCCATCGCCGGCGTCGTCAACTTCATCCTCAAGCGCAACCAGCAGGGCGGCGATATCGAGGCCAGCTACAACACGCCGACCGAAAACCGCGCCGGCGATTCGAAGTATGTGAGCGCCAGTTACGGCTTCGGCGACCTCGAAACCAAAGGCTTCAACGTTCTGGCCGCCTACCGCCACGACCAGCAAAGCCAGATCAAGGCGACCGAGCGCGATTTCGCCAAGACCGCCTATATTCCCTTCGATTTTCACGGTAATCACTACATCTACGACCGTACCAGCACTGCGACGATTCCGGCCAACGTCACCGCAACTTTCAACAACAATATTCCGTCGACCGGCTTCTCGCCGTATTTGAAAAAAAATGGCGCTTGCCCCGCCATGAACTTCGTCAGCCTGAACAACACGGCGACGACACAGAACTGCGCCTTCGATTTCGTGCAGACCGTCGAAGTGGTCCCGGAAAACAAGCGTGACAGCCTTTTCCTGAAGGGTACCCTGAATGTCAGCGACAATCTCCAGCTGTTCAGCGACTTCGCATTCTCGCGTTTCGACATCACCGCGCGAATCGCGCCAAATACCGCGCCGTTCACCATCGCGGCCAATTCCGCGATGTTCACCGAGTATGTCGCTCCCTACCTGAGCGCGCAGCAGCTCGCCAACATCAAGTCGGTATCGGGTAATTACCGCACCTATGATTGGGGCACGCGCGACAGCCGCACCGTCACCGATTCGACCCACCTGGTCGTCGGCGCCGATGGCAATGCGGCAGGCTGGAACCTGAACAGTGGCCTGACCTGGTCGCGCAACAAGATCGACGAGCAATACGTAGGCGGCTATGCGAAGGACAAGGAATTCCGCGCGATGCTGGCGAACCGCTCTTTCGATCCGTTTGCCGCGATCGGCGGCCAGAGTGACGCCACCAAGACCCTGATCGCCGATTCGCTGTTCCATGGTTCGATCCGTGAAGCGTCGACGACACTCAAGAGTGCGGACCTGCGCGCGTCCCACGACCTGTTTGCCCTGGGCGGCGGTGCGGCCCAGTTGGGCGTCGGCGCCGACTACCGCCAGTACCATTACGAGCAGACGCCGCTGGCGAAAGACAGCGACATCTACAACTTCAACGCCGTGCCGGCCCTGGACATGAAGCGCGACAGCTACGGTGTGTTCACCGAGGTGCTGGCCCCGCTGTTCAAGCAACTCGAGCTCACGGCGGCCCTGCGTTACGACAGCATCGACGCGATCGAGGATGCGCTCGCCAACAAAACCATGGGCAAGAAGGCGTCGAAGACGACTTACAAGATCTCGACCCGCTATCAGCCGACCCAGGCGGTGCTGCTGCGCGGCTCCTTCGGCACCGGCTTCAAGGCGCCGAGCATGCTCGACATCGGGCAGTCGCTGGTCAGCGCCGGCTTCACGGCGGGCTCCTATACCTGTCCGATCCAGCACCCCGAGTACTGCCGTCCGGGCAAGACGCAGTACAACCTCCTGTCCGGCGGTAACGAAAACCTGAAGCCGGAAACCTCGAAGCAGTTCAGCCTCGGTATCCGCCTGGAGCCGTCGGCCGCGCTGTCGATGGGCCTGGACCTGTGGGACGTGACGATTCGCGACGCGGTGTCCGGTGTTTCGGAGCAGCAGGCCTTCGGCGACCCGGTCAAGTTCCGCGATCTCTTCACCACCTACACCGAACCGTCGACCGGCAATACCTACTGGGCCTTCAAGTCGCTGTCGGTAAACATCGGCCGCCAGCACAACCGCGGCATCGACTGGGATGCGACCTCGCGCTACAGGTTCGGCTGGGGCACCCTGATCGCCACGGTCAACGGCACCCATATGCTCAAGGCGGACTATACGCTGCCGGGTACCGACAACCAGTGGACCAGCAGCATGAACTTCTTCGGCGTGAACAACGCCGTCACCTTCCGCAACCTGGCGCGCTTCAGCGCGACCCTCGACACCGGCAAACTGTCGAACACGCTGATGCTGAATTACCGGAACGGCTATACCGACGCCTCGGCAACGGTGCGCAATACCGCGACCAATGCCAACGAGACGATCCGTCTCGACGTGCCCTCGTACTCGACCCTGGACTGGCAGGGCCGCTACCTGGTCAGCAAGGCGATCACGCTGCGCCTGGGTGTGAAGAACCTGCTGGACCGGGAGCCGCCACTGTCGCTGCGCGCCTCGTCGGGCCACCAGGTCGGCTATGACCCTCGCTATGCCGATCCGCTCGGCCGCCAGGTCTACGTCACCGGCAATTACAAGTTCTGATCCGCGCATGACGGACACGCCCGCCCGGTTCGCGCCCGGCGGCTTGCTCCGCTTCCGTAACACCTCTCTACAAGACCTGGTCCGTTTCGGAACAGTTGCGCCGCCCATATCCGAACTGCCCGGAGGGCATGCCAGTTGCTCGCTTATCGATAAACGACAAGACAGGGCGACAAGGATGGCGTATCGAACCGGTCCGGCAGCGACAGTGGCAGCCGCGGCCCTGGCGCGGCTCAGTATCCGTCTCGTTCCGTTGTCAGCCGGCTTCGCGATGGCCGCTGAGGACCTCAATGTCCGCGTTGCCAGGGTCGAGATGGTCGGCGTCGCGACCGATACCAGCCTGCGCAAGGCCGGCGGGGAAAACCTGGCCGAGTTCATGGCGTACAAGCCGAGCGGCGTGAACGTGAACGAGGTTTCGGGCAGTTCATTCCAGAGCGCTGTCACTTACCGCGGCTTCCGCGCTTCGCCGGTGCTGGGCAGCTCGCAGGGAATCTCGGTGTATCTCGACGGCGTGCGCGTGAACGGGCCCTTCGGCGACCTGGCCAACTGGGACATGGTGCCCGAGGCGGCGATCGGCGAGCTTTTGCTGGTCCCAGGCGCCAATCCCCTGTACGGCATGAACACGCTGGGCCGCGCGCTGGCGTTCAGGACGAAATCGGGCTCACGCATCCCGGCGGCGACGCCGAATTCTCCGCGAGCGACCAAGGCCGGCGCCATGCCGATCTCGGCTACGGCTGGCAGGGCACAGGCGGCTGGCACGGCTTCGTCGGCGCCACCCTGTTCGACGACAGCGGCTGGCGCGCACATTCCGCCGGGCGCCTTGGGACTGTCCTGCTCGAGGTCGGCCGCAGCGCGGCGTCCAGCGACTGGAGCGTCGCGCTGCTCGGTGGCCGCAGCCGCATGCTCGGCAACGGCCTCTTGCCCGACCGGCTGTACCGGGACGACCGCCGCGTCGTCTATACCTGCCCGGATACCCCTCGCAACCGCCTGCTGCAGGGCACGCTCAACTTCACGCAGCGCTTCGGCCGCGACAGCAATCTGAATGCCGTCGCCTACGTCGGCAACAGCCGCCGCGATACCGGCAACGGCGATATCGGCGGTGGCGATGATGAGCAGCAGCAGTGCGCGGCGCCGCATCCCGGCATCCCGAGTACGACCAGTACGCGCCAGGACAGTCAGCGCGAGCATCAGCGTCGGCACCCGGCACCCGGCACCCGGTACCCGGCGCAGCGCGCTGCGTCTCGACGCCAGCGCCGACCGGGGCGACGTCAACTACGCACAGTTCGCGCAGGCCGCCTTCATCCGGCTGACCGCCAGCGCCTGCCACGGCCGCACGCGCGTCGGTAACACCCTGCGCAATGAGCGCGGACCGCAGTCCGCCGAGCAGTTCCAGCTACAGCCGCCTGAACCGCGCGCTCGGTAGCAAATAGTTCAAGATGTTTGCAGTATTTTCAGTCATGAGTCCGAGTGGCGACGGCTGATTTTTCGGAATCAAGACTGGTATCAGGAATCGCTGAATCAAAGGGAACCGGATCTGGCCATTGCGGTTGGGTGTCTAAAATGCGTCGTCGGCGCAACAGGGCTTGTGCATTTATGCTTGGGTTTGCTATAGTTCGCGTCCTGCTTCTGCAGCGCAAGAAAAGCTGAACGAAATCAAGTAGTTGAGCTGGGTGTTTTGATAACACCGCTGGTGCTGAAGAAAAACGGAGGGGTTGACGAGTTAAGCGAAACACTGCATAATCTCATTCCTCTGCTGCTGACGAACACAACGATTCGCAAACGCAGCAAGGCAGTACCGAACACAGTTCTTTAACAATCAACAGTCGATAAGTGTGGGCGTTTGATGAAGTGCCAGCAGCCGCGTCAGTGGTTGCTGAATGCTTAAATTATCAAATGTTCACACAAAAGAAATACGTTGCTCAGCAATGAGTAACGGTCAGTATTTTGAGTGAGCGACACGTTGTCTGCGAAAGCGGATGACAAAACAGAGATTAAACTGAAGAGTTTGATCCTGGCTCAGATTGAACGCTGGCGGCATGCTTTACACATGCAAGTCGAACGGCAGCGCGGGGCAACCTGGCGGCGAGTGGCGAACGGGTGAGTAATACATCGGAACGTACCCAGAAGTGGGGGATAACGTAGCGAAAGTTACGCTAATACCGCATACGTTCTACGGAAGAAAGTGGGGGATCTTCGGACCTCATGCTTTTGGAGCGGCCGATGTCTGATTAGCTAGTTGGTGAGGTAAAGGCTCACCAAGGCGACGATCAGTAGCTGGTCTGAGAGGACGACCAGCCACACTGGGACTGAGACACGGCCCAGACTCCTACGGGAGGCAGCAGTGGGGAATTTTGGACAATGGGCGCAAGCCTGATCCAGCAATGCCGCGTGAGTGAAGAAGGCCTTCGGGTTGTAAAGCTCTTTTGTCAGGGAAGAAACGGTTGGGGCTAATATCCCCGGCTAATGACGGTACCTGAAGAATAAGCACCGGCTAACTACGTGCCAGCAGCCGCGGTAATACGTAGGGTGCAAGCGTTAATCGGAATTACTGGGCGTAAAGCGTGCGCAGGCGGTTTTGTAAGTCTGACGTGAAATCCCCGGGCTCAACCTGGGAATTGCGTTGGAGACTGCAAGGCTGGAGTCTGGCAGAGGGGGGTAGAATTCCACGTGTAGCAGTGAAATGCGTAGAGATGTGGAGGAACACCGATGGCGAAGGCAGCCCCCTGGGTCAAGACTGACGCTCATGCACGAAAGCGTGGGGAGCAAACAGGATTAGATACCCTGGTAGTCCACGCCCTAAACGATGTCTACTAGTTGTCGGGTCTTAATTGACTTGGTAACGCAGCTAACGCGTGAAGTAGACCGCCTGGGGAGTACGGTCGCAAGATTAAAACTCAAAGGAATTGACGGGGACCCGCACAAGCGGTGGATGATGTGGATTAATTCGATGCAACGCGAAAAACCTTACCTACCCTTGACATGTCAGGAATCCTCGAGAGATCGAGGAGTGCCCGAAAGGGAGCCTGAACACAGGTGCTGCATGGCTGTCGTCAGCTCGTGTCGTGAGATGTTGGGTTAAGTCCCGCAACGAGCGCAACCCTTGTCATTAGTTGCTACATTCAGTTGAGCACTCTAATGAGACTGCCGGTGACAAACCGGAGGAAGGTGGGGATGACGTCAAGTCCTCATGGCCCTTATGGGTAGGGCTTCACACGTCATACAATGGTACATACAGAGGGCCGCCAACCCGCGAGGGGGAGCTAATCCCAGAAAGTGTATCGTAGTCCGGATCGCAGTCTGCAACTCGACTGCGTGAAGTTGGAATCGCTAGTAATCGCGGATCAGCATGTCGCGGTGAATACGTTCCCGGGTCTTGTACACACCGCCCGTCACACCATGGGAGCGGGTTTTACCAGAAGTAGGTAGCTTAACCGCAAGGAGGGCGCTTACCACGGTAGGATTCGTGACTGGGGTGAAGTCGTAACAAGGTAGCCGTATCGGAAGGTGCGGCTGGATCACCTCCTTTCTAGAGTGGCACTGGAGCGAAAGCTCAGCATCAAGCGCCTACGCTTATCGACTGTTCAAAAGTTAAACGAGAAGAGTTTTCGGGGCTGTAGCTCAGCTGGTTAGAGCACCGTGTTGATAACGCGGGGGTCGTTGGTTCGAGTCCAACCAGCCCTACCACGTTAGATGTATGTCGGGGGATTAGCTCAGCTGGGAGAGCACCTGCTTTGCAAGCAGGGGGTCGTCGGTTCGATCCCGTCATCCTCCACCAAACTCTCTGTGTACTGCATTTATGTAAGAGCTGACTCTTAGATAAGTGTAGTTCTCGTTCTTTAACAATCTGGAAGAAGTAAAGTTTTCTTTAAGCGTTCAACGCATCGAAAGATGTATTGAACACTTAGGGTAGTAATCTGTTGTATCAACAAACATAGTAAGCTGTCATTTGCCTATGACGTTCTCTATTACTCATGTAGAGGCCAACGTTATAGGGACAAGTGAATAAGTGCACATGGTGGATGCCTTGGCGATTACAGGCGATGAAGGACGTAGTAGCTTGCGATAAGCTGCGGGGAGTGAGCAAACACACTTTGATCCGCAGATTTCCGAATGGGGAAACCCGGCCCTTTGGGTCATCACTCACTGAATACATAGGTGTGTGAAGCGAACGCGGCGAACTGAAACATCTAAGTAGCTGCAGGAAAAGAAATCAACCGAGATTCCCAAAGTAGTGGCGAGCGAAATGGGATGAGCCTTGTACGTGATAGTCGATCGGATAGTGGAAGCTTCTGGAAATAAGCGCCATAGCGGGTGATAGCCCCGTACACGAAATCCGAACGGTGGTACTAAGCGTACGACAAGTAGGGCGGGACACGAGAAATCCTGTCTGAAGATGGGGGGACCATCCTCCAAGGCTAAATACTCGTAATCGACCGATAGTGAACCAGTACCGTGAGGGAAAGGCGAAAAGAACCCCGGGAGGGGAGTGAAATAGATCCTGAAACCGTGTGCATACAAACAGTCGGAGCCTCTTCGTGGGGTGACGGCGTACCTTTTGTATAATGGGTCAGCGACTTACATTCAGTGGCGAGGTTAACCAGATCGGGGAGCCGTAGAGAAATCGAGTCCGAACAGGGCGACAGTCGCTGGGTGTAGACCCGAAACCAGGTGATCTACCCATGGCCAGGATGAAGGTGCGGTAACACGCCCTGGAGGTCCGAACCCACTAATGTTGAAAAATTAGGGGATGAGCTGTGGGTAGGGGTGAAAGGCTAAACAAACCTGGAAATAGCTGGTTCTCTCCGAAAACTATTTAGGTAGTGCCTCAAGTATCACCACCGGGGGTAGAGCACTGTTATGGCTAGGGGGTCATTGCGACTTACCAAACCATTGCAAACTCCGAATACCGGTGAGTGCGAGCTTGGGAGACAGACGTCGGGTGCTAACGTCCGGCGTCAAGAGGGAAACAACCCAGACCGCCAGCTAAGGTCCCAAAGATTGGCTAAGTGGAAAACGAAGTGGGAAGGCTAAAACAGTCAGGATGTTGGCTTAGAAGCAGCCATCATTTAAAGAAAGCGTAATAGCTCACTGATCGAGTCGTCCTGCGCGGAAGATGTAACGGGGCTAAGCCAGTCACCGAAGCTGCGGATATATTTCTCGTGATTTATCACTTGATCTATATGGTAGGAGAGCGTTCTGTAAGCCTGCGAAGGTGTCTTGTAAAGGATGCTGGAGGTATCAGAAGTGCGAATGCTGACATGAGTAGCGATAAAGGGGGTGAAAAGCCCCCTCGCCGAAAGCCCAAGGTTTCCTGTTCAACGTTCATCGGAGCAGGGTGAGTCGGCCCCTAAGGCGAGGCAGAGATGCGTAGCTGATGGGAAGCAGGTTAATATTCCTGCACCGTCGTATGATGCGATGGGGGGACGGATCGCGGAAGGTTGTCTGCCTGTTGGAATAGGCAGTTTCTGGTTCATAGAAGGCGCTTAGGCAAATCCGGGCGCGGAATTCAAGGGACTGGGACGAGCGGCTTCATGCTGCGAAGCAATCGGAAGTGGTTCCAAGAAAAGCCTCTAAGCTTCAGTCATACGAGACCGTACCGCAAACCGACACAGGTGGGCGAGATGAGTATTCTAAGGCGCTTGAGAGAACTCGGGAGAAGGAACTCGGCAAATTGGTACCGTAACTTCGGGATAAGGTACGCCCCGGTAGCTTGATTGGTTTACTCCATGAGGGTGAAAGGGTTGCAATAAACTGGTGGCTGCGACTGTTTAATAAAAACACAGCACTCTGCAAACACGAAAGTGGACGTATAGGGTGTGACGCCTGCCCGGTGCTGGAAGATTAAATGATGGGGTGCAAGCTCTTGATTGAAGTCCCAGTAAACGGCGGCCGTAACTATAACGGTCCTAAGGTAGCGAAATTCCTTGTCGGGTAAGTTCCGACCTGCACGAATGGCGTAACGATGGCCACACTGTCTCCTCCCGAGACTCAGCGAAGTTGAAATGTTTGTGATGATGCAATCTACCCGCGGCTAGACGGAAAGACCCCATGAACCTTTACTGTAGCTTTGCATTGGACTTTGAACCAATCTGTGTAGGATAGGTGGGAGGCTTTGAAGCGGGGACGCCAGTTCTCGTGGAGCCATCCTTGAAATACCACCCTGGTTTGTTTGAGGTTCTAACCTTGGTCCGTTATCCGGATCGGGGACAGTGCATGGTAGGCAGTTTGACTGGGGCGGTCTCCTCCTAAAGTGTAACGGAGGAGTTCGAAGGTACGCTAGGTACGGTCGGACATCGTGCTAATAGTGCAATGGCATAAGCGTGCTTAACTGCGAGACCGACAAGTCGAGCAGGTACGAAAGTAGGACATAGTGATCCGGTGGTTCTGTATGGAAGGGCCATCGCTCAACGGATAAAAGGTACTCTGGGGATAACAGGCTGATTCCTCCCAAGAGTTCATATCGACGGGGGAGTTTGGCACCTCGATGTCGGCTCATCACATCCTGGGGCTGTAGCCGGTCCCAAGGGTATGGCTGTTCGCCATTTAAAGTGGTACGTGAGCTGGGTTTAAAACGTCGTGAGACAGTTTGGTCCCTATCTGCCGTGGGCGTTGGAAATTTGAAGGGGGCTGCTCCTAGTACGAGAGGACCGGAGTGGACGAACCTCTGGTGTACCGGTTGTCACGCCAGTGGCATTGCCGGGTAGCTAAGTTCGGAAGAGATAACCGCTGAAAGCATCTAAGCGGGAAACTCGCCTTGAGATGAGATTTCCCGGAGCCTTGAGCTCCTTGAAGGGTCGTTCGAGACCAGGACGTTGATAGGTCGGGTGTGGAAGTGCAGTAATGCATTAAGCTAACCGATACTAATTGCCCGTACGGCTTGTCCCTATAACCTTGGCAGTCTTTGCCGGGTTTTGACAGCTGCTTGTTGAGACAACAGATAAAACACTTCTTCCAGATTCAGGGTAGCGTCGCCACACGACGACGAAACCCGTACAAGTCATGCCTGATGACCATAGCAAGTCGGTACCACCCCTTCCCATCCCGAACAGGACCGTGAAACGACTTTGCGCCGATGATAGTGCTGCAACCAGTGTGAAAGTAGGTTATCGTCAGGCTAATTATTAAGCAAAGCCCCACCAGTGATCTGGTGGGGCTTTTTGCTTTTGCGCGTCCCATCCGTCGCCCCACGGCGATTTGCGGCACAATGCAGCTGTTGTCTAACCATTAAGGCCAACAGCATGAAAGAACAGGTTGCGAGGAAGGTGACCCTGGTCCGCGCCATCGAAACTGCGGACATCAAACATGAGATCCTGAGCGACGACGACCGCATGTACGCCAGCCGCAGCGCACGCGAACTCGCGCAATGGTCCGCGGCCGACAGCAAATCGCCGCTCACGCTCGACCACTTCCTCGAACAGCGCTCCGAGCAGATCCTCAAACGCCTGGCCGAACGCACACCCGCCTTCCGCGCCTTCCTGCAGCGGCGCCCCTTGTTGCCGGTGCTGTCCGTGCTGCTGCCGCTGCTTGCCCTGATCCTGGGGGGCGCCATCGATCACATCGCCGATCCGCACCGCGTCGACCTGCTGTCGGCGCCGCTCCTGCTGATCATCGGCTGGAACCTGCTGGTCTACGTGATCCTGCTGGCCTGGCTCCTGGTTCCATCCAGGCGCACGGGCTGGGTCAGTGCCGAGACAATGCGCAGGCTCAGCGTCGGCAAGGCCAGGCTGCCGCGCAAGCTGCCGGCGCCGCTGGCGGCAGCCCTCGGCGAGTATGCCGCCGACTGGACCCAGCTCTCATGGAAGCTGAACCACGCGCGCCTGAGCCGCACCATTCACCTGTCGGCCGCCGCGTTCGCGCTGGGCGCCGTCATCTCCCTGTACGCGCGCGGCCTGCTGACGGAATATGCGGCCGGCTGGGAGAGCACCTTCCTCGACGCGAAGCAGGTTCACACCCTGCTGTCCTGGCTGTTCGCTCCCGCCATGTTTTTATTCCCGCTCGACGGCTTCAGCGTCGCCGACGTGCAGGCCCTGCGCTTCGTGCAGGAACCCTCTGCGGCCGGCGGCGCACGCTGGGTTCACCTGTACGCTGCGACCCTGCTGCTGCTGGTGATCCTGCCGCGCCTGGTCCTGTCGCTGTTCGCCGGCTGGCGCGCGGCCCGGCTCGCACGACGCTTTCCGCTCGACCTGCAGCAGCCGTACTACCTCAAGCTCGCCGACCACATCGGCGCCGGTCCCGGGCCGGTGACGCTGCGCGTGCTGCCCTACAGCTTCACGCTCGACGAACGCCGCGACCGCGGCCTGTCCGAGATCGCAGCAAGCATGTTCGGCGAGCAGACTCGCGTGATGCTGCGGCCGGCGCTGCCCTACGGCGAAGATCCGAAGTTCGTCCTGCAGGATCTGCGCCCCGAGACCGGCGAGACGAGAACCGTGACGGCGGTGCTGTTCAACCTCGCCGCCACGCCCGAACAGGAGAACCACGGCGCGCTGCTGTCCGCGATCGCGCGCCAGCTGCCCGGCGGCGTGACGGTGCTGGCCGACGAATCCTCCTTGACGGAACGCGCGATGCAGCAGGAAGGCGCCGATGCGCGGCTGGCCGAACGGATCGCCCTGTGGCGCCAGTTCTGCACCTATCACCAGCTCCCGGTGACGGTGGTGAACCTGCTCCAGCCTGCGAAGTACCTGTCCGGCACCGATGGCGGCGTGGCCGCGGCGGGCGCACGATGAGCGAGCCGGCCAAGGTCCAGTTCGCGCTGGTTTCACACACGAACAATGGCAAGACCACCCTCGCGCGCACCCTGGTGGGAATGGATGTCGGCGAAGTGCGCGATGCCGCCCACGTGACCACCTTCTCCGAAGCGCACCTGCTGCAATCCACCGAGCAGGGCGACAGCCTGCTCTTGTGGGACACGCCCGGCTTCGGCGATTCGGTGCGCCTGCTCAAGCGGCTCGCCATGTCGGGCAATCCGATCGGCTGGTTCCTGCGCGAGGTGTTCGACCGCTATCGCGACCGTCCGTTCTGGCTCAGCCAGCAGGCCTTGCGCGCCGCGCGCGACGAGGCCGACGTGGTGCTCTACCTGGTGAATTCGAGCGAACACCCGCGCGATGCCGGCTACCTGCCGGCCGAGATGCGTATCCTGGAGTGGCTCGGCAAGCCGGTCGTGGTCCTGCTCAACCAATTGGGTCCGCCGCGTCCCGCCGCCGAGGAGCAGGCTGAGCAGAGCTTGTGGAAGCAGCACCTCGACCAGTACCCCATCGTGCGCGACGTGCTCGCGCTCGACGCCTTCGCGCGCTGCTGGGTGCACGAACACGTCTTCTATGAAGCGGTCGGAAAACTGGTGCCGGAACCGAAACGCGCCGCTTATGCGCGCCTGCGCGCGGCCTGGGAAGCGAACAGCCTGGCGCGCTACCACGATTCCTTGCGCATCACCGCCGACCAGCTGGCTGCGGCGGCGCGCGACAGCGAAGCCATCCCCGAGGAAGGGGGCAGCTTCCTGCAGTCGGCGCTCAAGGCGGTCAAGCTGGGTAAATCCGATGCGCGTCGCCAGGAAGCGGCGATGGCGCGGCTGGTCGAACGGCTCGAGGGACGGATCGCGCAAGCCACCACGCGCCTGCTGACCCTGCACCGCCTGGACCCCGGCGACGCGGCCCGCATCAACGCCCGCGTGCGCGACAACTTCAAGGTCCGCGCGCCGCTCGACAAGACCCAGGCCGGCCTGCTCGGCGCGGTGGTCTCGGGCGCGGCGACGGGACTCTCCGCCGACCTGATGGCGGGTGGACTGACGCTGGGGGGCGGCGCGCTGCTGGGCGCGATCGTCGGTGCGCTGACGATGGCCGGCGCCGCCTGGGGATTCAATACGACCACCGACCGCAACCATCCGACCGTGCAGTTTGCGCCGCCTTTCCTGCGCACGCTAATGGTCAGCAGCATCCTGCGCTACCTGGCCGTCGCCCACTTCGGCCGCGGCCGTGGGAATTTCGTCGAAGGCGAGGCGCCGCCGTTCTGGCAGGCGGCGGTGGAGGCGGCGCTGCAGGCGCACTGTCCGGACCTCGAGCGCTTCTGGGAGGCGCTGCGCAGCCAGGACAACAAGGGCGCCGGACAGCTCTACGACCTGCTCACGGCAGTGGTCGACGACGTGTTCGGCCGTCTGTATCCCGATGTGCGCATCCCCGCCCGGCAGGACACCTAGAAGCGGTACTGCATGCTGGCGCCGATGACCCAGTTGCGGCCCGGCGCGGCTTCGTAATAGCGGCGGTTGCTGTCGCCAACGATCACCGAGCCGATGTAATTGCGGTCGAGCAGGTTGTTTACGCGCGCATACTCTTTCACCCGCCAGGCGCCGAGCTGCTGCTGGGCCTGCACGCGCAGGTTGGCGATCATGTAGCCCGGCGCCGGATTGGCCTGGTTGGCATCGTCCGGATACATCTTGGTGTTCGCGATCGTCTCGAGCGCCGCGCCGTAGCGGTCAGCCTCATCCTTCCAGCCAAGCTCGCCGTACAGGCTGGCGTTCGGCACGCCCGGCAGGCGGCTGCCCGCGAGGACGGCGCCGAAGCCTTCGTCGTAGACGGCGCGCAGGACGCTCAGGGCCAGCCTGCCGGTCCAGTTGCGCCGCCACGCGGCGTCGAGCGACAGTTCGCCGCCCTGACGCAGGGTCGCGCTGGCGTTGCGGTAGCTGGTGCGTCCGCCGGAAGCGCTGTCGACCACCAGCTCGTCGCTGGTCTTCACCTGGAACACGGCCGCATTGATGCGCACGCCGTCCATCGGCATGGCTTTCACGCCGGCCTCCAAATGCGTGCTCTTGGCCGGCGCCAGCGCGAAATTGAAGCCGCCGCCGACGCCCGAGTAGAACACCTCGTTCAGGGTCGGGGTCTCGAAGCCGCGCGCGGCGCTGGCGTAAACGTTCAGGCCGGGGTTCACCTTGTAGAGGACGCCGAGCAACGGCGTCGTGTGGTGGTAGCTGACGCTGCCGCTGTCGTTGCCGTTGGCGAGGTAGCGGTCCTCGACGTCGAAGTCGACCCGGCTGTGGCGCAGGCCGGCGCTCAGCACCCAGGGGCCGCGCTCCCATTCGAACTGGGCATACGGGTCGAGGTTGTTCACGTCGTCGTTCTCGTCGCGGCGCAGGCGGCCCTTGACGCCGAACTCGCTGCCCACGAAGTTTTCATACCCCTTGCGGTCGTCGTTCGAGGCCCCCGCCTCGATGCCGAAGGTCGAGCGCAGCGTGCCGTCGAGGAGGGGCCGCGACATGTTCCAGTTGGCGTCGATACCGTGGAAGTCGCGGTCGAAGTCGACCACGCCGCCCGAGTGGCTCGGCGGCGCCTGGAAGCCTTGCGAGAAAGCCTGGTACTGGATCACGCGGCGGTTGCCGACGTAGGCGGTGACGTGCAGCCGGTCGCTGCCGAAGCGCTGTTCCCAGGTCGCGCCCAGCTGCTGGTGGTCGATGCTCTTGCGGGTGTTGTAGCGCTCGGCGTAGGTGCGCTGCGGATTCTGCGGGTCGCTGGTGTCGATCTCGCCCGCGCGCGGGTCGCGCTGCCAGGTGGCCCAGGTGGCGCCGAGCGGGTCTTGCGTATCGTCCTGGCGCAGTCCGCCGGCGACGAGCACCAGGCGGCTGGTCGAACTCGGCGTGAAGCTGAGCTTGGCATAGGCCTGGTCGCGCCGGGCGGCGCTGTGGCTGCGGTAGCCGTCGGTGTCGAAACGGGACGCATCCAGCAGGTAGCCGACGCCGCCGGCGCTGCCGCTCGCGTTCAGGTCGGTCTTGTGGCTGCCGTAGCTGCCGGCGCTGACGTTCAGTTCGACCTCCTGCGCGCCCTTCGGATCGCGCGTAAACATCTGGATCACGCCGCCGGAGTGGTTGCCGTACAGGGCCGAGAAGGGGCCGCGCAGCACTTCGATGCGCTCGGCCAGGTCGAGGTCGAAGGTGGCGGCCTGGCCCTGGCCGTCGGGCATGGTGGCCGGAATGCCGTCGGCGATCAGGCGCACGCCGCGCACGCCGAAGGCCGAGCGGGCGCCGAAGCCGCGCGACGAGATCTGCAGATCCTGCGCATAGTTCTGGCGGTTCTGCACCACCAGCCCCGGCACCGCGGCCAGGGCTTCGGAGACGTTCACGCGCGGCTGGGCCGCGCCGATCTGCGCGGCGTTGACGACGTCGATCGAGGCCGGCAGGTCGAAGCTCAGGTGTTCGGCGCGGCTGCCCGTGACCACGACCACATTGGTCGGCGTGGTCGCGTCGTCGGCGGCGAAGACAAGGGATGCATTGGCGGCGGACAGCGCCGCGATGACGCTGGAAGCGAGTACGTGGTGTTTCATTTTTTCTCCGTGATCTCGGCACGCACTATACCTGCCGGGCAGGAAATCCGCTGCGCGCTTGCTCCATCGGCCTGTGTCAATCTGGAGCAGGTGTCCCGGAACAGGACGCATCGCCGGCCGGGGCGCCCGTGTCGTCCCTCGGGGCGATGCCGCGGCCGGGCTGGCACGGCGCTTGCGAGAGTGGGGCGGTGTCGCACACACCGGCCGGCAGGCCAACAACCAACGAGAAAAGAGGATGACATGAACCTGGCAGACATCAGCAAACTCGGCGTCGCAAACCCCTTCCGTCAGCGCTACGACAACTACATCGGCGGCCAGTTCGTTGCGCCGGTCAAGGGCGAGTATTTCGCCAACGTAACCCCGATCACCGGCCAGCCCTTCTGCGAAGTGGCGCGCTCGACCGCGGAAGACATCGACGCCGCGCTCGACGCTGCCCATGCCGCCAGGGAAGCCTGGGGCAAGACCTCGCCCACCGAGCGTGCCAACATCCTGAACAAGATCGCGGATCGCATGGAGCAGAACCTCAAGATGCTCGCGACCGCCGAAACCATCGACAACGGCAAGCCGATCCGCGAGACGATGGCGGCCGACCTGCCGCTGGCGATCGACCATTTCCGCTACTTCGCCGGCTGCATCCGCACCCAGGAAGGCGCGATCTCGACCATCGACCACGAGACCTACGCCTACCACTTCCATGAGCCGCTGGGCGTGGTCGGCCAGATCATCCCCTGGAATTTCCCGATCCTGATGGCGGTGTGGAAGCTGGCGCCCGCGCTCGCGGCCGGCAACTGCGTCGTGCTCAAGCCGGCCGAACAGACCCCGGCCTCGATCATGGTGCTGATCGAGCTGATCGGCGACCTGCTGCCGGCCGGCGTGATCAACATCGTCAACGGCTACGGCCTGGAAGCCGGCAAGCCGCTCGCTTCCAGCAAGCGCATCGCCAAGATCGCCTTCACCGGCGAGACCGGCACCGGCCGCCTGATCATGCAGTACGCGGCGCAGAACCTGATCCCGGTGACGCTGGAACTGGGCGGCAAGTCGCCGAATATCTTCTTCGCGGACGTGATGGATGCGGACGACGAGTTCTTCGACAAGTGCCTGGAAGGCTTCGCCATGTTCGCGCTGAACCAGGGCGAGGTCTGCACCTGCCCGTCGCGGGTGCTGGTGCAGGAATCGATCTACGAGAAGTTCATGGAGCGTGCGCTGGCGCGGGTCGCCCGGATCAAGGCCGGCAATCCGCTCGACGAGAGCACCATGATCGGCGCCCAGGCCTCGCAGGAGCAGCTCGAGAAGATCCTGTCCTACCTCGACATCGGCCGCCAGGAAGGCGCCGAGGTGCTGGCCGGCGGCGAGCGCGCCACCCACGAGGGCGACCTGTCCGGCGGCTACTACGTGCATCCGACCGTGTTCAAGGGCGATAACCGGATGCGCATCTTCCAGGAAGAGATCTTCGGCCCGGTGGTGTCGGTCACCACCTTCAAGGACGAAGCCGATGCCCTGCGCATCGCCAACGACACCCTGTACGGCCTGGGCGCCGGCCTGTGGACCCGCGACGGCAGCCGCGCCTTCCGCGTCGGCCGCGCGATCCAGGCGGGCCGGGTCTGGACCAACTGCTACCACCTGTACCCGGCGCATGCGGCCTTCGGCGGCTACAAGCAGTCGGGCATCGGGCGCGAGAACCACAAGATGATGCTCGATCACTACCAGCAGACCAAGAACCTGCTGGTGAGCTACAGCCCGAAGGCGCTCGGCTTCTTCTGACGCTTATGCCAACCGAAGCGATGGTGACGCCGATCGAGCGCGTGACCGCGACGCCTGCCGCGCTGGCCTTCCTCGGCGAGCTGCGGCAGCGTCACGGACCGCTGATGTTCTTCCAGTCCGGCGGCTGCTGCGACGGCAGCGCGCCGATGTGCTACCCGGCGGGCGAGTTCAACATCAGCGATACCGACGTCTGCCTGGGCAGCCTGGACGGGACGCCGTTCTACATGGGGCGGGAGCAGTTCGGCTATTGGGAGCACACCCAGCTGATCATCGACGTGGTGGCCGGTAACGGCGGCATGTTCTCGCTCGATAACGGCACCGGCCGGCGCTTCCTGACCCGCTCGCGGCTGTTCACGGACGAGGAGTGCGAGCGCTTGCGGGCACAGCCGGCTGGCTAGTCTTCGGCAGCTTGCGGTAGATCGTGTTGCGCGACACACCCAGGGCGCGCGCGGCGGCCGAGACATTGCCGTCGTGCGCGTCGAGGGTGCGCAGGATGGCGCTCAGCGCCAGGTCTTCGAGCCTGGCGCCGGGCTCGGCGCGTTCCGGTGGCGCTGCCGCTGACGAAGTAGCGAGCGCGGCATCGTCCAGGAAATCGTCGGGCAGGTGCCGCACGCCGATCTCGTCCTCGTCGCCGGCCATCAGGGCCGCGGTGCGCAGCAGGCTGGCGAGCTGGCGCAGGTTGCCGGGCCAGGCATGGCGCCTGAACAGGCGCAGCACGTCGTCGGCCACGCGCCGGCCTTCCCTGGACAGCATCTGCGCGACGATGGCGTCGAGGTCGCTGCGCTCGCGCAGCGGCGGCAGCTTCAGCACCAGGCCGTTCAGCCGGTAATACAGGTCTTCGCGGAACAGGCCCTCGGCGATGCGCTTGCGCAGGTCGTGGTTGGTTGCGCAGACCAGTTCGACGTCGACCGCGACCGGCCTGGCGCCGCCCAGCGGCACGACCTTGCGTTCCTCGAGCACGCGCAGCAGGCGCGCCTGCAGGGCGAGCGGCATGTCGCCGATCTCGTCGAGGAACAGGGTGCCGCCATGGGCCTGCGCGATCCTGCCGGCAGCGCCCTTCCTGCGCGCGCCGGTGAAGGCGCCTTCCTCGTAGCCGAACAGCTCGGATTCGATCAGGGCTTCCGGAATCGCGGCGCAGTTGACCGCGACGAAGGGGCCACGCGCACGCGGCGAATCCTGGTGGACGGCCTGGGCCAGCCATTCCTTGCCGGTGCCGGTCTCGCCGGTGATCAGGATCGGCACGCCGCGGCCGAGCACCTTGTCGATTTTGGCGATCGCCTGCGCGAGGCGGACGTCGCCGGTGTTCAGGGCTTGCAGCCGGGAGCGTGGCGGGACATCGGGCTCAGCCTGTGGCGGCACTGCCGGCGCGGGCAGGGCAGGTGCATCGTTCAGGGCATGTACGCCATGTGTCAGGCGCAGCTCGGCGCGGCCGCGCACGCGCACGCCGTTGTGCATGCAGAGGTCGAGCAGGCCCGGCGCCGCGTTGCGGTAGTGATCGTAGAGGCTGGACAGTGGCTGCCCGAACAGGGAGCTGAAGGTGTGCGCCTGCAGGGCCGGCGTGGACAGGCCGAGCTGGAACAGGCCATTGCGGTTCGCCGCCAGGAAGCGGCCGCCCGGCGTGAAGGAGGCGATGCCTTCCATGAGGGTGCCGATGAATTCCGGACGGGTGTGGAAGTGCAGGGTGATCGCGTTTTCGAAGGCGGCGGCGAACAGCTGGTTCTCGATCATCAGGGCCGACATCCGCACCAGGGCCATGGTGTGCTTGTGGAAGCTGCGCCGGTCGCCGCTGACGTCGAGCACACCGACCACCTTGCCGCAATGGTCGGTGATGGGCGCGGCGGAGCAGGTCAGGAAGTGGTTCGCCGTCAGGTAGTGCTGGTCCGCGTGCACCGTGGCCGGCGCCTGCTCGGCGATGGCGGTGCCGATCGCATTCGTGCCCTTGCTCTCCTCGGACCAGTCGACGCCGGGGGTGAGCGCGACGCGGCTGGCTTTTGCTAGGAAGTCGGCGTCGCCCAGCGAGTGCAGGATCACGCCGCGGGCATCGGTCAGCAAGACGGTATGGTGGGTATTGGCGATCTGCTGGTACAGGGTTTCCATCGCCGGCAGCGCGTGGCTGTAGAGCATGCGGTTCTGCTCGACCAGGGCAGAGAGGGCGGATCCGGACAGGGGATCGAAATCCGGGCGGAGGTCGGCGCGCAGACCGAAATGCTGGGAACGGCGATGCGAACTGGCGATAATCGCCGGCAATTGATAAGTCATCCCATGTCTCCTGGTTGGCCCTGGACTGCGGCTCTATCGGTGGAAGTCGACTATTGATTAATGTAGCACGCAACAGCCCCCTTGCATTCACTGGCCTCCATTTGCT
Organism: Massilia sp. WG5; assembly: GCF_001412595.2. Classification (NCBI taxonomy): domain Bacteria; kingdom Pseudomonadati; phylum Pseudomonadota; class Betaproteobacteria; order Burkholderiales; family Oxalobacteraceae; genus Massilia; species Massilia sp. WG5. The sequence continues at coordinate 4,222,342 of NZ_CP012640.2, forward strand.
ATAGTTCGCGTCCTGCTTCTGCAGCGCACGAAAAGTTTAATGGAATCAACTATTTAAACTTGTTTAAACGGCCATGCCGAGTGCGCTACAGAAAAACGGAGGGGTTGACGAGTTAAGCGAAACACTGCATAATCTCATTCCTCTGCTGCTGACGAACAAAACGATTCGTCGCAATGGCAAGCAGATCAGAACACAGTTCTTTAACAATCAACAGTCGATAAGTGTGGGCGTTTGATGAAGTGCCAGCAACCGCGTAAGCGGTTGCTGAATGCTTAAATTATCAAATGTTCACACAAAAGAAATACGTTGCTCAGCAATGAGTAACGGTCAGTATTTTGAGTGAGCGACACGTTGTCTGCGAAAGCGGATGACAAAACAGAGATTAAACTGAAGAGTTTGATCCTGGCTCAGATTGAACGCTGGCGGCATGCTTTACACATGCAAGTCGAACGGCAGCGCGGGGCAACCTGGCGGCGAGTGGCGAACGGGTGAGTAATACATCGGAACGTACCCAGAAGTGGGGGATAACGTAGCGAAAGTTACGCTAATACCGCATACGTTCTACGGAAGAAAGTGGGGGATCTTCGGACCTCATGCTTTTGGAGCGGCCGATGTCTGATTAGCTAGTTGGTGAGGTAAAGGCTCACCAAGGCGACGATCAGTAGCTGGTCTGAGAGGACGACCAGCCACACTGGGACTGAGACACGGCCCAGACTCCTACGGGAGGCAGCAGTGGGGAATTTTGGACAATGGGCGCAAGCCTGATCCAGCAATGCCGCGTGAGTGAAGAAGGCCTTCGGGTTGTAAAGCTCTTTTGTCAGGGAAGAAACGGTTGGGGCTAATATCCCCGGCTAATGACGGTACCTGAAGAATAAGCACCGGCTAACTACGTGCCAGCAGCCGCGGTAATACGTAGGGTGCAAGCGTTAATCGGAATTACTGGGCGTAAAGCGTGCGCAGGCGGTTTTGTAAGTCTGACGTGAAATCCCCGGGCTCAACCTGGGAATTGCGTTGGAGACTGCAAGGCTGGAGTCTGGCAGAGGGGGGTAGAATTCCACGTGTAGCAGTGAAATGCGTAGAGATGTGGAGGAACACCGATGGCGAAGGCAGCCCCCTGGGTCAAGACTGACGCTCATGCACGAAAGCGTGGGGAGCAAACAGGATTAGATACCCTGGTAGTCCACGCCCTAAACGATGTCTACTAGTTGTCGGGTCTTAATTGACTTGGTAACGCAGCTAACGCGTGAAGTAGACCGCCTGGGGAGTACGGTCGCAAGATTAAAACTCAAAGGAATTGACGGGGACCCGCACAAGCGGTGGATGATGTGGATTAATTCGATGCAACGCGAAAAACCTTACCTACCCTTGACATGTCAGGAATCCTCGAGAGATCGGGGAGTGCCCGAAAGGGAGCCTGAACACAGGTGCTGCATGGCTGTCGTCAGCTCGTGTCGTGAGATGTTGGGTTAAGTCCCGCAACGAGCGCAACCCTTGTCATTAGTTGCTACATTCAGTTGAGCACTCTAATGAGACTGCCGGTGACAAACCGGAGGAAGGTGAGGATGACGTCAAGTCCTCATGGCCCTTATGGGTAGGGCTTCACACGTCATACAATGGTACATACAGAGGGCCGCCAACCCGCGAGGGGGAGCTAATCCCAGAAAGTGTATCGTAGTCCGGATCGCAGTCTGCAACTCGACTGCGTGAAGTTGGAATCGCTAGTAATCGCGGATCAGCATGTCGCGGTGAATACGTTCCCGGGTCTTGTACACACCGCCCGTCACACCATGGGAGCGGGTTTTACCAGAAGTAGGTAGCTTAACCGCAAGGAGGGCGCTTACCACGGTAGGATTCGTGACTGGGGTGAAGTCGTAACAAGGTAGCCGTATCGGAAGGTGCGGCTGGATCACCTCCTTTCTAGAGTGGCACTGGAGCGAAAGCTCAGCATCAAGCGCCTACGCTTATCGACTGTTCATGAAGTTAAACGAGAAGAGTTTTCGGGGCTGTAGCTCAGCTGGTTAGAGCACCGTGTTGATAACGCGGGGGTCGTTGGTTCGAGTCCAACCAGCCCTACCACGTTAGATGTATGTCGGGGGATTAGCTCAGCTGGGAGAGCACCTGCTTTGCAAGCAGGGGGTCGTCGGTTCGATCCCGTCATCCTCCACCACTCTTCATCACTGCATTTATCCAAGTTCAGAGCAAACTGAGTTTCGATAAGTGTAGTTCTCGTTCTTTAACAATCTGGAAGAAGTAAAGTTTTCTTTAAGCGTGTAATTGGTCTAACGACCGAATGCACACTTAGGGTAGTAATCTGTTGTATCAACAAACAAAGTAAGCTGTCATTTGCCTATGACGTTCTCTATTACTCATGTAGAGGCCAACGTTATAGGGACAAGTGAATAAGTGCACATGGTGGATGCCTTGGCGATTACAGGCGATGAAGGACGTAGTAGCTTGCGATAAGCTGCGGGGAGTGAGCAAACACACTTTGATCCGCAGATTTCCGAATGGGGAAACCCGGCCTTTTAGGTCATCACTCACTGAATACATAGGTGTGTGAAGCGAACGCGGCGAACTGAAACATCTAAGTAGCTGCAGGAAAAGAAATCAACCGAGATTCCCAAAGTAGTGGCGAGCGAAATGGGATGAGCCTTGTACGTGATAGTCGATCGGATAGTGGAACGCTCTGGAAATGGCGGCCATAGCGGGTGATAGCCCCGTACACGAAATCCGAACGGTGGTACTAAGCGTACGACAAGTAGGGCGGGACACGAGAAATCCTGTCTGAAGATGGGGGGACCATCCTCCAAGGCTAAATACTCGTAATCGACCGATAGTGAACCAGTACCGTGAGGGAAAGGCGAAAAGAACCCCGGGAGGGGAGTGAAATAGATCCTGAAACCGTGTGCATACAAACAGTCGGAGCCTCTTCGTGGGGTGACGGCGTACCTTTTGTATAATGGGTCAGCGACTTACATTCAGTGGCGAGGTTAACCAGATCGGGGAGCCGTAGAGAAATCGAGTCCGAACAGGGCGACAGTCGCTGGGTGTAGACCCGAAACCAGGTGATCTACCCATGGCCAGGATGAAGGTGCGGTAACACGCCCTGGAGGTCCGAACCCACTAATGTTGAAAAATTAGGGGATGAGCTGTGGGTAGGGGTGAAAGGCTAAACAAACCTGGAAATAGCTGGTTCTCTCCGAAAACTATTTAGGTAGTGCCTCAAGTATCACCACCGGGGGTAGAGCACTGTTATGGCTAGGGGGTCATTGCGACTTACCAAACCATTGCAAACTCCGAATACCGATGAGTGCGAGCTTGGGAGACAGACGTCGGGTGCTAACGTCCGGCGTCAAGAGGGAAACAACCCAGACCGCCAGCTAAGGTCCCAAAGATTGGCTAAGTGGAAAACGAAGTGGGAAGGCTAAAACAGTCAGGATGTTGGCTTAGAAGCAGCCATCATTTAAAGAAAGCGTAATAGCTCACTGATCGAGTCGTCCTGCGCGGAAGATGTAACGGGGCTAAGCCAGTCACCGAAGCTGCGGATATATTTCTCGTGATTTATCACTTGATCTATATGGTAGGAGAGCGTTCTGTAAGCCTGCGAAGGTGTCTTGTAAAGGATGCTGGAGGTATCAGAAGTGCGAATGCTGACATGAGTAGCGATAAAGGGGGTGAAAAGCCCCCTCGCCGAAAGCCCAAGGTTTCCTGTTCAACGTTCATCGGAGCAGGGTGAGTCGGCCCCTAAGGCGAGGCAGAGATGCGTAGCTGATGGGAAGCAGGTTAATATTCCTGCACCGTCGTATGATGCGATGGGGGGACGGATCGCGGAAGGTTGTCTGCCTGTTGGAATAGGCAGTTTCTGGTTCATAGAAGGCGCTTAGGCAAATCCGGGCGCGGAATTCAAGGGACTGGGACGAGCGGCTTCATGCTGCGAAGCAATCGGAAGTGGTTCCAAGAAAAGCCTCTAAGCTTCAGTCATACGAGACCGTACCGCAAACCGACACAGGTGGGCGAGATGAGTATTCTAAGGCGCTTGAGAGAACTCGGGAGAAGGAACTCGGCAAATTGGTACCGTAACTTCGGGATAAGGTACGCCCCGGTAGCTTGATTGGTTTACTCCATGAGGGTGAAAGGGTTGCAATAAACTGGTGGCTGCGACTGTTTAATAAAAACACAGCACTCTGCAAACACGAAAGTGGACGTATAGGGTGTGACGCCTGCCCGGTGCTGGAAGATTAAATGATGGGGTGCAAGCTCTTGATTGAAGTCCCAGTAAACGGCGGCCGTAACTATAACGGTCCTAAGGTAGCGAAATTCCTTGTCGGGTAAGTTCCGACCTGCACGAATGGCGTAACGATGGCCACACTGTCTCCTCCCGAGACTCAGCGAAGTTGAAATGTTTGTGATGATGCAATCTACCCGCGGCTAGACGGAAAGACCCCATGAACCTTTACTGTAGCTTTGCATTGGACTTTGAACCAATCTGTGTAGGATAGGTGGGAGGCTTTGAAGCGGGGACGCCAGTTCTCGTGGAGCCATCCTTGAAATACCACCCTGGTTTGTTTGAGGTTCTAACCTTGGTCCGTTATCCGGATCGGGGACAGTGCATGGTAGGCAGTTTGACTGGGGCGGTCTCCTCCTAAAGTGTAACGGAGGAGTTCGAAGGTACGCTAGGTACGGTCGGACATCGTGCTAATAGTGCAATGGCATAAGCGTGCTTAACTGCGAGACCGACAAGTCGAGCAGGTACGAAAGTAGGACATAGTGATCCGGTGGTTCTGTATGGAAGGGCCATCGCTCAACGGATAAAAGGTACTCTGGGGATAACAGGCTGATTCCTCCCAAGAGTTCATATCGACGGGGGAGTTTGGCACCTCGATGTCGGCTCATCACATCCTGGGGCTGTAGCCGGTCCCAAGGGTATGGCTGTTCGCCATTTAAAGTGGTACGTGAGCTGGGTTTAAAACGTCGTGAGACAGTTTGGTCCCTATCTGCCGTGGGCGTTGGAAATTTGAAGGGGGCTGCTCCTAGTACGAGAGGACCGGAGTGGACGAACCTCTGGTGTACCGGTTGTCACGCCAGTGGCATTGCCGGGTAGCTAAGTTCGGAAGAGATAACCGCTGAAAGCATCTAAGCGGGAAACTCGCCTTGAGATGAGATTTCCCGGAGCCTTGAGCTCCTTGAAGGGTCGTTCGAGACCAGGACGTTGATAGGTCGGGTGTGGAAGTGCAGTAATGCATTAAGCTAACCGATACTAATTGCCCGTACGGCTTGTCCCTATAACCTTGGCAGTCTTGCCGGGTTTTGACAGCTGCTTGTTGAGACAACAGATAAAACACTTCTTCCAGATTCAGCGTATCGCTTGCATCCCGAGCGGTCCGCGTACAAGTCATGCCTGATGACCATAGCAAGTCGGTACCACCCCTTCCCATCCCGAACAGGACCGTGAAACGACTTTGCGCCGATGATAGTGCTGCAACCAGTGTGAAAGTAGGTTATCGTCAGGCTAATTATTAAGCAAAGCCCACTGAGTAGATACTCAGTGGGCTTTTTGCTTTGGGTGGCCGCTTTTTCATCGGGGTTTGGCCAAATTTACATAGGCAAAAGCCCCACAAAATCGCATATCGAATAAATATTTGCTGGAGTCAACAGGCGGGCCTACGGTAGCATTCCGCTTTTGTTATTCCGACCTTCACCATGACCGCCACTAGCGACACCATCCCGCAAGCCAAGCGGCCCAGGCATCTCCGCCTTGCTGCATTGATGGTGTCGTTTTCCTGCCTGACCGTGGCGATCACGGTCCTGCTGCAACTGCTCCTCGCCGATTATTACGCCATCGAACACGCCTCCGAACAGGCAAGGCTGCGCCTGCAGCAACTGTCCTGGCAGATGCGCGATTCACTCGACCGCACCCTGGACCAGGCCGTGCGCGATGTCTACCTGCTGTCGACCCTGCCTCAGGTACAGCGTCCGGACGACCCGGCTGCCACGCGCCGGATCCTCGACAACGTGCAGCACCATTTCAGCGATTACGCCTGGATCGGCCTCGCCACCGCCGACGGCAAGGTCGTGGCTGCCACTGGCGGCCTGCTGGAACACCGCGACGTCAGCGCCCGGCCCTGGTTCCATACAGGCCAGCAGGGGCTCACGGCCAACGACTACCATCCGGCCGCCCTGTTAGGGCAACTGCTGCCGCGTACCCCCGATCCCTGGCGCTTCGTCGACGTCGCCGGACCGATCCGCAATGCCGACGGCAGCTTGAGCGGCGTGCTCGCCATCCACCTGAGCTGGGCTTGGGCGCGCAGCCTGGCCCGTGAGCTGCTGACGCCGGCGCAGCGCGATATCGGCGCCGAGATCATCGTCGTACGCAGCGACGGCATAGTCCTGCTCGGCCCCGCCGACATCCTTGAAAAGCGTATCTCGACCAGCAGCCTGACACTGGCCCAGCAGGGGCAGACCGGCGCCGTCACGGAGCGCTGGCCCGATGGCCGGGTGTATGTGACGGGCTACAGCAAGAGCGGACGCAGCCGTGAGGGTTCCGACCTGCACTGGGCGGTGCTGGTGCGGCAGACGGAACAGGCGGCGATGGCCTCGGCGCATCGCTTCGAACGCCGCGCATTGTGGTTCAGTCTGCTACTGGGAGTGATCCTGGCCGGCGTCGCGGCCCTGCTGGCGCGCCGCATCGTGGCGCCCCTGAAAGCGCTGAGCGGCGCCATCGAGAACATCGCCCAGGCGCCCGAGCAGGCGCATCCGGATGCGATTCCCCTGGCCGGCGGCTTTCACGAAGCCGGGGTCCTGTCGGATGCGCTGCGCGGCCTGATTCGCAGCGAACGCCGCCATCACGCCGAGCTCGAGGCAATGAACGCCCATCTGGAGGAAACCGTGGCGGCCCGGACCGCCGAGCTGCAGGGGCTGCTGATGCGCGATGTGCTGACCGGCCTGCCCAACCGGCGCGCGCTGATGCAGGCCTTGCCGGAAGCGATTGCCCGTGCGGGCCGGCTGGAACGTCCGTGCGCGGTGCTGTTCCTCGACATGGACGGCTTCAAGCAGATCAACGATACCCGCGGCCACGAAGAGGGCGACGAGCTGCTGCGCCAGTTCGGCGTCCGCATCGCGAATTGCATCCGCGAGACCGACATGGCGGCCCGGTTGGCAGGCGACGAATTCGTGGTGATCCTGGAGATGCTGAGCGATGCGGCCGACGCGGCGGCCAAGGCCGAGTACCTGCTGGGCCAGCTCTCCCGTCCGTTCATCCTGGGCAGCGGCAGCGTGCAGGTGGGGGCCAGCATCGGGGTGGCCCTGCAGATGCCGCATCAGCAGCCGGATCCGGCGCGTCTGCTGGCATGCGCCGACCAGGCAATGTACGAGGCCAAGCGCAAGGGCAAGAGCCGGGTCGCGATGGCGCCGGCGCAAGCCGAGTCTGCCGAGGCGCGTTAAGCACGCGCCGGCGCCTGAAGACGGTTCAGACGCCCCAGAGGACGTCGGTGCCCTGGTTGCGCGCGGCGCGCAGCATTTCCAGCAGCGGATAGGCGCGGGTCGAGAAGCTTACCGCTTCGGCCGGCTCGTGCTCGCCATCTTCGCCGTCGCCGGAATGGGCCTTGACGTCCTGTTCGACTTCGTCCGTCGCCTGGTGCTTGCGGCTTTCTTCGATTTCACGCTCGAGCAGTTGCACCGCCTTGTTGGCTTCTTCGGCGGTGATGACGCCGCGCTCGGGATCCTTGTGCAGCAGATCGAAGATGCGCTGGGCATGGTCCTGCACCATGAGGACGTTGGGATAGGCTTTGGATTTGAAGGTGATTAGCATAGCTGTCTCGTTCGATCATTCGTGACTAAACGATAACACGAGTAGCCGCAAGATGTCGGTGCGCAGCCACACGTTGGGTTCAGGACGGGCGCCGCCGCATCAGCCAGGCCAGCGCCAGCGCCAGCAGGGCCGCCGCCAGCAGGCCGGCCGCCATCAAGGCCGTCGAGCCCGCCGATGCGCCGCTCTCCGCCGCCAGCGATACCAGCAGCCAGCCGAGGCCGCCCCAGCAGAGCGTGTTGATACCCTCCATCACCACACACAGGAAGTTTTCCTTGCCGCGCATCTTGAAATCGCTGCGCTTGACCGGGCGGCCCAGCCAATTGACGATCAGGGCGGCGCTCAGCACGGCCCCCACCACCACGAAGCCGATCAGCAGCCCGGCCAGCGTCGCACGCACGAGTAGCCACAGCAGGGGCAGGGTGACCAGCAGCAGCGGCGGCATCACCGAAGCCGCCAGCTTGGCCAGCTTGACGATGCGGCCGGCCGCGGGCGACGATTGCAGCAGGTCCGGCGCATCCTCGGCGCCGACGATGATCCAGGTCAGCGAGCTGGTCAGCGAACTGCATAGGAGGGCGAGACCGGCGCCAATCGCCGGGCCCGGCGCATCGTTGTTTCGTAAAACCAGGAACAGCATTGGCACCAGGTAGACCAGTTGCAACAGCACCTGGGAGATCAGGTGCGGATCGCGCGCGATCAGCCGCCATTCCTTGACCACCACCGTATCGAACAGGCTGCGCCGGAACTGCAGGCGCACCGCCCCGGCCGGCCTGGCGGCCGCACGGACATTGCTGGCCGCCTGCTGCAGGCCATGCACGAAGAAGCGATGGGTGCGGCCCACCGTCAGCGCGAACGCGGCGATGCCCAGCAGGGCCATGCCCAGCGTCGGCAGCGGGTCGCCGAGCACGGCGCGGCCGGGCAGCCACAGCGGGCTGTCGGGCGCCAGCCAGGGCGATGCCGCCAGGCGGCGCAGCGTGCGTTCGGCGGCGCCGGCATCGGCGCCGTGCGAGAACATGGAGTAGGACTGCGACAGTAGGAACAGCAGGGCGCCCGCCACCGCACCCAGCACCTGGGCCAGCACGCGCGTGCGGCGCGCGCCCAGCAGGCGCACCAGCGCCAGCGTGAGCAGCATGCCGAGACAGCCCATCAGCGTGGCGGTGGTAATGATCGCCACGTACACGCCGACCCAGCGGACATGCCCCAGCGCCACGCCGACGTGGACCAGGGGCCCGAACAGGAACAGGTAGAGCGCCGCGCCGGCCAGGATCACGCCCAGCAGGCGCACCGTGAAGATGCTGCGCGACGACAAGGGCGAGGACAGCAGCAGGTCGAGGTCGCCGCGCTCGAACAAGGCCATTACACTGGCCCTGAGCGCGGACGCGAGCATCAAGGTAGCGATTGCCGCCAGCACCAGTGTCGCCAGGATCGCGAATCTGGGGTCCATGACGCCGCCGGACGGCAGCTTGCGCAGCACGACGAAGGCCAGCACGTGCAGCACCAACCAGGCGCCGATCCAGACGCCGATGCTGGCCCAGCTCATGCGTCGCCGTCCTCCCTTGTTGACGGCCGCGTTATACCAGGCCAGCCGCAGTTCGTGGCCCAGCAGCCAGCGGCTCGAGCCCGGCGCCGCCTTCACGCCTGCTCCGTCAGCTGCAGGAACACGTCTTCCAGGCTGTCGCCATGGGTGCGCTCGCGCAGCTCGGCCAGTGTGCCTTCCGCGATCAGGCGTCCCTGGCGGATGATGCCGATGCGCTGCGCCAGGCGCTCGGCCACCTCGAGGATGTGGGTGGTCAGGATCACGGTGCCGCCCTTCGCGACGTGCGACACCAGCAGGTCCTTGACCTGGCGCGCCGCGGCGGCGTCGAGGCCGGTCAGCGGCTCGTCCAGGATCAGCAGCTCGGGTTCGTGGATCAGGGCGCCCGCCAGGGCCAGCTTCTGCTTCATGCCGCGCGAAAAACCTTCGGTCAGCTCGTGCGCATGTTTCGTCAGGTCCAGCCAGTCGAGCAGGCGGCGTGCACGCGGTTCGGCGTCTTCCGCGGCAATGCCCCACAGGCCGGCGACGAATTCCAGGTACTCGGTCGGCTTGAGCTTGCCGTACAGGAGCGGGTCGTCCGGCAGATAAGCCATCTTCTGCTTGGCCGCGCCGGGATGGGCGGCGAGGTCGATGCCGAGCACCTCGACCTGGCCGGAATCCGGCGCCAGCAGGCCGGTGACCATGCGCAGCGTGGTGGTCTTGCCGGCGCCGTTCGGGCCGAGCAGCGCGTACAGCTCGCCGCGCCTGACGCTCAGGTCGATGCCGTCGACGGCCGGACGGCCGAACGCCTTGCGCAGGGCGCGCAATTGCAGTGCTGGGGTATCGTGGGTGTCGCTGTTCATGGCTTGAAGGAGGTGAGGAACTGCTCGACCTGCTCGGCCGGCATGGCATCGGCCTTGCCGAGCACAATGACCTGGTAGAAGCGCTTGCCGCGCGCTTCGAAATGGCCGACCAGGCGCACCGGCGCGCCCCTGGCGCTGCCGCTGGCCTCGACATCGCGGCTGGCCTTGCCGGGTGTGGCGGCGTCCTTCTGGCTGCTGACGGTGGCGCCGATATTGCGCACCAGCGCTTCCTGCATGGCCGCCAGCGCGGCCTGGGCGCGCGCCTCGTCCGGCGCCTCGGCCGAGCCGACCGCGAAGGTGGTGCCGTCGACGTCGGCCGCCGTCATCGTCATGCTGACCTGCATGCCGTCGAGGTCGATCGTGCGCGTAAAACTGGCAGGTTTGGCCGGGAACATGACCCGGTAGGGCGCGTCCGGACTGGCATAGTCGCGCCAGTTGTATTTGGGGCTGCAGGCGGCGAGCAGGAAGCTGGCCAGCAGGAGGGCAAACGCCGACGGGAGACGGATGTTCATGGAACGATGGTATCAGCGCCCCGCGCCGCCGGCCAGTACAACCGTTGATGTTTTGCAATTAATCTTCAGGCCTCGATGAGCCCGCGCCGGTATTGGATCGCCTCGGCCACGTGCGCCGATTGCACCCGCGTGGAATCCGCCAGGTCGGCGACCGTGCGCGCCACCTTCAGCACCCGGTGATAGGCGCGCGCCGACCAGTGCAGGTGGCGCATCGCGCCGCGCAGCAGCTGCTCGGCGTCGTCGTCGAGTTCGCAATGGCGGTCGATCTCGCGCGTCGACAGGCGCTGGTTGGCCTTGCCCTGGCGCGCCAGCTGGATCGCATGGGCCTGCGCCACGCGTCCGGCGATCGCGCTGCTGGCTTCGCCGTCGGCCTGGGCCGCCATCGATTCCGGCGCCATGCTGGACACCGGCACCTGCAGGTCGATGCGGTCGAGCAGGGGGCCGGAAATCTTGTCTTGGTAGCGCAGCACCGCGTCCTGGCTGCAGCGGCATTTGCCGGACGGGTGGCCCAGCCAGCCGCAGGGGCAGGGATTCATGGCCGCGATCAGTTGAAAACTGGCGGGGAAGTCGGCCTGGCGCGCCGCGCGCGAAATCGTGATGTGGCCGGATTCCAGCGGCTCGCGCAGCACTTCCAGCACGTGGCGGCTGAACTCGGGCAGTTCGTCGAGGAACAGGACCCCATGGTGGGCCAGCGAGATCTCGCCGGGACGCGGCACCCCGCCGCCGCCGACCAGGGCCATGCCCGAGCTGGTATGGTGCGGGCTGCGAAAAGGGCGGCGGCGCCAGCGTTCGATCGAAAAGCGCCCGGCCAGCGACTGGATCGCCGCCGACTCCAGCGCTTCTTCGTCGCTCAGCGGCGGCAGCAGGCCCGGAAAGCGCGAGGCCAGCATGCTCTTGCCGGCGCCGGGCGGGCCGACCAGCAAGACCGAATGCAGCCCGGCCGCCGCGATCTCGAGGGCGCGCTTGACGTGCTGCTGGCCCTTCACATCGGCAAAGTCGGGGTAGCTCGGCGGCGCCAGGGCAGATGGCGGACGGTGGCGCGCCAGCCGCGCCTCATTCGCCTCTTTACCGGCCTGGGCCGCGAAGTGCGCGCACACCTCCAGCAGGGTGCGCGCCGGATGGATGGCGGCATCGCTCACCAGCGCCGCCTCGTCGGCATTCGCCTGCGGCAGCACGAAGGCGCGTCTGGCGCCGTCCGGGCTGCGGTGCATGGCGAAGGTCATCGCCAGCGCGCCACGGATCGGGCGCAATTCTCCCGACAGCGAGAGTTCGCCGGCGAACTCGTAGCGGTCCAGCGCATCGCAGGGAATCTGTTCCGAGGCCGCCAGGATGCCGAGCGCGATCGGCAGGTCGAAGCGGCCCGATTCCTTCGGCAGGTCGGCTGGGGCGAGGTTGATGGTGATGCGCCGGTTCGGCAGTTCGAAGCCGGAATTCTGCAGCGCGGCGCGGACCCGGTCCTTCGATTCGCGCACCTCGGCATCCGCCAGGCCGACGATGGCCATGCCCGGCAGCCCGTTCGCAAGATGCACTTCGACGCTGACGGCGGGCGCGTCCATGCCGGCCAAGGCCCGGCTGCGCAGTACTGCAAGACTCATGGCGATCCTGTCGGAATGAAGACTTGCAGATGGTGAGGGCAGGCCGCCGCGCCATTGTTGAGAGCGGCCAAACGTGCGGCCGGCTCAGACGAGGCTGTATAGTGCCGGGATGCCGAAACTGATCCTGAGCTGCGCCGTGCTGGCGCTGTTGTTCTGCCTGCTGTGCGGGCCGGTGCTGTATGTGGCGCTGCGCTTCCGGCGGCGGGGGGATGTGGCGGCATTGCGGCCGCTGCGCTTCGTCTGGCTGGCGCAGCTGGCGCTGGCCGCGGTCCTCGTCTTCATGGCCGACGATGCCCGGCTGGGCAATCCCGTCGGCGTCATGCTGGGCATCGTCATCGGCGTGAGCCTGGGCGGTGCCGCCGTGTTTGGCCTGTGGCGCCTGGTGCGGCGCCTCGCCTTTCGCTGAGCCTATACCTTCTGTTCCGCCGCCAGCTTCGCTTCCAGTTCCGCCACGCGCCGTTCCAGTGCATCGAGCTTGGCACGGGTCTTGGCCAGCACCTGGGCCTGGATATCGAACTCTTCGCGCGTCACCAGGTCCAGTTTCGAAAAGCCCTGGGTCATCATGGCCTTGACGTTGCGCTCGATGTCCTTGGCCGGCGAATTCTCGATCGCCTGGTTGATCCTGCCCTGCAGGTCGTTGAAGAAGCTATTCATATCCATCTTTCCATAGTGAAGCCGCCGCGCACCTGCAGTGTGCACAGACAGTGCGCACCCTTTTCGTGCACCTGTCGCTGATTTAGTGCGTGCACCCGAACGGCGCACGCCTCGCGGCGTCGTTTGTCATTTTTTTGCATACCCAGAGTAAGGGCGAAGCCGCGAAATACAAGGCTGGCCGCGCCATTCCTGGGGGTGGCACGCATCCTGCTAAAGCAACCATACAACATACAAAACAGGAACGCGAAGTCTGGATTGTAAACCCATCAGGTTCAAAGTTCATTTACAAGGGAGTGTCGTATGAAGCGTCGAAACAGCAAATGGCAGCAGACCGTCATCGTGGCGGCAGGTTTGTGGAGCCTGACTACCGGACTGGCCGGCGCACAGGAGCAGGAGCAGAAACCTGAGCATGAAGTGAGCTACAACGCGGCGCTGACCAGCGACTACCGTTACCGCGGCATATCCCAGAGCCGCCTCGACCCGGCCCTGCAGGGCGGCGCCGACTACGTGCACAACCCGACCGGTTTGTACGTGGGCACCTGGCTGTCCACCATCAAGTGGACCAAGGACCTGGGCGGCAGCGGCGACGTCGAATGGGACATCTACGGCGGCAAGCGCGGCAACCTGAGCGCGGATGTCACCTACGACGTCGGCGGGCTGTACTACTTCTACCCGAATAACGGCCTGCATCCGAACGCCAATACCTTCGAGCTGTACGGCCAGCTCGGCTACGGTCCGGCCTACGTCAAGTACTCGCATTCGCTGACCAATCTGTTCGGCACCGCCGACAGCAAGGGCAGCGGCTACCTCGACGTCGGCGCCAACGTCGACGTCGGCAACGGCTTCGTGCTGAACCTGCACGCGGGGCGCCAGAACGTGCGCCACAACGGTTCGCTTTCCTACACCGACTACAAGCTCGGCGTCACCAAGGACCTGGGCGTCTGCTCGGTGTCGCTGGCGTACGTGAAGGCGAACACCAGCAGCTACCTGAGCCCGTCCGGAGAGAACCTCGGGAAGTCGGCGGCCCTGCTGTCTGTTTCAAAAACTTTCTGAAGAGGCATCGTATGAAAATGATCACCGCCATCATCAAACCTTTCAAGCTCGACGAGGTCCGCGAGGCCCTCTCCGAGATCAATGTCCAGGGTATTACGGTGACCGAAGTGAAAGGTTTCGGCCGCCAGAAAGGTCATACCGAGCTGTACCGTGGCGCCGAGTATGTGGTCGACTTCCTGCCGAAGACCAAGATCGAGGCGGCGGTCGACGACGCCATCGTCGACCAGGTCATCGACACCATCCAAAGCGCAGCCCGCACCGGCAAGATCGGTGACGGCAAAATTTTCGTCTCCAGTCTGGAGCAGGTCATCCGTATCCGTACCGGCGAGACCGGCAACGATGCGCTGTAAGGAGAACCCGATGATTCGCACAATCACAAAACTGATCGCAGGCTTCACCGTCGCCATGGCGCTGGGCAGTTCGCTGCCGGCCATGGCCCAGGATGCCGCCAAGCCCGCCGCCGCGGCCGCCGTCGCCGCCGATGCAGCCTCCGCACCGGCGGCCGCGCCTGCCGCACCGGCAGCCGCTGCAAGCGCTGCAGCCACCCCGGCCGCGGCGGCCGCCGCACCGGCCGCCGCGCCGACCCCGCAGAAGGGCGACACCGCCTGGATGTTCGTCGCCACCCTGCTGGTGATCATGATGACGATCCCGGGCCTGGCCCTGTTCTACGGTGGCCTGGTGCGCTCGAAGAACATGCTGTCGGTGCTGCTGCAGGTCTTCATGATCTTCGCCGTCATCATCGTGCTGTGGTGCATCTACGGCTACTCGCTGGCGTTCACGGAAAACAATGCCTTCATCGGCGGCTTCGACCGTCTCTTCCTGAACGGCATCTGGGATCCGGTCAAGGCCAGCTTCTCGACCGCCGCCACCTTCAGCAAGGGCGTGGTGATTCCCGAGTTCGTCTACGTCGCCTTCCAGGGCACCTTCGCCGCCATCACCTGCGGCCTGATCGTCGGCGCCTTTGCCGAGCGCGTCCGCTTCGCCGCGGTGCTGGCCTTCGTGGCGCTGTGGTTCACCTTCGGCTACCTGCCGATCGCCCACATGGTCTGGTTCTGGACCGGTCCGGACGCGATCACCAGCGCCACCCTGGCGACTGAAACCGCGAAGGGCGGCTGGCTGTGGCAGAAGGGCGCGCTCGACTTCGCGGGCGGCACCGTGGTGCACATCAATGCCGCCGTCGCCGGCCTGGTCGGCGCGATCATGATCGGCAAGCGCATCGGCTACGGCCGCGAACACATGGCGCCGCACTCGCTGACCATGACCATGATCGGCGCTTCGCTGCTGTGGGTGGGCTGGTTCGGCTTCAATGCCGGCTCGGCGCTGGAAGCGGGCGACGTCGCCGCGCTGGCCTTCATCAACACCCTGCTGGCGACCGCCGCGGCCACCGTGTCGTGGGTATTCGGCGAGTGGATCACCAAGGGCAAGCCGTCGATGCTGGGCGGCGCCTCGGGCGCGGTGGCCGGCCTGGTCGCCATCACCCCGGCCTGCGGTTTCGTCGGTCCGATGGGCGGCCTGATCATCGGCCTGCTGGCCGGCGTGGTCTGCCTGTGGGGCGTGAACGGCCTGAAGCGCCTGATCGGCGCCGACGACTCGCTGGACGTGTTCGGCGTGCACGGCGTGGGCGGCATCATGGGCGCGCTGCTGACCGGCGTGTTCGCCGCGCCGCAGCTGGGCGGGCAGGGCATCTTCGACTACACCACCAACAAGATGTCGGCCGATCCGTACTCGATCGCCAGCCAGGTGCTGATCCAGCTCGAAGCCGTCGGCACCACCATCCTGTGGTCGGCCGTGGTCTCGCTGATCGCGTATAAACTGGTCGATATCGTGATCGGGCTGCGCGTGCCGGAAGAGCAGGAACGCGAAGGCCTGGACATCACCAGCCACGGCGAATCGGCTTATCATTCCTGATCGCCGCCTGTGCCGCCAAAAGCGCCCTCCGGGGCGCTTTTTTGCTTTTCGGATAGGATGTCTCTTTAAAAACAGGACAATGCCCCTATATTGCATTTCCCACATCGCTAAGAAGCCCCAAGGACGTCACCATGGTTCCCCACCTTGCCACAGCCCTCAACGGTCCCCTGCTGGACCTGGAAAAGAAGATCCTCGAAGCCACCCCCGCCATCGAGCGCTGGTTCCGCCTCGAGTGGCAGGAGCATACGCCGCCGTTTTATTGCTCGGTGGATTTGCGTAACGCCGGCTACAAGCTGGCGCCGGTGGATACCAACCTGTTCCCTGGCGGCTTCAACAACCTCTCGACCGAGATGCTGCCGCTGACCGTGCAGGCGGCGATGGCGGCGATCGACAAGTATTGCCCGGACGCGCGCAACCTGCTGCTGATTCCGGAATCCCATACGCGCAACCCGTTCTACCTGCAGAACGTGCAGCGCCTGATGCAGATCTTCCGCCAGACCGGCCTGCACGTGCGCCTCGGTTCGCTGTCGCCGGAAGTGACCCAGCCGACCCCGTTGGCCCTGCCCGACGGCAACATGCTGGTGGTCGAGCCCCTGGTGCGCTCGCCCAACGGCCGCCGCGTCGGCCTGGCCGACTTCGACCCCTGCACGATCCTGCTGAACAACGATCTGTCGGCCGGCATCCCGAGCATTCTCGAAAACATCCACGAACAGTCGCTGCTGCCGCCGCTGCACGCCGGTTGGGCGATACGCCGCAAGAGCAACCACTTCAAGGCCTTCGACGAAGTCGCGAAGAAGTTCGGCAAGCTGATCGACATCGACCCCTGGCTGGTGAACCCGCTGCACAACAAGTGCGGCGAGGTGAACTTCCAGGAAGACGTGGGCATGGAGTGCCTGGCCGACAACGTCTCGGCCCTGCTGTCGAAGATCAAGAAGAAGTACAAGGAATACGGGATGAAGGACCAGAAGCCCTTCGTCATCGTCAAGCCGGACGCCGGCACGTACGGCATGGGCATCATGACCGTCAAGGATGCATCCGAGGTCAAGGACCTGAACCGCAAGCAGCGCAACAAGATGTCGGTCATCAAGGATGGCGTCACCGTCACCGACGTGCTGATCCAGGAAGGCGTGCCGACCTTCGAATCGATCAACGACGCGGTGGCCGAGCCGGTCGTGTACATGATCGACCGCTACGTGGTGGGCGGTTTCTACCGCGTCCACGCCGAACGCGGCATCGACCAGAACCTGAATGCGCCGGGCTCGCAGTACGTGCCGCTGGCGTTTTCTCAGCAGCATGCGGTGCCGGACCTGAAGGCCAAGCCGGGCACGGCGGCGCCGAACCGCTTCTACGTCTACGGCGTGGTGGCGCGGCTGGCGTTGCTGGCGGCTTCGCTGGAGATGGAGCGCACGGATCCGGATCCGGA
Organism: Massilia sp. WG5; assembly: GCF_001412595.2. Classification (NCBI taxonomy): domain Bacteria; kingdom Pseudomonadati; phylum Pseudomonadota; class Betaproteobacteria; order Burkholderiales; family Oxalobacteraceae; genus Massilia; species Massilia sp. WG5. Next base: position 4,239,667 of record NZ_CP012640.2, read on the forward strand.
GATCTACTGATCTTTCCGCGCCATGTAGATGAAATGGGAGCGCAATAGCGGCACCAGCGCTCCCAGCACTTCCGGCAGCAGCCAGGGCAGGCGCGACATTGCCCGGCCCAGCGGCGGCGCCAGTATCAGGGTGCGGTAATGCCGCTGCTCGGCCGGCCAGAAGCGCAGCAGTTCGACATCGGTGACCTTGCGCATGCCGGTGTTGCGCCCGCTGCCGTAGCGGGAATCGAAGATCATCGTCCAGCCGCCCGGCTTCAGGACCCGCCACATGTCCGCGGCCAGTGCGCGCCGCGCGTCTTCGTCGGGGAGCGTCGAGAACACGGCGTGGGCGCTGACCAGGTCCATGCTGTTGTCGGGAAAGGGCTCGAGCCGGCCCAGGTGCCAGCGAACGCCGGCCGCCGTGTGCAGGCGCGCGTACTCGAGGCGTTCCGGCTGAAGCTCGGCGCCGGCCAGGCAGGAAGGCGTGGCGCCCCAGTCGATCAGCCGGCGCAGGAAATCGCCGTGGCCGCAGCCGACGTCGAGCACGCGCACGGCCGACAGGTCGCGCCCGACGGTGCGCGCCAGCAGGCTGGACAGCACGCGCGCACGGGCCGCTTCCTGGCGCACGATGTCCGGCCGATGCCAGGCCGGGCGCGCCGATGCGGCGCCGCCTTGCCACTGGCGATACACATCGTTGATGCGTTCCTGCTCGGCCTGGTTGCTCATCGTTTACCTCCTAGGCCGACCATGATCCGCAAGCCCCCTGCGCGCACGCTTGAGAGCCCGCAAATGCAGCCCGAATAAATGCTTTTTTGCCAATAGGAATCGGCCGAGCAGGCGAGGCCGGCGCTTCTGGCCGGCTTTCCGCGAGAATCCGCGTTTCCGGCTAAAATCGATGCATTGTCCCGACTGGAACCAACATGAAAATCGCTTTTCTCGCCGACCCGCTGTCCGGATTCAAGATCTACAAGGACTCGACTTTCGCGATGATGCGGGAGGCGGCGCGCCGCGGCCACCAGATCTACGCCTTCGAACAGCGCCACATGGTGCTGGAGCAGGGCGTGGTGACTGCCGACGTGGTCGAGATCACGCTGACCGGCGATCCGGACGAGTGGTACATCGCGGGCGAGGCCAGCACCGTGCGCCTGTCCGAGTTCGACGCCGTCATCCAGCGCAAGGATCCGCCCTTCGACATGGAATACGTGTACGGCACCTACCTGCTGGAGCTGGCCGAGCGCCAGGGCGCGCGCGTGTTCAACAAGCCTTCGGCAATCCGCGACCACAACGAAAAGCTGACCATCGCCCAGTTCAGCGAGTTCACCTCGCCGACCCTGGTGTCCTCCTCGGCGACGCGCCTGCGCGCCTTCCACGCCGAGCACGACGACGTGATCTTCAAGCCGCTCGACGGCATGGGCGGCGCCGGCATCTTCCGCGTCAAGGACGACGGCCTGAACCTCGGCTCGATCATCGAGACCCTGACCGACAACGGCGCGCGCACCATCATGGCCCAGAAATACATCCCGGCCATCGTCAAGGGCGACAAGCGGGTGCTGGTCATCGACGGCAAGCCGGTGCCCTTCGTACTGGCGCGCATCCCGCAGGGCGGCGAAGTGCGCGGCAACCTGGCGGCCGGCGGCGTCGGCGTGGCCCAGCCGATTTCCGCGCGCGAGCGCGAGATCGCGGAAGCCCTCGGCCCCAAACTGGCCGAGCGTGGCCTGTTGCTGGTAGGATTGGATGTGATCGGCGATTTCCTGACCGAGGTGAATGTCACCAGCCCGACCTGCTTCCAGGAGATCACCGACCAGACCGGCTTCGACGTGCCTGCGATGTTCATCGACGCAGTCGAGCGCCGCGCTTCGAATACTTGACCCGCACATGAGCAGGCGACAGGAAAGGACATGGTAGGCATTCTTCTGATGACCCACGCACCGCTGGGCCAGGCATTCATCGCGGCGGTCGCGCACGTGTTTCGCGGCCCGACCGAGCGCTTCGAGGCGATCGACGTGACCGCGGACCAGGACACGAGCGAGGTCAACCGCCTTGCGACGGAAGCGATCCGGCGCCTGGACGACGGCGACGGCGTGCTGGTCATCACCGACATCAAGGGCGGCACGCCGTCCAACTGCTGCAATTCGCTGCACGATGCCGGCCATGTGGAAATCATCGCCGGCATCAGCCTGCCGATGCTGCTGCGCGCCATCACCTATCGGCGTGACACCCTCGACGTGGTGGTCGAGATGGCCCTGGCCGGCGCCCAGAACGGCGCGGTCCGGGTCGACAACCGGATCCGCGTCGGTACTTGAGTTGATACTTGAGTTTAATGAACGAGACTACAACGAGAACATGATTCAACAGGAACTTGAGATCATCAACAAGCTGGGCCTGCATGCCCGCGCTTCCGCCAAATTCACCCAGCTGGCGGCGAAATACAAGAGCGACGTCTGGCTGACCCGCAACGCGCGCCGCATCAACGCCAAGTCCATCATGGGCGTGATGATGCTGGCCGCCGGCAAGGGCGCCAAGGTGACGCTCGAAGCCGACGGCCCGGACGAACAGGAATGCATCGCGGCCCTCGCGGGCCTCATCAACGACAAGTTCGGCGAAGGCGAGTAATGCCGGACTCCCGAGGCGGCCGGTTCCAAGGACCATCGATGGCATCGTTCACACTGCATGGCATTCCGGTCTCGCGCGGGATCTCGATCGGGCGCGCGCACCTGCTCACGCCGGCCGCGCTCGACGTCAAGCACTACCTGGTGGCGGAAGAGCAGGTCGAGGCCGAGGTCAGGCGCCTGCAGCACGCGATCGCCGAGGTGCACCGCAGCCTGCAGGAGTTGTGGAACGAGCTGCCGAAGGATGCCCCGACCGAGCTGGGCGCCTTCATCGACGTGCACGTGCTGATCCTGTCGGACCCGATGATCTCGGAAGCGCCGCTCGACATCATCCGCAGCCGCCACTACAACGCCGAGTGGGCGCTGGTGACCCAGATCGACGAGCTGTCGGCGCAGTTCGACGAGATCGAGGACGAGTACCTCCGCGAACGCAAGCAGGACATCCAGCAGGTCGCCGAGCGCGTGCTGAAGGTCCTGATGGGCACCGCGCTGGCGGCGCCACCCGTGCGCGTCGCCGGCGAGGACGAGTTCCAGCCGCAGATGATCGTGGTCGCCCACGACATCTCGCCGGCCGACATGCTGGCCTTCCGCGACCGCTCCTTCGTCGGCTTCGTCACCGACGTCGGCGGCCAGAACTCGCACACCGCGATCGTCGCGCGCAGCCTGGACATCCCGGCGGCGGTCGGCATGAGCCAGGCTTCGCGCCTGATCGAGCAGGACGACTGGGTGATCGTCGACGGCGACGCCGGCGTCGTGATCTGCAATCCGAGCGCGCTGGTGATGGACCAGTACCGCGCCCGCCAGGCTTCGTTGATGAAAGCCCGCAAGCGCCTGCTGAAGCTGAAGAAGACCCCGGCGGTCACGAAGGACGGCACCCCGATCACGCTGCTGGCCAATATCGAGCTGCCGGACGATTGCGCGCCGGCGCTGGACGCGGGCGCGGTCGGCGTCGGCCTGTTCCGCTCCGAATTCCTGTTCATGGGCCGCGGCGCGCATGGTGTCCGGATGCCCGGCGAGGACGAGCAGTTCGAGCAGTACCGCAAGGCGGTGCTGGCGATGAAGGGCCGCCCGGTCACGATCCGCACGCTGGACGTCGGCGCCGACAAGCCGCTCGATCCCACCGAGCATACCGCGCTGAACCCGGCCCTGGGCCTGCGCGCGATCCGCTACTGCCTGGCCGAGCCGCAGCTGTTCCTGACCCAGCTGCGCGCGATCCTGCGTGCCTCCGCCTTCGGCAAGGTGCGGATCCTGATCCCGATGCTGGCGCATGCCTTCGAGATCGACCAGTCGCTCGGCATGATCGAGCAGGCCAAGCAGCAGCTGCGCGAACAGAACATCAAGTTCGATGACGGCATCGAGGTCGGCGCCATGATCGAGATCCCGGCCGCCGCGCTGGCGCTGCCGATGTTCGTCAAGCGCATGGATTTCCTGTCGATCGGCACGAACGACCTGATCCAGTACACGCTGGCGATCGACCGCGTCGACTACGAGGTGGCGCACCTGTACAATCCGCTCCACCCGGCGGTGCTGAACCTGATCGCGATGACGATCGACGCCGGCCGCAAGGCGGGCATCGACGTCGCCGTGTGCGGCGAGATGGCGGGCGACACCAAGCTGACCCGCCTGCTGCTGGGCATGGGCCTGCGCGAATTCTCGATGCATCCGGCCCAGCTGCTGGCGGTCAAGCAGGAAATCCTGAACAGCGACCTGGCCACCCTGACGCCGCGCACCCGCCGTATCCTGCGCGCGATGGAACCGGCGGCAATCGCCGAAGCCGTCGAGCAGCTGCAAACCCTGTAAAACAAGAAGCTCATGGGATCGATTGGAATAGTCTCACCGCAGGCGATGCATTTCGCCGAGCCGCTGCGCCTGCAAAGCGGCGCCACCATCGGCGACTACACGCTGATGTATGAAACCTATGGCACCCTGAACGCCGACAAGTCGAACGCGGTGCTGATCTGCCACGCGCTGAACGCCTCGCACCACGTCGCCGGCCATTACGAAGGCGAAGCCAAGAGCGCCGGCTGGTGGGACAACATGGTCGGTCCCGGCAAGCCGGTCGACACCGACCGCTTCTTCGTCATCGGCGTCAACAATCTCGGCTCCTGCTTCGGCTCGACCGGGCCGATGCACACGAATCCCGCCACCGGCAAGCCCTACGGCGCGGCCTTTCCCGTGGTGACGGTGGAAGACTGGGTTGCGGCCCAGGCGCGCCTGGCCGACCGTCTCGGCATCGAACAGTTCGCCGCCGTGATGGGCGGCTCGCTGGGCGGCATGCAGGCGCTGGCCTGGAGCATCATGTTCCCCGAGCGCCTGCGCCACTGCATCGTGATCGCCTCGACGCCGAAACTCTCGGCCCAGAACATCGCCTTCAACGACGTCGCGCGGCAGGCCATCCTGACCGACCCGGACTACCGCGGCGGCGACTTCTACGAGCACGGCGTGGTGCCGAAGAACGGCCTGAAAGTGGCGCGCATGGTCGGCCACATCACCTACCTGTCGGATGACGACATGGCGGAGAAGTTCGGCCGCAAGCTGCGCAACGCGGCCGAGAGCGACGACTACAAATTCGGCTTCGGCGTCGACTTCGAGATCGAGTCCTACCTGCGCTACCAGGGCGACAAGTTCTCGGAATACTTCGACGCCAATACCTACCTGCTCATCACCAAGGCGCTCGATTACTTCGATCCGGCGCGCGAGCATGGCGGCAGCCTGCCCAAGGCGCTGGAGAATACCCGGGCCCAGTACCTGATCGCCTCGTTCACCACCGACTGGCGCTTCGCGCCCGAGCGCAGCCGCGAGATCGTCGAGGCGCTGCTGGCCAACCGCCGCAAGGTCACCTATGCCGAGATCGACGCCCCGCACGGGCACGACGCCTTCCTGCTGGAGGACCCGAAGTACATGAATATCGTGCGCGCCTACTACGAGCGCATCTGGAAGGAGGCCGCATGAAGTTCGAAGACCTGAGCACGCTGCGCCCCGACCTGGCCTTCATCGCCCACTGGGTGCGGGAAGGCTCGCACGTGCTGGACGTGGGTTGCGGCGACGGCGCCATGCTGCGCTACCTGGAACGCAGCCGCGGCTGCACCGGCTATGGCGTCGAGATCGCCGACGACAAGGTGCTGGAAAGCACACAGCGCGGCATCAGCGTGATCCAGCACGATATGGAGCAGGGCCTGGACCTGTTCGGCGACAACGCCTTCGACGTGGTGCTGTGCCTGTCCTCGCTGCAGATGATGCAGCACGTGGAGGCGCGCCTGCGCGACATCGTGCGGGTCGGCCGCGAAGCCATCGTGTCCTTCCCCAACTTCGCCTACTGGCCGCACCGCATGTCGCTGATCCGGGGCCGCATGCCGGTCTCGCGTTCGCTGCCCTACCAATGGTTCGACACGCCCAACGTGCGCTACGCGACGATCCACGACTTCAAGGATCTGGCCGAGAAATGCGGCCTCGAAGTGCTGGATTACGTGGCGCTGGCCGAGGGCCGGGTGGTGTCCTTCCTGCCGAACCTGCGCGGCAGCCTGGCGGTGTTTCGCCTGCGCAAGAAAGATATGGTCGTCACTTAACGGTGCGCTTCTGTATGCTTGGGTATGATGCGCCGTATTGACAGCCATTGTGCAATGGAGACGACCATGAAAAAGTTGAAGCAGGCAGTGGCCGTACTGGCCTTGTGCGGCATTGTGCAGGTTGCGCCGGCGCAGGACCGTGGACAGCGCGGCCAGGTGGTGCAGGACGGGATCGCCGTCAAGCCGCTGAAAGGCGGCGCCCTGCGCGACCTGCTGGCGCCGGAAGGTGCGATGGACCAGCAGGCCGCCCAGCAATACACGGCGCTGATGAGCAAGGCGCAGGAGCAGGGGGCGCTGGTGCCGGCCGGCGATCCGCAGGTCAAGCGCCTGCGCGCCATCGCCGAGCGCATCATCCCGCATACCACCCGCTGGAACCAGGATGCCCAGCAGTGGAAATGGCAGGTCAACCTGCTGAAATCGGACCAGGTGAACGCCTTCTGCATGCCGGGCGGCCGCATCGCCTTCTTTACCGGCATCATCGACAAGCTCAAGCTCACGGACGACGAGATCGCCGCCGTGATGGGACACGAGATCGCCCACGCCCTGCGCGAGCACGGGCGCGACCGCCAGGCCAAGGCGACCACCACGGGCCTGGCCTCGTCCGCGCTCGGCGCCCTGTTTTCAGCCTGGTCGGGCTACGACGTGCGCGGCCTGGCCAACACGGCGGGCCAGCTGTACGTGCTGAAGTTCTCGCGCGACGAAGAGCGCGAAGCCGACCTGGTCGGCCTGGATATCGCGGCCCGCGCCGGCTACGATCCGCGCGCCGGCATCGCCCTGTGGAACAAGATGGCGGCCCTGAACCAGAGCGGCGCGCCGATCGACCTGCTGTCCACCCACCCGGGCGGCGCCAACCGCATCCAGCAGATCCAGGACCACATGAACGTGCTGCTGCCCCTGTACGCGCGCACCAAAGGCACCTCGGTGGACCGCCTGCCGCCGTATCGCAGTAATGTCGCGCTTCGTTAGGAAAGGCCACCAGGCCGAAGCCAATGCCCATGTGCCGCTGCCGGTGCGCGACGGCGTCGCGCCCAGCTATCTGTGGATCACGGAAACCCGGCCGGGCGGCATGCTGGCCTTTCTCGAAGAGCGTTTCCCGGACGTCGGCGGCCCGCCCTGGAGCGAGCGGCTGGCGCGCGGCGACGTGGTCGACGCCAAAGGCGAGCGCATGCAGGCCGGCAGCCCCGTGCGCCAGGGCATGCGCATCTGGTACTACCGGGAGCTGGAAGAAGAAACGCCGATTCCCTTCGAGGAGCGGATCCTGTTCCGGGACGAGCACCTGCTGGTGGTCGACAAGCCGCACTTCCTGCCGATGATCCCGACCGGGCGCTTCCTGCGCGAGACGCTGCTGGTGCGCCTGAAGCGCAGGCTCGAATTGCCGCACCTGACGCCGATCCACCGCCTCGACCGCGAGACGGCCGGCGTGGTGATCTTCTCGCACAACATCAAAACCCGCGGCACCTACCAGTCGATGTTCCAGAAGCGGGTTATAACCAAGACCTACGAGGCGCTGGCGCCGCTGCTGTCCGGCCGGGATTTTCCGTTCACCTACCGCAGCCGGATGGTCGACGGCGAAAAGTTCTTCGTCATGAAGGAAGAGCAGGGCGAGCCGAATTCGGAAACCCTGGTCGAGCTGATCGAGCGCCGCGGCGGCCTGGCGCGCTACCGCCTGCATCCGCACACCGGCCGCAAGCACCAGCTGCGCCTGCACATGGCCTCGCTGGGCGCGCCGATCCTGAACGATGCCTTTTATCCGGTGGCGCTGCCCTGCAAGGGCGACGATTTCTCGGCGCCGCTGCAGCTGCTGGCGCGCCGGATCGCCTTCGACGATCCGCTCACCGGCGAAGCGCGCAGCTTCGCCAGCGAGCGCGAGCTGGACTGGCCTTACAGTGCGTAGTCGATGATCAGGGGCGCGTGGTCCGAGAAGCGCTCGTCCTTGTAGATCGAGACGGCATGCGCCCTGGCGGCGATGCCCGGGGTGGCGACGTGGTAGTCGATGCGCCAGCCCACGTTCTTCGCATAGGCCTGGCCGCGGTTGCTCCACCAGGTGTAATCGGCGGCTTCCGGCGCCACCGCGCGGTGCACGTCCACCAGGCCCAGTTCGTCGAACAGACGGGTCATCCACGCGCGCTCCTCCGGCAGGAAGCCGGAGTTCTTCTGGTTGCTTTTCCAGTTCTTGAGGTCGATTTCCTTGTGCGCGATGTTCCAGTCGCCGCAGATGACGACTTCACGTCCCTCGGCCTTCAGTTCCTGCAGGTGCGGCAGGAACACGTCCATGAAGCGGAACTTGGCTTCCTGGCGCTCCGGCGAGGACGAGCCGGAAGGGCAGTAGACCGAGATCACGGTCAGGGCGCCGACGTCGCAGCGGGTGTAGCGGCCTTCATTGTCGAACTCGACGCAGCCGAAGCCGGTCCGGACCGCGTCCGGCTTGCTGCGGCTGTACACGCCGGTGCCGGAGTAGCCCTTCTTTTCGGCGTAGTGAAAATGGCCGTGGTAGCCGTGCGGCGCGAGGAACTCCTCGGTCATGTCGGCCTGCTGGGCTTTCAGCTCCTGCACGCAGATGAAGTCGGCGTTCTGGGTCGCCAGCCAGTTGAAGAAGCCTTTTTTGTGGGCGGAGCGGATACCGTTCAGGTTCGCGGAGATAATTCTTGGCATGGATGAAAGGAAGGGGCAGGACGAATTTCGAAGGATAAGAGTGTAACGCGTTTTGACCTATATCAACATGTTCCTCATCGACCGGCACCTGGTCAAGCCCGTCAATCCCGCCCCGGTGGTGCAGCTGGCGGCAACCGGCGGTTAGAATAGCGGCTTTACAGACCAGATCAGGGGTAGTTCCGTGGACAATCTGCGCCAGCAGTTCATTGCGTTTTCCGTCGAAGCCGAAGTGTTGAAGTTCGGCCAGTTCCTCACCAAGGCCGGCCGCCAGTCGCCGTATTTCTTCAACGCCGGCCTGTTCCACGACGGCGCCACGCTGGGCAAGCTGGCCCAGTTCTACGCCCAGACCCTGCTCGATTCGGGCATTGAATTCGACATGCTGTTCGGCCCGGCCTACAAGGGCATCACGCTGGCGTCCGCCACCGCGGTGGCGCTGGCGGCGAAGGGCCGCGACACCTCCTTCGCCTACAACCGCAAGGAAGCCAAGGACCACGGCGAGGGCGGCACCATTGTCGGCGCCCAGCTCAAGGGCAAGGTCGTGATCATCGACGACGTGATCTCGGCCGGCACCTCGGTGCGCGAATCGGTGCAGATGATCCGCGCCGCCGGCGCCGAGCCGGCCGCGGTGCTGATCGCGCTGGACCGCATGGAACGCGGCGGCAAGGACGGCGTGCTGTCGCCGCTGTCGGCGGTGCAGGAAGTCAGCCAGAACTACGGCATTCCGGTGATCTCGATCGCCAACCTGTCCGACCTGTTCGCCTACCTGTCGGCCGATCCTTCGATGGCGCAGCACAAGGATGCGGTGGCGGCGTATCGCGCGCAGTACGGGGTGGCGTGATCCGGCCGCGGCCGGCATGAAAAAACCGGGGACAAGCCCCGGTTTTTTGTTGGCGGCATTCGGCTTCAGGCCGCCAGTTTCTTCTTCAGCAGCTCCGTCACCTGGGCCGGATTGGCCTTGCCCTTCGAGGCCTTCATGCACTGGCCGATCAGGGCGTTGATCGCCGCTTCCTTGCCGGCGCGGTACTGCTCGACCGATTTCGCATTGTTGGCCAGGACCTCGTCCACGATCGCTTCGATCGCGCCGGTGTCCGAGATCTGCTTCAGGCCTTCGCGCTCGATGATGGCGTCGGCCAGGTGCTCGTCGCCCGATTTGGCTTCCCACATCAGGCTGAACACCTTCTTGCCGGCGTTGTTCGAAATCGTGCCGTCGGCGATGCGCTTGAGCAGCAGGGCCAGTTGCGAGGCCTCGACCGGCGAGTCGATGATGTCGACGCCTTCGCGGTTCAGGGCCGAGGACACGTCGCCCATCAGCCAGTTGGCGGCGGCCTTGGCGTTTTCCTTGCCGGCCTTGGCCACCACGGCTTCATAGTAGGTGGCCATGCCCTGCGAGCCGGTCAGGATCAGGGCGTCGTACTCCGGCAGGCCGTAGTCGCTGGTGAAGCGGTCGCGCATCGCGCCCGGCAGTTCCGGCATGTCGGCCTTGATGCGCTCGATCCAGTCCTGCGAGATCGTCAAGGGCGGCAGGTCCGGGTCCGGGAAGTAGCGGTAATCCTGCGCGTCTTCCTTGGTGCGCATCGAGCGGGTTTCTTTCTTGTCCGGGTCCCACAGGCGGGTCGCCTGGATCACCTTGCCGCCGTCTTCGATCAGCTCGATCTGGCGCCGCACTTCGTAGTGGATCGCCTCTTCCATGAAGCGGAAGGAGTTCAGGTTCTTGATCTCGCAGCGGGTGCCGAATTCCTTCTGGCCGACCGGGCGCACCGAGACGTTGACGTCGCAGCGGAAGGAGCCTTCCTGCATGTTGCCGTCGCAGACGCCCAGCCACATCACCAGCGAGTGCAGGGCCTTGGCGTAGGCCACCGCCTCATTCGCGCTGCGCATCTCCGGCTCGGAGACGATCTCGAGCAGCGGCGTGCCGGCGCGGTTCAGGTCGATGCCGCTCATGCCATGGTAATCCTCGTGCAGCGATTTGCCGGCATCCTCTTCCAGGTGGGCGCGGGTCAGGTTGATGGTGCTGGTGACCATCTTGCCGTCCTTCTCGTAGGCGAAGGTGAGGGTGCCGCCCTGGACCACCGGATCTTCGAACTGGCTGATCTGGTAGCCCTTCGGCAGGTCGGGGTAGAAGTAGTTCTTGCGCGCGAACACGGAGCGCGGCGCGATCTTCGCGCCGACCGCCAGGCCGAAGCGGATCGCGCGTTCGACCGCGCCGCGGTTCAGCACCGGCAGCACGCCCGGCAGCGCCAGGTCGACCGGGCTGGCCTGGGTGTTCGGCTCGGCGCCGAACTGGATCGAGCTGCCGCTGAAGATTTTCGAATTGGTCGTGAGCTGGACGTGGTTCTCAAGACCGATGACGACTTCCCATTGCATGTTCTGTTCTCCTTAGACGCCGTCGGGTGTGCGGGTGTGCCAGTCGGTGGCTTGCTGGTACTGGTGCGCGATGTTCAGCAGCCTGGCTTCGCTGAAATAGTTACCGATGATTTGCAGGCCGACCGGACGCTTGGCGTTTTTCTCGCCCTGGCCGAAACCGACCGGGATCGACATGCCGGGCAGGCCCGCCAGGCTGGTCGACAGGGTGAAGATGTCGGCCAGGTAATTGGCGACCGGGTCGTCCGATTTGGCGCCCAGGTCCCAGGCCACGGTCGGGGCCACCGGGCCCATGATGACGTCGCACTTGTCCTTGAACGCGGCCTGGAAGTCGTCGGCGATCAGGCGGCGGATCTTCTGCGCCTGCACGTAGTAGGCGTCGTAGTAGCCGTGGCACAGCACGTAGGTGCCGACCATGATGCGGCGCTGGACTTCCTTGCCGAAGCCTTCCGCACGCGTTTTCTTGTACATGTCCTGCAGGTCCTTGTACTCCTGCGTGCGGTAGCCGTAGCGGACGCCGTCGAAGCGCGACAGGTTGCTCGATGCCTCCGCGGGGGCAATGATGTAGTAGACCGGGATCGACAGCGAGGTCTTCGGCAGCGAGATCTCGACCAGGGTCGCGCCCAGCTTGACGAACTGGTCCAGCGCGGCGCGCACGGCCTGCTCGACGTCCGCGGCCAGGCCTTCGCCGAAGTACTCTTTCGGTACGCCGATCCGCAGTCCATTCAAGGGCTGGTTCAACTGGCGGGTAAAGTCCTCGCGCGCATTGCCCTGTTCGGCGGTGAGGCTGGTCGAGTCGCGCTCGTCGAAGCCCACCATCTCGTTCAACAGCAGGGCGCAGTCCTCGGCGGTGCGCGCCATCGGGCCGCCCTGGTCGAGCGAGGAGGCGAAGGCGATCATGCCGAAGCGCGACACGCGGCCGTAGGTCGGCTTGATGCCGGTGATGCCGCAGAAGGCGGCCGGCTGGCGGATCGAGCCGCCGGTGTCGGTGCCGGTCGCGGCCGGCGCCAGGCGCGCGGCGATCGCGGCGGCCGAGCCGCCCGAGGAGCCGCCCGGCACCGCCAGGGTATCCCAGGGATTCTGGACCGCGCCGAAGCTCGAGTTCTCGTTGGCCGAGCCCATCGCGAACTCGTCGCAGTTCAGCTTGCCCAGCGTGACCATGCCGGCATCCAGAAACTTCGTGACCACGGTCGCATCGAACGGGCTGACGTAGTTACCCAGCATCTTCGAAGCGGCGGTCGAGCGCCAGCCTTTGGTGACGAAGATGTCCTTGTGCGCGATCGGGATGCCGGTCAGCGGGCCGGCCGAACCTTCGGCGAAGCGCGCGTCGGCGGCCTGGGCCTGGGCCAGCGACAGCTCGGCGTCGACGTGCAGGAAGGCGTTGTGCTGGCTCGCGGCGATGCGGTCCAGGTAGTGGCGGGTCAGCTCGGTCGCCGAGATCTGTTTCGAATGCAGGAGCGTCGACAGTTCTTTGATGGTTTTGTTGTGCATAATTTTACTCCCCAAATGGGCTTGAAGAACCGTAGCGAGCATCGCAAACCGAAAATGCAACGCGCAGCAGGTTATTCGATGCCCAGTTTATTCGATGACTTTCGGGACCAGGTAAAGGCCGTCCTGGGTTTTCGGCGCCGGCGCCTGGTAGTCGGCGCGGCGGTTTTCCTCGGTCACCACGTCCTCGCGCAAGCGCAGCGGCAGGGCGAGCACGGCCGCCAGCGGCTGCGACAGCGGCTCGACGCCGGTGGTGTCGACGGCCTGCATCTGCTCCGCCAGGGCGAAGATGCCGTTCAGTTCATTCAGGGCGATCTCGGCATGGGCTTCGTCCATGTCGAGCTGGGCCAGGTTGGCAATCCGTTTTACGTCTGAGAGAGTCAGGGACATGGCTTGTAGCGCGGATCAGGCCGCGAGCAAAGATGGTTGTGCGAATAATGAAATTTGGTTAACGGCTTGCTATAGCTGATAAATGCTTGCTAATGCCGTCGATCTCGCAGGCTGATATAGGTGTGTTTCCACCCGTTTTTCAGCGTTTAAACGACAAATTATAAGGTAGAATGGCGGGCTAATGCGTTCTTCGGCGCCGAAAGCAGGCGGACCGCGCATGAAAGCCCGCGGTGCGGATTCATCAATCGCGGCGAGGATTCCCCGATTAATGTTTGGGATCCCGGTCACCGGGGTCCGCTTTAGGCGCACTACGATGCGCATCAGGACACACATGTTTGGTTTTGTTACGCAGTTATTTTCGAACGATCTGGCGATCGACCTGGGTACCGCAAATACCCTGATCTACGTCCGCGGCCAGGGCATCGTCCTGGATGAGCCGTCGGTGGTCGCGATCCGCCAGGAAGGCGGGCCGAACGGCAAGAAGACGATCCAGGCGGTCGGCAAGGAAGCGAAGCAGATGCTGGGCAAGGTGCCGGGCAACATCGAAGCGATCCGTCCGATGAAGGATGGCGTGATCGCCGACTTCACCGTCACCGAGCAGATGCTGAAGCAGTTCATCCGCATGGTGCACGACTCGAAATTCCTGCGCCCGTCGCCGCGCATCATCATCTGCGTTCCCTGCGGTTCGACCCAGGTCGAGCGCCGTGCGATCCGTGAATCCGCGCTGGGCGCCGGCGCCCGCCAGGTCTACCTGATCGAAGAGCCGATGGCGGCCGCGATCGGCGCCGGCCTGCCGGTATCGGAAGCGACCGGTTCGATGGTCGTCGACATCGGCGGCGGCACCACCGAAGTCGGCATCATCTCGCTGGGCGGCATGGTCTACAAGGGCTCGGTGCGCGTGGGCGGCGACAAGTTCGACGAGGCGATCGTCAACTACATCCGCCGCAACTACGGCATGCTGATCGGCGAGCAGACCGCCGAGTCGATCAAGAAAGCCATCGGTTCGGCCTTCCCGGGTTCCGAAGTCAAGGAAATGGAAGTCAAGGGCCGCAACCTGTCGGAAGGCATTCCGCGTTCCTTCACGATCTCGAGCAACGAGATCCTGGAAGCCCTGACCGACCCGCTGAACAACATCGTCTCGGCCGTCAAGAACGCGCTCGAGATGGCCCCGCCCGAGCTGGGCGCCGACATCGCCGAGAAGGGCATGATGCTGACCGGCGGCGGCGCGCTGCTGCGCGACCTCGACCGCCTGTTGATGGAAGAAACCGGCCTGCCGGTGCTGGTCGCGGAAGACCCGCTGACCTGCGTGGTGCGCGGTTCGGGCATGGCGCTCGAGCGCATGGACAAGCTGGGCTCGATCTTCTCCTACGAATGATCGGCTCCTGACGCGGACAGGCGACGCGCTTGCGCGTGGCCTGTCCGCGTTTTCTGCATTCGTCATGGTAGTGTGTCTTCACGTCGGCGCCCGGCCTCTCTGACGGCCGCCCTCATTATTGGAAGTCATGGAATACAGTCCTCCGCCGCTCTTCAAGCAAGGCGCTCCCGCCAGGGTCAAGGTGACGGTGTTCGCTCTCGTCTCGATCGCACTGCTTGTCGTCGACGCGCGGTTTCATGCGCTCACCGCGGTGCGCCAGGTCGCGGCCACGGTCCTTTATCCTTTCCAGATGGTCGCCCTGATGCCGCGCGATGCGATGAGCAACATGGGCAGCTATTTCTCCTCGATCTCCGCCTTGCAGAAGGAAGTCCGCGACCTGAAGAGCCAGCAGGTGGCAATGGCCCAGGCCATGCAGCAGGCCCAGCTCCAGATGGCCGAGAACGGGCACCTGCGCAAGCTGATGGATGCGCGCGAACATCTGCCGGTGCGTTCGATGATGAGCGAGATCCTGTACGATGCGCGCGACCCGTCGACCCGCCGCGTGGTGCTCGACCGCGGCATGCGCAGCGGCGTCAAGCTCGGCCTGCCCGTGATCGATAACGCCGGCGTGGTCGGCCAGGTCACGCGCGTGTTCCCGTTCACCGCCGAAGTCACGCTGCTGACCGACAAGGAGCAGGCGATTCCGGTGCAGGTGCTGAGGAACGGCCTGCGCAGCGTCGCCTATGGCCGCGGCCAGTCCGGCATGCTGGACCTGCGCTTCGTGGCGCCGAACGCCGACATCCAGGTCGGCGACGTGCTGGTCACCTCCGGCCTGGACGGCATGTACCCGGCCGGCCTGGCGGTGGCCAAGGTCGTCCAGGTGGAAAGCGTGGCCCAGGGCGCCTTCGGACGCGTGGTGTGCCAGCCGCTGGCCGGCATCGACCGCCACCGCCAGCTGCTGATCGTGATGTCCGACGAGCCGGCGCAGCCGCGCCCGCCGGCGGAAGCCCCGAAGAGCAACGGCAACAACACCTCGCGCCGCAACCTGCCGAAGATGGAACCGATCCCGCTGCCGCCGCTGGCGCCGCAACCGCTGCCGCCGGCCCAGCAGCCGGCCGCCGCCGCCAACGGCGTCCCGGCAGCCGCCGGCACGCAGCCGGCCACGACACCGGCTACGACACCGGCTGCAGCGCCGGCAACTGCCGCGCCGGCTCCGAACCGTAAGGCCGCGCCGGCGCGCGCCACGCCGCCCACGACCACGACCGGCGCCGCGCCGGCCGCCCCGCGTAACCCGGCCGCCGGGGCGCCCGCCGCCGCACGTCAGCCGGCTGCGGCCCGGACCGGGGAGGGCGCATAATGCCGAACCGTCCGCACTACATCCTGCTGCCGGTCAGCCCGCTGTTCATCGCCTTCAGCCTGATCTGCGCCTTCATGCTCAACCTGATGCCCTGGGGACGCTGGGTCGGCGCGCCGGATTTCGTGGCGCTGGTGTTGGTCTTCTGGGGTATCCACCAGCCGCGCAAGGTCGGCATCGGCATCGCCTTCTCGATGGGCCTGCTGATGGACGTGCACGACGCCACGCTGCTCGGCGAGAACGCGCTGGCCTACACGCTGCTGTCCTACCTGGCGATCATGATTCACCGCCGCGTGCTGTGGTTCCCGCTGGTGACGCAGGCGATGCACGTGTTCCCGCTGCTCTTGATGACGCAGGCGATCCAGGTGATGGTGCGCTTCGCCGTCACCGGACGCTTCCCGGGCTGGCTGCACTTCATCGAGAGCGTGATCGCGGTGGCCCTGTGGCCGGCCATCACCTGGCTGCTGCTGGCGCCGCAACGGCGTGCGGTCGACAAGGACCATACCCGTCCAATCTGATGAGGACCTCGCAAACCTGCTGTGCGTTGCAGATTCGGCCTGCGATGCTCCGCTACGGCGGACCGGCCGTACCGTAAATACGGCTGCGCTTCTCGGCCGAATCTGCGGCCGCTCGCGACGGTTTTCGAGGCCCCCGATACGTTTCGTATGAATCATTTTTGAATGACAGAGATTAAAGACAACGATCGCGAGATCCACCATTTCCGCATGCGCCTCTCGGCGCTGGTGGTGCTGGTGTTCATCTGCTTCGGCCTGCTGGTGGCCCGCTTCGTGTGGCTGCAGGTGGTCAAGCACAACCAGTACATGGCGCAGGCCGAGGACAACCGCATCGCCCTGGTGCCGATCGTGCCCAACCGCGGCCTGATCCTCGACCGCAACGGCGTGGTCCTGGCCAGCAACTACTCGGCCTACACGCTCGAGATCACGCCCTCCAAGCTGGAAGCCAACCTCGACTCCGTGATCGACGAGCTGGCCAAGCTGGTGACGATCGAGCCCAAGGATCGCAAGCGCTTCAAGCGCCTGCTGGAAGAGTCGAAGAACTTCGCCAGCGTGCCGATCCGCACCCGCCTGACCGACGACGAGGTCGCGCGCTTCACCGCGCAGCGCTTCCGCTTCCCCGGCGTCGAGGTGCAGGCGCGCCTGTTCCGCCAGTACCCGCTGGGCGAGATCGCCTCGCACGTGCTGGGCTTCATCGGCCGCATCAACCAGCGCGAAGCCAAGGCGATCGAGGACAGCGAGGATGCCGCCAACTACAATGGCACCGACCACATCGGCAAGGAAGGCCTGGAGAAGAGCTACGAACACCAGCTGCATGGCCAGACCGGCTATGAGGAAGTCGAGCGCTCGGCCGGCGGCCGCGCGATCCGCACGCTGTCGCGTACGGCGCCGGTGCCGGGCTCGAACCTGATCCTGTCGATCGACATCGAGCTGCAGAAGGTGATCGAGGAAGCCTTCGGCGACTTCCGCGGCGCACTGGTCGCGATCGAACCCGAGACCGGCGACGTGCTGGCCTACGTGTCGCGGCCGGGCTTCGACCCCAACCTGTTCGTCGACGGCATCGACAGCCAGAGCTGGAACGAACTGAATACCTCGCTCGACCGCCCGCTGATGAACCGTCCGCTGTCCGGCACCTATCCGCCCGGCTCGACCTTCAAGCCCTTCATGGCCCTGGCGGCGCTGGAGATGGGCAAGCGCCGTCCGGAGCAGGGCATCAGCGATCCGGGCTTCTTCATGCTCGGCGGCCACCGCTTCAACGACGACAAGCCCGGCGGCCACGGCTACATCGACATGTACCGTTCGATCGTGATGTCCTGCGACACCTATTACTACCAGCTCGGCAACGACATGGGCATCGATGCGATCAGCGGCTTCATGAAGCAGTTCGGTTTCGGCTCGCCGACCGGAATCGACCTCGAGCACGAAAAAGCGGGTGTGCTGCCTTCGCAGGAATGGAAGCGCGAGCGCTTCAAGCGCAACCGCGCAGCCCAGAAATGGGTCGGCGGCGACACGATCTCGATCAGCATCGGCCAGGGCTTCAACAGCTACACCATGCTGCAGCTGGCGCATGCGGTGGCGACCCTGGCGAACAACGGCGTGATCATGAAGCCGCACCTGGTCAAGATCCTGGAGGACGGCGGTACCAAGCAGCGCACCCTGACCGTGCCGAAGGAATCCGGCCGCATCCCGCTGAAGCAGGAAAACATCGAGATCATCAAGCACGCCATGGTGGGCGTGACGCAGGACCAGAGCGGCACCGGCTTCCGGGCCTTCCAGAACGCCGGCTACATCGCCGGCGGCAAGACCGGCACCGCCCAGGTGGTCGGCCTGAAGGGCGCCAAGTACAACCATAACGTCACGCCGGAACGCCTGCGCGACAACGCGCTGTTCACGGCCTTCGCGCCGGCCGACAAGCCGCGGATCGCGATCGCGATGGTGGTCGAGAACGCCGGCTTCGGCGCCAGCTATGCCGCGCCGATCGCGCGCAAGGCGCTCGACTACTACCTGCTGGGCAAGCGTCCGGGCGACAAGGCCAAGCCGGCGGTACCGAAGGAAGACCTGGCGGTTCCCGAAGAATCCTTCGGCCCTAACGCCGGCCTGCCCAAGCCGCCGGGCGGTGAAACCCCTGGCAACAAGGAGTAAGCGATGCCAGCACATATTCCCGAGCGGCGCTCGCTGAGCCGGCGCCTCAAACCCTATCTCCTGGTGTTCGACGGCCCGCTGGCCTTGATCCTGTTCCTGCTGTTCTCGGTCGGCACACTGACCATGAGCTCGGCCGGCCACGACTTCCCGGGCCGCATGGAAGGGCAGATGCGCAACATCCTGCTGTCCTTCACCGTGATGTGGATCGCCGCCAATATTCCGCCGCAGATGCTGCTGCGGCTGGCCGTGCCGATCTATACCTTCGGCGTCACGCTGCTGGTCGCGGTGGCGCTGTTCGGCACCATCAAGAAGGGCGCGCGGCGCTGGCTGCACGTGGGCGTCGACATCCAGCCGTCCGAGATCCTCAAGATCGCCACGCCGCTGATGCTGGCCTGGTATTTCCAGAGCCGCGCCGGCTTCATGCGATGGCAGAACTTCATCGTCGCCGCGGTCCTGCTGCTGGTCCCCTTCGGCCTGATCGCCAAGCAGCCCGACCTCGGCACCGCGCTGCTGGTGGGCGCTTCCGGCTTCTATGTGATCTTCCTGGCCGGCCTGTCGTGGAAGGCCCTGCTGGCCCTGTTCGCGAGCGGTTGCGCGGCCCTGCCGGTGGCATGGTCGATGATGCACGACTACCAGCGCGATCGCGTGATGACACTGATCGATCCGACCTCGGACCCGCTGGGCAAGGGCTTCCACATCATCCAGTCGACCATCGCGATCGGTTCCGGCGGCGTGAGCGGCAAGGGCTACATGCACGGCACCCAGGCCTATCTCGAATTCATCCCCGAACGCACCACCGACTTCATCTTTTCGGTGTATTCGGAAGAATTCGGCCTGATCGGTAACTTGGTGTTACTGTTCTTGTATCTTCTGCTCATCGGGCGCAGCATGATGATCGCTGCGAATGCCCCGAATCTGTTCACACGCCTGCTGGCGGGCGCGGTCTCGATGATGTTCTTTACTTATTGTTTCATTAACATGGGTATGGTCAGCGGGATCCTTCCCGTGGTCGGAGTTCCACTTCCTTTCATGAGCTATGGCGGAACTGCGTTGACTACTTTGGGGCTCTGCAGTGGTATATTGATGAGTATTCAAAGACACCGCAAACTGGTGCAGACCTGACATGAAAGAGAACGCAACGACCGTTCGCGCAGTACGAGGCCGGTGTTTGCCAGCGGTCATTGCGTTAGCATCTGCAACGCTGATCACCGGCTGCAGTACGACCGAGAATGGCGAACACAAGAGCCTGATTCCGCTGCCCTGGAAACACAAGGTGGCAACCCGGAACGGCAAGATCGATACCGACCTCCCCAGGTTGCCCGCAGCCGGTTCCGGCCGCGGGGGCTATTACCAGGACGACGGCCCCGGCGACAATCCGCCGGCCGGCTTGCGCGACATGCCCGATGCGGTCGTCAAGTACGAACCGTACGCCAAGTTCGCCAACAAGCCATACTCGGTATTCGGCCAGACCTACGTCCCGCTGATCAACGACGAACCCTTCAGCCAGCGCGGCGTGGCCAGCTGGTATGGCGTGAAGTTCCACGGCCAGCGCACCTCGTCGGGCGAGCCCTACGACATGTACAAGATGACGGCCGCGCATCCGACGCTGCCGATCCCGTCCTATGCCCGCATCACCAGCATGGAAACCGGCAAGTCGGTGGTGGTGCGCATCAACGACCGTGGTCCCTTCCATTCGGACCGCATCGTCGACGTCTCGTACACGGCGGCGCTGAAGCTCGGCTTGCTGGGCAAGGGCAGCCACCAGGTCGAGGTCGAGCGCCTGTTCCCGGACGACCCGACCCGCGTCGCGACCGTGCGCCGCGCCGCCACCTCGGCCGCGCAGGCCGCGCCGGCGCCGGCCGAGATCGCGGCCCTGATGCTGGAAGACCGGGTTGCGATGGACAGCGCCGCCGTGGCGCGTCCCGAATCGCCATCGCGGGCGGACGGGAGCACAAGCCTCAAGTCCGGCTACTACCTGCAATTGGGCGCCTACGGCCGCGAGGGCAAGGCGGAAGAGATGAGCGAGGCGCTGAAGAAGTCCGGCGTGTCGCAGGCAATCGACGTGGTGCGCTCGGGATCCGTCAACCGCCTCTACAGCGGTCCTTTCGAGACCCGCGCGATGGCGCAGGAAGCGGCGCGTTCCTTGCCGAAGTCGCTGGGGCTGAAACCGATCGTCGTGCGCCGCTGACGAAGCGTGGGCACCACGTGCCCACGCGTGACGCCGGCACATCGTTAGCCGCTTACCGGCAGTTCTTCGTCTCCGCATCCGACACCGCATCCGCCGCCGCCACGACCCGCTCGCGCGTATCCGCTTCGATATCGCGGAAGCGGTAGACGTAGCGTGTAGCTTGCGGTCCACGCGGCGTGATGCGGGCGGTGTGCACGCCCTGCTTGTTCAGCTGCGCCAGCAGGGTCTGGGCCCCGCTCTCGGTCTTGAACACGCCCAGCGAGATCGCCCACTTCAGCGGCGACTCCCCCTGCATGATGAAGAAATTGGTGAGGCCCAGGTTGCGTAGTTCGCCGGCCTTGCGGTCGGCCGCTTCCTTGCTGCCTTGCGGCGGAATATTCACCAGGTAGCTGGTCACGTCCTGGGCTTGCACGGCCTGGCGGGATTGCCGCTCGCCCAGGTCGAGCGCGGCCAGGCGCGACTCGAAGCGCTTCGCCTCGCCGGCGCTGAAGGTGCCGACATCGATGCAAAGCAGCGGCTTCGCCGGCGCGGCCGCCGGCACCGCCGCTGCGCTTGCCTGTCCGGACGCCGCGGCCGGCGCGCTGGCCGGTTCGGCCGCAGCCGCAGGCGTCGCTACCGCCTTCGCGGCTTCGGCCTGCTCGTTGGTCAGCAGGGTCAGTCTGGCGGCTTCCAGTTGCGGCTTGATGCGCGCGCGCTCTTCTTCGCTCCCCTTGCTGGCGCCGAGGAAGACCTGGGCATAGGCGAACAGGGCGGCGTTCAGGAACAGCAGCGACCAGAAGACGAATCTCAACACGGCGTTTTCCTATGGTGTGGTGGACGCGATGGCGGCCGCATGCAGGCCGACCAGCACGATATTATCCTGCATCCGGTACGGCACCGACAAAGCCGGCGCCACATGGCCGGCCGCACCGCCCGAGACGATGCACAGCTCCGCCGGCAGGCTTGCTACGGCGCGCTCGATGGCGCCCGCCTGGGCCGAGATGCAGCCGGAGCGGATCGCATCCAGCGTGTTGTCGGCGAAGGCCGGGGGCAGGACTGCTTCCGCGCTGGCGGCGGGCAACTGGGCGGTGCCGCGCGCGAGCGACTCCAGCATCAGGCCCAGGCCGGGCAGGATCATCCCGCCCAGGAATTCGCCCTCGCCCGACACGGCGTCCACGGTGGTCGCGGTGCCGCAGGTGGCGACCACCAGGGCCTTGCCGGGCGCCAGCGCGCGTGCGCCCAGTGCGGCGGCGAAGCGGTCCGCGCCCAGCTGGGTCGGGTTGCGGTAGCGGTTGCGCAGCCCGGCCAGCTCGGCCTGGGCCCTGAACCATTCGAGTTTCGCGATCCGCAACCGTAACAGCAGCCGCGCCAGGCGCTCGTGCATGGCGGCGCCGGCCACGTTCGAGACGATCGCGCGCGTGACGCCGTGGCCGGCCCAGGCGGACCGCAGGCTGTCGACTTTGTCATGCAGCACGGCGCCGTGGGCGAGCCAGTCGCCCGGCGCCGCGCCGTCCTGCGCGAGGGCCCACTTGATCCGGGTATTGCCTGCATCGACCAGCAGCATCGTCATGCGCCCACCTCAGCCCTTGATGCGCAGCGAGACGTCGCCGGCGACGATGGCGATGCG
Source organism: Massilia sp. WG5 (assembly GCF_001412595.2). Taxonomy (NCBI): domain Bacteria; kingdom Pseudomonadati; phylum Pseudomonadota; class Betaproteobacteria; order Burkholderiales; family Oxalobacteraceae; genus Massilia; species Massilia sp. WG5. The sequence continues at coordinate 4,261,871 of NZ_CP012640.2, forward strand.
GCCGCCTTCCGTATCCAGCAGCAGGCGGCCGGCGTCGTCGACCCCGGCGGCCAGGCCTTCGTGCAGGATCTCGCCGCGGTCGAGGATGGTGACCAGCTGGCCCTGCCAGCCATGCAGCAGGTTCCAGCGCGCGCTGAAGGCGCCGAAGCCGGCCTGGTCGAACAGGCGCAGGGCGTCGGCCAGGCCGTCCAGCAGCGCGGCCAGCAGGGTGTCGCGCTCCATGCGCGCCAGCCAGGGCACGGCGGCCACCGAGCGGCCGATCTGCTGTTCCAGTTCGTCCGGCATGACCAGGTTCAGGCCGATGCCGATCACGGTCCACACGCCGCCGTCAGCGGCGGACGCCGTCTCCACGAGGATGCCGGCCAGCTTGTCGCCATCCTTCAGCACGTCGTTCGGCCACTTCAGCTGTACCGGCTGGCCGAGCCGGCCCAGGGTTTCGGCCAGCGCGGCGCCGACCGCCAGCGGCAGGCCGGTCAGCTTTTGCAGGCCGCCGCCGAATTTCCAGGCCAGCGAAAAGGTGAGGGAGTGGCCGGGGCTCGAAAGCCAGCTGCGTCCGGCGCGCCCGCGTCCCGCGGTCTGGTGCTCGGCGGCCAGCAGCACCGGCGCCGCCAGCGCGGGCGCGCGGGCCAGCAGGTCGGCATTGGTCGAGCCGGTTTCAGGCACCACTTCGACGGCAATGCCGGAAGACGACAGCGACATGATGTGCCCGGCGTTCATGCAGCCTCCTTTCTGGCCTTCTGCGGCGCACGCGCGAATAGCGCATCGAAGACGAAGTTCGGCAGTACGCGCAGCAGGCCGGCGACGAGGCCCATCTGCCAGGGGATCACGCGGAAGCTCGCGCCGGCGCCGATGGCGTCGACGGCGCGGGCCGCGAAGCGCTCGGCCGGCATCAGGAAGGGCATGGGAAATCGGTTATTGCTGGTCATGGGTGTATCGATATAGCCGGGCGCGATGGTCACGACCCGGATGCCGTAGGGGCGCATCTCCAGGCGCAGCGATTCGCAATAGCTGTGCACCGCCGCCTTCGAGGCGCAATAGGCGCCGGCGCCTTTCATGCCCCGGATACCGGCCACGCTGCCGATCGCCACCAGGCGCCGCGCCCCGGGCTGCGCTTTCATCGCGCCGATGAAGGGCGCGAAGGTGGCGATGACGGCGTTCACGTTGGTGGCGAACACGGCGTCGAACAGGGGCAGGTCTTCGGGGCGCTCGGTCAGGGTGCCGTGCGAGATGCCGGCCGAGGCGATCACGACGTCGGCGCCGCCGTTCGCATCGATGAAGTCGCGCGCCGCATCCGCCAGCGCGGCGTGGTCGGTAAGGTCCAGCGCGTAGACACGGTGGCGTTCGGAATGGGGGAGGGTTGCGACCAGGGCCTCGAGCAGGTCGCGCCGGCGCGCCAGAAGGCCGAGCACGGCGCCCCTGGCCGCATACTCGCGCGCCAGTGCGGCGCCGATGCCGCTGGACGCGCCGGTGATGAATACGCGCAGCGGCTGCGCCATGGATCAGCGCTGGTTGCGCACGATGGCGACGTCGACGCCGCTGTCGAGCAGCTTGGCGCGCGCCTTGTTCATCGATTCGACATGGTTGTACGGGCCGATGCGCACGCGGTGCAGCACGCCGCTGTCGCTGGTGCGGTCGCTGATCGCGGCCTCGAAGCCGAGCAGGGCCAGCTTGGCGCGGGTGGCCTCGGCGTCCGACATGTCGCGGAAGGCGCCGGCCTGCAGGTAATAGATGTACTCGCCCGCGGCGGCGGCCGGCGCGGCCGGGCTTGCGGCAGGCGCCGCGGCAGGCACGGCAGCGGCCGTCGCCAGCGGATGGCTGTCACGCGCCGCAGGCGGCTTGGCGGCCGGCTTGGCTTCCATGCTGGCGATCGCCTGGCCCAGCGGATCCGCCGATGCGGCCGGTGCGGCCGGCGCAGCAGGGGCGGCGGCGGGGTCGGCCGGCTTGGCGCTGCGCGCCGCCGCCTTTTCCGTCACTTCCTTGTTCGCTTCGCGCGCGGCGTCGCGGTTGGCGTACATCGGCTTGTTCGGATCCATCGCCTGGCCTGGTGCCGGATCGGCCGGGCGGCCGGACTTGGCGACCTTGTCGGTAAACGGCGAGGCGCCCTTGGTGATCGTCAGGGCCACCGCGACGGCGATGCCGAGGCCGACGATCAGCCCGATGATCAGGCCGGTGAGCGTGCTGCCGCGCTGGCGCGCGACGGCACGGATGGTACGGGAACGGAAAGCGGTCATTGCTTGCTGGGGCGCGTGGTTGAATGAAAGGGTTACATCTTCTCGGGCGCCGAGACGCCGATCAGGGCCAGGCCGTTGCGCAGCACCTGGCGGGTCGCGGTGGCCAGGGCCAGGCGCGCGCGCTTCAGCGCTTCGTCGTCGTCGAGCAGCCATTTGTGCGCGAAGTAGTAGCTGTGCAGCTCGCCGGCCAGTTCGCGCAGGTAGAACGCGACCTGGTGCGGCCCGAGCTCCTGCTGGGCGCGCTGCAGCATCTCCGGATAGGCGGCCAGCTTGGCCAGCAGGCTCGCTTCGTGCGGCTGGGTCAGCGGCGACAGGTCGGCGTCGACGAGATCGGCTTCGTTGCCGCCCCAGTTGGCCAGGGCCGAGCAGATGCGGGCGTGGGCGTACTGCACGTAGTAGACCGGGTTCTCGTCGTTGGTGGCCAGGGCGACGTCGACGTCGAACACGAACTCGGTGTCGGCCTTGCGCGAGATGAGGAAGAAGCGCACGGCGTCGCGGCCGCGCGTGACGTCGCCGTTGCCCGACCATTCGATCAGGTCGCGCACGGTCACGTAGGAGCCGGCGCGCTTGGAGATCTTGACCTCCTCGCCGTTCTTCATCACGGTGACCATCTTGTGCAGCACATAATCAGGATAACCGCGCGGGATACCGATATTTACCGCCTGCAGGCCGGCGCGCACGCGCGCGATGGTGCCGTGGTGGTCGCTGCCCTGGACGTTGATGGCCTGGTCGAAACCGCGCTTGAACTTCTGGATGTGGTAGGCGACGTCCGGCACGAAATAGGTGTAGGTGCCGTCGGACTTGCGCATCACGCGGTCCTTGTCGTCGCCGTAGTCGGTGGTCTTCAGCCACAGGGCGCCGTCCTGCTCGTAGGTGACGCCGGCGTCGACCAGGGCCTGCACCGCGGCTTCGACCTTGCCCTCGGTGTAGAGCGAGGATTCGAGGTAGTAGTTGTCGAACTTGACCCCGAAGGCCTGCAGGTCCTGGTCCTGCTCGTTGCGCAGGTAGGTGACTGCGAAGCGGCGGATCGATTCGATGTCGTTCACGTCGCCGGAGGCGGTGGCCGGCTGGCCGTCGCTGGCCGACACGGTCTTCTTCGCCAGGAAGTCGTCGGCGATGTCCTGGATGTAGTCGCCGTTGTAGGCCGACTCGGGCCACTCGGCGTCGCCCGGCTTGAAGCCGCGCGCGCGCGCCTGCACCGAGGTCGCCAGGGTGGCGATCTGCACGCCGGCGTCGTTGTAGTAGAACTCGCGGGTGACCTTGTGGCCTTGGGCTTCGAACAGCGCGGACATGGAATCGCCCAGCGCGGCCTGGCGGCCGTGGCCGACGTGCAGCGGGCCGGTCGGGTTGGCGGAGACGAATTCGATGATCACATGGTGGCCGTTGCCGGCATCGCTGCGGCCGTAGGCTGCGCCCTGCTGCAGGATGGTGCGCGCCACCGACTGCTTGGCGGCGTCGGCCAGGCGCAGGTTGATGAAGCCGGGACCCGCGATGTCGGCGGCGGCGATCAGGCCTTGCGCCTTCGGATCGGCCTGCAGGGCGGCGACCAGGCGGGTGGCCAGCTCGCGCGGATTGGTCTTCAGCGGCTTGGCCAGCTGCATGGCGATATTGCAGGCGATGTCGCCATGGGTCGGGTCGCGCGGACGCTCCAGCGCGATGTTCGGCGTCAAATCGGTGCCTTCCACGATGGGAGCCAGTGCAGCCTGGAACAGGGCAACGATTTCTTGTTTTTGTTGGGCGAGCATGAATGTGGTCGAAAATGAAATGGTTGGGGCCTGGATGCAGGCAAACATCGGTCATTATACTGGTTTGACGCAACGCGGAATACGTTCCCGGCCATTGCCCCAAAGCTTCGTTTAAGCCTGCGCAACGCTTAACCGCTACAATGTGCGTCTTTATGCATTGACCGATTCGCCATGACTGAAAAGCGCCCGACGCTCACCCTCAAACCCAAGGCCAAGGCCAAGGCCAAGGCCAAGGCCACCCCTGGGGCCGCGCGTCCGGGACAGAACAAGTCCGGCCCCGCACGGCCGCAGGCCAAGGGCGGCCAGGGCAAGGGCGCGCACGACAGCCCGCGCGCCGCGCGCGGTCCGGCGCCGCAGGAACGCCCGGCGCCGGCTTCGATCCCGCAGAGCAGGGCGCCATCGAGCGTCGACGAAGCCCCGCGCCTGCGCCAGAGCCATGAGCTCAAGGTCCCGGCCCAGCTCGATTACCGGCCGGCGCTGAAAACCGATTCGCTCGCCTTTGCGCTGCTCGGCGCGGCCAGCAGCCTGGCCCGCGTGTGGAACGGGACCGCGCTGCCGCAGGCCCTGGCCGAGGTGGTCCAGGCGTATGAGGCGACGCCGCAGGCGCGCGGCGCGATGCAGGACATCGCCTACCGCACGATGCGCCAGCTGGGCCGCAGCGAGACCCTGCTGGCCATGATGACGAGCAAACCGCCGGAACCGCCGATGCTGGCCGCCCTGTTGTGCGCCGCGCTGGCCCTGCTCGATCCGCCGGAAGGCAGCCAGCCGCCTTATGAAGCCTTTACCGTGGTCGACCAGGCGGTCGGCGCGGCCGCCGCGCATCCGGATTTCGCACACGCCAAGGCGATGGTGAACGCGGTGCTGCGCCGCTTCCTGCGCGAGAAGGACGGCCTGCTCGGCGAGGCGCTGGCGCAGCCGCTGGCGCGCTGGAATTATCCGCAGTGGTGGATCGACGCCGTGCGCACCGCCTATCCGCAGCAGTGGCAAGCCATCCTCCAGGCCGGCAACCGCCAGCCGCCGCTGACCCTGCGCGTCAACCTGCGCAAGACCAGCGTCGACGCCTACATGGACACCCTGGCCGCGGCCGGCATCGACGCCTCGCGGGTCGGGCCAAGCGCGCTGCGCCTGGCCCAGGCCATGAACGTGATGCAGATCCCCGGCTTCGAGCAGGGCCTGGCGTCGGTGCAGGACGCCGGCGCCCAGCTGGCCGCACCGCTGCTCGACCTGCGTGACGGCATGCGCGTGCTGGATGCCTGCGCCGCCCCCGGCGGCAAGAGCGGCCACATCCTCGAAACCGCCGACGTCGACCTGACCGCGCTGGACGTCGACAGCCGCCGCCTGGCGCGGGTCGACCAGAACCTGCAGCGCCTGGGCCTGCAGGCGACCGTCAAGACGGGCGCGGCCGAACACGCCGACTGGTGGGACGGCCGCCAGTACGACCGCATCCTGGCCGACGTGCCCTGCACGGCCTCCGGCATCGTGCGGCGCCATCCGGACATCCGCTGGTTGCGCCGCAAGAGCGATACCCACCAACTTGCAACACTTTCTACCAAAATACTCGACAATCTTTGGCAGATGCTGCGGCCCGATGGTAAATTGCTGTTCGTGACATGTTCGCTCTGGCCGCAGGAATCGGAAGCGCAGGCCGCCGCCTTCGCGGCGCGCCATGGTGCGGTCCGTCTCGATGCGCCGGGCCAGCTTCTTCCAACGAGCGGTGCCGGGCAGGATCATGATGGTCTGTTCTATGCCCTGTTCCAGAAGGCCGGGGCGTGAGACTTCCCGATAACACGCTTTTTTAAGGCCTGGCCCTAGTGATTGCTCGATTTTTCCGTCTGCTCGTTTGCCAGCTGCTGCTGGTCTTCGCATGCGGCGGCGCCCATGCGGCCGAGGGGATCGAGATCACCAGCGCCGGCATCGAAGCCTCCGACGACGGCTACCGCCTGCGGGCCAATTATTCCTTCGACCTGACGCCCGGCCTCGAACAGGCCGTGATGCATGGCGTGCCCCTGTATTTCACCACCGAGATCGAGCTGACCCGGCCGCGCTGGTGGTGGACCGACGACAAGGCCGTTTCCAAGCGCCGCACGGTGCGCCTGCATTACGACCTGCTGACCCGCCAGTACACGGTGATGGTGGTCGGCAGTCTCCAGCAAAGCTACCCGACGCTGGAAGAGGCGCTGTTCCTGATCCGGCGTCCGAACCGCTGGCTGATCGCCTCGCGCGGCGATCTCAAGCCCGGCGAAACCTACAACGTGACCCTGCGCATGTTCATGGACCGCGAATACCTGCAGAAGCCGCTCCAGGTCGATGCCTTCAACAATGCCGACCTGCGCCTGGCTTCGCACAAGAAGACCTTCACCTACCGGGCGGAGTAAGCGGTGACCCAGGTCCTGCGCTACGCACTCGTGATCGGCAGCGCGATCGGCTCGATCCTGCTGTTCCTGCTCGCCTCGGCGTCCGACAACTCGGGCTTCTTCGACCGTAATTACTCCTGGCTGCTGGGGCTGAACGCCGCGGTCGCCGGCGCGCTCCTGATCCTGGTGATCGTCGCCCTGACGCGCCTGTACGCGCGCCACAAGGCCGGCAAGTTCGGCTCGCGCCTGATGACCCGCCTGATGCTGCTGTTCGCCGGCATCGGCATCCTGCCCGGACTGGTGATCTTCATGGTCTCGGTGCAGTTCGTGTCGCACTCGATCGAGTCCTGGTTCGACGTCAAGATCGAGGCCGCGCTCGACTCCGGCCTGAACCTGGGCCGGGCCGCGCTCGACGAATCGCTGTCCGAGCTGGGCGCGAGCGCCAACACCACCGCCGCGACCCTGGCCGGGCAGGACCCGGTCAGCGCGCGCGTGATCCTCACGCGCCTGGTCAGCGAAGAGACCGGCATGCAGAGCGCGCTGCTGCTGTCGGCCGAGGGCCATGTGCTGGCTTCCGCGGCCGAAGACCCGCAGGTCGACCTGGCGCCTGACCTGCCGACCCCGCAGATGCTCAAGCGGGCAGGGTTGCCGGGCGGGTATGCGCAGTCCGAAGGCAGCGCCGAGCGCGAGTTCCGCGACTTCCAAGGCGCCGGCGCGTCGAGCGGCCTGGACATGGCGACCGGCCTGCGCCAGCGCGTGGTAGTGGCGGTGCCCGAGCCGCCCGGCACGGCGCCGCGCTACCTGCAGCTGATGCAGTCGGTGCCGATCAACCTGGCCTCCAACGCCCAGGTGCTGCAGGACGCCTACAGCACCTACCAGAACCGCGCCTTCGCCCGCACCGGGCTGCGCAAGATGTACATCGAGACCCTCACGCTGACCCTGCTGCTGGCGATCTTCTCCGCGATCGGCAGCGCCTTCCTCATCGCCGGCAACCTGGCGCAGCCGCTGCTGGTGCTGGCCGAGGGCACGCGCGCGGTGGCCGAAGGCGACCTGTCGCCACGTCCGATCGTCGAGACCAACGACGAACTCGGCACCCTGACCCAGTCCTTCAACGCCATGACCGGCCAGCTGTTCGAGGCCCGCTCCGCGGTCGAGCGCAACCGCGCCGCGCTGGAAAGCGCCAAGGCCCACCTCGAATCGGTGCTGGCGAACATGTCGGCGGGCGTGATCGTGATGGATGCCGACGGCGTGGTGGTCAACTCGAACGACGCCGTGCATCGCATCCTGCAGATCGACGCGAACGCGCTGGCGGGCCGTCCGCTGGACGCGATCGAGGGCCTGGAATCGTTTGCCGGCGCGGTCACGCGCGCCTTCTCGACCCAGAGCGCGGCCCAGAGCGCGCACTCGGCCGGAAAGCATGGCCGCCGGCATGGCGACCAGCGCGCCCACTGGCAGCAGCAGATCGAGGTGCCGCGCCGTCCCGGCACCAGCGACGATCACGACCTGACCCTGCTGGCGCGCGGCTCGCGCCTGCCGGTGGGGGTGGGCAGCGGCTTCATCGTGGTGTTCGACGACATCTCGGACGTGATCTCGGCCCAGCGCTCGGTAGCCTGGGGCGAGGTCGCGCGGCGCCTGGCGCACGAGATCAAGAACCCGCTGACGCCGATCCAGCTGTCGGCCGAGCGCCTGCAGATGAAGCTGTCGGACAGCCTGGATCCGCAGAGCGCTGCATTGCTGAAGAAGGGCACCGACACCATCGTCAACCAGGTCGACGCCATGAAGCGCATGGTCGACGACTTCCGCGACTATGCCAAGGCGCCGCCGGCGGTGCTCGAGCCGCTCGACCTGAATGACCTGATCACGCAGATCCTCAACCTGTACCTGGCCGAGGACGAGTCGGACGTCATCCATGCGGTCCTGGCGCCGAACCTGCCGCGCGTGATGGGCGACGCCACCCAGTTGCGCCAGGTGATCCACAACCTGCTGCAGAATGCCCAGGACGCGCTGGCCGACGCGCCGCCGGCCGACGAGCCGGCGCGGGTAGACGTCGTCACCGAGGCCATTCACTTCGAAGGCGCGGACGGCGCCGCCGGCACCGCGGTGCGCCTGGCGATCGTCGACAACGGTCCCGGCTTCGCCCCGAAAATCCTGTCGCGCGCCTTCGAACCCTATGTCACGTCGAAGGCGCGCGGTACCGGCCTCGGCCTGCCGATGGTCAAAAAGATCGTCGATGAACACGGTGGCCGCATCGATGTCGGCAACCGCGCGGATGGATCTGGCGCTTCGGTATCGATTTTGCTGTTAAAGTTAGCGCCAAAGGCGAACTTGGCCGAAGTGTAAATCGCGCTTAGAATCTGGGCTGTGAGGGTCAGACAGGAAGGCAATACAAGATGGCGAACATACTCGTAGTTGACGATGAAATGGGAATTCGCGAGCTGCTCTCGGAGATCCTCGGCGACGAGGGCCACGTGGTGCAGCTGGCCGAGAACGCCCAGCAGGCCCGGACGGCACGCCAGCAGGGCGCGCCCGACCTGGTCCTGCTCGACATCTGGATGCCGGATACCGACGGCGTTACCCTGCTCAAGGAGTGGCAGCGCGATGGCCTGCTCAGCATGCCGGTGATCATGATGTCGGGCCATGCCACCATCGATACGGCGGTCGAGGCGACCCGCATCGGCGCCCTGAATTTCCTCGAAAAGCCGATCGCCCTGCAGAAGCTGCTGAAGGCGGTGCAACAGGGCCTGACCCGGGCCCAGGAAGTGGCGCGCGCCCCGGCCATCGCGCCGCGCCCGGCCGTCGCCAGCAGCCCCATGCCCGAGCCGAACAGCATGCCGAGCGCGCCGATGTACGCGCCCCAGCCGCCGCAGAACGGCGCGATCGGCATCGCCCGCCCGGTCAGCAACGGCGAAGCCCATGCGCATGGCTACACCCTGTCCTTCGACCTGCCGCTGCGCGAGGCGCGCGACGCCTTCGAGCGCATGTATTTCGAGCACCACCTGGGCCGTGAAGGCGGTTCCATGACCCGCGTGGCCGAGAAGACCGGCCTCGAGCGCACCCACCTGTACCGCAAGCTCAAGCAGCTTGGCGTCGAGCCCGGCAAGCTGGGCAAGAAGAACGCCAGCCAATGACGGCGGCGCCCCCCGGCCGCGTGACCACGACCCTGGTCACGGGCGCCTCGGCGGGCGCACGCGAGCAGGCCATCCACGACGCATTGATGTTGCCGGGATTGCAGCAGGATGGTGCAAAATCCGCTGTGATCCTGGAAGGCCTCGCGTCTGGTACTTCCCCTCTCGATAATCTCCCTGAACACATCCTGTTCGCGCGCATTGCCCCCGGTTGCCTGTGCTGCGACGGCAACCTGGTTTTGCGTGTAACATTGAATCGCATGCTGCGCCAACGACCCGAGCGCCTCTTCATCGGCGTCGCCCGCAGTGAGCACCTTGATCAGTTGCGATCGTGGCTGCAGGCCGAGCCATACGATCAGCTGCTTTGGCTGACCCCCAACCTGATCTCGTCGTCTGGTAACTGAGTTCGCTCATAGGATAGCGCCTACAGTTTCTCAGGCATTTCCGGATACTTGAAATCGGTTGAGACAGCCCCACCTCAGCATTGAAGTGGACCGCAAGTCATCATTGGCTGCCCGCCGCCGGGCACCAAGCTTCGCCAATCTGATCGAGTGAAGGAGTCATCATGAACATGATCTATAACAGCGAGCAGTACAGCGTCGTCGAATTTGGCGTCGATCACAACCTCGAAGCCCTGCGCTTCGGCGGTTACGAGATCGTCGACAAGTCCGGTCGCCGCGAAGCATTCATCGGCGGCAAACTGGCTCAGGCATTCCGGCGTGACGTGAACAATCTGATCGCAAGCGAGCCGACGATGGAAGAGATCGACGAGTTCCTGGGGTCCTACGATACCTTGATGAGCCAGCCGGTCGTCCTGCACTGAACGCACCGTCCGGGCCCGTCGTCTTTACCAAGACCGGCCCGGCAGTCAAGCCATGGTAAGCTTGATGCATGTGTCAATTACTTGCCATGAATTGCAATGTCCCGACTGACATTGTCTTCAGCTTCACCGGTTTCGCCCACCGCGGCGGCCGCACCGATACCCACCATGACGGCTGGGGCATCGCTTTCTTCGAGGGCGCCGGCGTTCGCCATTTCGTCGATCACCAGGCCGCCATCGCTTCCCCGATCGCCGAACTGATCAAGCAGTACCCGATCAAGTCGCTGAACGTCATCGCCCACATCCGCAAGGCCACGCAAGGCCAGGTTGCGCTGGAAAACTGCCATCCTTTCGTGCGCGAGCTCTGGGGCCGCTACTGGGTCTTCGCCCACAACGGCGACCTGAAGGCCTTCAAGCCGACCCTCGACGGCGCCTTCCACCCGGTCGGCAACACCGACAGCGAACATGCCTTCTGCTTCCTGCTGCAGGAACTGCGCGCACGCTTCGGCGACCGCGCACCGGCCATGCCGGCCCTGCGCGCGGCGATCCGCGACCTGGTCCATGTGATCGCCCGCCACGGCACCTTCAACATGATGCTGTCCGACGGCACGGCCCTGTTCGCGCATTGTTCGACCAAGCTGTGCTACGTGATCCGCCAGTACCCCTTCGACAAGGCCTGCCTCGCCGATGAGGACCTGTCGGTCGATTTTTCCCAGGTCACCACGCCAAACGACCGGGTCGCCATCATCGTCACCACGCCGCTGACGACCAACGAAACCTGGACCGAATTCGCGCCGGGCGAGCTGAAGGTCTTCGTCGACGGCTTGCCGCAGCCGGAATAGCGCCAGCGTGATCGGAAGGGCACGTTTTTTTGTTGAAAATAGTGCCTAAAAGCCACTAGATGGGCGGAATGGGGTAAAGTACTTTGGTGTACAAGCCGCCGAAGAGTCTGCGATGACCGAAACCCCGAGACAGGAACAAGCCGACCACCCCTTGCGGGTGCGTGACTTTTACCTCGGCCGCCAGCCCGTGCTGGACCGTAACCAGTCCCTGTTCGGCTACGAGCTGCTGTTCCGCAGTGCGCCGCTCGGCCAGGCGAACATCGGACAGGGAACGATGGTGGCCGGCGCACCGGCCGCCACGGCGCCGTCGCCCGGCCTGAACGCCACCGCCGCCGTCATCGCCCACGCCGCCCAGCTCGGCCTGGCGCGTGCGATCGGCGATGCGCACTGCTTCCTGAACGTCGATACCGACGTGCTGGGCAGCGACATCTTCGCCTTCCTGCCCCGCGAGCGCACCGTGCTCGAACTGGCCGCCTCGGTGGCGCCGGACGAGGCCATGCTGGCGCGCCTGGCCGAGCTGGCCGGGCACGGCTTCCAGTTCGCACTGGACGGCATCGGCAGCAGTACCGCTGCGGCGGATTCGGACAATGCGGGGCGCCTGCAGAAACTGCTGCCGCTGGCGCGCTTCGTCAAGCTCGACCTGCGTACCACCGCGCAGCCGACGCTGGCCGCCCTCGTGGCGCGCCTGCACGGCATGGGCAAGACCGTGGTGGCGGACAAGGTCGAGACCCGCGAGGAATACCAGGCCTGCCTCGAGCTCGGCATCGATTACTTCCAGGGCTATTATTTCGCCCACCCTTCGGTGCTGGGCGGGCGCAAGTTGTCGCCCTCGCAGCTGGCGGTGATGAACCTGATGAACCTGATCATCTCGGACGTCGACAACGCCGACATCGAGCGCGCCGTGAAGCGCGACGTGACCGTGGCGATGAATCTGCTGCGCCTGGTGAACACGCCGGCCGTCGGCGCGCGCCAGCGCATCGACTCGGTGTCCCAGGCGCTGCTGGTGCTGGGACGGCGCCAGCTGCAGCGCTGGCTGCAGATCATGCTGTATGCCGAACCGGGCACGCGCGGCCACAACCAGACTCCGCTGCTGATGCTGGCCACGACCCGCGGCCGCCTGATGGAACTGCTGGCCCAGCGCCTGCGTCCGGGCCAGCGCTACCTGTCCGAGATCGCCTTCACGGTCGGCATCATGTCGCTGATGGATGTCCTGTTCGGCATCCCGATGGCGGACATCGTCGAGCAGATCCCGGTCAGCGACGAGATCAGGAACGCGCTGCTGCGCCGCGGCGGCTTCTTCGGCGAGCTGCTCAAGCTGGCCGAATGCATCGAGCAGCCCGACCAGCAGGACGAGGGCGCGCTGCCGGCGCTGCGCGGGCTGGCGATTTCGGGCGACGACATGGTGGAGCTGGAGATGTCCGCTTTCCAGTGGTCCGACAGTGTCGTGAGGTACGCGATCTGAATGCGCCTTGAGCAAGCTGCTGCGCGTTGCAGATTCGGCCTGCGATGCTCGCTACGCTTGCTCAAGGCGTCGACACGCTAACAATAGGACGGGAAAATATGGCCTCTGTACTGCTAAGCGTTCATAACCTGGTCAAAACCTATGGTGCACGGCGCGCGGTGGACGGCGTCTCGTTCCGCGTGCTGGCCGGCCAGACAGTTGGCCTGCTGGGCCCGAACGGCGCCGGCAAGTCGACCGTGGTCGGCATGCTGTGCGGCCTCCTGAACCCGGACGCCGGCGAGATCTTCCTGGGCGGCGAACGCGTCGGGCCGGGCGCCGCTTCGGTCAAGCGCAGGATCGGCGTGGTGCCGCAGGACCTGGCGCTGTACGAGGACCTGTCCGCGCTCGAGAACCTGCGCCTGTTCGGGGCGCTCTACGGCTTGCGCGGCAAGCTGCTGGCCGAGCGGATCGATATCGTGCTTGGCCAGGTCAACCTGCTCGACCGCGCGCGCGACAAGCCGGCCACGTTTTCCGGCGGGATGAAACGGCGCCTGAACATCGCCGCCGCCCTGATGCACGATCCGCAGCTCCTGATCCTCGACGAGCCGACCGTCGGCGTCGATCCGCAGAGCCGTAACGCCATCTTCGACACCCTGGAAGCCCTGCAGGCCCAGGGCAAGTCCCTGATCTACACCAGCCACTACATGGAAGAGGTGGAGCGCCTGGCCGACCACATCGTCATCATCGACCATGGCAAGGTCCTGGCCGACGAGAGCCCGGCCTCGCTGCACAGCCGCCTGGCGGCCCAGGCCGCGCTGCGGGTCGAACTCGCCGAGCCGGCCCATGCCGGCCTGCTGGATGGCCTGCGCGCGCATCGCGGCGTGATCTCGCTGGCGTGCTGCGAACTGGCCAGCAAGGGCGCCGCACTGGACATCGGGCTGGCGCAGGCGACCGATGCCTTGCCCGTGATGGGCTGGCTGCAGCAGGCCGGTTGCCGACCGCTGCATTTCGCCACCGCCCGCACCAGCCTCGAAGATATTTTCCTGAACCTGACCGGGCGCAGCCTGCGCGACTGAGATGAGCGCCTTTTTAGCCATGGTCCGCAAGGACCTGATCCTGTTCCTCTCGGACCGCCGCGCGCTCATCATGACGCTGGTGCTGCCGATCGTGATCGCGGCCTTCTTCGGCTCCCTGTTCGGCGGCGGCGGCAAGGGCAGCGCGATCGAGGTCGCGCTGGTGCAGCAGGACGGCAGCGAGGTCGGCGCGAAGATCGCCGCCGGCCTGAAAGGCGACCCGAACCTGCGCATCACCCCGATGACGATGGCGGATGCGGAGAAGGCCGTGCGCAAGGGCGAGCAGAAGGTGGCGATCGTGCTGCCGGCCGGCTTCGGCGAAGCGGCCGGCGCGGCGCTGTTCGGCGGCGGCGAAAAACCGGTCATCCCGCTGCTGTACGACCCCTCGCAGCCGGCCGTGCTGGGCATGGTGAAGGGCATGCTGACCCAGCAGGTGATGTCGGCCGTGAGCGCCGAGATGTTCAGCGGGAAGATGGGCCAGGAGCTGACCGAGCGCAGCCTGCGCCAGCTCGACCGGCGCGCACAGGACGACCCGGACAGCCGCGCATTGCGCGACATGCTGGCCAGCGTGCAGAAGTTCCAGGCGCTGCCGCAGAAGCCCGGCGCGCAGGGCGGACAGGGTGCGAAGGGCCTGAGCATGCCTTTCGCCACGGCGGACAGGCAGCTTTCCAGCGGCGCGGCGGAGCAGGGCTACAACCCGTATGCGCATGCCTTCGCCGGCATGGGCGTGCAGTTCATCCTGTTCATGGGCATCGACATGGGCATCGGCATCCTGCTGGCGCAGCGCAGCGGCGTGTGGAACCGCCTGCTGGCCGCCCCGGTGAGCCTGACCCAGGTGCTGCTGGCGCGCGCGGCTTCCGGCGCCGTCATCGCCTTTGTCCTGCTGTGCATCGTGTTCGCGGTGGCGGCGGGCGTGTTTGGCGTGCGCATCGCCAGCCTGCCGGGCTTCATCGGGATGGCGCTGTGTTTCGCCATGCTGACCGCCAGCCTGGGCTTGCTCATCGCGGCCTTCGGCAAGACCCCGGAAGCGGCGCGCCGCATCGCGATGTTCGCGGTCCTGATCATGGTGATGCTGGGCGGGGCCTGGATGCCGTCCTTCCTGTTCCCTGAATGGATGCAGAAGCTGACGATGGCGGTGCCGACCCGCTGGGCGGTGGATGGCCTGGACGCCATCACCTGGCGCGGCATGGATGCGCTGGCGGTGGCGCCGGCGATGGCGGTGCAGCTGGGGTTTGCGCTGGTGTTCGGGGCGCTGGCGGTGTGGAAGTTCGGGCGCGCGCAGCGATAAAAAAACGGGCCGTGCTGAACTGACCCCGTAAAGTTGGACGGTTAGTTTATTAAGCGGCCAAGGCCTGAGTCCTGTACTGAACAGGACTCAGGCCTTTTAGTTTGAGCTTGATACGGTCGTGATTGTAATAGCGGATGTAGCGGGTCAGTTCAACCTGCAGGACGTCGATGTTGGCGAATTTGTTCAGGTAGAAGCACTCGGACTTGAGCACGGCGAAGAAGCTTTCCATGGTCGCGTTGTCGAGGCAGTTCCCTTTGCGTGACATGCTCTGCACGAGCCCGCGTTCCCGAAGAATGCGTTGGTAGGCTGGCATACGATACTGCCATCCCTGGTCGGAGTGCAGCATGGGTTTATCCTGTGACGAAAGCTTGCGCAATGCCTTCTTGAGCATCGAACTCACCAGGTCGAATGCAGGGCGCCGGGATGTTTCGAAGGCCACGATTTCACCGTTGTATAGGTCCAGGATTGGCGAAAGGTACAGTTTCTCGCCAGCGACGTTGAACTCGGTAACGTCCGTCACCCACTTCTGGTTTGGACCTGCAGCTGTGAATTTGCGTTGTAACTCGTGAGGTGCAGCGTGACCTATCTCTCCTTTGAACGAGCGATATCTCTTGGGGCGCACCAATGACTTCAATCCCAGCACCGTCATCAATCGCTGTACGGTCTTATGGTTGACGAGCGTTCCTGTCTGACGAATGGCTGCGGTGACACGCCGATAACCGTAACGACCCTTGTGACGGGCGAAAACGGATCGGATCATGGTCTTGAGCTGCTGATGTTTATCGCTCGCTTGCCGCGTCTTGAGTTGGTAGTAGAACGTGCTGCGAGCCAGCCCGGCGAACGCAAGCAAACCCGCAAGCGGATACTGCTGCCTTAGTTCCTGCACTATTTGCGCTTTGTCGGCGGCGTCGCCTTCTGCTTGGCTTGAACTAAGGCTCGCAACTTTTTTAGGTACGCATTCTCCATGCGCAGCTGATTCAACTCGGCCAACAACTCGTCGCGAGTACACTTTTCATCGTCGGGCGACGGCTCTGGTTTTGTTGTTGGAGCAGACATCTGCTTGGGCCTTCCTCGTGGGCGTGCTATCAGTGCGTCGAAACCGCCTTCTCGATAACTGCGCTCCCATATGCCTACCGCTGCGTGATTGCGGATATTGAAAGCAGCTGCTGTTTGGCCGAATGACAGCTCATTGTCCCACATGTGCTGCAGCACCGACAGCTTGAACTCCGCACTATACGAGCTGTGCTTCTTCTTGAGTCCGTCCTTGCCATGCACACGATACAAGCTGACCCAGTGCTCTACAGATGAACGTTGACAACCGTACTTCCTCGCTAAGGTCTTGCTGCCCCTTCGCTTGACCAAGTATTCCTGGACAATCTTGAGCTTGAACCGCTCATCGTACTTCGTCATGAAAAAACCCCAAAAGTTGGTGTCCAACTTTTGGGGTTCAGTTCAGTGCGGCCCGTCTTTCACATCACGACAGATTCGGCGCCAGCCAGCGCTCGAGATCCTCTTTCGCCACCCCGCGGCGCGCCGCCATGTCGTTCAGCTGGTCCTGCCCGATCTTCCCGACCACGAAGTACTTCGACTCCGGGTGCGAGAAGTAGAAGCCCGACACCGCCGCGCCCGGGTACATGGCGAACGATTCGGTCAGTTCCATCCCGATCTCCTCGGCCTGCAGGGTCTTGAACAGCTCGGCCTTGACCGTGTGTTCCGGGCAGGCCGGGTAGCCCGGGGCCGGGCGGATGCCGACATAGGCTTCCTTGATCAGCTGCTCCTTGCTGAGGCTCTCCAGCGGCTCGTAGCCCCACAGGTCGGTACGCACGCGCTCGTGCATGTACTCGGCGAAGGCTTCGGCCAGGCGGTCGGCCAGGGCTTTCACCATGATCGACGAGTAGTCGTCACCCTCGGCTTCGAAACGCTTCTCGATCTTTTCGGCGCCCAGGCCGGAGGTCACCGCGAACATGCCGATGTAGTCGGCTACGCCGGAGGATTTCGGCGCGATGAAGTCGGACAGGCACTGGTTCGGACGCTGCACGCCATCGACCACCGGCTTCACGCCCTGCTGGCGCAGGCCGTACCAGGTGAAGGCGACTTCGCTGCGGCTGTCGTCGGTGTAGATCTCGATGTCGTCGTCGTTGACGCTGTTGGCCGGCAGCAGGGCGACCGCGCCGTTCGCCGTCAGCCAGCGTCCGTCGACGATCTTCTTCAGCATCGCCTGGCCTTCCTCGAATACCTTGCTGGCGGCTTCGCCGACGACCTCGTCGCTCAGGATCGCAGGGTAAGGGCCGGCCAGGTCCCAGGTCTGGAAGAAGGGACCCCAGTCGATGTAGTGGGCCAGCGTGGACAGCTCGACATTCTTGAAGACGCGGCGGCCGATGAACTTCGGCTTCACCGGCGCATAGTCGAGCTTTGCCTTGTTGGCGCGCGCCTGCTCCAGGCTCACCATCGGCAGCGCCTTCTTGTTGGCGTGCTGCTCGCGGATGCGCGCGTAGTCCTCGGCCAGTTCGGCCACGTAGGCGTCGCGGGTATCCGCCGTGACGAGGGCCTGGCCCACCGACACCGAACGGGAGGCGTCCGGCACGTACACCACCGGGCCTTCGTAGTGCGGCGCGATCTTGACGGCCGTGTGGGCGCGGCTGGTGGTGGCGCCGCCGATCAGCAGCGGCACCTGGCGCTCGCGGAAGTAGGGATCGCGCTGCATCTCGCGCGCCACATAGGCCATCTCTTCGAGCGAAGGCGTGATCAGGCCCGACAGGCCGATGATGTCCGCGTTCTCTTCCTTGGCCTTGGCCAGGATCTCGGCGGCGGGCACCATCACGCCCATGTTGACGATCTCGAAGTTATTGCATTGCAGGACCACCGAGACGATGTTCTTGCCGATGTCGTGCACGTCGCCCTTCACGGTCGCGATCACCATCTTGCCCTTCGGCTTGGCGACGATGCCGGTGCGGCGCTCTTCCGCCGCCTTTTCCTCTTCGATGAAGGGGATCAGGTGGGCCACGGCCTGCTTCATCACGCGCGCCGATTTCACGACCTGGGGCAGGAACATCTTGCCCTGGCCGAACAGGTCGCCGACGATGTTCATGCCGTCCATCAGCGGGCCTTCGATCACCTGGATCGGACGGCCGCCTTCGTTGGCGATCTGCTGGCGGGCTTCCTCGGTGTCCTCGACGATCCACTGCGTGATGCCGTGCACCAACGCGTGCGCGAGGCGCTTGCCGACAGGCGCCTCGCGCCACTCCAGGTTCGCTTCCTGCCGGTTGCCGCCGGCCTTCAGGGTGCCGGCGAATTCGATCATGCGCTCGGTGGCGTCCTTGCGGCGGTTCAGCACCACGTCCTCGACGCGCTCGCGCAGCTCCGGCGCCAGGTCGTCGTAGACGCCGATCATGCCGGCGTTGACGATACCCATGGTCATGCCGGCCTTGATCGCGTGGTACAGGAACACGGTGTGGATCGCTTCGCGCGCCGGGTCGTTGCCGCGGAAGGAGAAGGACACGTTCGAGACGCCGCCCGATACCTTCGCATGCGGCAGGTTCTCGCGGATCCAGCGGGTCGCGTTGATGAAGTCGACGGCGTAGTTGTCGTGCTCCTCGATGCCGGTGGCGATCGCGAAGATGTTCGGGTCGAAGATGATGTCTTCCGGCGGGAAGCCGACCTTCTGCGTCAGGACGTCGTAGGCGCGCTTGCAGATCTCGGTCTTGCGCTCGAAGGTGTCGGCCTGGCCCTTTTCGTCGAAGGCCATCACGATCACGGCGGCGCCGTAGCGGCGGCACAGCTTGGCCTGGCGCAGGAATTCTTCCTCGCCTTCCTTCATCGAGATCGAGTTGACGATGGCCTTGCCCTGCACGCACTTCAGGCCGGCTTCGATCACGCTCCACTTCGAGGAGTCGATCATGATCGGCACGCGCGAGATGTCCGGTTCGGACGCGATCAGGTTCAGGAAGCGCGTCATGGCCGCCTGCGAATCCAGCATCGCCTCGTCCATGTTGATGTCGATGACCTGGGCGCCGTTCTCGACCTGCTGGCGCGCCACCGACAGCGCCTCGTCGAACTGCTCGTTCAGGATCATGCGTGCGAAGGCTTTCGAGCCGGTCACGTTGGTGCGCTCGCCGACGTTCACGAACAGCGAGCTGTCGTCGACGGTGAACGGCTCCAGGCCCGACAGGCGCAGCGCGGTCGGCACCTCCGGCACGGCGCGCGGCGTGGACCTGGCCATGACGTCGGCGATGGCCTTGATGTGTTCCGGCGTGGTGCCGCAGCAGCCGCCGGCCACGTTGATGAAGCCGGCTTCGGCAAATTCCTTCAGCAGGTTCGAGGTGTCCGCCGGCAGCTCGTCGAAACCGGTGTCGCTCATCGGGTTGGGCAGGCCGGCGTTCGGGTAGATGCAGACGAAGGTATCGGCGATCTGCGACAGTTCCTGTGCATACGGGCGCATCAGGGCCGCGCCCAGCGCGCAGTTCAGGCCGATGGTCAGCGGCTTCGCATGGCGCACCGAATTCCAGAAGGCCGGCACGGTCTGGCCGGACAGGATGCGGCCCGAGGCGTCGGTGACGGTCCCGGAAATCATCAGCGGCAGGCGCGGCGTGTCGGGATGCTCATCAAAATACTGGTCGATCGCGAACAGGGCGGCCTTGCAGTTCAGGGTGTCGAAGATGGTCTCGACCAGCAGCAGGTCGACGCCGCCATCGACCAGGCCGCGCAGCTGTTCATAATAGGAAACGACCAACTGATCGAAGCTGACGTTGCGCGCCGCCGGGTCGTTCACGTCCGGCGAGATCGAGGCGGTCTTCGGGGTCGGGCCGAGGGCGCCGGCGGCGAAGCGCGGCTTGTCCGGCGTCGAGTATTTGGCGCAGGCGGCGCGCGCCAGCCTGGCGGCCTCGACGTTCATCTCGTAGACCAGGTGCGCCATGTGGTAGTCGTCCTGGGCGATGCCGGTGGCGCCGAAGGTATTCGTCTCGATGATGTCGGCGCCGGCCGCGAGGTAGCGCTCGTGGATCTCCTGGATCACCTGCGGCTGGGTCAGGTTCAGCAGTTCGTTGTTACCCTTGACGAACAGCTCGCGCGCGCCGCTGCCTTCCGGCGCACTGAAGCTGGCGAAGCGTTCGCCGCGGTAGGCTTGTTCGTCGAGTTTGTACTGCTGGATGATCGTGCCCATGGCGCCATCGAGAATCATGATGCGGCGGGCGAGAATCTCGCGCAGCTGGGCGTCGACGGGAGAGGTGGCGAGGGCGGTGGTAGTCATCGTTGGTCTTTCCAGGGCAGATCTACAGAGGCGGGTCTGAAATTATACCTTCACTAGCAGAGTTAGTCCCGATGTCAAGCGGCAGCGCACAAAACGGGGCCGAACACGGCCTCGAATCGCCCCGGTGTAAAGACGTATGTAACGTTATGTATCAAAAGCCGCATTGTTACAGTGCGATACAAAACGAGCGGTATTAGCAATTTCCCCGATACATACAGAGACGACAATTAATTCCATGGGGCCGCCGCTGGCGCGGCCCTCGTCCAAATCGAACGGAATGTGCGGACCCGTCGTCCGCCGCCTCAATGGGAAGAATTGCAATGAACAAAGAATACGTGCCTGAGTGGGACCAGCCGGCAACCCGCACTGAAGAAAGCACTGTGAACAAGAACGCCGTCAGCGGCGTGAAGCAGATCGTGACGATCCGCCTGGACGTCGACATGCTGGAGTGGTTCAAATCGGCAGGCCCGGGCTACCAGACCCGCATCAACCAGGTCCTGCGCGAGTACATGGAAGCCAATCGCGTGCGTGCTCAAGGCGAGCAGCACTAAAGCGAAAAAAAAGGGGGCAGGCGCCCCCTTCGTTGTTTACGCGGCCTGTTATTCGAAGGACACGCCGTCGAACGAAAATCCCTTCAGGAATTCTCCCGCCGCCAGGCGCTTGCCGCCCGGTTTCTGCAGTTCCGTCAGGCGCAACGCGCCTTCCCCGCACGCCACCACGATACCCTGGGCATCGGCCGACAGGACCTGGCCCGGCTGTCCCTTGCCGTCGATCGCCTGCGCATTCCAGATCTTGATGGTGACGCCGCCGGCCTGGGCATGGGCGCCCGGGAAGGGATTGAAGGCCCGCACCTTGCGCGCCAGCGCCAGGGCGGGGGCGCCCAGGTCCAGCTTCGCCTCTTCCTTGCTGATCTTGGCGGCGTAGGTCACGCCTTCTTCCGGCTGGGGCACGGCGTCCAGCCCGCCCGCCGCCATCCTGTTCAGGGCCTCGACGATCATGCGGCCGCCCAGCGCGGCCAGCTTGTCGTGCAGGGTGCCGGTGGTGTCGCTGTCCAGGATGGGCAGGCGTTCCATCGACAGCATCGGGCCGGTGTCCAGGCCTTCTTCCATTTCCATGATGGTGACGCCGGTTTCAGGATCGCCGGACTCGATCGCACGGTGGATCGGCGCCGCCCCGCGCCAGCGCGGCAGCAGCGAGCCGTGGATATTGATGCAGGGCTTGATGTCGAGGGTGGCGCGCGGCAGGATCAGGCCATACGCCGCGACCACCATCACATCGTACTCCGTCGCCAGCAGGCGCGCGTGGGCGGCCTGGGCTTCTTCCGCACGCTGCGGGTCCCTGCTATCCATGCGTAATGAGAGCGGCTGCAGCACCTCGATGCCGTGGGCAAGCGCGACCTGCTTGACCGCGGACGCCTGCAGTTGCATGCCGCGCCCGGCCGGGCGGTCCGGCTGGGTCAGCACCAGGGGAATCTCGAAGCCGGCCTCGATCAGGGCGCGCAGGGCCACGGCGGCGAACTCGGGCGTGCCCGCGAAAACGACTTTCATGCGCGCCGCCATCAACGATGGCCGGCGGCCCTGGGCCCGCTGTTCTGCTGGGCGCGCTCTTCCTTCATCAGCTTGGTCTTGATACGGTTGCGCTTGAGCGGCGACAGGTATTCGACGAAGACCTTGCCCATCAGGTGGTCCATCTCGTGCTGGATGCAGACTGCCAGCAGGCCGTCGCATTCCATCTCGAAAGGCTTGTTGTACTGGTCGACCGCCTTGACCTTGACGCGCGCCGGGCGCTCGACGCCGTCGTAGATGCCGGGCACCGACAGGCAACCTTCGTCGTACACCTGCTTTTCCGGGCTCGACCAGGTGATTTCCGGATTGACGAAGACGATCAGCTGGTCGTGGGTCTCGGTCACGTCGATCACGACCACGCGCTCGTGCACGTCGACCTGGGTCGCGGCCAGGCCCACGCCCGGGGCCTCGTACATGGTCTCGGCCATGTCCGCGACCAGTTTATGCAGGCGCTCGTCGAATTCGGTGACCGGTTTGGCCACCTTGTGCAGGCGCGGGTCGGGATAGCGGAGGATGTTCAGTAATGCCATGGCGGTCGTATCGATTCAGTCAGTGATGCGTAGATGGGGTGTCCGTCGTGCAGGTTCAAGCCGGCGAAATTGTTTCCGCACAGACATAAAAGCAACACGCCGCGCCGGTGGCTGGCTGCGCTTGTCTTGCTAGTTCATGGATTTGTGGCAGAATTTGATTCAGTTCGGCAACCCTTTTGGATCCGCGGTGCGGTCAGGGAGTCGTCTGCTGTTTTTTATGCCGCACGTTACGGACTCTTAATGAAAAATTTTAGCACAGGCGTCGGCCGACCGCTCGCCGCCCACACCGCAGCTTCAGCCCTGGCTGCCGCCCTGCTGGCGCTGGCCGCCAGCCCGGCCCAGGCCGCTCCCGCTGCCGCCGGGCCGCACTGCAGCTTCCGGCCCAATGCGCCCGACCAGCACCTCGTGGTCAAGCGCGATACCCTGTGGGACATTTCCGGCGCCTTCCTCGAGCACCCCTGGTGCTGGCCCGAGGTCTGGGGCATGAACCGCGAGGAGATCCGCAATCCGCACTGGATCTATCCGGGCCAGATCATCTATTTCGACCGCGCCCATGGCCGCCTGACGCTGCGCAAGCCGGGTTCCGGCGATGGCGACGCCGGCCTGCCGCCGGTCACGAGACTGTCGCCGCAGATCCGCACCGAGGAGCTGGAGCGCGACGCGATCTACTCGATCCCGTCGAGCGAGATCGAGCCCTTCCTGACCCAGCCGCTGGTGGTCGAGCCGCACGCGCTGGACGCCGCGCCGCGCATCGCCGCCACGCCGGAAACCCGGGTCTACCTGGCCGAAGGCGACCGCATCTACGTGCGCGGGCCGCTGAACGGCGCCGCGAATTTCCAGGTCTTCCGTCCGGGCAAGGCGCTGGTCGATCCCGACACCGGCAAGGTCGTCGCCCACGAAGCCGCCTATGTCGGCACCGCGAAACTGGTGCGCGAAGCAGGGCCGGGCGTGGACGTGCACACCTTCGCGGTCACCAGCTCGGTCCAGGAAATGGGCGTCGGCGACCGCCTGTTGCCGACTCCGCCGATGCCGGCGCGGAACTACGTGCCGCATGCGCCGGCCACGCCGGTCGCGGGCCGCATCATGGCCATGGCCACCGAATCGAATTACGCATCCCAGCATCAGGTCGTGACTGTCAACCGGGGCGCGCTTGACGGACTCGATGTCGGCTCCGTCCTGCAGCTCTATCATCTCGGGAAGACGATCCAGGACCCGGGCGGCAGCAAAGGCTTCCTCGGCTTCGGCGCGTCGACCATGCGGATGCCGGACGAGCAGTATGGCGAACTGTTCATTTTCCGGGTGTTCGGCCATGTCTCGTATGGACTGGTCATGCAAGTGACGTTGCCGGTGCAGATCGGCGACGTGGCGAAATCACCGGAGTAATCCCGCCGTGCAGGACACGGACTTTCAACAAGCTAAAGCGGCCGCTGCAGTCAATCCAGCGGCCGCTGCGTTTTTGGACGACGCCCGGCTGGCGGCCTGGCTGCGCCTGGAGCGCGCCGCCGGCATCGGGCCGCGCACCGGTCTCAAGCTGCTGGACGCCTTTGGCGGCATCGAGGGCATCTTTGCGGCGGGCGCAGAACAGCTCGCCGCCCACCTCGGTCCGGCCCAGGCGCGGGCCTTGCGCGCGCCGCCGTCGGGCGAGCTGGCGCGGCTGCTCGACGCCACGCTGCGCTGGCGCGAACGGCCCGGCCACCACGTGCTGGCGCTGGGCGAACCCGGCTATCCTGAATTGCTGGCGCATATCCCCGATCCGCCGCTGCTGCTCTATATAAAAGGGCATGTGGAATTGCTGGCCTCGCCCATGCTGGCGATGGTCGGCAGCCGCAACGCCAGCGTCCAGGGCAAGGCGAATGCGGCGGCCTTCGCGGAAAGCCTGTCCGGCGCCGGCCTGTGCATCGTGTCCGGCCTGGCCCTGGGCATCGATGCCGCCGCCCACGCGGGCGCCCTGAAAGGCATCGGTTCGACCGTCGCCGTGGTTGGCACCGGCCCGGATCTGGTCTATCCGGCCCGCAACCGCAGCCTGTGCGAGCGCATCGGCATCGAGGGCTGCATCGTCAGCGAGTACCCGCTCGGGACGCCGCCGCTGCCCGGCAATTTTCCGAAGCGCAACCGGATCATCAGCGGACTGGCGGCCGGGGTGCTGGTGGTCGAGGCGGCGGCCCAGTCCGGCTCGCTGATCACGGCGCGCCAGGCGGCCGAGCAGGGCAGGGAGGTGTTCGCGATTCCCGGTTCGATCCATGCTTCGCTGGCCAAGGGCTGCCACCTCCTGATCCGCGAGGGCGCGAAACTGGTCGACACGGCGGCCGATGTGCTCGAAGCGATGGCGATGTCGCCGCTGGCGCGCGGCGCTGCCGCGCACAGCCCGGCATCCGCGCCGGCCGCAGCCATTCCCGACGGCGCCGCCGGCCTGCTGGATGCGCTCGGCCACGACCCGGTCGAGCCTGATATCCTGCTGGCATCGCTGGGCCTGAGCCCCGCCTTGTTGAGCAGCCAATTGCTTGCGCTCGAGCTCGCCGGATTGCTCGAACGCAGGCCCGGTGGCAGGGTGCAAAGAGTGGTGAAGTGAGTAGAGAAGCGAATAAGGCCGATAAACAACGGTGATGTTTCTGGACGGCAGTGGACCTTGTGACGCACTTGTGCCGGGGCGAACTTAGCTGCTACAGTAGCGTCACCATGTTCGACATTCTAGTCTATCTCTACGAGACGTATTACCGTCCCGATGCCTGCCCGGAGCCGGCTGCTTTGGCGCGCAAGCTGTCCGCCGTCGGTTTCGACGATGTCGAAATTACCGAAGCGCTGGACTGGCTGAACGGCCTGACCGAAATGGCTGGCACTACCAATCCTGCCCTTGAATCCAGTGGCACCCGTTTTTATATTGCGCAGGAAACCGACACCCTCGGCAGCGCCGCCGTCGGCTTCATCCAGTTCCTCGAACTGGCTGGCCTGCTCACCGCCTCGCAGCGCGAGATCGTCATCGAACGCGCGCTGGCGCTGGACGAATCGCCGGTCACGCTGGGCAAACTGAAGATCATCGTCCTGATGCTGCTGTGGAGCCAGGGCAAGGAGCCGGACGCACTGATGTTCGACGACCTGTTCGGGGCCGACGACGAGGACGCCGAACCGCGACTTCTGCACTAGGATTTCACAAATGTCATGACAAAAACGGGGCTGCGGCCCCGTTTTTTCTTGCGCTGTAGCAAGATCAAGCGTAAGTTGCCTCTGCGTACTACAGGCACAGTCTACTTGCGGAGTGCGCGGCAACCCGCTTATCATTTGCCGCAATTCGCCAATTGTTACCAACTAGCTATCGACGGACAGGGATCCCGGGAAGGGATCGTGAGCCGTGCGGCCGCCGTCATGTATGATGCGCGAGCCGCGACTACCGAATACACAGAGAAACCATATGACCAAAGCCCTCATCATTGCCGAGAAGCCCTCCGTGGCGAACGACATCGCCAAGGCGCTCGGTGGCTTTACCAAGCACGATGAGTATTTCGAATCCGACGAATACGTCCTCTCGTCCGCGGTGGGCCACCTGCTCGAGATCGCAGTGCCCGAGGAGTACGACGTCAAGCGCGGCAAGTGGAGCTTCACCCACCTGCCGATGATCCCGCCGTACTTCGCACTGAACCCGATCGCCAAGACCGAATCGCGCCTCAAGGTGCTGAACAAGCTGATCAAGCGCAAGGACGTCACCACCCTGATCAACGCATGCGACGCGGGCCGCGAAGGAGAACTGATCTTCCGCCTCATCGCCCAGAACGCCAAGGCCAAGCAGTCGGTCAAGCGCCTGTGGCTGCAGTCGATGACGCCGACCGCGATCCGCGACGGCTTCGCCCACCTGCGCAGCGACGAAGAGATGCTGCCGCTGGCCGATGCCGCGCGCTGCCGTTCCGAGGCCGACTGGCTGATCGGCATCAACGGCACCCGCGCCATGACCGCCTTCAACTCGAAGGAGGGCGGCTTCTTTCTCACCACCGTGGGCCGGGTCCAGACCCCGACCCTGTCGATCGTGGTCGAGCGCGAGGAAAAGATCCGCAAGTTCGTGCCGCGCGACTACTGGGAAGTGCGCGCCGAGTTCGTCTGCGCCGCCGGCGTCTACGAAGGCCGCTGGCTGGACACGAAATTCAAGAAGGACGAGAACGATCCGGAAAAACGTCCGGAACGCCTGTGGAGCAAGGCCGCCGCCGAATCCATCGTCGTGGCCTGCCACGGCAAGCAGGGTGTGGTCACCGAGGAATCGAAGCCGACCACCTCGATGGCTCCGGCCCTGTTCGACCTGACCTCGCTGCAGCGCGAAGCCAACGGCCGCTTCGGCTTCTCGGCCAAGAACACGCTGGGCCTGGCCCAGGCGCTGTACGAAAAGCACAAGGTGCTGACCTACCCGCGTACCGATGCGCGCGCCCTGCCGGAAGACTATATCGGCACGGTCAAGTCGACCCTCGAAGTCCTGAAGGAAAACGCGAACTACCACCAGTTCGCCAAGCAGATCCTGGACAAGGGCTGGGTCAAGCCGAACAAGCGCATCTTCGACAACAGCAAGATCTCGGACCACTTCGCGATCATCCCGACCGGCGTGGTGCCGAAGAACCTGTCCGAGCCGGAACAGAAACTGTACGACCTGGTCACGCGCCGCTTCATGGCCGTGTTCTTCCCGGCCGCCGAGTTCCTGGTCACGACCCGCTTCACGGAAGTGTCGGGCCACCAGTTCAAGACCGAAGGCAAGGTCATGACCAACCCCGGTTGGCTGGCCGTGTACGGCAAGGAAGCCGCCAGCGGCGACGACAAGGACGGCGCGACCCTGGTGCCGGTCGCCAAGGGCGAGAAGGTGTTGGCCGACAAGGTCACGCCGAACGGCCTGGTGACGAAACCGCCCGCACGCTACAACGAAGCGACCCTGCTGTCGGCCATGGAAGGCGCGGGCAAGCTGGTCGATTCCGACGAACTGCGCGACGCCATGGCCGGCAAGGGCCTGGGCACGCCGGCCACGCGCGCCGCCATCATCGAGGGGCTGCTGACCGAGAAATACCTGCTGCGCGAAGGTCGCGACATGATCCCGACCGCGAAGGCGTTCCAGCTCATGACGCTGCTGCGCGGCCTGGGCGTGAACGAGCTGACGGCGCCGGAACTGACCGGCGAATGGGAATACAAGCTGTCGCAGATGGAAAAAGGCAACATCACGCGTGAGGAATTCATGCGCGAAATCGCCCAGATGACCCAGATCATCGTCAAGCGCGCCAAGGAATACGACAACGACACGATCCCGGGCGAGTACGCGACCCTGAAGACGCCGTGCCCGAACTGCGCCGGCGTGGTCAAGGAAAACTACCGCCGCTTCGCCTGCACCAAGTGCGATTTCTCGATGAGCAAGGTGCCGGGCGGCCGCCAGTTCGAGATCGAGGAAGTCGAGGAACTCCTGCAGAAGCGCACCATCGGCCCGCTGCAGGGCTTCCGCTCGAAGATGGGACGTCCGTTCGCGGCCATCCTGCGCATCGTGCGCGACGAGGACATCCACAACTACAAGCTGGAGTTCGACTTCGGCCAGGACCAGGAAGAGGGCGAAGAAGGCGAAGGCGTCGACTTCACCGGCCAGACCCCGCTCGGCCCCTGCCCGAAGTGCAATGGCGGCGTCTACGAGATGGGCCTGGCCTATGTGTGCGAACACCAGGTCGCCAAACCCAAGACCTGCGACTTCCGCAGCAGCCGCATCATCCTGCAGCAGGAGATCCTGCCGGAGCAGATGGCCAAGCTGCTGAACGAAGGCAAAACCGATCTGCTGCCGGGCTTCATCTCGCAGCGCACCCGCCGGCCATTCAAGGCCTTCCTGGTGCGCGGCAAGGACGGCAAGATCAGCTTCGAGTTCGAGGAACGCAAGGCCAAGCCGGGCGCCAAACCCAAGGCTGGCGCCGACGAGGGCGAGGGCGGCGAAGCCGTCGCCGTGGCGGCCAAGACCACGGCGCGCAAGGCGCCGGCCAAGTCTGCGGCGAAGACGGTTGCGGCCAAGAAGCCTGCCGCCAAGGCGGCTGCGAAAAAAGCGCCGGCCAAGCGCACGGCCAGTACGGCGAAGAAGGTCACGGCCGGAGAGTAAACCTCAGTCTGCCGGCAAGGCCGGCGTCGTTGCACAGAACCCAAAGCCGGATGCCGGCTTTGGGTTTTTTATTTGTGTCTCAAAAAATTAACGAAATTGCGGCATGGCATCATAATCTGACACGAATTCGTGTATATTTCCAGGTGGAAATTCTTTGAATTACTCAATTCCCAACACTGAAATGAGACTCTCCGACCTGAAAATTGCCACCCGCCTGCACCTCGGCTTTGGCGTGGTGCTGGCCCTCCTGATCTGGCTGGTGAGCCAGTCCTACTTCAATTTCGCGCGTCTGGGCGACGCCAATGGCATGAACCTCCACACCTACCAGGTGCTGGGCGAGGTCGACGCCGCCCTGGCCGCCCTGGTGGATACCGAGACCGGCGAGCGCGGCTTCGCCCTGACCGGCAAGGACGCCTCGCTCGAGCCCTATAAGGCCGGCAAGGAAGCATTCCGCCAGCATCTGGAAGCCGCGCGCAAGCTGACCGCGGACAACCCGCGCCAGCAGGAGCGCCTGCAGAAACTTGGCGCGGAACAGCAGAAGTGGCTCGACAGCGCCATCGAACCGACCATCCAGCTGCGCCGTAGCGCGCAGGACGCCGACATGGCCGCGGTCGTGGCCGCCGAGCAGGAGGGTAAAGGCAAGCAGGGCATGGATACGATGCGCAAGCTGGTGGCCGACATCAAGGCCGAGGAATCCGGCCTGATGGAAGAGCGCTCGCAGGCCGCCGCAGCGCTGTCGGCGACCATGTCGCGCACCCTGATCGGCGGCGGTTTGATCGCTGTCGTGCTGGGCGTGGCGGTCGCGATCTGGCTGGCGCGCAACATCACGGCGCCGCTCGGCTACGCGGTGCGCATTGCCAGGCAGGTCGCCGAGGGCGACCTGACCGCGCGCGTCGACGTGCGCTCGAAGGACGAGACCGGTCAACTGATGACCGCGCTCAAGGAGATGAATACCTCGCTGCTGGACATCGTGACCCGCGTGCGCGCCGGCACCGACACCATCGCCACCGCCTCCACCGAGATCAATGCCGGTAACCAGGACCTCTCTTCGCGCACCGAGCAGCAGGCCGGTTCGCTGGAAGAGACCGCGTCCTCGATGGAAGAGCTGACCTCGACCGTGAAGCAGAATGCCGACAATGCGCGCCAGGCCAACCAGCTGGCGGCGACGGCGTCCGAGAACGCCGTGCGCGGCGGCGAGGTGGTGGCCCGGGTGGTCAGCACGATGGGCTCGATCAACGAGTCGGCCCGCCGTATTGCGGACATCATCGGCGTGATCGACGGCATCGCCTTCCAGACCAACATCCTGGCGCTGAACGCGGCCGTCGAAGCGGCCCGCGCGGGCGAGCAGGGCCGCGGCTTCGCGGTGGTGGCCGGGGAGGTGCGCAACCTGGCCCAGCGTTCCGCCGCGGCCGCCAAGGAAATCAAGGACCTGATCGGCGATTCGGTCGAGAAGGTCGAGACCGGCTCGCGCCTGGTCGACCAGGCCGGCGCCACGATGGAAGAGGTGGTCGGCAGCGTCAAGCGCGTGTCCGACATCATCAGCGAGATCGCCGCCGCCAGCGACGAGCAGCGCGCCGGCATCGAGCAGGTGAACCAGGCAATCACCCAGATGGACCAGGTGACCCAGCAGAATGCGGCGCTGGTGGAGCAAGCGGCTGCGGCCGCCGAGGCGATGCAGGACCAGGCGGCCGGGCTGGCCGGGCTGGTGGGCACCTTCCGTACCGGCGTCGAAGGGCAGCAGGCTGCCGCGCCGGCCCGTTTGGCCCGTCCGGCCAGCGCCTCGCGCGCGGTGACGCCGGTGCGTGCGGCGCGGCCGGTTTCGCGTTCGAAAGCGGCGGCGATGGCGGCCGGAGATGAGTGGGAGAACTTCTAGATCAACATGGTCGAGAAGCTTTGCCGATGAATGAGCTCGGCTGCGAAATAAAAAACCGCGAAGCGATTCGCGGTTTTTTTATGCTCAAGACCTGTCATTGCTTGCGCATGCAATTTGCCGACACGATACAATCCCAGGCCTACTCATCGGCTTTTTTAAATCTAGAGCATGTTCAACCAACTTCACGCTTGGCTGGATCGGCGGCATCCGCTGCCGGCACGTTTTGAAGCCAGTCCGCCGGCTGATACGCTGGGGCAGAACTGGCTCACGTTCCTGAGTATCGAAGAAGAAATTCCTTTCCACAAAATTGCAGTGGCGGGTTGGAAAAGCATTTCCGAGACTGCCGATGCTACCAAGCGGTATCTGGCAGGCGTACGTCACACCTTGGGTGGCACGCTCGAGATAGAAGATAAGGACGACAAGGCCGCAGTCTTGTTGCACAACGGCCCGCCGCCTCTGAATGCCTTGCCGATCTACCTGGTATCTCTTCGTTTGGCGGGACACCACGAACGCGTGGTTTATGTGGGAAAAACAAAGGCAGCTTCCCGCTTCGGCGGCGGACACGCCGTGGCGATCAAACTACTCGATCCGAAATACAGGGATTACGAAAAGATCGTTTATCGTTGTTCCGTGACAATCTCTACGAATGAATGGATATTACTGGAATGGATTAATCCGGCATCGACGGGAGAAAAAATGCTCGACGATGTGGAATCCCAGTTGATCTATAATTCCAGCCCATCTTTAATACGCAGAAGAAAAAAAGAAGTTGCGCTAAAAAGCCAACTGTCATTCACATCCAGAATGCGATAGACGCTGCGGGTTTCTTACACGATCATATAATTGAGGAAAATACTCCGCCGGAGAGCCCGCTGTTCAAGTCGATCCGTGGTGTTCCGATGGCTGCCACGGGCCGTTAAACGAAGCTGATCAATCACACGGCAGGCTGTCGCCAGACGTAAAAAAACCGCGAATCCTTCGCGGTTTTCACGGCCGGTGCAATCAGTAGCGGCAACGGGTGAAATTTTTACTCCCGCCAGTCTTCCTGCAAGGCGCGGATCGCCGCCTCGCCATTGCGGATCGCCTTCACGCGGCGCACGATTTCGTTACGCCAGACTTCGTCGGCGTCCTGCTCCGCTTCGTCGCTATCGGTCAGCAGCAATTGCATGAGTTCATGCTTTTCCGATGCGGAAAGTTGCTGGATCTGTGCGGCCAGTTCGGCGACGGTGGACATCCTTTTACTCCTAGCAGGAAATTATGACCAGATAATAACTTGAAGTTTAATGCATGTCGACAGCCATCATATTATCCGTTGGTTTCCTGTCGATCAGCTTGTTGTCGGGGTCGATCCCGGCGCGCGCCGGGCGGCCGTCGACCACCAGCGTGACCGTCTGGGCGGGGCGTTCGACCAGGCGGCGCTCACGGGCCAGGGGATTGCCGTTCTCGTCGTCGGCGCCGAACTCGATCCAGTCCTTCAGCGGCACTTCGCGTTCTTCTCCCAGCTCGCCGGCGCGCACCTTGGCGGCGGTGGCCCGGATCGTCACTTCGTACTTGCCGTCCGGACGGCGGCGCGCGACGGCGCTGTCGACCCGGTTCCCGTACAGGACGATGGAGTCGAACAGGTCGTCGATCAGGTAGGCCTTGTCCGGGGGCGCGATCGCGCGCAGCTTCCCGACCAGGGCAGCGACGGTCGGGTAGGGCGGCCCGCGGAAGGCATGCTCGGCGAGGAACTGGCGCAGCACGCCGTTCACGGCATCCTCGCCGAGCAGGTCCTGCAGCAGGTACATCGCCAGGCTGCCCTTGCGGTAGTGGATATAGGGCTGGTCCTCGTTCTCCGCCAGCGGCAGCTCCTTCCTGGTCTCCAGGGCGCGGCCCATCAGGTATTCCTCGAGGTCGTAGCGCAGGAAGCGCCGCATCTTGCTGGAGCCGACCGTGCGCTTCATCGTCATCAGCGCCGTGTACTCGGCCAGGCTTTCGGACAGCACGGTGGCGCCGCGGCTGTCGGCGCCGACCAGCTGGTGCGCCCACCATTGGTGCCCGACCTCGTGCGCCGTGACGTAGAAGGGGTAGTCGATGTCCTTGCGCGACTCCGGATCGACCTTGGCGATGAAGCCGGCGCTCTCGGAAAACGCGATCACGCCCGGCGCCGCCTGCGCATAGCTGGCATAGCGCGGG
This sequence comes from Massilia sp. WG5, assembly GCF_001412595.2. Taxonomy (NCBI): domain Bacteria; kingdom Pseudomonadati; phylum Pseudomonadota; class Betaproteobacteria; order Burkholderiales; family Oxalobacteraceae; genus Massilia; species Massilia sp. WG5. Next base: position 4,294,269 of record NZ_CP012640.2, read on the forward strand.
AACTCGGCGATGCGCAGCTCGCGGTGCTGGTAGGGGCCGAACTGCTTCGAACCGTATTCGAGGGCGGCCTTGGCGCCGCCGATCATGCGGTCGACGTTGAAGTCGTGGCCCGGCTGGTAGTAGACGTCGATCGTCACGTCCTGCCAGCGGTCGTGCCGCACTTCATAGCGCGCCGACTGGAAGGTGGTGAAGTTCAGGATCGGCCTGTCCATCCGGTAGTGGAAGTAGTGGCGGCCCTTGGCCATCCATTCGCTGTCGAGGGTGCCGGGCGCCACCGCGATCTGGTCCAGCGAGGTGCTGACCACGGCGTCGAAGCGGATCCAGTCGGCGTCGCTGCCGAGGTAGTTGTTGGCGCGCGCGGCCTCGTCATCGCGCGCCGCCATGCGCTCCTTCGGCGCCAGGCCGTGGCGCTTGCGGTCGCGGTCGTCCTTCAGCTCGAAGCTGTGCTGGTAACCGACGTGGGGCAGGATGGCGTTGCTGAAGAAGGTGCCGTTGGCCACCACCGCCGTCTCGCGGCCCAGGCCGAGCACGCCGCCGGGGGCATCCTCGAGTTCGAATTCGAGGGCGATGCGCGCGCCCGGCGCGATCGGCGTCACCAAGGCATAGCGATAGAAGCCGCGTTGCGTGTCGGCCGCCAGCAGGCGCACCGCTTGCGAGAAGCGCGGACGCAGGGCCGGGCCGGGCTGCTGGGTCAGGAACAGCTCCGCGATCGGCGCGCCGCTGCGGTTCTCGAGCTGGTAGGCCCCCTTCACCTTCAGGGTGCGGCTGGCGGGCATGATGTCGACCCGCAGGTCGACGTTCGTGATGCGCGGCTGCGGCAGCTTCGCATAGCGGCGGTAGCGCAGTTCGTATTCGGCGTGCAGGCGGTCCCTGGTCCAGGCGGACTGGTAGGCGCCCAGGTGCTCGAGGTTGTACCAGAGCAGCAGCCCGCTGCCGGCGAACAGCAGCGCGCCCAGGCCGAAGGCGCCCAGTACGCCCGGCGTCAGGCGCTGGCGCGCGAGCTGCAGGCGGTCCCTGAAGCGGTCGGCCACGCCGCGCGGCCACAGCACCAGCGCGGCCGTCAGCAGCACCAGCGCGGCGCCGCCCCAGTACACCAGCAGCGCGCGCTGCAGCGCCAGGTAGTGGCCGAAGCCGTTCATCGCCGAATAGGTCACGTCCGGCAGCGCGCCGTACAGCAGCATCGGATGGTCCAGGCCGAGCGAGCCGAGGGTGATGCTGGCGATGTAGTAGAGCACCAGCACGAAGTAGCCGAGGTATTTGTGGTCGAGGATGGCCTGCACCGCGATCGCCAGCACCGCGATCAGCACATATTTGGGCAGCAGCACGCCGAACAGCGTGAACAGGTACAGGCCCGGCTCCAGCGCCACATAGCCGCGGAACAGCTGGATCAGCATCCCGCACACCATCGCCACCAGCAGCAGCACGGCCTGCAGGCCGACCAGGGCCAGGGTCTTGGCGGCCAGCGGCAGCCAGCTCGGCACCGGCAGCGCGTCCAGCATCAGGGCCATGCGCGCTTCGCGCTCGCGCCAGACCATCTCGCCGGCATAGAAGGTGGTGACGATCAGCAGGAACAGCGCGAACACGTCGCGGATCAGGTCCAGCACCATGTAGGTGACCGGATAGGTGGTGGTGCCGTAGATTGCGCCCAGGTCGAAGGAGCTGACCACCAGCACCAGCACGCCGGCCAGCGCGATCACGGCGAAGTAGATGTTCTTGACCGATTCTCGCAGGTCGAGCCAGGCCGACTTCAGGAGCAGCAGGCCGAGGTTGCGGGCGGCGAAGTCGGGTTCTTCGCGGGTGTCGGCGGCCGGCTGGGCGGCGGCCGCGGTTTCGCCCTCGCCGCGCGCGGCCGCGCGCCGGGTGGCGGCGGTGGACATGAAGCTGAAGCGCCAGTAGCCGAGCAGCAGCACCACCAGCGAGAAGGCCGACCAGATCAGGCGGTTCGCCAGGTAGACGCCTTCGAACGGTACCAGGCGCGCATTGCGCTCGGCGACGGACCAGTATTCGGTCAGGCGGATCAGGGCGGTGGTGCCAAAGGGATCGATCAGCGCCGCCAGCGTCTTGTAGTCGAGGTCGCGCGCCAGCGAAGGCGCCACCAGGTAGCCGATCATCATCACCACGCCGGCCACGTACACCGGCAGCATGCGCCGCGTGAGGGCGGCCAGCACGAAGAAGATGGCGCCGAAGATGAACAGGTTGGGCAGCAGGGTCAGGAAGTAGGGCGCCAGGTAGGCCAGGGCCTTGAATGGCCCGACGCGCGAGGGGTCGACCCCCGGCAGCAGCGCGCCCAGCAGGTTGCCCAGCACGATCGAGGAGTACACCACGGCCATCGTCGCCAGCGCGCCCAGGAAGCGCCCGAACACGTAGGCGTATTTCGGGATCGGCGCGCTGAAGAAGAAGTGATGGGTCTCGTATTCGAAATCCTGCTGCACCGAGCGGCCCATCATGGCGGCCGCCACCACGATGCCGAAGCAGCCCAGGAAGGCGGCGGACAGCGCCACCTGGCGCGGGCCGTTGACCAGCACCCGGCCGCCGAAGGAGATCGTGATGTCCTTGAAGGCGCCGCCGGCGGCCGCCACCCAGAACATCGCCAGCGCCAGGAAGGAGAAAAAATAAATCCAGGTCGAGAGCAGCTTCAGGCGCTGCCGGGCTTCGAACAGCGCGATGGCGTAGAGCGCGCGCATGAACTCAGCAGTTCCCCGCGGCCGCGTTGTGGCGGCCGGCGATGGTGGCGAAATAGACGTCTTCGAGGGTCGGGTGGATCGGCTCGAAGTCGTCGCCCGGATAGCGCTCGGCATACACGTGGATCATCGGGCGCCCGCTCAAGAGGCGGGTCGAGATGACCGTGTGGCGCTTCTGGAAGGCGACCAGCTCGGGCTTGCTGACGAAGCGCGCCCAGATCCGGCCTTCGATGCCTTCGATGAGCTTCGCCGGTTCGCCGCACAGCAGCACGTGGCCCTTGTTGATGATCGCCATATTGGCGCACAGGTCGGCGACGTCGGACACGATGTGGGTGGACAGGATCACGGTCTTGTCCTGGCCGATGTCGGACAGCAGGTTGTGGAAGCGCACCCGTTCCTGCGGGTCGAGGCCGGCGGTCGGCTCGTCGACGATGATCAGCTGCGGGTCGCCCAGCAGGGCCTGGGCGATGCCGAAGCGCTGCTTCATGCCGCCCGAGAAGGTGCCGAGGCGCTGGTCGCGCACCTCGAACAGATTGGTCTGTTGCAGGAGGCCGTCGACCACTTCGCGGCGCCGCGCACGGTTCGCCAGGCCCTTCAGCTGGGCGAAATGATCGAGTAATTCATAAGCGCTCACTTTCGGGTAGACCCCGAAATCCTGCGGCAGGTAGCCGAGCAGGCGGCGCACTTCATCCTTGTCGTCGAGGACATCGATATCGTCCAGGAACACGGAACCGGAATCGCATTCCTGCAGGGTCGCCAGGATCCGCATCAGGGTCGACTTGCCGGCGCCGTTCGGGCCGAGCAGGCCGAACATCCCGGGCGGAATGCTCAGCGTGACCCCGTCCAGCGCTACCACGCCATTGGCGTAGGTCTTGGACAGGTTGCGGATTTCTAGTTCCATAGTGAGAATCTGCGTATTTTGACGACTATTGCATTGTATTAAAAATGTGCGGCAGAGGCAGCGCCCTTGCGACACACGGCAGTTTCACCGTCCCAGAGTGCAAAATTGAGGGACAGGGCGCAATGGAAACAGCGCTCCAGCATACGGCAGGGGAAAATTTCTGTCCACTTTGGCAACTTCCTCTTCCGGCCCGGATGGGGGCATAATGGACTCATGGATACGATCATCGAGGACAAGATCCTGGCCGTCACGCGTCAGGGCCGCACCCGCGCCGAGGCAACCGACTGGTTCCGCGTCGCCACCGGCCTGTACTACCTTGCCGGACTGATGACCAAGGAGGCGATCGACTTCGCCGTGGTCGACCGCGACTACAACCGCTTCATCTACCGCAGCATCGGCGGCGGCCACACCATCACCAGCGTCCTGCAGTTCATGAGCGGCGAGAAAGTGCTGCCGACCCTGCAGTCGGCGCGCTTCATGGCGGTGTTCGGCGCGACCTGCACCGAGGTGCCGGCGGACTCGATCCCGTTCCTGCTGGAGCTCAATCTGGGGGTGGCGAAGGACATCTCGAAGCTGGCGGTGGCCGGCCCGGTGCACGACTGGCTGCAGCGGCGGAAGGCTACGGACGGGCAGGGCATATAATGGCGCTTTCAAGCATGTCGACTATGCAATTCAAGCCATGGATAATCTGACCCGTTCGATCAACCCTCTCGATAACCTGATCGCCGGCTTCGACCGCGCCCTGCGCGTGGTCGGCGGCGTCGCCAAGGCCTCGCGCCCGAATCCGGGCGCCACCGCCCACGACTGCGAACTGAATGCCCAGGAGGCGCGCCATAGCGCCGGCCTGATGCGCGTAAACCACGTCGGCGAAGTCTGCGCCCAGGCGCTGTACGACGCGCAGGCGCGCCATGCCGGCAGCGCGGCGATGCGCGCGCAGTTCGTGCAGGCCGGCCGCGAAGAGGAAGACCACCTGGCATGGACGGCCGAGCGCCTGTCCGAGCTGGGTTCCCAGCCCAGCCTCCTGAATCCGCTGTGGTATGCCGGCGCCTATGCGCTGGGGACGGCGGCCGCGCGCATGGGCGACGCCCAGAGCCTGGGCTTCGTGGTCGAGACCGAGCGCCAGGTCGAGGCCCACCTGAACAGCCACCTCGACCAGCTGCCGCCGCAGGACAACAAGTCGCGCGCCATCGTCGACCAGATGCGCGTCGACGAGATCGAGCACGGCAGCAAGGCGCAGGCGATGGGCGCGGCCGAGATGCCGCTGCCGCTGCGCATGGCGATGCGGGCGATGGCCAAGGTGATGACCACCACCGCGTATTACATCTGACGAGATCTCACGCTTCGATAATTTCGAACGAATGCGTGATCTCGGCGGTCTTGGCCAGCATGATCGACGCCGAGCAGTACTTGTCGTGCGACAGGTTGACGGCCCGCTCGACCGCCGCCGGCTTCAGGTTGCGGCCGCTGACGATGAAGTGGAAGTGGATCTTCGTGAAGACCTTCGGATCGGTGTCGGCGCGCTCGGCCTTCAGGGTGACGTCGCAGCCGCGCACGTCTTCGCGGCCGCGCTTCAGGATCAGCACCACGTCATAGGCGGTGCAGCCGCCGGTCCCCAGTAGCACCATTTCCATCGGACGCGGCGCCAGGTTGTGGCCGCCGCCCTCCGGCGCGCCATCCATGCTGACCATGTGGCCCGAGCCGGTTTCGGCCCGGAAGCTCATTCCGGACGGGCCGTTCCAGCTGACTTTGACTTCCATCGAGTTCTCCGTGCGTGCGTTACGTAAAGGCGTCTATTCTACGGCTTACACGGACAACACGTAGCGTTCGCTCTTCATGCGCCAGCTGGCGAAGCCGATCGCCAGCAAGGCGCCCAGCGCCGAGCAGGCGAAGGTCAGCAGGAAGGGCAGGGCGCCGACCTCGCCGCCCTTGGCCATTTCGCGCAGCAGGGTCTGGTTCGACAGCATCGGCACCATGTACATCCAGGTCGCCGTCTTGATCTCCATCATCGACACCACCACCCCGGGAATCAGCGGCACCAGCATCACGAAGCTGAGGATGCTCTGCGCTTCCTTGAAGGACCTGGCGTTCATCGCCAGCGCCACCTGCAGGCCGGCGGCGAACAGGCACAGCGGCAAGGAGGCGATGCAGATCAGCGCCAGGTCGGCCCAGTTCAGGCTCCAGGACATGCCGATCTCTTCCAGCGGCAGCCAGGACAGGATCGCGTGCGCCAGCGTCAGTTCGAGGGTGACGCCGACGATCGCCAGGGAGGCCGCGCACAGCCACTTGCCGACCACCAGCTCCCAGGCGCGGATCGGCTGCGCCATCAGCACTTCCATCGAGCGGCGTTCGCGCTCGCCGGCGGTGCTGTCGACGGCGGTCGACATGCCGCAGATGAAGACCGGCAGGAACAGCACGCCGAGGATGCTGCCGATCAGGACCGCCGAGCGCGAGGCATTGGTGCCGGTATCGAAGCGCTGCAGCTGGATCGGCGACAGCGTCGCCGGCGAGACCCCGTGCGCCAGCAGGCGCGCGCTGGCGACGTTGGCGCCGTAAGCCTCGAGCAGGTCTTCGATGTCCTTGCGCTGCTTGCCGTTTTCGTCGGCCGAGTCGTACCACAGCTCGATGCGGGCCGGGCGCATCGCCGCGTAGTTCTCGGTGAATTTGTCGGACAGGCGCAGCACCGCCGGATAGGCGCGCGTCTGCAGCAGCGCGGCGATGCCGGCCTCGTCGAGCGGCCCCGGATCCTTGACGTTGACGTTGCGCTGCTTGAGCTGGGCCATCAGCGTGGGCGCCTGGCTGGCGCCGATCACGGCGATCTCGACGCCGTCGCGCTCCGGCTTGGTGGCGCGCTTGATTTCGTGGTCCAGCAGGTAGCCGAGCATCAACGGGTACATCAGGGTGAACAGCGCCAGCAGGCCGAGGGTGCGCTTTTCGCGCAGGGTCTCGCGCAGCTCTTTGAGGTAGACGATCAGGAACTTCGGCTTCATGCGGAGATTCCTTCTTCGGTGCCGACCAGGCTGACGAAGGCGTCTTCCAGGTTGGCGATGCCGGTGCGGCGGCACAGTTCATCGGGCGCGCCCTGGGCCACGGTATGGCCTTTGGCAATGACGATCACGTCGTCGCAGAGCTGGGTCACTTCCTGCATCACGTGGGTCGCCATGATCACGCAGCAGCCGTCGGCGCGCAGCGCAGCCAGGGCCTGGCGCAGGGCCCGGGTACTCATCACGTCGAGCCCGCGGCTCGGTTCGTCCAGAAGCAGGTGGCGCGGGCGGTGCAGCAGGGTGCGCGCCAGCGCGACCTTGATGCGCTGGCCCTGCGAGAAGCCTTTCGCGCGGCGCTCCAGGATGTCGTCCATCTGCAGCAGCGCGGACACTTCCTCGATGCGTCGGCGCAGGGTCGGCCCGTCCATGCCGTTCAGCTCACCGAAATAGCTCAGGTATTCGCGTGTGCTGAGACGCTCGTACAGCCCGAACTGGTCGGTCAGGAAGCCGATGTTCCGGCGCACCGTCAGCGGATCCTTTTCCGGATCGACGCCGTCGACGGCGATCCTGCCGTGGTCGCGCCTGAGCAGCCCGACCAGGGTGCGCAGGAGGGTGGTCTTGCCGGCGCCGTTAGGGCCGAGCAGGGCGGTGATGTGGCCGTCGCGCGCGGTGAAACTGACGCCGCCGAGCGCCTGCACGGCGCCGAACTGCTTGCGTACTTCGTGGACTTCGATCATGGCAGGCTCGATTCAGGGTTGCGGCCCGGCGCTGCCGAGCTGGAAGGTCGGGGCCGGAATCTCGGCCAGGCACTTGCCGTCGAGCGGGCTGGCCGGGCGGTCGAGGAACTCGCGCAGCAGGCGCGGCGCGCAGCCCAGCTGCGAGACGCCGTGGCCGGCGTTCGCCACCACCAGCTGCTGCGCATGGGCCATGTGGCGGGCGGCGCTTTGGGCGCGGCGCGGCGGCGTCACCGGATCGAGGGCCCCGGACAGCAGCAGCGCCGGGGCCTGGATCGTCGTCGGCTCGGTGGCCGGCACGGCCGGCACGGAAAGCGTCTTGCACAGGGTCGGGATGCGGTCGGCCAGTGGCCGCGTGAGCAGCGAGCTCTCCTCCTTCATCAGCGCCGGCGTCATGCGCGGCACGTCCTCGGCGCAGACCACGGCCAGGTGCAGCAGGACCGCGCTGGAAGCGTCGCTGGAAAAGTCGTCGGCGATGTTATGGCGGGCGATGAAGGGCTCCCACCGTCCCTGGTAGGCGCTGTGGATCAGGAAAGGCAGGCGGCGGGCGTCGGCCGGCGAGTACAGGATGTTGTGCACGGTGCCGAGGAAGCGCGGGCTGGTCATCGTGAAGCTCACCGGCTGGGCGGTGCGGGGATCGGCTATCGACAGCTTCAGGCCGGCCCCGGCGCGCGCGGCCAGGGTCTCGAATTCGCTGCGCAGGTTCGGGTAGGCCTTGTGGCAGGCGGCATCGCGCTCGCACTGGGCGAACAGCTTGTCGAGCGCAGCCTGGCCGTCGCGGCCGCCGGCCGGAATCACCTGGTCCGGCGCGGCCACGCCGTCCAGCACCAGGCTGCGTACCTGGTCCGGGAAGGCGCGCGCATAGGCCTGGCCGAGGCGGGTGCCGTAGGATCCGCCCCAAACATTGATCTTGCCGTAGCCGAGCGCGCGGCGCACCTGGTCGATGTCGCGCGCGGCGGCGGCGGTGGTGTAGGCGGCAAAGGGAACGCGTTTGGCGCCGATGCAGCGGCGCAGCTCGGCTTCGAGCTCGGCGTCGCTCATGGTCTCTTCGTTGGGCGGGCTGTCGCAATCGAGCTTGCCCGACAGGCCGGTGCCGCGCTGGTCGATGAAGACGATGTCGCGGGTGGCGCGCACGCGCTTGAACGCGGCCGACAGCAGCGGCAGCACGTCGCTGCCGGCCTGGCCGGGGCCGCCGGCCAGCACGAACAGCGGATCGGGCCGGGCCGACTCGCGGAAGGCCTGCGCCACGGTCACGTGCAGCTTCAGGCTGCCGGCGCCGGCGTTGGCGTAGTCGAGCGGGACTGGAACGGACAGGCAGCGCAGCGTTTCCTCGGCGCCGGGCAGGTGGCAGTTGCGGGCCACGGGTTTGCCGGCTGGCGCGGCGTCGGGAGCAGCGCCAGCGCCGGACGCTGTTGCCGAGCACAGCAGGGCAAACAGGGCGGACAGGATCGGACGGGTTTTCACGGTGTCTCCTCTTCGATGCTGACCATAGTAGTTTGTCATTCTTTTGGCGGTCAACAAATAGTTGCAAATATGCATTAACTCTTGAATCAGGGTGGGCTTGATTGAAGCGGGTTTGCGTTGCCTCTAGCGGGAATTTGTGTGGATATGCGCCCAGGCTGACTTGACTGGAGCTGCCTGGATCAGCTATGATCGTGGGCTTTCCATTTGCTCAGGAAAAGACAATAAGGCAGAGTCCGCAGTTGGCAGCATCGGCGAGCGGAACCACCATTTGAGCATTTACACCTAGATATAGGAAGTCAACATGAAAACTTTTTCCGCTAAGGGCCATGAAGTCCAGCGCGATTGGTACGTGATTGACGCGACGGACAAAGTCCTCGGACGTGTTGCCAGCGAAGTGGCACGCCGACTGCGCGGCAAACACAAGCCAGAATTTACTCCGCACGTCGACACCGGTGACTTTATCGTCGTCGTCAACGCAGGCAAGCTGCGCGTGACCGGCACCAAGGCCACCCAGAAGACCTACTACCGTCACTCGGGCTACCCGGGCGGTATCTACGAAACCAACTTCCTGAAAATGCAACAGCGTTTCCCGGGCCGCGCCCTGGAAAAGGCCGTCAAGGGCATGCTGCCGAAGGGCCCGCTGGGCTACGCCATGATCAAGAAGCTGAAGGTCTACGCGGAAGCTACCCACCCGCACGCAGCCCAGCAACCGCAAGCACTCGAATTCTAAGGAACTGACATGATCGGTAACTACAACTACGGCACCGGCCGTCGCAAGAGTGCAGTCGCCCGCGTCTTCATCAAGGCAGGCACCGGCCAAATCATCGTGAACGGCAAACCGGCCGCCGAGTACTTCTCGCGCGAAACCGGCCTGATGGTCATCCGTCAGCCGCTGGAACTGACCGGCAACGTCGAGCGTTTCGACATCAAGGTCAACGTGCATGGCGGCGGCGAGTCCGGCCAGGCAGGTGCAGTGCGCCACGGCATCACCCGTGCACTGATCGACTACGACGCAGGCCTGAAGGGCGACCTGGCACGTGCCGGTTTCGTCACCCGTGACGCCCGTGAAGTCGAGCGTAAGAAAGTTGGTCTGCGCAAAGCACGTCGCGCAAAGCAATTCTCGAAGCGTTAATCGATACAGCAGCGCCTCTGCGCTGCTGTCGAAAAGAAGCCGCCCGCTGCAAAGCCGGCGGCTTTTTTGTTTCCTAAAACCGGGGTCAGACTCCGATTTTTGGCAAAAGCCATCGGGCTATTTCCAAAAACGGGAGTCTGACCCCGGTTTGATTTTGCGCAGGTGGGGCAGGGTCGCGGTGACGCTGCTAAAATTGCAGGCTCGTGCTCGCAGGGGCTATTTTTACTAAGGAAAGAACATGATCAAAGTTGGCATCGTTGGTGGTACCGGTTACACGGGCGTGGAACTGCTGCGTCTGTTGTCAGCCCATCCCGAGGTGCAGCTGACCGCCATCACCTCGCGCAAGGAAGACGGCCTGCCGGTGGCGGACATGTTCCCGTCGTTGCGCGGCCACGTCGACCTGGCCTTCTCGAGCCCCGACAAGGCCGACCTGAGCCAGTGCGACGTGGTGTTCTTCGCCACCCCGCACGGTGTCGCCATGGCCCAGGCCCCGGCCCTGCTGGCCGCCGGCGTCAAGGTCATCGACCTGGCCGCCGACTTCCGCCTGAAGGACCGCGCCGCCTTCGAAAAATGGTACAAGATGGAACACACCGCGCCCGAGCTGATCGAGGAAGCGGTGTATGGCCTGCCGGAACTGAACCGCGAAGACATCAAGAAGGCGCGCCTGATCGCCAATCCGGGTTGCTACCCGACCACCATGCAGCTCGGCTTCGCCCCGCTGCTGAAGGCCGGCCTGATCGATGCCGGCAACCTGATCGCCGACAGCAAATCGGGCGTCTCCGGCGCCGGCCGCAAGGCCGAGATCGGCACCCTGTTCTCGGAATCCAGCGACAACTTCAAGGCCTATGGCGTGGCCGGCCACCGCCATACCCCGGAGACCTCGGCCCAGCTGCAGCGCTACACCGACCAGAAAGTCGGCCTGATCTTCACGCCCCACCTGGTGCCGATGATCCGCGGCATGCACTCGACCCTGTACGCGCGCCTGACGAAGGAAATCGACAACGCCGCCCTGCAGGCCCTGTTCGAAGATGCCTACCGCGACGACGAGTTCGTCGACGTCATGCCTTTCGGCTCGCACCCGGAAACCCGCTCGACGCGCGGCTCGAACATGCTGCGCATCGCGCTGCACCGCCCGGACGGCGGCGACACCGTGGTGATCCTGGTGGTGCAGGACAATCTGGTCAAGGGCGCCGCCGGCCAGGCCGTGCAGTGCATGAACCTGATGTTCGGCGTGCCGGAAAACATGGGCCTGAAGCAGATCGCCCTGCTGCCCTGAGGCCGAGCGCGCCCTTCGCGCAAGGGTTGTCGACAAGATGCAGATCAAGGCAGGCAGTGTTGAGCACGGTAAATTGACTGTTGCACTACTGCACTTGGCGACATGCCACTACGCGAGGGGACTACCATGTTCGGTCGTAATGCAAAAAGCGAAATCGACAGCCTGATCGGCATTTCTGCGCGCATCGAGGGCGACCTGGTATTCACCGGCGGCCTGCGCATCGACGGCGAGATCCACGGCAACGTGATCGCCGGCGACGCCGCCGCCGACAGCGTCCTGATCGTCTCCGAGCACGCGCGCATCGAGGGCGAGGTGCGCTGCGCCAACCTGGTGGTCAACGGCTATATTGCCGGTACCGTCCGTTCGACGGAGCTGCTTGAATTACAGCCGAAAGGCCGCATACATGGGGATGTCCATTACCGTCTGCTGGAAATGCACGGCGGCGCCCTGGTGACGGGCAAGCTGACCCACGAAGCGGCCCCGGCGCCGGCTGCCGAGCCGGTGTTTCATTTAGGCGTGGCGGCGGAAGGGGCGTCAGCATGACTGCCGCCAACCGTCTATAATGGACGAAATCCGAATTCAATCAGGAGTTTATCCATGACCGCAGTCGCCGAATTGCATCGCTCGCAAGAGCAGGACACCATGCCATCGCCTATCAACTTCACCGACAGCGCGGCGCAGAAGGTCGCCCAGCTGATCGAGGAAGAGGGCAATCCCGACCTGAAACTGCGCGTGTTCGTGCAGGGCGGCGGTTGCTCGGGCTTCCAGTACGGCTTCACCTTCGACGAGATCATGAACGACGACGATACCGCGATGGAAAAGAACGGCGTCACCCTGCTGATCGACTCGATGAGCTACCAGTACCTGGTCGGCGCCGAAATCGACTACAAGGACGACCTCGAAGGCGCCCAGTTCGTGATCAAGAACCCGAACGCCACCTCGACCTGCGGCTGCGGTTCGTCGTTCTCGGCGTAATCGTCCGCTCCAGGCATGAAAAAAGCCGCCTCGGCATTGCCAGGCGGCTTTTTTGTTTTCGCAAAGAGCTCAGTTCACCTCGGTGACGAACTGCTCGAGCGGGCGGCGTACCTTCGGCAGGTTGACCAGCCAGTCCTGCTCGGCCTTGCGGTAGCCCAGCGGCAGCATCACCACGCTGCGCAGGTGGCGCTCACGCAGCTTCAGAATGCCGTCGACGGCGGCCGGGTCGAAGCCTTCCATCGGGGTCGCGTCGACGCCCTCGAACGCGGCCGCGATGACGGCCGCGCCGAAGCCGATATAGGCCTGGCGCGCCGCGTGCTCGAAGTTCACCTGCTCGCCGCGGCCCGGATAGGTCGACAGCAGCTGCTGGCGATACGCTTCCCAGCCCTCGTTGCGGAAACCACGCACTTCATTGGTCAGGTCGAACATGTGGTTGATCCGTTCCGCCGTGTAGTCGTCCCAGGCGGCGAATACCAGCAGGTGCGAGGCGTCCGTGACCTGGGCCTGGTTCCACGCCACTTCACGGATCTGCGCGCGCAGCGCCGGATTCTTGACGACCAGGATTTCGTAGGGCTGCAGGCCGGAAGAGGTCGGCGCCAGGCGGGCGGCCTCGATGATGCGGTCGATCTTGTCCTGCGCGACCGGGAGGGTCGGGTCCATCGCCTTGGTGGCGTAGCGCCATTGCAGTTTATTCAGTAATTCCATTGGTGATCTCTTTAATCATGGGGCAGGCATTGTATTTGATCTTCAGCAGGCAATAAACTAGGCGCCCAGCAAATGATTTGTTCGTGAGAGGTGAGAATGGCGCGCAGGTTTGATCACTTGTCCGATGTCGAAGTCTTGCTCAGCGTGGTCGAGCATGGCTCGTTCAGCGCTGCCGCTGTCGTGCTGTCGACGACGGCGTCGGTATTGAGCCGTGCGGTGTCGCGGCTGGAGAGCCGCCTGGGTGCCCAGTTGCTGCGCCGTACAACGCGCAGTCTGAGCCTGACCGATGCCGGTCAGCGCTATGCTGACGAAATGCGCGTTGCCTTTGCCCGCATCGAACAGGCCGAGCAGGCGATCCGCAGCACGACGGAGCAATTGAGTGGCAAGGTAAGGATGAGCGTGCCCACCAGTTATGGCAAGCAACGTCTTCCCGCGCTGCTGGCTGCCTATGCGCGCGCCTATCCGCTGGTCGCGCTCGAGGTGGACATCAGCAACCGCAACGTCGACCTGGTGGCGGAAGGCTTCGACCTGGCCATCCGTTCGGGCCCGATCCCGAGCAGCAGCATGGTGGCGCGCACGCTCGAAGTATCGCCCTTGTGCCTGGTTGCGTCGCCGGACTACCTGGAGGCGTGCGCGCCCCTGTGCGGCCTGGCGGACCTGGCGCGCCAGCGCTGCATCGCCTTCATCCGCCCCAGTACCGGCCGTGTGATTCCCTGGCACCTGCGCGACGACGGGCGCGACATCGACTGGGTGCCGCCGGCCGCCGTCACCGTGTCGACCGATGCCATGGGTATCGTGTGGCTGGCGGAGCAGGGGATGGGGATTGCGCTGTGTCCGCGCATCTTCGCCGAAGACAGTCTGGCCGCCGGCCGCCTGGTCGAGGTGCTGCCCGGCCTTGGCGGACGCATGCGCACCTTTTCCGTGATCTACCCGGCCCACCGCGGGCTGTCGGCGGCCTCGCGTGCATTGATCGAGATGCTGGTGGCGAGCCACGCGCAGGCAATCGCCGCCTGACGGACTGCGCTTGCTGGCTGTAATCAGGCCGGGTACAGCGCCCCCAGCACCCGCAGCCCGCCCGCCCCCGTCACCGCCGGCAGATTGCCCGGCTGGCGCCGCATGAAGCGGTAGCCCAGCCAGGCGAAGGCCAGGGCTTCGACCCGGTTCGGCGCCACACCCAGCTCCTCGGTCGACTTGACCGGGATCCCGCCGCCGAGCGCTTCTTCGATGTCCCGCAGCAGCACGCCGTTATAGGCGCCGCCGCCGCACACGTACACGGCCTGGGCGGGCTGGCCGGCGGTCGATTCCTGGATCGCGTGCGCGATCGAGACCGCCGTCAGCCGCGTCAGGGTCGCCTGAACATCGGCCGGCGCCAGGCCGGGGCGTTGCGCCAGCTTCGCATCCAGCCATTCCGCATGGAACAGGTCGCGGCCCGTGCTCTTGGGCGGCGGCTGGCGGAAATAGGGCTCGTCCAGCAGGGTCCCCAGCAGTTCCCGGTCGACTTTGCCGGAAGCCGCGAAGGCGCCATCTTCGTCGTAGGGCTTGCCGGTGTGGCGCGCAACCCACAGATCCATCAGCACATTGCCGGGGCCGGTATCGTAGCCGCTCACCCGGCCGTCGCCGTGCAGCACGCTGATGTTGCCGATGCCACCGATATTCACCACCACCCGCACCGTCTTCGGCTTGCCGAACCGCGCCTCATGAAAAGCCGGCACCAGCGGCGCGCCCTGGCCGCCGGCGGCGATGTCGCGCGTGCGGAAGTCGGCGATCACGTCGAGGCCCGTCAGTTCCGCCAGCAGGGCCGGATTATTGGTCTGGCGCGTGAAGCCCAGCTCCGGGCGGTGGCGGATCGTCTGGCCATGCACGGCCACCGCGCGCACCGGACCCGGCGCCTGGGCCAGCAACTGCTGCACGCAGTCCGCATAGCAGCGCGCCAGGGCATTGGCGGCCAGCGCTTCGCGCTCCAGTTCGTTGGGACTGGCGGCCTGCAGCGCCATCAGTTCGACGCGCAGATCGGCGGGGAAGGGAGTGAACGCGGCCTGCAGGGTGCGGATACCGCGGCCGCCGAAGTCGGCCAGCACGCCGTCGACGCCGTCCAGGCTGGTGCCGGACATCAGGCCGATGTAGAGGGAAGAAGCGGGCATGATCTGTGTATGATTAGATGGGGTCAGAGCCCACCCGAGAAAACCGGGATCTGACCCCCGAAGTTGCCGAAAGAAAAACGCCTTGCACTGTGCAGTGCAAGGCGTTTCATTCTATCTGCGAATCGGCTGAGGACGCTTAGCGGGCAGCCATTGCGTTGCCGGCCGGGTTCAGCAGCGAGAAGCGGTGCGACATCTCGGTGGCGGCCATGCGGAAGCGCGACAGTTCGCCGCTGTTCAGCGGCTGCGCCTGCAGGTTCTTCAGCTTCATCGGATCGGTTGCTTCGCCGCCGATACGGAATTCGTAGTGCAGGTGCGGGCCGGTGGCCCAGCCGGTCGCGCCGACGTAGCCGATCACATCGCCCTGGTGCACCTTCTCGCCGCGGCGCAGGCCGCTGGCGAAGCGGCTCATGTGGCCGTAGGCGGTGCTGTAGTTCGACCAGTGCTTGAGCACGACCATGTTGCCGTAGCCGTTCGAGACGCCGGCGAAGTCGACGGTGCCGTCGCCGGCAGCGCGGATCGGGGTGCCCATCGGGGCCGCCATGTCGATACCCTTGTGCTGCTTCCAGACATTGAACACCGGATGCACGCGCATCGAGAAGCCCGAGGAGATGCGGGTGAAGGCGACCGGCGACTTCAGGAAGGCTTTCTTCAGCGACTGGCCGTCCAGGCCGTAGTAGCCGCCCTGGTGCGACTGCGGGTCTTCGTACCAGACCGACTGGTAGGCCACGCCGCGGTTGATGAATTCGCCGGCCAGCACGCGGCCGGTGCGGACCATTTCGCCATCCTGCCAGAAGGTTTCGTAGACGACGTTGAAACGGTCGCCGCGCTTCAGGTCGGAGCGGAAGTCGATATTGGTCGAGAACATCTCGATGATCTGGTTGACCACCGTATCCGGGATCTGGCCGCCGTCGACGTTGGCGTCGGTGGCGGCATACAGCGAGGTGCTGATTTCACGCGAACGCATTTCGATGCGGCGCTCGAGTTCGGCCGGGGCCTTGGTGACGACGAACTTGTCGCCCTTGCGGCTCACGGTAACGGTATTGAACTGGTCCTTGTCGACGGCGATCGTGGCGCGCAGCGACAGCAGCAGGCCGTTCTCGTCGGTCTCGGCCTGGATGCGCTTGCCGGTCTTGAGGGAGAGGATGCTGCGCGCCAGCTTGTCGCTGCGAACGAAAGCAGCTGCCTGCTGGTCGTCGATGCCAAGGCGGGTGAAGATGGAGCCCAGGGAATCGCCCGGACGGATGCGCTCTTCGTGGATGAATTCCTGCTGGTCCTGCTGCAGCGCGGCGATCTGGTCGGCCAGGTTCGGCAGCTGCAGGTCTTGTGCGATGGACTTGACAGGGATGTCGGAGGCGTCCGGTGCGATCGGGGCAACTGCAGTCGCGCCGAAAGCACAGAGGGCCAGGGCAGCGGCGCCACCCGCGATGATGCGGGTTTTACGGCTGGTCTCTGCGAGACCGAACCAGCGCTTACCGGTGATTTTCTGTATTGGGTTCATGCAATCAGTTAAAATTTACCGCTTCACCGTCCCACGACCACGACTTTTTCTTTTTGTTTTATTACTTGTTGTCTGTGAAACTTTTCATGCGGCAAGATTGACGGGATCGCGAATTATATCAAAATACGGGGTCCTACAACCGTTTTAGCTATACTCCTACAAGAATTTATGACTTCTGCTGAGCTTTCTGGTAATGCCAAAACTGCAACTTCCGCCGGGGCCGCGGCTCTTCCCTTGAGCGATGCCGTCCAGGAAGCCCTTGCGATCACCAAGCGCGGTGTCGACGAACTGCTGATCGAGAGCGAATTCGCCCAGAAACTGGCGCGCTCCGAGCAAAGCGGCACGCCGCTGCGCATCAAGCTTGGCCTCGATCCGACCGCGCCCGACCTGCACCTGGGCCATACCGTGGTGCTGAACAAGCTGCGCCAGCTGCAGGACCTGGGCCACCAGGTGATCTTCCTGATCGGCGACTTCACCTCGATGATCGGCGACCCGTCGGGCCGCAACGTGACCCGCCCGCCGCTGACCCGCGAGCAGATCGAGACCAATGCGCAGACCTATTTCAAGCAGGCCTCGCTGGTGCTCGACCCTGCGCGCACCGAAATCCGCTACAACTCCGAGTGGTGCGACCCGCTGGGCGCGCGCGGCATGATCCAGCTGGCCTCGCGCTACACCGTGGCGCGCATGATGGAGCGCGACGACTTCACCAAGCGCTACAAGAGTGGGACTCCGATCTCGGTGCATGAGTTCCTGTATCCGCTCATGCAAGGCTATGATTCGGTCGCTTTGAAAGCAGACCTTGAGCTAGGTGGAACGGATCAGAAATTCAACCTCCTCGTCGGTCGTGAGTTGCAAAAAGACTACGGCCAGGAGCCGCAGTGCATCCTGACCATGCCGCTGCTCGAAGGCCTGGACGGCGTCGAGAAGATGTCGAAGTCCAAGAACAACTACATCGGCATCACCGAGCCGGCCAACACCATGTTCGGCAAGCTGATGAGCATCTCGGACGTCATGATGTGGAAGTACTACGAGCTGCTGTCCTTCCGCTCGATCCAGGACCTGGCGCTTCTACGCGCCGAGGTCGAGGGCGGGCGCAACCCGCGCGACGCCAAGGTCGCGCTGGCCCAGGAGATCGTGACCCGCTTCCACTCGGCCAAGGCGGCCGAGGACGCGCTGGCCGACTTCGTCAACCGCTCGAAGGGCGGGATCCCGGACGACGTCCCCGAAGTGAGCCTCGGCGGCGCCCCGCTGGGCCTGCCCCAGCTGCTGCGCCAGGCCGGCCTGTGCGCCTCCAGCTCGGAAGCGATGCGCATGATCGACCAGGGCGGCGTGCGCATCGACGGCACGGTCGTGTCCGACAAGGCGCTGCAGGTCGAGGCCGGCACCTTCGTGCTGCAGGTCGGCAAGCGCAAGTTCGCGCGCGTGACCCTGGCCGCCGCATGATGCGGCTTGCAATGATCGGCTTGCAATGATCGGCTTGCTACAGCGGGTCACCCAGGCCAGCGTCGCCGTCGACGGCGAAACCATCGGCGCCATCCGGCATGGGCTGGTGGTGCTGGTCTGCGCGGAGAAGGGCGACACCGAGCGCGAAGCCGACGCCCTGCTGGCGAAGCTGCTGGGCTACCGCGTCTTTTCCGACGCCGCCGGCAAGATGAACCGCAGCGTCACCGACGTCGAAGGCGGCCTGCTGCTGGTGCCGCAGTTCACGCTGGCGGCCGACACCCGCTCCGGCACCCGGCCCTCGTTCTCGCCGGCGGCCGCGCCGGACGTCGGGCGCCGGCTGTTCGACCATGTCGTGCGCCAGGCGCGCGAGCGTCACGGTAATGTCGGGACCGGCAGATTCGGCGCCGATATGCAGGTGTCGCTGACCAATGACGGTCCAGTGACTTTCTGGCTTCGTATTGATCCACCCAAGGTTTCTGATTGAAACCGTTGCGGGCGGCGTCGGTCAATCTTACAGGTGCGAATGGAGGGTAGGGCGATGAACATCTGGAGCGATTCCTTTACCGAGGGCGGTCCGATCCCGCCGCGCTGCGCGTTCGCCGAGATCGATCCCGGCCGCCATGTCAAGCTGTCGAGCAACCGCAGCCCGCACATCGCCTGGGACGACGTGCCGGCCGGCGCCGAGTCGCTGGTGCTGCTGTGCCACGACCTCGACGTGCCGACCGACGGCGCCGACGTCAACAAGGAAGGCAGGACGGTGCCGGATGCCTTGCCGCGCACCGACTTCTATCACTGGTCGCTGGTCGACATCCCGGTCGTCCTGGACTCCTTCGCCGAGGGCCTGTTCTCGGACATGGTGACCCCGGGCGGCAAGAGCGGGCCGCTGGTGCCGTTCACGATCAAGAACGGCACCGAGCACCAGCTCCGCCACGGCATCAACGACTACACCAGCTGGTTCGCGAACGATCCCGACATGGTCGGCGAGTACTACGGCTACGACGGCCCCTGTCCACCCTGGAACGACGAACGGGTGCATACTTACGTGTTCACGCTGTATGCGCTCGACATCCCGCGCCTGCCGCTGACCGGGCGCTTCACCGGCCGGGAAGCGCGCCTGGCCATTACCGGCCATATCCTCGACGAGGCCCGGATCTACGGCGTGTATTCGCTGAATCCGGACATCGCCGCCACCATCATCGACAAGTAATAATTGAACAAGATTATCCTGATTCGCCATGGCGAAACCGCCTGGAACGCGGAACGCCGCCTGCAGGGCCACCTCGACATCCCCCTGAACGACGAAGGCGAGCGCCAGGCCCGGCTGCTGGCCGAGGCGCTGGCGCCCGAAGCGATCGACCTGCTGGTGTCGAGCGACCTGCAACGCGCCCGCCAGACGGCCCAGGCCGTGGCCACGCTGCGCGGCATGCCGCTGCTGGTCGAACCCGGCCTGCGCGAGCGCTGCTACGGCGGTTTCGAAGGCCTGCTGTACAGCGAGATCGAACAGCGCTTCCCCAGTGAGTTCGCCGCCTGGCAGGCGCGCGACATCGATGCAGTTTTGCCAAGTGGTAAAAATTGCGGCGAATCCTTCCGCCAGTTCTACGCCCGCGCCACCGAAGCCATCCTGGGCCTGGCCAGCGCGCATCCCGGCCGCACCCTGGCGCTGGTGGCCCACGGCGGGGTGCTCGAGTGCGCGTACCGGATGGCCGGTAATCTGCCGCTGGAAACGCCGCGCGACTTCAAGGTCTACAACGCCAGCATCAACCGTTTCCGCGTCGACGGCGGCAGGCTGGTTCTGGAGAGCTGGGGCGAGGTATCCCACCTGCGTCCGGCCCTGCTGGACGAGTTGGCCTGAGCTCAACCAGAAGAAATATGCCAAATTCGCAACACACGAAAAAAAGTGTGCTGATAAATTGAGCAGCGCTTCGGGTAAAATAGCGAGTTCCCGATTTTTCTTCTGGTTTTTCTTCCGTGCAAATTGGTCCTTATACGCTGCGCAATAATGTTTTCGTCGCCCCGATGGCCGGGGTGACCGACCGTCCGTTCCGCCAGCTGTGCAAGAAGCTCGGCGCCGGCTATGCGGTGTCGGAGATGGCGGCCTCGAATCCGCGCCTGTGGGCCAGCGAAAAATCCTCGCGCCGCATCGACCATGCGGGGGAAATGGAGCCGAAGGCGGTGCAGATCGCCGGCGCGGTGCCGGAAGAACTGGCCGACTGCGCCAGGTTCAACGTCGACCGCGGCGCCCAGATCATCGACATCAATATGGGCTGCCCGGTCAAGAAGGTCTGCAACAACTGGTGCGGTTCGGCCCTGCTGCAGCACGAAGACCTGGTCCAGCGCATCCTGGAAGCGGTGGTGAAGGCGGTGGACGTCCCGGTGACGCTCAAGTTCCGCACCGGCTGGGATCGCCAGAACAAGAACGCCCTGAACATCGCGCGCATGGCCGAGCAGGCCGGCATCGCCATGCTGACCCTGCATGGCCGCACCCGCGCCGACGGCTACAAGGGCGATGCCGAATACGACACCATCGCTGCGGTGAAGGCGGCGGTGTCGATTCCGGTGGTGGCCAACGGCGATATCACGACGCCGGAAAAGGCCAGGTTCGTGCTCGACCATACGGGCGCCGATGCCGTCATGATCGGGCGCGCGGCCCAGGGCCGTCCCTGGATCTGCCGCGAGATCGATCACTACCTGCGCACCGGCGCGCACCTGCCGGCGCCGCTGGTCGAGGAAGTGCGCGAACTGATGAACGAACACCTGCCGGCCCACTACGCTTTCTACGGCGAATACCTGGGCGTGCGCACGGCCCGTAAGCACATCGGCTGGTATGTACAAGACCTGCCCGGCGGTGAGGAATTCCGCCAGCGCATGAACTTGCTGGAATCGACCGCCGAGCAGCTGGCGGCCGTCGACGAATTTTTCAAATCGCAACAGCGCTATGGCGAGCGGTTACAATACCGGCCCGCGCTTTCCGAACACATCGCGATCGCAGCATAAAAATAGTAGTAGAAAAACAAAAATAATCGGAGACAGGGCTGCCAAAAGCGGCACCATTAACCAAGGTGAAGTAGCACATGAGCAAAGAGAGTATCCAGGAAGTCGTTCAGAAAAGCCTCGAAGATTATTTCAACGACCTGGGCGAGCAAAAACCGACGAATATCTACGACATGATGCTCCTGACCGTCGAAAAACCGATCCTGCAAGTCGTGATGACGCGCGCTGAAGGCAATCAGTCGCATGCCGCGCAGATGCTGGGCATCAATCGCAACACCTTGCGCAAGAAATTGCAGGAGCACGGGCTGCTGTAAACGCCGGCGGGAAGGCCGGCGTGCGAACGTGCGCCGGCCTTGCCCGGCGTGGTTAATATGCATGCCCGCACCGATTTTTATCAACAGGCCTTCCCATGATCAAACAAGCCCTCATCTCCGTTTCCGATAAAACCGGCGTGCTCGATTTCGCACGCGCGCTGTCCGCGCTCGGCGTGAACATCCTGTCGACCGGCGGCACCGCCAAGCTGCTGCAAGACAATGGCGTGCCCGTCACCGAAGTCGCCGACTACACGGGTTTCCCGGAAATGCTCGATGGCCGCGTCAAGACCCTGCACCCGAAAGTGCACGGCGGCATCCTGGCGCGGCGCGACCTGCCGGAACACGTCGCCAAGCTCGAAGAGCACGGCATCCCGCAGATCGACATGGTGGTGGTGAACCTCTACCCCTTCCAGGCGACCGTCGCCAAGGAGCAGTGCTCGCTGGAAGACGCGATCGAGAACATCGACATCGGCGGCCCGACCATGTTGCGCTCGGCGGCCAAGAACCACCGCGACGTCGTCGTGATCGTCGACCCGGCCGACTATGGCGTCGTGCTGGCGGAAATGAAGGGCACGGGTACGCAAGCGGGCGATGTCGGCTACGACACCAAATTCCGCCTGGCGACGAAGGTGTTCGCCCACACCGCGCAGTACGACAGCGCGATCACGAATTACCTGACCAGCCTGGGCGAAGACAAGCAGCACGCCACCCGCGCGACTTACCCGCAGACCCTGAACCTGCACTTCGAAAAGGTCCAGGACATGCGCTACGGCGAAAACCCGCACCAGAGCGCCGCCTTCTACCGCGACCTGGCCCCGGCCGCCGGCAGCCTGGCCAACTACCATCAGCTGCAGGGCAAGGAACTGTCGTACAACAATATCGCCGACGCCGACGCCGCCTGGGAATGCGTCAAGTCGCTGGGTGGCTTCGACCAGCCGGCTGGCTGCGTGATCATCAAGCACGCCAACCCCTGCGGCGTGGCAATCGGCGCCGACGCCCTGGACGCCTACCAGCGTGCGCTGAAGACCGACCCGACCTCGGCCTTCGGCGGCATCATCGCCTTCAACGTGCCGGTCGACGGCCGTGCCGCGGAAGCGATCTCGAAACTGTTCGTCGAAGTCGTGATCGCCCCGGTGTTCACGCCGGAAGCGCGCCAGCTCATGGCGGCCAAGCAGAACGTCCGTCTGCTGGAAATCGCGCTCGGCGACGGCCAGAACCCCTTCGACGTCAAGCGCGTCGGCGGCGGCCTGCTGGTGCAGTCGCCGGATGCGAAGAATGTGCTGCCGGCCGACCTGCGGGTGGTGTCCAAGAAGCAGCCGACCCCACAGCAGCTGCAGGACCTGATGTTCGCCTGGCGCGTCGCCAAGTTCGTGAAATCGAACGCGATCGTGTTCTGCGCCAACGGCATGACCCTGGGCGTGGGCGCCGGCCAGATGAGCCGCATCGACTCGGCCCGCATCGCCTCGATCAAGGCCCAGAATGCCGGCCTGTCGCTGGTCGGTTCGGCGGTGGCGTCGGACGCCTTCTTCCCGTTCCGCGACGGCCTGGACGTGGTGGTCGACGCCGGCGCGAGCTGCGTGATCCATCCGGGCGGCTCGATGCGCGACCAGGAAGTGATCGACGCGGCGGACGAGCGTGGGGTGGTGATGCTCTATACTGGTACGCGTCACTTCCGTCACTGATCGGGCGTCACGCGTGGGCACATGGTGCCCACCCTACGGTCGTGGTGACAAACGCACCACGACCTGTGTTTTTGCACAGTATTTTTCCCACGAAATACGCCAGCCGGTATAACATTCGATAATGATTATTCTCGGCATCGACCCGGGCCTGCGCACGACGGGGTTCGGGGTCATCGAAAAACACGGGCACCGGCTGCGCTACATCGCTTCCGGCACCATCAAGACCGGCACGGAAGGCGCCTTGCCGCCGCGCCTGAAGATCATCCTGTCCGGCGTCACCGAAGTCGTCGCCACCTACAAGCCGGCGTGCGCGGCCATCGAACGCGTCTTCGTCAACGTGAATCCGCAGTCGACCCTGCTGCTCGGCGCGGCGCGCGGCGCCGCCATCGCGGCCCTGGTCGGCGCCGACCTCGACGTCGGGGAATACACGCCGTCCGAGGTCAAGCAGGCCGTGGTCGGTTCCGGCAAGGCCGTCAAGGCCCAGGTCCAGGAAATGGTGGCGCGCCTGTTGAAGTTGCCGGGCCTGCCCGGCTCGGATGCCGCCGACGCCCTCGGCATCGCGATCTGTCACGCCCACGGCATGGATGCGCTGGCGCTGATCGGTGCGCTGGCGCCGGAAAAGCAGGCCCTGCACATGCGGCGCGGCCGCCTTGTTTAACCACCAACCATTGAAAGTTCAGCGATGATCGGTCGTCTCTCCGGCGTACTGCTGGAAAAGAATCCCCCGCAAGTGCTCGTGGATTGCCAGGGCGTCGGCTACGAGGTCGACGTGCCGATGGGCACTTTCTACAACCTGCCGCACACGGGCGAGAAGGTGGTCCTGTTCACGCACTATGTGGTGCGGGAAGATGCGCACCTGCTGTTCGGCTTCGGCTCGGCCAACGAGCGCGCCGTGTTCCGCCAGCTGATCAAGATCACCGGCGTCGGCGCGCGCACCGCGCTGGCCATCCTGTCCGGCATGTCGGTGGCCGACCTGGCCCAGGCCGTGACCCTGCAGGAAGCCGGGCGCCTGGTCAAGGTCCCCGGCATCGGCAAGAAGACCGCCGAGCGCCTGCTGCTGGAACTGAAGGGCAAGCTGGGCGCCGATATCGGCGCGGTCGGCGGCGCCGTGCAGGACGACGCCCAGGCAGACGTGCTCAATGCGCTGCTGGCCTTGGGGTATTCTGACAAGGAAGCGCTGGCCGCCATCAAGAATATGCCGGCCGGGACCAGCGTTTCCGAGGGTATTAAACTGGCGCTGAAATCGCTGTCCAAAGCATAATCCGTCGCCCCGCCTGCGCGGGGAGTCGTTTCCGGCAATGCCGGGAACGACAATCATTTGACTGACACATATGAGCATCCAGACCGACAACTTCACCGAGCAGCGCATCATCGATGCCGCGCCGGCCTCGCCGAACGAAGAGGCGATCGAGCGCGCGTTGCGGCCCAAGCACCTCGACGAATACGTCGGCCAGTCGAAGATCCGCGACCAGCTCGAGATCTTCATCTCGGCGGCCCGCAAGCGCCGCGAAGCGCTCGACCACACCCTGCTGTTCGGCCCGCCGGGCCTGGGCAAGACCACGCTGGCCCACATCATCGCGCGCGAGATGGGCGTGAACCTGCGCCAGACCTCCGGTCCGGTGCTGGAGCGTCCCGGCGACCTGGCCGCGCTGCTGACCAATCTCGAAGCGAACGACGTGCTGTTCATCGACGAGATCCACCGTTTGTCGCCGGTGGTCGAGGAGATCCTGTATCCCGCGCTCGAGGACTACCAGATCGACATCATGATCGGCGAGGGTCCGGCCGCGCGTTCCGTGAAGCTCGACCTCCAGCCGTTCACGCTGGTCGGCGCCACCACCCGCGCCGGCATGCTGACCAATCCGCTGCGCGACCGCTTCGGCATCGTCGCCCGCCTGGAGTTCTACAACGTCGACGAGCTCACCAAGATCGTGACCCGCAGCGCCGCCCTGCTGGAGGCGCCGATCAACGAAGAGGGCGCGCGCGAAGTCGCCAAGCGCGCGCGCGGCACGCCGCGTATCGCCAACCGCCTGCTGCGCCGCGTGCGCGACTATGCGGAAGTGAAGGGCACCGGCGAGATCACCAAGGACATGGCCGACCGCGCGCTCAAGATGCTCGACGTCGACACCGTCGGCTTCGACGTGATGGACCGCAAGCTGCTGGAGGCGGTGCTGTTCAAGTTCGCCGGCGGCCCGGTCGGCATCGGCAACCTGGCGGCGGCGATCGGCGAGGCTGCCGATACCATCGAGGACGTGCTGGAACCCTACCTGATCCAGCAGGGCTACCTGCAGCGCACCCCGCGCGGCCGCATCGCCACGCCGCTGGCGTACAAGCATTTCGGTGTCGCCGCGCCGCGCATCAGCCCCACCGGCGACCTGTGGGACAACCTGCAAGGTTCAACCTGAACTGCAGCCTGAGCCGGAGCAGCATACTGTTATGGAAATCTGGGTCGATGCCGATGCCTGTCCGGGCGTGATCAAGGACATCCTGTTCCGCGTGGCCGAGCGCCTGCAACTGCAGGTGACGCTGATCGCCAACCAGCTGATCCGGGTGCCGGGCTCGCGCTTCATCCGCGCGATCCAGGTGCCGAGCGGCGCGGACGTGGCCGATACCGAGATCGTCGAGCGCCTGGCGCCGGGCGACCTGGTCGTCACCGGCGACATCCCGCTGGCGGCGCGCGTGCTGGAGAAGGGCGGCGACGCGCTGAATCCGCGCGGCGAGTTCTACACCAGGGACAATATCGCCCAGCAGCTGACGATGCGGGCCTTCATGGAAGAGTTGCGCAGCGGCGGTGTCGACACCGGCGGCCCGAGCGCCTTCAGCCAGGCCGACCGCCAGCAGTTTGCCAACGCTTTGGACCGCTATCTGGCACGGCGCCGCTAGATGGGCGACCGGGGCTATCCGGTCGACGAATGGATCAGCGCCAGCACCGGTTCACGGCGCTCGCGACGGCGCAACGGGCGGTGGCGGCGGTGGAGTCCGGCCGGGTAGACGACGCTGAGGAACAGCAGCATGGTGAGGCACAGCAGGATCCCGCTGCCCCACAGCAGCGTAGGGTCGCTCCGCGTGGCCAGCATGGCGACGCTGGCGGCGGCGGGAACCAGCAGCAGCAGACCGCCGAGGGTGCGCGCCGGGCCGGAGTGGCGCATGCGCTTGCCGAACATGCCGATATACAGGAAGCTGAACGACACCAGCGCCAGCCCGGCCAGGCCGCCGACGGCGCTCCAGGCCGGCATGCTGCCGGTCTGTTCGGATTGCGCCCCCACCAGTGGCGGTACGATGAAGACGAGTCCGCTCGCGCACAGGGCCAGCAAGCGCAGGACGATCATGACGATCCCCCTTCAGGATGGAAGTGGTGGTGTCGATTCACAAGGTTCATTCGGAAAGCGTGAAAGATGAATGTGCGGAGATTAACATTAAGATAATTCTCGCGGCGCGCGCCTGAAGGCGCGGGCGGCGAAGTCGGCGCGCAGCCAGGGCATGGTGCCGCCGGCGAGCCAGGCGCCGATCGTCGTTCCCGGCACGGCTTTCGAAAACAGGTAGCCCTGGCCGTAATCGCAGCCGGCCTGCTTGAGCAGCTCGAGCTGTTCGGGCGTTTCGATGCCCTCGGCGATGACCTTCATGCCGAGCTTGTGGGCCATGGTGACGATCGTTTCGCACAGGGCGTAGTCGGTGGTGCCGGCTTCGAGGTGCATCACGAAGGAGCGGTCGATCTTCAGGAACTGGAAGCGGAATTTCTTCAGGTAGGACAGGGACGAGTATCCGGTGCCGAAATCGTCCAGTGCCAGGTCCATGCCGTGCTCGGCGATCTGGCGCAGCTGCTGGGCCACGAGCGGATTATTGTCGAGCAGCATGCCCTCGGTGACCTCGACCACGAGCGTGTGCGCCGGCAGCCTGGCGTTGCTGGCCATCTGAAAACAGCGTTCGCAGGCTTCGCGCCCGGCCAGCAGCTGGACCGGGGAAACGTTGATGCCCACTTGCAGGATAGCGCCATGCTGTTGCTTCCAGGCGACGACGTCGCGCACTACCGTCTCGAAGATCTGCTCGCCCAACTCCACGATCAGGCCGTTTTCCTCGCACAGCGGAATGAATTCGGCCGGGCCGATCATGCCGCGCTGCGAATGCGTCCAGCGCACCAGCGACTCGGCCTTCTTCAGTGCGCCGGTGTCCAGGTCGACGATGGGCTGGTAGTGGACGTCCAGGCTGTGTTCGTCCATCGCGCTGCGCAAGTCCTTGATCAGCTGCCGGCGCGCCTGGGCGCGCTCCTGCATCACATGCGAGAAATAGGTGTAGCGGTTGCGGCCCTGCTGCTTGGCCACGTACATCGCCTGGTCGGCATGCTTGATCAGGCTTTCCATGTCGGCGGCGTCGCGCGGGTAATGCGTGATCCCGATGCTCGCCGACAGGTGCAGGGTCTCGTCGCCCATGGTGAAGGGACGGGCCATGGCCTGGATGATGGATTGCGCGGTGCGGTCGACCGCGAAGGCCTCGTCATCCCGATGGTTGCGGCGTGATGCCAGCAGCACCGTGAATTCGTCGCCGCCGAGGCGCGCCACGGTGTCGCCGTCGCGCGTGCAGTCGAGCAGGCGCTGGGCCGCTTCGCGCAGGATCTCGTCGCCGGCCGAGTGGCCCAGGGTTTCGTTGACGTCCTTGAAGCGGTCGAGGTCGATCACCAGCAGGGTGAAGCGGCCGTCTTCGCGGTCGGCGCGGTGGATGGCCTGGGCCACGCGCTCCATGAACATCTGGCGGTTCGGCAAGCCCGTCAGGGTATCGTAGTTGCCCTGGCGCCAGGCCAGCTCTTCGGCGCGCTTGGTCTCGGTGATGTCGGTGCCGATCTCGATGTAGTTGCGCACCCGCCTGTCCGGGCCGTAGGCGGCGGTGATGGTGCGGTACTCGGCGATGACGTGGCCGTCCTTGTGGCGGCTCCACAGCTCGCCCTGCCATTGGCCGGTGGCGTGCAACCGCTCCCACAGGCGCGCGTCGAAGTCGATGTCGTCCAGGCCGGCGTTGTACACGCGCGGGGCCTTGCCGGCGATGTCGTCCAGGGTAAAGCCGCGCATCGCGGTGAAGGCCGGGTTCACGGTCTCGATGCGGCCCTCGGCATCGAGCACGGCGATCGCTTCGTGGCTGTTCTGGAACAGCAGGGAACCGAGTTCCAGCCGGTGCCGGTTGCGCACGAGTTCAGTGACGTCGTGCACGACGCCCATCAGCAGGCGGCAGGCGCCGTCCGCGTCGATCACGGGCGAGACGGTGACATCGCCCGTCCTGGTGCCGATCGGGTAGGTCGAGACCTCCTGCCAGCGCACCACCTGGCGGGTGGCGATGGCCTCACGGTATTTCGACTTCACCAGCGCCAGCGAGGCGGGCGGGATGATCTCGTCGACTTCCTTGCCCACCACCGCGGAAACAGGCAGGCCGGTGGCGAGGGTGAAGCGCTCGTTGACCGCGGAAAAGCGGTAACGGTCGCCGTCCAGCACCTCGAGAAAGAAGATGACGTCGGCGACGTGCTCGAACAGGTAGGTCAGGTAATGCAGCGGCACCGGCGGCGCATCGGCAGCCAGGTAGCGCGAGACCTGGCTCGACGCAGGGGGCGAATCCGCTGGAACCGGCGGGCCGCCGGACGGGTTTGCCATCGCTGTCTGTCTCCCTCCACATGGTTGAAGGAAGTGTAGCGCAGATCACGCATGGCCCGGCGCAGGGTTCTGATGCACCGGGCCGGTGCGTTCGCCCCCGTCAGCGGCTTACTCCTGGCGCAGCCAGACCTGCGAGCGGCCGAACATCGGCACGCCGATATAGCCGCGCACCTCGACCTTCTTGCCGCCTTCGCGCACCATCAGCTTGCTCTTGTAGACCTTGCCGTTCTTCGGATCGAGGATCTCGCCGCCGGTGTACTCGTCGCCGGTCTTCTTCAGGCCGGAGACGATGGTCATGCCGACGATCGGCTGGTCCTTGCGCGCATCGGTGCACAGCACGCATTTCGGATTCTGCTCTTCATCCGCCGTGCGGAACAGCTTCTCGATCTTGCCCTGCAGCTCGCCGTGGTTATCGGTGATGCGGATCAGCGCGGTCGGCTTGCCCGAGCTGTCGTCGATGGTCTTCCACAGCCCGACCGGCGAACCGTCCTGCGCCCATGCGAGCGGGGCGGCAAGAACGGCGGCAATCAGTGAAGCCTTGATGAGGGTGCGCATGGTGTCTCCGGTGTTGTTGGAATAGTGATAGGCAGCTGGAGTGTAGCAAACAGTACGGTCGTTCGGTAAACAGCCTGACGGAAATTCTTGCAGATGACATTTGTCACCTGAAACTGATGGCAGCCGCGCCTGTCGCGGCAGGCGCCGTTTCCCGATACTGGCGGCATACCAACCAACGACAAGGGAAGAAAAATGAAAACGACCATCCTGGCTTCGCTGCTTCTGTCCGCCGGCCTGGCCAGTTCCGCCGCCGTCGCCGGCACCACCCTAGTGCAGGACGTACGCATGTTCGACGGCAAGAGCGCGCACGAGCACCGCTCGGTGCTGGTGCGCGACGGCCTCATCGTGGACGCCGACTACCGTGGCGCGCTGCCCTCCGGCGCCCGCGTGGTGGACGGCAAGGGCCGCACCCTGCTGCCGGGCCTGATCGACGCCCACGTCCACACCTGGCAGCACTTCGAGCTGCCGCTGGTATTCGGCGTGACCACGCAGGTCGACATGTTCACCGGCGTGCCGGTCATGCAGCGGATCAGGAAGGCGATGGCGGAAGGCCGCAACCAGGGGGAGGCCGACGTGTTCTCGGCAGGCACCCTGGTCACCGCGCCGGGCGGCCATGGCACCGAGTACCCGGTGCCGATCCCGACGCTGGAAAACGGCGGCGACGCCCAGGCCTTCGTCGACGCCCGCATCGCCGAGGGCTCGCACTTCATCAAGGTCGTGATGGAAGACGGCTTCGGCGACCACCACTTCAACAGCCTCGACCTTCCCACCGTGAAAGCCGTGATCGGCGCCGCCCACAAGCGCGGCAAGCTGGCCGTGGTCCATATCAGCACCCTGGACAATGCGCGCGCCGCGCTGGAGGCCGGGGCCGACGGCCTGGCCCACCTGTTCGTCGCTGCGAAGCTGTCGCAGGAACAGGCGGACAGCCTGGCGCGGCTGGCCCAGGCCAGGGGCGCCTTCGTGGTGCCGACCTTCTCGGTCCTGGAAAGCATCGCCGGCGTGAAGCCGCGCGACCTGCTCGACGATCCGCAGGTGGCGGACCTGCTCGACCGCGAAGAGCGCGGCGCCCTGCAGACCGGCTACGGCCCGGCGCCGCGTCCCGCCATCCTGGCCGCGCCGAAGATGGTGACGGCGGCGCTGCGCCGCGCCGGCGTGCCCATCCTGGCCGGTACCGATGCCGGCAATGCGGGCACCCAGTACGGCGCCAGCCTGCACCACGAGCTGGCGGCGCTGGTCGACGCCGGCCTGAGCCCGCGCGAAGCGCTGGTGGCGGCCACCAGCGCGCCGGCGCGCGCCTTCGGCCTGGGCAAGCGCGGCCGGATCGCCGCCGGCTACAAGGCCGACCTGGTGCTGGTCGAGGGCAATCCGCTGCAGGACATCGGCGCGACCCGCCGCATCGTCGAGGTGTGGAAGGACGGCGAGAGCACGGCACCGATCCGCGAAGCCCAGCGCCGCCACGTGGCGCAGGAGAACGCCGCGAAGGGCACGCAGCCGCTCGCGCTGCCGCCCGATGGCAGGATCACCCTGCTGAAGGACGGCAAGCTGGCCAGCCCCTTCGGCACCGGCTGGTTCCCGTCCACCGACAAGTTCGCCGGCGGCGTCTCGACCGTCAGCCTGGATGCGCAGGCGGCCGGCGAAGGCGGCGCGGCGGTGGCCATCGACGCCCACGTCAAGCCCGGCTTCGCCTATCCCTGGGCCGGCGCGGCCTTCATGCCCGGCGACCAGCCGATGCTGGGGGCGGACCTGAGCGCGGCGAAGGTGATCCGCTTCCGCGTGCGCGGCGACGGCCGCAAGTACATGCTGACGCTGGCCTCGACCGGCATGACGATTCCGCGCAGCGTGCCCTTCGACACCGGCGCCGAGTGGCAGGAAGTGGCGATCCCCTTCAGCGCCTTCGCCGGGGTCGATCCGGCGGCGGTGACCATGATAGGATTCAATGCTGGACCGCAGCCTGGCGACTACCGCTTCGAGATCGCCGACGTTCGCCTGGTCGACCGCTGATAACGATTACAAAGACGACGAGCGATGCAGACTCTCAAGCGCGTACTGGCCGGGCCCTGGGTGCCGCCGGACATGGGCAAGCTGCCCTACCTGTGGGCGACGTCCCTGGCCTTCCTGCTGTTTAAGTACTTCTACAGCGCGGTCAGCGCCTTCGAGCTGGCCATGCTGGGCATCAGCGTGCTGCTGTTCCTGCCGCTCTACCTGTTCAGCTTCTGGGCCGGCGGCCGCAGCGCGGTCCTGTGCATCCTGGCGGCCTGCCTGTTCGGGATCCTGTGGGCGCCGCACAACTCGGGCGCCGGCACCTTCTTCATCTTTGCCGCCGGCATGTGCGGACGCCTGGCGCCGGGGCGCAACGCGCCGCGCATGCTGGCCCTGGTGCTGGCGCTGGCCACGGCCACCGGCTACCTGTTGGCGCAGAACGGCATCGCCTTCCTGCTGGCGCCCTGGGCGGTCGGCCTGTCGGTCGGCGTGGCCTCGATCATGGAAGGCGGCCTGCGGGCTTCGCGCCGCCAGTTGCTGCGCAAGCAGGAAGAGGTCGAGCACATCGCCCGCATCGCCGAGCGCGAACGCATCTCGCGCGACCTGCACGACCTGCTTGGCCACTCGCTGTCGCTGATCGCCCTGAAGGCCGAGCTGGCAAACAAGCTGGCCGGGCGCGACCTCGATGCCTGCCGGCGCGAGATCGCCGACATCGAATCGACCGCGCGCCGCGCCCTGGCCGAAGTGAGGACGGCGGTGACCGGCTACCGCGACAGCGGCCTGCCGGGCGCCCTGGCCAGCGCCCGCGCCAGCCTGGCCGCAGCCGGCGTCGCCTTGCGCGAGGAGGTGCAGCCGCAGTTCCATCAGGGCGTGCTGGCGCCGGCCATCGAACACGTGCTGGCGCTGGCGCTGCGCGAAGCGGTGACGAATGTGGTGCGCCACGCCGGCGCGACCCGCTGCACGGTCAGGCTGGCGCTGGAAGAGGGCAGTGCGGTGCTGGGCGTATGCGATGACGGCCGCCGCCTGCGCGCCGGCGACGAGGTCCGCGTGGGGAATGGTCTCACGGGCATGCGCGAACGCGCGGCGGGCGCCGGCGGCGAACTGTCGATCGGCGTGGACGAGGGCCTGCGCCTGGAGCTGCGCCTGCCGATCAAGGAAACCGAAGGAGAGACTGCATGATTCGCATCGTTATCGCGGAAGACCAGGCCCTGGTGCTGGGCGCGCTGGCGGCCCTGCTCGGGCTCGAGGACGACCTCGAGGTGGTGGGCGCGGCCGGCAACGGCAAGGAAGCGCTGGCGCTGTGCCGCGAGCTGCGGCCCGACATCGTGCTGACCGACGTCGAGATGCCGCAGATGACCGGCCTGGAACTGGCGGCGCAGCTGGCGGGACTCGGCCTGCCCGGCAGGGTCGTGATCGTGACGACCTTCGCGCGCAGCGGCTACCTGCGGCGTGCGCTGGAGGCCGGGGTGCGCGGCTACCTGCTGAAGGATGCGCCGGCCGAGAACCTGGCGGCGGCGATCCGCGTCGTCCACGGCGGCGGGCGGGCGATCGCGCCCGAGCTGGCGCTGGAGAGCTGGAGCGCGGGCCAGGACCCGCTGTCCGACCGCGAGCGCCAGGTATTGCGCCTGGCCGGCGAGGGCAAGACCAGCGGCGAGATCGCGAAGCTGGTGCACTTGTCCGAGGGCACGGTGCGCAACTACCTGTCCGAGGCGATCAGCAAGCTGAACGCCGGGAACCGTATCGAGGCCTACCGGATGGCGCGCAACGCGGGCTGGCTCTAGCGAGCGCACATGCGGCGTGCATCAATATCGACGCCGCCGCCGTCCGTATGCTGCACATGGCAGACCGAAGCCCGGTCCGCGTCCCACACGACACGATTCCCTAGGACATGCCATGAACCGGAACAGCCCGATCAAACAATTCGCAGCCGCAATACTGTGCGCCGCCAGCCTGTCGGCCGGCGCACAGACGCTCACCTTCACCGGGATCGGCGATCTCGGCCCCTATCCCGAGTCCTGGACCGAAAGCGGCTTCATCATCACCTCGCTGGCGCCGCCGCCGGCTGGGCCGCACCTGCACGCGGGCGACGACAATCTGCTGCTGCACAGCCAGGAAGGGTCCTCGCCCTACCAGATCCGGCGCCTGGACGGCGGCGCTTTCGACTTCCTGGGCTTCGACTACAGCGGCGGCGACTCCGTGTTCGTCACCGACACCGGCGCCAGCTTCACGATCCCCGGCGACCAGCCCATGGCCCACTTCACGATGTCCGCGGCCTTCCAGAACGTCAGCTACGTGAACTGGATCATGAACACGCCGGGCGACGAGGGACCGTTCTTCGAGCAGTGGGGGACGATCGACAACGTCGTCCTCAGCGTGCCGGAACCTTCGCAAACGGCGATGCTGGGGCTGGGGCTGTGCGGCCTGCTGCTGCGCGCCCGGCGGAGCCGCCGCCTGAGCCGCAAATAAAAAGCCGCGCCGGGCTGGGCCCTGGCGCGGCTTTTTCATGCGCGGCCGACGATCAGGCGGCCGGCAGCTTAGCCAGTTGCTCCTGCATCTTGGCCAGCGTGGCGCTGAAGTTCTCCACGCGCTCGCGTTCCTGGGCCACCACGGCGGCCGGGGCGCGGGCGACGAAGCTCTCGCTGGACAGCTTGCCGTTGGCCTTGGCGATCTCGCCCTGGACGCGCGCGATCTCCTTCGACAGGCGTTCGCGCTCGGCGGCGACGTCGATCTCGACCTTCAGCATCAGCTTGGTGGTGCCGACGATAGCCACCGCCGCCGGCGAATCCGGCAGGGTGTCGGCGATCTGCACTTCCGACAGCTTGCCCAGCAGCGCCAGATAGGGCGCGAAGCCCTGCGCGGCGGCGCGGTCGGCCTCGTTCCCCGGCTCGACGATCAGCGGCACGCGCACCGACGGCGACAGCTTCATCTCGCCGCGCAGGTTGCGGGTGGCGTCGGTCAGCTTCTTGAACTGCTCCATCCAGGCTTCGGCGCCTTCGTCGATCAGCGACTCGTCGGCGATCGGGTAGGGCTGCAGCATGATGGTGTCGCCCGTCTTGCCGGCCAGCGGCGCGACCGCGTGCCACAGCTGCTCGGTCACGAAGGGAATGATCGGATGCGCCAGGCGCAGGATCACTTCCAGCACGCGCAGCAGGGTGTGGCGGGTGGCGCGCTGCTGCGCTTCGGTGCCCTGCTGGACCTGGACCTTGGCCAGTTCCAGGTACCAGTCGCAGTACTCGTCCCACACGAACTTGTAGATGCTCGACGCGATGTTGTCGAAGCGGTAGTCGGCGAAGCCCTTGGCCACGTCCAGCTCGACGCGGTTCATCAGCGAGATGATCCAGCGGTCGGCCTGCGACAGGTCTTCGGCGTTCGGCTTGTCGGATGGCCGCACCCCGCAGTCCTTGCCCTCGGTGTTCATCAGCACGAAGCGGGTCGCGTTCCACAGCTTGTTGCAGAAGTTGCGGTAGCCTTCGCAGCGGCCGAGGTCGAAGTTGATGTTGCGGCCCAGCGAGGCGTAGCTGGCCATGGTGAAGCGCACGGCGTCGGTGCCGAAGGCCGGGATCCCTTCCGGGAATTCCTTGCGCGTGGCTTTCGCGATCTTCTCGGCGGCCTTCGGGTTCATCAGGCCGGTGGTGCGCTTGGCCACCAGCGACTCGACGTCGATGCCGTCGATCAGGTCGATCGGGTCCAGGGTATTGCCCTTCGACTTCGACATCTTCTGGCCGGAGGAATCGCGCACCAGGCCGTGCACGTAGACGGTCTTGAACGGCACCTTGCCGGTGAAGTGCGCGGTCATCATGACCATGCGCGCGACCCAGAAGAAGATGATGTCGAAGCCGGTCACCAGCACCGACGAGGGCAGGAACAGTTCCATCTCCCTGGTCTGTTCCGGCCAGCCCATGGTGGAGAAGGGCACCAGGGCCGAGGAGAACCAGGTGTCGAGCACGTCCTCGTCGCGCCGGAGTTCACCGGTGATGCCGGCGGCCGCGGCCTTTTCGCGCGCTTCCTCGTCGCTGCGGGCGACGACGATCTCGCCGTTCGGACCGTACCAGGCCGGGATGCGGTGGCCCCACCACAGCTGGCGCGAGATGCACCAGTCCTGGATGTTGTTCAGCCACTGGTTGTAGGTGGTGGTCCAGTTCTCGGGCACGAACCGGATCTCGCCGCTGGCGACTTTTTCCAGCGCCACTTCGGTGATCGATTTGCCCGGGTTGAAGCTGCCTTCCGGCGCCGGCTTGCTCATCGCGACGAACCACTGGTCGGTCAGCATCGGTTCGATGATGACGCCGGTACGGTCGCCGCGCGGCACCATCAGCTTGTGCGGCTTGACCTGTTCCAGCAGGCCCTGCGCTTCGAGGTCGGCGACGATCTTCTTGCGCGCTTCGAAGCGGTCCAGGCCGCGGTAGGCTTCCGGGGCATCGTCGACGATCTTCGCGTCGAGCGTCATGATGCTCGGCATTGCCAGGTTGTGGCGCTGGCCGACGGCATAGTCGTTGAAGTCGTGCGCCGGGGTGATCTTCACGCAGCCGGTGCCGAAGGCCTTGTCGACGTAGCTGTCGGCGATGACCGGGATCTCGCGGCCGGTCAGCGGCAGCTTCAGCATTTTGCCGTGCAGGTGGGTGTAGCGCTCGTCGGTCGGGTCGACCGCGACGGCGACGTCGCCCAGCATGGTTTCAGGACGGGTGGTGGCGACCGTCAGGTGGCCGCTGCCGTCCGCCAGCGGATACTGGATGTACCACATCGAACCGTCTTCTTCTTCCGACACCACTTCGAGGTCGGAGACGGCGGTGCCCAGCACCGGGTCCCAGTTGACCAGGCGCTTGCCGCGGTAGATCAGGCCCTGTTCGTACAGGCGCACGAAGACTTCGGCCACGGTCTGCGAACGCGGCTCGTCCATCGTGAAGTATTCGCGGGTCCAATCGGCCGACGCGCCCAGGCGGCGCATCTGGCCGGTGATGGTGCTGCCCGACTTTTCCTTCCACTCCCAGACCTTCTCGACGAAGGCTTCGCGGCCGAGGTCGTGGCGCGAGATCTTCTGCGCGTCGAGCTGGCGCTCGACCACGATCTGGGTGGCGATGCCGGCGTGGTCGGTGCCCGGGATCCAGGCGGTGTTAAAGCCACGCATGCGGTAGTAGCGGGTCAGGCCATCCATGACGGTCTGGTTGAAGGCGTGCCCCATGTGCAGGGTGCCCGTCACGTTCGGCGGCGGCAGCTGGATGCTGAACGAAGGCTTGTCGGCGTCCATGGTGGCGGTGAAGTAACCGCGCTGTTCCCATTCGGTACGCCAGAATTGTTCGATGTCGGCTGGCTCGAAAGACTTGGCTAATTCCATGATATGGCTTTGGTATCGGGGATGTTGTATGCGAAAACGATCATTATAGATTAGATGACGGCGGAGAAAAAAAAGGACGCCGGAGCGTCCTTTTGCCATACCGTAGGGTGGGCGGCCTCCGCCCCCGCGTGACGCCGGCATGATGCGAACCTCACGCATGGGCACGGCGTGCCCACCCTGCGTAAAAAGGCGCCCGCGCCTTTTTATTTGCCGCAGCCCAGCGACTTGATGCGGTCGTAGGCAGCCTTGGCCTGCACCAGGCCGTAGCCGTACTTGGTGTCGCGGCCGGCAGTGCCCAGGTCCAGCGCGCTGTTGTTCAGCGAGGTGCGGATCTGCGCGCCGGTACAGGTCGGGAAGTAGCTCCACACCAGGGCAGCCACGGCCGACACGTGCGGGGTCGCCATCGAGGTGCCGTCGAAGTAGGCGTAGTTCGATGCCTTGATGCCGACGGTCGCGCTCTGGCCCAGCTGGCCCTTCAGGGTCGCGCCCTCGGTGTCGGAAG
Source organism: Massilia sp. WG5 (assembly GCF_001412595.2). NCBI lineage: Bacteria > Pseudomonadati > Pseudomonadota > Betaproteobacteria > Burkholderiales > Oxalobacteraceae > Massilia > Massilia sp. WG5. Next base: position 4,331,186 of record NZ_CP012640.2, read on the forward strand.
CGCCGACCGACGGGATGGTGGTGACGGTGGTGCCCAGGGTGCCTGCCAGCGGGCCGGCCACGTTGTTGTACACGACCGCGCCGACGCCGCCGCTGTTCTGGCAGTTGGTGACCTTGGTCGCGAAGTCCACGGTGCCGCGTGCGATCAGGCAGACCTTGCCGGCGACGGCGGTGTTGACGGTGTCGCCGATGCCGAAGTCGGCCAGCGGCGCGGTCGCGGTCTTGACCGGCGAGCCTTCCATTGCCGTCGGCGCATAGGTGGTCGAACCGACGGTCAGGAACGGATCCTGGCCCACGCCCATCGGCACGGTCGACAGCACCGAGACGCCCGGACCGGCGATCTCGACGTCGCTGTTGTACTGCGAGAAGGAGGCGACGACCTTGTTTTCGTCGACCGCGGCCACCGACATCACGCTGCCGTAGCCGGCCGGGTAGGAGGTGGTCGCGTTGCCGTCGTTGCCGGCCGCGGCGATGCTCAGCACGCCCTTGGTCTGCAGGCTGTCGAAGGCGCGCTGCTCGGTCATGCTCTTGGCGCCGCCGCCCAGCGACATGGTGATGATGTTGGCGTTCGCCGCGCCGCACTTGTTGGCGGCATTCGCCAGGGTCGACGAATAGGTCCAGGCGCCGTTCGCGCCGAACACCTTCACGATGTGCAGCTTCAGGTTCCTGTTCGGGTTCACGCCGACCACGCCCAGGCCATTGTTGACGCCGGCGATGGTGCCGAACACGTGGGTGCCGTGGTGGGTTTCGTCGGTATACCACCAGCCGGTGCCGGAGTCGTACTCGCCGGTGACGTTGGCGCCGTTGTCCTTCAGGTCTTCATGGCTGAAGTCGACGCCCGAGTCGATGATGCAAATCTTGCGGTTGCCGGTGTTGGCGTCCGACAGCTGGTCGGCCTGGACCAGCTTGATGCCATAAGGGACCAGCTGGCCGCTGGTATAGGGGGTGCCGGTCGACGGCGTGGTCAGCGAGAACGGTTTGCGGATCACGTCCTCTTCGACGTATTCGACGTTCGGGTTGTTTTCGAGGCCCTTCAGCGCCACGGTCGGCACTTCGACGGCCATCGCGTTCATGTTGAAGATTTCCTGCTTGACCGAGCCCTTGGCTGCGGCCACCTGCGCCTTGATGTTCGCTGCCGCGCCCGGCTTGAAGGCGACGATCACGCGGGTGGTGCCGGGCGCGGCCGCCGAGGCGCTACCCGAAAATGCAATGGCCAGCGCCGCGGCGCAGAGGCCGAGGACAGGAACGAACTTTGATGCGCGAGTTTTCTTCTGATTCATCGGTGTTTCTCCGTTAAGTTTCTCGTTATTCGCCGCAGACTCGTGATCCGCGTGCTTTTTGATGTCACTGCTTTTAACAACAGATACAAGCACAACCGATACATCGCTGCCTTCCAGGGGCCGGGCCCAGCCGTCTGTAACAACAGCGGATTAAGTGTATTGAGGGAACTTATACAGATGCAATGGATTTTCAATCGTGCACAGGAAGTGTTGCGTGATTGTTTGTGCACATGTTTCAATTGATAAAAATCTAGATTTGTTACAAATCTACGTGCTATATTTTTGGCCGCCGGGACCCGGAATTGTGAAGACTTCGTGAAGTTCGGTGCTCCACTCCCTTCCGCTGCGAGAAAGTATCCAGAATGAGCGCGCCTGCTTCTTCCCGCCGACCGATCCTGCTGGTCGACGACGACCCCCTCCTGCTCGACTACATCACCACCGTGCTGCAGCATGCGGGCTACGACACCGTCGCCGCCGCTTCCGCGCCGGAGGCGCTGCAGCGCATCGCCGAGCGTCCCGATTTCGCGCTGGCCCTGCTCGACATCACCATGCCCGGCATGTCCGGCCTGGACCTGGCGCGGCGCCTGAAGGAGCACACCGAGGTGCCCTTCATGTTCATCTCGTCGGTGGAAGATGCCGAAACCGCGCGCCAGGCCGCCAGCCATGGCGCGGTCGGCTTCGTGGTCAAGCCCGTCGATGCGGCCCGGCTGCTGCCGGCCTTCGAGTCCGGACTGGCGCGCGCCGACGAGATCCGCCAACTGCGCCGCACCGAGGCCAACCTGAACGCGGCCCTGGCCGCCGGCCGCGAGACCAGCCTGGCGGTGGGCCTGCTGATGGCGCGCTACCAGACCGATCGCAACACCGCCTTCGAGGTGCTGCGCGACCATGCGCGCGCGAGCCGCCGCAAGGTCAACGAGGTGGCCGAGCAGATCGTGGCGGCCGAGGAGCTGCTGAACAGCCTGCACGGCGCATTTGCGGGCAGGCTGCGCGGCAAATGAGCGCTAGTCGTGCCTGGCGGCGGCCACACCGGTCGTGGCAAAGCGCTCGCGGTACAGCATGGGTGCGATGCCCATCCGCTTTTGAAAGGCGCGCCGCATTTGCGCCTCGCTGTTGAAGCCGGCGCGCGCCGCCACGGTCTTGAGCGGCAGCGCGACGTCCGCCAGCAGCTGCCTGGCGCGTTCGAAGCGGCAGGCGGCAATGAATTCCTGGGTGCTGAGGCCGACTTCCTGCAGGAATACACGGGCGAAGTGGCGCTCGCTCATCATGGCCTTTTGCGCCAGCTGGGTAACGCTCAGGCGCTCGTGCAGGTTTTCCAGGATCCATTTCTGGATCTCGCGGATGCCGGGCCGCGCCGTGCGTTCGCTCAGCAGGTGCGAACTGAATTGCGACTGCCCGCCCGGCCGTTTCAGGTACACCACCATGTCGGTCGCGACCTGGAGCGCGAGTTCCTTGCCGAAATCCTCTTCGACGAGGGCCAGCGCCAGGTCGATCCCGGCGGTGACCCCGGCCGAGGTCCACAAGTGCCCGGCGCGGACGAAGATGGCATCCGCATCGACCGCGATGTCCGGGTGGCGGGCTTGCAGGCGTTCGGCCACGCTCCAGTGCGTGGTCGCTGCCTTGCCGTCCAGGACCCCGGCCGCGCCGAGAAAAAATGCGCCTGAGCACAGGGCGGCCAGCCGCTGCAGGCGCGGGCTGGCGGCGGCGACCCAGTCGACGATGGCGCCGCCTTCGGCCAGCGCGCGATGGATGTCGCGCGCGCCGACGACGATCGCCGTATGCGGCAATGCCAGCAGGTCCAGGGCCTTGGTGGCCTGCAAGGACATCAGGGTATCCGAGGGTACATGGCCTTCGCGTATGGAGGCGATGCGGACATCGTAGCCGTCCGGCTTGCCGCTGTGCCGCAGGTGCACGTTGGCATACTCGAAGACGGACATCGGACCGATGGCTTCCATGGCCTTGAAGCCGGGATAAACAACGATGTCGACGGACAATGCCGGTGGCGCGGGCCTGTTCTGCATGGGGCTGGAGCGGTTCTTGACGGCTGACAAATCCGGTCATTATTGCACCAATTCCGGCCATCCAAGGGAACGCCTATTGGTCGCGGCGCAGCTTGTGGGGATAATGGCGGGATTGCACAACCACGTCAGGAAAGATTCCATATGAAAACCAAGGCAGCGATTGCATGGCAAGCGGGTAAGCCGCTGACGATCGAAGAAGTCGAACTCGAGGGTCCGAAGGCGGGCGAGGTGCTGGTCGAGGTCAAGGCCACCGGCATCTGCCACACCGACTGGTACACGCTGTCCGGCGCCGACCCGGAAGGCATCTTCCCGGCCATCCTCGGTCATGAAGGCGCGGGCGTGGTGGTCGACGTCGGCCCCGGCGTCACCAGCCTCAGGAAGGACGACCACGTCATCCCGCTGTACACCCCGGAATGCCGCCAGTGCAAATTCTGCCTGTCGCAGAAGACCAACCTGTGCCAGGCCATCCGCTCGACGCAAGGCCGCGGCCTGATGCCGGATGCGACCAGCCGCTTTTCGCTGGACGGCAAGCCGATCTACCACTACATGGGCACCTCGACCTTCTCGAACTACATCGTGGTGCCGGAGATCGCGCTGGCGAAAATCCGCTCCGATGCGCCCTTCGACAAGGTCTGCTACATCGGCTGCGGCGTCACCACCGGCATCGGCGCCGTCATCTTCACCGCCAAGGTGGAGGCGGGCGCCAACGTGGTCGTGTTCGGCCTGGGCGGCATCGGCCTGAACGTGATCCAGGCGGCCAAGATGGTGGGCGCCGACAAGATCATCGGCGTGGACCTCAACCCGGGCCGCGAAGCGATGGCGCGCAAGTTCGGCATGACCCATTTCATCAACCCGAGCGAGGTCGACAACGTGGTCGACGCCATCGTCCAGCTGACCGACGGCGGCGCCGACTACTCCTTCGAGTGCATCGGCAACGTCACCACGATGCGCCAGGCGCTGGAGTGCTGCCACAAGGGCTGGGGCCAGTCGATCATCATCGGCGTGGCCGAAGCCGGCAAGGAGATCGCGACCCGTCCGTTCCAGCTGGTGACCGGGCGTGTGTGGAAGGGCTCGGCCTTCGGCGGCGCCCGCGGCCGCACCGACGTGCCGCGCATCGTCGACTGGTACATGGAAAACAAGATCAACATCGACGACCTGATCACGCACCACCTGACGCTGGACCAGATCAACGACGGTTTCGAGCTGATGAAGAAGGGCGAATCGATCCGCTCCGTGGTCGTGTACTAAGCTCTGCACGTCGCCCCCGACCTCGCCGGCCGCCTTGGCCGGGGGCCAATTTAGCCGGCACCATGCCGGCTTTTTTCCATCCACTCCCGCAATTGTGCAGCCTGTCGCATCAGGCTGTCACCCATCCTCGTCTCTACCTATCCTGCCTTCATCGCTTCTTCATCCGAATATAGAAAAAAAGTTCTAGACAAATTTTTCTAGCTAACCTATTCTGGCCCCGTCGAAAGGAATCCGCATGCATCCTGCCCACCATCCTTCACGCGAAAGACAGGCGCCATGAGCGCCGCAAGCTGGATCGCCGGCCTGGCCTGGGCGCTGCTGGACTTCGTCTGGCAGGGCGCGCTGGTCGGCTGCGCCGCCGCCGTGCTGCTGGGCCTGATGGGCAGGGCGCGTCCGCAGTGGCGCTACCTGGTCGCCTGCGCCGCGCTGCTGCTGTGCGCGGCGTTGCCGCTGGCCGGCATGCTGGCGCGGGTGGCGGGGCAGGGGGCGGATGGCGCCGCCATGATGCTGCCGTTCACGCTGCCGTCCGGCGCTGCGCATGATGCCGCCTCGTCGCTGGCCGACAGCGCCGCGCTGCCGGCCGCCTGGAACGTGGCCGGCTGGCGCGAGGCATTGCAGCCGCGCCTGCCGCTGGTGATCCTGTGCTGGTCTGGCGGGGCCGCCCTGATGGCGCTGCGCCTGCTGCTGGGCCTGGCCTGGGTGCGCCGCCGCAGCCGGCCCGGCGCCTACCGGGCGGATCCGGCCTGGCAGGCCGTGCTCGACCGCCTGGCGGTGCGCATGGGGCTGGGCCGCAAGGTCATCCTGGGGCTGGTGGACGACCTCGCCAGCCCCGTGACCGCCGGCTGCCTGCGTCCACTGGTGCTGGTGCCGGCCGCGCTGGCCACCGGCATGGCGCCGCCGCTGCTCGAGGCCCTGCTGGCGCACGAGCTGGCCCATGTGCGGCGCCACGACTACCTGCTCAACCTGCTGCAGAGCGCGATCGAGATCCTGCTGTTCTATCACCCGGCGGTGTGGTGGCTGTCGCACCGCATCCGGGTCGAGCGGGAACTGGTCGCCGACGATGTGGCGGCAAGCGCGCTGGGCGAACCGCGGCGTCTCGCGCTTGCATTATCCGAGCTGGACCTGCTCCAGCTCTCCACCCCGCAACCCGCCCCTGGGGCATCTGGAGTAGGAGGTAATCTCATGTCTCGCATCAAACGCCTGGTTCGCCCGCAAGCGGAACCGCTCAGCGCATCCTTCGGCTGGAAGCTGGCCCTGCCGGCGATCGGCCTGGCCCTGACGGCCGCCATCCACGCCCACGCCGGCACCGCGCCGGAGCCTTCGGCCCAGCCGAAGCCCGGCTTCCATCACATCACGCTGCGGCCTGGCCGCGAGGATGGCTATGCCCTGGTCGGCGACGGCGAAAAGGGCGCCGCCATGACCGGCAGCAGCGCCGACTGGGACGCCATCAAACAGCTCAGGCGCAGCGTCAAGGGCGAATTCCTGTGGTTCCGCGACGGCGGCAAGTCCTGGATCGTGCAGGACCCGGACACGCTGGCGAAGGCGCGCGCAGCCTGGGCGCCGGTCAACAGGCTGGGCGAACAGATGGATGTCTACGGCAAGGAGATGGACCGGCACGGCAAGGTCATGGAAGCGCTCGGCAAGGAAATGGAGCAGGCGGCCGCAGGCATGCAGCCGGACCAGCGCCGCGTGCGCGAGGTGCAGCGCAAGATGGACGAGGTCGGCCGCAAGATGGGCCGCGTGGGCGAGCAGCTCGGCAGCGCCGGGGACAGCGAGCGCCCCCGCCTCGAAGCCGAGATGGCGGGCCTGGAAAAACAGATGAACGCACTGGGCGAGCAGATCCGCGCCGCCACCGAAGACGACATGCAGCGCCGCGAAGCCCATGCCGGCATGCGGGACATCGGCCGGCGTATGAAGGAGGCCGGCAAGCCGATGGATGCGCTGGGCAAGAAGATGGACGTGCTCGGCAAGCAGATGGACCAGGAAAGCAGGGCCGCCGACCAGGCCATGCGCGGCCTGATCCGCGATGCGATGGCGCGGGGCCTGGCGCAGCCGGCGCCGACGCAGGGCTGAGCGGCGCCGGGCCGCGGCGGCAAGCTCGATATTGCCGTGCCGGGCGCACTATGGCAGCATACGTGCTTAATCTTTTATAAAGCCTCTGCCATGCGCCCAGCCCGCTTCGCTGTCCTTGTTTCCCTCGCCGGCGCCGCTGCGCTGGCGACTGCCCAGAATGCACCCGCCGCCGCACCGGCGGCCGCGGCTGAACGTCCCGCCACCGAATTCCCTTACACGCCCGGCCTGAACCCGGCCTCGATGGACCGCAGTGCCGACCCCTGCGTCGACTTCTACCAGTACGCCTGCGGCGGCTGGATGAAGAACAACCCGATCCCCGCCGACCAGGCCCGCTGGTCGGTCTACAGCAAGCTGGCGCAGGACAACCAGCGCTTCCTGTGGGGCATCCTCGAAGACCTGTCGAAGCGCCAGGACGGCCGCAACGCCAACCAGCAGAAGATCGGCGACTACTTCGGCGCCTGCATGGACGAGCGCGCCATCGAGGCGCGCGGCGCCGCGCCGCTCAAGCCTTACTTCGACCAGATCGCGACGCTCCGTTCCAGCAAGGACCTGCCGCGCGTGCTGGCGCGCCTGCACCTGGCGCTGGCCGACCAGGGCCTGTTCTTCGGCTTCGGCTCGAGCCAGGACTTCGGCGACTCGACGCGCGTGATCGCCTTCGCCAGCGCCGGCGGCCTGGGCCTGCCGGACCGCGATTCCTACCTGAAGACCGACGCCAAGTCGAAGGAGATCCGCGCCAGGTACGTCGCCCACATCGCCAACACCTTCAAGCTGCTCGGCGACGCCCCGGACCAGGCCCGGCGCCAGGCCGATCGCGTGATGGCGATGGAAACCGAACTGGCCAAGGCCTCGCTGTCGCGCGTCGACAAGCGCGACCCCTACAAACTGTTCCACAAGGTCGATGCGAAAGGCCTGCAGGCGCTGACCCCGGGCTTCGACTGGCATGCCTACCTTGACGAGCTCGGACAGGGCAAGCAGACCGTCTTCAACGTCACCGAACCGGCCTTCTTCAAGGCGCTGGCGAAGATGTGGAAGAGCACCGACATCGAGGCGACCCGCAGCTACCTGCGCTGGCAGGTGGCGCGCGACCTGTCGCCGGCGCTGGCCTCGAACTTCGACCAGGAACACTTCGACTTCTTCAGCAAGACCCTGCGCGGCATCCAGCAGCAGCCGCCGCGCTGGAAGCGTTGCGTGGCCCTGGTCGACCGCCAGCTGGGCGAAGCGCTGGGCCAGGAATTCGTCAGCCGCGCCTTCTCGCCGGAGCTGAAGGCCAAGTCGCTGCACATGACCCGCCAGGTCGAGGAAGCGATGAAGAAGGACATCGATTCGCTCGACTGGATGAGCCCCGCGACCAAGCAGCGCGCGCAGGAAAAGCTGGCCGCGATCGTCAACAAGATCGGCTATCCGGACAGGTGGCGCGACTACGGCGCCTACACAGTGAAGCCGGGTGACTTCGCCGGCAACGTCGAGCGCGGCAATGTGTTCGAGTCGCGCCGCCAGCTGGCCAAGATCGGCAAGCCGCTCGACCGCGGCGAATGGTCGATGACCCCGCCGACGGTGAACGCCTATTTCGATCCGCAGATGAACGACATCAACTTCCCGGCCGGCGTGCTGCAGCCGCCGCTGTTCGACCCGAAGATGGACGATGCGCCGAACTACGGCAACACCGGCGGCACCATCGGCCACGAGCTGACCCACGCCTTCGACGACGAAGGCCGCCAGTTCGACGCCAAGGGCAACCTGAAGGACTGGTGGACCAGGAAGGACGCCAAGGAATACGAAGAGCGCGCCGCCTGCATCGTCGACCAGTACGCGCAGTACACGGTGGTGGACGACGTCAAGATCAACAGCAAGCTGACCCTGGGCGAGGACATCGCCGACCTGGGCGGCCTGATCCTGGGCTGGATGGCGTGGAAGACCGAGATGGCCGGCATGCCCCAGAAGGCCCAGCCGCAGGGCGAGCTGCGCGACGGCCTGAGCCCGGAGCAGCGCTTCTTCGTCGGCTACGCCCAGTGGGCCTGCGAAAACGACCGCCCCGAGAACCTGCGCGTGAAGGCGATGACCGACCCGCACTCGCCGGGCCGCTACCGCGTGAATGGCCTGGTGGTGAACATGCCGCAGTTCCAGCAGGCCTTCCAGTGCAAACCGGGGCAGCCGATGGTGAAGGAGAAGCGCTGCCGCGTGTGGTAAAGGCTAGCGGCGCCTGATCTGGTCGCTGGCCTGGGCCTGCATGTGCACCAGGTTCGCCTCGAACGACTGCATCTGCAGTCCGATGTCGCTCATGTCGGCATTGGACTGCCGCAGCCGCGGGAACAGCTGCTGCTCTTCCTCGTCGATGTGGCTCAGCACCGCATTCAGCATCTCGCGCATCATCGGCTCGGCGCGCGGGGCGTCGAGGGCCATGCCCTGCAGGGTGGCGAGCAGCTCGTCGACCTTCAGGTGGTCCTGTTCGAAATGGCCGACCAGGCCTTCGTCGATGCAGCGCACGTTCGGATAGAAGATCGATTCTTCCAGTCGCGAGTGGGTGTGGATGGCCTGCAGGAGCTGGGTCGCAGCCTGCTTCTTGACAGCCATGTCCTGGCTGTTGAGGTAAGTGTTGGCCAGCTTGCGCACCAGGTCGTGGTCGCGCACCAGGGCGTCGATCGGATCGTCAGCATTGTCCATGATTCGTCCTCCTGAAAAAGGATTGTCATCCTACGCGCGCGGCCAAGGAAGCGGCGATACGTTTAGGCGCGGCAAGCCGGAGCGGGGGGCAAAAAAAAACGCCGCCCGCAGGCGGCGCTTGCACGAGCCGGAGCCCGCTCAGTGCTGGGAGACGCTGCCGCGCCAGGCGCCGCTTTCCTTGCCGCGCGATTCCAGCATTTCCTTGAACTTCTGCAGGTTGCCGCGCAGTTCCATGCGCACGGCGCCGAAGGCGTCGCCCACTTTTTCCAGTGCGCCTTCCGGCTGGTAGTCCATCTGGACGGCTACCCGGCACACGTTGTCGGAAATCTTGTGGAAGGTCGCCACGCCGCCGTTCGGCACGCCGCTCGTGCTCTGCCAGGCGATGCGCTTGTCCGGGATCTGTTCGGTGATCTCGACGTCCCATTCCTTTTCTTCGCCGGCCACGTTGGCCTTCCAGTGCAGGTGCTTGTCGTCCAGTTGGCGGATTTCATGCACGCTGGCCATGAATTGCGGGAAGTCCTCGAACTGGGTCCACTGGTTGTAGGCGGTGCGGACCGGCACGTTGATTTCGATGGTCTCGACGATCGACGAGTCCATGCCGGAAGCACGGTTTTTCATTTTCTTCGACAGCATCATGCCGCCGACCGCGAGCGCGGCCACAGTAACGACTCGATTCAGCATTATTGCCTCCTTGTCACAAATTGAGCGTAAGTTGCGATGGTCATCCTTGGAAACACATCTGCGCTTAAATTACGATAAGACCGCTTAAGGTGGCGCTAGCGAGCCGTGAGGCAACTGTTGTGATACTGTATATATGCTCAGTAGATTTGCGGCCGAAAGCGGCCGAAGCCCCATCCCGACGTTTATAATGCCCGCATGAATCTCCTCGACAATCTGAATCCCGAACAGCTCGCCGCCGTCACGCTGCCGTCCCAGAGCGCCCTGATCCTGGCCGGCGCCGGCTCGGGCAAGACCCGCGTGCTGACGACCCGGATCGCCTGGCTGATCCAGACGGGCCAGGTCTCGCCGGCCGGCCTGATGGCCGTGACCTTCACGAACAAGGCGGCGAAGGAAATGCTGACCCGCTTATCGAGCATGCTGCCGGTGAACACGCGCGGCATGTGGATCGGCACCTTCCACGGCCTGTGTAACCGCCTGCTGCGCACCCACCACCGCGACGCCGCGTTGCCGCAGACCTTCCAGATCCTCGATTCGCAGGACCAGCTGTCGATGATCAAGCGCATGCTGAAGGCCCTGAATGTCGACGATGACAAGTACCCGGCGAAAGACCTGATGTACTTCATCAACAACGCCAAGGACAACGGCCTGCGCGCCAGCCAGGTCGAGGCCTACGACCATATCCAGCGCCGCATGGTCGAGCTGTACGACGCCTACGACCAGCAGTGCCAGCGCGAGGGCGTGGTCGATTTCGCCGAGCTGCTGCTGCGCGCCTATGAACTGCTGCAGCGTAACCACCCGCTGCGCCAGCATTACCAGATGCGCTTCCGCCACATCCTGGTCGACGAGTTCCAGGATACCAACGACCTGCAGTACAACCTGCTGAAACTGCTGGCGGGGCATCACGAGCCGGGCGGCGGCGCGATCTTCGCGGTCGGCGACGACGACCAGAGCATCTACGCCTTCCGCGGCGCCAACGTCGGCAACATGCAGGCCTTCGAGCGCGAGTTCGAGGTGAAGAACCTGATCAAGCTGGAGCAGAACTACCGCTCGCACGGCCATATCCTCGACAGCGCGAACTACCTGATCGCGAATAACACCAAGCGCCTCGGCAAGAACCTGCGCACCGATGCGGGGCAGGGCGAGCTGGTGCGCGTCTACGAAGCATCGAGCGACCTCGAAGAAGCGCAGTGGATCATCGAGGAAGCCAAGAGCCTGATGGCCGAGGGCATGCCGCGCAGCGAAATCGCGATCCTGTACCGCTCGAACGCCCAGAGCCGCGTGATCGAGCACGCGCTGTTCGCGGCCGGCCTGCCCTATACGGTGTACGGCGGCCTGCGCTACTTCCAGCGCGCCGAGGTCAAGCACGCGATCGCCTACCTGCAGCTGATGGACAACCCGCACAACGATTCGGCCTTCATGCGCGTGGTGAACTTCCCGACCCGCGGCATCGGCGCGCGCTCGATCGAGCAGTTGCAGATGGCGGCCGACAGCTATGGCGTGTCGCTGTACGCGGCGGTGCCCTACATGACCGGCAAGGCCGGCAGCGCGCTGGGCAATTTCGTCAAGCTGATCGAGAGCGCGCGCTTCGAGACCCAGCAGCTGCCGCTGCCGGAAATGGTCAAGGTGGTGCTGGAGCGCAGTACGCTGCTGAGCCACTACGAGAAGGAAAAGGAAGGCGCCGAGCGCATCGAGAACTTGCAGCAGATGGTGAGCGCCGCCACCCACTTCGTGCAGGAAGAGGGCTTCGGCATCCAGGCGCCGGCCCACCTGGGCCCGCAGGCGCTGCCGAGCAGCGGCGACGCGATCGTCAACGCCGACGGCGTCGAGGTGCTGGATGCGGACGCGCCGCTGGCGGCCGTGATGTCGCCGCTGTCGGCCTTCCTGGCGCACGCCTCGCTGGAGGCCGGCGACGCCCAGGCCCAGGCCGGCCAGGACGCGATGCAGCTGATGACGGTGCACTCGGCCAAGGGCCTGGAATTCGACGCCGTCTTCATCACCGGCCTCGAAGAAGGCCTGTTCCCGCACGAGAGCAGTTCGCGCGAGCTGGACGGCGTGGACGAGGAACGGCGCCTGATGTACGTGGCGATCACGCGCGCGCGCAAGCGCCTGTACATGAGCTTTACCCAGCAGCGCATGCTGCACGGCCAGACCCGCTTCAACATGAAGTCGCGCTTCTTCGACGAACTGCCGGAGGAATCGCTGAAATGGCTGTCGCCGCGCGTGCAGACCAACTGGTTCAGCAACCGCAAGTCGACCACGGCCTGGGACGACGCCAGCTTCCGCGAGGGCGGCAGCGACAACCAGATCGCCAAGCAGATCACCCAGAAGTCCAGCAGTGACAAGGGCATCGGCTGGCGCATCGGCGAGGCGGTGTCGCATTCGCGCTTCGGCGAGGGCGTGATCGTCAACATCGAGGGCGGGGCCGGCAGTCCGCGCGCCCTGATCAACTTCGGCGGGGCCGGCATGAAGATGCTCGACCTGTCGGTGGCCAAGCTGGAGAAGATGGCGCGCTGAAGGCGCTTAGGCCGGCTGTGCTTCCTGCACGGCCGGCTTGCCGAAGATATCGCGGTAGCCGGCGTAGATCGCGCACTGCAGGAACATGATAAACAGGAACATCACCCACATCAGCACCACCTGGGCCAGCGCGATCGCGCTGACCAGGTTCACCACCACGAAGGTGATCGCGGTGAAGATGCCGAACCAGGACAGCAGCAGCACGCCGAACACGCGCGCCGAGCGCACCACGGCGAAGAAGCTGTAGAAGGTGGCCTTGCCCGGCCCCATCCGCTTCCAGTAGGTGAGCGGGGCGGCGAAGCACAGGGTCAGCAGCGAGACGCTTTCGAGGATCAGCAGGCCGAACACGGCCATCACGTCGCCGAAGGTGAAGGGCAGCTTGTCCTTCGGGTCGAGCTTGATATTCGCCGGCAGCTGGCGCAGCGATTCCGGCGTGACCAGCAGCGCGACCAGGGTCAGCACCAGGAACACGCCCAGGTAGATCACCCCGACCTTGCACAGGCTGCCCAGCGCCGGCTTGCGGAAACCGGTCAGCAGTACGCTTGGGGTCACGCGCTCGCCGTTGTCGATCATCAGGCAGGCCTGCATGAAGGCCATCGAGAACGACGGGATCAGCACCACCACGACGATGGGGCCGATGAAGGGCACGGCGCTGATGCCGATCGCCAGCAGGATGCTGGCAAACAGCAGGGTCGTGAGCGCGGCCGGCTGCTTGCGGAACAGGCCGACGCCGCCCTTCAACCACTCCCAGCCGGTACGTGCGGGCAGTTTGTTCATGCAGTCAGGCTCGGCGCGGGAACCGCGATGCGCTCGCGCAGCACGCGTTCGAAGTGGGTCGGATCGTGCGGCGTCAGCATCTCGGCTTCGCGCGGACGATGGAAGTCGTACAGGCGCGACAGCCAGAAGCGCAGCGCCGCCGCGCGCAGCATCGCCTGCCAGGCCTGCGCTTCGGCTTCGGTGAAGGGGCGGACGGCGTGGTAGGCCCGGGTCAGGGCGCGCACCCGCTCCTGGTCGAGGCGGCCGGTGGCGAGGTCGATGCACCAGTCGTTGACGGTGACGGCGATGTCGAACAGCCAGCTGTCCCAGCCCGCGAAATAGAAGTCGAAGCAGCCGCTCAGGCGTTCGCCGACGAACATCACGTTGTTGCGGAACAGGTCGGCGTGCACCGGACCCTGCTCCAGTCCGGCGTACACCGGGCCGGCCGCGAAGGCGCGCTGGAACGCCAGTTCCGATTCCAGCAGGGCGGCTTCATCCGCACCGAGGAAGGGCAGGACCTTGGGCACGGTCTCGATCCACCAGTCCAGGCCGCGCAGATTCGGCTGGCGCAGCGCGAAGTCGCGCCCGGCCAGGTGCATCTTCGCCAGCATCGCGCCCACTTCGGCGCAATGCACGGGCTGCGGATCCATCTGCGAACTGCCGTCGAGCTTGCTGACCACGACGGCCGGCTTGCCGGCAAGCGCGACCACCAGCTCGCCCCGGTCGTTCGGCACCGGCGCCGGCACCGGCACGCCGCGCTCGGCCAGGTGCCGCATCAGCTGCACGTAGAAGGGCAATTGCTCGAAGCTGAGGTTCTCGAAGATCGTCAGGACGAATTCGCCGCGCTCGGTCGTCAGGAAGAAATTACTGTTCTCGATGCCGCTCGAGATGCCCTGGAGGTCCAGGGCTTTACCAAGGGGGAACTGCTTGATCCACTGGCTCAGGTCGTCCAGTGTGACCGAGGTGAAAACTGCCATCGTTTACGTATTTAGTCGTTGTAACAGCCGCCCGGAGGCGGCCGGCTCATTTCTGGGCTGGGCCTGCGCTGGCGTTGGCCGGCAGTGGTGGCGGCGGTGGAGCATCCGCGGTGGCCGGGGTGTTGGCGCCGGTCTCGTTGGCGGCCTTGCGCCTGCCCGAGAGGTCGAATTCGCCGACCTTCCATTGCGCCCCGGTGACCTGGTTGCCGGTCACGCTGCCCGGTACGGCATTGCCTGGCAGGTTGTTTGGTTTCAGATAATAGTGGCTGCCGCTGCTGTTGACTTCGACTTCCGTTACCTGGCCGGCATCGCGCGTTTCCTTGATCTGGGTGCGCGTGCGCGAGGGGATGTTGGTGGCCGGCACATCGCTGCCCGGCTCGACACGTTCGAGTTTCGGCGGCGCCTGGTTCGGCGCCGGCTGCTGCTGAGCTTGTGGCTGAGCCTGCTGCTGAGCCTGGGCCGACGCCGGTCCGGCCTGCGCGGCCAGCAGCAGCGTCAGGCTAGATGCGAGGAGGGGCAGGCGGGAGAAGATGCGTGGCATGGGGTTCACCTTTGTCGTTTAGTCCATTGTAACAAACGCCGCCGCCCGCCAGTAAAAAGCATATGAAAAGCGTGAACCGGCCCCATATGGAGAGCATTCCCGATTCTGCGATAATGGCACGCTCGCCGTGCCTGATTGCGTCTTCCGCGGCCCCTTTTTGCTCATTCGATCCCCATACATGGACAATACCCTGCTTCTCGTCGACGGTTCCAGCTATCTGTATCGCGCCTTCCACGCGCTGCCCGACCTGCGCAGTCCCGACGGCCACCCGACCGGCGCGATGCACGGCATGGTCAACATGCTGCGCCGCCTGCGCGCCGATTTCCCGGCCGCCTACATCGCCTGCGTGTTCGACGCCAAGGGCAAGACCTTCCGCGACGAGCTCTATCCCGAGTACAAGGCCACGCGCGCGTCGATGCCGGAAGACCTGGGCAAGCAGATCGAGCCCATCCACGAGGTGGTGCGCCACATGGGCTGGCCGATCCTGATGGTCGAGGGCGTCGAGGCCGACGACGTGATCGGTACGCTGGCGGCCCAGGCCACCGCGCGCGGCATGAACACCGTGGTCTCGACCGGCGACAAGGACCTGGCCCAGCTGGTCAACGACAAGGTCATGCTGATCAACACGATGAGCAACGAGAAGCTCGACGAAGCCGGCGTGCTGGCCAAGTTCGGGGTGCCGCCGAACCGCATCATCGACTACCTGACCCTGATCGGCGACACCGTCGACAACGTGCCGGGCGTGAACAAGTGCGGCCCGAAGACGGCCGTGAAGTGGCTGGCCCTGCACGGCTCGCTGGACGGCGTGATCGAGAACGCGCACACCATCGGCGGCGCGGTCGGCGCGAACCTGCAGGCGGCCCTGGAATGGCTGCCCAAGGGCCGCGAGCTGATCACTGTGAAGACCGACTGCGACCTGGCGAAGCACCTGGTGTCGATCGAGGAAACGCTGGTGGGCCGTCCGGAAGACAAGGACGCGCTGCGCGACTTCTTCCAGCGCTACGGCTTCAAGACCATGCTGAAGGAACTCGGCAACGGCAACCCGGGCAGGTTCGTGTCGCCCGGCTCCGCCCCTGCCGCACCCCTGAATTCGCCGGAGGGCGCGGCCGGCGAGAACGGCACGCTGCCGGGCATGGCCGTGATCAAGGGCGAGTACGAGACCGTCACCACGATGGAACAGCTGGAGCGCTGGATCGAGGCGATCGACAAGGCCGGGCTGACCTCGGTCGACACCGAGACCACCTCGCTCGACCCGATGACGGCCCAGATGGTCGGCATCTCGCTGTCGGTGGAAGCGGGCAAGGGCGCCTACATCCCGCTGGCGCACCGCTATGCCGGCGTGCCCGAGCAGCTGAACCGAGAGGAAGTCCTGGCGCGCATGAAGCCCTGGCTGGAAAACCCGGACAAGCCCAAGCTCGGCCAGAACCTGAAGTACGACACCCACATCTTCGAGAACCACGGCGTCAAGCTGCGCGGCATCGTCCACGACACCCTGCTGCAGTCCTACGTGTTCGAATCGCACAAGCCGCACGACATGGACACGATGGCGATGCGCCATCTGGGCTACACCACGATTCCTTTCGTCGACGTGTGCGGCAAGGGCGTGAACCAGATCTGTTTCGACCAGGTCGAGCTGGGGCGCGCCACCGAATACGCGGCCGAGGACTCGGACATCACGCTGCGCCTGCACCAGGCGATGATCGGCCATGTCGAGAGCGACGAGGGCCTGAATTTCATCTACCGCAAGATCGAACTGCCGACCTCCGTGGTGCTGCAGAAGATCGAGCGCAACGGCGTGCTGATCGACACCGAGCTGCTGGCCACCCAGTCGAACGAACTGGCCGTGCGCATCGCCGAGCTCGAACAGCAGGCCTATGAACTGGCCGGCGGCCCCTTCAACCTCGGCTCGCCGAAGCAGATCGGCGAGATCTTCTTCGGCAAGCTGCAGCTCCCGGTGATCAAGAAGACCGCCACCGGCGCCCCGTCCACCGACGAGGAAGTGCTGCAGAAGCTGGCCGAGGACTATCCGCTGCCGAAGATCCTGCTCGAACACCGCGGCCTTTCGAAGCTGAAGTCGACCTACACCGACAAGCTGCCGAAGATGGTGAACCCGAACACGGGACGCGTGCACACCAACTACGCCCAGGCGGTCGCGATCACCGGGCGCCTGGCTTCGAGCGATCCGAACCTGCAGAACATCCCGGTGCGTAACGCCGAGGGACGCCGCATCCGCGAAGCCTTCATCGCCAGGCCGGGCAGCGTGATCGTGTCGGCCGACTATTCGCAGATCGAGCTGCGCATCATGGCCCACATCTCCGGCGACGAAGCGATGCTGCGCGCCTTCGCGCAAGGCGAGGACATCCACCGCGCCACCGCCGCCGAGATCTTCGGCATCGCGCCGGAAGAGGTCGAGAGCGAACAGCGCCGCTACGCCAAGGTCATCAACTTCGGCCTGATCTACGGGATGAGCGCCTTCGGCCTGGCGCAGAACCTCGGCATCGAGCGCGGCGCCGCCGGCAACTACATCGAGCGCTACTTCGCCCGCTTCGCCGGCGTCAAGCAGTACATGGACGAGACCCGCCTGCAGGCCAAGGCGCGCGGCTACGTCGAGACCGTGTTCGGACGCCGCCTGTGGCTGCCGGAGATCAACTCGCCGAACGGCCCGCGCCGCGCCGGCGCCGAACGCGCGGCGATCAACGCGCCGATGCAGGGCACGGCCGCCGACCTGATCAAGCTGGCCATGATCGCGGTGCAGGACTGGATCGAGAAGGAAAACCTCGCCACCCGCATGATCATGCAGGTGCACGACGAACTGGTGCTGGACGTGCCGGAAGCCGAGCTGGAGCTGGTCAAGCAGAAGCTGCCGGAGCTGATGGCCGGCGTCGCGACGCTGAAGGTGCCGCTGGTGGCCGAGACCGGAGTCGGACCCAATTGGGAGCAGGCGCATTGAGTATGCGCCTGCGCGCATCGAGTATGCGCCTCCACGGATCGGGCCCGGGGGTGTACTAGCGCCTGGGCGTCCTGCCACCGCGCCGCCGGGCCAGGCCAGCCAGCAGCGCCAGCCCGGCCACGCACATCGATGCCGCCGACGGCTCCGGGACCGGCGATGTGAAGGCGCTCGATGCACGTCCATATACTGTGATGAACATGGCGCCGCTGGCGCTCTGCGCGCCGCTCTCGCCGCTGACCGAGACAAGCCCGCTGGCCGGGCGGTCGCCGGCTTCGAGCGCGCCGCCCGTAAAACTGATGGGAACTTCGCCTGGTACCGGGTCGATCATACCCGCCAGGCCCGCCCAGCCGGCGCCGAATCCGCCCGGCTCGACCGATTTCGCGATGGTCGCGTCGGCAGAAAAGATGACGCGGGTATTCGGCGAAAGCGTATAGAAGCCGAGGTTCTCCATGTATGCCTCTCCCGATCCCGCCACGATGCGCATGTCGAGGGTCACCGCATCCAGCGTGACCTGGCCGCTGAGCGTACTGCCGCCCATGGTCAGGTTGACGGGTTGGGCGTCCCGGTTGTCGTTTGCCGCGTACAGGCGGGTCCAGTCGGGCTGCGTGTACAGTGCGCCCTTCGGCGATAGACCCCAGTTGAACTGGATCGACGGGCTTACGCCGTCGTTGGGCGTAAGGTCGATCAGCTGATACCGGAAGTTGGTGACCGAACCGGACACCGTGACCGTGGCGGCAAAGGCGGTGCCGCTCCCGATGGCAAGCAGGGCGGCGACGAGGGATGGGACGATGCGCATGACTTCCTCCGCTGGTAGAAACTGCATCCTTCAGCAATCATCCTGCGCCGGAATCCGGTCCCAGCCAAGCCTGGCACGCCATTACCTGCCGCCAGTCGCTCCCTTACAACGTTCAATAAGCATCAGTAATGTTGCATCCTGTCTTATGCCGGAAGTCATGGACACGCTGCGTCAACATAATGATTGCCTTACGGAATGTATGTTGAATGCACCATACCCGACCGGCACCGTCGGGTACGCAGGCGCCGAGATCGCGAGGGCGCCTGTACGATCGCCGGCCTGCCGCGGGTGTTCGCTTCCGGCACCACCGTGCAGCCGGACGTGGGCAAGTACCGTGTCGAGGCTTCCGGCACCGGCTACACGGCCAAGCCGATCGACGCGGTCGACATCTCGGCCGCCAACGCGACCAAGGTCGACTTCACGCTGGCGCCCTGAATCCGGGCCTGAGGCGGGGCAGCAGGAGCAGCAGTCCTGCGAGCAGCATGGCGGCGTGCGCCGGTTCCGGGACCGGCGTCGTCGGCGGTGCGAGACTGCTGGCCCCGGCCCGGGCGACGACCGTCATATAGCCGCTGACCGGATCCGCACCGCTGGTGACGTCGACTTCGACCCAACGCTCCCGCGATCCCGGCTGGTTCGTGAACAGCATGTCATAGATGTCGGTTTCCGGGGTCGCCGAGCCGGCGAAGCGCTTGCCGGAGAGGCCGGCGTCGGCGTAGGCCTGCTCGCCGGCACCCACGGCGGTGCTGCCTGTGGCGTAGGCCAGGAACTCCAGCCGGGTATTCGGCGACAGGTCGAAATAGGCGAAGCTGGACGCTTCGGCGCGTCCCGAGCGGTCGCCGATCCCGACCGCGGCATGCCCGTTCTGCAGCGTCATGCCGGCGCTGGCCACATCGTCTCCGAATTGCACACTGACGTCCCCGTCGTCATGACGGAAATGCTGGACGAGCTGGTTCCTGTAGGCGGTATCGCTGAAGATGATCGCAAAAGGGTCGCTCGACCAGGTACCCAGCCTGAGCGAAGGCGTCTGGCCGTCGTTCGGCGTCAGGTCGATCAATCGGTAGCTGAAGTTGCCGATCGTCGCGGAAGCGGTCGCGGGGCCGGTCGCCGCGGTCGCGGGCAGGGCGGTGGCAAGGAAGAGGGCGGCCAGGCCGCCGACTGTGCGTGGGTTCATCTTGTTCTCCCCATCAAGCCGCGTCGGCGCAGCGCCATGGCGGCCCCTGCAGTATCCATCGGCTTGTGACCGGCAGGCGCACGCGTGCGCGGCTGAGTCGCGTCGGCGCAACCAGGCGCCCACTGCTAAGATAGCGGTCCTTTGTTACCCCGACCGGAGGATTGCACATGAACGACACCGTACGAGACCAGGACCGCGCCGGCTTCGCCGCCGCCACGCTGCCGGTCGCGGCCCGGTCCGTGATCACGACCGATACCGCGGGCCTGGATGCGGGCACCGTCAGCCTGACCGTGAACGGCCAGGCCTTCCCCGTCTATCATGCCCGGCCCGAGGGCAAGTCGACGCTGCCGGTGATCCTGGTGATCTCCGAGATCTTCGGCGTGCACGAGCACATCGCCGACGTCGCGCGCCGCTTCGCGAAGCAGGGCTACCTGGCGCTGGCGCCGGACCTGTTCGTGCGCCAGGGCGATCCGTCGACGATCGCCGACATCCCCACGCTGCTGAAGGACATCATCTCGAAGACCCCGGACGCCCAGGTAATGGCCGACCTCGACGCCTGCGTGGCCTGGGCCGCGGAGAACGGCGGCGATACCGGCCGGCTGGGCGTCACCGGCTTCTGCTGGGGCGGACGGGCCACCTGGATGTACGCGGCCCACAACCCGGAGGTCAAGGCCGGCGTGGCCTGGTACGGCCGCCTGGCGGGCGAGGCGACCGCGAATACGCCGAAGCACCCGGTCGATATCGCCGCCGGCCTGACGGTGCCGGTGCTCGGCCTGTACGGCGGCAAGGACACCGGCATTCCGCTCGACACCGTCGAGAAGATGGAGGCCGCGCTCGCGCAGGGCGCGAGCGGCTCGCAATTCGTGGTCTATCCGGACGCCGGCCATGCCTTCCATGCCGACTACCGTCCGAGCTACGACGAGAAGGATGCGAAGGATGGATGGACGCGCGCGCTGGCCTGGTTCCGGCAGCACGGCGTGGCCTGATCGCGCACGCCCCACGTAGGCAAGCCGGGCGCGGTACAATGCCCGGCTTGCGCGCCATCCGCGCGAACCAAGAATAACAAGAGGCTTCACGATCGATCCCGTTCTCATTTCCATCCTGCTGGCGACTGGACTGGCAGGCGTCGTCAGCATCACGGCTGCTGCGGTGTTTTCGTTTACCGTGCTCTCGAAAGTCGTCGAGCGCATGGTCAGCCTGTCGGTCGGCATCATGCTCGCGACCTCGCTGCTGCATGCGCTGCCGGAAGCCTTCGAATCGCATGTCGACCCGCGCGCCCTGTTCGGGACCCTGCTGGGCGGGCTGCTGGCCTTCTTCCTGCTGGAGAAGGTAGCGCTGCTGCGCCATTCGCACCACCACGAGGGCGACGGCCACCATCACCATCACGGGCATGACGCGCACCAGGCGGGCAAGGCTGGATGGATGATCCTGATCGGCGACGGCATGCACAACTTCACCGACGGGATCCTGATCGCGGCGGCCTTCCTCGCCAACCCGCAGTTGGGTATCGTGACCGGCGTCGCCATCATCGCCCACGAGATCCCGCAGGAGATCGGGGACTTCATCGTGCTGCTGAACGCGGGTTTTTCGCGTACCCGCGCCTATGTCTTCAACCTCTTGTGCAGCCTGCTCGCCGTGGTCGGCGGCCTGCTCGGCTACTACACCCTGGACCGGGCCAGCGGCCTGATTCCCTACGTGCTGGTATTCGCTTCCTCCGGCTTCATCTACATCGCCGTGAGCGACCTGATGCCGCAGATGCAGCGCCGCGCCACCGTGCGCGAGTCGATTCCCCAGGTGCTGTTGATCGGTCTCGGCGTGGTGATCGTGCTGTTCCTGACGCACGGGCATTGACGAAACTTGCGCTTGCAGCCTATGCTGGGCCATCCCTACATGGAGGAAGCATGGCAAGGCTGGTCAATCAATTGGTTGTGGCGCTGCGCGAAAAGCCGATCCGGTTCGGCTATGTACTCTGCGTGCTGGTGCTGTCGGTCGTCGTATTTACGCTGGCGGACTTCCTGCCGGCGCCCTACGATTTCAGTCACTGAGTCTCACTGAGTCTCACTGGGCACCCGTCGCCACCGGCCGCGCCGCGTCGGCGCTCCATTCGCTCCACGAACCCGGATACAGGGCCGCGCCCGGCATGCCGGCCACTTCCAGCGCCAGCAGGTTGTGGCAGGCCGTGACGCCGGAGCCGCACTGCATGATGGCGTTTTGCGGGTCGCCCACCGCCGCCCCCAGCTCGGCCTTCAGCTGATCCGGCGCCTTGAAGCGGCCGTCGGGCTGCAGGTTGTCCTTGAAGAAGCGGTTCTTCGCGCCAGGGATGTGGCCGCCGACCGGGTCGATGGTCTCGTTCTCGCCGCGGAAGCGGTCCGGCGCGCGCGCGTCGACCACCGTGCGGCCGCCATGTTCCACGTTGTGCAGGACCGTATTGACGTCCACGGACGTCACCAGCGGCGCGCGTGCGGCGATCGTGCCGCGCGCGCGCGGGGCAGGCGCGTCGATCGATACCGGCAGCCCGGCCGACTGCCAGGCCGGCAGGCCGCCGTCCAGCACCGCCACCGCTTCGTGTCCGACCCAGCGCAGCATCCACCACAGGCGGGCCGCGAACATGCCGCCGTGCGCGTCGTAGGCCACGACCTGCGTGGCATCGTTCACGCCCCAGGCACGCAGCAGCTCGACGAAGGCGTCCTTCTCCGGCAGCGGATGGCGGCCGCGGAAGGCGCCGCCGGCGTCGCGCTTGGTGCCGGAGAGCTCGTGCTCGATGTCGGCGAAGACCGCGTTCGGCAGGTGGCCGCCCGCATAGGCGTCGCGCCCGGCAGCCAGGTTCACCAGGTCGTGGCGGCAGTCGACGATCAGCCAGTCGGCGTCGTCGGTATGGGCGGCCAGGGCGGCGGGGTCGATCAGGGTCGTGTACACAGGCTTCTCCTTACAGTTCGCTGGCGATGGGATCGGTTTCCTCGACGACGGCGCCGCGCGCCGTGCGCTTGGTATTGTAGAACGTCGCGGCGATGCCGGAGGCCAGGATCACGCCCATCCCCAGCCACACGTGCCAGTCGAACACGTCGCCCCACAGCAGCATCCCCCACAGGCTGGAGAAGATGATGCCGGTGTACTGCAGGTTGGCCACCACCAGCACCTTGCCGAGGCGGTAGGCGCGCGTCATCGCCATCTGGGCGAGCAGGGCGGGAACGCCGATCGCCAGCAGCAGCAGGCCGCTGTGCCAGGTGTGCGCGTGGAAGGGCGTGGCGGGGCCGTTCTCGAACAGGGTGCCGATGAAGCCGGCGATGGTCGTGGTCAGCGAAAAGAAGAACACCACGCGGTATTCGGGTTCGCCCATCTGGCCCAGGTGTCGCACCTGCATATAGGCCATCGCGGAGATGACCGAGGACAGCAGGCCGATCGCGCCGCCCATCCACTGGTTCATCTCGACCGCCGGGCGCAGCACCAGGGTCACGCCGACGAAGCTCATGCCGATCGCCATCACCAGCGGCCATTCGGTCGAGCCCTTCGCATGCCACCAGCCAAGGAAGAACATGTAGGTGGCGATCCAGATCGGCGCCATGTAGTTGAGGGTGACGGCGGTGGCGAGCGGCAGCTTGCCGATCGCGTAGAACCACATCCACAGCGACGTCACGCCGACCAGGCTGCGGATCAGGTGCTCCTTCGGGAACCTGGTCCTGAAGCTGCCGCCCTGCAGCTGCACCGTCAGGAACAGGATCACGGTGCCGACCAGGCCCCGGTACATCACGATTTCGGAGGTCGAATAAAACGACGACGCCAGCTTCACGCCCGCGCCCATGGCGGCGAACGCGAAGCTGGCGAACAGCATCCACAAAGCTGGCATTAAATATTTTCCAACTTGCTGCGATACCACTCATGGAAGTGCTGCATGCCGTCTTCCATCGGTGACTGGTAGGGCCCGACCTCGTTGACGCCACGGTCCAGCAGGATCTTGCGGCCGGCGTCCATGCGCAGGGCGATCTCGTCGTCCTCGACGCAGGTTTCCATGTAGGCCGCCCGTTCGGCCTCGACGAACTCGCGTTCGAACAGCACGAACTCCTCGGGGTAGTAGAACTCGACCACGTTGCGGGTCTTCTGCGGGCCCATCGGCCACAGGGTCGACACCACCAGCACGTTCGGATACCACTCGACCATGATGTTCGGATACAGCGTCAGCCAGATCGCGCCATATTTCGGCGCTTGTCCGTTGTTGAACTTCAGGACCTGTTCCTGCCACTTGCGGTAGGCCGGCGAGCCGGACTTCTGCAGGCCGCGGTGCACGCCGACAGTCTGGACGCTGTAGTCGGTGCCGAATTCCCAGCGCAGGTCATCGCAGCTGACGAAGTTGCCCAGGCCCGGATGGAAGGGCTCGACGTGGTAGTCCTCCAGGTAGACCTCGATGAAGGTCTTCCAGTTGTAGTCGCACTCGTGGACTTCGACGTGATCGAACATATAGCCCGAGAAGTCGAGGTCTTTCGTCACCGACAGCTTGCCCAGCTTGTCCATCACGTCGTAGCCGTTCTGTTCGAACAGCAGGCCGTTCCAGTTCTGCAGCGGCGTCTTCGACAGGTTCAGGCAGGGCGTGTCGGCGAAATGCGGCGCGCCGATCAGTTCGCCCTTCAGGTCGTAGGTCCAGCGGTGCAGGGGACAGACGATATTGCTGGCATTGCCGCGGCCATTGAACATCAGCGCCTGGCGATGACGGCAGACGTTGGACATCAGTTCGATGCCTTGCGCATTACGCACCAGCATGCGGCCTTCGTTCTCCGATCGCAGGGTCGCGAAATCGCCCTGCTCGGGAACCATCAATTCATGCCCGACGTAGCGGGGGCCCTTCAGGAACAGGTGCTGCATTTCGCGCTGCAACAGCGCTTGGTCGAAGTAGACATCTACCGGAAGCTGCGCGCACGAGCGAGCCAGCTTGGCGTGGGTAGCCAGATCGGACATCCCAACCCCCCTTTACACAAATTTCAGCCAAAGAAGAGAAAGAATCCGAGAACCGATTTTTAAAGAACGGAATACGGTATTTCGGAGACAGAACCGGAGATTATAGCCTGTAAAGGCTCATCCGGTCTCGGTCCGGCACGTGGAAGCGGCGAAAAACCTGCTGTGCGTCGCATTTTGGGATGAGGACGCCTGATCCTGCGATGGACGCCGACCATGCGGAGCCGCTTCCCGGACTTGGCGTCTGCCGCCAAAACTGGCGCATGGGCTGGTGCGGCTTGCCTGACAGGCATCGTTTTCATGAATCGGTGGACGCTTTGCGATAAAATGTGTCTTTGCGTGCAAGATGTCGGCGACAAGTCGCGCCGTCATGCCGGGGTAGGATTGTTTACAATAAGCGATTAGACTGTCGCGCCGCGTGCAAGTGCCATCGCACATGTCGCCAGGCAAGTCGAGCCCCGAACCGATCAAAGTCATTATGCCAAATAAAACAAGCGCGGAGAGCGCCGCAGCGCCGGCCGCCACCGCGGCACCTCCGGAGTCGTTCGAGCAGGCGATGGCCGAGCTGGCACAGCTCGTCACGCAGATGGAAGGCGGACAACTGCCGCTGGAAGCATCGGTGGCCGCCTATGCGCGCGGCTCCGAACTGGTGCGCTATTGCGCGGCCCAGCTCGAAAAAGTCGAATCGCAGGTCAAGGTCCTCGAAGGCGAGATGCTCAAGCCCTTCAGCACCGACGACGAGGACGCGGAATGAGCACCGCAGTCAGCCCGGCCATGAGCCCGCAGCCCGGTTTCCGCGCCTGGATGGAAGGCGTGCAGGCGCGCACCGAAGCGGCGCTCGAGCGCTTCCTGCCCGAGCCCACGCTGGTGCCGTCCAGGCTGCATGAAGCGATGCGCTATACCACGCTGGGCGGCGGCAAGCGCGTGCGCCCGCTGCTGGCCTATGCGGCCGGCGAACTGTTCGGCGCCGGTGAGGATGCCGTCGCGCGCGCGGCCTGCGCGGTCGAGATGATCCACGTGTATTCGCTGGTGCACGACGACATGCCCTGCATGGACGACGACGCGCTCCGGCGCGGCAAGCCGACCGTGCACGTGGCCTACGACGAAGCCACCGCGCTGCTGGTCGGCGACGCGCTGCAGGCCCAGGCCTTCGAAGTGCTGGCGGGCGGCACGGACGTGGCGCCGGGGCGCCAGGTGCAGATGCTGCGCCTGCTGGCCGAAGCGGCCGGGACCAAGGGCATGTGCGGCGGCCAGGCGATCGACCTCGACAGCGTCGGCCTGAGCCTCACGCTGGAAGAGCTGGAGCGCATGCACCAGCTCAAGACCGGCGCCATGCTGCGCGTGTCGGTGCTGCTGGGCGCACTCGCCGGGCGCGAGCTCGCGCCGCAGGAGCAGGACGCGCTGGCTGCGTACTCGCGTGCGATCGGCCTGGCCTTCCAGGTCGTCGACGACGTGCTGGATGCGACCGCGGACTCCGCCACCCTCGGCAAGACCGCGGGCAAGGATGCGGCGGCGAACAAACCGACTTACGTATCGATTCTGGGGCTGGAGCCGTCCAAGGCGCTGGCCGAACAACTGCGGCGGCAGGCGCACGAGGCGCTGGCGCCGTTCGGAGAACAAGCACTGCGGCTGCGCGAACTGGCAGACCTGATCGTGCAGCGGAAGGCCTAAATGAAACTGCTAGAGACCATCAACGACCCGGCGGACCTGCGCAAGCTCCCGCGCCACCAGCTCACCCCGCTGGCAAACGAACTGCGCCAGTTCCTGCTCGATTCGGTATCCAAGACCGGCGGCCACCTGTCGTCCAACCTCGGCACCGTCGAGCTGACGATCGCGCTGCACTACGTGTTCAACACGCCGGAAGACCGGATCGTGTGGGATGTCGGCCACCAGACCTATTCGCACAAGATCCTGACCGGCCGCCGCGGCCGCATGCCGACGCTGCGCCAGCACAACGGCCTGTCCGGCTTCCCGAAGCGCGACGAGAGCGAGTACGACACCTTCGGCACCGCCCACTCGTCGACCTCGATCTCGGCCGCGCTGGGCATGGCGCAGGCGGCCAAGCTGAAAGGCGAGAAGCGCAAGGCGATCGCCGTGATCGGCGATGGCTCGATGACGGCCGGCATGGCGTTCGAGGCCCTGAACAATGCCGGCGTCGAGGACGATTGCGACCTGCTGGTGGTCCTGAACGACAACGACATGTCGATCTCGCCGCCGGTGGGCGCGCTGAACCGCTACCTGGCGCGCCTGATGTCGGGCCAGTTCTACGCCGCCGCCAAGAACGTCGGCAAGAGCGTGCTGCCGGCCCCGATGCTGGAACTGGCCAAGAAGCTGGAAGAGCACGCGAAGGGCATGGTGGTCCCGGCCACGATGTTCGAGGAGTTCGGCTTCAACTACATCGGCCCGATCGACGGCCACGACCTCGATTCGCTGATCCCGACCCTGGAAAACATCCGCAAGCTGAAGGGACCGCAGTTCCTGCACGTGGTGACCAAGAAGGGGCAGGGCTACAAGCTGGCCGAGGCCGAACCGATCCTGTACCACGGCACCGGCAAGTTCAACCCGAGCGAGGGCATCAAGCCGGCCACCGCACCGGCCAAGATCACCTACACCGAGGTATTCGGCAACTGGCTGTGCGACATGGCTGCAAGCGACAAGCGCCTGGTCGGCATCACGCCGGCGATGCGTGAAGGCTCGGGCATGGTGCGCTTCCACCAGCAGTACCCGGAGCGCTACTTCGACGTCGGCATCGCCGAGCAGCATTCCGTCACCTTTGCCGCCGGCATGGCGACCGAAGGCGTCAAGCCGGTGCTGGCGATCTACTCCACCTTCCTGCAGCGCGGCTACGACCAGCTGATCCACGACGTGGCGCTGCAGAACCTGGACGTGACCTTCGCCCTGGACCGCGCCGGCCTGGTCGGCGCCGACGGTGCGACCCACGCCGGCAACTACGACATGGCCTACCTGCGCTGCATCCCGAACATGGTCGTGATGGCGCCGTCCGACGAGAACGAATGCCGCCAGATGCTGACCACGGCCTACCACTACCCGGGCCCGGCGGCGGTGCGCTATCCGCGCGGCGCCGGCGTCGGCGCAGTCATCCAGCAGGAGCTGACGTCGATCGAGATCGGCAAGGGCGTGGTGAAACGCGAAGGCAAGGGCGTCGCCATCCTGGCCTTCGGCTCGATGGTCGCCCCCAGCCTGAAGGCGGCCGAAGGCTTGAACGCGACCGTCGCCGACATGCGCTTCGTGAAGCCGCTCGACGTCGAACTGGTGAAGCGCCTGGCCAGGGACCACGACTACCTGGTGACGGTGGAGGAGGGCTGCACCATGGGCGGCGCCGGTTCCGCCGTCGCCGAAACCCTGGCGGCGGAAGGCCTCGTCAAGCCACTGCTGATCCTGGGCCTGCCGGACCGCTTCATCGACCACGGCGACCCGGGCGTGCTGCTGGCGTCCGTCGGCCTGGACGCGCACGGCATCGGCAAGTCGATTCGCGAGCGTTTCGGCGTCGGCGAGCCGCGCCTGGTCGTGAACAACTGAGCGGCGCGGCCATGCTGATCGTCACCCACGGCGGCAAATTCCACGCGGATGACGCCTGGGCCGTCGCCGTCATCAAGGTGCTGCACCCCGAGGCGGCGCTGGTGCGCACGCGCGACCCCGCCATCATCGACAGCGCCGATATCGTGATCGACGTCGGCGGCGTCTGGGACCCGGCCAGCGGCCGCTTCGACCATCACCAGAAAGGCTTCAGCGGAGCCCGTCAAAGCGGCGTGCCGTATGCCAGCGCCGGCCTGGTATGGCGCGAATACGGCGGCCGCTGCGTCGCCGCGCTGGCAGCGGCGCACACCGGCGCGCAGCTGAGCGAGGACACGGCCCAGCAGATCGCCTACGCCATCGATGCGGACATCGTGCAGTACCTCGACCTGTCCGACGTCGGCGCCGCCAAGAATGCGCCCGGCGGCTACGGCATGTCGGCGGTGGTCTCGGGCTACAACCCGAACTGGCTGGACGAAGAGCGCCTGGGCTATGGCGAGGCCGCCGACGCTCACCGCCTGGACCAGTTCCGCCGCGCGATGGACTTCCTGATCGACGTGATGGCGAACGCCGTCAAGTACCGCGTCGGCGCCATGCTGGCGCTGGAGCAGGTGCGCCAGGCCGAGGCGCTGGAAGGCGGGCGCCTGCTGTACCTGAAGAACAGCGCGCTGCCCTGGAGCTCGGTGGTGCGCAAGGAAATGCCGAAGGTCCTGTTCGTCATCAGCCATAACCTCGGCGAGCAGCGCTACATGCTGCACACGGTGCCGGCCACCGCCGACACCTTCGAGGCGCGCGCCGACCTGCCGGCTTCCTGGGCCGGCCTGCGCGACGCCGAACTGGCCGCCGTTACCGGCGTGCCGGACGCCGGCTTCTGCCACAACGGCCGCTTCATCGCCGCCGCCAAGTCCTACGAGGGCATCTACGCGATGGCGCTGCAGGCGCTGAGGGAAGTGGAGCCGGGCTAGCCTGCCTGGGTGCGCTAGTAGCCGAGCAGGTTGTGGCGGATGCGCACCAGATGCTCGGTGGTGAGAAGCCTGGCCCGTTCCTCGTCGCGGTCCTTCAGCGCGTCGACCAGGGCGCGATGCTCCTGCTGGTAGGCATGGCGCCGCTCGGGCGTGAGACTCTTCATTTTCAGCGAGCCCCATTCGCCCTGTTCGCGCGCCTTGCTCATCAGCTGGAACACGCTCTTGATCAGGTTGTTATGGGTGGCATCGGCAATCGCCTGGTGCAAGGCGCCATCCCATACCTCGAACTGTTCCATGGAGCCGGCGTTTTCGGCGTGCGTGCAGCACTCTTCCATGCGCAGGAAATCCGCACTGGTCGCATTGCGCACGACCAGGTTCGCGATCATCGGTTCGATCACCATCCGTGCTTCCATCAGCTCGGCCGGACTGATGTGCAGCTCCTGCGCCTGCATTTCGGTCGACCGTACCAGCGCGCTGGCGTCCTTGGCGACAAAGGTGCCGCTGCCCACCGTTTGCGTGATCAGGCCGCGCTCCTTGGCTTCGGCGAGGATGCGGCGGACCGCGCCACGGCCGATCCCGTAGCTCGCACACAGCTCCCGCTCAGTGGGAAGCTTTTCTCCGGCTTTCCAGTGCCCCGAGCCGACATTTGCCAGCAGCTCTGCACGCAATGTCGCGGCCCCGTTCGGGTTTTTCATCGATTGGCATTCTTCATGGTGTAATTGGTTCGCATTATAGACCAATTGAGCTCCCATTATCGGTGGCGCCACACCCGGACAAAAAGCCGCCTTGATTGTTGACTCCAGCGCAACATTGGCGTAATTTGGTTACTGCAGTAAAACCAATTAAAACCAATAAGGGACAAAGAATGCGCATTGCCACCATCGAAGTGGACTCGAAAACGCGTGTCGTCATCGTCGACGACACTGGTGAGAATTACTGGCATGTCGAGGATATCCTGCCCGGATTCGAAGGCGATATGCTGGACCTGGTCGAGGCGGTATCCGCCCCCGCCAGCATGCTGAAAACAGCCGGCCCGGGACAGCCGCTGGCCGGACGCCGCCTGCTGGCGCCGATGCAGAGGACGGTGCGCAATCTCTTTTTGGTCGGTAAAAACTACCACGAGCACGCCAAGGAATTCAGCGGGTCCGGCTTCGATTCGTCGGCCCAGGTCGTGCCGACGGCCCCGAACGTTTTCACCAAGCCGGCGAGCACCATCGTCGGCACCGGTGCGGATGTCCATTCCCATCCCGAAGTGACGCAGCAGATGGATTACGAGGCGGAACTCGCCGTGATCATCGGCAAAGGCGGCCGCGGCATCGACAAGGCGGATGCCTATGCCCACGTATGGGGCTACACCATCGTCAACGATGTGACCGCGCGCGACCTCCAAAAGAAGCATGGCCAATGGTTTCTCGGTAAATCGCTGGATACCTTCTGCCCGATGGGGCCATGGATCGTGACCGCCGATGCGATCGATCCGCAGAATATCCGGATCCAGTGCTGGGTCAATGGCGAACTGCGCCAGGATGCGAATACGGCGGACCTGATCTTCGACATTCCCACGCTGATCGAAACCATCTCCGCCGGCATCGAACTGAAACCGGGCGACATCATCGTCACCGGCACGCCGGTCGGCGTCGGCATCGGCTTCAATCCGCCGAAATTCCTGAAAGCCGGGGACGAGGTACGGATCTCGATCGAAGGTATCGGGACGCTCAATAACAGCATCGTGTGAGATTATGAAAATTCCATTTTTGAGAACGTCGATTGTTGTTGCAGGCATCCTGTGGACCGCCATGTCGGGCGTGGCGTATGCCGACGACGCCTGGCCCGC
This sequence comes from Massilia sp. WG5, assembly GCF_001412595.2. NCBI lineage: Bacteria > Pseudomonadati > Pseudomonadota > Betaproteobacteria > Burkholderiales > Oxalobacteraceae > Massilia > Massilia sp. WG5. The sequence continues at coordinate 4,362,128 of NZ_CP012640.2, forward strand.
CAAGATGGTCACGATGGTCGTGCCTTTTCCGCCGGGCGGGGTGGCCGATACCGTTGCGCGCCCGGTGGCGCAAGCGATGGGACGCTATCTCAAGCAGACCGTCATCGTCGAAAACAAGGGCGGCGCCGGCGGCGCGATCGGCATGGGGCAGGTGGCGCGGGCCAAGCCCGACGGCTATACGGTATTGATGGCGCTGTCCTCGATCGCCATCATTCCGGAAGCCGACAAGATCACCGGGCGCAAACCGCTGTACCAGATGGCGCAACTGAAACCGGTTGCCCGCTTCACCGCCGATCCGACGGTGCTGGTCGTGCGTGCGGACAGTCCCTGGAAAACCGTGGGCGATTTCGTCACCGCGGCGCGCAGCAAGCCGGGCGCATACAGCTATAGCTCGTCGGGCAATTACGGCACCATGCACGTGCCGATGGAAATGCTGGAATCGAACGCAAAGATCAAGCTGCTCCACGTACCGTTCACGGGAGCGGGACCGGCGGTGCTGGCCCTGCTGGGCGGGCAGGTGGACGCGATCTCGACGGGGCCGGCCAGCGTGGCGCAACAGATCAAGGCCGGCAAGCTGCGGGCGCTGGCGCATTGGGGCAAGGAGCCGCTGGCCGCCTTGCCGGGTGTGCCAAGCCTGACGGAGGCAGGGTTCCCGGTCGAATTCGCGCAATGGTCCGGACTGTTCGTGCCGAGCGACACGCCGGAACCGGTGGTGGCGAAACTGCGCGAGGCGGCGCGCGTCGCCGCCAACGATCCCCAGGTGCGGCAGACCATCTCCCAGGCCGGCAGCCCGATCGAGTACCTGGACACGCCGGACTTTCAAAGCTATATCGCAAGCGAATCCAAAAAGCTGAAGGAAGCGGTGCAGAAGATCGGCCGCGTCGAGTAAGCACGGCGATGCCTGCCTGCCGGTTGCGCCGACGCGCCGGCAGGCAGGAAAGCGCGGGAAAGCGCGTCGGCCATGACATCAAAATGATAAGAAGCGGGAGACGGCGGTGAACAACTCAAACTTGGCAAGGGGACTGTGCCTGATGGCGATTTCCCTTGTCTTCGGTATAGCGGCGCTCCGGCATCGTGTCGGCGACTTCAGTAATGCCGGGCCCGGATTATTCCCTCTGCTGATAGGGAGCCTGTTGTTCCTGATCGGCGTGCTCACGGTCGTGCGTTCGCGTTTCGTGAAACCCGAACCCATCGACCGCAAGGTAAAAAACATCGCCCTGGTCCTGCTGGGCCTGTGCGGTTTCGCGGCGATTTCGCATTACCTGAACATGATCGCCGCCATCGTGTTCCTGGTGTTTGTCGTCGGCTTCGGTGCGACCACGTATTCCGTCGCACGGAATATCAAGATCGCGGCCGGCCTGATCGCGTTCGCCTTCATGTTCCGTAACCTGCTCGGCTTGAACCTGCCCCTGTTCTGATGGATATCCTGCACAACCTCGCGTTCGGCTTCGAGACTGCACTGACCATGCAGAACCTGATGTACTGCGCCATCGGCTGCATCGTCGGCACCCTGATCGGCATGTTGCCGGGACTCGGTCCCTTGTCCACCATCAGCCTGCTGCTGCCGCTGACCTATTCAATTCCGGCGGATGGCTCGCTGATCATGCTCGCCGGGATTTACTACGGCGCCCAATATGGCGATAGCGTCAGCGCCATTACCATGAAGATTCCGCATGCAAGCAGTATCGTGGCCTGCATCGACGGCTACCAGATGACGCTGAACGGCAAGACCGGGCTGGCTTTGTTCACTGCCGGTATTTCGAGCTTCATCGGCGGCACCGTGGCGATCGTGGTCCTGTCCACGCTGGCGCCGGTATTGGGCGAGCTGGCGTTCAAATTCGGCCCGGCCGACTACTGCGCGCTGATGCTGTTCGGCTTCCTGTGCGTGAGTTTCGTTACCACGGGCAATCTGCTCAACGGCCTGGCGATGACGCTCATCGGCGTCCTGCTCGGCACGATCGGCACGGATGTGAACACCGGCACCACGCGCTTCACCATGGACCTGCCGTTCCTGACCGATGGGGTCAACCTGATCAGTATTGCGCTCGGCTGCTTCGGCATTGTCGAGGTCGTCAAAAATCTCGACAGGGGCAACCAATACACCCCATTCAACGGCACGATCAAGTTAATGCCGAGCTGGCCCGAATTCAAGCGCATCATTCCAAGCGCCTTGCGCGGCAGTGCAGCGGGCTCGGTGCTGGGCCTGTTGCCCGGCGGCGGACCGACGATCGCGCAATTCATGGCCTATGCGCTCGACAAGCGTTTCAGCAAATACAGGCATGAAATCGGCCACGGCGCGATCGAGGGCGTCGCGGGGCAGGCCGCGGCCGACGAAGCGGCCGCACGCACCAGCTTCATTCCGCTGATGGCCATCGGCATTCCCGAGAATGCGGTCATGGCCCTCATGATGGGCGCCTTCATCATCAAGGGCGTCCAGCCCGGTCCGACCATGATTCCGGACCATCCCGAGCTGTTCTGGGGACTGGTCGCCAGCATGTGGGTGGGCAGCATTTTCCTGGTGGTGCTGAACGTGCCGCTGGTACGCTACTGGCTGTCGATCTTCAAGATCCCCTTCAATGTGCTGTTCCCGGCGATCCTGTTTTTCTGCTGCGTCGGCACATACAGCATCAACAACAGCCTGGACGATATCTACATCACCGCGTTTTTCGGCGCCTGCGGCTACCTGTTCATGCGCCTCGGCCTCGAGGCGGCACCGCTGATGCTGGGTTTTATCCTCGGTCCCATGTTGGAAGAAAACTTCCGTCGCGCGATGATGCTCGGCCGCGGGAGCTTTCACGCTTTTTACACCCGGCCGATCAGCGCCACCCTGCTCGCCATTGTCGGCCTGTTCATCGCCTGGCAGGTCCGGGTATTCTTCCGCCAGCCGAGACCGGCGGCGGACAGTGGCGCGTCCATGGCGGGAAGCTGATCAGCGCTGTCCGAACAGCTCTTCCGCGCGCCGATACAGGATCCACGAGGTCGCCACGTACTTGTCGCCGCTGTGCGACACGTGGCCCTTGTGGGTATGCGTGAAGCCGGCCGGGGCGATGACCAGCCGTCCCTCTTTTGCTTTTACTTTCCTGCCCTGGTACAGGAACTCCGTCTCGCCGCCTTCTTCGACGTCGTTCAGGTAGAACTGGAACAGCAGCACCCGGTGCAGGGTCTCGCAGCTGGCGTTCTGCGGATAGATCTCGGAATGCCAGTGGTGGTAGCCGCCGCTGCCGCGCAGGTACTTCTGCAGGTTGATCGGGCCGCAGCGGTACATCGCCTGTACCAGCGCATCGAGGTGGGGACGGCCGCATTCGTCGAAGTTGTCGAGCGAGAGCGCAACCGGCTGCCCGGTGGACGGGTGCGCGACCATCGGCGCCAGCGCGCCCAGCACCAGCGCGCGGTAGCGGTCCACGTACTGCGCCAGGTGGCGCCGCAGCGCCGACGCCATCAGGCCGGCGACGTCCTGCCACTCCGGATACTGGGTGAGGGTGAGGTCCCAGCTGTCCTTCTTCGCCACGTCCACGCCGTTGCCGGTGCGGCCGCGCACGAGCTTGCCGCTGGTCTCGAAGCGTTCGATGATGCGCGCGCACTGCTCGGCGCCAAGGACCTGGTCGTAGATGCCGATGAAGTCGTCTATCATGATCGTCAGGAAAAGTTTTTGCGAGCATACGCGAAATTTGCGCCCGTCTGCGATTTGCAACACGGTCGCAGGATTTTCATGGCAAGACGATAATCTTTGTGTTCCAAAAGTAACATCCGCACTACTCGAGATAGCTTGTCAGTTCGCCATACGGTAGGCTTGCATATCCCTTTTATCCGGGTTATGCCTTCTCCGTGTTCCGATTCATCCAGCCTTCCGTTACGCCCGAGCCGTTTTCCCCCGCGCTCGAAGATGCCTACCAGGCCGACCTGGCCGGCGACAAGCTGCGCATCTTCTATGTCGCCAGCACCTTGTGTTGCGTGCTGTTCCTGTGCTTCGGCTTCCTCGACGCCGTCGTCCTGCCGAGCAATGTGACCGGCGCCTGGACGGTGCGCGCCATCATGATCCTGGGGACGATGGCGGTCACGGTGGGCGTGCGCCTGCGGCCCGCGGTCTTCCTGCGCCGGTACACGCTCTGCATGCCGATGATCTCGCTCGCCTGGGCGGCGGGCATCGACGCCATCATCGTGCAGTCGAGCCCGACCGACCTTGCCTGGAGCACGTATTACGCCGGCCTGCTGATCGTGTCGATGGCCCTGTATGCCTGGACCTATCTGCCGTCCCTGCATGCGGCCCTCACCGGCGCCCTCGTGGTCGCCAGTTATGCGGTAGTGGCCCTGTACGCGCAGGGGATGGGCAGCGGCGGGCATTGGCCGCTGCTGGCGCAGAACTGCTTCTTTCTCGTTTCCGCCAACCTGATCGGGATCGTGTCGCTGGTCTTGCGCGAGCGCTTTTCGCGCCAGGCTTTCCTGCTGAAGCACGCGCTGGCGCACGACCTCGAGCGCGAAGGGGAGGCCAAGCGCCAGAGCCAGCACCGCTCCGAGCATGACGTCCTGACCGGGCTGCCCAACCGGGTGCGCTTCCTGCGCGGACTGGACGAGATGCTGGCGACGCGCCAGGGAACGGCCGCGGTGGCGGTGCTGTTCCTGGACCTGGACGGCTTCAAGCCCGTCAACGACCGTTACGGCCACGCCGCCGGCGACCAGGTGCTGACCGCGGTCGCCGAGCGCATCCGCGGCGCGATCCGCGTGTCCGACCTGGCGGCGCGCCTGGGCGGCGACGAGTTCGTGGTCGCGGCGCCGCTGGCCGACGTCAACGGCGAGCTCGTGGTGCGCCGGATGAGCGCCGCCCTGTGCGCGGCCATCGCCGAGCCGGTGGAGGTCGGCGGCCACCTGCTGCGCGTGTCGGCCAGCATCGGCGTGGCGCTGGCGCCGCGCGACGCCGCCGGCGCCGCGGAACTGGTCCACCTGGCCGACCAGGATATGTACGAATCGAAGCGTCTGAGCAAGCGCCTGGCGTCCTAGCCTTGCGTCAAGCCGCGCGCTGCGCCGGCACGTGCAGCGAGCGCGCCAGCAGGTGGCCGGCCAGCCAGCCGCCGGCCAGGCCGCCGATGTGGGCCGCGTTGTCGGTGTGCGGATACAGGAAGCCGGCGCCGATATTGAACAGCAGGAAAGGCGCGATCGAACTGCGCAGGTCGCGCACCACGGTCGGCGGCACGCCGCTGTGCTCGCGGCCGATGAAGGCGAACAGGCCGCCGATGATGCCGAAGATCGCTCCCGAGGCGCCGACGCTGTTCACCGGATGATGCGTCAGCAAGCCCCACAGCAGGCTGCCCAGGCTGCCGCCGAGGCCGGCCAGCAGGTACAGGCCGGCAAAGCGCAGGCTGCCGAAGATGCGCTCGACCAGCTGGCCGGCCTGCCACAGCGCGAACATGTTCATCGCCAGGTGCAGCAGGTTGCCGTGCACGAAAGCTGAGCTCAGCAGGCGCCACCATTGCCCGGCGCCGAGCGTCATGCGCGGCACGTTCGAGCCCCATTTCACCAGCTGTTCCTGCAGCAGGGCAGGGCGCAGCTCCGGTCCCCAGCCGATGAAGGAGGCCAGCGACAGCTTCCACTGCCCGTTGCCGAGCACGTTCAGCAGGCCCTGCTTCCACAACTGCAGGTGCGCCTGCAGCGCGGCCAGCGAGTTCCAGCCGGGCAGGAACCTGGACGAGATCGGCCCCATGCCCTGGCGCTCCAGCCACATCAGGAAAAAGATGGCGATGTTCGCCGCCAGCAGGATCCGGATCACCGGCGTCGACGGGCTCCAGTAGTCGATGCGGTCATGGAAGACCTCGCGCTCGGCGTGGGCCACTGCGAACTCGGGCGTGCAGCGCGTGGGGAGCGCGGCCGCGATCGTCCTGGCAAGCGCCGGACTGGCCGCCGAAAAGCCGAGCTCCTGCATCTTCTCGACGCCGACCACGTCGAAGATCACGTCCTCGCCGGCGGTCCGCACGTTGACGATGTCGACCATGCGCAGGCGCTGCTCTTCCGTCTTCGGGAAGCGGAACGAGCGGTGGCTGCTGCCGCGCACGGTCACGAAGTCGGGCTCGATCGCGATCTGTCCCTGGCCCTGGAAGCGGAAGGGATTGGATGGCCAGTTCGGACCGCCGCGGTAGAAGCGGACGGCGAAAAGCTCGTCCTTGACCTGCACGGCCATCCTCAGCCGCGCTTGCGTTCGTGCTGCCACAGCACGTCGCTGCCGCCAGCGTGGCGGTTCAGCACGCGCGCCAGCACGAACATCAGGTCGGACAGGCGGTTCACGTATTGACGCGGCTGGGCGTTGATCGTGTCCGTTTTCGACAGCGCGACGATGCTGCGCTCGGCGCGCCGGCACACGGTGCGGCACACATGGGCAAGGGAAGCGGCGCGCGAACCGGCCGGCAGGATGAATTCCTTCAGGACCGGCAGGTCGGCATTGTATTTCTCGAGCAGGCCGTCGAGGCGGGCGACGTGCGCGTCCTTGATCATCTGGTAGCCGGGGATGCACAGCTCGCCGCCCAGGTCGAACAGGTCGTGCTGGATCGAAACCAGCTCTTCCCGCAGATCGGCCGGCATGTCCTCGCACAGCAGCAGGCCGACGAAGGAGTTCAGTTCGTCGACGTCGCCGAGCGCGGCAATGCGGGCGCTGTCCTTGCCGGTGCGGCTGCCGTCGCCGAGTCCGGTGCTGCCGTCGTCGCCGGTGCGGGTCGCAATTTTCGAGAGTCGATTGCCCATGCTTATGCCCTGCCTATAAAAAAAGATAGCGCGAGCATACGCCAAAATAGTGCAATAGTGCTTACAATCGTCTTATGATCCCCGCCATACCCGTCGACCCAGAGCGCCGCCGTGCGGTGGCCTCAGCACTGCGTGCGGTGCTGCCCGAGCGCTGCGTCCTGCACGATCCCGAAGACACGCGCCCCTACGAATGCGACGGCCTGGCGGCCTATCGCCAGCTGCCGATGATCGTCACGCTCCCCGACAGCGAGGAGCAGGTGCTGGCGATCCTGAAGGTGTGCCGCGAGCTGCAGGTGCCGATCGTGCCGCGCGGCGCCGGCACCGGGCTGTCGGGCGGCGCCCAGCCGCTGGCCGACGGCGTGGTGATCTCGACCGCCCGCCTGAACCGCATCCTGCGCGTCGAACCGTATTCACGCAGCGCCGTGGTCCAGCCGGGCGTGCGCAACCTGGCGATCTCGGAAGCGGCGGCGCCGTTCGGTCTGTATTACGCGCCCGATCCGTCCTCGCAGATCGCCTGCACCATCGGCGGCAACGTCGCCGAGAACTCGGGCGGCGTGCACTGCCTGAAGTACGGCCTCACCGTGCACAACGTGCTGCGCGTGCGCGTCTGCACCATCGAAGGCGATGTCATCGAGCTGGGCGGCGACGCGCTCGATGCGCCCGGCCTCGACCTGCTGGCCGTCTTCATCGGTTCGGAAGGCATGCTCGGCATCGTCACCGAAGTCACCGTCAAGCTGGTGCCGAAGCCGGCGCTGGCCCAGGTGATCATGGCCTCCTTCGACGACGTGGTCACCGGCGGCAACGCGGTCGCCAGCGTGATCGCGGCCGGCATCATCCCCGCCGGCCTGGAAATGATGGACCGCACCTCCTCGCGCATGGTCGAGCCTTTCGTGAAGGCCGGCTACGACCTCGACGCCGCCGCGATCCTGCTGTGCGAAGCGGACGGCACCAATCTCGAGTTGGCCGAGGAAATCGAGCGCATGACCGAGGTGCTGCAGCAGGCCGGCGCCAGCAGGATCGCGGTCTCGCAGAACGAGGCCGAGCGCCTGCGTTTCTGGTCGGGCCGCAAGAACGCCTTCCCGGCCGCCGGCCGCATCTCGGCCGATTACTACTGCATGGACGGCACCATCCCGCGCAAGCACCTGGCCCACGTGCTGACCCGTATCGAGGAGATGCAGGACGTGTACGGCCTGCGCTGCGCGAACGTGTTCCACGCCGGCGACGGGAACATGCACCCGCTGATCATGTTCGACGCCAACAAGCCGGGCGAGCTGCAGCGCGCGGAAGATTTCGGCGCCGCCATCCTTGCCCTGTGCGTGGAAGTGGGCGGCACCATTACCGGCGAGCATGGGGTCGGAGTCGAGAAGATCGACTCCATGTGCGTGCAGTTCGGGGCGAAGGAGCTGGAAGCCTTCTTCGCCGTCAAGCGCGCTTTCGACCCCGGCATGCTGCTGAATCCGAACAAGGCGGTGCCGACCCTCCAGCGCTGCGCCGAAATGGGCAAGATGCGGGTGAGCGGTGGCGTGCTGCCTTTCGCGGACCTGCCGCGCTTTTGAAAAGACGACACCAGACATGCAGCAGATTCTCGAACAGTTCCAGGACCAGGTGCGCAGCGCAGCGAATGACAAACGCGCGCTGCGCATCCGCGGCGGCGGCACCAAGGACTGGTACGGGCAGCGTATCGAGGGCGAGATCCTCGATACGCGGCCGTACGCCGGCATCGTCGACTACGAGCCGACCGAGCTGGTGATCACCGCGCGCTGCGGCACGCCGCTGGCCGAGATCGAAGCGCTGCTGGCTGAACGCAAGCAGATGCTGGCTTTCGAGCCGCCGCATTTTGGCGAGGGCGCGACCCTGGGCGGCGCGATTGCCGCCGGCCTGTCCGGTCCGCGCCGCGCCAGCAGCGGTGCGCTGCGTGACTTCGTGCTCGGCGCGAAACTGGTGGACGGGAAGGGCGAGCTGCTGACTTTCGGCGGCCAGGTGATGAAGAACGTGGCCGGCTACGACGTTTCGCGCCTGCTGGCCGGCTCGCTCGGTACCCTCGGCCTGCTGCTGGAAGTCTCGGTCAAGGTACTGCCGCTGGCCTACCGCGAAGCCACGCTGCGCTTCGAGATGAGCGAGGTCGACGCGATCCGCACTCTGAACGAATGGGCCGGACAGCCGCTGCCGATCTCGGCGAGCTGCTGGATCGACGGCGTGCTGGCGCTGCGCCTGTCCGGCGCGCAGGCGGCGGTCGACGCCGCGATCCGCTCGCTGGGCGGCGCGCATGGCGGACCGCATGGTGATTACCTGATGCCCGACTGCGCCGCTTTCTGGGCCGGCCTGCGCGAGCAGCGCCATGCCTTCTTCGATGGCGACACCCCTTTGTGGCGCTTGTCGGTGCCGCCGACCGCCAGCGCCCTGGTGCTGGGCGGGCCGCAGCTGATCGAGTGGGGCGGCGCGCAACGCTGGCTGCGCGCGGACGGCGACGCCATCACGGCCCAGCGCATCCGCGCTACCGTGTCGGCCTGCGGCGGCCATGCGACCCTGTTCCGCGGCGGCGACAAAAACGTCGGCGTGTTCCAGCCCTTGGCGCCGGCCATCGCGAGAATCCACGAACGCCTGAAGGCCGGATTCGATCCGGCGAATATCTTCAACCCCGGCAGGATGTACTGACATGCAAACCAATCTGGCCGATTTCATCAAGGACACGCCCGAAGGCCGGGAGGCCGACGCCATCCTGCGCGCCTGCGTGCATTGCGGTTTCTGCACCGCGACCTGTCCCACTTACCAGGTGCTGGGCGACGAGCTCGATGGGCCGCGCGGCCGCATCTACCTGATCAAGCAGGTGCTGGAGGGCGTCGAGCCGACCCGCAAGACCCAGCTGCACCTGGACCGCTGCCTGACCTGCCGCAACTGCGAGACCACCTGTCCGTCGGGCGTCAAGTACGGGCGGCTGGTGGATATCGGCCGCAGGGTGGTCGAGGAACGCGTCGCGCGTCCGTTCACGGACCGCGCCAAGCGCACCATGCTGAAGGAATTCCTGCCGCGGACCGGGCTGTTCAAGCCGGCCTTCAAGGCGGGGCAGCTGGCGCGTCCGCTGCTGCCCTATGAGCTGCGCGACAAGCTGCAGCCGGCGCGCGCTGCCGGGCCTTGGCCGCGCCGCGAGCACGCGCGCAAGATGCTGGCGCTGGCGGGCTGCGTGCAGCCGGCGATGGCGCCCGACATCAACGCCGCCACCGCGCGCGTGCTGGACTCGCTCGGCGTGCAGCTGATCGAGGCGCCCAGGGCCGGCTGCTGCGGCGCGGTGCGCTACCACATGAACGACCAGGACGGCGGCCTGGACGACATGCGCCGCAACGTCGACGCCTGGTGGCCCTATGTGGAAAACGGCCAGGTCGAGGCGATCGTGATGACGGCCTCGGGCTGTGGCGTCACCGTCAAGGAATACGGCCACCTGCTGGCGCAGGACCCGCAGTATGCCGCGAAGGCCGAGCGGATCAGCGCGATCACGCGCGACCTGTCGGAAGTCATGCAGGACTTCGAGGGCGAGATCGGCGCGCGCATGGCGGGCTGGCTTAGTCAGCACATGGGCGAGCGCATCGCCTTCCACCCGCCGTGCACCCTGCAGCACGGCCAGCAGATCCGCGGCAAGGTCGAGGGCGTGCTGCGCGCCGCCGGCGTCGACGTGGTGCTGTGCGCGGAAAGCCACCTGTGCTGCGGCTCGGCCGGCACCTATTCCGTGCTGCATCCCGAGATCGCACACGCGCTGCGCGACCGCAAACTGGCCAACCTGGAGGCGACCGGCGCCAAGGAGATCGTGTCCGCCAACATCGGCTGCATTTCCCACCTGCAGTCGGGAACGGAAACGAAAGTGGAGCACTGGATCGAGCTGGTCGACCGCGCCCTTGCCGGGGCGGCGGTCCAATGAGGGGCGTGGCAGCGTCGCTGCTGGTCGCCACGCTCGCATGCAGCCTGCCGGCCGGCGCGGCCACGCCGGAAGGGCAGGCGCACAAGCCGGTCCACAAGGAAGTCCACAAGGCGCCGCACAAGCAGGCGGCCACGCAGTCGTCCAGGCTCGCGAAGAAGCCCGAGCCAAAGAAGGCCGTGGCGAAGAAGCCGGTGCAGAAAGTGGCGCAGAAGCCGGTACCCGGGCCGGCCGTGCCGGCGGACGAGAGCGCCGACGGCTTCCTCAACCTGTACGTCGAGCTCTGCGTGCGCCATTTCAGCGACCTCGATGACTTCCGTGCGCGCCTGCTGCGCGACAAGGTCCCCAGGCTGCCGGCGGAAGACGCGAAGTTGTTCCTGTCCGGGATGGAAGGCGACGCCTGGCCGGTGCCGTACAAGGGCAAGATGGGGAATTACGTGCTGGCCCTGCCGGCCGGGAAGAACCTGTGCCTGCTGCATGCGCACCGCGCCAACGCCGCCGCGGTCGAGAAGGGCTTCCTCGACATCGTGGCCGACGCCCCCGAACCGATGGTGGCGCAGCGCGGTCCCAGCCGGGAAGCGCTGAGCCCGGACAAGATCAGGACCCGGACCGTGTCCTCCACCTGGGCCCCGCCGGGCGCACGCCGCAAGATGGAGTTCATGCTGACCACCACGGCATCAAGCAAGGCCGAGCTGCAGGCGATGGGGTCGGTGGCGATGGTGGCCGGCACCACCCCTTGAGCGCGGCGCCGTCCGACGCGAAACCACATGCCGTGTTAGCATCGGCCCCCCATGTTTGAACGATGGAGTGAATCGTGAGTTTCGTGTTTCGCCTGATCTCCCAGGACGAGGACGCGGCGCCGTCGGTCGCGTTCCAGGACTCGATCGGCCCTGGCTACGTCGCGCTGTGGGAAGCGCTCGGGGTCTACGACGCGCTCTACAACAGCGACGGGCGCGAGGCGCGCGAGGTGTCGCGGTCCATCGCCTACGGCATCGACCAGCTGAACGAGGATGAAGCGCTGGGCCGCCTGCTGCCGGCCAGCGCAAGGCTGGGCGAGGCGATCCGCTTCCTGGAAAACGTGCACCGCGGCTGTACCATCCATGCCTCGGCGCGGATCGAGACCCACTAGAGACAATGAGTATGCAGTCGGCCATGTCGCAAGCCACCATCACCATCACCGGCGAAACCATCGGCCGGGATCGCATCGAAGCGCTGCTCGCGGAGCAGGCCCTGCTCATCTTCGAGGAATGCGATTTCCAGCAGGCCGACCTGTCGCGCCTGAACCTGCAGGACTGCAGCTTTGCCAACTGCGCGGTGGCCGAGGCCTCGTTCTACGCGGCCAGGCTGGCGCGCACGCGCTGGCGGCGTTGCCGCGGCGGCCATGCCGACTTCGAGGCCAGCGACCTGGTCGACGCGCGCTTCGAATCCTGCGACCTGAACAACGCCAACTGGCGCCGCGCCAAACTGGCGTCCGTCAGCTACCGCGGCTGCAAGCTGACCGGCGCCAGTTTCGAGGAAGCCGGCCAGCTCGGCCTGAGCTTCGAGGATTGCCTGCTGGTCGGCGCCGACCTGCGCCGCATGTCGTTCAGGAAGGCGAAGCTCGCCGGCCTCGATTTCTCGGATGCGGATTTGTCGGGCTGCGACTTCCGCGAAGCCGTGTTCGAAGGCGGCAGCCTGCGCGACGCCCACATCAAGGACACCCGCTTCGACCATGCCGACCTGCGCGAGGCGGACCTCGGCGGCCTGAAACTTTCTAACGCCAGGCAGTTCGCCGGCGCGACGATCTCGCCGCGCCAGGCGGCCGAGCTGGTGAGGGCGATGGGCCTGAATGTCGGCTGAGCTTCCAGCGCGGCTGTAGTAAAATTACACCTCTTTATGGAGGTGTCTGCGATGCGCGTTCGTTCCAGTTCCAAGCCGGGTTTCCGTTTGTTTGCCGCGTCCGTCCTGATCGCCGGCAGCCTGGCCGGCCAGTGCGCCTGGGCGCAGGCCGTGGTCGCCAGCGCAGCCTCGCCCGGCGAGGTCCTCGACGTCGAGGTGCAGATCGACGGCATGGGGCATCTGGGCTACGACATCAAGCGCCGCGGCAAGGAGATCATCGGCCTGTCGCGCCTGGGCTTCAACCTGGCCAACGCGCCCAAGCTGGACGGCGGTTTCAGCCTGCGCGCAAAGAAGGTCAGCGAGCATGACGACACCTGGGAACAGCCCTGGGGCGAGCGCCGCTTCGTGCGCAACCATTATCGCGAGCTGCGGGTCGAAGTGGAACAGAAAGGCGGTCCGAAAAACGTCGCCGGGCGCGCGCTGGCGATCGTGTTCCGCATCTACGACGACGGCGTCGGCTTCCGCTACGAGTTCCCCGACCAGCCGCAGCTGCGCGACACCGCCATCCTCGATGAGTTGACCGAATTCGCGGTCGCCCAGCCGGCCACCGCCTGGTGGATCCCGGCCGGCGAATTGCCCGGCCTGGAAGAGCTGGTCCAGAAGGCGCCGCTCGCCGAAATCGGCACTGCCAATACCCCGCTGACCATGCGCCTGCAGGACGGCACCCACGTCGCCCTGCACGAGGCGGCGCTGGTCGACTATGCCTCGATGTGGGTGCGCAAGGTCGAAGGCCAGAAGCTGCGCGCGCAACTGGCGCCGTCGAGCATCGGCCCGGCGGTGGTCAGGCATGGGGCCTTCACGACGCCGTGGCGCACGCTGCGTATCGCCGACGATGCGGCGGGGCTGTACATGTCCGACCTCGAACTCAACCTGAACGAACCGAACAGGCTGGGCGACGTGTCGTGGGTGCACCCGTCGAAGTTCATCGGCGTCTGGTGGAGCATGCACCTGCAGCAGACCAGCTGGAACGCGGGGCCGAAGCACGGCGCCAACACCGCCAACGTGAAGAAGTACATCGACTACGCGGCACAGAACGGCTTCCGCGGCGTGCTGGTCGAAGGCTGGAACCAGGGCTGGGAAAGCGACTGGGGCCATGGCGGCGCCGACTTCAGCTTCACCAAACCCTACCCCGACTTCGACCTGCCTCTGCTTGCCGCCTACGCGAAAGAGAAGGGCGTGCGCCTGATCGGCCACCACGAGACCGGCGCCAACCTGCCGGCCTACGAAAAGCAGATGGACGCGGCGTACAAGCTGTATGCGAAGCTGGGCGTGGACAGCGTGAAGTCCGGCTATGTGCACGAAGCGGGCAGCATGCAGTTTGCGGGACCGGACGGCAAGATCCACTACGGCCACTACGATTCGCAGGAAGGCGTGCGCCACTTCCTGAAGGCCGTCACCGAGGCCGCGCGCTACAGGATCGCCGTCGACACCCACGAGCCGATCAAGGACACCGGCCTGCGCCGCACCTATCCCAACTGGATCTCGCGCGAGGGCGCGCGCGGCGTCGAATACAACGCCTGGGGCAACCCGGTGAACCCGGTCGACCACGAGGCCAAGCTGGTGTTCACGCGCATGCTGAGCGGCCCGATGGACTACACGCCGGGCATCGTCAGCCTGATGGGCGCCGACAACAAGGTATTCAACTCGACCCAGGCCAAGCAGCTCGCCAACTTCGTCGTCATCTATTCGCCAATCGTGATGGCGGCCGACCTGCCGGAGCACTACGCCAAGTACCCGGCCGCCTTCAAGTTCATCCGCGAGGTGCCGACCGACTGGTCCGAGACCAAGGTCGTCAACGGCGCGGTGGGCGAGTACGCCAGCATCGCGCGCAAGGACCGCAAGTCGGATGACTGGTACGTCGGCGCCGTCACCGATGGCCAGGCGCGCACGCTGCCGTTCCCGCTGTCCTTCCTCGACCAGGGCAAGACCTATGTGGCCGAGATCTACCGCGACGGCGATGCGGCCGATTACCGCAACGAGCACCGCTTCGACCTCGTCACCGAGACCCGCACGGTGACGGCGAAGGATGTGCTGCAGCTGAAGCTGGCGCCGGGCGGCGGGCAGGCGATCCGCTTCACGCCGCAGCGGTGACAGTTCGATAGATTCAAACGCCGGATTTGATGTCACTATCCGGGGTCCGGATCCTTCGAAAGGCAATCGTGAAAAGCAGTCTGCTGTTGGCCGCCATGCTGGCCTGCGCCGGCGTCCATGCGGCGAATCCGAGCGCACAGGAAGAGCGCTTCGAGGCGAACGGGCTGGCGCTGTCCCGCGTGACGCTGCAGGGCGGCGCCGGTGCGCCGGTCCGGTATTTCCTGTCCCGGCCCGCATCGCGGTCGCCGCTGGTGCTGTTCATCCAGGGCTCGGGATGCGTCCCGTCCTTCCTGATGGATGGCCAGGAGCGCAAGTCCTCGATTCCTTATTGGGCGACGCTGGCGTCCCGGGGACGGTATGCCGTGATGGCGGTCGACAAGCCCTACCAGTCGGACGAGCCGCAACAGGGCCCGTTCGGCTCCGCGATCGGCTGCGCCGGCGAATTCAATGCCCACTTTTCCTATGAGACCTGGCTGGCCACGCTGAAGGATGCGCTGCGCCATGCCCTGTCGCGCCCGGAAGTCGACCCGCGGCGCGTGCTGCTGGTCGGGATTTCCGAGGGCGCGCCGATGGCGGCCGGCCTGGCGCGCGAGATGCCCGAGGTGACGGACGTGGCCCTGGTCGGCGCCACCGGGACGACCCAGCTGTTCGATTTCGCCGCCGGCATCCAGCGCTCGACGGACAGCGACGACAAAAAGATCGAACGGCTGAAGGAACTCGACGACACCTTCAGCGCGGTCGCGGCCGATCCGAAAAGCACCAGTAAATTCCTGTGGGGCCATACCCATCTGCGCTGGAGCAGCTTCTTTGCCCAGTCCACGATAGACCACCTGTCGCAGTCGCGTGCGCGGGTCTACCTGGCGAGCGGCATGCAGGACAGGGCCGTGCCCATCCTGTCGACCGAAGTGCTGTATGCGCAGCTGCGCGTGCAGGGCAGGGACGTGAGCTTCCGCCGCGTGCCGGATGCCGGCCACGGCCTGGTGAAGGATGGACTGTCGCGCGAGGAAGCCGGCAAGGCAGGCGTGAAGGAATACGACGCCATCATGGCCTGGTTCGAACGGCCTTAAGCCGACTGCCCCAGCGCCTTTTCGATATCTCCCGCAATCTCCTCCGGCCTGGTCTGCGGCGCATAGCGCTTGACGACCTTGCCGTCGCGCCCGATCAGGAACTTGGTGAAGTTCCATTTGATGGCCTCAAGGCCGAGTATCCCCGGCGCTTCCGCTTTCAGGTGCTTGTACAGGGGATGTGCGGCGTCGCCGTTGACGTCGACCTTGGCGAACATCGGAAAGCTCACGCCATAGTTCTTTTCGCAGAAGGCGCCGATCTCTTCCTCGCTGCCCGGCTCCTGCGAACCGAACTGGTTGCAGGGGAAGCCCAGCACTTCCAGGCCGCGGCCGTGCAGCTCGCGGTAGACGGTTTCCAGGCCCTGGTACTGCGGGGTGAAACCGCATTTGCTGGCGGTGTTGACGATCAGCAGGACCTTGCCGCGGTACCGGGCAAGGTCGACCGGCTTGCCGTCGAGGGCGGCGGCCTGGAAATCGAAGACGTTCACGGAGCACTCCTGCATGAGGGTTGGCCAAGATGCATGAGTGTACGGCAAAGCGCTGCGGGCTGCCGTACCCGCGGCGCTCTGGAGACAGCCTTCAGGCAGCCTGGCGCACGGCGTCCGTCGCGTTCGAAGGCCGGGCAACGGCCGGGCGCGCCAGCGCTTCCTCGATGAACTCGATCCAGTGGCGCACCGGCAGCGCGGTGCCGCCCTGGATGTGGCTCAGGCAGCCGATATTCGCCGAGGCAATCTCCTGGGCGCCGGTGGCTTCCAGGTTGGCGACCTTGCGCTCGCGCAGCTGGGCCGACAGCTCGGGCTGCAGCACGGAATAGGTGCCGGCCGAGCCGCAGCACAGGTGGCTGTCCCTGCACAGCTGGACGTCGACGCCGGCCAGCGCCAGCAGGCGTTCCGCGTGGCCGCGGATCTTCTGCCCGTGCTGCAGCGTGCACGGCGGGTGATAGGCGACGCGCGGTCCCTCGCGGCCGGCGAGGCGGGTGGCCAGCTGCGCTTCGAAGCGCGCCAGCACCTCGGACAGATCCAGGGTCAGCGCCGAGATGCGTTCGGCCTTCGCCGCGTAGGCGGAATCGTGCGCCAGCAGGTGGCCGTAATCCTTGACCATCACGCCGCAGCCCGAGGCCGTCATCACGATCGCCTCGACCGCCGCGCCGTTCTCGCCCTGGACGTAGGGCCACCAGGCGTCGATGTTGCGGCGGGCGTCGTCGAGCGCGGCTTCCTGCGCGTCGAGGTGGTGGCGCAGGGCGCCGCAGCAGCCGGCCTTCGGCGCCGCCACCAGCTGCACGCCGAGCTTGTCGAGCACGCGCGCGGTGGCCGCGTTGATGTTGGGCGCCATCGCCGGCTGCACGCAGCCGTCCAGCACCAGCATGCGGCGCGCGTGCACCGTGCCCGGCCACTCGGTGCGCGCGGCCGGCGGCGCGACCTTCTGGCGCAGCGCCGCCGGCAGCAGCGGACGCAGGGCCTGGCCCGCCTTCATGGCCGGTGTGAAGATCCAGCGCCGCGGCAGCAGCTCGGCCAGCGCCTGGCGCGCAATGCGCTGGCGCAGCGGGCGCGGCACCTGGCGGTCGACGACCTTGCGGCCGATGTCGAGCAGGCGCGCGTACTGCACGCCCGAGGGGCAGGTGCTTTCGCAGTTGCGGCAGGTCAGGCAGCGGTCCAGGTGTTCCTGCGTCTTGGCGGTCGCAGGCTGCCCTTCGAGTACCTGCTTGATCAGGTAGATGCGTCCGCGCGGGCCGTCGAGCTCGTCGCCCAGCAGCTGGTAGGTCGGGCAGGTGGCGGTGCAGAAGCCGCAGTGCACGCAGGCGCGCAGGATGGCTTCTGCCTGGTCGCCGTCGGCGCTGCCCTTGATGAAGTCAGCCAGATTGGTTTGCATAATTTAAAAACTCGCAGGACGCGTCAAAATTCGTTGTACATGCGCGCGGGATTGAAGATCCCCGCGGGATCGAAGGTTTCCTTGAGGCGCTGGTGGATGCGCGCGAGGGCGGGCTGCAGCGGCGCGAAGACGCCGAGGCGCTTGTCGCCGCCACGGAACAGGGTCGCATGGCCGCCGCGCGCGGCCGCCATCCTGCGGATCTCCGTGGCCTCGATGTCCAGGTTGGAACTGCCGAGCACCCAGCGCTGGCCGCCGCCCCATTCGATCAGCTGGCGCCCCGGCAGGTCCAGCGCCGGGGTGGTCGACGGCAGGGCGAGGCGCCACAGGCCGGTGCCGTGGGCGCCGATGAAGAAGTCGGCGTTCTGCTCGCGCAGGTCGTGCCAGAAGCAGTCGGCATTCGCCATCGTTTCACCGCCGAGTTCGCGCGCAGCGGCGTCGACCGCCGCGCCGGCGCCCGACAGGCGCAGCGCCAGCCTGCCGCCCTGCCAGGCGCTTGCCGAGATCGGCAAGGCGCGCCCGCTCCAGTCATTGAGGCAGTCCAGCGCATCCTGCTGGCCGAGCTCGAACTGCAGCGTGGTCTCGCGCACCGGGCGCGGCAGGACTTTCAGCGACACGCTGGCCACCAGGCCGAGGGTGCCGAGCGAACCGGCCAGCAGGCGCGAGACGTCGTAGCCGGCGACATTCTTCATGACCTTGCCGCCGAAGTGGAGCAGCTCGCCGCGCCCGTCCACCAGGTCGGCGCCGAGGACGAAGTCGCGCAGGGCGCCGGCGCCCTGGCGCCGCGGGCCCGACAGGCCGCTGGCGACCATGCCGCCGACGGTGGCGCCGGGACCGAAGTGGGGTGGCTCGAAGGCCAGCATCTGGTTCTGCGCGGCCAGCACCTCTTCGAGTTCGGCCAGCGGGGTGCCGCAGCGCACCGTCACCACCAGTTCGGAAGGTTCGTAGTCGACGATGCCGCGGTACGGGCGCGTATCGAGGACCTCGCCCTCGACCGCCTGTCCGTACCAGTCCTTGCTGCCGCCGCCGCGCAGGCGCAGCGGCGTGCGCGCGGCGTGCGCGGCGGCGATGCGTTCGCGGAATTCCTGAAGTACCTGTTCCATTCGTGTTCGATCCTCTCAGAAGCGCGGCAGGTGCGCGAAGCGGGTGACGCCGCCGGACACGTGCATCCTGCCGAATTCGGCGCAGCGGTTCAGCGTCGGAATCGCCTTGTCGGGGTTGAGCAGCCGGTGCGGGTCGAAGGCCCGCTTGACGGCGTGGAAGGCGTCCAGCTCGGCGCTCGAGAACTGCACGCACATCGAGTTGATCTTCTCGATGCCGACCCCGTGCTCGCCGGTGATGGTGCCGCCGACCTCGACGCACAGCGCCAGGATGTCCGCGCCGAAGGCCTCGGCGCGTTCGAATTCGCCGGGCTGGTTGGCATCGAACAGGATCAGGGGGTGCATATTGCCGTCGCCGGCGTGGAATACGTTCGCGCAGCGCAGGCCATAGGTGGTCTCCATCTTCTCGATGCTGGTCAGCACGTGGGCCAGCTGCTTGCGCGGGATGGTGCCGTCCATGCAGTAGTAGTCCGGCGAGATGCGGCCGGCGGCCGGGAAGGCGTTCTTGCGGCCGGACCAGAAGCGCAGGCGCTCGGCCTCGTTCTGCGAGACCGTGATCGCGCTTGCGCCGGCGGCCTGCAGCACCTCGGCCATGCGCTCGATCTCCTCGGCGACTTCGAGCTCGGTGCCGTCCGCCTCGCACAGCAGGATCGCGGCCGCCTCGGTGTCGTAGCCGGCCTTCACGAAAGGCTCGACCATGCGCGAGGAGGTGCGGTCCATCATTTCCAGGCCGGCGGGGATGATGCCGGCCGCGATCACGCTGGCCACCGCGTTGCCGCCGGTGACCACGTCATCGAAGGAAGCCATGATCACGCGCGCCGCGGCGGGCTTGGGCACCAGCTTGACCGTGACTTCGGTGACCACGCCCAGCATGCCCTCCGAGCCGATGAAGACGGCCAGCAGGTCGAGGCCGGGCGCGTCCGGCGCCTCGCTGCCCAGTTCGACGACGTCGCCGTCGATCGTCACGACGCGCACGCGCAGCACGTTGTGCACGGTGAGGCCGTACTTCAGGCAGTGCACGCCGCCCGAGTTCTCGGCGACGTTGCCGCCGATGCTGCAGGCGATCTGCGACGAGGGGTCCGGCGCGTAGTACAGCCCGAGCGGCGCGGCGGCCTCCGAGATGGCGAGGTTGCGCACGCCCGGCTGGGCCACCGCCGTGCGCGACGCCAGGTCGACGCGCACGATCCTGTTCAGCTTCGCGGTGGACAGCACCACGCCGTCGGCGATCGGCATGGCGCCGCCGGACAGCCCGGTGCCGGCGCCGCGCGGCACGATCGGCACCTGCAGCGCGCGGCAGACCGCCAGGATGTCGATGACCTGCTGCTCGGTCTCGGGCAGGACCACCACCATCGGCAGCTGGCGGTAGGCCGACAGGCCGTCGCACTCGTAGGGCCGGGTGTCCTCCGGCTCGGCCAGCAGGCAACGGTCCGGCAGTACCGGACGCAGGGCCTGCACTACCTGGCGGCGCCGTGCCAGCAGGTTTTCCGGATCGGGAGACATCTTCATGGTTTCCTCTTGAAATGGCCGCGCTTACCTGACCAGCGCGGTGAACGGATAAACGTAGGCCTGCAGCGTCACCAGGATGCCGACCAGGCAGGCCAGGGCGATCGAATGGAAGAACACGTAGCGCAGGATGTCGCCTTCATGGCCATACCATTTGGTCGCGGTGGACGCCACCACGATCGACTGGGCGTCGATCATCTTTCCCATCACGCCGCCCGACGAGTTGGCCGCCGCCATCAGCACCGGATTCAGGCCGAGCTGGGTGGCCGAGGTCTTCTGCAGGCCGCCGAACAGCACATTGGAGGCGGTGTCGGAGCCGGTCAGCGCGACGCCGAGCCAGCCGAGCAGGGTGCCGAAGAAGGGATACAGCACGCCGGTATGCGAGAACGCCAGGCCGAGGGTCGAGTCGAGGCCCGAGTAGCGGGTGGTGTAGCCAAGCGCCAGCATGGCGGCGATGGTCAGCAGCGAGAAGCGCAGCAGCTTGATCGTGGCCCAGTACACGGCGAACAGCTCGCGCACCTTGTAGCCCATGATCAGGCCGGAAATGATGGCGGCGGCCAGGATGCCGGAGCCGGTGGCGGACAGCCAGTTGAGCGTGTAGACGGCCGCTTCGGCGGTCGGCTTGCTGGCGACCGGCGGCATCTTCTGCACCACCTTGTGCAGGGCGGGCCAGTCGTACTTGAAGACCGACAGGCCGTCGAGCATCTTCTTCCACTCGGGGATACCCCACAGGAACACCAGCACCGACAGGATCAGCCACGGCATCCAGGCCTTCAGCACGGCCGCGCGCGGGTGGTTATGGACGATCGGTGCGGGATCCGGCTCATCGCCGTTGGCAAACGCAGGGGCATTCGCGCCGGCGGTGGCCTTGAACTTGCCTGCGGTATTGGTCCAGATCTTGGCCGGCTTCCAGACCTTGAGGAACAGGGTCAGGAACAGCATCGACGAGATCGAGGCGCCGACGTCGACCAGCCACGGGCCGTGGAAGTTCGAGATCAGGTATTGCGGGATGGCGAAGGCGGCGCCCGCGACCAGGATGGCCGGCCAGATCGCGGCCATGCCGGCGAAGCCGCAGAAGGCCCAGATCAGCCAGAACGGCACCAGGATCGAGAAGAAGGGCAGCTGGCGGCCGACCATGCCCGACAGCTGCAGCAGGTCGAGGCCGGTGACGCCGGCCAGTGCGATCAGCGGGGAGCCGAGCGCGCCGAAGGCCACTGGCGCGGTATTCGCGATCAGCGACAGGCCGGAGGCGGCCAGCGGGGCGAAGCCCAGGCCGATCAGCATGGCGCCGGTCACGGCCACCGGGGTGCCGAAGCCGCCCGCGCCCTCGAAGAAGGCGCCGAAGGAAAACGCCACCAGCAGCAGTTGCAGGCGGCGATCGGTAGTGATGCCGGTGATCGATTCCTGCAGGACCTTGAAGTAGCCCTTGCGATCGGTCAGCTGGTACAGGAAGATCACGTTCAGGATGATCCAGCCGATCGGCAGCAGGCCGTTGGCGGCGCCGTACAGGGCGGCCGAGACCGCGGTCTGGGCCGGCATCGCATACGCGAAAATGGCCACCAGCAGCGCGGCGGCCAGGCCGAGCAGGGCGGCTATGTGGGCCTTGATATGAAAGAAAGCGAGCGCCGCCAGCATCACGGCAACGGGGATGGCTGCCGCTAGCGTCGATAGGACGGCGTTGCCCAACGGGTCATACACTTGACTCCACATCTTTTAATTCTCCTCAGATAGTCATTTGACCAACCCGTGTGTTTGTTTTATTGCCGGGCCGGTTGTCTCCAACTTGTATGACAATAACATGTCATACAAGTTGGTTTCCAGTGTAGGCAAGTGCCTATATAATTGTCAATCGCGTTTTACTGGTCGATCAATGTAGTAAGGAGTCATGCATGGCGCATGCAGGTACATCAAAAGAAGCAATCGTGGCTCCAGGCACGCTGTCAGACCGTGTTACCGAGGTTCTTCTGGAGAAAATCAGAAGTGGCGAATTTGCCACAGGGACGCGCCTGCCGGCCGAGGCGGCGCTGGCCGAGCGTTTCGGCGTCAGCCGGACCGTGATCCGCGAAGCCGTCTCGCGCCTGAAGGCCGAGGGACTGGTCGCCACCCACCAGGGCAAGGGCACGCTGATCGTCGGCGCGAGCCAGCCGGCGCGCTTCCAGATCGATGTCGACGTCGAAAGCTCGGTGCAGGCCGTGCTGCGGGTGATGGAACTGCGCGGCGGCCTCGAAGCCGAAGTGGCGGCGCTGGCGGCCGAGCGCCGCACCGAGGCCCAGAACGACGAGATCCAGCAGGCGCTGGTGGCGATCGACAAGGCGGTGTCGGCGGGCAGGGATGGCGTCGACGAGGACCTGGCTTTCCACAATGCGATCGCCAACGCGACCGGGAATCCGCTCTACACCTCGCTGCTGGGCTTCCTGCGCCAGTTCCTGCACGAAGCCGTCACCCTCGGCCGCATGAGCCAGCCGCGCTTCGGCGACATCAAGACACAGCTGCGCAACGAGCACTGGGCCGTTGCCGAGGCCATCGCCCGGCAGGACGGGGAAGGGGCGCGCAATGCGGCGCGCCAGCACGTCGCGAATGTCGCGGCGCGCATCCGCGGCGTCGACGTCGACTTCTGGAGCGGCGCCGGACGCGACGTGGTGCGGCGCCTGGCGGAATCGGAAGAGCAGGTGCTGAAGCAGGCCGGCAAGCGTTAAGTACGTCGGCCCCTCGGGCGCCGGGCCTCAGACGATCCCGAGGTGTTCCGTCCCGGCCGTCAGGTCGCGGTTCTTCGCGTGCTTGCTGTTGAGTTTGATGTTCAGGCGCAGGTCGTTGACGGAATCGGCGTTGCGCAGCGCATCCTCGTAGCTGATCTTGTCCGCTTCGTAGAGGTCGAACAGGGCCTGGTCGAAGGTCTGCATGCCGAGCTCGCGCGACTTCTTCATGATCTCCTTGATCTCGTGGACTTCGCCCTTGAAGATCAGGTCGGAAATCAGCGGCGAGTTCAGCATGATCTCGATCGCGACCACGCGGCCCTTCGCTTCCTTCTTCGGGATCAGGCGCTGCGAGATCAGGCCCTTCAGGTTCAGCGACAGGTCCATCAGCAGCTGCTGCCGGCGTTCTTCGGGGAAGAAGTTGATGATGCGGTCGAGCGCCTGGTTGGCGCTGTTGGCGTGCAGGGTCGCCAGGCACAGGTGGCCGGTCTCCGCAAAGGCGATCGCGTGCTCCATGGTCTCGCGGTCGCGGATCTCGCCGATCTGGATCACGTCCGGCGCCTGGCGCAGGGAGTTCTTCAGCGCGGCCTCGAAGCTGTCGGTGTCCACGCCCACTTCGCGCTGGGTGATCACGCAGTTGCGGTGCGGGTGGACGAATTCGACCGGATCCTCGATGGTGATGATGTGGCCGTAGCTGTTCTCGTTGCGATAGCCGACCATCGCCGCCATCGTCGTCGATTTGCCGGAGCCGGTTGCGCCGACCATGATCACCAGGCCGCGCTTGGCCATGATCACGTCCTTCAGCACGCTCGGCAGTTCGAGGTCCTCGAACTTCGGGATGGTGGTCGTGATCACGCGCAGCACCATGCCCACGCAGCCCATCTGCATGAAGGCCGAGACGCGGAAGCGTCCCAGGTCGCCGGGGCTGATCGCGAAGTTCGCCTCTTTCGACAGTTCGAAGCCGGCGGCCTGCTTGTCGTTCATGATGGCGCGCGCCAGGTCGGCCGTGTGGTTGCCGTTGAGGGCCTGGTTCGAGACCGGCGTCATCCTGCCGTCGATCTTGATCGCGGGCGGGAAGCCGGCCGTGATGAACAGGTCGGAGCCGCCCTTGCTGACCATCAGGCGCAGCAGGTCGAACATGAATTTGGAGGCCTGGTCGCGTTCCATCTCTTATCCTCAGCCCGGGAAGTTTTCGGGGATCTTCGCGGCCGAGCGGGCAGCTGCGCTGGAGATCACGTTGCGGCGCACCAGGTCGGTCAGGTTCTGGTCCAGGGTCTGCATGCCGACGCTGGAGCCGGTCTGGATCGCCGAGTACATCTGCGCGATCTTGGCTTCGCGGATCAGGTTGCGGATTGCCGGCGTGCCGATCATGATCTCGTGCGCGGCCACGCGGCCGCCGCCGTCCTTGGTCTTCAGCAGGGTCTGCGAGATCACGGCCTGCAGCGATTCCGACAGCATCGCGCGTACCATCTCCTTTTCTTCGGCCGGGAAGACGTCGACGATACGGTCGATGGTCTTGGCCGCCGACGAGGTGTGCAGGGTGCCGAACACCAGGTGGCCGGTCTCGGCCGCCGACAGCGCCAGGCGGATCGTTTCCAGGTCGCGCAGCTCGCCGACCAGGATCGCGTCCGGGTCTTCACGCAGGGCCGAGCGCAGCGCATTGTTGAAGGACAGGGTGTGCGGGCCGACTTCGCGCTGGTTGATCAGGCATTTCTTGGAGTCGTGGACGAACTCGATCGGGTCTTCGATCGTCAGGATGTGCCCGTACTCATTCTCGTTCAGGTGGTTGACCATCGCGGCCAGCGTGGTCGATTTGCCCGAGCCGGTCGGGCCGGTCACCAGCACCAGGCCGCGCGGCCTCAGGGCCAGCTCGCCGAAGATCTTCGGCGCGTTCAGTTCTTCCAGGCTGAGGATCTTGGACGGGATGGTCCGCATCACCGCGGACGCGCCGCGTTCCTGGTTGTAGGCGTTGACGCGGAAACGCGCCAGGCCGGGAATCGCGAACGAGAAGTCGCACTCCAGCATCTCTTCGTACTGCTTGCGCTGGCCGTCGTTCATGATGTCATAGATCATGCCGTGCACGTCCTTGTGCTCCAGCGGCGGCAGGTTGATGCGGCGGACGTCGCCGTGCACGCGGATCATCGGCGGCAGGCCGGCCGAGAGGTGCAGGTCGGAGGCTTTATTCTTGACCGAGAAGGCGAGGAGTTCTGAGATGTCCATTTATAATCCTGTGGTGGGGGCCACGCAAACCTGCTGCGCGTCGGATTTCGCTACGGTTTGCGTGGCCCCGTTATGCCGCGTGCTGCTCGAAAATATTTCCTACAGAAAACCATTATGTCCACAATCGCCGGGAACTTGCAAGCTGTCGAAGCGACAATCCAGGCAGCCTGCGAGGCCGCGTCCAGACCCCGCTCGACGGTCCAGCTGCTGGCCGTATCCAAGACTTTCCCTGCCGAGGCGGTGCTCGAAGCCGCTGCCTGCGGCCAGCGCGCCTTCGGCGAGAACTATCTGCAGGAAGGCGTCGACAAGATCGCCGCTGTCGCAAAAGCGCTACCGGATACGCGGCTGGAATGGCATTTCATCGGCCCGATCCAGTCGAACAAGACGCGTCCGATCGCGGCGAATTTCGACTGGGTGCACACGGTCGAGCGCCTGAAGATCGCCCAGCGCCTGTCCGAGCAGCGCCCGCCCGAGCTGGGGCCGCTGAATATCTGCCTGCAGGTGAACATCAGCGGGGAGGCCAGCAAGAGCGGCATCCCGCCGGCGGAGCTGCCCGCGCTGGCGCTGGCGGTGGCGGCGCTGCCGAACCTGCGCCTGCGCGGCCTGATGGCCATCCCCGAGCCGCAGGAAGACCCGGCGCTGCAGCGCCTGCCCTTCGCGCGCCTGCGCGAACTGGCCCAGGACATCGTCAAGTCCGGCATCCACCTCGACACGCTGTCGATGGGCATGTCCGGCGACATGCGCGCGGCGGTGCTCGAGGGCGCGACGATCGTGCGCGTCGGCAGCGCCATCTTCGGCGCCCGCCACTATGAATAAACCAGGGAACACTATGAAAATCAGCTTCATCGGCGGCGGCAACATGGCCACCGCCCTCATCGCCGGCCTGGCCGGGAAGCTTGTGCAGGCAGCAAGCATCCACGTGGTCGATCCGAATGCGGCGGCGCTCGACAGGCTGCGCGAGCGTTATGGCGTGACGACCGCGCCCGAGATCGGCGCCGCCATCGCCGCCAGCGACGTGATCGTGCTGGCCGTGAAGCCGCAGCAGATGCGCGACGTCGCGCTGCGCCTGCAGTCGCAGCTGGACGCGCGCCCGCTGGTGCTGTCGATCGCCGCCGGCATCCGCGGCAAGGATTTGTCGCGCTGGCTGGGCGGCTACGGCGCCATCGTGCGCACCATGCCGAATACGCCGGCCCTGATCGGCCAGGGCATCACCGGCATGGTGGCGATGGCGGGCGTGAGCGCGGCGCAGAAGGACGCCGCCGACAGCATCCTGCGCGCGGTCGGCAAGACCGTCTGGCTCGATAGCGAAGATGCGATCGATCCGGTGACGGCGGTGTCCGGCAGCGGCCCGGCCTATGTGTTCTTTTTCCTCGAGGCGATGCAGCAGGCGGCGCTCGAGATGGGATTGACGGCGGAGCAGGGCAGGGAGCTGGCGATCGCCACCTTCACCGGCGCGGCCCAGCTGGCGGCGCAATCCACCGAACCGGCCGAGGTGCTGCGCCAGCGCGTGACCTCGAAGGGCGGCACCACGCACGCGGCCATCGTCAGCATGGAAGCGGCGGGCGTGAAGCAGGCCATCGTCGACGCGATGAAGGCGGCGGCGGCGCGCGGGCGCGAGCTGGGCGAGGAGATGGGCCGGGACGGCTGAGCGGCCATCGCACAAGGATCCCTGGCGCCGCTTGAAGCGCCGGCAGGCCAGCCTATACTGGATTCAGGTAGCTCTGGTCAGGAGATCATCATGACGCGCAAATACATCGACTGTCGTGAGGTTCCAAGCGAAATGAATTGCAGCATCACGATCGCGGCCGACAGGGAAGATGAACTCATCGAAGCCGCGATCCAGCATGCGGTGGCCGTGCACAAGCATGCCGATACGCCCGAGCTGCGCAAGCAGATCAGGCAGGCCATGCACGAAGGCAGGCCGCCCGAATAGCCGTCCTAGCGCCGCAACTGCGCCAGCATCGCCAGCCCGCTCTGCGCCATGCGCCAGGCCGACATGCCTGAGGCGGCGACGGCCAGCAGGCGCTTGCGCCGCATCAGCGCCAGGCCCAGCGTGGCGCCGAGCGCGCCCAGCACCAGCTTCTTGTGGCCGACCACATAGCCGGCCAGCGGATGGCCGAGCGCGTTCGAGGGCCGCAGCGACTGCAGCTCGACGGCCAGCCCGGTGCGCTGCTCTGCGCAGCGATCGACGAGTTCCGCGCGGCGCGCGGCCAGCGACAGCTTATTCATCGATGACTCCCGCATTGGCGCCGGCGGCATGGCGCACGTACTCGACATCCTTGCGCAGTTCGGCCAGGGTGGCCGCGAACAGGGGCGCCTGGGCATTCAGCCTGGCGCGTACGCTCGAGACGATGAGCAATGCGCCGATGCCCAGCAGGACCGCCATGCCGGCCACGGCCTGCAGCCGGTAGCTGTCCCAGAACAGCAGGATGACGAACAGCGCGACCAGCACGATGCTGGCTGCCGCCAGGAACACCGCCAGCAGCGACCACGCGAGGTAGCCGAGCAGGCGGCGCGCGTCTTCCTGGAATTCGACGGCGGCCAGTTCCAGCCGGGTGCCGACCATGGTGACCAGAGTCGATGCGATACGGCCCACCGCCGCAAGGATCGCCATCACTGAGTGGCCATTATTTACGGGCGATCAGCATGCCGATCACGACACCGACCGCACCGGCGATGCCGACCGATTTCCACGGATTTTCCTGCACGTATTCGTCGGTCGCCTTGGCGGCAACCTTGGTCTTCTCGACCACGGCTTCTTCCAGGCGGATGATGTCGTCCTTGGCCTTGACGATGGTGCGCTCGAACTTGGCCTTGGCGGCCTTCAGCTCGTCGCCGGTCAGCGAACCGCTGTGGCGCAGCCAGGCTTCGGCGTCCTGGATAACGGTCTTCAGGTCGGACAGCAGCTGGTCGCGGGCGCCGGTCTGGGTCGGGATTTTTTCCATCATGGGTGAACCTCGTCGATGTGAGTGTTGGATAAATTGTGTATTGCGGACAATATTAACCGAATGCATAGTCTAGCGCGACACCTGCGAACAGTGCGGCGCCCAGCCAGTTGTTATGACGGAACGCAGCAAAGCACTGCATGCGGTCGCGTCCACGGATCAGGGTGTAGTGGTAGACCGCCATCCCGGCCGCCACCAGCACGCCGGCCACGAACCACCAGCGCAGCCCCAGCATCCAGCCGCAGACCAGGTCGATGCCCAGCGCCGCCGCGTAGCACAGCATGACGGCGACTACATCGTATCTGCCGAACGTGATCGCCGAGGTGCGGATGCCGATCCTGAGGTCGTCGTCGCGGTCGACCATCGCGTACTCGGTATCGTAGGCCACGGCCCAGAACACGTTCGCCACCAGCAGCCACCAGGCCAGCGCCGGCACCTCGCCCTGCACGGCGGCGAAGGACATCGGGATGCCGAAGCCGAAGGCGATTCCGAGATAGGCCTGGGGAATCGCGAAGAAGCGCTTGAAGTAGGGATAGCTGCCGGCCACGATCACGGCCACCACCGACAGCTGCTTGGTCAGCGCGTTCAGCGGCAGGATCAGCAGGAAGGAGACGATCGCCAGCACCGCCGCGACCATCAGCGCTTCCCAGCCCTTGATGCGGCCGCTGGTCAGCGGGCGGTCGACGGTGCGCTTGACGTGGCGGTCGAAGTCGCGGTCGGCGTAGTCGTTGATCGCGCAGCCGCTCGATCGCATCAGGGCGGTGCCGAGCACGAAGATGAGGACCAGCATCGGATCGGGCCGTCCGCCCGACGCCATCCACAAGGCCCACAAGGTTGGCCACAGCAGCAGCAGGATGCCGATCGGCTTGTCGGCACGGACCAGGCGGAGGTAGAGCGCCAGCTTGTTCATTTCGGGTTTTAAATTGAAAATTTGCAAGATCAAGATTTTAGCCTGTTCATGGCGCACCATCGACTATGCACAAAGTATGACGAACGCGACCGGGCTACGATGCCGGCTTTCGATGATGAAAAAACCATGAGGAGACATGCATGCAGTTCGCAAGTATCGTGGTGGCAGCCGGTATCGGAATCGGCTCCTTTGCGCTGGTCGAAGCCGGCGCCAGGGCGGACCAGGCCGACGGGGACCGCATCCGGAGCGAGTGGACCGAAGCGCAATCGCTGCGCGAGCTCCCGGCCGGGATCCAGGCCCTGCTGGGCGTCGGACTGGGCGAGGAAGGCGGCATCGCCGACCGCGGCGACCGCTTCAATTCCTCCGACGTGAGCGGGAGCGGCCTGCCCCAGCGCCGCTTCGCGCTCGGCGCGGTGAACGGCGACACCGCCGTGGTGGCCGTGGAGCAGGGCGGGCGCGGGTATCACGTGCAGATGGTGGAATTCAGGCAGGTGGGGGCGACCTGGGAGCCGGTCCGCTGCGCGATGGGCGGCGAGCCGCCGCGGCGCAGCACCGAGCTGCTGGAAAGCATCGTGGTGCACCCGGCGGCGGCGCCGGGCGCCTGCCGCCTGCCCGGCTTTCATCCGGACGCCGGACCGGCGACGGCGGCCGCGATGGTGCCCGCGCTTGCGCCCCCGCCCGCGCCCCAGCGTTTCAGGCCGCGGCCTGGAGGGTGACCATCTCCACGCCCGGCAGTCCGCATTCGGCGACGGCATTCACCACGGCGTCGATCGCGGCGCGGCGCGTAAAACTCTTGCGCCAGACGATCACCACGCGGCGCGACGGCGCCGGTTCCTGGAAGGGCACGAAGCTCAGCATGCCGTGCGGGTCCTTCATGTCCGGCACCGAGGCGCGCGGCAGCACGGTCAGGCCGATGCCGCTGGCGACCATGTGGCGGATCGTCTCCAGCGAGGAGCCCTCGAAGGTGCGCTGCATGCCGTTGCCGGCGCTCGGCGAGGACGAGAAGCGCGCCATCTCCGGGCACACTTCCAGCACCTGGTCGCGGAAGCAGTGGCCGGCGCCCAGCAGCAGCATGGTCTCGCTCTTGAGGTCTTCGGCGGAGATCTCCTTGCGCGTGGCCCAGGGGTGCGTCTTCGGCATCGCAACCACGAAGGGCTCGTCGTACAGCGGTTGTACTGCCATGCCGTGTTCCGGCAGCGGCAGGGCCATGATGGCGGCGTCCAGCTCGCCCTGGCGCAGCAGGTCGAGCAGCTTGACCGTGAAATTCTCCTGCAGCACCAGCGGCATCTGCGGCACGTACTCGATCAGGTTCTTGACCAGCGGCGGCAGCAGGTAGGGGCCGATGGTGTAGATCACGCCCAGGCGCAACGGGCCCGCCAGAGGGTCCTTGTTCTGCTTGGCCAGTTCCTTGATCGCGGCGGTCTGTTCCAGCACGCGTTCGGCCTGGGCCACGATCTGCGCGCCCAGCGGCGTCACCGAGACTTCCGAGCCGCCGCGTTCGAACAGCGTGACGCCCAGCTCATCCTCGAGCTTCTTGATGGCGACAGACAAGGTCGGCTGTGCAACGAAGCAAGCCTCGGCGGCGTGGCCGAAATGCCTGGCGCGCGCGACGGCAACGATGTATTTGAGTTCGGTCAGGGTCATGGGCTTCAGGATTACAACGGTTGCCGCTTGTTGAGTAGGTGAACACTATTTTAGCTTTAAAGCTGTCGATATAATGGCCCGTCCCGGGTAATGTTGCCCGTTGTTAATAAAAGGCCATCATGTCCTCCACCTTCGGCCCGGCGGAAGCCCAGGCTTACATGCACAAGCTGCTGACCGTCATGCAGCACCAGGGCGGTTCGGATCTCTTCATTTCCGCAGACTTTCCGCCCAGCATGAAGCACCAGGGCGCGATGAAGCCGCTCAGCAACCAGCGCCTGACGGGAGACGTGACGCGCGCCCTGGCCCTGTCGCTGATGAACGACCGCCAGCGCGCCGAGTTCGAGGCCGAGATGGAGTGCAATTTCGCGATCTCGCTGCCGAACGTCTGCCGCTTCCGCGTCAACGTCTTCGTACAGCAGCAGAGCGTCGGCATGGTGGTGCGTACGATCGCCTCCGAGATCCCGAGCTTCGAAAAGCTCGACCTGCCCGAGGTGCTGAAGGAAGTCGTGATGACCAAGCGCGGCCTGGTGCTGGTCGTCGGCGGCACCGGCTCCGGCAAGTCGACCACGCTGGCGGCCATGATCGACTACCGCAACAGCAACTCGGCCGGTCACATCATCACGGTCGAGGACCCGGTCGAATACGTCCACAAGAACAAGAACTGCCTGGTCACGCACCGCGAAGTCGGGGTCGATACCCACTCCTGGCACAACGCCCTGAAAAATACTTTGCGCCAGGCGCCGGACGTGATCCTGATCGGCGAGATCCGCGACACCGAGACGATGGAGCACGCGATCGCCTTCGCCGAGACCGGCCACCTGTGCCTCGGCACGCTGCACGCGAACAACGCCAACCAGACCATGGACCGGATCATCAACTTCTTCCCGGAAGAGCGCAGGCCGCAGCTGCTGATGGACCTGTCCGCGAATCTGCGCGCCATCGTCTCGCAGCGCCTGATCCGCACCGAAGACGGCAAGGGCCGCAAGGCCGCGATCGAGATCCTGCTGAACACGCCGACCATCAGCGAGATGATCCTGAAGGGGAACTTCCACGGCATCAAGGAGATCATGCACAAGTCGCGCGAACTGGGCATGTGCACCTTCGACCAGGCGCTGTACGAGCTCTACAACGCCGGCTACATCGGCTACGACGAAGCGATCCGCAACGCCGACTCGGCCAACGGCCTGCGCCTGCAGATCAAGCTGTCCGGCGAACGCCGCGGACCGGGCGCCGAGGGCGGTGGCTCTAAGGCCGAGCTGTCGATGATGCTGGACGAGGAAGCGGAAGAGGGCGGGCCCGGCGCAGGTTAGAATCGACATCTTTAGCACGTCGTCCCCGCGCAGGCGGGGATCCAAGTTCCCATGCCCACCTTCGAATCCAAACTCACCACCCGCAGCGAGCTGAAACAACGCGTCGCCCAGCTTCCCAAACCCGTCGTCCTCACCAACGGCGTCTTCGACATCCTGCACCGCGGCCACGTCACCTACCTGGCCCAGGCGCGCGAACTGGGCGCTTCGCTGGTGGTCGCCGTCAACACCGACGCCTCCGTGAAGCGCCTCGGCAAGGGCGACGACCGCCCCCTCAACACGATGGACGACCGCATGGCCGTGCTGGCCGCGCTGGAGTCGGTCAGCCTGGTGGTCGAATTCGACGAGGACACCGCGCTGGAGGTGGTGCAGGAAGCCCGCCCCGACATCTACGCCAAGGGCGGCGACTACGTCATGACCGAGATCCCGGAGGGGAAGGAAGTCATCGCCCAAGGCGGCAAGGCGGTCGCGATCGACTTCGCGCACGACCGCTCGACCACCAGGCTGGTCGCCAGGATCCGCCAGTTCGGCGGCTGAGCCTCAGCCACCGGCAGCCTTCGCCACCGGTTCCGCGCCGAGTGCCTTCAGGCGTTCGATCGAGTGGCCGATCGCCGGATCGAGCGACAGCGCGCGGCGATACGCGTCGATCGCCAGCTGGCGCTCGCCCACCGCTTCGTAGGCTTCCGCCAGGCTGTCGGCGATGCCGCCCCATTCCGGCTCGAGGCTGGCGCCGAGGCGGAAGATGGGCACCGATTCCTTCGCGCGGCCGCTGCGCAGCAGCTCGTAGCCGTACAGGTTGCACCAGACGGGCTCGACGCTGAACTCCGGACTGGCGGCATGCATCCTGTCGTAGACTTCCTGGGCATGCTCGTAGCCGCCCGTCTGCAGGGCGCGCACGAAGGCTTCCAGCGTCGGCGGGGTGCCGGCGCCCTTGCGGCGCTCCACCGACAGCATGTGGGCCGGCGCCTTGTTGGCCGCGGGCTTGTTGTCCAGGAAGGCCATCGCCTTCGCATCGTTCTTCAGGTAGGCGTCGAGGAAGCGCTCCACGTAGCGCGCGGTCCAGCTGTAGGCCATCGCCACTTCGTCGCGCGAGTATTCGCCGAAGTGTCCGTCGTTCGCATAGTGGTGGGTGGCCGCGGCGAAGTCCGCGTGCGTCATCGGGCGCATGGTCACGACGGTCATGTCCGCATATGTCATCTGGTTCAGCATGCTGAAGTCGAGCTTCTTCTTGTTCTTCGCGAGAGACTCCAGGGACTCGCGCTCGCGGCCGACGAACAGCATCGGCACCGCCAGCCGCGCCGGGGTCGCGTACTTGGCGGCGTCCTTGCCGCCATC
This sequence comes from Massilia sp. WG5, assembly GCF_001412595.2. NCBI lineage: Bacteria > Pseudomonadati > Pseudomonadota > Betaproteobacteria > Burkholderiales > Oxalobacteraceae > Massilia > Massilia sp. WG5. The sequence goes on from NZ_CP012640.2 coordinate 4,395,317, forward strand.
GACGTACTGCGGCCAGTAGCGCACCGAACCGTCCAGGCTCACCAGCGCGCGGATGCGGTCGTCCCGCGCCGCCGCCAGCACGTTCGCCAGTCCGCCCCAGCTGAAGCCGGCCACCGCGATGCGCGACATGTCGGCCTGCGGCATCGCGTGGGCCTGGCCGATCAGGAAGGCGATGTCGCCGGCCTGCGCTTCCAGGCCTTCGAGGTCGGTCGTCATGGCCTTGGTGCGCGGTCCGAGCGAGCGGCTGGCGATCACGATATAGCCGTGGCTGGCCAGGTATTCGCACAAATCGACGTTTTCGGCGGCATTCGCGCTATGGCTGGGCGCATAGATCACGACCGGGAACTTGCCGCTGGCGGCGGGCGCATCGCGGCTGCCCCACATCGGCTGGGCCAGCACCTTGTCTGCGATCGCCGGCGTCAGGCTGGCGCTGATGTCGGCGAAGTCCACGTCGATGGAGCGCCGCACCTCCGCAGGCGACAGCCAGAACGCATCCTCGGTCGGCCGGGTCGCCATGTAGTCGCGCCAGGTGAGCGGCTTGCCCCTGGCTTTGGCCGGATACCAGACGATCGCCTGGATCGGCCGCGCCCGCTCATGGGCCTCGGGCTGGCCAGTCACCATGTTGACGGCAGGAAGGTAGACGCGGGTGCTGTCGTACAGCTGCTTCACCTGCACGCCGACCGGATAGGGGCCCGGTTCGTTGGAGAAGACAAAGGGGCCAGGGCCGCCGGACGCGGCGCCGGCCGTTGCGGAAGCGGCCAGCAGCATCAGGGCAAGAAGTTTTTGCATTGTGATCAGTAGATGGATGGAAACATTCCGATCCTACCAATCGACCCGCGGAGGGTATAGCTGGCAAATCTGACAGTCCGCCGGCCGCGTGCCTACGCGCCGCCCGCGTACCCATTCTGGCGCCAGGCCTCGTACACCACCACCGCCACCGTGTTCGACAGGTTCAGGCTGCGGTTCCCCGGCATCATCGGCAGGCGGATGCGCTGGGCCGGCGGGAAGGATTCACGCAGGGCCGGATCGAGGCCGCGCGACTCGGCGCCGAACACGAACACGTCGCCGGGCCGGAACGCCGCGTCGGCGAAGGGCGAGGAGCCGTGCGTCGTCATCGCGAACATGCGGCTGGTGTCCGGTTGCGCGTCCGCCAGGAAGGCCTCCCAGTTCTTGTGCACCTTCATGCTCGCGTAGTCGTGGTAGTCGAGGCCGGCGCGGCGCATCTTGGCGTCGTCCAGCGGAAAGCCGAGCGGCTCGATCAGGTGCAGCTGCGCCCCCGTGTTGGCGCACAGGCGGATGACGTTGCCGGTGTTCGGCGGAATTTCGGGCTCAACCAGTACTACGTGAAACAAATTCTTCTCCTCGACAGTGGACCACGGCGGCTGCCTGCCGCCCGAAGCGGGAGCATAGCGCAGATCGTCAGCGCCGTTGCAATGTCGCCCTATCAGGATCGAGGGGTGCAGCCGGGCTGGTGTATTTACGATCCCTGCCTATACTGATCTGGGTCGATCACAAGGGAGGGATTATGAACAGATTCGGTATTACCCGCCGTCATCTCTGGATGGCGATCGTCCTGGCCGCGGCCAGCGTCCCGCCGATGCTCGCCAGCGCCGGCTCCGGCAACGGCAACGGCAATGGCAACGGTAACGGCAACGCTGCCAGCGACTCGCTGAACGACAACGACGGCCGCATCGAGCGCGGCCGCGAGATCGTCCCACCCGGCGTCGTGCTGAACCTGAAGGGCAAGTCGCGCGGCATGGTCTGGCTGGGCAGCTACATCGTCAACACGAGCGCCTGCATCGATTGCCACACGCACCCGAGCTATTCGCCCGGCGGCGACCCGTTCCAGGGACAGCCCGAGCGCGTCAATGCCGAGCAGTACATGGCGGGCGGACGCATGTTCGGGCCGACCATTACCGCGCCCAACCTCACGCCCGATAACGCCGGCCGTCCGGCGGGGCTGACGCGCGAGGAGTTCGTGCAGACCCTGCGCACCGGCCACAACCCGCACGATCCAGCCGGCCAGATCCTGCAGGTCATGCCATGGCCGGCGTACGGCAAGATGACCAACCGCGACCTGCACGCCGTCTACGAATACCTGCGCGCGCTTCCCTCGCTGCCCGACAATCCGAAGCCGGGGCCCTGAACGCGCAATGCGTCAGGCGTGCGGCGGCGTGCGCGCGAACACCAGGTTGGTCACGCGCGCGGCGCCGAAGCGCTTGAAGGTGGCCGCCAGCTCTTCCAGCGTGCTGCCGCTGGTCATGACGTCGTCGACGATGCCGACGTGGCGGCCTTCCACCAGGTCGGGATCGCTGACGCCGAAGGCGCCGCGGATGTTCTCCGCGCGCTCGTGCGGCGAGACGCCCGACTGGGCGCGGGTGTCCGTCTGGCGCTGCGCCAGCGCCGGGTGCAGGGTGACGCCCAGCGCGGCGGCCAGCGGCCGGGCGATTTCCAGGGCCTGGTTGAAGCCGCGTTCCACCAGGCGGGCCGGACCCAGCGGTACCGGGCAGATCAGTTCGGGCAGGGGCAGGCCGCTCCTGGCGAGGATGGCGTCGCGCAGCATCTCGGCGAACCACGGCGCCAGCGGCAGGCGGGCGCTGAATTTCAGCTGCAGGACCAGGTGGTCGAGGGGTGGGGCGTAGTCGACGGCGAAGATGGTGGCGTCGTAGGCGGGAGGATAGGACAGGCAGCGGCCGCAGGTTCCGGCCTCCGGTAGCGGGTTGGCGCAGCGCGCGCAGCGATTTGTGACTGGCAGGCAAAAATGATCCCGGCAGGGCGCACAGACCACGCCCGCGCAAGCGCCGCCGCAGAGGGCGCAGCTGGAGGGCAGCAGCAGTTGGAGGAGGGCGCGCGGCCAGCGGCGGGTCCAGGGAGGGTGGGGTTCCGGCATGGCTTCCGATCGGTTCGGGTTTCATCATGTACACTCCCGCCATTGTCCTCATTTGACCGCAGTTGACCATGGCTTCGCCCCAATCCCCCTCCAAAATGAGTGCGCCGATCGACCCGGCGCGCGTCCGCCAGCTGTTCGCCGACCCGGCGCGGGTGGCGGCATCAAGCTTCCTGCGCCGTGAAATCGCCGGCCGCATGTTCGAGCGCCTGGCGCTGGTGAAGAATTCCCCGCAGCAGGTGCTGGACGCCGGCTGCGGCGCCGGCGCCGACCTGTCCCAGTTGCAGAAGGCCTATCCGGCCGCCCAGGTGATCGGCATGGACGCGGTGCCGGCCATGCTGGGCGCCGCCGGCGAGGCCACCCAGGTCCCGCGCTCTTTCCTCAGCCGTTTGCTGCCGGCCAAGAGTGGCATCGATCTCGTTTGCGCCGACTTCGGGCAACTTCCCCTTGGCCCGAACTCGATCGACCTCGTATGGTCGAACCTGGCATTGCACTGGCATCCGCAGCCGGACCGCGTGTTCGCGGAATGGCGGCGCGTGCTGCGCGTGGAGGGCCTGCTGATGTTCTCGAACTTCGGTCCGGACACCTTCCGCGAGCTGCGCAACGCCTTTGCGGCGATGGATGAAACCCCGCACAGCCTGCCCTTCGTCGACATGCACGACTTCGGCGACCAGTTGGTGGAGGCAGGTTTCACGACGCCGGTAATGGACATGGAACAGATCACGGTCACCTACGACAGCGCGCAGGCGCTGCTGCTCGACGTGCGCGCCTTCGGCGGCAATCCGCTGGCCACGCGCCGCCGCGGCCTGGTCGGGCGCGCGGCCTGGCAGCGCATGCTGGACGCCCTGGAAAGCCAGCGCCGTCCGGACGGCAAGCTCGGCCTGACCTTCGAGGTCATCTATGGCCATGCATTCCGGCCGGCGCCCAAAGTGACGGCGGCCGGCGAGGCGATCGTGCGTTTCCAGCCCAAGCCGCCGCCCCGCCCGCAATGAGCGTCGCATTCTTGCCGCAGTGCATCATGCAACATCCATGCCGTTGAGGTAATTTTCCTTGAATAAAAATTAGCGATTTCAGTATAATCAATGACACTTTTTTCGACTGAAGCAGTCATCACGCTAAAAACTTAAGCAGAAACAGCGTGAAGTCGAACTGGTTGCAGCAACACCAAAGGCTTCGGAAACCGTGTTTCGCGGTCCGGGGCCCGAGCAACAGGCGTTCATCTTGGTCTCGTAGTCCCTGATGGTCGATGTTTGCAGGAAGGATTTCGGAGCGGCGGCAGTTCGTTCATGGAGTGCCGGCCTCTTTAAGAAAATTCATTTTTTTTGGGTGGTTGGGGACAACATGACTTATGCAAAGCGATTAAAAGCGGCGATGTCCGGCCTCGCAATGGCCGGCATTCCGGCCCTGGCGTGGGCCGAGCCCGAGGTGATCGGGCGGCCAGTGGCGCACCAGCTCAACATGCAGCCCGCCGTAACAGGCATCGGCGACTATATCTACAGCCTGCACAACTGGATGATGATCGTTTGCCTGATCATCTTCCTGGCCGTGTTCGGCGTCATGTTCTATTCGGTGTTCAAGCACCGCAAATCGCTCGGCCACAAAGCGGCCACCTTCCACGAATCCACCGCCGTCGAGATCGCATGGACGGTGGTCCCGTTCCTGATCGTGATCGGCATGGCGCTGCCCGCCACCCACGCGGTCGTGGCCATGAAGGACACCTCGAACCCGGACCTGACCATCAAGGTCACCGGCATGCAGTGGAAGTGGGGTTACGACTACCTGAAGGGCGAGGGCGAGGGTATCGGCTTCCTGTCGAACCTGTCCACCCCGCGCAGCGCCGTCGGCGAGCCGGGCATTGCGCCGACCACCGCGCGCACCGACACCTACCTGCTCGAAGTCGACAACGAGCTGGTCGTGCCGGTCCACAAGAAGGTCCGCCTGGTGCTGACCGCCAACGACGTCATCCACTCCTGGACCATCCCGGCCTTCGCCGTCAAGCAGGACGCCATTCCCGGCTTCGTGCGCGACACCTGGTTCAAGGCCGAGAAAGTCGGTACCTACCGCGGCAACTGCGTCGAGCTGTGCGGCAAGGAACACGCCTTCATGCCGATCGTCGTGAAGGTCGTCTCGGCCGAGGACTACACCGCCTGGGTCAACACCAAGAAGAAGGAAATGGCGGCCCTGGCCGACGATCCGAACAAGGTCTGGACCATCGACGAACTGAAGACCAAGGGCGAGAAGATCTACGGCGCCAACTGCGTGGCCTGCCACCAGGCCAGCGGCCAGGGCGTGCCGAACGCCTTCGCCTCGCTGGTCGGCTCGCCGGTCGTGCTGGGTCCGAAGGCCGAGCAGATCCACGTGCTGCTGAACGGCAAGCACAGCGGCAAGTACCCGAGCGCGATGCCGGCATGGAAGCAGCTGTCGGACACCGACATCGCGTCCGTGATCACCTATACCCGTAATAATTGGACCAACAAGGCCGACGAGAACATCGTCCAGCCGTCGGAAGTCCTGGCCGCCCGCGGCAAATAAGCGTTTGGATTCGGAGACACTGCCATGAGTTCCAGCATCGATCACGTACACCACGACCACGCGCACGATCACGCGCACGATCACGCCCACGACCACCCGGCCGGCCTGCGCCGCTGGCTGTTCGCCACCAACCACAAGGACATCGGCACCCTGTACCTGTGGTTCTCGTTCACCATGCTGCTCTCGGGCGGCGTGCTGGCGCTGATGATCCGCACCGAGCTGTTCCAGCCCGGCCTGCAGTTCTTCCGTCCCGAGTTCTTCAACCAGCTGACCACCATGCACGGCATCGTGATGGTGTTCGGCGCGATCATGCCGGCCTTCGTCGGCTTCGCCAACTGGATGATCCCGCTGCAGGTGGGCGCCTCCGACATGGCCTTCGCGCGCATGAACAACTTCTCGTTCTGGCTGCTGCCGCCGGCCGCGATCCTGCTGGCCAGTTCCTTCTTCGTGCCGGGCGGCGCGACGGCCGCCGGCTGGACCCTGTACGCACCGCTGTCGACCCAGATGGGCCCGGGCATGGACATGGCGATCTTCGCCCTGCACATCATGGGCGCGTCGTCGATCATGGGCTCGATTAACATCATCGTCACCATCCTGAACATGCGCGCGCCCGGCATGACCCTGATGAAGATGCCGATGTTCTGCTGGACCTGGCTGATCACCGCCTACCTGCTGATTGCCGTGATGCCGGTGCTGGCGGGCGCCATCACCATGACCCTGACCGACCGTCACTTCGGCACCTCCTTCTTCAACGCGGCAGGCGGCGGCGACCCGGTCATGTACCAGCACATCTTCTGGTTCTTCGGCCACCCCGAGGTCTACATCATGATCCTGCCGGCCTTCGGCATCGTCTCGCAGATCATCCCGGCCTTCGCCCGCAAGCCGCTGTTCGGCTACGCCTCGATGGTGTATGCGACCGCGTCGATCGCGATCCTGTCCTTCATCGTCTGGGCCCACCACATGTTCACCACCGGCATGCCGGTGACCAGCCAGCTGTTCTTCATGTACGCCACCATGCTGATCGCGGTGCCGACCGGCGTGAAGGTGTTCAACTGGGTCGCCACCATGTGGAAGGGCTCGATGACTTTCGAGACCCCGATGCTGTTCGCGGTCGGCTTCATCTTCGTGTTCACGATGGGCGGCTTCACCGGCCTGATCCTGGCCGTGACCCCGATCGACATCCAGGTGCAGGACACCTATTACGTGGTGGCCCACTTCCACTACGTGCTGGTGGCCGGCTCGCTGTTCGCCCTGTTCGCCGGCTTCTACTACTGGGCCCCGAAATGGACCGGCCACATGTATCCGGAAGGCCGCGGCAAGTTCCATTTCTGGAACTCGCTGATCTGGTTCAACGTGACTTTCTTCCCGATGCACTTCCTGGGCCTGGCCGGCATGCCGCGCCGCTATGCCGACTATGCCGTGCAGTTCACCGACTTCAACATGATCGTGTCGATCGGCGCCTTCCTGTTCGGCATCACCCAGGTCTACTTCCTGCTGTTCGTCGTGATTCCGACCATCCGCGGCGGCCAGAAAGCCGAAGCCAAGCCCTGGGAAGGCGCGGAAGGCCTGGAGTGGACCGTGCCGAGCCCGGCGCCTTTCCACACCTTCGAAACCCCGCCGCTGGTGAAGTGAGATGATCATGGCCGAGCAAGCCGATGAAGGCGCAAGTCGCGCCCGGGACATGCGCAGGAAGAACCGGCGTACCGGCCTGATGGTGGGCGGGCTGGCGCTGTTCTTCTTCGTACTGCTGTTCGTCAAACGGCTGTGGCTGGGCTGACATGGCCGGGAAAAGCGGGCGCCTGGCGCTGAACCGCACCACCTTCGCCAAGCTGGTGGTGGTGGCCTGCGTGATGTTCGGCTTCGGCTATGCGCTGGTGCCGATCTATCGCCAGGTGTGCGAAGTCCTGGGCATCAACGTGCTGACGCAGAAGGACGGCACGGTGGCGCGTCCCGCCAACACCCAGGTCGACCTGACGCGCACCATCACCGTCGAGCTGGACGGCAATTCGCAGGGGCCGTGGCGCTTCCGTCCGACCCAGCGCAGCATCGAGGTGCATCCCGGCGAGATGGCGACCGTGGTCTACGAGGTGGTCAACACCCAGGGGCGTACCGTGAAGGCCCAGGCCATCCCGAGCTATGCGCCGCAGTCGGCCACGCCGCACTTCAAGAAGGTCGAGTGCTTCTGCTTCAGGGAGCAGGTGCTGGGCCCGCACGAGGCGCGCCAGATGCCGGTGGTGTTCTTCATCGATCCGGCCCTGCCGCGCGAGGTGAAGAACATCACGCTGTCGTACACCTTCTTCGAGATCGGCGGAGCGGTGGCAAAAAATGAATGAACCGCGCAAGGCAAGTTTCGGCGCGACCATGAAGGCCGTCTTCTGGTCCTTCTTCGGGGTGCGCAAGCGCAAGGATTACGAGCACGACGCCGCCAACCTGAACCCGATCCACGTGATCATCGGGGCGCTGATCGGGGTGGCGATCTTCATCGGCATCCTGCTGCTGGTGGTGCGGATCGCGGTAGCGAAATAAAGAGCAGAGCAAGAATTCGACAAATCAAAAGTTCGTTTGAGGAGATGAGAATGAGTTCGCCACAAAATGCGCCGTACTATTTCGTCCCCGGCCCCTCGCGGTGGCCGATGGCTGGGGGCATATCGATGCTCGTCACGATGGTCGGCGCAGCCGGCTGGGTAAACGGCGCGTCCTTCGGGCCGGGCGTGTGCATCGCCGGCATCCTGGCCATGCTCGTGGTCCTGTACTTCTGGTTCGGCGACGCCATCGGCGAGTCGGAGTCGGGCCAGTACAGCGCCCGCATCGACAGCTCCTACCGCTGGTCGATGAGCTGGTTCATCTTCTCGGAAGTGATGTTCTTCGGCGCCTTCTTCGGTGCGCTGTTCTATGCGCGCTCGATCTCGATGCCGTGGCTGTCGGACCTCGACCACAAGGTCATCTGGCCCGACTTCGCCGGCCACTGGGGCAACACCGGCCCGGCCGGCACCGTCGAGTCCTTCAACACGATGGGCCCGTTCCCGATTCCGACCATCAACACCGCGCTGCTGCTGACCTCGGGCGTGACGCTGACCATCGCCCACCACGCCCTGCGCCTGGGACACCGCAGCAAGACCGCCTTCTGGCTGTTCTGCACCATCCTGCTGGGCGCGGTCTTCATGGGCTTCCAGGCCTACGAATACCACCACGCCTACAGCGAGCTGAACCTGAAGCTGAGCTCGGGCATCTACGGTTCGACCTTCTTCATGCTGACCGGCTTCCACGGCTTCCACGTGACGATGGGCGCGATCATGCTGTCGGTGGTGCTGTACCGCGTGCTGAAGGGCCACTTTACGCCGGAACACCACTTCGCCTTCGAAGGCGCGGCCTGGTACTGGCACTTCGTGGACGTGGTGTGGCTGGGGCTGTACGTGGTTGTGTACTGGCTGTAAGCCGCTGTCGACAGGCATCGAAAACGGGGACGGCCCGCCGGTGTGGGCCTGTCCCCGATTTTTTAGCGCAAGCCGGTCGGCTGGATCCACCCCATCTTGTACGAAAACAGCACCAGCAGGAACAGCGTGATCGACAGCCCGACCCGCATCGCCAGCGCCTGCACGGTGCGGTTGCTGCGGCCTTTGTCGCGCATCAGGAAGAAGAGGGCGGAGGCGAGGCTGCCAAGGATGAGCACGAAAGCAACGGCGACGACGATCTTCATGGCTGGCCCCGATATGGAATAAGGCTATTGTATGCGACTTCGCTTCCGTTTCAGGACAGTCCCTTTTCTTGCCACACTCATCCTGGTCCTGCTCGGGATCGCGCTCGGCAACTGGCAGACCCGGCGCGCGGCCGAAAAGACGGTGCTGCAGGCCAGGCTGGCGCAGGGCATGGCGGCGGCGCCGCTGGCGCTCGACGGCAGCCCCGTCGATCCCGCCACGCTAGAGTTCCATCGTGTCATTGTGACGGGCGAATTCGTCCCCAACTGGCCCGTGTTCCTCGACAACCGCCCGCAGCAGGGCCGCACCGGATTCATTCTGCTGATGCCGTTTAAAATAGCGGGTTCGGACAAGCTGGTGCTGGTGGCGCGCGGCTGGCTGCCGCGCAATGCGGCCGAGCACGACCGGCTGCCGCCGTTCAGCACACCCGCCGGCCGCATCACGCTCGAGGGCAGGGCGCTGCGCCAGATGCCGCGCGTGATGCAGCTGGGGACGCCCGCGCCGCTCAAGCCGAACGCGATCGTGCAGAACACCGATCCAGGCGAACTGGCCCGCGCCAGCGGCCTGGATCTGCTGCCCTTCGTGGTCGAGCAGACCGGTCCCGCCGCGCCGGCGGAGGGCCTGCTGCGCGACTGGCCGATGCCCGGCGTGGACATCGACCGCCACAAGGGTTATGCCCTGCAGTGGTATGCGCTGGCCTTGATGGCCTTTCTATTTTTTGTGATAACAGGATTTCGAAGTGGACGACGTTAAACTGAGCAAGCCGGCCGATTCCCAACAACGCAAACGCGGCCGCTGGATGCTCTGGGTGGTGCTGCTGGTCTGCGCCTCGCCGATCATCGCGTCGTATTTCACCTTCTATGTGCTGAAGCCGGAAAAGCGCAACAACTACGGCACCCTGATCGACCAGCGCGCCCACCCGGTCCCGGCGCTGGCGACCGCCACCCTGGACGGCAAGCCGGCGGCACTCCAGCAGTTCAAGGGCAAGTGGGTGATGCTGATGGCGGCGCCCGGCGCCTGCGGCGAGGCCTGCCAGAAGCAGCTGTTCACGATGCGCCAGCTGCGCCTCATGCAGGGCAAGGAGATGGAGCGCATCGAGCGGGTCTGGCTGATCACCGACAGCGAACCGCTCGACACCATCGTGATCCGCGAATTCGACGGCACCCACATGCTGCGCGCCGATGCCCGGGCCGTGGCGAACTGGCTGCCGGCGGAGCCGGGGACCAGCGTGACCGACCATATCTACATGATCGACCCGCTGGGCCATTTGATGATGCGCTTCCCGAAGGATCCGGAACCGCGCAAAGTGTACAAGGACATCTACAAGCTGCTGAAGGCCTCTTCGGTCGGCTGAGTAACAAGAAATGCAAGCTTCGAATCTCATCCTGCTGGCCCTGACCGGCATCCTGGCCGCTTCCGTGCCGCTGTCCATGGTCTGGATGGCGACCGGCGCCCACCGCTACCGCAAGCTGGCCTGGGTGATCGCGTTCTTCACTTTCGACCTGATCGTGTTCGGCGGCTTCACCCGCCTGACCGATTCCGGCCTCGGCTGTCCCGACTGGCCGGGCTGCTACGGCGAGGCCAATCCCTTCCTGGCGCACGCGCACATCGCCGCCGCCGAAGCCCTGATGCCCACCGGCCCGGTGACGAAAATGAAAGCCTGGATCGAAATGATCCACCGCTTCCTGGCGATGGGCATCGGTTTCCTGATCATCGGCCTGATGATGGCGTCCTGGGTGACATGGCGGCGCACAAAGGGGCGCGCAGCTTCGCCATGGCTGCCGACGGTCCTGTTCATCTGGGTCTGCGTGCAGGGCGCGTTCGGCGCCTGGACCGTGACCCTGAAGCTGCAGCCGGTGATCGTCACCCTGCACCTGCTGTTCGGCATGACCCTGCTGGCGATGGCCGCCTGGCTTGGCGGGCGCGAGGATAATCTGCTGAATCCGGCGCCGGCCTTGGCCCCCGCGGACGCCCAGAAAATGGACAATGCGTTGCGCCGCCTGCGTCCGCTGGCCTGGCTGGCCGGCGCCGTGTTGCTGGTCCAGCTGGCCCTCGGCGGGTGGGTCAGTACCAATTATGCGACGCTTGCCTGCACCGACTTTCCACTCTGCCAAGGACAAATTGTCCCAGAGATGGACTTCCAACATGGCTTCACTTTGTGGCGCGAACTCGGCAAGACGGCGGCCGGCCATTACCTGCCGTTTTCGGCCTTGACCGCGATCCATTGGGTGCACCGTAACTTCGCCCTTGTCGTAGTGCTGGTGCTGGGCCTGACGGCCTGGCGCGCATGGCGCCTGCCGGGTCTGCACGGCACCGCCCGCAACATGGCTTTAGTATTATTTGTGCAAGCCCTGACGGGTATCGCCACCGTCTTCCTGAACTTCCCGCTCGCCATCGCCGTCCTGCATAACGCCGGGGCGGCCCTCCTTGTACTGCTGGTGACCATGCTAAACTACAAGGTACAGTATCAACTCGGATCGAAGCCGCAAGCCCGCCCTCATCCGGCAGCGGCTCCTGCGGGCCATTCATGATTACCCAAACCGCTACCCATAAACCGCCCAGCCGCGTCTCGCAGTACTGGGCGCTGACCAAGCCGCGCGTCACCCAGCTGGCCGTCTTCTGCGCCGTGATCGGCATGTTCCTGGCCACCGACGGCTTCCCAGGCTGGCACGTGCTGATCTGGGCCACGCTCGGCATCTGGCTGCTGGCCGGCGCCGCTTTCGCCGTCAACTGCCTGATCGAGGCCGAAGTCGACGCCCGCATGGCCCGCACCGCGCGCCGCGCCACCGCCATGGGCGAACTCTCGACCACGCAGACCCTGTTCTTCTCCGCCATCCTCGGCGGGGCCGGCATGGGCATTCTGTACACGATGGTCAATCCGCTGACCATGTGGCTGACCTTCGTCACCTTCGTCGGCTATGCGCTGATCTACACCGTCCTGCTGAAGCCGAACACGCCGCAGAACATCGTGATCGGCGGCCTGTCCGGCGCGATGCCGCCGGCGCTGGGCTGGGCGGCCGTCGCCAACACCGTGCCGATGGAAGCCTGGCTGCTGGTGCTGATCATCTTCGTCTGGACCCCGCCGCACTTCTGGGCGCTGGCGATGTACCGCCGCGACGACTACGTGCGTTCCGGCCTGCCGATGCTGCCGGTCACCCACGGCATGCAGTACACCGGCCTGCAGGTCTGGCTGTACTCGGTCGCGCTGGCGGCATGCACCTTGCTGCCGTTCGCGGTCGGCATGAGCGGCTGGCTCTATCTGCTGGCCGCGATCGGCCTGAACGCCGTGTTCCTGCGTTACGGCTGGCTGGTCCACAAGCACTACAGCGACCAGATCGCGCGCAAGGCGTTCGCCTGGTCCATCGTCTACCTGTCGCTGCTGTTCGCGGCGCTGCTGGTGGACCACTACGTGAAGCAATACCTGACTTTCTGACATGAAAAAACTGCTGCCCGTCCTCGTCGCCGCTGCATTGGCCCTGTCCCTGTCGGCATGCGACAAGCTCCCGGGCAAGCAGGCCGCCAGCTTCCAGAACACCGACGTCACCGGCCTCGATTACGCCAAGGGCTTCAGCCTGCTGGATCACACCGGCAAGCCGCGCACCCTGGCCGACTACAAGGGCAAGGTCGTGATCGTCTTCTTCGGCTACACCCAGTGCCCGGACGTGTGCCCGACCACGATGGCGGAGATGGCCAGCGTGATGCAAAAGCTCGGCCCGCAGGCCGACCAGGTGCAGGTGCTGTTCATCACCCTCGACCCCGAGCGCGACACCCCGCAACTGCTGGCCAGCTATGTGCCGGCCTTCGACAAGCGCTTCGTCGGCTTGTACGGCACGCCGGAGCAGACCGCGAAGACCGCCAAGGACTTCAAGGTGTTCTACTCGAAGGTGCCGGGATCGGCGCCGGGCAGCTACACCATCGACCACATGGCCGGCAGCTTCGTGTTCGACAAGGAGGGCAGGGTCCGCCTGTTCATCCGCCACGGCGTCGGCGCCGATTCGATCGTCCACGACGTCCGCCAGCTGCTGAGCTAAGGCGCCAGACCATGGACCGGCGGCCAGGCAGGAACACCACCCGCGCCGCCGCCGTCATCCTCCTCACGCTCGGCTGCCTCTACGTCCTGCTGCCCTTCCTGGCCGCGATCCTGTTCGCGGCCGCCGTCGTCATCTCGTCCTGGCCCCTGTACCTGCGGCTGCGCCAGCGCATGCGCGGACGGCGCACGCTGGCGGCGCTGACCATGACGCTCACGCTGACCCTGCTGATCGTGATCCCGCTGGCGCTGGTCGCCTGGAACCTGGCCGACAACGCCGCCGCCGCCCTCGAGGCGCTGCGCAGGCTCAGCGCCGGCGACCTGGAGACGCCGCCCTGGGTGCGCTCGATCCCGCTGCTCGGCGAGCAGATCGACCTCTACCTGCGTGAAATACTGGGCAGCCGCGACCGCATGATGGAAGTCGCGCGCCGCATGGCCGAGCCGGCCCGGCACTACCTGGTGGCCGGCGGCCTCGTGCTCGGCACCGGCGTCGTGCAGATGGCGCTGGCGGCCTTCGTCAGCTTCTTCTTCTATCGCGACGGCGAAACCCTGCATGCCGTGATCGCGGCCGCCGTGAAACGGGTCATGAGCGAGCAGGCCGAGCCGATCACCGACACCGTCGTCCAGACCGTGCGCGGCGTCATGTACGGCCTGCTGGGCACGGCGCTGGCCCAGTCCCTGGTGGCGGCGATCGGCTTTGCCATCGCGGGGATGCCGGCGGTGCTGCTGCTGTCGGCCCTGGTCTTCGTCTCCTCGCTGGTCCTGGTGGGGCCGCCCCTGATCTGGGGCGGCGCGGCGCTCTGGCTGTTCGCCCAGGGCAGCACCGGCTGGGGCATCTTCATGCTGGTGTGGGGATTTTTTGCGATCAGCGGCGTCGACAACGTGGTGCGGCCGATGCTGATCAGCCGCGGCTCCAGCCTGCCGTTCCTGCTGACCTTACTCGGCGTGCTGGGCGGCGTGATCGCCTTCGGCTTCGTCGGCCTGTTCATTGGACCGACCCTGCTGGCGGTGGGCTACTCGCTGATGAGCGGGTGGACGCAGACGAAGAATCCGATCGTGGAGCGGGAGGAGTAGCCGACATCCTTGCCGCTACCGGCTTCCCTCCCGGATCGCGGCGCCGGCTGGCAGAGGCGAGGCGGGCATCCTCTGCTCGTCCGCCGGGAAGCAGCGCGCCCGCAGGCGCATGAACGGCGTCTCCACCAGCCGGTGCAGCAGCCAGCCGCCCAGGATGCCGGCCGCCATCACCGCCACGATGGTCAGCGGCGCGGACGGATCGATGCTCCTCTTTTCCAGCTCGGGCCGCAGCGCCATGAACACCGGCTTGTGCACCAGGTAGACCGCATAGGACCACAGCGCCAGGCTGGGGGCGCCGGGAAGGCGCAGGCGGTTGAGCAGCGAACGCGGGCTGAGCGCCGCGCAGGTGAGCAGGGCGAAGCTGATGGCGGTCAGCGAGAAGCCGAAGCTGGAGCTCATGAACGGGGTCGGCAGGTCGTAACGCACGCCGTACAGCACCGCCGCCGCCATGCCGATGCCGGCCGCCAGCAGGGCATTCCCGTGTTTCAAGATGCGGTCGAACAGGGCAGGATGGAAATTCTTGACCAGGGCGATGGCGACGCCCGGCAGCAGCTCGTCGAAACGGGCCCAGGTCGCGTAGTACACCGGCGCCGCGAAGGCTTCCTGGCCATGCATGAAGGCCAGGCCGCGTGCAGTCATGCCGGCCGCGATGCCCGCGCCGATCGCGCACCACAGCAGGCGCGATGAACGCCGCCTGCCCGCCAGCGCCAGCACCGCCAGCGGCAGCACCAGGTAGAACTGCTCTTCGATGCACAGCGACCACGAATGCGTGAAGGTTTCGCCGTAGCGTAGCCCGACGTTCTGGGTGAACGTGAGATAACGCCAGGCCGGCGCCATGGTCTTGCCCCAGATCGCGCTGTGCGGCAGCAGCAGGTAGACGGCCAGCACCACGTAGTAGTTCGGCAGGGTGCGCAGCAGCCGGCGCGCAAAGAAGGTCTTCAATGACAGGCGTTCGCCGCGCGCCGCCGGCGCCAGCAACTGGTTGCCGATCAGGTAGCCGCTCAGGACGAAGAACAGGTCGACGCCGGCCCAGCCGACCTCGCCGATGAAGCCGAAGAGGGAGCCCTGGGCGACGAAGCCGTTGTAGTGGGACATCAGGACCAGCGCGATGGCGAGCGCGCGCAGGGTGTCCAGCCCGGCAAGGCGGGCGGTGGTGACAGTAGGGTTCATGCGGCCTTGAGCGAGCGACGATCCGTCGATTTCAGTCCAGTTCGTCCTCGTCGGCGCCCCGTTCCAGGCGCGGAATGACCTTCACCAGCAGGATGCGCGGGCCGTTGGTCTTCTTGACCACCACGTCGAAGCGCGGGAATTCGATGCGCTGGCCCTGCTTGGGAATATCGCCCAGCTTGGCCATCAGCAGGCCGCCCACCGATTCCACCTCGTCCAGGCCCATGGCTTCGTTGTCGATGTCGATGCCGAGCACGCGCTCGAGCGAGACGATCGGCAGGCTGGCCTTGCCGATGAAGGTGCCGTCGGCCTGGCGGATCCAGTCGTTCTCGTTGAGGCGGAACTCGTCGCGGATCTCGCCGACGATGGCGCCGAGCAGGTTGTCGAGGGTGATGAAGCCGACCGGGCGCTTGCCCTTTTCGCCGATCAGGGCGAAGTGCGGGGCGCCGGTGCGGAAGCGGCGGAACAGTTCGATCGCCGGGGTGCGCGCCGAGATCGTCTCGACCGGGCGCAGGAATTCGGTCAGGTCGGTCACGTTCTTGCCGGCCTGCTGGGCGAAGAACAGGTCCTTCAGGTGGATCACGCCCAGCACTTCCTCGCCTTCCGCGTCGAAATACGGATAGCGCGAGAAGCGGTTGCGGCGCATCGTGTCGAGGTTCTGCTCGAGCGAGCGGCTGGCGTACAGCGCGCTCACCTCGTTAATCGGGCGCATCAGGTCGGCCACCGAGTGCTCGCCGAATTCCAGCGACTGCGCCAGGATATGGCGTTCGTCGTGGGTGAACCTTTCCTTTTCGCCTTTTTCACCGGTGGTGCTGGTGTTGGTGCGCAGGATCAGCTTCAGTTCTTCGTTCGAGTAATGCGTCTCGTGGCCGCCGGCGCCGGACAGGCCGGCAACGCGCAGCACCAGGTTGGCGCTGGCGTTCAGCAGCCAGATCGCCGGGTACATCGCCCAGTAGAAGCCATACAGCGGCAGCGCGCTCCACAGGCCGACCGCTTCCGGGATACGGATCGCCAGCGACTTCGGCGCCAGTTCGCCAACCACGATGTGCAGGAAGGAGATCACGCCGAAGGCGATCACGAAGGAGACGCCGTGGATCACCTGCGGGCTGGTCACGCCGGCGAAGGCGAAGGCCGGTTCGAGCAGGCGGGCAAAGGCGGGTTCGCCGACCCAGCCCAGGCCCAGCGAGGCCAGGGTGATGCCGAGCTGGCAGGCCGACAGGTAGGCGTCGAGCTGGCTATGGACCTTGTAGAGGATGCGGCCCTGCAGGCCGCCGCTTTTCGCGATCGCGCGCACGCGGGTCTTGCGCAGCGTGACGATGCCGAACTCGGCCGCCACGAAAAAGCCGTTCAGCACCACCAGCAACAGCGCCAGAACGACCAATAGAATGTTTTCCATACAGATGTAAGTTAATCAACAAGCAAGCCGATGCATTGTACAGCCTGCCGCAAGCTCAGGCGGCGGTGGAGATTTCTTTTTGCACAGCCCCAAGGATGGCCTCGACCGCCGGGTGCTTGATCTTGCGTTCGTTCGAGATCACGTAGAACTGCTCGCGCACGCTCGGCACCGCACCGACCTCGAGCGCGCCGAACTGTTCCGCGATCTCGGACGCCAGCGCGGCCGGCGCGAAAAACAGGCCGAGACCGCGCCGTCCGAAGGTGTTGAGCAGGGCGTTGTCTTCGAACTCGCCGACCACGTCGGGCCTGGCGCCGACCTGCACGAACCATTCGTCGATCTTGCCGCGCAGGGCATTATTACGCGTCGGCAGCAGGAAGGGCGCGCCGTTCAGATTCTTCGGGAAATCTTTTCCGTACCTGTCCACCAGGTTCGGCGCGCCCACCACCAGCATCTCGCTTTCGAATAACTGGTGACTGAATACCTTCAGCGCGCTGCCCGGCTGCACTTCGCGGTCGGTCAGCACCACATCCAGCTTGTGCAGGGCGAGGTCGGCCAGCAGGGCCTCGAAATTGTCTTCGTAACAGACCAGGCGCACCTGCTTGTCGATCCCCATCGCCGCTTCCAGCATGCGGTAGGCGGACAGCTTCGGCAGCGAGTCGGAGATGCCGACCGACAGCCGGATCCGTCCACTGTCGGCCTCGCTCACCGCTTCCTGCATCTGCAGGCCCAGCAGGAAGATCTGGTCCGCATAGTTCATCGCGACCCGCCCGGCCTCGGTCAGCACCAGGCGCCGGCCCTGCTGCGAGAACAGGGTCTTGCCGAGCGACTGCTCGAGCTGGGTCAGCTGCGAACTGACGGTCTGTACCGCCAGGCTCAGGCGCTCGGCAGCGCGCGTGATGCCGCCTTCCTTGGCGACCACCCAGAAGTAGTAGAGGTGGCGGAAATTCAGGTCGTTTTTCATCGTCGGGACCGTTAACTCAAGTTTTTTCGAAGTAATTCTCTCATTATCTTCGCTTTTTCCTTTCCCGTCACCCCTCTACACTGCGTGCTGTCATCAACGAAACAAGAACAAAGAGGAATCCAAGATGAAGCATTTCAGGGTGTCATTTCTTGTCACCGCACTTTGCCTGGCGGCGTCGGGCTGGTGGGGCTATACGCACGGCGGGCCTGCCGGCGCGCTGACCGCAATCGGCGTCGCCGCGATCCTGGCCGTGATGGAAGTCTCGCTGTCCTTCGATAACGCGGTGGTCAACGCCTCGGTCCTGAAGACCTGGGACGCGTTCTGGAAAAAGCTGTTCCTGGGCGTCGGCATCATCGTCGCCGTGTTCGGCATGCGCTTGCTGTTCCCGCTGGTAATCGTCGCGGTGGCGGCCGACCTCGGCATGGGCGACGTCTGGAAGATGGCGCTGGAGAACCCGAAAGAGTACTCGATGCACCTGACCAACCACCACGCCGAGGTGGCGGCCTTCGGCGGCATGTTCCTGCTGCTGGTGTTCCTGAACTTCCTGTTCGACGACGAGAAGGAACACCACTGGCTGGGCCACTTCGAAGAGAAGCTGGGTTCGCTGGGCAAGGTGTCCTCGATCTCGGTGATGATCGCGATCGGCGCCCTGATGGCCAGCCTGTCGCTGGTGGCGGAAGGCCAGAAGATGGTGGTGCTGATGTCCGGCCTGTGGGGCATCCTGATTTACGTCGGCGTCGACGTGCTGTCGAACATGCTCGAGAAGTCGGAAGAGGGCGGCGGCGAGGTCGGCGACATGGTCAAGCGCGGCGGTATCGGCGGCTTCCTGTACCTGGAAGTGCTGGATGCGTCGTTCAGCTTCGACGGCGTGATCGGCGCCTTCGCGATCACCAACGACGTCGTGATCATCATGCTGGGCCTGGCGATCGGCGCAATGTTCGTGCGTTCGCTGACGGTCTACCTGGTGGACAAGGGCACGCTCGACGAGTTCGTCTACCTGGAGCACGGCGCTCACTACGCGATCGGCATCCTGGCGCTGATCATGCTGGCAAGCATGAAGTTCCATGTGCCCGAACTGGTGACCGGCCTGGCTGGCGTGGCCTTCATCGGCGCCTCGCTGTGGTCCTCGCTCCGCTACCGCAAGCGTATGGAAGCGATGGGGCTGGACAAGAAAGAACTGGCGCACGTCGAATAAACGGGATGGTGGGCACGGGGTGCCCACCGCAAGGAACCTGCTGCGAACGGCAGAACACCAGTTCGCGGCATGTAGCAAGAAGGTGTTCAACCAAAACAAAGGAGAGTCAACATGGCAATCAGTCTGCAAAAAGGCGGCAACGTCAACCTGTCGAAAGAAGCCCCGGGCCTGGTCAACATGAAGGTCGGCCTGGGCTGGGACGTACGCGCCACCGATGGCGCCGCGTTCGACCTGGACGGCGTCGTGTTCCTGCTGAACCAGTCGGGCAAGGTGCGCTCGGATGCCGACTTCATCTTCTACAACAACCTGAAATCGGCTGATGGCTCGATCGTCCACTCGGGCGACAACCGCACCGGCGAAGGCGAAGGCGACGACGAATCCGTCTCGATCGACCTGTCGAAGGTGCCGGCCGACGTCGACCGCGTGGTGCTCGCCGTGACCATCCACGACGGCGAAGCGCGCCGCCAGAACTTCGGCATGGTCGGCAAGGCCTTCATCCGCTGCGTGAACGCCGCCAACAACAGCGAAATCGCCCGCTACGACCTGTCCGAAGACGGTTCGACCGAATCGGCCATGGTCTTCGGCGAGGTGTATCGTAACGGCACGGACTGGAAGTTCCGCGCGGTGGGCCAGGGCTTCAACGGCGGTCTCGGCCCCCTCGCCAAGAACTACGGCGTGGCCGTCTAAGCACGCAGCATCGCCGCCCCTCCCGAGTCCGCGGGCGGGGCGGTCACCACCCCTGACAAGAGGAAGCCAAGCAAATGCCAAAATTTACCGTGACTGGTGACGTCGATCCTTTCCTGCACGTGGCCATGCGCCAGGGCGAAACCATCTACTGCGAGTCCGACGCGATGGTGATGATGGAATCGACGCTCGACCTGAAGGGCAAGATGAAAGGTGGCCTGGGGGCGGCGCTGATGCGCACCTTCGCCAACGGCGAGTCCTTCTTCCAGCAGCACATCGAGGCCAGCCGCGGCGACGGCGACTGCCTGCTGTCGCCGACCCTGCCGGGCGCGATGCAGGTGATCGACTGCGGCCCGGGCAGCCACTACATCATCAGCGACGGCGCTTTCGTCGCGGCCAGTTCCGGCGTCGACCTGAAGGTGCGCACCCAGAGCCTGGGCAACGCCCTGTTCGCGCAGAGCGGCGGCTTTTTCGTCACGGAAACGACGGGCAGCGGCCAGGTGGTGGTGTCGGGCTTCGGCTCGATGAGCATGCTGGACGTCGAACCGGGCAAGGACGCGATCATCGACAACTCGCACGTCGTGGCCTGGGATTCGACCCTGCGCTACGAAGTCTCGGTCACGACCGGCACCAGCAGCGGCTTCCTGGGCAACCTGATCAACAGCCAGACCAGCGGCGAGGGCATCGTCCTGCGCTTCTCCGGTCGCGGCAAGATTTACGTCTGTTCGCGCAACCGCGCCGCCTTCAAGGCCTGGATGCAGACGCCGGCGCGCTGAGCGAACCAACTTAACAACAAGGAGTTTTCATCATGGCAGTCAACCTGCAAAAAGGTCAGAAGATCTCGCTCGAGAAGGAAGCCGGCGGCGCGCTGTCGCGCGTCACGATGGGCCTGGGCTGGGACGTCGCCAAATCCAAGGGCTTCTTCGGCTTCGGCGGCGGCAAGAGCGAGAGCATCGACCTCGACGCCTCGGTCGTGATGTTCGACGAATCCAACCACCCGGTCGATGTGGTCTGGTTCCGCCAGCTCAAGAGCCGCGACGGCAGCATCGTGCACACCGGCGACAACCGCACCGGCGCCGGCGACGGCGACGATGAGCAGATCGTCGTCGACCTGCGCACCGTGCCGCCCCAGGTAAGGTCGCTGGTGTTCACCGTGAACAGTTTCACCGGCCAGAACTTCTCGACCGTGCAGAACGCCTTCTGCCGCATCTTCGACACCAACAACGGCAAGGAGATCGCGCGCTACGACCTGTCGGTGCAGGGCTCGCACACGGCCCAGATCATGGCCAAGCTGTACCGTCATAACGGCGAATGGAAGATGCACGCGATCGGCGAGAACGGCACCGGCCGCACCTTCGACGACCTGATGCCCCTGATTACGCCTCACCTGTAATCGCACACCGTCTTTAGCAGTTCCCGCGCGGACACCGTCTCCGTCCACGCGTTCCCGGCCCGGGCGGCTTGGCGTCCGGGCTCTTTTGCGGCTCCTTCGGGAGCCGCTTTTTTTCGACCTCACCCTGTCAGAAATAAAAGTTCGCGGAAATCCCCACGTGGCTGCCGTCGATCTCCCTGCCGCGCGCCTTGAAGCTTTCGTGCACGTAGCGCAGCTTGATGCCGGTGTTCGGATCCGCGAAGTATTCCGCTTCCACCACGGCGCTCGTGGTGTTGGCGAAGCTGGCGTTCGCCTCGGGGGCCTTGCCGTTGCTGCTCAGCTTCGGGCTGACCGTGTAGCGTGCGCCGCCGCCCACGCGGAAGACCGGGTTCGGCTGGTAATAAGCGATCAGCTCGATCGGAAAGCGCTCGAAGCGCAGGTCGCCGTTCCAGGCGCTGGCGTCGTCGACGTGGTAGTTGATCGTGCCTTGCAGCGAGAACTCGGGGATGATGTGGTAGTCCATGCCGGCGGTGAGGTAGACGAAGCCGCCGGCATGGATGTCCACCGCGCGGCCGTCTTCATATTGGCCGCTGGCCAGCCTGTCGCCGCCGCCGCTCAGGCCTATCCCGAACAGCAGGCGCACCGGCTGCGGGGCCGGTTCGACGCCCTGGGCCCGGGCGCCCTGCAGCGTGAACTGGGCCAGCAGCGGCGCCATGAGGGCAAGTATGCGCTTGTTCATGCGACCCCCTCGGGTGTCATGGAGATTGCACGAGTATGAAGACGCCATCCTTGGCGCCCAGCGCCGCGATCAAAGTGGCGACGGCCGTGTTGTGTCATCCTTACAGCTTCACTTCATCGGCGCCAGCTTTCCGTCGACCCGGCGCAGCAGCCCCAGCGGATTGTCGCTCTGCAGCGCCGGCGGCAGCAGTTCGTCCGGCATGTCCTGGTAGCAGACCGGCCGCAGGAAACGGAAGATGGCGAGGCAAGAATTATTTATAGCCGATGGTTATCGGTATTCCGGGCCGGTTATCTCAGCCGTGGCGTGGAAGGGGCAGGGGCGAAGGGCGTAGGGCGCCCTGAAAGCTGTTCGGAGGGTGTTTAGCGATAACGATGTGTTATCGGGGCGGGCTCGGGATCGCGATCAGCCCGATGTGCTTTCGAGGCCGATGCTCGATCGGCATGCAGTTTGCCTGGCGGTTTGCGCGCTCCGCCGGCCGGACGAGAACAAAGCGCTGCCCGCGGATCGAGGCGCCGGCGTGGATCAGGACGGAGCGGACAGCTTCAGGCGCACGTCAAACGTGCTGCCCAGGCCGGCGCCGGCGCTGCGGCCTTCCACGCTGCCGCCATGCGCCTCGACGAGGCTTTTGACGAGCGCGAGCCCGAGGCCCAGGCCGCTATTGCGCGCATCCGACGAACGCTCCGCCTGGGTGTACAGGTCGAACAGGTGTGCCATCGCACCGGGCGCGATGCCGATGCCGTTGTCGGCCACCCGCACCAGCAGCCAGTCCGCGTCCGTGCGCACGGTGAGGTCGATGCGGCCGCCGTCCGGCGTGTAGCGGATCGCATTGCCCAGCAGGTTCGCGACGATCTGGATGAGCCGGGTACGGTCGCCATCGACGGTGCATGGTGTGCACGGCACATGCTGCGCAACGGCGTGGCCCTTCGCGCTTGCCGCCGGCGCGTGCTGCTCGACAGCCGCGCCGACAACGTCCCGCATGTCGATCGCGGTGCGGGTGAGCGACACCAGGCCGCGGCTGACGCGCGAGACGTCGAGCAAGTCCTCGACCAGTCGGCTCATGTGCCCGCTCTGGCGCGTGATCAGCTGGCCCAGCTTGACGCCCTGGCTGCCCTGGGCGCCGCCGTAATCGTTGCCCTTTTCCAGCAGCTGGGCCGCCATCGCCACCGCCGACAGGGGCCCGCGCAGTTCGTGGCTGAGGATGGACAGGAATTCGTCCTTGCGCCGGTCGGCCGAGACCAGCGCGCTGGCCTTTTCGTTCAGGCGCACGTTCAGCGCCTTGACTTCCTCGTTGGTGTATTCCAGGCGGGCCGTCACCGCCAGCAATTCATCCTGTTTCGCCTGCAGCGCCGCCAGCGCATCGCTCAGTTCTTTGTTGTGGTGGTGGGCATCGGACAGCGCAACCGCGTTCGGCAGCCCGGCAAGTTGGGCCATGGCCATGTCGATCGCGCCGAGATCGAGTTCCATCCCCTGGGCTGGAAAAGCCTGGGCCACGACGATCTGCGTACCCGCTGCCCCGATCCCGATCTCGCAACTGTCCATCAAGCGGTGCACGGCCAGGATACGCTCGTCGCCGCGCCGGTGCCCGTCGTCTTTCGGGCTGCCCCGGCCCTGGTCGTCGACCGCCACCACCAAGGCCTGACGCCCGTCGAGCTCGCCGATGAAGAAGCGCACGCTGCCGCGGGATGTGTGGATGCAGGCGTTGCGGGCCAGTTCCGAGACGGCCGTCGCGATGCGGGTCTGCTCGTGGTTGCCGAAGCCGCACAAGGCGGTAATCTGGCGCGCACGCAGGCGCGACGCGATGACGTCGATCTCGCTGCGGATGGCCACCGTCAACAAGAGGTGCAGTGGGGCATGGTTCTCCAGCATGGCTTCGGATGGCGTGTGTCGCATCCCGGCATTATCCGCCAGGAAAGCTCGCCAGTGTTGGAATCGTTTTGCACACTAGTGGGTATGCACGGGTAAAGGTGTTATAGTCGATCGGTTATACCCACGAGACCCGATGCCCGCTCGGTCGGTTGATGAAGTACGCCGCTGGACCTCCACGGAGCAACGATGACCGCCGCCACGCCCCCTACCACGACCTCCTGCCTTCCCAATGTCGCCAGCTTCCTCGAGGCGCAGCGCGATGCCATCCAGGCCCAATGGGAAGCACATCTCGACATCCACACGCTGGCCAACCGCAAGGTCAAGAAGGAGACGCAACGCAGCCAGTGCGCGGATTTCATGACGGCCTTCGTGAAAGCGATGCGCGACGATCCCACTGCGAACATCGAAAGCCGCGCCTGGAACGACATGCGCAAGGTGCTGGAAGAGATCTCGTCCACGCGCGCCAAGGCGGGCTCGACGGCCAGCGACACGGCGACCTTCATCTTTTCGATCAAGCAGCCGATCTTCGCCCTGCTGCGCGACAGCCTGGCCGGGCAGCCGACCGTCCTGGCCAGCGCCGTATGGACGCTCGGTACGGTGCTGGATGCCCTAGGCTTGTACACAGTCGAGCTGTTCCAGCGCGGCCGTGACCAGATCGTCGCGCGCCAGCAGCTTGAATTGCTGGAGCTGTCGACCCCGGTCATCAGCCTGTGGAAAGGCGTGCTGGCCTTGCCGCTGATCGGCACGCTCGACAGCATGCGCGCCCAGGTCGTCATGGAAAGCATCCTGGAAAAAATCGTGTCGACCGGCGCGACGATCGCCATCATCGACATCACGGGCGTACCGACCGTCGACACGCTCGTCGCCCAGCATTTGATGAAGACGATCGCGGCCGCGCGCCTGATGGGCGCGGATTGCATCATCAGCGGCATCCGTCCGCAGATCGCCCAGACCATCGTCCACCTCGGCGTCGACCTGCAGAACGTGACGACCAAGGCGACGTTGGCCGATGCCTTCGTGGTGGCGCTCGAGCGCACCGGCGCGCACGCGCGCTTCTGAACCACCCCTGAACCGCCGGGGGGCGCCGGACAGGCGGTGCAAAGACGCGGCCTTCATGGGGACGCCGTTCATGCAGGCTTGCGCAACGCACCAGACACAGTGCGTCGGTTCATTTTTGACGCACATCGGACTAATGAGGGGAAGCGGAAACAGTCGGCGTCGCGTGCAACCATGCCAAGCAAGCTTTGTGAAACGCTCTCGGCTATTTGTTTTTTGTCCCCAGCGCCGCTCAAGCCAGCTGCATCGAGCGCACGCAATCCCGTCCGCCCCGTTTTGCCTCGTACATGAGCTTGTCCGCCGCCGAGATCAGCTCGTCCAGCGTGTGGCTGCTGCCGTCGCCCAGCTCGGCGGAGGCGACGCCGAAGCTGGCCGTCGTGCAGACCGTGTTGCTGCCGTCGGCGGACCGGCTGGCGGTCGCGGCGAAGCGGGTGCGCAGCCGTTCGGCAAAATGGATGCCGCCTTCGAGGCCGGTATCGGGCAGGATCGCCAGGAACTCCTCGCCGCCATAGCGGACCACGCTGTCGGTGCCCTTGCGCGTCATGCTGTCGAGCAGCCTGGCAAAGCTGCGGATCACTTCGTCGCCGTCGGCATGGCCGTAGGTATCGTTGATGCGCTTGAAGTTGTCGATGTCGCACAGCACGACCGTCAGGCTGCGGCCGTGGCGCGGCGCCGGCCCCGCCTGCGGCTGCATCAGCTGGTCGACCAGGTAGCGCCGGTTGTAGCAGCCGGTCAGGTGGTCGCGCTCCGCCGCATACTGGAGCTGCGCCTGCGCCCGGTATTCCTCGCGCGAGGCGCGGTTGAAGCGCCGCGCCGCCAGCGCGCCGAAGGCGTTCGCCAGCGTCAGCAGCATGCTCATCGTCACGATGTCGGCGGGCGTCATGCGGGTCAGGAACAGGGCGAGCGCCAGCAGTCCCACGGTCGAGGCGAAGGCCAGCAGCAGCGCGTTGCGGAAGCTGTTCGGGATGTAGAGATAGACGACGATCAGCATGATCGCCAGCGACATCGCATGCCAGTGGAATTCCGCCGGGCGCAGCGTGGCGATGAACATGAAGCAGCCGAGCGCCACGGCTTCCGACACCGACGCCGCGATCCGCATCGCGCGCACGCTCAGGCTGCTGCGGTAGGCCAGCCAGGCACAGGCGCCGGCGGTGGCGGCCACCGCCATGCGCGCGCCGAGCAGGGACAGGAAGGCTTGCCCATATCCGAGCGCGGCGAGGTCGGTGACCGAAAAGGCCACGTAGAACACCGTGCAAAAGACCAGCGTAAAGCCGAGCAGGCGCTGGGTTTGTGCCTGCCGGTCCCGGAGGAACGCGGTTTCATCCGCGCGAAGGGCAAACTCTCCGGTCAGCGCGTCGAATCGACTACTTGGGAAAGACATGGGAATGCTTGAGCATGCTGAATGTTCAGCATTGTCCCACGTTAATCCAAGGAAATATGCACACATTCCCACCCATGCGGCATCAATGCCCGCGCTTTTGCACCAGCGCCGTGCCGATGCCGTGGCGGTGGCCTTCGCTCACCGCGGTCACGGTGCCGTCCGGATTGAACACCAGCGCATTCGCGGCCCCGATCTCTTCCGGCGGCGGGCTGGTTTCCCACTTGTGGCCGAAGTTCTCCAGCCCGCGCGCCTGCTGGGTGCCGATGAAGCCCGGCTCCACCGAGGTCTCCTTGGCATTGCGCTGCGACAGGCGCGGCGCGTCGATCGCCTTGTCCATCGGCATGCCGAGGTCGAGGTAATTGACGATGGTCTGCAGCACGGTGGTGATGATGGTTGCGCCGCCCGGGCTGCCGATGGTGAAGGCCGGCTTGCCGTCCTTCAGCACGATGGTCGGCGCCATGCTGCTGCGCGGGCGCTTGCCGGCTTCCGGGATGTTCGGCGCCGGGCCGGTGAAGTCGAAGTCGGTCATCTCGTTGTTCAGCAGGAAGCCGTAGCCCGGCACCACGATGCCGCTGCCGCCCCAGGATTCGATGGTGAAGGTATAGGAGACGACGTTGCCTTCCTTGTCCGAGACGGTCAGGTGGGTGGTGTGCGTGCCTTCCTGGATCAGTTTCTGTTGCGGACGCAGCGGGAAGCTCTGGTCGTTCTCGTACAGGAAGGCGTCGCCGGCCGGCACCACGGCGGCGGCCTTGTCGGGACGGATCAGCGAGCGGCGCTGGGCCGCGAACTGCTTCGACAGGATGCCGTCGATCGGGGCGTCGACGTATTCCGGATCGGCCAGGTAGGCGTTGCGGTCGGCGAAGGCCAGGCGGCTGGCTTCCAGGTACAGGTGCTCGACGTTCGGGCGCGGCATCGCTTTCAGGTCGTAGCCTTCGAGGATGTTGAGGGCTTCGGCCACCGTGACGCCGCCGCTGCTGGGCAGGGACATGCCGTAGACGTCGTAGCCGCGGTAGGTCGAGCGCACCGGCTGGCGGATGCGGGCTTCGTAGTTGGCCAGGTCGGCCATCGACATCGCGCCCGGCCGTATCGGGGCGCCCGCAGTGCTCCTGGCCGCCAGCGGCGGACGGTTCACCGCGCCGACGATCGCCTGCGCCATCGGTCCCTCGTAGAAGGCTTTGTAGCCGCGCGCGGCGATCTCGCGGTAGGCCTTGGCCATGTCCGGGTTCTTCAGGATCGTGCCGGTCGGGACGGCCTTGCCATTCTTCAGGTAGAGCTGGCTGGTGCTCGCGAACAGCTGAAATTTACCTTCATTTTCGGCGGTTAAGTTATGAAATGTTTCACTGACCGGGAAGCCCTTCGTCGCCACCTCGATCGCCGGCGCCAGCACCTGCTTGAAGGACATGGTGCCGTAGCGCTGCAGGGCTTCATGCCAGCCGCGCACCGTGCCCGGCACGCCGACCGAGGCGCCGCTGGCGACCGCCGTGTCGAAGTCGATCGGCTTGCCGTTTTCCTGGAACACGGACGGGCTGAACGAGGCGGGTGCGGTCTCGCGGTGGTCGATCGTGATCACGCGCTTGTCCTTGGCCAGGTAGATGACCATGAAGCCGCCGCCGCCGATGCCGCAGCTGAACGGGTCGGTCACGCCCAGCGTTGCGGCGGCGGCGACGGCGGCGTCGATCGCATTGCCGCCCTTGTTGAGGATGGCGATGGCCGAGGCGGACGCCTTTTCGCTGATGGTGGCGACGGCGCCCCCGGTGCCGGTGGCGACCGGTGTCTTGGCCAGCGCCAGCGGCGGCGCGAGGACGATGGACAGGATCAGGGCGCCGGCAAGTGCTTTGGTAGAGATGGTCATGGGCTGGAGATGTTGAGCGTGACAGGGATGACGTAACCCGGGCGCGTGCTGACGCCGCTGCGCACGGGCGGAATGCTGGCCGGGTCGAGCGCCACGCGCGCGCCGTGCAGCGCCTTGGGCGTGGCGGCCAACTGGTCCGGGCCGAGCGAGAACTCTTCGGCGCCTTCCGGGCCGTTCAGCACGAACTGGAAGCTCAGCCGTCCGGCCCAGACGCAGCGTGCGTTGGCCGGGCAGCGGCTGTCGCTGAAGCTGTCATAGGTAAGGGTGGTGGTGCCGGACAGGGAAACGCGCTGGCCCGGCTGCAGCGGATAGGTCCCGCCCTTGATCGGCGCACTGGCGCAGGCGGTCAATCCGGTCAGGGCAAGCAGGGCGATCCACTTCATTGCATGTTTCCGATTATTTGCGGAAAGCCAATCATAGCAAAGTTGCCAGCCAGAGCAGGGTGCGGTCGTGTCGCGGAATTGTCTCGGCCAGCTGCGCACGGTTGGACACAATTGACTATTTTTTAATACGCTTCCGGTATCATCGAGCTCAATTTCATCAATTCTGGCAGAGCGCGCATGACGACACAGACAGAGCGGTTCGACGGACTCGGATTCGAGCTGCTGCGCCGGCAGCTGGAAGAACGCATCGGCCACTTCCTGGCGGAGAGCCCGGACCAGGCCGACCTCCTGACGCGGGCCATGCGCGCGGGTGCGCTCAGCGCCGGCAAGCGCATGCGGCCGCTGCTGCTGATGCTGGTGGCGCGCGACCTCGGCTGCGACTCGCCGGCCCTGGTCGACGTCGCCTGCGCGGTCGAGATGGTGCATGCAGCCTCGCTGATCCTCGACGACATGCCGTGCATGGACAACGCCATGCTTCGCCGCGGCAAGCCCACGATCCACGTGCAGTTCGGCGAGGACGTCGCGATCCTGGCCGCGATCGGCCTGCTCAGCCGCGCCTTCGGCATCCTGGCCTCGTCGCGCGAGATTCCGGCCGCGATCCGCGCCCGCCTGGTGGCCAGGCTGTCCGAGACGATCGGCGACCAGGGCTTGGTCAAGGGCCAGTTCCTCGACCTGCGCGGCGGCCAGCGCAGCGCGGAAGACATCGCCGTCACCAACGAACTGAAGACCGGCGTGCTGCTGGGCGTGGCGGTCGACATGGCCGCCATCATCGCCGAGACCGACGACTGCGTGGCGGCGTCGCTGCGCGCCTTTGCGCTGGCGGCCGGGCACGCCTTCCAGCTCCGCGACGACTTCCAGGACGGTCCCGGCAACGACAGCGCGGTCACCGGCAAGGACACCGGCAAGGACCTCGGCAAGGCCACCCTGATCAACACCGTCGGCCATGACGAGGCGCGGCGCCGGCTCGCCGCCCACCTCGAGGATGCCGAACGCCACCTGAGCGCGGCCCTGGGCGCAAGGGGGCATACGCGGCGCTTCGTGGCCGGCCTGTTCGCCAGGACCCATCCGGGCGTCCAGTTCGGGCCGGGGTGCGGCGCGCACCGCCAGGCCGCCGGCGCCAGGGTGGGCCTGGCGCGCCACTGACGAGGGACGGCGCATGGCCCACTTCGGCGTGGTCGCACCGGCCTTCTACAGCCACTTCAGCGCGATGGCGGCGCTCGGCCAGGAACTGGTGGCGCGCGGCCACCGCGTGAGCTTCCTGCAGCGTGCCGACGCCGCCGCCTACCTCAAGGATGCGCGGCTCGGCTTTCACGCGCTCGGCGCCGCCACGCATCCGCCCGGCTCGCTGGCGGCGGCGCTGCGGCGCGCCGCCAATCCCGGCGGGCCGCTCGGCCTGCGCCGGGTGATCCACGACATGGCGCGCGGTACCGAGATGCTGTGCCGCGAGCTGCCGGCAGCGCTCGAGACGCTGGGCATCGACGCCATCATCGCCGACCAGATGGAAGGGGCCGGCGGCCTGGTCGCCGAAGCGCTCGGCCTGCCTTTCGTCTCGGTGGCCTGTGCGATGCCGGTGAATCGCGAACCCGGCATTCCCCTGGCCGTGATGCCCTTCGCGTATGAAGACAGCGAACGGGCGCGCCAGGTGGTGGAGGGCAGCACCCGCGTGTACGACTGGATGATGGGCCCGCACCGCAAGGCGATCGAAGCGCAGGCGCGCAGGCTGGGCCTGTCCAGCCGCAGCGGCCTGCACGAATGCCTGTCGCCGCTGGCCCAGATCAGCCAGACCACCGAGGCCTTCGATTTCCCGCGCCGCGCGCTGCCGCCGCATTTCCATCACGTGGGGCCGCTGCGCGCACCTGGCGACGCCGGCGCGGCGACGCCGACGCCGCTGCCGGCGCTGGACCCCGGCCGGCGCTTCGTGTTTGCCTCGCTCGGCACCCTGCAGGGCCACCGCTTCGGCATCTTCAAGCGCGTCGCGAGGGCCTGCCGCTCGATCGACGCCCAATTGCTGGTCGCCCATTGCGGCGGCCTCGACGCGCAGCAGGAAGCGGCGTTGAAGCGCGCCGGCGCCAGCTGGGTCTGCGCGTTTGCGCCGCAACGCGAAGCGCTGGCGCGCGCCGACGCGGTGGTGTCGCATGCCGGCATCAACACCGTGATGGACGCCGTCGAAGCGCGCACGCCGATCCTGGCGATGCCGGTCACCTTCGACCAGCCGGGCACCGCCACGCGCATCGTGCACGCCGGGATCGGCCTGCAGGCCTCGACCCGGCTGGCCGGCGCCGCCACCATCGCGCGCCTGCTGCAGCGCCTGTTCGACGAAGCGCAGTTCGGCGCGCGGCTCGACGCCCAGGCTGCCGGCCTGGCCCGCGCCGGCGGCACGCCGCGCGCGGCCGACATCGTCGAGGCGGCCCTGTGCCTGCGCCGCGGCGACGGCCGCCGGCTGCGCGAGGACAGCCCGGCATGAGCGCCTGGGACCTGATCCTGGCCGGCGGCGGCCTGGCGAACGGCCTGATCGCCTGGCGCCTGCGGACGCAGCATCCCGGCCTGCGCATCCTGCTGCTCGAGCAGGGCGAACGCCTGGGCGGCAACCACACCTGGTCCTTCCACGACGCCGACCTCGACGCCGCGCAGCGGGCCTGGATCGCGCCGCTGGTGTCGCGACGCTGGCCGCGCTACGAGGTCGCGTTCCCGGACTACGTGCGCAGCCTGGAGGGCGGCTACGCCAGCATCGCCTCGAGCGATTTTGCGCGCGTCATCGAAGCGGCGCTGGGACCGGCGCTGCGGCTGGGGGCGCGCATCGCCGCGGTCGGCCCGAGCCGGGTCGAACTGGCGGACGGCGAGGTGCTGGAGGCGCGCGCCGTGATCGACGGCCGCGGCATGCGCGCCAGTCCGCGCCTGGCGCTGGGCTGGCAGACCTTCCTCGGCCAGGAGGTGCTGCTGGCGGCGCCGCATGGACTGCAGCATCCCGTCATCATGGACGCCAGCGTGGAACAGCAGGGCGGCTACCGCTTCGTCTACGTGCTGCCCTTCGATACGCGGCGCCTGCTGATCGAGGATACCCACTATGTCGACAGCGATGCCTGGGAGCCCGGGCGCCTGCGCGCCAACATCGCCGAGTATGCGCGCGCGCGCGGCTGGCGCATCGCCGAGGTCTTGCGCGAGGAGGAGGGCAGGCTGCCGATCGTGCTGGCCGGCGACTTCGACGCCTACTGGGACGACCTGGCCGGCCAGCCCAGCGTGGGCCTGCGCGCCGGGCTGTTCCACTCGACCACCGGCTACTCGCTGCCGCATGCGGTGCGGCTCGCCGAGCGCATCGCCGCCATGCGCGAGCTCGACGCCGCCACGCTGTTCGCCGCGATCCGCGACGAGGCGGCGCAGGAATGGCGGCGCCAGCGCTTCTTCCGGCTGCTGAACCGCATGCTGTTCCTGGCCGGCAGTCCGGACCGCCGCTGGCGCGTGATGCAGCGTTTCTACCGCCTGCCGGCGTCCCTGGTTGCGCATTTCTACGCGGGCCGCCTGAGTTGGCGGGACAAGGCGCGTCTCCTGTCCGGCAAGCCGCCGGTGCCCGTGGGCCAGGCCTTTGCCGCCGCCTGCAAGATCCACCCTCACCAGATCGGGAAAGCAGAATGAACGCAAGGAACATCGAACCGCGCCGCGCGGTGGTCATCGGCGCCGGCTTCGGCGGGCTGGCGCTGGCCATCCGCCTGCAGGCCGGCGGCATCCAGACCACGCTGCTGGAAGGACGCGACAAGCCGGGCGGCCGCGCCTACGTCTACGAGGACCAGGGCTTCGTGTTCGACGCCGGACCCACCGTCATCACCGATCCCTCCTGCATCGAAGAGCTGTTCGCCCTGGCCGGCAAGCGCATCGCGGACTACGTCGAGATGCTGCCGGTGGCGCCTTTCTACCGCCTGTGCTGGGAAGACGGCAGCCACTTCGACTACGCCAACGACCAGGAGGCGCTGGACCGCCAGATCCACGCGCGCAACCCGGCCGACGTCGCGGGCTACCGGCGCTTCCTGGCGTATTCGAAGGCGGTGTTCGCGGAGGGCTACCTGAAGCTGGGTGCGGTGCCGTTCCTCTCGTTCCGCGACATGATCGCCGCCGGCCCGCAGCTGGCGCGCCTGCAGGCCTGGCGCAGCGTGTACGGCATCGTCGCGCGCTTCATCCAGGACGAGCAGCTGCGCCAGGCCTTCTCGTTCCACTCCCTGCTGGTGGGCGGCAATCCGTTCGCCACGTCTTCGATCTACACCCTGATCCACGCGCTGGAACGCGAGTGGGGCGTGTGGTTCCCGCGCGGCGGCACCGGCGCGCTGGTGCGCGCGCTGGTGCGCCTGTTCGAGGACATCGGCGGGCGCATCGAACTGAATGCGCCGGCGGCCCGCATCGAGGCCGGCGATGCCCGCGTGACGGGCGTGCGGCTCGAGGATGGGCGCCTGTTCGAGGCCGACGCCGTGGCCTCGAACGCCGACGTGGTCCACACCTACGCCAAGCTGCTGGGCCGGCATCCGCGCGGCGCGGCGCAGGGCGAAGCGCTGGCGAAGAAGCGTTTCAGCAATTCGCTGTTCGTGCTCTACTTCGGCCTCGACCATCATCACAGCCAGCTGCGGCACCACACGGTCTGCTTCGGGCCGCGCTACCGCGAACTGATCCGGGACATCTTCAGGGGCGAGACCCTGGCCGAGGACTTCTCGCTCTACCTGCATGCGCCCTGCGTGACCGACCCGTCGCTGGCGCCGCCCGGCTGCGGCAGCCACTACGTGCTGGCGCCGGTGCCGCACCTGGGCAATGCCCCGATCGACTGGGAGGCCGAAGGGCCGAAGTACCGCGAGCGCATCTTCGATTACCTGGAGCAGCGCTACATGCCGGGCCTGCGCAGCCAGCTCGTCACCAGCCGCATCTTCACGCCGCTGGACTTCCGCGACCAGCTCAATGCCCACCACGGCTCGGCCTTCTCGCTCGAACCGCTGCTGACCCAGAGCGCCTGGTTCCGCCCGCACAACCGCGACGCCGACCTCGCCAACCTCTACCTGGTCGGCGCCGGCACCCATCCCGGCGCCGGCGTGCCGGGCGTGATCGGCTCGGCCAAGGCCACGGCCGGATTGATGCTGCAGGCGATGTGGGAAGGAGTGCGCGCATGAGCGCGAATGCAGGTTCGACCCTGCTCGATCACGCCACCCACACCATCGAAGTCGGCTCGAAGAGCTTCGCCGCCGCCGCAAAACTGTTCGACCCGGCCACCCGGCGCAGCGTGCTGATGCTGTACGCCTGGTGCCGGCACTGCGACGACGTGGTCGACGGCCAGGAACTCGGCTTCAACGCCGCGCCGCGCGAACCGGCCGACGCCGCGGCCAAGCTGGCGCTGCTGCGCGAGCAGACCCGCCGCGCCTATGCCGGCGAACGGATGGGCGACCCCGCCTTTGCGGCCTTCCAGGAAGTCGCATTGCGCCATGCGATCCCGCAGCGCTTCGCCTTCGACCACCTGGCCGGCTTCGCGATGGACGTCGAGGGCGCGCGCTACGAAACCATCGACGACACCCTGCGCTACTGCTACCACGTGGCCGGCGTGGTCGGCCTGATGATGGCCTCGATCATGGGTGTGAACGCGCCGGGCATCCTCGACCGCGCCTGCGACCTCGGCCTGGCCTTCCAGCTCACCAACATCGCGCGCGACATCGTCGAGGATGCGCACGCAGGGCGCTGCTACCTCCCGGCGCAGTGGCTGCGCGAGGCCGGCATTCCGCCCGACGAAGTCGCGCTGCCGCAGCACCGGGCCGCGCTGGCGCAGGTGGCGGCGCGCCTGGTCGATCACGCCGAGCCCTATTACGCGTCGGCGCTCGGCGGCATCGCCGGGCTGCCATTGCGCTCGGCTTGGGCGATCGCGACCGCGCGCAAGGTCTACCGGCAGATCGGGATCGTGGTGAAGCGGCGCGGCGCGCGCGCCTGGGATGAGCGGGCGGGGACCTCGAAGGCGACCAAGCTGCGCCTGCTGGGGGAGGGCGGGGTGCAGGCGCTCAGTTCGCGTCTGGCGAGGATGCAGCCGCGTCCTGCCGGCCTGTGGCAGCGTCCGGGCGGCGCCGGCGAAGCGGTCCCTGGTGCAGCGCATGCAACTGCTGCTTGAGGAGCTCGACCGGCGGCGCGTACAGGAAGCCGAAGGATACCGCGCCCTCCTTGCCGGACACCGCGTGGTGCATGCGGTGGGCCTGGTAGAGGCGCTTCAGATAGCCGCGCCGCGGCACGTAGCTGAACGGCCAGCGGCGGTGCACCAGGCCGTCGTGGGCCACGAAATACAGGAAACCGTAGGCCGTCATGCCGGCGCCGATCCATTCCAGCGGATGGCGGCCGCGCGTGGCGCCCGCGTAGATGAGGGCGATCGCCACGCCCGCGAACACGACCGCGTACAGGTCGTTTTTCTCGAACCATCCGGTGCGCGGCTCATGGTGCGAGCGGTGCCATCCCCAGCCGAAGCCGTGCATCACGTACTTGTGCGCGACGATGGAAAAGACTTCCATCAGGACCACGGTGACGATGAGGATGAGGGCGTTGAGCAGCATGTGAAGCAGCCTACCATAACCGATCGAAAGGACACGCATGACCCGTTTCAGCCCGCTTTTGCCGGCCCTGTTGCCCGCTCTCCTGCTGCTGTCGGCCGCCGCCTCGGCAGCCACCGTCGAAGTCCACGTCTCCAACGTGGCCGCCGGCAAGGGCAAGCTCAACGTCGCCGTCTGCGACCGGGAACACTTCCTGAAGCAGTGCGCCTACACCGCGTCGATGCCGGCCCGCGACGGCGAGAACGTGATCACGGTGCCCGGCGTACCGAAAGGGACCTGGGCCGTGCTGGTCTACCAGGACGAGAACGAGAACAACGAACTGGATCGCAACCTGATCGGCATCCCGAAGGAGAACTACGGTTTCAGCCGGAACGCCCCCAGCCGCTTCGGCCCGCCGTCGTTCGAGGATACCGCGATCCAGGTCGGCGACGGGCCGACGGTGGAGGCGAAGATCAGGCTGCACTGAAGCCGTCGGTTCAGATCCCCAGCAGGCGGATCAGAAGGTAGCCGAGGGTGGCCAGCGCCGCCAGCGACAGGACCACCACGCCGGCGACCCGCGCGCCCGCCTGCAGCACCGAGCGCGCATCCACGCCCAGCCCCAGCGCGGCCATCGACATCACGGTCAGGACCCCGGCCGCCTCGTGCAGGGGCGCCAGCAGCGCGCGCGGCAGCAGCCCGGCGGAGCGCAGGGCCAGCATCAGCAGGAAGCCGGCAATGAACCAGGGCAGCAGTTGCGACAGCACGAGCCTGCGTGCGCCGGGACCGCGCACCTGGCCGGCCACCGACAGCGCCACCACGACCGGCCCGAGCATCAGCACGCGCAGCAGCTTGACCAGGGTGCCGACCTGCAGGCTGAGCGCCGACACCGACGCGGTCGCGGCCAGCACCTGGGGCACCGCATACACGGTCAGGCCGGCGAAGACGCCGTACTCGGTGGACGTGAATCCCAGCAGCGTGGCGCTCAGGGGCAGCAGCAGGACCACCGCCACGCCCAGCACCGCCGTGAACGCGATCGCGGCGGCGACCTCTTCGCCGTCGGCCTCGATCACCGGCGCCACCGCGGCGATCGCCGAATTGCCGCAGATCGCGTTGCCGCAGGCGATCAGGACCGCCATCTTCCTGGGCAGGCCGGCCAGGCGGCCGATGGCGTAGCCGAGGCCGATCGCCAGCACCACCGCCAGCGCGATGCCGGCGAGCAGCGGAACGCCCTGTTCCAGCAGCGCGCCGGCGCTGACGGAAGCGCCGAGCAGCACCACCGCCGCTTCCAGCAGGAACTTCGCGCTGAACTGGATGCCGGGCTGGCAGCGCGGATCGATCCCGCGCCAGGTGCGGATGGCGACGCCGAGCAGGATCGCCAGCACCAGGCTTTCCAGCCATGCGTGGCCCCACAGCAGGACCTCCGCGTGCTCGAGCGCGGCGGCGCCGGCCGTGACCAGGGCGCACAGGGCCAGGCCGGGGAGCAGGGAGCGGAGGGAGGCGGTGGACGAAAGCATGTCGGTGTGATGTATGTTTTTCTTGAGGTAATTGTCGACGCATGCAATCATTCGGTCCATCGAATAATTTTTGACAATTCATTCAATTTATCTGAACGATGATGACGCTCGATCAATTGCGCATCTTTGTCGAGGTCGCCGAGCGGCAGCACCTGACCCAGGCGGCGGCCGCGCTGGCGCTGACCCCGTCGGCGGTCAGCTCATCGATCAAGGCGCTCGAAGAACGCTACGGCACCACGCTGTTCGACCGTGTCGGCCGCCGCATCGAAACCAACGAAGCCGGGCGCATCTTCCTGGCCGAGGCGCGCCGCACGCTGGCCAGCGCACGCGCCGCCGAACTGACGCTGGCGGAGCTGGGCAGCCTGCAGCGCGGTTCGCTGGCCATCCACGCCAGCCAGACCATCGCCAGCTACTGGCTGCCGCCGCTGCTGGTGCGGTTCCGCCAGACCTATCCCGCCATCGCGCTCGCGCTGGTGGTGGCGAATACCGAAAACGTGGCGGCGGCCGTGGTGCAGGGCGAGGCCGACCTCGGCTTCGTCGAGGGCGAGCTGGAAGAGGGCGGCCTGGAGGCGGTGCCGGTCGGCGAAGACCGCATGGTGGTCGTGGTCGGGACCGGGCATCCATGGGCCGACGGCCGGCCGCTGGACCGCGAACAGCTGCTGGGCGCGCGCTGGATCATGCGCGAGGCGGGGTCGGGGACGCGCTCGGCCTTCGAGTCGGCGCTCGCCGCGCTGGGCGTGCCGGCGCAGGCGCTCGCGGTCGCGCTCGCGCTGCCCTCGAACGAAGCGGTGCGCAGCGCCGTGATGGCGGGCGCCTATGCCGGCGCGCTGTCGGAGCTGGTGGTGGCATCGGACCTGCACGCGGGTGTGCTGGCGCAGGCCAACCTGGCGCTGCCGGCGCGCCGCTTCTCGATGCTGCGGCACCCGGAGCGCCACCGGAGCCGCGCCGCTGCCGCTTTCGCGGACCTGGTGCGCGGGCCGGCCGCCTGAGTGCCGCGGTGCGCCGCCGCACCGGCCGAGCTGGCATCATGTGCATTCGACGGGAGGACGCCACGTGTGGGAGCGGATCTGGAGCGCGGTACTGCAGGAATTCTCGGACATCGGCGACGCCGGCGACGTCACCCGCGTGGTGCTGCGCCTGAGCGTCGCCGTGCTGCTCGGCGGCCTGCTCGGCTATGAACGCGAATCGGTCGGGGCGGCGGCCGGCCTGCGCACGCACATGCTGGTATCGCTCGGCTCCGCGCTGTTCATGCTGATCCCGGTGCAGGCCGGCATGAAGATCGACGACCTGTCGCGCGTGCTGCAGGGCGTGACGGCGGGGATCGGCTTCCTCGGCGCCGGCGCCATCCTCAAGCTGCGCGAGCGGAACGCCATCCAGGGCCTGACCACGGCCGCCAGCGTGTGGCTGACCGCCGCCATCGGCGTGGCGGCCGGGATGGGCAGGGAGGCGACGGCGGTGGTCAGCGCCGTGTTCGCGTTTGTCATCCTCGCCCTGTTGCGGCGCAAGGACAAGGGGTAAGGCCGGACACCTCGGCGGCAGGGGCCGAAAATCCTCGCTTTCCCATCCCTTTGCGCAGTATGCTTGCGAAAAACACAAGGAGATTTCCCCATGAAGCGCTTGACCGCAGCAGATTTCGATCCGGATGTCCTGAAACTCTTCGACGGCTACGTGCACGGGCGCCTGTCGCGCCGCGATTTCCTGATGCGGGCGGGGCGCTACGCGGCGGGCGGCGTGACGGCGGCCACCTTGCTGGCGCAGCTGTCGCCCTCGTTCGCGGCGCCGCTGGTGGCGGCGGCCGATGCGCGGCTGAAGACCAGTTACCGGGAGTTCCCGTCGCCGCAGGGCTACGGGACGGTGCGCGGCTACCTGGCGATGCCGGCCGATGCCAAGGGCAAGTTGCCGGTGATCCTGGTGGTGCACGAGAACCGCGGTCTGAACCCGCATATCGAAGACATCGCGCGCCGCCTGGCGCTGGACGGTTTCATCGCCTATGCGCCGGACGCGCTGTTTCCGCTGGGCGGCTATCCGGGCGACGAGGACAAGGCGCGCGCCCTGTTTCCGAAGCTGGACCAGGCCAAGACCCGCGCCGATTTCGCCGCCGCGGCCCATGCGCTCGTTGCGCTGCCCCAGTCGAGCGGCAAGCTCGGCGTGGTCGGCTTCTGCTGGGGCGGCGGCATCGCGAACTACCTGGCCACGCAGCTGCCGGACCTGGCGGCGGCCGTGCCCTTCTACGGCTCCCAGCCAGCCCCGGCCGACGTTGCGCACATCCGCGCGCCGCTGCTGATCCACGACGCCGGCAAGGACGAGCGCATCCTGGCCGGCTGGCCGGCCTACGAGGCCGCGCTGAAGGCGAACAAGGTGGATTACCAGCACTTCGTCTACGCCGGCGCGGAGCACGGCTTCAACAACGACACCACGCCGCGCTATGACGAGGCGGCGGCCAAGCTGGCGTGGAGCCGGACGGTCGCCTTCTTCAAGGAAAAACTAGCCTAACCCTGACTTTGCTTAAACCGGGGTCAGACTCCAAAATTTGGCAATAGATGCAGGGATATTTCCAAAATTCGGAGTCTGACCCCGGTTTGAGGCAAAACAAAAAGGCACCCGAAGGTGCCTTTTTTATTGCCGCGGTGGCGATTACACGTAAGCCGCCAGCGCCGTTTTCATCTTCTTCAGCGCAGCCGTCTCGATCTGGCGGATGCGCTCGGCCGACACGCCGAATTCCTCGGCCAGGGTATGCAGGGTCGCACCCGAGCCGTCGTCGTTGGCCAGCCAGCGTGCTTCCACGATGCGGCGCGAACGCGGGTCGAGTTTGCCGAGGGCCGTTTCCAGGCCTTCCGACTGCAGGCGCACCACGTCGTTCGCTTCCAGCACCTTGGTCGGCTCCTGCTGATCCGACGACAGGTAGGCGATCGGCGAGAACTTGTCGTCTTCGTCGTCGGTCGGCGCTTCCAGGGCGATGTCGCGGCCCGACAGGCGGGTTTCCATCTCGATCACTTCTTCGCGCTTCACGTCGAGCAGCTTGGCCAGGTCGTCGACTTGTTGCGGCGACATGGCGTCCAGGCCGGTCTTGTTGCTGCGCAGGTTGAAGAACAGCTTGCGCTGGGCCTTGGTCGTCGCGACTTTCACCAGGCGCCAGTTCTTCAGGATGTATTCATGCATCTCGGCCTTGATCCAGTGCATGGCGTACGACACCAGGCGCACGCCCTGGTTCGGGTCGAAACGCTTGACTGCCTTCATCAGGCCGATATTGCCTTCCTGGATCAGGTCGGCGTGCGGCAGGCCGTAGCCCAGATAGCCGCGCGCGATCGACACGACCAGGCGCAGGTGGGACATGACCAGCTTCTGCGCCGCGTCCAGGTCGTTCTTTTCCTGCAGGCTCTTTGCCAGCGAGACCTCTTCCTCGTGGGACAGCATCGGCAGACGATTGACGGCCGAGATATAGGCGTCAATATTGCCGAGATTGCCAGTGAAGCCCAGTCCCAGAGCACGGCTGCCAACAGGAACCAATGCGGATTGTGCGGACATAGTCATTTTCCCTCGTAGAGTAATCTGTGCTGCATCGTCAATGTGCCCGAAAAAACGCCCCGAAGGCGCGGTTTTTACGGCTTGTTACGGGATGCGGAACAGTGTGCCCAAAGGCCACTTTCATCATGGTCAGGCGTAATATTAGCACTCTCTTGAGGTGAGTGCTAGCCGCCACCATATCCCCGACGACGTCCTTAAGTCTTGCCAAAGTATTGCTCTAAGGAATCGAATTTCCGGCTTGATTCAACTGTAGAGCAGGTAGGAGCGGTACAGTTGATTGATGTCAAACGTGACGCTGCTACTGATTGAATTCGGTAGAAGACAGATTATGCCCCGCGTGCTGCGGGGTCTGTGAAGTGGCGCACCTACCCTTGTAGGCGTAAACCTCGCCACCATCTACGATTTTTCTGGCGAGCCGTAGAAGAGTTAACGAAATCGTAATGACCGTCTCGATTAACTCAGGCGCGCCAGGTGCCGCTGCACCGACAGCATCGCCCCCATCAGTCCGAGCCCGGCGCTGATGGCCAGCAGGCCGGCCAGACCCAGCGGCGGCAGCGCCGCGAGCTGGAATTCGGAGGCGTACAGGCGGGCGAATTCGGCGATGGCCGCGTTCAGCGGGCGCAGCGCCAGGCTCACCGCGCCCAGCGCCACCGCGCCGGCGCACAGGCCGAGCAGGGCGCCCGTGTAGTAGAACGGGCGGTGGATGAAGTTGTCGGTGGCGCCCAGCATCTTGGTGACGGCGATCTCGTCGCGCTGGGTCAGCACCTGCAGGCGGATGGTATTGAACACCACCGCGATCACCACCACGCCCAGCGTGATCGCCAGCAGCAGCAGCGCCAGGCGCAGCACGCCCAGCAGGGCCGCCAGGCGCTTCACCCAGGCCGAGTCGACCTGGACCGAATCGACGCCCGGCAGGGCGCGCATCCGTTCGGCGATGCCGTCCACGCGCGCCGCATAGGCGCTGCTGGTGAAACCTTCCAGTTTCATGACGTAGCTGTCGGGCAGGGGATTGTCGCCCAGGGTCTCGATGACGTCGCTCAGGCCGCTCTTGGCTTTCAAGTCGTCGAGCGCCTGCTCGCGCGGAATGAAGCTGATCTTCGCGTGGCTGGCGGCCAGGATCTGGCGCAGCTGCGGCGCCAGCGACTGCGACTGCTCGCGCGGCGTGTCAGGCTTCATGAACAGGCTGATCTCGGGATCGACCGAGAGCTGTTCCGACATCGGACGCACGTTGTCGAGCAGGGTCACGCCGGCGAAGGGCAGGGCCAGCGCCACTGCCACGACCAGCACGTTGAACAGGAAGCTGCCCGGCGCCTTGCGCACGTGCAACAGTGCGGCGCCGAGGGCGAAGCGGTGCTGGCGGAACCAGATATTCATGCTGCGTCTCCCACCAGCTGGCCATGTTCGAGGCGGATCACGCGCGCGGCCGCGTCCAGGATCTGTTCGTCATGGCTCGAAATCAGGACGGTCACGCCGGCCGAGTGGAAAGCGTGCAGGGCGTCGATCACGCGGTCGGCCGCGGCGCGGTCGAGGTTCGCGGTGGGTTCGTCGGCCAGGATGATCTGCGGCCGGTTGACGATGGCGCGCGCGATCGCCACGCGCTGCTGCTCGCCGCCGGACAGGGCCAGCGGCAGGGCGTTGGCGCGCTCCAGCAGCCCGACCTTGTCGAGTGCGGCGCGGGCGCGCTGCTCGGCCTGGCCCCTGGCGGCGCCGGTGACGATCAGCGGCAGCATCACATTGGCCAGGATGCTGCGGTCGTTCAGCAGGCGCTGCTGCTGGAAGATCAGACCCAGGTTACGCCGCAGGAACGGCACGCCGGGCTTCTTCAGCTTGCCGATGTCGTGGCCGTTGACCACCACGCGGCCGCTGGTCGGGCGCTCGACGGCGGCGATCATCTTCAGCAGGGTCGACTTGCCGGCGCCGGACGGTCCGGCCAGGTAGACCAGCTCGCCCTTGGCGATACTGAACGAGACCTCGCTGAGGGCGATGGCGTCGGCGGCATATTTTTTCGAAACAGACTGGAATTCGATCATCGAGCCTTACCCCAGCAGCGCCTCGGCGAATTCGTCGGCGCTGAAGGGTTGCAGATCCTCCAGCTTTTCGCCCACGCCGATGAAGTACACCGGCACCGGGCGGGTGCGTGCGATGGCGGCCAGGATGCCGCCCTTGGCCGTGCCGTCCAGCTTGGTGATCACCAGGCCGGTCAGCTGCAGGGCGTCGTCGAAGGCCTTGACCTGCGCCAGTGCGTTCTGGCCGGTATTGCCGTCGATGACCAGCAGCACTTCGTGCGGGGCGTCTTCCATGCCCTTGCCGATCACGCGCTTGATCTTCTTCAGCTCTTCCATCAGGTGCAGCTGGGTCGGCAGGCGGCCGGCGGTATCGACCATGACCACGTCGACGCCGCGTGCGCGGCCCGACTGCACCGCGTCGAAGGCGACCGCGGCCGGATCGCCCGAGGCTTGCGAGATCACGGTGACGTTATTGCGCTGGCCCCAGACCATCAGCTGCTCGCGCGCGGCGGCGCGGAAGGTGTCGCCGGCAGCCAGCAGCACCGACTGTTCATAGCGCTGCATGTGCTTGGCCAGCTTGCCGATCGTGGTGGTCTTGCCGGCGCCGTTGACGCCCGCAATCATCATCACCAGCGGCTCGTGGCGGCCCAGTTCCAGCGGCTTCTCGAGCGGACGCAGCAGGTCGACCATCAGCTCCTTCAGCGCAGCCTTGACGGCGGCGGCGTCGAGCAGCTTCTCTTCCTTGACCTTGCGGCGCAGGCTGTCCAGCAGATACTGGGTGGCGTCCATGCCGGCGTCCGACATCAGCAGGGCCGATTCCAGTTCCTCGTACAGGTCTTCGTCGATGCGCGCGCCGACGAACAGCAGCGACAGGTTGCTCGAGGTCTTGGACAGGCCGGCCTTCAGGCGCGTCATCCAGGATTTCTTCTTTTCAAGCTCGCTGCCCGGACGTTCGGCGGTCTCGGGGAAGAGCTGGCCTTCGTAGGCGTTCGACAGGACGGCGGCCTGTTCGGCAATCCGGGTCGCGACCGGATCCGGCACATCGGCTTCGCGCGCGGCCGGCTCTTCCGGCTCGGTTGCTGCCTCATGCGCCGGCGCGGCCGTTTCCGGCTCGGGTACGAAGGTGTCGTCACTGGCGCCGAACAGGCGGCGCAGGAAGCCCGGCTGGGCAGGCGCTTCCACAGGCGCTTCGGGCGCGGCGGCAGCAGCGGACTCGGCCTGGACAGGCGTCTCGGCTTCAGGTTTTTTCTTTTTGAAGAAACTAAACATGGATGTAGTCGGGGAGGGGAACTGCATGCATATGCCCGATTTTTCCGGGCATGTCAACGATCGCAGTATTCTACCAGAGCGTCGCGGCAAAGCCCCGTCCTGGTCTGGCTGTCAGGCAATCTGAATAAGCGGAAAAGCGGATGCGTGATGTGCGACAGCTCATCCATATTGTCGCTAGAATGCCGCTCATCCGCCTATACATCAATACGCTTACTGGAAAATCGGCGTCGACTGGTATAGATTGTGAACGTCTACAAAAAGAATGCTTCCTACAAGGGATCATCGTGAAGATTCTGTCCAGATACCTCAAGCGGCTTATTTCCGGAGACGATGTCATGGGT
Source organism: Massilia sp. WG5 (assembly GCF_001412595.2). Classification (NCBI taxonomy): domain Bacteria; kingdom Pseudomonadati; phylum Pseudomonadota; class Betaproteobacteria; order Burkholderiales; family Oxalobacteraceae; genus Massilia; species Massilia sp. WG5. The sequence goes on from NZ_CP012640.2 coordinate 4,438,769, forward strand.
GGCAACCCGGCGTCGTTGCGCAATATTATTGTCTGGGCATTCATCGCCCTGGTGGCTGCCTTCCTGACCCATCCCTCGGGTTCGCCGCACAGCATGTTCGATGCGCCGGTGCCGTGGCCGGCGGAGCTGGGGCTGGATAATCCTGGCATCTGACTTGCGCCATTCGATCGGCGCGCGACGCAAGAAGGCGAGCACATGCTGACACCCGGGCCCGATGCGATCACCGCGCTCGTCGAACACTACCTTCCCGCCCCGCCAGGCGTGCCGACGATCAGGCCGAGCACGGTAAGCTTGGTGACCATCGCGTTCGAACTCGCCAACGACCTGCCGGCTGCGGTCCGGAGATGGGAGCAGTTGGGTTTCGTGCGCGTGGGCGCCAGCGCTGACTCGCCAGCCGACCAGGCCGATCGCAGCAAGTTTCCTTTCGAAGCGGCGGCCATCGGCGCTTCGCTCGTCGTGTCGGCGGCTGCGCCGGCGCCGGCGCAAGCCGTCTACCTGGCGCCCGGCTCGCCGCAGGCAAAGGAGGCGGGCCGCGCCGTGCGTGTCGGTGGAAGCACGACGTTCGAATTGCGCGAGCCCTTGCCGGCGGCCAACTCCCACCTCCTGCCGGAAACCCATGAAGCCGCACGCATCCTGCTCGACGACACGCAAGACTTGCAAGCCACGACGGCGCAGTGGGAACAAGCGGGATTCGTGAGGGTGGGCTGTTCGGATGCCGTCATCAAGAACAATCAGATGGGCTTCTCGCACATCCTCGCCCATACGGCGCTCGCGGTGGGGGCGACGCTGGTCGCCTTCCAGATGACGCCGGCCAAGCTGCGCAGTATCCGGCGCCTGGACGACGGCCGGATCGACATGAATGCCGTCCAGCCGGCCCAGCTTTCCCCGGGCGGTTCGTCGGTGATCCAGGCCGCCTTTTTCGCGCCTGTGTCGCGCGAGGCGCAGACCACGGCCGAAGCGTCGTTGATGACGATGTACGTGCCGACCGCTCCCGGAGCCGATGCCCCGGCTGGCTGACGGCGCGGCCGACGCTGGCGCCCTCAGCCGGCCTTGGCCGTCTGGGCAGTCTTCCGGATCGTCTCCAGCGTCGCGCCCGGCGTGATCAGATTGCCGTCGTAACGCAGTTCGATCACCGCCGGCAGTTTCTGTTCCTTCGTAAACGCCACCGCGCGCTGCAGGGCCGGCGCGAAGTCGGCCGTCTTGTCGACGACTTCGCCCTGGCCGCCGTAGGCCCGGGCCAGCGCCGCAAAGTCCGGGTTGTGCAGTTCGGTGCCCGACACCCGGCCCGGATACTCGCGCTCCTGGTGCATGCGGATGGTGCCGAACATGTTGTTGTTGAAGACGATCAGGATCAGGCCCGCGCGGTACTGCACGGCGGTCGCCAGTTCCTGGCCGGTCATCATGAATTCGCCGTCGCCGGCAAAGGTCACCACGCTGCGTTCCGGGTCGACGATCTTGGCCGCCACCCCGGCCGGCACGCCATAGCCCATCGCGCCGCTGGTCGGCGCCAGCTGGGTGCGCATCGCGCCGTAGCGCCAGAAGCGGTGCGCCCAGGTCGCGTAGTTGCCGGCGCCGTTGGTGATGATGGTGTCGTGGGGCAGCGTCGCCTGCAGGTCCTGCACCAGTTGCCACAAATTCAGCGGAGCGCTGCCATCCTTGAAGATCGGCGGCTGCTCCTGCCAGGCGCGCAGCTCGGCTTTGGCTTCCTCGATGCTGTGGCGCCAGGCGCCTGCATCGACGGGTTCCATCGCCGCCAGCATCCGCGCCGTCTCCGCTGCGCCGCCGGCGATCATCAGCTCGGCCTGGTAGACACTGCCCAGTTCCTGCGGATCCGGGTGGATGTGCACCAGGCGCTGCTGCGGCACCGGCGAGCTCAGGAGCGAATAGCCGCTGGTCGTCATCTCGCCCAGGCGCGGACCGAAGGCGATCAGGAGGTCGGCGTCCTTCACGCGCGCCGCCAGCTTCGGATTGATGCCGATGCCGACATCGCCGATATAGTGCGGGTGCTCGTTGTCGAGCAGGTCCTGGAAGCGGAAGGCGCAGGCAACCGGCAAGCCGTTCGCCTCGGCGAACCGCTGCACGTCGGCGCAGGCCTGCGCGGTCCAGGTGCCGCCGCCCAGCAGCAGCAGCGGCTTCTTCGCTTCTTTCAGCATGGCGCGCAGCGTGTCGATCTGCGCCGAGGAAGGCGAGGCCTGCACCGGCTGGTAGCGGCGGGTGTCGGCGACTTCGGCCTGCGCGACCAGCATGTCTTCCGGCAGCGCCAGCACCACCGGACCCGGACGGCCGCTCGTGGCCACCTGGAAGGCGCGTGCGAGGTATTCGGGGATGCGGTCGGCGCGGTCGATCTGGGCCACCCACTTGGCCATCTGGCCGTACATACGGCGGTAGTCGATTTCCTGGAAGGCTTCGCGGTCCATGAAGTCGGTGCCGACCTGGCCGATGAACAGGATCATCGGCGTCGAATCCTGGTAGGCCGTGTGCACGCCGATCGAGGCATTGGTCGCGCCGGGGCCGCGGGTGACGAAGCAGATGCCGGGCTTGCCGGTGAGCTTGCCGTAGGCCTCGGCCATGAAGGCCGCGCCGCCCTCCTGGCGGTTGATCACGAAGCGGATGTTCGAGTCGTGCAGGGCGTCGAGCACGTCGAGGTAGCTTTCGCCGGGCACGCCGAAGGCGGTGTCCACGCCGTGGACCTGGAGTGCATCGACCAGGATCTGGCCGCCGCTGCGGGAGGGGTGGGTCATTGCGTCGTCCTTGTAGGTTTTGCTATCCAAACATTCTAGGTCAGCGGGCGGGGAGTGGCTTTTGAAATGGCGACACAAACTTACAAAAAACGCAGGGTAGGCGCTGCCGTTGCAGCCAGCCGCACGCGCATCGGGTACAATGGCCGCGTGAAGCAGACCAGACAGCCGCTGGCTGGCGCCGCAAGGTGCTGGCGGGAGGAAGGTCCGGACTCCATAGAGCGGGGTGACGGTTAACGGCCGTCCGCTGAAAGCCGGCGCAAGCCGGTATAAGGCGAGGAATAGGGCCACAGAGACGAGCGTATTAAGTTACGGTGAAACGCGGTAACCTCCACCTGGAGCAATTCCAAATAGGCACGCGTTGAGGTTGCTCGCGGAGCGTGCGGGTAGGAAGCTTGAGCGCCGGAGTAATTCGGCGCCTAGAGGAATGGCTGTCATAGGGGCGTCCCGCAAGGGAGACCACTACACAGAATCCGGCCTATCGGTCTGCTTTACTTGAATTCCCAGTCCTGGCGGAGACGACGATGAACTACATCCTTGCCCTCGACCAGGGCACCACCAGTTCGCGCGCCATCCTGTTCGACCGCGAAGGCCAGGTCTTCGCCAGCGCCCAACAGGAATATCCCCAATATTTCCCCCAGCCCGGCTGGGTCGAGCACGACCCGCTCGACATCTGGCACAGCCAGCTCGCCTGCGCGCGCCGGGTGCTGCGGGAAAGCGGCGTCGACGCCAGTCACGTGGCCGCGATCGGCATCGCCAACCAGCGGGAGACCACGGTGGTCTGGGACCGCGCTACCTCCGAACCGCTGTGCCACGCCATCGTCTGGCAGGACCGGCGCACGGCCGAACTCTGCGACGCCCTGCGCGCGGCCGGCCACGCACCCCTCATCCAGCGCAAGACCGGCCTCGAACTGGACGCCTATTTTTCCGCCACCAAGCTGCAATGGCTGCTGACCAATGTGCCGGGCGCGCGGGTGCGCGCCGAGCGCGGCGAACTCGCCTTCGGCACCGTCGACAGCTGGCTCGCCTTCAAGCTGAGCGGCCGCCACGTGACCGACGTGAGCAATGCCTCGCGCACCATGCTCTTCAATATCAACAGCCTGCGCTGGGACGAGGAGCTGCTGGCCCTGTTCGGCGTGCCGGCCTCGATGCTGCCGGAGGTGGTCCCGAGCAGCGGGCAGGTCGGCGTCACGAACGAAGAGTGCTTCGGCCGCGCGATCCCGCTGGCCGGCATCGCCGGCGACCAGCAGGCCGCCACGTTCGGGCAGGCCTGCCACCGCCGCGGCATGGTCAAGAATACCTATGGCACCGGCTGCTTCATGCTGATGCATGCGGGCGACGCGCCGCCGGTGTCGCATAAGCGGCTGCTGTCGACGGTCGGCTGGACCGTGGATGGCCGCACCGAATATCTGCTGGAAGGCAGCGTGTTCATGGGCGGCGCCACCGTGCAGTGGCTGCGCGACGGCCTCGGCATCATCGAGCACTCCGCGGACGTCGAGGCGCTGGCCTTGTCCGTGCCCGACAGCGGCGGCGTGATGCTGGTGCCGGCCTTCGTCGGACTCGGCGCGCCGCACTGGGACGCGTATGCGCGCGGCGCCATCGTCGGCATGACGCGCGGGACCACCGCCGCCCACATCGCCCGCGCCGCGGTGGAGTCCATCGCTTACCAGAGCGCGGAGCTGCTGGCCGCCATGCAGCAGGATGCCGCTTGTGCCGTGCACGAAGTGCGCGCCGACGGCGGCGCGGCGCGCAACGACCTCCTGATGCAGTTCCAGGCCGACCTGCTGGGCGTGCCGGTGATCCGTCCGCGCGTCACCGAGACGACCGCGCTGGGCGCGGCCTACCTGGCCGGGCTGGCGGTCGGGTTCTGGGCCTCGCAGGAAGAGATCGCGGCCCAGTGGCAGGCCGAGCGCCATTTCGAACCGCGCATGCCGTCCGCGCGCCGCATTGAGCTGATGGCGCGCTGGGCGCGGGCGGTGGCGCACGCGAAGGGCTGGGCGGAGCCGGACCGGCACTGAGGTGTGGGCTCCTCTGTGCCGGATCGGGCACAATCGGAAGAATTTCATTCCGCTGCGGGAGCCGCCTTGAAAACCTTCTTTTCGACCGTCCATGGGATCATGGCCCTGCTGTTCATCGCCATTTCCTTCATGCTGATGGTGATGGCCGCGCTGACGGGCTGGCAAGCCGTCGGCGTCGCGCCGAGCGAAGGCGCCGAGAGCGCGATCGAGGCGATCGGCCTGCTGGCGATCGCGGTGGTATCGCTGCAGATCTCCCAGACCATCGCCGAGGAGGAAGTCATCCGCGACGCCCACATCAGCGCGCCGACGCGGGTGCGCCGCTACCTGTCGCGCTTCATGGTCGTGGTGGTGGTGGCGCTGTCGATCGAGGGCCTGGTCGGCACCTTCAAGGCCCTGCACGAAGAGCCGGAACTGCTGCCGCATGCGGCTTCGGTGCTGGTCGCGTCCGGCATCCTGCTGGCCGGCTGGGGACTCTTCATCCGCTTCAACAAGGAAGCCGAACTGCTGGAGCCGGAGGCGATGAAGGAGGCGAAAAGCGAAGACAAGAAGCTGGAAGAGAAGGGGTAGAATGTTCCGTATGCCTCCCGAGGAACCGCGATGCGCTACCGGACCCTGATCATGCCTCTCATCCTTGCCATTACCGGCGGCGCCGGCATGCCGGCAGCCTCCGCCGCGCCGGCGTCAACGCCGCAGGCAGGCGAAGTCGCCTCCCTTGCCGACCTGCCATCCGACATCCGTGTCGTCATCGGCCCCGACGTCTCGGACCGCGGCGGTCCCTTCGCGCCCGGCTGCGTCGCCGCCAAGGGCGAACCGCACAGCCGCTTCGCCGGCGCGCGCATGGATGCGGACAGCGCCCAGGTCACGATCGAGCGCGGCGGCATCGCCCACTATTTCGACACGCTCGACTTCCGGCGGGTCGACGGACGCTGGGTGCATGTGCCGAAGCAGCCGGGGCAGGGCGGGCCCGTGACGGCGCCGAAGGAATAAGCCTTTTCAGGCTGCGCCGGCCGACCTTCCTCAGGTATCTGGCCTGGCAGTCGACTCCCGCTCCATCAGCGCGAAGCCCACATCGATGATCTTCTCGTCAAACGGTCTGCCTTCGATGCGAGCGAGCAGGGCCTGGGCGGCCCTGACGCCGATCGCCCGCTTGTCGACGTGCACCGAGGAGATCGGCGGCGCGGTGTGGGCGGCGAAGTCGAGGTCGCCGAAGCCCATGATCCCGAGCCGGCCGGGCACCGCGATGCCGCGCACGGAGGCTTCGGTCAGGACGCCTTGCGCCAGGGCGTCGGAACTGCAGGCGATGACGTCGAGATCGGGGTGCTTGTCGAGCAGGGCGCGCAGGCCCTCGCGGCCGAGCGCAAGGCTGGCCGGGATCGGCACCAGGTGGACCGGGAGAGGGGCGAAGCCGCGCTGCGCGAGCGCGGCTTCCAGTCCCTTGCGGCGGATATCGGCGCGCTCGTCGTCGGCCCATACCAGGCCGAAGCGGCGGTAGCCCTTGTCGAGCAGGTAGCGGCCGATCGTTTCGCCGATATCGCGGTGCGAGAAGCCGACCAGCATGTCGAGCGGGGTCGGCGTGAGATCCCAGGTTTCCACGACCGGCACGCCGGCGGCCAGCAGCTTCTTGCGCACGCTTTGCTGGTGGTTGATCCCGGTGAGCACGACGCCGTCCGGCTGCCGGCTAAGGACCGCCGAAATCACTTCCTCTTCCTTCTGCATCGAGTAATTCGATACGCTCAGCAGCAGCTGGTAGCCATGCGCCGACAACTCGTCGCCCAGCGCCTGCACGGTTTCCGCGAACATCGAATTGAAGAGCTGCGGCACCACCGCCGCAATCAAGCGGCTGCGCTTGCTCGCCAGGCTGCCGGCCAGCATGTTCGGGATGTAGCCGATCGAGGCCGCGGCTTCCTTGACGCGTTCGATCGTGTCCGGCTTCACCAGCTTCGGGTTGTGCAGGGCGCGCGACACCGTGATCGGCGACAGACCCGTCAGGCGGGCGACGTCCTTCAGGGTGATGCTCTGCTGGCTGGCAATGGGTGCGGGATCGGGGCGCTTGGGCATGCTGGAGGCGGCTGCAAAAAATTCTGCTTGATTCGAGGGATGATTGCGGTATCATACCAAAACGCCATCGCAAAGTGCCTCCAAGAGCATTTTCGACCGGCAAGAGTGGCCCGCATATCCCGGCCATTTTTTTAAAACGGAAATGATTGCGGTGTCATTTTAGGGGCGAAGGTATTGGTCTTGGCCCGGCAGGGGAGAGGTGTGCCCAAGTTCTTCAAGGGACACGGTCTTCCTGATAATTTTCAGTAGAAATGATTGCGCTGTCATTTACTTATAAATCAGGAGACAAGATGACACCCCATTTGCACGCCGCGTCCCGGCCAACGCACGTCCGCTTCACGATACTAGCCATGATTTTCCTGGTCACCGTCTTCAACTACGTCGACCGCGCCACCCTGTCCGTCGCCGCGCCCGTCCTGCGCAAGGACCTCGGCTTCGACGCCGTCACGATGGGGATGGCCTTCTCCGCCTTTGGCTGGGCCTACACCAGCATGCAGATCCCCGGCGGCATCCTGCTCGACCGCATCGGCTCGCGGGTCATCTATGGACTGAGCCTGCTGGTCTGGTCGGTCTTCACTTTCCTGCAGGGCTACGTCGACCTGTTTTCTTCGGCCTTCCTGGCCCTGTTCACGCTGCGTTTCCTGATGGGCGTGGCCGAAGCGCCGGCCTTCCCGGCGAATAACCGCCTGACGGTGATGTGGTTCCCGAAGCAGGAGCGGGGACTGGCCACCGCGGTCTTCCAGTCGGCCCAGTACTTCGCGCTGGCGGCCTTCACGCCGCTCATGACCTGGACCCTGCAGGCCAAGGGCTGGCATTACATCTTCTTCTTCACCGGCGCCGCGGGCATCGTCCTCGGCCTGCTGTGGTTCATGTTCGTGCACGAACCCAAGAAGCACAAGCGCGTCAACGCCGCGGAAATCGCGCACATCGAGCAGGGCGGCGGCATGCCGCAGATCGGCGACGTCAAGACCCCGTTCTCCTGGGCGCAAATCAAATCCATCTCGGCCAACCACATGATGGCCGGCATCTACCTCGGCCAGTTCTGCCTGACCTCGATCACCTGGTTCTTCCTCACCTGGTTCCCGACCTACCTGATCGAGGCGAAGGGCATGTCGATCCTGAAGGTCGGCCTGGTGGCCGCCATTCCTCCGCTGGCCGGCTTCGTCGGCGGCATGGCGGGCGGCGTGTGGTCGGACTGGATGCTGCGGCGCGGCTTCAGCCTGACCGTGGCGCGCAAGCTGCCGATCATCGTCGGCCTGTTCGCGTCCTGCTCGATCGTGGTCGCGAATTACGTGCAGTCGGTGGCGGTGGTGGTGTTCGTGATGTCGCTGGCCTTCTTCGCCAAGGGCGTCGGCAACCTCGGATGGTGCATCGTCGGCGACGTCTCGCCGAAGGAATCGATGGGCATCGCCGGCGGCATGTTCAACCTGTTCGGCAATCTCGCCAGCATCGTGACGCCGATCGCCATCGGCTACCTGGTCAAGAGCACCGGCTCCTTCGACGCGGCCCTGAGCTACATCGCCGTCGTGGCCGCCATCGGCGCCTGCTCCTACCTGTTCATCGTCGGCAAGCTGGAACGTCTCGGCGCATTGTCCGAGGCAGCCCTTAAGCCGGCGCCGGCCGCCGCCAAATCGTATTCGTAATCCTCTCTTTATCTGGAGTCTGCAATGAACACATCGCCTGCCCACACCGCCATCCAGGGCGACCGTATCGCCTGGATCCGCGTGTCGTCTTCCTACCTGCCGCTGGCGAATCCGATTAGCGACGCCAAGGTGCTGACCGGGCGCCAGAAGCCCATGACCGAGATCGCCATGCTGTTCGTCGAGATCGAGACCACCGACGGCCATCAGGGCCTGGGCTTCAGCTATTCGAAGCGCGCCGGCGGTCCCGGCCAGTTCGCGCATGCCAAGGAGATCGCGCCGGCGCTGCTGGGCGAAGACCCGAACGACATCTCGCGCCTGTGGGACAAGCTGTGCTGGGCCGGCGCGTCGGTCGGCCGCAGCGGCCTGTCGACCCAGGCCATCGGCGCCTTCGACGTCGCTCTGTGGGACATGAAGGCCAAGCGCGCCGGCCTGTCGCTGGCCAAGCTGCTCGGCGCGCACCGCGATTCGGTACGCTGCTATAACACCTCGGGCGGCTTCCTGCACACGCCGCTCGAGCAGCTGCTGGTGAACACGACCGCCTCGCGCGAGAAGGGCATCGGCGGCATCAAGCTGAAGGTCGGCCAGCCGGATTGCGCGCTCGACCTGAAGCGCGTCGAGGCGGTGCGCAAGCATCTCGGCGACTTCCCGCTGATGGTCGACGCCAACCAGCAGTGGGACCGCCCGACCGCGCAGCGCATGTGCCGCATCTTCGAACAGTTCAACCTGGTCTGGATCGAAGAGCCGCTCGACTGCTACGACTATGAAGGCCACGCGGCGCTGGCCGCGCAGTTCGACACGCCGATCGCCACCGGCGAGATGCTGACCAGCGCCGCCGAGCACGGGGACCTGATCCGCCACCGCGCCGCCGACTACCTGATGCCTGACGGCCCGCGCGTGGGCGGCATCACGCCCTTCCTGAAAGTCGCCGGCCTGGCCAGCCACGCCGGCCTGATGCTGGCGCCGCACTTCGCGATGGAATTGCACGTGCACCTGGCCGCAGCCTATCCGACCGAGCCCTGGGTCGAGCACTTCGAATGGCTCGAGCCCCTGTTCAACGAGCGCCTGGAACTGAAGGATGGGCGCATGCTGGTGCCGACCAGGCCGGGCCTGGGCGTGAGCCTGAGCGAACAGGCGCGCGTGTGGACGCGCGAGCAGGTCGAAGTCGGCCAACGCGGCTAAGGCTCAGAAGCCGATCCGGGATTTTCCCGGCGTCGGCTTGAGGCGGATGTCGGCCGCAATCACATGTTCCCGCCCATCCGCCACCGCATACCCCAGCCCATCCAGTAAAGTCTTGCGCAAATCGCGCGGCGACACGCCCGCCAGTTTATCGAGCACCACATCCCCCAGCCGCGGATCGAACCCTCCTAAATTCAACTCACGCAGCAGCCCGGCATACATGCGCTGGGCGATCCCGGCTGCCTGTTCAAGCGTCGGCGCCGGCACCTCATACACCGCCATGCGGTTCAGCAGCGGATGCGGGATCCCTTCGGTGGAGTTCGCGGTCAGCACCCAGAAGATCTGCGAGGCGTCGATGTCGACGTCGATGAACTCGTCGCGGAAGGCGCAGGCCGTTTCCGGCTCCAGCAACTGATAGAGCGCGGCCAGCGGATCGGACTGCGAGGAGCCGGTCGCCTTCTCGACCTCGTCCAGCACGATCACGGGATTCGCGAACTGGCCACGGACCAGGCGCTCGGCCACCTTGCCGCACTTGGCGCCGCGCCAGCTCGCCGAGCTGCCGGTGATGACGAAACCGGCCGACAGGGCGTTCATGCTGATCAGCTCGCAGTCGGTCTGCATGACCTTCGCCAGCCGTTTCGCGAAGTGGGTCTTGCCCACGCCCGGTCCGCCCAGCAGCAGGATCGGCATGACGTTGAAGCCTCCGAACTCCTTCTTGCCGGCGTGGGCCAGGCGCAGGTAGCGCGCCAGGTCGTCCAGCACGTCGTCGAAATTCGGGCATTCCTCGAACAGCGGGTCGAGGGCCTCGATGGAAGAGGGGGTGGTGACGAAACGTTCGGCGCCGGTCTCGAGCATGCGTTCGTAAAACGCTTCGAGCTCGGGCGAACGTCCGCGGCTGCGGTCGAGCGCATCCTGGACCTCGTGGAGGTCGTAGACGGTGCGGGTCCGGGCTAGTGTGATGCTCACGGCGATTCCTCCATCGCAGGCTGGGCCTGCGAGTTAGTACATGCTCACTTCCGCCCATCATCGTCGGACGATCGCTTGTTGGAATCCTAACCCGCTCTGCATCGATCTGCAATTTCCTACTGAACCGTGTCATCCATGCCGCATAGTGGGCGTCGCGCCAAGTCGACCGACTACCAGTAAAAAGTTGCGAACGATCAAACGTGAAACCCATGTGTATACATGAGCTTGCACATGCACACTAGCAGCTAAGTGCCTAATTTTGCTCAACATTTTTACTTGAGGCGGCTTCAGGTAAGTTCGCTAAGTCATTGGTTTCATTAGCAATTTCGCTCTTTTCCAAACGTGAATTCGCTTGACCACGGACAACGCTTCCTCTAAAGTGGGAAACGGTGGCAAAAAGTGCAGTTTTGTGGGAGAAATCAGGATCTCCCAGCGCCTAAAACTAACAAACTGATAACTCTCCAAAACTAGGTAAATACGTGTTTCAGGGCGCGTCTGCGATCAATCTCGATGCGAAGGGCCGGATGTCAATACCGGCCAAGCACCGTGACGCCTTGTTGCAGCAGTGTGAAGGCCGTATGACGCTCACGAAACACCCGCATGGTTGCCTGTTGTTCTTCCCGCGCCCAGTGTGGGAACAGCATCGCGAACAGATCGCCGCCTGGCCGATGTCGGCCAGGGCGTGGCAACGTATTTTCCTGGGGAACGCCTGCGATGTCGAGTTGGACGCGTCGGGCCGGGTGCTCATTTCGCCCGAACTGCGCAGTGCAGTTGGTCTGGAGAAGGAAGTCATGATGCTCGGGATGGGGACCCATTTCGAGATCTGGGATGCCGCCAAGCTGGCCGAAGACGAGGCCGAAGCCGTCGCCGGCGGCATGCCCGATGTCCTTTCCAATTTCTCCTTTTAAATAGGCGCCGCCATGAACATGGATAAGCCGGTGCCCGGATTGCAGCATCGTACGGTGCTGCTGGATGAAGCAGTCGATGCGCTCGCGCTCGAAGGTGCGCGCGCATCCGGTACTTATATAGATGGCACGTTCGGCCGCGGCGGTCACAGCCGGCTGATCCTGTCGAAGCTGGCCCCGGAAGGGCGCCTGATCGCTTTCGACAAGGATCCGCAGGCAATCGCCACCGCCGAACAGATCGACGATCCGCGCTTCACGATCGTGCACGACAGCTTCGCGACGATGCGCGAAGCGCTGGCGGCAAAAGGAATCGCGCAGGTCGACGGTATTTTGCTGGACCTCGGCATCTCGTCGCCCCAGGTGGATGACGCCAGCCGCGGTTTCAGCTTCCGCAACGACGGTCCCCTGGACATGCGGATGGATACGACACGGGGCATCTCGGCCGCCGAATGGCTGGCACAAGTGCCGGAACAACAACTGGAAAAGGTGATTCGGGATTATGGGGAAGAACGGTTTGCTTTTCAGATTGCAAAGGCGATTGCTGCTCGCCGGTCAGTCGAGCCAATTTCAAGCACACGACAGCTTGCCGCAATCGTGGCAAACGCGGTCAAAACCCGGGAGAAAGGCAAGGATCCGGCAACCCGCACCTTTCAGGCTGTCCGGATTTTCATCAATAAAGAGCTTGAGGACCTTGAAGCAGGTCTGAGCGCGGCTTTCGGTCTGCTCGCCACCGGCGCGCGCATGTCGGTCATCAGCTTCCATTCGCTGGAAGACCGCATGGTCAAGCAGTTCCTGGCCTCGAAGGCCAAGGTCGAGCAGCCGGACCGCCGGCTGCCGATCCGCGCCGTCGATCTGCCGCAGCCCTTGATGAAGCTGATCAGCAAGACCAAGCCCTCCGGTCCGGAGGTCGAGGCCAATCCGCGCGCCCGCTCGGCGGTGCTGCGCGTGGCCGAACGCCTGGACACGGCTGCCGAAGGGAGCCGCGCATGACCGGCAAGCTCAACGTCGTGCTGACCGTGCTGGTGGTCGGCTGCGCGCTGTCGGTCGTGAACGCCCGCTACCAGCGCAACCACCTCGTCAACGACATCGAAAAGCTGGCGACCCAGCAGCGCCAGCTCGACATCGACTGGTCCCAGCTGCAGCTCGACCAGTCCACCCTCGGCAAGAACGAGCGCATCGAAGAGATCGCGCGCACCCAGCTGAACATGACGCCCCTCAGCGCGGCGCGTACCCAGTACCTCACGGAAGGCGGCAAATGAGGTCGAGCGCAAGTACTTCCCGGTCGAACGCACGCGTCGCCGCCTCCAAGGGCGTGGCCTTCTCGCAGAGCCCCGTGCTGGCCGTGCGCCTGCCCGACTGGCGCTCGCGCGTGGTGCTGTTCGTGCTGTTCGCCGCCTTCGTCGTGCTGGCCGGCCGCGCGCTGTGGCTGCAGGGCGTGTCGACCCGCTTCCTGCAGAAGCAGGGCGCGAGCCGCTACATGCGCACCGAAGAACTGGCGGCCACGCGCGGCAAGATCTTCGACCGCAACGGCATGGTGCTGGCGTCCTCGCTGCCGGTGAAGTCGGTCTCGATCTTCACCGAAGACTACAAGGCCAGTCCCGCGTCTTCCGACAAGGTGCGCGAGCTCGCCACCCTGCTCGAGATGCCGGAAGCGGAACTGCTGAAGAAGCTGAACTCGGACCGCAGCTACGTCTACCTGAAACGCCAGGTCGAGATGGACGTCGTCGCCAAGATCGAAAAACTCGGCATCGATGGCCTCGACACGCGCAAGGAATACAAGCGCTATTACCCGCAAAGCGAGGTGATGGCGCACATGGTCGGCTTCACCAACGTCGAGGACATCGGCCAGGAAGCGATGGAGCTGGCGCAGCAGAAGAACCTGGCCGGCCAGCCGGGCAGCCGCCGCGTGATCAAGGACCGCCTGGGCCGCATCGTCGAAGACGTCGGCATGCAGCGCGAGCCGCACGACGGCAAGGACCTCACCCTGTCGGTCGACAGCAAGCTGCAGTACATCGCCTTCAACAGCATCAAGAACGCGGTGGCCAAGTTCAACGCCAAGGCCGGCGCCGCGGTGGTGCTGGACGTGCACACCGGCGAAGTGCTGGCGCTGGCCAACTGGCCGACCTACGATCCGAACAACCGCGCCCACCTGACCGGCGAGCAGCTGCGCAACCGCGTCATCACCGACACCTTCGAACCTGGTTCGACCCTGAAACCGTTCACGGTGGCGCTGGCGCTGGACAAGGGCCTGGTCACGCCGAACACCATGATCGACACCGGCAACGGCGTCTTCATGGTGACCGGCAAAGCCATCCACGACACCAGCGCGCACGGGGTGATCAACGTCGGCCAGGTCATCCAGCACTCCTCGAACATCGGCACCACCAAGATTTCGCAGATGATGTCGCCCCAGGACATGTGGGAGATGTTCACCAAGCTCGGATTCGGCCAGGCGCCGCGCTACGGCTTCCCGGGCGCCGCCGCCGGCCGCGTGCGCCCGTACAAATCCTGGCGTCCGATCGAGCAGGCCAACATGTCCTTCGGCCAGGGCATCTCGATGTCGCTGCTGCAGCTGGCGCACGCCTGGCTGATCTTCGCGCGCGACGGCGACATCATCCCGCTGTCCTTCCAGAAGATCACCGAAAAGCCGGTCGGCCAGCAGATCATCTCGGCCAAGACCGCGGCCCAGATGCGCGTCATGGTCGAATCGGTGGTGAGCCCGGAAGGAACCGCGCCACAGGCCCAGATTCCCGGCTACCGCGCCGGCGGCAAGACCGGCACCGCGCAGAAGTTCATCGGCGGCCACTATTCGCAGAGCCATTACATCGGCTCCTTCGCCGGCATCGTGCCGATGTCGAACCCGCGTTTCGTGATCGCCGTGATGATCGACGATCCGATCGGCGCCGGCCACTGGGGCGGCACCGTGGCGGCGCCGACCTTCGCGACGCTCGCCGCCAACGCGCTGCGGGCGGAGAACATACCGCCCGATTCGTCGGTCACGGACATCATCATTCCCGAACATCCTCCCGTGGAGAGCAACTGATGACGAGCCTGGACGATATCTGCCAGTGGATCCGCGCCGCCGCCCCAGGCGGCCGTCTCGTTTCCGACTCGCGCCGCGTTGGCCGCGGCGACGTGTTCTTCGCCTATCCGGGCGAGGGCGCCGCGGATGGCCGCAACTACATCGGCTCGGCCATCGAGAAGGGCGCCGCCGCGGTGGTCCATGAAGGCCGCGATTTCGTCTGGAACGCCACCCTCGACGTGCCGCACCTGGCGCTGCCTGAGCTGAAAAAGAACGCCGGCGTCATCGCCCATGCGTATTACGGCCAGCCGGACGCCGCCATGTTCACGGTCGGCGTGACCGGCACCAACGGCAAGACCTCGATCGCACTGTGGACGGCGCAGGCGCTGGCCCGCCTGGGCAGCGTGGACGAAGCCGTGGGCGTGATCGGGACCCTGGGTGTCGGCCTCGTGCGCGCGCGCGTGGAACCCGAGTTCGACGCCACCGGCTACACCACGCCGGACGCGGTGCTGCTGGCGACCCGCCTGGCGTCGCTGCGCGATGCCGGCGCACGCGCGCTGGCGATCGAGGTGTCGTCGATCGGCCTGGTCGAGGAACGCACCGCCGGCATGCATTTCGACGTCGCCGTGTTCACCAACCTGACCCGCGACCACCTGGACTACCACGGCGACATGGCCAGCTACGAAGCGGCCAAGCTGAAGCTGTTCCAGTGGCCGGGCCTGAAGCACGCCGTGCTGAACCTGGACGACCCTGCGGGCGGGCGCATCGCCGCGCACCTGCGCGCGAACCGTCCGGAAGTCGCGCTCACGGGCTACACGCTGCGCAGCGAAGAGGAACAGCCGGAGATCGAAGGCATCGCCATCCTGCGCGCCTCGCAGCTGCGTTCGCGCCCGGCCGGCACCGAGTTCCACGTCGACGCGCCGGCAGGCAGCGCGCTGGCCCGCACCCGCCTGGTCGGCCACTTCAACGCCAGCAATGCGCTGGCGGTGCTGGGCGTACTGCTGGCCAGGGGCGCCGCCCTGCGCGCCGCGCTGGAAGTGCTCGAAACCCTGGAGCCGGCGCCGGGCCGCATGCAGCAGATCGGCGGGCTCGAAGCGCCGCTGGTCGTGATCGACTACGCGCACACGCCGGATGCGCTGGAAAAGGCGCTGGTGGCGCTGCGCCAGGTGGCGATTGACCGCGGCGGCCAGCTGTGGTGCGTGTTCGGCTGCGGCGGCGACCGCGACCCGGGCAAGCGTCCGCAGATGGGGGCGATCGCCCAGATGGCCGACCACGTGCTGGTGACCAGCGATAACCCGCGCAGCGAAGAGCCGCGCGCGATCATCGAGCAGATCGTCGCCGGCATGGATCCCTGCCACCCGTCCTCGACCCAGCAGGCGATCGAAGACCGCGCCGCCGCCATCCTGTCGGCGGTGAAGCATGCCGGCAAGCCGGACGTGATCCTGCTGGCCGGGAAGGGGCATGAGCCCTACCAGGAAATCAAAGGCCGGAAGATGCCGTTTTCCGATGCCGACCATGCCGCGCTGGCCCTGACCGCGCGGCTGACGATGATGAGGAATAACTGAATATGCGCGGTTCGCTCGCACAATTGACCGCTTCGATCGAAGGCGCGCGCATGACGCGCGACGCCTCCTTCGAAGGCGTGTCGACCGACAGCCGTTCGGCCCCGGCCGGCGCGCTGTTCGTCGCGCTGCGCGGCGAAACCTTCGATGCCCACGACTTCCTCGACCAGGTCGCCGCCAGGAAGGTGGCGGCCGTGGTGGTGGAGAAGCTGCCGGAAGACTTCCCGCTGCCGGCCCTGGTGGTGCCGGACACGCTGGCGGCGCTGGGCCGCATCGGCAATGCCTGGCGCAGCCAGTTCGCGATTCCCGTGATCGGCGTCACCGGCAGCAACGGCAAGACCACGGTCAAGGAAATGATCGCGGCGATCCTGGCCGCCAGCGTCGGCGAGGAAGCGCGCCTGGCCACCCAGGGCAATCTGAACAACGAGATCGGCGTGCCGCTGACCGTGATGCGCCTGACCGGCGCGCACCGCGCCGCCGTGGTCGAACTGGGCATGAACCATCCGGGCGAGATCGCCCGCCTGGCCGCCATCGCGGCCCCGACCGTCGCCCTGGTCAACAACGCCCAGCGCGAGCACCAGGAGTTCATGCACACCGTGGAAGCGGTGGCGCGCGAGAACGGCTCGGTGCTGCAGGCGCTGCCTTCGGACGGCGTCGCCGTATTCCCCGGCGATGACGAGTACACCGCGCTGTGGCGCGGGCTGGCAGGGGATCGTGCGACGCTGACTTTCGGCCTGTCCGAAGCCTGCGACGTGCGCGCGACCTACACGCCGAACGCCTTTGGCAGCGAGCTGCAGGTCACTGCGCCGCAGGGACAGTTCAACATCAAACTTTCCGCCGCGGGCGAGCACAACGTGCGCAACGCCCTGGCGGCCTGCGCCTGCGCGCTGGCCGCCGGCATCTCCCGGGGCGCCATCGTGCGCGGCCTGGAAGCTTTCGCGCCCGTCAGCGGCCGCCTGCAACGCAAGCAGGCCGTCAACGGCGCCACCGTGATCGACGACAGCTACAACGCCAACCCGGATTCGGTGCGCGCCGCCATCGACGTGCTCGCGCAGGCGAACGCGCCGCGCATCCTGGTGCTGGGCGACATGGGCGAGGTCGGCACGCAGGGACCGCAGTTCCACGAAGAGATCGGCGCCTACGCAGCAAGCCGCGGCATCGATACCGTGCTCGTCACCGGCGCATTGGCGCGCCACATGACGGGCGCGGGAGCGCAACACTTTGAGCAGTTCGACGATTTATTGGCAGCACTGGATAAGCAACTGGGCAGCAAATCCGACGCAACTGTGTTGGTGAAGGGCTCGCGCTTCATGAAGATGGAACGCGCGGTCCAGCATCTCGTTCAATCACAAAACACTGGCAAGGATTCTCACTAAATGCTTCTCTGGCTCGCACAATATTTTCAGGACTATGTCGGTCCGATGCGGATTTTTAACTACATCACCTTCCGTGCGGTGTTCGCGACCATCACCGCGATCGCCATCGGCCTGCTGTGCGGACCGGCCGTGATCCGCAAGCTGACCGCGATGAAGGTCGGCCAGGCGGTGCGCGCCTACGGCCCGCAAACCCACCTGGCCAAGCACGGCACCCCGACCATGGGCGGCGTGCTGGTCCTGATCTCGATCGCCTTTTCGACCCTGCTGTGGTGCGACCTGTCCAACCGCCTGATCTGGCCAGTACTGGTGGTGACCCTGGGCTTCGGCGCGATCGGCTGGGTCGACGACTACCGCAAGGTGGTCTACAAGGACCCGGAAGGCATGCGTTCGGGCGAAAAATACTTCTGGATGTCGCTGATCGGCATCGCATCCTCGCTCTACCTGGCGTTCTCGGTCTCGGCCGCGACCCCGTGGGAAGTGTGGCAATTGTTCTTCGCCTGGGTGCAGTCGGGCTTCTCGATGGACCTGCCGCCCAAGGCCGACCTGATCGTCCCCTTCTTCAAGACCATCAGCTATCCGCTGGGCGTATGGGGCTTCATCGCGCTGACCTATTGCGTGATCGTGGGCGCCTCCAACGCCGTCAACTTCACCGACGGCCTGGACGGCCTGGCCATCATGCCGACCGTGATGGTGGGCGGCGCGCTGGGCCTGTTCGCCTACCTGACCGGTAACGCGACCTATTCGAAATACCTGTTCATCCCGCACATCCCGGGGGCCGGCGAACTGCTGATCTTCTGCGGTGCGATGGCGGGCGCGGGCCTGGCCTTCCTCTGGTACAACGCACATCCGGCCCAGATGTTCATGGGCGACGTCGGCGCGCTGGCGCTGGGCGGCGCGCTCGGCACCATCGCCGTCATCGTGCGCCAGGAGATCGTCCTGTTCATCATGGGCGGCGTGTTCGTGGCCGAGACCCTGTCGGTGATCATCCAGGTGAGCTGGTTCAAGTACACCAAGAAGCGCTACGGCGCCGGCCGCCGCGTGTTCCTGATGGCGCCGCTGCACCACCATTTCGAACAGAAGGGCTGGAAGGAAACCAAGGTCGTGGTGCGTTTCTGGATCGTGACCATCATCCTGGTCCTGGTCGGTGTCTCGACCCTCAAACTGCGTTAAGACTGCGAGCGATGAACTACGAAGGCAAAACCGCACTGGTACTCGGGCTCGGCGAATCGGGCCTCGCGATGGCGCAATGGCTGGCGCGCTGCGGCGCGTCCGTGCGCGTGGCCGACACGCGCGCCGAGCCGCAACGCCTGCCCGCGCTGCGCGAGGCAGTGCCGGCCGCCGAGTTCATCGGCGGCGGTTTCGGCGCCGGGCTGCTGGACGGCGTCGATTTCGTGGCCGTCAGCCCCGGCCTGGCGCCGGAGCGCGAGCTCGCCGAGCTTGGCCCGGCCGCAAGCGCCCGCAATATCCCGGTGTGGGGCGAGATCGAGCTGTTCGCCCAGGCCCTGTCCGACCTGAAGGCCACCCGCGGCTACGCCCCGAAAGTCATCGCCATCACCGGCACCAACGGCAAGACCACCGTCACCAGCCTGACCGGCCTGCTGTGCCGCCGCGCCGGCCTGAGCACGCGCGTGGCCGGCAACATCAGCCCGGCCGCATTGGACGTGCTGCGCGAAGTCCTCGACAAGGACGATTTGCCCCAGGCCTGGGTGCTGGAACTGTCCAGCTTCCAGCTGCACACCAGCTTCAGCCTGAACCCGGACGCCGCCACCGTCCTGAACGTCACCCAGGACCACCTGGACTGGCACGGCAGCATGACGGCCTATGCCTTCGACAAGGCGCGCATCTTCGGCAAGGACACGGTCCGCGTGCTGAACCGCGACGACGCCACCGTGATGCGCATGGCCAGCCCGGACGCCCAGGTCACGAGCTTCGGCACCGGCGAACCGGATGCGCCGGGCAGTTTCGGCCTGGTGAACGAACGCGGCGTGCTGTGGCTGGCGAATGCGAATCCGGCGGAAGAGCCGGAAAAGAAACGCCGCCGTGGCGCGTCCTCGAATGAGCCGGAAGAGCAGCAGGAGCTGTTCATCAACCGCCTGATGCCGGCCGACGCGCTGCGCATCCGCGGCATCCACAATGCCTCGAACGCGCTGGCCGCGCTGGCCCTGTGCCGCGCCTGCGGCCTGCCGCTGGCGCCGCTGCTGCACGGCCTGCGCGACTACCAGGGCGAGCCGCACCGCGTCGAGCTGGTCGCCAGCATCGACGAGGTCGAGTACTACGATGACAGCAAGGGCACCAACGTCGGCGCCACCGTCGCCGCGCTGGAAGGCCTGGGCCAGACCTTCGGCGAGACCGGCCGCCAGATCCTCCTGATCGCCGGCGGCGACGGCAAGGGCCAGGACTTCGCGCCGCTGGCCGCCCCATGCTCGCGCTATGTGAAGGCGGTGCTGCTGATCGGCCGCGACGCACCAGGCATCAAGGCCGCCATCGAGCCGAGCGGCGTGCCGTGCTTCGACCTGCCGGACCTGCCGGCCGCGACCCGCCGCGCCGCCGGCCTGGCGAAATCAGGCGACGTGGTGCTGCTGTCGCCGGCCTGCGCCAGCCTGGACATGTTCACGAACTATGCGCACCGCGCCCAGGTGTTCGTCGACGCCGTGCGCGAGATCGCGCTCGAGAAGGGCCAGGACATCTGATGGCATTCCAGATCCCCTTCAAGTTCGGCGGTTCCTCGAAGGACGCGGCGGTTGCCGCGCGCGCCCGGCCGTCGCGCATGATGGAATACGACCAGCCCCTGGTCTGGGTCGTGGTCCTGATGATGCTGTTCGGGATGGTGATGGTGTATTCGGCCTCGATCGCGCTGGCCGATTCGCCCAAGTTCGCCTACCTGGGCGGCAAGAACAACTACTTCCTGGTGCGCCAGGCGATGTTCATCGCGTTCTCGCTGGTGGTCAGCATATTCGTGTTCCGCATTCCGGTCGCGACCTGGCAGCGTTTCGCGCCGATGATGTTCGTCGGCACCCTTGTGCTGCTGGCCCTGGTGCTGGTGCCGGGCGTGGGCGTCTCGGTCAACGGCGCGCGCCGCTGGCTGCCATTGAAAATCATGCAGATGCAGCCGTCCGAGATCATGAAAGTCGTGGCCGTGCTGTACGCCGCCGACTTCACGGTGCGCAAGCAGCAGTACATGCACAAGCTGACCAAGGGCTTCATGCCGATGGCCGCCGCGATGGCGCTGGTGGGCGGCCTGCTGATGCTGGAGCCCGACCTCGGCGCTTTCGGCGTGGTGGTCTGCATCTCGATGGGCATCCTGTTCCTGGGCGGCTTCAACATGATCTGGTTCGGCGGCATCGGCGCCGTGCTGGTGCTGGTGTTCTCCACCATCATCGCGCTGTCGCCCTTCCGCCGCGCGCGCATGTTCGCCTACATGAACCCGTGGGAAGAGGGCAATGCGCTCGACAAGGCGTACCAGTTAACGCATTCCTTGATCGCCTTCGGCCGCGGCGAGATCTTCGGCGTCGGCCTGGGCGGCAGCGTCGAGAAGCTGCACTACCTGCCGGAAGCGCACACCGATTTCATCATGGCCGTGATCGGCGAAGAGCTCG
This sequence comes from Massilia sp. WG5, assembly GCF_001412595.2. Classification (NCBI taxonomy): domain Bacteria; kingdom Pseudomonadati; phylum Pseudomonadota; class Betaproteobacteria; order Burkholderiales; family Oxalobacteraceae; genus Massilia; species Massilia sp. WG5. The sequence goes on from NZ_CP012640.2 coordinate 4,459,829, forward strand.
GCCTGGCCGGCGTGCTGGTCGTGGTCGGCCTGTTCTACTGGCTGGTCAAGCGCGCCTTCGACATCGGTCGCCAGGCGATCGCCCTGGAGCAGCACTTCGCCGGCCTGGCCGCGAAGGGCATCGGCATCTGGCTCGGCGTGCAGGTCTTCATCAACATGGGCGTGAATCTGGGCCTGCTGCCCACCAAGGGCCTGACCCTGCCGCTGATGAGCTATGGCGGCTCGGGCGTGCTGTTCAACTGTATCGGCCTGGCGATCCTGCTGCGCATCGATTACGAAAACCGTGTGCGCATGCGTGGAGGACGTCAATGAGCAAGAAACTGATGATCATGGCGGCCGGCACCGGCGGCCACATCTTCCCCGGCATCGCCATCGCGCAATCGATGCGCGAGCGCGGCTGGGAAGTGAGTTGGCTGGGCACCGCCCACGGCATGGAACGCGACATCGTGCCGAAGCACGGCATCCCGATGGACTGCATCGACTTCGCCGGCCTGCGCGGCAAGGGCCTGGGCCACACCGTCACCGGCGCCTTCAAGATGCTGGGCGCGTTTGCCGCCTGCCGCAAGTTCATCGCCGAGCGCAAGCCGGACGTGGTGCTGGGCATGGGCGGCTACGTGACCGTGCCGGGCGGGATGATGGCGCGCTCGCGCGGCGTGCCGCTGGCGCTGGTGAACGCCGACGCCGCGCTGCTGCTGTCGAACAAGACCCTGACCCCGATGGCGCAGCGCGTGCTGTTCGGCTTCCCGGCCGACTTCGGCAAGGCCGCCGGTAAAGCGGTCGTCACCGGCAACCCGGTGCGCAAGGAAATCCTGGAGATGCCGTCGCCGGGCCACCGCTTCGCCAACCGCAGCGGTCCGCTGAACATCCTGGTGGTGGGCGGCAGCCTGGGCGCGAAAGTCCTGAACGACGCCGTGCCGGCGGCCCTGGCCCTGATTCCGGAAGGCCTGAGGCCGAGCGTCACCCACCAGTCGGGCAAGAAGAACATCGAAGCCCTGCGCGCGGCTTACGCGAACGCGGGCGTGCAGGCCAACGTGGTCGACTTCATCGACGACATGGCGGCCGAATATGCGAACGCCGACCTGGTGATCTGCCGCGCCGGCGCGATCACGGTGTCGGAACTGACGGCCGCCGGCGTCGCCAGCGTGCTGGTGCCTTTCGTGGCCAGCACCACCAGCCACCAGCGCGACAACGCGACCTGGATGGACAAGCAAAAGGCCGCCCTGCACCTGCCGCAGGGCGAACTGAACCCGCAGCAGCTGGCGAAGCTGCTGCAATCGCTGAGCCGCGACGACTGCCTGAAGATGGCGGAAGCGGCGCAGGCGGTCGGCCGGCGCGACGCCAATGCGGCGATCGCGAAGGTACTGGAAGAACTGAGTGAAGCTAAGGGCAGGGCATGAAGCACAAGATCAAACATATTCATTTCGTCGGCATCGGCGGCAGCGGCATGAGCGGCATCGCCGAGGTGCTGCTGAACCTGGGCTATAAGGTGTCGGGCTCGGACCTGGCCTCGAACGCCGCCAGCCAGCGCCTGGCCGAACTGGGCGCGACTGTTTACACCGGCCACGCCGCGGAACACATCCGCGGCGCCGACGCCGTGGTGACCTCGACCGCCGTCAACGAATCGAATCCTGAAGTGGTGGCGGCGCGCGCCGGCAAGGTGCCGGTGGTGCCGCGCGCCATCATGCTGGGCGAACTGATGCGCCTGAAGCGCGGCATCGCGATCGCCGGCACCCACGGCAAGACCACCACCACCAGCCTGGTGGCGTCGGTGCTGGCCCAGGGCGGCCTGGACCCGACCTTCGTGATCGGCGGCCGCCTGAACAGCGCCGGCGCCAACGCCAAGCTGGGCACCGGCGACTACATCGTGGCCGAGGCCGACGAGTCCGACGCGTCGTTCCTGAACCTGACGCCGATGATCGAGGTGATCACCAACATCGACGCCGACCACATGGACACCTACGAGCACGACTTCGAGAAGCTCAAGGGCGCGTTCGTGAACTTCACCCACCGCCTGCCGTTCTACGGCCGCGCGATGATGTGCATCGACGACGTCAACGTGCGTTCGATCCTGCCGCAGGTGACCAAGCCGGTGACGACCTACGGCTTTTCCGAAGACGCCGAAGTGCGCGCGCTGAACGCCTATGCCGACGGCACCCGCATGTGCTTCACCGTGCGCCAGGAAGGCTATCCGGACACCGACTTCGTGCTGAACCAGCCCGGCATGCACAACGTGCTGAACGCCTGCTCGGCGATCGCGATCGCGCGCGAGATCGGCGTGCCGGACGAAGCCACGGCCCAGGGCCTGGCCGAATTCCGCGGCGTCGGCCGCCGCTTCACCCGCTACGGCGAGATCCCGATCGAGGGCGGCGGCAGCTTCACCCTGGTCGACGACTACGGCCACCATCCGGTCGAAGCCCAGGTGACGGTGGCCGCGGCGCGCGCTGCCTATCCGGGCCGGCGCCTGCTGCTGGCCTTCCAGCCGCACCGCTACACCCGCACGCGCGACCTGTTCGAGGACTTCGTCAAGGTCCTGGGCGCGCCGGACGTGCTGCTGCTGGCCGAGGTGTACTCGGCCGGCGAGACCCCGATCGTGGCGGCCGACGGCCGCGCCCTGGCGCGCGCGCTGCGCGCCGGCAGCCAGATCGAACCGATTTTCGTGGAATCGATCGCCGACATGCCGGCGACGATCCTGAAGGTGGCGCGCGACGGCGACGTCGTGCTCACCATGGGCGCCGGCTCGATCGGCGGCGTCCCCCATCAACTGACCCAGCTTCAAAAGGTAGCATCGTGAGTACTTCCGCTCTCACTCCAGCCGAGATTGCCGAATTCGGCAAGGTCGGCGTCCTGTTCGGCGGCCGTTCCGCCGAGCGCGAGATTTCGATCCTGTCCGGCACCGGCGTGCTGCAGGCCCTGCAGTCGAAGGGCATCGACGCCCACGCCTTCGATCCGGCCGAGCGTTCGCTGGCCGAGCTGGCCGCCGAAAAATTCGACCGCGTGTTCATCGCGCTGCACGGCCGCTATGGCGAAGACGGCAGCCTGCAGGGCGCCCTCGAGCAGCTCGACATCCCCTACACCGGCAGCGGCGTGATGGCATCCAGCGTCGGCATGGACAAGATCACCACCAAGATCGTCTGGCTGGCGAACGGCGTCTCGACGCCGAAGTACGCGGTGATCGACGAGGACGCGGACCTGGACAAGGTGGTCGCCGACCTGGGCCTGCCGCTGATCGTCAAGGCGCCGCTCGAAGGTTCGAGCATCGGCATCACCAAGGTGAGCCGCCCGGAAGAGCTGCAGGCGGCCGTCGAGCTGTCGCGCCGCTACGACAAGCGGGTGCTGGCCGAGCAGTTCATCGAAGGCCGCGAATTCTCGGTGCCGCTGCTGGGCACCGGCCCCACCGCGCGGGCGCTGCCGATCATCGAGATCGTCGCGCCGGAAGGCAACTACGATTACCAGAACAAGTACTTCACGGACGATACGCAGTACCACTGCCCGGCGCCGCTCGACGCGGCGCTGACGGCCAGCATCCAGCGCGAAGTCGAGAAGGCCTACCGCGCCCTCGGCTGCGAAGGCTGGAGCCGCATCGACGTGCTGCTGCGCGAGTCGGACAAGCAGTTCTTCCTGCTGGAGGTGAACACCTCCCCGGGCATGACCACGCACTCGCTGGTGCCGATGGCCGCGCGTGCGGAAGGCGTCGGCTACGAAGACCTGTGCGTCGAGATCCTGCGTTCGGCCTCGCTGAAGATCGGCGATGCGGCGACCCGGCAGAAGAAGGAAAAGGCATAAACGATGTGGCATGACACGCGAGCCCTGAACGCAACCGCCAGCGCACTCAGCGCGCTGGTGGCGCTCGCCTGTATCGCGTCGGGCGTGTGGTGGCTGTCGCAGCGCCCGATGTTCACCCTGCGTGCGGTGCGTGTCGAGAGCATGTACGGGCTGGACCTGCAGCACGTGAACGAACTCACGGTGCGCAACAGCGTGCTGGGCAAGATCAGGGGGAATTTCTTCACCACCGACCTGGAGCAGGTGCGTTCCACCTTCGAGGCCGTGCCCTGGGTCCGCAAGGCCAGCGTGCGCCGCGAGTGGCCGAACCAGCTGATCGTCCAGGTCGAGGAGCACGAAGCGCTCGGCACCTGGGGCGAGGACGGGCGCCTGCTGTCGGTGAAGGGCGATTCCTTCACCGCCAACCTGGCCGAAGCCGACGAGGACCACGAGCTGCCTGCTTTCGACGGTCCTCCCGGCAGCGAGAAGGAAGTGCTGGCGCGATTCGCCGAGCTGCGCGGCCTGTTCGCGCCGGTGCGCCTGGTGCCGGTCTCGCTCAGCCTGTCGAAGCGTTACGCCTGGACGGTTCGGCTGGACAACGGCATGAGCGTGGAGCTCGGCCGCGAGCGCGACCAGGGCAGGGACAGCCTGAAGGCGCGCGTGCAGCGGCTGGTGAGCATCTATCCCCAGCTGGTGGCGCGCCTGCAGGAAGGACGTATCGACACGATCGACATGCGCTATGCGAACGGTCTGGCCCTGTCGTCGGCGGCGCTCAGCGTGCCGAGCGACGCCACCAAGCCGGTCAAGGCAGCAAAGAAAAAAGCACCCACTAAAACAACAAAGCAAACCTAACACAGCAGGCGACAAGAAATGACTAAAGACGCAAAGAACCTGATCGTCGGCCTCGACATCGGCACCTCGAAGGTGGTGGCGGTGGTGGCCGAGGTGATGGCCGATGGGCGCCATGAAGTAATTGGACTCGGCCAGCACGAGTCGAAAGGTTTGAAGAAGGGCGTTGTCGTCAACATCGAAGCGACCGTCGAGTCGATCCAGCGCGCGCTCGAAGAAGCCGAGCTGATGGCCGACTGCAAGATCCGCAACGTGTATGCGGGCATCGCCGGCAGCCATATCCGCTCGTTCAACTCGAGCGGCATGGTGGCGATCAAGGACAAGGAAGTCACCGCGACCGACGTGGCGCGCGTGATCGAGACGGCGAAGGCGGTCAACATCCCGACCGACCAGCAACTGCTGCATACGGTGCCGCAGGAATTCATCGTCGACAACCAGGAAGACGTGCGCGAGCCGATCGGCATGAGCGGCATCCGCCTGGAGGTGCGCGTACACATTGTTACAGGTGCGGTGTCCGCGGTGCAGAATATTGTAAAGTGCGTGCGCCGTTGTGGGCTCGAGGTCTCGGACCTGATCCTGCAGCCGATGGCGTCCGCCGATTCCGTGCTGACCAACGACGAGAAGGAACTCGGCGTGGTCCTGATCGACATCGGCGGCGGCACCACCGACATCGCCGTCTTCAGCGATGGCGCTATCCGCCACACGGCCGTGATCCCGATCGCCGGCGACCAGATCACCAGCGACATCGCGATGGCGCTGCGCACCCCGACCGGCGAAGCGGAAGAGATCAAGATCCGCTACGGCGTGGCCAAGCAGGTGCTGGCGGATCCGGGCGAGACCCTGGAAGTGCCGGGCCTGGGCGACCGCGGTCCGCGCTCGTTGTCGCGCCAGGCGCTGGCGGCCGTGATCGAGCCGCGCGTCGAGGAGCTGTTCGCGATGGTGCACCAGGTGGTGCGCGAATCCGGCTACGAGGGCGTGCTCTCGTCCGGCATCGTGTTGACCGGCGGTTCCTCGATCATGCCGGGCATGATCGAGATGGCCGAAGACATCTTTTTGAAACCGGCGCGCCTCGGCACGCCGGAGTATCGCGGCCAGTTGGCCGACGTGGTGCGCAGTCCGCGCTACGCAACGGTTCTCGGCCTTTTGCTGGAAGCGAAGAAGCAGTATTTGCGCGGCCACATCGTGACCCGCCAGGATGGATCGGTGAAGGCGGTGTGGCAGCGCATGAAGGAGTGGTTTTTAGGGAACTTTTAAGACTTTCGGTAACACGCTGTAACGGTTTTTCTTGGTAACGAACGAAAATATTTTTACAATACAAGGCGCGTTTCCAATCTTCAGGTCTGATCGCGATCGATGAGATTTGCAGCTTGGGAACGGTACTTACAGATACTAGGAGTTCATCATGGAGTTTGATATGGTCGATAACGCATCACTGGGCACCGTCATCAAGGTTGTCGGTGTTGGCGGCGCGGGTGGCAATGCGGTGCAGCACATGATCAACAAGGGCGTGTCGGGTGTGCAGTTCATCGCCGCAAACACCGACGCCCAGGCGCTGGCCGTCTCGGGCGCCCACAACGTCATCCAGATCGGCGATTCCGGCCTGGGCGCAGGCATGCGTCCGGAAGTCGGCCGCCAGCTGGCCGAGCAGTCCCGCGCGCGCATCGAAGACGCGCTGCGCGGCGCGCACATGGTCTTCATCGCCGCCGGCATGGGCGGCGGCACCGGCACCGGCGCCGCACCGATCGTGGCCGAAGTGGCCAAGAGCCTGGGCGCGCTGACCGTCGCCGTGGTGTCCAAGCCCTTCTCCTACGAAGGCCAGAAGTGCATGGACGTGGCCGAGAACGGCCTGGCCGAGCTGACCAAGCACGTCGACTCGCTGATCGTGATCCTGAACGAGAAGCTGGAAGACATCTACGAAGACGAGTCCATGCTGGACTGGATGAAGCATGCCGACGACGTGCTGAACAACGCCGTGGCCGGTATCGCCGAGATCATCAACGTCCCGGGCCATATCAACGTCGACTTCAACGACGTGAAGACCATCATGAGCGAGCAGGGCAAGGCCATGATGGGCACCGCCACCGCATCGGGCGTGGACCGTGCGCGCATCGCCGCCGAGCAGGCCGTGGCTTCGCCGCTGCTGGACGGCATCGACCTGTCGGGCGCCAAGGGCGTGCTGGTGAACGTCACCGCATCGCGCGGCCTGAAGGGTAAGGAAATCAAGGAAGTCATGGCCGCCGTGCGCGCCTTCGCCGCTCCGGACGCCGCCATCGCACAGGGCATCGCCTACGACGACGAGATGGGCGACGAACTGCGCGTGACCGTGGTCGCGACCGGCCTGGGCAAGAACAAGGCCAACATCTCGCTGGTGCAGCCGCAGCAGATGCTGCATACCGGCACCTACGGTTCGCCGATGATGTCGGGCGCCGCCACCGTCCCCGCAGGTAACGTGCGCATGGGCTCGATCAGCACCGGCAGCGCCGACGCGGGCATGAAGCAGCCGGCCGTGTGGCGCCGCGAACAGGCCTCCGAGCAGGTTCGCGCGATGCAGAACAACGGTGTCGAGACCTACGACATCCCGGCCTTCCTGCGTAAACAGGCTGACTGAGCAAGCCGACTAAGCAAGTAAAAACTCCATGATGCAAGGGCCAGTACCGACCAAGCGGTACTGGCCTTTTGTTTATGTCCGCTCAAACCGGGGTCAGACTCCCGATTTTGGAAAGATCCTGCGGGGCATTTCCAAATTTTGGAGTCTGACCCCGGTTTGTTGAAGATCAGGCATACTTGCAGGTTCTGATTATTACAACCTTGGAGTATTCACCATGACCATCCAGATCGGCGACCGCCTGCCCGAGTCCACCCTGTCGGAATTCATCGAGACCGAAACCGAAGGCTGCTCGCTCGGCCCGAACACCTTCAACACGGCCGACCTCGTCAAAGGCAAGACCATCGCCATCTTCGGCCTGCCGGGCGCTTTCACCCCGACCTGCTCGGCCCAGCACCTGCCGGGCTTCATCCAGCAGTCCGGCCAGCTGAAGGCCAAGGGCGTGGACGAGATCTGGTGCGTGTCGGTCAACGACGCCTTCGTGATGGGCGCCTGGGGCCGCGAGCAGAAGGCCACCGGCATCGTCCGCATGATGGCCGACGGCAGCGGCCAGTTCACCAAGGCCCTGGGCCTGGAGCTCGACCTGACGGCCAAGGGCCTGGGCGTGCGCAGCCAGCGCTATTCGATGCTGGTCAAGGACGGCGTGGTCACGCAGCTGAACCTCGAGAACGGCGGCGGCTTCACGGTCTCGTCGGCCGAGAAGCTGCTGGAACAGATCGGCTGATCCTCCTGCCTTTCCTGCGAACGGCGCTGCGGCGCCGTTTTTTATCACCATGATCATCAATACCGAATCCCCCGACCAGCCCGACGTGCGGGCCATGCTGGAGCGCCTCGACGCCTACTGCGCCTCGCTGTATCCGGCCGAGAGCAATCACCTGATGGACATCGCCGCGCTGCTGCAGGGCGACGTGCTGTTCCTGGTCGCCCGCGACGTCGATGGCGCAGCGGTCGGCTGCGCCGCGCTGGTCAATTGCGATGGCTATGGCGAGATCAAGCGCATGTTCGTCGACGAGCGCAAACGCGGCCTCGGCACCGGACGCCAGCTGCTCGACCACATCGCCATGTTCGCCAAGATGTGCGGGGTGCGCGAGCTGAAACTGGAAACCGGCATCCACCAGCCCGAGGCGCTGTCCCTCTACGAAGGCTTCGGCTTCGCGCGCTGCGGTCCCTTCGGCGCGTACAGGGAAGACCCGCTGTCGGTGTTCATGGAGAAACGCCTGTGAAATCCACAACGGCCAACGCCAGGCTGAGCGGCAACCTGCGCAGCATCCAGGCGATGCTGGCGGCGGTGCTGATGTTCTCGATCATGGACACGATCATGAAGCTGCTGTCCGCCGAATTCCCGCCGATGCAGGTGGCGGCGCTGCGCGCCCTGTCTTCGCTGCCGCTGGTCTGCGTCTACGTGGCCTGGCGCGGCGGCTTCAAATCGATCCTGCAGATCCGCTGGCCGCTGCATCTGCTGCGCGCGGGGATCGGCATCGTCATGCTGGCCCTGTTCGCCTACGGGGTGAGGGGACTGTCGCTGGCCGAGGCCTACACGATCTTCTTCGTCGGCCCGATCCTGATCACGGCGCTGTCGGTGTTCGTGCTGGGCGAGCGCGTGAACCGCGCGCGCTGGCTGGCGATCGCGGTCGGCATGGCCGGCGTGCTGGTGGTGCTGCGTCCGAGCGGCGACGGTTTCCTGACCCTGGGCGGCCTGGCGATCCTGGTGGCGGCCGTGTGCTACGCGGTGTCGGCGGTCAGCGGACGGGTGCTGGCGCGCAGCGACAGCAGCGAGAAGATGGTGTTCTGGCTGATGCTGATGATGGCCGTCGGCGCGACCGCGCTGGCCTGGCCGTCCTGGACCCCGGTCGAGTCGCGCCACCTGCCGCTGCTGGGCGGGCTGGCGCTCAGCGGCTTCCTGGCCCAGTTGGCGATCACCGAAGCCTTCAACCATGGCGAAGCCTCGGTGGTGGCGCCTTTCGAGTACACGGCGCTGGCCTGCGGCATCGCGATCGACTGGATTTTCTGGCAAACCTTGCCCGATCAATACACCCTGATCGGTGCGGCAATCATCATCGGCAGCGGTCTGTACCTGATTCGCCACGAAACGGCGCACGCCGAAGCCGAACATCCCTGAAAGCGTGGTGTTCGTGCCACCGGCAGAGGGGGGGCTGCGGCGAAGAAAGGAGCCCTCCTATATAATCTGGGGATGCTCAAACAAAGAACAATCAAACAGCTGGTGCGCACCACAGGTGTCGGCCTGCACTCGGGCACCAAGGTCGAGCTGACCTTGCGCCCGGCCGCCATCGACACCGGCATCGTGTTCCGCCGCGTGGATCTCGACCCCGTCGTCGAGTTTCCGTCGAACGCAGAAATCGTCGGCGACACCCGCATGGCTTCGGTCCTGATCCAGGAAAATGCACGCGTCTCGACCGTCGAGCACCTGATGTCGGCCTGCGCCGGCCTCGGTATCGACAATCTCTACGTCGACGTCACCGCCGAAGAAATCCCCATCATGGACGGCTCGGCCTCGTCCTTCGTCTTCCTGCTGCAGCAGGCCGGCGTGCAGGAGCAGGGCGCAGCCAAGAAATTCATCCGCGTGCTGAAGCCGGTCGAAGTGCGCCAGGGCAGCGGCAGCAACGAGAAGTGGGCCCGCCTGACCCCGTACGACGGCTTCAAGCTCGACTTCTTCATCGAATTCAACCACCCGGCCGTGGACGGCACCATGCAGCGCGCGGTCGTCGACTTCGGCAAGGTCTCCTACGTGCACGACGTGGCGCGCGCGCGCACCTTCGGTTTCATGCAGGACGTCGAAAGCCTGCGCGGGATGGGCCTGGCGCGCGGCGGCTCGCTGGAAAACGCGATCGTGATGGACGAGTACCGGATCCTGAACGCGGACGGCCTGCGCTACGAAGACGAGTTCGTGCGCCACAAGATCCTCGACGCGATCGGCGACCTGTACCTGGTCGGGTATCCGCTGCTGGCCAGCTACGAAGCGCACAAGTCCGGCCACGGCCTGAACAACCTGCTGCTGCTCGAACTGCTGGCGCATCCGGAAGCCTACGAGATCGTCAGCTTCGACGAGGAAGCGCGGGCGCCGGTGTCCTACGGCGCGCAGATGGAGAGGGAGTGGGCGCTGACCTGAGCGCCAAAGAACTTGGGTTCCCGCCTGCGCGGGAACGACGAGTTATTTCTTCCGCTTCTCCGCCAGCCGCCTGATCGCCGCAATCAGCGGCGCATTCTGTGGCGACTCCGGCAAGGATTCGCCCAGTTCCTCGAACGCCTGCACCGCCGTCGGCGGCAGCTCCAGCGACGATGGCTTCATGACCTCGTCCCGGGCGGGCAGCGCGCGCCCCACCTGGATCTTGATCCGCACCGATTCCACCTGCCAGCCCTTCGCCTGCAGCGTCGACTGCAGCTTGGGCGCCTGCTGCTTGAGCTTGGCCGCCACGGCCGAGGAGGGCACGGCGAGGGTCAGCACGCCCTCCTGCAGCGACAGCACCTCGCAGCCGGCGTACATCGGCGGCAGGATCGCCTTCACGTCCTTTTGCAGGCCGGCCATGCGCGTGGCCACCGGCAGCAGGCTGGCCATGCGGTCGTTACGGCGCAGGAAGTCGGTCGCCTCGATCGAGGTGCGACGCACGCGGGTGCCGTATATATGGAAGGGAGATTGTTTGGGGGGCTGCATGGCCGGGAACATACCATAGCCACGCGCGGCGCAGGATGAATCGTGCGGGAAATGTGCTTTCGAGTGCAATTTGATAACATTCTTTGTCCGACTGCACTTGCTATGCGCCCGTTCACCCCCAAGTGTGGCCGGAACGCATGATAAAATCGGTGGCTTTTTGCCAAACGCGGTCTTCGGAGGATATTATTTTGATATCATCCATGGCTTTTTCGCGGCGTACTTTTTAAGAACACAGCATGTCATTCCTGACCAAGATTTTCGGCAGCCGTAACCAGCGACTGCTCAAGCAATACCAAAAAACCGTGCGCGAGATCAATGCGCTCGAGCCGCAGATGGAAAAGCTGTCGGACGCCGAACTGCAGGCAAAGACCCCCGAATTCAAGGAACGGATCGCCGGCGGCGCTTCCCTCGACGACATCCTGCCGGAAGCGTTTGCTGTCTGCCGCGAAGCTGCCAAGCGCGTGATGAAGATGCGCCACTTCGACGTACAGCTGATCGGCGGCATGGTCCTCCACTACGGCAAGATCGCCGAGATGGGCACCGGTGAAGGCAAGACCCTGATGGCAACCCTGCCGGTCTACCTGAACGCGCTGTCCGGCAAGGGCGTGCACGTGGTGACCGTCAACGATTACCTGGCGCAGCGCGACGCCGAGCAGATGGGCCGCCTGTACGGCTGGCTGGGCCTCACCACCGGCGTGAACCTGTCGCAGATGGACCACGACAGCAAGCAGAAGGCCTACGGTTCCGACATCACCTACGGCACCAACAACGAATACGGTTTCGACTACCTGCGCGACAACATGGTCTACGAGGCGCGCGAACGCGTGCAGCGCGGCCTGAACTTCGCCGTGGTCGACGAGGTGGACTCGATCCTGATCGACGAGGCCCGCACCCCGCTGATCATTTCCGGCCAGGCCGAGAACCACACCGACCTGTACCACAAGATCAACGAACTCCCGCCGATGCTGACCCTGCAGATCGGCGAAGAAACCCCGGACGGCAAGGGAGAGGTCGAAGTCCCGGGCGACTACACCAAGGACGAGAAGGCGCACACCGTGCTGCTGACCGAGGCCGGCCACGAGAAGGCCGAAGCCATCCTGACGAAGATGGGCCTGCTGCCGGAAGGCGCCTCGCTGTACGACGCCGCCAACATCACCCTGATCCACCACCTGTACGCCGCCCTGCGCGCGCACGTGCTGTACCACAAGGACCAGCACTACGTGGTGCAGAACGGCGAAGTGGTGATCGTCGACGAATTTACCGGCCGCATGATGACCGGCCGCCGCTGGTCCGACGGCCTGCACCAGGCCGTGGAAGCCAAGGAAGGCGTACGCATCCAAAACGAGAACCAGACCCTGGCCTCGATCACCTTCCAGAACTACTTCCGCATGTACACCAAGCTGTCCGGCATGACCGGTACCGCCGACACGGAAGCCTACGAATTCCAGGAAATCTACGGCCTCGAGACCGTGGTGGTTCCGCCGAACCGGCCATCGCAGCGCAAGGACCGCCAGGACCAGGTGTACAAGTCGGCCGAGGAAAAATACGGCGCGATGGTCACCGACATCCGCGATTGCCACGAGCGCGGCCAGCCGGTGCTGGTCGGCACCACCTCGATCGAAAACTCGGAGCTGCTGTCCAGCATCCTGACCAAGCACGGCCTGCCGCACAACGTGCTGAACGCGAAGCAGCACGCCCGCGAGGCGGAAATCATCGCCCAGGCCGGCCGCCCGCAGATGATCACCATCGCCACCAACATGGCCGGCCGCGGTACCGACATCGTCCTCGGCGGTAACGTCGAGAAGCAGATCCAGTTCATCGAAGCCGACCAGTCGCTGTCGCCGGAGCAGAAGGCCGAGCAGTCGCAAAAGCTGCGCGACGAATGGCAGTCGCTGCACGACCACGTGGTGGCGCAGGGCGGCCTGCACATCATCGGTACCGAGCGCCACGAGTCGCGCCGGGTCGACAACCAGCTGCGCGGCCGTTCGGGCCGCCAGGGCGACCCGGGCTCCTCGCGCTTCTACCTGTCGCTCGACGATCCGCTGCTGCGCATCTTCGCCGGCGACCGCGTGCGCGCGATCATGGACCGCCTGAAGATGCCGGAAGGCGAACCGATCGAGGCCGGCATCGTGACCCGCTCGATCGAGTCGGCCCAGCGCAAGGTCGAGGCCCGCAACTTCGACATCCGCAAGCAGCTGCTCGAATACGACGACGTCGCCAACGACCAGCGCAAGGTGATCTACACCCAGCGTAACGAACTGCTGGAAGCGGCCGACATGTCGGAACTGATCACCAGCCTGCGCGTGGGCGTGTTCACCGATGTGGTGCGCGAATACGTGCCGGCCGAGTCGGTCGAAGAGCAGTGGGACATTCCGGCGCTGTCGCGCGTGCTGGCCGACGAATGGTCGCTGCCGGTGCCGCTGGCGCAGATGCTGGAAGACGAGCCGAACCTGAACGACGACGACATCCTCGAGCGCGTGCTGGCTGCTGCCGACGAGTCGTACAACAGCAAGGTGGAGATCGTCGGCAAGGAAGCCTTCGGCGGCTTCGAGCGCAACGTCATGCTGCAGAACATCGACACCCACTGGCGCGAGCACCTGGCGGCGCTGGACCACCTGCGCCAGGGTATCCACCTGCGCGGCTACGCCCAGAAGAACCCGAAGCAGGAATACAAGCGCGAGGCCTTCGAGCTGTTCGGCGCCATGCTGGACCAGATCAAGAACGAAGTGATCCGCACCATCATGACGGTGCGCATCCAGACCCGCGAGGAAGTCGAGGCGGCCGAGGCAGCCATGCAGGCGGCCGCGGCGCACCTGGAGAACGTCAACTACCAGCACGCCGACTTCGACCCGACCGCCGCGCCGGAAGAGCTGATGGCGCCGCAGGCGCCCACCGCCGGCACCACCGCGGTGAGCGACGATCCGGCCACGACCTACATGGGCATGAAGGTCGGCCGCAACGACCCGTGCCCATGCGGCAGCGGCAAGAAATTCAAGGCCTGCCACGGCAAGCTGGCGTAATCGCCGATGCAGGAAAAAGGAAGGCGCCCCGCGTGAACTGACCCCGTAAAGTTGGACGGTTAGTTTATTAAGCGGCCAAGGCCTGAGTCCTGTACTGAACAGGACTCAGGCCTTTTAGTTTGAGCTTGATACGGTCGTGATTGTAATAGCGGATGTAGCGGGTCAGTTCAACCTGCAGGACGTCGATGTTGGCGAATTTGTTCAGGTAGAAGCACTCGGACTTGAGCACGGCGAAGAAGCTTTCCATGGTCGCGTTGTCGAGGCAGTTCCCTTTGCGTGACATGCTCTGCACGAGCCCGCGTTTCCGAAGAATGCGTTGGTAGGCTGGCATACGATACTGCCATCCCTGGTCGGAGTGCAGCATGGGTTTATCCTGTGGCGAAAGCTTGCGCAATGCCTTCTTGAGCATCGAACTCACCAGGTCGAATGCAGGGCGCCGGGATGTTTCGAAGGCCACGATTTCACCGTTGTATAGGTCCAGGATTGGCGAAAGGTACAGTTTCTCGCCAGCGACGTTGAACTCGGTAACGTCCGTCACCCACTTCTGGTTCGGACCTGCAGCTGTGAATTTGCGTTGTAACTCGTGAGGTGCAGCGTGACCTATCTCTCCTTTGAACGAGCGATATCTCTTGGGGCGCACCAATGACTTCAATCCCAACACCGTCATCAATCGCTGTACGGTCTTATGGTTGACGAGCGTTCCTGTCTGACGAATGGCTGCGGTGACACGCCGATAACCGTAACGACCCTTGTGACGGGCGAAAACGGATCGGATTATGGTCTTGAGCTGCTGATGTTTATCGCTCGCTTGCCGCGTCTTGAGTTGGTAGTAGAACGTGCTGCGAGCCAGCCCGGCGAACGCAAGCAAACCCGCAAGCGGATACTGCTGCCTTAGTTCCTGCACTATTTGCGCTTTGTCGGCGGCGTCGCCTTCTGCTTGGCTTGAACTAAGGCTCGCAACTTTTTTAGGTACGCATTCTCCATGCGCAGCTGATTCAACTCGGCCAACAACTCGTCGCGAGTACACTTTTCATCGTCGGGCGACGGCTCTGGTTTTGTTGTTGGAGCAGACATCTGCTTGGGCCTTCCTCGTGGGCGTGCTATCAGTGCGTCGAAACCGCCTTCTCGATAACTGCGCTCCCATATGCCTACCGCTGCGTGATTGCGGATATTGAAAGCAGCTGCTGTTTGGCCGAATGACAGCTCATTGTCCCACATGTGCTGCAGCACCGACAGCTTGAACTCCGCACTATACGAGCTGTGCTTCTTCTTGAGTCCGTCCTTGCCATGCACACGATACAAGCTGACCCAGTGCTCTACAGATGAACGTTGACAACCGTACTTCCTCGCTAAGGTCTTGCTGCCCCTTCGCTTGACCAAGTATTCCTGGACAATCTTGAGCTTGAACCGCTCATCGTACTTCGTCATGAAAAAACCCCAAAAGTTGGTGTCCAACTTTTGGGGTTCAGTTCACGCGGGGCGCCTTTTTTATTTACTCGCGCCCTAAACCCTTGCGCAACCACGCGATCGCCTCATCGCTGATCCCCGACCCCTTGCGCAGCATCGCCTGTTCCTCGGTCGCGCGGCGAAAGCCCGCAACCGCTTGCGGGTCGGTGCCGACCATGTCATGGAACAGCGCCATCCACTGGCGGCCCAGGGCATGGGAGGCAGGCTGCGCGGCGTCCGGATCGAGTCGCATCTGTTCGCGCACCCGGCCGATCAGGACGGTCCACTCGTGGCCGCGGGACGCATAGTGACTGCGCATGCGCGCGATCACGTCCGGGGCCAGGTAGCGCGACCAGATCGCGTATTTCAGCTCGCCGATCACCGCCATCACGTAGCGCATGACGTCCTCGGGCAGGCCTGCCGACCCTTTTTCGCGCTCCGCCATCAGGTTGATGCGCGCCGCGAGGTCGGCGTCGCCGCCGGTGCCGCGTCCGAAGGCTTCCAGCCAGCGCCGTCCGAAGGCCCTGGCGGCATCCGCATCCGGCGCCACCTGCGTGCGTATCAGCTCCCTGGCTTCTTCGACCAGCCCCTTGAATTGCGCCTTGATCGCCTCGTCGTGGTACATCGGAAGGCGCGCCAGGTCGTCCTGCGTGAAGTATTTTTCGTACATGCTCATCTGCTCCAGTGAGTCCAGCCAGGTGGACAGGTCCGGCTGGCCGCCATGCGCCAGTTCCGTGCGCAGGCGCTGCAGTTGAGCGCGCATGCGCGCCGCCTCCAGCATCTGGCGGTCGAGCGCCGCCAACTGGCGTTCGACAACGGCCAGCGGACTGCCTTCCGGACTGTCCAGGTAAAGACCGATGTCGGCCAGGCTCATGCCGAGGGAACGCAGGGCCTGGATCCGGTGCAGGCGCGCCACGTCGTCGCGGTTGTAGAGCCGGTAGCCGGCATCGGAACGCGCCGAGGGCTGGAGCAGCCCGATGCTGTCGTAATGGTGCAGCGTGCGTACCGTGAGCCTGGCAAGCGCGGCGAGTTCTCCCACTTTCAGCATCGAGCATCTCCTTTCTTCAGCGTGGACCCAGTCTCGATCCTGACGTGGCGTGAGGGTCAAGCATGCAATGATAAGGCCCCGACTTGCCTTTGGAGTCATAATATTCTGGCAAGCTGTTCACATTCCTGGAGAGCGCATGCAAACCCTGAGCGATGGCGCCATCCCGCGGCCGGCCTCGTCCCGGCTGCTGCTGGTGGCCGCCGTGCTGTTCTTCTTCTACCAGATGCCCGAGGGCGTCGGAAACGCCTACCTGCTGGCGCTGTTCCCGTTCGTTGCGTGGTGGGGATCGCGCGCGCTGGGCTTCAGCGGCATGCGCGCCTGGTACCTGGATGCACGGCCGGGCTGGCTGCGGCTCCTGGTGCTGGGGCTCGTGCTGGCGATCACGGCCAAGTTCGCGGCGGTCGCCATCGGGACGCGCACCGGCGTTTATACCTTCGCCTGGGCAGATGCGCCGCGCGGCGCGGCGCTGGCAGCCGCGCTGGGCTTCACCGCTTTCTCCACCTTCATCGCGTCCTCGGCCGAGGACATCGTCACGCGCGGCTTCGTGATGCGGGCCTTCCCGGCGCTCGGCAGGCACTGGAGCTTCATCGTGGTCTCGGCCGCGCTGTTCGTGCTGAACCATATCTACCGCCTGAACAAGGGGCCGGTCGAATGGCTGACGATCTTCTGCTTCGGCCTTGCCTATGCGGCGGCGCTGTACCGCGCACGCACGCTGTGGGCGGCGGTGGGCCTGCACTGGGGCTGGAATCTCGCCAACGGCCTGCTCGACATCTTTTCCCGCTCGGACCTCGCGCAGCCCGCGGTGGCGCCGTTCTATTCCTGCGCCGCCCACCTCGTGCTGCTGGCCTGCGCCCTGGTCTTCATGCGCCCCTCTGCGGCGCATGCCGGAAGCGCTTCTCCTCGTGCCACAGCGTGACGAACAGCGTCATCACCACCGGCCCGACGAACAGGCCGATCAGGCCCAGGGTCTCGACCCCGCCCAGGATGCCAAGCAGGACGGCGAGGAAGGGCAGCTTGGTGGCGTTGCCGATGATGGTCGGGCGCACGAAGTGGTCGGCCACGAACAGTACCACCATGCCCAGGGCGACGATGGCGGCGGCGGCAGCCGTGTTGCCCTGGTAGACGAGGAGGGCGGCGACGGCGCCGAAGGCCAGCGGCGCGCCGAAGGGGATGATGGCCAGCACGCCGGTGGCGGCCGCCCACAGCACCGCCGAGGGCACGCCCGCGAACTGGTAGCCGATGCCCAGCAGGACGCCCTCGGCCAGGCCGACCAGCACCAGGCCGTTGACGGTGGCGCGCACCGCGGTCGGTACCTTCAGCGAGTACAGGGCCCAGCGCTGGGCGCCGATCAGGTGCGCGCCGATGGCCTCAAGCTGCCCCTGCAGCGCGCGGCCGTCCTTGTAGAAGAAGAACAGGCAGAGGAAGGCGAAGGCGATATCGATCAGGCGGTGCAGGGTGCCGCTGCCGACGCGCTTGAGTACTTCGCTGGCCGACTGCATGTGGCCCACCGAGCTGTCCTGCAGCAGGTGCGCCAGGCCGTGCGGCTGTCCCAGCGTGGCCTGCCACCAGTTGTAGATGGCGTCGCCCGCCATCGGGATCCGCAGCAGCCAGGCCGGCGCCGCCAGGCCCTCGGTATTCGCGCTGGCGACCAGCTGCGCCAGCGCCGGCGCCTGGTGCGCGGCCTGGGCCAGGCCCAGCGCCAGCGGCGTGATGAACACCAGCGCGGCAATGACGGTCGTCAGGGCCGCCGCCAGGATCTCACGCTTGCCCAGCAGTCGCAGCACGCGCCGGTACAGCGGCCAGGTGGCGATGCACAGGATCGCCGCCCACAGCAGGGGCAGCACGAAGCGCTGGGTGACGAACAGGGCGAACAGGATGATCGCCAGCGAAAAACAGGCGCTCAGGACGCTGCGTTGGGTTTCTGTCATGTGCCTGATTATTAATGAACCGCCTTAAAAAGTCATTAACAACGGTGCGGCGCCCCGTGCCCGCCGCTGGCGGTACAATATCGGATTCGACAATCTTTCCCTTTCAGCGAAGAGAACCCCATGGCCGTCAATTCCCCTCTGCCCGTCGCCGCCGAACTGAAGCCCGTGAATGGCCTCGAGATCGGCTTTGCCGAAGCCGGTATCAAGAAGCCGAACCGCAAGGACGTGCTGCTGATGAAACTGCCGGATGGCGCCACCGTCGCCGGCGTGTTCACCAAGAACCGCTTCTGCGCCGCGCCGGTCCAGGTGAGCAAGGCCAACCTGGCGGCCGTCGCCAACGGCGGCAAGCCGATCCGCGCGCTGGTGGTCAACACCGGCAACGCCAACGCCGCCACCGGCGAACAGGGCCTGCAAAGCGCCAGGACCACCTGTGAGGAAGTGGCGCGCCTGCTCGGCATCGACGCGCAGCAAGTGCTGCCGTTCTCGACCGGCGTGATCCTGGAGCAGCTGCCGGTGCAGAAGATCGTCGCCGCGCTGCCGGCCGCCGTGTCGAACCTGAAGCAGGACAACTGGTTCAATGCGGCCGAAGCCATCATGACCACCGACACCCAGCCGAAGGCGGCCTCGCTCACCACCAGCATCGGCGGCCACACCGTCACGCTGACCGGCATCAGCAAGGGCGCCGGCATGATCAAGCCGAACATGGCGACCATGCTGGGCTACCTGGCCTTCGACGCCAGGGTCGCCCAGCCGGTGCTGGACGAACTGGTGCGCTACGCCGCCGACCGCTCCTTCAACTGCATCACCATCGACGGCGACACCTCGACCAACGATTCCTTCATCCTGATGGCGACCGGCGCCGGCTCGCTGGTCGTCGATTCGGTCGACAGCCCGGACTACATCGCCCTGCGCGACGCCCTCACCGGCATCTCGACCCACCTGGCCCAGCAGATCATCCGCGACGGCGAAGGCGCGACCAAGTTCATCACCATCACGGTGGATCAGGGCCGCGACATGGAAGAGTGCCGCAAGATCGCCTACTCGATCGCCCACTCGCCGCTGGTGAAGACCGCCTTCTTCGCCTCCGACCCGAACCTGGGCCGCATCCTGGCCGCGATCGGCTATGCCGGCGTGGACGACCTCGACACCACCAAGCTGGATCTCTACCTGGACGACGTGCTGGTGGCGAAGGCCGGCGGCCGCAACCCGGACTACAAGGAAGAGGACGGCCAGCGCGTGATGAAGAAGGCGGAGATCCTGGTGCGCGTGGAACTGGGCCGCGGCGACGCTGCCGCCACGGTCTGGACCTGCGACCTGTCGCACGACTACGTCTCGATCAACGCTGACTATCGCTCGTAATGAACCAGCTGGATCAATTTCTCCATCGCGCCGAAAACCTGCTGGCACGGCTGGAGGCCATGCTCCCGCCGGCCGTGCCGCGCGAGCCGGAGTGGGGGCGCAGCTTCGCCTTCCGCTGGCGCAAGCGCCCCGGTTCCGGCCCCAACGGCCAGAAGTACCTGCAGCCGGTGCTGCACGCCTCGACCATCTCGCTGGACGACCTGCAGCACGTCGGCCGCCAGAAAGAGGAAATCGAACAGAACACCCGCCAGTTCGTGGCGCGCCGGCCGGCCAACAACGTGCTGCTGACCGGCGCGCGCGGCACGGGCAAATCGTCCCTGATCAAGGCCTGCCTGAACGGCTTCGCCGGCCAGGGCCTGCGCCTGATCGAGGTCGACAAGGCCGACCTGGCCGACCTGCCGGACATCGTCGACCTGGTGGCCGGCCGTCCGGAGCGCTTCGTGATCTTCTGCGACGATCTCAGTTTCGAAGAGGGCGAAGCCGGCTACAAGGCGCTGAAGGTGGCGCTGGACGGCAGCGTGGCCGCGCAGTCGGACAATGTGCTGATCTACGCGACCTCGAACCGGCGCCACCTGATGCCGGAGAAAATGTCGGACAACGCCGGCTACAGCCACGGCGACGACGGCGACCTGCATCCCGGCGAAACGGTCGAGGAAAAGATCTCGCTGTCCGAGCGCTTCGGCCTGTGGCTGTCCTTCTATCCCTTCAAGCAGGACGACTACCTGGACATCGTCGGCCACTGGCTGGCGAGCTTCGGCTGTACGCCGCAACAGATCGAGGCGGCGCGTCCGGATGCGCTGCGCTGGGCCCTGCAGCGCGGCTCGCGCTCGGGCCGGGTGGCCTGGCAGTTCGCCAAAGACTACGCGGGCAAGCTGGAAGGGAGCGCGGGTGTCTGAAGCGGTGCAAAAGCCGATCGACGTCGCGGTCGGCATCCTGATGCGCGAGAACGGCGACGTCCTGCTGGGCCAGCGTCCGGAAGGCAAACCCTATGCCGGCTACTGGGAATTCCCGGGCGGGAAAGTCGAGCCGGGCGAGGACATCTTCCACGCCCTGCAGCGCGAGTTCGTCGAGGAACTGGGCGTGCATGTCGTCAGCGCCGAACCCTGGTGCTGCGTCGAGCACGTCTACGAGCACGCCCACGTGCGCCTGTACTTCTACATCAGCCGCGAGTGGCTAGGCGAGCCGCAAAGCCTGGAAGGGCAGGCCTTTGCGTGGCAGGGCGGCTACTCCGTGAGCCCGCTGTTGCCGGCGACGATTCCCTTGCTGGAGTGGCTGGACAAGCTGCGCTACAAAAATTAGCGTCGTTCCCGCGCAGGCGGGAACCCAAGTTTGCTAGCGTTTCGTTAGCGCATACAGAACTTGGGTCCCCGCCTGCGCGGGGACGACGGTTCGGCGCCTCAACCCTTGGCCTGGCGCTCCATCTGCTCCGGATAGCGCGCCCCCTGCACCGTGATCTTCGACGCCGCCTGGTCGATGTCGGCCAGGTCCTCGACCGTCAGCGCCAAGGCCAGCGCGCCGATGTTCTCTTCCAGCCGCTGCAGCTTGGTGGTGCCCGGAATCGGCACGATCCATGGCTTTTGCGCCAGCAGCCAGGCCAGCGCCACCTGGGCCGGCGTCGCGCTTTTCTGCCGCGCGACCTGGCCCAGCAGGTCGACCAGGACCTGGTTCGCTTTCATGGCCTCGGCCGTGAAGCGCGGCAGGCTGTTGCGGAAGTCCGCGCTGTCGAACTGCGTGTTTTCGTCCATCTTCCCGGTCAGGAAGCCGCGTCCGAGCGGGCTGAAGGGCACGAAGCCGATCCCGAGTTCTTCGAGCAGCGGCAGGATTTCCTGCTCCGGCTCGCGCGTCCACAGCGAGTATTCGCTCTGCAGCGCCGTCACTTTCTGCACCGCGTGCGCGCGGCGGATCGTGTCGGCGCCGGCTTCGGAGAGGCCGAAGTGCTTGACCTTGCCTTCCTTGATCAGTTCGCCGACGGTGCCGGCCACATCCTCGATCGGCACGTTCGGATCGACGCGGTGCTGGTAGAGCAGGTCGATTCTGTCGGTCTTGAGGCGTTTCAGCGAGGCGTCGAGCACGGCGCGGATGTGTTCAGGACGGCTGTCCAGTCCGCTCCAGCGCTTGCCGCCGTTCGGGTCCGGCGCGAAGCCGAACTTGGTCGCGATCACGACCCGGTCGCGCAGCGGCGCCAGCGCCTCGCCGAGCAGTTCTTCGTTATTGAAGGGACCGTACACTTCGGCCGTATCGAAAAAGCTGACGCCGCGCTCGACCGCGTCGCGCAGCAGCGCGATCATCGCGTCCCGGGGCGGCGCCTTGCCGTAGGTCATGCCCATGCAGCCCAGGCCGAGGGCCGAGACTTCCAGGCTTCCTAGTTGACGTTTCTGCATCGAGGGCTCCTGACTAAAGTGAACGATGACTATAGCAGTCGGCTCACTTTGGCGCCGGCCACGATGTCAGGCATGAATCAACCTGCCGCCGGCGAAGGCCCAGTTTTCCCAGCTGGTTTCCTTGAACACCACCATCACGTTTTCCGGGTCCAGCCCGGCCGCGCGCAGGCGCTCCATCAGCTCGGCCAGCAGCTTCTTCCTGACCTTCACGCTGCGGCCCACCGACCACAGGATCTCGATCAGCACGAAGTCCTCCGTGCGCGCGGTGGCGACGTCGGGATAGCCGGTATCGAAACGGAAGTCGCCGGCATCGAGTTCCAGCACGCGCTGGAACTTGTCGGTGTCGGGCACGCCGGTCGACACCAGGCTGGCGTGTACGGCATCGAGCACGCTGGCCTTGAATTCAGGGCTTTTTGGCTTGCGGACGGTGAGGGTGACGAGCGGCATGCAGGATCCCTTCGAAAAGGCTTACTGTTCGGCCAGCGGATCGTCCTGGTTATCCTCGGGCGTGGCGCCCGGGATCGTGTATTTTTCCTCGGCCCAGGCGCCGAGGTCGATCTGTTTGCAGCGATCGGAGCAGAACGGGCGATACTTGTTCGCCGGCGTCCATTCGACCTTCTTGCCGCAGGTGGGACAGGAAACGACAGTCATGACAGGATTCAGAAGTTGCAGAGGGTGAGCTCGAATGGTACATCGTCTTCGAGCGGTTTGGGTTTCAGGTCCCCGCCTTGCGTCGTGAAACGCACCCACAGCATGTACTTGTTGGCCGAGATTTCCGGGATGGCGCCCAGGCTCTCGTCGATCGACAGGCGCAGCATCTGGTAGACCTTGCCCTGCAGCATCTGCTGGTAGCTACCGGCCACGGCGATCATCTTGACCGGGCCGCCGGAATCGCGCAGCAGGCGCAGCACCAGGGCCAGGGCATCGAACAGCGGGGCGAGCGGCGCGAACCAGGCCGAGATGTCGGCGAAGCGCTGCTCGGCGGGACGCTGCTGCCAGGCGTAGTAGGAGGGCAGGTCGAATTCGCAGGCGCCGCCCGGCATCACGGTGCGGCCGCGGATGCTCATCAGCCATTCGTTGTCGCGCACGTTCTGGCCGGTCTTGCCCTGGGCGTTGACGAGGGCATTGCTGACAGTGTCGAGCTCGGCCAGCACGGCGTCCAGCGCGTCGGCGGCGACGGCCGGATTGCTGCGGTAGCTCAGCAGGCTCTGCTTCTGGCGTTCGAGTTCCTGCAGCAGGTCGGACTTGAGGTCGGCGCGGCCTGCTACTTCCAGCATGTCGAAGATCGTCGCGAGCGCGACGTGATGCTGCAGAGGATGTTCCTGATTCACAAAGAACTTGAATTTCTCGTACAGGTCCTCGAGCCGCAACAACGTGCGAATCCGCTCGTTGAACGGGTATTCGTAGACGATCAAAGTGACATTCCTCTCGGCGTGTGCTGGCGCGACCACGTGATTCTGAACCATGATGGGCAAAATTACAAACGCTCGTTCGGCGCGGCCGCCAATTTTCCTGCTTCGGCCAGATAAAACGCGTGCAGCCTGTCCACTTGCGGCACGAGTTGCTCCAGGCCGTCGTCGTTGAGGATGATGTCGTCGGCGGCGGCCTGGCGCTGTGCGCGCGTGACCTGGGCGGCCATGATGGCGCGGACTTGGGCTTCCTGCAGGCCATTACGCGCCATTACGCGCGCCACCTGCACTTCTTCCGGACAATCGATCGCCAGCACCCGCGCCACGCGCTGGCGCCAGCTGCCGGATTCGATCAGCAGCGGGACCACGAAGATTACATAGGGACCGCTGGCCAGCAGCGCGGCGGCAGCGGTGGCCTCGCGTATTTTCGGGTGCAGGATGGCTTCCAGGCGGACCCGCGCGCCCGGGTCGGAAAACACCAGGGCGCGCATCTTCGCGCGGTCCAGCGCACCCTCGGGCGTGGCGAATCCGGGGCCGAATTCCTCGACCAGCGCAGGCATCGCGGCGCCGTGCGGGGCGGTGAGGAGGTGGGCGATCTGGTCGGTATCGACGACCGAGGCGCCGCGCGCCGCGAACAGGTCGGCGACGGTGGTCTTGCCGCAACCGATGCCGCCGGTCAGGCCGACGGCGAATCGCTGGAAAACCTGCGGGTTGTCTTGATTATCCATTCAAGGCTGCGCCATTCCCAGTGCCAGGCGGGTGAGTTCGGGGCCGTAGAAGAGGGCGATCATACCAGCGCCGGCCAGATAGGGGCCGAACGGGATGTGCTGGCCCTTCTTGGTCTTGCCGATCGCAATCATGGTCAGGCCGACGGCGGCGCCGACGAAGGACGACAGCACGATGATCGTCAGCAGCATTTTCCAGCCGAACCAGGCGCCGAGCGCGGCCAGCAGCTTGAAGTCGCCTTCGCCCATGCCGATCTGGCCGCGCACCAGTTCGTAGGCGCGCGCGACGGCCCACAGGGCCAGGTAGCCGGCGACGGCGCCGAGCACCGCCTCGCGCAGCGGCACGAAGTTGCCGTCCAGGTTGATCAGCAGGCCCAGCCACAGCAGCGGATAGGTGAGGTCGTCCGGCAGCTCCTTGTGGTCGACGTCGATCAGGGTCATCGAGATCAGCAGATAGGTGAACACCAGCGCCGCCAGGCCGACCCAGCCGCTGCCGAAATGCCAGACCAGCAGGCCCGACAGGATGCCGCTGACCGCCTCGACGATTGGATAGCGGGCCGAGATCGGCGCCTTGCAATTGCTGCACTTGCCGCGCAAGAACAGCCAGCTGAGGATGGGGATGTTTTCCAGCGCCGTGATCTGGTGGCCGCAGTGCGGGCAGGCTGAGCGCGGCACCATCAGGTTGTAGCGATCCGGGAAAGGCAGCGGCTTGCCTTCCTTGTCCGCGATGTAGTTGTCGATCTCGCGCTGGCGCATGATCGGCAGGCGGTGCACGACCACGTTCAGGAAGCTGCCGATCAGCAGGCCGAAGATGGCGGCCGCGATGGCCGGGATCAGGCTGGCGGGGGCGGCGAAGAGGAGGGTGTCCGGTTGCATGGGGAAGGCGGGGAGAATAGGTTGATTTCCGTGAGTCAACCTATTCTATGGGGTTTTGCCGGCGACAGCTAGCGTGACAGCCAGCGGGCGAAGCGTTCGCCGACCCGCACATCGCCGTCGTAGCTGAGGTGGTTACTGTCCCGGTACATCAGGCGGCCGTCGATCATCGCGCGGCATTCCTTGTCGCCGCCACCTGCTTGCCCAGCTGCTGGTACTCGTCGGGGAACAGCAGGATCCCGGAAACCAGGAAGCCGGAAATGACGCAGAACACGTCGACGCCGACGAAGCCGCCCGGATCGACTTTCTAGACAAGCTTCTGTGCAGTGTCGGCCTTGTTCGCGAAGGACTCTGAGCCTGCTGTGCCGGCTCTGGGTCGGTATCGGCCCTTCGCTGCTAGACTGCTTTCGGCCACGTGTAGAAGGCGGCTTCGCCGCAAGTCGTGGCGGTCCGGTCATCATTGCATTATCTGTTTAACAAGAGGAGATATGTCATGGTCAAACTCGCGTTGTTCGTTCGTCTGGAAGCCAAGCCGGGTAAGGAGAAAGACGTAGAGAACTTTCTGTTAAGTGGTCTTCCCCTCGTTCAGGCAGAGCCAGCTACCACAGCCTGGTTCGGCATTCGCCTGGGGCCGTCGACCTTTGGCATCTTTGACGCGTTTCCAGATGAGGCTGGGCGGCAAGCGCATCTTTCCGGCAAAGTCGCAGCCGCGCTCATGGAAAAAGCGGGTGACTTATTCGCCAAGCCGCCATCAATCGAAAAGGTTGACGTTCTTGCGGTAAAGCTGCCGGGCTGAGCAAGCCCAACAAGTCGTTCAAGCCGACGGCTCACTGGCGGCGCCCGCGAGCCGCAGCTTAGCGCGGGCGTTGAACGACCACTTTCTGGAATCGGCAAGGACTGCTTTGGGGTCGATAACGGCCGTACACCATCACGGCCGCTCAATTCATCAATCAGGTACGGCAACGGTCTGGCCGGTTCCCGCAGGTGCCGTTTGCCGGGCGCGCGCTGCAGCGAGCGTGCGGCGAACGCCCTCGGCGTAGGAGGTTTTGGCGATCGGGCCGATCAGGTTCTGTAGAGCGCTGTCGTCCAGAATGACCGGCGTCGTCAGCAGGTAATGCATCTCGACTATCTCGCGCAACATCGGCTTGAACAGGCCAAGCAAACGGAGCATTGTCTTGCCCACCACGCGTGACCGGATACGGTGACCCGCTTGCCGCGAGATTTCTTCAAGCATCGTTTGTTGCGTCGTCGTCCCCGCGCCCGCGAGCTGCCATGTGCGACCCCAGGCGGCAGGTTCGGCCGACAAGCGAACGACGACCGGGCCGACGTCGGGCACGAAAACAAATTCGTGCGGCGCATCGATGGGCCCTATGAGGTCGGCGGTGCCGCCATCGATTGCGGCCTGGAACGCACTTGCCAGGTAGCTCTTGTCGCCCACGCCCGGGCCGTAGAAGTCCGGCAGGCGCAGTACCGCGACGTCGATCCGGCCGCTGGCGTGCGCATCGAAGAGCATGTCTTCCTGCGCCTTGCGCATCCGTCCCTTGAAAGTATGCGGCGCACGCGGGTGGTCTTCACGCACGGGTATCGTCTGCGGACAGCCATACGGGTACACGGTGCCGATCAGGAGGATGCGCTTGACGCCTGCAGCGATTGCGCCATCCAGCGTCCTGCGCATCAACTCTGGATGAAGCTCGAAGCGGGTGTAGTCGACGCCGACCATGTAGATGATGGTGTCGATCCCTTGCGCGGCCGTACGCACTGAAGCAGGGGAGACGGGATCCCATGTCGCGATCTCGGCCAGCGGGTCGGCGCCGAAGTCACGTTCGAGCGCAGCCCGGCCGCGGCCGACGACGCGATATGGCGTCCGCTGCGCCGACAGGCTGCGGGCAATGCTGTTGCCGATGGCGCCAGTGGCGCCGAACAGGGCGATTTTGCACGAGAGATGGGTCATGGCAGGCTCCTTGGAATGTCAATGGACGATGGTCAGGGGAGACCTTGGTCGGATGAGGACATTCTCGGCGCTGGAAGGGCAAAAGAAAATCGGCTAGAGTTCTCTAGAGGCTATACAAAAATGAATGGATCTCAATGACCAGTTTGAAGAGCAAGCTTGCTGCCCCCGGTTCACGGTCGACATCGGTACCCGGCCCCGAGCCGGACTGGGCCTGGTACCGCTCATTCCTGGCTGTCGTCGACGCCGGCTCGCTGTCGGCGGCCGCGCGCGCGCTCGGGCTAACGCAGCCGACGCTGGGCCGGCACATCGACCAGCTCGAGAAGGCGCTTGATTTGAAGTTGTTCGTGCGGTCGGTCGACGGCTTCGCACCGACCGAGGCAGCGCTGGAGCTGCAGTCGTATGCGGCGAGCATCGCGTCCAACGCCGCGGCGCTGCGCCGGGCGGCGGCCAGCCACGGCGACGGAGTGCGCGGCACCGTCCGCATTTCGGCCAGCGACATGATTGGCGTGGAGGTACTGCCGCCCATCCTGGCGCGGCTTCGCGCGCGGCATCCGGCACTGGTGGTGGAACTGGTGATTTCGAATGCCGTGGATGACCTGCTGCGCCGCCAGGCCGACATTGCGGTGCGTCACCTGGCGCCGACCCAGGAAGCGCTGATTGCGCGCCGCGTCGGCGCCATCGAGCTCGGTTTGTATGCCCACCGCGATTATCTGGCCGCGCATGGCACGCCGCGAACGCTCGACGAGCTTGCGGAGCATGCCCTGATCGGCCCGGATGGCGACAGCCTGCTCGTGCGCAAGTTGCAGGCGCAGTACCCGATCCTGCAACGTGCACGCCTGGCGCTTCGTTCGGATAACAATCTGGTGCACCTGGCCGCCATCCGCGCAGCCTATGGCATCGGCGCCTGCCAGTCAGTGCTCGCGGCGCGCGACCCGGCAATCGTGCGGGTACTGCGCGCCGAATTTTCGATCATGATGGACACATGGGTCGCGATGCACGTCGATCTTCGCTCGACCCCGCGATGCGCGGTCACGTTCGCGGCCATCGTCGAGGGCATGACCGCACACGTTAGCCATGCCATGTAGCGACCTTCGGTCAGCGGGACAAACTCAAACCACCGCCCCCAGCTTGAAGATCGGCAGGTACATCGCCACCACCAGGCCGCCGATCAGCACGCCCAGGATCACCATGATCATCG
The DNA here is from genome assembly GCF_001412595.2 of Massilia sp. WG5. NCBI lineage: Bacteria > Pseudomonadati > Pseudomonadota > Betaproteobacteria > Burkholderiales > Oxalobacteraceae > Massilia > Massilia sp. WG5. Next base: position 4,488,049 of record NZ_CP012640.2, read on the forward strand.
GTTCCATCAGCGAGGACAGCGCGCTGACGGCCTCGTCGACTTCCTCTTCGTAGAAGTCGGCGACCTTGCCCAGCATGCCGTCGAGGGCGCCGGATTCTTCGCCGATCGAGACCATCTGGGTCACCATGTTCGGGAAGACATTGACGTTCTGCATCGCCACCGTCAGGCTGGTGCCGGTGCTGACCTCGTTCTGGATCTTGCGGGTCGCTTCCAGGTACACCGCGTTGCCGGAGGCGCCGCCGACCGAGTCGAGGGCTTCGACCAGCGGCACGCCGGCCGCGAACATGGTCGCGAGGGTGCGGGTCCAGCGCGCGATCGTGGCCTTGCGGATCACCTCGCCGAAGACAGGCAGGCGCAGCAGCAGCCGGTCCATCGCCTGCTGCATCTTCAGCGAGCGGCGCCAGGACTGGAAGAAGAAGTAGATCGCGCCGAACAGCGTGCCGAAGATGATGTACCACCACTTCACCACGAAGTCGGACATCGCCATCACCACCAGGGTGGGGGTCGGCAGGTCGGCGCCGAAGCTACTGAACACTTCCTTGAAGGCCGGCACCACCCAGATCATGATCACGGCGGTGACGATGAAGGCGATCGCCAGGATCGAGATCGGGTACATCAGGGCCGACTTGATCTTGGCCTTCAGGGCCAGCGTCTTTTCCTTGTAGATCGCCAGGCGGGTCAGCAGGTCTTCCAGGATGCCGGCCTGTTCGCCGGCGCCGACCAGGTTGCAGAACAGCGGGTCGAAGTACAGCGGATACTTGCGGAAGGCGTTGTTCAGGCTGGTGCCGGTCTCGATGTCGGCGCGCAAGTCCATGATCAGCTTGGACATCGAGGGGTTGGCGTGGCCCTTGCCGACGATGTCGAAGGACTGCAGCAGCGGCACGCCGGCCTTCATCATGGTGGCGAGCTGGCGCGTGAACAGGGTCAGGTCCTTGTCGACGATTTTCTTGCCGCTGCGGTAAGCCTTCTTCTTGACCTTGATGACCACGATGCCCTGGCGGCGCAGGGTCACGTTGACGATGGTCTCGCCGCCGGCGCGCATTTCGCCGCGCACGGTCTTGCCGGTCTTGTCCTTGCCTTCCCAGGCGTAGACGTGCTCCTTGATCTGGGCGCCGCCAGCGGTGCGTACTTGGGCCGAAGTTGCCATGTGGTTTTCCCGCTTCTAAATTCGATATCTAAAACTACTCGTTAGTGCAGCCGAGCACTTCCTCGAGGCTGGTCAGTCCCTGCTTCACCTTCATCAGGCCGGAACGGCGCAGCGAATTCACGCCCTCGGATTCGGCCTGGGCGGCGATTTCCATCGAGTTGCCGTTGGCCAGGATCAGGGCCTCGATCGCCGGCGAGATCGGCATGATCTGGTAGATGCCGACCCGGCCCTTGTAGCCCGAACCCAGGCATCGTTCGCAGCCGACCGGGCCGTAGGGCTTCCATTCGCCGTCCAGGTCGCTGTCGCGGAAGCCGGCCGCCTTCAGCACGTCGCGCTCGATGTCGAGCGGCTGCTTGCAGGTGCACAGGCGGCGCGCCAGGCGCTGGGCCGTGATCAGGATGACGGAGGAGGCGATGTTGAACGGCGCCACGCCCATGTTCATCAGGCGGGTCAGGGTCGAGGGCGCGTCGTTCGTGTGCAGGGTCGAGAACACCATGTGGCCGGTCTGGGCGGCCTTGATGGCGATGTCGGCGGTTTCCAGGTCGCGGATCTCGCCGACCATGATGATGTCCGGATCCTGGCGCAGAAAAGCCTTCAGCGCGACCGGGAAGGTGAGGCCCGCCTTTTCGTTGACGTTGACCTGGTTCACGCCCGGCAGGTTGATCTCGGCCGGATCCTCGGCCGTCGAGATATTGATGCCCGGCTTGTTCAGCACGTTCAGGCAGCTGTACAGCGACACCGTCTTGCCCGAGCCGGTCGGGCCCGTTACCAGCACCATGCCGTAGGGACGGGTGATGGCGTCGATCAGCAGCGCCCTCTGGTCCGGGTCGTAGCCGAGCGAGTCGATGCCCATCTGCGCCTGGGTGGCGTCGAGGATACGCATGACGGTCTTTTCGCCGAACAGGGTCGGCAGGGTGCTCACGCGGAAGTCGATCGACTTGGTCGGCGACAGCACCAGGCGCATGCGGCCATCCTGCGGGACCCTTTTCTCGGAGATGTCGAGCTTGGCCAGCACCTTGATGCGCGAGACCAGCTTGTCGCGGATCGACAGCGGCGGCGCCAGGTGGTCGCGCAGCACGCCGTCCACGCGCAGGCGGATCCGGTACTGCTTCTCGTAGGGCTCGAAGTGGATGTCCGAGGCGCCGAGGGTGATCGCATCCATCAGCACCTTGTTCAGGAAGCGCACGATCGGCGCGTCCTCGACCTCGGAGGCGGCCGCCGCTTCGGCCTGCGTGGCCTGCTGCTGCTCGTCCTCGGCGAACTCGATCTCGGCATCGTCGCCGACCAGTTCGCTGATGCTCTGTTCGGCGTTCTTGGAGATGCCGGCCAGCAGGGCCAGCAGTGTGTCGTGGGCGACGATCACCGGCTCGACCGAGGCTTCGCTCTGGAACTTGATCTGGTCCAGGGCCTGGGAATTGGTCGGATCGGACAGCGCCACCGACAGCTTGTTGCCGCGCTTGGACAGGGCCACCACGCGCTGGGCCTGCATCAGGCGCGCATCGATGGCGTTCGCCGGCAGCGAATCCAGGCTGAAGGTGGAGAGGTCGAGCAGGGGATAGCCGAAGGTCTCGGCGCAGAATACCGCCAGGCCTTGCGCATCGATGATGCCGGCGCCGAGCAAGGTGTCGATGAAACCAGCCTTGTCGGCGACGGCCTTCTTTTGGAGGCCGTCCGCCTGCGGAAGCGTCAGTCGCCCGGACTGGACCAGGGCGCGCGCCAACCCGGGCAATGCGGTGCCTGCGGTCGTGTTGGGGAGGACTGCTGCCATAGGTTCAGGGACGGAGTGACGACAAGGAGCCGGGCTGGAGGGACATGCCCGGTGGCTGCTTGGGATCATGCCCGTAGGCATCAACTTTGTAAAGAGATTGGCGTAGGGAAAGACGCGTGCATACCACGTAGACGGAATGGCATTGCAAGGGTGACAAGCAAAAAGGCGAGGGCATGGCGGCTCCTGATGGACTCAAGCGGCGGACGGCGCCGACGTCCGTATCAGGCCGCCAGCCACCTTTTGATAACAGCCGGCCGCAACAGTTTCACGATCCTGATTGACTGATTCTGCACTTGCACCACTTCGATCACGCACTGGCCCACCTTGAGCGCGATCGGAAACTCGGGGATGTCCTGCAGTTGTTCGAGAAGCAAGCCATTGACCGTCTTCGGGCCGTCCAGCGGCAGGTCCAGGTCCAGCTTCTTGTTGATGTCGCGCAGCGGTGTGCTGCCTTCGAGCAGGCACTCGCCCTTGGCGTTCCAGGCCATGGCGTCGGCGCGCGCGGTACCCGGGGTGGAGGTCGTGAAGTCGCCGATCATTTCCTCGATGATGTCCTCGAGCGTCACCAGTCCCTGCACCTCGCCGTATTCGTCGACGATGATGCCGAACCGTTCCTTGTTTTCCTGGAAATACTGGAGCTGGGTGAAGACATCCGTGTCCTGCGGGATGAAATAGGGCTTGTTCAGCAGTGCGCGGATGTCGTCGACGGTCAGCTCGTCCGCCCGGTTCAGCAGGCCGACCGCGCGCCGTACCGGCAGCACGCCGACGATGCGGTTGATTTCGCCTTCATAGACCAGCAGCTTGCGGTGGTAGCAGGTGATCAGCTCGGCCTTGATCGCCTCGACCGGCTGGGCCAGGTTCAGGGCTTCGATCTGGGCGCGCGGGGTCATGATGTCCTCGACCGAGATCTTTTCCAGGTCGAACAGGTTGAGCAGGATGCTCTTGTGCTTCTGCGGCATGAAGTTGCCGCCTTCCAGCACGACGGTGCGCAATTCTTCCGCCGACAGGCGCTGCTGGTGGGCGTCGACGCCTGCGCGGATGCCCAGCGGGCGCAGCAAAGCGGAGACGAACAGGTTGACGAACCAGATCGCCGGCTTGGCCACCTTCATCAACGGCCGCAGCACCAGGCTGGTGCCCAGCGAGATGCGTTCCGGGTAGGTGGCGCCGATCACCTTCGGCGCGATCTCGGCGAACACGATCAGCAGAAACGCCACGCTGGCGGTGGCGATCGTGATCACGCTTTCCTCGTGGCCGAAGAACAGGATCGCGATCGCCGTCACCAGGGCGGTGGCCATCGCATTGATCAGCGTGTTCGCGATCAGCACCAGGGACAGCAGCTTGTCGGTACGCTCCAGCAGCCACATGGTGGTGACGGCGCCGCGGTGGCCGCGCTTGGCCAGGTGCTTCAGGCGGTATTTGTTGGCCGCCATCAGGGCGGTTTCCGCCATTGCGAAGAAGGCCGAGCAGAGAATCAGGAGGACGAGGGCAAGGATGAGCGCCCAAAGGGGTACGGAATCCAATGTTGACCGTAAAGAATCAGGGGAAGGTCGATTCTAAAGGGAAGGGGGAGGGCTTGCAAGCCGGGCTAGTTCCACCAGTGGGACGTGGTCCCGGCTTCCGGCAGGCGGGCCTGGCGGGCGGCGTGGACGATGCCGGCCTCGACGGCCTGGTCGGCCGTGTAGATGCGCGAGCTGCCGGTGAGATAGCCGCGGATGTCATGCGGGGCGCGCGCGCCGCGCGTGGCTTCCTCGAAGATGGCGGCGTAGCGCTCGGCGTCGAAGTCGAGGCAGTCGCGCCATTCCGAGATGCGGGCGTGATCCGCCGCCACCAGGTTGCCGAAACCCCAGTGCAGCGGGTGGATGAGGAAGCGGGTGCCGGGGCAGGCATAGCGCTTCTGGCCGGCCAGGAAGATCGCGACCCCGACCGATTCGACGCTGCCGACGTTCCACGTGGTGAGGGGCAAGGGAAGGGACTTGAGGAAAAAGTAGAGGGCAAAACCGGCGGTCATGTTGCCGCCCTCGGTCGACATGTGCAGCTCGATCTCGCTGGCGCCGCTCTGCAGGGCTTGCAGGCACAGGTTGCGCACCGTGCAGGCCGAGTTGGCGTTGATCGGGCCGATGAAATGTACGACGTGCAAAGTCATTGTTCCTCCCTTGTTGGGCCAAGCATAGCAATTAAAATGGGAGTGAAAGCGCACGGACGCAGGACTATGCGAATTCGCTGATATTCAAAATCACCATTTGAATATACCTGGCGCCCCCACCGGTGTTAATCTCACAAGCTGGGTTAAATCCGAGGCAACGATGTCCACACCGATCCGATTCTTTTACCGCGGGGCCGTCCATGAAGTGAGCGGCGTCGCCCCCACGCAGACCGTTCTGCAGCACCTGCGGGAAGACCTGCATTGCACCGGCACCAAGGAAGGCTGTGCCGAGGGCGATTGCGGCGCCTGCACCGTCGTGATCGGTTCGCTGGAAAACGGCGAGCTGGAAATGAAAGCGGTGAATTCCTGCATCCAGTTCACGCCGACCCTGGACGGCAAGGCCCTGTTCACCGTCGAAGACCTGCAGCAGGCCGGCGGCGCCCTGCACCCGGTGCAGCAGGCCCTGGTCGAATGCCACGGCTCGCAGTGCGGCTTCTGCACGCCGGGTTTTGCGATGTCGCTGTGGGGCATGTACCTGAAGCAGGACGGGCAGGGATGCCCGTCGCGCCGCGACATCGACGACACCCTGTCCGGCAACCTGTGCCGCTGCACCGGCTACCGCCCCATCATCGACGCTGCCCGGAAGATGACCGAACTGCCGCGCGTCGACTTCGACCGCGAGGCGCTTGCCGGCGCCCTGCGCGGACTGCAGCGCGAGGCCGGCGCCGTCTACAGCTTCAAGGACCAGACCTTCCATGCGCCGCGCAGCGTCGAGGAACTGGTGGCGGCGCGCGGCGCCCATCCGCAGGCCGTGCTGCTGGCCGGGTCGACCGACGTCGGCCTCTGGGTCACCAAGCAGATGCGCGAGCTGGCCGACATCATCTACCTCGGCCACGTCGCGGAACTGAAGAGCGTGCGTGAACATGCGGGGGTGCTCGAGATCGGCGCCGGCGTGACGCTGAACGATGCCTATGCCGCGATCTGCGCGCGCTATCCCGAGCTGGCGGAGCTGTGGCAGCGCTTCGCCTCGCTCCCGATCCGCAACGCCGGCACCCTGGGCGGCAATGTCGCCAACGGGTCGCCGATCGGCGATTCGATGCCCTGGCTGATCGCGCTGGGCAGCCGCCTGGTGCTGCGCGGCGCGGCAGGCGAGCGCGAGCTGGCGCTCGAAGATTTCTATCTCGGCTACCAGCAGAAGGACCTGCAGCCGGGCGAGTTCGTGCAGGCGCTGCGGATTCCGCTGCCGCGCGCGAATGTCGTTTTCCGCAGCTATAAACTGGCCAAGCGCTTCGACCAGGACATCTCGGCCGTGTGCGCCGCGTTCGCCCTCGAGCTGGACACTGGGCTCGACGGCGGTATCGTCAGGCAGGCGCGCATCGCTTTCGGCGGCATGGCCGCGACCCCGAAGCGCGCCGCGCAGGCCGAAGCCGTGCTGCTCGGCCGCGCCTGGAACGAGGCTGCGCTGAAGGAGGCGATGGCGGCGCTGGCGCAGGACTATGCGCCGCTGACCGACATGCGCGCCTCGAACGCCTACCGCATGCAGGGCGCGCAGAACCTGCTGCGCCGTTTCTGGCTGGAGACCCGGCGCGAGAACCCGCTGCCGGCCGAAGCAGTCAACGTATTCGCGCAACCGAGCGCTTGAGGAGCCCGACCATGAACGATATGAGCGCACCGGAACCGACGGCGGCGGCGTGGAGCGCGGTCGGCGTCTCGCGGGCCCACGAATCGGCGCGGCTGCACGTGCTCGGCCAGGCCGACTACACCGACGACATCGACGAGGTCCGCGGCACCCTGCATGCGGCCCTGGGTTTGTCGAGCAAGCCGCATGCGAAGGTCCTGGCGATCGACCTCGCGCCCGTCCGCGCCAGCCGCGGCGTGGTCGCGGTCTACACGGCGCAGGACATCCCCGGCGCCAACGATTGCGGCCCCATCATCCACGACGATCCGATCCTGGCCGACGGCCTGGTCCAGTACGTGGGCCAGCCGCTCTTCGTGGTGGTGGCGGACAGCCACGACAATGCGCGCCGCGCCGCGAAGAAGGGCGTCGTCACGTATGAAGAGCTGCCGGCCATCCTGACGCCGCAGGCGGCCCGCAAGGCCCAGTCCTGGGTGCTGCCGCCGATGCGCCTGGCGCGCGGCGATGCGCAGGCGGCGTTCGAACGCGCCCCGCACACGGTGAAAGGCGAGCTGCACGTCGGCGGCCAGGAACAGTTCTACCTCGAAGGCCAGATCGCCTACGCCATCCCGCAGGAAAACGACGGCATGCTGGTGCAGTGCTCGACCCAGCACCCGAGCGAGATGCAGCACGTGGTCGCGCACGCGCTGGGCCTGCATTCGCATCACGTGGTGGTCGAGTGCCGGCGCATGGGCGGCGGCTTCGGCGGCAAGGAATCGCAGTCGGCGCTATGGGCCGCGGCGGCCGCGGTGTCGGCCAGGTTGTGCGGCCGCCCGGTCAAGCTGCGCGCCGACCGCGACGACGACATGCTGGTCACCGGCAAGCGCCACTGCTTCCACTACGAATACGAGGTCGGCTACGACCTTGATGGACGCATCGTCGCGGCGAAAGTCGACATGGTCTCGCGCGCCGGCTTCTCGGCCGACCTGTCCGGCCCCGTCGCCACGCGCGCGGTCTGCCATTTCGACAATACCTATTACCTGTCCGACGTCGACATCCGCGCCGCCTGCGGCAAGACCAACACCCAGTCGAACACCGCCTTCCGCGGCTTCGGCGGTCCGCAGGGTGCGATCGCGATGGAGTACGTGCTGGACGAGATCGCCCGCAATCTCGGCCGCGACGCGCTGGACGTGCGCAAGCTGAACTTCTACGGCAAGGAAGAGCGCAATGTCACGCCCTACGGCCAGGTCGTCGTCGACAACGTGATCCACGAACTGGTCGACGAGCTGGAAGGGACCAGCGAATACCGCGCCCGCCGCGCCGCCATCGAAGCCTTCAACGCAGCCAGCCCGGTGCTGAAGAAGGGCCTGGCGCTCACGCCGGTCAAGTTCGGCATCGCCTTCAACGTCACCCACCTGAACCAGGCCGGCGCGCTGGTGCACGTGTACGTGGACGGTTCCATCCTCGTCAACCACGGCGGCACCGAAATGGGGCAGGGCGTGAACACCAAGGTGATGCAGGTGGTGGCGCACGAGCTGGGCGTGGACCTGGGCCGCGTGCGCATCACCGCCACCAACACCAGCAAGGTCGCGAACACCTCGGCCACCGCGGCGTCCACCGGCGCGGACTTGAACGGCAAGGCGGCCCAGGACGCCGCACGCCGGATTCGCGAGCGCCTGGCCGCCTTCGCGGCGAAGCAGCACGGCGGCGCGCCGGAGCAGGTGCGCTTCGCGCTGGATACCGTGTTCGTGAATGGCCAGGAAATCCCGTTCGGCGAGCTGGTGGCCAAAGCCTACCTGGCGCGCACCCAGCTCTGGTCGGACGGCTACTACGCCACCCCGGGCCTGTCCTGGGACCCGAAGACCATGACCGGCCGCCCCTTCTCCTACTTCGCCTACGGCGCCGCGGTGTCGGAAGTGATCGTCGACACGCTCACCGGCGAATGGAAGCTGCTGCGCGCGGATGCGCTGTACGACGCCGGCAAATCGCTGAACCCGGCCATCGACATCGGCCAGGTCGAGGGCGCCTTCATCCAGGGCATGGGCTGGCTGACCACCGAGGAATTGTGGTGGAACGAGGGCGGCAAGCTCATGACCCACGCGCCGTCCACCTATAAAATCCCGGCGGTGTCGGACTGCCCGGAAGACTTCCGCGTGCGCCTGTTCGAGAACCGCAACGTCGAGGACTCGATCCACCGCTCGAAGGCGGTGGGCGAACCGCCGCTGCTGCTGCCGTTCTCCGTGTTCTTCGCGATCCGCGACGCCATCTCCAGCGTCGGCGGCCACAAGCGCAATCCGCCCTTGAGCGCGCCGGCGACCTGCGAAGCGATCCTGAATGCCATCGCCGCCGTGCAGGCGGCAAGCCCGGCGGGCGCCTGAGATGGAAGACTGGTTGAACGCCGCGGCGGAGAGCGCCGGGTCTGCGCATGTGTCCGATCCTGTGCCCAAGGTGCTGGTCACCGTGGCCGTCGTCGAAGGCTCGGTGCCGCGCGAACCCGGCGCGAAGATGCTGGTCGATGCCGTGCGCCAGTGGGGCACGGTCGGCGGCGGCCACCTGGAGCTGCGCGGCGTCGAGACGGCGCGCGCGATGCTGGCGCAGGGCGAGGCCCGGCGCCTGGAACGCTTCCCGCTCGGCCCCAGCCTCGGCCAGTGCTGCGGCGGGGTGGTGCAGCTGGCCTTCGAGCTGCTCGACCACGCCCACGCAAGCCTGCTGGCGGCGCGTCCCGATGAAGACAGCTGGCGCCTGGTGGCGCTGGACGGTGCGCCGGACCTGGCGCTGCTGGACGCGCGCGGACACCGGCTCCACGGCGGCGAAGCGCCGGACTTTACACGCGAACGCGGCACCCATATCATGCGCGAGCCCGACGGCCGGCGCTGGCTGGTCGATCAGGTCGAAGCGCCGCGCGCGCACCTGATGCTGTTCGGCGCCGGCCACGTGGGAGCGGCCATCGTGCGCGCCCTGGCCGAGCTGCGCTGCCGCGTGACCTGGGTCGACGAACGCGAGGACCTGTTTCCCGAACGCGTACCGGCCAATGTGCGCGTCGAAGCCACCGATATCCCTGAAGCGCTGGCGGAACGTGCTTTACCGGGTACCAGTTTCCTCGTCATGACGCACAGCCATGCGCTCGACCAGCGCCTGGCCGAAACGATCCTGAAGCGTCCAGGTATCGATGCCGACTGGTTCGGCCTGATCGGATCGAATACCAAACGCAAGCAGTTCGAGCACCGCCTGCGCGAGCGCGGTGTGGCGCAGGCGCGCCTGGACGCCATGGTCTGCCCGATCGGGGTGGCCGGCATCGAAGGCAAGGAGCCCGCCGTGATCGCCATCGCCGTGGCCGCGCAACTGCTGATGGTGTGGGAAGCCCGCACCGCACCCATACCCTCAACGGAAAGAATCTAATCTCCATGGACACCCAGAACCTGCAGGCCTACCGAGCGAGCCTGCTGCACTTTCACGCCGATCCGGCCTTCAAGGAAGACGCCCATGCCTGGCACGCGGACGGCCTGCTGGTCGTCGAGAACGGCCGGGTCAGGGCGGCCGGCGACTACGACCAGCTTGTGTCCAGCCTGCCGGCCGGCGTCGAGGTGGTCGACTACCGCGGCAAGATCATCACCCCGGGCTTCATCGACACCCACCTGCATTTTCCGCAGACCGACATGATCGCCTCGCCGGCCCCGGGCCTGCTGCCCTGGCTGGAGACCTACACCTTCCCGACCGAGCGCCAGTTCCGGGACCCGGCGCACGGGCGCGTGGTGGCCGACTTCTTCCTCGACGAGCTGCTGCGCAACGGCACCACGACGGCGCTGGTCTACTGCACCGTGCACAAGGAATCGGTCGACGCCTTCTTCGAGGCCAGCCATGCGCGCAACCTGCGCATGGGCGCCGGCAAGGTGCTGATGGACCGCCACTGCCCGGACTTCCTGCAGGACAGCGCCGACCTGCGCGACAGCGAGGAACTGATCCGGCGCTGGCACAACCAGGGGAGAAGCATGTATGCGATCACCCCACGCTTCGCGCCGACCTCGACCGAGGCCCAGCTGGCCGCTACCGGCGAGCTGGCGCGCGCGTACCCCGACACCTTCATCCAGACCCACGTCTCGGAAAACCAGGACGAGTGCAAGTGGGTCGGCGAGCTGTTCCCGCAGCGGCGCAGCTACCTGGACGTGTACGACCACTACGGCCTGATGCGCCCGCGCGCCATGTACGGCCACTGCATCTGGCTGGACGACACCGACTTCGCGCGCATGGCGGAAACCGGCTCGGCGATCGCCCATTGCCCGACCTCCAACCTGTTCCTGGGCAGCGGCCTGTTCGACATCGCGCGCGCCGACAATGCGGGTGCGCTGGTCTCGCTGGGCACGGACGTGGGGGCGGGCACCTCGTTCTCGATATTGCAAACCATGAATGAAGCGTATAAAGTTGCGCGACTGAAAGGCAGCTACCTCCCGGCCCTGCGCATGTTCTATCTCGCGACGCTGGGTGCCGCACGCAGCATGCAGCTCGAGGGGACGATCGGGAATTTCGTGGCGGGGCTCGAGGCCGATTTCATCGTGCTCGACCCCAAGGCCACGCCGCTGCTGGCGCGCCGTACCGCGCACAGCAATACGCTCGAGGAAACCCTGTTTGCGCTGGCCCTGCTGGGCGACGACCGCGCCATCCGCGCCACTTACGCGGCCGGGCGTCTGGTCCACGAGCGGACGCTGCCCTGAGGTTTCCGCCCACCCAGACAGAGAACACCTTCATGCAGAAGACATTAAGCAGCAGCCTTTCGCTTGTACTGAGCCTTGCAGCAGCCCTGGCCAGCGCCGGCGCCGGCGCCCGCCCGACCGCCGCCAACGCCAATGAAGCCGCGACCGCGCGCCACTACGCCGCCCTGATCGCAGGCAGCGAACCGAAGACGGCCGAGCTGACCATGTTCTTCACCCAGATGCCGAAGGGCGGGGACCTGCACCACCATTACTCCGGCGCGCTGTATGCCGAGACCTATGTCGACTTCCTCGACAAGCAGGGCTACTGCGTCAACAAGCAGACCTACCGCATCGAGACCGACAAGGCGGTGGTCGACGCCGAGCGCGCCAAGCCGGCGAAAGAGCGCACCTGCCTGGGCACCGCCGAGGTCTACGCCGACGACTTCACCTACCGCGAGCTGCTGCAGCGCTGGTCGAGCAAGGATTTCTACAACCACGGCGCGATCCAGGCGCCGCCGGACCGCCAGTTCTTCCAGACCTTCCTGTATTTCGGCCCGGTCTCGAACGCCAACTTCCACGAAGGCCTGGCCGAGATCAAGGAGCGCGCGATCCGCGAGAACGTCAGCTACATCGAGACCATGTTCAAGCTGTCGCCCTTCGTCGCCAACAAGGACTTCGACGCCCAGGCCTGGAAAAACGTGCACGACGATGCCGCCTTCGAGGCGCAGATGCGCGCCTGGATGTCCCAGCTCGACCAGGATCCGAAGTTCAACCAGTCGATTGCCGACTTCGTGGCCAGGATCGACGAGGCCTCGGCCGGCATCGACGACGAGCGCTTCACCATGCGCTACCAGACCTATGTGCTGCGCCTGCTGAATCCGTCCCAGGTGTTTTCCTCGATGCTGTCCGGCTTCAAGGCCGCCAGCAAGGACAGCAAGATCGTCGGCGTCAACATCGTCGGGCAGGAGAGCCAGATGGTGTCGATGCGCGACTACACCCTGCACATGAAGATGTTCCGCTTCCTGAAGTCGGTCTACCCGAAGGTCAAGGTGGCGCTGCATGCCGGCGAGCTGGCCCTGGGCGACGTCCCGCCGGAAGACCTGCAGTACCACATCGACCAGGCCGTGAACCTGGCCGGCGCCGACCGCATCGGCCACGGCATCGACCTGGCCCACGAGAGCAATGCCGTGGCCATCATGAAGCGCATGCGCGAGAAGGACATTCCGGTCGAGATCAACCTGACCTCGAACGATTTCATCGAAGGCGTGAAAGGCGAGAACCACCCGGTCACCCTGTACCGCAAATATGGCGTGCCGTATGTGATCTCGACCGACGACGCCGGCGTCACCCGCCACAACCTGGCCAACGAGTACGTGCTGTTCGCCAGCCGCTACAAGCCGGGCTATGCGGAGATCAAGAAGGCCTCGTATGACAGCATCCGCTATTCCTTCCTGGATGCGGCCGAAAAGGCGCGCCTGAGCAAGCAGCTCGATGAGCGTTTCGCGAAATTCGAGGCGGAGATCGCGGGCCTGGATAAAGCCAGCGCAGCCCTTAAACGCTGAGTTTCAGTCAGCTTTCAAATCGTCGTCCCCGCGCAGGCGGGGATCCAAGTACTGCTGGCGCTATCGAAACGCTCGCAAACTTGGGTCCTCGCCTGCGCGGGGACGACGTCGTTTAAGTGTCGTATTTATGCGGCTAAATTGCATATGCTTATGCTATGGATGTGGTCAACTCGCTACATTTTTCACGCTTTCTTGATGGGTTTGCTCAAAAAACAAGCGAAACGATTTTTCTGCAGAAACCCTCCCTTATAATCCGGCCGTCAATGGACATAGTGCAATGCACAAGGGAAATGATCATTTGCGAGTGATTTTCTGATGAATTTATATGAGTTTTGTATAAATTCTTAACGGAAATCATATTTGCCAGGCCTAAGAGCCTCATGCATGATCGGATCAGGATGGTTTTTTAACAAGTTCATCCTCTGATTGAACAGGTAAACGCGCGACAAATTTGTCGTTCTGTCATCAATCTGAAACGTCCATTCTCTACACTGCCGTGTCGATCTCGGGGCACTTCCCCAAGAATTTGTGCAGAATCAAAGCTGCTGTTGTCGTACTTACAATAACACTCTAGGGAGTTTGTAATGCAATCCGTTTTAAATCAACAACCTGTGCTGCGCTTGAGCGCAATCGCTCTCGCATGCCAACTGGCATGCTTCGCGGTCGCGGCCAACGCCCAAACTTCGACGCAGCAGAAGACTGATGCCGACGCAGGCCAGACCCGTGAAGTCGTCATCACCGGCAAGAAGATTGGTATGGGTTTGATGGTCACTGAGGATGCGCCGAAGGCACGTTCGACCATCACGGCAGAGGAACTGGAAAAGCAGCGTCCGACCGGCAACGCGTACGAAGCACTCGAGATGCTGCCGTCGGTGAACAGCTACAACTACGACGCGACCGGCCTGTTCGGTGGCGGCCTGAGCCTGCGCGGCTTCAACAGCGACCAGATCGGCGCGACCATCAATGGCGTGCCGGTCAACGACTCGGGTAACTTCGCCGTCTACCCGCAGGAATATGTCGATCAGGAAAACACCTGCTCGGAATTCGTGACCCAGGGCTCGACCGACGTCGACTCGCCGCAAGTGGGCGCCTCGGGCGGTAACTTCGGCATCGTCACCTGCAAGCCGGAAGACAAGCAGCGCGTACGCGTGATGCAGACCTTCGGCCAGCTGAACATGCGCAAGTCCTTCGTGCGCTACGACACCGGCCTGCTCTCGGACAAGCGTTCGAAAGCATTCATTTCGTACTCGGCAGCCGACGCCGACAAGTGGAAGGGTGAAGGCTCGGCGCACCGCGAGCACATCGATGCCGGCTTCAACTACGACTGGGACCGCTTCAACTACATCCACGCGACCCTGCTGTGGAACCGCGCGGTCAACAACAGCATCAACAACCTGACGCTGGCCGAAATCAACAAGAACGGTTACTACTACGACACGTCGCCCACCTTCGTCGGTCACCTGACCCCGGTCAACGGCACCGTGCAGAAGGAATCGACCCAGACGCCGCCTTATTACGGCCTGTACAACAACCCGTTCAAGAACGGCATCTTCTCGGCCATCGCGAAATTCCGCATCACCGATAACACCGACATCAAGATCGTGCCTTACTACTGGTACGGCTTCGGCAACGGCGGCATCCAGCAGAAGGCCATGTCCGAGACCGGCTTCTACAACAAGGCCACCGGCAAGAACAACGCTGCGGTCGACCTGAACGGCGACGGCGACACCCTCGACACCGTCCTGATGGCGAATGCCTCGGTCACGCATACCAAGCGTCCGGGCGTGACCACCTCGGTCATCCACCACCTGGGCAACCACGAAATCCTGGCCGGTTTCTGGTACGAGCGTGCAAACCACCAGCAGACCGGCCCGATGGTCCCGGTCTCGAACTACGGCGGCTACGACGTCTGGCTGCAGGAAAACGCGATTCGCCGTCCGGACGGTACCTTCTACGAGAGCCGCGACAACCGCACCATCTCGACCGCTTACCAGCTGTTCCTGCAGGACACCATCAGCCTGCTCGACGACAAGGCCTCGATCAACATCGGCGTGCGTAACCCGCACGTCAAGCGCGACGTGACCAACTTCGCCAGCGAAGCCAATACCGTCGGCACCTACCAGATCGCTCGTAGCTACACGACGCCGCTGCCGCAGTTCGGCGCGCGCTATCGCATCACCAACGACGACCAGATCTTCATGAGCATCGCCAAGAACATGAAGGCGCCGCCGAACTTCGTGTTCTCGAACCTGAACACCAACGTTCGCGTCATCAACGGCGTGCCGACGCTGAGCGGCGACGTGTCTGCGGAAACCTCGTGGAACACCGACGTCGGCTACCGTCACCAGGACAGCAAGTACATCGCTACCCTGACCGTGTTCGGCGTGGACTTCAAGAACCGCCAGGTCAGCTACTTCGACCCGGTCAACAACGCCTCGTTCTACACCAACGCTGGCAGCGTGAAGTCCAAGGGTTTCGAGATCGAAGCGAACAACATGCCGATCAACGGCTGGTCGCTGTACGGCTCGTTCGGCTACCTGAAGACCGAAGTTCAGGACAACATCAAGCTGAACGTGCCTGCCAACTCCGGTCTGACCGGTATCCTGCCGACCGCCGGCCTGAGCCTGCCGGGTTCGCCGCGCCTGAAGGGCGGCCTGTCGCTCGAGTACTCGCAGAACGCCTTCTGGGCACGTCTGAAGGCCAAGGCGACCAGCAAGCAGGAGTCGACCTTTGCT
Organism: Massilia sp. WG5; assembly: GCF_001412595.2. Taxonomy (NCBI): domain Bacteria; kingdom Pseudomonadati; phylum Pseudomonadota; class Betaproteobacteria; order Burkholderiales; family Oxalobacteraceae; genus Massilia; species Massilia sp. WG5. The sequence continues at coordinate 4,503,707 of NZ_CP012640.2, forward strand.
CACGACGAACCGGCTGCGCCTGGCTACACCCTCTTCGGTTTCGACGGCGGCTACACCTTCGCGAATTACGGCTTGCTCAAGCGTCCGAAGCTGACCTTCAACGTCAGCAACATCACCAACAAGCAGTACCGCAATCCGGGTTCCGGCATCCCGAACTCGAACCCGATCCCGGGTGTTACCAACACCACCAGCGCACTGCGTTACTACCTCGGCGCACCGCGCTTTGCATCGGTCACCTTCTCGGTCGACATCTGATGTGAGGCTTGCGCCGGACGCGGCAGTTGAGCGTCTGGCGCAGTTCGCCGATAATGAAACAGGCCTTCGGGCCTGTTTTTTTTGATCCCTGCATTCGTATTGACATCCACATGGCCCTTCGTCTTCACACCGCAGCCCTGACCGTCGCGTTCACCTACCTGGCCGCCGGCTGCGCCACTGCCCCGCATCCGGCCTCCAGCCCTGTCGAACTCAATCTCGTCGCCATCAACGATTTCCACGGCAACCTGGAGCCCAGCAAGTACAACTGGGCGCCCGCGGGCAGCGACAAGAAACAAACCATCCAGGCCGGCGGCATCGACGTCTTGATGGGCGCGCTGGACGCCTTCCGCAAGGAAGACAAGGACCTGCTGTTCGTCGCCGCCGGCGACCTGGTCGGCGCCAGTCCGGCCATGTCCTCGATGTTCGCGGACGAGCCCAGCATCGAAGCGATGAACAGGATGGGCCTGGTCGCCAGCTCGCTCGGCAACCATGAGTTCGACCAGGGCAGCAAGGAACTGCTGCGCCAGCAGCACGGCGGCTGCGACTCGCCGCGTCCGGGCAAGGCCTGCCAGCTGTCGAAGGACTTCCGCGGCGCCGGTTTTACCTACCTCGCCACCAACGTGGTCGACGCACAGACCGGCAAGAACCTGGTGCCGGGCTGGCGCATCGTCGACGTCAAGGGCGTCAAGGTCGGCCTGGTCGGCGCGGTGCTGAAGGACACGCCGTCGGTGGCGGTGGCCTCGGCCATCAAGGGCCTGTCCTTCCTCGACGAAGCGGACTCGATCAACAAGTCCATTCCCGACATGCGCGCCCAGGGCGCCCAGGTGTTCGTGGTCCTGATCCACGAGGGCGGCCATACCGGCGAGCCCTATGACAAAACATATTGCGACGGCCTGCAGGGACCGATCGTCGGCATCGTCAGGAAGCTCGATCCGGCGATCCGCCTGGTCATCACCGGCCACTCGCACAAGGGTTACCTGTGCAAGGTCGACGGTCGCGTGGTCACCCAGGCCGACGCCGCGGGCCACCTGCTGTCGCGCATCAAAATGACCGTGGAGCCGGACAGCGGCCGCGTCGACGACATCCAGGTCCGCAACGTGGTGATGACGCCGCAGGCGTTTACGCCGGACGCGCAGATGGCTGCCTACCTGCGCGACGTGCGCGCGCGCAGCACCGCGGAACTGGCGAAGCCGGTCGCGCGCATCGCCGCTGCAAGCGTGCCGCGCAAGGAAAGCGAAGCGGGCGAGTCGCCGCTGGGCGACGTGATCGCCGACGCCGTGGTGGCCGCCACGCGCGGGCAGGGCGTCCAGCTCGGCTTCATGAATCCGGGCGGCATCCGCAAGGACCTGGAAGCGGGCGAGGGTGGAGTGGTCAGCTTCGGCCAGGCCCAGGCCGTTCTCCCCTTCGGCAATACCCTGGTGGTGCTGGACATCACGGGCGCCCAGCTGCGCACCATGCTCGAACAGCAGTGGGACCGCCCCGGCAACGACCGCTACACGCTGCAGGTGTCGAGCGGCCTGTCCTATGCCTGGGACAGCACCCGTCCGGTCGGCCAGCGCCTGGTGCCGGGCAGCCTGAAGGTGGACGGCAAGCCGGTCGACGAGGGCAGGACCTACCGCATCGTGGCCAACAACTTCCTGGCCGACGGCGGCGACAACTTCCCGGTGCTGGCCAAGGGCATCAACCGCCAGGACACCGGCATGCGCGACCTCGACGCCCTGGTCGCCTACCTGAAACAACATCCTGAGATCGGCGCATCCTCGCTGGCCGCGCCGCAGGCCCGTATCAACAAGGTGCGCTGAAACGCACATGTCCCGACAAGGAACCATCATGAAGAAACTCGCTTGTGTACTCGCGCTGGCAGGCGCCTTCGCCTCGGCGAATGCGCTCGCCTGGGGCAACGACGGCCACCGCGCGGTCGGCGCCATCGCCGATAAACTGATCAAGGGCAGCAAGGCCGAACAGCAGGTCAAGGCCATCCTGCTGCCGGGCGAAACCCTGGAATCGGTCGCCACCTGGCCGGACTGCGTGAAGGGCAACTGGTGCGGCCCGCAGACCCCCGACATGGTCGAGTACGTAAACGCCAACCCGAAGCACAGCGAGTACCACTACACCGACGTGCCGTTCCAGCTGGACCACTACCATGACGGCGCGGCCGGCACCGCCGACGACGACATCGTGCAGACCCTGAAGCAGGCGATCGCCGTCCTGCAGGGCAAGGACACCCCGGCCACCAACCCGCACAAGTTCACCCCGCGCCAGGCCCTGATCCTGATCACCCACATGACCGGCGACATCCACCAGCCGCTGCACGTGGGCGCCGCCTTCGTCAACAAGGACGGCAAGTTCGTGGTGCCGAAGACCAAGGCCGAGATCGACGAGACCGCCGTCTTCGATTCGCGCGGCGGCAATAATTTCCTGATGGACGACGAGAAGCTCACCGGCCTGGTCGCCAAGCTGTCCGACGTCATCCCGCAGGAAGAGGCGAAGCCGATCAAGGAAGGCGTGCCGAAGGCGCTGACCAAGCCCTTCCACTCCTACTGGGACAGCACCACCGTCAACTACGCCTTCCGCCGCATCCGCACCAGGACCCCGGACCAGTTCGCGCAGGCCGCGATCGACGGCAAGCCGGTGATCGCTTCCGCCACGGGCGCGCTGGCGACCTGGCCCTACCAATGGGCGGACGATGCGCTGGCGGTGTCGAAGCAGGCCTTCGACGGCGTCACCGTCGGCAAGATCACCCAGCAGACCAGCAAGAAGGGCGAGACCTATTACACCTGGAACCTGGAAGTGCCGCAGAACTACCCGGTGCCGAGCTCGGCGATCGCCAAGACCCAGCTGATCAAGGGCGGGTATCACCTGGCGCAGCTGCTGCAGGCAATTTACCAATAATGTTCGCGTGGGGTGATTGATGCCGGGGGCATCGATCACGTGCCCACGCGATGCGACGCTTGCGCCACCTGCTCATGCGCGCCGCTAGAATGGCGCCATGCGCACATACTCCTACCTCACCCTCGCGGCCGCCAGCCTGCTGCCCGCCCTCGCTTCCGCCCAGGCCCGGCCCCCCGAGCGCGACTTGCCGCTCTGGGAAGCCGGCATCGGCGCCGCCGCCTTCAGCACGCCAGCCTACCCGGGCGCGGACGATCGCTCGAACCGCGGCCTGGTCCTGCCTTACCTGATCTACCGCGGCAAGGTCTTCCGCGCCGACCAGAACGGCATCGGCGCGCGCCTGCTGAATACCGACAAGCTCGAATTCGACGTCGGCTTCGCCGGTTCCTTGCCCGCGCATTCGAACGACGTCGACGCGCGGCGCGGCATGCCGGACCTCGGCACCCTGGTCGAATTCGGCCCGCGCGTGAAGTACAAGTTCGCCGACCTGGGCGAGCGGGGACGGCTGCGCTTCGAGCTGCCGCTGCGCGCCGTGATCGAGGCGAGGAGCGGGCTTCGGCGCCAGGGCTGGACCATGGAGCCGCGCCTGGTATGGGAGAAGCGGGGGGAAGCGGCGCGCTGGACCATGGAAGCCCAGTTGGGCGCCGTGTTCGGCGACGGCCGCATCAACCGCTATTTCTATGAAGTGCAGCCGCAGTATGCGACCGCCGAGCGGCCGGCCTACCACGCGGACAGCGGCCTGATGCTGGTGCGTACGGGGCTGTTCGGCACCTACAAGCTGAACCCGGACCTGCGCCTGTTCGGCTTCGTGCGCTATGAAACGTATGCGGGGGCGGCGAACCGGGACAGTCCGCTGATGAAACGCTCGACGGGAACGTCAGCGGGAATAGGTCTTGCGTGGACCTTCGCGCGCTCGGCGGAGCGAGCGCGCGCGGCTGAATGATCAGCGGGATTTGACGAATGGCTTGCCGATCGCCTTCGGCGCCACCGACTTAGCCATCAGGCCGGCCAGCACGACGACGGTCACGACATACGGGATCATCTGGACCAGCGAGCCCGGGATGCTGCCGATCACCGGCAGGTCGACGCCTTCGAGCTGGATCTGGATCGCGCCGAACATGCCGAACATCAGGCAGCCCAGCACCGTGTGCAGCGGACGCCAGTTGCCGAACACGAGGGTCGTCAGCGCCAGGTAGCCGGCGCCGGCCGACATGTCGCGCAGGAAGAAGCCGCTCTGGACGATGGCCAGGTAGGCCCCCGAGAACGAGCACAGCACGCCGGCCACCAGCATCGCCGCGTAGCGGGTGCGCTCGACCGAGACGCCGGCGGCGTCGGCGGCGTGCGGGTTCTCTCCGCAGGCGCGCAGGCGCAGGCCGAAGCGGCTGTGGTAGAGCACCCAGTGCACGATGGGGACCAGCAGGAAGGCCAGGTACACCAGCGCCGACTGGCCGCCGATCACGTGGCCGTACAGCCAGCCGATCACCGGGATCTTGTCCAGCGCATCGGTGCCGGGCAGGATGATGTCGAACAGGCGCGCCTCGCGCAGGTCCGGGGTGCGGCCGCCTTCATGGAAGAAGAACTGCGCCAGCACGAAGGTCAGGCCGCTCATGGCGATGTTGATCGCGATGCCGCACACCAGCTGGTTGCCCTTCTGGGTGATCGAGACGAAGGCCTGGACCATGGCCAGCGCGACCGACACGGCGATGCCGGCCAGAATGCCGAGCCACGGATTCTGCGTGACGTAGGCGACCGACGCCGAGACGAAGGCCGAGGCCAGGATCTTGCCTTCGAGGCCGATGTCGACCACGCCGGAGCGTTCGGCGAACAGGCCGGCCATGGCGGCGAACATCAGCACCGGCGCGTTGCGGATCGTGGAGACCACGATGCTGGCGATGTGAAAGTCTTCCATTTATGCTTCCTTGCTGGTGCGGTTCAGGTTGATCAGTTTCAGCAGCGCCGGCGCGTAGAAGTTTTCCATTGCGCCGCAGAAGAGGATGATCAGGCCCTGGATGAAGATGAAGGTCTCCTGCGGGATGTTCGGCTTCACGAGCGACAGGTCGAAGCCGCCCTGAATCAGCGCGCCGAACAGCACCGACGAGAAGAAGATGCCGACCGGGTGCTGGCGGCCCATCAGCGCGATCGCGATGCCGACGAAGCCGGCGCCGGCCGGGAAGTTCAGCGACAGGTAATGGGTCGAGCCCATCACCGAGTTGACCGCGCCGAGGCCGGCCAGGGCGCCCGACACCAGCATGGTGACGATGATCATGCGGTCGATCTTCACGCCGGCATAGTGGGCGGCGTGGGCGTTCAAGCCGGTCGCGCGCAGCTTGTAGCCCCACGAGGAGCGCCACACCATCACGCCGTACAGGACCAGGGCGGCGATCGCCAGCAGGAAGCTGATGTTCAGCGGGGTGTCGCCGAACACCGGGAACAGCTTGTTCAGCAGCGGCAGGGCGGCGCTGTCGGCGAACACGCGCGAGGCCGGGTTCTGCTGGCCTTCCGGGATCATCTTCAGGATCACGTAGTTCATCAGGCTGGCGGCGATGAAGTTGAACATGATGGTCGTGACCACCACGTGGCTGCCGCGCTTGGCCTGCAGGTAGCCGGGCAGGAAGGACCACAGCGCGCCGAACAGCGCGGCGCCTCCCATCGCGACCGGGATCATCAGCCAGCCGGGCAGGTGCGCATCGAAGGCCAGCACGGCCAGCGTCAGGCCGAGGCCGCCGACATACATCTGGCCTTCGGCGCCGATGTTGAACAGGCCGGCCTGCATCGCGATCGACACCGCCAGGCCGGCGAAGATGAAGGTCGAGGCGTAGAACAGGGTATAGCCCAGGCCTTCCGGATCGAGGATGGCGCTGTCGACCAGGATGCGCAGCGATTCCGACGGGCTTTCGCCGAGCAGGTGGATCACCAGTCCCGCCACCAGCAGCGCCGACAGCAGGTTCAGGATGGGCAGGGCGAAACCGGTCGCCCAGCGTGGGAGTTCAGTCTTTTTCATGTCAACTCAGTTTCGTCGGACTTGTGCAAGCCGCCCATCAAGAGGCCGATGCGGGTGGTGTCGAATTCGTCGATCGGCAGGATGCCGGTGATGCGCCCGCCCGACATCACGAGGATGCGGTCGGCCAGCGCGCGCACCTCTTCCAGCTCCACGGAGGAGAGCAGGATCGCCACGCCCTCGTCGCGCAGGCGCAGCAGCTGGGTGTGGATGCTCTCGATGGTGCCGATGTCGACGCCGCGGGTCGGCTGCCCGACCAGCATCATCTTCGGATGGGCCGCGACTTCGCGTGCGATCACGACCTTCTGCTGGTTACCGCCCGAGAGCAGGCCGATGCGCAGGTCCGGATTGTTCGGGCGGACGTCGAAGGCCTGCATCAGGCCGGCGCAGCGCTGCGCGATCTTCTTGAAGTCGAACAGGCCCCAGCGGTTCTTGACGCGATCCTGGTAGCCGAACACGGTGTTCTGCATGACCGAGAAATCCTTGATCACGCCGTCGCGCAGGCGGTCTTCCGGCACGTGGCCGATGCCGAGGTCGCGGAAGGTGGCGGGCAGGCCGTCGGCGTTCGCGCGGTCCGCGTAGGGCAGGTCGCGGCCGAGGAACTCCACTTTGCCGGAACTCGGCAGGCGCATGCCGGACAGGATCTCGAGCAGCTCGCTCTGGCCGTTGCCGGACACGCCCGCGATCGCCACGACCTCGCCTGCGCGCAGGGTGAAGTTGATGTCCGAGAGCAGGGCGACGCCGTTTTTGTCCTTCAGCTGCAGGTTCGAGACCTTCAGCACCTCGGCGCCCGGCTTGTAGGGCGCGCGCGGCAGCTCGCTCTGGATCGGACGGCCGACCATCATATTGGCCAGCTGCTCCTTCGAGGTCTCCGCGGTCCTGACGGCGCCGACCACCCGGCCGGCGCGCATGACCGTCACCTCGTCGGTGATGTCCATGATCTCCTGCAGCTTGTGGGTGATCAGGATGATGGTCTTGCCCTGGTCCTTGAACAGCCGCAGGATCTGGAACAGCGACGCGGTTTCCTGGGCGGTCAGGACGGCGGTCGGCTCGTCCAGGATCAGGATGTTGGCGCTGCGGTAGATCTGCTTGAGGATCTCGACGCGCTGCTGGGCGCCCACGGAGAGGTCGTGGACGGTGGCGAGCGGGTCGACGTCGAGGCGGTAGCGCGCGCAGATCTCGCGCAGTTTCGCTTCGACCTCGCCGCGCGTGGCGGCCAGCTTGAAGCTCCCCTCGTTGCCGAGCATGACGTTGTCGAGCACGGTCATGTTCTCGACCAGCATGAAGTGCTGGTGGACCATGCCGATGCCGAGCGCAATGGCCTCGTGACTGGTGCGGATGTCGCGCGCCTGGCCGTCGATCAGGACCTGGCCGCTGTCGGCGTTGTAATAGCCATACAGGATGCTCATCAGGGTCGACTTGCCGGCGCCGTTTTCGCCGATCACGCCGTGAATCGAGCCTTTGGCGATCGAGAAGCTGACCTCGGCATTCGCCTTGACCGCCCCGAAGGCTTTGCTAATGTTGCGGAATTCTACGGCTGGCTGCATAGCGATCCGTTTTCGGTAGACAAAGTAATTATGGAAAACATTCATTCAAAAGCGCGCCGCGCCGGATCAAGCCGGCGCGGCGCGCTTCATCGGTAAAACAAAAATGCGGTCGAAACCTGTGGCCTATTGCGGGCAGGAACCGGCCGCGCGATAGTCGACGACCTTGATCTTTCCGCTGATGATGTCGTCCTTGGCGGCGAGCACACGCTTCTCGATTTCCGGCGTGATGACGGCCCGGTTGTACTTGTCGAGCGCCCAGTCGACGCCGCCTTCCTTCAAGCCTTCGTAAGTGATGCCAGAGGTGAACTGGCCATTCTTCGCCTTCATGAAGGCCTCGTAGGCGGCGTTGTCGACGCGCTTGACCATCGAGCTCAGCATGGTGCCCGGGTACAGGTAGTTCTGGTTCGAGTCGACGCCGATCGCCAGCTTGCCCTTTTCCTTGGCCATCTGCAGGGCGCCCATGCCGGAACCGCCGGCCACCGCGAACACGACGTCGGAGCCGCGGTCGAACTGCGCACGCGCCAGTTCGCCGCCCTTGGCCGGGTCGTTCCAGGCCGCGCTGGTGGTGCCGACCATGTTCTGCAGGATCTGAATCTTCGGCAGCACCGATTTCGCGCCCTGGGAATAACCGCAGGCGAACGCGCGGATCAGCGGGATGTCCATGCCGCCGACGAAGCTGATCGTCTTGGTCTTGGAAGCCATGGCGGCGGCCACGCCGACCAGGTAGGAGCCTTCCTGTTCCTTGAACAGCACCGAATTGACGTTCTTGCCCTGCGCGTTGCCGTCGATGATGACAAAGTGGACGTTCGGGTATTCGGCGGCGATCTTCTGCACCGGCTGGGTCTGGGAAAAGCCGATCGACACGATCAGGCTCAGCTTCTTGCGCGCGAGCGCGCGCAGCACCTGCTCGGCCTGGGTGTCATAGTTGGCCTGGGCTTCAAACACCTTGACGCCGGTTTCCTTCATGAAGCGCGTCACGCCTTCGGCCGCCGACTGATTGAAGGACTTGTCGAACTTGCCGCCGGCGTCGTAGACGATCGCCAGCTTGGCCCCGGCGATGTCGGCCGAGGCGCTGGCGCTCACGCAGAGCGCCGCGATCGTCATACTGAGTTGCTTGAATTTCATCTATTCTTCCTGAATCCTCTACATGGGAAGACCGGCACAAGCCTGCCGCTGGGCGGCAATGCAAGGACCAGCCATCCGAGGCGTATTCGTTCCTGTGGTGTCGATGTCGATCGTGGCCGAGGCCGGTGGGCGTGCCTGCGCGTCATGGCAGCAGGCAGAACCGGGAAGTCGACCACGATGCTGCGCATTGTCTCCGCACCCTGGCGTTTAACTATGCATCAGACGTTTATCTGTGGCAAATACGATTTTACTTCGCAATTTATTTAGTGGAAATATAAATAGTGCCACTTTTCAGTGGTTTCCTACAGAAAACCACAGGTCTTGACGCGCGCGTAATGACAGGAAAGGCTTATTTATGGACCAGCGGAAGCTCGCTCGAAAGCGGCGCCGCCAGCACGGCCAGTGCCGGGCCGACGCCGATGGCGGGCACGACGATCGGATCGGCGGGGACGGGAAGGAGGGGCGCCGGCGCGCCGTCGATGGCGACCGAGGCGATGAGCGGCGCAGGAATCGGGGCCGACGATGCGGCGCTGGCCGGCAGCGCATCGGCCCCGGGGCTGCCCGCCGCCGCGGCTTCGGCCAGCGGCTTGCCGAACTGGGAGCGCAGGAAGGCCGCGATGCGGTTCTGGGTGCCTTCCAGATAGGGGATGTTCATGTGGTCCGACTCGGGCACGATGTCGTCGCCGCACAACTGGGCCAGCTTGGCCACCAGCTGGTCGGTGTGCGAATGCGGGACCACGTCGTCGCTGGCGGCGCGCAGCACATAGGTCGGCGCCTTCAGGGCCGGGGCATATTTGATCGACTCGAAGCGGTGGCGCAGCATGTACTCGATCGGCATCACGCGGAACTTGCGCTTGGCGATCGCCAGGATCGAGTCGTAGGGCGTGACCAGGACCACCGAGTGCACCGGGCGCTCCTTCGCCACCTGCACGGCGACGCCGGAGCCCAGGCTGCGGCCGACCACCGCGATGCGGCGCGCATCCACGTGGGCGCGCGACGCCATCCAGTCGAACAGCATGCAGCCGTCTTCGACCATGTGGATCTCGGCCGGATCGCCATGGGATTCACCGTAGCCGCGGTAGTTCACTGCCAGCACGGCCATGTCGGGAAACAGCTTGCCGGCATCGCGCACCACCCAGGAGACTTCTTCGGAACGGCCGCCGAAATACACGACGGCCGGATGCGGACCCGGAATCTTCGGCGTCATCAGCCAGCCGCAGAGGCGGGTGCCGTCGGCGGCGCGCAGCACCACGGGGCGGGTGCGGTGGCCGCTGCTGCGCGGGCTTTGCACTTCGCGCTCGACGGTCGGATTGAACACCAGGCGGCGCTGGTTCGCCGCGACCGCGGCCGTCAGGCCCAGCCACAGCATGCTGGCAAAGCCAGCCATTCCTGCCGCTACTTTTTTCCGAGTGTCCATGGTTACTAGTCTAGCTCTATCATCTTCAGGATTCTGTGCGCTGCTGTACAAAGCCGGGAAGGCTTGACGCAAAGCTGCGCGCACGTTGCCATGGCGCAACAATAACATGGCGGGCGGAAAGCTGCAGGGGCCGCCTAGGCAGCGTCCTGGGCGACCGTCTGATAGCGGACGCGCTGGATGGGCAGCAGTCTTGGCGGCGTCGCGCAATTGCAGGCGCACAGGTCGTTTTCCAGCGCGACCAGCCGGCCGTCATGGCGCTCCGGCGTGCGCGGTCCGGTGCAGACGATGGCGCCGGTGGCGCCGCAGCCATGGCAGCTGACTTCATCGCCTTCGAGCGCGATGCGGGCGCCGTCGATCGACATGGCGCTCGAGGCCGAGGTGACGACGCCGTCTGCCGTCGTGCGGGCGCCCAGGGTGATGTGATGCCGTCTCATGGCGGCCATGTTGCCATCGCCATGCCCGCCCACATTGGGATCGGTTAAGATGCCGGGGTCTTGTCGAATTCATAGCAAAGGAGACCTTCGTGCACTACCTGCTGATGTATGAACTGGCGCCCGACTACCTGGCGCGCCGCGGCGAATTCCGGACTCCGCACCTGAAGCTGGCCTGGGAAGCCGAGCAGCGCGGCGAGCTCGTGCTCGCCGGCGCCCTGGCCGATCCGGCCGACACCGCCGTCCTGCTGTTCACCGGCGACTCCCCGGAAGCCGCCGAGCGCTTCGCCAAAGCCGATCCTTACGTTACCGAGGGCCTGGTGACGAGCTGGCGCGTGCGTCCGTGGACCACCGTCATCGGCAGGGACGCAGCGACGCCGTTACGGAGCGCCTGAAAAACCCTCATGGCTGCGTTGCATCGTCTCGCCGTACTGGCGTACTGTCTTTGTGGTCCGCCACCGCGGCGATGCGCCTTGCCCTGAGGGTTTGTCAGACGCTCCCTTATTTACTTGGCCGCCAGCAGCTTCACGACGATGTTGTGGGTCGTGAGCGCGAACGAGCCGTCCGGCGCGCGCGCGATGCCGATCGGGCGGTCGAGGCCGCCGGGCAGGGCGCCCAGCACGATGCCCTGCTGGCCCGGCACGCCCGCCACCGTGCTGGTCACGTTGTCGAGGTTGATCCTGCGGACGGTGGCGTTGCCGGTGTCCGCGATATACAGGTCGTTGCCCTCGACGGCGATGCCGCTCGGGGCGCACAGCCGCGACACGCTGGTGCTGCCGTCCACCGAACCGCACTGGCCGGCCTGGCCCGCCAGGGTCGAGACCTCGCCCTTGGCGCTGATCATGCGGATGGTCGAGTTGCCGGTGTCGACCACGTACACATTCCCCCATTCGTCGACGCCCACGTCCTGCGGATTGCAGAAGCGCGCCACGTCGCCGCGCCCGTTCGCGCTGCCGCACACGCCGGGCGCTCCGGCCACGGTGCTGACCTTGCCGCTGGGATCGATGCGGCGCACCGTGTGGTTGCCGGTGTCCGCGATCCACAGGTTGCCCCAGCGGTCCAGGGCGATGCCTTTCGGATTGCAGAACTGGGCGGAGGTGGAGTTGCCGTCGCTGCTGCCGCAGGTGCCGTTGCCGGCCAGCGTGAGGACCGTGCCCGAGGCCGTAAGCTTGCGCACCACCGAGTTGCCGGTGTCGGTCACGTAGAGGTTGCCCGCGGTATCGGTTTCGATGCGCGTCGGCTGGTTGAAGCGCGCCGCGCCGCCGTTGCCGTCCGCATAGCCGACCGCGTTGCTGGCGCCCGCCAGGGTGGTGACGACGCCCTGCGGCGTGAGCTTGCGGATCGTCGCGCTGGCCGGTTCCGCCACGTACAGGTTGCCGGCGCTGTCGGCGACGATGCCTTCCGGGGCCTTGAAGCGCGCCGCCGGCCCGGTGCCGTCCTTCGACCCCGAACAGACGCCGCAGACGTCGCCCGCGATGGGATACAGGCCGGTGGCGCCCTGCGGGTGATCGGGCCAGCTTGGCCAGTCGGGGTGGTTGGGCCAGGGGTGATCGTGCCAGACGACGCCGACGCCGATGCCGACGTCGCCGCCGCAGCTGGCGAGGCCGATCGCTGCCAGCAATGGAATGCAGCGCAATAGCGGTTTCATGACAGTCTCCCTTTGATGACGCGTCGAGCATAGCGGTCGGGCCCACCTTTTTAGCATGCGCGCACTCAATACAAATAAGGCGCGTTCATGCAGTCGCCATATTGCTGACTTAAAAGCGACGTGCCCGCCGACTGCGACGATGTATCTCATCCACTCTTAAACCGGCCTCATGCTGAGGTAATATCTCCCAGCTAATAACTCAGCTGGAGACCCATGCACACTGCCGTCAACCTGTGGCCGCTGCTCGGCATCGTCGTCGTCGTCGTTGGATTTCTGCTGCGGGCGAACCCGGTGCTGGTGGTGATCGCCGCCTGCGGCGTGACCGGGGTGGCCGGCGGCCTGTCCCCCGTGCACCTGCTGGAATCGCTCGGCACGGCCTTCGTCAAGACGCGCAACCTGCCTTTGATTTTGCTGCTGCCGCTGGCCGCGATCGGCCTGCTGGAGCGCGCCGGCCTGAAGGAACATGCCCAGGCCAGCATCGCGAAGATCCGCTCCGCCACCACCGGCCGCCTGCTGACGGTCTACCTGCTGGTGCGCGAACTGGCCGCCGCCTTCGGCCTGACCAGCCTCGGCGGCCATCCGAACATGGTGCGGCCGCTGGTGGCGCCGATGGCGGAGGCCGCCGCCGAGGCGCGCGGCGTAAAGCTCGACGAAGCGATGCGCCAGCGCATCCGCGCGATGAGCGCCGCCACCGACAACGTCGGTTTGTTCTTCGGGGAGGACGTGTTCGTGGCGTTCGGCGCCATCGTGCTGATGCAGACCATCCTGCGCGCCGAAGGGCTGGAAGTCGATCCGCTGCGCATGGCGCTGTGGGGCATCCCGACCGCGGTCACGGCCTTCGTCATCCACGCCTGGAACCTGCGCCGGCTCGACGCCTGGATCCTGCGCGGCGCCGCGGGCGGAGGGCGGCCATGATCCTCGCGCTCGACGATTTCTATGTGCTGGTCGGCCTGCTGTTCGCGGCCACCGCCATCATGAACCTGCGCGACCGCAGCAACCCGCGCAGCCATGCCACGGCGCTGTTCTGGGGCCTGTACGCGCTGCTCTACCTGTTCGGTGGGCGCATGCCGGCGGCGGCCACCGGCCTGCTGATGGTCGCGATGGCGCTGGTGGCCGGCAGCGGCCTGGTCAAGGGCGGCAAGGCCCAGCTGCCGGCGGAAGAGGTACGCCGCGCCAGCGCTGCGCGCCTCGGTCACAGGCTGCTGATTCCGGCGCTGGCGATCCCGGTGGTGACGATGATCGGTTCCACCTTGCTGAAAGACGTAAGGATCGACGCCACGCCGCTGCTCGATCCGAAGAACCTGACCCTGGTGAGCATGGGCTGCGGCTCCATCGTGGCGCTGGTGCTGGCCGGCTGGCTCACGCGTTCGACCCCGCTGCAGGGCGTGCGCGAGGCGCGCCGCCTGATCGACGCCATGAGCTGGGCGGTGGTGCTGCCGCACATGCTGGCGGTGCTCGGCCTGCTGTTTTCCGAGGCCGGCGTCGGCAAGGCGGTGGCCCACATCACCACCTCCTACATCGACATGGATTCGCGCCTGGTCGCCTGCGCCGCCTTCTGCATCGGCATGGCGCTGTTCACGGTCGTGATGGGCAACGGCTTCGCCGCCTTTCCCGTGATCGCGGGCGGGATCGGGATTCCGGTACTGGTCGGGGTGTATCATGCGAATCCGGCCGTGATGGCGGCGATCGGCATGTTCAGCGCCTATTGCGGCACCCTGATGACGCCGATGGCCGCCAACTTCAACATCGTGCCGGCGGCCTTGCTCGAGCTGCACGACAAGAACGCCGTGATCAAGGCCCAGCTGCCGACCGCGCTGCCGCTGCTGCTGGCGAATATCGTCCTGTTGTACTTCCTGATGTATCGATGAAGCCATGAAAACCGTTCTGCTTACCGGATTCGAACCCTTCGACGGCGCCGCCATCAACCCGGCCTGGGAAGCCGTGCGCCTGCTGGACGGCTGGTCCGGCGATGGCTTCAGGGTGGTGGCGCGCCAGCTGCCCTGCGTGTTCGGCCGCGCCGCCGAGGCCCTGTGCGGCTTCGTCGACGAGCTCGAGCCCGACATCGCGATCGCCGTCGGCCAGGCCGGCGGCCGGCCCGAGATCTCGGTCGAACGGGTCGCCATCAACGTCGACGACGCCCGCATTCCCTGCAACGCCGGGCTGCAGCCGGTCGACGTGCCCATCGTGGCGGACGGGCCCGCAGCGTATTTCACGAACCTGCCGATCAAGGCCATGGTGGCGGCGATCCGCGAGCGCGGACTGAAGGCGGGCGTATCGCAGACCGCCGGCACCTTCGTGTGCAATCACGTGTTCTATGCGCTGATGCACCATGTGCGCGGGCAGGATCGCGGCCAGCCGATCAGGGCCGGCTTCATCCACGTGCCTTTCCTGCCGGAGCAGGCCGCGCGTCATGCGGAACCGACGCCGTCGATGGCGCTGGACGATATCGTGGCGGGGCTGCGCGTGGCGGTCGAGGTGGCGCTGGCGGTGGAGGTGGACCTGGCGCAGGCAGGCGGCGCCACCCATTGACCGTCAGCCAGCCAGGCCTTTTTGCAGGACCTCGGCCACCAGCTCGTTCATCTCGATCCCGCGCTCCTTCGCCAGGGCTTGCAGCTGCTTGACCAGGTCGCCATTGAGCTTGACCGCGAACGGGACCAGTCCCAAGGCCCGGTCACGCTCGCGCTGTTCGCGGCGGTCGGCCGGCGCCGCATCGGCAGTGCCAAAGGACGGTCCGCGCGGGCCCGCCTGGTTCATCAGCTTCTTGGCATCGTACTTCGCCAGGTCGGTTTTTTTCATCGTCTTGCTTTCATGGGTTTTCGAGAACGCATTCTAACCGCGATGCGGGCTCGCCCCATGTCGGCCTGGCCTGAGCCTTACGAGTTCCGACCGGACCGCCGCCGGCGGGCGGCGCGGCGCAGGAGCGCAGCGGCCAGCAGCCCGGCCGGCAGCAGCGCCAGCATCGGCGGCTCGTCGACCGGCGGCGGCGAGATCGCAAACTGCGTCTGGCCGGTCCACTGCCACATCGAATCGGAGATGTAGAACGGCGGCCAGTAGCCGGTTTCGCCATGCGAGACGATGCTCAGGCCGCTCACGGTCCTGGTCGAACTGAGCGTGGCGATATCCGAATAATGCGACTGAGCATCGAACGACAGCTGGCCGGTGTGCAGGTTGTAGTAGAAATCGTCGAGCCGGCACCAGGCGCCGTTGCAGCCGGTGTAGGGGTTCTCGAAATAGCTGTACGAGTTCCAGTAAAACCTGGTGAGTTCGCCGCGCTCGAGCCAGCCGTCGCCATTCGTATCGCTGCCGCTGAAAAAGCCGTCGATCCGGTAGTTGGGATTGAACTGCATGGTATCCGCGTCCTGAAAGCCGGTATAACTGAACGTCCAGGTGGGCTGGGTTTGCGCCTGCGCGGGCGCGATGAGGCAGGCACTGGCGGCGAGCAGCATGGACAGCAGGTATTTCCACATGATGAGCTCCTGCGGCCGCCGTCTCGCGGCCGTATGGACAGCCTAGACCAAAGCCGCGTCCGCCGCTATGCGCACCGGAGACTGTTGGAATCGGACCACGACAGTAAGCTCAGCCAAACGTGAACGCGAACGCGCTCGCCCCGGCGTCGAGGAAGCGGATCTCGAACAGGCGCTCCTTCACGGCGCCGGTTTGCCTGACGAGCTGGTAGAGCCGGGTCCCGGTGACGGCGCCGCTGCCGCCGGCGTCGATGTCGGCGCCGCGGTCAGGTCCGGGCGCGTGGCCGTCGATGCTGACCTGGAAGCGCACCGGCTTGCCGCCCGGCCCCGGTCCCAGCACCAGGTGCAGGTCGCGCGCATGGAAGCGGTAGACGATGCCGCCACCCGCGCCGTTCAGGCGCGCGCGCTCGGCGCCGACGGTCCAGTTGCCGGTGAGGCTCCATTCGTTCAGGCCGACGTCGGTCCTCGCATAGTCATGCGGCGCATCGCGTTCGAGGCGCTTGCCGCCGGCGACCTTCGATGCCTGCGCATAGCCGACATATGTTTCGCCGGAACCCAGGTGCGCGAGGTCGGGGGCGGACTGTTCGCCGGCAGACGGCGGCGCGACGAGCGCGCCCGTTGCGCCGCCCTTGCCGGCTTCCGCCAGCAAGGACTGGATGATGCGTTCGGTCTCCTCGTAGTGTCCTTCGCCGACGAGGCGCGCGCGCAGCCGCCCGCGCGCGTCGGCGATGTAGAACACGGGCCAGGCGTCGTTGTGGAAGGCGTTCCAGATGCGCCTGTCGCTGTCCACCGCCACCGGGTAGTCGATCATGAAACGTGCGACCGCCTGGTTGACGTTCGCGAGCTCCTTCTCGAAGTCGAACTCCGGCGTGTGGACGCCGATCACGACCAGGCCACGGTCGCGGTATTTCTGCGCCCAGGCGCGCAGGTAGGGCAGGGTGCGGATGCAGTTGATGCAGGAATAGGTCCAGAAATCGACCAGCACCACCTTGCCCTGCAGCTGCCTGCCGCCGAGCGCAGGGGAGTTCAGCCAGGTCACGGCCCCTTCCAGCGGCGGCAGCGCGCCGAGCGCGGGCAGGCCGCTGCGGTAGCCGGCGCCGGCCGCGCCGGCGGCCGGTGTCGTGGTCGAGGCGGCAGGCAGGGCGGCGCTGGCCGCAGCCGCCGCAAGCACGGCGGCGCTCAGCCAGCGTAGCGGATGGCGAAGGATGCGCGTGGAATCGAACATGGCGGGCCCTTGGTCAAAGATGATCGACGTCGATCACGGCGTCCGCAAAGGCGCGCGGCGCTTCCTGCGGCAGGTTGTGGCCGATGCCGCCGCGGATGAGTTCATGCCTGTACTTGCCGGTGAAGCGCTTCGCGTACGCCGCCGGCTCCGGATGCGGGGCGCCGTTCGCATCGCCCTCGAGGGTAATCGTCGGCACGCTGATGGCGGGGGACCTGGCAAGGCTGGCTTCCAGCCCCGCATACCTGGCTTCGCCGTCGGCCAGGCCGAGCCGCCAGCGGTAGTTATGGATCGTGATGGCGGCGTGGTCCGGATTATCCAGCGCCGCGGCGCTGCGCTCGAAGGTGGCGTCGTCGAAGCGCCATTGCGGCGAAGCGGTCTGCCAGATCAGCTTTGCGAAATCGTGGCGGTTCTTGTCGTAGCCGGCGCGGCCGCGCTCGGTGGCGAAGTAGAACTGGTACCACCATTGCTGTTCCGCGGCCGGGGGCAGCGGCTGCTTGCCCGCCTCCTGGCTGCCGATCAGGTAACCGCTCACCGAGACCAGTCCCTTGACGCGCTGCGGCCACAGGGCCGCGACGATGTCCGCCGTCCGTGCGCCCCAGTCGTAGCCGGCCAGGATGGCCTTGTCGATCTTCAGCGCATCCATCAGCTCGACTGTGTCGGCCGCGAGCGCCGCGGGTTCGCCGTTGCGCACCGCATGCGCATCGAGGAAGCGGGTCGTGCCATAACCGCGCAGGTGCGGCACGATCACGCGGTAGCCGGCCCTGGTGAGTAGGGGAACCACGTCGATGTAGCTATGGATGTCGTAGGGCCAGCCGTGCAGGAGGATGACGACGGGACCATTGGCCGGCCCTTCGTCCACATAGCCGACATTCAGGACGCCCGCCTCGACTTGCCTGATGGTGGCGAAGGAGCGCGTGTGCGTTTCCGCCTGCGCCAGGCCCGGCAGGGCGAAGGAGGCAGCGGCCAGCGTTGCGGCCGCTGCCAGGAGGCCGATACTGGACTGCTTGTCGTGCGTCTTCATGGTTCACTCCGGTGACGGTTCAGGGAAGAATTCTTAAAATTAATTATCACGATAATGATTATGACCATAACTTTAGACGAAGCCGGCCGACTTTTCAAGTACGATAATCATTATCTCGATAATTAATTCAAAGGATGTCAGATGAGCAAAAATGACCAGGATCGCCAAAACATCGCGAAGCTCGGCGACTTCATGTGCTTTGCCGTCTACTCGACCAACCTCGCGTATTCGCGCGTCTACAAGCCGGTCCTCGAACAGCTTGGACTCACCTACCCGCAATACGTCACCATTATTTCGCTCTGGGAAGAGGACCGGCAGACGGTCAAGGGTCTCAGCGAGAAGCTGTTCCTGGAGCCGAGCACGCTCACGCCGATGCTCAAGCGCCTGGAAGCGATGGGATATGTGCGCCGCGAGCGCGACCCCGAGGACGAGCGGAGCGTGCGGGTGTCGCTGACGGAGGCCGGACGCCAGCTGCGGGAAAAGGCTTTCGATTACCGCGAGATCACGGCGAAAGCCTCGGGGCTGACGCCGGAAGAGTTCCGCACCCTGCAAAAGGCCATCGTGAATCTACGGACCAACCTCGTCGATGCGGCCGGTCCGTCGTCCTGAGCTCAGGATTCGCCCTCGGGACTCACGATCTTCAGGAAGGCCCGCACCACCGGCGCATCGTCCTGGATCGGGTAGGTGATATACAGGTTCGCCGACGGCGGGTTCCCCTTGATCGGCAGGAAGCGCACGCCCGGCCAGCCGATCCGGCCGGTGGTTTCCGGCATCAGGGCGACGCCCAGGCCCGCGCCCACCATCGCCAGCAGGGTCTGCGGCTCGGCGGCTTCCTGGAAGACGGTCGGCTGGAAGCCGGCATTCACGCAGCACTGGATCAGGTAGCGCGGTTCGGCCGACTGGTCCAGGTGCAGGGTCAGCAGCGGCTCGCCGGCAATGTCGGTCAGGGCGATGCTGTCCTTCTTCGCCAGCGGATGCTGGGCGTTCACCGCCACGCAGTAGTCTTCCTGGAAGCATAGCTCCTGGCGCAGGCCGGCGTGCTTGAGTTCATCGGCGTCGCGCTTCGGTTCGCGCCAGAAGCCGACGTCGATCTGCTTGCCGCGCAGGGCGTCCCACTGTTCGTTCGGGCCGAGTTCGTGGATGGTCCAGGTCACGCGCGGGAACTGGCTCTGGAACTGCTCCAGCAGGCCGGGGATCGGGCCCCACATCGCCGAGCCGACGATGCCGACGCGCAGTCGTCCGACCTCGCCGCGGTCGATCTGGCGGATGGTGTCGACCGCCATGCGCATGCGGCCCAGCAGGTCCGATGCTTCCTGCATGAAGGCCTTGCCGGCCACCGTCAGCTCGAAGCTGCGGGTGGTGCGCGCGAACAGGCGCACCCCCAGCTCGCTCTCCAGCTTCATGATCTGCTGCGAGAGCGGCGGCTGCGAGATGTGCAGGCGCTCGGCGGCGCGGCTGAAGCTTTTCTCTTCGGCCACCGCGAGGAAGTATTTCAGCTGCTTCAGGTCGATCGACATGGGCTCAGGCCTTGAGCGCGACGGCCAGCTTTGCGCCGACCTGGGCGTTGTGCTTGACCAGCGCGATGTTGGTGGCGAGGCTGCGACCGTTCGTCAGTTCCTTGATGCGCGCCAGCAGGAAGGGGGTGACCGCCTTGCCCTTCACGCCCTGCTGATCCGCTTCGCGCAGGGCCTGGGCAATGATGGCGCCGATCTCTTCGTTCTGCATCGCCGCGGCTTCGGGCACCGGATTGCTGACCACCACGCCGCCTTCCAGGCCGAGCTGCCACTTGGTGCGGATGAAGCGCGCCTGTTCTTCCGGGGTGTCGAGCTGGAAGTCGGCCCTGAAACCGCTGTCGCGCGTGAAGAAGGCAGGGAAGGCCGCCTGGCCCACGCTCACCACCGGCACGCCGTGGGTCTCGAGGTATTCCAGGGTCAGGCCGATGTCGAGGATGGACTTCACGCCCGCGCACACCACCGCGACGCCGGTCTGCGCCAATTCCTGCAGGTCGGCCGAGATGTCGAAGCTGGTCTCGGCGCCGCGGTGCACGCCGCCGATGCCGCCGGTGACGAAGACTTCGATGCCGGCCAGCTTCGCGCAGATCATGGTGGCGGCCACGGTGGTGGCGCCGAGCTTCCCGGTGGCCAGGACATAGGCCAGGTCGCGGCGGCTGACCTTGATCGCTTCCTGCGACTGGCCCAGCAGCTCGAGCTGCTCGTCGGCCAGGCCGATGCAGATGCGGCCGTCGATGATGGCGATGGTGGCCGGCACCGCGCCGGCGTCGCGGATCACCTGTTCGACTTCGCGCGCGGTCTGCACGTTCTGCGGGTAGGGCATGCCGTGCGAGATGATGGTCGACTCGAGGGCGACGACCGGCTTGCCGGCGGCGCGGGCGGCCTGTACTTCAGGGGAAAACTGGAGGAAGGATTGCATGTTCAGTCCTGGGTGTTCGTGTTGATAAGAGTGTCGGGCCCGAGCCGCGGGTGCACCGTTTCCGGCACGCCGAGGGTCAGGGCCGACAGCTTCAGGCCGCGCCGGCAGGCCAGGCCGAGGTCGTCCGCATCCTGCAGCAGCGACCAGCATACGGCGGCCGCGAAGGCATCGCCGGCGCCGGTGACGTCGACCACCTCGGCGCCATGCGCGTACAGGCGCACGATCTGGTCTTCACCCGCGCCGCCGCGCGTGTACAGCACGCCCTCGGCGCCGCGCGTGACGATCAGGTCGCGCGCGCCCTGGGCCCGCACTTCGGCCACCGCCGCGTCGAGATCGGTCTCGCTGGCCAGTTCGCGCCCGACCCGCGCCGCCAGTTCGCCGCGGTTCAGGATCAGGACGCGCACGCCGGCGAGGTCGCGCGGCAGGCGCGCCATCTTCGGCTCGGACACCGCCACCAGCACCAGCGGCACCTCGGCAAGGCGCGCCTCGGCAAGCACCGCATCCACCGTCTCGAGCGGCAGGTTGAGGTCGGCCACCACCAGCGCGCTGGTCGCGATCCTGGCCTGGCTGGCGGCGACGAAGGCCGGATCGAGGCGGTCGTAGAGGGCCATGTCGGCCAGCGCGACCAGCATCTCGCCATCCTGGTCCAGCACCGCCGTGTAGGTGCCGCTGGCCACATCCGGGAGCTGCAGCGTGCCCCCGGTGTCGATGCCGAGGCTTTGCGCATGCGCGAGCAGGGCGGCGCCCGAGCTGTCCTTGCCGGTCGCAGTCAATAAAGCAACTGCCGTGCCCAGGCGCGCGAGGTTCTCGGCGATGTTGCGTGCGACGCCGCCGAAGGATTCGCTCTGGCTGGCGGGATTCGAGGTGTGCATCGCGATGTCGGCCAGCGAACGCAGTTTGCGGTCGAGGTTGGCCGCGCCGATGCAGGTGACGGGGCGGCGGTCCGGCAGGACGTAGGCGCGCCCGAGCAGCTTGCGCTCGCGGATCAGGCCGGCGATATAGCCGGCCACGGCCGAGCGCGACAGCCCCAGGCTGGCGGCCAGGTCCTGCTGCGCGATGAAGGGATTTGCGCGGATCAGCTCAAGCAACTGTTGTTTTTTGGAGTGCTCGGTCACGGTAGGGCCATTCAAACGAATATAAACAATTGTTTGAGATGTTAAACACTTGTTTGAGGGGCGTCAACGTAAAGCTTTGCCCCTGTTGCCGAGGCGGGCCCGGCGATGTATCCGAAGGCGATGGAACGGCACAGCCTATTTATACCTTATTCATATAAATCGAGCAAAAATTTGGTATTTGCCATACCAATCCACGATAATGCATGATCTGATTATTTTGGTGCACCGGATTCCCAATTCCGTGCGCCGGGCAGTACAGGCCGCCTCACCGGTCCACCCAACCTGAATACCTCATCCAGCGATATCACAAGGAAGCCATCCATGCTCAGCAACACCCCATTCGAAGCCGCCGACGTCATCCGCGCCCGCAAGCCCGGTTTTACGCCGCGTGTGGCGCTCATCCTCGGCTCCGGTCTCGGCGTGCTGGCCGAGCAGATGACGGACGCGGTGGCGATCAGCTACGCCGACCTGCCTGGCTTCCCGATCAGCACCGTGCACGGCCATGCCGGCGAACTGGTGCTGGGCACCCTGGCGGGCGTGCCGGTCGCCTGCATGAAGGGCCGCGGCCACTTCTATGAAGGCTACGGCGCCAGCGTGATGACTTCCGCGGTCCGTACCCTGAAGCTGATCGGCTGCGAACTGCTGTTCGTGACCAATGCCGCCGGCTCGCTGCGTCCGGAAGTCGACGCCGGCAGCATCGTCGTGCTGACCGACCACATCAACCTGCTGCCGGGCAGCCCGATGGCCGGCCCGAACGACGACCGCTTCGGCCCGCGCTTCTTCAGCATGGCCAACGCCTACGATGCCGAGACCCGCGAGATGGTGAAGGCCGTGGCCGCGGAGAAGGGCATCACCCTGCACGAAGGCGTCTACCTGTCGACCCCGGGCCCGCACTTCGAGACCGCCGCCGAGATCCGCGCCTTCCGCACCATGGGCGCGGATATGGTCGGCATGTCGGTGGTCCCGGAAGTGATCGCCGCCCGCCATTGCGGCCTGAAGGTCGCGGGCATGTCCGCCATCACCAACCTGGCCGAAGGCCTGACCCCGTTCCCGCTGTCGCACGAGCAGACCCTGAAATATGCTGCCGTGGCGGCCAAGGACCTGGTGGCGCTGCTGCACGCATTCATCGAACGCCTGGGCGCAACCGCCAAGGCCTAACACGTCGTCCCCGCGCAGGCGGGGATCCAAGTTTGTCGGGTAGTCGAAACGCACGTAAGCTTGGGTTCCCGCCTCCGCGGGAACGACGGTAGAAAAGAGAGATATTTTTATGTCACGCGCATTCATCCTCCTGCTTGACTCCTTCGGCCTCGGCGCGCTGCCCGACGCCGACAAGTACGGCGACACCGGCGCCAATACCCTCGGCCACATCGCCGCATGGGCGGCAAAAGAGGGCAAGCCGATGTCGCTGCCGACCCTCGAAAAGATCGGCCTCGGCGCCGCCGCGCACAAGGCCAGCGGCGCATGGCCGGCCGGTTTCGAACAACGCGAGGGCTTCAGCGGCGCCTGGGGCGTCGCCCGCGAGCAGTCGACCGGCAAGGACACGCAGAGCGGCCACTGGGAAATCGCCGGCGTGCCGGTGCTGTTCGACTGGGGCTACTTCCCGAAGACCGTGCCGTCCTTCCCGCAAGAGCTGACCGACAAGCTGCAGGAGATCACCGGCGTGGCCGGCTGGCTGGGCAACTGCCACGCTTCCGGCACCACCATCATCAACGAGCTGGGCGACGAGCATGTCGCCAGCGGCAAGCCGATCCTGTACACCTCGGCCGACTCGGTGCTGCAGATCGCCGCGCACGAAGAGCACTTCGGCCTGGAGCGCCTGTACGAAGTCTGCGAAGCAGCCTATGAACTGGTCAAGCCCTACAACATCGGCCGCGTGATCGCCCGTCCTTTCGTCGGCAGCAACGGCAACTACAAGCGCACCAGCAACCGCCACGACTACGCCGTCCCGCCGGTCGCGCCGACCCTGCTGGACCACGTCAAGGACGCCGGCGGCGAGGTCATCGCGCTGGGTAAAATCAGCGACATCTTCGCGGGCCAGGGCGTCACCCAGCTGATCAAGGGCGCCGACAACATGGCGCTGTTCGACCGCCTGCTGGAAGTGGCCGACACGGCTGCCGACAAATCGCTCACCTTCGTGAACTTCGTCGACTTCGACATGCACTTCGGCCACCGCCGCGACGTGGCGGGATATTCGAACGCACTGCACGAACTGGACGCGCGCCTGCCGGACTTCATCGCGAAACTGAAGGAAGGCGACCTGGTCGTGATCACCGCCGACCACGGCTGCGACCCGACCTGGCCCGGCTCCGATCACACCCGCGAACACATCCCGATGCTGTTCTTCGGCCCGGCCGCGCCCGCGCAGGAACTGCCGGTGGCCGACACCTTCTCCGATATCGGCGCAACGCTTGCCAAACACCTCGGCGTCAAACCTCTCTCGAACGGAACTGCCCTGCTATGAGCCCGAACCTCGATTTCAAACGTAATACGGCCATCGGCCTCGACCTGGGCTGGATCAACCACCTCAAGGTCAACCGCAACGCCGCCGACCGCCGCGCCGCCAGCCTGGCGAACCGCCGCACGGTCAAGAAGGACTACCAGGCTGCCTGGCTGGTGAAAGCCATCCAGTGCATCGACCTGACCACCCTGTCCGGCGACGATACCCCGGGCCGCGTCGAGCGCCTGTGCATGAAGGCGATGCGCCCGCTGCGCACCGACCTGATGCAGGCACTGGGCCTGGACAACCTGACCACCGGCGCCGTCTGCGTGTACCACGAGATGATCACCCCGGCCGTGCAGGTGCTGAAGGGCCGCCTGCCGATCGCCGCGGTGTCGACCGCGTTCCCGGCCGGCCTGTCGAGCATGGAAACCAAGCTGCGCGAGATCGAACTCTCCGTGGCCGCCGGCGCGACCGAGATCGATATCGTGATCACCCGCCAGCACGTCCTGACCGGCAACTGGCAGGCGCTGTACGACGAGATGCTGGCCTACCGCCAGGCTTGCGGCGAAGCGCACGTGAAGGCGATCCTGGCGACCGGCGACCTGGTCACGCTGGAAAACGTGGCCAAGGCCTCGTGGGTCTGCATGATGGCGGGCGCCGACTTCATCAAGACCTCGACCGGCAAGGAAGGCGTGAACGCGACCATCCCGGTGTCGCTGGTGATGGTGCGCGCGATCCGCGAATACTACGAGCGTACCGGCTTCAAGGTCGGCTACAAGCCGGCCGGCGGCGTCAGCACCGCCAAGTCCGCGCTGCAGTACCTGACCGTGATGAAGGAAGAGCTGGGCAACGAATGGCTGCAGCCGCACCTGTTCCGCATCGGCGCCTCCAGCCTGCTGACCGACATCGAGCGCCAGCTCGAGCACCATGTCACGGGCTTCTACTCGGCCGCCCACCGCCACGCGCAACCTTAACGTCAAAAATTCACGGATTCGTCATGCCGACTATTAAAGAGATTCTTCAGACTATGGATTACGGTCCCGCACCCGAAAGCACCAAGGAAGCGCAAGCGTGGCTGGACCAGCATGGCCGCCGCTTCGGCCTGTTCATCGACGGCGCCTGGCTTGACGCCACGGAGACCTTCGGCTCCTTCAACCCGGCCGACGGCAGCGAACTCGCCCAGGTGACGCAAGCCACCGGCGACGACGTGGAGCGCGCCGTCGCGGCTGCGCGCCGCGCCCAGCCGGGCTGGGTCGCCATGGGTGGCCACGGCCGCGCCAAGGTGCTGTATGCGATCGCCCGCCTGCTGCAGAAGCACGCGCGCCTGTTCGCGGTGCTCGAGACCCTGGACAACGGCAAGACCATCCGCGAGACCCGCGATGCCGACCTGCCGCTGGCCGCGCGCCACTTCTACCATCACGCGGGCTGGGCCCAGCTGCAGTCGGAAGAATTCGCCGACTACCGCGCCGTCGGCGTGGTCGGCCAGATCGTGCCGTGGAACTTCCCGCTGCTGATGCTGGCATGGAAGATCGCACCGGCGCTGGCCGCGGGTAACACCATCGTCTTCAAGCCGGCCGAGTTCACCTCGCTCACGAGCCTGCTGTTCGCCGAGATCTGCCAGCAGGCCGGCGTGCCGGCGGGCGTGGTCAATATCGTCACCGGCGACGGCCGCGTGGGCGAAGCCATCGTGAACCACCCGGGCATCGACAAGCTGGCCTTCACCGGCTCGACCGAAGTCGGCCGCATCATCCGCAAGGCCACCGCCGGCACCGGCAAGAAGCTGTCGCTGGAACTGGGCGGCAAGTCGCCCTTCATCGTCTTCGAAGATGCGGACCTCGACGCCGCCGTCGAAGGCCTGGTCGATTCGATCTGGTTCAACCAGGGCCAGGTCTGCTGCGCCGGCTCGCGCCTGCTGGTGCAGGAATCGGTCTACCCGCGCTTCATCGCCAAGGTCAAGGCGCGCATGCAGAACCTGCGTGTCGGCTCGCCGCTCGACAAGTCGAACGACATCGGCGCGCTGGTCGATCCGGTGCAGCAGCAGCGCATCCACGGCCTGG
Source organism: Massilia sp. WG5 (assembly GCF_001412595.2). Taxonomy (NCBI): domain Bacteria; kingdom Pseudomonadati; phylum Pseudomonadota; class Betaproteobacteria; order Burkholderiales; family Oxalobacteraceae; genus Massilia; species Massilia sp. WG5. The sequence goes on from NZ_CP012640.2 coordinate 4,529,769, forward strand.
TCGAAGCGGCCCGGCTCGAGGGCTGCGAAATCTGGCAGCCGGCCTGCGAAGCGCCTGCCGCCGGTGCCTGGTACCTGCCGACCCTGATCACCGGCGCCTCGACCTCGGCGGCCGTGGCCCAGACCGAAATCTTCGGCCCGGTGCTGGTGGCGATGAGCTTCCGCACCCCGGGTGAAGCGGTCCAGCTGGCCAACAACACCGTCTACGGCCTGGCCGCCTGCGTCTGGACCGAGTCGATCAGCCTGGCGCTGGACGTCGCCCCGGCCATCAAGGCGGGCGTGGTGTGGATCAATACCGCGAACCAGTTCGACGCCGCCTGCGGCTTCGGCGGTTACAAGGAATCGGGCTTCGGCCGCGAAGGCGGCAAGGAGGGCATGTACGAGTACTTGACCCCGCTGGCGGAAGACCGCCGCCCGGCCGCGCCGCTCATCGCCGAGAAGGGGAAAGTGAAGCAGTCGGAAGAGGGCAACCCGTTCGCCGTCGACCGCACCGCCAAGCTCTACATCGGCGGCAAGCAGGCCCGCCCGGACGGCGCCTACAGCCGTGCGATCGTGGGTGCGAACGGCGCCTTCCTGGCCGATATCGGCGAAGGCAACCGCAAGGACATCCGCAACGCCGTCGAAGCCGCGCACAAGGCGGCCGGCTGGTCCAAGGCCACCGCGCACAACCGCGCGCAGGTGCTGTACTACATCGCCGAGAACCTGGCCGTGCGCGCCGACGAATTCGCGTCGCGCATCGCCCAGCAGACCGGTTCGAAGAACGCCGCCGCCGAAGTCCAGGCCTCGATCGAGCGCCTGTTCTACTGGGCCGCCTGGGCCGACAAGTACGACGGCCTGGCGCACCAGCCGCCGATGCACGGCATCACCGTGGCGCTGAACGAGCCGGTCGGCGTGATCGGCATCGTCTGCCCGAACGAGAATCCGCTGCTGGGCTTCGTCTCGCTGGTGGCCCCGGCCCTGGCGCTGGGCAACCGCGTGATCGCCGTGCCGTCGGAAGCGCATCCGCTGTCCGCGCTGGACCTGTACCAGGTGCTGGACACCTCGGACCTGCCGGGCGGCGCGCTGAACATCGTCACCGGCTCGGCTGACGAACTGGCGCGCACGCTGGCCTCGCACTTCGACGTCGACGCCGTGTGGCGCCACGACGGCTCGGCGGAAGGTTGCGCCGAAGTCGAGCGTCTGTCGGCCGAGTCGCTGAAGCGCACCTGGACCGGCGGCGCGAAGGGCCGCGACTGGTTCGATCCGAAGCAGGCTTGCGGCAAGACTGTGCTGCAGCATGCGTCGCAAGTCAAAAACGTCTGGATCCCGTACGGCGTCTGAGGGAACCTCGATAAACCTACTGCGCGTTGGATTGTTGGCCTGCGATGCTCGCCGTACCGAATGTACGGCTGCGCTTCTCGGCCAACACTCCTTCCGCTCGCTACGGTTTCTCGAGGTCCCGATACGTTCGTAAAAAATTGAAAGAAGCATTATGTTTTTACCCCAAGAAATCGTCCGCAAAAAGCGCGACGGCGGCATCCTGAGCAAGGAAGAAATCCAGTTCTTCGTGCGCGGCATCCCCAACGGTGACGTCACCGAAGGCCAGATCGCGGCCCTGGCGATGGCCGTCTACTTCAACGACATGAACATGGACGAACGCGTCGCCTTCACGCTGGCGATGCGCGATTCCGGCCAGGTCATGGAGTGGAAGTCGCTGAACCTGCCGGGACCGGTGGTCGACAAGCACTCGACCGGCGGCGTCGGCGACGTCGTCTCGCTGATGCTGGGCCCGATGATCGCGGCCTGCGGCGGCTTCGTGCCGATGATCTCGGGCCGCGGCCTGGGCCACACCGGCGGCACGCTGGATAAATTCGATTCGATCCCGGGCTACTCCACGGTACCCGATCCGGACCTGTTCAAGAAGGTCGTGAAGGAAGTCGGCGTCGCCATCATCGGCCAGACCGCGCAACTGGCGCCGGCCGACAAGCGCTTCTACAGCATCCGCGACACCACGGCCACCGTGGAATCGGTGGCGATGATCACCGGCTCGATCCTGTCGAAGAAACTGGCGGCGGGCCTCGACGCGCTGGTCATGGACGTCAAGGCGGGCAGCGGCGCCTTCATGCCGAGCTACGAGAAATCGGTGGAGCTGGCCGAGTCGATCGTCAAGGTCGGCAACGGCGCCGGCACCAGGACCTCGGCGATCCTGACCGGCATGAACGAATCGCTGTGCCCGGCCGCCGGCAATGCGGTCGAAGTGCGCGTCGCGATCGACTACCTGACCGGCAAGTCGCGCCCTGCGCGCCTGCACGAAGTCACGATGGCGCTGTGCGCCGAGATGCTGCTCATCTCCGGCCTGGCAGCGAGCCTCGACGAAGCCCGCGCCAGGCTGCAGCACGCCCTGGATTCGGGCGAAGCCGCCGAGCGCTTCGCGCGCATGGTCACCGCCCTGGGCGGCCCGGCCGACCTGATGGACAAGCCGGACGCCCACCTTGCCAAGGCGCCGATCGTGGTGCCGGTGCCGGCCCTGGCGTCGGGCTACGCGTATTCGACCGACTGCCGCGGCCTGGGCCTGGCCGTGGTTGCCCTGGGCGGCGGCCGCGTGCGCCCACAGGATCCGATCGACTTCGCCGTCGGCCTGACCGACCTGGTCGAGCTGGGCGATAAGATCGACGCCGGCCAGCCGCTGGCCATGGTGCATGCGCGCACCCGGGAAGCAGCCGAGCAGGCCGTGCGCCAGGTGCAGGCGGCTTACCGCATCGCGCTCGATGCGCCGGCTGCGCAGCCGATGATCTACAAGACGATTCGTCCGTAAACCACTACCGTCGTCCCCGCGCAGGCGGGGACCCAAGTTCATCATGAAATACGACAAACTGATCGACGAAGCCCGCGCCGCCCGCGAACTGGCCTACACGCCGTACTCGAAGTTCAAGGTCGGCGCCGCGCTGGAATGCAGGGACGGCCGCATCTTCCGCGGCTGTAACGTCGAAAATGCTTCCTACGGCCTGTGCAACTGCGCCGAGCGCACGGCCTTCTTCTCGGCCATCGCCCACGGCTACAAACCCGGCGACTTCACGGCCCTGGCCGTGATCGGCGACACCGAGGGCCCGATCGCCCCTTGCGGCGCCTGCCGCCAGGTGGTCCTGGAACTGGGTGGCAACGAGCTGCCGGTGGTGCTGACCAACCTGAAGGGCGACCTGATGGAGACCACCGCGGCCGCTCAATTGCCGAATGCCTTCGGTGGCTGGGACCTGCAGAAATAATCGGGAAAAGCCGGCGGGACCTCTATCCTATTCGAAACGAATAGTGCGCTGCGCATGGATGAGTTGCGGTAGTGTTTATTAACTCCGATGCAACAAATTCGAGAGGATCCCGCCCGGTCTGCCGCTGATGTCGGCACAGGATGACCGGGCGTTTTCATGTTCTTCGACAGCGATGTCCTGTTCATAAAAAACCATGAAAAACACCTGTGCTTCACTTGCCGTCGCGCTCGCGGCGGTTTTCGCCTCCATCAACCCGGCACAAGCGACTGTCATCGACTTCAACGGCCTTTCCGGTGCTCCTTATCCGGGAGGGTATGCGGCGTATGGCGGTCTCTATACCTACATCGAAGGTCCGGTGAGCCTGCAAGGCTTTACTTTCGTGCCGACCAATCCCTATCCGTATCAGTATTTCGCGGGCGATCTCAACGCCCTTATTTTTTGCTATGGCTGGAACGATCATTGCGCCGCGAATGCTACCGATTACCTGTTGAGCTCGGCGACGCAGTCGATCCGGCGCAGCGACGGCGGTGTGTTCAAGCTGAACGCGTTTGACCTCGGCAATTATGTCGACGACGACGACGCCAGTCCGGCCCAGTCCAGCTTCCTGGTCGAAGCCCGGCGCGCCGATGGCAGCACCGTCAGCCAGATCATCATGCTGGATGCGATACCCAACTACGCATCCGGCCCTGCCGGCGACCTCAATCATTTCACCTTTACCGGCTTCGACAACATCACCTCCGTGAACATCAATCTGCTGACGGCGCGGAAGTGGACCGGCATGGTGCTGGACAACGTCGACGTAACGGCGCTCGGTTCCGCCCAGGTCCCGGAACCGGCTTCACTGGCCCTGCTGGGCATCGGCCTGGTCGGCCTGCTGCGCCGGCGCCCGCGCTCCTGACATCCTGCAGGCCCGTGAGCCAATCGGGGCGCAGCGCCGATGCCGGGATCACGGCGGCAACGCCCTGCGGCTGGCGGCGACCTGCGTCCCTTCCACGACCTCGAACACGGTATCGCCCGCTTCAAGGGACTATAAATCCGACTTGAAATCCTGACCACACCCTCAACATGGGGCTTATCCGGATTCATATTAAGGAGGCAAGGTCATGAGCCCGCAAGATTCACAGATGTTGCACGATTTCCTGAGCCAGCTGATCCAGGCGCGCGGTATCCAGAAAGATCCGGAAGCCGACGCGCAGATCCAGCGCGCGGTCGCCCAGCAGCCGGACGCCGCCTACCTGCTGGTGCAGCGCTCGCTGCTGCTGGAGCAGGCGCTGAAGGGCGCCAAGGACCAGATTGCACAGTTGCAAGACCAGATGCGCAGCGCCCAGCAGGGCGATCGGCGATTCCTCGACGCCAATACCTGGGGCAACAGCGGCGCTTCGCAGCCCGCCAATGCGCAGATGCAGCAGGAGCGGCGCGAATACCAGCGCGATCCGCGCGACTATCCACCGCAATACCAGCAGCAGTATCAGCCGCAATACCAGCAGCCGCCGGCGGGCGGCGGCATGTTCGGCGCGCGTTCCGGCGGCTTCCTGGGCGGCGGCGGTGGCCTGCTGGGCTCGATCGCGGCCACCGCGGCCGGCGTCGCAGCGGGCAACTTCCTGTTCCAGGGTATCGAAAACATGTTCGGACACCACGAGCGTGGCGGCAATCATCTGCTGAACAGCGATGATCCGGGCAACAATCTGTTCAACGACCAGTCGGGCAGTTCGCTGGCCGATCAGGCCGGCCTCGGCGACGTCGGCCAGTCCTCCGGCAACCGCCTGCTCGACAGCGGGTCCGGCGACGTCGCCTCGGAAGGCCTGTTCGACAGTGGCCTCGACGACGGCGGGAGCCTGGACAGCAATGGCGGCTTCTTCGACGGCGACGGCTCCGACGAAGGCCTGTTCGGCTGACACTCCCTCAGGGCCGCGGCACAGCGAGCCGCGGCGGCGACTCACATCTGCTGGAACAGATAGGTGTGATTGCGGCTCACCTCGAGCTCGAACGGCTGGTTGCGCAGCCTGAGCATATGGCGTCCGCGCAGGTCGCGCGTGACTTCGCCGATGGCGTCCACGCGCACCAGGGTCGAGCGGTGGATGCGCCAGAACTCGTCCGGGTCGAGCTCTTCGGCCAGCTCCTTCAGCGTCTTGCGGATCAGGAATTCGCCGCCGGCCGTCTGCACCCGCGTGTACTTTTCGTCGGACTGGAAGAACAGCACTTCGCGCGTGCTCACCATGCGCAGGCTGGCGCCGACCTGGGCCTGGATCCAGTGCAGGTAGCCGGTCTTCGGCCTGCCGTTGCCCATGTTCTGCCCCCGGTTTTCCAGCAGCGACGTCAGCCTGGCCAGCTGCTGGCCGATGTCCGGCTGCGCGGGCGCGGGCGCCTGGCGTTGCGATTTCAGTTGCAGCTGCAGGCGTGCGCAGGTCGTCGCCAGGCGCTCGGCGCTCACCGGCTTGAGCAGGTAGTCGAGCGCGCCCTGTTCGAAGGCGTCCAGCGCGTACTGGTCGTAGGCGGTGGCGAACACGATGTGCGAGTGCCGGTACAGCCGGCGCGCGGCGTCGATGCCGCTCAGGCCCGGCATGCGGATGTCGAGGAAGGCGATGTCGGGCCGGAGCCGCTCGCCCAGTTCGACGGCCTCGACGCCGTTCGCGGCTTCGGCGACGATCTTCAGTTCCGGCCAGGCCGCCGCCAGGCGCGCGCGCAGCAGGTCGCGCATCGGCGCTTCGTCGTCGGCGATCATGGCGGTCAGTACGCCTTCCTCGTTCATGCGGTCTCCATCATCTTGTAGGGCAGTTTGATCAGGGCGCAGGCGCCGCCGCCCGGCGGGGTGTGGATCACCAGCTCGGCATTCGCGCCGTACAGCAGCTGCAGGCGTTCGCGGATGTTCGCCAGGCCGACGCCGTCGTCAGCCAGCGGGTCGATGCCGACCCCGTCGTCGCAGACTTCGACGTGCAGGGTGGCCCCGTCCACGTAAGCGCGCACGGTGACGGTGCCGCCCGCGATCTTCGGCTCCAGGCCGTGCTTGATCGCGTTCTCGATCAGGGTCTGCAGCATCATCGGCGGGAAGGGCGCGCTGCCGAGGAAGACCGGCACCTCGAAGCGGACATTCAGCCTCTCCTTCATCCGCGCCTGCATGATCGAAAGATAGGCCTTCGACAGCTCGACCTGCTTGCCGAGCGTGCCGCCGTCGCGGGCGCGCATCTGCGGCAGGGTCGAGCGCAGGTATTCGATCAGGTGGGCGTGCACCCGCGCCGCTTCCGGCGGATCGGTCTCGATCAGCTGGCCGATCAGGGCCAGGGTGTTGAACAGGAAGTGCGGCTCGACCTGGGCCTGCAGCGCGGCCATCTGCGCCTCCATCAGGCGCCGCTCCAGCGTGGCGACATTCGCCTGCATGGTCGCCTCCTTCGCCACCAGCTCGGCTTTTCTCTTGCCGCCGGCGAGGATCTTGACGCCGAAGGAGGCGATGAAATACCAGGCCGCCAGCTGTTCCACGTTCAGGGGGATGCAGACCAGGAAGGCAAGGAACCAGGTCAGCGCCAGCTGGCGCCATTCGACCACCGCGAGCCAGTCGAAGAAGCGCCACCACAGTTTGCTGGCTTCGTTGAAGGCGTCGCGCAGGAAGTCGAGTCCGCGGTTGATCTGGCTGGCGCTCATGGCATCGCGGCGCCGGGGCCGTCTCCGCGGAAGGGTTGGAAAGTAATAGCGTTCATGAGCAGTTCCCGTGAGTCGATGATGCCACTGTAATCCCGGCGCCGGGCGGCCGCCAGCCGCCGACGACGAAGTGCAGAAACAGGGGGACAGGCGGTTGGCCGTGGAGATGAGCGGCCATGTTTCCTGGGTAGCGGAAAGCGTGGCGGTAAGTGAACAGTCGTTTTGTTATCGATGTCAAAAGAATTGACATCGATAACAATGCCGTGATTCAATATTTCCGTCATTACAACTAAAAACCTCACCAGGAGACTCATCGCATGAAAAAAGGCACCAACCGGTTTGTGTTGTCCTCGATCGCCCTCGCGGTCCTCACCCTGACCAATCAGGTCCACGCGCAGACGGAAAGCGCCGCCGCGCCGGCCGCGAATGCCGAAGCGGACGACAGCCAGAACCGCGTGGTCGTGGTCGGCACGACCTCGCTGAAACGTACCGAACGCGAAAGCTCGGTCGCCGTCACGGTGGCCGACCGCGAAGATCTCGACCGCAAGGCGCCGCGCAGCATGGCCTCGGCGCTCGAACTGATCCCGGGCGTGATCGTCGAGGATTCGGGCGGCGAAGCCTCGAACAACTTCACGGTGCGCGGCCTGCCGGGCGGCGGCCAGAATTTCATCCAGATTTCCGAAGACGGCCTGCCGATCTTCTATAACGCCGGCTTCGCCGACCAGCTGGTGAAGATGGAGCTGTCGATCGACCGCCTGGAAGCGGTCCGCGGCGGCACCTCGGGCATCCTGACCACCAACGGCGCCGGCGCCACCGTCAACTTCATCACCTTCAAGGCCAAGGACGAAGCAGCCGGCGCAGTGCGCCTGACCGGTTCCGACTATGGCACCAAGCGCATCGACCTGCGCTACGGCGGTCCGCTGGGCAATGGCTGGTATGCCGGCTTCGGCGGCTTCATGCGCACCTCGGACGGCGTGCGCAACCCGGGCTTCACCGCCGACAAGGGCGGCCTGATGCGCGCCTACTTCGGCCGCAAGTTCAGCGACGGCGAATTCAGCGTGAACCTCAAGGTCGTCAACGACCACAACATGTTCCTGCTGCCGACGCCCTTCATGAACCCGTCCAACCCGACCGCGGTGCCTGGCTTCGACGGCAACTACGACACCATGGTCAGCCGCGACAACGCGATCCAGCAGGGCCACGCTTCGTCCGGCATCAAGGAAAACGACGCCACCAAGGGCATCCAGACCAAGGCCACCGCGATCGGCTATGACTTCATCAAGAGCGTCGGCCCGGACCTGACGCTGCGCGCCAAGGGCCGCTACACGGACTTCGACAACCAGTTCAACGCCGTCTTCACCTACGATAACGCGAGCCTGCGTTCGGCCGCCGACCGCCTCGATCCGACCAAGAACGCCGATATCCGCACCATGCTGGCGGGCTTCCCGGGCACCACCGCGGCGCTGCGCGGCGTCTCCAGCGGCGCCATCTATTCCGGCGCGAACCTGGCGAATGTCGGCGGCAATGGCCTGGTGGCGGACAGCATCAGCTCGTCGCAGCTGCACGCCAAGCAGGTGATGGTCAACGACATCAGCCTGACCTGGACCCTGCCGAAGAACAGCCTGACCGCCGGCCTGCTGACCATCCACCAGGACAGCCAGGACAGCAGCGACGGCAACCTGCAGTTCCTCGGCGAAGTCCGCAACCAGCCCTCGCGCCTAGACATCGTGGCCCTGAACGCCGCCGGCCAGGTGGTCGGCCAGCTCACCGACAAGGGCACGGTCGCCTACAATCCCTGGGGCGTGGGCACCTCGAAGGAACAGCTCCAGTCCGACAACCTGTACATCAACGACGAGTACAAGTTCAATGACCGCCTGCGCCTGGACGCCGGCGCCCGCTTCGAGCGCCTGAAGGTCAACCAGTGGAACCCGAACGGCACGACGATCACGCCGGCCGGCGCCTTCAACGCGAACGGCACGGATGCCGACAACATCATCGTCAACAACAGCCAGCCGGTGTGGGACGGCACTTTCAACACCACCTCGAAGAAGCATTCCGACAAGTCGCTGACCGCCGGCGGCAACTACCTGATCAACGACTACCTGGCAGGCTACGCCCGCTGGTCGCGCAGCTACCAGGCCCAGGGCGGCGACGAGCCGACCAAGATCACCTTCGAGGAGCTCGGCGCCCGCTTCATGATGAAGGGCTTCTCGGCGTCCGCCACCTTCTTCCACACGATCTTCAACAACTTCAACTACAGCCGCCGCTTCGACAACGACAACGAGGACACCAAGGTCCACGGCGGCATCGCCGTCAACGGCCTGGAGTTCGACCTGGCCTGGCGTCCGGTGCGCTTTGCCGAGCTGCGCGCGGAAGGCGTGTACCAGAAGGCCACGGTGCACTACGACAGCGTGAGCGGTCCGTCGGCGTCGAAGGTCGACATGTCGACCCTGGGCGGCAAGCCGGAGCGCTCGCCGGAAGTCAACCTGACCGTCACCCCGGCCTTCCTGCTGCCGAACAAGAAGGGCGAGATCTATGCGAGCTTCCACCAGATGGGCAAGCGCTTCGCCGACAGCGGGAACACCATCGTCCTGCCGGCCTACCACACGGTCGACCTGGGCGCGCGCTACGACATCCAGCCGAACCTGACGTTCAACATCAGCGTGCAGAACCTGACCAACACGATCGGCCTGACCGAAGGTAACCCGCGCTCCAGCTTCACCGAGCTGGCCGGCAACTACTTCTTCGCGCGCTCGATCCTGGGCCGGAACATCCAGGCCAGCCTGACCACCTCGTTCTGATCCATGAGTTCAATTCACGCAAATCAACTGCCCGGCACGGTCGACCCGTCGAAGCGGCAGTTCCTCATCTGGAGCATGGCTGCCGCGCTGGCCACGCAGGTCGGCGGCGCGCAGGCGGCGCCGCGGGCGGACGACGAGCCCGCCGGCGAGCTGCTCCAGTTCGACATCGACGAGCCCGGCGTCGAGCACCATTTCTATCGCCGTGGCGAAGTGGCCGCGCATGTGCAGGCCAACAGCGGCGACAAGCCGCGCCTGATCGTCGCTTTCCCGGCGGGGAATACCGGCATGGGCCTGTGGTTCGCGAGCGAGGGCAAGCCCGCCGCGCTTGGTCTCGCGCCGGCGACCAGGCTGGCGGGGAGGGTGCGCAAGGATGGCATGCGCGGCGTGACCGCGCACCTGCGCAGCAGCGCCGCCAGCCTGGAGATCGGCCCCGCGGTGCTGGCCAACATCCGCACCCTGCGCGACTACGTCACCACCGGCGGCAAGATGCTGCCGAAGGAAGTTGCGCACCAGGTCGATCGGCCGGCAAAGCCCAAGGGCGCGCTGGTGCTCCATCGCACCTCGGTCGAAGGCAAGCACCATCTCGAGCTGCGCATCGTTCCCGAGCGCGGCACCACGCTGGTGACGCGCGGCGGACGCGATATCCTGGTCGCCGGCGACGGCGGGCAGGTCCACTTCGCCGTCACCGCGCTGACCGATTACACGCCGCTGACGCCCTTCGCCATGCGCGAGCTTCTGAACGCGGATGCCGCCGACCGCCCGCGCGACAGGCAGGCGCTGGCCTTCCTGGCGTCGGCCGAGAATTTTTCGGCGGGTTCCTGGCGCTTCCTGACCTATTTCGGCCGCGATACCCTGCTGTCGACCGCGATGCTGATGCCGGTCTTGAAGCCGGCCGCCACCGAAGCCGCGCTCGGCTCGGTGCTCGAACGGCTGTCGCCGGAAGGGATCGTCGCGCACGAGGATGCGATCGGCGAGTTCGCGGTGCTGGAGAACATGCGCTCGCCACACCCACCGGCCGACCTGCAGACGCCGATCCGCGACTACAAGATGATCGACGGCGATTTCATCCTGGCGCCGGTGCTGGCCGGCTACCTGCTCGATTCGAGCCAGGGGCGCGCCCGCGCGCGGGCCTTCCTGGCGCGCCGGACCACGGGCGGGCAGGATTATGCGGCCCGGGTCCGCAGCAACCTGGAGCGCGTGCTGCGCCTGGCGGCGCCCTTCGCGGCCGATCCGGTCTATTCGAAGCTGATTGCGCTGAACGAGGGCGTCCCGGTCGGGAACTGGCGCGATTCGAACAACGGGCTGGGCGGCGGGCGCTATCCCTTCGACGTCAACGTGGCCCTGGTTCCGGCGGCGCTGAAGGCGGCGGAGCGGCTGTATCGCAGCGGGCTGCTCGGCGCCCGCCAGGAAAACGCGGAACGCGCCGCCCGCCATGCCGCGGCATGGCAGGACACGGAGCGCTTCTTCCGGATCACGGTGCCGCTTGCTACCGCGAAGGAACAGGCTGCGGCCTACGCCAGGGCCGAAGGCATCGATCCCGCGCCGGCTGTTGATGCGATCACGGCGCCGGTGCGCTACGACGGCATCGCGCTCGACGCCGCCGGCAAGCCGGTCCCGGTGATGCATACGGACTCCAGCTTCGTGATGGAATTCGGGATGCCGCCGCCGGACTGGCTGGACGCGGCCGCGGCGCAGATCCTGCAGCCTTTCCCGGCCGGCCTGCGCACGGCGGTGGGCGTGGTGGTCGCCAACCCCGTTTACGCGCCGGACCCCGTGAAGCAGATCTTCACGCGCAAGGATTACCACGGCACCGTGGTGTGGTCCTGGCAGCAGGCCATGCTGGCGTCCGGTTTCAGGCGCCAGCTGGCGCGCACCGATCTGCCGGCCCGGACCCGCGGCGCGCTGCGGGCCGCCGAACAGGCCCTGTGGCAGGGCATCCTGGCGATGCAGGAACGCAGCTCCGCGGAACTGTGGGGATGGGAGCCGAAGGACGGGAAGGCCTCGCTCACCGGGTGGGACAGCGCGGAAGGCGACGAAGCCTGCGCGGCCCAGCTGTGGAGCACCGTCTACCTGGCGGTCAAGCCGCCTGCGGCCGGCTGAGCTGCCGCGGGGCGGGCCCTTATTGTTCCTTCCAGGTGCGCCGGCGATCGATGATGAACGTGCCGGCCACCACCTTCACGCCCATGAAGAGGATGAACAGGAACAGGGCCAGCGGCAGGATGCTGATCACGGCCGCCAGCAGGATGCAGCAGACCAGCATGGCCGGCCAGGGCATCGCGGCGATGATGCGCCCGCCGCGGCGGCAGGCGCGCACGATGTCGCGGGCGACGTCTTCCATGCTGTCGCAGAAGGTGCGGAAATTGGCGCTTTTCATGTTGATAACTCCCAGTGTGCTGCAGTCGATGGAATCACTGTAGTCCTGGCGCTCGGGCGATTCCAGCGTGCTCCGACGAAATGCGGGAAACGGAGGATGGGCGGTCGGGAGGGGAGATGAATGGCCGGCCGGCGGACCCCTGCCGGGACTTTGATAATATTGTATCTATGAAAGTTTTAGAATCCATGGCCGCATGACCCGCACCGGCCGCCTGTTCCAGCTGATGGATGCCCTGCGCGGCAATCGCCGCCCGGTCACGGCCAGCGCGCTGGCCGAACGGCTCGGCGTGTCCGAGCGCACCATCTACCGCGACATCCAGGCCCTGGCCCAGCTCGGCGCTCCGGTGGAGGGATCGGCCGGCCTCGGCTACCTGCTGCGCAGCGGCTTCTTCCTGCCGCCGCTGATGTTCGACGCCGACGAGCTGGAGGCGCTGGTGCTGGGCGCGCGCTGGGTGCGGCGCCAGGGCGACAGCGCCCTGAGCGCGGCCGCCGACCGGGCCCTGGCCAAGATCGCCACCGCCGCGCCGCGCGACCTGCGCGACCACATGGCCGAGACCAGCCTGTGGGTGCCGGTCGGGCCGGCGCCGGCGCCGCTGGATCCTTTCGTGCAGCCGGCGCGCGAGGCGATCCGGCGCCAGTGCAAGCTGCGGATCGCCTACCGCGACGAACACAATGCGCCGTCGGAACGGGTGGTGTGGCCGTTCGCGCTGGCCTTCTTCCAGGAGCGCCGCGTGATGGCGGCCTGGTGCGAACTGCGCGACGCGATCCGCCACTTCCGCGTCGACCGTATCGTCCAGGCCGAACTGGGCAGCGAACGCTATCCGACGCCGCGCCATGCGCTGTTGAAGCAATGGCGGGCGATGTACGACATCCCCGATCTCTCCTGACAGGATCTGTCATCAAGGCTCATTAACATTGCCATCTCTTCCACCTGAAAGGAGACGGCAATGCAGCTCTACTACCACCCGATTTCGTCCAACGCCCGCCGCGTGCTGCTGGCGGCCGACCACCTCGACATCCGGCTCGACCTGGTCGAGGTCAATCTCATGAGCGAGGCCGACCGCCGCCGGCTTGCGGAAGTCAACGACAACGGCAAGATCCCGGTGCTGGTCGACGACGGGTTCATCCTGACGGAATCCTGCGCGATCATGCAATACCTGGCCGACAGCAAGCCGGGCCAGACGGTCTATCCGCGTGACCCGCTGGCGCGCGCCGACGTGAACCGCTGGATGTTCTGGGCCTGCCAGCACTTCGCCCCGGCGATCAGCGTGCTCTCCTGGGAAACCCTGTGGAAGAAGCTGGTCACCGGCGAAGATGCCGACCCCGGGGAGCTGGCGCGCGGCGCGGCCGACCTGGCCCAGGCCGCCGCCGTGCTGGACAGGCACCTGGCCGGCCGCCGCTGGCTGGCGTGGGACGGCGTGACCCTGGCCGACTACGCGGTGGCGGCCCCGTTGATGTACCGGGAACGGGCGCGGCTGCCGCTGGACAGCTATCCGCACCTGACGGAATGGTTCGCACGGATACAGGAACTTCCAGCCTGGCGCAACAGCGAAGCGGTCTGGTAAAAAAATTTTCAAATGCTTGTCGATTTCGTCCATCATCGATCGTCGTCAGGATGCAGGCCGTTTTTCAAACACTTTCAATATGGGGACGTCATGAACAAGCAGATCTTCGTCAACCTGCCGGTCAAGGACCTGGACAAGTCCAAGGCCTTCTTTAGCGCGCTCGGCTACAGCTTCAATCCGCAATTCACCAACGACAAGGGGGCCGGCATGGTCATCGCGGAAGGCAGCATCTACGCGATGCTGCTGACCGAGCCCTTCTTCAAGACCTTCATCGACAAGCCCATCGTGCAGGCGAAGGAAGCGACCGAGGTGCTGGTCTGCCTGAGCTGCGAGAGCAGGGAAGAGGTGGACAGCCTGGTGGCGAAAGCGGTCGCCGCCGGCGGCCGCGCCCCGCGCCCGGCGCAGGACCACGGCTTCATGTATGCCCACGCCTTCGAAGACCTGGATGGCCACATCTGGGAACTGGTCTGGATGGCGCCGCAAGCCTGATCACCCGACATTCAACCAGGAGAACATCATGAGCAAGCAAGTCATCTTCAACCTGCCGGTCAAAAACCTGGAAAGATCCAGGGCCTTCTTCGCGAGCCTCGGCTTCGGCTTCGATCCGAACATGTCCAACCCGAACGCGGCGATGGTCGTGATCGAGGAAGACAGGATCAGCGCCATGCTGATGACCGAAGACTTCTTCGGGAGCCTGATCGACAAGCCCGTGGCGAAGGCGAAGGAGGCGAACGAGGTGATCATCTGCCTGATGTGCGAGACGCGGGACGAAGTGGCCAGCCTGGTGGAAAAGGCCGTCGCCGCCGGCGGCCGCAGCCCGCATCCGCTGGAGGATCATGGCTTCATGGTCACCCAGGGTTTCGAAGACCTGGACGGCCACCTCTGGAACCTGGTCTGGATGAACCCGGCCAGCCAGGCCTCTCAGGCTTCGTCCCAGTAACGCCTGAGCAGCCCGTAGTTGACCGTGTCCGCGAACTCGCCGAACACGATCCAGCGCTCGGGCATGTAGCCTTCCTTCCTGAAGCCGAGCTTTTCGAGCACGCGCGCCGAGCCGATATTGCGCGGGTCGATGTCGGCTTCGATGCGGTTCAGGTCCAGGGCGTCGAAGCCGTAGCGGATGATGGCGCGCAGCGCCTCGGTCGCGTAGCCCTGGCCCCAGTGCTTGCTGGCGAGGGCGTAGCCGATCTCGCAGCGGCGGTTCTGCTCGAAGAAACGGTGCAGGGAGACGTTGCCGATCATCTCGCCGCTGTCGCGCAGGACGATCGCCAGGCGCATGCCGCTGCCGTCCGCGTAGGCGGCGATGGTGGAGGCGATCGCCTGGTGCGCCTGGCCGATGTCGGTCCAGGGCTCGCTGCTCCAGTAGCGCGCCACCACCGGGTCGGAGAACACGGCGTAATGGCCGGCGGCGTCGTCTTCGTTCATCCAGCGCAGTTCCAGGCGCTCGGTCGTCAGGGTGACGGGTTTCAGGTCGGGCATACAATTCCTGTCATTGAAGGCCGAGCGCGGCCAGCACCATGCCGGTGATGAGCTGCGTGGCGTCGTCGAAATCCTGCTCGGTGAGTTCGGCGCGGTCCAGCACCAGCGCCATCTGGGCCGAGAAATCGGCATAGGACTGGGTCATGGCCCATACCGCGAACAGCAGGTGCGTGGCGTTGACCGGCGCGATCCTGCCGTCGGCGATCCAGCGTTCGAACACGGCGATGTCCTGGCGCAGCAGCGGCACCACGCGCTGGCGGATCTGTTCGCCGTACAGCTTGGCGCCGCCGATCACTTCCATCGCATACACGCGCGAAGCCAGCGGCTGCTCGCGCGAGAAGCGCAGCTTGGCGCGGACGTAGGCGCGCAGCACGTCGGCCGGGGCCTGCCCGGCGTCGGCCAGGCTGGCCATGCGCGCCAGCCAGTCGTCCAGCACGTCGTCCAGCACGCGTTCGTACAGCGCATGCTTGGTCGGGAAGTAGTACATCAGGTTCTGCTTGGACAGCCCGGCGCGCTCGGCCACCTCGGCGATCGGCGTACCCTCGAAGCCGCGCTCGGCGAACAGGCGCACCGCTTCGCGCAGGATCGCGCCCTCGACCTCCTCGCGATGCTGGACGCGCTTGCCGGGCAGGGTGTCGGGAGTCGGCGTGGTCATGGCCATCCTTGTCGAGATTGGGCGCGCAGGAAGTCGAGCAGCGCCGCTTCGCCCGCATAGGCGACGTTGAAGCGGAACCAGGGCGACGCCGGCGCGTGCAGGCTGAAGAACTCGCCGGGCGCGAGCAGGATGCCGGCGCGCAGGGCGCGTTCGGCGATGGTCTTGCCGTTGCGGTCCGGGGTGCTGGGCCGGGTCCAGCCGGCGCTGACGAACATGCCGCCGCGCGGGCGCGCCAGCAGTTGCAGCCCGGCTTCCTGCAGGCGTTCCTGGGCGCGCGCGCTGGCCTCGAGCAGCTGCTGGGCCAGGCGTTCGACCTGGCGCCGGTAGGCGCGGTTGCTGACCGCATCGAACACGGCGCGCTCGTTGACCTCGGAGGTGGTCAGCCCGGTCAGCATCTTGACCCGCACCAGTTCCGGGACCAGCGAGCCGGAGGCGCAAATGGATCCGACCCGCAGCACCGGCGACAGGGTCTTCGAAAAACTGCCGATGCGGATGACGCGGCGCAGGCCGTCCATCGCCGCCAGCGAGGCTTCGCCGGGCGCCGCCAGCTCGCGGTAGATGTCGTCCTCGACCAGCCAGAAATCGAACTGTTCGGCCAGCGCCAGCAGGCGGTGCGCCTGGACCTGCGACAGCGAGGTGCCGAGGGGATTCTGCAGCACCGTGTTGACGAACATGAGCTTGGGGTGCCGGGCCGCCGCTTCCCGCGCCAGCACGTCCATGTCCAGGCCGGCCGCGGTGCGCGGGATGCCGACGGCGACGCAGCCGTGGTGGCGCACCAGGGCCAGCAGGTTGCTGTAGCCGGGATCCTCGACGAACACGACGTCGCCGGGACGCGTCAGCGTGCGCAGGACCAGGTCGAAGGCATGGGTCGCGCCGTGGGTCAGCAGCAGCTGTTCCGGCTCGACCGCGCACAGTTCGGCCGACAGGCTCTGGGCCAGGTGCTGCCGCAGCGAGGGAAAGCCGAGCGGATGTCCATAGCCGCGCAGGCGTCCGGCCGGGATCTTCATCGCATGGCGCACCGCGTCGAGGATGGTCGACTCGCCATACCACTCGGGCGGCAGCCAGCCGGCGCCGACCGGCAGCGCATCGGACTGGCCGGAATACAGGTCGGGGGTGAGGGCGTCGACCGCGGCGGACAGGACGGCCGGGCCGGCGGCGGGACCGGCGGCGTGCTCGCCGGGGGATGCGGTATCCGGGCCGCGCGCGACGAAGAAGCCCGAGCCGCGGCGCGAGGACAGCACGCCCAGGTGCAGCAGGCGGTCGTAGGACTCGACCACCGTGAAGGTGCTGACGCCGTTGACCTTTGCGAATTGTCGAACCGAGGGCATCTTGCTGCCGACGCGCAGTTCGCGCCGATTTACCATCCCGGAGATCGCGGCGACGATCTGGTCGACCAGGCTGCCGCGGCGCTGGCGGTCGATCGCCAGCACCGGCCAGGCAGGGTCGGGTTCCATTCCGTGCAGGTGTTCTCCAGCCACAGCCATTGCCGACTCCTTCCGGTGCGACGCTGGCAACTGTACAGGTTATGCTACCAATACGGTTGGACCATTTCGCTGGTTGTGTATATGTGCCGCCCTTGTCTTGCTGTCTATTATTGCACGATGATTTTGCCAATTGGTAAATCTTTTGGCCCACATAAGAGGGGAGAGACATGAACGAGTCCAAGCCGCAATCGATGTCGTCGTTCTGGATGCCATTCACGAACAACCGCGACTTCAAGGCCCATCCCCGCCTGCTGGTATCGGCGGAAGGCATGTACTACAAGGACGTCGACGGCAACGCCATCCTCGACGGCACCGCCGGCCTGTGGTGCGTGCCCTGCGGGCATGCGCAGCCGCGGATCGTCGCCGCCGTCAGCGAGATGGTCGGCCAGCTCGACTTCGCGCCCACCTTCCAGATGGGCCACCCGGCCGCCTTCGACCTGGCCGAGCAGTTGATGGAGTACACCGGCCACAAGTTCGGCCATGTGTTCTACACGAACTCGGGCTCGGAAGCGGTGGACACCGCCCTCAAGATCGCACTCGCCTACCACAAGGCGCGCGGCGAGGGCGGGCGCACCCGCCTGATCGGCCGCGAGCGCGGCTACCACGGGGTCGGCTTCGGCGGCCTGTCGGTCGGCGGCATCGGCCCGAATCGCAAGAACTTCGGCCCGCTGCTGCCCGGCGTGGACCACCTGCCGCACACGCACAACCTGCTGAAGAACGCCTTCTCGCGCGGCGAGCCGGAGTTCGGCGCCGAGCTGGCCGACGAGCTGGAGCGCATCGTCGCCCTGCACGACCCGTCGACGATTGCCGCCGTGATCATCGAACCGGTGTCGGGTTCCACCGGCGTGCTGGTGCCGCCCAAGGGCTACCTGAAGCGCCTGCGCGAGATCTGCAGCAAGTACGGCATCCTGCTGATCTTCGACGAGGTCATCACCGGCTTCGGCAGGCTCACGACGCCGTTCGCGGCCGACTATTTCGACGTCGAGCCGGACATGCTCACCACGGCCAAGGGCATCACCAACGGCACGGTGCCGATGGGCGCGGTGTTCTCGAAAAAATTCATCCACGACGCCTTCATGGACGCGCCGCCGGGCATCGAACTGGCGCACGGCTACACCTATTCGGGCCACCCGCTGGCCTGCGCGGCCGGCATCGCCACGCTGCAGGTGTTCAAGGAGCAGGGCGTGCTCGACAACGCGAGGGCCATCCAGCCCTACTGGGAAGACGCGGTGCATGCGCTGCGCGGGCTGCCGCACGTGATCGACATCCGCACCATCGGCCTGGTGGCCGGCATCGAGCTGGAGCCGATCCCCGGCAAGCCGGGCGCGCGCGCCTTCGCCGCCTTCAAGAAGGCGTTCGCGGACGGCATCCTGATCCGGGTGACGGGCGATATCATAGCCCTGTCGCCGCCGCTGATTCTGGAGAAGAAGCACGTCGACGAACTGTTCGGCAAGCTGACCGACGTACTCAAAAACCTGGACTGAACCACTATCATGAACGAGACGATCCATCATTACATCGGCGGCCGCGAGGTCGAAGGCGCATCCGGACGCTACGCCGATGTCTACAACCCGGCCCTGGGCCAGGCCTGCGCGCGGGTGGCGCTGGCCGGCAACGACGAGGTGGGCGCGGCCGTGGCCGCCGCCCAGGCAGCCTTCCCGGCCTGGGCGGCGACTCCGCCGCTGGCGCGCGCCCGGGTGCTCTTCAAATACCTGCAGCTGTGCCAGCAGCATACCGACGACTTCGCCGCCCTGATCACGCGCGAGCACGGCAAGACCTTTGCCGACGCGCAGGGCGAAGTCGCGCGCGGCATCGAGGTGGTCGAGTTCGCGGTCGGCATCCCGCAACTGCTGAAGGGCGAATTCACCGACCAGATCGCGCGCGGCATCGACGCCTGGTCGATGCGCCAGCCGCTCGGGGTGGTGGCCGGCATCACCCCGTTCAACTTCCCGGTGATGGTGCCGATGTGGATGTTCCCGGTCGCCATCGCCTGTGGGAATACCTTCGTGCTGAAGCCGTCCGAGCGCGACCCCTCGCCCTCGCTGCTGCACGCGCGCCTGCTGAAGGAAGCCGGGCTGCCGGATGGCGTGTTCAACGTGGTGCACGGCGACAAGGGCGCGGTCGACGCCATCCTCGACCATCCGGACGTGCAGGCCGTCAGCTTCGTCGGCTCGACCCCGATCGCCGAGTACATCTATGCGCGCGGCAGCGCCGCCGGCAAGCGCGTGCAGGCGCTGGGCGGGGCCAAGAACCACATGGTGGTGATGCCGGATGCCGACATGGACATGGCGGTCGACGCCCTGATCGGCGCCGCCTACGGCTCGGCGGGCGAGCGCTGCATGGCGATCTCGGTGGCGGTGGCGATCGGCGACGCGGGCGACAGACTGGTGGCGCGCCTGGCCGAGCGCACGAAGGCGCTGAAGGTCGGCGACGGCATGGCGCAGGGCGCCGAGATGGGCCCGGTGGTGACGCAGGCGGCCAAGCAGCGCATCGAGAAGCTGATCGGCGAAGGCGTGGAGCAGGGCGCGACCCTGGTGGTGGACGGGCGCAACTTCAAGGTGCCGGGCTTCGAGGCGGGTTTCTTCGTGGGCGGCACCCTGTTCGACCACGTGCAGCCGGACATGAGCATCTACCGCGAAGAGATCTTCGGCCCGGTGCTGTGCGTGGTGCGCCTGCCGGACGTGGGCAGCGCGCTGGAGCTGATCAACCGTAACGAGTACGGCAACGGCGTCGCCGTGTTCACCCGCGACGGCGGCGTGGCGCGCGAATTCGTGCGCCAGGTGCAGGTGGGGATGGTGGGCGTGAACGTGCCGCTGCCGGTGCCGATGGCCTTCAACAGCTTCGGCGGCTGGAAGAAGAGCCTGTTCGGCGACCATCACGCCTACGGGCCGGAAGGCGTGCGTTTCTATACGCGGCACAAGGCGGTGATGCAGCGCTGGCCGAATACGGCGAGCAGCGGCGTGGAGTTCGCGTTTCCGCAGATGAAATAAGCACCAGCCTCAAAACCGTCGTCCCCGCGGAGGCGGGGATCCGAGTTGCATGCATCTCGACAGCTTGTCGAACTTGGCCCCCCGCCTTCGCGGGGGCGACGGTGACTCAGCATTTCCAGCAGTACGACGTACTCAACAAAAAGGGATGCCATGATCGAGTCACTCCAGCACCTGCCAACGGCAGCGGGTACGCACGACGCATTGTCCGAGCGCTTCACCGACCTCGCGCCGCCGCTCACGAACCGCCAGGCCGCCATCGAAAGCGCGCGCTGCCTCTACTGTTACGACGCACCCTGCACGCGCGCCTGCCCGACCGGCATCGACGTCGCCAGCTTCATCCGCAACATCCACGACCATAACCTCGAAGGCGCGGCCACCACCATCCTGCAGCAGAACATCTTCGGCGGCAGCTGCGCGCGCGTGTGCCCGACCGAAATCCTGTGCGAGGACGCCTGCGTGCGCAACAACGATGCCGAGGGCCAGCCGGTGAAGATCGGGCTGCTGCAGCGCCATGCGCTCGACAACGCGCAGTTCGACAGCCATCCCTTCAGGCGCGCACCGAGCACCGGCAAAACCGTCGCCGTGGTCGGCGCCGGCCCCGCCGGGCTGGCCTGCGCGCACCGGCTGGCGATGCTGGGCCATGACGTGGTCGTGTTCGAGGCGCGCGAAAAGGCCGGGGGCCTGAACGAGTATGGCATCGCCAAATACAAGCTGCCCGGCGACTTCGCCCAGCGCGAGCTCGCGTTCCTGCTGTCGGTCGGTGGCATCGAGATCCAGTACGGCCGCGCGCTCGGGGCCGACCTGCAGCTGTCCGAGCTGCACGCGCGCTACGACGCCGTGTTCCTCGGCCTGGGTTTATCGGAAAGCCGCCGGCTCGGCCTGACCGGGGAAGATGCGCCCGGCCTGATGGCTGCGGTCGACTACATCGCCACGCTGCGCCAGGCCCGGGACCTGGCCGCGCTGCCGGTGCCGCGCCGCGCGATCGTGATCGGCGCCGGCAATACCGCGATCGACATGGCGGTGCAGATCAAGCGCCTGGGCGCCGACGAGGTCACGCTGGTGTACCGGCGCGGCTTCGACGCCATGAGCGCGACCGGGCACGAGATCGAGATCGCCAAGGCCCATTTCGTGCGCATGCGCACCTGGGCCGCGCCGCTCGAGGTGCTGCTCGACGATGCCGGCCGTGTGCGCGGCATGCGCTTCGAAGAGACCCGGCTCGAAGACGGACGCCTGGTGACGACCGGCGGGATCGTCGAGATCGCCGCCGACGCCGTGTTCAAGGCGATCGGCCAGGGCATGGACCTGGCCGCCCTGGTCGATCCGGCGGCGCAGGGCCTGGAAAACGAGCTGGAGCTCGAACGCGACAAGATCCGCATCGACGCCTGCTTCCGTACCGCGCTGCCGGGCGTGTATGCGGGCGGCGACTGCGTGGCGCCGGGGCAGGACCTGACGGTACAGGCGGTCCAGCACGGCAAGCTGGCCGCGCTGGCCATCCATCACGACATCCAATCCAAAGCGGAGGCAGCATGGCCGACCTGAGCATCGATTTCTGCGGCATCAAGTCCCCGAACCCGTTCTGGCTGGCCTCGGCGCCGCCGACCGACAAGGCCTACAACGTGGTGCGCGCCTTCGAGGCCGGCTGGGGCGGCGTGGTCTGGAAGACGCTGGGCGAGGATCCGCCGGCCGTCAACGTGTCTTCGCGCTACTCGGCCATCTACGGCAAGAACAGGGAGGTGATCGGCTTCAACAACATCGAGCTGATCACCGACCGCAGCCTGGAAATCAACCTGCGCGAGATCACCGCCGTCAAGAAGGCCTGGCCGGACCGGGCGCTGGTCGTGTCGATGATGCTGCCCTGCGAGGAAGCGCCGTGGCGCGAGATGCTGCCGCTGGTCGAGGCCACCGGCGCCGATGGCATCGAGCTGAACTTCGGCTGCCCGCACGGCATGCCGGAGCGCGGCATGGGCGCCGCGGTGGGCCAGCAGCCGGACCTGATCGAGCGGGTCACGCGCTGGTGCAAGATGTACACGCGCCTGCCGGTGATCGTCAAGCTGACCCCCAACATCACCGACGTGCGCGCGCCCGCGCGGGCGGCGCTGGCGGGCGGGGCCGACGCGGTCTCGCTGATCAACACCGTCAATTCCATCACCCACCTCGACCTCGACCGCATGGTGGCCTATCCCATCGTCGGCGGCGCCAGCACCCACGGCGGCTACTGCGGCGCGGCGGTCAAGCCGATTGCGCTGAACATGGTGGCCGAGATCGCGCGCGACCCGGCCACCGCCCGCCTGCCGATTTCCGGCATCGGCGGCATCGGCAGCTGGAGCGATGCCGCCGAGTTCATCGCCCTGGGCGCCGGCTCGGTCCAGGTCTGCACCGCCGCGATGCTGCACGGCTTCCGCATCGTCGAGGAGATGAAGGACGGGCTGTCGCGCTGGATGGACCGCAAGGGCTACGAGAACATCGCCGCCTTCTCGCGCAAGGCGGTGGCCAACACGACGGACTGGAAATACCTGGACATGAATTACCAGGTCATCGCCAGCATCGACCAGGACCAGTGCATCCAGTGCGGCAAATGCTACGTGGCCTGCGAGGATACCTCGCACCAGGCGATCGCGAAGCTGATCGGTGCGGATGCCAGGGGGGAAACGCGGCGCTACGAGGTCAAGCCGTCCGAGTGCGTGGGCTGCAACCTGTGCGAGATCACCTGTCCGGTCGAGGGCTGCATCACCATGGTGCCGCAGCCGAGCGAAAAACCGTATATGAACTGGACGAAGGACCCACGCAATCCGCGGGCAGAGGTACTATGCGGGGAAATCTAAACCGCAACCGACGGAGAAACACCCGATGAGCATGGACCCCGCAGTCAACAAAGAACTCTGGAACGAGGACTTGGCGCCAACCGGCGCCGCGCAGCGCACCTGGCGCTGGTATCACTTTGCCGCCCTGTGGGTCGGCATGGTCATCAGTATCCCGGCCTATATGTTGGCGGCCAGCCTGATCGAAGGCGGCATGTCGGCGTGGCAGGCGGTGCTGACCGTGTTCCTGGCGAACGTGATCGTGCTGCTGCCGATGCTCCTGATCGGCCACGCCGGCACCAAGTACGGCATCCCGTACGCGGTGCTGGCGCGCGCCTCTTTCGGCACGCGCGGCGCGCGGCTGCCGGCGCTGATGCGGGCGATCGTCGCCTGCGGCTGGTACGGCATCCAGACCTGGTTCGGCGGCAGCATGATCTATACGCTGCTCGGCGTGCTGCTCGGCGCTCCCATCGGCGGCAGCAACCTGCCGGGGCTCGGCATCAACCCGGGCCAGCTGGCCTGCTTCCTGGGCTTCTGGGCGATCCAGATGTATTTCATCGTGCACGGCATGGATTCGATCCGCAAGCTCGAGACCTATACCGCGCCCCTGAAGATCGCGATCTGCTTCCTGCTGCTGTGGTGGGTGTATGACAAGGTCGGCGGCTTCGGCCCGCTGCTCGCCCAGCCCTCGCAATTCGTGGCGGGCGGCTCGAAGGCCGGCCTGTTCTGGTCGGTGTTCTGGCCTTCGCTGACCGCGATGATCGGCTACTGGGCCACGCTGGCGCTGAACATCCCCGACTTCACCCGCTTCGCCAGGACCCAGCGCGACCAGGTGGTCGGCCAGTCGCTTGGCCTGCCGCTGCCGATGGCGCTGCTGGCGGCGCTGGCGGTGACCGTCACCTCGGCCACCGTGGTCCTGTACGGCAAGACCTTGTGGGACCCGGTCGACGTCGCCAGCCGCATGACCGGCGCCGGGGTGCTGGTGGCGCTGCTGATCCTGCTGATCGATACCGCGAGCGTCAACCTGGCCGCCAACATGGTGGGCCCCGCCTACGACTTCTCGGCCCTCTCGCCCAGGCATATCTCCTACCGGGTGGGCGGCTACATCACGGCGGGGATCGCTCTGGTCATGATGCCGTGGAAGATCCTCGAGAAGACCGAGAACTACATCTTCATCTGGCTCACCGGCTACTCGGCCCTGCTCGGCCCGATCGCCGGCGTGCTGATCATCGACTACTACTTCATCCGCAAGACCGAGCTGGCGGTCGACCAGCTGTACCGCGACGACGGCATCTACACGTACAGGAACGGCTGGAACACGGCCGCCATCGTCGCCTTCGTGGCCGGCGTGCTGCCGAACATCCCGGGCTTCCTGAACGCGGCCTTCCCGGACGCCTTCCCGAACGTCGGCGCCGGCTTCAAGACTTTATATACCTATGCATGGTTCGTCGGCATCGCGATCGCCGCGGTGGTGTACGGCCTGATGATGAAGGGCAGGGCGGTGCCGGCCATGGCGGCCGTTCGCCCGCTCGACTAAGCCAAACCTGGGGAGAAGATCCATGAGCGTATTGATCCGCGGTGGTACCGTCGTGAACGCCGACCGCGCGTTCCGCGCCGACGTGCTGTGCATCGGTGACAAGATCGCCGCCGTCGGCGAACATCTCGATGCGCCGGCCAACGCGACCGTGATCGACGCCGGCGGCCAGTACGTGATGCCGGGCGGGATCGATCCCCACACCCACATGCAGCTTCCCTTCATGGGCACCGTCACCGCCGACGATTTCCATACCGGCACCGCGGCCGCGCTGGCGGGCGGCACCACGACCATCATGGACTTCGTGATTCCCGATCCGCAGCAGCCGCTGATGGACGCCTTCCACACCTGGCGCGGCTGGGCGCAGAAGTCGGCCGCCGACTACACCTTCCACGTGGCCGTCACCTGGTGGGACGAGTCGGTGCACGACGATATGGGCACGCTGGTGCGCGAGCACGGCGTGAACAGCTTCAAGCACTTCATGGCCTACAAGAACGCGATCATGGCCGATGACGAGACCCTGGTGAAGAGCTTCCGCCGCGCGCTCGAACTGGGGGCGATCCCGACCGTGCATGCGGAGAACGGCGAACTGGTCTACCAGCTGCAGCGCGAGCTGCTGGCCAAGGGCATCCGCGGTCCCGAGGCGCATCCGCTGTCGCGCCCGCCGGCGGTCGAGGCCGAGGCGGCCAACCGCGCGATCGCCATCGCCGGCGTGCTCGGCACCCCGGTCTACATCGTCCACGTGTCCTGCGTCGAGTCGCTGGAGGCGATCCAGCGCGCCCGCGCGCACGGCCAGCGCGTCTACGGCGAGGCCCTGGCCGGCCACCTGGTCATCGACGACAGCGTCTACACGAATCCCGATCCGGCCTTCGCACGCGCCTTCGTGATGAGCCCGCCGTTCCGCTCCAGCCACCACCAGACCGCGCTGTGGCAGGGCCTGCAGGGCGGGAACCTGCACACCACCGCCACCGACCACTGCACCTTCTGCGCCGAGCAGAAAGCGATGGGCGCCGACGATTTCACGCGCATCCCGAACGGCTGCGGCGGCGTCGAAGAGCGCATGGCCGTGGTCTGGGACGCCGGCGTGAATACCGGCCGCCTGACCCCGTCCGAGTTCGTGGGCGTCACGTCCACCAATGCGGCCCGGATCTTCAACATCTACCCCCGCAAGGGCGTGATCCAGGCCGGCGCGGACGCGGACATCGTCGTGTGGGACCCGGAAGGCAGCCGCACCCTGTCCGCCGCGACCCAGCATTCGAAGGGCGGCTTCAATGTCTTCGAAGGACGGACCGTGCGCGGCGTGCCGACGCATACGGTGGCGGCCGGGAAGCTGGTCTTCGCGAACGGCGAGCTGCGCGCGGAAGAGGGGGCGGGACGATATGTCGAGCGTCCCGCATTCACCGCAACCACCGCAGCCTGAACGCGAATAGCGCCGCCATCGCTCGAACCGTCGCCCCCGCGCAGGCGGGACCCCAGGTTCTGCCGGCATTGTGATAACCATGAGGACCCATCCATGAACGAACTCCGCATCAACGGCCCCCGCCTCTGGAACTCCCTGATGGACCTGGCGAAAATCGGCGCCACCGACAAGGGCGGCGTCAAGCGCCTTGCCCTCACCGATCTCGACCGCCAGGGCCGCGACCTGGTGGTCCAGTGGGGGAAGGATGCCGGCCTCTCCATCACCGTCGACAGGATCGGCAACGTCTTCATGCGCCGCGAAGGCGCGAACCCGGCGCTGCCGCCGATCGTCACCGGCAGCCACATCGACACCCAGCCGACCGGCGGCAAGTTCGACGGCAACTACGGCGTGCTGGCCGGGCTCGAGGTGGTGCGCACCCTGAACGAGCTGCAAATCCGTACGGAGGCGCCGATCGAGGTCGCGTTCTGGACCAACGAGGAAGGCTCGCGCTTCGTGCCGGTGATGATGGGTTCCGGCGTGTTCTGCGGCGCCTTCAGCCTGGAGACGGCGTATGCGGCGCGCGACGTCGACGGCATCAGCGTCGGCGAGGAGCTGGCGCGGATCGGCTACCAGGGCGCGCAGACGCCGGGCGAGCACCCGATCGGCGCCTACTTCGAAACCCATATCGAGCAGGGCCCGGTGCTGGAGGATGCGGACAAGGTGATCGGCGTGGTGCCGGCCGTGATGGGCCTGTCCTGGTACGACTGCACGGTGGAAGGCATGGAAGCGCATGCCGGCCCGACCCCGATGCACCTGCGCCGCGACGCGCTGCAGGTCGCGACCCGCATCATGCAGGAGACGGTGGCGCTCGCGAACCGCTATCCACCCTACGGCCGCGGCACGGTCGGGATGGTGCAGGTGTTCCCGAACAGCCGCAACGTGATCCCGGGACGGGTCAAGTTCAGCATCGACCTGCGCAACGTGAACGACGAACTGCTGAATACCATGCACGAGGAGATGACGGCCTTCGTCGACCGGACGCGCGCGGAAACCGGCCTGGGCGTCACGCTGGAGCGCGTGTCCTACTATCCGCCTTGTCCCTTCCACCCGGATTGCGTGGGCGCGGTGCGCAACGCCGCCGCAAAGCTCGGCTATTCGACCATGGACGTGGTGTCCGGCGCCGGCCACGACGCGATCTACGTGGCGCGCCTGGCGCCGGCCGGCATGATCTTCGTGCCCTGCAAGGACGGCATCAGCCACAACGAAATCGAGGACGCCCAGCCCGGCCACCTGGAAGCCGGCTGCAACGTGCTGTTGCACGCGATGCTGGAGCGGGCAGGGGTCGTGGCCGGCTAGCATACCGGCGCCCGGCGCGGCAGGCGAATTTGTTGCACGTTGGTAACAATTCTGTTCAGGATGTTTCCCGAGTCGCCTAACCTGGGGAAGTCGTAGCATACTTGGGTTTTCAGTCCCCCAAGGTAAATATGCCGATGCTGACTGGACACTACGAAACCCCGCTGGTCCTCGCCTCGATCCTGGTGGCGATCGTCGCCTCCTACGCGGCGCTCAGCCTGGCGGCCCGCGTGAGCGAATCGCGCGGCCGCGCCGTCGCCGCCTGGGTGGGCGGCGGCGCCATCGCCATGGGCTCGGGCATCTGGGCCATGCACTTCGTCGGCATGCTCGCCTTCCGCCTGCCGATCCCGATTGCCTTCGACCTGCCGCTGACCCTGGTCTCGCTGCTGCTGCCGATCGCCGCCTCCTGCCTGGCGCTGTGGCAGGTCAGCCGCGCGGAACTGGGGCCGAAGCGCCTGGCGGTCAGCGCCGTCCTGATGGGCCTCGGCATCAATGCCATGCACTACACCGGCATGGCCGCCATGCGCATGGAGCCAGGCATCGTCTACGATCCCTGGCTGTTCGCGCTGTCGGTCCTGATCGCCATCGCGGCCTCCGGCCTGGCGATGTGGATCGCCTTCCGCCTGCGCCGCAACGTACCGCACGTGTGGCTGGCGCGCATTGGCGCGGCGGTGGTGATGGGCGCGGCCATCGCCGGCATGCACTATACCGGCATGGCGGCCGCCAGCTTCCCGCTGGACAGCGTGTGCATGGCCGCACGCAGCGGCGTCAACCATGACGGGCTGGCGACCCTGGTCGTGATCGCGACCTTCGGCGTGCTCGGCTTCGCCCTGCTGGCCTCGCTGTTCAATGCGCGCCTGGAAGCGAATGCGCGCGTGCTGGAGATCTCGGAAGCCATCGCCGCCGAGCGCCAGGAACTGCTCATGCGCGAGCGCGCGGCGCGCGACGAAGCCGAGCGCCTGAGCGCCCTGAAAGACGAATTCCTGGCCACCCTCTCGCACGAACTGCGCACGCCGCTCAACGCGGTGATGGGCTGGGCCAGCATGCTCCAGCGCGGCGCCAAGGACGAGGAGACGCTCAGGCGCGGCCTGCAGACCATCGAGCGCAATGCCCGCGCCCAGGGCCAGCTGATCGACGATCTGCTCGACATGAGCCGCATCAACTCCGGCAACCTGCGCCTGGACGTGCAGCTGATCGACCCCGAGAAGGTGGTCGAGGCGGCGCTCGGCACCGTGCACCCGGCCGCGGTGGCCAAGCGCATCGACCTGCGCGTGGATGTCGAACGCAGGCCGGGAGGAATGCGCTGGACCGTGCTGGGCGACCCCGCCCGCCTGCAGCAGGTGATGTGGAACCTGCTGTCGAATGCGGTGAAGTTCACGCCGGCCGGCGGCATGGTGCAGGTGATGCTGGGCCGCGACGGCGACGACATCGTGATCCGCGTGGTCGATTCCGGCATCGGCATCGCGCCCGATTTCCTGCCGCATGTGTTCGACCGCTTCCGTCAGCAGGACGCGTCGATCAGCCGCAAGCACGGCGGCCTGGGCCTGGGCCTGTCGATCGCACGGCAGCTGGTCGAACTGCATGGCGGGACCATCGCCGTCTCCAGCCAGGGCACGCATGCCGGCACCACCTTCACCGTGCGCCTGCCGCTGGCCGCGCCGGAAGCCGTGACGCCGGCGCCGCCCGAACCGGCCGTCGCCGCCGCCGCCCCGGCGGGGCAGGGCGAGCTGGCCGGCGTCAAGGTGCTGCTGGTGGACGATGCGCCGGACACCCTCGACGTGCTGCAGCAGATCCTGCAGCACAGCGGCGCGTCCATCATGGCCGCGCCGAATGCGGGGACGGCCCTCGCACTGCTGGAGCGCGAGCGGCCGGACGTGATCGTCAGCGACATCGGCATGCCCGACGTCGACGGTTTCGAGCTGATGCGCCGCATCCGGCGCCGTTCGGAAGGCGCCGGCGGCGCCATCCCGGCCATCGCCCTGACCGCGTTCACGCGCCAGGACGACCGCAGCAAGGCGCTGCAGGCCGGCTTCGACGACTACCTCGCCAAGCCGGTCGAACCGGGCTCGCTGGTGGCCCACATCGTGCAGGCGGTGGGCCAGCGCGGCGCCGCGGAAACCACGGCCAGCGTGTAGCGGCTTCCTGCGCCGATCCTGTCACTGCAGGTCGATCCGGCCGTACTGGCCGTGCGCCTCGTCGGCGGGACCGGCCGCGAAGAACAGGGTATTGGTCGGCTGGTTGCTGACGCCGTTGCCGAAGGCGATGCCCCACAGGCCGTCGATGACGATCGGCGTGTGGTCGGCCTTCGACAGCGTGCCGGCGAACTCGCCGCTGTCGGCCTTGTAGGCATTGATTTTTCCATCGCCAAAATTTCCCACCAGCAGCATGTTGCTGGCGTCGCCGAAGTTGGCCGGCGCCATCGCCATGCCCCAGGGCGCGTTCAGCGCGCCGCCGGTGACGAGGCGCCGCACCAGCACGCCGCTGGCCT
Source organism: Massilia sp. WG5 (assembly GCF_001412595.2). Taxonomy (NCBI): domain Bacteria; kingdom Pseudomonadati; phylum Pseudomonadota; class Betaproteobacteria; order Burkholderiales; family Oxalobacteraceae; genus Massilia; species Massilia sp. WG5. The sequence continues at coordinate 4,559,559 of NZ_CP012640.2, forward strand.
CGAAGACGTCGACGATGCCGCGTCCGTCGCCCTTGGTCTCGTCGATGCTGCCGGCCGTGCGCAGCGCATAGGCCACGTAGATGCGGCCGCCGAGGGCCTGGATGCCGAAGGGCGCGTAGCCGGCAGGCAGGTTCGGGTCGGTGAAGTTGCCGGGCAGGGCCGCCCGGCGCCAGTTGCTGTCGTAGACGTCGACCACGCCGTTGCGGAAGTCGGCCGCATACACATAGTTGACGCCGCCGAAGCTGGCGATCGCCAGGCCCTTGTACACCGCGCCGCCGGCGCCGTTATCGACCGCCACGATCGCGTTGGTGCGGTTGACCCCCGGCGACCAGCCCGACAGCGTGCCGTTCTCGGCGGCGAAGATGAAGGCGCTGTTGCCGCTTGCGCCGTTCTGCGTCACCTGGAAGCCGGGGTTGCCGTTGAAGACGATGCCGGTCGGGCTGGCGGTGGCGCCGCTGGCGCCGGGCGGGATCGCGACCACCAGGGTCTGCGGCACGCCATTGCCGTCATACAGGGTCGAGGTCGCGCTGCCGTTGTTCGCCACCCAGACGAAGCCGGTCGGGTTGAACGCGATCCCCCAGGCGTTGACGAGCTTGGCATCCGTATGGTCCGCAGCGGTGCCGACGTCGCCCACCAGCGAGCGCGTGGCGAAGGTGCTGGCGATGCTGGGCGTGACGGCCACCGGCGGCATGGTCGGCGTCGAGCCGCCGCCATCGCCGCCGCCGCCGCCGCAGGATACGAGGGCGGCAGCCAGGCTGACGCCGAACAGGCCGGCCCTGAGGCAGGCGGTCGCTCTGGAATGGATGCTCATGATTGCTCCTGTCAGGACAGTCAAAGGAAGGGCATCCGTTAATGCCAGTGTGGACCTTGGAAGTTCAAATAAGTTCAATCAAAAGCGGATGCTGGCGCTGCCGCTCAGGGCGTGGGCGCGCGGTGCGCCGTCGTCCGCGCGCAGCAGGGTCTGCAGGCCGACCTGCACGGTGCAGTCGCCGATGGTGGACGCCAGGCCGATGCGCAGGTCGGCCCGGTTATGCGACTCGGCATAGCCGCCCAAGCCGTGCAGCAGGCCGGCATGGAAGGTCAGCCTGAGCTGCTCGTCGAGGGGCTGGAAGGCGTTCAGGTCGAGGTAGGCGGTGCGCTCCCCGCCGTAGTAGGCCGGCGACAGGAACAGGCGCGCGCTGGCGCGGTCCAGCGCCAGGCCGGCATGGAATTCGGTGTAGTCGTAGCGGTGGTCGCGCAGGAAGGCGCTGCGGCTGATGCCGGCATCCCAGCCCAGGCCGGAGGCCAGCCGGCCGGCGCGGCCGCCGTAGACGATCAGCTGCGTCTGGTCCCGCTCGCCCAGCGTCGCCGGCGAGGCGAAGCCGCCCGCATACCAGCCGTTTTCCAGGTCATGGTCGATGCGCAATTGCAGGGCTGGATGGCCGGCGCTCAGGGAGATACCGCGCACCGTGTACTCGGACACCAGCGCCAGGCTGCCGCTGGTCTGCGCAGCGGCCGGCGCGGCCGTACAGGCAAGACAAAGGCAGGCGACGGCGCGCACGCCGCGGGCTAAGGGGATGCATTGGCTGTCGCGGCGGCGGTCGTTCGGCATTGGCACACGCATGCTCCGGCGGCGCGAGCAATGGTCGCGCATGCGTCTATGCTACCAGCTTGCTCCCGTCCAGTACCGGCATCGTGCGCGACCCGGACCGTACGCGGCGCGGACGCGAGCATGCCCCGCAGCTGACGCGGCGTGGCGCCGGGACGCAGTTCGCTCACCAGCGCGGCCAGCCCGGCCACCTGCGCCGCCGCGTACGAGGAGCCGGACACCAGACCCCAGCGCGCGCCCGGCAAGGTAGCCGGGATGTCGGCGCCCGGCGCCCGGACGGCCCCGGCCGGCAGGAAACGCCGGTCGTCTTCCTGCGTCACCGCGATCACGCCGGGGTGCGAGGCGGGGAAGCCGCCGTCGGCGCGCTGCGGGTCGACCGCGGCGATCACCGCCATGTCGCGCGCCAGGGCGGCGTCGATCAGGCTCTGCAGCAGGCGGTCCGCCGGCCCGCCCAGGCTGAGGTTGATGATCCGGGCGCCGTTCAGCAGTGCGAAATGCAGGGCCTTGCCGAGCGTGAAGCTGTTGCAGAGGGTGTCATGGCGCACGGTCTCCCAGCAGGCGCGCAGCGCCATCAGCCTGGCCTGCGGCGCGATGCCGGCGATGCCGAGTCCATTGCCGGCGAGCGCGGCGATGATGCCGGCCACCGCGGTGCCATGCGCTTCGGCGGCGTCGGGCACGGTGTCGACGAAGTTCTGGCGCAGCGCGAGCTGCCCGGCCAGGTCCGGATGGCCGCCGTCGACGCCGCTGTCGATCACCGCCACCGTCACCTTGCGCCCGGTGCTGATGCGCTGCAACTCGGAAAGGCGCCAGGTGCGCGCGGCCGGCTGCATCGGATACAGCGGGTCGGCGCCGCCCGCCAGCCCGTGGTAGGCATTGACGGCCTGGGCCCAGGCCACGCGCGGATCGTGGGCCAGCGCATCGAGCACGCGCTCGAGCGGGACGCCGCTCCCATCTTCCATCACGAAGCAGTCGATGCCGATCGCCGGCATCGGCCAGTCGTCCACCACCGTCAGGCCATGGGCGGCCGCCAGTTCGCTGGCCTGGCGGCGCCGCGCGGCGCGGGTGGCGTCGTCGGCATAGCCGCCGCCATAGCTGCTGTCCGGCCGGAAGTGCTGGGGCGGCATGCGCAGCATCACCAGCACCTGGCGCGAGGGCGCCGCCTGTCCTTCCCGGTCCTGGGCGCCGCAGGGCAGGGCGCAGCAGGCCAGCAGCAGCGACAGCAGGGCGGCGAACAGGCGTTTCAAGGCCGGCCCTCCGCGCCGAGCGTTTCGGCAAGCACGACGGCGGGTTCGGCGCGCAGCCGGGGCAGGGCGCGGGCCGCGTCGCCGCCTTCCGGCAGCGCGAGCAGCCAGGCGTCGGCGGCGGTCGGGCCGCCCACCACGCGGGCGCCGCTGGCCCGCACGATGCGGCGCAGTTCGCGTTCCGGCGTCTCCGGGCGGAACACGACCACGAGGCCGGCCTCGGCGACGGCCGGCGCCCCGAGTCCGCGGTAGCGCGCGCCCTCGTCCGGACGCAGCAGCAGGGCCGCCAGCACCGCGATCAGGCAGCACTGCAGGGCCACGGCGACGCGCAGCCAGCTGCGGTCGTTGGCGGCGGGGGGCGTGTGGCGGCGTGCGGGCGCGTCGGCCGGCGTCGGGCCGGGCGGGGACGCGGCCGGCGCAGGCGGGGCGTCGAGACGCGGCAGCATGCGCGCCCAGGCGCGCTCGGGATCGCAGTCGGGCGCGGGTCCGGGGCCGGCGGCGCGCACCGCCTGCAGCAGCGCGAGATCGTCGCGGCAGCAGGCGCAGGCGCGCAGGTGGGCGCGCAGCCGCTCCTGCTCGGCGCCGCCCAGGGCGCCGTTGTCGAGCCAGGGCAGGGCTTCCTGCGCGTCCCGGTGCTCGCGGGCGAAGACGTCGTCGTCGAGGCTCATGTCCTGCCCTCCAGCTGCCTTCCCAGGCGCGCGGCGAGGCGCCGGCGTGCGTGGAACAGGCGTGTCTTCACTGTGTTGACGGGGCATTCCATGATATCTGCGATCTCCGCGTAACCCATGTCGTGATAGAAGGTCAGCTGGAAGGTGGCGCGCTGCTCCAGCGGCAGGGTGGCGAGCGCGGCGTCCAGCGCATGGCCGAGGCGCTGCTGCTCGAAGCGCCATTCCGGCTGGCAGTCCGCGGCGCTTTCGCAGCTGTCCGGATAAGCGTCCAGCGGCTCGTCGAGGCCATGCAGCGCCTTGCAGGCCTTGCGGTAGGCGATCGCGAACACCCAGGTCGACAGCTTGCAGGTGCCGTCGAAGGTCGCGGCCCGCTGCCACACGACCAGCATGGTGTCGTTGACGATCTCCTCGATCGTGGTCGCGCTGCGCGTCATGCGGTGCAGGAAGCGCGTCAGGCGCGGAAAGTAGGTCCGGTACAGGATTTCGAAAGCATGACGGTCCCCGGCCGCAATCCGGCCAACCAGGTTCGCTTCGCCATCAGGCCGCGCATTCGCCAGCTCGTCCACGTGTCCGGTCTCCCTTTTTCGGTGAATACCGTCTTGCCGCCTGAAGGTTCATATTCTTGCACGGATCGGCGCGCGGGGGACCGGGTTGGCGTCGATCAATAAATTTGTGGGGCATATAGTTGCGTGCGCAAGCGAACGGATGCAGCCGTCGCCTGCGCGCATGATCGGGCCATGGACTTTAAGGACACCGACAAGCCTTCTCCGGAAGCCTCGGCCTGGCTTTCGAAGCTGGGCCCGGGCCTGATCACCGGCGCTGCCGACGATGACCCGAGCGGCATCGCCACGTATTCGCAGGCCGGCGCCCAGTTCGGGTTCAACCTGCTGTGGACCCTGCTGCTCACCTATCCGCTGATGGCGGCGATCCAGGTCATCAGCGCCCACATCGGCCGGGTCACCGGACGTGGCCTGGCCACCAACCTGCAGCGCTTCGCGCCGCGCCGGCTGGTGTGGCTGATCGTCGGCCTGCTGCTGGTCGCGAACGTCATCAATATCGCGGCCGACATCGCGGCGATGGGCGACGCGATGGCGCTGGTCGCTCCCGGCAAGGCCCATTACTACGCGGTGGCTTTCGGCGTGCTGTCGGTGCTGCTGCAGGTGTTCGTTCCCTACCAGCGCTACGTCAACCTGCTGAAATGGCTGACCCTCGTCCTGCTGGCCTATGTCGCCACCGTGTTCGTGGTGCGCGTGCCCTGGGCCGAGGTGCTGCGTTCCCTGGTCTGGCCGCATCCGGAATGGAACAGGGAATACCTGACCACCGTGGTCGCGGTGTTCGGCACCACCATCAGTCCCTACCTGTTCTTCTGGCAGGCTTCGCAGGAAGTCGAGGAGCTGCGCGCGGACGACGATGCGCAGCCGCTGCGGCGCGCGCCCGGGCAGGTCGAGGCCCAGTTCCGGCGCATCCGCTTCGATACCCTGGTCGGCATGGCGGTATCGAACCTGGTCGCCTTCTTCATCATGCTGACCACCGCGGCGACCCTGCATACGCACGGCGTGCATGACCTGCAGTCCTCGGCCCAGGCCGCGTCGGCGCTGAAGCCGGTCGCCGGCGAGCTGGCCTTCGTGCTGTTCGCGGCGGGGATCGTCGGCACCGGCCTGCTGGCGATTCCGGTACTGGCCGGCTCGGCCGCCTATGCGATGGCCGGCACCTTCCACTGGAAAAGCAGCCTCGACAGCAAGTTTTCGGCGGCGCGCAAGTTCTACGCCATCATCATCGTCGCCACCCTGGCCGGGGTCGGCATCAACTTCGTCCCGCTCGATCCGATCAAGGCGCTTTACTGGAGCGCGGTGCTGAACGGCGTGATCGCGGTGCCGGTCATGGTGATCATGATGGCGGTGGCCTCGAGCGAGAAGATCATGGGCGCGCTGAAGATCTCGGGAAGGCTGCGCCTGCTCGGCTGGCTGTGCACCGCCGTGATGGCGGTGGCGGTGCTGGCCATGTTCGGCGCCTCCCTCATGGGATAGGAGCGCCTTTATTGGAAGGTGGTTTCGCGTTCCGGGGTGGCGCTGATGCGGTGGATCGACAGGTCGGCGCCGTCGAATTCCTGCTCGGCGTCGAGGCGCAGGCCGACCGTCTTCTTCAGTACACCGTAGACGATCCAGCTGCCCAGGCCGGAAATGACGATGCCGAGCAGCGTGCCGATCAGCTGCGAGGCCAGCGACACGCCGCCCAGGCCGCCCAGCGCCAGGCTGCCGAAGATGCCGGCGGCGATGCCGCCCCAGGCGCCGCACAGGCCGTGCAGCGGCCACACGCCGAGCACGTCGTCGATCTTCCAGCGGTTCTGCGCCAGCGTGAACAGCGACACGAAGATGCCGCCCGCGATCGCGCCGGTGACCAGCGCGCCGAGCGGATGCATCAGGTCCGAACCGGCGCATACCGCCACCAGGCCGGCCAGCGGTCCGTTGTAGACGAAGCCCGGGTCGTTGCGGCCCATGACGAAGGCGACCAGGGTGCCGCCCGTCAGCGCCATCAGGGAATTCACGGCCACCAGGCCGTTCATCTTGTCGAGCGTCTGCGCGCTCATCACGTTGAAGCCGAACCAGCCCACGGTCAGGATCCAGGCGCCCAGCGCCAGGAAGGGAATGTTCGACGGCGGGTGGGCGGCGATGCGGCCGTCCTTGGCGTAGCGGCCGCGGCGCGCCCCCAGCAGCAGCACCGCCGGCAGCGCGGCCCAGCCGCCCACCGCGTGCACCACCACCGAGCCGGCGAAGTCGTGGAAGGGCGCGCCGAAGGTCACTTGCAGCCAGTCCTGGATGCCGAAGCGGTTGTTCCAGGCGATCCCCTCGAACAGGGGATACACGAATCCGACCAGCAGGGCGGTGGCCGCCATCTGCGGATGGAACTTGGCGCGCTCGGCGATGCCGCCCGAGATGATGGCCGGGATCGCCGCCGCGAAGGTCAGCAGGAAGAAGAACTTGACGAGCTCATAACCGTTCTTCGCCACCAGCGTGGAGGTGGCGCCGAAGAAGTGCATGCCGTAGGCGATGCCATAGCCGACGAAGAAGTAGGCGATGGTCGAGACGGCAAAGTCGATCAGGATCTTGACCAGGGCGTTGACCTGGTTCTTGCGGCGCACCGTTCCCAGTTCGAGGAAGGCGAAGCCGGCGTGCATCGCCAGGATCATGATCCCGCCGAGCAGGATGAAGAGCGCGTCGGCGCCGGTTTTGTAGGCATCCATGCAAAAATTTTCCAAAAAAGTGCACGCAAGTGGCGTGAGCACTTCTTGGTAGCAATTTGCGTTCCAATTTGGGGCGCCCATGCATCCCTCATGCGCGGGCAGGGTGCGTTGCCCCATTAGCGGGCAGGAGCACCGCATTGGTGCGTCCGTGCGCCAAATTGGGTTACTGCTTGAGCAAGGCCTTCGCCGCTGCCATCACCTGGTCGCGCAGCCACTTGTGCTCCGCCGACTGGTGCACCCGCTGGTGCCACAGTTGGTAGAAGCGCATCGGCGGGAACTTGAGCGGCACCGTGAAACTCTTCAGCGGCAGCGTCTTTTCGTAGAAGCGGATGAACTGGCGGCCGGTGGTCAGCACCAGGTCGGTCTGGGTCAGCATGTAGGGAATCAGGCCGAAGTAGGGCGACTCGACCGCCACCTTGCGCTGCAGGCCCTCGCGCTCCAGGAAGGAATCGATCACGCCGTGGTAGCCCGGCAGCATCGGCGACGGCGCCACGTGCGGCAGGCCGAGGTAGTCCTCGAGCGACATCGCATCGCTGGCGGTACGGCGCGCGTAGGCGCTGTCGGCGCGCATGGTGCAGATGATCGGGTCCTCGAACAGCTTGGAGATGTGCAGGTGGGCGGGCGGCTCATCCCAGTTGGCGATCACCAGGTCGATCTCGCCGTCCGACAGCATGCGCAGGTAGTCGGTGCCGGCCCCGAGGTGGTGGATCGAGACCTTGCTGTTGGGCGCGTCGCGGCGGATGCCGGCGACCACGCCGGGCAGGAACTGGGTGTCCAGGTAGTCGGGCGCGGCGATATGGAAGGTGCGCGCGGCCTGCTCGGGCACGAAGGGCGACTTCCGGATGAACAGGCTCTCGGTCTCGTCGAGGATGCGCTTGGCCGGCTTGAGCAGGCTCTCGCCGTGCTGGGTCGGCACCATGCCGCGCGCGCCGCGCACCAGCAGCGGGTCGCCGGTCAGCTCGCGCAGCTTGCGCAGCGAGGCCGAGATCGAGGGCTGGGGCTGGTTCAGCTTGAGGGCCACGCGCGATACGTTCTTCTCCACCAGCAACAGGTAGAGTATGCGGATCAGGTGCAGGTCGAGGTGCTGGGGAAGGCTGCTCATCAAAAGGCTTCGTATATGCGTGCGCGTATGTCAAATATACGGTATTTTTGATGTTGAATAAATGGAAAGCGGTTTATCTTGTTTAGTCGTCTCTACAAAGGATGTTCATGGAATACCTGCTTCCCTATGGCCTCGAATGGATGAACCTGCTGGTGCGCTGGCTGCACGTCATCACGGGCATCGCCTGGATCGGCGCCTCCTTCTATTTCGTCTGGCTGGATAATTCCCTGCGGCCGCCGGCGCCGGGCGGCGAACTGGCGAAGAAGGGCGTGGCCGGCGAGCTGTGGGCGGTGCACGGCGGCGGCTTCTACAACCCGCAGAAGTACCTGGTCGCGCCGGCCGAGCTGCCGAAGGAACTGCACTGGTTCAAGTGGGAAGCGTATTCGACCTGGCTGTCGGGCTTTGCGCTGCTCACCATCGTTTACTACTTCAACGCCCAGGCGATGATGGTCGACCGCGGCGTGGCCGATCTCTCGACCGGGCAGGCGGTCGGCATCGGCCTGGGAAGCCTGGTGCTGGCCTGGGTCGTCTACGACCTGCTGTGCCGCTCGAAGCTGGGCAAGCACGACCTGGCCTTCGGCGCCGTGATGTTCGTGTTCCTGAGCGGCGCGGCCTGGGTGCTGACCCACTGGCTGAGCGGACGCGCGGCCTACATCCACGTGGGCGCGATGATCGGCACCATCATGGTCGCCAACGTGGCGATGGTGATCATCCCCGGGCAGCGCAGGATGGTCGATGCGATGATCGCCGGCCACAAGCCCGACCCGGTCTACGGCATCCGCGGCAAGCAGCGCAGCGTGCACAACAACTACTTCACGCTGCCGGTGCTGTTCATCATGATCAGCAACCACTTCGCCATGACCTACCGCCACGAGCACGCCTGGGCGGTGCTGGCCGGGATCATGCTGGCCGGGGTCTTCATCCGCCACTTCTTCAACCTGCGCCACAAGGGCCGCGTCGAATGGAAGTACCCGGCCGTGGGCGTGCTCCTGCTGCTGGCGGTCGCCGTGGCGATCGCGCCGAAACCGCCGGCGGCAAGCGCCGCGACGAACGCCGGCGCCGACGCCAGCGTGCAGTTTGCGGCGGTGCAGGGCATCATCCGGCAGCGCTGCGTGTCCTGCCATGCCGCGCATCCCACGCAAGCCGGCTTCGCCACCGCCCCCGCCGGGGTGATGCTGGACGATGCGCACGGCATCGAGCAGAACGCCCAGCGCATCTACCAGCAGGCGGTGCAGCTGAAGGCGATGCCGCTGGCGAACATGACGAACATGACGGATGCCGAGCGGGCCCAGGTGGCGGCGTGGTTCGAGGCCGGCGCAAAAACGCAGTAGTCCGGCCTTGTGACAAAGCGAGGATTTCCAAGCGTCAAGAATTGCTATGCTGTCGATCCTCGAATCCAGGCTGGTAAAGATTGACCATGAAACTTCTCATCCCTGTCGCCGTCGCATTGGCGCTGTGCGTCCTGTTCATCAAGCCCGTGCGCGCGCGCGCGGGGAAGCGGGCGCCGGATGCGAAGTACAGGGGCCGCGCCCTCATGAGCGATAACGAGATGGAATTCTTTGGCCGGCTCGTCGCGGCCCTGCCCGAGCATTACATCTTCCCCCAGGTGGCGATGTCGGCGCTGCTCGAATCCGCCAGCACCGACAGGAAGCGGGCGCACGACGACCGCCTGCGCATCGCGCAGAAGCGGATCGACTACGTCGTGTGCAACCGGCGCTGCGAAGTCGTCGCCGTCGTCGAACTGGACGACAGGACGCATTCGGCCGCCAGGGACAAGCTGCGCGACGGCCGCCTCGAGCAGGGCGGCTTCAGGACGGTCCGCTTCCAGTCGCGCCAGAAGCCGCCGGCGGCTGCGATCCGCGCCGCCATCCTCGCGCCTGCCGCGCCGTCCGGGCCATCCGTCCTCGATCCCGTTGCGGTGGGCTGAACCGGCGCGGGCCTGCGCTACTGCTGCGTCTTGCGAGGCACGATCGCGAACTGCGGCGCAGTGCCGTAATCCGGCTTGACGCTGCGGTCCATGAAGCGTTTCCAGGCCTTGCGTCCGGCTTCTCCGCCGACCTCGGCCGCATAGGCCAGCGCCGGCTGCAGGTTCGAGGGGTAGCCGGTGGCGGCTGAGGAATAACCGCTCATTTCGCCCTGCTTGAGCTTGAGCGCCTGCGCCAGCTCGGCGCTCTCGCAAGGGAGCTTCGCAACCTCGGGCGGATGGCTGGCCTTCCAGGCTTGTTCCATCGTCGTGTAGAAGGGCGAGGTGGACGAATCGCGTACGGTTAGTGCGTAGATCGATGCGTCTGTCCAGCAGGCCTCCGGGGCCGTCATACGCATGATCGGGAATTTCGCCTTCCAAGCCAGCAGGCGTTTGGCGCCATCGAAGCCGAGGTCGGCGAGGTGGCCGACGGCGGCGGTAAAGAAGTCGTCCATCCACGGCGCCATCCCAGTGCCGTTCTTGTAACCGAGCGCGTAGCCGTTGACGATGACGCCGAGCTTGTTGGCGTTGCGGTTGTCGGTGTACTCGGCGTTGTACCAGTCCAGGTTGCTCTTCAGGATGCGCTGGAAGTCGTCCTTCAGCGGATCGCCGTCCGGCACGACATAGGCCGCTTCGCCCAGCGTGCGCAGGGCCCAGGCCTGGCCGCGCACCTGCTCGGGCCTGAGCAGGCCCTTGATGTTCTCGCGGTAGCCGGGATTCGAGTTGAACACGTCGTACATCGCCCAGAATTCCAGCTCTTCCAGATAGTAGAAGTCACCGGTGACCAGGTAGGGCAGGTAGGCGAAGGAAGCCTGGTGCGAGACGTCGTGGACATAGGGCGTCTTGCAGGCATCCTTGGGACAGGGCGGGAAGGCTTCGGATTTGCCGGTCTTCGGGTTGCGCGTATCGGAAGCGTGGCCAGCGACGGTCATGTAGGGGTGGTCGATCAGGCTGACCGGCCGGCCGGTGGCGCGGTCGCGGTAGTGCATCGACCAGCTGCCGGCCAGGTCGGCGGTGCCGAGCGTGACTTCCCTGGCCCGCCTGTCCATGCTGAGCAGGTAGAGCGCGCTCCAGCCGGGCAGCAGGCCGATGTCGTCGCGCCCGCCGGTGGTCGGCATGTAGGCGATCGCCATGCCGATGCCCATCGGTTCGGTCTTCAGCCCGCTCCACTTGGCTTTCAGCTCGGCCAGCGCACGGTCGGAGACGCGCACCGAGCGGTCGTAGTTCGGCAGCGCGCGCGAGGCGATCAGGTAGCCGGTATCGTGGCGGATGTGCACTTCGGGCACCTCGCCCCACCAGAAGGTCTTGCGCCAGCGCGCCTGGTTGAAGTGGACCAGGCCCGTTTTCGCATACGCCTGCTTGCCCCCAATGAGGATACGGGCGTCGTAGGTCTCGTTGCGCGGCGCCTGCTGGAAGGCCCAGGCGTTCTCGATGGTGACGTCGACGCGGGCCTTGCCCAGCGCGCGATACCAGCGCACGGCGAAGCGCGCGCTCAGGCGCGGATGCTCCTCGCCCTTGTCGTTCCTGAGCGGGGCCGAGACCAGCCATTCCGTCACCAGCGGACCGTCGAGCCAGAGCTCGGGCTTCTGCCGCAGCAGCCTGTCGGCGGAGGCGGTCCAGGCCTGGCCGTCGATGGTGGCGCTGGCCGCGGCCGTGAAACCGGCGTCGAGCAGGGCCGCCACGGAAGCCGGCGTCCCGGCCCTGGCGGGCTTGTCCTTCGCCTTCACCAGCGCCATCGCCTGCGCGCCGGCCCTGGCGGCGCCCGGCAGCACCGCGCTGATGACGGCGTGCCGCACCGAGCCGTCCGCGTGCGTGGCCTTGACGTCGACCTGCAGCGGCACCGTACGGCCATCGGGCAGGCGGCCGACCAGCGTGTCCGTGCGTTTCAGGTCGCCCGCTGCGAACACCTGGCCGAAGGTGACGGGCAGCGCGGCCTTCGCTTCGCCGCCTTCGGCCTCGATCACCACGCCGGTGATGCCGTCGCCCCAGTCCATGACCGCCGGCGCCGGTGCGGACGCCGCTTCCTCCGCGGCAGCCGGTCCCGGCGCCGCCTTGGCCGCCGCCTTTGCTGCCGCCTTTACCGCTGTCTTTTCCGCCGTCTTCTCCGCCGCCGGGGCGCCGCCATAGCGCGACTGCAGCACCTTGTCGGCATCGAGCTGCCCGGTCTCGGGCAGGTTCTGGGCCGGGGCAACGGCGGGCAGCAGGGCAAGGAAGAGAAGGGAGGGCGGCAGTCTTGTTGAAGGCATGGGATCTGGGGCAAGGATGAAAAAGGCGCCCGGAGGCGCCTCGATGATACCGCTTACTGTGCAGCAGGCGGCGCCGGCTGCTTGAGCGTGCGCTCGAACAGCTGGTAGATGCGGCGGTACTCGTCGTACCAGCTCTCGGGCTGGACGAAGGAGTGGCGCTCCATCGGATACGGCGCCAGTTCCCAGTGATCCTTCTTCAGCTCGATCAGGCGCTGGGCCATGCGCACCGAGTCCTGGAAGAACACGTTGTCGTCGACCATGCCGTGCGCGATCAGCAGGTTGCCCTGCAGGTTCTGCGCGTACTCGATCGGCGACGATACCTTGTAGGCTTCCGGATCGATGTCCGGGGTGTTCAGGATGTTGGCCGTGTACTCGTGGTTGTACGTGGTCCAGTCGCTGACCGGACGCAGCGCGGCGCCCGACTTGAACACTTCCGGTGCGCGCAGCAGTCCCATCAGGGTCATGAAGCCGCCGTAGCTGCCGCCGTAGATGCCGACCCTGTTCGCGTCGCCCTGCTCGTTGGCGACCATCCAGTTCACGCCGTCCAGGTAGTCTTCCAGCTCCGGGTGGCCCATCTGGCGGTAGATCGCGCTGCGCCACTTGACGCCATAGCCTTTCGAGGCCCGGTAGTCCATGTCCAGCACCACGTAGCCCTTCTGCACCAGCAGGTTGTGGAACATCTGCTCGCGGAAGTAGGGCGTGTAGCGGTGCGAAACGTTCTGCAGGTAGCCGGCGCCGTGCACGAACATCACTACCGGGTACTTCCTGCCCGGCTCGAGCCGGGCCGGGCGGTACAGCTTGGACCAGATCGGTTCCGCGCCATGGGTCGAGGGGACGGTCACGAACTGCGGCTGGATCCAGTCGTGGGCCTTGAATTCGGCGCTGCGGGTATCGGTCAGTTTCACCGCGTCGCCGCCGTGCGAGGGCAGGGTCGCGATCTGCGGCGGCAGGTAGGGGCCGGAGTAGTGCACCAGCAGCCTGCGCTGGTCCGGCGACAGGCGGAAGTCTTCGACGCCGCCATCCAGGCTGCTGACTTCGCGGGTCGACCCATCGCGGGCATTGACGGCGCAGACTTCGTAGGCGCCCGGGGTCTTGCGGTTGCACATGACCCAGGCGGTGGCGCCGTCGAGCGACCAGGCCACGTCGGTGGCTTCCCACTTGCCCTGCGTGAGCGCGCGGCTGCGGCCGGACGCGTCCAGCGTGTACAGGTGCGAGTAACCGGTTTCCTCCGACAGGTACCACAGGGTGCCGTCGTCCGGCAGCCAGCCGAAATCGCTGTTGTCGAAATTGACCCAGGCCGGGTCGCTCAGGCGGTGCACCGGCTTGAGCGCGGCGCGCGGCAGGTCGACGGTGGCGATCCAGCGGTCCTTGTTGTCGACCGAGCGCAGCATCACGGCGGCATTCGCGCCGTTCGCGCTCCAGACCACGGACTCGCCGTCGAAGCCGATCTTCAGCGGCCGGTTGCCCTTGAGCGGATCGAGCTTGCGCTCGGCGCGCATGGCCGCCAGCGGGTCGTCCTTGATGCCGGGCAGGACGTCGAAGGACAGGTCCTTCACCGCGTGCGTGAGCAGGTTGACCAGTTTCAGGCCGTGCGGGTGCGGATCCTTGCGGCCGACGCGGGTGCGCTCGTCCGAGGTCTCTTCGTAGCCGCTTTCCATCACGTAGCGCGGCATCTTGCCGACGCGGCCCTTGTCGCCATCCTTCGGCCCGGTCACGACCAGCAGCCAGCGGCCGTCCGGCGACAGGTGGGTGGCCGCGATCGACAGCTTGTCGCCCAGGTAGACCGGGGCCGGCGCGCGGGTCGGGTCGGTGCGGCGCTCTTCCTCGGCGCGTTCGCGGTTGGCGTCGCGCTCATCCTTCTGGCGCTTGAGGGTGGCGATCAGGCGCAGTTGCATGTCGCGCAGCGCATCCGCATCCTGGGCGCCCGGCTCCCTGGCCGCGCGCACCGTGGCGACCGGCGAGACCAGCCGGCTGGCGCGGTCCCAGACGCCCCAGTCGTCGCCGATGCGGAACTGCACGCCGCGGCCGTCGGCGGCATACTGCAGGGCGCTGACGGCGACGCCGTTGTTGCGGGTGATCTGCACCAGTTCGCCGCTCCTGAGGTCGCGCTCGAACAGGTCGCCGTTGCGCACGAAGGCGGCGCGGGTGCGCTCGCGGTTGTAGACCACCAGCGCGCTATCCAGTTTGGCAAGCTCCGCATCCTCGACCTTGCGCGCCTTGTTCAGGCCGGACTGAAAGCCGGTCTGGTAGATGTCGCGCAGCGGCGAGCCGGCGCGCTTCTGCTTGTACAGGACCTGCTTGCCGTCCCAGCTCCACCATGCGGTTTCGACCGGATTGCCGATCCAGTCCGGATTGGCCATGGCCTGGTCGAGGGTCACGGGCGTCGAGGTGGCGGCGATGGCGCCGGTGGCGGCAGCGCCGGGCAGGGCCAGCAGGGCAGCCAGGACGGCGATAGCGGAAGCGGAAGCGGAAGCGGGAATGCGCATCTGTGGTCTGGGTAGAAATTGCAAAAAGGCATTCTAGCGCAGCCGGCAAACGGAGAGGGCGGATTCGCTGCGGGGCGTCGCGCGCCTGCGTACGTACGAAGTCCGTAAACGACAACGCCCGGCCAATGCCGGGCGCGGAGAACGATGACGACTGAAGAAACTTAGCTGAGTTCTTTCAGTTTCGGGTGATCGGCCAGCCACATCTGCGGGTGATCGGCAGCCCACATTTCGGTCGGGGTGGTCACGTGCGGATTGCGGATGAAGAACACGATGCGGGTGACGATGGCCAGGGCCGAGATGGCGACGGTGACGTATTCGACTGGGGTCATGATGGTGTCCTTGTTATTTGGAAGCGAAGTGGCGCAGTTCGGCCGACAGGGCCGGGCTATGGGATTCGGCGGCGGCGGCCAGCGCCATCAGCTCGGCGCGGCTGTTCTGGGCGCGCTGGGTCTCGCTCTGGGCGATCCAGCCGCCGTGTGCGGCGTAGAGTTCGATCGCGAAGTCGCGGATCTTGGCGATGCTGTCGGCGAATTGCTGGCGCAGACCTTTGTCTTGTGCCTGGATGATGGTAGCGGTGCTCATGAAGTTCTCCGATAAATCTCTGTTGTTGCGGTGCAGTATAGGGAGAGTTCAGACATAAAGGAACTTTTAGTTTGTGATTCCTTCGATCAGCTTTGTGAATATTTGTTCGACTTGCACTGCGGCCCGTCTTTGCTTCTGTTATGCATTTCGGAAATATCTCTCTGGCCCGGAACTTGCATATTCCCAAGGCATGAAATCGCCATCCCCCGTCCAGCGCACCTTGCGCATCGTCGTGGTCAATACCGCGTGCGGCGCCGGCGAACACGCCATGGCGGCCCAGGCCCGGCGCAACACGGCGCTGCGCATCGGGTTGCTGGAGTCCGGCTACGACATCGTCGCCTCGCTGCCGGCCGATGTCTTCCTGCCCGAGCGGATCGCCCAGATCCAGCCGGACATGATCATCATCGACAGCGAATCCGACGCCCGCGACGTGCTCGAGCACATCGTGATTGCCACCCGCGACGATCCGCGCCCGATCGTGCTGTTCACCGACGATCAGGACCCGTCCAGCATGGATGCGGCCCTCGGCGCCGGCGTCTCGGCCTATATCGTGGCCGGGCTGCAGGCCGAGCGCGTGAAGCCGGTGCTGGACGTGGCCCTGGCGCGCTTCCGGCGCGAGCGCCGGCTGCTGGACGAACTATCGAGCACCCGCCGCCAGCTGGCCGACCGCAAGCTGGTGGACCGCGCCAAGGGCGTGCTGATGGCCAGGAGCGGCCTGACGGAAGAGCAGGCCTACCAGAAGCTGCGCAGCATGGCGATGAACAAGAACCTGAAGCTGGGCGAGGTGGCGCAGCGCATTCTCGATGTGGAAGATCTTTTATGAGTAGCGAGCGTCCCGAAAAAACCGGCATCCGCGCCGGCTTCATGCCCCTGACCGACTGCGCCCCGCTGGTGATGGCCTCGGTGCTCGGGCTGGACGAAAAATACGGCATCAAGCTCGAACTCAGCCGGGAGCATTCCTGGTCCGGCATGCGCGACCGGCTGGTCAATGGCAGCCTGGACGTGGCCCATGTGCTGTACGGGCTGGTATACGGCGTCGAGACGGGCATCGGCACGCGCGCCGTGCCGATGGCGGTGCTGATGAATTTGTCGCGCAACGGCCAGGCCATCACGCTGTCGCGCGCGCTGGCGGAGCAGGGCGTGCGCGACGGCCCCTCGCTGGCGACCCACATCCGCAAGAGCCGCCGCCGCCTCACCTTCGCCCACACCTTCCCGACCGGGAACCACGCGATGTTCCTGTATTACTGGCTGGCGGCGGCCGGCATCGATCCGCTGCGCGACATCCAGGCCGCGACCGTCCCGCCGGGCCAGATGGCGGCCAGCCTGGCGGCCGGGCACATCGACGGCTTCTGCGCGGGCGAACCCTGGAGCGCAGGCGCGGTGCTGGACGGCGCCGGCTTCACCGCGGCCGCCAGCCAGGACATCTGGCCGGACCATCCGGGCAAGGCCCTGGGCGCCACCGCCGCCTTCGCCGACGCCCATCCGCGGGCCTGCCGCGCGCTGGTGGCGGCGCTGCTGGAGGCGGCGCGCTGGCTCGATGCGTCGCCCATCCACCGCGACGCCGCGGCCGAGGTCCTGGCCAGCCCGGCCTGGGTGAACGCCAGCCGCGACCTGATCGCCGCGCGCCTGCAGGGCCGCTACGAAGACGGCCTCGGACGGCGCTGGAACGATCCCGATCCGCTGCGCTTCCACGCGGGCGGGGAGGCCAACTTCCCCTGGCTGTCCGACGGCATGTGGTTCATGACCCAGCACCGGCGCTGGGGCCTGCTGCGCGAGGATCCCGACTGGCTGGCGGTCGCCGCCCGCGTCAACCGGGTCGACCTGTACCGCGAAGCCGCCGGGATGGCGGGCGTCGACGCCCCCGCCGGCCTGCTGCGCTCGTCGGTGCTGATGGACGGGCGGATCTGGAACGGCCGCGATCCCCTCGCTTATATCTCCCCATGAACGGTGCAAGCCCGCGCCTCATTATCGGGCATGGTGCACCGCAATAGCGCGCATTCGCCGGGTGCAGGCCGGCGCCCCAAGGGGAAAGGTCTCTGGCACGGCTCTTGCAAACACTCCCATCAAGGATCAACGGCGATCCCATGAATACTTAGCCGGTCCAAAGGCGGACCGGCACACAGGACAACGGCGTCCGCTGCACCCGGTCACATCCACGATGTGTTCGGCCAGGCAGCGGACGCCTTTCTTTTTTTCGGGAGCGATCATGGCCGGCAAAGCAAATTCGATCAAGCTGTTTTCCTTTAACACGCCGCAGATGCGTGCCTTCCACCTGAGCTGGGTGGCCTTCTTCGTCTGCTTCTTCGCCTGGTTCGCCTGCGCACCGCTGATGCCGGTCATCAAGGGCGAGTTCCACCTGTCGATGGCGCAGATCGCGGACATCAACATCGCGGCGGTCGCCATCACCATCCTCGTGCGCCTGCTGGTCGGCCCGCTGTGCGACCGCTTCGGTCCGCGCAAGACCTATACCGGCCTGCTGGCGCTCGGCGCCATTCCGGTGCTGGGCGTGGCCATGGCCCAGAGCTACGAAAGCTTCCTGCTGTTCCGCCTCGGGATCGGCGCGGTCGGCGCCAGCTTCGTGATCACCCAGTACCACACCTCGGTGATGTTCGGCCCGCGCGTGGTCGGTACCGCCAACGCGGCCTCGGCCGGCTGGGGCAACAGCGGCGGCGGCGCGGCCCAGGCCCTGATGCCGCTGCTGATGGGCGCCATCGTCATGGCCGGGGTCAGCGAGACCATGGGCTGGCGCGCGGCCCTGCTGGTGCCGGGCGTGCTGATGCTCATCGTGGCGGTGGCCTACTGGAAGTTCACCCAGGATTGCCCGGAAGGGAATTACGCCGAGCTGCGCGCGGCCGGCCTGCCTTTCGAAGCCGGCGGCAAGGGGGGCTGGGCCAGCTTCGTCGACGCCTGCCGCAACTACCGGGCCTGGCTGCTGTTCGTCACCTACGGCGCCTGCTTCGGCATCGAACTGTTCATCCACAACGTCGCCGCCGTCTATTACGTCGACCACTTCAAGCTCTCGCTGAAGGAAGCGGGGATGGCGGCCGGCAGCTTCGGCCTGCTGGCCCTGTTCGCCCGCGCCCTCGGCGGCTGGCTGTCCGACAAGGCCGCAGCAAAGGGTAGCCTGAACAGCCGCGTCACCCTGCTGTTCATCCTGATGGTGGGCGAAGGCCTGGGCCTGCTGTGGTTCTCGCAGACCGGCGGCGTGGCCTCGGCGATCGTCGCGATGCTGTCCTTCGGCCTGTGCACCCACATGGCTTGCGGCGCCACCTACGCCCTGGTGCCCTTCGTGAACCGCAGGGCCCTGGGCGGCGTGGCCGGCATCGTCGGCGCGGGCGGCAACGTCGGCGCGGTGCTGGCCGGCTTCCTCATGAAAGGCACCGGCGACGTGCGCCAGACGCTCATGATCCTCGGCGGCGTGGTGCTGGTATCCAGCCTGTGCGCGATCGGCGTGCGCTTCGGCGCCGCCGCAGCAGAAACCCCGGCGCCTGCCGCCGCTTAAGGAATACGGATCATGAAACTGATCGTCATCGGCCACGGCATGGTGGGCCACAAATTTCTCGAATCTCTCTACGCCGACGCCGGCGCGGCAGCGTTCGACGTGACGGTGCTGTGCGAAGAGCCGCGTCCGGCCTACGACCGGGTGCACCTGTCGGAATTCTTTGCCGGCCGCAGCGCCGACGAGCTGTCGCTGGTGGCGCCGGGCTTTTTCGAACGCCACCCGGAGCGCCTGCGCCTGAAGCTGAACGCGAAAGCCGTGGCGCTCGACCGCGCCGCGAAAACCGTCACCCTGGCCGACGGCGAGGTGCTGGGCTACGACAAGCTGGTGTTCGCCACCGGCTCATCGCCTTTCGTGCCGCCGGTACCGGGCCGCGAACGCGCCGGCTGCTTCGTCTACCGCACCATCGAAGACCTCGAAGCGATGCTGGCTTGCGGCTCGACGGCACGGTCGGGCGTGGTGATCGGCGGCGGCCTGCTGGGCCTCGAATGCGCCAAGGCGCTGCGCGACATGCGGCTCGACACCCATGTGGTCGAATTCGCGCCGCGCCTGATGGCGGTGCAGGTCGACGAGCTGGGCGGGCGCATGCTGCGCTCGCATATCGAAGCGCTGGGCGTGACCGTGCACACGCAGAAGAACACCTTGCGCATCGTCGACGGCGAGACCGCCGCGCACCGCATGGAGTTCGCCGACGGCAGCGTCCTCGAGACCGACATGATCGTGTTCTCGGCCGGCATCCGCCCGCGAGACGAGCTGGCGCGCAGCGCCGGCCTGGCGCTCGGCCCGCGCGGCGGCATCGCCATCGACGACGCCTGCCTCAGCTCCGACCCGGACGTGTATGCGATCGGCGAGTGCGCGGCCTGGAATGGCCAGACCTTCGGCCTGGTCGCCCCCGGCTACGACATGGCGCGCACCGTGGCGCGCGCGCTGCTCGGCCAGCAAGGCACGTTTGCCGGCGCCGACATGAGCACCAAGCTCAAATTGATGGGCGTGGACGTGGCTTCGATCGGCGACGCGCACGGCAATACCGAAGGCAGCCGCAGCTTCCAGTTCAGCGACGAACGCAAGCGCATCTATAAAAAGATCGTCGTCTCCGATTGCGGCAAGCGCCTGCTGGGCGCGGTGCTGGTCGGCGACGCCGCGGAATACGGCAACCTGCTGCAGATGGCGCTCAACAGCATGAAACTGCCTGCCTCGCCCGAATTCCTGATCCTGCCGCAAAGCGAAGGCGGCGCCCGCCCGGGCATCGGCGTCGAGGCGCTGCCGGCCACGGCCCAGGTCTGCTCCTGCAATGCGGTCAGCAAGGGCGCGATCGCGGAGGCGGTGGCGGGCGGCGCCTGCGACATCGCGGCCGTCAAAGCCTGCACCAATGCCGGCACGGCCTGCGGCGGCTGCGTGCCGCTGGTGAACCAGATCATGAAGGCCGAGATGGCGAAAGCCGGGCTGGCCGTCAGCAACCACCTGTGCGAGCACTTCCCGTACTCGCGCCAGGAACTGCACCACCTGGTGCGCGTCGGCCAGATCAAGTCGTTCGTCGAACTGCTGGGCAAGCACGGCAAGGGCCTGGGCTGCGACATCTGCAAGCCGGTCGCCGCCAACATCCTGGCCTCGACCTGGAACGACTTCGTGCTGAAGCCCGAGCACGCCAGCCTGCAGGATTCGAACGACTACTTCCTCGGGAATATCCAGAAGGACGGCACCTATTCCGTGGTGCCGCGCATGCCGGGCGGCGAGGTCACGCCGGACGGACTGATCGCGGTGGGGCAGGTGGCCAAGAAGTATGGCCTGTACACCAAGATCACCGGCGGCGCGCGGGTCGACATGTTCGGCGCCCGGGTCGACCAGCTGCCCTTCATCTGGGAAGAGCTGATCGCGGCCGGCTTCGAATCCGGCCACGCCTACGGCAAGTCGCTGCGCACCGTGAAATCCTGCGTCGGCTCGACCTGGTGCCGCTACGGCGTCGGCGACAGCATCGGCTTCGGCATCGCGCTGGAGAACCGCTACAAGGGCCTGCGCGCGCCGCACAAGATCAAGTTCGGCGTGTCCGGCTGCACCCGCGAATGCGCCGAGGCCCAGGGCAAGGATGTCGGCCTGATCGCCACGGACAAGGGCTGGAACCTCTACGTGTGCGGCAACGGCGGCATGAAGCCGCGCCATGCCGAACTGCTGGCCTCGAACCTGGACGAGGAAACCGTCGTGAAGCTGGTCGACCGCTTCCTGATGTTCTATGTGCGCACCGGCGACCGCCTGCAGCGCACCAGCACCTGGAGGGAGAGCCTGGAGGGCGGCCTGGACTACCTGAAGCAGGTGGTGGTCGAGGACAGCCTGGGCATCGCCGCCGAACTGGAAGCCGACATGCAGCGCGTGGTCGACAGCTATGCCGACGAGTGGAAGAACGCGGTCGAAGACCCGGCGGTGCGCGCGCGCTTCCGCTCTTTCGTGAACAGCGAAGGCGTGGACGACAACGTGGTCTTCATGCCGGAGCGCGGCCAGGTGCGCCCGGCCACCCCGGACGAACGCACGCGCGTCATCCCCATCACCCGTATTGCCTGAACCATCGAGGAGAACCATCATGCATCGCGATATCCAGCTCAAGCAATGGAACCCTGTCTGCCCCCTCGACCGCATCGTGCCCGACACCGGCGTGTGCGCGCTGCTGAACGGACGCCAGGTGGCCGTGTTCCGCGTCGGCGCCGAGTCCCCGGACCTGTTCGCCATCGATAACTTCGACCCGAATTCGCAGGCCGCCGTGCTGTCGCGCGGACTGGTCGGCAGCATCGGCGAGCGCGTCGTGGTGGCCTCGCCGATCTACAAGCAGCATTTCGACCTGCGCACCGGCGAGTGCCTCGAGGCGCCGCACAACTCGGTGTCGAGCTATCCGGTGCGGGTCGAAAACGGCCAGGTCCTGGTGGGAGCCTGAGATGAACAAGCCCTCGCTGGTCGTGATCGGCAACGGCATGGCCGGCATGCGCACGGTCGAGGAACTGCTGAAGCTGGACCGCGACATGTACGACATCACCGTGTTCGGCGCCGAGCCGCACGGGAACTACAACCGCATCCTGCTCTCGCCGGTGCTGGCGGGCGAGAAGACGGTCGAGGACATCATGCTGCACACGCGCGAGTGGTATGCGGCGAACGGCGTCACCCTGCGCGCCGGCGACCCGGTCGTGCGCATCGACCGCCAGCGGCGCATCGTGGAAGCGGCGTCCGGCCTCGCCGTGCCCTACGACCGCCTGCTGGTCGCGACCGGCTCGAAGCCCTTCATCGTGCCGGTGCCCGGCCATGGCTTGCGCGGCGTGATCGGTTTCCGCGACCTGCACGACGTCGACGCCATGCTGGCGGCGGCGCGCACGGGCGGTCGCGCGGTCGTGATCGGCGGCGGCCTGCTGGGCCTGGAAGCCGCCAACGGCCTGCTGCGCCGGGGCATGGAGGTGAGCGTGGTGCACGTGACCGCCAGCCTGATGAACCAGCAGCTGGATGCGCCTGCGGCCGAGCTGCTGCGCGCCTCGCTGGAGCGGCGCGGCCTGCGTATCCTGCTGAGCCGCCAGACCGCCGCCCTCGAAGGCGAGGACCGCGTGCAGTCGGTGCGCCTGGCCGACGGCGAAGTCATCCCGGCCGACCTGGTGGTGATGGCGGCCGGCGTGCGTCCCAACGTCGCGCTGGCCCAGGCGGCAGGGCTGCACGTGGAGCGCGCGATCGTGGTCGACGACACCCTGCAGACCTACGACCCGCGCGTCTACGCCGTCGGCGAATGCGTGCAGCACCGCCGCGCCACCTTCGGCCTGGTGGCGCCGATCTGGGACCAGGCCCGCGTCTGCGCGGCCCACCTGGCTGGCGCCGGTCATCGCCGCTACGTGCAGCAGGCTACCGCCACCAAGCTGAAGGTGACGGGCGTCGACCTGTACTCGGCCGGCGACATCGTCGGCTCTGATGCCAGCGAAGACCTGGTGCTGCGCGACCGCCGCGGCGGCGTCTACAAGCGCCTGGTGGTCGGCGGGCGCCGCCTGCTGGGCGTGGTGCTGTACGGCGACGTCGCCGACGGACCCTGGTACTTCGAGCTGATCCAGAACCGCACCGACATCTCTTCCATCCGCAACCACCTGCTGTTCGGCCAGGCGCAGTCCCTGGCAGCCGCGTAACCGGAGTCTCCCATGAAGCTGTCCGCCATCCCCACCGCCGTGCGTACCACCTGTCCCTATTGCGGCGTCGGCTGCGGCGTGCGCGCCCAGGTCGGCAAGGACGGACAGCTCGCCATCCAGGGCGACGATGCCCATCCGGCCAGCCAAGGCCGGCTGTGCGTGAAGGGCTCGGCGCTGGGCGAGACCGTGGGGCTCGAAGGGCGGCTGCTGTCGCCGATGCTGCGTGACGGATCGGTGCTGCGCGAGAGCTCCTGGGACGAGGCGCTCGCCAGGGTGGCCGGCGGTTTTCAAAAGATCATCGCCGAGCACGGACCGGATGCGGTGGCGCTGTACGTCTCCGGCCAGCTGCTGACCGAGGATTACTACGTCGCCAACAAGCTCATGAAGGGCTATATCGGCAGCGCGAACATCGACACCAATTCGCGCCTGTGCATGTCCTCGGCCGTGGCCGGCCACAAGCGCGCCTTCGGCGAGGACATCGTGCCCGGCTGCTACGAGGACTTCGAACTGGCCGACCTGGTGGTGCTGGTCGGCTCGAACGCGGCCTGGTGCCATCCGACCCTGTACCAGCGCATCGCGCGCGCCAAGGAGGCGCGGCCGCAGATGAAGGTGGTCGTGATCGACCCGCGCCGCACCGCCACCTGCGACCTGGCCGACCTGCACCTGCCGCTTAAAATCGGCAGCGACGTCTGGCTGTTCAACGGGCTGCTGGCTTACCTGGCGACCCACGGCGCGGTCGACGCCGCGTTCGTCGAAGCGCATACCGCGGGCCTGGGCGATGCACTGGACGCGGCGGGGCAGGCCGGCAGTCTGATCGACGTCGCCAGGGCCTGCAAACTCGACCACCGGCAGCTGCTGGCCTTCTATGAACTGTTCGCCAGGACCGAAAAGACGGTCAGCGCCTTCACCATGGGGGTGAACCAGTCCTCCAGCGGCGCCGACAAGGTCAACGCCATCATCAACTGCCACCTGGCCACGGGCCGCATCGGCCGTCCCGGCATGGGGCCGTTCTCGCTGACCGGCCAGCCGAACGCGATGGGCGGCCGCGAGGTGGGCGGCCTGGCGAACATGCTGGCGGCCCACATGGAGCTGGACGATGCCGGCCAGCGCGCCGCGCTGCAGGCTTTCTGGGACGCGCCGCGCATGGCGGACAAACCGGGCCTGAAGGCGGTCGACCTGTTCCGCGCGATCGAGGAGGGCCGCGTGAAGGCGGTGTGGATCATGGCCACCAACCCGCTGGTCAGCCTGCCGGATGCCGACCAGGCCAGGTGCGCGCTGGAAAAATGCGAGCTGGTGGTGGCGTCCGACATCGTGCTGGGCACCGACACGAACGCGCTGGCCGACGTGCTGCTGCCGGCCCTGGGCTGGGGCGAGAAGGATGGCACGGTCACCAATTCCGAGCGCTGCATCTCGCGCCAGCGCGCTTTCCTGTCTGCGCCCGGCCAGGCGCGGCCCGACTGGGACATCGTTTCCGAGGTCGCGCGCCGGATGGGCTTTTCCGGTTTCGATTTCACGTCGCCGCACCAGATCTTCGACGAGCACGCGCGCCTGTCGGGCTGGCGGAACGGCGTCGGCGGCCAGCCCCGCCGCGTGTTCGACATCACCGGCCTGGCGGGCATGACGCGCAGCGATTACGACGCGCTCGAACCCGTCCAGTGGCCGGTCCGCGCGCCGGGCGATCGTACTGCACGCCTGTTCGGCGACGGCCATTTCGCCTACCCGGACGGCAAGGCGCGCTTCGTGGCCACGCGCGTGCGCCTGCCCGCGCATGCGCCCGACGCCGACTTCCCGCTGGTGCTGAACACCGGCCGCGTGCGCGACCAGTGGCATACGATGACGCGTACCGGGCGCTCCGTCAAACTGGCCGAGCATGTGCCCGAACCCTTCGTTGACCTGCACCCCCAGGACGCGTTGCTGTGCGGCGTGAAGGAAGGCGAGCTGGCGCGCGTGTCGAGCCGCTGGGGCGCGGCCGTGGCGCGCGTGCGGCACGGCGGCGGCATCGCGCGCGGCAGCGTGTTCATGCCGATCCACTGGAGCGGCCAGACGGCGTCGGACGCGCGCGTCGGCAGCATCGTGAATCCGGCCGTGGACCCGGTCTCGGGCGAGCCGGAGTTCAAGCATACGCCGGTGCGTGTCGAACCCTTCGGCGTGAACTGGTACGGCTTCATCCTCAGCCGCGCGGCGCTGCCGCTGGAAGAAGCGGCCAACTGGACCCGCATCCAGGGCGCGGGCTTGGTGCGCTACGAGCTGGCCGGGCGCAATCCCTTTGCCGGCGCGGCCGGCTGGGCGCGCCGGCTGCTGCAGGTGGACGAGGAAGACGCCGACTGGATCGAGCTCGAGGACCGCAGCGGCGGCGTGTTTCGCGCGGCCCACCTGGTCGACGGCCGCATCGAGGCCTGCCTGTTCGTGTCGCAACGCCAGGACTTGTCGGCGCCCGGGTCTCCTTCCCATCAGTGGCTGGCGCAGGTGTTCAACAAGGAGGCCTTGACGCCGCAGGACCGCATCGGCCTGCTGTCCGGCCGCGCAAGAGAGCAGGGGGCCGATCCGGGCCCGACCGTTTGCTCCTGCTTCGGCGTGGGCCGCAACACGATCCGCATCGCGATCGAGAAGCAGGGCCTGCGCGACGCCTCGCAGGTCACGGCCTGCCTCAAGGCCGGCGGCAATTGCGGCTCCTGCGTACCGGAGATACGGGCGCTGCTGGCGGCTTGCAGTTCAGGCAGCGATTAATGCAGTCCATCGCAAAACCCCGGACGGGCGTGAATTCGCTGCTTACAATGCATTCACCTTAACCCGACCGAGAGTCTGCGATGCGTCCCTCCACCCTTGCCCTTGCCGCCATCCTCACCATCGCCGCTTCCGCCGCCCGGGCGGACAGCGAGGTCCGCACCACCCCGGCGTTCACGTCGATCAGTGCGCAGGGCCCGTTCAGCCTCACCGTGGACGCCGGCAAGGCGCAGTCGCTGACGGTGCGCGGCGACGCCAGGTTTCTCAAGGAATTGACGAGTGAAGTCGTGAATGGCGAACTGCGCCTTCATATGCGCAACAAGAGCTACAGCACTAAGAGCGGCGACCAGCGCATCGTCATCACCGTGCCGGCGCTGCGTGCGCTGGACGTCGAAGGCGCGGGCGAGATCAAGCTCAACGGCATCCGCGGCGAGCGCCTCGACGTGAATTACCGGGGCGCCGGCAGCATGACCATCAATGGCGAAGTCAGGACCTTCAAGATGCAGGCGGAAGGTGTCGGCGAGGTCGATGCGAAAGACTTCATTGCGAACGACGCGGATATCCGCTTCCGCGGCGTCGGCGACGTCAAGGTCTACGCCAGCAACAGGCTCGACGCGGTGGTGCAGGGCATGGGCGACCTGACCTATTACGGCAAGCCGCGCACGGTCAACAAGTCGGCTTCGGGCATCGGCTCGGTCAAGGCGGGGGACCGATAATCCCGAAGGCCTGCGGCACCGCGACCCGCATGATGTCGATGAAGCGCCGCAGCCGCGCCGGATAAAAGCGCGCCGGCGGATAGACCAGGTGGATCGGCAGCGGCGCCGCCTCCCAGTCCGGCGTCAGCTGCACCAGGCGGCCCGCCTCCAGCTCTTCGCGCAGGGCCCAGGACGAGCCGACCGCCACCCCCACGTCCAGCAGCGCGGCGCTGCGCATCGCGTACAGGTTGTCGGTGACCAGGCGCGGCTGGATCGGGAAGCGCAGCGTCTCGGCGCTCTGCCGGTGCGTCAGCGCGACCTCGTTGCGGTAGAAAGGCGACACCGCGATCCAGGGCAGGGCGGCCAGTTCGCCCGGATGCCCCGGCACGGCGCCGCCTTGCAGCAGCGATGGCGCGCAGACCACGATGCGCGGCACTTCTCCCAGCCGGATCGCGACCACCGAGGGGTCCGGAATGTCGCCGACCCGGATCGCGCAATCGATGCCCTCGGCGATGAAGTCCGGCGTGCGGTCGTGCAGGATCCAGTCGACCGCCATCTTCGGATAACGTTTCAGGTACTCGGCCAGCGGCGTCACCAGCTGCTGCTGGCCGAAGGCGTGCGGCGCGATCACGCGCAGCAGCCCGACCGGTTCCTCGCCGGCGCCGCGGATCTCGCTCTCGAATTCCTGCCAGCCGGCGATCAGCTCCTTGGCCCGGGTGTAGCAGCGCATGCCGTCGTCGGTCAGCTTCATCGCGTGGGTCGAGCGCTGCAGCAGGCGCACGCCGAGCGACTTTTCCAGGCTCTTGAGGCGCCGGCTGACGGTGGGCTGGGTCGTCTGTAACAGCCGCGCCGCCGCCGACAGGCTGCCGGCATCGACGATGCGGACAAAGGTTTCCACCAGCATCATGCGATCGGTTATGCGATCTGTGGTGGAAGCAATGCCGTTAAGTTCGAAGTTCATACGCCCAGTGTATAACAGTTCGACGTCCGCCGCGTCTACCGTCCTCGCGCCGGGATCAGGATAATGGCGCCATCGAGAAACCATCGGAAGCGCACCATGAACACTGTCCAGACCCTGGAAGCCCGGCCCCACCTGTCCTCATCGCTGACCTTTCTGCTGGCGGGGGCCACCGGGCTGACCGTCGCCGCGCTCTACTACAGCCAGCCGACCCTGGGCGTGCTGGCCGGCGACCTGCACGCCAGCCCGCGCGAGATCGGCTGGATCCCGACCCTGACCCAGCTCGGCTATGCGCTCGGCCTGCTGCTGCTGGCGCCGCTGGGCGACCGCTTCGACCGCCGCAACATCATCCTGCTGAAGGCCGTGATCCTGTGCGCTGCGCTGCTGCTGACCGGCTTCGCGCCGGGCCTGCCGGTGCTGCTGGTGGCCAGCCTGCTGGTCGGCCTGTTCGCGACCGTGGCCCAGGACATCGTCCCGGCCGCGGCCACGCTGGCGCCGCCGGAGGAGCGCGGCAAGGCGGTCGGCACGGTGATGACGGGCCTGCTGATGGGCATCCTGCTGTCGCGGGTGGTGAGCGGCTTCGTCGCCGAGACCTTCGGTTGGCGCGCCATGTTCGTCGCGGCCGCGGTCAGCGTGGCCCTGCTGGCGGTGGTGCTGGCGAAGGGTTTGCCGCGCTTTGCGCCGACCACCAGCAAGCCCTACCCGGAGCTGCTGAAATCGCTGGTGCACCTGTGGGTCGAATATCCGAAGCTGCGCCAGGCCGCGCTGGCCCAGAGCCTGCTGGCGCTCGGCTTTTCCGCCTTCTGGTCGACCCTGGCCGTGATGCTGCACGATGCGCCCTTCCACCTGGGCTCGGGCGCTGCCGGCGCCTTCGGCCTGGCCGGCGCGGCCGGCGCCCTGGCCGCGCCCTTCGCCGGCCGCCTGGCGGACCGCCACGGCCCGGACTGGGTGCTGCGCATCGCCTGCGCCATCGCGGTGGTGTCCTTCGCGTCGATGCTCCTGATGCCACTGCTGCCGGTGTCGGCCCAGCTGGTGCTGCTGGCGCTGGCGACGGTCGGCTTCGACCTGGGCGTGCAGGCCAGCCTGATCTCGCACCAGACCATCGTCTACGGCATCGCGCCGGAAGCGCGCAGCCGCCTGAACGCGGTGCTGATGACCTGCATGTTCATCGGCATGGCGACCGGCGGCCTGCTCGGCGCCCAGGTGCTGGCGAGCTGGGGCTGGATGGGCGTGACCCTGGTGGCGACCCTGGCGGCCGGCGGCGCGCTGCTGGTGCGCCTGGGGACCAAACGGTAATCAGGCCGGCGCGATGCTGGTCGCCGCATTGACGGCCAGCTGCGCGGCGAAGGCCCGCTGATAGGCCGGCCGCGCTTCGCCGCGCGCCACATAGGCGCCCAGCTTCGGAAATTCGTCGAGGATGCCCGACGGCCGCGCCCTGAGCAGCACCGACACCATCATCAGGTCGCCCGCGCTGAACGCGCCGTCGAGCCAGTCGGCATCGCCCAGGCGCGCCGACAACTGCCGCAGGCGCTGGCGGACGCGCTCCATGACCAGCGGGATGCGCTCCTGGGCCCAGGGCTTGTCGCCCTCGAGGATCCTGGCGGTGAAGATGTCGAGGATCGGCGGCTCCACGGTATTCACGGCGGCGAACATCCACGCGACCGCGCGCGCCCGCGCGTTGGCCTCGGCCGGCAGCAGGCCGGGGAAACGCTGGGCGATATGCAACACGATCGCGCCGGTCTCGAACAGCGCGAGACCGTCTTCCTCGTAGGTCGGGATCTGGCCGAAAGGATGCAGGGCCAGATGCGCGGGCTCCTTCATCGCGCCGAAGGACAGCAGGCGCACCGCGTAGAGCTGGCCCGTTTCTTCGAGGGCCCAGCGCACGCGGGTATCGCGCGCCAGTCCCTTGCCGCCGTCGGGCGAACGTTCGAAGGCGGTGATCGTGATGCTCATCGCAGGACTCCTCGTATCAGTAGCTGCCGAAGGGGAAGGGCCGCTTGGTGACGGCGACCAGGACGATGTACGCGAACAGCGCCAGCGCCGCGGCAAACGCGGCCTGGCGCTGGCCGGGCGAGCGTCCGCGCTTCAATGCGACCGAGCCTAGCACGATATAGCCGAGCAGGGCCAGCACCTTGGCCGTCAGCCAGGGCTGCTGGCCCGGATAGCGATGGCTCCAGGCGGCCAGGCCGACGGCGCTGGCCAGCAGCAGGGTATCGACGATGTGCGGCGCGATGCGCACCCAGCGCCGGCCCAGCATGGGCGAGGCGCGCAGCATCCAGGCGCCGCGCAGCAGGAACAGCGTGCCCGAGAGGGCGACGCAGCCGATGTGGAAGTGCTTCAGGCTCAGGTAGTCGATGCGGTAGTCCATGCGGACTATGATACCGTCCCGATGCGCATGTTGATCGGCCAGCGGATGCTGCGCCTGAGGTTCGGATCGCCCCAGGCCTGTCCGATATCGTTGGCGAATGCCGTGAGCAGCGCTTCCTGCCCGGCTTCCTTCGCGCTCTTCACGGCCGACCAGGTCGTGAGATAGCCCAGGAACTCGCTCAGGTGCCAGTCGAGGCGGATTTCCAGCGCGGGCGGCGCCAGTTCCTCGAAGGGGAAGTCGATCGTCGCATAGCCCGTATCGACCAGCTTGCGCTCCGGTGGCCAGTAAGGACCGATCTCTTCCCAATAAAACTTCTGGAAACGTGCGTCGAGCGCGGGGTCGAGCTTCATCACGCCGTAGCTGACCAGCGCCAGGACCGCGCCCGGGACGGCGATCCTGCGCGCTTCCCGGTAAAAGGCCGGCAGGTCGAACCAGTGCGCGGCCTGGGCCGCCGTGATCAGGCTGGCGCTGGCATCGGGCAGGGGCAGCTGTTCGGCGGGCGCGCAGCGGTAATCGATGCGCTCGTCCGGGACCGCGTTCGCGATCTGGTCTTCGCTTGGATCGAGGCCGACCACCTTGCCGAAGTAAGGCGCAAGCAGCTGGGTCAGCTGGCCGTTGCCGCAGCCGACGTCGACGGCGAGTTGCTGGCCCGGCGCCTGCGATGCCAGGAAGGCCGCGAGCTGCGGCGGATACTCGGGCCGGAAGCGGGCGTAGGCGCGGCCGCCCTGGTCGAACCAGTTGCGGGATGGGGCCTTATTTGTCGGCATGTGAACTTGCTCCTTTTGCTTGTGCTTTCGCGGTGGCGATACGGGCTGAAAAACCTTCGCGCTGCAGCGCTTCGGCAGCAGCTTCCAGCACCTGCCGCAGGGGATAGCCGATCTCCTGTTCGAGCCCGTCGATGGCGCCGAAGGTGGCGCGCCAATGACGTTCGAGCTTGGCCACCAGGCTGCGCCCGGCCGCGGTCAGCCGGATGCCGCTCTTGCGTCCATCCTCGACCGCGTGGCGCGCGATGAGGCCATCGCCTTCCAGCAGCGCGACGGTCTGGCTGATGGCGCCTTGCGTGAGGCGGGTGCGCTCGGTGATGTCGGTGACCGTCTGCGCGCCGGCGTCCAGGGCGCGCAGGACCGGCGTGTAGCGCGCCCGGTAGTTCAGGCTCATCGCACGGTAATGCTCTTCCGCGCCCTGTTCGACCAGGTCGTTGACGTAGCGGAGCAGTTCGCCCAGCCCGGGTGCTTGTCTCGAATTCATGCACCGATAATACATTAGCGCTAATGTAAATTCAAGGCCGGGACGCCGCCAGGCTGGCGACGACCGCCGCCGCCAGGATCAGCCCGACCACGCCCAGCGCGATGCCGACCGGGATCTTGTAAAGGTCCAGCAGCAGCATCTTCGCGCCGATGAAGATCAGGATCGCCGCCAGCCCGTACTTCAGCAGGTGGAAGCGCTGCGCCATGTCGGCCAGCAGGAAAACCATCGCGCGCAGGCCGAGGATGGCGAAGATGTTGGAGGTGAACACGATGAAGGGATCCCGCGTGACGGCGAAGATGGCCGGTATCGAGTCGACCGCGAAGATCAGGTCGGTGACCTCGACCAGCGCCAGCACCAGGAACAGCGGCGTCGCATGGCGCAGGCCCTGCAGGGTCACGAAGAAGCGCTCGCCGTGGTAGTGCTCGGCGATCCGCAGGTGGCCGCGCATCCAGCGCAGCACCGGGTTGGCCGCGAGCCCGGGCTCGCGGCCGGCGAACAGCAGCATCTTTACGCCCGTCGCCAGCAGCAGCAGGCCGAACAGGTAGAGGAGCCAGTGGAAGCGCGCCAGCAGGAGGGCGCCGAGCCAGACCAGGATGGCGCGCATGAGGATCGCGCCCAGCACGCCGTACAGCAGCACGCGTTTCTGCAGCGCGGCCGGGACCGCGAAGTAATGGAAGAGGCTGATCCAGACGAACACGTTGTCGACCGCCAGCGACTTCTCGATCAGGTAGCCGGTGAAGTATTCGAGCGCCCGCGCGCGCGCGATGTCCGGGCTGGCAATGCCGGCGAGGTAGCACCAGAACAACGCGCCGAAGACCAGCGCGATGCTCACCCAGATCACCGACCAGGCGGCCGCCTCGCGCGCGCCGACCGTGTGTGCGCCTTCCTTCTTGAGCATGAAGAAATCGACGGCCAGCAAGGCGATGACCAGCACCGTGAAGGATGCGTAGAGGCTGGGCGTGCCGATCGAGGCGGGCATCGTTCCACCTGCAGCGAGAGCGTTGGTTTTGCTGGGACAGCGGAGCGGGACGATAAATCCCGGCGGCTTACTTCAATGCGCAGGTCCAGCGATGTTCCGGCAGGGTCGGCGTCACCAGGTAGAACCTGTTGCTGTCGCCCTTGATCGGTGTGGCCTCGCCCTTGTCCAGGTAGCCGCCCGTAAAGCTGATCTTTCCGGATGCCGCGTCAAAGGCGAAGCGCCCCGTGCTTGGTTTCTCGAACCCGAGATAACTGTATGCGCCGTCTGGCGACACGGTGAAGCTGCCGTGCGGGATGAATTCGTAAGTGCCGGAACTTGCCTTGAACTTCGAGGATACGCAACTGTACTTGCCATGCGTGAGCGGCGCGGCGTGCGCCGCAGCGCCGAAGGTGCAGGACAACAGAATGGCGCATGCCAGTAACTTCATGGTCTTCCCCCGATGTTCTTGAATGAATGGTCGAGAAGATATTGTGCACCACTAATGCCGATCCAGGCCAGTGAGGCAGTTACAGGGGAAATTTCTGGAAGAAGATGGTCGGGGTGAGAGGATTCGAACCTCCGGCCTCTACGTCCCGAACGTAGCGCTCTACCGGGCTAAGCTACACCCCGACTGGTATGAAACTTGAAACTGCGTGCTGAGGGAGAAAACTGATGGTCGGGGTGAGAGGATTCGAACCTCCGGCCTCTACGTCCCGAACGTAGCGCTCTACCGGGCTAAGCTACACCCCGACTGGTTTGAGATCCGTCGCCGAATCTCGGGAAGGCATTACTATAGTTGCCTCAATGGTTCCTGTCAACTGCGAAGCTGCACAGCTGCAGCAGGCTCTGCTTGTATTCGCTCTCCGGCAGGTCGGCGATTGCGTCGGCGGCGCGCCTGGCGGCGGCTTCGGCTTCGCCGCGCGTATAGTCGAGCGCACCGCTGGCGGTGACGGCGGCCAGCACGGCGTCGAAATGGGTCTCGTCGCCCTGTTCGATGCAGCTGCGGATCAGTTCGCGCTGCTCCGGCGTGCCGTTTTCCATCACGTAGATCAGGGGCAGGGTAGGCTTGCCTTCGCGCAGGTCGTCGCCGACGTTCTTGCCGATCTCGGCGGCGTCGCCGGCGTAGTCGAGCACGTCATCGATCAACTGGAACGCAGTGCCCAGCGAGCGGCCGTATTCGCCGGCGGCGTCGACCTGGGCGTCGTTCGCGCCAGCCACCAGGGCGCCGAGCTGGGCGGCGGCCTCGAACAGCTTGGCGGTCTTGGAGCGGATCACGGTCAGGTAGCTTTCCTGGGTGACGTCCGGATCGTGCATGTTCAGCAGCTGCAGGACTTCGCCTTCCGCGATCACGGTGGTGGCGCGCGACAGGATTTCCATCACGCGCATGTCGTCCAGGCTGGTCATCATCTCGAAGGCGCGCGAGTACAGGTAGTCGCCGACCAGCACCGAGGCCGCATTGCCGAACATGGCGTTGGCGGTCTGGCGGCCGCGGCGCATCGAGGATTCGTCGACCACGTCGTCGTGCAGCAGGGTCGCGGTGTGGATGAACTCCACCACCGCGGCCAGTTCGTGGTGGCCCGCGCCCTTGTAGCCGTAGGCGTTTGCCAGCAGCAGCACCAGCACCGGACGGATCCGCTTGCCGCCGGCGCTGATGATGTATTCGGAGATCTGGTTTACCAGCGCGACCTCAGACTGCAGCCGCTGTCGGATCACGCCGTTCACGGCCTCCATGTCGGCTGCGATCGTGCGGGTGATGGGGTTCTGTTGGGCGGTTTGGGTGGCGGCGGACAAGGCGGACCTGCTGACGTTGAGTGCGATGTGGATGTGTTAAGTGGCGCGATTATACGATAAGCAAGCAATTCTCGCGCTTTTTCACATGAGTTGCGCGGGCAGGGGCATCCAATGTATAATCCTCTGTTCCCCGGATCCCGAGCACGCTGTACGCCGGATCCGTTGGAATTTCTTCAAACAATCAATGAGGTTTCAAATCATGTACGCGGTCATAAAAACCGGTGGCAAGCAGTATAAAGTTGTCGCTGGCGAAAAACTCAAAATCGAACAGATACCGGCAGACATTGGTTCCGAACTCACTATCGATCAGGTTCTCGCCGTCGGCGAGGGCGAGAGCATCAAATTTGGTGCTCCGCTGGTGGAAGGTGCTTCGGTTCGCGTGACTGTTGTTTCGCAGGGTCGCCACGACAAAGTGCGTATCTTCAAGATGCGTCGTCGTAAGCACTACCAGAAGCGTCAGGGCCATCGCCAGAACTACACCGAAATCCAAGTGGTTGCGATCAACGGCTAATCGCCGCGCGTCCTCATCAGTCATCAAGGAGCATCTAAATGGCACACAAAAAAGGCGGCGGTACTACCCGCAACGGCCGTGACTCAGAAAGCAAACGCCTTGGCGTGAAAGTCTACGGCGGCCAGTCGATCAACGCAGGCGGCATCATCATGCGTCAGCGCGGCACCACCATCCGTCCGGGCACCAACGTTGGCCTGGGCAAGGACCACACCCTGTTCGCCCTGGTGAACGGCACTGTCAAGTTCGTCAAGCAAGGCGTCGGTTCGAAGCAGTACGTGACCGTCGTTGCTGCTGAAGCAGTCGCTGCTTAATACGCAGGCGTAAAAAGAACCTCGGCGTATCGCTACGCGAGCCGCCGGGTTCCAGTGAGGCGCAAGCCTTGCAATCGATAGGCTCTGCCACAGGTAGAGCCTTTTTAATTTCTGGCGTTGTCACCGTTAAGTGCGTATCCATGGGCCCATCTTGTGGCACATTTAACAGTGACATAGCCTTCAGTTTTGGTGGTTCATCATGAAGTTTATCGACGAAGCAAGAATCGAAGTCATCGGCGGCGACGGCGGCAATGGCTGCGCCTCGTTCCGGCGCGAGAAATTCCGCCCCTTCGGCGGTCCGGACGGCGGCGACGGCGGCCGCGGCGGCTCGATCTGGGTCGTTGCCGACCGCAATATCAATACGCTGGTCGACTTCCGCTTCTCCAAAGTGCACATGGCCAAGAACGGCGAACCGGGACGCGGCTCCGATTGCTATGGCAAGGGCGCCGAAGACGTCACCCTGCGCATGCCGGTCGGCACCATCATCATCGATGACAACAACGGCGAGATCATCGCCGACCTGACCGAGCACGGCCAGAAGGAACTGCTGGCGCGCGGCGGCGAGGGCGGCTGGGGCAACATCCACTTCAAGACCTCGACCAACCGCGCGCCGCGCCAGAAGACCGAAGGCAAGGAAGGCGAGCGCCGCGCGCTGCGCCTCGAGCTGAAGGTGCTGGCCGACGTCGGCCTGCTGGGCATGCCGAACGCCGGCAAGTCGACCTTCGTGACGGCGATCTCGAATGCGCGTCCGAAAGTCGCGGACTATCCGTTCACGACCCTGCACCCGAACCTGGGCGTGGTGCGCGTCTCGCACGAGAAGAGCTTCGTGATCGCCGACATCCCCGGCCTGATCGAAGGCGCGGCGGAAGGCGCCGGCCTGGGCCACCAGTTCCTGCGCCACCTGAGCCGCACCGGCCTGCTGCTGCACATCGTCGATTTCGCACCGGCGGACGGCAAGAGCGACCCGGTCAAGGACACCAAGGCCCTGGTCAAGGAACTCGAGAAGTACGACGAGGAGCTGGTCAACAAGCCGCGCTGGCTGGTGCTGAACAAGCTGGACGTGGTGCCGGAAGAAGACCGCAAGAAGCTCGTCAAGGACTTCGTCAAGAAACTGGCCTGGAAGGGCCCCGTGTTCGAGATCTCGGCGCTGAACCGCGAAGGCTGCGAAGACCTGGTCCACGCGATCTACAAGTACCTGGAAGAGAAGCGCCATAGCGAGCAGCGCTCGGAAGAAAAGCAGATGACCGAGGAAGCGCGCGGCATCTCCTCCATCGACCCGGACGATCCGCGCTTCAAGATCCTCGAAGACTGATTTGGCATCATCCACGCAACAAGGGTTCGTCGATTCGCTCCAGCTGCGCGCGCGCCTGCGCAGCCAGCTGCTGCATGTCACCGCCACGGCCGGTTCGCTGGCCGCGCTGGGCGCCTTCCTCGATCCGGACCGGGTCGCGGAGGCGATGGGCCTGTTTCTCGTCGGCGTCAACGGCTACAGCCAGTTCTACGCCATCTATGTCGGAGTGCGCCTCGCTACCGCGGGACTGGCGCTCCTGGCGGCCAGGCGGGGCGACCAGCCCATCCTCGGCGACCTCGCAGCATTATTCATCCTGGCGCAGCCGCTCGGCCGCCTCGCCGCGTCCTTCGTGATCGGCCTGCCCCAGGGCTCACTGTTCGTCGTTAGCGGGATCGAAGTGCTGGTCGGCCTGGCGCTGCTGCTGCTTCGCCCGCGAGGAAAGCTTTTTTCGCCATCGCCCCCATCATGAGCTCCGCCATGTCCGCCACTTCCGTCATCCAGTCCACCGGCCGCATCATCGTCAAGGTCGGCTCCTCGCTCGTCACCAACGAAGGCCGCGGCCTCGACAACACCGCGATCGCACGCTGGGCCGCCCAGATCGCCTCGCTGCGCACCCTCGGCAAGGAAGTCGTGCTGGTGTCCTCCGGCGCGATCGCCGAAGGCATGCTGCGCCTCGGCTTCACGGCGCGCCCGACCGATATCCACGAGCTGCAGGCCTGCGCCGCCTGCGGCCAGATGGGCCTGGCCCAGATCTACGAAACCAGCTTCGCCACCCATGGCGTCAAGACCGCCCAGGTGCTGCTGACCCACGCCGACCTGGCCGACCGCGAACGCTACCTGAACGCGCGCTCGACGCTGACCACCCTGCTGCGCCTGGGCGTGG
This sequence comes from Massilia sp. WG5, assembly GCF_001412595.2. Taxonomy (NCBI): domain Bacteria; kingdom Pseudomonadati; phylum Pseudomonadota; class Betaproteobacteria; order Burkholderiales; family Oxalobacteraceae; genus Massilia; species Massilia sp. WG5. The sequence goes on from NZ_CP012640.2 coordinate 4,596,052, forward strand.
TCCCGATCATCAACGAGAACGACACCGTGGTCACGGACGAGATCAAGTTCGGCGACAACGACACCCTCGGCGCCCTGGTCGCCAACCTGATCGAGGCCGACGCCCTGGTCATCCTGACCGACCAGAAGGGCCTGTACTCGGCCGATCCGCGCAAGGACCCGCAGGCCAGGCTGATCGCCGAAGCCCAGGCCGGCGACACCTCGCTCGAGGCGATGGCCGGCGGCGCCGGCAGCAGCATCGGCAGCGGCGGCATGCTGACCAAGGTGCTGGCCGCCAAGCGCGCCGCGCGTTCGGGCGCGCACACGGTGATTGCCTGGGGCAGGGAAGACAATGTGCTGGTGCGCCTGGCCGGCGGCGAAGCGATCGGCACCCAGCTTCTGGCGCCGACCGCGCGCCTGACCGCGCGCCGCCAGTGGATGGTCGACCACCTGCACACCGCCGGCGAACTGGTGCTGGACGCCGGCGCCGTGCAGAAACTGGCGAAGGAAGGCAAGTCGCTGCTGCCGATCGGCGTCACCGGCGTGCGCGGCGAATTCGGCCGCGGCGCACTGGTGACCTGCGTGTCCGAAGACGGCGCCGAGATCGCGCGCGGGCTGACCAACTACACCGCTTCCGAAGTGAAGCGCATCATGCGCCACGCGTCATCGGAGATCGAGGCGATCCTCGGGTATGTCGAGGCGCCGGAACTGGTGCACCGGGATAACCTCGTCCTGCTCTGAAACCTGTGGAGAGCCGGCGTCTCAGCGGCACGACTGCCCGCCTGCGCCGGCCTGCAGCACCCCCGGCTCGGACACCGTGATCGTGTTCAGGCTGGGGTGGAAAGAAAAGCGCAGCGCATCGATCTGCTGCACCTTCCCCAGCGCCTGCTGCAGCCACACGTAATCGCAGCCCGGCGGCGCCGCGTGCGCGCTGACCGGTCCGGCATCGATCCAGTTGCCCTGGCCGTCGCGGAATTCCACTTTGTCGAGCTTGTCCAGCGCCTCGCGGTTGAGCCCCGCGTGGAAGGCCGTGGCGCTTGCCGTCTTGTCGAACAGGTAGATGTGGGTATAGGGGCGATCGGGTTCGATGGTCGCCTTCGGCGCGGGCAGCCAGTTCCGCTGCGCCGCCTCGCCGGCCGATCCGAGCGTGCAGGCCGATGGCATCGTGGCCAGCGTGTGATGGATGGTCTCGGCGTCGCGGCGCGCCTGCTCGGCGGCGCGGACCGGATCCTGGTCGGGCGCGGCCCGGCCAATGGCGCAGCTCAGGGAAAGGCAGGCAAGCAGCAGGGCCGGGCGGGAATGGCGTGTCAAGGTCATCCCCAAGCCTAGCATTTCCAAGGCGCTGAATATGCGCGGATTATTGCACTGCCGCTCGTCAGTCGCCCTCGTGGCAGACCACGCACAGCTTGTTGCCGTCCGGGTCGCGGAAATAGGCGCCGTAATAATTCTCATGATAGGCGGGCCGCAGCCCGGGCGCGCCGGCGCAGCTGCCGCCATGCGCGAGCGCGAGGGCGTGCGCGCGGTCGACTGTCGCGCGGTCGGGGGCCAGGAAGGCCGTCATCTGGCCATTGCCGGCGCCGTGTTCGCCCTCGGCGGGCGCGCCGACCAGGAACAGCGGCCGCGCCTGGCCAGGCATCTGCCAGCCGGCCCAGGGGCGGCCGTGGTCGCAGAAGCGCTGCGCGATGCCGAGCAGGGACATCAATGGCTCGTAGAAGGCAAGTGCCCGGTCGAAGTCGACGGCGCCGATGAAAACGTGCGAAAACATATCGCAAGCCTAACAGTTCCGATGCCGGATTGATACCAATGCCGCATTAAGGTAAATAAATTGCTATCACGTGGAAGGAAATCCTACTTTTCAGTTGATGTGTTGTGCTACATTATTTAGAAATCAAGAACAGCCAACCTTCATCCGAAAGGACCTGCCATGACCCGACACGCCGCGCTGGCGCTTGCCTTGTGCTGTTTCATGCTGCCGCCGGCCGGCGCCCAGGAATTGAATCTCGCCTCGCAGCTGCTGGAGGGCGGGACCGGCATCTTCGTGATCGGCGCCTTGTCGGTGCTGGCGCTGGCGGTGGCTTTCGAACGCCTGGCGAACTTCCGCGCCGCGAAAGTCGCGCCGCAGGCGCTGGCCGACGAGGCGCTCGGCCTGTGGCGCGCCGGCGATTTCCATGCGCTGGCCGAGCGCGCCGGCACGGACCGCAGCAGCCTGGCGCGCGTGCTCGAGTTCATGGCCGGGCATCCGCGCCTGCCGGTCGAAGCATTGTCGGCGCGCGCCGCGGAAATCGCATCGACGGAGCTGCGCCTGCAGCAGCAGAAGGCGTATGCGCTGAACGTGGTCGCCACCATCGCGCCCATCGTCGGCCTGCTCGGCACCGTGGTCGGCATGATCGAAGCCTTCCACGTGATCGCCTTTAACGGCATGGGCGATCCGACCCTGCTGGCGGGCGGAATCTCGAAGGCCCTGGTCAACACGGCGGCCGGGCTGTCGGTGGCCTTGCCCTCGCTGGCGATGCACCACTTCTTCCGCAACCGCATGGTCAACATCGGCATCACGCTGGAACGCCAGCTGGGCCGCCTGCTGGACGAAGTGCGCGCACGGGAAGACAAGCGGGAGACGCACCATGCACATTGATCTCGGCGACGACGAGCAGCCCGAGATCGGCCTGATCGCGCTGATCGACTGCATCTTCTTTTTGCTGATGTTCTTCATGGTCGCGACCTCGTTCAAGCAGAAGGAAACGCAGCACAAGGACAAGGCCATCCCGATCACGCTGCCGCGCTCCTCCGCCACGCTCGACCTGCTTGATGCCGCGCCCGATCCGCTGGTGATCCGGGTCGACCGCGCGGGCCAGGTGGCGATCGGCGAGGACAAGCTGTCGGTCGAGGCCCTGCATGCACGTCTGTCGGGCGAGGCGCATGCGCATCCTGGCCGGCCGGTGCGCATCGAGGGCGATGGCAATGCTTCTTACCAGTCCATCGTCCATGTGCTCGACCTGTGTCAGTTCGAAGGCCTGACCAATATCGCGATGCGTGCGCGGCGGCAGTAAATGAATGCCGACGCGACTTCCCGGCTGGACGGTCCGAGCATGGTCGAGCCGTGGCGACACCGATCCTGGCTGCTCGCATCGCTGGCGGCGCACGGCATGCTCGCGGCCAGCCTTTACACGGCCGGCCCTGTACACGTTGCCATCAAGCGCGACGACGGCTTGCGCGCGCAGGTCGCGCAGTCGCTGCAGCACACGGAGGAGCGCCAGATGCGGCGCGAGCTGCGCACGATGGAGGAAATCCGCGATGCGCTGGCGGAAAGCGCGGGCCAAGCCGGCGGCGAAGGAAAGGGCGGCACGGACACCGCCAGGTCGCCCGATCCCGCTGCGCGGGCGCGTGAATTGGCCCGGCAGATCGAGCAAGTGCAGCGAAAGATCCGTGCCACCGAGATGGCGCGCCTGCTGCGCATCCCCGAGGCCGAAGCCCTCAAGCGCGTGCAGCGCGAGGAGGCGCGCAGGCCCAGGCCCGCGCCGCCGAAGCACGCAAGCCCGGAAGTCCAGGTGGCCCGGCTGGCGCAACAGGCCAGGGCCGCCCTGGCGCAGCGCCGCGCGCAATTGCTGGCGCAGCAGCAGGGTGTCGCCATCAAGCCGGAGACCGCAGTCAAGCCGGAGACCGGAGAACTGAAGCCAGGCCGGCCGCAAGGTGGCAAGGCCGGCCAGGGACCGGGTACGGGCAAGTCGCCCGGCCAGGGTGGCCAGGGGCAAGGCAATGGCCAGATGAGCGGCCAGGGCGGCCAGGGCGGACGGCCAGGGGGCAAGGGCATCGTACAGAACTCGGCCTCGCGCGGCAGCAAGGTCGAGGCCCTGGTCAGCGGCCTTGCACTGGGTGCGCCCGGCGCGATCACGGGCAGCAGCATCGACATGTCGAGCAATGCCTTCAGCGACTCCCGCAGCTTCGGCGCGTTCCTGGAACCGCCGCCGGTCGACGCCGCGGCCATGCGCATCGGCCACGGCCGCACGATCGGCGCCGGCGGCGCCTACGCCAACCGCATCTTTCTCGATACCTGGTATGTGATCGGCCCTTTCGAAGGCGCCGGCCATGACAGCCAGAACGCGATCTATCCGCCCGAACGCGGCGTGGACCTCGACGCGGTCTATTACGGCAAGAACGACCTGCCGGTGCGCTGGACCTTCCAGCAGGACGCGCGCTACCCGTCGATACCGCTGCCGCGCGCCGAGAACGCCGTGTATTACGCCTACGCCGAGGTCGAGGTCGACCGCGACATGGACCTGTGGGTGTGGATCGGCGGCGACGACGATACCAAGATGTGGTTCAACGACCGCCTGGTCTGGCTCAGCGGCGATGGCATTGATAAGCCCTGGTACCGCCAGCCGTTCATGACGCTGCCCGAGATGCGCACCCTGAACCTCACCGAAGGCCAGCGCCGGCTGCACTTCAACAAGGGGCGCAACAGCATCCTGCTCAAGTTGTACAACGGAGTGAACCTGATGTTCTATTCGGTGGTGCTGTCCAGGTGACCATGTTCGACCAGGTCCGGCGTTGCCCATTCCTGTCGCTGTCGCTCGTGGCGCATGCAACGCTGCTCGGCGTGCTTTACGTGGGCGCATATCGCGTCGAGCTGGACCGGCAGCGCATCCAGCGCAGCCGGGAGCAGCCATCGGTCGAAGCCGGCAAGCGGCTGATGGAACGGGCGCGCCTCGAAAAGCGCGTGCGCGACATGGCGCGGATCAAGTCCCGGCTCGAATCAGGGGCGGCTGACAAGGACGACGACGTGCAGTTCAGCGCGCAGCCCAGGACGCCGGAAGAACTACTCAAGGAAGCCAGGGAGCTGTCCCGCAAGATCGACGAGATCGAGCGTGACGCCCGCGCCGAACGACTGGCGAAACTGCTCCACATCCCGAAGCAGGAAGCGCTTGAAAAGCTCGCGCAGATGCGCAAGCCGGAAGAGCCGGCCGGCGCCCAACCCGGCAAGCCAGTCGATGCGACGGCGAAGATCGAGCAGCTCGAAGCAAAGGCACGCGACGCGCTGGAACGGCGCGGCCGGCAACTGGAGCAGCAGCAGGACGGTATGCGCGTGGCGGCAAGCGGATCACGCGGCGGCGGACAAGGCGGGCAGCTTGGCGGCCGCCGCCCGGGCCCGGAAAGCCCCGGCGGCGCGTCCATGTCGTCCGTGCTGCGGGTGATCGATGCATTCATCAGTTCCGGTGGGCGGGGCGTGGGGACGCGGGCCAATATCGTAGCGGGCAGCCACGACGACGTTGATCAAAGCGTCGTGCGCATTCCCGAGGTCCCCGCCGGCGCCATGGTCAAAGGCACGGGGCGCATCATCGGTCCCGGCGGCCCTTATGCCAGCCGCGTCTACATCAATCGCTGGTACCTGATCGGCCCCTTCGACCGCAGGCACGGCGACGCGCAATTGCCGGATGCGCCCGATCCGCCCGAGCAGGCCGTGGTCCTGGACGCCGCCTATCGCGGCAAAGACGGTCGCCTGCTCAGGTGGGAATACGTCGACTCGGCAAGCTATCCCCTGATTCCCCCACAGCCCGCCGAGGACGCCGTGTATTACGGCTATACCGAGCTGATGATGGACAGGGAACGGGACCTGACGATCTGGGTCGGCGCCCACGACGACGCGCAGCTGTGGCTCAACGACAGGCTGGTCTGGCGCGGCAGGAATGTGGCCAAGGCGCGGTTCTACAGGGAGGTCAATGACACGGGCAATACCCATGGCCGCGATTACAACTTCAGCGAGGGCAAGCGCGTCGTGCACCTCAGGCAGGGCCGCAACAAGCTGTTCTTCAAGCTGTCGAACGGCGTGGGCGCCCTGTTTTTTTCGCTGGTGCTGACGAAGTGATGGCGCCGGAAACGGCGCTGGCGCTGGCGGCGAAGGCCAACGCCGCTGCGAAAACCTTGTAGACTACCGCGATGGAAAACATGACACCCCTCGCCGTCGTCCAGGCCCAATTGGACGCTTTCAACGCCAAGGACATCGATGCGCTGATGCGCGCCTACGCGCCGGACGCCGAGCAGTTCGCACTGCACGGCGAGCGCCTCGCCAGCGGACACCGGGAGATCCGTCCGCGCTACCTGGCGCGCTTCAGCGAGCCGGACCTGCATGCGCGCCTGCTCGCACGTACCGTGATGGGGAATTTCGTGACCGACCTCGAGCTCATCACCCGCAACTTCCCGGAAGGCGTGGGCACGCTCGAAATGCTGTGCATTTACGAGGTCGTCGACGGGCGCATCCGCCGCGCGTCCTTCGCGCCGGGCGCGACTACGCTGCTGAATCCGTAAGCGAGGGCAGGGACGGCGGCAAGGCCTCTGGCGGCGCCGGTGTCTTGTCCTTGAACTCGCACAGGTCGTTGATGATGCAGTTCCAGCACTTCGGCTTGCGCGCGATGCAGGTATAGCGACCGTGCAGGATCAGCCAGTGGTGGGCGTCGTGCAGGAATTCCTTGGGCACGAACTTCAGCAGCTTCTGTTCGACGATATCGACGTTCTTGCCCGGTGCGATTTTCGTGCGGTTCGAGACGCGGAAGATATGGGTGTCGACCGCCATCGCCGGCTCGCCGAAGGCCGTGTTCAGCACCACGTTGGCGGTCTTGCGGCCCACGCCCGGCAGCGCTTCCAGCGCCTCGCGCTCGCGCGGCACTTCGCCACCGTACTGGTTCACCAGGATTTCGCAGGTGGCGATGACGTTCTTGGCCTTGTTGTTGTACAGGCCGATGGTCGAGATATAGGTCTTCAGCTCGTCCAGGCCGAGGTCGAGGATGGCTTGCGGCGTGTTCGCCACCGGGTACAGCTTGCGCGTCGCCTTGTTGACGCCGACGTCGGTCGACTGGGCCGACAGCAGCACCGCAATCAGCAGTTCGAAGGGCGTGCTGTATTCGAGTTCGGTGGTCGGATGCGGGTTGGCGGCGCGGAAGCGCGTGAAAATCTCGTAGCGCTTAGTTGCGTTCATGTTGTGCGTTCATTCGGGTTTTCCCGCGGCTTTCTGGCGCGCGCGCTCGATGGCGGCGGCGATGATGGCGCGCTTGCGTTCCTTCTCGGCCAGCTCTTCGGCGGTGTTGGTTTGCTCGGCGGTCACCGCGCGCATCTTTTCCAGGGCCTTGGCGGCCAGGCGTGCATCGTTCTCTTCCTTCTCGCGCCGCAGGCGCTCGCTGCGGAAGTCGTGACGCGCGCGGGCGCTATCGGCCTGTTCCTGCGACCAGGCGTCCCAGCCGGTACGCTCGCCCGTCACCGGGATCATGCTGATGCAGTCGACCGGGCAGGGCGCCACGCACAGGTCGCAGCCGGTGCACAGGCTGGGCAGGATGGTGTGCATCTGCTTGGGCGCGCCGAGGATGGCGTCCACCGGGCAGGCCTGGATGCACAGGGTACAGCCGATGCACAGGCTCTCGTCGATGAAGGCGACCGGGCGCGGGCGTTCCAGGCCGTTGGCGGGATTGATCGGAATGACCGGACGGCCCGTCACGCGCGACAGGCGCGCGACACCTTCCATGCCGCCCGGCGGGCAGCGGTTGATGTCGGCCTCGCCGCTGGCGATCGCTTCCGCGTACGGACGACAGGCGGGGTAGCCGCACTTGGTGCACTGGGTCTGCGGCAACAGGTCTTCGATCTGGTCGGCGAGGGATTTCGTCACGGTGCTCAAGCGATGTCTGGACTTCGGCGTTTGCGAAACCGCCATTATCCGCTAAATGGCCAGCGGCGTCGAAGCCCGGCCGCACGGCTGCTCGACCGTCAAGGACGCTGCCATTTGTCCTACAAGCTTACGTGATGCAACGTACCGAGTGCAGAGCTCGTCCGGTGGTCTACTGGACCCAGGCAATGAACGAACAGGAGGGTCTTATGGAAAAGAAGCACCTCATTATTCCTGCGCTGCTGACTGCACTGCTGGGCGCCAGCGCTCCGGGTTTTGCCCAGAGCCATTATGACGGCGACCGCGACGGCTACGGCCAGCGCGACCGCAGCGACCGCGGCGATCGTGGCAACCGCGATTACCGCAGCGATCGCAACGACCGTAACGATCGCGGCGACCGTCGCGAGGACCGCCGGGACGGCTACCAGGCCCGTGGCGGCGGCCGCTACGGCAATGAGGGCTGGGGTGGCGACGAGCGCCGCTGGAGCGGTGCGGGCCCGGAGCACAGTTTCCGCCGCGGCGACCGCCTGCCGGAACGTTACCGCAATCACCAGTACGTGGTGAACAACTATCGAGAACACCATTTGCGACCTCCGCCGAGGGGCTATCACTGGGTGCAAACGGGTGGCGACTATGTGCTGGCGGCGATTGCCAGCGGCGTGATCGCAGACCTGATCATCAATCATTGAGGTCGATGAAATGAAGCGCAGGCCACCCCCGGGTGGCCTGCTGCATATTCGGAGGACGCATGCACTTTGGACGCACATCGATTGCCCTGTTCGTCGCCGGCGCCCTGTGCGTGGGCGCGCCCGCGCGGGCGCAGGATGCCCAGGCGCGCCAGGAAATCGCGCACCTGCTCGACTTCGTCGCCCAGTCCGGCTGCCAGTTCAATCGCAATGGCAGCTGGCACGACAGCAAGGCGGCGCGCGACCACCTGCAGGACAAATACGACTATTTGCAGCGCCGCCATCTGGTGCCCGACACCAGGGCCTTCATCGAACGCGCGGCGTCGGAAAGCAGTTTCAGCCACAAGCCCTACCACGTGCGCTGCGCCAATGGGCAGGAGATCACCAGCGCGCAATGGCTGAATGCCGAGCTGGAGCGGTACCGGGCCGGCACACGCTGACAGGCCTGCAAAAAAAATGCCGCGGATTCCGCGGCATTTTTCATGGGCGCGCCTGGCAATCAGGCATTCTTGCGAATGAACTCCCCGATCATCGGGCAGATGATCTCGCGCCAGCGGCGGCCCGAGAAGATGCCGTAGTGGCCGCACTTGGGCGCCGTGAAGTGCTGCTGCTTCCCGGCCGGGATGCTGGTGCACAGCTCGTGCGCGGCCTGGGTCTGGCCGGCGCCGGAGATGTCGTCCAGCTCGCCTTCGATGGTGAACAGGGCCACGCTCTCGATGTCCTGCGGACGCACCAGCTGGCCACCGACCTGCCAGGTGCCTTTCGGCAGGGCGAAGTCCTGGAACACGGTCTTGATGGTCTCGAGGTAGTACTCGGCCGGCATGTCCAGCACGGCGTTGTACTCGTCGTAGAACTTGCGGTGCGCTTCCGCCGAATCGTCGTCGCCGCGCACCAGGTGCTGGTAGAACTCGCGGTGGCTCTGGGCGTGACGGCCCGGGTTCATGGCGATGAAGCCGGCGTGCTGCAGGAAGCCCGGGTAGACCTTGCGGCCGAAGCCCGGGTAGTTGCCCGGCACCGCATAGATCACGGTGTTTTCGAACCACGAGAACGGCTTTTCGGTGGCCAGGTCATTGACCGCGGTCGGCGACTTGCGCGGGTCGATCGGGCCGCCCATCATGACCATGGATTTCGGCAGTTTCGGATCCTTGTTGGTCGCCATCAGCGAGATCGCGGCCAGCACCGGCACGGTCGGCTGGCAGACCGAGATCACGTGCACGTCCGGCCCCAGGTGGCGGATGAAGTCCTGCACGTAATAGATGTAGTCGTCGAGGTGGAACGCACCATCCGACATCGGCACCATGCGGGCGTCGACCCAGTCGGTGATGTAGACGTCCTGGTCCGGCAGCAGGGCGCGCACGGTATCGCGCAGCAGGGTGGCGTGGTGCCCCGACAAGGGAGCGACCAGCAGCACGGTCGGCTGCTTGAGCGCCGCGAAGGCCGCGTCCGGCAAGTCTTTCTTGAAGTGCAGCAGCTTGCAGAAGGGCTTGCTGACGACGGTGCGTTCCATGATGCCGACGGTCTGGCCGTCGATCGTGGTCGAGTCCAGTCCGAAAGCAGGTTTTTCGTAATCTTTGCCCAGGCGGTACATCAGCTCATAGCCGGCAGCGATACGCTGGGCGAACGGGGTGTGGGCAAACGGCGAGACGGGATTCGAGAACAGTTTTGCAGAGGCGTCGGCCCACTGCATCAGCGGGTTCAGGAAGGAGCGTTGCATCTCATGCAGTTGGTATAGCATATTATATCCTTCACATTGCTCTGCTTACATTTTGCGCAGCAGATTCATCAATTATAGGTCAATTGGCTTGGCGTGGGGCAACATGAAATGGTGTCCTGAATCTAAAAAATAGCGCGTTGCAACATTAGTATCACAGTTCCGTATCTACCTTCGGTTAAGTGCCCTACATAAGAAAAATGCCCCGCAAGAGCGGGGCATTTTTTGTCGTGCTTGGTAACGGAACGTTCAGTCGAATACCGGGGTCTCGACGCCGAGGATCTTGTGCAGCTTCGGCGAGGTCGTCGTGTACTGCATGTGGATCTTCTTGTCCGGGAAGATGTACGGCGCGGCGCCGAAGGCGGCCAGCGCGGCTTCGTGGAAGCCCGACAGGATCAGCTTCTTCTTGCCCGGGTAGGTGTTGATGTCACCCACGGCGAAGATGCCCGGCACATTGGTTTCGAACTTCTCGGTATCCATCACTTTCAGCTGCTTGCGCTCGATGTCCAGGCCCCATTCGGCGATCGGGCCCAGCTTCGGCGACAGGCCGAAGAACACCATCAGCATGTCGAGCGGGACGCGGCGGGTCACGCCGTCGGCGCCGGTGACCTTGACTTCGGACAGCTTGCCATCCTTTTCGTCGAAGCCGGTGACCTGGCCGGTGATCAGTTGCATCTCGTACTCTTCGCACAGCTGCTTCATCTTGGCGACCGAAGCAGGGGCGGCGCGGAAGTCGTCGCGACGGTGCACCAGCACGACGGATTCAGCCTTGCCGACGAAGTTCAGGGCCCAGTCCAGGGCGGAGTCGCCGCCGCCGCAGATGACCAGGTTCTTGCCTTCGAACAGCGCCGGATCCTTGACGCGGTAGAACAGCTGGCTGTTCTCGAATTTCTCGATGCCGTCGACCTTGATGGTGCGGGCCTGGAAGGAACCGACGCCGGCGGCGATGAAGATGGTCTTGGTGATGAAGCGGGTGCCGGTCGAGGTTTCGACATTGAAACGCTGGTCTTCACGACGCTGGACGGTGGTGACTTCCTGGCCCAGGTGGAAGGTCGGGTCGAAGGGCTCGATCTGCTTGAGCAGGTTGTCGGTCAGTTCCTGGCCGGTGCAGACGGGCACGGCCGGGATGTCGTAGATCGGCTTGTCCGGGTACAGTTCCACGCACTGGCCGCCGACGGCCGGCAGCGAATCGATCACGTGGGCTTTGATCTCCAGCAGACCCAGTTCGAACACCTGGAACAGGCCGACCGGGCCCGCGCCGATGATCACGGCATCGGCTTCGATGGCGCCGGCAAAAGTGCTGTTGGGAGCGATGGTGCCCGCTTCCGGGGCAGCATTGATAGTCATGTTCTTCCTGTTGATGTTAGCGGGCGAGCTGGCCCAGCTTGTCCTTGACGTCCTTCCACTCTTCCGCGTCGGGCAGGGCAGGCTTGGTCTTTGTGATCGACGGCCAGTTGCGCGACAGGTCGGCGTTCAGCTTGATGAATTGCTGCTGGTCAGACGGCACGTCTTCTTCCGCGTAAATCGCGTTGACCGGGCATTCCGCCACGCACACGGCGCAGTCGATGCACTCGTCCGGATCAATGGCGAGGAAGTTCGGGCCTTCCCGGAAACAATCTACCGGGCATACATCCACGCAATCGGTATAGCGACAACGGATGCACGATTCGGTGACAACGTGGGTCATAACAGTCCTTAATCAGTGGAAGCGGCGGCGTGTTGGGGAGAAGGGCTCGCCGGACGCGGCAAAGCACTGTATTTTAGGGCAATTCGGCCTTTACGACAAATCAGGCTTATACACAATACACATAAGCAAATGTTCTTCCCGCGCCGAGAATTGCCGAATAATCAATGGCCCGCGCACGCCGCCGGGCGGTCGGGCGCGGGCCGCGATCGCCGGCTCAGGCAGCGGGAATGGACTCGGCCTTGCCCGGCGCTGCCCCGGTGCTCGTGACCCGGGCGGTGGCGAGCGCCGCCGTCACCCCGCCCGCGTCGAGCTTGAGCGCCGCGATCGTGGCTTCGGCGTCCGTCGTCGCCGACGCTTCGCCGGCCGGACCGAAGCGGCCGTGATCAAAGCACCAGCGCGCCAGGGCCTGGGCCTCGGCGTCCAGGATGCGTTCCACGTCGTAGTACTCGGCCAGGTTCATGGTGCCGCAGCAGGCGCGCCGGTCCTGCTTGGCGCCCGGGGCGTCGCTCACCAGCGGCGCCAGGCGCAGCCCGGCCGGGTGCGGGCCGCTCAAGCCGGCCGGCACCTCGACCACTTCGCGCTGGGCGAAGCGGTTGCGGATGAAGGTCGTGTATTCAGGCGGCTTGCCGTCTTCCAGGGCCAGGCGCAGCATCTCGTTGGCGACGTCGGCATAGCTGGCGGCCAGGTCGGGCGCGGCGATCAGGGCGCGCAGCAGCAGGCCGCGCAACCAGGCCGCGACCCGGTGCAGGACGCTGGCGCAATCCTCCAGCTCCGGGTTGCGCTCGAAGGCGAAGATGTCGGCCAGGATGTCGTACACGGCGCCGGTAAACACTTGCGAGATCGCATGCACCTCCGTGCCGGCCTCGCTCAGGGTCAGGTCGTTGTCGGCGTTGCGCAGGCCGTTGGTGCTGCCCAGCGCCAGGCCGAACTGTTCGGCGATGTCGGCGAGGAAGGTCTTGTCGTGCAGGTGCGCCTTGGTCTGGGCCACCACCGCCTCGCACTGGTCGAGCTGGGACAGGGCCAGGAAGATCGCGGTCAGGTCGCCGAAGGATTCGTGCAGGCCGCCCGTCTGCGGCGGGTTGTCGGCCATCAGCCACTGCGGCTTGAGGCCGTCCAGCACCGCGTGGCCGGTCTCGTGCGAGACGATGTCGAAGGAGCGGCAGGTGTACAGGCGCGCGCTCTCGCCGGGCGGGACGAAATCGCCGAATTTCAGGCAGGCCTGGGCGCGGCTGTAATACGCGTTCATCACGTTCGGCAGGCCGTAGGGATGGACCTGCAGCGGCGAGGTGTCGACGCTGCTGTTCCACTGCCAGGGCAGGGGCATCGCGGCGCCGGCGGTGGACAGGGCGCGCTGGTACATGGTGAGGGTCTGGCGCACCACGGCGTAGGTGTGGACGGCGTCGAACTGCGGCGTGTCCGGCATGGTCACGAAGTCGCCGAAGGCGTTCGGCTCGACCGCCGGGATGCCGGCATCGCCGGCGATGGCGATGCGGGCGTCGCGCGGGCCGGCCAGCACCACGCCGGGCAGGTAGACCTTGCGGGTGCCGATCTCGGACACCGACGGATCCTGCTTCCACATCAGCACCCGCGCGCCGAAGGCGTAGGGCAGCGGGACATCGCCCGGCGCGCCGTCCTCTGCGCTGTCGGCGAGGCCCGGACCTGCCGGCAGACGCGGGCGGCCGGGCTGGTCCAGCAACTGGGCGGCCTTGCGGTGCTGGCGATAGGGAGCGGTCGGCATCGGCACGTAGCCGATCGGGGGCTGGACGGGATCGGGCAGGCTGGCTTCTGATGACATGTTGACTTTCCTCCGGTAAGCAGGCTGCGACAGGCTAGCCGCGTAGGAAATGGTCGCGCGTCATCATATTTGGGCATTGATGCTGGTCAACAGGCTCGACGCTGCTGGCCTTTGCGTCACCCAGGTGGCATCATGGCGGACTTTGTCGTTGTCGATTCAGGAAGGAACAGCCAGGATGGCGGATATCAGCATCACCCAGCAACACCAGCTCAGCCAGGACGCGGCGCGCGCGGCGGCCCAGAAAGTGGCGGACAAGCTGGCCGGCGAATATGGCCTGCAGTGCAGGTGGGACGGAGACGTGCTGCGTTTCGAGCGCAGCGGTGTGGAAGGGACGCTCGCGCTGGGCGAACGCCAGGCTGCCCTGCGCATCAAACTGGGCCTGCTGATGGGCGCTTTCCGCTCCACCATCGAGGCGAAGGTGGCGGAAAGCATGCGCAAAACGTTTATTTGAGGTCTTCGATCAGGTCGACGTACTGCTGCATCGCCTCGTCCTGCGAGGTGCCTTTCAGCGCCGCCCAGGCGTCGTACTTGGCGCGGCCGACCATGTCGGTAAAGCCCGGACGCTCGCCGGTGACATCGCCGCTCGAACCCTGCTTGTACAGGGCGTAGATCTTCAGCAGGGTCATGTTGTCCGGACGCTCGGGCAGGTTTTTCGAATCGGCCTGCGCCTGGGCGAACTGTTCTTGCAAACTCATGGCAACTCCTTGAATAAAATGGCAATACTTCGGCCATCTTAGCGCATCGTGTGCGGAATCACGCTTGATTCCGGGAGATTTTAGAGGAGTTGCTCAAGTAGGGCAGGCACGCCGTGCCCGCCCTGAGCTCAGGCCGGTATTACAGCCCCAGCAGCTCGACGTCGAAGATCAGGGTGGCGTTCGGCGGAATCACGCCGCCGGCGCCGCGTGCGCCATAGCCCAGGCTCGCCGGGATGATCAGGCGGCGCGCACCGCCCACCTTCATGCCCTGCACGCCTTCGTCCCAGCCCTTGATCACATGGCCGGCGCCCAGCGGGAACTGGAACGGGTCGTTGCGGTCCTTGCTGGAATCGAACTTGGCGCCCTGGCTGCCGTCGTCGTTCTGCAGCCAGCCGGTGTAGTGCACGGTGACGTACTGGCCGGCCTTGGCTTCCGGGCCGCTGCCTTCGATGGTGTCTTCGTATTGCAGGCCGGAATTCGTGGTGGTGATGGGCATGATGTTGTCCTCTTGTTCAGTGTGAAACGACGATTGTAGTGCATGCCTTCCCAATCTGCCATTCACGTACTGTTGACGCCTTTTCTACTGTGTTGCGACGATGCGCCGAATTCTTCATGAAACCTGTCAACCACCCTTCGAGGAAAGGCGTTTCCCCGTAGAATAAGAACTTCTTCCACCTCCGGGCACCTCGTCCTCCCATGCTGCGTCGTATTCGTAAGCTTCTACTCTCTGGTATTTGTCTGTTGACCGCGGCGCAGGCCGCCCAGGCCAATGTGGTCGTGGTCCTGAACTCGCGTGACGCCACGGTCCAGCTGCTCGACCAGGCCACCGGCACCGACAACGGTACTTTCGCCGTCGGCAAGGAGCCGCACCACCTGATGGCCACGCCGGACAACAAGTCCGTGATCGTCGCCAGCTCGGTCGGCAACGAGCTGATCTTCCTGGATCCAATCACCGGCAAGATCCAGCGCAAGGTGACCGACGTGCTCGACCCTTACCAGATCGGTTTCTCGCCGGACCAGAAGTGGTTCGTCTCGACCGCGCTGCGCCTGGACCGGGTCGACATCTACCAGTACGTGAACGGCAACTTCGTGCTGAGCCGCCGCGTGCCGATGCCGCGCATGCCCAGCCACATCGCCTTCGACGCGGCCAGCACCACGGCCTTCATCACCCGCCAGGGCAGCGACCAGGTCAGCGCGATCGACCTGAAGACCGGCGCCATCAAGTGGACCCTCCCGGTCGGCAAGCTCCCGGCAGGCATCACCATGACCCCGGACGACAAGTACCTGCTGGTCGGGATCATGGGCAGCGACTACGTCGAGGTGATCGACTGGCGCACGGCGAAGAGCGTCAAGCGCATCAAGACCGGCAACGGCGCGCACAACTTCCGCGCGGTCGGCGACAAGCGCCACGTGTTCGTCTCGAACCGCGTGCAGAACTCGATCAACATCATCGACCAGGTCACGCTGGAGAACGTCGGCATGATCCCGGTGCCGGGCGGCCCGGACTGCATGGAGCTGTCGGCCGACGGCAAGACCCTGTGGGTGACCCAGCGCTGGATCAAGAAGGTGGCCGTGATCGACGTCGCCAGCCGCAAGGTGATCAAGATGATCCCGGTCGGCCGTTCGCCGCACGGCGTGTTCTTCGCCAACGCGGCGCCGAGGATGTGATGCGCGCGCGGCCCGGGTTGAAGCTCTCCCAGGCCGCCGCGGCGCTGCTGCTGGCGGCCACCATCTTCCCGGCCCTGCAGACGCCGGCGCTGGCCGCCGACGTTTGCAAGGGCACGATCTACCTCACTTTCGACACCGGCAGCCAGTCGCAGGCCGAGCTGATCGCCGACACCCTGCGCCGGCACCACATCAAGGCCACCTTCTTCCTGGCCAACGAAAAGACGGTGCGCGGCGACTGGTCGCTCGATCCGTCCTGGTCCGGTTTCTGGAAGGCGCGCGTGGCGGAAGGCCACGCCTTCGGCACCCACACCTTCGACCACGTCTACTGGAAGCGCGACGAGGCCGGCGGCCGCATGCTGGTGAAGCCGCAGTTCGGCGCCCGGGCCGGTAAACCGGAAAGCTGGAGCGCGCAGCAGTATTGCGACGAGCTGCGCCGCGTCGATACCCGCTTCCAGGAACTGACCGGACACCACCTCGACCCGATCTTCCGTGCGCCGGGCGGGCATACCTCGCCGAACGTGCTGGCCGCCGCGAAAAGCTGCGGCTACCGCCACGTCGGCTGGGCGCCGGCCGGCTTCTCGGGCGACGAGACCTCCAGCGAAGCCTACCCGAATGCGCTGCTGCTCAAGCGCGCCCTCGGCGGCTTGAAGGATGGCGACATCTTCATGGCCCACATGGGCATCTGGTCGAGAAAAGATCCGTGGGCGCCGGCCAACCTGGAGCCGCTGATCGCCGGCCTCGAGCAGAAAGGCTTCTGTTTCGCTACACTGCGTGAGCATCCGGATTACGCATCTCAATTCAAAAAATGATTCAGCATTTCCTCGATTGGTTCGCATTCCTCCAGGGCTGGCTGTTCGAGTCCGTGGTCGAACCCTTCCTGTTCTACACCGGCATGGGCGAATACGCCGAGGACGCCTTCGAGGGCGTCGAGTGGTTCCTGGCCGGCGCCTGCGAAGTGGCGGCCCTGTACCTGGTGCTGCGGCCGCTGGAGTCGCTCATCCCGGTCCAGAAGATGAGCGACCGCTACGCGCGCTGGAACGACTTCGTCTACACCCTGATCCACCGCCTGGGCTTCTTCACCATGGCGGTCTTCTTCACCCTCGACCCCATCATGGACCGCGTGGCCGGCGCGCTGCGCATGGACGGCGTGCACCCGTTTAACCTGGAGTCCCTGGTTGGCGGCATGAGCCCGCTGGCCAGCTTCCTGGTCTACCTGGTGGTGATCGACTTCTTCGATTACTGGTTCCACCGCGGCCAGCACAAATTCCGCTGGTGGTGGGCCCTGCACAGCCTGCACCACAGCCAGCAGAACATGAACCTGTGGAGCGACGACCGCAACCACCTGCTGGACGACCTGCTGCGCGACGTCTACCTGGCCGTCATCGCGCTGGCGATCGGCGTGGCGCCCTCGCAGTACGTGCTGCTGGTCTCGGTCTCGCGTGCGCTGCAAAGCCTGCAGCACGCGAACGTGCGCCTCCACTTCGGCTGGCTCGGCGAGCGCCTGCTGGTCTCGCCGCGCTTCCACCGCACCCACCATGCGGTCGGCATCGGCCATGAATCGAAGGGCCGGGAGCTGGGCGGCTGCAATTTCGGCGTGCTGCTGCCGGTCTGGGACCTGCTGTTCAGGACCGCCAACTTCGAAGCGGCCTTCCACGGCACCGGCGTGCGCGACCAGTTCGAACGCACCACGCCCGACGGCAGCATCAGGCCGGCGCGCGACTACGGCCGCGGCTTCTGGCGCCAGCAGTGGCTGGGACTGGTGCGCCTGGCAGAATCGCTCGGGCGCCGCCCCCGGCGCCTCGGGCAATGAGGGCCTGATGCTGCGCCCGATCGCGATCGCCTACGGCCGTGCACTGCGCTCGCAGTTCTCGAGCCGCATGCTGCTGTTGTCGGTCGTGCCGCTGCTGCTCTCGCTGGCGCTGTGGGGCAGCCTGCTGTACGCCGGCATGCAGCCCCTGTACGACTGGCTGCAGGACACGTTCAGGGAATACGGGCTGTTCGAGACCAGCGGCAGCATCCTGTCGATGCTGGGCCTGGGCTTCCTGAAGACCCTGGTGGTGCCGCTGGCGGCGATGCTGGCGCTGCTGCCGCTGATGATCATCACCTCGCTGCTGTTCATCGGCGTGGGCGCGATGCCGGCCATCGCGCGCCACGTCAGCAGGATCCAGTTCCCGGGCCTGGAACGGAAGGAGGGCGGCAGCTTCCTCGGCAGCCTGGGCGTCAACCTGTCCGGCATCGTGGTGTTCGCACTGCTGTGGATCGTGACCCTGCCGCTGTATGCGCTGGCGCCGCTGGCGCTGGTGGTGCAGGCTGTGCTGTGGGGCTGGCTGACCGCGCGCGTGATGAGCTACGACGCGCTGTCGATCCACGCCAGCGTCGAGGAGCGCCACGCCATCGTCCGCGGCCGCCGGCGCCAGCTGCTCCTGATCGGCACCATCTCCGGCCTGCTCGGCGCGCTGCCGGGCGTGGCCTGGATCGGCGGGGCG
This sequence comes from Massilia sp. WG5, assembly GCF_001412595.2. NCBI lineage: Bacteria > Pseudomonadati > Pseudomonadota > Betaproteobacteria > Burkholderiales > Oxalobacteraceae > Massilia > Massilia sp. WG5. The sequence continues at coordinate 4,614,403 of NZ_CP012640.2, forward strand.
CTGCTGTCGGTGGTGCTGTTCCCGGTGCTGGCCGTGCTGTCGATCTGGCTCTACCTGATCATCTTCATCTTCACCGGGCTGTGGTTCCAGTACTACTGCCTGCAGGCGCTGGCCGACCTGCGCGCCGCACAGTCGGGCAAGGAGCCCGCGCCGCTCTGAGAGCGTTTTCAATCCAAGGAGGCAAGGATGGCATTCGGACTCATTATCATCGGTGATGAAATCCTGTCCGGCAAACGCAGCGACAAGCACCTGCCCAAGGTGATCGAGCTGCTCGGCGAGCGCGGGCTGCGCCTGGCCTGGACCGAGATCGTCGGCGACGATCCGGCGCGCATCACCGCGCTGCTGGAGCGCAGCTTCGGCGGGTCCGACATCGTGTTTTCCTGCGGCGGCATCGGCGCCACCCCGGACGACCACACCCGCCAGTGCGCGGCGGCGGCGCTTGGGGTGCCGCTGGCGCTGCATCCGGAAGGGAAGCTGCTGGTCCAGGAACGCATCCGCGAGACTGCGCGCGAGGCCGGCATCGAGCCCGACCTGAACAGCCCCGACAACCTGCATCGCCTCAAAATGGCCGAATTCCCGGCCGGCAGCGCCATCATCCCGAATCCCTACAACCGCATCCCCGGCTTCAGTGTCGCCAGGCACGCCGGTGCGCCGCATCACTTCGTGCCGGGCTTCCCGGTCATGGCGTGGCCGATGATTGCCTGGGTGCTCGATACCTGCTACCGCGACCTGTTCCACCGCGAAGCCCGCGCGGAGCGGTCGATGCTGGTTTTTGAACAGGCCGAATCGGTGCTGACGCCGCTGATGGAGCGCCTGGAAGCAGCCTATGCGGGCGTCAACGTATTCAGCCTGCCCAGCGTTGGTGATGGTGAGACCCGCCGCCACATCGAGCTGGGCGTGAAGGGTGATCCGGTTCAGGTTGCTTCCGCCTTCGGCGACATGTGTGCCGAACTGGAGCGCATGAAGGCCGAATACCAGCTCTTACCCTAGCACTTGCAGGCGTAGTTGCGAGAGGCGTTGCGGCGCTGGTACGGTGGTTCAAACTGAGCCGTTGTTTTTTTGCGAAAATACTGGGGCGATGTCAAAAATCTGTACGAGTGGCTCCTGTGTGTCACATTGATGTGGTGGAATGATGTCTGTAGGCAGCGCAATCTAGAGTGAGGTTGCGCCTGGCTTTGTGAACTTCTTGACGACCTGGATCACTCGCACCGACCAGTAGTGGCAGTAGTGGGCGCGCCGGTTGACGGGAATGGCAGAACATAGATTCAAACCGGTAAAACCATATGCAAAGTACTCGCCGTCCGGGACGGCCCCGTATCTCCCGCGCCTTCCGCCGCATCCGCAACCTCGTGCTGCCGGGCCATTCTGCACTCGCCGGCGTGCCCGCGATGGCCGCCGTGCATGATGTTCCCCTGCACGACAACGCAACCCGCCTGGAGCCGAATTTCGAGCCTACGGCCGTTCCCTTGCCTGCGGAAGCCGGCCAGGGCATGGAGCCGCCCTCGACGCCGGCGCCGCCGCCCCGGCCCCGCTGGCGCAAGCTCAAGCGCAGCTTGCTGGTGCTGCTGCTGATCGCGGTTGCCGGCGGTTCCGCGTTTGCCGTCTACGAAAGCCGCACTTCGGCGATGCAGGCGCGCTTTTTCGCGGGCCTGGCCAAGAAGGTCAGCTACCGCGTCGAGAACGGCCCGAGCGACGCGATCCGCTTCCCCTCGGCCAGCCCCTATGACGAACGGCTCGGCTACTCGAACCTGCCGAACTACCTGGCCAAGCTGAAGACGCGCGATTACGTGATCGTGTCGCAGGCGCGCATGTCGCCCAAGATGGTGGAGCTGGCCGACATGGGCCTGTTCGCGACCTACCACGAAAAGACCCGCGCCGGCCTCGACATCCTCGACTACAGCGGCGTGCCGCTGTTCTCGGCGCGCTTCCCGGAACGCCTGTACGAGCAATTCGACACCGCGCCTTCGCTGCTGGTGCAAAGCCTGCTGTTCATCGAGAACCGCGAGCTGCTCGACACCACCTATCCGAAGCGTAACCCGGCGGTCGAGTGGGACCGCTTCTCGAAGGCCGTGTTCGACAAGTCCCTGCACGCGGTCGGCCTGGGCAGCGGCGGCCGCGTCGCCGGCGGCAGCACGCTGGCGACCCAGATCGAGAAGTACCGCCATTCGCCGGAAGGCCGCACCGCCTCGCTGACGGACAAGCTGCGCCAGATGGCCTCGGCCATGCTGCGTTCCTACCAGGACGGCGAGGACACCAGCGCGACCCGGCGCCGCATCGTGCTCGAATACCTGAACACGGTGCCGCTGTCGGCCAAGCTGGGCTACGGCGAGGTGAACGGCATCGGCGACGGCATGTGGGTCTGGTACGGGCGCGATTTCGCCGAAGTGAACCGCATCCTGCGCAGCAATGCCGCGACGCCCGAGTTTGCGCTGGTCTACAAGGAAGCGCTTTCCCTGATGATCGCGCAGCGCCGCCCCGCCTATTACCTCGGCGCCGGCGAGAAGGATCTCGAACAGCTCACCAACAGCCACCTGCGGGTGCTGGCCCAGGCCGGCGTGATCTCCCCGGCCCTGCGCGACGCCGCGCTGGCCGTGACCCTGCATCCGGCGCTCGGCTCCGGCGTGGCGCCGCCGCCGGCCAACACCTTCGTCACCCGCAAGGCCGCCAACGCGGTGCGCAACCACCTGGCCAACCTGCTGGGCGATTCGCGCCTGTACAACCTCGACCGCCTCGACCTGTCGGTGGTGACCACGCTGAATGCGGACGCCCAGAAGGCCGTCACCGCGGCCCTGCGCCGCCTGACCGACACCGAAGCCGCGGCCGCCGCCGGCCTGACCGGCAAGGGCATGCTCGGCAACGGCGACCCGTCGAAAGTCGTGTACAGCTTCACGCTGATGGAGCGCGGCCCCCAGGTCAACTACCTGCGGGTCCAGACCGACAACTACGACCAGCCGCTCGACATCAACGAAGGCGCCAAGCTCGACCTCGGCTCGACCGCCAAGCTGCGCACCCTGACGACCTACCTCGACATCGTCGACCAGCTGCACCAGCGCTATGAGCCGATGAGCAAGGCCGAACTGGCCAAGGTGAAAGTCGATCCGAAGGACCGGCTGAGCCAATGGGCGGTCGAGTACTTCATGACGCTGCCGGCCGGCGCCGACCGCGGCCTGCCGCCGATGCTGCATGCGGCGATGGAGCGCAAGTACTCGGGCAATCCGGGCGAAGCCTTCTTCACCGGCGGCGGCGTGCACATCTTCGGCAACTTCAGCAAGCTGGACGACAGCCGCATCCTGACCGTGCAGCAGGCGCTGCAGAACTCGACCAACCTGGTGTTCGTGCGCCTGATGCGCGACGTGGTGCGCTACTACATGTTCCAGCTGCCGGGCTCCTCGGCCCAGCTGCTGGCCGACGCCGACGACCCACGCCGCGCCGAGTACCTGTCGCGCTTCGCCGACCGTGAAGGCAAGGATTTCCTGGCGCGCTTCTGGAACAAGTACCGCGGCATGGAGTGGCCGGAGATCGAGACCGCGCTGATGCAGGGCGTGCGCCCGGCCGCGTCGAAGCTCGCGGCGGTCCACCGCACCATCATGCCGGACGCCTCGCTGGCCGAGTTCAGCAAGTTCATCCACACCCGCCTGCCGGACGACAGGGAGGTCGACGAGGAACGCATCGCCAAGATGTACGACCAGTACTCGGTGGCGAACATGTCGCTGGCCGACCGCGGCTACGTCGCCTCGGTGCACCCGCTCGAGCTGTGGCTGGCCGGCTACCTGCGCACCCATCCGAAAGCCGGCTGGGACGAGGTGACCAAGGCCTCGGTCAAGGAGCGCCAGGAAGTCTACTCCTGGCTGTTCAAGACCCACCGCAAGCATGCCCAGGACAAGCGCATCGCCGGCCTGATCGAGGTCGAAGCCTTCCTGAAGATCCACGCGCAGTGGAAGAAGATGGGCTACCCCTTCGACTCGCTGGTGCCGTCCTACGCGACCACGCTGGGCGCCTCGGCCGACCGTCCGATCGCGCTGGCCGAGCTGATGGGCATCATCGTCAACGGCGGCGTGCGTAAGCCGACCCAGCGCATCGACTCGCTGCACTTCGCCAAGGACACGCCGTACGAGACCCTGGTCAAGCGCGGCCAGCTTGACAAGGGCGAGCAGGTGCTGAACCCCGACGTCGCGCGCGCGGTGGCCGACGCCATCCGCGGCGTGGCGCAGGAAGGCACGGCCAAGCGCGTCAAGCAGGCCTTCTATAAACAGGACGGCAGCGTGATCGCGATGGGCGGCAAGACCGGCACCGGCGACCAGCGCTTCGACGTCTACGGCGCCGGCCACCGCCTGATCGAATCGCGTTACGTGAACCGTTCGGCCACGTTCGTGTTCAACATCGGCGAGCGCTTCTTCGGCAGCATGACGGCCTATGTGCACGGTCCGGAATCGGCCCATTACGACTTCACCAGCGCACTGCCGGTGCAGCTGCTGGTGACGCTGGCGCCGAGCCTGATGCCGATGATCGAAAAGCAGGACCTGGTGACGGTGCCGGGCCTGCACGTGACGACCGCGGCCGAGAAGGCGGCGGCCGCCACCGCGAAGGGCGCCCAGCTGAGCGACGACGTCGCCACCGTGAAGCCGGCGCCGGACGACGCCAAGGTGGAAGAGGTGGAGGCGCTGGCCAGGCCGGCCAAGCCGGCGGCGGCCGAGCCGGTCAAGCCGGCGGCGGAAGCCAGGCCGGCCAAACCGGCCAAGGCGGCCGCCGAGCCGGTCCATGCCAAGCCGGCGAAGGACGCCGCCGCGAACGCCAGGACCGAAGCCGGCGACGCGCCGCATCGCAAGCCGGCCGGGGAGGGCGCCCATCCCAGGGCGGCCGATGTCCTGCGCGCGAAACCGCGCGCCGAGGCGCCGGAACAGCCGAAGCCCGAGCCGGCGCGTCCGAAGCCGGCCGCGGTGGAGGAAGTGCTGCATTGAACGGCAGCCCTGAACGGCAGGGGGCCGCGTGAGGCGGCCCAAGCTCGGCAAGTTCAGCCTGGTGTCGCTGCGCGACCTGCTGGTCGCGTCCTTACCCACCATACTGCTGGTGCTGGCCGCCTGCGTGGTGGCCTACATCGTGGTCGACCCCGCGCCGCCGCGCCGCGTGGTGCTCGCCACCGGCCAGGAAAACAGCGCCTACGAAGAGTTCGGCCGCAAGTATGCGGCGCTGCTGGCGCGCGAGGGCATCAAGGTCGAGCTGCAGCGCTCGCTCGGCTCCGAAGACAACCTGCAGCGCCTGCTCGACGGCCGCGCCGACATCGCCTTCGTGCAGAGCGGCTCGACCAGCGAAGCCAGGACCGGGCAGCGCGAGCTGATGTCGCTCGGCAGCCTGTTCACCGAGCCGGTGTGGCTGTTCCTGCGCACACCTAAAATCCACAGCCTGACCCAGTTGAAGGGCCTGCGCATCAACCTCGGCCCCGAAGGCACGGGCGTGCCCCGGCTGTTCCGGCAGGTGCTGGCGGTGAACGGGGTCGAGCCAGGCCAGCTCACCATCTCCGCGCTGGAGAATACCGCGGCCACCGTCGAACTGCTGGCCGGCCGTATCGACGGCCTGGTGTTCAGTTCCGCGCCCGAGGCGCCGCTGATCCAGATGCTGCTGCAGACCCCGGGCATCCGTCTCTTCGACTTCCGCCAGGCCGAGGCCTACACGCGCCGCCTGCCTTTCCTGACCCATGTGGTGCTGCCGCGCGGGATCGTCGACCTCGGGCGCGACATACCATCGCAGGACTTCCACCTGATCGCGCCGACCGCGACCCTGGTCGCGCGCGAGGACCTGCATCCGGCCCTGGTCGACCTGTTCGTGAAATCCGCCATCGAGATCCACGGCGGCGCCGGCTGGTTCTCGCAGCAGGGCCAGTTCCCGTCGCCGAAGTACACCGAGATCCCGGTCGCGCGCGAGGCCGCCAAGTACTACCGCGACGGCCCGCCTTTCCTGCAGCGCTACCTGTCGTTCTGGCTAGCCAACCTGTTCGACCGCCTGTGGGTCGTGGTGGTGGCGCTGGCGGCGCTGGTGATCCCGCTGTCGAAGATCGTGCCGCCGCTGTACGTGTGGCGCATCCGCTCGCGCGTGTACCGCTGGTACGGTCAGCTGCGCGCGGTCGAGCAGGCGCTGGAGAACGCGGACCCGGCCGATTGCGACCAGGTGCGCACCGACCTGCTGCGCCGCCTCGACGACATCGAGGCGCGCGTGAACCACATCTCGATTCCGCTGGCCTATGCCGATGCGCTGTACGGCCTGCGCAGCCACATCAACTTCGTGCGCCAGCGCGTGCGGGCCGGGATTAAAACCTAGCCGTTCAAGAGACCGCGAAAACCGTCGTCAAGCGCCCACCCAGGGCAGGCCGGCCTTGCACCAGCCGCCCACGGTCTTGCGGTGGCCGTCGCCGTCGCGGTCGCCCTCGAAGCCTTCGAGAATGTCGAACGCATTTTTATAGCCGAGCTCGGTCGCGACGCGGGCCGCATGGCGCGAGCGCACGCCGGAGCGGCACAGGAACAGCACCACGTCGTCCTTGTCGGCGGCCTGCTGGAGCTGGGTGGCGAAGTCGGGGTTCGGCGCGCCGCCCGGATACAGGCTCCACTGCACGGCGCCCTGCTGGCCCTCGGGGATGGCGGGGCGGCCGATCCAGTCGCGCTCCGCATTCGTGCGCACGTCGACCAGTTTGACGCGCGGGTCCGTCTGGAGGAGGGCGAAGGCTTCCTGCGGCGTGACGGCGCCGGCATAGGGCTGGCCCGGGGCGCGTTCCCTGGCGGCGCGCAGGATCTCGTCGTTTGTACTCATGGCTTCCTCCTGGTTGAGTTCGTTCGCAGCGCTCGCACAAATGGTGCACGCTGCCTCAAGTTGGTGCATACTGCCGCACTTGCACCAAGCTGGTGCGTATGCATGAGTTTGCACTCGGCTTGCATCAAGTTTGTGCACCCTTACCGGGTCATTGATTTTAAGGGGCAAAACGCGAGCGATCCAAGGACTGATTGCTTATTTGCTCATGGTCAAGTGCTGGCACAATTTCTGCTTTAACTGAAATGCGCCTGTCGCACGCCCCCTTGGCGTCGCCGACACCCCTTTTTCAATCAGGAGAATACGAATGGCAAGGACCGCCGCAGATGTAATGCAGATGCTGAAGGAAAACGAAGTCAAGTTCGTCGATTTGCGTTTCGCCGATACCCGCGGCAAAGAGCAGCACGTGACCGTTCCCATCTCGCATTTTGACGAAGACAAGTTCGAATCCGGCCACGCTTTCGACGGCTCGTCGATCGCCGGCTGGAAAGGCATCGAAGCATCGGACATGCTGCTGATCCCGGACCCGAGCACCGCCAACATCGACCCGTTCATGGAAGAGACCACCGTCTTCATGCAGTGCGACGTGATCGAACCGTCGGACGGCAAGGGCTACGACCGTGACCCGCGCTCGATCGCCAAGCGCGCCGAGGCCTACCTGAAGTCGTCGGGCATCGGCGACACCGCCTTCTTCGGCCCGGAGCCGGAATTCTTCATCTTCGACTCGGTCAACTGGAAAATCGACATGTCCGGTTCGATGGTCAAGATCAATTCGGAAGAAGCTTCCTGGTCGACCGACAAGGAATTCGAAGGCGGCAACAGCGGCCACCGTCCGACCGTCAAGGGCGGCTACTTCCCGGTCCCGCCGGTCGACAGCTTCCAGGACATGCGTTCGGAAATGTGCCTGATCCTCGAAGCCCTGGGCATCCCGGTCGAAGTGCACCACCATGAAGTGGCCGGCGCCGGCCAGAACGAAATCGGCACCCGGTTCTCGACCCTGGTCGAGCGCGCCGACTGGACCCAGAACATGAAGTACGTGATCTGGAACGTCGCCCACAGCTACGGCAAGACCGCCACCTTCATGCCGAAGCCGATGAACGGCGACAACGGCTCGGGCATGCACGTGCACCAGTCGATCTGGAAGGACGGCAAGAACCTGTTCGCAGGCGACGGCTATGCCGGCCTGTCGGAAACCGCCCTGTACTACATCGGCGGCATCATCAAGCACGCCAAGGCCCTGAACGCGATCACCAATCCGGGCACCAACTCGTACAAGCGCCTGGTGCCGGGCTACGAAGCCCCGGTCAAGCTGGCCTACTCGGCCCGTAACCGTTCGGCGTCGATCCGCATCCCGCACGTGGCCAACCCGAAGGGCCGCCGCGTCGAAGTGCGCTTCCCGGACCCGCTGGCCAACGTCTACCTGTGCTTCGCTGCGCTGCTGATGGCCGGCCTGGACGGCATCCAGAACAAGATCCACCCGGGCGAAGCCGCGACCAAGGACCTGTACCACCTGCCGCCGGAAGAGGACAAGCTGATCCCGACCGTCTGCTCGTCGCTGGAAGAGGCGCTGGAAGCACTGAACAAGGACCGCGAGTTCCTGACCCGCGGCGGCGTGTTCAGCGACAGCATGATCGACGCCTACCTCGAGCTGAAGATGCAGGAAGTGCAGCGTCTGCGCATGACCCCGCACCCGGCCGAGTTCGACATGTACTACTCGTCGTAATCGATCGTCAACGCGTACACGTTTAGTGTATCCGTGAGGTAACAAAAACGCGGGGAAAGCCGGCTGGCTGCCCCGCGTTTTTTTCATCCGGAGTCGGATGCGGTATAGTCGGAAGCTTCCCAACCAGGCACATTCGTGCCGACTGACCTGATGCGAATGACAAGCATTGCTTTCATGCTGCGCCCGGCCGGCATGCTTTTGGCGCTGACGCTGGCCACACCCGCCTTTGCCCAATCCGTCGTCTACCGCTGCGTCGACAAGGAAGGCCGCGTGCTCTACACCGATGCCAACGCCGGCAACTGCAAGGTGGTCGATTCGATCGTCTCCGGCGCCATCTCGTCGCCGGCGCCGACCCGTGCACCGGCCGTGAGCATGCGCCAGGGCGCCGCCCGTCCGGCGCCCGCGGCGTCCAGCCCGGCGAACTTCCCGCGCGTCGACAGCGCCACCCAGCGCGCGCGCGACGACGACCGCCGCGCGATCCTCGACGAGGAGCTGCGCTCCGAGGAAAAGAAGCTGGCCGACCTGAAACGCGACTTCAACAACGGCGAACCGGAACGCCAGGGCAACGAGCGCAACTACGCCAAATACCAGGAGCGCGTGGCCCGGATGCGCGACGACATCGGCCGCGCCGAGAAAAACATCGAAGCGATCAAGCGCGAGATCGCCAACATCCGCTGACCCTGTGACCCACACCTTCGAATGACGACTTCCGACCGTTTCACCGGGCTCGAACTGCTGGCCTCCGCCGTGCTGGTCGCCGACACCGGCGGCCTGGTGCGCTATGCGAATCCGGCCGCCGAACACCTGCTCGAGATCTCGGTGAAATCGCTGTCGCGCCAGAAGCTGGCCGGGCTCTTCCTGAACGGCGAGGAGCTGGATGCGCTGTGCCGGCAGGCGCTGGCGCACAAGTACGCCGACCTGCGCCAGGACCTGACCCTGCAGCGCGGCGGGCGCGAGCCGCTGCACGTGCACAGCATCGTCAGCGCGGCCGGGGATGGCGAAGTGGTGGTCGAGCTGCGCGAGAACGTGCAGCAGCTCAAGCTCGACCGCGAAGAGCGCCTGCTCGACCAGAGCCAGGCCAACAAGGAACTGATCCGCAACCTGGCGCACGAGATCAAGAACCCGCTGGGCGGCATCCGCGGCGCGGCGCAATTGCTGGAACTCGAGCTGCCGGATGCGTCCCTGAGGGAATACACCCAGGTCATCATCAAGGAAGCCGACCGCCTGCAGACCCTGGTCGACCGCCTGCTGGCGCCGCACCGTCGCCCGCACATCGTCGGCGACGTTAACATCCACGAAGTCTGCGAGCGCGTGCGCAGCCTGGTGCTGGCCGAATTCCCGGCCGGCCTGGCGATCCGGCGCGACTACGACGCCTCGATTCCCGAATTCCGCGGCGACAAGGAACAGCTGATCCAGGCCGTGCTGAACATCGTCCACAACGCCGCCCAGGCCCTGCGCGCGCGCATTGCCGCGGGCGACGCCCAGATCGTCCTGCGCACCAGGGTGGCGCGCCAGGTCACCCTGGCCAAGGTTCGTTACGGGCTGGCATTAGACTTGCATATCATTGACAATGGACCGGGCATCGCCCCCGAGATCCGCGACCGCATCTTCTATCCGCTCGTCTCCGGACGGGAGGGCGGCAGCGGCCTCGGGCTGACGCTGGCGCAGACCTTCGTGCAGCAGCACCTGGGGATGATCGAGTGCGAAAGCCGGCCTGGACTGACGGACTTCCGCATCCTGATCCCCCTGCCATAAGCGGCGGGCGCAGTGCGGCCGCGGTCCAAACAATGAACCATTGCGGAAGCACGAATACATGAAACCAATCTGGATTGTCGACGACGATGCATCGATCCGCTGGGTGCTGGAAAAGGCCCTGGCGCGCGAGAACCTCGCAACCCGGAGTTTTGCCAGCGGCCGCGAGGCGCTGGCCGCGTTCGAGGACGACAGCCCGCAGGTGCTGGTCTCGGACATCCGCATGCCGGGCGAATCCGGCCTCGACCTGCTGGCCGCCGTCAAGGAAAAGCATCCCGGCCTGCCGGTGATCGTCATCACCGCGTTCTCCGACCTCGATTCCGCGGTCGCTTCCTTCCAGGGCGGCGCCTTCGAATACCTGGCCAAGCCCTTCGACATCGACAAGGCGGTCGCGCTGATCCGGCGCGCGCTGGAAGAGAGCCTGCGCGAAGCCAGCGTCGAGATCGCCCCCAGCGAGACCCCCGAGATCCTCGGCCAGGCGCCGGCGATGCAGGAAGTGTTCCGCGCCATCGGCCGCCTGTCGCAGTCGAACGTGACGGTCCTGATCACGGGCGAGAGCGGCACCGGCAAGGAGCTGGTCGCGCGCGCCCTGCACAAGCACAGCCCGCGCGCTTCCCAGCCTTTCATCGCCCTGAACACGGCGGCGATCCCGAAGGACCTGCTCGAATCCGAACTGTTCGGCCACGAGCGCGGCGCCTTCACCGGCGCCCAGGCAATGCGGCGCGGCCGCTTCGAGCAGGCCGAGAACGGCACCCTGTTCCTGGACGAAATCGGGGACATGCCCTTCGATTTGCAAACCCGGCTTCTGCGCGTGCTGTCCGACGGCCACTTCTACCGCGTCGGCGGGCACCAGCCGGTCAAGGCGAACGTGCGCGTGATCGCCGCCACCCACCAGAACCTGGAGCAGCGCGTGCGCGACGGCCTGTTCCGCGAAGACCTGTATCACCGCCTGAACGTGATCCGGCTGCGCCTGCCGTCCTTGCGCGAGCGGCGCGAGGACATCCCCCTTCTGGTGCGCCACTTCCTGGTGCAGAGCGCACGCCAGTTGGGCGTCGAGGCCAAGCGCCTGAGCGAGGAGGCGGTACGCTTCCTGTCCGGCCTGGAACTGCCGGGCAATGTGCGCCAGCTCGAAAACCTGTGCAACTGGATCACCGTGATGGCGCCCGGCCAGACCGTCGAGGTCAAGGACCTGCCGCGCGACCTGACCCAGGCCCAGCCGGCCGGCGCGGCCTCCCCGAGCGCCACGGCGGCGGCGGTGGCGATGCCGGCGCCGTCGGCCGGCCTGCTGCAGGGCTTTGCCGACGGCGGCGGCGTCCTGCCGTCGATGGCCTTGCCGGTGCCGGCCGGCGCCGACGGCTGGATCGGCCTGCTCGAACTGCAGGCCGCGCGCATGCTGTCCGAAGGCCAGGTCGAGGTGATGGACGTGCTCGGCAAGCAGTTCGAAACGGCCCTGATCCGCACGGCGCTCAAGCATACGCACGGGCGCAAGAACGACGCGGCGATCCGGCTGGGGATCGGTCGGAATACCATCACCCGCAAGATTGCCGAGCTGGGGATCGACGGCGCGAAGGACGAATAAGCGTCGTCCCCGCAGTCCCCGTCGTCCCCGCGCAGGCGGGGACGACGCGCTAACTTGGTGTAAGCTCTTGCATCCGCGCACCACGCGCTGCTTCATCGAATCCTCATGCTGATCAACTGCGTCGCCTACCAGGAAGGTAAAAAACTCTCCGATATTCCCGTCGAGGACATCAGCGACTATCTGGCCTTGCCCGGCTGCTTCGTCTGGGTCGCGCTGCGTGACGCCAGCGATGAAGAGATGGCGCAGATGCAGGAGGAGTTCAACCTGCACGAACTGGCGGTCGAGGACGCCGCGCGCGGCCACCAGCGGCCGAAGATCGAGGAATACGGCGACTGCCTGTTCACCGTCGTGCACACCATCGACCTCGAGGGCGACGCCCTGGCCACCGGCGAGCTGGCCATCTTTGCCGGCCCCAACTACGTGCTGTCGGTGCGGCGCGACGCCGCCAAGGGCTTCCTGGGCGTCCGCGCGCGCGCCGAGCGCGAGCCGCACCTCCTGAGCATGGGCTCGTCCTTCGTGATGTACGCGCTGATGGACGCCGTGGTCGACCGCTATTTCCCGATCGTCGACCTGCTCGAGTCCGAGCTGGAAACCATCGAGGACCGCATTTTTACCCACGGCGCCCAGCGCCAGAACGTCGAGCGCCTGTACCAGCTCAAGCGCAAGGGCGTGGAGCTGCGCCATGCCGTGATCCCGCTGATGGACGCCGTCGGACGCCTGCTGGGCGGCCGTGCGCCGGTCCTGGCCACCGGGGTCCAGGATTACTTCCGCGACGTGCACGACCACCTGATCCGCATCGCCGGCCGCCTCGACACGATCCGCGACACGATCGCCACCGCGATCCAGGTGAACCTGTCGATGGTGTCGATCGACGAGAGCGAAGTGAACAAGCGCCTGGCTGCCTGGGCCGCGATCTTCGCCGTGTTCACGGCCTTCGCCGGCGTGTGGGGGATGAATTTCAAGTACATGCCCGAGCTGGAATGGAAGTGGGGCTACCCGATGGCGCTGGGCGCAATGATTGCCGTCTGTATCTATTTGTATCGGCGTTTCCGCAAGGCCGGCTGGCTATAGCGTGATGAAAACGTGAAGGAAGTCATAAAAAGGCGCCCCAGGGCGCTTTTTTGTTGCCATGCAGCAAATTGAGCGAGCCGAATGTTGTTCAGCAAGTTAATATTTGTTACGAAATGTTCTGTTGTAGATATGCATTTTTTGCGTGGTAGATATTGACCAAGGGGCAAGGAGGCAACCATTATTCAGCCTGCCGCCTTGGGTCGACGCTTTCGCCCAAGCGAGCGCATCATCATCCACGTTTGGGACAAGAATGTTTAAGGAAAAAACCCTGTCGCGCTCCGTGCGCGTCATGTTCGCCGGCGCCCTGGGCGTCGGCCTGTTGGGCCAGGCCCTGGCGCAGGAATCGGACAAGCCGATCGCCCGCGTCGAAGTGACCGGCTCGTCGATCAAGCGCGCCGACGTCGAAGGCTCGCTGCCGGTACAGATGGTCAGCGCCGCCGACATCAAGCGCACCGGCGCCACCAACACCGCCGAACTGCTGACCACCCTGACCGCGAACACCATGGCCGGCGCAAGCAACCAGGCTGAAGGCGCGGGCCAGTCGACCTATGGCCTGTCCAGCGCCAGCCTGCGCGGCCTCGGCTCGAGCAAGACCCTGGTGCTGGTCAACGGCCGCCGCCTCGGCAACTACGCCACCGACGGCACCGCCGTCGACGTCAACTCGATCCCGCTGGCCTCGATCGATCACGTGGAAGTGCTGAAGGACGGCGCTTCCGGCGTGTACGGTTCGGACGCGATCGGCGGCGTCATCAACTTCATCACCCGCCAGAACTACCAGGGCGTGGAAGCCACCGCCTACACCAGCGTCAGCCGCTATGGCGGCGGCCAGACCCACAAGGCCAGCCTGCTGGCCGGCTGGGGCGATTTCGACGAAGACCGCTACAACATCACCCTGTCGGCCGACGTCAGCAAGGATGACGCGATCTTCGGCCGCCAGCGCGGCTATGCGAACAACGCCTGGAACAACAACGGCCTGCGCGACGCCAGCGCCACCCCGAGCGGCGCCTTCAGCACCTTCGACCCGGTCACCACCCCGAACGCAATGGGCGTGACCCCGAACGCGCTGAACTCGATCGGCTCCGGCATCGGCAACGGCCTGTCGCAGAGCAACTGCGCGGCCAACGGCAGCGCCTGGGACGCCAACCTCGGCAAGTGCCGCTTCGACAGCTCGCCGTACGTCAACCTGGTGCCGGCAGCCAAGCGCGCCAACGTGGGCGGCAGCTTCCGCTTCAAGCTGAACGACAAGGCCGAACTCTTCATGGAAGGCTTCGTGTCGCGCAACGAGACCACGCAGCGTGCGCAAGCCTCGCCGTACAGCGCCTCCTTCCTGTCGACCGACCCGGCCTTCGCGACCCAGAACCTGTACCCGGCGATCGTCGTGTCGCCGAGCAGCCCGTACTACCCGACCGCGCTCGCCACCTCGGCCGGCGTCAACGGCCAGCCGCTGACCGTCAGCTACCGCGCCTTCGACGGCGGCGACCGCATCGCGCGCGACACCGCGATCGCCTCGCACCTGGCCATGGGCTTCCGCGGCACCGTCAAGGGCTATGACTACGACGTCGCCTACACCCACAACTCGAGCGACGTCACCGAGCGCGCGATCCAGGGTTACCAGAACCAGACCGCGCTGGTCCGCCTGCTGAGCAACAACAACGCCTTCAACCCGCTGACCCAGTACCAGTCGGCCGACCTGGCGCGCCAGATCTACGGCACCAACTACGTCGGTCCGGTGATGAACGCGACCCTGCGCAACGACGCGCTGAACGCACGCATCTCGGGCGACCTGTACCAGCTGCCGGCCGGCATGATGAAGTTCGCCGTCGGCGCCTCGATGAGCGACGAGAACCTGTCGGTCAACCCGAGCGCGGCTTACCAGAGCGGCGACGTGTCCGGCTACGGCGGCGCCCAGCTGCCGCTGTCGGCATCGCGCAATTCGTCGGCGGTGTTCGCCGAGACCATCGTCCCGATCGTCAAGAACCTGGAAGCCGACGTGGCCGTCCGCCACGACCGCTACCCGAACGCCAGCGCCACCAACCCGAAGGTCAGCCTGCGCTGGCAGCCGGTCTCGCAGCTGCTGCTGCGCGGCTCCTACGGCAAGGGCTTCCGCGAGCCGTCGCTGCCTGAGCTGATGAACCAGCAGACCATCGGCACCAGCCCCAACCTGACCGACCCGGTCACCGGCCAGTTCGGCCAGTTCAACCAGACCTACGGCGGCAACCCGAAGCTGCAGCCGGAGAAGTCGGAACAGTCCTCGCTGGGCTTCGTGGTCGATCCGGTCAAGGGCCTGTCGATCGCCGTCGACTGGTGGAAGATCAACGTGAACAACCTGGTGACCACGCTGTCGCCGTCGTTCACGCTGAACCAGGCGGCCGCCGGCAACCCGGCCTACACCAGCCTGGTGAGCCGTGATTCCGCAGGCAACATCACCAACATCGTCGGCACCAACATCAACGCCGGCAGCGTGAAGACCGAAGGCATCGACCTGGACGTGCGCTACGCCCTGCTGAAGAGCCCGACCTACGGCAACTTCAACCTGCGCCTGAACGGTACCTACACCTCGAAGTACGACCTGACCCTGGCGGACGGCACGGTGCAGCGCAGCGTCGCCGCGACCATCGACAAGGACGGCAACGTCCTGGGCGCGGTCTCGAACGGCGGCATCATCTTCCGCTGGCGCGACCAGCTGACCCTGGACTGGAAGTACAAGAAGGTCGGCCTGTCGCTGACCAACAACTTCCAGTCGGGCTACTGGGATGCAGCCCGCGCTGATGCGGACCTGCCGATCGCCCAGCACGTCGGCGCCTTCTCGACCTGGGACCTGCAGGGTACCTACGGCGGCATCAAGAACCTGACCCTGACCGCAGGCGTCAAGAACCTGTTCAACCGCAAGCCGACCGAAGTCATCACTGGTGGTTCCTACTTCCAGACTGGCTACGATCCGACCTGGTACGACCCGCACGGCCAGACCGGCTACGTGAGCGCGACCTACCAGTTCTAATCCTGGTACAGGCGTAAGCGAAAACCCGCCGCATGCAGATGCGGCGGGTTTTTTTATTTGAAGACCTTCTTCGGCAGCATCGCATGCACGCCGACGTTGCCGTCCACCAGCTGGGTGATTTCCATGTCGACCGCCACGCTGGACAGCATGTAGGCGTCGTCGCGCGACAGCTTTTTCTCGTCCACCAGGAAGGCGATCATGTCGCGCAGCGCCAGCGTGGTCGCTTCCTTCAGGTCCTTCGAAAAGCCCATCGAGATGTAATGGGTCGGGGTTTCGGCGCGCGGCCAGATCAGGTGGCGGTCCTTGTGCACCACGAAGCGGAAGGTGCCGGACAAATAGGTTTCCAGCGCCGTGATGTCGACTTCGCCGTTGCCCTGGGCCGCGTGGCCGTCGCCGGCCTGGAACAGGGCGCCCTTGGCGGCGACCGGAATGTAGAGGGTGGCGCCGGCCACCAGCTCCTTGTTGTCCATATTGCCCGCGTGGACAAAAGGCGGGGCGCTATCGATCTTGCCGCCGGCCGGGGCCACGCCCATGCTGCCGAAGAAGGGGCGCAGCGGGATCTCGATGCCCGGCGCGAAGTGGCCGACCATCTTCCGGCGGTCCAGCGGCACCACCTTGTAGCGGCCGTAGGGATACTCGGTCGGCAGGAAGCCGGAACCGACGCCGAACACGTTGCAGGCGAAGTTCGCGTCCAGGTCCACCTTCAGGATCTGCACTTCGAGCACGTCGCCCGGCTCGGCTTCCGCGATCGCCACCGGCCCGGTCAGGATATGGCCGCCCGGCCCCTTGTCCTGCACTTCATTGTAGATCGCCGCGGTATAGGGCGGGATGTCTTCCGGCCTGACTCCGCGCGCGATCATGCGCTCGGGCGAGCCGCAGGTCGACAGGGTCTGCATGCGCACCGTATCGCCCGAATGGACGGTCAGGGCGGGCTTGGACTGGCCCGAGTAATAGCCCCAGGCGACGGTGGCGGGGGTGGCGGGCAGGGTGTAGTCGGCGGCGAAGGCAGGCGCGCAGGCGACCAGGCCGAGGCAGGTGGAGAGGATTTTTTTGCGCATGGAGGCGGTGGTTGGAATGGTCGTAGGGTGGGCACCTTGTGCCCACGCGTGACCTTATCACAGCGCCTGCGTCCGCGCGGGCACGCGGCGCCCACCCTACGATGCGCTCGCCGCGGTGGCCCCGCAGGCCAGGATGACCAGGCCGATGCCGAGCCACTGGACCCCGCCGAGCCGTTCGCCCAGCACCGCGAAGCCGGCCAGCGCCGCCACAGCCGGCGAGGAGCTGACCAGGATGCCGAACACGCGCCGCGGCAGCCTGCGCAGCGCGATCATCTCCAGCGTGTAGGGGGCGGCCGAGGACAGCACCGCGACCGCGAGCCCGGCCAGCAGCACGAAGGGCGAGAGCAGGGCGCTGCCGGCGTAGACCGCGCCCACCGGCACGATGAAGACGCTGGCCGCCAGCATGCCCCAGGCCACCGTGCCGGAACCGGCCGCCTGCGAGGCGCGCTTGCCGAACACGATGTACAGCGCCCAGCAGAACGCGGCGCCGGCCGCATAGGCGATTCCGGCCGGGTCGAGCGCGGCTCCGGCCCCGGCGCGCAGCGGCAGCAGTAGCCACAGGCCGAAGGCCGCGCAGGCCACCCACACGAAGTCGCGCGCGCGGCGCGAGGACAGCAGCACCACCGCGAGCGGCCCCATGACCTCGATCGACACCGCGATGCCGATCGGGATCCGCGAGAAGGCCCGGTAGATCAGCAGGTTCATGCTGCCGAGCGCGAGGCCGTAGAGCAGCAGGCTGGGAATCTCGGCGCGCGAGGGCAGGGTGCGCCAGGGGCGGGTGAACGCCGCCAGCAGCAGGGCCGACAGGCCGACCCGCAGCCCGACCACGCCTTCGGCCCCGACCAGCGGGAACAGGTGCTTGGCGAAGGCCGCCCCGGCATAGGTCGAGACCATCGCCGCGGCGATCGCCAGCACCGGGAGCGTGGCGCTGTCCCCGGCTGCGGCGAAGGCGAGCTTGTCGGCCGGGGTGGTCACGCTCAGGCGACCAGCGACAGGGCCACGGCCTCGGCGACCTTGATGCCGTCGATCGCCGCCGACATGATGCCGCCCGCGTAGCCGGCGCCTTCGCCGGCCGGGTACAGGCCGCGCGTGTTCAGGCTTTCGAGGCTGTCGTCGTGGCGCTTGATGCGGATCGGCGAAGAGGTGCGGGTCTCGACGCCGGTCAGCACCGCGTCTTCCTTGTAGTAGCCCTTGATCTGCTTGTCGAAGGCGACGAAGGCTTCGCGCAGGGCGACGGTGGCGTAGTCGGGCAGGGCGGTGGCGAGGTCGGTCAGGTGCACGGCCGGCTTGAAGGACGGGACCACCGAGCCGAATTCCGTCGAGGCCACGCCGCGCACGAAATCGCCCATCAGCTGGCCCGGCGCATCGTAGTTGCTGCCGCCGTGGACGAAGGCGCGCGACTCCAGCTCGCGCTGGAAGGCGATGCCGGCCAGCGGGTGGCCCGGGTAGTCTTCCGGCGTGATGCCGACCACGATCGCGCTGTTGGCGTTGCGTTCGGCGCGCGAGTACTGGCTCATGCCGTTGGTGACCACGCGGCCTTCCTCGCTCGAGGCGGCGACCACGGTGCCGCCCGGGCACATGCAGAAGCTGTACACGCTGCGGCCGTTCGAGGCGTGGTGCACGATCTTGTAGTCGGCCGCGCCGAGGATCTTGTTGCCGGCGTTCGGGCCGAAGCGGCAGGCGTCGATCAGCGACTGCGGGTGCTCGACCCGGAAACCGATCGAGAACGGCTTCGCTTCGACATACACGCCGCGGTCGTACAGCATCTGGAAGGTGTCGCGCGCGCTATGGCCGACCGCCATCACCAGGTGGCGGGTCGGGATTTCCTCGCCCGAGGCCAGGCGCACGCCGACCACCTGGCGATTGCCGCCTTCGCCGTCGACCAGCACGTCCTCGACCCGGGTCTCGAAGCGGATCTCGCCGCCCAGCGACAGGATCTCGGCGCGCATCTGCTCGACCATCTTGACCAGGCGGAAGGTGCCGATGTGCGGCTTGCTGACGTACAGGATCTCTTCCGGTGCGCCCGACTTCACGAACTCGGACAGGACCTTGCGGCTGTAGTGCTTGGGATCCTTGACCTGGCTGTACAGCTTGCCGTCCGAGAAGGTGCCGGCGCCGCCTTCGCCGAACTGGACGTTCGACTCGGTGTTCAGCTTGCGCTTGCGCCAGAAGCCGAAGGTATCGACGGTGCGCTCGCGCACCACCTTGCCGCGTTCCAGGACCAGCGGATTCAGGCCCATCTGGGCCAGGATCAGGGCCACGAACAGGCCGCACGGGCCCATGCCGACCACCACCGGACGCGGCATGCCGGGCGCCGGCTTCGCGGTGGTAACGAATTTATAGCCGGTGTCGGGGGAGGGCATGACCTGGCGGTCGTGCTGCAGTCGTTTCAATACCTGCGCCTCGTCCTTCACCTGCACGTCCAGCGCGTAAATCAGCACGATGGCGCTGCGCTTGCGTGCGTCGTAGCTGCGCTTGAACACGGTGAAGTCGATCAGCTCGTCTTCAGCGATGCCGAGACGGCTCAGCACGGCCTGGCGCAGTGCCGGTTCAGGATGGTCAAGGGGAAGTTTTAATTCGGCAATTCTCAGCATGGGTAGGGGCTTCGCTAGCAAACGCGTCAGAGGTTCAACCCTCTATTGTAAGCCGCCCGGCGCTCGTCGTGGAAATGTCCGCCCGCAGCGTGTCCGGTGTCCGCACTGTCCGGCATGCGCCGCGCTTGCCTGTACAGCAGTGTCCGGACGGCTGTCTTTGTGTCCGGTACGTTGCACATATCCAACATGGGACAAATTAAGGACAAATTCTTTGTATGCACCATAAATGGGCGCGCGCCATTTTATTGGCCGACTTGCCTATACATATGATGCAGCGCAATACGTCGAATCGTGAGGATATCGAGGTGTATTTATGCGTATTTACTTGATTTTGTTCAATTTTTTTTTGGCGTGAATAAGCTTATGCGTTTTGGAAACAGTTGTATTGCTGCGCTACACAATTGTGCATATTGCGCTGCCCCAACATGGTGCGCGAATTTGTCGTATTTACGGCCGTATGCTTGATGGGTTTTTGGCAATTGACACTTGCAGAAACGTTATGTTTCTATGTGCGTACATATCTTTGTCTCAACAAGGATACGGCTTCGCCTTATCGGTGAAAAAAGAGAGGAAAGCCAGTGGTTTTGGCAACAGGAAGTGATTCAGCAAGCAGTTATCGGGCCGTTGAGAGAACGGTTGAAACACCACAATAGGAAATCACATGCTTAAGAAAACCGTTTTAGTACACGCATTGAGCCTGGCGTTTGCCGGCGCTGCGTTGACCGTTGGCGTGATGGAGCCGGCAATGGCCCAGTCGAACGCCTCGGGTAACATCGTCGGCAGCATCGACGCCCCTGCCGGTGCAACGATCAACATGGTGAACACCGAAACCGGCTATCGCCGTTCGGTCACGCCGGAGCCGAGCGGCCGCTATATCGCGACCGCCATGCCGCCGGGTCACTATCGTGTCGAGCTCGTGCGTAACGGTGCCGTTGCCAATACCATGGAAGTCGACGTGCTGATCGGCCAGGGTGTCGATGCATCCTTCCGCGCAGCCGGCGTGCAGACCGTGCAGGTGAGCGGCCGCCGCAACCGTATCGACGTGTCGAATACCAATAACGGCGCGGTGTTCACCGCGAAGGAACTGGCCAAGCTGCCGACCACCCAGAACGTGGCGGCGATCATCCAGCTGGCTCCGAATACCACCCGTGCCGACCCGCGCTACTCGGGCGGCGCTTCCTTCGGCGGCGGCGCGCCGTCGGAAAACTCGTACTACATCAACGGTTTCCCTGTCACCAACCCTGTCACCCAGCTGGGCGCCTCCGAACTGCCGTTCGGCGCGATCGCCCAGGCACAGGTGCTGACCGGCGGCTTCGGCGCAGAATTCGGCCGTTCCGTGGGCGGTGTGGTCAACATCACCACCAAGAGCGGTACCAACAACTGGGAAATCGGCGCCAGCGCGCAGTTCACCCCGGACAGCCTGCGTTCGAGCGCCAAGAACCGCTATTACCCGAACACCGGCGCCAAGGAAAATGCGGCGACCGACGGCACCCTGTACCTGCAGCGCGACAATATGCATCGCAACGAGTACCTGTACTCGGCCAACATCGGCGGCCCGCTGATCAAGGACACCCTGTTCGCCTTCGTCGCCCTCGAGCAGCGCCGCGCCAACCAGGAACGCGTGAACGGTATCCGCACCTCGTCCTCGCTGGCCGCGACCGGCTACGAGAAGACCCAGGACAAGACCGACCGCTACGTCGGCAAGTTCGACTGGAACATCAACGACAACAACCGCCTCGAAGCGACCTTCATCGGCGACGTCGGCCGTGAAAACCGCCAGCTGTTCGGCTACACCTACCCGACCGGCAGCGGCTCGGGCATCGTCGGCCCGCAGACCGCCTCGCAGCACTACAAGAACAACGAAAACTTCTCGCCGTCGATCGGCGCCGAAGTCTCGATCTTCCGCTACACCGGCAACCTGACCGACAACCTGACCCTGACGGCGCTGGCCGGCGAGAGCCGCAACCCGGTGTCGTCGAGCTACGACCAGGTCGGCAATGTACCGGCAAACATCTTCCAGATCAGCGCACCGAGCAACGCACGTGCGCCGGGCCTGAACTACTTCAGCCCGCAGGTGCTGTCGGGCAGCGTGGACAACGCCGAATCGAGCAGCACCATCCGCTCCAAGCGCCTGGACCTGGAATACAAGCTGGGCGACCACACCATCCGCGCTGGTCTCGACAACAATGAACTGCTGTCGAGCAAGATCGGCCAGACCTACGGCGGCGGCGGTATCTGGGTGTATGCCAAGACTGCCAACCCGAACAACCCGCTGGCCTTCGGCCCGACCCGCGCCACCACCGCCAGCGGCGGCGGCCTGGGTACCCAGGGTTACTACGTGAGCAAGCGCCTGTTCGACTCGGTGACCGACGCCGGCTCGAAACAGGATGCGCAGTACATCGAAGACCGCTGGCAAGCCACCAAGAACCTGCTGCTGACCCTGGGCCTGCGTAACGAAGGCTTCAAGAACATCAACGGCGACGGCCAGACCTTCCTCGAAGTCAAGAGCCTGATCTCGCCGCGTATCGCAGCGAGCTGGGACGTGAACGGCGACTCGTCGCTGAAAGTCTACGGTACCGCCGGCCGCTACGCGCTGCAGATCCCGACCCACCTGGCAGTGCGCGGCGCCAGCCGTTCGACCCTGACCCGCCAGGCCTTCACCTATACCGGCACCGACCAGTACGGCCAGCCGACCGGCCTGAATCCGATCTCGGGCGTCTACTCGGTGAACAACGAGCTGGGCCAGGCGAAGGATCCGAACACCGTCACCGCCCGCGACATCAAGGCCACCTACCAGGATGAAGCCACCCTGGGCCTGGAAAAAGCCTGGACCCCGGACCTGACCGTCGGCGCACGCGTTACCTACCGCAAGCTGAAGCAGACCATCGACGATTACTGCGATCCGCGCCTGTTCGACAAGTATGCCGCCGATCACAACATCAACACCGACAACTGGACCGGCTTCGGTTGCGCCACCTTCAACCCGGGCGGCGATTCGACCTTCCTGGTCGACTATGCAGGTACCGGCTCGAACTACACCAAGGTGCATTTCACCGCGGCCGAAATGGGCTTCGACAAGCCGAAGCGTACCTACGCCGCGATCGACCTGTTCGCCGAGCACCCGTACCGCAACGGCTGGTATGGCCGCGTGAGCTACACCTGGTCGCGCAGCAAGGGTAATACCGAAGGCCAGACCAAGTCGGACAACGCACAGACCGACGTCGCCGCGACCTCGACCTGGGATAACCCGGAGCTGATGGTGGACTCCTATGGCCTGCTGCCGAACGATCGTACCCACCAGATCAAGGCCTTCGGCTTCTACGACATCACGCCGGAATTCACGGTCGGCGGCAACCTGCTGGCAGCCTCTGGCCGTCCGCGCAGCTGCTTCGGCTGGAACCCGGATGTGCCGCCTGAGGCTGACTACGGTTCGGTGTTCTTCTACTGCAACGGCAAGCCGGCGCCGCGCGGCTCCTACGGCAAGCTGCCTTGGGATGTCCGTCTGGACCTGAACCTGGCTTACCGTCCGGCTGCGCTGAAGGACCTGGCATTCAAGGTTGACGTGTTCAACGCCACCAACCGCCAGACCGTCCAGGTGTACGACGAAACCTACAACGTGAGCAGCACGACCGATGTCAGCCCGACCTACGGCCAGGTGATCAGCTACACCGCACCGCGTTCGGTCCGCTTCTCGGTGGAGTACAGCCACAAGTTCTGATCGAACTCCGGTTCGGCAGTCTCGAAAGCCCGCGGGTTCGCCCGCGGGCTTTTTTTATCTGTTCAATAGTGTTGTTTGACACCCACAACATCGGCGCCGGCATGCATCGGGCGAAAGGCGTTTTTTCACGCCGCGCTTTCACTGGAGCGCACCAAATTGTTGCGTCGCGGGCAAGGCGCAAAGCGCTGGGGAGGGAGGTGAGATTTTTGTTAAGGCCCGCAGAATGGCGGGATTGCGGCAAGAATTTTATTCGCCTAAAGCGAGTGGGAGAGGCGAAATATTGCGGCGCACCATGCGGCTGCACGCTTCTTGCACCGTAATGGTGCAAATAAATCCAGCTAAAAACAGGCTGGTTGATACATATACGAAATTGACACCCCAAGAATTTGTGTGTTTTTATCGCAATAGTTTATCTTTTGAGCAAAGACCATCCGGTCATTCATGATGCAGGAGATAAATACACCTGTCAATACATGGGCGGGGAGTTAAGTGATTTAAAACAAGGCAGCCTACAAGGCTGCCAGAATTGAAAATAAGGGAATCACATGTTGAAGAAAACTGTCTTGGTTCATGCTCTGGCGCTTGCATTTGGGGGAATGGCGCTGACCGTGGGCATGATCGAGCCTGCAATGGCGCAGTCGAACGCATCCGGTACCGTGTACGGTAAAGTCGCGGGCGGTGGTGGAGATACCATCGTCCTCAAGAACAATGGTACCAACGCAACCCGTACCGTTACCGTCGATACGGCGGGTAATTTCCGTGCGACCAGCCTGCCGATCGGCACCTACACCGTCACCCTGGCCAAGGGTGGCAATACCATCGGCACCACCCAGGTCGAAGTCCTGGCCGGCCAGGGTGTCGAAGCGGCCTTCGCAGCAGCCGGCGGCGTGCAAACCGTGCAGGTGACCGGCCGCCGCGCCCGCATCGACGTGTCGAGCTCGGTCAACGGCGCCACCTTCACCGCGCGTGAACTCGACAAGCTGCCGATCGGCCGCAACGTCGATTCGATCATCCAGCTGGCCCCGAACACCACCCGCAGCGACCCGAGCTACGGCGCCGGCGCCAGCTTCGGCGGCGGCGCGGCAACCGAGAATGCCTACTACATCAACGGCATGGTCGTCACCAACCCGCTGACCGGCCTGGGTTCCTCGGAACTGCCGTTCGGCGCGATCGCCCAGGCGCAGGTCCTGACCGGCGGCTACGGCGTCGAATTCGGCCGTTCGATCGGCGGCGTGGTCAACATCACCACCAAATCCGGCACCAACACCTGGGAAGCCGGCGCCTACGCCTCGATCACCCCGTCCTCGACCCGCGCCAAGTACCGCGACCAGTACTACGCGAACACCGGCGCCTTCCCGGACACCGACAACACCCTCTACCTGCGCCGTTCGCAGAACGAAGTGTCGCAGAAGCAGTACTCGGCCTACGTGGGCGGTCCGCTGATCAAGGACACCCTGTTCGGCTTCGTCTCGCTGGAGCAGACCAAGGGCGACTCGCACCAGGTCGTCGGCGCCACCAGCTCCAGTGTCCTGGGCACCTCGGGCTGGCGTGATGCAGAAACCAAGACCAAGCGCTACTACGGCAAGCTGGACTGGAACATCAACGACAACCATCGCCTGGAATTCACGAGCATCGGCGACCTGCCGGAGTCGGATTACAGCTACCGTTCCTACGACTACGCCACCGGCGCCGTCGGCTCGACCGTCAACACCTCGAACCACCAGGAATTCGGCCCGGCCCAGAACAACGGCGGCAAGCTGAACAGCCTGCGCTACATCGGCAACATCACCGAAAACCTGACCATCAATGGCCTGTACGGCAAGATGAAGTCGGAACACATCTACAGCCCGTCGGGCTACGATCCGACCCTGGCGCAGGTGTCGGCCGCAGCGGCCAACCGCTATCCTGGCTTCAACTACGTGGCCGGCCAGAAGGTCACCGGCACGGTGCCGCTGAGCGGCTCGAGCGATGAAATCGAATCGAAGCGCCTGGACCTGGAATACAAGCTGGGCAACCACACCCTGCGCGCCGGCCTGGACAACAACAAGATCGTCACCAAGGATGCCGGCGTCGGCTATGCCGGCGGCAGCCTCTGGCAATACCAGAAGACCTCCACCCTCGACACGCCGCTGGTGGTGTCGGGCGGCGTCCTGCCGGCGCCGCTGAGCAGCTACGGCGGCATCGCGGCCCAGGGTTACTATGTCCGCAACATCGTCTACCAGACCTATTCGAACGCTTATGCCGGCCAGGACGCCCAGTACCTGGAAGACCGCTGGCAGGTAACCAAGGACCTGCTGGTGACCGCCGGCGTGCGTCGCGAAGGCTTCTACAACGCCAACCAGGACGGCACCAAGTACATCGAGATGAAGAACCAGTGGCTGCCGCGCCTGAACGCGTCGTGGGACGTGAACGGCGACAGCTCGTTCAAGGTCTACGGCAGCGCCGGCCGCTACACCGTGCCGATCCCGAGCTCGGTCGCACTGCGCGGCGCCAACGGTTCGAAGTACACCTTCCAGTACTACACCTACACCGGCACCGACGCGAACGGCCTGCCGACCGGCACCACCCAGCTGACCGCCCCGGTGTCGAACAACAACGAGTATGGCCAGGCCAAGGATCCGAAGACCGTCGCCGCGCAGGGCATGAAGCCTGCGTACCAGGACGAGATCACGCTGGGCTTCGACCGCCAGCTGACGCCGGACTACACCTTCGGCGTGATGTTCACCTACCGCAAGCTGAAATCGACCATCGACGACCTGTGCGATTCGCGCGCGTTCGACGCCTATGCCGCGCGTAACAACATCGACACCTCGAACTACGCCGGCTTCGGTTGCGCCACGTTCAACCCGGGCGAGGACAACAACTTCCTGGTCGACTATGCGGGCAACGGCACCTACACCAACGTACACCTGAGCAAGGCCGACCTGGGCTTCGACAAGCCGTCGCGTACCTATGCGGCGCTGGACTTCAGCTTCGAGCACCCGTACCGCAACGGCTGGTGGGCGCGCGTGACCTACACCCTGTCGCGCAACAAGGGCAATACCGAAGGCCAGACCCTGTCGGATACCTCCACCGCCCAGGCCGACGTCGCCGCGACCCAGACCTGGGACTACCCGGAGCAGATGATCGGCGCGAATGGCCTGCTGCCGAACGACCGCACGCACCAGATCAAGGCCTTCGGTTTCTACGACCTGACGCCTGAATGGACCGTCGGCGGCAACCTGCTGCTGGCATCCGGTCGTCCGCGTTCCTGCTTCGGTACCGATCCGCTGCACCGTGGCGGCGACTACAGCAGCGCTGCGCACTACTGCTTCGGCGATGTGGCCGAAAACAACGTGCTCTCGCCGCGTGGCAGCCTCGGCCGCCTGGGTTGGGAAAAGACCGTCGACCTGAACCTGGTCTACAAGCCGAAGCTCGTACAAGGCCTGGCGCTGCGCATGGACGTCTATAACGTGTTCAATAGCCAGACCGTCACGAAGGTGGACGAGGAGTACAACAGCGACTCCGCACGTGTCGCCACGTACGAAATGCCGACCTTCTTCACCGCGCCGCGTTCGATGAAGTTCAGCGCCGAGTACAACTACAAGTTCAAGTAATCGGATTTGTGGCCTGAGCCCGCCGCCAGCGCGGCGGGCTTGCGAAGCCCACGGTTCGCCGTGGGTTTTTTCTTTATCTATATCAGTCGGCAGCCCAGACCGCGTTCAGCGTCGCCAGCGCCGCCAGCCCGGCGGTCTCGGTGCGCAGCACGCGCGGGCCCATCGACAGGGCCAGCGCGCCATGCGTCAGCGCCATCTCTTCCTCCTGCGGGCTGAAGCCGCCCTCCGGGCCGATCACGAAGCTCACCGCCTGCGGCCTGGTCGCGCGCGCCCAGCCGGCCAGCGACTGCGTCGCGCGCGGCGACAGCAGGATACGCGGCTCCTGCGCCGGCTGCGCGATCCAGCGTCCGAAGTCCTGCAGCGGCGCCAGCCGCGCCAGCCGGTTGCGCCCGCTCTGCTCGGAGGCGGCGATGATCACGCCTTCCCAGTGCGCCTGGCGTTTGTCGGCGCGCTCGCCCGACAATTTGACCACCGAGCGCGCCGCCGCCAGCGGCTGGATGCTTGACACGCCCAGTTCGACCGCCTTCTCGACGATCCAGTCCATCTTGCTGCTACCCTCGGGCAGGCCCTGGGCCAGCGTGACGGCATAGGGGAGTTCGACGTCGACCGCTTCCACGGCGACGACTTCCGCGCTGGCGCGGCGTTTGCCGATCTCGCGCAGGCGCGCGCGCGCCTGGCCGCCTTCGCCGTTGAACAGCACGACCTCGTCCCCCGGCTGCTGGCGCACGACGTGCAGGTGATGGGCGACGCTGTCCGGCAGGTCGACGATGGCGCCGGCGAGGAGCGGCTGGGGGCAGTAAAAACGTGGCATGGACGGCAAGGGATAGAGAAGACAGACCGGCATTTTAAGGCGTCGCTGGTGTCCTCTGGTAAAATACCCGGTTAAGGCCAGCTTGTGCGCCCACCGCTTCCCAATCCTCAGACTCACCACATTCAGATGAAACCTCTGCAAACCACCACCCTGATGGCCAACGCGATCCGCGCGCTGGCGATGGACGCCGTCCAGAAAGCAAATTCCGGCCACCCGGGCATGCCGATGGGCATGGCCGAGATGGCCGTTGCGCTGTGGGATGGCCACTATCGCCACAACCCGACCAATCCGGGCTGGATGAACCGCGACCGCTTCCTGCTCTCGAACGGCCACGGTTCGATGCTGCACTACGCGCTGCTGCACCTGTCGGGCTACGACCTGTCGATGGACGACCTGCGCAACTTCCGCCAGATGCACTCGAAGACCCCGGGCCACCCGGAAGTCCACATCACCCCGGGCGTGGAAACCACCACCGGTCCGCTGGGCCAGGGCATCGCCAACTCGGTCGGCATGGCGCTGGCCGAGTGGCTGCTGAGCAAGGAATTCAACCGTCCGGGCTTCGACATCGTCGACCACCACACCTACGCCTTCCTCGGCGACGGCTGCCTGATGGAAGGCATCTCGCACGAAGTGGCTTCGCTGGCCGGCACCCTGCGCCTGAACAAGCTGATCTGGCTGTATGACGACAACGGCATCTCGATCGACGGTAAAGTCGAAGGCTGGTTCACCGACAACACCCCGCAGCGCTTCGAAGCCTACGGCTGGAACGTGATCCCGGACGTCGACGGCCACAGCGTCGAAGCCGTGGATGCGGCGATCGCCAAGGCCAAGACCTCGGACCGTCCGACCCTGATCTGCTGCAAGACCATCATCGGCAAGGGTTCGCCGAACCTGCAGGGCGGCGACAAGGTACACGGCGCCGCGCTGGGCGAGAAGGAAGTCGCCGCGGTGCGCGAGCACCTCGTGTGGGACGCGATCCCGTTCGACATCCCGGCCCCGATCTACGAAGCCTGGGACCAGAAGCAGAAGGGCGCCGAGGCCGAAGGCCAGTGGAACAAGCTGTTCGACGGCTACCGCGCGGAGTATCCGGAAATGGCCGCCGAATTCGAGCGCCGCATGAAGGGCGAGCTGCCGGGCAAGTTCGAGGAAGCCCTGGCCGCCGCCGTCGCCGCGACCGTGGAGAAGAAGGAAACCATCGCTACCCGCAAGGCCAGCCAGAACGCGATCCAGGCCCTGGCGCCGGTACTGCCGGAATTCCTGGGCGGCTCGGCCGACCTGACCGGCTCGAACCTGACCAACTGGAAGGAATCGGTCGCGGTGCGCTCGGGCACCCCGGGTAACCACATCAACTACGGCGTGCGCGAATTCGGCATGGCCGCGATGATGAACGGTATCGCCCTGCATGGCGGCTACATCCCGTTCGGCGCGACCTTCCTGACCTTCTCGGACTACAGCCGCAACGCGCTGCGCATGGCCGCGCTGATGAAGATCCGTTCGCTGTTCGTGTTCACCCACGACTCGATCGGCCTGGGCGAAGACGGCCCGACCCACCAGTCGGTCGAGCACGTGTCCTCGCTGCGCCTGATCCCGAACCTGGACAACTGGCGTCCGTGCGACACCACCGAGTCGATGGTGGCCTGGGGCGAAGCGCTCAAGCGCAAGGATGGCCCGGCGACCCTGATCTTCTCGCGCCAGAACCTGCCGTACATGGAGCGTGACGCATCCACCGTCGCCGGCATCGCCAAGGGCGGCTACATCCTGCGCGACGCCGCCAATCCGCGCGCCGTGCTGATCGCCACCGGTTCGGAAGTCGAGCTGGCCGTGAACGCCGCCGCGACCCTGGCCGGCCAGGGCATCGCCGTGCGCGTCGTCTCGATGCCGTCGACCGACGTGTTCGACCGCCAGGACGCCGCCTACAAGCAGGCCGTCCTGGGCAAGGGCATCCCGCGCGTGGCGATCGAGGCCGGCGTGACCGACTTCTGGTACAAGTACGTGGGCCTGGAAGGCGCCGTGGTCGGCATCGACACCTTCGGCGAATCGGCCCCGGCGCCGGTGCTGTTCAAGCACTTCGGCTTCACCGTCGAGAACGTCGTCGGCAAGGTCAAGTCCGTGCTGGCCTAAGGTTTGACCTACCGCCGCACGGACCTGGAGACGATCCGTGCGGCAGGTTTTTCGCGCTATGCTTCGACGATAAGATTTTTTTCAATCAGGAGTAGACAATGACGATCAAAGTAGCAATCAACGGCTATGGCCGCATCGGCCGCAACGTGCTGCGCGCTTTCTACGAAGGCGGCAAGAAGCAGGACATCCAGATCGTGGCGATCAACGATCTCGGCAACGCCGAGCACAACGCCCACCTGACCCGTTACGACACCACCCACGGTAAGTTCCCGGGTACCGTCGTGGTCGAAGGCGACACCATGATCGTCAACGGCGACAAGATCCGCGTGTTCGCGCAGCGTAACCCGGCCGAAATCCCGTGGGGCGAGCTGGGCGTGGACGTGGTGCTGGAGTGCACCGGCTTCTTCACCACCAAGGAAAAGGCATCGGCCCACCTGAAGGGCGGCGCCAAGAAGGTCATCATCTCGGCCCCGGGCGGCAAGGATGTCGACGCCACCATCGTGTTCGGCGTGAACCAGGACGTGCTGAAGAGCACCGACACCGTGATCTCGAACGCTTCCTGCACCACCAACTGCCTGGCCCCGCTGGTCAAGCCGCTGAACGATACCATCGGCCTGGAGAACGGCCTGATGACCACCGTGCACGCCTACACCAACGACCAGGTGCTGACCGACGTGATGCACGAAGACCTGCGCCGCGCCCGTTCGGCCACCCAGTCGATGATCCCGACCAAGACCGGCGCCGCCGCCGCGGTCGGCCTGGTGCTGCCGGAACTGAACGGCAAGCTGGACGGCTACGCGATCCGCGTGCCGACCATCAACGTCTCGATCGTCGACCTGTCCTTCATCGCCAAGCGCGACACGACCGTCGAGGAAATCAACAAGATCATGAAGGACGCCTCGGAAGGCGCGTTGAAGGGCATCCTGACCTACAACACCGAGCCGCTGGTGTCGGTCGACTTCAACCACAACCCGGCATCGTCGAACTTCGACGCCACCCTGACCAAGGTCTCGGGCCGCCTGGTGAAGGTCTCGTCCTGGTACGACAACGAGTGGGGTTTCAGCAACCGCATGCTGGATACCACCGTGGCGCTGATGAACGCGAAGTAATCGGGTTCGGCACCAACAAAAAACGCTCCTTCGGGAGCGTTTTTTTTCGGGCGGCTTATTTCTTCTTCGGCCAGGGCGTCAGGATCTCGAAACCGTCCCTGGTTACCGCGATCATGTGTTCCCACTGCGCCGACAGCGATTTGTCGGCCGTGACCACGGTCCAGCCGTCGTCGAGCTGCTCGACGTCGGCCTCGCCGGCGTTCAGCATCGGCTCGACGGTGAAGGTCATGCCTTCCTTCAGCAGCAGGCCGGTGTTCGGGCGGCCGTAGTGCAGCACCTGCGGGTCTTCGTGGTAGACGCGGCCGATGCCGTGGCCGCAGTATTCGCGCACCACCGAGTAGCCGGCCTTCTCGGCCAGGGTCTGGATCGCGTGGCCGACGTCGCCCAGGCGCGCGCCCGGCTTCACCACGCGGATCCCGGCCATCATCGCATCGAAGGTGGTGTCGACCAGGCGCTTTGCCTCGGGGGAGGGGGCGCCGGCGAAGTACATGCGGCTGGTGTCGCCGTGCCAGCCGTCCTTGATCACGGTGACGTCGATGTTGACGATGTCGCCGTCCTTCAGGACCTCCTGCTCGCTCGGGATGCCATGGCAGACCACCCCGTTCACCGAGGTGCACAGGGTCTTCGGGAAGCCGTGGTAGCCGACGTTCGCGGGCGTTGCCTTCTGCACCTTGCGGATGTATTCGTTGCAGCGCCGGTCCAGCTCCTCGGTGGAGACGCCGGGCTGGACGTGTTCGGAAATCATTTCCAGCACTTCGGCGGCCAGGCGGCCGGCGACGCGCATCTTGGCAATGTCTTTGTCGTTCTTGAGTTTGATAACCATGGTAATTTCGTTTCGCTTTGACCGCTCATGATACCCGGTCAAATGAAAAAATGCCCGCCGGGCGAACCCGGCGGGCATCGGTCAAGTGCTGTTCAGGCAGCCCTTGCGGGCCGCATGATCAGAACTGCTGGTTGTAGCGGACGTAGACGAAGCGGTCGATCGGCAGGTTGGCATCGACAGCCGACGAGGAAGCAGCACCCAGGATGGTAGTGCGCGGCTGCTTGTCGAAGATGTTGTTGGCGCCGACCATGATCTGGCCCTTCCAAGGCGTCTTGTAGGACACGCTCATGTCGTTGTAGACCATTGCGCCCATCTTGTTGTAGTTCGTGCCCCAGGCCGCGGTGCCGCCCGGGTTCGAGCATTCGACGGTCTTGCTGTAGCACTTGTCCTTGAGGCCGCCGAAGAAGCGGGCGGTCCAGGTTGCGCTCCAGTTGCCCAGGTTCCAGTCGAGCGACAGGTTCGACTTGGCACGGTACAGGGCGTAGCCGCCGTCGTATTCGCCCAGGGTGCTGCTCCACTCGGCGGTTTCGTCGGCCTTGCTGCGGTACTTGGTCACGAAGGTCGAATCCGAACGCAGGCCGAACTGGCCGTATTGGCCGCGCGGGAAGCGGTACGAGAACGACAGGTCGTAGCCTTCGGTTTCCAGCGCGCCCAGGTTGGCGTTGCCGCGTGCCAGGCTGACGATCTGGCCGGTGATCGGATCACGCTTGATCGCGTTGCAGAACGACTGCACGCCCTGCACGTAGCAGTACTCGGCGACCTGGGTTGCCGTAATGCCCGAGATCAGGTTGTTGACCTTGATGTTGTACCAGTCCAGCGAGCCGGAGAAGCCCGGCAGCCACGACGGGCTGTAGACGAAGCCGATGGTCTTGGTCTTGGCGCGTTCCGGCTGCAGCGCGGCATTGCCGGCGCCGGCCATGAACGCGGACGCGCTCTGCGCGCCGCCCGAATCGCCGATCGGGGCGCCGGTCTGGTCCAGCTGGCGGAAGTTCGGGCCTGCGCCGGCTGCGGAGCAGCGGGCGTCGACGCCTGCGGCGCCACGCACGCCATACACGCTGTCGCACGGGTCCATGTAGGTGTCGAAGGTCTGCTGGCCGCCGCCGAAGGTATCGCCAACGGTCGGCGCGCGGAAGCCCTGGGCGTAGGTGCCACGCACCAGCACGTCCTTGATCGGCTTCCACATGAAGCTGGCCTTGCTGTTGGTGGTGTTGCCGAAGTTGCTGTAGTCGGAGTAGCGGGTCGCCAGGTCGACGCTCAGCAGATCGGCGAAGGCAACGCCCTTCAGGATCGGGATGTTGGTCTCGAGGTAGGCTTCACGCACCGAGTAACGGCCGCGGGTCGGATTGCCTGCCAGGTCGGTCGAGTAGCCCGACTGCTCGAACTGGCCCGGCACGTCGTAGCCGCGTACTTCGCGATGTTCCAGGCCGCCCGCCACGCCCAGCATACCGGCCGGCAGCTGCAGCAGTTCGCCGCCGATGTTGGCGGTCGCGCTGTTGATGGTGCTGCCATAGGTCGCCTGGCCGGTCGACATGATGTAGTTGATGGCATCCTGGCCGTTGGTGCCCGGGCCGCCGATCATGTTGAACGGCTGGCATTCGGACAGCGCGATCGGGGAGTCCGGGGTACCGCACTGGACCACGCCGCTGGCATTCATGAAGGACGGGCCCAGGGCCTTCTTCAGGTTCAGCAGGTTGACGTTGCCGGTGCCGTAGGTGGTGCCGCGCACCGCGCTGTGGTTGTAGCCGACGTCCCAGTTCCAGGCCTTGCCGCGCACTTCGAAGTTGCCCGACAGGGTTGCATCGACGTGGAAGGTGCGGTTTTCGTTTTCGGTCACGCGCGGCACTTCGATGGTGCGGCGGTAGAAGTACAGGTCTTGACCGAAGCCGTTCCAGTAGCTGTTCTTGTCGATATAGACCGGGTAGGTCGACTGGCTTTCGCTGTTCAGCGGATAGCCTGCGATCTGGGCAGTCGACGAACGCTGCGAGTACATCGCGGTCGTGCTGAACTGCATGTCGTACGGCAGTTCGATGGTGCCCTTGGTGAACAGCGTGTCGAGCTTGTTCGGCATCTGGAACATCATCTGCGAGGCGCTGTTGAAGTTGTCCTCCGGACGGCCATCCCAGTCGTGGTAATTGGCCGGGTTGCGCGGATCTGCGCCGACGCCGATGCCGTTGCCGCCCTGGCCGCCAGTGTGGTTCAGGACGGAGTCGAACGAGAAGCTGCCGTCGGAGGGGCCCACTTCGCCCCACGGGCCGACGCCCAGGCCGGCGGTCTTGTGATTCGGACCCTTCGGATACTTGGTGATTTCGCGGTCGCGCGCCCACACGGTGCCCTGCTCGGTGTGCGACAGGCCGAACATCAGCGAGGTCTTGTCGCTGTTGGCGCCGTAGCTGATCGAGAAGTCCTTGTTGCGGCCATCGCCCTTGTCCAGTGCACCGGTGTAGATGCTCAGCTGGCCGCCTTCGAGGCGCTTCTTCAGGATGATGTTGACCACGCCGGCGATCGCGTCCGAACCGTAGATCGAGGAGGCGCCATCTTTGAGGATCTCGATGCGCTCGATCATCGACGACGGGATCGTCGACATGTCGGTGAAGCCGTCGACGGTCTGGGTCCAGCGCTTGCCGTCCACCAGGACCAGCAGGCGGTTCGAGCCCAGGTTGCGCAGGCTGATGTACTGGCCGCCGTTTTCACGATTCGAGGTCAGCGAACCGCCGCGGTCGAAGTCCGGCGTGCCGGCGGACGAGAGCTGGTTCAGAATGTCGCCCACGGTGACGAGACCCGTTTTCTGAATCTGTTCCTGGGTCATGATCTGGATCGGCTGCGCCGTTTCCAGGTCGACCTGGCGGATACGCGAACCGGTCACTTCGATGCGCTGCATTGCCGGCGCCTGTTGCGGCTGGGCTTCTTGAGCGTAGGCCGCGTGCATCCCGAAAGCAACACCGCCCGCACACATCAGGCGAATCGAACGGGACAAGACTTTTTCCATCATGATTGCAAAACTCCTAGGGTTAGGGCACGGCGGGCTGGGGTACAACCCGGCCGTGAAACACTATGTCGCTGTCGCGACTTATTTAGGAACAATGTACCTGTACATATTTTTCCAAGCTTGCAATAAAATCATTTGAAATGCCGTTTGTCAATATTTTGTGAAGTATGTTTATGCGTGTTGTTTGCGCGCGTAATTACAAACATTCTCCTACTTGACCGAATTTCGATTTTCTATTCGTTAACTTGCAATTTGGATTTTTTTCTGCGTTGACGAAAAGCAGCCCGTGCAGTGTGTCATCGGGATGCCGTTTTGCACAGAAAGCACGACAGGAATGTTGCTGAGACAGGGTTTTTACTTAAAATTTTGTCACATTTCTGCAACGTTCCCGGTCGTTTTACTTGTGGGAAATTTTACGGCCGCGCGGGCGGCGGCCGTGGAGGGATCAAGCGTCGAAGCAGGCGCGCCAGAGCTGTACGACCACCTTCGCATGGGCAGCCACCAGCGACGGGTCGACCCGCGCGTTCTCCTGGCCCTGCAGGCGTACCTGGTGCTGGAGGCGGCGCATGAGGCGGTAGGCGTCGGCGGCCCCATCGGCCAGCGCCGGGTCGATCAGGCCGAGCTCGCCGCACATGCGCAACAGGGCGATATTGCCCTTGTTCGCGGTCAGCTGCGGATGCTGGAAGGCATGCCGCAAGACCAGGTATTGCACGATGAATTCGATGTCGATCATGCCGCCATCGTCGTGCTTCAGGTCGAAACGGTCGCTAAAACTCGGATGGGCGTCGTGCATGCGCCTGCGCATCCTGGCCACTTCGTCGCGCAGTTCGGCCTCGCGCGAACTGCGGTCCTGGCGCAGCACTTCTTCGCGGATTTCCTCGAAGCGCGCGCCGATGGCGGCGTCGCCGGAACAGAAGCGGGCCCGGGTCAGGGCCTGGTGTTCCCAGATCCAGGCCGAGCTGCGCTGGTAGCGTTCGAAGGCGGATACCGAGGACACCAGCATGCCGCTGGCGCCGTCCGGGCGCAGGGCGGTGTCGATGTCGAACAGGATGCCGGCCGGGGTATGCGTGGTCATCCAGGTGATGAAGCGCTGGGCCAGCTTGGCGTAGTTGCCGGGCGCATCCTGGTCGTCGTCGTCGAACAGGAAGATCACGTCCAGGTCGGACACATAGCCCAGCTCCTTGCCGCCCAGCTTGCCGTAGGCGATCACGGCGAAGCGCGGCACTTCGCGGTGGCGCTTGGCGATGGTGAGCCAGGCGCGCTTGACCACCTCGGCCACGATCAGGTCGGCCAGGGCGGACAAATGGTCGGCCAGGCGCTCGACCGAGAGCTCGCCGGCCAGGTCCAGCGCAAGCAGGCGGAACAATTGGGCGTGGTGCGCTTCGCGCAGGATGTCGAGCTGGCGTTCGGTGTCGCCGGCGGCGGCGTCGAGCTGGGCGGCGAGGCTGGCCGCCAGGGCCGGCAGCTCGTCGGCCCCGGTCGCGGCGGCATTGCGGTCGTCCAGCAGCTCGTCCAGCAGGATCGGGTGCTGGGTCAGGAAGGTTGCGGCCCAGCCGCTGGCGTTGATCATGCGGATCACGCGCTCGAGCGTGTGCGGGTACTCGGTCAGCAGCGACAGGTAGGCCGAGCGCCGCGCGATCGCCTCGAAGAAGTCGAGCAGGCGCCCGAGGGTGGCGGCATGGCTGCCCAGGCCCGCATCGCGCACCACCGCGGCGATCTGCGGCAGCGCCATGTTGACCAGCGCCGCCAGGCGGTTGCGGCTGGCGTCGGGCAGGGTCTGCAGGCGCGGCGCCTGCCAGGTCGCGATCAGGCGCGCGGCCGCTTCTTCCGGCCGGTCGAAGCCGAGGGCGGTCAGCTGCTGGGCGATCGCCTCGCCATTCTCCGGGTCGCTCATCGCGGCGGCCGGATCGATCGCTTCGGCGTCGCCCGACCTGTCGGCCGACTTTTCGGCGAAGATGGCGTCGAACTGCGCCGCCACGTAGGCGCGCCGCTCGTCCAGCCGCGCCAGCAGCGTGGCCTCGTCAGGCAGGCCCATCATCTGCGCCACCGCCAGCCGGTCTTCCTTCGAGGCGGGCAGGGTATGGGTCTGCGCGTCCTCCAGGTATTGCAGACGGTGTTCGAGGTTGCGCAGGAAGGTGTAGGCCTCCAGCAGGCGCTCGACCGTATCCGGCGGCAGCAGCTCGCGCTCGGCCAGCAGGCGCAGCGTCTGGCGGGTCGAACGCTCGCGCAGCGCCGGGTCGCGTCCGCCGCGGATCAGCTGGAAGACCTGGGCCAGGAATTCGATCTCGCGGATCCCGCCGCGCCCCAGCTTGACGTTGTGGCTGCGTTCCGGGTGCAGCCGCTCCTGGCGGTTGACCTCGGCGCGGATCTGGGCGTGCATGGTGCGGATCGCGTCGATCACGCCGAAGTCGAGATAGCGCCGGAACACGAAGGGACGGACGATCGCGTCCAGGGCCGCGATATCGACCGGGTCGCCGGTGACGGCGCGCGCCTTGACCCAGGCGTAGCGTTCCCACTCGCGGCCCTGGACGATCAGGTAATCCTCGACCATGTTCAGGCTGGCGGCCAGCGGCCCCGACTTGCCGTTCGGGCGCAGCGCCATGTCGACCCGGAAGGTGAAGCCGTCTTCCGTGATCTCCGAGATCGCGGCGATCAGTTTCCGGCCCAGGCGCACGAAGAACTCGTGGTTCGACAGCGAGCGCTGGCCCGCTCCGGCCTGGGTATCGCCGTCTTCCGGATAGACGAAGATCAGGTCGATGTCGGACGACACGTTGAGCTCGCCGCCGCCGTGCTTGCCCATCGCCAGCACCATCATCTGCTGGGGACGGCCGGATTCGGCGCCGATCGGCACCCCGTGGGCGGCCGTCATTTCCGCCATCAGTTCGGCCAGGTGGGACTGCACGGCGAAGTCGGCGAAGCGGCTCATCGCCGTGACGACCTCGTCCAGGTCGGCGCGGCCGTCGAGGTCGCGCTGGATAATGGCGCAGATCAAGAGATTGCGCAGGCGGCGCATGGCGCGGCCCAGCGGCAGCCGGTTTCCATTCGGGCCGGCGCTGGCCTGGACTTCCAGTGCTGCGCCGAAATCGAGGGAGGACAGCGATAATTCGGCCATGGCGGCAAGCTGTCCGGCCCGGGCCGGATCGGCGCCGAGCCAGCGTTGATAAAAGCGTGAGGCGCTTGCAGGGGAGTTCATGGGCGGGTCCAGACGAGTTTTGTACGTTCCGGGAGGCGTGCTATGGGGTAAAATTGCCCGCCATGCTGCCCTGGGTCAGCGTGATGGTAAGGTAGACGCCGCGATCGTTGCAAGCGCTTCTCTTATTCATAAATATTTACGGCGAGCCTACATTTATTAGCATCCTGATGCACAACCCGGAACAGCAGGCCGAACGAGGGGACAAGGACCGGCACGCGGACGACGCGCGTGGCGCGCAGTCCCATGCGTCCGCGCCCCCCGCCGACGCGCAGCAGGCGGGTGCGCACCTGCCGCTGGCGGAGCGCTGGCGCCGGCTGCGCGCGGCCTATCGCTACGCCAACCTGGCTTCGCACCACGTGCTCGGCTTTGCGGTCAAGACCGTCCTGCTGGTCTATTTCGCCTTCATGCTGCTGTTCCTGGCGCTGCGCTGGGCGATCCTGCCGAACATCGACCTGTACAAGCCCGACATCGAACGCGCCGCCAGCCGCGCCCTCGGCAACCAGGTCACGATCTCGCGCGTGTACGCCTCCTGGCGCGGGCTGCATCCGAACCTGTTCCTGGGCGATGTACGCCTGCGCGATCCCCAGGGGCGCCAGCTGCTGGCCCTGCCGTCGGTCTCGGCGACCCTGTCCTGGTGGTCGGTCGTCGCCGCCGAGCCGCGTTTCGACAGCCTCGAAATCAACCGTCCGGAACTCGACGTGCGGCGCACCGCCGACGGCGTGTTCTGGGTGGCCGGCGTGCGCATCGACCCGAACCAGAAGGAAGAAAGCAGCGGCGGCGGCGCCGACTGGCTGCTGCGCCAGCGCGAGATCGTGATCCGCGAAGGCCGGCTGTCCTGGACCGACCAGCTGCGCGCCGCGCCCGTGCTGGAGCTGAGCAACGTCACCATGGCGCTGGAAAACCGCTGGACCGCGCACCGCTTCGCCCTCAAGGCCACGCCGCCGGCCGGCCTCTCCGATCCGCTCGACGTGCGCGTACGCTTCACCCACCCGGCCTTCGGCGCCCGGG
This sequence comes from Massilia sp. WG5, assembly GCF_001412595.2. Lineage (NCBI taxonomy): Bacteria > Pseudomonadati > Pseudomonadota > Betaproteobacteria > Burkholderiales > Oxalobacteraceae > Massilia > Massilia sp. WG5. Next base: position 4,653,338 of record NZ_CP012640.2, read on the forward strand.
CCTCGGATCCCGGCCGCTGGAAAGGCGAGCTGTACGCCGACCTGCGGAATACCGACCTGGCCAGCTGGAAGCAGTACCTCACCTATCCCTTCAACGTCGACACCGGCCGCGGCTCCGTGCGCGCCTGGCTCGGCTTCGACCAGGCCCGCCTGGCCAGCTTCACCGCCGACCTCGCCCTGGCCGGGGTCAGCGCCCGCCTGGCGCCGGACGCGCCGCCGCTGGCCCTGGCGCGGGTGTCCGGGCGCCTGTCGGCGCGCGAGGAAATCAAGCCCGGCGTCGAGGACGGCAAGCCGACCTTCGGCGCGCTCGGCCACAGCATCGGCCTGGAGAACTTCGCGGTCGTGACGCGCGACGGCGTGGTGCTGCCCCCGGCCACGCTGAGCGAAAGCTGGCGTCCGGCCACGGCCGGCAAGCCGGAGCGCTTCCAGGTGCGCGCAGCCCGGGTCGACCTGGGCGCGCTGGCCACGCTGGCGGCCCAGATGCCCTTGAGCCCGCAGCAGCGCGAACTGCTGACCGGACTGGCGCCGCGCGGCCGCCTGCTCGACGTCGACGCCGAATGGGAAGGGCGCTTCCCCAGCCTGCACGCCTACCGGGTGCGCGGCCAGGTCGAAGGCCTCGGCATCGATGCGCTGGCGGCCCAGCCCGGGCGCGCGGCGCTGCCCGGCGTGCGCAACCTGAGCGGCAGCATCGACGCCAGCAACCGCGGCGGCAGCATCAACATCGCTTCCGAGAAGCTGGCGCTGGCACTGCCGGCCTGGTTTGCCGAGCCCGAGATGCCCTTCGACGAACTGGGCCTGCGCGCGCGCTGGTCCTACCCGCAGGCCGACCAGCTGCTGGTCGAGGTCGACGGCTTCGATTTCGTCCAGGGCGGCCTGAAGGGTACGCTGTCGGGCCACCACCTGCTGCCGCTGACCGAGGGCAGGGACGGGATCAAGGGACCGGGCAGCGCCGACTTCACCGGCACCGTCGACGGCTTCGACATCGCCAGCATCGGACGCTGGCTGCCGCTGGTCACGCACGAAGGCCTGCGCGAATGGCTGACCGGGGCGCTGCAGGGCGGCACCCTGCACGACGCCAGGGTGCGCCTGCGCGGCGAGCTGGCCCATTTCCCCTTCCACGCCGGGAATGCGGCGGAGCGTGCGCGCGGTGAATTCCACGTCAGCGGCCGCATCGATAACGGTAAGCTCGACTATGCGCCGGCGCACCGCGCGGCGGACGGCAGGGCGCCGCTGTGGCCGCTGGCCGAGAACATCAACGGCGCCATCGTGTTCGACCGCGCGCGCATGGAGATCCATGCCGACACCGCCCGCACCCTCGGCCTGAGCCTGAACAACGTGACGGCCGTGATCCCGGAACTGGGCGCCCGCGAATCGATGCTCGACATCGATGGCGCCGCCAGCGGCCAGCTGCAGGAATTCCTGCGCTACGTGGCGGCCAGCCCGGTGCTGGAATGGATCGGCAACTTTACCGAAGACACGAAGGCCACCGGCAGTGCGCGCCTGGGCCTGAAGCTGCACCTGCCGCTGGCCGAGCTGCATGCGACCAAGGTCCAGGGCGCGCTGCAGTTGCAGAACAACGACGTGAGCCTGTTCCCGGACCTGCCGCCGATCCAGGCCGCGCTCGGCAAGATCGAGTTTTCCGAACACGGCGTGAACCTGAACGGCATCGGCGCCAGCTTCCTGGGCGGGCCGCTGCAGCTGTCCGGCGGCACCCAACGCGACGGCGCCATCGTGATCCGCATGGCCGGCGCCGCCACCGCCGAGGGCATGCGCGCCACCAGCTCGCTGCCGGCGCTGCAGAGATTCGCGAAACGGCTGTCCGGCGGGACGCGCTTCGGCGGCTCGGTGACGGTGAAGGACCGCCAGACCCAGATCATGCTCGATTCGAACCTGGCCGGCCTCGGCATCGAACTGCCGGCGCCGCTGAACAAGCCCGCCGCCGATGCGCTGCCGCTGCGCTTCACGCTGAACGGCCAGCCGACCGGAGAGAACGGCGTGGCGCACGACGAGATCCGCGTCGCCCTCGGCACGACGATGGCGGCGCGCTACCTCCGTGAACGCCAGCCGCACGGCTCCTGGATCGTCACGCGCGGCGGCATCGGCGTGAACGTCCCGGCGCCCGAGCCGGACAGCGGCATGATGATCAACGTCAGCATGAAGTCGGTCAACGTCGACCGCTGGCTGGCGGTCGCGTCCGCGATCGCCGGCCCGGCCGACGCTTCGCATCCGGGCTCGCCGCAGGCCGCGCTTGAGGCCGGGCAGGGCGGCGGCATGGCCCAGTACGTGATGCCGGACCTGATCGGCGCGCGCACCGGCGAACTGGTGATCGGCGAGCGCACGCTGCACGACGTGGTGGTGGGCGTGTCGCACCAGCCGGGCGTGTGGCAGGCCAGTGTCGATTCGCGCCAGGTCACCGGCTGGGTCACCTGGGATGAAGCCCAGAGCGGCCAGTCGTCGGGAAAAAGCGGGGGCAAGGTCACGGCGCGCCTGGCTTCGCTGGATATCCCGGAATCCTCGGCCAACGAAGTCAAGGACTTGCTGGAAGCGGGCAAGAACCCGGGCGCCGGCATTCCCGGCCTGGACATCGTGGCCGAGCGCTTCGAGCTGTTCGACAAGCAGTTCGGCCGCCTCGAACTCGTCGCCAGCAACGCCCAGGCCCTGGCCGGCGGCGAATGGCGCATCGAGCGCCTGGCGATCACCAATCCGGACGGCCAGCTGAAGGCGAGCGGGCGCTGGCTCACGCGCGACGGGCGCAGCAATACGGCGCTGAACTTCAAGCTCGACATCAGCGACGCCGGCCGCCTGCTGGACCGCCTCGGCTTCCCGGGCACCCTGCGCCGCGGCAAGGGCTCGCTGGCGGGCGACATCTCCTGGGCCGGGCTGCCGTATTCGCTCGACATTCCGAGCCTGTCCGGCCAGGTGCAGATGAACGTCGAAGACGGCCAGTTCCTGAAGAAGGACCCGGGCGCGGCCAAGCTGCTCGGCGTGCTGAGCCTGCAGATGCTGCCGCGCATGCTCAAGCTCGACTTCCACGACGTGTTCTCGGAAGGCCTGGCCTTCGACGGCATCACCGCCAACGCCATGATCTCGCGCGGGGTGGTGCACACCGATAACCTTAAAATGCATGGGGTGGCGGCAACCGTGCTGATGGACGGCACCGCCGACATCGCCAATGAAACGACCAACCTGCACGTGGTGGTGATCCCGGAATTCAACCTGGGCACGGGGCCGCTGGTGTATGCGCTGGCGGTCAACCCCGTGATCGGCATCGGCAGCTTCCTGGCCCAGCTTTTCCTGCGCGCGCCGGTCATGAAGGCCCTGACTTACCACATGCAGGTGACCGGTCCGTGGAAATCGCCGAACGTGACCAAGCTGGATAACCAGGCGGCAAATTCGGCGGCCAATGCGGCGGCGGCCGCCCAGACAGCGAACAAGAAAGGCCAATGATGAGCAAGACGACAGTTGCAGCAGTGCAGATGGTGTCCTCGCCCGAGGTCGGGGAAAATCTCGACACCGCGCGCCGCCTGCTGGCGGAAGCGGCGGACCGCGGCGCGACACTGGTGACCCTGCCGGAATACTGGCCGATCATGGGCATGTCGGACAGCGACAAGGTCGGCCACGCCGAGCAGCCCGGCCACGGCCCGATCCAGGATTTCATGGCGGAGCAGGCGCGCGAGCACGGCTTCTGGCTGATCGGCGGCACCCTGCCGCTGGTGTCCGGTGAAGAGGGCCGGGTGCTCAACACCACCCTGGTCTACGATCCGGAAGGCAAGCCGGCCAGCCGCTACGACAAGATCCACCTGTTCGGCTTCACGCGCGGCCAGGAAAGCTATGACGAGGCCCGCACCATCGTGCCGGGCGAGTCGGTCGGCAGCTTCGAGGCGCCGTTCGGCAGGGTCGGCCTGTCGGTCTGCTACGACCTGCGCTTCCCGGAGCTGTACCGGGCGATGGGGGAAGTCGCGCTGATCGTGGTGCCGGCCGCGTTCACCCACACCACCGGCATGGCGCACTGGGAAGTGCTGCTGCGTGCGCGCGCCATCGAGAACCAGTGCTACGTGCTGGCATCGGCCCAGGGCGGCACCCACCGCAACGGCCGCCGCACCTTCGGCCACAGCATGCTGATCAGTCCCTGGGGCGAGGTGATCAGCCAGCTGCCGGAAGGCGAGGGCGTGGTCAGCGGCGAGATCGACACGGATTTCCTGGCTGAAGTGCGCCAGAGCCTGCCGGCGCTGAAGCATCGCAAGCTCTAACCTAGGGTGGGCGTGCCCACCCTACGCGGCGTGATATGGCACAATGCCTTCTCCTTACCAGAAAGACCTGAACATGACGCCATTCGAACCGAATCTTTCCTCTCTCGCAGTCGCACGCGACGTGCTGTTGACGCCGTTCGGGCTGGACGAAGGCAAGCTCATCACCACGCTCGGAACGATGTTCACGCACAAGGTCGACTATGCCGACCTGTATTTCCAGTTCACCAAGAGCGAAGGCTGGAGCCTGGAAGAAGGCATCGTCAAGAGCGGCAGCTTCTCGATCGACCAGGGCGTCGGCGTGCGCGCCGTGTCCGGCGACAAGACCGCCTTTTCCTATTCCGACGAGATCTCGCAGGCCGCGCTGCTCGACGCCGCCGCGGCCACCCGCACGATCGCGCGCGCCGGCGCCGGCCGCGTCAAGGTCGCCAGCGGCATCCAGCCGAGCGGCGGCCGCTCGCTCTACCTGCCGCACGACCCGCTGAATTCGCTCGACGCCACCGCCAAGGTCAAGCTCCTCGAGCGCGTCGAAAAGATTGCCCGCGCCAAGGATCCGCGCGTGGTGCAGGTAATGGCCGGCCTGGCCGGCGAGTACGACGTGGTGCTGGTGGTGCGCAGCGACGGCGTGCTGGCGGCCGACATCCGCCCGCTGGTGCGCGTGTCCGTCACCGTCATCGCCGAGCAGAACGGCCGGCGCGAGATGGGCTCGTCCGGCGGCGGCGGCCGCTACGACTACAGCTATTTCAGCGACGAGCTGCTCGACCAGTACGCCAGCGAAGCCGTGCAGGCAGCCCTGGTCAACCTCGAAGCGCGCCCGGCCCCGGCCGGCCCGATGACCGTCGTGCTCGGCCCGGGCTGGCCCGGCGTGCTGCTGCACGAGGCGGTCGGCCACGGCCTGGAAGGCGACTTCAACCGCAAGGGCTCGTCCTCGTATTCCGGCATGATCGGCCAGCGCGTCGCCGCCAAGGGCGTGACCGTGGTCGACGACGGCACCCTGCAGGACCGCCGCGGCTCGCTGAATATGGACGACGAGGGCAATCCGACCCAGTGCACCACGCTGATCGAGGACGGTATCCTGAAGGGCTATATCCAGGACACGATGAACGCGCGCCTGATGAAGATGCCGGTCACCGGCAACGCGCGCCGCGAATCCTTCGCCCACCTGCCGATGCCGCGCATGACCAACACCTACATGCTGGCCGGCGACAAGGACCCGCAGGAGATCCTGGCCTCGGTGAAGAACGGCATCTACGCGGTCAATTTCGGCGGCGGCCAGGTCGACATCACCAATGGCAAGTTCGTGTTCTCGGCCAGCGAGGCCTACATGATCGAGGACGGCAAGGTGACCTATCCGGTGAAGGGCGCGACCCTGATCGGCAACGGCCCGGACGTGATGAACCGCATCTCGATGATCGGCAACGACATGCGCCTGGATTCGGGCGTGGGCGTGTGCGGCAAGGAAGGCCAGAGCGTTCCGGTGGGCGTGGGCCAGCCGACCCTGCGTATCGATGGGGTGACCGTCGGCGGTACGGCTTAATTCCTTAGCCTATGCACGTCGTCCCCGCCTCCGCGGGGACGACGTTTTTGGACGACGTTTTTAGAAGGTATACCGCGCCCCCACCTGATAGAAACGTCCGCGCGCGCCTTCGAAGTCCAGCGGGTTGTAGGCCTGGGCGCCGTAGGTCAGGGGATCGAGCGGTGCGATCTTGTCGAACAGGTTCTGGATCGAACCGAAGACTTCCCATTTCGGCGCCGGCTTCCAGCGCGCCACCAGGTCGAAGCTCGTGAACGAAGCCAGTTCGCAGCCCCGCGGCGCATCCGAACCATCGGCGAAGTGGCTGGCGCAGCCGCTCGGATCACCCCTGAAGAAGGTGTTCTCCAGCTTGCCGCGGTAATTGATGTTGAGCGACAGGCGCAGGTCCCTGCGGTCCCAGCCGAAGCGCACATTGGCGCGGTTGTCCGGCGTACCGGTGCAGTTCGTCACGTCGCAGTTGCCATGGGTGCCGGCGAACTCGCGCGAGGTACCGTCCTGCTCGGTGCGCAGCCATTCGAACATGTGCGTGTATTTCACGTCGAAGCTCAGGTTCCCGTAGTCGTCCGGCAGGCGGTGGCTGTAGCGGGCGTCGATGTCGATGCCGCGCACCTTGGTCTGGGCCGAGTTGACGTAGCGCGTCAGCACCGCCGTGATGGCGCCGGGGTCGCCCGGAATGCCGCTGACGCTGGTCGGGTCGCGTACCACGCTGCCGGCGGCGATGGCGGCGTCCACCTGCTGCTGGTTGATCTCGTTGCTGCGCTTGATCTTCCAGTAGTCGACCGAGATGCTGGTGCGCGGCAGCGGGTCCCAGATCATGCCCAGGGTGTAGCTCTTGGAACGCTCCGGCGACAGGTCCGGGTTCGGCGACGTGATCAGGGCGATCGGCGCCGGATCGCAGGTGCCCGGCACGCCCAGCGCGCAGCGCGCCGGGTCGGAGGCGGTTGAAAAGGCGGCCAGGCCGCCGACCCCGTTCTCGGCCGGACTCGGCGCGCGGAAGCCGCGTGCGAAGGTGCCGCGCAGGGCGAATTCGCGGGTCGGCGTCCACTTCAGGCCGGCTTTTGGGGTGTAGGAATTGCCCACGTCCGTAAAGTGGTCCCAGCGCATCGCGGCCGAGGCTTCGATGTTGTAGGGCAGCGGCGCCAGCGCCTCGCCGTACAGGGCGAACACATTGCGCGAGCCGCTATAGGCCGAATAGCCCAGGCCGATGATGTTGCCGCGCTCGGTGCCGGTGGTCGGGTTCAGCTCGGTGCTCTCGTGGCGCCACTCGGCGCCGAGCGCCAGGCCCAGCGGGGCGGTCAGGTAGGGAAGACCGGCGAACTCGCGCGTGGCCTTGAAGTCGATCTGGCCGACCTTGCTGTTGGCGCTGTTGCCGATGGTCGGCGACAGGGCCTCATACATGGCCCGCGAGTTCAGCCCGGCGTTTTCGGCGATGCGCCACACCGTGCCGATCGGCAGGGCCGCATAGGCCGGGCTGCCGGCCAGCGCGGCGCCGATGTTGGCCGGGGTCGGGTTGAGCAGGGCGAAGGCGACGTCGCGCTGCAGGTAGCCGTTCTGGTTGTTGTTGACGTGGTTGTGCGAATACAGCAGGGCGCTGTCCCAGTCCCAGCCGAAATGGCTGCCCTTGGCGCCGCCGATCCAGCGGATGAAGTTGGATTCGATCTTGGAAGTGCGCGGGCCGACGTCGGCCGCCAGGTAGCGCAGCCGCGCGGCGGTGCCGAAATAGGGGTTGTCCGGATGGTTGGCGCCGAGCGCGACGACGGCGTTGTTGACCGGCCCGCCCGGGAAGCCGACCGAGGCGCTGACCGAGGACGGCGTGGTGGCGGTGTCGCTGGTGCTGGTGTACCAGTTCAGCTCGCTGTAGGCCTGGAGCTCGGGCGTGAACTGGTAGGCGCCGCGCACGAAGGTGCTCAGGTTTTCCTGCTTCGGCTGGATCTGGTTGTATTCGAGGGTGGAGTCGATCAGGCAGCCGCCGCCGGGGTCGCCCTGCGGGTGGGAGGTGAAGTTCGAGCAGGCCGCGCCCGGGAAGATGCGGGTGAAGCCGGGGCCGGCCAGGTTGCCGCGGTTGTAGTAGTTGGCGGTGTCCGCCGGATTGCGCACGTTGCCGTTGATGGCATTGCCGGCCGCGCCGCTGCCCGGGATGATGGCGCCGGTGCCGCCCAGCGCCTCGTTGGCCGAGTAGCCGAAGGGCCGCAGGTCGATGCGGCCGATGTAGTCGCGGCTGCGGCGGTCGTGGTACCAGATCTCGTCGAACTTCTTGTATTCGACGCTGAACAGGAAGTTGTAGAGGTCGCTGTCGAGGTTGCCGGCGCCCTTGGTGAAGGCGACGTTGGTCTGCTTGCCGTCCCACTGCTCGGTGGCGCCGCGCGAGACGCGCAGGGTATTGCCCTGGTAGTCCTTGCGCAGGATGACGTTGACCACGCCGGCGATCGCGTCGGAACCGTAGATCGCCGAGGCGCCGTCCTTCAGCACTTCGATGCGCTCGACGGCGTCGGTCGGGATCACGTTCAGGTCCGAGAACTGCTTCTGGCCGTCGTCGGCCAGGCCATAGGGGGCCATGCGGCGGCCGTTCATCAGCACCAGGGTCGAGGCCGCGCCCAGGCCGCGCAGCGAGATGCCGGAGGCGCCGGCGGCGAAACCGTTGCCGAAGGTGGTCGGCACCGAGCCCTGGTTGTCGACCGCCAGGGTCTGCAGCAGCTCGGCCACGGTGGCCTTGCCGGAACGTTCGATGTCGGCGCGGTTCACGGTGATGACGGAGGACGCGGTCTCGGCCTCGGAACGGCGGATGTTCGAGCCCGTGATTTCGACGCGCTGGATCGGCTTGGGCGCGGCTTCCTGCGCCTGGGCCGCGAGCGGCAGCGCCGGCAGCGCCAGCAGCGCCATGCCGGCGGCGGCACCGCTGGCGAACAGGCGGCGGATCGTTCGGGATATCGGGGTTTCAGTCATTTCCAGACTCCAGTGGCATTGAGGGATCCCTGCCCAGCTCGCACGGGGCGCAAGTCGGCCGGGGCATGGTGCGACTCTTGCACTGGACCCGCAGGGATGACTGACATCTCTCAAGCGTGCTCCGCTCATCCGTGATGGGTGTCAGCTTCATGCAACCGATCGCCTGTCATGAGGGCCGCACGCGACGGATAAAGAGCTTGCCAATGCTCATATATTGTTGTTATAGTCAGTTGGACACCCAGGACGACCTATGCGCCACACTGCCTTCTTTACCTTTTATTTTTGGTTTAGCCATTCCAGCCAAACGGCGGTGGAGTAGCGGCAGGTTCACGCAACAGCAGAACGTAGTCCGACGCAAGATTCCAGAAAAACCGCCAGCGATGGCGGTTTTTTTTTCATTTAAAGAACCGGAGAACAGCAATGCCACGCACCGACGATCTACGCATCCGCGAAATGAAGGAACTGACGCCGCCGGCGCACCTGATCCGCGAGTTTCCGGTGACCCCGGCCGCCGAGCAGACCGCGGCCTCGGCGCGCATCGCCCTGCACCGCATCCTGCATGGCCAGGACGATCGCCTGATGGTGGTGATCGGCCCGTGCTCGATCCACGACCCGAAGGCGGCGCTGGAGTACGCGCGCCGGCTGGCGGAGCAGCGCGAGCGCTTCAAGGGCGAACTCGAGATCGTGATGCGCGTGTACTTCGAGAAGCCGCGCACCACGGTGGGCTGGAAGGGCCTGATCAACGATCCCTACATGGACAACAGCTTCCGCATCAACGACGGCCTGCGGATGGCGCGCGAGCTGCTGCGTGACATCAACGAACTGGGCCTGCCGGCCGGCACCGAATTCCTCGACGTGATCAGCCCGCAGTACATCGCCGACCTCGTCAGCTGGGGCGCGATCGGCGCCCGCACCACGGAATCGCAGGTGCACCGCGAGCTGGCGTCCGGCCTGTCCTGCCCGGTCGGCTTCAAGAACGGTACCGACGGCAACATCAAGATCGCCGCCGACGCCATCAAGGCTTCGTCGCAGCCGCACCACTTCCTGTCCGTGACCAAGGGGGGGCACTCGGCGATCGTGTCGACCGCGGGCAACGAGGACTGCCACATCATCCTGCGCGGCGGCAAGGCGCCGAACTACGACGCCGCCAGCGTCGAGGACGCCTGCCGCCAGCTGGCCGCCAACGGCCTGGCCAGCCGCCTGATGATCGACGCCTCGCACGCCAACTCGAGCAAGAATCCGCAGAACCAGGTGCCGGTGTGCGCCGACATCGCCGGCCAGCTGGCGGCGGGCGACACCCGCATCGTCGGCGTGATGGTCGAGTCCCACCTGGTGGGTGGGCGCCAGGACCTGGTGCCGGGCAAGGAGCTGGTCTACGGCCAGTCGGTGACCGACGGCTGCATCGACTGGGAAACCAGCGTGGGCGTGCTGGAAGGGCTGGCGCAGGCGGTGCGGCAGCGGCGACTGCGGGAAGACGCATAAACCGGCCCCCCGCCTGCGCGGGGGAGGCGCTTCCGGCAATGCCGGGAGCGGCAAAAAAAACGGCGAACCGAGGTTCGCCGTTTTCATTTACGCCACCACTAGATTACATGGAGTAGCGCAGGCCCAGCTTGAAGTAGCGGCCGATGGCGCCGCTGGCGTCCATCGGGTTGTAGCTCATGCCGCCGTAGGTCAGCGGATCGAGCGGCGCGACCTTGTCGAACAGGTTCTGGATCGAGCCGTAGATCTGCAGGTTGCGGTTGACGTTGTAGCGTGCCGACAGGTCGATCGTGGTGAACGAGGCCAGGCGGCAATTGCCCGGCGCCTGAGAACCATCGGCGAAGCTGTTGGCGCACTTGTCGCCCGCGAAGTACACGTTCTGCATGTCGGCGCGGTAGTTGGCCGTCGCGGTCATGTTGAACTTGTTGCTGTAGTCCCAGGATGCGGTCGCGCTGATCTTGTCCTTCGGCGTGCCGGCGCAGTTCGAGGTGTCGCAGTTGCCGTGGGTGCCGGCGTACTGGTAGCGGGTGCCGCTCTTCTCTGCGCGGACCCACGATGCGATGTGGGTCCAGGTCAGGCCGACGGTGCCGCGGCCGTAGTCGCCGAAGCGCATGCGCTGCTTGACATCCAGGTCCACGCCCTTGATCTCGGTGAAGCTCGAGTTCTGGTACGGGGCGTTCGACAGCAGCAGGGTGCCGGTGTTCGGGATCGCGACGCCGTTCACCACCAGGTTGTTGTCGTTGCGGATCGCGGTCGGCAGCGCGGCTGCTTCGACGTAGGACAGCGGGTTGATCTCGTTTTCACGGCGGATCTTGAAGCCGTCCAGCGAGAAGCTGGTGTTGGTCAGCGGATCCCAGACCATGCCCAGGGTGTAGCCCTTCGAGGTTTCCGGTTGCAGCTTCGGGTTGCCGACCTTCACCGCGCCGATCGAGATCGCGCAGTCGGCCTGGGTGGCGCCGCCGGCTGCCGGCACGCCGCCCGGGCAACGGATCGGATCGCGCACCGAGGAGCTGCCGGTGCTCTGCGATTCGACGCCCGCTTCGGCCGGTCCTGGCGCGCGGAAGCCTTCCGAGTAGGTGCCGCGCAGGGCGAAGGTCTTCAGCGGGGTCCACTTGACGCCGACTTTCGGGGTGGTCGACGAGAAGTTCTTGTACTTGTCGTAGCGCACCGCACCGGTCAGTTCGACGGTCTTGATCACCGGCGCCGCCACCTCGACGAAGACGGCCGAGATGTTCTGGTCACCCTTGGCGGCCACGTAGGAAGCGTTGATCGAACCGTCCGCGGTGCCCGACAGCGAGGGGTTGTCCAGCTTCTCGCGGCGGTGTTCGGCGCCGAAGGCCAGGCCCAGGGCGCCGCCCGGCAGCTGCATCAGCTCGCGCGAAGCCTTGAAGTCGACGATGTCGAGCTGGGTCATCGAGTGCGAGGTCGCGTTGGTCACCATCGCGGCGTACAGCGAGGCCGGGTTCTTGCCGGCCTGCGCGCCGATGTAGTACGGGAAGTACTGGCTGGCCGGGTTGCCCAGGGCTGCCTGCAGCACCTTCATGTTGATCATGTTGCTGTAGTCGAGGTCCAGGGTGGACCGCGAGTGCAGGAAGGCGGTGTCGAAGTCCCAGCCGAACTGCTGGCCCTTGATGCCGATCACGAAGCGCGAGAAGGCGTTGTCGACCGAGCGGGTGCTGGGGCCGACGTCGAACATCGAGTAGCGCAGGCGCACGTCGGCGCCGTACGGGTTCTGCGGATGCTGGGCCGACATCAGGATCGTGTTGCCGTAGGAGATCACGCCGGTCGGGCTGTTGGCATTCGGCGGGAAGGCGACGGTCGAGCTGGTCGACGGCGGGGTCAGCATGAACGAGGTGTCGCGGCTGGAGTAGCCGGCTTCCGCGTACAGCTGCAGGCCGCCATCCAGGTTCTTGGTGCCGCGCGCATACAGGTTGAAGCCGTCGATCTGCGGCTGCATCGAGCGGAACTGGTCCTGGTACCACAGGCAGCCGCCGGCCGGGTCCTGGTTGACCACCGGCGAGAACTGCGAGCAGCCCGGCAGCGAGACGTAGTTGTTGGTCTTCGGATCGCGCAGGGCGCCGGCCGGGCTCGGGCTGGAGGCGCCCGGGGTGATGTAGCCGCCGGCGAACTGGCTGTTGGCGGCGTAGCCCCACGGGCGGATGTCGCCGTGGCCGATCCATTCGCGATCGGCGCGGTCCTTGTTCTTCAGTTCGTGGTTGGTGTACACCTCGATGTTGGTCATGACGTTGTAGCCGTCATTGTCGAGGTTGCCCTTGCCCCAGGTCAGGCTGCCCTTGCCCATTTCGGCGTCGCGGTAGCGCGATTCGCCGCCTTCGGCCTTCAGGACCAGGCCGCTGAAGTCCTTGCGCAGGATGATGTTGACCACGCCGGCGATCGCATCCGCGCCATAGGTCGACGATGCGCCGTCCTTCAGGATCTCGATGCGTTCCACCGCTTCCATCGGCACGGTCGACAGGTCGGTGAAGCTCTTCTGGCCGTCGTCGGCGCGCGCGAACGGGGCCATGCGGCGGCCGTTCAGCAGCACCAGGGTCGAGGTCGCGCCCAGGCCGCGCAGCGAGATCGCGGTCGAGCCGGCGGCGAAGCCGTTGCCGAAGCCGGTCGGCAGCGAGCCGGCGCCGTCGGCGGTCAGGGTCTGCAGGTATTCTGCGACGGTGGCCTTGCCGGACTTGGCCAGGTCTTCGCGGGTCACGACCTGCACCGGCGAGGCGGTCTCGGCGGTAGCGCGCTTGATGCTCGAACCGGTCACCTCGACGCGCTGAATCGACGTCGAGGAGGTCTCCTGGGCCGTGGCGGCGGCGCCGAACGCCACGTAGGCGAGGGCGACGGTCACTGCCTGGGCGATTGCTTTTTTCTTATGCATTACAACTCCAAAATGGTCTGATAACGGCATATATGCATACGTATATGCCAGAAAAGTGAATTGCTTGATGTAGCCATTCGTAGTTTGGAAAGAAATGTAGATTTTTTTTCCAACTTGCGCATCAGACCACCTAATGCTTGAGCTAGTCAATATGCATACAACTGCAATATTGCGTCAATACAACAGTCGATTGCTTGCCAAGCGGCGGCGGCGCCCACAAAATCGTGCGGATGCGTATTGACGCACTGACAAAGGGACAGCAATGGTGGATGAGGAAACAGGTGTCCTGGCGCGCCAGGCCCAGGAGGCATCGAAGGGCGGCAACCCGCGCCTGGCGGCAGAGTTGTGGACGCGGCTCCTGGCCAGGGCGCCGTCGCACCCCGGCGCCCTGCTGGCGCTGGCGCAGCTGCGCTACCGCGGCGGAGCGCTGGAGGAGGCGCGCAGCCTGCTCGAGCGCCTGGTGCAGCTCGACGGGCGCGACAAGCAGCAGTGGATCAACCTGGCGGTGGTCTGCATGGCGCAGGGCGACGAAGCCCGGGAGACCGAAGCGATCCGGCGCGCGCTGGTACTCGATCCGCTCGACCTGCTGGCCCTGATCCTGCGCGCCGGCCTGCTCCAGCGCCAGGGCAAGCGCCACGCGGCGGCGCGCGCGCATGGGGCGGTGGCCGCGGTGGCGCCGCCGCTGCAGCAGCTGGCGCCGGAGCTGCGGCCGGCGGTCCAGGAAGCCATGGCCTACCGCGAGCAGTACAACCGCGAATTCGGCGATTTCCTCGACGACTACCTGGCGCCCGCGCTGGACAGCCTGCGCGGCGAGGGCACGCGGCGTTTTGCCGAATCGCTCGATATCATGCTGGGCCGCAAGCGCCGCTACGAACCGCAGCCGGCGCTGTTTCATTTCCAGGGGCTGGCCCCGGTGAGCTTTTTCGAGCGCAAGGATTTTCCCTGGCTCGACCCGATCGAAGCGGCGACCGACGTCATCCGCGACGAATTCCTGCGCGCGCTGGCCGGCGACGAAGGTTTTACGCCCTACTTGCAGTACGGCAGCGACGAGCCCTTGCGCCAGTGGGCCGAGCTGAACCATTCCCCGCGCTGGAGCGCCTTCCACCTGATCGAGGGCGGGCGGGTGAACGGGGCGAATGCGGGCCGTTGTCCGCAGACCATGCGGGCGCTGGCCGGCGCGCCCCAGCCGGACCAGCCGGGCCGCACGCCGGTCGCGATGTTTTCGCTGCTCAAGCCGGGCACCCGGATTCCGCCCCACTGCGGCGTCAGCAACGTGCGCCTGGTGACCCACCTGCCGCTGGTGGTGCCGCCGGGTTGCGGCTTCCGCGTCGGTAACGACATCCGCGAATGGGTCGAGGGCAAGGCCTGGGTCTTCGACGACACCATCGAGCACGAGGCCTGGAACAACAGCGGCCAGCTGCGCGCGATCCTGATGTTCGACATCTGGCATCCGCACCTGACCGGCCCCGAGCGCGCCCTGGTCAGCTCCCTGAGCGCCGGCATGCGGGCGTTTTCCGGCGCCGAAGGCAGCGACGGCCTATAAGACAGGGGCATGAAAAAACCGCCGCCGGGTTGCCCCGGCGGCGGTTTTTTTATCGGCGTTTCAGACCTGTTCCATCAGAAGCGATAGGTCAGGTTGGCGTACACGAAGCGGCCGTAGGAGTCGTACACCTGCGGGAAGGTGTTGCCGTTGCCGAAGGTGCCGGTCACCGAGCTCGACGAAGCGATCGGCGGATCCTTGTCGAACAGGTTGTTGATGCCGAAGCTCACGGCCAGCTTGCGGCCGATGCGGTAGGTGCCGTTCAGGTCGATGTAGCTGCGCGAGGCCAGGTAGGCGTCACGCTGGGTATCGAGTTCGCCTGCCAGCTGCGTATTGCTGTCCAGCATGTCGTTCTTCATGCGGTCGATGTAGCGCCAGGTGAGCGACAGGTCCAGGTTGTACGGGCTGGTCCAGGTCGTGCGGAACTTGTGACGCCATTTCGGGGTCGGGGTGCCGCAGGTCGCGCCGTACAGGCCGGTGCAGTCATAGCTGCCATTGCCCGGCAGGTTCTCGACTTCGTAGCTGTGCACGTAAGTGCCGTTCAGGGTGAAGTCCAGGCCGCCCAGGCCGCCCAGGCGCGCACGGTAGCTGGCGCCGAGGTCGACGCCCGAGGTGCCTTGCGAACCGATGTTGGTGGTGCCGGCTTCGACGTAGCCGCCCGGGGTCAGCCACAGCGAGCCGAGCTGGTCGCGATGGACCAGTCCGCAGTACAGCGGGTTGCCGGTGGTCAGGCACTGGGTGAACACGCTCTGGGCGTTGACCGCCTGGATCGCGTCCTTGATCTTCAGCTTGAACGCGTCCACGGTGATGGTCAGGTTCTTGACCGGATCGATCACCAGGCCGACGGTGTAGGTGTTGGCGGTTTCCGGCTTGACGTTCGGATTGCCGCCGGTACGGCCGTTGTACTGGTTGGTCGAGTTCTCGGTCAGCTTGCCGTACTGGGCAGCGGATACGCCGGTGAAGGCGCACTGCGCCGCGGTGGCCTTCGGGGTGTCGCCTTCGCACGGGTCGTCGTTCGGACCGGCCAGTACCACGGCTTGCGGGGTGAACAGCTCATAGATGTTCGGTGCGCGCACCGCACGCTGGACCGAGCCGCGCACGCGGACCATGTCGACCGGCTGCCAGTCGAGACCGAAGCCGAAGGTGTTGGTCTTGGCGCCGGTGCTGTAGTTCGAACGGCGGTAGGAACCGCTCAGGTCCATGTGCTTGGCGAACGCCATGTTGTCCAGCAGCGGCAGCTTGAACTCGCCGAAGGCTTCCTTGACGTTGTAGGCGCCGCGCACGGCCGGCGATGCGCCGCCCGCGCCGGACAGGTCGCCGGTCTGGTTTTCATAGT
Organism: Massilia sp. WG5; assembly: GCF_001412595.2. Taxonomy (NCBI): domain Bacteria; kingdom Pseudomonadati; phylum Pseudomonadota; class Betaproteobacteria; order Burkholderiales; family Oxalobacteraceae; genus Massilia; species Massilia sp. WG5. The sequence continues at coordinate 4,669,297 of NZ_CP012640.2, forward strand.
CCGGCTCGAAGGACAGTTTTTCGACGCGCTGCTCGTAGCCGAAGGACACGCCGGCGCCGCTCTCGGCGGTCGGCAGCTTGAGGCCGTAGCCGGTGAGGTCGGTGCCGAAGTTCAGGCCGAACACGCTCTGCTGGGTGAAGCCGCCGTTCGAACCGGTGGCGTTCAGGTAGTCCAGCGCGCCCTGGGTCACGCCGCCCTGCTTGAACAGGTTGTACGGCACGCAGTTCGGATCCGAACCGTTGACGACCGAGCGGCACACGGCCTTGCCCGAGGCGTCCGCCACCACGTCCAGCGCGTTGGCGATCAGGCGGCTCGAGAAGTAGCCGGTCGAACGGTCCTGGTGGTTGACGCGCGCGAACTGGCCGAACACGTCGTAGGTCCAGCCGCCGACTTCGCCCTTGAAGCCGAGTACTTCGCGGAAGGACGAGTCGGTGATGTTGTTGCTGCGCGGGCCGCCTTCGACGTTACGCTTGCCGACCGAGAAGGTCTTGCTGGTGCCCGGGGTCAGGCCCAGCGCGGCGCGCCAGGCATCGTTCAGCAGCGGGTTCTCGTAGGCGATGGTGGCCTGCTGGCCGTAGAAGATGCCGCCCGGTGCGATCTGTGCGTCGGTGGTGTAGTTGTGGAAGCTGAACTCGTTGTACAGGCGCACGTTCGGATTGATATCCAGGTGCATGGTCGAGTTGATGTTGTACTCGTCCGACGGGCGCTGGAAGAAGTTCAGCGGACCGAAGTTGTAGGCATCGGTGGCCGAGACGTATTTGCGCGGGTTGCCGCTGGCGTCCGGCGTGAACGAGCCGACGCGGGCGATCGAGGTGCCCGAGCCGGAGCAGGCGAAGCCCGGGTCCGAGGCACCCAGCGAGCAGGCAGAGTAGTCGCGTTGGGATTGCAGCAGGGCGTCGGCGTGGCGGTGGGCGACGAAGAAGGTGGCGTTACCCTTGTTGTCGGCGAAGTTCGAGCCGGCCAGCAGGCTGAAGTCGTATTTCTTCGCATCGAAGGCGTGGTTGCCCGGCAGCGGGAAACCCTTCTTGTTCACGACCGCCTGGATTTCGTCGTTGTGCTGCTGGTGGTTGGCGCCGGAGATGTTGGCCTCGACTTCCACGCCTTCGAAGTTGTCCTTCAGGATGAAGTTGACGACGCCGGCGACCGCGCCCGAGCCGTAGACGGCGCCGGCGCCGCCGGTCAACACGTCCACGCGGCGGATCAGCTCGCTAGGAATCTGGTTCAGGTCGGCTGCGGTGCTCAGCACGCTGCCCGAGGGCAGGCGCTTGCCGTTGACCAGCACCAGGGTGCGCTGCGCGCCCATGCCGCGCAGGTCGACGGTGGCGGTGCCGCTGGCGCCGTTCGAGATGGCGGCGCCCTGCGAGGCGAACACCTGGGGCAGGTTGTTCAGCAGGTCTTCGGTATTGCGCACGCCGTCGATCTTGATGTCCTTGGCGCTCAGCGTCGTGATCGGGCTGGAACCTTCCGTGTTCAGCGAAGGGATGCGCGAACCCGTCACTTCGACGCGCTGCATCGAAGCGGCGGCTGCCGTGTCCTGCGCCGGGGCCGCGCCATCCTGCGCGCCCGCGACGCCTGCGCTCAGCGCCATGCCGCCTGCGAACATCAAACGGACTGATCGAGATAGTACTTTTTCCGCCATCATTGTTGTCATTCCTTTATGTCTGGCTACGTCCCTCGTGCGGCCGTACCCAGGTAAATTGTTATGAGGTGTCGCTACTTTCTTGGGAAAACGAAGCTGTAGCTCTGCAATGGAAGCATTGACATTAAGCAATGTCAATACAAGCGGATTGTTGGTGTATAAATACAACGACAAGAGGTTTATTCTGAATAAATGAAAATAAATCGAATAAGTATCTGAATAACTTTGAAAAACGCAAAATAAAATATAGTATTTACAATGTATGCATGTATACATATCGTTTTCGCCCCGGAAAGAATATTGGTTGGAATACAGCCAGGACTTGCCAAGCCGGGCCTGGCGCTGGCCGGGACTTGTCAAAGCAGCCGATTCGTGCATGAGGCGGGCGCGGGGCCCGGATCGCATATTTCGCGATGCAAGGGCGGAAAACTGGTCTATAGTCTCGTTTTGCTCCTGAGAATCACCGGGAATCCCGATGTTTGCTTATATACTCCGCCGCCTTTGGCAAATGCTGCCGACCATGGCCGGTGTGGTGCTGCTGGTTTTCTTGCTGTTCAACTGGGTGGGGGGCGATCCTTCCTACCTGCTGGCGGGGAAGATGGCGGATGCGCAGGCGATCGCCAATATCCGCACCCAGCTCGGGCTGGACCAGCCCTGGTACGTGCAGCTTGGCATCTTCGTCAGGCAGATCCTGAGCTTTGATTTCGGCAATGCCTGGAGCACGGGCGAACCGGTCTCGCACATCCTCGCGACCCGGCTCGGCCCCTCGCTGACGGTGCTGGTGCCGCTCACCGTGCTGGAAACGCTGATCGGCATCGCGCTGGCGCTGGCGATCGCGTTCGTCCGCGGCTCGCTGACCGACCGCCTGGTGATGGTCGCCTGCACGGTCGGGATGTCGATCTCGATCCTGGTCTACATCATCGTGTTCCAGTACGGGCTGGCCTACAAGCTCGGGTTGTTTCCGGTGCAGGGCTGGGGCGACCGCTTCCTGGAAAACCTGCTGCGCTACGCCACGCTGCCGATCCTGATCGGCCTGACGGTGTCGGTGGCGCCGACCCTGCGCCTGTTCCGCAGCTTCGTGCTGGACGAGGTGGGCCAGGACTACGTGCGCACCGCGCGCGCCAAGGGCCTGTCCGAGCGCCGCATCGTCTGGGTCCACGTGCTGCGCAATGCCGCCATCCCGATCATCACCTACGTCATGTCGAACCTGCCGGCGCTGCTGATCGGCGCCTTCCTGCTCGAGCGCTTCTTCGGCATCCCGGGTATCGGGCGCGAAGTGATCCTGGCGGTCGAGCGCAGCGACTTCCCGGTGATCAAGGCAATCACGGTCTACGTGGCCGCCGCCACCATGGTATTCAACCTGCTGGCCGACCTGATGTACCAGGCGGTGGACCCGAGGGTGCAACTGAAATGAATCACGCTGTCTCGCCCGGCCTGTGGGCGCTCGCCTGGCGCCGCCTGCGCGCCGACCGCATCGCGATGGCCTCGCTGGCGGTGGTCCTGCTGTTCCTGCTGTCGGTGCTGCTGTCCGCCACCGGCCTGGTCGCCGCCGACTGGGAACAGGAGGTGGCGGTGAACTATGCGCCGCCCAGCTTCGCCGGACCGGATCCGGCGCTGGCGGCGCTGGCCCGGCCATTGCCGCCGGCGCCTCCGAACAGCTTCGATCCATTGGCGGCCGACCTTGGCGCCCTGAAGGCGGAGCTGGCGCGGCATGGCCACGCCACGCAGGCCGCGAAGGCCACCACGCTGCCCTTCGGCGCCGACAAATGGGGGCACGACATCGTCAAGAAAACCATCAAGGGCGGCCAGACCTCGATCGTGGTCGGTCTGGTGGCGGCCCTGGTGGCGGTGGCGCTGGGCACGCTGTTCGGCGCCGTCTCCGGCTTCTATGGCGGCAAGGTCGACGACCTGTTCAACTGGTTCTACAGCATCTTCACCTCGATCCCGTCGATCCTGATGATCCTGACGGTGGCGGCGGTGCTGCAGACCAAGGGCGTGCTGACGATCGTGCTGATCCTGGGCCTGACCGGCTGGACCGGGCCCTATCGCCTGATCCGCGCGGAGTACATCAAGCACAAGGCGCGCGAATACGTGATGGCCGCCGACGCCATCGGCGCGTCCGGCTGGCGCCGGATGTTCTCGCACATCCTGCCGAACGTCTCGCACGTGGCCCTGGTGCAGATGTCGATCCTGGTGGTCGGCTTCATCAAGGCCGAGGTGATCCTGTCCTTCCTGGGCTTCGGCGTGCCGGTCGGCGTCGTGTCCTGGGGCAGCATGCTGAACGAAGCGCAGAATGAACTCATCCTCGGCAAGTGGTGGCAGCTGGCGGCCGCCGCCAGCGCGATGGCCCTGCTGGTGACGGCCTTCTCGCTGTTCGCCGATGCGCTGCGCGATGCGCTCGACCCGAAACTGAAGTGAGTCCCATGAGCGAGCATCTTCTTGAAGTGCGCGACCTGCGCGTTTCCTTCCGCATCGATAAAAAGAACACTTTCGAAGCCCTGAAGGGCATTTCCTTCAGCCTGCCGAAGAACGCGACCGTGGCCCTGGTGGGCGAATCCGGCAGCGGCAAGTCGGTCAGCTCGCTGGCGGTGATGGGCCTGCTGCCGCAGGAGACCACCATCCTCCACGAGGGCTCCTCGATCCGCTTCGACGGCCGCGAGCTGCTCGGCCAGCCGGTCGAGGCCCGGCGCAAGCTGTGCGGCAAGGACATCGCGATGATCTTCCAGGAGCCGATGTCCTCGCTGAACCCGGTGTTCACGGTCGGCTTCCAGATCGGCGAGGTGCTGCGCCAGCACCTCGGCATGAACCGGCGCCAGGCGCGCGCCCGCAGCCTGGAACTGCTGGAGGAGGTCGGTATCCCCGACCCGGCCAGCAAGATCGACGCCTACCCGGGCCAGATGTCGGGCGGCCAGCAGCAGCGCGTGATGATCGCGATGGCGATCGCCTGCGAACCGCGGCTCCTGATCGCCGACGAGCCGACCACCGCGCTGGACGTGACGATCCAGAAGCAGATCATGGAGCTGATCGGGCGGCTGCAGAAGAAGCACCAGATGGCGGTCCTGTTCATCACCCACGACCTCGGGCTGGTGGGAGAAATCGCCGACCGCGTGATCGTGATGCGCCACGGCGAGGTGCGGGAGGAGGGGGCGGCTTCCCAAGTGCTGCACGCGCCGGTGGATGCCTATACGCGGGCCCTGCTGCACTGCCGGCCGAAGCTGGACGAGCGGCCGCTGCGGCTGCCGGTGATCGACGATTACCTGAGCGGGCGGGTCAGCGCGGATGCCGAGCTGCCGCAGCGCTCGCGCGGCTATGCGGCCGATGACGACAGGGTGCTGGTGGTCGAAGGCCTGCAGAAGAGCTTCTGGCTGCGCGAGGGCCTGTTCGGCAAGCGCGAATTCAAGGCCGTGAAGGATGTGTCGTTTACGCTCCCGCGCGGCAAGACGCTGGGCGTGGTGGGCGAATCCGGCTCCGGCAAGACCACGGTCGGCCTGACCCTGCTGCGCCTGCACCGCGCCACCGGCGGCAGCGCCATGTTCGACGGCCGCGACCTGCTGGCGATGAGCGACCGCGAGTACCAGGCCTATAAACGGCGCATCCAGATCATCTTCCAGAACCCGTATGCCTCGCTGAACCCGCGCTTCACGGTCGGCCAGATCCTGCTGGAGCCGATGCGCATCCACCGCATCGGCGCCAACGATGCCGAGCGCACCGAGCATGCGCACTATCTGCTGAAGCGCGTCGGGCTGCCGGAGCAGGCCTTTCACCGCTATCCGCACGAGTTCTCCGGCGGCCAGCGGCAGCGCATCGCGATCGCGCGCTGCCTGACGATGAAGCCGGAGATCCTGGTGTGCGACGAGTCGGTATCGGCGCTCGACGTCTCGGTGCAGGCCCAGGTGCTGAACCTGCTGCAGGACCTGCAGGACGAGTACAAGATGAGCTACATCTTCATCTCGCACGACCTGTCGGTGGTGAAGTACATCTCCGACCGCGTGATGGTGATGCACCACGGCAGCGTGGTCGAGACCGCCGATTCGGACGAGCTGTACCGTAACCCGCAGCATCCCTACACCCAGGCTTTGCTGGCCGCCATCCCGCGCGGCGCCTGAGCATTCGGGGTCAATTCGGGATCAGAGCACTTTTTCGGGCAAGCTCGAATGAGGATTTGTTGGCTGATCTTCCTGTCAAATCGGTCGATTTGGCGCGAATGCGAAATGTGCTCTGGCTCCGAATTTTCCGTCCAGTGCGTCCAGCAGAACAGGGACGGGCGCACCGGGCAAGACCCGCGGGCCGGAGCCGCAACAGGAGGCCTGGCTTCTCAGTTAATATGAGAGCATGGCCCAGTTCTCCCACCTGATACACACCTATGGCGTGCTGATCGTGTTCGGCACCGTGCTGCTCGAACAGATCGGCCTGCCGATTCCCGCCTTTCCGGTGCTGATCATCGCCGGCGCGCTGGCGGTCGACCAGAACGCCAACTGGCCGCTGTACCTGGCGGCCAGCGTCGTGGCCTGCCTGATCAGCGATTATTTCTGGTTCCGCGCCGGCCGCCACTACGGCAAGCGCATCCTGCGCCTGCTGTGCCGGATTTCGCTGTCGCCGGATTCCTGCGTCAGCCAGACCGAAGACAACTTCAGCCGCTGGGGCGCCAAATCCCTGGTGGTCGCCAAGTTCATTCCCGGCTTCAATACCATCGCGCCGCCGCTGGCAGGGGCAATGGGCACCACCACCCAGCGCTTCGTCTGGCTGTCGATGGCGGGCGGCCTGCTGTGGAGCGGGGTCGGCATGGGCCTGGGCGCCTGGTTCCACGGCAGCGTCGACGAGGTCATCGGCTGGTTCGAGACCCTCGGCAGCACCGCGCTGATGGTGGTCGGCGCCTTGCTGGCCCTGTTCGTCCTGCTCAAGTACATCGAGCGCCGCCGCAACCTCGGCGCCACCATGCTGCCGCGCATCGACATCGACGAATTCAAGGCCCTGCTCGAGGCCGGCCACGATCCCCTGATCGTCGATGCCCGCAGCCTCACCGCGCGCCAGATGGAAGCCGGCATCCCCGGCGCCCTGGTGTATGGCGACACGCCGCCGGAACGCCTGATGGCCAGCCTCGACCGCGAGCGCCACATCGTGGTGTATTGCAGCTGCCCGAACGACGTCACCGCAGCCCAGGTCGCGCAGGCCTTCATCGCCAAGGGCTTCCACCGCGCGCGCCCCTTGCGCGGTGGCCTCGACGCCTGGAACACGGATGGCGCCGCCAGCCAGGCCGATGCCGGATTGCGTCCGAAAATCGGCTGATTTGGTAGCTCGACTACTCATGAGCGATGGCAATTTTTTGAGAGATTCCTAGCGAAACAACGGGTCGTGTACCTAAACTACAATAAACGCTTGCGCTGAAGCCAAGAAATCCTTAAGCTTCTGGAATCTGTTTCCGATCGCTTGCCATGACCGCTGCACCTGCAACCACCGCTCTCCAGCCGACTTCCGCCCCTCTGCATGCGTCTCCGGCGCATGCCAGTCCGCGTCTGCTCGCCGACATCGGCGGCACCAACGCACGCTTCGCGCTGGAAACCGGGCCGGGCCGCATCGCCCACATCGAAGTGCTGGCCTGCGCCGGCTATCCGACGCTGGCCGACGCCCTGCGGGCCTACCTGGCGCTCCCCGGCGTGGCCGAGACGGTCGCCGGCGCCGGCGCGGTGCGCCACGCGGCGATCGCGATCGCCAACCCGGTGATGGGCGACATGGTCCGCATGACCAATCACCACTGGCAGTTCTCGATCGAAGCCCTGCGCCGCGAGTGCGGCTTCGATACCTTTGTCGTGGTCAACGATTTCGAGGCGCTGGCGATGGCGCTGCCCTGGCTGGCGGACAGCGACAAGCGCCAGGTCGGCGGCGGCGCGGTCGACGCGGGTGCGCCGATCGGCCTGCTGGGCGCCGGCACCGGCCTCGGCGTGTCGGGCCTGATCCCGGCGCCGGACGGCAAGGGCTGGACCGCGCTGCGCAGCGAAGGCGGCCATGTGACGTTTTCGCCGGCCAACGAGACCGAAGTCGCGATCCTGCAGTACGCCTGGCGCGAATTCGCGCACGTCTCGGCCGAGCGCCTGCTGTCCGGCGCCGGCGTCGAGCTGATCTACCGCGCGCTGGCGCATCACCGCGGCGTCGCTGTCGAAGCGCTCGATGCGCCGGAGATTTCGCGCCGCGCCCTGGCCGACGAATGCGCGCTCTGCATTGACGTCGTCGAGGCCTTCTGCGGCATGCTGGGCACGGTGGCCGGCAACCTGGCCGTCACCCTTGGCGCCCAGGGCGGCGTGTACATCGGCGGCGGCATCGTGCCGCGCCTGGGGGAGCGCTTCGAGCGTTCGTGCTTCCGCCGCCGCTTCGAGCAGAAAGGCCGGTTCGAGGCCTATCTGGCGGCGGTCCCGACCTATGTGATCACGGCCGAGTACCCGGCCTTCCTGGGCGTTTCCGCGATCCTGACCGAGCGCCTCGGCGCTTGAGCGGGCGCGGCGCGGCGGGCAGCAGTGCCGGGCGGCGGGCCGCCTCGCGCGCGCGGCATCTCCCATTCCGGGTTTTATCGGGTACAATGGCCGCCAATTGGTAGAAACGATGTCGTTTGCTTGCCTGGCACGCCCGGAGCCTCGCCTCCACAGCCTGGTTTCCTCACTGCGCCAGCAGCCCCGTTTCTCCTGAAAGTCAACCATTGCAGTCCGCTTTCCGGCGGGTTGCCGCGTGGCCGGACAGGGCGTAAATGCTCCCCGCCACGGTATTCCGCCCTGTGCCACCACCGGGCCACGGAACCCAGTTTCAACGCGTGTTGTCTCATCCGGAGGCTTCGGCTTCCGTGTCGTTTCCACGACATGTCGTGAGCGCTGAACTGGTTTGTGTTTGATATTTTCTTTGCGCGACTTGCAAGATCCGCTGACGACATCGTTATGAACACTGATGAGGCCAAGAAGGTCCTCGAGACCGCCTTGCTCTGTGCGCGCGAGCCGATGACGATCCACGGCATGAAGAAGCTGTTCGCCGACGTCGATCCGAACGGCAGGCAGATCGGCGTGGGCGTGGGCGCCGACACGATCAAGATCCTGCTGGAAGAACTGCGCCAGGACTGGCAGGACCGCGGCATCGAGATCGTCAGCCTGGCCTCCGGCTGGCGCTTCCAGAGCCGGCCCGAGATGAAGCCCTACCTCGACCGGGTGGCGCCGGAAAAGCCGCCGAAGTATTCGCGGGCGACGCTGGAGACGCTGGCGATCATCGCCTATCGCCAGCCGGTCACGCGCGGCGACATCGAGGAGATTCGCGGCGTCGCCGTGAACTCGCAGACGATCAAGATGCTGGAAGACCGCGGCTGGATCGACGTGGTCGGCCACCGCGAGGTGCCGGGGCGCCCGGCGCTGCTGGGCACGACGAGGCAGTTCCTCGACGACCTCGGCCTGGCGTCGCTGTCGCAGCTGCCGCCGCTGCAGCAGGTGGGCGACGGGGCCGACGGGCGCAGCCTGGCGGCGCTCGAGGCGGCTTTGCAACAATTTGACGACACTTCACCCGTTGAAGTCCCGGTGCACGAAACTGAGCACACAACCGAGCACGAACCTGAGCACGACCCTGCGCCCGCAACCGGCGGTTGATCTCGCGCCTGGTCAGCAACAATAAAGATACGAATGATGAATCCAACCGACACCACCGAGACGACCCCTGCCGACGCAGGGCTGGAGGCGGCCGCCAAGCCGAAGCGCACGCGCGCCAAGCCGGCGGCCGACGGCGCGCAGCCGGACACCGATAGCAAACCGAAACGCACCCGCAAGGCTGTCGCCAAGCCGGCCGAGGCTGATGCCGCCGCCGTTGCAGGCGCCCCGGCCGCTGCCGAGCCGGCAGCCGAGGCCGCCAAGCCGGCCCGCAAGCCGCGCGCCAAGAAAGTCGCGGACGCGGCCGCACCGGCGCCCGCCGCCGAAGCCGCTCCGGCGGCGCCGGCCGCTGTGCTCGCTGTAGCCGACGCTGCCGCGCCGGCAGTGCAGGCCCAGGCCGACGGCGAGGGCGAGGGCCAGCGCAAGCCGCGCGGTCCGCGCCAGATGCGTGAACAGCGCCAGGTCCGCGAAGCCCGCCAGCCGCGCGTCCAGCCGGACGCCGCCGACGCCGACACCGGCGCCGCGGCTGCCGAGCCGGCCCAGGCCGGTGCGGAGCAGGGCGCCGAGCCGCGCGGCGAGCAGCGCCAGCACGCGCGCGCCGGCAAGCAGGACCAGAAGAAGGGCAGGAAGGGCCAGCAGGCCCGCCAGCCGGGCCAGCAAGTCCAGGGTCAGCAGCCCCAGGGCCAGGCGATCCAGCAAGGCAAGCAGCAGGGCAGGAACGCCCGCGGCGGCAAGGACACTCGCGGCGGCAAGCCGAACGATGCCGACGCCGTGTTCTCCTTCGTCACCTCGGACGCCTTCGACGCCAGCGAGGGCGGCCGCGGCCAGGCCCAGCCGTCCAAGGCGCGCCGCGACCTGACCGCCGAGGACGATGCGCCGAAGCTGCACAAGGTGCTGGCCGAGGCCGGCCTGGGTTCGCGCCGCGACATGGAAGAACTGATCATCGCCGGCCGCGTGTCGGTGAACGGCGAGCCGGCCCACATCGGCCAGCGCATCCTGCCGACCGATGCCGTGCGCATCAACGGCAAGCTGCTGCAGCGCCGCGTGAACAACAACAAGCCGCCGCGCGTGCTCGTGTACCACAAGCCGGCCGGTGAAATCGTCAGCGCGGACGATCCGGAAGGCCGTCCGTCGGTATTCGACCGCCTGCCGAACATGAAAACCGGCAAGTGGCTGGCCGTCGGCCGCCTCGACTTCAACACCGAGGGCCTGCTGCTGTTCACGAATTCCGGCGACCTGGCGAACCGCCTGATGCACCCGCGCTACAACATCGACCGCGAGTACGCCGTGCGCACCCTGGGTGAACTGGAGGAAGGCATGCGCCAGAAGCTGCTGGCCGGCGTCGAGCTGGAAGACGGCCTGGCGTCCTTCACCAAGATCGCCGACGGCGGCGGCGAAGGCGTCAACCGCTGGTACCGCGTGGTGATCGGCGAAGGCCGCAACCGCGAGGTGCGCCGCATGTTCGAGGCGGTCGGCCTGACCGTCTCGCGCCTGATCCGCACCCGCTACGGCGCAATGACCCTGCCGACCGGCCTGAAGCGCGGCCGCTGGGAAGAGATGGAAGAAAACGACGTCCGCAACTTCATGACCGCCTTCGGTATCGAGAAGAAGGGCGGCGCAGCCCAGGGCCAGGGCCAGCAGGGCCAGGGTCCGAAGCAGAAGCAGGGCGGCGGCAACAAGGGGCGTGAGGGAGCCGGCGCCGGCGCCGATCGCAGCAACGGCAACCGCATCGACCGTGCCGACGCCAACCGGAATGTCGACCCCTTCGGTCCGCCGGTGGTGCGCGTCGGCGCCCAGCAGGGCGGCCGCGGCCAGCCCGGCATGCAGGGCGGCGCGCAGGGGCGCGGCGGTTTCGGCGGCGGCCAGGGCCAGGGTCGCAACGGCGGCCAGGGACGCAGTGGCGGCCAGGGCCGCAGCGGTGGCGGTGGTACGGGCGGTGGCGGCAAGGGTCCGCGCCAGCCGGATCCGCTGCAGACCACTTTCGGTTTCGCCGGCGCAGGGCAGAACCGCCGTCCGCAAGGGCCGCGCGTCAGCGATCATGGTATGCCCCGCCGCGGTCGGCGCAGCTAGTCGCGTCCGGTAAACCCCCGATGGCGGCGTTGCGCGGTCTCGCCGTACTGGCGTACTGTCTTCGACCGCGCGCCTTGCCCTCGGGGGTTTGCCGGACGCTCCGACACTGGTCGCGTTTGGTAAACCCCCGATGGCGGCGTTGCGCGGTCTCGCCGTACTGGCGTACTGTCTTCGACCGCGCGCCTTGCCCTCGGGGGTTTGCCGGACGCTCCGACACTGGTCGTGCCGGCACCCTGATGGCGACTTTGCCGGTCGCTCGGAGGCTGTGTTTGTGCGCAGAAATCGGGGGCGCTCGGCGCGCCGGGCGGCGAAGGTGTAAACTGTTGCATACCTGTTCATTTTGCAGGGCAGCGATTGCGAGCTGCCCCTTATCGGGTTATAATTCGAAACCAATCCAAGTTCTCCCCGGTGTTTTGTTTGGTGTGAGGAAGTCGATCTGGTGAGGAATATAAGAAGATGGGCAGTTGCCCATTTTTTTTTTGTTGAATCGTTTTGAAGGTCCGATGCCGGACCGGTGATCTGGAGAAGTCAGTGCAGCTGTTTGATTTGATTGCCACGACAGTCGGTGGACTGGGCTACGACCTCGTCGATATCGAGCGAGCCGAGCGAGGCATCCTGCGCGTGTTCATCGATTTTCCGGCGGCGGTAGCGGACGAAAAGGGACCGATCTCGGTCGAGGATTGCGCCACGGTGAGCCACCAGCTGTCGCACGTGCTGATGGTCGAAAACATCGACTACGAGCGCCTGGAAGTATCGTCGCCCGGACTGGACCGTCCGGTGCGCACCCTGGCCGACTTCGAGCGCTTTGCCGGCAGCGAATGCACCGTCAAGCTGCGCGTCGCGATGCCCGGCACCGCGAACCGCAAGACCTATACGGGCATCCTGCATGCGCCGCAGGGCGACAAGGTCGGATTGGAATTTGAAAGCAAGGATGGGCCGGCGTTATTGGAATTTACGCTGGCCGAACTGGACAAGGCACGTTTGGTGCCGAAGGTGGATTTTAGGAGTCGCAAAGCATGAGTCGCGAAATTTTGTTACTGGTTGATGCGCTCGCGCGCGAAAAAAACGTCGATAAAGAGGTCGTCTTCGGCGCGCTCGAGTTCGCACTGGCGCAGGCCACGAAAAAACGCTACGAGGGCGATGTCGACATCCGCGTGAGCATCGACCGCGACAGCGGCGAATTCGAAACCTTCCGTCGCTGGCACGTCGTGCCCGACGAAGCCGGCCTGCAACTGCCGGACCAGGAAATCCTGCATTTCGAAGCCAAGGAACAGATTTCCGACATCGAAGTCGACGAATACATCGAAGAGCCGATCGAATCGGTCGAGTTCGGCCGCCGTTTTGCACAGGACACCAAGCAGGTCGTGCTGCAGCGCGTCCGCGACGCCGAGCGCGAGCAGATCCTGCAGGACTTCCTGGAGCGCGGCGACGCCCTCGTCACCGGCACCATCAAGCGCATGGAGCGCGGCGATGCGATCGTCGAGTCGGGCAAGATCGAAGCGCGCCTGCCGCGTGACCAGATGATTCCGAAGGAAAACCTGCGCATCGGCGACCGTGTCCGCGCCTACATCCTGCGCGTGGACCGCAATATGCGCGGCCCGCAGGTGATCCTGTCGCGCACCGCGCCGGAATTCATCATGAAGCTGTTCGAGCTGGAGGTGCCGGAAATCGAGCAGGGCCTCCTGCAGATCAAGTCGGCCGCCCGCGACCCGGGCGTGCGCGCCAAGATCGCCGTGTTCACGGCCGACAAGCGCATCGACCCGATCGGCACCTGCGTCGGCATGCGCGGTTCGCGCGTGCAGGCCGTGACCGGCGAGCTGGGCGGCGAGCGCGTGGACATCGTGCTGTGGTCGGAAGATCCGGCCCAGTTCGTGATCGGCGCGCTGGCCCCGGCCAACGTGTCGTCGATCATGGTCGACGAAGAAAAGCACGCGATGGACGTCGTTGTCGACGAGGAAAACCTGGCGATCGCGATCGGCCGCTCGGGCCAGAACGTGCGCCTGGCGTCCGACCTGACCGGCTGGAAAATTAACATCATGACGGCCGAGGAATCGGCCAACAAGGCTGAACAGGAAACGGCCGCCGTGCGCGCGCTGTTCATGGAAAAGCTGGATGTGGATGAGGAAGTGGCGAATATCCTGGTCGAGGAAGGTTTCTCGAGCCTTGAAGAAATCGCTTACGTTCCCATTTCGGAGATGCTCGAAATCGAATCGTTCGACGAAGACACCGTCAACGAACTGCGCACCCGTGCCCGTGACGCACTGGTGACCGAAGCGATCGCTTCCGAAGAAGGCCTCGAGGGTATGGAAGAGGGACTGGTCAACCTGGAAGGGATGGACCGCACTACCGCCGGCAAGCTTGGCCTGGCCGGCATCAAGACCCTCGAACAATTCGCGGGTCTGGCCTACGACGAGTTCAGCGCCATCCTGGCGTTGCCGACCGACCGTGCCCGTGAACTGATCAAGAACGCATTTAATGATGTGACCGACGATGAGATGAAACTGGTCGACGCCAAGTACGACGACCGGGCCAAGGCTCTTCAGGCGAAAGCCTGGAGTCAGGTGGAAACGGCCAAGGCATAAGGGTTTATGCAAAGACCGGGGCGGTGCCGCGGTCTTTGCGTTTCCAACCCAAGCAAATTTCTTTATCATCGCGCGACACATAGAAAAGAGGACTGAATGGCGAGTAACAACGTAGCCCAATTTGCCACCGAACTGAAGATGCCTGCAGACTTGCTGCTGACGCAGCTGCGTTCTGCTGGCGTCGAGAAAAGTTCGACGTCAGATCCCTTGTCCAAGGATGATAAGGATAAGCTGCTGAACCATCTGCGCCGTACCCATGGCGCCGCCGAATCCGGCGAAAAGAAGAAGATCACGGTGACCCGCAAGGAAACCTCCGAGATCAAGCAGGCTGACGCCAGCGGTAAATCGCGCACGATCCAGGTCGAAGTACGCAAGAAGCGCACCTTCGTGCAGCGCGACGACCTGGTCACGGCCAAGGCCACCCAGGCGCCGGTGATCGATGCCGCCGAACAGGCGCGCCGCGAAGAAGAAGCGCGCCGCCAGTCGGAGCTGATCGCCCGCCAGGAAGCGGAACTGCGTGAAAAGCAGGAACGCCTGGCCAAGCTGGAATCCGAAAAGGCCGAGCAGGCCAAGGCAGCCGAAGAGCAGGCCAAGCGCGACGCCGAAGAGCGTGCCCAGCGCGAAGCCGCTGCTGCTGCCCAGGCCGAATCCGTCGCCAAGGCCGACGCCGCCGGCGCTGCCGACGCGGAAGCGGAAACCAAGAAAGCCGCCGCGGATGAAGCCAAGAAGGCAGCCGCCGAGGAATCCAAGCGCAAGGCCGACGAAGCCGCCAAGGAAGCCGCCGAACGCGCTGCCGCCACCGAGCGCGCACGCAAGGCCGTGGCCGACGAAGTGGCCCAGATCAAGGCCATGATGGCCCAGCCGCGCCGCGTGATCAAGGCGCCGGAAGTGCCGCCGGCCAAGCCGAAGGCAGCCGAACCGGCAACCCTGCACAAGCCGGCCGAGAAAAAGGCCGCGGATGCCAAGCCGGGCGAGGCGGCAGGCAGTGGCGCGCGTCCGAAACCGGGCGACAAGAAGTCGATCAAGTCGGCCAATGTGGCCTCGACCTGGTCGGACGAGAAGAAGCGTGGCGCCCCTGGCGGCGGCATGAAGGGCCGTGGCGCCCCCTCGACCGGCGGCCGTGACGGCTGGCGTGCGGGCGGCGGTCGTGGCGGCCGTCGTGGCGGCCACGACGATCGCGAATCGAACTTCCAGGCCCCGACCGAGGCGATCGTCAAGGACGTCCACGTCCCTGAAACGATCACCGTGGCCGAACTGGCGCACAAGATGTCCGTGAAGGCGTCGGAAGTCATCAAGCAGCTGATGAAGCTGGGCCAGATGTGCACCATCAACCAGGTGCTGGACCAGGAAACCGCGATGATCGTGGTGGAAGAGATGGGCCACAAGGCCTTCGCCGCCGCCGAGGACGATCCGGAAGCACTGCTGGCCGACCAGGGCGAGCACGCCGAGTTCGAATCGAAGCCGCGTGCGCCGGTCGTGACCGTCATGGGCCACGTCGACCACGGCAAGACCTCGCTGCTGGACTACATCCGCCGCGCCAAGGTCGCCGCGGGCGAAGCCGGCGGTATTACCCAGCACATCGGTGCTTACCACGTGGACACCCCGCGCGGCATGGTCACCTTCCTGGATACCCCGGGTCACGAGGCGTTCACCGCCATGCGTGCCCGTGGCGCCAAGGCGACCGACATCGTCATCCTGGTGGTGGCGGCCGACGACGGCGTGATGCCGCAGACCAAGGAAGCAATTGCTCACGCGAAAGCCGCCGGCGTGCCGCTGGTGGTGGCGATCAACAAGATCGACAAGCAGGGTGCGAATCCTGACCGCGTGACCCAGGAACTGGTGGCCGAAGGCGTGGTGCCCGAGGAATACGGTGGCGAGTCGCCGTTCGTCCAGGTGTCGGCGAAAACCGGCCAGGGCATCGACGACCTGCTGGAAAACGTGCTGCTGCAGGCCGAAGTGCTGGAGCTGAAGGCGCCGGTGGAATCGCTGGCCCGTGGCCTGGTGGTCGAAGCCCGTCTGGACAAGGGCCGCGGCCCGGTCGCCACCATCCTGGTGCAGTCGGGTACGCTGAAGCGCGGCGACGTCGTGCTGGCGGGTTCGTCCTTCGGCCGCGTCCGTGCGATGCTGGACGAGAACGGCAAGTCGGTGAGCGAAGCCGGTCCGTCCTTCCCGGTCGAGATCCAGGGCCTGACCGAAGTGCCGAGCGCCGGCGAAGAAGTCATGGTCATGGCCGATGAGCGCAAGGCGCGCGAAATCGCACTGTTCCGTCAAGGTAAGTTCCGCGACGTGAAACTGGCCAAGCAGCAGGCGGCGAAACTGGAGAACATCCTCGACCAGATGGGCGAAGGCGAGGTCAAGAACCTGCCGCTGATCGTCAAGACGGACGTGCAGGGTTCGCAGGAAGCGCTGGTCGGTTCGCTGCAGAAGCTGTCGACCTCGGAAGTGCGTGTCCAGATCGTGCACGCGGCCGTGGGCGGCATCACCGAGTCGGACGTCAACCTGGCGACCGCGTCGAAGGCAGTCATCATCGGCTTCAACGCCCGTGCCGACGCCCAGGCGCGCAAGCTGGCCGAGACCAACGGCGTCGATATCCGTTACTACAGCATCATTTACGATGCGATCGACGAGATCAAGACCGCACTGTCGGGCATGCTGGCGCCGGAGAAGCGCGAGCACATCACCGGCCAGGTCGAAATCCGCCAGGTCATCCTGGTGTCGAAGATCGGCGCGATCGCGGGCTGCCTGGTCACCGATGGCGTGGTCAAGCGTACCTCCTCGGTCCGCCTGCTGCGCAACAACATCGTGATCTGGACCGGCGAGATCGATTCGCTGAAGCGCTTCAAGGACGATGCGAAGGAAGTCCGCGCCGGCCTCGAGTGCGGCCTGTCGCTGAAGAACTACAACGATATCGAGGTCGGCGACGTCCTGGAAGTGTTCGAAGTCCAGGAAGTGGCGCGTACGCTGTAATCACGGTCGATCCATCGATTGGAGTAGCATTGGGGCTGGTAGGCCTGCGCCGCGTGGCGTGGGCCACTGGCCCCAAGTTTTTTTAAGAATAAAATGCCAAAACACAGTAAAAGTATTCCGTCGCGCGGCCTGCGCGTCGCCGACCAGATCCAGAAGGACCTGTCGGAACTCATCGCGTTCGAACTGAAGGACCCGCGCGTGGGGATGGTCACGATCAGCGAAGTCAAGCTGACCCCGGACTACGCGCACGCCAAGGTCTACTTCACGCTGCTGAAGGACAGCCCGGAAGAGGTCAAGCAGACCCTCGAAGGCCTGAGCAAGGCGGCCGGCTACCTGCGCAACCTGCTTGGCAAGCGCCTGCACATCCATACGCTGCCGACCCTGCATTTCCTGCACGACACCTCGACCAGCCGCGGGCTCGCCATGTCGGCGCTGATCGACCAGGCGAACGCCACCCGCGCCGCCGACTATGTGGACGAGTCGGCTCCCGCAAACACCGACGAAGACGCGGATTCCGAGTGAACGCCAGGCCGCCGAAAAAGCCCCGCGACCTGGTCGACGGCGTGCTCCTCATCGACAAGCCGGTCGGCCTGTCCTCGAACGATGCGCTGACCAGGGTGAAACGCATCGTCAACGCGAAAAAGGCCGGCCACACCGGCACCCTCGACCCGTTCGCCACCGGCCTGCTGCCGCTGTGCTTCGGCGAGGCGACCAAGTTCTCGCAGGACCTGCTGGAAGCGGACAAGAGCTACCTGGCCACCGTCCACCTGGGCATCACCACCACCACCGGCGATACCGAGGGCGAGGTACTCGAGACCCGCGACGTCGACGTGACGACCGAACAGGTCGAAGCCGCGCTGGCGCGCTTCCGTGGTCCGATCCTGCAGGTACCGCCCATGTATTCGGCCCTCAAGCGGGACGGCAAGGCCCTGTACGAGTACGCGCGCGAGGGCGTGACGCTGGAGCGCGAAGCGCGTCCGGTCACGATCCACGAACTGGAACTGGTCGCCATCGCGGCGCCGTTCCTGACGATCCGCGTCACCTGCAGCAAGGGCACCTATGTGCGTGTGCTGGGCGAAGACATCGGCGCGCTGCTGGGCTGCGGCGCCCACCTGAGCGCGCTGCGCCGGGTGCAGGTCGGCGCGCTCACCACCGCCAACATGGTCACGCTGGAAGAGTTGCAGGCGCACGAGAATCCGCTCTCGCTGCTGGCCCCGGTCGACGCGCTGCTGTCGAGCTTTCCAAAGGTCGAGTTGACGCCGGAACTGGCGAAGCGCTTCCTGAACGGCCAGCGCCTGGCACTCGGCAAGGAGGCGGTCGCGGTGCCGCAGGAGGAGGGCAGGGTGAGGGTATATGCCGATGGCAGGCTGCTGGGCACGGCCATCCTGCAGGAATACGCGATCCTGGCGCCGGAACGCCTGATTGCGGCGCAGCAATCATCGTAAAACAATGCCTGGCGGCCCTTGAAATCCGCCAGGCGCGCTGCATATTGCCCCTGTCCCGGAAGCGGCGGCGCCTGCCGCCGGGCGGCAAGCGCGACGTCATCAAGCTTCAATATTTTGCCGCTACGCTGGTTGTTGGCAGCAAATCGTTGAAAATTCAGGCTTTTTCCCGGCGCTGCAACGCAGCACTGTCCATAACCGTGCTATAGTAGCGGGTTCTGGAAATCGGCTATGCCGAGCGCCACTAGCCGAGCGGCCCTGAGCGGACGCCTCCACCCATCACGCAACATTCACTGTTGAATACGCATATGTCAGACACCAAACGCGCGATTCGTAATATCGCAATCATCGCCCACGTTGACCACGGCAAGACCACCCTCGTGGACCAGCTGCTGCGCCAATCCGGCACCTTCCGTGAAAACCAGGCGGTCGACACCCGCGTGATGGACTCGAACGATCTCGAAAAAGAACGTGGCATCACGATTCTGTCGAAGAACTGCGCAGTCGAGTACGAAGGCACCCACATCAACATCGTCGACACCCCGGGCCACGCCGACTTCGGCGGCGAGGTCGAGCGCGTGCTGTCGATGGTCGACTCGGTGCTGCTGCTGGTCGACGCCCAGGAAGGCCCGATGCCGCAGACCCGTTTCGTGACCCGCAAGGCGCTGGCCCTGGGCCTGAAGCCGATCGTGGTCGTCAACAAGGTCGACCGTCCGGGCGCGCGCGCCGACTGGGCCATCAACCAGACCTTCGAACTGTTCGACAAGCTGGGCGCGAACGACGAGCAGCTGGACTTCCCGATCGTCTACGCCTCGGGCCTGAACGGCTATGCCGGCCTGACCGAAGACGTGCGCAGCGGCGACATGAAGCCGCTGTTCGACGCGATCCTGAAATACGTGCCGGTGCGCGACGACAATCCGGACGGTCCGCTGCAGATGCAGATCACCTCGCTGGACTACTCGTCCTACGTGGGCAAGATCGGTATCGGCCGTGTCAACCGTGGCCGCGTCAAGACCGGCCAGGACGTGATCGTCCTGAACGGTCCGGATTCGACCCCGATCAAGGGCCGCATCAACCAGGTGCTGAATTTCAAGGGCCTGGAGCGCGTGCTGGTCGATGAAGCCGTCGCCGGCGACATCTGCCTGATCAACGGTATCGAAGACATCGGCATCGGCTCGACCGTGTGCGCCGTGGATACCCCGGAAGCGCTGCCGATGCTGACCGTCGACGAGCCGACCCTGACCATGAACTTCATGGTCAACAACTCGCCGCTGGCCGGCCGCGAAGGCAAGTTCGTCACCAGCCGCCAGCTGCGCGAGCGTCTCGAGCGCGAACTGAAGGCCAACGTCGCGCTGCGCGTGCTGCCGACCCCGGACGACACCGTGTTCGAAGTGTCGGGCCGCGGCGAGCTGCACCTGACGATTCTGCTGGAAAACATGCGCCGTGAAGGCTTCGAGCTGGCCGTGTCGCGTCCGCGCGTGGTCTACAAGATGGTCGATGGCGTGCGTCACGAGCCGTACGAAAACCTGACGGTCGACGTCGAAGAAGTCAACCAGGGCGGCGTGATGGAAGAACTGGGCCGCCGCCGTGGCGACCTGCAGAACATGGAATCGGACGGCAAGGGCCGTGTTCGCCTGGAATACCTGATCCCGGCCCGTGGCCTGATCGGCTTCCAGGGCGAATTCATGACCCTGACCCGCGGTACCGGCCTGATGAGCCACGTGTTCCACGAATACGCACCGGTCGACAACAGCAAGGGCGAACTCGCCGGCCGCCGTAACGGCGTGCTGATCTCGCAGGACGACGGCGCCGCCGTGGCCTACGCGATCTGGAAGCTGCAGGACCGCGGCCGCATGTTCGTCGAGCACAACACCCCGGTGTACGAAGGCATGATCATCGGTATCCACTCGCGCGACAACGACCTGGTCGTCAACCCGATCAAGGGCAAGCAGCTGACCAACGTGCGTTCGTCGGGTACCGACGAAGCCGTGCGCCTGGTGCCGCCGATCCAGATGTCGCTGGAATACGCCGTGGAATTCATCGAGGACGACGAACTGGTCGAGATCACCCCGAAGAGCATCCGCCTGCGCAAGCGCCACCTGAAAGAGCACGAGCGCAAGAAGGCAAGCCGCGAAGCCGCGTAAGCCCCTGCGCCACACCCGAAAAACCCGCTGCCTGCAGCGGGTTTTTTTTTGGCTCACGAATCCATCGATTTGGCTCGTTGAGCCAGGACAAAAAATGCATTGAATGAAACGAAAGTAATAACATGATTGCCACTTAATTGACTTTCAATTAAGGCGAGACACCCGTCGATCACAATAAAACTGGAGATACCATGAAACTGCTGAAACAACTCGCCGTTGTCGCCGCCCTGTCCTCGATCGCTTCGTACGCATCGGCCCTGACCCCGATCGCCGACAGCGACCTGTCCAAGGTGTCGGGCCGCGACGGTGTGTCGATCGCTGCCGACCTGCATATCAACATCGGCGAATTCAAGTACACCGATACCGACACCGCCGGCGGCTCGGTGAGCTTCAACAACATCAAGATTACCGGCGCCATCGCCGCCACGATCGACATCGTGAACAACGCTACCTTCACCGCCGATGCGATGGGCCCTGGCAGCGTCCTGGGCGTCATGGCGCCTGCAGCGCCGGATGCCACCAACCCGGCTGGCGTCAGTACCGGCCTGCCGAACTTCGCCCCGAAAGGCGACGTCGTCAAGATCGCAATCCCGCTGGTCGACACCAGCAAAAACCTGAGCATGAGCGTCGACTCGATCCGCATGGGCGGCGTCGTGGATGCCAACGGCAAGAACGTGGGCGCGTCCTTCGGTTCCTTCGCCGTCAACGACATCAAGCTGCAAGGCACCACCGTCTACATCTGGGCTCACTAATCCCCGGTTTGGTGATGGGACGGCCCGTGGGCGATTTTGCCCCGGGCCGTTTTTGACTTGACGCGCTCGTCGGGATGTCCATGAGCAGAAATTTTTTCGTCGCACTGGCGTTTGCCGCATGCAGCCTGCTGGCATCCGGGCGGGCCTGGGCCCAGATGCATGCACTGTCGGACAGCGAGCTGTCCACCGTGAACGGGCAGGGCCTGTTCAGCGTCAGTAATTCCAGCTACAACGGCTTCGATTTCACCCGCATCGCCCTCGACGCCGACGTCACCCTGAACGCCAACCTGGCCAATCTGCGCCTGGGCGAATACAGCTATGCGCCGCGCAACGGCAGCGGCGCCGACCTCGACATCAGCGCCTTGCGCTTCGGCCGCAGCGACGCCGGCGAGGCCAACCGCCTGGTACAGATCACCAACCCCTATTTCGAATTCGTCTACCGGAACACCGGCAGTGCCGGCCAGCGTGAAGTCGTGGGCATGCGCCTGGGCTTCGACGGCATCAGCGGCGACATCGGCATGAAGATCGCGACCCTGTCCGGCGCCATGCGGATCGACGCCGGCGCGGCCGGGGCCATCGATACGCTCACCGATCCGGGCGGCGGCAAGCGCTGGGACGGCAACTGCGCCGGCTGTACCCTGAGCCTGTCCCAGGTCGGCGCCGTGACCGCCGGCGACGCCGCCGGTCCGAGCCGCGATTTCTGGATCTCGGTGCTGAAGACGCCCGTGCAATTCCAGGCCGCGCCCGGCATGCCGGCCCTGACCGAGGCCCAGGCCGGGATCTGGCTGAACTGGCGCGACAAGCTGAGCGCCCTGAACCTGACCGGCATGGTGCCGGCGAATACCGCGCCGGGGCACTGATGCGCGCGCTGACGCTGCTGCCGCCGACGCTGCTGCCAATCCTGCTGGGGCTGCTGCCGGGCCCCGCGCGCGCGCTCGAGCCGCTGCCGGACAGCGCCCTGTCGAAGATCGGCGGGCGCGACGGCATGAGCTTCAACCTGTCGAACTTCGCGGTGTCGGGCAATGCAGTGCTGCGCTACACCACGCCGGACAACCGCAGCAGCATCGGCATCGGCAACCTGGCGGCTTCGCGCTCCGACAACCTCGACGCGCCCTTTGCCGATCCCTACCGCCTGGACGTGATTTCCGGCGGGCCGGGCAGGGCGGACATCGTCAACATCGCCATGCCGCAGAACCTGGCCGGGCGCGAAGTCTGGCAGATGGCGCTCGACTTCGACGTCGACGATGGCGGCTTCGTGGTCAAGGGCGGCAGCGTGATCCTGAAGGACCTGGTCTATTACGGCGGCGGCTTCCAGTGGTCGACCCCGGCGACGGGCGATGGCCTGGCCTTCGGCATGTCGACCCGCATGGAGATCGGCAGCCTGGCGCTGCAGCCGAACGGCCGCGATGCCCCTGGCGAGGCGATGGTGCTGTCGAACGTGCGCATCGGCGCCGCCACCGAGGACGGCTCCGCGCCGGTGGCGCCGTGGCGCCTGGCCGAGGTCGGCAGCCAGGCCGGCATCTTCAACGTCCGCACCGACGATGCCGGGAATGCACGCCTGCACATCGGCATCAACTGGCCGGACGCCGGCGCGGCGGCAGGCGCGGGCACGCTCCAGATCGGGAATATCGGCTTCCGCAGCGATGCCGGGAACGTCGACCTGGGCAGCTCGCGGATCGGCTCCATCCAGCTTCAATACCTCGACATCAAGTTCCGGCCATGAAGCGCATGCTGCTGCCCATGCTGCTGCTGTGCAGCGCCGCGATCGCCGGCCCGCAGGCGCTGCCGGACAGCGAACTGGCCCAGGTCAGCGGCGCCGACGGCATCAGCTTCGCGGTCAAGCTGAACCTGAACCGCCAGCCCGACGCCGGCAGCACCGACAGCCGTCTCACGATCGCACAGACGGTCGACGCCCGCACCACCTACATGGTGGTCAGGAACATCGGCGGGGTGATCACGATGGTGGGCCTGAACATCAGCCCGCAGACGGCCGCCGACGGCACCGGCACCAACTACGTGGCGCTGACGCTGCCGGGCTACGCGCGCTTCACGGACACGGGCTTCGATTCGATCAGCGTGCAGGCCGACCCGCATGGACCGGTGAGCGGCAACCTGGGGCGGGTCAGCCTGAACGGCGAGATGACGATGCAGGGCCAGCTGCGCTTGTGGTCGCACTGATTTTTTGCTGGAACTCGCCGGGCGCCTTGCCGAACCAGCGCAGGCAGGCGCGGTGGAAGGCGCTGGGGTCCGAGAAGCCCAGTTTGTAGCTGAGGTTCTTCACGCTGATGCGGTCGCTGCCCAGGTACTGCTGGGCGATGGTGCGCCGCACTTCGTCGACCAGGGTCGAGAAATCGGTGCCCTCGTCCGCCAGGCGCCGCTGCAGGGTGCGCTCGCTGATCGCGAGGCGCCGGGCGACGGCGTCGCGCAGGGCGCCGCCCTGGTCGATCATGGCCGGCAGCATCTCGCGCACGCGCGCCGTGAAGCTGCTGCGCTCGGCCTGCATCAGGCGCTCGTCGAGCAGGCGGAACAGGCCTTCGGCGACCAGCGGGTTGGCGGTCGGGATCGGCATCGTGATGTCGACGTTGGCGAATTCGAGGGCGTTGGCCGGCGCGCCGAAACGCACCGGGCAGCCGAAGCGCGCGGCGTAAGGAGCGGAGTCGCCGGGCGCCGGATAGGCGTATTCGACCGCGACCGGTTTGAGCTCGGGGCGGCCGCCGACGAAGCGCAGGGTGCTCAACAGCAGGTTCCAGGTGAAGTCGTAGCGCTGCACCGGCACCGGCCGCACGCCGCCGACCAGGTTCAGGCCGACGCGCACGCGGTCGCTCTTTGCTTCGATGGTGGCGCGCACCACCGGCGATACCAGCGGCATGTAGCGCATCAGGTTGTCCGCGGCCTGCCGCAGGGTCGGCGAGGCCAGCATCAGGTGGCCCAGCACGCCGAGCCAGCTGAGCGGATCGGGGGCGAACACGCGAAAGCCGATCAGCGGGTCGCCGCTGGCCGCGGCCAGGCCTTCCCAGAGCAGGCTGAACTGGTCGGACAGCGCCAGCAGGTCGGCGGCGCGGCCGCCGCCCTGCTCGAACCAGCCGAGACCGGCCCGAGCGAACAGGCCGTCCACGTCGACCCCCTCGGCCGAGAGGCAGCTCTTGATGCGCTGCACCACGTCCGTGGCCGACAAATACTTCACGCTGGGCCTCGCGCCTGGGTCATGTCCGTCTCCTTGTTTTTTTTATTATGTGTGCATGCCCAAGGCGGGTGCGTCGGAAAATGACCCTTAGTTTTTCAAAAAACGCTCATCCTTGCGCTTACATCCGCGACTGCTGGCGCGCGCGCGCCGGCGTGATCCCGTAGGCCGCCGAGAAGCAGGAGGTCATGTGGCTCTGGCTGTTGAAGCCGCATTGCGCCGCAACACGGGCGATCGAAAAACTGGTGCGGGTCAGCAGTTCGTGCACCCGCTCCAGGCGCAGGCGCAGCACGTAGCGGTGCGGCGTCATCCCCATCGCTTCCTGGAAGATGCGGCGGAAATGCGATTCCGACACGCCCGCCCGTTCGGCCAGCTCGGCGTTCGACAGTTCGTTCGAGAGGTTCTCGCCGATCCACTCCAGCACACCCTGCAGGCGCCCCAGCTGTAAGGCATCGGGCGGCACATGGCGTCCGGTCTTGCCCTCCAGGACGCGGCAGGTCTGCTCGATCATCAGGTGCGCCAGGCGGTCGACGAAGCCGCGCTCCGGCATGCTGGTGCGCGCCAGCTCGCCGAGCAGCTGCTGGGCGCTGGCGTTCACCAGCGGGTCGGAGAAGGGCGGCGCCTTGGTGCGCGCGGTCAGCAGGCGCTGCAGGTGGCGCACCAGCTCGTGGCCAGGGTCGAGGAAGTGGAACATCGCCATGTCGATCGCGCCGCAGAAGGTCCAGCGGCTGGCGAAGCCCGGCTGGAACACGGTCGAGGCGCCGGCCAGGAAATCGAAGGAGCGTCCGGCGCTGCGGCCGGCGGTGGCGCGGGCTCCGCCCAGGTGGCATGCCAGCACCATCGAGTCGAGCGGCGGCACTTCGCAGCCGCCCAGCTGGAAGATGTAGCGCTCGGCGCGCAGCGGCACGCCGGCGACCTCGACGCTGATCACCGGTTCGCCCAAGGCATTGCTGATCCTGTCCCAGGTGTTCATCGATCCATTTCGAATGAGCGGTTTTTTACAAAATCGATAGCGTTTTATAACACCGGGAAACCTTTCCTGCATACAAAATATAGAAAAACTGCAATAAACGTGGCCAAAACGCCACGCCGATCTGCGGGCACACAAAGGAACGCGAGACGCGTCCGGGGAGACAAGAATGATCGCAGTCCTGCTGGGCATCCTGGCGGCGATGCTGGGGGGAGCGGGCGTGCTGGCCAAGCATGAGGCCCAGGACCGTCCGCTCGACCGCTTCGACATCCCGACCACCATGTCGGTGGCCGCCACCGGCGTGCAGAACGTCACGATAGAGCCGTTCTCCGAGCTCAAATACAAGAACATCGTCCACCAGGCCTACGACTACAGCTGCGGCTCGGCGGCCCTGGTCACCATCCTCAAATACCACCTCGGCCTCGACGTCACCGAACAGCAGTCGATGGAAGGCATGATGGCCTTCGGCGAGAAGGAGAAGATCATCGAGCGGCGCGGCTTTTCGCTGCTCGACATGAAGCGCTACCTGGCCTCGCTGAACGTGCAGAGCGCCGGCTTCCGCGCCGAGATGGCCGACCTCCAGACCCTCGACCAGCCGGGCATCGTGCCGATCGACTACGCCGGATTCAAGCACTTCGTGGTGCTGCGCGGGGTGCGCGGCGGCCTGGTGTTCCTGGCCGATCCGGCGATGGGCAACATCATCTTTTCGGTCGAGGAATTCGCCACCCTCTGGGACCGCAACACCCTGTTCATCGCCTACCCGCCGAAAGACCGGCCGCCGGTCGCGAAGCTGGCGCTGTCCGACAACGAACTCGGCGTGACCGACATGGACCGCGTCCGCAACCGCGGCCTGCTGCGCCCGATCGACAACCAGCTGCAGATGGAGCGCCTGCTGAACGGCTTTGGCGGCGTCTCGATCCGGAAACAATAGAAACAGACCACCACGAAGGATCACCATGAAGACTCGTTCCCTGCTGGCGCTGGCCGTATGCGGCCTGTTCGTCCAAACCCTGGCCCAGGCCCAGCAGTCGTCCACGCCGGCGCCTTCTTCCGATGCCGTCCGCGATGCGCTCGCGAAGAAGGAGGGCGACGCCGACAACACCACCCTGCTGAAGGAAACCCTGACCGCCGTCGACAAGCAGTATTCGCTGATCCGCAAGGGCCAGGTCCAGGTGAACTATGAGCTGAACTACGCCTACATCGGCCAGGAAAAGATCAACACCGACCTGAGCTCCGGCCAGGCAACCCTGTTCTCGATCCAGAACAGCAATTCGCACACCGTCACCAACACCCTGATGCTCGACTATGGGGTACGCAACAACCTGACCGCCAACGTCAGCATGCCCTTCATCAGCCGCTATGCCGACAACACCGGCTACTCGGGCGTGTCGCACACGCTCGGCGACCTGGGCCTGAACGTGCGCTGGCAGCCCTACGAGGTCAAGCGCGACGAGCCGAGCGTCACCCTGACCGGCGGCGTGCGCCTGGCGACCGGCGAGAGCCCGTTCAAGGTCGACAGCGAGAAGGGCCTGGCGACCGGCTCCGGCATCAACACCTTCAACGTGGGCGCCAACGTGACCCGCATCGTCGACCCGGTCGCGCTGTTCGGCTCCCTCAACCTCGGCTACGGCCTGACCGCCAGGCACCTGAACCAGCAGCTCTACGGCGCCACCCTGCGTGAAGTGAAGCCGGGTCCGAGCTTCGGCTTCGGCCTCGGCTTCGCGTACGCGCTGTCGTACAAGATCACGACCTCGTTCTCGTTCCAGGAATCGATCTCGGGGCGCTCCACGCTGACCTTCCAGAGCGACGACCGCTCCCAGCCCCCGAGCCAGGCCAAGACCCAGACCCAGAGCGCCGGCATCCTCTCGATCGGCCTGGGCTATCGCTTCACGCCCAAGACCACGGTCAACGTCACGGTCGGCGCCGGCCTGACCGCAGCGGCGCCGAACCTGAGCCTGACCATGAGCGTTCCGCTGCTGCTGAAATGAAGGCGCGCCTGCTCGCCGCCGCGGGTCTGATCGCTGCCATGCCGGCGGCGCAGGCCGGCGTCACCGACAACCTGGCCACCAGCCCGACCGCGATGGCGATGGGGAATGCGGTGACGGCCGATCCGCCCGGGATCGAGTCGATCCACTTCAACCCCGCCGGCCTGGCGCGCCTGACCGGCAGCCACCACATCGACACCATCTTCGTCGCCTCGATCCGCAACCCGAACCGGTTCGTGACCGCGCCGGACATCGACATCGGCGGCTTCAAGGACGATCCGATCAACGGCACGTCGAGCGGGCCGGTGAGGCAGGCGGTGGCGCTGCCCTGGATCGGCATCCCGAAGGCGCGCCTGCCGGCGGTGGCGGTGCCGGGCCTGGGCTTTTCGTACAATGCGCCCGGCTCGCGCTGGACCTTCGGCACCCTGGTCTACCTGTCGCAGGCGATGAGCATGGATCGCACCAAGGATCCGAACGATCCGGCGCGCTTCGACGGCCGCCTGGTCCAGCTGCAGCGCCTGAACTACCTGTCGCCGACCGCTGCCTACAAGATCTCGGACACCTTGCGGATCGGCCTGGCGGTGCCGATCGCCTACGCCAACTTCGCGATCAACACCGACTTCCGCGCTCCGAACAAGCTGCTCGGCACGGTCGGCCAGCTGCAGAAGGCGCTGTGCCCGGACGGCAACGGCACGGTGATCGATACGCTCACCTTCGGCCTGTGCGGCGGCGGTCCGGCAGGCATGGTCGATCCCTTCAAGCGGGCGGCCAACATCGACTTCGACATGCACGCCTCATTCGATCCGACCTTCAACGTCGGCATCCTGTGGGAGCCGAAGAAGTGGTTCGCGCTGGGCCTGGTGTACCAGGGCGGCGCCACCACCACCTATACCGGCCGCTACCAGGTCAAGGCCGACCCGATGCTGCGCGGCTTCGTGCATGGCCTGAATTCGAGCCTGCTGGGTCCCATCGTCGGCGCCGTCACCGGCATGCCGGCGGATATCCCCGAGTACCAGGGCGGGAACATGACCGCCAGGATCCCGTTCCCGTGGCGGGTGCAGGCCGGGATCAAGTTGATGGCGACCGACTACGTGCAGCTCAACGCCGACGTCAGCTACGCCGACTGGGCCAAGTGGAACCAGCTCACCTTCGAGTTCGACGAAAGCGTCAAGCTGCTCGAGATGGCGCGCCTGTTCGGCTATGCGAGCTCGCGCCAGGCAACCTTCAAGATGGGCTTCAAGAGCGTGGTCAACTACAGCTTCGGCACCCAGATCAAGCTCACCAACAAGCTGTCGCTGCGGGCCGGCTTCGAACCGCGCAAGAGCTCGATCCCGGGCGACAAGATGAGTCTTCTCGCGCCGCTGCCCGACACCACGCTGAAGAGCCTGGGCCTGCGCTACCGCTTCGACAGCGGCGCCGAGGTCAACGTCACCGGCAGCTATATCAAGGGCAGCTACAACATCCCGGCGCGCAGCGACTGCAACCTCAACTGCGACGATTTCTTCAACCTGATCTACAACCCGTATGCGGCGACCGGTGTGTCGGGCAGCCTGATCGTGCGGTACTTCGGCGCCTCGTATACGCGCCCGTTCTGAACTGTGTTTTTAATGGAGATGACGATGTCCAGATTGATGTGTGCGATGAGTATGGCGCTTGGCCTGGGCCTGGCGGGCGGCGCCTGCGCCCAGACGGCCGCGGTGCCCGCCGAGAAGCAGGCGCTGGTGAAGCGCGTGCTGGCCAAGATGGCCCTGGATTCGGTCGGCGTCCAGATGCTGCAGGCGCCGGTGGCCGAGCTGGTGCGCCAGTCGCGCGTGGTGGTGAGCAGCCGGGTGCCGGCCGAGAAGCAGGAGGCGGCGATGAAGGATGTGACGGCCGAGGCGACGAAGTTCCTGGACCAGGAGATGCCGCCGCTGCGCGCCAGCACCCAGGCGGTGGTGCAGGCGAATGTGGCGCCGCTGCTGGCGCAGAAGTTCAGCACGGAAGAACTGAAGCAGCTGGCCGACATCCTCGAAGCGCCGGTGCTGGCCAAGTTCGAGACCCTGGTGCCGGAAATGAAGAAGACGGTCGGCGAGAACGTGGCCAAGGCCAACGGGGCGCAGATCGAGCCGAAGATGACGGAGCTGCAGAACCGCGTCGGCCTGCGCCTGCGCGCGGCAGTCGGCCAGTAAACAACGAGACGGAGGGCGGGCGATGGACTGGATGACGCAAAGGCGCGAAAAATCCCAGCTGGGGCAGATCCTGCTTGGGAAGAAGCTGATCTCGGAAGCGCAGCTCGACGCGGCGATCCGCGAACAGGGCCGCAGCGGCCGCCGGCTGGGCGAGATCCTGGCCGACATGAAGCTGATCACCGAGGCCCAGGTGCGCGGCGCGATCCGGCGCCAGCGCAACCTGCGGATGGCGGCGGCGCTGGCCACGGCCCTGCTCGGACCGCTGCATGCGTATGCCGCGGTCACGGCGGCGCCGGCCGCGGCGGTGTCGACCCGCATGGCCGGCGAGCGCTCGCTGCGCGAGCTGTCGGACGAGGAGCTGGGCGACATCATGGCCCAGGGCCGTAACGACGACGCCCTGCGCGACCAGGCGCGCCAGGCCGAGCTGCGCCTGGCGGCCCTGAGCGGCCTGGCCGGTGCGAACGCGGCGCAGTCCGTGCAGCATGCGCTGCCGGACGGCGGAGTACGCGTGCTGGGCGAGCTGGCGCAGGTCTTCAATCCGCTGGGGATGCTGCTGTCGGCCGACACGACGGTCGCCGACGTGAGCTACGATCCGGAAAATTCGCACGCGCTGATCAACAAGGACGGTTCGATCACGCTGCGCATGCCCAGCACCATCGGCGAGATCAGCTTCCGCAATATCCGCGTGGGCAGCGGGCCCGGGCCGAGCTTCGGCAGCGTGGACATCCACGATATCGACTTGCGGGGAACGACGATCAGCGTGAAGCCACGCTGACGGGGGAGGATCAGCGCAGGCCGAGCAGGGCCAGCACGCGCTCGCGGCTGACGCCCACCAGCGCCGAGGTCAGCGCCAGCAGCGACTCGTAGTCCGGGTTGGCGGCCGTATCGGCGAACCCCTGGACCGCTTCCTCGACTTCGGGGGGCGGGGTGGTGGCCGCGCTCATCTCGGCGCTGGCCGCCGACAGGGCGTTGCTGGCCGCGTCCTGCGAGCGGTGCACGCGCTCGAGCGCCTGCACCACTTCGCGCAGGCTCTGGCGCAAGCCATCGCCGTTGCCGCCGACATTCCACTGCTGGGGCAGGATCGTGGGCGGGATTTCTTCGGTGGCCACGCGTCCGCGTCCGCTGACGGCGATGCTGTCCTTGACCGTCGGCCAGTTCGATTCCGGGGTCGAGAACACCAGCGCGCCCTGGTTGTCGAGGCCTGCGCGCACGCCCAGTGGCGCCATCGCGCGGTCGATCGCGGCCGCGATGTCGGCCTTCGACTGGCTGGGGTCGACGTTCACCGACAACTGCGGACCGCCGTTGCCGCCGACCGAGAACGCCAGGTTCTGCGGCCCGCCCTGCTGCAGCGAATCGATGTCCAGGCTGCGGATGCGGAAGCGCTGGGTCGCCGGCCGGTTGCTGAAGTTCAGGTTGGCGTCGACGCCGCCGCCGGCGCTCTGCTTGCGCGCGGCGAGGGTCGAGGCCAGCTGGCGCACGTGGGCATCAAGCTGGGGCGGCGCGCTGGCGCGGCTGCCCGCCAGCTTGGACGACAGTTCGCTCTTCAGCGTTTCGAGCTGGCTGGCGACACGGCCCAGGTAGTCCAGCGCCTGCTGCGCGCGGGCGACCTGGTCCTGCAGTGCGCCGCCGATGCCGGCCGGGTTGCTGCGCAGGGTAGGGGAGACGGTCGCCGGCGCGGCCTTGCCGGCGCTGGCGGCTTCGGTGGTGCTGGCCGGCGCCAGGCCGGTTGAAGCGGTGCCGCGGGTGCCGAGAAGTCCGCCGGCGCCGCCGGCGGTCGTTGTACGTAATGTCGTTTCCATCGCCTTCAGAGTGCTGCGAACAGGGAGAGAGTGCCGATCTTGCTGTATGCCTTGTAGCTTGCCTGCAGGGCCGTCGAATAACCGTTGAGCTCGATCGAGGCGGCGCCGACGTCCAGCTGGCCGATTTCGAGGATCGCGGTCTGGTTCGACAGGCTGACGTTCGCCTGGTTGGCGTCGATCGTCTTGAGGATGTTCTGCTGGCCGCCGAGCACGGCGACCTTGCCCGAAAACAGGTCCATGGCGGCATCGAAGCCGTCCAGGTTGGCCGAGAGGACGCCGCGCACGGCCGGGTCGTTGGCGTTCACGTTGGGCGCGGACAGGGTCGAGATGGTCTGGTCGAGCTGGTTGAGCAGCTTTTCGAGGCCTTTCACGTTCTGGTTCGCGGTCTGGGTGATCCCATTCCCGACGACCACGGTCTGGTCGTTGGTGTTGCCGGCGTAGCTGTAGCGCGAACCCAGCGCCGCATTGGCGTCGTAGGCGATCGGCGCGGTGCCGGTGGCGGTGCCGGCGAAGATGGTGCGGCCTTCCTGGTCGATCGAATTCGCTGTGTACACCAGGCTGTCGCGCAGCGAGCTCAGGGAAGTCACCATCGCGTTCAGGTCGTCCGAGGTATTGCTGCCGTTCGAGGCCCACACCAGCAGGTCGCGGCCCGAGTTCATCTCGTTGACCATGTTGCTCAGGTAGCCTTCGTTCTTCGACATGCGCTGCTGGACGGCGGCGATGTTGGCGCGGTACTGCGTGATGGCGGCTTCTTCGCGCTTCAGGCGCGAGATGCGCACGCTGTTGACCGGGTCGTCGGACGGCAACTGGATGCGGTTGCCGGTCGCCATCTGCTGGGTGACGTAGGTGATGCGCTCCTGGTTCTTCTGGAGCGACTGGTTCATCATCGCCTGGTATTGGCTGGTCGCGATTCGCATGGGAGTTCTCCTTGACCCTATTCCTTCAACCCATCATCGCCAGGGTGGCGTCGAACAGCGCATTCGCGACCGACATCACTTTCATGTTGGCCTGGTACATGTTCTGGTATTCGACCAGGTGCACGGCTTCCTCGTCCTGGTTGACCCCGCTGGTCGACTGCCAGTCGTCCATGGCCGAGTCGCGCATCGACTGGGCGGTCGACAGTGCGCCCTGGTTCTGCTGGCTGTTCACCGCCAGCCTGCCGACCAGCTGGGTATCGGCGTCGCTGAGCATCACGCTGCCGATGCCGGTCATGCTCACGCTGCCGCTCTTGATGTCGACCAGCTTGCGCAGGTTGCCGGTGTCGCCCGGCGTGCCGTCGCCGGAAAACGCCAGGTCCGAGGTCTGGTAGCCGTCGGCCAGCTGCAGCATGTTCGAGGTGTTGCCCGGGGTGTAGACGAACATCGGCTTGCCCAGCTTGTTGTCCATCGTGTAGCCGGCGCCGAGCTGGGTGTTGACCTGGTCGGCGATGTGCTTGGCCATCTCGCCCACGTTCTGCTGGAGCGGCAGCAGGGTATTCTTTTCGTAGCTGGTCAGGCCGCCCAGCTGGCCGCCGGCATTGGTCACGTCGAGGTCGAACTTGGTGCCGGCAAAGGTGAGGCTGAAGGTCTGGTCGGCGCCGCCGCTGACCGCCAGCTTGCCCGCCACGCCGCCCAGCACCAGCGCCTGGCCGCTGCGCAGCGATACGTTGCGGGTGCCGTCCGGCTGGTCGCTGACTTCCAGCGCCATCTGGCTGGCCAGGCTGTCGATCGCCTGGTCACGGGTGTCGATCAGGTTCGACGCATTGCTGCCGCTGGCGTTCGCATTGGCGATCTGGGTGTTGAGCGCGGCGATCGCCGCGATCGAGCTGTTGGCCGAGTCGACGATCGCCGTGCGCTGCTGGCGCACCGACTGCAGCTGGGCGTTGAATACGTTATTCAGGCTGTTGAAGCGCTGGGACAGCAGCCCGGCGGCGGTCACCACCTGCTGGCGCAGCGGAGTCGAGGTCGGGTCGACGCCGGCCACCGCGTTCAGGGCGGCGAAGAAGGTGTCGACGCCGTTCGAGAGGCTGGCTTCGTCGTCGCCCATGACCTTCTCCAGCTGGGTCAGGTAGGGCTGGGTCTGCGAGTACTGGCCCAGGTCGGACCCGGTGCGCCACAGCTGCTGGGTCTTGTAGTTGTCCGAGAAGCGCAGCAGCGAGGTCACGCGCACGCCGTTGCCGGCCTGGGCGGTGCCAGCCGCCGGCGCGACCGCGCTCAGCAGCGCCGTCTGGCGGGTATAACCTTTGGTCTGCAGGTTGGCGATGTTCTGGCTGCTGGAGGACAGGGCCAGTTGCGAAGCAAGCGCGCCGGACAGGGCGTTGTTCAGGATGCTCATGGTGCAAGTCTTTCTAATGCGGGCTCAGTAAGTAGGGGCGACCGTTCAGCCCGCTTTATTAAGTCCTGGCGGCAACAATTGCTTCAAAATCGCATCGGCCACGCCGAATGCGCGCTGGCCGGCCATGTGCCCGGCCAGCATCTTGTCGGCCATGTCCAGCATGTCGCTGTTGACCGGGTCCTTCATTGCGCTGTCCTCGGGCGCCAGGGTGCGCGCGCTTTCGCGCATCTGCTGCAGCATGTGCGAAATGAAGAAGCTTTCGAATTCGACGGCCGCCTTGGTGGCTTTCGCAACGTAGGCCTTGTCGGTGCGCGGATCGGCCGGGTCGGCGGCCGGCGCCACCGGCGCCTTGTCGAGGTCGGCGGCGCCGTCCTGCACCGGGGCGCCCAGCGGGTTGAGTTTGTCGAGCATCAGATCACCACCAGTTCGCCTTCGATCGCGCCGGCCTGGTCGAGCGCCTGCAGGATCGCCATGATGTCGTCCGGCGACGCGCCCAGGCTGTTGACCACGTCGATGATGGTCTGCAGCCTGGCGCCGGCCGGCCAATGGAACATCTGGCCCGAGCCCTGGTCCACCGAGACCTTCGATTGCGGGGTGACGGCGGTCTGGCCTTTCGAGAACGGGCCGGGCTGGCTGACCGAGGAGCTTTCCGAGATCACGACCTTCAGCGCGCCATGGGTGACGGCGGCCGATTTCACGCGCAGGCCATCGGAGATCACCACGGTGCCGGTGCGCGAGTTGAACACCACCTTCGGCACCTCGACGCCGGCTTCGACCGGCATGTTTTCCAGCTTGGCGACGAAGGCCACGCGCTCGGTCGGGTTGGTCGGCGCGACCACTTCGACGCTGGTGCCGTCGGCGGTGGTGGCGACCGGGCCGTAGCGGCGGTTGATCGCATTGACGACGTTGGTGGCGGTGTCGAAGTTCGGATGGCGCAGGCGCAGCACGACCTGCTGGCGGGTCGCGAAATCGGTCGGGATCTCGCGCTCGATCATGGCGCCGTTCGGGATCCGGCCGCCGGTCGGCGTATTCACCGTCACCGAGGAGCCGCTCTTGCCGGACGCCGCCAGGCCGCCGACCACCAGGTTGCCCTGGGCCAGCGCATAGACTTCGTTGTCGGCCGCGCGCAGCTGGGTCAGGAGCAGGGTGCCGCCGCGCAGGCTCTTCGCATCGCCCAGCGAGGACACGGTGATGTCGATCGCCTGGCCGCGGCGGTAGCCCGGCGGGAACACGGCCGACACCATCACGGCGGCGACGTTCTTGTTCTTCGCGTCTTCGCCGGCCGGCAGCTTGACGCCGAACTGCTTGAGCATGTTGACCACCGACTGGCTCGAATACTTCACCTGGGTCGAGTCGCCGCTGCCGTTCAGGCCGACGACCAGGCCGTAGCCGACCAGGGGGTTGTCGCGCACGCCTTCCACGCTGGCCAGGTTGCGCAGCGGCTGGACGCGGCTCTGCGGCAGCGGGTCCGCGTTCGGGGAGCGGCTTGCCGACGCCGCCGGCGCGGCCAGCGCCGGCAGCGCCAGCGCCGCGGCCAGCAGCGCGGAAGCGATACGGAAAATCGAGCCTGTTACGGGAATTCGAATCATGGTTTGCCTTGAAGGGGCGTTCAGAAGGGCATCAGCGGACCGGTGAAGAACCGGGTCAGCCAGCCGGGCGTGTTGGCGTCGGCCAGCGTCCCCTGGCCGGAGTAAGCGATGCGGGCATTCGCCACGCGCAGCGACGAGACCTGGTTGTCGTTGTCGATGTCGGCGGCGCGCAGGAAGCCGGCCAGGCGCAGGAACTCCTCGCCCTGGTTCAGCTGCAGGCGCTTTTCGCCGGACACGCGCAGCAGGCCGTTCGGCAGCACTTCCTGCACGATCACGGTGACCGCGCCGGACAGCGCGTTCTGCTGGGTGCTGGTGGCGTCACCCTGGAAACCGCGGTTGGCATTGATGCCGATCGCGGTCTTCGGGAAGGTCTTGCCGAGCGCCTTGAGCGGGTCGACCGTGACGTCCGCGCCCTTCGAGAAGCTGGTGCCGGCCTTCTTGCTGGCCTGGGTGGTTTCCTGCAGCAGCACGGTGACGGCGTCGCCGACGCGGAACGCGCGCGCGTCCGAGGTCAGCGACACGGTGTCGGCCGAGAACACGCCGCCGGACACGCCGGCGCGCACCGGCGCCGTCGCCGGCAGCGCGAATGCATCGTCGGCCGGCTTCGGGTTGTTCAGCGGGACGCGCGTGGCGCAGCCCGCCAATAACAGTGCGGCGACTGCCGCGGAGCTCAGGCGGATCATGATCAGCGGGATGCCTGTGCCAGGTATTGGAGCATGTTGTCGGCGGCCGACAGCACCTTGGTGTTCATCTCGTAGGTGCGCTGGGCTGCGATCATGTCGACCATCTCTTCGACGACCTGCACGTTCGAGCCTTCGAGCGCGCCCTGCTTGATCTTGCCGAAGGCGCCGTCGCCGGCCTTGCCTTCGTTCGGGTTGCCGCTGGCGGCGGTTTCCTGGAACAGGTTCTCGCCCATCGCCTGCAGGCCGGCCGGGTTGATGAAGCTGGTCAGGGTCAGCTGGCCCAGTTCGGTCGGGGCCACGGCGCCCGGCACGGTCGCGCTGACCATGCCGTTCTCGCCGATGGTGATCGCGGTCGCGTTGTTCGGCACGGTGATCTGCGGCACCAGGGGCAGGCCCTGGGCGTTGACCAGCACGCCGTTCGAGTCGACCTGCAGCTGGCCGGCGCGGGTATAGGCCGGGGTGCCGTCCGGACGGCGCACCTGCAGGAAGCCGTTGCCGGAAATCGCCACGTCGAGCGACTGGCCGGTGGTCTGGATGCTGCCGTTGGTGAAGACCTTCTGGGTGCCGACGACGTGGGTGCCGTTACCAAGCTGGACGCCGTTGGAGACGGTGTTGTCCGCGGTCTGGGCGCCCGGCTGCTTGTCGACCTGGTAGAACAGGTCTTCGAACACGACGCGGTCGCGCTTGAAGCCGACGGTGTTCACGTTGGCCAGGTTGTTGGCGATGGCCTGCAGTTTCGCATCCTGTGCCTGCACGCCGGTCTTGCTGATCCACATTGCTGGATTCATGGTCTACTCCTTGTATGTTTTAAGCGCCGAGGAGGCGGTTGCCCGACTCGTTCATGCTGTCGCTGGCCTTGAACAGGCGCATCTGGATCTCGAAGCTGCGGTTCAGGTTCATGGTCGCGACCATTTCCTCGACCGCCGACACGTTGCTGCCCTCGAGGGCGCGCGGCTTGACGCTGACGGCCGGATCGGCCGGCAGGCTGGCGCCGTCGCGGGCGACGATCAGGCCGGCCTCGTTCTTGGTCAGCTGGGTGCTTTCCGCGTTCACGAGCTTGAGCTTGTCGACCACCTGCATCTGGGTCGCGCCCTCGGTCAGTACCGAGATCGTGCCGTCGGTGCCGATCTCCACCGCGGTGTGCGGCGGCAGCGTGATCGGGCCGCCTTCGCCCATCAGCGGATGGCCGTGCACCGACAGCGCGCCGTTGGCGTCGGTCTCGATCTCGCCCGAGCGGGTGTAGGCTTCGCCGTCGCCGAACTGCACGGCGAGGTAACCCTGGCCGCCGATCGCCACGTCGAGCGGACGCCCGGTCTCGCGCACGGTGCCGGCGCGGGTCGAGATCGCGTCGGATTGCATGGTCGCCATGTGGCGGTCGTCGTAGCCGTAGCCGCCCAGTTCGGTGTTGCCGGCGACTTCCATCGCTGCGCGGAAGCCCGAGGTGTCCAGGTTCGCCAGGTTGTTGGCGTGGACCTGCTGCGAGCGCATCAGGCGCTCGGCGCCGGAAACGGCGGTGAAGATCAGTTTATCCATCTGTCAGCGATCCCGGTGATTACAGAGCCTGCATCAGCGACTGCATCATCTGGTTCTCGGTCGTCAGGACTTTCGAGTTGGCCTGGTAGTTGCGCTGCGAGGTCATCAGACCGACCAGTTCCGACGTGATGTCGACGTTCGAACCTTCCAGCGCGCCGGTGGTCAGCTTGCCCGACAGGCCCACGCCCGGCACGTTGTACAGGGCGGCGCCGGAATCGGCGTTGGCGCTCCAGCTGGTGTCGCTGATCGCCTGCAGCGCGCCTTCGTTGGCGAAGGTCGCGATGGCGACGGTGCCGACCACTTGCGACTGGTCGTTGCTGTACTTGGCCACCAGCGAGCCGTCCTTCGCCAGTTCGACGCCGACGAAGGCGCCCGAGGCGTAGCCGTCGCTGCGGTTGGTGGTGGTGGTGGCTTCGCCGGCGAACTTGGTGGTGCCGGTGTAGTCGATGCTGAAAGCGATCGGGGCCGCGCCGCCTTTCGGGGTCAGGGTCAGCGCCATCGGCGTGGTGCCGGCGACCAGCTGGCCCTTGGCGTCGAACTTCAGGGTGTCGGTCGTGGCTTCGACGGCGTTATCGTCGAACTTGTAGTGGACCGTGACGCTGGTGTCGTCGGCCTTCACGAAATACTGCGACACGGTGTGCTGGGTGCCCAGCGAGTCGTAGACGACCGATTGCTTCACCATGTTGTAGCTGGTCGAATCGGCGGCGTTGAAGGTGCCGGTGGCCGGCGGGGTCCAGTCGGCCGACAGGTTGCCGACGAAGGCGATGCTGGTGGTCGGCGAAGCGTCGATCTGGCCGGTCGGCACCTGGATGTCGCCCATCGGGCCCAGCGCGCCGCCTTTCGACGGACCGTAGCCCTGCACCTTCTTGCCGTTGCTGTCGATCAGGAAGCCCTTGGTGTCGGTCGAGAAGATGCCGACGCGCGAATAGGTCAGGCTGCCCGTGCTGTCGCGGCCGACGAAGAAGCCGCGGCCGTCGATTGCGGCGTCGAGGCCGCGGCCGGTGGTCTGGGTGCTGCCGTTCTGGCCGATGGTCTGGGTCAGCGAACCGACTTCCACGCCGTTGGCCTGGGTGCCGGCATACACCGAGGAGAAGTTCGCGCGGCTGCTCTTGAAGCCGTAGGTGGCGGCATTGGCGATGTTGTTCGAAGTGGCTTCCAGCGATTGGTTGATGGCCTGGATGCCGGACAGTGCGATGTCGAAGCTCATGTCGTTTCCTTAATCTTGATATACGGTGGGTTTACTTGCCGTTGAAGCCGGTAATGGACGAGGGATCGACTTCGCCGACGCCGGCCACCTGGAGCGCCACCGCGCCGTTCGCCACGCGCACGCTGTTCAGGCGCGCGGCGACTTCGATCTGGGGCGAACTGCCGTCCGACGGCACGGCCTGGATCGCGTAGCTGCCCGGCGGCAGGCCAAGCGCCGCCGGATCGATGGTGAACGGCAGGGCGCCCGACGCGTGGGCGCCCAGTTCGATCGTGTGCTGCTGGCCATCCATGCCGGTCAGGACCAGGCTGGTGGCGCTGCTGGCGCCGAGCAGGTTGACGGTGCCGCTGACCTTCCCGTCGCCGAGCTTGAGGCTGGAGGTCGCGACCGTGACCTCGGAGCCCACCTGGCTGCCCATCGCCAGCGTCTGCATGCTTTGCAGGACGCTCGCGTTCGCGGTCGTCATCTGCGACAGGTTCTGCAGCGCTTCGGTCTGCGACAGCTGCGACAGCTGGTTGACGTAGGCAGTCGGATCCTGCGGCGAGAGCGGATCCTGGTTCTGGATCTGCGCCACCAGCAGCTTGGTGAACATGTCGCGGTTTGCGCCGACGTTGACCTGCGCGGCGACCTGGCCGCCGGTTTGCGCGGCGCCCGCGCCGAACTGGTTGTTCGTCGTTGAAGTCGTGGTGACCATGATCAGCCTTCTCCCAGCTTGAGCAGCGACTGCTGCATGGATTTGATACGGCCCAGTACCTCGACGTTGGTCTCGAAGGCGCGCGAGGCGGACATCATGTCGGCCATCTCGGCCACTTCATTGACGTTGGTGTAATAGACCATGCCGTCGGCGTCGGCCTTCGGGTTGCCCGGCTCGTGCGCGCGGCGCAGCGGCTCCGCGCTCTGCACCACGTCCAGCACCTGGACGCCGCCGCCGTTCTGGCTGCCCATCACGGTCGCGAACACCGGCTTGCGCGCGCGATAGGCTTCGGATTCCGAGCCGGCCGCCACGTCCGCGTTGGCCAGGTTGCTGGCGATCGTGTTCAGGCGCACCGACTGCGCCGCCATCGCCGAGCCGGCGATCTGAGAAATGTCCTTGAAA
This sequence comes from Massilia sp. WG5, assembly GCF_001412595.2. NCBI lineage: Bacteria > Pseudomonadati > Pseudomonadota > Betaproteobacteria > Burkholderiales > Oxalobacteraceae > Massilia > Massilia sp. WG5. Next base: position 4,709,024 of record NZ_CP012640.2, read on the forward strand.
CCCATATGATTACTGTCCGTTGATGGCCTTGGCGAGCCCGCGCAACTGCATGTTGATGAAGGTGAGGCTGGTCTGGAAATCCGAGGCGTTCTGCGAGAAGGCCGCCTGCTCGACCCCGATCTCGACGGTGTTGCCGTCGGCGCTGGGGTGGAAGGGGACGCGGTACAGCGGGTCGCCGTCGCTGAGGCTCAGCTCGCCGTTTTCGCTGTCGACGCGCTCCTGGAGCATGGCGCCGAAGTCCACGTCGCGCGCGGTGTAGCCGGGCGTACTCTCGTTGGCGATATTCGCTGCCAACACCTTGGTGCGCTCGGCGCGCAACTCGAGCGCGTCGGCGTGAACGCCGAGCGCGTCCTTGAAATTAATCGTCATGTCCGGAAGCTCCGTCGGTTTTTACTGCGGTGATTGTTAAAATCAGGTTTTTCTCTGACGCTATTCTCTAATGAATGCTTTCCGCAAGGCAACCCTTGTTGCTTCGTCAATCGCACTGTTTTCTGCGTTCGCACAAGCTGCTTCACCCTCACTGCCAGTGCAAATTGAACAAGCCGCCCGGGTCGAACTGGAAAAACAGATGGCCTCCTCGGGCCTGACCGAAGCCCAGTTCGACGTCGCCGTCGTGACCACCCGCGCCGCGCCGCCGTGCGCGCAAAACATCGCCATCGAGCCCCTGGATACCCGCTATCCCCAGCGGATGCGCTTCCTGGCGCGTTGCAACGACACCCCCGGGTGGAGATACGAGTACATCGTCCGGGCCCGTGTAACGGCCATGGTCGCGGTCGCCAGCGGCACGGTCGCCCCCAACGAAGCCTTGACCGATGCACAAGTCACGATCGAGCGGCGTGATATTTCTAACATCGCCGATCCGATCAGTTCGCCCCAGGAAGCTGTCGGACAAATGTCACGCAGAATGTTGCGGCCAGGAGACATTTTGCGCAGTGGACAACTCAGCAGTCCGGTTCTGGTCAAGCGCGGCGACGCCGTCATGATGGTGGCGCGCCGCGAAGGCATCGAAGTCAGCACGGCCGGCGAGGCGCTGGACGCCGGCGCGCGCGGCGCCGTGGTCCGGGTGCGCAATGCCGGCAGCGGGCAGGTGGTGCGCATGCGCGTCGCGGGTCCGGGCACCGTCGAGCCGGTCGACGCCGCCTTCGAACGCTGATTCAGCTGCCGCTCCCCTGCAGTTTGCCGGCCAGGCGCGCGAGTTTCGCCGCGTAGGCCGGGTCGGTCGCATAGCCGCCCTTGGCCAGGCCCTGGGCAAAGGCCTGGGCGTTGCTGCCGGCGCCGAGTGCGCCGCGGAAGCGCGGGTTATCGATCAGCATCTGCGCATAGTCGCGGAACGCGCTGGCCTGGTCCGGGTAGGCGCGGAAACGTGCGCTGGTCTTGAGCGCCGCGCCGCCGACGTACTCGGTGGTGGCGGACTCGGCCACGTCGCCGCGCCAGCCGGCGTTGGCCTTGATGCCGAACAGGTTATGGGTCGAGCTGCCGTCGCCGTTCTTCAGCGGGCGCTGGCCCCAGCCGGACTCCAGCGCGGCATGCGCCGACACCAGTTCCGGCGCCACGCCCAGCTTGTCGGCGGCTTCCTTGGCCCAGGGGGCAATGCTGTCCAGGAAGGCCTGCTGGTCGGGCGAGGCCGCGCCATCGCCGACGATGGCGTTGGCGGCCTGGCTGGCGCGCGCCTGCCAGACCTGGCCTTCCGGCGAGAGGCCGGCGGCGGCGCCCGCGGCGGATAGCGACAGGCCGCCGCCATCCTTGATGAAGGAGGCCACTTCTTCCTGCACCTCGCCGAAGATGCCCTTGAAGCCGCTGCCGCCGCCAAAGCCGGCGGTCGGGCGGGTCGGCGCCGTCGGCGCAGCGGCCGGGGTGCTTGCTATGTTCAGGTCAGCGTGGCGCATACAACTGCTCCTCGCCGTGCAGCACGCGCTGCATCACACTGTACTGGTCCGCCATCAGGGCCGCGTTGCGGGCGGTGGCCCGCTTGCAGTCGCGCACCAGCTGCTCCAGCTGGGCCCAATCGCCGGTCGCGCGTGCGCGCTGCGGCGCCGCCAGGCTGCCGAGCATGTCGTCCATCGTCGCCTGGGCGCCGAACAGGGCGCGCACCAGCTGCACGCGCTGCTGGCGGCGCTGTTCCATGGCGTCGAGCTGGGGCATGAGTTGTTCGGCAAGGCCGCTCAGTTCAGCGCCGCGATGGCGCAGGGCGGCCTGGAACTGGCGTTCCAGCAGCTCGCGGACGGTGGCGCAGGCGCCAAGGTCGGCCTGGATGCCGTCCAGCAGATGCGTCAGCGCCTGGTCTCGGGTCATGCGGCTCATGCGCTTACGCCTTGCTGCCGTGGAAACGCTGGATCAGCCCGGCGAGACGGCCGGCGTCGAACGGCAGCTCGCCCTTTGCCAGGGCGTCGCGCAGTTCGGCGACGCGGGCGCCGTCGAAGTCGGGCATGGCGCGCAGCGCGCTTTGCGCCGGCTGCAGCACTGCCGATTCGAGGGGCGCGCCGGCGGGCGCGGGCGTGGGGGCGGGGGCTGCGGCTGCGCCGCCGGCCTGCGGCGTGATTTGAACGGAGGGAGTGGAGACGCCGGTGATCTTCATGCGTTGTCCTCGGGTTTTCGATTGGATCGTCATGGTTTCTTTGCCATTTGGCTGCGCAGTTCCTTCAGCGCTTCGTCGCCCGGTTTGCTGATCGATACCTCTTTGCCGAGGGATTCGGTCGGGCCCGGGCTGCCGAACATGGTCGCCATGCTGGCGGCCTGGGAGCTGGTCAGGATCAGGAGTTCGATGCGGCGATTGACGGGCGCATCGGGTTTGGCTGCGTCGAACGGGGCGCGGTCGGCCATCCCGACGACCTGAAGGATGCTTTCGTTGCGCATGCCACCGATGAGCAGCTCGGAGCGCGCAGCCAGCGCGCGGTTGACCGACAGGCTCTCGTTGGAGAGGCTGAGCGGACCCTTCCTAGTGTACTGCAAGGAGTCCGTGTGGCCCACAATCAACATCTGATTTTCCATTTTTTCGAACAGGGGCGCCATCGCACGCAACAGTTTTGCGAAGCGCGCGGTCGGCAGCGGGCTGCCGCGCACGAACATGCCCTGGCGATCGGTATCGTGCAGCATCACGCGCAAGCCGTTCGGTGTGATCACCGTGGCAAGGTTCGATGACAGGCCGGCATCGGCGCTCATCTGCTCGAGCGCATGCGCCAGCGCCGCCAGCTCGGACGCCGACTCGTACTTGGCGCGCACGGTTTCCTTGGCGCCATCCTGGGCGCCCTGCCTGATGTTTTGCGGGGCGCCGGTACTCGGCCCTTCGCTGCCGCCATTGCTCCTCGGGAGCTGGAAGCGTTCGATCATGCTGCCGCTGGGGTTGCCGGCGATTTCCGGCTTGCCGCCGCTGCCTTCGATCAGGCCGCTGGCAGCGTTGTCGCGCACGATGTTCTTGGCCGTCTGCGCGTCGCGTGCCGCAATCAGCCACAGCACCAGGAACAGCGCCATCAGCGCCATGCAGAAGTCGGCGAATGCGACCTTCCAGGCGCCGCCGTGCTCATCGTCGTAGTGCCTGCCGCCGCCACGCTTGATGATGGTGTCGCCGTTGTGCTTGTCGCCCTTTTTGTCTGCTTGCATGCTGCGTCTTCCCGTGCCTTATGCGCGCTTCTTGACGGCGCCGGCGTCTTCGCCGTCGGCCATCGCGTTGATCCAGGTTTCCAGCTGGGCGAAGCTCGGCTTGGTGTTCAGCTGGATCAGGCGGCGCCCGGCGTCGATCGCCAGCAGCGGCGGCTTGCCGGCCACGTGGGTGACCAGCACGACCTTCACTGTTTCCATGGTCGAGGCTTCCGAATTGACCAGCTGCTTCATCATTCCCGAGATCGGATCCAGCACGCCGTAGCAGAAGAAAATACCGATGAAGGTGCCGACCATGGCGGCGCCGATGTGTTCCGCGATCTCGGCGGTGTCGGCGCCTTCGCCGACCGAGTTCATGGTGATGACGATGCCCAGCACCGCGGCCAGGATGCCGAAGCCCGGCATCGCCTCGGCCACCTTGTGCAGCGACTTGGACGGCTGCGTCAGTTCCTCGTGGATGGCGTCCAGTTCCTGCTCCAGCACGCCTTCCAGTTCATGGGCGTTGATCTTGCCCATGGCCATCAGGCGGAAGTTGTCGACGATGAAGGCCAGCAGTTTCGGCTCCGCCAGGATCAAGGGGTAGCGCTGGAACATCGGGCTTTCCTTGGGCGCCTCGACGTGGGCGTCGAGCGCCTTCAGGCCGCCGGCAGCGGTCTGCAGCAGTTCGTACATCAGCAGCAGCAGCTGGCGCTGGAATTCGGAGTCGTGCTTGTGCTTGCCCGCGATCTTCTTTATCTGGCCCATCATTTCGCCCAGCACGTGCCTGGGGTTGGCCAGCACCAGCGCACCCAGCGCGGCGCCGCAGATGACGATCAGCTCGTTGGGCTGCCAGATGGCGAGGGCGGTGCCGCCCATCATGACATAGCCGCCGAACACGGCGCCCAGCACGATCAGGATGCCAAGAATTTGCATGGTAATTACCTTTATTTCGTTGAGCGCTTCAGGCCTGGGCCAGCGCCGCTTTCATTTTTGCCAGCGCGCTCTTGTTGAGCTGGCACACGCGGGCGTCGGACAGGTCGAGCACGGCAGCGATTTCCTTGTAGCTGAGCTCGAATTCATAAATCATCTGGATCACGCGCTGCTCGCGCTCGGTCAGCGCATTCAGCGCCTGCTCCAGGCTGCGGCGTACGATGAACTGCTCTTCCGGGCCAGGGCTGCTGCCGGCGCGCTCGCTGGCGTGATCCAGGATCTCGTCGAAGCTGAGCAGTTCCTCGGCGCAGTCGTCGAGCAGGAACTGGCGCCATTCGTCCTGGCTGATGCTCAGGGCGTCGGCGGCTTCCTTGTCGCTCGGTTCGTGGCCCAGCTTGCGGGTGAGGGTGCGCACGGCGTCCCGCATCTTGTGGCTGTCCTGGCGCACGGCGCGCGGACGCCAGTCCTGGCGGCGCAGTTCGTCGAGGATCGCGCCGCGCACGCGCAGGCCGGCGTAGCTGGCGAAACCGGCGTCGGGCGTGCCGTAGCGGCGCAGCGCTTCCAGCAGGCCCATCAGGCCGATCTGCTCCATGTCCTCGCGTCCCATCGCGCCCGATACCTGCGAATTGAGCTGGCGCGCGATGCGCTTCACCAGCGGCGCGTAGGCGACCAGGTGGCGCTGCTCGTCCTTTGCGCTCATCGCCGCGTGCACGGCGGCGTCGGCGTACTCGGTGCTGGCGTAGCTGTCGGCGTAGTCGGTCATGTAACCCACGTTGTCCCCGGCGTTTATTCGATGATCAGCTTGCCGATCATGACTTCCGCAAACGGCTTTTCCGCATGCGTGCGTTCATAGTCGGCGTCGAAGGCGTGGTTCAGCTGCTCGGCGTACTTCTCGACCGTCATGCTCGACGCCTCGGCCATCGTGTAGGCCGACAGCGTGCGCACCGCCAGGCTGCGCAGCAGCGGCAGGTTCTCCTTGGTTTCCTTTTCCTTTTTCGGATCGGTCGCCAGCACCAGGTCGGTCGACAGGTAGTGGGGGGCACCGTCGTCGGCGCCGCGGCGCAGCATGACGATCACCTTGTCGAGGGTGACGTACTTGACCGGCTTGGCTTCTTTTTTCTCGGATTCGGCTTGCTTTGCTACGGCCGTGGCCGTAGCCGGCTTCGGCATGAACCACCACACGGCGCCGCCGGCGACGGCGGCGCTGACGATGACTGCGCCGGCAATGGCGATAATGGTTTTCATCTTGCTCATGGTCGTTGTTCTTTATTCACGCCCGCCCAGCGAGAAACTGGACGCGCCGGACGATGCATTGCCGGCCTCGGCCAGGGCGCGGCCGGGCTGGTGGTCTTCCTGTTCACGGCCCTGCTGGCGGCCGCGGCCCTGTTGCGGATCGCCGAACGGCACGGCGCCATTCTTCGGCGCCGGGGTGACCGTCACCGCGACCTCGCTGAACTGGCGCTGCGACAGGTCGCTGCGCAGGTTGTCGCTGACGGTCTGCAGCTGGCGCAGGACCTCGCCGTTGCTGGCCGAGATGTTCACTTCCAGCGTGCCGGCGCTGTGGCGGATCGCGATGTCGATGCGGCCCAGCTGGGGCGGCTCGAGACGGATCACGGCCTGTTCGATATTGTTGCCGACCTGGACGTGCAGGCGGTCGCCGAGCGCTTCCTGCAGGCTCTGGCGCCATGCAGTCGGCGGGCCGGCCAGCTTGACGGTATCGGCCGCCGGGGCAGCGGCTGCCGGTTGGGCCGGCGCGGCCGCGGCGACGATGGCGGCGCTGCCGGCGGACGTGCCGGCGTGTTCGGCGCCCTTGTCCGGGGCGCCGATATCGCCCGCAGTGCCGGCGACGGTGCGCGGCTGGGCGGCCGGGCGCGCCGCCGGGGCGGCGTCCGGCTGGGCCTGGGCCTGCTGGGCCGGCTTCACCGCGGCCAGCTGGGGCAGGGCGAGGGCGGCGTTGTCGGCGGCAGCGGCCGGCGCGCTCTGGCCTGGCGCAGCGACTTCCTTGCCGTCGCCGGACTTGGCGTCGTGGGCGCCGGCGCCGTCGGCCTCGGCCACGGCGGGCCGGGCCGCCTGCACGGCTTGTGCGATCTGCGCCGGAGACAGCGGCATCAGGGGCATGGCCATGGCGGCCAGCAATGCGCCATCCTGCGGCAGGCTCGGGGCCTGGTCGTCGTCGGCCGCGTCAGTGGCGGCCGCGGGGGCGTCGGTAGCGGCCGCAGGGGCGGCATCGGCCTGTGCGGCGTCCGTCGGCGTGCCGGACTGGACCGCCAGCAAGGCGCCTTGGGCCTGCTGGCCGAGCCATTCGGCGAACGGCAGGGCGGCGCCGGCACCCGGCTGGGCATCCGCGCCCGCCTGCACGGCTTGCGCCGGCTGGGCGCCGTCGGCGTTCTGCGCCGGGGCCGACGGGGAAACGGTGTTCATCAGCATGTTGGACATCATCGTGCGGCCTGGCCGATGCCGTGGTCGGTGTCGCTGTGCATCGCATAGGCGAGCCAGCCGTCTTTGTTGGTGCGCATGTCTTCCAGGCGGCCATGCAGTGCGCGGGCAGCGTTGGCGACCGCCTCTGCGGCATAGTCGTGCGCTTCGCGCAGGCGCTGCAGGGCTGCGCGTTCGGTCTGCGACAGGGGGCCGCGCGCGGCCAGCGCTTCCAGCTGCGGCGCGAGCGCGCGGGTGGTGTCCGCCAGTTGTTCCCACGCGGCGCCGTCGGCGGCGCTGCGCAGCGAATCGGCGATGCGGAGCAGGGCGGTCGACTTATCCATTGCGCGCCTGCACGCCAGCCCAGCCCTGGCGAATCGTGGTCATGATCTTCACGACTTCGTCGACCATCGCCGGATCCTGCTTGATGCCCGCACCGTTCAGGTGATTGCCGCAGAAGGCGTAGAGGTCGGCGAGATTGGCGACGACCTGGCCGCCGCTTTCGGAGTCGAGTGAGCTCGACAGTCCATTCAGGATGTCGACGCACTTGTTGATGCTGATCGCGCGCTGCTCGTAGCGCTTGCCGACGATGTGCGCGCGGACCCGCGCCAGCTCTTCCAGCAGGCCGTCGGTCAGCAGCAGCACGAGTTCGATCGGCGACGCGCTCGAGGTCTGCGCGTCCAGGTTGACAGCGTGATAGCTGCCGTATGCTTCTTGATAAGACATCGGATTATCCCTTAGGACGACTTGTCGTTGCTGAACAGTGCATTGAACATGGAGACATTACTATTCATGGTCGACTGCAGCGTCTGCAGCTCGGTAAACTGTTTTAGGTAGCGCTGGTAGGCCGCGTCGTACTGGGCGTCGAGAGTGGTCTGGCGCTTGCTCAGGTCGGACTGCAGCTTGGTGGTGGCGTCGGTGCGCTGCTTGATCTGGCCATTGGCGCCGTTGCTCCAGGTGTCCAGATACGTGTTGAGTGCGCCCGCAATGCCTTTCGGGCTGCTGGCGCTGGCCGAACCGATCAGGTCGTCCAAGCCGGTCGGGTTGATCGCCAGCTGCTTTGTCAAGCGGGTCGAGTCGAGCGACAGGGTGCCGTCACGGGCCGCGATGATGCCGTAGCTGGCCAGCGAGGTGGTGCCGGTCGAGCGCAGCATGCTGACGAGGCGGCTCTGCAGGGCGCGCACGCCGGCATCGTGGGCAAAGGCGCCGGCTGCCCGCTTGGTGGACGGGTCGCCCGCATCCACCAGGCCGTCGACGCTGGTCTTCAGCTTGTTGTAGGCGTCGACGAAGGCCTGCACGTTCGAGATCGTGCCGCTGGTATTGCCGGCCACGGTCAAGGTCAGCGGCTTGTCGCTCGATGCCTGCGCCTGGTTCACGGTCAGCGACACGCCGTCGATGTTGGTGAAGGTGTTCGACGCCTGGGTGACCGCGGTGCCGGTGCTGGAGTCGGTCGCGTTGAACAGCACGACGGCGTCCTGCGCCTGGGTGGTCACCACGCGCTTGCTCAGGCCGACGCTGGTGGTCAGGCTGGGGTCGACGGTGGCGCCGGCAGTGCCGAGCCAGATGTCGTTGGCCGCGCCGGTGTTCTTCGAGGTCACTACCAGCTGGGCGACGCCGTTCAGGGTTACCACGCCGGCCGAGACCTGGCCGGCATTGGTCGGCTCGCGGTTGATGGCCGCGGCGATCTCGCGCACGCTCAGCGCGCCGTCGCCGTCGGTGTCGGCAGTGGCGTCCAGGTTGACGCTGATCTGCGGAGTGGTAGCGACCGGCGACGGCGGGTTGGTCGAGGGCGAGGCCGGCGGCGCCAGCGTGATCGTCAGCTGGCCGCCATAGGCGGTGCTGCCCAGGCCGTACGAGACCTGGCCGGCGGTGGCGATCTGCTTGACGAACACGTTGTAGCTGCCGGCGGCGGCGGTCGGCTTCGCGGTCGCGCTGCCGATGGCCGTGTTGGACACGGTCGCGCTCTGCGCGAGCATCGACTTGCCGATGCCGGTCAACGAGGCGAGGCTGGACTGGAAGGCCGACAAGGCCGAGCTCAGGGCCGAGAGCGCCTTGGTGGTCGCGGTTGCGGCGCTGGTCTGGTCCGTGATCTGCTGCTGGACGCCGGCAGTCGATTTCTGCGCCAGCGCCTGCGCGGTGCTGGTCGGGTCGTAGGTCGGGGCGGTGATACTGGACATGCTTGCTCCTTATTGATTTGCCAGCCACGACTGCGTGGCGATTTCATCTTCCTGCTTGCGCTGGACGCGGTCCTGCTCGCGCGCGAACGCCGTCTCGTGCTGGGACAGCACCTTGCCGAGCAGTTCGCGACGGGTCCAGGCCTGGGCCAGGTGGCGCTGCGAGACCGCCATGTTGGCTTCGTGCAGGTGCAGGTCGGTGCGCTGGGTGTCGGCCAGCGCGAACACGGCCTGCTTGTAGTTGCCGCAGTTGACCGCCAGCGCCGGCGACAGCGGCAGCGGTCCTGCGGGCTTGCCCGAGGGGCCGCTGCCGACCGCCAGATCCGTCAGGCGCTCGACGGTGGCCTGGTAGCGCGCGCGCATCGCTTCCTGCTTGGCCAGCTCGGCCTGCAGGCGTTCGACTTCGGTGCTGCGCAGGCGCACCAGGGTGCCGAGGCTCGTTATGGTGTTCTGTTTGCTCATGCCATCATCGCCATCAGCTGCTCGACGCAGGGGCCGAAGGGCGCATCTTCTTTCGTGCCCTGGCACAGGAAGGACTCGATGTGCGGATGCAGTTTCACCGCGCGGTCGGTTTCCGGATCCGCGCCCGGCTGGTAGGCGCCGAGCGGAATCAGGTCGCGCACGCGCGCGTGCTTCGCCATCGCGGCCTTCAGTCGGCGCGCCGCCTGGGCATGTTCCGGCGTGACCACCTGGGCCATGCAGCGGCTGATCGACTGGGCCACGTCGATCGCCGGGTAGTGGCCGCGCTCGGCCAGCTCGCGGGTCAGCACGATGTGGCCGTCGAGGATCGCGCGCGCGCTGTCGACCACCGGGTCCTGCTGGTCGTCGCCTTCGGCCAGCACCGTATAGATGGCGCTCATGCTGCCGGTGTCGGACTCGCCGTTGCCGGCCGACTCGCACAGCTGTGGCAAGTGCGAGAATACCGACGGCGGGTAGCCGCGCGTGGCCGGCGGCTCGCCCAGCGACAGCGCCACTTCGCGCAGCGCCATCGCGTAGCGGGTCAGCGAGTCGCACAGCAGCAGCACGTTCTGGCCGCGGTCGCGGAAGTGCGCCGCCACCGAGTGGCACAGCTCGGTCGCCATCACGCGCATCAGGGGCGATTCGTCGGCCGGCGCCACGACCAGCACGGCGCGCTTCAGGCCTTCGGGGCCGAGCGACTTCTCGACGAATTCGCGCACCTCGCGGTTACGTTCGCCGATCAGGCCGACCACGATCACGTCGGCCACGGTCTGGCGCGTGATCAGGCCGAGCAGCACCGACTTGCCGACGCCGGAGCCGGCCATCAGGCCGACGCGCTGGCCCTTGCCGATCGTGAGCATCGAATTGATCGCGCGCACGCCGACGTCCAGCGGTTCCTCGACCGGCGCTTTTCGCAAGGGATTCACCTTGGGCGGCGTGGTCGGCAGGGTCTGGTCGCCGCCGAGGCGGCCCAGGCCGTCGATCGGCTCCCCCAGGCCATTCACCATGCGGCCCATCCACGAGGGGCCGATCTGGATGCTGGACGGGCCGGTCGCCGGGAGTACGCGGGCGCCGGTCACCAGGCCGTCGGACTTCTTGAACGGCATCAGGTAGGTGACCTTGTCGCGAAAGCCGACGACCTGCGCGTCCAGCCAGTCGCCGTCGACCAGTTCGACGCGGCAGCGCTGGCCGGTGTGCAGTCGCACGCCGACGCTTTCGAGCAGCAGGCCCTGCACCGCGACCAGGCGCCCGGTGGGCGTGGCCACCGGCACCGCGCCGATGTCGAGCGCGCGCAGGGTCTGGGCCAGTGCGCTCATGCACCCTCCTTGACGTCGGCGGCAGCCAGGCCTTCACGCACCTGCTCCATGCAGGCGGCGAGGCGGCCCTGGCAGCCGGCATCGACTTCGTGGTCGCCGGCCTTGACGCGGCATTCGCCCGGCTCGAGGCGCGGGTCGGCCATCAGGTTCCATTTCTTGGCCCGCTTCGGGTCCAGTTCCTGGATGCGCTTGAGTTCTTCCGGATTCAGCATGACCTCGATCTCGTCGCGGGTCGGCGGCATGGCCGTCAGCGCCTCGTCGACGAGCGCCAGCATCTGCACCGGCTGCAGGGCCAACTCGGCGCGGATCACCTGGCGGGCGATCTTGCCGACCAGGTCCACCACCTCGTTGCGCTGGGTATTCATGTATTCGGTCTTCAGCTTCTTGAGACCGCGCAGCATCGCGTCCACCGGCTTGGACATTGCCTCGAACTCGGCCATCGCGCGCCGCAGGCCTTCCTCGTAGCCGCGCGCCACGCCATCCTCGTGACCGGCGTCGAAGCCGTCGGCACGGCCCTGTTCGAGGCCGGCGTCGTAGCCGTCCTGCTGGCCCTGGCGATAACCGTCGGCCATCGCGCCTTCCCAATCCTGCTGTGCGGTCGCGGAAGGCGCATTGCTGGCGGCAGCCGCCATGAACTTGGCGAGCGGCGGAAAGTGATAAGGCCGGAACTGCTTCATTCGGCAGTCGCCTCGGCAAACAGCTGGACTTCGATTTCACCGTTGTCGGCCAGGTCCTTGACCGCGGCCATGATCTCGCGGCGGGTCTGCTCGATGCGCGACATCGGCACCGGGCCGGAACGGCGCATGAGGTCTTCGAAGCTTTGCGCCTGGCGCTTCGGCATCGCGCCCAGGATGACGTCGCGCAGCGCCGGCTCGGCGCCCTTGAGCGCGACGGCCCACTGCTCCAGCGGGATCTCGTCCAGCAGGCGGGTGACGGTCTGCTCGGACTGCTTCGACAGGATGAAGAAGTCGTACATCGACATCTCGATCTGCGACACCACCTCGGGATCGTGGGCGCGCAGCAGTTCGACCATCTCGGCGCGGTTGTTCGGCAGGCGGTTGAGGATCTCGGCGGCCTGGCGCACGCCTTCCACGGCCGAGCTCTGGGTGTCGAGCGCGGACAGGCAGCGGGTCACCAGCTCTTCCAGTTCGGACAGCAGGTCGCGGTCGATCTCTTCCAGGCGCGCCAGGTTCAGCAAGACCAGCTCGCGGCCTTCTTCCGGCAGCGCATCGATGATCTGGCCGGCCAGCGCGGGCGGCAGGAAGGCCAGGAACACGGCCTGCATCTGCACGTGCTCGGCGGCGATGTACTCGGCCAGCCATTTCGGCGAAGCGTACTGCAGGCGCGCCATCATCGGGCGGATGGCGTCGCCGTAGATCGTGTTCAGGACACTGTTGGCGATCTCGCTGCCCAGCGCCAGGTCGAGCGAACGCTTCAGGTAGCTGCGCGAGGCGCCGTGCAGGCCGCTCTGCTGCCGGTAGTCGTCGAAGAACTTCTGGATCGAGTTCTTCACGGCGTCGACCTTGATGCCGCTCATCCGGCTCATCACCTGGGTCAGCTCGATCAGTTCCTCGCGCTCGAGGCAGCGCAGCACGGCCGCGGCGGGCTCTTCGCCGATGGACAGCAGCACGATCGCAGCCTGTTCGACCGGGGTCAGCGCCACTTCCTGCACGTCGTTATTGTTCAGATCCGCCATTTTTCTTCTGCACCCATTGTTTGACCACTTCCGCCACCCGCTCCGGCTCCTTGCCCGCCAGATTCTTCAGGTGATCCACCATCACGTCCACGGCCGATCCGGCCGGGGGCAAATCAAAGTTTTCCAGCAGCGGCTGGACCGTCATCATGCTGTCCGCGGCGCTTGCGCCCGCCGGCAGCGCCATCGCCGTTCCTGCGGCTGCGCCGGCCGGCGCGGCCAGCGCGGCGGCATTGCCCGGCAGGGCGGGGGCGCCGGCGGCGCCCGGCAACTGGGCCAGGCCTGCCGCTCCCGCCGCCTGCGGCGCGACCTTCTGGGTCAGCATCCGCATCAGGGGACGCAGCACCGCGAACCAGGCGAACAGCGCGCCCACGATCCAGGCGGCCCAGCCGGTCATGTCGACCACGTTGTCGCGCTGCTGGTACCACGGCTCGACCGGGGCCGGCGCCGGGAAGCTCAGCGAGGACACGGCCAGCACGTCGCCGCGGGTGGCATCGATGCCGAGGCCGCCGCGCAGGATCTTGTCGATGTTGGCGATCTCGTTCGGGGTCCAGCCGCTCTTCGGCGACGCGGCCCTGGCGTTGTTCAGCACCACCGCCACCGACAGCTTCTTCAGGCGGCCGCGGGCACGCTTGATCTGGGTGATCGCACGGTCATAGGCGTACTGGCGGGTGGTTGCGTTCTTGCGCGCGCTGCCGTCGTCCGGCTTGGCGGCATTCGGATCGGTCGCGGCATTCGCGGCATTCGGATCCGGCGGATTCGCGGACACCGGCGCACGGTTCGACAGCGTGCCCGGCACGCCGAGCGCCATGCGGCTCTTTTCCATCTCTTCGCGCATCGCTTCGCTGGTGACCTTCGGCGCTTCGCCGTACTTCTCCTGGGTCTCTTCGATCTTGTCGTTGTCGACGTCGGCGGTCACGCTCACTTTGAAGTTGTCGGCGCCGAGGACCGGACCGAGCAGCTCGTTGACGTTGGCGCGCACCTCGTCCTGGAAGTGCTTGGCCGCGGTGTCGCTCTGGGCGGCGCCGTCGAAGCCGTCGCTCAGGTCGACGCGCGAGGACAGGTAATTGCCGTTCTGGTCGACCAGCGACACGCGTTTCGGGGCCAAGCTGGCCACGCTGCCCGAGACCAGGTTCACGACCGCGGCGATCTGCTCGTTCGACAGGGTGTGGCCCGGCTTGAGGGCGACCACGATCGAGGCCGAGGACTTGTCGCCGTCGCTGGCGACGAAGGAGGTGGACTTGGCGATCGCCAGGTGCACGCGCGCCGACGCGATCGCGTCGATGGTCTGGATCGACTGCGCCAGCTCGCCTTCCAGGCCGCGCCGGAAGCGCACGTCCTGCACGAACTGCGACACACCCAGCGGGTCGCTCTTGTCCATCAGTTCCAGGCCGGCCGGCAGCTGCGCGGTCACGCCTTTGGCGGCCAGCAGCATGCGCACCTTGCCCAGCTGGGAGGAGGGGACCAGCACCTGGCCACTGTCCGGGTGGACGCGGTAGCCGATGTGTTCGGCTTCGAGGACGCTCATCATGTCGGTGGCGGCGACTTTCTCGTGCGCGCCGAAGACCGGCTTGTAATCCGCCTGGTCCCTCCACATGAACAGCGTGACCGCGGCGGTGATGGCGATCGCCAGCACCAGCATGGGGGTCAGGTTTTTCGAGAGCGCCGGCGGCAGCGTCGGCATGCGTTTCCCGCCGAGGGCGGATTTGAGGGCAGCAATCACGGTAGGGGTCTTCCTGGTCAGACGGGCAGCTTGAGCAGTTCGTCCATGGCGCCCATCACCTTGTTACGGACTTGCATCAGCATCGAGAACGAAAGGTTGGCCTGCTGCGACGACAGCATCGCGCCGACCAGGTCGTCGCTCTTGCCGCTGTCGACGGCGGCCATCTTGTCTTCGGCCGCGCGCTGTTCGTTGTCGACGCCGGACAGGGCATCCTTCATGCTCTGCGCGAACGAGAACTGGCCATTGGCGGGGCCTTGGCTGGCCAGTCCGGCATCCAGCGCAGGCGCCACCGCAAGGCGGCTGGCATCGTTGGTCAAATTGGCCAGATCGGCCCGGATCAGACCAGCAAGTTCAGTTGCCATCGTGTTTTCCACTCCCATGCTTGTGTGTGATGCGTGTAACGGTTAGTAACGATTTTACAGTGTTGCTTGGTGTCAATGTTTCAGAATTCTGTTTGCTGACTGGTAATTGTTAAATTTTCAGCGTCTGTCCGAGACTTGGTTTCCTGTGCGGAACCGGGGAGAATACCGACGGCGTTTGATTTTCCTAGGGAGGATATTCCTGTTCCGACGCCGAATAGGAGCATCTTACCGTACGGCAACGGCGAATTCAAAGAGGAATCTCAAACGCCGCGACACAATTTAACAGGTATAATTGTTGCCCAGAGGAATGAAACAAAGGCATTCCTGCTTATTGAATTGTTAATTCTTTCATGCCCATCGCACACCCTGACACCACCCCGCAGCACCAGGTACTCGACCCCGCTCTGCTAGGGCGTCCGGTGCATCTGCTGCCGCTCTTCGCAGCGCGCCTGCAGGATGACCTGGACGCTGCCATGCAAGGCGGCGCCCGCCGTTACTGGGGCGGCTGGCGCCTCGATACCGTCGAATTCGGCCGCGCTCCGCAGCAGGGAACCCTGCGCTGGATGGCTGCCGCGGGCACGATGGGCACGGTTTCTGTGGCCTTCGAGCGTGGCTTATTGCTGACACTGTTGGAGCGACGCTACGGTGGGCGTAGCGCTGGCGCAACTCAGCAGGATCCGGAAAGCGTCCGCGTCACCGCCACCGAAGACCGCCTCGTCGTCGTGTTGACGCAACACATGGTCGATCTGTTGTATGGACGCGTCGCTGTCAGTCTTGCAATGGAGGTGGCGCCGAAACCGGTCCCGGCCGGCGCCGTGGCAAGTTCGCCAATGCCGGGCAAGAGCGCCTGGGCACTGCGCGTGCAGGTCCGCGATGCCAATGGAGCAACTGGCCAGTTCTGGATCGCACCGGACCAGGGCCTGATGGCGACCATTCTCGGCACCCTGCGTCCGGACAACCAGCGTCCGCGCGCCGCGCGTGGGCCGTCCGAACCGCTGTCGTCGAAGCTGCAGGTGAAGCTCGATGGCGTACTGGTTACCAAGGAAATGACGCTGGGAGCACTGTTCGACCTCAATGTGGACGACGTGGTCCCGGTCAATGTCGGCCGCGCCGACGTGCTGCTCGACGAAGCCCGCCTGTTTACGGCGGCCGTGGCCGAGTACAAGGGAAAGCTGTGTTTAACCTCTTTTGAAGATGCCGAATAAATGGACATGAACCTGAACGAACAGATCGCCGGCGGCGACATCATCATCGACGACCTGGCCGCCGACGAAGGCGCGGCCGCAGTGTCGCCGGCTGCGCCCAAGGCGCGGCTGCCGCAGATGATGCGCCGCATCCCCGTGACCCTGACGCTGGAAGTGGGCTCGGCCCGCATCTCCCTGCAGGAACTGATGGACATCGGCCCGACCTCCGTGATCCCGCTGGACGCCATGGCCGGCGAGCCGCTGGTCATCAAGGTCAACGGCGCCGCCATCGGCCGCGCCGAAGTGGTGGTCGCCGGGGAGCAGTACGGTCTCAAGGTGATCGATCTCGACGGGCTCAACCTGGACCTGATCGCACCATGACGTTCAAGCAGGGCGGCGCGGTGTTGCGCCGCGGTGCGCCGGTCCTCGCCGGCGCGGTTCTTTTGCTGGCCGCCGGCGGCGCGCTGGCCGCACCGCAGAACCCGGACCTGCTGCCGGGGATCATCCCGGGCACGGGCAGCGGCCTGACCGTGAAATCGCAGATCCTGGTCCTGATGACCATCCTCGGGCTGTTGCCGGTGATGGTCATGATGATGACCAGCTTCACGCGTTTCGTGATCGTGCTGTCCTTGCTGCGCCAGGCCCTGGGCCTGCAGCAGGGCCTGCCCAACCGGATCGTCACGGGCGTCGCCCTGATCCTGACGTTGCTGGTGATGCGCCCGGTCGGCGAGCAGATCTGGAACGAAGCCTTCGTTCCCTATGACAAGGACAAGATCACGCTGGAGCAGGCGCTCAAGACCGCCGAGGTGCCGCTGTCGCGCTTCATGCTGGCCCAGACCAGCAAGGCCGCGCTGCTGCAGGTCGCGCACCTGGCGGGCGAAGCGCCCGAGATGGCGCCGATGCAGCGCGGGTTCACCGTCAAGCTGGCCGCTTTCGTGCTGTCCGAGCTCAAGAGCGCGTTCCAGATCGGCTGCATGCTGTTCATTCCCTTCCTGATCATCGACCTGGTGGTGTCGTCGGTGCTGATGGCGATGGGCATGATGATGCTGTCGCCCCTGGTGATCTCGCTGCCGTTCAAGCTGCTGCTGTTCGTGCTGGTCGATGGCTGGACCCTGACCGTGAATACCCTGGTCGGCAGCATCCACGGATTCTGAAGTACTTCTATCCATATGACTCCTGATATCGCCGTCGACGTGATCGTCGAAGCCCTGCAGCTGGTGATGCTGCTGGTGATGGTGCTGGTGCTGCCGGGCCTGGTGGCCGGCGTGATCGTCGCGCTCGTGCAGGCCGCCACCCAGATCAACGAACAGACCCTGAGCTTCCTGCCGCGCCTGCTGGTGACGCTGGTGGCGCTGATCGTGGCCGGTCACTGGATGACCAGCAAGATGATGGACTACTGCGTGGCCGTGTTCCAGCGCGCCTCGCAGCTGGTGGGATAGGGCGCGGACCGATGCTCGAAGTCGTCGGCCTGCTGCTGCCGCTGATCCATGCCCTGTGGTGGCCGTTCTGCCGCAGCATGGCGATGCTGTCGACCGCGCCGGTGATGGGCGAAGGACTGGTGCCGCTGCCCGTGCGCGCGCTGCTGTCGGTGGCGCTGGCTTTCATGATGCTGCCGATGACGAAAGGCGCGGCGATGCCGGATCCGTTTTCGCTGGCCGGGGTCATCGCGATGGTCGAGCAGGCCGTGATCGGCGGCGTCATCGGGCTGGCGATGCAGCTGACGATGGCGGTGGTGTCGATGCTGGGTTTCCTGGTCTCGAGCCAGATCGGTTTCTCGATGGCGCAGATGAACGACCCGGTCAACGGCCAGCAGTCGGACGTGGTCTCGGGCCTGCTGGGCCTGGTGGCGATCCTGGTGTTCTTCGGCATCGACGGCCATCTGGTGCTGGTCGGCGTGCTGGGGCAGAGCTTCCGCGCCTGGCCGGTGGGCTCCGGCTACGCGCCGCTGCTGCTGCAGGCCGTGTCGCTGAACGTCGGCTGGGTGTTCTCCGCCGCGATCCTGCTGGCGCTGCCGATCATCTTTTCGACCATGGTGGTGCAGATCGGCTTCGGCTTCCTGAACCGGGTGGCGCCTTCGCTGAACCTGTTCTCGCTCGGCTTCTCGCTGGTGACGCTGTTCGGCCTGATGATGCTGGTGCAGGTCGTGCGCTTCGTCCCCGAGCACTACGTACAAATGACCAACCAGGTGCTGGAGATGCTCCAGCAGCAGATGAGGGCGGCGCATGGCTGAAGGCACCGGCGGCGACAAGACAGAAAAGGCCTCGGCCCAGAAGCTGAAGAAGGCGCGCGAACAGGGGCAGGTGGTCCGCTCGCGCGACGTGGCGACGGCGGTCGGCATCCTGGCCAGCCTGAAGATCTTCGTGTTCCTGCTGCCCGATTACCTGGAATCCTTCCGCGCCCTGTTCCGGCTGGTCTACGTGCCGCTGGGCGAGGCGGGGACGATGGACAACGCGCTGTCGATCGTGTTCGGCAACGCGGCGATGCTGCTGGTGAAGATGGTGCTGCCGCTGCTGGGCGTGCCGCTGGCGGTGGTGGTGGCCAGCATGGTGCCGGGCGGCTGGGTGTTCTCGACGAGCAGCCTGGCGCCGGACTTCGGCCGCTTCTCGCCGGTGAAGAACCTGGGCCAGCTGGCCTCCGGCAAGCACTGGTCGACGTTCGCGACCTCGCTAGGCAAGGCCCTGATGCTGGGCATCGTGCTGGTGCACGTGGGCCGCTCCGGCGTGGATGCCTGGGTCGACCTGCAGCGCCTGCCGCTGTCGGACGCGCTGGTGCGCGGGAGCGGGCTGATGTTCGACGGCCTGATGTCGCTGGCCGCGGTGTTCGTGCTGTTCGCGCTGATCGACGTGCCGCTGCAGGCCTTCCTGTTCGCGCGCAACCAGCGCATGAGCAAGCAGGAAGTG
Source organism: Massilia sp. WG5 (assembly GCF_001412595.2). NCBI lineage: Bacteria > Pseudomonadati > Pseudomonadota > Betaproteobacteria > Burkholderiales > Oxalobacteraceae > Massilia > Massilia sp. WG5. Next base: position 4,727,753 of record NZ_CP012640.2, read on the forward strand.
AAGGAAGAATACAAGAGCACCGAGGGCAAGCCCGAGGTGAAAGGGCGCATCCGCCAGCTGCAGCAGCAGCTGGCGCGGCGCAATGTGAACAAGACCGTGCCGACCGCCGACGTGGTGATCGTCAACCCCGAGCACTACGCGGTCGCGCTGAAGTACGACAGCAACCGCGCCGAGGCGCCGTTCGTGGTGGCCAAGGGCGTCGACGAGATGGCCCTGTACATCAAGGCGGTCGCGGCGAAGCACCAGATCGAGACGGTCTCGCTGCCGCCGCTGGCGCGCGCGATCTACAACACCAGCCAGGTCCAGCAGCAGATCCCGGCCCAGCTCTACCAGGCGGTATCGCAGGTGTTGAACTACGTGCTGCAACTGAACGCATTCCGTGCAGGCCGGCGCCAGGCGCCCCCACGGTTCCCGAATGAAGTCGACGTCCCTGGACATTTGAGTGAGGTATCCGCAACATGAACCTGATTAACAGCTTGATGGTCGAGCTGCGCCGGCAGAAGATCGCCACTCCGGTGTTTTTGTTGACGCTGCTGGCGATGATCATGCTGCCGCTGCCGCCGGCGCTGCTGGACGTGCTGTTCACGTTCAACATCGTGCTGGCGCTGATCGTGATCCTGGTCTCCGTGTCGAGCAGACGCCCGCTCGACTTCTCGGTGTTCCCGACCGTGATCCTCGGCACGACCCTGATGCGACTGGCGCTGAACGTGGCCTCGACCCGCGTGGTGCTGCTGCGCGGCCACGAGGGCTCGGCGGCCGCCGGCCACGTGATCGAGGCCTTCGGCAACGTCGTCATCGGCGGCAACTTCGTGGTCGGCATCGTGGTGTTCGTGATCCTCATGATCATCAACTTCGTGGTGGTGACCAAGGGTTCCGAACGCATCTCGGAAGTATCGGCGCGCTTCACGCTCGATGCGCTGCCCGGCAAGCAGATGGCGATCGACGCCGACCTGAACGCTGGCCTGATCAACCAGGAAAAGGCACAGCAGCGCCGCAAGGACGTCGCCATGGAGGCCGACTTCTACGGCGCGATGGACGGCGCCTCGAAGTTCGTGCGCGGCGACGCCATCGCTTCGATCCTGATCCTCTTGATCAACATGATCGGCGGCGTCGCGATCGGCGCCCTGATGCACAACCTGTCGTTCGGCGACGCCTTCCGCGCCTACGCGCTGCTGACCATCGGTGACGGCCTGGTGGCCCAGATCCCGGCGCTGCTGCTGTCGGCCGCGGCCGCGATCCTGGTGACCCGCATCAGCGACTCGGGCGACTTCGAGAAGCAGATCGGCGGCCAGCTGCTGGCCCAGCCGAACGTGCTGTTCTCGGCCGCCGGCGTGATGATCGCCCTGGCCATGGTGCCGGGCATGCCGTGGTTCTTCTTCACGGTGTTCGCCGCCGCCCTGGGCTACGTCGGCTGGAAGCTGACGCGCGAGGTCAAGGAGCCGGAGACCGAGAACCTGGCCGCGATCGAGGCCGCGCTGCGCGACGACCGCGCGCCGGAACTCGACTGGCAGCAGCTGCCGGTGGTGCAGCCGATCTCGGTGGCGGTCGGCTACAAGCTGGTTCACCTGCTCGATCGGGCCCAGGGTGAAGTCTTATCCAAGCGTATCAAGGGCGTGCGCCAGAGCCTGTCCGAACAAATGGGGCTGCTGCTGCCGGCGATCGGCGTGCGCGACGACCTGACGCTGCGCCCGAACCAGTATTCGATCGCCGTCAACGGCACCGTGGTGGCCGAGGGCGAGGTGCAGCCGGAATGCCTGATGGCGATCCCGTCGCCGACCGTGTATGGCCAGCTGGACGGCATCCCCGGGATCGAGCCGGCCTTCGGCATGGCGGTGACCTGGATCGAGCCCGAGCAGAAAGCGCACGCGCTGGGCCAGGGCTACCAGGTGGTCGAGGTGGCCAGCGCCATCGCGACCCACGCATCGAAGGTGGCCAAGGACTACCTGTCGGAACTGTTCCGCCACGATGACGTGCCGGCGCTGCTGGAACGCCTGACGGCGCTGTCGCCGAAGCTGGCGGCGGCGCTGGACAAGGCGCTGACGCATACCCAGCTGCTGCGCGTGTTCCGCGTCCTGCTGGCCGAGAACGTGTCGCTGAAGGACATCGTCGTCATCGCCACCACGCTGCTGGACAGCTCGGAAACCACCAAGGATCCGATCCTGCTGGCGGCCGAGGTGCGCTGCGCGCTGCGCCGCCAGATCGTGGCCGGCCTGTACGGCAAGAAGAAGGACATGCCGGCGTTTAACCTGTCCGGCGACCTCGAGAACATGCTGCTCGGTTCGCTGAACCAGGCGCGCCAGAACAACGGCGGCAAGGTCACGCTCGATAACTACCCGATCGACCCGCAACTGCTGTCCCAGCTGCAGCTGAACATGCCGGTGGCGCGCGAACAGATGAAGCAGCAGCACACGCCGCCGCTCCTGCTGGTGCTGCCGCAGGTGCGCCCGCTGCTGGCCCGCTACGCGCGCCTGTTCGCGCCGGGCCTGCACGTGCTGTCGTATAACGAGATTCCGGAAAACCGCGAAGTCTCGATCATCGGCACGGTCGGTTGATTCAATGTGCCGGTAACAGCAGCGCCAGCTCCGCCATCGCCCGGAACACCGGCAGGCTGAGTGCCGATGCCGCATCCACCGAAGGCAAGCGGATGTGGGACAGTCCCGGCGGCAGGCTGTCGCGGTACGTCCATCCCAGCACGCGCAAGCCCGCGCGCGCCACCGCCGCTTCGAGCTCCGGCTGCAACGCACGCAGGCGCGCCGCGCTGCCCGCATCCGCCGCACACAATTCCAGCAGCACGCCGTCAGGCACCGGCTCGGCCTGCACTGTCACCACGGTGCCATCCTGCAACACCAGTTCGAGGCGCAGGGCGGCGCGCGAGCGGCGGCGGCGCTGCTGTTGCGGGGGTTCCTGATCCTGTTGCACCACCCGCAAGTGCTGGTCCTGGGCGCTGCCCGTATGCACGGTGAAGCGCCAGGCGTCGAGCGGGATGCCGGCCAGGTCGGCTTGGCGCAGGACGCGCGGGTCCTGGCTACCTAGTTGGCCAGCCAGCAGCATCGCGGCCGGCAGCTGTCCCGGGCGTTCCTGCAGTTCGCGGTTCGCGAGCTGGGCGCCGTAGTTGCGTACCATACTGCGCCAGGAGCTGGCGAGCGTGCCGCCATCCTGGCTCGGCCAGGTCAGCTGGCGCGACATCATGAGCTGGTCCGGGCGCATCGCGGCGCCGTCCGGCATCCCGTCGGCGCTGGCTGCGGACGCCTGGCCGGATGCCGGCTGCGATCCCGGCAAGGGCAGCGGCAGCGAATCCATCCCGGCCAGCAGGGCGGCTGGGACGACCGCGGCCACCGGACCGACCGGCAGCGAGGGCCCGGCAGGCACTGCGGGCAACACCGATGAAACGAGCGGAGGGAAGAACAGGGAGGCCATGGCAGAGGCAGGGTAGCAAGTAAAAAGGCCAACCGCAAGGCTGGCCTTTGAGGACTCCCGACTGGGTTAGTCCGGGAACGTGGCTGTTGACGGCCCCGCGATTACTGCAGCAGGGACATGACCATCGACGACATGCTGTTCGACTGCTTCAGCATGGCGGTGCCGGCTTGCAGCAGCATTTGGTTCGAGGTCATGCTCGACGATTCGGTGGCGAAGTCGACGTCCATGATGCGGCCGGCGGCGGCCTGAGTGTTGCTGCTGACGTTGGCCAGGTTGGTGTAGGCGTGGTCGAGGCGGTTGGCGGCGGCGCCCAGCGAGGAACGCACCGAACCCAGCGCGTCGATTGCCTTCTGCAGGTTGTCGACAGTAGTGTTCGCAGAACCAGCGGCAGTCAGCTCAGTGCCGGTGCCGGCGGCAGGGGTGCCGAAGCCGTTGTATTTCGAGCTGATGGTGCCCAGGGCGGAGTGCATGGCCGAGACTTGTGCCGACAGATCCAGGCTCATGGTTTCGCTGCTCGAGGCGCCGATCTGGAAGCTCAGGCCAGCGCTGAATTTGCCCGGCGTGTCGCCGGTGCTGGATGCCAGGGTAGCGTTGTAGGAAGCGGTTGCAGCGGTGACGTCCGCGGTGGCTTTGGCCACTTTGTCAGCCGAGATGTTCAAATCCTGCTTGGCGAGGATCTTTGCATCAGCCAAAGACTGATTGGTGGGGTCGGCAGTGAATGCAGCGTCCGCGTCGTAGTAAGCCTTAAGCTTGCCGCTGCCCGCGACCGGTGGGGTGGCGCTAGGGTCCGGCTGTACGCCGTAGTCCACCATGGCAGCAGCCAACGCATCGGTCGCAGTGGTTTTCTTGGCCAGGGCGTCAGACACGTCGCTGGCGGAAGCCTTGTTGTTCAGCAGTTTGGCGCCGCCGAACGAGGTGTTGCCGACGATGTTGGTCAGTTCGCCAGCCAGGGCGTCGTATTCCGACTGCATGGCATCCTTGTCGGCGCCGTTCGACGAAGCGTCGGCTGCCTGGGTCGCCAGGTCCTTCATACGGACCAGGATGTTGCTGGCTTCACCCAGCGCGCCTTCGGCGGTCTGCATCATCGAAGTCGCGTTCTGGGTGTTGCGCATTGCAACGGCCATGCCGCTCGACTGGGCTTTCAGGCGGGTGGCGATCTGCAGGCCGGCGGCGTCGTCCATGGCCGAGTTGATACGGTAACCGGTCGACAGGCGGGCCATCGAGGTCGACAGGCTGGTCTGGGTACGGGTGATCGAGCTCTGTGCGGACAGCGCTGCGTTGTTGGTGTGAAGGCTCAGCATGGTGAACTCCTAGTATCGGTTGGTAATTGGTTGGAGCTACGTTTGTCGCGCTCTCACAAGTACAAGACGACCAATTTCTTCAGGGCATTAAATGCCAGGTGGAAATTTTTAGAATATTTTTTGCCTGGACCGCGCCGGCCTCTTTCCTGACGCCACTTAGAAGATTTGCGTATCATGTCGCCTCTGCGTTCCATCTATGCAGATTCGTGTCCGATCAAATCTTCCGCTTCCCCAGCCGCCGCCTCTCGATTCCCCGATAACGGACTGGACCGAAGAGGCCGGCTGCACAGAGAGATAGGTGACTGGGCTGTAGCAGTTTTGTAGCAGTGAGTTTTCGTCGAGACCGCCGGAAGCCGGCCGTAGCAACGGCGGTGCAGTCGGGGAAGCAGGCGTACTACGGTTTTTTGAAGCCGCGCTGGGGCCTTCGTGATGACGCCCGCTGGCCGGGCGACCCGGCAGGGCCGGACTAAGTAGCGGCAGTTGGGGTACGCAGTTTGTCCAAATACACCGCTATGTCGCGAATGAACCGCCCCGAGTTTTGTAGAGGCTCCATTGTTTGAGAAAATGGAGTCATGAAGAAGCAACCCAAGTATTCCCCCCGAAGTCATCGAACGCGCCGTGCACATGGTCAGCGTGGCCGCCAGTGAATACAGTTCACAGGGGGGCGGCGATCGAATCCATTGTGGCCAAGATCGGCTGCATACCTGAAACGCTGCGCCGCTGGGTACGCCAGCAAGAGCGTGATACCGGCCAGTGTCCTGGGCCGACCACGCCCGAAGATGAGCGCATCAAGGCGCTAGATCGAGAAGTACGCGAGCTGCGCAAGGCAAACGAAATTCTGCGTCTGGCGAGTACGTTTTTCGCCCAGGCGGAGCTCGACCGCCGTTTCAAGTCGTGAAGAAATTCGTCGACCAGTACCGCCATGCCTACGGTGTCGAGCCGATCTGCAGGGTGATGCAGGGCGCGCAGTCGGGCTACTGGCGACACGCGGCGCAGCAGTGCAATCCGGCGTTGCGCTGTGCCCGTGTCAGCGTGACGACGTGCTGAGCGTCGAGATTGAACGGGTTTGGCAGGCGAACCTGCAGGTATACGGGGCCGACAAGGTACGGCGCCAACTGCGGCGTGAAGGAACTGACGTAGCTCGCTGCACTGTGGAGCGACTGATGCGAAAAGCTGGACTGCGAGGTGTAGTGCGCGGTAAGGTCGTGCGCACGACGGTTGCCGATGCAAAGACGCCGTACTCGCTCGATCGGGGCAACCGTCAATTCAAGGCGCAGCGGCCGCACCAGCTGTGGGTCTCGGATTTACGTACGTCTCGACCTGGCAGGCTTTCGTGTACGTCGCCTTCGTCATCGACGTCTTTGCCCGGCGCATCGTCGGCTGGCGCGTGAGCAGTTCGATGCGAACCGACTTTGTGCTGGATGCCTTGCAACAGGCCTTGTACGCGCGTCAGCCGGAACGAAACGCATTGGTCCATCATAGCGACAGAGGTTCCCAATATGTGTCGATTCGGTACAGCGAGCGTCTCGCAGAAGCTGGCATTGGGCCCTCTATGGGCAGCAAGGGGTGACAGCTATGACAACGCCTTGGCCGAGACCATCAATGGGCTCGACAAGGCTGAGCTGATCCACCGCCGCGCTCCCTGGAAGACACGTGAGGCCGTCGAACTGGTCACGCTGGAATGGGTGTCCTGGTTTAATCACCACCGTCTGCTCGAACCACTCGGCTATATACCGCCGGTGGAAGCTGAGGCAAACTATTACGAGCAACTGAGCAGTCAAGCCATACCGGCCTGACTCACATCAACCCGCCTCCACGAAAGCCAGGGCGGTTCAGGATGGGCGCTCCCGATTTCTTCGAAGTACCAATCGATGAGGTTTTTTAGGGTAAGATTCGCTAGCCCACGAGTGTCGTTGAAGCGTCGGGCATCCATCTCAGCCTCGATCTTCCGAGCCCACGCGACGGCCTGCGCCTTCGTTGAAAAAGTTTCCGAAATGGACTTGTGCCCTTTGCGGCGGATTTGTGCGCGCCAGGCGTCCCCGACTTTAAGTATCGAAGCCATCTGTAGCAAATTTGTAGCAACGAGAGGGAGAAAGCAGGGCAGTTTGCGGGAAACTGAGGGAAGTAGGCTTGATGCCTCTCAGAGGGAAAACTAGGATTTTGATGAAATACAGCAAGCGAAAATTATCTGTAGCACCCATGATGGACTGGACCGACCGCCACTGCCGCGTGTTCCATCGCCAGATTACCCGCCACACCTGGCTGTACACCGAGATGGTGACGACCGGCGCGCTGGTGTACGGCGATGTCGAACGCCACCTGCGCTATGACGAGGTCGAGCACCCGGTCGCCCTGCAATTGGGCGGCAGCGAGCCGGCCGACCTGGCGAAGAGCGCGAAGCTCGGCGAGCAGTGGGGCTACAAAGAGATCAACCTGAATTGCGGCTGCCCGTCCGAGCGCGTGCAGAAGGGCGCGTTCGGCGCCTGCCTGATGAACGAGCCGCAGCTGGTGGCCGATTGCGTGAAGGCGATGCGCGATGCCGTCTCGATCGACGTCACCGTCAAGCACCGCATCGGCATCGACTACGACGAGGACTACGGTTTCGTGCGCGACTTCGTCGGCACCATCGCCGATGCCGGCTGCAACACCTTCATCGTCCACGCCCGCAACGCCGTGCTGAAGGGCCTGTCGCCCAAGGAAAACCGCGAGATCCCGCCGCTGCGCTATGCCGTGGCCTACCAGCTCAAGCGCGAATTCCCGGAGCTGGAGATCATCATCAATGGCGGCATCAAGACCAACGACGAGATCGAAAGCCACCTGGCCCACGTCGACGGCGTGATGATCGGGCGCGAGGCCTATCACAACCCCTGGCTGATGGCCGACTGGGATGCGCGTTTCTACGGCGACGAGAGCCGCGCGCCGGCCTCGCGCGAACAGGTGCTCGAAGCAATGATCCCCTACATCCGCGGGCAACTGGAACGCTACGGTCCGCTGGGCCTGCGCCTGAACAGCATCACCCGCCACATGCTGGGCCTGATGGCCGGGTTGCCGGGCGCGCGCGGTTTCCGCCAGCTGCTGTCGGACTCGCGCCGCCTCGCCGAAGGCAATCCGGAACTCCTGCTCGAGGCCGCCGGACGCCTGCGCAAGGCAGCCTGATTCATTGATTTTTTGTTACGGTGGCGCCAGGCAGGGCCGCCGATTCATCCAGATCCCACACTAACGCTGTTGTATAGACAGCCGCTCAACGCCATTTTCCTTGCTCAACAGCAAGAATAGACCCATAATTTGGGCTCTTCTCCCAGCATGCGCCCCAATATTGTTGTAGTAGCGAAACAGTATTGAGCAGGATCAGGTTTACCAACTGCAATTGCAGTGTTTTGATTTATCCTGACGGAAACACACGAAAGTTCAAGGAGAAGTTGAGCTTTTGGCAATAAAGTGACGCGCGGTGCAGCGGTTCCGGGCGATCCAATCATTTGAAGAAACAGGGAAGACAGTCAATGAATCTATCCAATATGAAGGTCGGCATGCGTCTGGGGCTGGGCTTTGCGCTCGTGCTCGTGCTGATGGTCATTCTCACCGTGGTGGGCATCGTGCGCATGGCGCAGATCCAGAACCGCCTCGACCACGTCGTCAGCGTGAACAATGTCGTGACCCGCCTGGTCGTCGACATGCGCAACAATGTGAGCGAACGCGTCGGCTCGCTGCGCACTCTGACCCTGATGACTGATCCGACCGACATGGAACCGGAACTGAACAAGTTCAAGGAACAGACCGCCAAGTACGACGCCTTACAGCAGAAGCTGGCTGAAAAGTTCTCTCTGGAAGCATCGGCTGAAGAGAAGACCCTGCTGGGCCAGATCAAGGACGCGGAAGGTGTGGCCATGCCGGCCATCGCCAAGGCATCGGCACTCTACCTCGCCAACAACGCGATGGACGCGACCCGCGTGATGGTCAAGGAAATCCGTCCGGCCCAGAAGAAGTGGCTGGAAGCGCTGGACCAACTGGGTGCGCTGGAAGACAAGCAGAACAACCAGGCCCAGGCCGACGCCGAAGCGCAGTTCGGCAGCGCCCGTAACTTCATGCTGGTCCTGCTGGCGCTGGCCGTTGGCCTGGGCGTGGCAGCCGCTACCGTGATCACGCGCGGCCTGCTGAAGCAGCTGGGCGGCGAGCCGAGCTACACCTCGAAGATCGCCACCAGCATCGCCGAGGGCGACCTGTCGATCGCGATCAATACCAAGTCTTCGGACCGCGGCAGCCTGCTGAGCGAAATGAAACAGATGCGCAATAGCCTGGTCGACATCGTCAGCCAGGTCCGTCGTGGCACCCACACCATCACCACCGCGTCGCGCGAAATCGCCGCCGGCAACGTCGACCTGTCCTCGCGTACCGAACTGCAGGCCAGCTCGCTGGAGAAGACCGCCTCGGCCATGGAAGAGCTGACCTCGACCGTGAAGCAGAACGCCGACAACGCCCGTGAAGCCAACCAGCTCGCGGCGACCGCATCGAACGTGGCGCGCAAGGGCGGCGAAGTGGTGTCGCAGGTGGTGGGTACGATGGGCGAGATCAACAGCTCGGCCAGCAAGATTGCCGACATCATCGGCGTGATCGACGGCATCGCCTTCCAGACCAACATCCTGGCGCTGAACGCCGCCGTCGAAGCGGCCCGCGCCGGCGAGCAGGGCCGCGGCTTTGCCGTCGTCGCATCGGAAGTGCGTAACCTGGCCCAGCGCTCGGCTGCGGCAGCGAAAGAGATCAAGACCCTGATCGGCGACTCCGTCGAGAAGATCGGCCGTGGTTCGAAGCTGGTCGGCCAGGCCGGCGTGACCATGGAAGAAGTGGTCGACAGCGTCAAGCGCGTGACCGACATCATGAGCGACATCGCTGCCGCCAGCGCCGAGCAGAGCGCCGGCATCGAGCAGGTCAACCTGTCGATCATCGAGATGGACGGCATGACCCAGCAGAATGCCGCCCTGGTCGAGCAGGCCGCCGCGGCCTTCCAGAGCCTGCAGGACCAGGCTGCCGAGCTGCAGCGTGTGGTCAGCATCTTCAAGCTGGCCGAAGGCGAAGAAGCCGCGGCCGCAGCGTCGGCCCCGGCAGCGGCCTTGACCGCCGTGGCGACCCGCGCCGTAATCGCCCGTCCGGCCCGTCCGCAAGCGGCAGCGCCGCAACTGAAGAAACCTCCCGCCCGCAAGCCCAAGGCTGCGGACCAGCAGGCGCCGGCAGCGGACAGCCCGTCGTCGACCTCGAAGAAGGTCGCAGCGGCCGCCGCCAGCGACGACTGGGAAGAATTCTGAGCCAGGACGGCTCGTCAAATAGCCGGTGAGGACACCGGCGTTTAAAAAAAACTTTATTATTTAGGGGAAACAAAAATGTCCAACAAGAAATTTGCCGTCAGCCTGCTCGCCGCCCTGTCCGTTTCCGGCTTCGCCGCCGCCGCCGAAACCCCGGCCAGCTTCGATCCGTCGAAGTGCAAGGTCGAGTACCCGAAAGCGTCGCTGATGAACGAAGAGCAGGGCGTGACCTCGATGTCGTTCCAGATCAACGCCGACGGCTCCGTGGCCGATTCGAAGCTGGAAAAGTCGAGCGGTTTCAAAGGCCTGGACAAGGCAGCCCTGAAAGGCCTGTCGGCCTGCAAGTTCAAGCCGGGCACCAAGGATGGCGCGCCGGCCCAGACCTGGACCAAGGTCGACTACGCCTGGAAGCTGGACTGATCTGCTTCCTCCCCGCAGTACGAAAACCGGCCCGCGTGGCCGGTTTGTCGTTCAGGAGGGCACACCGTGCTGCACGGCACCCCGTCCTTCAGGAAATACAAGGGCCGTTGCTTGCTCTCGTCGAACATGCGGGCAAGATACTCGCCGATGATGCCGATGCTGGACAGTTGCAGGCCGCCGAGGAACATGATGGCCGTCAGCAGCGAGGGATAGCCCGGCACGGGATTGCCGACGACAAGCGTGCGCACCACGATGTACAGGCCATAGGCGAACGCGCCCGAGGCACTGCACAGGCCGACATACGTAGCGACCTTGAGCGGCATGCAGCTGAACGACGTGATGCCTTCCAGTGCAAAGTTCCACAGTTTCCAATAGTTCCACTTGCTGGCGCCGGCATGGCGTGGTGCACGCTGGTAGGGCACCGCTTTCTGCGGATAGCCGATCCACGCGAACATGCCCTTCATGAAGCGGTGCTGCTCGCGCATCTGGCACACCGCGTGCACCGCGCGCCGGCTGAGCAGCCGGAAGTCGCCGGTGTCTTCCGGGATGCGCACCCGGCTCATTTTCTGGATGAGCCGGTAGAACAGGAAGGCCGTCAGTCTTTTCGCCGCGCTCTCGCCGTTGCGGCAGGTGCGCTTGGCGTACACGACGTCGTAGCCGTCGAGCCAGTGCGCGACCAGCTCGGGAATCAGTTCGGGAGGATCCTGCAGGTCGGCGTCGATCACGACCACGGCATCGGTGTCGGCATGGTCGAGACCGGCCGTGAGCGCGATCTCCTTGCCGAAGTTGCGCGACAGGTCGACCAGCATCACGCGCGCGTCGTGCTCGGCGAGCTGGCGGATCGCGTCCAGCGTGGCGTCGATGCTGCCGTCGTTGACGTAGATGATCTTGGCGGGCAGCGCCAGCCCGTCGAGCACCGCGCTGAGCCGGGCGTGGAATTCGGGCAGCACTTCCTGCTCGTTGAACACCGGGACCACAACCGACAAGGTTCTCGTGTCGCGCGCGCGCAGCTGTTCGAGTTCGTTTGGATGCATCGTCAGGCCCTCCCGCCAGAAAAATCCCATGCCAGCCCAGTCGCAGGCCCGCGCCGCCATCCTGCCGCTCAGTCGGCCATGGCCCGCCGGCCGGCCACGCGCGCCAGGACGGGCTGCAGCACCGAATAATGCTTGTCACGGTAGAGCTCGTGAAAGCGTCCGTTTTCCAGCAGCAGCTGGCGGATCGGCGCGTCGAGCGGCAGCACGGCCAGGTCGACCCCCATGCGTTCGAACTTCGCCTGCCAGCCGTCCGCCCCTTGGTAGACGCGCAGGTATTCCTTGATGAACTTGTCGCCATACATGTCGGCCCGTCCATCCACCGCGACCCTGGCATGCGGCGCCAGCCGGTAGATCAGGTAGCCGCCATCGCCGTATTCGTTGAGCAGCTTGCCGCCCAATCCGTGCGCCACGATGAAATCGACCGCGCCTTCGGCCAGCACCTTGCCGGGCCGGCGTTCCGCCTGCGTCTGTTCGCCATGCACATAGGCGGGCAGGCACAGGGCGATCGTGCACGCTACCAGCCAGTTGAGCCCGTATTCATACTTGCCGAGCTCCTGGCCATGGCCGCGCCGCGCCATGTACCAGCGAACCGGCCGCAGTCCGAGGACGAAGGCCTTGAGGGCGGCGGACGGCCCGCGCGCCAGGGCCAGCGCGGTGAACGGGACCAGCACCAGCACGGCCAGCGGCACATGGCGTTTGGAGATGTAGCCGGCCACGATAAAGACCAGCGGCAGCGCCAGTTCGGTCAGGTCGGGCTTGCGCGCGCCGTAGACGGCCGCCACGAAGAACATCAGCACCAGCAACAGGTAAGCCTGCGACTGGGCGTCGTGAAAATCCGGGCTCTGCCACTCCTGGATCAGCTGGTTGACCTGCATGCCGACCACCTGCAGCGGGTACAGCCAGCGCTCGAACAGCCCGGGATTCGCGAGGCTGGCGATCACGACCAGGAACACCGCCTGTGACAGGCGCACCAGCCGCCGCTTCGCGGCCGGATCGCGCGCCGGTCCGCCCGCCCACGCCATCCACTCGCACGCGGTGAACAAGAGCAGCAGGGCGATCCCGACCGCATACGCGGCGTGCGCATTCACCCACACCACCATGACGAAGGGCAGGACGACAAGGGGCCTGGTGGCATGCTCGTACTTAAAGCGGAGCAATACCGCCAGGTAGATTGCGAAGCACACATAGGTGAGCAGTTGCGGCCGCGGCGACATGGCGGCGGCAAAGGCGTATGCCCCGATCAGCAGCGGCGGCCAGGTGGTCGCCGCGCTGGCCAGGCGGCGCGCTGTCGTGAACGATATGGCCAGCGCGCTCACGATCAGCGTTGCGGCCAGCAGGCGCACGCCCGTCGTGCCGAGCCCGGCGGAGGTCGCGTACAGCAGCACCTCGAACAGCCACTCGTGCAAGACCCAGGGATGTCCCGCCCGGGTATGCGAAAAGACATCGCCAGCCGGCAGTGCTGCGTGAGCGACGATATACTCGCCGGTTTTGAGGTGCCAGAAGTAATCCGGGTCGGTCAGCGGCAGCTGGGTCAGCAGCACGACGAACACCGCGAAGGCGACGAGGCTGGTCTTGCTCAGCTGCAGGATTCGGACCATGTCGAGTTGCCGGATTGGACATCGATATCAATGGAGTGATCCTATCTGCTGCCTGCACGATCGTGAAGTTACAACTGCCTAAACTCGCTAGTACTTTTGTACGGGTTTTGAAAACCTGAACCGGCTGCGCGGTCCGTTTGCCGCTTACGGCGCCGGTCGCACCAGTCCATGCCTGAACACGTAATCCACCACCTGGTGGCCGACCGCGAGGCCGGCGGTCTTGTCGGATGGCCAGTGCACACCGGCGTAGATGCGGCTTTGCCGGCATCGTTCCCGGCCTGCGTGAAACTGCTGTAGCTGCGCGGCCAGGCCGGCCTGGCAGGAAGGGCAGGAAGGGCAGGGCGGCGTGAAATCGGGCCCGCTCGGGTTGCTGCAACGAGCATGGGAAGACACAGGGTGCAGAGCAGCGGCTTGAAGCGCAGTTTCATGGCAGGATTCCGGTCGGAAGCGCGAGGAGGACCCGGCGCCCGCCGTGCGCCAGGCGGACGCTGAAGCGGGTTCGGTAACCCGACGGTACGAGTTCGGCCTTGTCGGAACAAGCACAAGCGGAAGCTGGATTGAGCGGCGACAGGGGCAATTCCATCCAGAATCGAAATTTCCTTAAGCTCGCGCAACACGCATACGCTTTCTGTTACACATCTGTGGCGTCTTGTTTCGGTTGTAAGCACTTGCATCAAAACCACTGCTTCGTGGTTCAGGTCGCTATAGTGGATTCACACCAACCGAAAGGAGAAGCATCATGAAACGAATCCTCTGTGCCGCTGCCGCAGCCCTGATCAGCACCGCCGCCTTCGTGCCGGCGCAGGCCTTCGCGAAAGGTGACGTGCTGGTCGTCCGCACCGCGCCGCCGGCGCCGCGCCACGAAGCCGTGCCGCATGCACGCCGCGGCTACGAATGGGCCCCGGGCTACTGGAACTGGAACGGCCACCGCTATGTGTGGGTCAAAGGGCATTACGAAAAAGTCCGCAAGGGCTACACCTACCACCGTCCGGAATGGCGCCAGGGCGACAATGGCTGGACCCTGGAGCGCGGCGGCTGGCGTCACGGCGACCGCGACGGCGACGGCGTGCCGAACCGCGTCGACGACCACCCGAACAATCCGCACCGTTCGTAAGCATGCACGCTGAAATGCAAGAACCGGCCCTCGTGGCCGGTTTTTTGTTTTTGGAGTGAGGCCGCGCAAGCCCGGCCGTATGCGGGATACCTAGCATGGGAAGTCCGATCATTATCGGAAAAACATCATGCGTGGTATTTCTGTTAAGAAATTTATTCTTGTTGCGCTGTCGCTGCCCTGCTGCCTGGCCAAGGCCGTCGTGCTGGAGTGTCCCGTGAATGCGCCGGCCGAATGGAAAGTGGCCAAAGCCAGGCTGGACCGGGTGCGCGTATTCGGCCCCGGGTCGGAAGGCTTGCCGGACAAGGAGTGGCAGGCGGGCGGCGTCCTGTTCCAGTCATGGAAGATCAAGACCGGCGCCCGCCGCGCGGCCTACCAGGTCGACTGCCTGTACACCGGCACCCCGCGCTTCATCCGCTTCGACGCGCGCAGCACGGCGCGCTGTGTGGCCAAGCGGCGGGTGAGGGCGGATACGCTGATGAACGGGTCGATGGAATTTCGCTGCCGATAAATCGAGCGAAATAAAAGTAGCGAAATAAAAGGAGCGAAAAAACAAAAAGCCCGGTCTTGCGAACCGGGCTTTTCGTTGAATTCTTGGGGTGGCTGATGGGACTCGAACCCACGACAACAGGAATCACAATCCTGGACTCTACCAACTGAGCTACAGCCACCACTGTTTTCTTACTGCTGTCTCGTTGTTGCCGAGACAGAACGAGATTATAGCGGCACCTTCTCCATCTGGCAAATCTAAATGTGCCCAGCAGTGCGGAACCCGGCAAAATCGGTTTCCTGGACCGGCGGATCGATGCCGACCAGGCTGTTGAACGCCGCCGACAGGGCGGTGGCGCTGGCGCTCGTATAAGCTTCCACGCGCGCCGCTTCGTTGGCAGCGGCAGGGCGCAGCAGATCGCCGGCTTCCAGCAGGCGCCCGAGCTGGCGCGCGACCGCCTCGCCGGTATCGACCAGGGTCACGTCATCGAAGCCCTGGTCGGCGATCACGCGCTCGATCGAGGCCTGCACCAGCGGATAGTGGGTGCAGCCCAGCACCAGGGTGTCGGCGCCTTGCGCCAGCAGCGGGGCGATGTAGCGCTCCAGCATGGCGGCGGTGTCGTGCGAATCGAGCTCGCCGAATTCGATCTGGTCGGCCAGGCCCTGGCAGGGCTGCAGCAGGAACTGCGCGCCGGTCGCTTCGGCGATCTGGTCGCGCAGCTGCAGGAACTTGGCGCCGGCCAGGGTGCGCTCGGTGGCCAGCACGCCGATCCTGCCGTTCCGGCTCGCCGCGGCGGCCGGCTTCAGGCCGGGCTCGACGCCGACGATGGGCATGTCCGGCATGCGCGCGCGCAGCAGCTTCACGGCGGCCACGGTCGCGGTGTTGCAGGCCACGACCAGCGCCTTTGCGCCTTTCGCGACGAGGAAGCGGGCGATCGCCAGCGAGCGTTCGGCCACGACCTCCTCGGGCTTGTCGCCGTAGGGGGCGAAGCCGGAGTCGGCCACGTAGATCAGGTGTTCGTGCGGCAGCTGGGCGCGCACATGGCGCAGGACGGAGAAGCCGCCGACGCCGGAATCGAAGATGCCGACCGGGGCGTCGTGGGGGAAGTGGGGAGTGCTCATGGAGGAATACTAACTCAGCGGGCGTAGGGTGGGCACCCCGTGCCCACCCTACCTTATCAGGCGACGCTGACCGGAATACCCTTCAGCGACTCGATCTTCGCCGACCATTCCTTCGGACCGGTCTGGTGCACCGAGGTGCCGGTCGAATCGACGGCGACGGTCACCGGCATGTCCTTCACTTCGAACTCGTAGATCGCTTCCATGCCCAGGTCTTCGAAGCCGACCACCTTGGCCGACTTGATCGCCTTCGAGACCAGGTAGGCCGAACCGCCGACTGCCATCAGGTAGGCCGACTTGTGGTTCTTGATCGCCTCGATGGCGGCCGGGCCGCGCTCGGCCTTGCCGATCATGGCGATCAGGCCGGTCTGCTCGAGCATCATGTCGGTGAACTTGTCCATGCGGGTCGCGGTGGTCGGGCCTGCCGGGCCAACCACTTCGTCACGCACCGGGTCGACCGGGCCGACGTAGTAAATAACGCGATTCGTGAAGTCCACCGGCAGCTGCTCGCCCTTGGCCAGCATGTCCTGGATGCGCTTGTGGGCGGCGTCGCGGCCGGTCAGCATCTTGCCGTTCAGGAGCAGGGTCTGGCCCGGCTGCCAGGACGCGACTTCTTCCTTCGTCAGCGTATCCAGGTTCACGCTCTTGGACTTCTGGGTGTCCGGGGTCCAGTTCACGTCCGGCCAGGTCGACAGCGCCGGCGGTTCGATGTAGGACGGGCCCGAGCCGTCCAGCACGAAGTGGGCGTGGCGGGTAGCGGCGCAGTTCGGGATCATCGCCACCGGCTTCGAGGCCGCGTGGGTCGGGTACATGTTGATCTTCACGTCCAGCACGGTGGTCAGGCCGCCCAGGCCCTGGGCGCCGATGCCCAGCGCGTTGATCTTGTCGCACAGTTCGATACGCAGTTCTTCCAGCTTGTTCTGCGGGCCGCGCTGCTTCAGTTCGTACATGTCGATGTCTTCCATCAGCGACTCTTTCGCCATCAGCATCGCCTTCTCGGCCGAGCCGCCGATACCGATGCCCAGCATGCCCGGCGGGCACCAGCCGGCGCCCATCAGCGGCACGGTCTTCAGGACCCAGTCGACCAGCGAGTCGGACGGGTTCAGCATCACGAACTTGGTCTTGTTCTCCGAGCCGCCGCCCTTGGCCGCGACCATCACGTCGACGGTGTCGCCCGGCACCAGTTCCATGTGCACGACGGCCGGGGTGTTGTCCTTGGTGTTCTTGCGCTCGAAGTGCGGGTCGGCCACGATCGAGGCGCGCAGCTTGTTGTCGGCGAAGTTGTACGCGCGGCGCACGCCTTCGTTGACGGCGTCGGTGATCGAACCGCTGCCGAAGCCCTCGAAGCGCACGTTCATGCCGACCTTCAGGAACACGTTGACGATGCCGGTGTCCTGGCAGATCGGACGCTTGCCCTCGGCGCACATGCGCGAGTTGGTCAGGATCTGGGCGATGGCGTCCTTGGCGGCCGGGCTCTGCTCCGCTTCGTACGCGCGCGCGAGGTGCTGGATGTAGTCGGCCGGGTGGTAGTAGCTGATGTACTGCAGTGCTGCGGCGACGGATTCGATCAGGTCGTCCTGTTTGATGACAGTCATTTCGTTCTCGTTCAGGGTTAGTGTTTGGAGCTGCTTGCGGTGTTGGTCATGATGCGGTCGGTATAGGCGATCGCCATCGCCGACAGCAGGAACACGACGTGGATACTGGTCTGTGCGATCAGGGTCTGCGGGTCGTACACCTTCGCGTTGATGAAGGTCTTCAGCAGGTGGATCGAGGAGATGCCGATGATCGCCATCGCCAGCTTGGTCTTCAGCACGGAGGCGTTCACGTGCGACAGCCATTCCGGCTGGTCCGGATGGTCTTCGAGGTACATGCGCGACACGAAGGTTTCGTAGCCGCCGACGATCACCATGATCAGCAAATTCGAAATCATCACCACGTCGATCAGGCCCAGCACGACCAGCATGATGGTGGTCTCGTTGAGCTTGTCGGGCAGCGGCGCGCCGGGCACCGCCACGGCCTGGAAGATGTGCTGCAGGGCGGCCTCGTTGCCCATCGCGGCAAACACCAGGTCCTTCAGCTCGACCCAGAAGTGGAACACGTAGACGCATTGCGCCAGGATCAGGCCGAGGTAGAGGGGCAGTTGCAGCCAGCGGCTGGCAAACATGAAATTGGCGAGGGCGCTGCGTTTCCGGGCGGGGGGCGTGGCTTGTAAATCGGGCATCTGCGTTGGGGACTTATAGGGCCGCGGCCCAAGGTCGAGGTCAAGACAGCTCAACATTCTACACCTGCTGCGCGCCGCTGGCTTGCCCTTCGATGTTCCGGAAAGGTTGGTAGAATGATCTTGGGATGCCGAAGGCGCGCCGCGGTGCTGCTGCTGCACCGCCCAGTCTGTAAGGGCTCAGTAAGCGAGCGCGCATATGGTATGTGGCAAAACTACTACTACTGTGGAGACTAGCATGGCTGAGAACGAGACCAACAAGGAGCTGGAGCAGGGCGCATTGCACGAGCACCGCGTGTTCAACCCGCCCGCCGACTTTGCCGCCAACGCAACCATCTCCGGGATGGATGCCTACCGCAAACTGTGCGACGAAGCCGCCAGCGACTACGAAGGATTCTGGGCCAGGCTGGCCCGCGAGAACATCGACTGGCAGAAGCCTTTCACCCAGACCCTCGACGAATCGAATGCCCCGTTCTACAAGTGGTTCGCCGACGGGCAACTGAACGCCTCGTACAACTGCCTCGACCGCAACCTCACGAACGGCAACGCCGATAAAACCGCGATCATCTTCGAGGCCGACGACGGCCAGGTGACCCGCGCCACCTACCGCGAACTGCATGAGCGCGTCTGCAAGTTCGCGAATGGACTGAAGGCCCGCGGCATCAAGAAGGGTGACCGCGTCATCATCTACATGTCGATGTCGATCGAAGGCGTGGTCGCGATGCAGGCCTGCGCCCGCATCGGCGCGACCCACTCGGTGGTGTTCGGCGGCTTCTCGGCGAAGTCGCTGCAGGAACGCGTCATCGACGCCGGCGCGGTCGCCATCATCACCGCCGACGAGCAGATGCGCGGCGGTAAATCGCTGCCGCTGAAAGCCATCGTCGACGAAGCCCTGGCGATGGGCGGCTGCGACACCATCAAGGATGTGATCGTCTACAAGCGCACCGGCGGCAACATCAACTTCCAGCAGGGCCGCGACCTGTGGCTGCACGAGCTGCTCGAGGGCCAGCCGGCCGAGTGCGAGCCGGAGTGGGTCGATGCTGAGCATCCGCTGTTCATCCTCTACACCTCGGGCTCGACCGGCACGCCGAAGGGCGTCCAGCACAGCACCGGCGGCTATCTGCTGTGGGCCGCGCTGACCATGAAGTGGACCTTCGACATCAAGCCGGACGACGTCTACTGGTGCACGGCCGACATCGGCTGGGTCACCGGCCACACCTATATCTGCTACGGCCCGACCGCCGTCGGCGCCACCCAGGTCATCTTCGAAGGCGTGCCGACCTTCCCGCACGCCGGCCGCTTCTGGGAGACCATCGCCAAGCACAAGGTCTCGATCTTCTACACCGCGCCGACCGCGATCCGTTCGCTGATCAAGGCCTCCAACGCGGACGAAAAGGTGCATCCGCAGAGCTTCGACCTGTCCAGCCTGCGCCTGCTGGGCACGGTGGGCGAGCCGATCAATCCGGAAGCCTGGATGTGGTACTACAAGAACGTCGGCAACGAGCGCTGCCCGGTCGTCGACACCTTCTGGCAGACCGAGACCGGCGGCCACATGATCACTCCGCTGCCGGGCGCGACCCCGATGGTGCCGGGCTCCTGCACGCTGCCGCTGCCGGGCATCATGGCCGCCATCGTCGACGAAGCCGGCGCCGACGTGCCGAACGGGCAGGGCGGCATCCTGGTCGTGAAGCGTCCGTGGCCGTCGATGATCCGCACCATCTGGAACAACCCGGACCGCTTCCGCAGCGCCTACTATCCGGACGAACTGGGCGGCAAATACTACCTGGCCGGCGACGGCGCGATCCGCAACAAGGACACCGGCTACTTCACCATCACCGGCCGCATCGACGACGTGCTGAACGTCTCTGGCCACCGCATGGGCACGATGGAAATCGAGTCGGCCCTGGTGGCGCACCCGGTCGTGGCGGAAGCCGCCGTGGTCGGCAAGCCGGACGAGACCACCGGCGAAGCCGTGTGCGCCTTCGTGGTCCTGAAGCAGGCGCGCCCGACCGGCGAGGAAGCGAAGAAGCTGGCCGCCGAGCTGCGCAACTGGGTGGGCAAGGAGATCGGTCCGATCGCCAAGCCGAAGGAAATCCGCTTTGGCGACAACCTGCCGAAGACGCGCTCCGGCAAGATCATGCGCCGCCTGCTGCGCGTGCTGGCCAAGGGCGAGACGATCACCCAGGACGTGTCGACGCTGGAGAATCCGGCAATCCTGGACCAGCTGAAGGAATCCGCTTAAGCGTCGCTTCCGCGTCGTCGTCCCCGCGCAGGCGGGGACCCAAGTTCAATCTACAGCAGAGTTGACGCCGCATCCGTGCAAACGGTGCGGCGTTTTTTTATTCTTCGCCGGGCTGCTTGAACAGGGCGTCGAGCGGATTCGGCTTTTTCGGATCGAGTTCGGCGCGCTGGCCGGCGACTTCCGCACGCCCGCGCGTGCCCGCGAACTCTTCCTCGATATTGTCCCGATAAAAACTCCAGGCAGCGCCCGAGTTCGAGAACCGTTTCCAGACGTCATTGCTCACGCCGGCATAGTCGATGGCGCTGCCGTCGTCGAACTCGACCCGCAGGATGCGTTCCTTCGGCGCATAGCCGATCGCGCGCAGTTTGCCGGCGTTGATGCGTTTCATGTCCATGTGGGCTCCCCGGATGATCTTGCCCCTAGTGTAGTCACAGTCGATCGAGCCTGCCACCGTCGACCAGCAGCGAAGCACCCTGGACGAAACGCGCCGCGTCCGAGGCCAGGAAGGCAACCACGTCGGCAACGTCGGCGGGCTGGCCGACGTCGTGCTTGTCGATGATCTCGATCCCGGCTTTCACGTTCGGGTTGTCCCACAGCATCGGGGTATCGATTGCGCCGGGCAGGACCGCGTTCACGCGGATCCCCTTGGGCTTGCCTTCCAGCGCGGCCGAACGCGTCAGCGACACCAGGGCCGCCTTGGCCGCCGCGTACGAGGCCACCATCGGTTCGGTCTCGACCGCGTGGACGCTGGAGATATTCACGATGGCGCCGCCGGACGGCATGCGCAGGAAGGCCTGCTTGATGAAATAAAAGGCGCCGACCAGGTCGACACTGAGGATGCGGGTCCAGTCGTCGCCGGTCTGTGTTTCGATCGGCTTGAAGATCATCAGGCCGGCGTTGTTGACGATGATATCGATGCTGCCGAAGCGCTGTATGGCGGTGTCGACGGTGCGCAAGACGTCAGCCTCGACCGCGACGTCGCAAGGGCTGGCGGCAATGCACGCGGGATCGGCTTCCTTGCCGAGTTCGGCGCTGGCGGCGTCGAGGCGCTGCTGGTCGAGGTCGGCGAGTACGACGCGGGCACCGTCGCGCAGCAGGCGACGCGCGATGGCGAGGCCGATGCCGCCGGCCGCACCTGTAACGATGGCAACTTTATTCTGCAGGCTCATGGTTCACTCGGTATTCTTGGGCGCGGCGGTGGCCGCTTCGCTGGTTTCGTGGGCCGGCGCCGGAGCAAGCTCGGGCGCAGGGAGAATGGTGTCCTGCGGCAGCGCCACCGGCACTTGCAGGCACACGCTCTGGGTCGGCAGCACGGCGCCCCAGTCGCGGATCAGGTCGCGGTAGGCGGCACCCACCGGACGAATGTTGCGGTCCAGGTCGAACAGGCCGAGCGGATTGACGTTGCCGTTGTCTTCGCGCAGCGCCGTATCCCAGTCGACCTGGTCGGTCAGAGAGTACCAGGTGAAGCCGACCACCGGCACGCCGCTGTTGCGAATGCTGAGGACGTTCGCCCATTCCTTGCGCAGCCAGCGCACCGCCTCGTCGCCCGCAGGACCCTGCGCCAGGTTGGTTTCGGTATGCATCACCGGCAGGCGATAACGGTCGTAGTACTGCTGCGTGATGATGGCGTAGCCAAAGATCTCACCGGAAGCGCGGGTGTTGCCGTCGGCGCTGACATGGTGCTCATTGGTCTGGTAGTAATCGTTGCCCATCAGGCAGTGGTGCTTGAGATTATTGTCGAGGAAAAAATGGTATTCCTCGCGCGTCATCCCATTGTCCATCAGGTACTCGTACATGTTCGAATCGACCCGGCGGCCGTAGTTCAAATCGAGCGACAGGAAGCGGTGGGCATTCTTGATTTCCGCCGGTCCGATGGCGTCCGGGCACTCGGCGTGGAAATACTCGCTCGATTCGCTCTGCACGAACAGGGCGTCGGCGCGCACCTGCAGGATTTCGCGCATCGCCAGCAGGTTGGCGCGGACGATGTACTTGGTTGCGTTCACGAAGCCGCGGTCGGTCGTCAGCTGCTCGTTCCACCAGCCGTACTTGGCCGAGAAGAGGGCGCAGATCGACATCTCGTTGATGGGCGTGTACAGCTGGACCCAGGGAAAGCGCTCGGCGAAGGCACGCGCGTAGCCGGCAAACAAGGCCGGGAAATCCGGATTCTGGAAGTTGCCGATCCAGTCGGGCACGCCGAAATGGCACAGGTCGACGATGACGACCAGGTTACGGCGGTACAGTTCGGCAAAAGTCTCGTCCGCGAAGGACCAGTCGTAGCGGTCCGGCCCCAGCCAGGTCAGGTGAAGGGGAGGGCCATAGCGCAGCACGCGGATGCCGAGTTCCCGCACGAGGTCGAAATCCGTGCGCCAGTGCTTGTAGTGGCCGCACTTCGCCATCTCGTCGACGCGAACCTTGCCGTTGCCGATGGTCGGGATGCTGTTTTCGATGCCGGTCGCGAACATAAATCCAGTGAACAAGCTGCTCTCCCAAAACAATTCTTGAGAGCAGCGTACTCGGCTGTTGATAGCTGGGCTGTACGGTCGCGTACACAAGACCTGCCTTCCAGCGACTGGGGAGGAGGGATCGTTGCGCGTACGATCCTACTTGTACTGCCGAGAATCCTTGCTATAATAGGCGGCTTCGCGGACATCGCCGTCCGTGGACCCATCAGGAGAGATGGATGAGTGGTTTAAGTCGCACGCCTGGAAAGCGTGTATAGGTTCATAGCCTATCGGGGGTTCGAATCCCCCTCTCTCCGCCAAGGATTCTACTAAGGCCGCTTTCGAGCGGCCTTTTTCATTTGCGTAAGCCTGCGCCCTTCCAGGTAATGCCTGTCCTGATGCTATCCTTTCACAGATGCATCTGCGAGCTGACGCTCGCGCCCCAGGATCAATTTGCCGGAAAAAATCGAGCCATATGACACTGAAACAGCTGGAAGCGTTCTACTGGGCAGCTACTCTAGGCAGCTTTTCCACCGCGGCGAACAGGCTCAACATTACGCAGTCCACGCTGTCAAAACGCCTGGCTGAGCTTGAAGCTTCGCTTGGTGCGTCCTTGTTCGACCGATCAGCACAACGTTCCGTACTCACGGAACACGGCCAACGAATTCTCGAGCATGCACACAAGATGCTGGTGATGGAAGGGGAGATAAAATCATTGCTGTGTCTTCCCCAATCCCTGAGCGGCACCTGCCGATTCGGCATCAGCGAATTGACGGCCTTGACCTGGTTCCCGAACTTCGTCTCCAGGATCAACCAGCTTCATCCGCAACTGGTATTGGAACCTTACGTCGATTTGGGCTCAGCGCTGGAAAAAAAGCTGATGCGGGGAGAACTCGATTTTGCGATCGTCCCGCATACGCGCGCCGGCAATGGATTGCTGTCTTCGATGCCATTGGCCACGCTCGACTTTGCATGGATGGCCTCGCCAAAACGCATCAAGGCCGGCAAGACCTTGACGGTCGAAGAAATTCAGCAGCACCCGATCATCGTCATGACCAGCGAATCGCGCCTCACTGAATCCTTCCATAACTGGTCGTCGCAGCATAAGGTCTCGGCCCGGCGTGTTCTCGCATGTAACAGTCTCAGCGCCATCGTCGGCCTGACGATCGCAGACGTGGGAATCAGTTTCCTGCCGCGCCGCTTCCTAGAGCCCATGGTCGAGCATGGGAAGTTGAACGCGTTTCAGAGCGAGCCGCCTCTGCCTTCCATCGAGTACTGCTTCCGCTGGCGAACCGACGATACCCGTACCCTTGTTCCGACGCTGGCCCAGTTGGCCGGGACAGAAGTCAACTATTCCCTGGCGTACGGGTTCTGAGCATTCCTCCATCGTCACCTGAACGGTCCTGCTTTCGCCACCGCAGCGCTCGCTGAACGGCGAGTCGCCGTGTCAGTGCGCGTCATCGACGCACGCCGCCCATTCCCTTTCCACCAATGCTGCCGGTGTCCAAACATCCGCTGCAGGCCTGCCGTCACCGCGCGCTGATGAGAAAAACGAATGACCGGGGGTCGATATTATTCGCTTTTTTTCAAGCCCGCTTGTGGCCTAACATCTGATCAACAACTACGAACCTGTCTCGTTTGAGAACAGGTCAATTTAGAACACAAAAGGAGACATATCTTGGAGACTGCTTCGGGTAGCCGTACGTCCTACCGCTGGATCGTCCTCGCGATGATTTACGTGACGTACATGATCGCCGGTGCGGACCGCGCCAACATCGGCGTACTGATTCCCGTGATCCGCAAGGATTTCCATCTCACCAATACCGACGTCGGGGCACTGGCAAGCCTGTTTTACGTCAGCTACGCCATCGTCCAGATCCCGGCCGGCTATCTGTTCCAGAAATTCGGTATCCGCAAGCTGCTGGTCGTGTCGATGGTGCTGACTTCGCTCTCGACCTTGTTCACCGGCCTGGCCGCAAGCGCCATGCAGTTGAAGCTGGCGCGACTGGTACTGGGCGGCGCTGAAGGCCCGATCAATATCGGCATCGTGTCGACGATCAATCGTTGGTTCCCCGCGCATGAAAAAGGTCTCGCCACCGGCGTTTTCATGTCCTCTATTAAGTTTGCGCCCGCTTTCGTGCCGCCGCTGTGCGCCTACCTGATGCTGCATTTCGGCTGGCGCGACGTGTTCTATATTTTCGGCATCCCCGGCTTTGTCATCGCCGGATTGTGGTACTGGCTGGTTCGCGACGACCCTGCCGAATCGCGCCGCTGTTCTCCCGCCGAAGTCGCGTACATCAAGGAATCGGCGCCGCTGACGGTGCAAAAAGATGCGAAACCCGCGGCGGCAGCGACGGCCCCGGCCTGGCTCGATACCGCCATCAAAACCCGCGAAGTCGACCTCCTGAAGACCAACAAGGAAGTGGTGCGCTCGTGGAACGTGTGGGCCTGCGCCATGGGTTACTTTTTCATGGTCGGCATCACCTACACGATCATGACCTGGGTGCCGACCTATCTCGTCTCGGTCAAGCATTTCTCGATCATGAAGATGGGCATCGTGGCTTCGGCCCCGTGGGTGGGCGCGATTGTCGGCAACATCCTCGGAGGCTGGCTGTCCGACAAGGTCTTCGCCAAACGCCGCAAGCCCGTCATGCTGATCACTTCGGCCGCGACCGTGCTGACGATGTATGCACTGATCAATGCCCCCAGCGAGCCGCTTCCCCTGGCAGCCCTGCTGTTCGTCGCCGGCGTGCTGCTGAACCTGGGCTATTCGACTTTCCTGGTCTACCCGATGGGTATCGCAACCAAGGACAAGGTGCCGTTCGCCGCGTCGATCGTCAACTTCGCCGGTTCGCTCGGCGGCGCATTCACGCCCTTCCTCGTCGGCGTGGTGCTCGACCGGTTGAACTGGGACTGGGTATTCGGCCTGCTGGCGGCGACCTCGTTCATTACCTTTGGCCTGGTGGCTTGCATGATCGAGCCGAAAGCGCGTCCCAACGTCCAGTCGGGCACGTCGCCGGATGCCGCAATCCACCCTGCCGCAAGTTCTTCTTTAGCTCGTTAAGGCAAAAAATGGCAATTTTCATCATGGACCGCATTGCGGAAGATGCGGTGTCCTTCCTGCGCCAGCACCACGAGGTCGTCGATTTCCCGGCATCCCGGGAACGTGACTGGAAAGCGGAAGCGAGTGCGCTGATCGTCAGGACCTTCCAGGTGCGCGAGGCCGACATCGGCCAGGCGCAGCGCCTGAAGATCGTCGCCAAGCATGGCAGCGGCGTCGACAACATCGATATCGCCGCCGCCATCCGCAAAGGCATCATGGTGACGAATACCCCGGGCGCGAACGCCGATGCGGTGGCCGAATACGTGCTGGCCCTGGCATTGACCACCGCCCGCCGGGTCGCCATGTCGGACCGCTTCCTGCGTGGTGGCATCCCGGGCCAGGCCCAGGATGGCATCGAACTCGGCGGCAAGACGCTCGGGCTGATCGGCCTCGGCGACATCGGCTCGAAAACCGGCCGCCTGTTCAAGAGTGCCTTCTCGGCGCAGGTGATTGCCTACGACCCCTACGCGCCGAAGAGCGCCTTCGAGCAGTGCGGTGCGCGGCAGCTTGCCGATATCGCCACCGTACTGCGCGAGGCCGACGTGATCAGCCTGCACGTGCCCCTGCTGGACAGTACGCGGCACCTGATCGGTGCGGACGAGCTGAACATGATGAAGCCGACGGCGATCCTGGTGAATGCCGCGCGTGGCGGCATTGTCGACGAGTCGGCCCTGCATGCTGCGCTGTCGACTGGCCGCATCGCCGGCGCCGCCAGTGACGTGTTCGAGGCCGAGCCGCCGCCGTCCTCGCACCCACTGCTCAGCCTCGACACCTTTGTCGGATCGCCGCATATCGCAGGCAGTAGCCGGGAAGCGTTGCGGCGCATGGGCTTCGGCGCGGCACGCGCGGTCCTCGCCGCACTCGCCGGCGACATCCCGGCCCATGTACTGAATACCCATTGAAAAGGAGCCGATGTGAAAACCAAGAAATTTGATAATGCCGCAGAGTTCGAGCGCGTCTCGCCTGACCTGATCGAGGAGGCCCGCCAGTTCCAGTCCGCCGTGCTCTGCGACGTTGCAGGCCGCCGTGGCGCCCTGAACGCACGTATCCAGGGCCTGTCGCCAAGCATGAAACTGGCCGGCCCCGCCTTCCCGGTAGAAGTCCGTCCTGGCGACAACCTGCTGTTCCACGTTGCGCTGGCATTGGCAAAGCCTGGCGACATCATCGTCGTCGATGGCAAAGGCTACGAGTCGAGTGCGCTGGCGGGCGAACTGATGGCCTCCCAGGCAGTCGCGGCCGGGATCGGCGGCTTCGTCATGGATGGTGCGATTCGCGACACCGACACGCTGAGCAAGGGACCGCTGCCGATCTTCGCCGCCGGTCGCAACTCCGCGGGGCCGACCAAAGGCCTGGACGGACGCATCGGCACCACGATCGCCATCGGCGACGTGGCGGTGGAGCCCGGCGACCTGGTGGTGGCGGACTGCGACGGCGTGGTCGTGATTCCGCGCAAGGACGTGCCGGCAGTGCTGCAGGGCGCGCACCAGAAACTGAAGGCGGAAGCCCAACGTCTCAAGGAAATCGAAGAAGGCATGCTGGTCTCGCCATGGCTCGACGACGCGCTGCGCTCCGCAGGCGTGCTCGGCAAAGAAGAAACGCTGCTCTGAACCGGGCAGGCTGCACGCGCGATGGCATGCCACGTCCGCCCATTCCCAGGCTGACGCTGGCATGACCGGCACGCGCGAGAGCGGCATCCCGACCGAATAGCGGCGCCGCTTCGCTCCAGTAAATCCACAGACCGATCGTGTCGTCCCTCGGACGAGGACTCGTCACGTCTGGCACTGCTGTTCAAAAGCCTCAACCAAACCACAGCACAACAACAGGAGACACGTTTTGAAGAAGATCGCAATCCTCATGCTGGGACTCGCCGCAGGAGCTGCCCAAGCACAGTCCAACGTCACGATTTACGGTATCACGGACGCCGCGCTGGTCGGCGAAAGCGGCGGCGCGGCCGGGCATGTCACCAAGATCACCAGCGGCGCCGGCCTGGCCTCGCGCATCGGCTTCAAGGGCGTGGAGAGCCTCGGCGACGGCATGACCGCATTCTTCACCCTCGAAACCGGCACCAGGATCGACACCGGCGAACTCGATGCCGCCAACACCATCTTCAACCGCCAGGCATTCGTCGGCCTAAAGACCGGTGCCGGTTCAGTCGCGCTGGGACGTCAGTACACGCCGTGGCACCTCACCTTGGCGAGCGTGGCGGATCCGTTCGGCACTGGCTACGCGGGCACGTCCAAGAATCTCTTCCCGGATGCAGGCACCAACGCCCGCACCAGCAATACCGTGACCTATACTTCGCCGAAGGTCAGCGGCGTCGACGTCGCGCTGGCCTATAGCATGGGCGAGCAGGGCGCGTTCTCGGCGGGGCGCCAATACGGCGGAGCGGTCGGCTATGCGTATGGGCCTTTGGTCGTACGCCTGGCCTATAACGCAAAGAACTCGGATGTTGCGGGAGCGCCTGCTGCCGTCAGCCATGACCTTGGTCACAACACGCTGCTTGCAGCGAACTATGACTTCAAGGTGGTCAAGCTGTACTTCGGCTATGAGGTCGACAAGGGCTTTAACTCGCACCCGGTGCCGAACCCTAACGCGTATGCGGTAAAGGCAAGCCCGACAATCGACAGCAATGTGTTCTTGCTGGGGCTGTCCGCACCGCTCGGCAACGGCATGCTGATGGCCTCGATCCAGCGTCTGAACGACAAGACGAAGTTCGACCAGGATGCGGCTGCGTGGGGCATCGGCTATCTGTATTCATTGTCCAGGCACACAGGTTTGTACGCCGCGTACGGGCATGTCAGCAACGAGAACGGTGCTGGCTATACCGTGCTCAATAATAGTGAATCAGGTACCGGCAACACTGCTTACAACCTCGGCTTCCGCCACACTTTCTAAATATGTCGATCCGATCGGCCTCACCTGCAGGATGACGTCGATCGGTAAGCTTCTATCATCAAAGAAGTGTATTGGCTGTCATGAAAGGATTCCCATCCCGATCAGGTCCTGCCGGGAATGAAGTCAGCTTACGTCCAGGCCGCCGTCTACGGTGACGACCTGACCAGTCACCCACACCGCATCGGAGCTGGCAAGGGCCAGAATCCATGGCGCCACGTCTTTAGGCTCGCCTCGCCGGCCCAGCGGAATGCGACTGCGTTCCTGGTCCTTGACCTGCGCCACCTGCTCTGCGTTCAAATGCATCCGTTCGGTGAGGAAATCCGTTTCGGTCGGGCCGGCGGCCACGGCATTGACGCGGATGCCATCGGCGGCCAGTTCCAGCGCCCAGCAGCGCGTCATGTGTTCGAGCGCGGCCTTGCTGGCGGCGTAATGAGACAGCGCGGGAGCCGCCTTGTGGCCGAAGGTGCTCGAGATGTTGACAATCGCGCCACGCGACGCCTTCAGGTGCGGCAGGGCCGCGCGCGCCAGCAGCGACGGGCCGATGACGTTGATGGCAAAGATGTCACGAACGCGGCCGGCGTCCGCGTCGGCCAGCGGAAGGATGGCGCCGCCGCCCGCGTTGTTGACCAATGCGTCGAGGCGTCCCCATCTCCCGACGACGGACTGGACCGTCATTGCGGCATCGTCGGCCGAAGCGGCGTCCGCCACCACGTAATCGATGCCGGCCTGTTCCGCCGCCAGCGCCTTCAGCGGCGCCTCACGCCGTCCAGTGACCACGACGCGCGCTCCCAGTGCGGCAAATTGATGCGCCGCCGCGCGGCCGATGCCTGCGCCCCCACCCGTGATTAAGATGACTTTTCCGTTAAATTGTTGCATAGCTCGTTCCCGGTCGATGAAGAAGTGTTGAGGCCGAACAGGTGCTCCATGCGCTCGACCAGCCGGCGCCGTCGCTCGGTGAGCACGGCGACCAGTTCGTCGAGCTCGCGTAATTTCTCGCGGTGCTGCGCTAGCCCTGCGGCGCACTGTTCAGCGTCGAAGTGCTCCTGACCGAAGCAATGAATGAAACCCTGGATCTGGCGGGTGCTGAAGCCGCATTCAAGCAGGTCCCGGATCCAGCGGACCTGCTCGACGGTATCCGGCGTGTAATACCGGTAGCCGTTTTCCAGGCGCCGAGATTGGATCAGCCCCTGCGCCTCATAGTGCCGCAACAGACGCGGGCTGATGCTCGCCGCACGTGCCAGTTGACCAATTCGCATACATAACCTCCGACAATTCATTCTCAGGCATTGCCACTAGTGGCAATGTCAAGCAATCCGAAAGCGTCCATCGCCCGTTTGCGCGGACCTGCGCTTCCTTGCCGAGGGGACCAGGCAAGCCGTTTCTCTGCATCGGGATTCTCCAAGCGTTATTACAGCATCTCCGCGCGGTCCGGGACATGCAGAAAGCGAATGGCGCACATTTCGTTCCCGGCGCATGGCGCCTTGGCCATCCTGTCCCTGCCGGCCGCTGCGCCGCCGGGCGGCTGGCGACCCGGCGACGTTTCGATTGAAGACAGCGGATTGGTGCCGCCTGCGCACCATGCTGCTGCCCGGGCAAGGGCTAGTGCGCTTCCGGGGCGCTACCTAAGATGGGGACAGTACCGGGCCCGCGCAGTGTCCGGCTTCATCCGCCAATAGGAGTCCTCATGCGTCATTCCATTCTCTCCCTCGCATCGCTGTTGAGCATCGGCGCCGCTGCCAGCGCCGCCGACGTGCAGTCGATCTCCCGGCTCGAAGCCGGCCCCGGCAACGTGCTGTTCGTCGCCGACTGGAAGGCGGCGCGGGTTCACGCGATCGAGCTGCCGCCTGCGTCGCACAAGCCGGCCGGGAGCTTCAATATCCTGGACCTGGAATCGCTGCTGTCGCGCCAGCTCGGCGGCGCCAGGATAACGGTGCAGGACATGGCAGTGCGCCCCGGCACCGGTGAAGTCTATGTTGCTGTGAGCACCGGCGCGGCCCGGACGCCGTCGCTGTTCGCGGTGACCAGCGACGGCAAGGCCAGGCGCGTCGACCTGAAGGCGGCACGATCCACTTCGGTGCTCCTGAATGATGCGCCGGCGGGCAAGGACAGGTTCTGGAAGGAGACACCGGAGCGCAGCTTCACCGTGACCGACATGAAGTGGCGCGAGGGCGAACTGTTCGTGGCCGGATTATCGAACCAGGCGTTCTCGTCCACGCTCCGGCGCCTGCGCTATCCGTTCGCCGGGAAGCAGTCGGTGAGTTCGGTCGAGATCTTCCATGGCGGACATAACATGATGGAAACGCGCGCCCCGGTGCGGGCCATGAGCTTTGCCCGGCTGGACGGCAAACCCTACCTCGTCGCCGCCTATACCTGCACCCCGCTGGTGCTGATTCCCCTCGACGCCCTGCAGGATGGCGCCCATGTGCGCGGCAAGACGATCGCTGAGCTCGGCTATGGCAACACGCCGGCCGACATGATCACGTACACCATGACGACCAAGGGCAAGCCCGAGGAATATGTGATGCTGGTGAATTTCAATCGTGTATCGAACCTCATTCCCATGTCAGAACTGCGCGTGGCAAATGCCCGCCCGGGTATCGAGCAGGTGGTGCCGTTCGGGCAGATTGCCGGGCTCGACGTCCAGCAGGCGCCGCTCGCCGGCGCCATGCGCATCGACAACCTCGACGACCAGTCCTTCGTCCTCGTGCGCCGCCGGCTCGAAACTGACGCGCTCCAGCTGGTCAGCCTCGGCAAGGACCTGAGTTTCCGCATGACCGACCACGTGTCGGAATACGCGTTCAAGGACTACAGCTTCAAGGGCGATTCCTGGCAGCAGCGCAACATCAAGCCGCGCCAGGACATCCTGCTGCGGCAGGAAGGCGTCCCCGAACTGATCAAGCCGAACGAGTAGGACATGGGCCGATACCGATGGCGCCAGGGCGCGGCTGCCGCGTTGCTGGCCGCCGTGCTGTACGGCGTCCATGCGCAGCCGGCACCGGTGCATCAGGTGCGGCCGTCGGCCGACCACGTGCCGGCCAACCTGTTGCGCATCTCGCTGGAATTCGCCGCGCCGGTCGAAGGCGGCGTGTTGTCCCGGCTGGCGCTCATCGATGGCGGCGGCAGCGTCATCGAGGGGCCATTCCTGCCACAGGAGCTGTGGTCGCCGGACGGCAGGGTCCTGACAGTGCTGCTGCATCCGGGCCGCGTCAAGAGCGGCCTGCGCGCGCACGAAGCGCTGGGGCCGATCCTCCGGACCGGGCACACGGTGACGCTGACGCTCGATAGCCACCCGCTGCACCGGTGGCGGATCGATGCGGCGGATACCGTGGGGCCCGTCGTGCGGGCCTGGCGCGTCGCGCCGGTCGGCGCCGGCACCCGCCACGCGCTGGTCGTGATGCTGGATGGCGCGATCGACGGCCGCGACGCCGACTTCATCGCGGTTGCGGATGCCGACGGGCGACGGCTCCGCGGCCAGGCGGCGCTGGGCATCGGCGAAACCCGGTGGGCCTTCACACCGGCGCAGCCCTGGCGGCCAGGCCGTTACCGGCTGGTGGTGCGGGGGCTCATGGAAGATGCAGCCGGCAACCGCGTCAACGGCCACTTCGAGACAGCACCCGGCGGCGTGCCGGCGGCTGCCGACCAGGTCCGCTCTTTCATCGTCGAAGCGCCGGCTGGCGCAGCAGCGCGCCGGCGCCGGCAGGATCCTTGACTTCCCGGTGGCAAGCGGTAAGATCGGCTCGTTCTTCCGCTTGCTACTTCCGCCATGCACCTCATCCGCCAGGCTCCGCTCATCCTGTTCGTGACGTTTCCCGAAGTGGGGCTGCTCGACCTGACCGGCCCGCAGACGGTGTTCTGGGCCGCGCAGCGGCATACGGCCGGGCGCGGACTGCTGCCTTACGAGCGGCATACGGTAAGCCTGAATGGCGGGCTTGTGCGCACGGAAGAGGGCGTCGCGATCGACACGCTGCCATTTTCCATGTTCGCGGAGCGTGCCATCGACACCATCGTCGTTCCCGGCGCATCCAGAATCGTCGAGATCCTGGATGAGCTGGATGCCACGGTCGACTGGATCCGGGAGGCATCGGCGCGCGCGCGGCGGACGGCCTCGGTGTGCACGGGCGCCTTCCTGCTGGCCCAGGCCGGGCTGCTGCAGGGGCGGCGCGCTGCGACGCACTGGGGGGTGTCGGATCTGCTGCAGCAGCGTTATCCATCGCTGGACGTCGATCGCGACGCCATCTTCGTCCGCCAGGATACGGTCTGGACCTCGGCCGGCGTCACCGCGGGCATCGACCTGGCGCTGGCGCTGGTGGAGGAGGATTGCGGGAGGGCTGTCGCCATGGACCTCGCGCGCGACCTCGTCGTGTTCATGAAGCGGCCCGGCGGGCAGTCGCAGCACAGCGAACTGCTGCGGGCGCAGTCCCGGGAGAGCGCCGGCTTCGACGAACTGCACGCCTGGATCCTCGATAACCTGCACGATGCCGACCTTCGCGTCGAACTGCTAGCGGAACGCGCACGCATGAGCGCCCGAAATTTTTCCAGGGTCTACAAGGCCAGGACAGGCCACACGCCGGGCAAGGCGCTCGAGCTGTTCAGGGTGGAGTCGGCGCGGCGGATGCTGGAGCAATCGGAAAGCAATCTCGCCCAGATCGCACTGCGCTGCGGTTTCGGGGACGAGGACCGGATGCGCACCACCTTCCTGCGTCACCTCGGCGTGACGCCATCGGACTACCGCCGCCGCATCGCCGAGGCGCCGCCGGCCTGATCCTGGCTCTCAGTCTCCGTGCTCGACCAGCGTGACGATGCTTTCGATGCCTTGGCGCGCCATCTTGGTATAAGGACAGACGCGTTCGGCGTCGCGGACCAGTTCCGCGGCAGCGATGCGGGGAAGGTCCGGCATGCGCACCCGCACGTGCGACGCCAGCATGAACAGGCCGTCGGTCGGATCGCGGCCGAAACTCACCGTCACCGCGACTTCGGTGCCGTTCGCAGCGAGGCCGCGGTGCGCCGCCAGCAGCATCAGCGAACCGTGGAAGCATGCCGCGTAGCCTGCCGCGAAGAGTTGTTCGGGATTGGTGCCGCCCCCGATCCCGCCTAGTTCGGGGGGCATGCGAAGCTCGAGCTCCAGTGCGCCGTCGGCGGACCGGACAAGGCCCGAGATGCGGCCGTGTCCGGACGGTCCGCCGGTCACCGAGACCGACGCGGCGTACAAGCCGCCGTCGGCGCCCGACCCGGCGGACAGGGCAATCGACGGCCAAATGACCTGCTTCATCGATTGCCTTTCGCGCTACCGGGCCTGCGCTTGCAGCCAGTCCTGCAGCTTGACGCCGCCCAGCCTGGCCTTGCCGTGCGGGACAAGCGTATCCTCGTCCAGCCTGGCGCCGAAATACCGGGCGCCGTCGTCGGCGTGCACGGTGCGCGGATCCCTCCGTGCCGCCAGGTAGGTCCGCACCAGGTCCGTCAGGCGGAACCGCTCGGGCCCGGCTATCTCGACGATCCCGTTGGCCGGCGCGCCCAGCGTGATGTCGGCCAGGGCGATGGCCACGTCCACGGAACAGATCGGCTGCACGTAGGCCGGCGACAGCGTAATCGCATCCCCGCCGGTCCCCGAGGCTGCGATGGCGCCCAGGAATTCGAAGAACTGGGTCGAGTGGACGATGCTGTAGGGCAGGCCCGACTCCCGGATGAGCTTTTCCTGGGCGATCTTGGCGCGGAAGTAGCCACTCTCGGCAAGCCGGTCGGTGCCGACGACCGACAGGGCGACATGGTGTCCGACGCCCGCCCGGGCGGCGGCTGCCAGCAGGTTGCGCCCGGAGACGGAGAAAAACTCCATCACCGCGCCGTCGGCGAACGACGGCGAATTGGCGACATCGACGACGGCCGCGGCGTCCGACAGGACCTGGTCCAGGCCCTCTCCCGTGAGTGTGTTGACGCCGGACTTGGGCGATGCCGCGACCGCTTCGTGGCCACGCTGGCGCAGGATCTCCACCAGTTGGCTGCCGATCAGGCCGCTACCGCCGATGACGACGATTTTCATGGCGACCTCCTCAGGACAGTTCGGCCTTGTCGAGGCCCCATGCCTTGTCGAAGGAGCCCGGCACCACCTTGAACGCCACGTTCACGCGGTTCCACGCGTTGATGGCCATGATTTCATAGGTCAGGTCGGTCAGCTCCGTCTCCGACAGCTGGGTGCGGACCCGCTCGTACACTTCGTCCGGCACCCCTTGCGGCGACAGCACCGTCAGCGCTTCGGTCCAGGCGAGCGCTGCGCGTTCGCGCGGACTGAACAGGGTCGACTCGCGCCAGGCCGCCAGGTGATGCAGGCGCAGCGGACGCTCGCCATGGATGACGGCCTGCTTGACGTGCATGTCGAGGCAAAAGCCGCAGCCATTCATTTGCGAGGCGCGGATGGCGACGAGGTCACAGATGTTTTCTTCGATGGCGCCATCGTGAATGAGAGTATTGAACTCGACGAACTTCTTGAAGAGGTTCGGGGCCTGTTTGATGTAATCGATACGCTGCGTCATGATGAATCTCCTTGAGTTGGACACTGCGGAGGCGTGCGGCGCGTTGCCGGCGCCTCGCAGTAAAACCAGTGTAGGCAGCATGGGTGCCGGGCGGTAGGCCCCCGGCGGGCCGCATGCCGGTGCGCGAAACGCACCAATCCGGGCCTCATCGGGCGAGGCGTACGCCCGCCGCCACGAGGAGCAGGGCGGGCGCCAGCCGCCAGGCCGCTGCGCCATCGAACGCCCCGTTGACGGCGAGCGACAGCGTCGAGAGCACCGGCGTCAGGTAGGACAGGGAACCGATCGTGGAAGCATTGCCCGACCGCATGGCGCGGTCCCACAGGACGAACGACAGCCCGAGCGGCCCGATGCCGATCGCGGCCATGCCTGCCAGCTCCGTCGCCGAGGGACGGTAGGGCGCTTCGAACAGGAGGTGCGCGCCGAGTGCGAGCATGCCGGCGCCCAGGCAAAAGCCTCCCGTCGCCCAGGACGAATACGCGGCGAGGTAGGCAGGCGCAACCGAATACACGGCCCAGCAGAGCGCGGCAAGGAGCGCTAGTGCATACCCCGCGATATGGGCGGCCGACATGCCGGATGGCGATGGGGCGATGACCAGCGCGCAGCCGGCGAATCCGATCACGCAGCCGGTGAGCTGGCGCGGCAGCAGCCCGTTTCCCATCGGGCCATATGCGGCCAGCACGACGATGAGCAGCGGCCACAGGTAGTTGAGCAAGTTCGCCTCGGCGATCGGCGCCAGGCGAAATGCCGCCACCAGGCAAGCGTGGTAAATGAACAGGCTCGCCACGCCGAAGCCGAACACCGGCGCCGCCACGCGCCATTCGCGCCACTTGTGCGCCGAAGCGAAACTGCCGCAGCACAGCGCGATTCCCGTCAGCAGCAGCGGCGGCGCAGTGCCGGCGTAGCGCACCAGCGTCGCGAACAGCGCCCACAACAGGATCGCGCCGAGCGCACAGATCCATGCGTTCTTACTCATGCGTTTCCCCTGCCTTGGTCGCCAGCAGGGCGTCGAGGCAGTGCAGGTCGAGCGCGCGGATGCGGTCCGTCATGTAGTCGATGAAGACACGCATGCGCATCGGCATGTGATGTCGGCTGAGGTAGCAGAGGTAATGCCCGCGATCGTCGGGCGCGTGCTGCGCCAGGGCGGGCAGGAGGCGCCCGGAGCGCAGGTGCTCGCAGATCTGGTAGCCGGCCATCTGGGCGATGCCTTCTCCATCCAGGACCGCCTGCAGCACCAGGTCGGCGTCGTTGAAGCAGAGCCAGCCCTTGGGCAGGTGCTTCTGGACCAGGCCGTCGACCTTGAACTCCCATTCGAACACGCGGCCGGAGGCGAAGCGGAAGTTGATGCAGGGATGGGCGGCAAGCTCGCCAGGCGTGCGCGGCAAGCCGTGGCGGCGTGCATACTCCGGCGAGGCGCAGACCAGCATCTGCATCGGAACCAGCTTCTTGGCGACGATCTGGCCATCGTCCATGCGTCCATTGCGGAAGGCGACATCGATGCGGTCGGAGGTGAAATCGGTCGGGCGGTCGTCGAGCGTCAGGTCGAGCGTGATGTCGGGATAACGCGCATGGAATTCTTTCAACAGGGGCGCGACCACCTTGCGGCCGAAGCCGACCGTTGCCGAGATGCGCAGGCTGCCGCGCGGCGTACCGGTGCGCAGGTCATGCATTTCTTCGACCGATTGCATGATCCGTTCGACGCCGGGCCGGCAGTTCTCGAAAAACACCTCTCCCTCCGCGGTGAGGGTGGTGCTGCGCGTCGTTCGCAGGAACAGCCGGGTATCCAGCTGGGTTTCGAGCTTCTGTACGCTGCGGCTGACTGCCGAGCGGCCGACGCCCAGCCGTTCGGCGGCCCGGGCAAAACTGCCTTCGTGCACGACTGCGATGAACGCGACCACCCCCGCATAGGTCGTGGCAAAGCTCGAGGCCAGGGCGTCACTCTGGTCGCCGGCCATCCTCATGGGCAGGGGCATGTCACCCATGGCTGGCTTCCATGGATGTAGCGGAAAGGGGAATCAGACGGTAGGGCACGACTTCCTGCATTCATAAATAGCGCGAGCAAATAGTAGGTGCGTATTCACATCGCCGGCAATGACAAAAATCCTGTTTTTCCTGCCAGGCCGCGGGAGCCAGGCGGTGCAAGCTGCGGATTGGTGCTTTTCCTGCACCAAAGTGCGTCCCTCCGGATGGCTATCTCGCAGGCGTTCGCATCTCTAGACTGGAAGGCGCTGCGGATCCCGCAGCCGGTTCTCAGCTGTACTGGGACAAATTCGTAAAGGATCTCATCATGTCTTCCATCTCCAGGCACCTTCGTCCGCTTCTCCTCTCCACGCTGGTTGCCGCCGGCGCGCAGGCGCATGCCGCGGCGCCCGGCCCGGCCGTCACCGCCCTCATGAACA
Source organism: Massilia sp. WG5 (assembly GCF_001412595.2). Lineage (NCBI taxonomy): Bacteria > Pseudomonadati > Pseudomonadota > Betaproteobacteria > Burkholderiales > Oxalobacteraceae > Massilia > Massilia sp. WG5. The sequence continues at coordinate 4,765,355 of NZ_CP012640.2, forward strand.
AGGCGCTGGAAGACTATCCCGGCAAGGAGGTGCTGATGCTGACCGTCGACTTCCCTCCAGGCGCGGTCGACCCCCTCCATCGCCATGACGCCCATGGCTTCGTCTACGTTCTTGAAGGATCGATCGTCATGGCGGTCAAGGGCGGCAAGGAGCAGACGCTGACACCCGGCCAGACTTTCTATGAAGGCCCGCACGACGTGCACACAGTCGGACGCAACGCCAGCAAGACAAAGCCCGCAAAGTTCCTGGTCTTCCTGTTGAAGGACAAGGGCAAACCAGCCGTCATTCCCGTCAAGCCGTGATGGCCTGGCCGAGCTCACGCGGGAACAGGCTCACGACTTCTCGAGCGAGTACTGCTTCAGCAGGCCGGTGGCCAGGGCCTTGCCCTGGCGATCGACCAGGGCATGGTCGACGCGATAGCCGGCTGCCGCTTTCGTCATCCCGAGCGGCATCTGGACAACGCGCCATAGCGACGGCGGATTCGCCTTCTTCGAGGCGGAAAAAAACCTGCCGCGAAGCGAAGCGCCGTCCGTGAACTGGATGGTGTATTCGCATGCGTGGACCGGACGTGATGCCTGCTTCCACGCCGTGAGCGCGCGATCGGCCTCGAGGAAACCCGACACCACGGCCGTCACGCCGCACACCGGCAACCTGAGCCGAATCCGCGCAATGCCTATCTTTTCTTTGGCGTCGTCTTCATTCCCGGACGCCGCGATGGCCTTGAGCTCCATGTCTTCTCCTTCTCTTCGCGATCGGGAGCAGTGTATGCACCGGCTGCTTGCCCCACTAGGCCCGCCGCGAGCCGCACGGTAGTGCCTACTGCGCACCAATCGCGCCTGGATGGCGGAGTACTTCAGGACGGGCGACGCGGTGCGTAGGGCGAGGCGCGCAGCCAGTCTCGCATCCGGGACGCTGGGAAGGGCCTGGCCACGAAATAGCCCTGGGCAATATCGCACTTGAGCTCGTACAGCGCATCCCAGATCGGGCGGTCGGCCGTTCCTTCGGCCACGACGGTCAACCCGAGTTCATGGGCCAGGCCGATGGTGGCGCGCACGATGCTTGCCGAGCGCCGGTCGTGCAGCATGCGGCTGGTGAAGCCATGGTCGATCTTCAGCACCTGGACCGGCAGGTCGGCCAGGTAGGACAGGGACGAAAACCCGGTGCCGAAGTCGTCGACGTAGAGTTCGAAGCCGAGTGCACGCAGGCGTTCCAGCTCGGCGATGCTGTCCTGGGGGTTGTGCAGCAGGGCGCTCTCGGTCACTTCCAGGCCGAGCGCGGCGCTGTTCACGCCTTCGGTTTTCAGGATGAGGGGCAGGATCCGCGACAGGCGCAAGGTCGACACGTCGCGGCTGGACAGGTTGACCGCAAGCGGGATGTCGAGCCCCTGCGCGGCCCAGGCGGCGCTCTGCTGCGCACTGGCGCGCAACATGTGCTCGGTCAGCAGCATCGTCAGGTCGGTGTTCTCGATCAGGGGCACGAAGTCGCCCGGGAGGATGACGCCACGCTGAGGATGGTGCCAGCGCACCAGGGATTCGGCCCCGGCCAGCGCCCCGCGGCGCATGTCGACCTTGGGCTGGCAGTACAACTGCAGCTCGCCGCGGCCGATCGCGCCGCGCAGCTCGGTGAACAGGGCCAGGCGCGCGGGGGTATGCGGGTCCCGCTGCGGATCGTAGACGCCTACCGCGGTGCCCATGTCCAGCGTCTGAGACAAGGCGATGTCCGCCTTGCGAAGCAGGGCCCGGTAATTGTCGCCGTCTCCGGGGCCCAAGGCAATGCCGAGGTGGACGCTGAGCTCGCAGCCGAAGCCCTGGGCCTGTAAGGGTTTCTCGAATGCGGCCCGCAAGGCCTCGGCAAAAGCGAGTGCCCGGGCGCGGTCGTGGTTGGGCAGCAGGACCGGGAAACGCGAGCCGACCCGTGCTGCCAGTCCGCCGGGCGGCAACAGGAGCGCAAGGCGAGCCTCTACCTCGGCCAGGAAGGCATCGCCGATCATGTGGCCCAAAGCGAAATTGATGTTGCGAAAGTGGACCAGGTTGACGATGCAAAAAGCCGCGGGTTGGCCCAGTGCCAGTCTCTGCGGCGCCAGCTCATCGAATTCGGGACGGGAAACGAAGCCGGGGCATGTGTCGGCTGGGATGGACATGATGTCGACCTTCCGAAGCGATTTGGATCCTGAGCAATCGAACCCAGTATAGACGTATCCGGTCCGGTGCGGACTGCCGGCCCGAATGCTGACGTGCCCGCCGATCTGGCGGTGACGGTACACCACTAGACCTTCCTACAGGCGCTGGCCGGGCCGCCCAGGCACTAACTGCTTGACATCCCCGGCATGACAAATGCATTGTACATACGCGTCCCTGCGAACGAATAAGCCATCGAAAGGAGCACGACCATGCTGAGCAAGACTATCCATTCATTCCGCATCCTCGCGGGTCTGGCAGTGACGGCCGGCCTGGTCGCCTGCGCCACGCCAGCGGCCGACCAGGACCAGCATCACGCCCGTCATCACCCGGCGCAATCGGAAGACATGGCGGCGCCCGCATCGCCCGGCGGATCCGCTGCGCAGGGCGGAATGGGAAGCGGCGCGATGACAGGCAGCCAGGGTGGCTGCGGGATGATGGGTGGAAACACGACGGGAAGCCAGGCTGGCTGCGGCATGCAGCATATGGACAAGGATGCGATGTGCGCAATGTACCGGAGCATGCGTGATGCCCCGACCGAACAGGCGCGGCAAGCGATGATGGACCAGAACATGCGGGCCATGTCACCGGAAATGCGCCAGCGGCATATGGAAATGTTGCGGCAGCAGTGTCAATGACGGCGCCGCGGAAACTGAACTTAGGCTCATCGCCGGCGCTGCAATCATCGGTGACAGCAGCCGTCCGGTGAAGGGATACAGCCGACCCACAAAATCGAATCCAGCCCAGCCGCCCCCTACAGCTTCTCGATCTGCCGGTCGATCGCCTTGCGCGCCCGCTCGTTACGCTCGCTGTAGCGGTCGTTCAGGTAATCGGTGCGGCCGCGCAGCAGCAGGGTGAACTTGAACAGCTCTTCCATCACGTCGACCACGCGGTCGTAGTAGGCGGAGGGACGCATGCGCCCGGCGTCGTCGAACTCCTTGTAGGCCATCGGCACCGAGGACTGGTTCGGGATCGTGACCATGCGCATCCAGCGTCCCAGCAGGCGCAGGGTGTTCACCACGTTGAACGATTGCGAGCCGCCGCAGACCTGCATCACCGCCAGCGTGCGGCCCTGGCTCGGGCGGATCGCGCCCTGCTCGAGCGGAATCCAGTCGATCTGGTTCTTCATCACGGCCGTGATCGCGCCGTGGCGCTCCGGGCTGCACCATACCTGGCCTTCCGACCACAGGCACAGCTCGCGCAGTTCGACCACCTTCGGGTGGGTCTCGGGTACGCTGCCGACCATGGGCAGCTCGGTCGGGTCGAAGATCTTCACGTCGGCGCCGAAATGCTCGAGGATGCGCGCCGCTTCCCAGGTCAGGAAGCGGCTGAAGGAGCGTTCGCGCAAGGAGCCGTACAGCAGCAGGATGCGCGGCGGATGGTCCATGTCAGCGCTGGGTTCCAGCTTGCCGAGGGTAGGCAGGTCCAGCAGCGCTGGCTTGATGTTGGGGAGGTTTGACATCGGCTCATCCATGCTTGATCTCCGGGGCGTGTTCGGTGTCGGTAAAGTCGCTGCGCGCCACCGTGCCGGCCACCGAGGCTTCGCGGTGCGCCGTCGGGTACAGCCAGCAGAACAGCGGCGTCGCGGTGGCGGCGCCCAGCAGCTGCGCCACGATGAAGCCGAATGCATCGGCGGGGCGGATGCCGGCGAAGGTGTCAGTGGCGCTGCGCGCGAGGGTCACCGCGGGGTTGGCGAACGAGGTCGACGACGTGAACCAGTAGGCGGCCGTGATGTACGCGGCGACCGCGAACGGCGTCACGCCGGGCCGGCTGCGCGAGCAGCCGATAATGACGGCGACCAGGCCGAAGGTGGCGACGAATTCGCTCCACCATTGCGCGGCGCCGGTGCGCACGTGTTCCGACGCGACGAACACCGGGACGTCGAACATCAGGTGCGCGGCGGCCACGCCCGCGAAGGCGCCGGCGACCTGCACGGCGATGTACGGTACCACCTCGGCAGCCGGCATGTTCTTCTGCCACGCTTCCGACAGCGTGACGACCGGATTGAAGTGCGCGCCCGAGATGGTCCCGAACATCAGGATCAGGGCCACCAGGCCGGCGCCGGTCGCAATCGCGTTGGCCAGCAGGGCGATGGCCACGTTGCCGCCGGCCAGCCGCTCGGCCATGATGCCCGATCCGACGACCACGGCCAGCAGGAGCGCCGTGCCGAGGCCTTCGGCGACGATTCGTCTGGCAAAAGTCATGCTGCGAGTTCTCCGATGCGGTCCAGCTCCGCCTTCAGGCGCGCCTTGTCATCTTTCAGCGCGTCGAGGGGCAGGGCCAGGAAGGCCTCGATGCGCGCCCGCAGGATCGCGTAGGCCGTCTCGAAGGCGGCGTCGATCTCTTCCCTGGAGCCGATCACGTGGCTCGGATCTTCCACGCCCCAGTGCGTGCGCAGTACCGGGCCGAGATAGGCCGGGCAGGTCTCGCCGGCGGCGCTGGCGCAGACCGTCACCACGATGTCTGGCGTCACCGGCAGCGCGTCCCAGGACTTGCTGTAGTAGCCTTCGGTGGAGATGCCCTTGCTGGCCAGCAGGGCGAGCGCCTTGTCGTTGAGCTTGCCGGTGGGCTGGCTGCCGGCGCTGATGGCGTGCCAGCCGGCCGGGGCCAGGTGCTTGAAGACGGCTTCGCTGATGAGCGAGCGGCAGGAGTTGCCGGTGCAGAGGAAAAGTACGTTCACGTCGGGTCTCGGTTGAAGTGAGGATGGCTTGGGCGGCTCAGGAGACGCAGCTGGCTGCTTCGCAGGCCCGGGCGCATGCCGGCGCGCAGGGGCTGCCGCCGCAGCAGTTCTCCGTAAGGAAGCCAAGCAAGGCCTCCATCCTGTCGAACTGCGCGGCATAGATGATGAAGCGCCCGTCCTGGCGCGGCACGATGAGGTTCGCGTTCGTCAGCTCCTTGAGGTGGAAGGACAGCGACGACGAGGGCACGCCGAGCGCTTCCGCGATCCTGCTGGCGGCGAGTCCGGCTGGACCGGCCTGGACCAGCAGCCGGAATGTCGCCAGCCGCGATTCCTGGGCGAGGGCGGCCAGCGCGACCACCGCATCCTTGTTGTCCATGCGTGCTCCGTTCGGTAATTCGATATTTCCAGTATAGTCGAAATGTCGACGCATCCTCAAGCAGCCTGGCGACCAATGCCGGCTTTCAGCGCACTTTTACTAAACAAGCCCCCTCAGGGAGCGCATTGATGGACTTGCCAAAAACCCACTGCTAGCATGACACATCGCTAATCCCGAGGTGCCGCAGCATGGAACTCAGTGCCAATCCGCCCCAACAGCAGCCTGCCACCGGCGCCCGCCGCGAGGTCATCGTCGGCATGCTCTTCGTCGGCCTGCTGTTCTTCATCCTCGGCTTCGTCACCTGGCTGAACGGTTCCTTGATTCCCTTCCTGAAGATCGTCTGCGGGCTGAACAACTTCCAGGCCCTGTGGGTCACCTTCGCCTTCTACATTGCCTACACCGTCATGGCCCTGCCGTCGGCGGCGGTGCTCAAACGGACCGGCTACAAGAAGGGGATGACGCTGGGCCTGGGCATCATGGGCCTCGGTGCGCTGCTGTTCATCCCGGCGGCGCAGAGCACCCGTTACGGCCTGTTCCTGGCCGCGCTGTTCACGCTGGCCACCGGCATGACGCTGATGCAGACTGCCATCAATCCCTACATCGTCTGCCTCGGCCCGCGCGACAGTGCCGCCATGCGCATCAGTATCATGGGCCTGTTCAACAAGGGCGCCGGCATCGTCGTGCCGCTCGTCTTCACCAGGCTGATGCTGAAGGATATCGACACGGCGTCCCAGGCCGTGCTGGCGCAGCGCCTGGTGTTCCCGTACGCCTGCATGGCGGCGGTGCTGTTCGCGATCATGGTCTTCATCCACTTCTCGAGGCTGCGCGAGATCCCGCTGGACGCCGATGGCGCGGACGCGCGCGTCGACGCCACCTCGGTGCTGCAGTTCCCGCAGCTGGTGCTGGGTGCGCTGGCGCTGTTCGCGTATGTCGGCGTGGAAGTCATCGCCGGCGACACCATCGGCCTGTACGGCCACGAACTGAAGGTCGGCAACTTCGGCGTGCTGACCTCCTACACCATGGTCAGCATGGTGATCGGCTACCTGGTCGGGGTGGCGGCGATCCCGCGCTTCCTGTCGCAGCAGCGCGCACTGGTGCTGTCGGGACTCGCCGGGGTCTTGCTGACGGTCGGCGTGACACTCGGTTCGACCGCCGACACCGGCCTGGCGCAGATGCTGCTGGGCTGGAGCGGCGCGCCGCTGGTGCCAAACACCGTGATGTGCCTGGCGCTGCTCGGCCTCGCGAACGCGATGGTGTGGCCGGCGATCTGGCCGCTGGCCTTGCAGGGACTGGGCAAATACACCGCCAGCGGCTCGGCCGTGCTGGTGATGGCGATCGCCGGCGGGGCGCTGCTGCCGCTGCTGTACGGCCACCTGTCGGACATCGTCACGCCGCGCAGCGCCTACTGGCTGCTGCTGCCTTGCTATGCGCTGATCCTCTGGTATGCCGCCAGCGGACACAAGATCCGCCGCTGGCGCTGAACCGGAGAGACGCTTGAAGCATGTTCCCCTGACGGCGCTGGCCCTGGTCGCCGCGCTGTTCGCGCCGGTCGCGCCTGCGGTCGCGCAGGCGCCCGCCGCGCTGAAACACGAAGCGGCTCCGCAGGGCGTCGCCAGCGCAAGCAAACTGCAGCTGCGCTGGGAACTGCAGCGCAATCTGTTCAGCGCGCAGGCGCCGCACGGGCGCTCGCAAGCGCGCCTGATCCTCGGCAACCACGACAGCCAGCCTTTGCCGGCGCAGGGCTGGTCGCTGTACTTCAATTGCGTGGGCCGTCCGGAATTCGGCGAACTGGCCAGCGGCCTGGTCCTGGACCAGGTGGCCGGCGACCTTTTCCGCCTGCGCCCGGGGCCGCGCTTCGCCGGCGTCGCGCCGGGCCAGACGCTGGACATCGTCTACTATTACCCGGGCCTGGTCATCAAGCTGGCCAAGGCGCCGATCGGCCCCTACCTGGTCTACGATGCCGCGCCCGACATCGGCGTGGCGATCCAGGACTTCGCGCTGCTGCCGGTCACGCGCCCCGAACAGCTGGACCGCGGTAGCAGCGGCGCCAGGCCGGTGGTCACGCCGCTGGACACCTATCGCGCCAACACGCGCGCCGACCTGCTGCCCGCCGCCGAGCTGCCGCCGGTGCTGCCGACGCCGCTGCAACTGAGGTCCGGCGCCGGCCGGCTAGTGCTGGCGGCGCGGCCGACCGTGCAGGCACCGGCTGCACTGCAGAACGAAGCGGCGCTGGCGCGTTCGCTGTTCCCGTCGGCCCTGCCGGCAGGCGGCCCGCTGCTCAAGCTCGGCATCGGCAAGGTGCCGGGCCAGGCCTCGCCCGAAGCCTACAGCCTGCGCATCCGTGCCGACCGCGGCATCGACATCGTCGGCAACAGCGCGGCCGGCGTCGCCTACGGCCTGCAGACCCTGCGCGAGCTGCTGCCGCTGCCCGGCGCAAGCGAGCCGGCCCTGGACGAGGCGAGCATCGTCGATGCCCCGCGCTTCGCCTACCGCGGCTTCCAGCTCGATGTGGCCCGCAATTTCCACGGCAAGCAGACGGTGTTCAAGTGGCTCGACCTGATGGCGCGCTACAAGCTCAACACCTTCCACTTCCACCTGACCGACGACGAAGGCTGGCGCCTGGAGATCGCCGGCCTGCCGGAGCTGACCGCCATCGGCGCGGTGCGCGGGCACAGCGCGACACCGGGCCTGCGCCTGCAGCCGGCCTACGGTTCCGGTCCGGATCCGCGTGACCCCAGCGGTAGCGGCTACTTCAGCCGCGCAGACTACATCGAGATCCTGCGCCATGCGGCGGCGCGCCACATCACGGTGATCCCGGAAATCGAGATGCCCGGCCACTCGCGCGCCGCCGTGCAGGCGATGGAGGCGCGCTACCGCCGGCTCAAGGCGGCGGGGCGCAAGGATGCGGACAAGTACCTGCTGAACGACTTCGCTGACCGGTCGAGCTACAGCTCGGCGCAGTACTTCACCGACAACGTCATCAACCCCGGCCTCGATTCGACCTTCACTTTCATCGAGCACGTGGTCGCGCAGGTCGCGGCGCTGCACCGGGAGGCCGGCGTGCCGCTGCGGACCATCCACATGGGCGGCGACGAGCTGCCGGACGGCGCCTGGGAGCGCTCGCCAGCCAGCCTCGCGCGCATGCGCAGGGAAGGGCTGGAGAGCAGCGCCGACCTGTGGGACTATTTTTACGAGCGCGTCGACGACATCCTGCGCAGGCACGGCTTGACGGCATCGGGTTGGGAAGAACTGGCCGCGCGCAAGACACGCCTGGCCGGCCGTTCGCTGCTGATCCCGAATCCGCGCTTCACCCGGCGCGGCTTCCAGGCCTGGGTCTGGAACAACACCCGCGGCGCCGAGGACTTCGCCTACCGCCTCGCCAACGCCGGCTACGACATCGTGCTGGCGCCGGTCGGCAGCATGTACATGGACATGTCCTACAACCCGAATCCGGAAGAGCCGGGCGTGAACTGGAACGACTACATCGAACTCGACAAGGTGTACGACTTCATCCCCTTCGACATGCTGAAGAACGCCGGCGCGGCCGAGCGTATCGGCAAGGATGGCCTGACCGACTACGGCAAGCGCCGCGTGCGCGGCCTGGAAGCGACGCTGTTCAGCGAAACCGTCCGCGACCCGGCACGCATCGACTACCTGGTGATGCCGCGCCTGCTGGCGGTGGCGGAGCGGGCCTGGGCGCCCGATCCGGCCTGGGCCACCGAGCAGGACCCGCTCAGGGCGGCGGCGCTGCACCGCAAGGCCTGGTCCGGTTTCGTGAATGCGCTGGGCCAGCGGGTGCTGCCGCGCCTCGACCTGGAGCGGCCGGACCTGGCCTACCGCATCGCGCCGCCCGGCCTGATGCTGGACGGCGAGCAGGTCCTGGTCAACCACGTCCTGCCCGGCATGACGCTGCGCTACACCAGCGACGGCAGCGAGCCGACTGCCGCCAGCCAGGCGGTGACGGGACCGATTGGAGAGCGTGGAATGATCAGGGTCGCGGCTTTCGACCGCAATGGCAGGCGCGGACTGGTGGCCAGTATCGACCGCCGCTAAGGGCTGGCCGCCGGCCGCACCCGCTCAGCGCGGCTGCATGCGGCGCTGCCCCTGCCGCCGCCGCTCGCGCTGCGAGCTCGCGTGCGTCGCCTGGGACGGCATCGCGCCGTTGCCGTCGATGCCGAATTCGATCACCCGGCGCAGCGAGCGCAGCGTGACCGGCTTGGTCAGCACCGTGCTGAGGCGCGCATGGTAGTGGGGAGCCTGGCTTTGCTCGTCGAGCAGCAGGATCACCGGCGCCTGCGGGAGCAGCCGCGTGATTTCGCCGATGAAGGAGCGGCGGTCGTCGGCGTTGAAGGTGGTGTAGGTGAGGACCAGGTCGAAGCGTACCGTCTGGGCAGTGTTCAGGGCTGCGCGCGGGTTGTCCGTGGTGGCCACGATATAGCCGAGCGACTTCAGCAGGGTAGAAATCTCGCTGCAAGCCACAGGGTCATGTTCTACGAGCAGTGCGCTTCTCATTGTCAATCCTCCTATCAAGTGGATGACGACGGCTCGTGCTAGTTCAAGCGCAAAGTTGTAACAATTATTCTCATCCATTCAATTGCGTGCGCATCGTGGCGCCATGGTGCTGTGCTAAAGTCCTGTTTTTACGAGAACATAATGCAGTCCTGTCATGATGCGAGACCAGGCCGTCAAGAAATGGACTGAAGAGGAACGCCTGGCGGCGCTCGAGCGCTATGGCGTCCTCGACACGCCGACGGAAAAATGCATCGACGACCTGGTGCGGCTGGCGTCCGAGCTGCTGGAAGCGCCGATCGCGGCGGTCAACCTCATCGATGCGCGGCGCCAGTGGTTCAAGTCCGAGATCGGCCTGGGCGTGCGCGAGATGCCGCTCGACGATTCGATCTGCAAGTACGCATTGCTGGGCGAGGGCACGATGGTGGTGCCCGACGCCACCCAGGATCCGCGCTTCGCCTGCAATCCGCTGGTCACTGCCGCCTCCGGCCTGCGCTTCTACGCCGGGGCGCTGCTGACCACCCCCGAAGGCATACCGCTGGGCACCCTGTGCGTGCTCGACCGGCGCCCCCGCCCGCACGGCCTGAGCGCCAGCCAGCGCTTCGCCCTGCAGACCCTGGCCGAGCAGGTGATGGCGCAGTTCGAGCTGCAGCGCCAGGCCGGGATCGAGCGCCGCCTGCGTTCCAGCGAATCGGCGCGCCTGCGCGGCGAGCAGCGCTACCGCACCGTGCTCAATTCGATCGACGTCGGCTTCTGCGTCATCGAGATGATCGACGACGCCAACGGCGAGCCCTGGAACTACCGCATCCTCGAAGTGAACCCGGCCTTCGTCAGGCATACCGGCCTGAGGGACGCGGTCGGATGCACCATCCGCGAGCTGATCCCTGAACACGACGTGCGCTGGTCGCGCATCTACGGACGCGTGGCCAGGACCGGACTGCCGGTGCGCGTGGAGCAGCACAGCGCCAGCCTGGGCCGCTGGCTGGACGTGTACGCCGCCCGCGTCGGCGAGCCGGACAGCGGCCAGGTCGCGGTCTTCCTGCGCGACATCACCGAGGAAAAGGCAGGCAGCGACGCGCTGCAGCGCCTGGCCGACGACCTGGCGGCCGCGAACCGCCGCCAGTCCGAATTCCTGGCCACCCTGGCGCACGAGCTGCGCAATCCGCTGGCGCCGGTGCGCACCGGTCTCGACCTGCTGCGCATCGGCGCCGACAAGCCCAGCGTGCTGGCCAGGGTCAGGCCGATGATGGAACGCCAGGTCAACCATCTGGTGCACCTGGTCGACGACCTGCTCGACGTGGCCCGCATCAGCAGCGGCAAGGTCGAGCTCAAGATGGCGGACATGCCGCTCCGGGACGTGCTGCAGCGCGCGGCGGAGATGACCCTGCCGGGCATCGAAGCCCGGCGCCATGTGTTCCGCATCGACATCGCCGACGAGCCGATGCCGGTGCATGCGGACGCGACCCGGCTGGCGCAGGTGGTCGGCAACCTGCTGTCGAACGCCGCCAAGTATACGCTCGAAGGCGGCGCCATCGTGCTCGAGGCGCGCCGCGAGCAGGGCCGGGCGCGCATCGTCGTGCGCGACGACGGCATCGGGATCCCGGCCGAGGCCCTGCCGAACATCTTCGACATGTTCACCCAGGTCGGACGCCATCCGGAACAGGAACAGGGCGGCCTGGGCATCGGCCTGCACCTGGTCAAGCAGTTGACCGAGCTGCACGGCGGCAGCGTGCGCGCCGAGAGCGCGGGGCCGGGGCAGGGCAGCAGCTTCGTGATCGAGTTGCCGCTGGCGCAGGCTGCGGCGAGCGCGGACGGCCAGCATGCCGATACCCCGGCCGGCGCAACCCGGCGTCCGCTGCGGATCCTGCTGGCGGACGACAATACCGATGCGGTCGAGCTGCTGCGCGAGATCCTCGAACTCGAGGGACACCGCGTCGAAGTGGCCGCCGACGGCCTGGCGGCGCTGGAAACGGCCGCCGGCTTCCTGCCCGACGTCGCCTTCCTCGACATCGGGATGCCGGGCCTGAACGGCTACGAGGTCGCGCGGCGGCTGCGCGCCACCCCGGCGCTGGCGCAGGCCAGGCTGGTCGCGGTGACCGGCTGGGGCACGCAGGAAGACCGTGCGCGCTCCGAAGCGGCCGGCTTCGACGCCCACCTGACCAAGCCGGTCGAACTGGACGCCCTGATCGCGATTATCGCGTCGTCTGCTTGATGGATGCCCTGCGGCGGCGTGCGAACCAGCCCGCCAGTCCGCCGATCGCCAGCGTGGCCAGGCCGGCCGGTTCCGGCAGCTCCTGGCCCGGCGGCAGGCCCGCGACGCTGCGCAGCTCGCCGCGCTCGCCCGCGCAGGACGGATGCGCGAAGCCGCAGCCTTCGGCCTCGTCGCTGTGCGCCGCCAGCAGGGTGAAGACGGCGCCGTCGCTCGCCATGCTGAAATCCGAGGCGCCGTCGTTGACGTCGAGGGCGCCGCTCAAGCGGCCGTCCGCCAGGAATTGCAGCGTCATCGACATGCGCTGCAAGCCCCACCGGGTCTCGTCGCCGTAGCGGTAATCGATCAGATTCCATTCCGCCCGGCCGTCGGCGCCGGCATACCAGTAACGCAGCGACAGCAGGCTGTCCTGCTGCAGTTCGCAAAACCCGTACATGCACCGGTTCTCGACCGCCAGGTCGAGCGCGCCCCGGGCCACGGCTGCATCGGTGAATACGAGTTCGAGCTGCAGGCCGTCCGGTACCGAAGGCGAGTGAGTCACCTGCTGCCAGGTGTAGACGACGTCCGCCGAAGCGGCGTGGGCAAAGAGGGCGGTGGCGGCCAGGCAGAGAATCTTGCGCAACATATGTGTCTCCAGAAAGATTCCATTTAACAAGCAAGGACTGCGCCTGACTTGCCAAGTCATTGATTCATGGAGAAATGGGCCGGAATGCCCTGCTTTCCTTTCGGCATCATGTAAGGCGGGCCGACAGTGCCCGAGCGCACATAGGCCGGACGCCGCCTGTCTCAGTCCATCTGCGGCGGATGCTGTACCGGCACCTCCCGGTCGCCCAGCAGCAGTTTGTCCGGCGACATCGGCGTACTGCGCAGGCGCCTGCCGGTGGCGTGGAAGATCGCGTTCGAAATCGCCGCCGCGACGCCGACGAGGCCGATCTCGCCCACGCCCTTGGCGCCGAGCTGCTTGCTGACCACGCGATCGTCCTCGTCGGCGAACACGACCTGGATATCGTGGATGTCGGCGTTCACGGCCACGTGGTATTCCGCATAGTTGTGATTCATGAACCTGCCCAGCCGGTGGTCGGTATGGGTCTCCTCGTGCAGGGCCTGGCTGATGCCCCAGACCGTGCCGCCGACGATCTGGCTCTCGGCGGTCTTGGCGTTGATGATGCGTCCGGCCGCGACCGCGTTCACCACCCGCGTCACGCGCACGATGCCGAGCTTTTCGTTGACGCGCACCTCGCAGAACACGGCCGAGTGCACGGCGCGCGAATACTTGCGCTGCTTGAGCAGCTGCGGCGTCATCAGGAATTTTTCCTCGACCCGGTCGACCTGGGCGTGCGCCAGCACCTCGCGCAGCGCGACCCCCTTGGCCGGCTCGCCGCGCAGGTGGATGCGGCCGTCGGCGAACGCCACCTGGCGCAGCTGCAGCTTCTTGAAGAGCGAGTCGGGCATGGCCTGGGCCATCTTCAGCAAGGCCTTCTGCAGTTTCTCGCAGGCGCCGGCGACCCCGGAACCGACCGTCGTCACGTGCGAGGAGCCGCCCTCGACCGGCGCCAGCGGCAGGGTCGAGTCGCCCAGCTGGAAGGTCACCCTTTCCAGCGGCAGGCCCATGGCTTCGGCGGCGATCATCGACATCACGGTGTAGGTGCCGGTGCCGATGTCGGAGGCCGCGCTCGAGACCACCAGCCGGCCGTCGGCATGCAGCACGGCCGAGACCCGCGCCACCATCACCAGCGAGTCCCACATGCCGGTCGCCATGCCCCAGCCGACCAGCTCCTCGCCGTCAGGCATCGAGCGCGGCTCGATCGGCCGGTCCTTCCAGCCGAAGCGCTCGCTGCCGAGCCGGTAGCACTGGCGCAGCTCCTTGCTCGAGAACGGCTTGTCCTCGAGCGGATTCTTCTCGGCGTAGTTCAGCAGGCGGAAGGCCAGCGGATCCATTTTGAGTGCGTAGGCCAGTTCGTCCATCGCGACCTCGAAGGCATGCACGCCGTGGGCGGCGCCGGGCGCGCGCATGTCGATCGGCGTGTAGCGGTCGGTCGCGACCAGCTTGTAGCCCAGCTTGATGTTGTCGCAGGCGTACATCTGGCCGGACCAGTTCACCACCACCTCGACGTAGTCTTCGAAGCGCGAGGTCTCCTGGACGGCGTCGTGGATGATGGCGGCGAGCTTGCCGTCCCGGCCGGCGGCGAGCTTGATCCGGTGCCAGGTCTCGGGCCGGTGGCCGAAGCTGAACATCTGCTGGCGGGTCAGGGCCACGCGCACCGAGCGTTTCAGCTGCAGGGCCGCCATCACGGCCAGCGGCAACTGGTACTGCGGGCGCAGGCCGGAACCGAAGGCGCCGCCCACGTACGGGTTGCGCACCGTGACCTTGTCCTTCGACAGGCCGAACACGTGCGAGACATACCAGCGGCTGTTCTGCGAACTCTGGGTCTTGTCGTAGATCGTGAGGTGGCCGTCGTCGCCAAGCACCACGGTCGAGGCGTGCATCTCCATCGGATTGTGGTGCTCGACCCCGTTGTAGTACTGGGCCTCGATCTTCACCGGCGCCGACTCCCAGGCGCTATCGGCGTCGCCCTTCGAGCTGGGCGGCGTGAAGCCGGCCTTGAAGGGACGCGGTTTGTAGGCGCGGCCGAGATTCGCCAGCAGGCCGGTATCGTGCTCCTGCACGTCGTAAGTCAGGGATACGAGCCTGGCCGCATGGCGCGCGGCCTCGAAGGTATCGGCCACCACCAGCGCCACCGGCTGGCCGCTGTAGAAGATTTCGTCGCTGTACAGGGGACGGAAGGGCGAGCCGCCCGGCGCCGTCATGTCCTTGTAGGCGAGGTCGTTGCCGCGCATCTTGACCTTGCGGTTTTCGTGGGTGATCACGGCCACCACGCCCGGCACCGCTTCGGCGGCCACGGTGTCGATGGTCTTGATGCGGCCCTTGGCCACGGTGCTGTTGACTACCACGCCGTAGGCCAGGCCGGGCGCATCGTGCTCGGCGGCGTACCTGGCGGCGCCGGTTACCTTGGCGCGGCCGTCCACGCGCGACACGTGCATGCCGCTGCGCACGCGGCCTGTGCCTTCCGGCGCGCTCGGGGCGCGCAGGTCCGGAATCAGATCCGTCATTCTCTCTCTCCCCTGGCATATTCGGTGCCGCGCATGGCGGTGCTCAAGGCCTGCACGATGGCGTTCTTCGCCAGCGGCAGCTTGAAGTCGTTCTGTCCGTAGCCGCGCGCGCCCTGCAGGATGCGCTCGGCGGCCAGTGCGAACGCGGCTTCGCCGGCCGGCTTGCCTTCCAGCTCGCGCTCGGCTTCCTCGACGCGCCAGGGTCGATGGGCGACGCCGCCCAGGGCGATGCGGGCCGCGCGAATGGTGCCGCGGTCCAGGTCCAGCGCGGCCGCCACCGACACCAGCGCGAACGCGTACGACAGGCGTTCGCGCACCTTGATGTAGGCGCTGTGAGCGGCGAAGCGGGTGGCGTCGGGCAGGGCGATATGGACGATCAGCTCGCCCGGCTGCAGCGTGCTGTCGAGGTCCGGACGGTCGCCGGGCAGGCGGTGGAAGTCGGCGAAGGGAATCTCGCGCCCGCCCGCGGCGGAGCGCACGTGCACCACGGCGTCGAGCGCGCGCAGGGCCACGCACATATCGGACGGATGCGTCGCGATGCACTGCTCGCTGGTGCCGAGGATGGCCAGCTGGCGGTTGATGCCGTGCTTGGCCGGGCAGCCGGTGCCGGGCTCCCGCTTGTTGCAGGGCACGCCGACATCGTAGAAGTAGACGCAGCGGGTGCGCTGCAGCAGGTTGCCGCCGTTGGTCGCCATGTTCCGCAGCTGCGGCGAAGCGCCGGCCAGGATCGCGCTCGACAGCAGCGGATAGCGGTCGCGGACCAGCGGGTGGTAGGCGGTATCGGCATTGCGGGCGAGGGCGCCCAGGCGCAGGCCGCCGTCGGCTTCCTCGATGCGGTCCAGGCCGGCCGGGGCGATGGCGTTGATGTCGACCAGCTGATCTGGCGTCATGACGCCTTCTTTGATTAAATCGAGCAGGTTGGTGCCGCCGGCGATCGGCCTTGCGCCTGCGGAGGCGAGGGCGGCCAGCACGCCGCCGATGTCCTTCGGCTGGGTGAACGAGAACGGGTTCATGCGAGCACCGGGCCGGTCGTGAAGGGCTGTCCGCCGTCGAGGGCGGAGGCGTCCAGTTCCAGCACCTGCGCCACCGCGCGCACGATCTGCGGATAGGCGCCGCAGCGGCAGACGTTGCCGCTCATGAGTTCGCGCACGTCGGCGATGGTCCTGGCCTGGCCTTCGGCGATCAGGCCGGCGGCCGAGCAGATCTGGCCCGGCGTGCAGTAGCCGCACTGGAAGGCGTCGCAGTCGATGAAGGCCTGCTGCAGCGGATGCAGGGCGTCGCCCCGGGCCAGGCCCTCGACGGTGGTGACCTCATGGCCATCCTGCATGACCGCCAGGGTCAGGCAGGAATTGACGCGCCGGCCGTCGAGCAGGACGGTGCAGGCGCCGCACTGGCCATGGTCGCAGCCTTTCTTGGTGCCGGTCAGCCCGGCGCGCTCGCGCAGGAGGTCGAGCAGGGTAACCCAGGATTCGACGTCGAATTCCCGCTCCTGCCCGTTGATGCGCAGGCGGATCGGATGCTGCTGGTGAGGGGCCATGGCCGTCCTTTCGTCGGTGAAGCGTCCACCTTACGAGGTCGGCCTTTCCTGCTCGGTTAGATGACACACATACGGCGGGCGCGGCGCAAGAAAGCGCCGATACCGAGCATGCCCAGGCCCAGCAGGGCGAGCGAGCCCGGTTCCGGCACCTTGGCCGAGACGTCGACGTTATCCAGTACACCATCCAGGGAAACCGTCTGGTTGCCGGAAAAATCGTGGAACTCCAGCATCGCCTTGTCGCCGTCTGCAATGAAGCTGAAGCTGTAGCGCGCCAGCTCCGGACCGAAGCGGGCAACGGCGGTCGTGTCCAGCAGGCTGTCGCCATAGGCGCCGACCACGCCGACACGCAGTTGCTGCGTGCATGCGGCGTCGCAGTCGGTCAGGCCGTAGTCGAAGCTGACCGTGTAGGCCTGGCCGGCCTGGGTAGCGATCCGCTGCGAGAGCAGGCCGTCGCCGGCCGTGTCGCCCGCATTGAAGGCGACCATGCCGGCGCCGTTGCTGGCGGTGCTGCCCGCGCCGAAGTAGGAAGGACCGGTCATCGAAAAGACCTCGACATTCCCCGCGACGTTCCAGCCGCTGGCGCCGGACTCGAAACCGCCGTTCTCGACGATATTGGCCCTGGCCGAGCTAGCGCACAGCAGCACCAGCGCGGCAATCGACAGTTGACGTTTCATGTTTTCTCCTAGTTATAGTTATTAAACGTGAAGCAACTATCGTTCCAGATAAAAAATCTTTCGATAAAACAAATATTTACTTTAGGAATCAGATTAATTATTTGCCTGAGTGTAAAGTTTTTCGACAGGCGGCCATGGCGAGCTATTTCTGTTGCGCAAACCCCACTCAGCCAGTCTGAAGCCCAGCGTCGTGGACGAGCCATCCGATGCACGCATCGTCGAGCGTTGCGCTCCTCCTACACCTCTGAAAACTTCACATAAGGAAATCAAATTTGTTGAATTCTCACAAATATTTTCGTTATACAATCCATCACTTGTGTTGAAACTGGATTAATGGTTTCCACATAGAAATGTTACCGGAGATGCTGCACAGCCCGTTTGAATCGACTAGAATCTTTTGTCCCCGGGCAAGCCCGTCGCCCAGCCTTAATCCCCGACCGCCGGCCTCGATCCTGCCGGTTCTTTTCTTCGCCGCGTCGCGGCAAGGATGTTTCATGCTCAGTCAACAAGAACTCGCAGAACAGGAGCGCGTGAAGGCCTTGCGTGCCGTGGCCGTGCTCGACACGCCGCAGGAAGACCGCTTCGACCGCTTCACGCGTCTCGCCGCCACCGCGTTCCAGGCGCCGATCGCGCTGGTGTCCCTGGTCGACGCGGACCGCCAATGGTTCAAGTCGCGCGTCGGCCTCGACGCCCTCGAGACCCCGCGCTCCATGTCCTTCTGCAGTCATGCGGTCGCGCTCGACGACCTGCTGGTGGTGCCCGACACCCATCTCGACGAACGCTTCGTCGACAACCCGCTGGTGGTCGGTTCGCCCGGCATCCGCTTCTACGCCGGCCAGCCGGTGCACAGCGTGGAAGGCCAGCCGCTCGGCACCCTGTGCGTCATCGACCGCCAGCCGCGCCAGTTCGGCGATGCCGAGAAACGCATGCTGCGCGACCTGGCCCAGATGGTGCAGGACGAAATGAATCGCGGCGTCTTGGTGGCGGCGCGCGACGCCGCCCAGATGGCGCTGCGCGAGCTGAACGTCCAGCTCGAGCGCCGGGTCGAGGACCGCACCCGCGAACTGCATGCCAAGAACCGCCTGCTCGAACAGGAAGCGCAGCAGCGCATGCTGGCCCAGCAGGCCCTGATGCAGAAGCAGGAGCTGCTCGATGCGGTGCTGGAATCGGTGGATGTCGGCGTGGTCGCCTGCGGCGCCGACGGCGCGCTGACCCTGTTCAACCGCGCCGCGCGTGACCTGCACGGCATGGACATCGCTCATCTGAAGGCGGTGGAATGGGCGCAGCACTACCGCCTGTTCGAGGAAGACGGCGCCACGCCGCTGGAGGAGGCCCGCATCCCGCTGGCGCGCGCCCTGCGCGGCGAGAACGTCAAGGATGTGCCGATGGTGGTCGTGCGCGACGACCGGCGGGAAGATGGGCAGCGCGACCAGCGCGCGCACCGGGTGCTGGCCAGCGGCCGCGCGCTGAAGGGCCCGAACGGCGAGCCGCTGGGCGCGGTGGTGGCGATGAAGGATGTCAGCGAGCTGGCCGAGTCGCGCGCCCGCGTCATCGAGAGCGAGGAGCGCCTGCGCACCATCGCCGACAACGTGCCGGCCCTGATCGCCTACATCGACACCGGCCTGCGCTACGGCTTCGCCAACCAGCGCTACCAGGAATGGTTCGGCGTGAAGAGCGCCGACATGCTCGGCAAGACCGTTGCCGAAGCGATGGGCGAAGCCTTCTTCGCGCCGCGCCGCGCGGCCCTGGAGCGCTGCCTGGACGGCCACGGTTCGGCGCTGGAGATCGAGGAAGAGCGCCGCGGACGCCGCCGCGTGATCAGCACCACCTACCTGCCGCACGTGCGCGACGGCCAGGTGCATGGCATCTATGTGCTGTCGACCGACGCCACCTCGGCCCGCGAATACGAGCGCCAACTGCACGCGCTGGCGCACGCGGACCACCTGACCGGCCTGCCGAACCGCCGCAGCTACGAGGAGCGCCTGGCGCAGGCGATCGCGCGCTCGCGCCGCAGCGCGATGGCGATGGCGCTGGTCTATCTCGACGTCGACCACTTCAAGCAGATCAACGACGGCCTCGGCCACGCCAGCGGCGACGCCGTGCTGCGCGAATTCGCCAAGCGGCTCTCGAGCACCGTGCGCACGACCGACACCGTGGCGCGCCTGGCCGGCGACGAGTTCGTGATCGTGCTCGAGCAGGTCGGCTCGGCGCGCGAGTGCAGCCGCATCGCCGACAAGCTGCTGGAAGCGCTGCGTGCCGACTTCCTGGTCGACGGCCAGCCGCGCCGCGTCACGGCCAGCATCGGCATCGCCTGGTCGGCCCGTCCGGAGCAGGCCGCGCTGGCGCACACGGCCGACGAAGCCCTGTACCAGTCCAAGCGGGAAGGGCGCGACACCGCCACGGTACTGCTGGCCGGCGGGCATTGAACCGCCAATCGATGCCGCCGGGTTCCGCGCCCCGCCTGAAGCACCTGAACCGCGTCCGCCGTCCGCTGGTCGGCCGCTCGATCGCCCTGCTGGCCGCGTTCTGCGTGCTGCTGGTCGGCATCCACGGCTGGAGCCTGTGGACGGCGCGCCAGGGCCAGCTGGCCGAGACCGCGGCCAGCACAGCGAACATGGCGCGCGCGCTGGCGGCCCAGGCCGAGACCTCGTTCAAGGTGGCCGATGCGATCCTGGCCGAGACCGTGGAGCGCGTCGAGCACGACGGCGCGGCCGGCGCGGCGGGCGAGCGCCTGCACCGGCGCTTCGTGCACATCGCCGCCCATTCCGCCGAAGTGCACGGCCTGTTCGTGTACGGCCCGGACGGCAGCTGGGAAGTCACCGCGCTGCCGCATCCGGTCCAGGCGAACAATGCCGACCGCGATTACTTTCGCTACCACCAGTCCCACCTCGATCGCCGCACCCACGTCGGCAAGCCGGTGCGCAGCCGGTCCAGCGGCGCGCTGGTGATCCCGGTGTCGCGCCGCATCGACCGTCCGGACGGCAGTTTCGGCGGGGTCGCGCTGGTGACCCTGGACCTCGGCTTCTTCGGCCGTTTCTATGACAGCTTCGACGTCGGCCGCGAGGGCAGCATCGCACTGGCCCTCGACGACGGCACGCTGCTCTACCGGCGCCCGTACCGGGAAGGCCTGATCGGCACCGACATCAGCAAGGGGCCGGTGTTCCAGATGCTGCGCAATACCGGACCGGTCGGCACCGCGCTGCTGAAGTCGGGCATCGACGGCATCGAGCGCCTGTTCAGCTACCACCACCTGGACGGCTATCCGCTGCTGGTCCTCAGCGCCCAGTCGAAGGACGAGATCCTCGACGACTGGTGGGTGGCGGCGATCAAGATGAGCTGCGTGGTGGCGTTCGCGATCGCCGTGCTGGCCTGGGGCGGCGCGCGCATGGTCCGCCAGATCCGCAGCCGCGAACAGCTCGAGGACGAACTGCGCGAGGCCGGCGCCGCGCTGGAGCGCCACAACGAGACCCTGAAGGTGCAGGCCGAAAGCGACGGCCTGACCGGGCTGGCCAACCGCCGCATGTTCGAAGAGACGCTCGGGCGCGAGCTGGCGCGGGCGCGCCGCACCGGCGCCTCGTTCGCGCTGATCCTGGCCGACGTCGACTGTTTCAAGAAGTACAACGACCGCTACGGCCACGTGGCGGGCGACGACTGCCTGCGCAAGGTGGCGGTGGCGATCGCGGCCGGGGTGCGCCGCCCCGGCGACCTGGCGGTGCGCTACGGCGGCGAGGAATTCGCCGTGATCCTGCCGGAGACCGACCTCGAAGGCGCCCTGACGGTGGCCGAGACGATCCGCGCCGCGGTGGCCGCGCTGGCGATCGAACATGCCGACGGCCCGACCGGCAAGGTCAGCCTGAGCCTGGGCGTGGCGGCCGGCCCGGCCGGCGCCGAAACCGACGGCGCCTGGGTCGAGGCCGCGGACCGCCAGCTGTACCAAGCCAAGGCGGGCGGCCGCAACCGGGTGGCCGCGGGTGACGCATCGCTTGCACTTGCATAGCGCGCGATCTACCATTTCTTCCATGAATCCGAACCCACCTCCCTTGCTGGACGACCAGCTCTGCTTCGCCCTCTATTCGACCGGGCTGGCGATGAACAAGGTCTACCGCAAGCTGCTGCGCAAGCTGGACCTGACCTATCCCCAATACCTGGTCATGCTGGTGCTGTGGGAGCGCGACGGCGTGACGGTGTCCGACATCGGCGCCCGGCTGTTCCTCGACTCGGCCACATTGACGCCACTGCTCAAGCGCCTGGAAGCGGGCGGCCTGGTGGCGCGCGCGCGCTCGAACGCCGACGAGCGCCAGGTCGTGGTCAGCCTGACGGACGCCGGCCGCGCGCTGGCGCAGCAGGCGTCCGCGATCCAGGAACAGCTGCTGTGCGCGGCAGCCTGCGCGCCGGGCGATCTGCTGGCGCTCAAGGGGCAGCTCGAGCGGCTGCGCGGCAAGCTGGCCGATAGTGCGGAATAAAGGCGCGCGGCATAAAAAAGGCGGACCCGAAGGTCCGCCAAGAGGGTTACAACAGAGAGAGACTGCTTTCGTTCAGAAGCGGTAGTTGAGCGACGCTTCCCAGGTGCGGCCGAAGATCGGGCGGGCATTGATCGGGCCGCTGCTGGCGCCGACCAGGCGCGAATTGCCCTCGGTGAGGCCGAGCTCGTTGTTGACGTTGCTGCCGCTCAGGCGCAGTTCCAGCTTGTCGGACAGTTCGGCCAGGATGCCGAGGTCGAGCGTGTCATAGGACGGCAGGTACTGGGTGTTCTGCTGGTCGGCCCAGCGGCTGCCGATGTGCGAGTAAGTGCCGTACAGCTTGAACGCCATGTCGCCCACCGGGATCCGGTAGCTCGGCGAGAAGCGGTACTGGAACTTCGGCTGGCGCTGCACGGCGTTGCCGTTGATCGCCGGGTTGTCCTTGTAGGTCGAATCCTGCCAGTCGCCGGTCAGCTGCAGCTGCAGGCCCGTGATCGGACGCACCGCCAGTTCGAATTCCACACCCTTGCCCTTCGAGCCGCTGACCGAGTACAGCACGTCGGTGGTGGTGATCTGCTGGAAGGAGATGCCGGTGAAGTCGGTGAAGAAGGCGTTCACGTAGGCGCTGTACAGCGGGGTTGCGGTCTTGAAGCCGACTTCGTACTGGGTCACCTTCGGGTTCGGCACGCGGTTGCGGTCATTGACCACCTCCTGGCTGCCGGCATTGCGCAGGTCGTCGAAGTAGACGAAGGTGTGGCCCTGGTTGGCGCGCACGAACACGCTGGCATCGGCGGTCAGCTTGTACAGGCCGCCGACCGTGAACGAGTTCGCCGAATCCGAACGCGACAGGCCGGTATAGCTGCCGTTCGGCTGCGAGGTGCCGTTGTTGTAGACGGTCAGCGGGTTGTTGTCGGTGTCGGCGGAAGTCAGGTTCGAGATCGAGCCCGAGATGCGCTGGCGCTCGTGGCGCATGCCGGCATCGACCTTGATGCGGTCGCTGATGCGCCATTCGTCGGCGATGAAGCCGGCGGTGTTGTCGCCGTTGTACGAAGCGATCGGCGCGTAGAACACATTGCCGTCGGTGCCGTTGTTGGACACGACCACGCCGTTGTTCAGCTTCGCGTTGATCAGGCGGGCGTTCGGGGTCGCCGTCATCAGGTGGCTGTTGCCGAGGTACCAGACGTCGTGCGAGGAATAGTTGGCGAAGTAGGCGCCGACGGTCAAGGTGTTGTTGTAGCCGATATCCTTGCTGACCCGGAATTCGTCGGTGAAGGAGCGCAGCTTCTTCTCGACCGCCCACAGGCCGGCCTGCACCACCTGCTGGTTCGGCGCGACCGCGGCGCCGCCGCTCGTATAGGTGAGCGCGCCGCCGGTGGCGCTGACGCCGCCGGCCGCCGCCAGCGTGGCCGCATTGCCGTTGTTGGCCGCGATCGCCTGCGCCAGGTAATCGGCCGCCGTCAGCGGGTTGTTACCGGTGAACATGGCGATCGTGTCGAGGTTGCCGCTGAAGTAGTTCAGCTTGTTCGACACATCCCAGCCGTTCAGCTTCTGCTGGAAGTCCGCGCCGATCAGGTTCGAATTCAGGCCGCGGCCGTTGCCCAAGTCGTAGTTCAGGGTCTTGCCCGGACCGGCTTCGACCGTGAAGTTGCGCATCTCGTTGCTCATCAGGGTGCCGGTGAGCGGGTTGAAGCCGGGGAAGGACGAGATCGTGTGGCCGTTGTTCGAGGAGATCAGCGGCACGCCGGTGTAGAAGGCGTTCTTGTCGGAAGTCGAGCGCGCGTACAGGGTCAGCTCGCCCTGGTCCAGCTTGCGGGTCAGGGAGGCCGACAGCTGGCCGCCATCGTCGGCCGGGAAGCCGGCGTCGCGCACGCCGTTGGTGGTGCGGTAGAAGCCGCCGATCATGCCATACCAGCCCTCGGCGATCTTGCCGCTGTAGACGCCGTCGACGCGGCGCAGGTTGCCGGTGCCGGTGGTGAAGCGCAGGTTGCCTTCAGGCGTGTCGCCGCCTTTCTTCATGATGAAGTTCATGGTCGCGCCAGGCTGGCCGACCGAATAGATGGTGCTCGGGCCGCCGCGCAGCACTTCGACGCGCTCGATGGTGTCGTCCAGGCGGAAGGCCGACGAGCCCTCGAAGAAGGACAGCACCGGCACCGGATAGATCGGGTTGCCGTTCATCTGCACCGAGACGAAGGGCGAGTCGCTGCCCGAGGGGAAGCCGCGCACTTCGATATTCGCGCCCGACTGGCCGCCGGTGGCTTCGGCGTACACGCCCGGCACGATCTTCAGCACGTCGGCGGTGCTGGTCGGCGCCGCGGCCTTCAGCTGCTCTTCGGTGGCGGTGGTGATCGAAAAGCTGGTGTCGATCTTGCGTGTGCCGGAGGCCGAGGCGGTGCCGGTCACGACCACCTGCTGCATCTCGTTCTGCGCATTGGCCTGCGGGGGCAGGGGAGAGGATTCCTGGGCCATGGCCTGGGACTGGGCGACCAGGGCGAGCACGGCAAGGGCCACGGCCGACAGCTGCGGGGCCGGGAAAGGAAGGTGATTTTTCATGTGTAGGCTCTCGTTTTAGGATGGGGAATCCGGCTACTTACGGGGCGTCTCCTCCCCGCTGCGCTGTCGAATCTTGTGCGCCTGCCAAACCCCTCATGGCTGCGTTGCACCGTCTCGCCGTACCGGCGTACTGTCTTCGACGGTGCGCCTTGCCCTGAGGGCTTTGCCAGGCGCTTTACTCTTCGACAAGCAAAGTCGTGCTATTGAAACAAGGAATGTTATCGATGTCAACGTAATTGTTATCGATGTCATTTTTTGTCGACAAAGCAAAGAAATCTGTCATAATGCCGTGCCGGCTCAGGCACTCTTGGATTACATAGAATTTGATGACGCAAGCGAAAAAAACGGTGGCTGCGAAGCCGCGTCCTGCACGCGATACCACGGTGACGATGGAGGATGTGGCGCGCGTGGCCGGCGTGTCCACCATCACGGTGTCGCGCGCGCTGCGCGACAGCCCGCTGGTGACCGAGCAGACCCGCGAAAAGATCCGCAAGATCGCCGCCGAGCAGGGCTACCGTTTCAACATCAGCGCCCGCAACCTGCGCATGCGCCGCTCGTACTCGGTGGCGGTGGTGGTCGAGATGACCCCGGTGAAGGGACGGCCGATGTCGGACCCGTATCCGCTCGAGCTCCTGGGCGGCATCACCCAGGAACTGACGACCGCCGGCTACAGCGTGGTGCTGACCTCGCGCCAGCTGCTCGACACCGCGCCGGTGCAGGGCGCCGACGGCCTGATCCTGCTGGGCCAGGGCTCGCACGGCGAGGCGGTGCGTGCGCTGCAGCAGAGCAGCATGCCGCTGGTCGTATGGGGCGCGCCGGAAGCCGGCTCCAGCTACGTGGTCGTCGGCAGCGACAACCGCAAGGGCGGGGCCAGCGTCGCCGAACGCTTCCTCGAGCAGGGCCGCCGCAAGCTGGTCTTCGTCGGCGACGTCGACCACGCCGAGGTGCAGGAACGCTGCGCCGGCTTCGTCGATACGCTGTCCGGCCGCGCCACGGTGCACATCCTGCGGCCCAAGGCTTTTACTTTCGAGGCCGGCTTCGACTGCGTGAATGCGCTGTTGAAGAAGAAGGCCGGCCACAGCTGCGACGGCCTGTTCGCCGCCAGCGACCTGCTGGCCATGGGCGCGATCCGCGCCCTGACCGAAGCCGGGCTGCGCGTGCCGGACGATATTTCGGTCGTCGGCTACGACGACACGCCGGGCGCGGCCAGCTTCGTGCCGCCGCTGACCAGCGTGCACCAATACCTGCGCGACGGCGGCGTGCTGCTCGCCCGGAAGATGCTGGCCATGATCGAAGGCCGCCCCGCGCAATCCGAAATGCTGCCCACGACCCTGATCGTGCGTCAGACCTGAACTGAGCTGAACCGAGCTGACCTGAACCCTTCACTGAGCGAACCAGCATGCCTATGAATGATATCGATAACATCGCGCTCCTGCCGGGCATCGCCGCCGAGCCCTGGTGCATCCGCGAACGCGCCGTCGAGCCGGGCGCCCGTTTCCTGCGCGAGACCCTGTTCACGCTGGGGAACGGCTACATCGGGATGCGCGGGACGCCCGAGGAAGGCAATCCGGCGCCCAAGGGCCAGACCCTGGAAGGCACCTACCTGAACGGCTTCTACGAGTCCGAGCCGATCGTCTATCCGGAAAACGCCTACGGCCTGGCGCGCACCAACGAATTCATGCTGAACGTGCCGAACGCCAAGCGCGTCGGCATCGCCATCGACGGCGAGACCTTCGGCCTGGAGCAGGGCAAGGTGCTGGACTACGAGCGCGTACTCGACTTCCGCACCGGCCTGCTCAGCCGCACGGTCGATTGGGAGACCGATGGCGGCAAGCGGGTCCGCATCGCCAGCCGGCGCCTGGTCTGCCTCGAGCGCAAGCATGTCGCCGCGATCGAGGTCGCCGTCACGCCGCTGAACTTCTCGGGCCGCCTGCGCCTGGTCGCCGAGATCGACAGCGAGGTCACGAACCTGCAGGCCGGCGACGACCCGCGGGTCGGCTCGGCGATCACCGGCCCCAGCCTGCTGCCGGTCGAGCGGCAGCGCACGCCCCAGGGCATGCTGGTGCTGCAGCGCACCCGCCACAGCGGTTTCCTGCTGGCGACGGCCACCGAGGCGCGCCTGGACCGCGCCGGCGCGACGGTGGAAGACACCGACAACGGCCACGCCTTCGAACTCGATGCGGTCCAGGGCGGCACCGTGGTCCTGCACAAGTTCATTGCCTACGCCACCTCGCGCGACATGGCGGACGGGCAGGTCGCGGCGCACGCGCGCGCCGAGCTGGAAAGCGCCGCCCGGGCCGGCTTCGAGGCCCTCGCTGCCGAGCAGGCGGCCTGGCTGGCCGACTTCTGGGACCAGGCCGATGTCGGCATCGACGGCGACGACGCCCTGCAGCAGGGCGTGCGCTTCAACCAGTTCCACCTGCTGCAGTCGGTGGGCCGCGATGGCCGCACGAATATCGCCGCCAAGGGCGTGACGGGCGAGGGCTACGAAGGCCACTACTTCTGGGACACCGAGATCTACGTGTTCCCCTTCCTGCTGTTCTCGAAGCCCGAGATTGCGCGCGCCCTGCTGCAGTACCGCTATGCGACCCTGCCCAAGGCGCGCGAGCGGGCGCGCCAGATGGCGATCGGGAAGGGGGCGCTCTACCCGTGGCGCACCATCGCCGGCGAGGAGTGCTCGGCCTATTACCCGGCCGGCACCGCGCAGTACCACATCAACGCGGACGTCGCCTATTCGATCCGCCTCTACCTGCTGGCGACCGGCGACTTCGACTTCATGGCGCAGTACGGCGCCGAGATCGTGCTGGAGACGGCGCGTATCTGGACCGACATCGGCAACTACGATCGCCAGGGCCGCTTCTGCATCAATGCGGTGACCGGGCCGGACGAGTACACGGCCGTCGTCAACAACAACTACTACACCAACGCGATGGCGCGCATGCACATGAGCTTCGCGGCGGACGTGGCCGGGCGCCTGCGCGCCGAGCGCCCGGACGACTATGCGCGCGTGGCCGCCGCCGTCGAGCTGGACGAGGGCGAGATCGCGGCCTGGCGCGCGGCGTCCGCCGCCATGCGCCTGCCCTACGACGCGGAACTCGGCATCCACGAGCAGGACGACAGCTTCCTGTCGAAGCAGCCCTGGGATTTCGCCAACACACCGCAGGAAAACTATCCGCTGCTGCTGCATTACCACCCGCTGGTGATCTACCGCCGCCAGGTCTGCAAGCAGGCCGACGTGGTGCTGGCCCTGCTGCTGCTGTCGAACGAATTCTCGCTGGACGACAAGCGCCGCGACTTCGATTACTACGAGCGCGTGACGACCCACGATTCGTCGCTGTCGTCCTGCATCTTCAGCATCGTGGCGAGCGAAGTCGGCTACCACGACAAGGCCTACGCCTATTTCATGGAGACTGCGCGCCTCGACCTCGACAACACCCACGGCAATACGGAATACGGCGTGCACACCGCGGCGATGGCCGGCACCTGGCTGGGCGTTGCCTACGGCTTCGCCGGCATGCGCATCGACGACGCCGGGCTGCGCTTCGCCCCGGTGCTGCCGGAAAAATGGCAGGGCTACCGCTTCAAGGTGCACGTGCATGGCGCCCTGCTGGGCGTCGAGGTGGATGCCGGCGGCGCCGCCGTCTATCGCCTGCTGCAGGGTACGGAGCTGAGCCTGTCCCATCGCGGCCGCAAGCTCACGCTCAGCGCGCAGCAATCCGAGATCCGCATGGAGGAAAACACATGAGCAGCAGATTCAAGGCCGTCGTCTTCGACCTCGACGGCGTCATCACCGACACCGCACGTTTCCACTACCTGGCCTGGAAGCGCCTGGCCGACGGCATCGGCGCGCCCTTCGACGAAGCCTTCAACGAAGAACTGAAGGGCGTCGACCGCATGGGATCGCTGGAGCTGATCCTGGCGCGCGCGCCGCGCAGCTACACGGCGCAGGAGAAGCTGCGGCTGGCCGACGCCAAGAATGCGCATTACCAGGAACTGGTGGCGACCATGACCCCGGACGACCTGCTGCCGGGCGCCCTGCGCGCGCTGGAACAGGTGCGCGCGGCCGGCCTGAAGATCGGCCTGGCCTCGGTCAGCAAGAACGCCTTCACGGTGCTCGACCGCCTCGGCATCCGCGACCGCTTCGACGACGTGGTCGACGCCGCCACCATCGCCAACAGCAAGCCGCACCCGGAGATCTTCCTGACCGCGGCAAGCCACCTGGGCATCGCGCCCGCCGACTGCCTGGGCGTGGAAGACGCGGCCGCCGGGGTGGCGTCGATCAAGGATGCGGGGATGCGCGCGGTGGGCGTGGGCGACCCGCAGATACTGGCGCGGGCCGACTACATCATCCCGTCGATGCGGGAATTCAGGCTCGGCGACTACTGAAGGGCCTCGCAAACCTACTGCGCGTTGCACTTTCGGCCTGCGATGCTCGCTACGGTTTTGGAGGCCTTTTTCAGAGTCCAACATAAAAATATATAACGGAGACACCGTGAACAACCGACGCATCCTGCTGGCACTCTTTCTGATCTATTTCGTGTTCGCCATCCTGCTCAACAGCGTCGGGACGGTGATCCTGCAGGTCATCAACAGCTACGGCATCGACAAGAGCTCGGCCAGCGTGCTGGAAGGCTTCAAGGACCTGCCGATCGCGGCGGTGTCCTTCCTGGTGGCTTCGTCCCTGCCGCGCTTCGGCTACAAGAACGCGATGCTGGTGGCGCTCGCCATCGTCGGCTGCGCCACCCTGGCGATGCCGATGCTGCCTGGCTTCGCCACCGCCAAGCTGCTGTTCCTGTGCGTGGGCGTGGCCTTCGCCCTGGTCAAAGTATCGGTGTACTCGTCGATCGGCCTGGTGGCCCAGGACCGCAAGCAGCACGCCGGCATCACCAACATGCTGGAGGGGTTCTTCATGGTCGGGGTGCTGAGCGCCTACTGGATCTTCGGTTTCTTCATCGACTCGAACGACCCGGCCTCGCTCGGCTGGCTGAACGTGTACTGGCTGCTGTCGGGCCTGTGCGCCGCGACCTTCCTGCTGGTGCTGTCGACCCGTTTCGACGAAGGCAGCGCGGCGCCGCCGCACAGCCGCGGCGCGGCCTCGGATTTCATCGGGATGCTGCGCCTCTTCATGCGGCCGCTGGTGTGCGTGTTCGTGCTCACGGCCTTCCTGTACGTGCTGGTCGAGCAGAGCGTCGGCACCTGGCTGCCGACCTTCAACAACGAGATCCTGAAGCTGCCGGCGGCGATGAGCGTGCAGGTGACCAGCATCTACGCCGCCTGCCTGGCGCTGGGACGCCTCTCGGCCGGGGTCGTGATGCGCCGCCTGAACTGGTTCCCGGTGCTGGCGGGCTGCATGGTGGCGATGGGTGCGGTGGTGCTGCTGGCGCTGCCGCTGGCGCGCGGCATCGCGCACGACCCGAACGTCGGCTGGTCGACGGCGCCGGCGGCGGCCTTCCTGTTCCCGCTGGTGGGCCTGTTCATGGCGCCGATCTACCCGGGCATCAATTCGGTGATGCTGTCCTCGCTGCCGCGCCACCAGCATGCGCCGATGACCGGCCTGCTGGTGATCTTCTCGGCGCTGGGCGGCACCACCGGCTCGCTGATCACCGGCTATGTGTTCGGCCGCTTCAACGGCCACTTCGCGTTCTACCTGACGCTGGTGCCGATCGCGCTGATGCTGGTGAGTCTGTGGTTCTTCAAGCGCCAGGTGGAGCGGAACGGCGAGGCGGCGCCGGAAGGCGCGCCGGAAGCGGCCTAGCCGGCCGGCGAGCCGCTCCCCGTATTCGCCTGCTCGCACCCCGGATCGGCCTGCTGCGGCGTCGCGCTCTGGGCCAGCAGCAGGGCCTGGAATTCGCTGGCGCGCATCGGCTTGCCGATCAGGTAGCCCTGCAGCACGTCGCACTCGGTCGAGCGGATCGCGCTGGCCTGGGCCTCGGTCTCGATCCCTTCGCAGATCACGGCCAGCTTGAGCGACTTGGCGAAGGCGATCACGCCGTTGACGATGTCCAGGCAGCGCCGGTCCTGCTCGATCTCCTGCACGAAGGAGCGGTCGATCTTGATCGCGGTGATCGGGAACTGGCGCAGGTAGGACAGGTTCGAATAGCCGGTGCCGAAATCGTCGAGGGCGATGCGGAAGCCTTCCTGCTGCAGCGAGCGCAGCACCGCGGCCGCCTTCCCGATGTCCTGGGTCAGCATGCTCTCCGTGACTTCCAGCTTGATGCATTCGGTGTGCAGGCCGTAGTGCGCCACCAGGTTCTTCAGCAGCAGCGGCAGGTTCTCGTCGGTGAGCTGGCGCGCCGAGACGTTCACCGCCATCTGCAGGCGGTAGCCGAGCAGCTCCCATTCGCGCGCCTGGCGGCAGGCTTCCTCGCAGACCCAGGCCCCCACCGCCGTGATCGCGGGCGAATCCTCGAGCATCGACAGGAACATGCCGGGGGCGAGCACGCCCAGCGTCGGATGGTCCCAGCGCAGCAGGGCCTCGGCCCCGACCACGGCGCCGTTGGCGGCGCTGATCTGCGGCTGGTAGTAGAGCACGAACTGGCGCCGCTCGAGGGCGGAAAAGACTTCCTGGCGCAAGCTCAGGCGTTCCTTGATCAGGCGCGCCGACGCCGGCGAGAACACGCTGAAGGTATGGCGGCCGTTGGCCTTGGCCGCGTACATGGCGGCGTCGGCATTGTTGAGCAGCTCGTCCGCGGAGTGCTCGCGGGCCTTGCCGAGCGCGATGCCGATGCTGGCGCCGACCGTGACCTTCAGGTGGTCGACCGCGATCGGCTCGGCCATCCGCTGCAGCACCGCGGCCGCCAGCGCCTTTGCCGATTCGGGCTCGGCATTGGTGAGGACAAACACGAACTCGTCGCCGCTGATGCGCGCGACCGTGGTGTCCTCGTCCTCGAAGGCGGCCATTCGCCGTCCGATCTCCTGCAGGGCCAGGTCGCCGGACTGGTGGCCGTGGGCGTCGTTGACTTCCTTGAAGTGGTCGAGGTCGATGAACAGCACGCCGACCATGTCGTCGCGCGCCAGCGCCTCGTCGAGCGCGCGCAGGCAGCTGAAGCGGTTGTGCAGGCCGGTCAGGCTGTCGTGGGTCGCCATGTGGACCAGTCGCGCCTCGGCTTCCTTGCGCTCGGTGATATTCGCGAAAAAGACCGTCAGGCCATCCTTCGAGGGATAGACGCGTATCTCGATCCAGCTGGCCAGCGGCTCGTAGTAGCTCTCACAGCTGGCGTATTCCTGGCGCTCCAGCGCGCGCAGGTAGGTTTTGTGGAAGGGACCGCCGACCCCTTCCGGGAATTCATCCCACATGTTCTTGCCCAGCAGTTCCTCGGGCTCGCGCGCCAGCCAGGCCGCGCCCTTGCTGTTGATGTAGGTGAAGCGCCAGTCGTGGTCGAGCGAGAAGCAGCCGTCCGAGATACTGTCCAGTACCGTGCCGAGACGCTCGCGGGCATAGGCCACTTCGGCCTGGGCCTGGTTGGCGACGCTGACGTCTTCCAGGAAGGCGGCGAAATTGGTGATCGCGCCGCCGGTGTCGCGCACCGGGAACAGGTGCATGCGGCTCCAGAACTGGCTGCCGTCCTTGCGGTAGTTACGCAGCGTGCAGGTGTAGGGATGGCCGGCCGCGATGGCCTCGCGCATGCCGGCAAGTTCCGGCTGCCCGCGGTCGCTGTTCTGCAGGAAGCGGCAGTTGCGGCCGATTACCTCGGCCAGGGCGTAGCCGGTCATCGCCTCGAACGCCGGATTCGCCCAGGCGATCGGGTTATCGTCCTGCAGCGCGTCGCTGATGACGATGGCGGTGCTGCTGGCCCTGATCAAGCCCTTGAAGAAGGCGGCGGGCTTGTCCTCGAGGTTCACGAGGGTGAGCTGGTTGAATTCCCGCGAGAGAGTTGACATGGTCGCCTGACTGAACACTGGACGGCTCCAGTGTAAACGCGGTGTTCAATATGCGGAGCACGCAAGCGGCCCCGGCGCTAGGGCAGCGGGGGCATGCCCAAATCCGTCATTTTTTCGCGCAGGGCGAGGCGGTCGGCGTCAATCCGCGCGCCGTTTGTCCGGCTCGACAGGCTATGCATCTCCTTGCGGCCGAGGAAGTAGGCGATGCGCTCCGCGTTCGCCCCGGACGGGTGGGGAAGGCCGTGCAGGATGCGTTTTTCGTCGATGATGCCGCGCTGCGCCAGCCAGGACAGCGCCAGGCCGACCTTGGGGCCGAGCGGCACGAACACCGCATGCGCCAGCTGCGCCGCCTCCTGGCCGAAGTACTCGAGCAACTGGGCCTGCAGCAGGGACGTGGTCAGCATGTTCGGATTCGCGCCATTGTAGTTGGCGCCATCCACGAAGACCGGCTGGCGCAGCGCCCCGGTCACGTGCATCAGGTGGGCGTCCGTATCGAACAGGCCGGCGCAGCTGGCGATGCCGAGCCAGTGCTGCAGGCCGATGTGGTCGAGCAGGGCCACCAGGTTGGGGCGGATCGCGCCGCTGAAGGCGCCCGTGTACTTGGCTGCGCGCAGTACCTCATGGTCGGGCATGCCCAGGGCGAGCTGGCGGCGCGCCTCCCGCACCGCGTTCTTCCATTGCACGAAACCGGGCGAGATCCCGACCACGACCACGCGCGCCCGCAGGTTCACGTGGTCGAAGGGGATGTAGTGGGCGCTGACGCGGCCGGCGCTGGCGAGCAGGAAGCCGGCGGGAATCCGGTCCGGACCGGCGACGGCATCCGGATCGGTAGCGAGAATGAGGTCGCGGAAGCGGGCAAAGGAGGCAGGCGGCATGCCGCATTGTGCCAGTGTCGGCGGCTCGTACGATAGAAATTCATGCGTGCAACGGCGCGCGAGCCCAGCCCGGGGCCATGCTAGGATCGAGCATCCATGGACCGGCCACGAGGACGACATAACGTGCAAGCGCATACCGGCATCACCCAGGCGCCGTTCGGGACCTTGCCCGACGGCGCGCCAGTCACCCAATTCACGCTCACCAACCGGAGCGGCATGCTCGTCAGGATCCTGGACTTCGGCGGCATCATCACCGAGATCCACGTGCCGGACCGCGACGGCCGCCTGGCCGATGTCGCGCTCGGCTTCGACAGGCTCGAGCCTTACCTGGGCGAGAGTCCGTATTTCGGTGCCCTGATCGGCCGCTACGGCAACCGCATCGCCAAGGGCCGCTTCGTGCTTGACGGTCACGAATACGAACTGGCGACGAACAACGGCAACAACCACCTCCACGGCGGCACGCGCGGCTTCGACAAGGTGCTGTGGCAGGCCAGCGTCGAGGGCCGGGAACTGCGGCTGCGCTACCGCAGCGCGGACGGCGAGGAGGGCTATCCGGGCAACCTGGACGCCGAGGTGGTCTACAGCCTGAACGACGAGAACGAGATCGTGGTGCGCTTTTCCGCGACCACCGACAAGCCGACCCCCGTCAACCTGACCCAGCACAGCTATTTCAACCTTGCGGGCGTCCAGGCCTGCGGCGACATCCTCGGCCACGAACTACGCATCGACGCCGCCGCTTTCGTGCCGATCGACGCCGAATCGATTCCGCTCGGCGGCCTGCGCCCGGTGGAGGGCACGCCCTTCGACTTCCGCCGGTCGCGCACGATCGGGAGCCGGATCGGCGAGCAGGATCAGCAACTCGTCAACGGCCAGGGCTACGACCACTGCTTCGTGCTGGAGCGGCCGACCGGCGGCCGCGAACTGGCGCGGGCGGTGCGGGTGCGCGATCCGGGCTCGGGGCGGGTGCTGGAACTGTTCACGCAAGAGCCGGGCGTGCAGTTCTACAGCGGTAACTTCCTCGACGGCTCGCTGGAGGGCAAGGGCTGCGCCTACCCGTTCCGCAGCGGCTTCGCCATCGAGCCCGAGCATTTCCCGGATTCGCCCAACCAGCCCGCATTTCCGAGCACGATCCTGCGGCCGGGCGAGACATATGCGACCGAGTCGCGTTTCAGATTTTTTGTGGAGAAATAAAACGAAACGAACGATCGTTTGATTTGTTGCAGAAGAGACTCACCATATAAGAAAAATTGCCATGGGTTAATTTTTCTCCATCGACTTCACCCTGTTTTGCGCCGTAATCTCCCTTACTGTAGGCAAACTCAGCAATACGTTTGCCATCGACTAATGGTTTCGGAGAGAAGAATGCAAATCACGGATTTGAAGATCGGGGCCCGTCTCGGGATGGGCTTCGGCCTCATTTGCCTGACGCTGGTGTTGGTTGTCGGGCTGGGGCTTGCCAATCTGGCCAAGGTGAACGAGGGTACGGACACGCTGGTCGCCAAGCGGATTCCGCGCCTGGAGCTGACGACCCGCCTGCTGAACGATGCGAATGACATCGCTCTCGCGATGCGTAACATCATGCTGAGCGACGACCCGGCAGACCGCGC